>NZ_JAQNCY010000019.1 GCF_028368855.1 Leisingera sp. SS27 | reverse complement strand
CTTGGTGGCAAACCTCCGGCCGTGGTTTATTGGCTGAGAAAAGACGAAACCCAAACAGGTCAGCAGGAGCAGAGAGTAGCTTAAGTTACGCCGAAAGCTGTCCAACGATTGGGGAGTAGCTCACCCCCTCAGCCTCCCAATGTTGGGGCCAGAGCTGATCATCCTCGACAAAAAACTCCAGGTCGATCCGGTAGGCGGCAAAGGTTTGCCCGTTTTCCAGTATAACTTTCTCAGTTTGAGTCTGGGAAAACTTGTGTTGCCCATTGCTCCAAATCAGCGGGAGCCGCAGCACCCTGTCCTCACCAAATCGGGTCTGAGGCTGGCCGACGAATCCGCTTTGCACCTCATCATAGATGACGTGCAAGGCGTTGATTTCCTGGCTCTCGCGTGTTTTGAAATCCAGGCGTTCAACTGAGACTTCAAAACTGACATCATCCCGCAGGCTCTGTTCATACTCCCCTGTATCCGGGTTCTTACCGGTGATAGGTGAAAATATCAGCGACAGGGTGTTGCGGCCGGGCTGAACAGCCCAACTAATACTGCCGCTTGAATCGCCATGCCCGAAATTGACGTTTTCACGAATGTGCATGTCGTTGACGCGCAGGCTCCAGATGGCCCCGCCTGAGACAATATTGGCATAGTAGCCGTGGTCCATGTCTTGGGCCATCAGCGGGGCGGTGAGGGCCAGAAGCAGAGCGGCGGCCCAGTTCAGAATGCGTGTCATAAAAAACTCTTGGTCAGATGGCCCGCCGCAAAAAGGGCAGCGGGCCGGAGGGGTCAGAGGCCGATGTTGATTTCGGCGATTTTCCATTCGCCAGCCACTGTTTTGTAGAAAACGACTGGAACAGTGGTGATCTCGCCGGTTTGAGGGTGTTCCCAAACAAAAGGATCCGGGCGGATCCATACCAGGCGGCCGTTGCCATAGATTTGCACGGCTGCTTTCTGCAAATCAGTGACTAGTTCCAGCGGTTGCAGCACTTCACCATCTGGCTGTACAGCTTTGTAACTATTCAGGCCATCGTCAACGTTTTCGATAAACTCTCGTGCCGATGAGTATTCTGTATAAATATGCGCGGCGCGAGCCCAGGACGGTTCCATCATTCGAAAGAACACCTCGGTATCGCCCCGCTGAAACAGGCTGTGGACATCCTGATAAGCCGCCCAAAGCTCCCGCCGCATGTCCGGGGTGTCCTCCAGCGGCACTGCCTCAGCCTCCCAATGCTGCGGCCAGAGTTGATCATCCTCGACAAAAAACTCCAGGTCGATCCGGTAGGCAGCAAAGGTTTGCCCGTTTTCCAGTATAACTTTCTCGGTTTGGGTCTGGGAAAACCTGTGTCGCCCATCACTCCAAATCAACGGGTGCCGCAGCACCCTGTCCTCACCAAAGCGGGTCTGGGGCTGGCTTATGAAGCCCGACCGTTCTTCATCATAGATGATGTGCAGAGCGTTGATTTCCTGGCTCTCGCGTGTTTTGAAATCCAGGCGTTCAACTGAGACTTCAAAACTGACATCATCCCGCAGGCTCTGTTCATACTCCCCGGTATCCGGGTTTTTACCGGTGATTGGTGAAAATATCAGCGACAGGGTGTTGCGGCCGGGCTGAACAGCCCGACTGATATTACCGCTTGAATCGCCATGGCCGAAATTGACGTTTTCACGAATGTGCATGTCGTTGACGCGCAGGCTCCAGATGGCCCCGCCTGAGACGATATTGGCATAGTAGCCGTGGTCCATGTCTTGGGCCATAGTTATGTTCCTGCTCGTTATCAGCATCATAGTCGCTAAGAAAAGTGATTTCAGTAGTCTTCCCATTTGCCTTTGACTTCCTCAAAGATTGTTCTTGTGTGCTCAGCTGAAAACTCCGCAAGGGCGTTCTGGGCTGATATCTTCTTTTTCATATTTCCCTCTTCCGCAACCGATTGGACAATTTCATCATCGACTTGTTGGAACAAATCGGATGCGTTTCCATCCATGCGAAATGGATCTTTCTGATCAAGTAAGTCTTGTGTGCGATTTTTGCGCTGACGTTTAACGTCCAGACTCCCACCAATCTTCGCCTTCACGGTCACACCTTCGAAACTGTATTTGCGTTGGCGCTTGCCCTCATGCATGCGCATAGCCCAGGTCCAGGAGGTGTTGATTGTGCCGCTGGCACCGGCTTGGGCTTCAACGATCCAGACTTCAACTTGAACTTCGATGGCTATTTTGGCCTCACCGCGGATTTTCAACTCGCCGCCAAACTCCTGGGAAATCCCGTCCCAGGCGGCATCCATTTCACCATTGGCGGGAAGGGTGATCCTGGCGCCGCTGTTGATGCCATGGATCAGCTTGCCGGTGGCGGCAACTTTTAGGTAAGCTTCCAATTGACCTTTTACATACTCACCTTCCGCCATGCGTGCGCGGGCTTGTTGTACCGCTCGGCCAGTAGCCGGTGTAGCGACGGCAGAGATTAGCGCATCAATGATATCAAGGCGGCCTGAAATTCCGATTTCGAATTCCGATTTCAGTTTTCCAATATTCAGCTCCAGGTCTGGTGACCCCTTCTTGGCGTTGATCTCAAATCCCATGGGAGAAAAGCTGAGCGACTTACTGAGAGTTATGCCGGAAGAATAGGCGGTCAGATCCAGTTTTTTGCGATCCTTTGTGTTGCCCATTGCAACATAGTGATCCATCTGGCCGATAATGCTGGCCATAGTGCCTATCAGGCCTGGCGCGTTCTTTCCGTCATCAACGGCCTCTCCTGTACTGCTGTTGCCGCCTGCCTCGCCCTCTGCCTTGATGGTAAGGTTGCCGTATTTTCCCTCCAGCGTGCCCTTGGCGGTTGCCGCCGCCTTAACCCCGCCGGTGGTAAAGCTGATGCGGGTGGCCAGTTCCAGCTTGCCGTCCAGTTTGGCATAGGGCACCGGGATCACCCTAAGTTCCGTGCCGATGGAGCCGTCATCCAGGCATTGAACCGGCTTGAAGGTGGCCGCGGTTGTGCCGCCAGAGGCCTTCTGCAGTGCCATCACCGCATCAAAGGCAAACAGGGCATAAAGCACATTTTCCGGCACGTAGTTCTTGAGCATCAGCGCCGTGCTGAACCCCTGCGCCTCCCCGGCCGGAACAGTGGCCTTTTGGGCCTCAATCTGTGCAGTCCGGTCTGCCAGTCTGCTGGTGAGGATCCGAGGGCGATCGGGGTGACCCACCTCGCAGCCCCGCCCCTTCCACTCCACGTCCAGATTGGAAACCAGGTTGTTGCCCTGCATCTCCTTGGCGACCGTCAGCATCTTTGTTTGCCCCAATACTGGCGGCCAATAGAGCTTGCGGGAGCTGTCGGAGCTATCGGTCACGGTCCCTGCCAGCATGCAGCAGGGTTCCTGCATCTTGCAATCGACGCAGGCCTTACCGAACTCCGTATCAATTTTACCGTCCCCATCGGCGTCCGGTTCCGGCGGGATAGGGCTTTGGGTGAGCGGCGGGTTGCCGCCTCTGGCGTAGTTGTTCGCCAAGGCACCAAGCCTATGGCTGTCATTGGCAGGATCCGTGCCTTGCGCGATCTGCCGAAGAACCTCTTTGGCGTCGCCCCGGCTCGCAAACGCTTCCGGTTTGTACTTGAGCAGAAAAGCGTAATCGGCGGCTTCAGGAGTGAAATTGGTCACTGGAAATACTCTGTCATTCGGTCGGAAAGGAAAACTACGGAACTTTCTGCGACGGCGAGCCGGTCACGATGGTTCCGCCATGGCTGGTTTTGGACCCGATATGCGCGGTCGGCTTGCCGTCGGTGATGCAATCGCTGCTGCCGGTTACGATAACCGCGCCGCAGGCGGTGGCATCTCCGACCGTGGCCACGGGTATGCCGTCGCAGGTTGAGTGGGACGACACGCCAGTGATCGCATTGCGCCCGCATTTCGGGCAGTCATGCACATCCCCCAGCCGGGCGGTTGGTTTCATCGCTCACCTCCGGCCACGTCACGCAGCAGCTGCTCCTGATCCATTCTGGTCATCCACTCCAGCAGGCTGTTCTTACGCTGCCAGGGCAGTTTTCCGGGCTCGGTAAGCGCAGCATGCGCTTCGGAATGGCGCTCCCAAAATGCATCACCGAACTTCAGGAGGGTGCGCGCGATTGCGGTGATTTGCTTTTTGCTGCTCATGCCAAACCTGGCCGCCGCTTCGGGAGCCAGGGTCGCGGCCCGCAGGCATTCCTCCTGAGAGTAGCATTCCTGCTGGCTGCTGTGCAGAAACAGCGCAAGCTTGGCAACCGCCCGGTCCCGATGAAGCCTGCCGAATTTTTCAAAGCTCACTTCGTCAATTCGAAGAGGCCTGTCGGGACAGTCCGTCAGCGCAGTGTCCCAAGTCAGCTGAACAAGACGGTTCCGGCAGCTTTCCGGCGGGGAAAAAATGCCGGGCGGTTCGGATATCTTGGAGGGATCCGGCACGACGCATTGCGGACTGAGCGGTACAATCACACTGTTGAAGGGGCGCAAGAGCTGGCCGAGGACCTCAGGCGGAAGCGCAACTGTCGAATCCAAGAGCACCCGCGGGTCATAAAAGCGGAAGTACTGCGGCACCGCCGTGCCGATAGGGGTCGGCAGCATGGTGAAACGTCTCAGATGCCGTCTCAGCTCCTCTGTCCCGAGGCAGGTTTTCAGCAGAATTCCGGAATGCTCCTGGGGCGGACGTTTCCGCAGTTCACTATACAGCGGATCAAGCCTGTCCAACCTGATGATCCATGGCGCTGCCGCCAGCTTTTCCGGATCCTGAGTTGTATATAGGCAGGCGGATTCCAAGCGGGATCCAGAAATGAGCTGCGGCAGCCCTGGCCAGTTCACTCCGTCCAGAACCGCCCACAGCTCCCTGCTCGGTTCCAGCGCATCCCAGTTCACCTCTTCAAAACATAGGGGCACGCCGGAAGCCAAAGGTACTGGTTCCGCCACCAGAACCGGTCTTGCGGCATCTGCGCGGGCCGCTGCGGCCGTCAGCTGTTCCGAAGGAGGCAGCTCGGACAGCAGCTGTGCAGACCTAACTTTGGACAGCCGAGCCTGACCGGCAGCCACGGAAGCCCGTAGAGTTGCTTCGAGTTCCGGACGCCCAGCTGCGCGCAGCATAAGCTGCGCCAAAACCTTACCGTGCCCGCCGCCCCAGAACGGCTGTGCCTCTTCCAGGGCGCTCAGCTCGCAGTCAGCAATCCATATGGGATGCATGGTCATTCGCCTTTCAGCGGGCAATGGGATACAAACGGCGTTCCTTCACCGGCGGCAGCCTTCAGGACCGCGGGGATAGGCGGCAGGGCCGCGGCACCAGGCGAAGCGGAGCCGACATTTAAGACCGGAGCGGCGTTGACCGCCCCGCCTTCCAGAACCAATGCAGCACCACCGGCAACCAGCGTGATCTTGGAGGCATCCAGCACGATCTCCCCGCCCGCTTTGATCGTGAGGTCCCCGCCAGCGCTTACGGCATAACTGCCGCCAACGTCGCTGCCCCGGTCGGCATCTGTCTTTTCAAGGATTGGCCCCGTCACCTTCAGGTTTAGCGACCCGTCGATGGTTTCGGTCCGGTCTGCGGCAACATCCAGGTTGGAGGCATTGCCGACAGACACGTTGTCGTCAAATTCGACGCGCCGCATGGAGGAGTTTTCCACATGCATGTTCAGATCCTTCTGTGCGTGCATGTAGATGAATTCTTCACCGGACTGATCTTCAAAGGTCAGCTCGTTGAAGCCTTGCCCTTGATGTGATTTGGTTTTGAACACGGAACGGGACCGTTTTGCCGGCAAATCCACAGGCGGTTTGTTGCGGCCGTTGTAGACGCAGCCGGTGACCAGCGGTTTGTCGGGGTCGCCCTCCAGGAACTCGACCACCACCTCCATGCCGATGCGGGGGATCACCATGCCGCCCCAGCCCTGGCTGGCCCAGTTCTGGCTGACCCGGCAGCGCATGGAATACGACTTCTCCAGGTCCCAATGGAAATGCACCAGGATGCGGCCGTGCTCATCGCAGTCGATCTCGCCCTCGCCAACCACCACGGCCGTTTGCGGGCCCTGCACCACCGGCACCGGCGTCACCCGCGGCGGCACCATCGGGGCGGTCACGGGCATCAGCCGGTAGTCGGCAGTGAAGGGGCGGCCGGCAGAGGCGCCTTCCCGGTTCGATCCATAGCTTTGGCTGACAAAAGAATAGCGCGCCCATAGGCAAAGGTGTTTGGCGCCGTCGCCGGGCACCGCATCGCCGCCCCCCAGCGGCACGACGCCGCCCGGCCGCAAGCCGGTGATGTCGCCGCTGGCGAACTGGCGCGCATCATGGCCGCGCTCCTCTTCGCAGCGCAGCTGCGCCACCGTCTTGCCGCGCCCAAGGTCCAGGTAGCCGCCGGGATAATCATAGGCTTCCAGCTGGCCTTCGGCATAAGCCGCGTCGCCCAGGCGGTCGCTTTCCATCGCCGCCATCGGCGTCTTGAAGTTGTAATCCGTCAGCCGGGTTGCGCCCGTCGTCAGCCGCCGCTCCGGCCCCCAGGCCCAGAAATGCTCGCCCGTGGCGCCCTGGTTCTGGGCCGCGCCGTAATAGGGGCGGGATGGGATTTCGGCGTGGTTCAGCACGTCGTCCGTCAGCACCAGCGTGTGGCTGGCCTCCTGGTGGCGGATGTGAAAGGAGATCCCGAAGCGCTCCATCAGGCGGCGCGTGAAATCCAGGTCGCTTTCACGGTACTGCACCGTGTACTCCAGCTCCGGGTAGTCGTTGCTCAGAGCGGTTTCCAGATGCGGATTGCCCAGATGGCCGTAGTCCGCCAGCAGCTCCTGCAGGATCTCCACCACGGTTTTATGGTGAAAGATCCGCTGGTTGCGCCGTTTTCCGGCCAGCCAGAACCAGGGCCGGAGCCGCAGATCATAGCGCCAGCCGTTCTCGCCCGGGCCTTTCCAGCGGGCCTCGGTGATGATGCCGTCAAACAGCGCAGGCCCTTCCGCACCGGCGATCGTGACCGTGGCATGGGTGCCCAGCAGCGCATCGAAATCCAGATCATCCCGTGTGGCCAGCGCCTCGACGGAATAGTCAAACAGCCCGTTCAGCGCCTCGGTTCCGTCAAAGCGCATCAGCACCAGCGCTTCCGGCCCCAAGACGGTTGTCAGACGCCCCAGCCGGGCGTCCTGCACAAATGCGTTCATCAAATAAAACCCTTAAAAGTTGTGCCGGACACTAAGGGTTTCCGCACAAGGGTCAAGGGATCGCCAGCCCGCGGGAAGGGGGAATTACCGGGTGTTCGACGCAGGGCGCAGAGGCATATCCCCGGCGCCGCCCCGGCCGCGCGCCAGACGCCCAAATGCCGCGTCGCTCAACCAGAATAGATCAGACATGCACACCGCTCGTTTTCGAGCTCCGGATCACACGACACATCGGAAATCAATGCATCCTGACCCTAGTCAGAGCTCTGCACCTTACTTCCGAATACCTTGAATGCAGATTGGGGGCCTCAAATCTCCTCCACGTCCAACACCCCGTCCAGCGACTTAAGGGCGCCTTTGATCTGCGGATTGATCGGAAACGCCTGGCCCAGATCCATTTCCACATCTCCGGGCAGGCCGGGATCCTGCAGGTACATGTAGACCTCTCCGCGCGATGCATTGCGGGCCGCCGCCTTGGCATCCTCCAGCACCTGCGCCACGGTGCCAACAGCCGCCGCATCACTCAGGTACACGCGCAAGGAGCTTCGCCCGGCATCCGCAATGGCGCTGTCCACCGGCCCGACCGAGCGCACCAGAAGTTTCAGCTGGTCGCTTTCCATCGTCGCCTCAGCCGTGATCACCACCTTGGCGCCAGTCTCCAGAAACTCGCGGGACTTCTCCAGCACCTCGGAGAACAGCGTCACCTCATAGGCTCCGGAAGGGTCGCTCAGCTGGGCAAAGGCAAAGCGGTTGCCGCGCGCCGACTTCCTCTCCTGCCGCCCCGCGACCACGCCGCCCATCTTGGCCATGAACGGCCCGCGTTCGGCCTTGGCTGTCACCTCGTCCAGCGTCATGACATCCTTGCGCTTCAGCGCGGGCATGTAATCGTCCAGCGGATGGCCCGAGAGGTAGAAGCCAATCGCCTTGAATTCCTCAGACAGACGCTCGGCCGGCAGCCAGTCCGGCACATTGGGCAGCCGCGGCTCCGGCAGGTCCTCGCCTGCCTCACCGAACAGCGACACCTGGCTGGAATTCCTCTGGTCATGCACCGCAGCAGAGTAATCGACCAGTGCGCCGAGGCTCTCAAACACCCGGCGGCGGTTGCTGTCCAGCTGATCAAAGGCCCCCGCCCGCGCCAGCATTTCCAGCGGCCGCTTGCCGACCTTCTTGAGGTTCACCCGGCGGGCGAAGTCGAAGACATTGACAAAGGGACGCTCGCGGCCGTCCTCATTTCGCGCCTCGGCCACCAGCCGCATCACATCCAGGCCGACGTTTTTCAGCGCGCCCAGCGCATAGACCAGCTCACCATTGACCACGTTGAAGGTCGCCAGCGAGCGGTTGATGCAGGGCGGCACGTATTTAAGCTTCAGCCCCTTCTTCACCTCTTCGAAGTAGATCGCCAGCTTGTCGGTCAGATGGATATCGCAGTTCATGACGCCGGCCATGAACTCCACCGGGTGGTTGGCCTTCAGCCAGCCGGTCTGGTAGGACACCACCGCATAAGCCGCCGCGTGGGATTTGTTGAAGCCGTAGTTGGCGAATTTCTCCAGAAGGTCGAAAACCTCGCTGGCTTTCTTCTTGTCGACCCCGTTCTCCGCCGCGCCCTTCTCGAATTTGGGGCGCTCGGCGTCCATCGCCTCCTTGATCTTCTTACCCATCGCCCGGCGCAGCAGGTCGGCGCCGCCAAGGGTGTAGTTCGCCATCACCTGGGCGATCTGCATCACCTGTTCCTGATAAACAATGATGCCCTGGGTCTCTTCCAGGATGTGGTCGATCAGCGGGTGTACCGAGGTGATCTCGCGCTGGCCGTTCTTCACCTCGCAGTAGACCGGGATGTTTTCCATCGGGCCGGGGCGGTACAGCGCCACCAGCGCCACGATGTCCTCGATACAGGTGGGTTTCATGCGCTTCAGCGCATCCATCATGCCGGTGGATTCCACCTGGAACACCGCAACCGTCTTGGCGCGGGAGTAGAGATCATAAGTGACCTTGTCATCCAGCGGAATGGCGTTGATCTGGTTCTCCGCCCCCTCCGGCGGCTCATAGAGCTGGGTGCCATCCTCAGCTATATGCAGATCGCGGCCTGACTGGAAGATCAGGTCCATGGCGTTTTGAATGACGGTAAGTGTTTTCAGGCCGAGGAAGTCGAACTTCACCAGCCCCGCCTGCTCCACCCATTTCATATTGAACTGGGTCGCAGGCATGTCCGAACGCGGATCCCGGTAGAGCGGCACCAGCGCATCCAGCGGCCGGTCCCCGATCACCACGCCCGCCGCGTGGGTGCCGGCAGAGCGCAGCAGCCCCTCGACCTGCTGGCCATAGGTCAGCAGCCGGTCCACCACCGGCTCGTTGCGGGCCTCTTCGCTCAGACGCGGCTCTTCCTTCAGCGCGTCCACGATCGACATCGGCTTCACACCTTCGACCGGGATCAGCTTGGACAGCCGGTCCACCTGGCCATAAGGCATCTGCAGAACCCGCCCCATGTCGCGCACCGCCGCCTTGGACAGCAGCGCGCCAAAGGTGATGATCTGCCCAACTTTATCCCTGCCGTATTTCTCCTGCACGTATTTGATCACCTCTTCGCGGCGGTCCATGCAGAAGTCGATGTCGAAGTCGGGCATCGACACCCGTTCCGGGTTCAGGAAGCGTTCGAACAGCAGGGAATAACGCAGCGGATCAAGGTCGGTAATCGTCAGCGCATAGGCCACCAATGAACCCGCACCGGAGCCCCGCCCCGGCCCCACCGGAATGTCGTGGTCCTTGGCCCATTGGATAAAGTCGGCAACGATCAGGAAGTAGCCCGGGAACCCCATCCCTTCGATGATGCCCAGCTCGAAATCTAGCCGCTCCTGGTATTCCTCCACGCTCACCGCGTGGGGGATCACCGCCAGACGCTGCTGCAGGCCCTCATTGGCGATGCGGCGCAGTTCGGCCACCTCGTCATCGGCAAACTTCGGCAGGATCGGGTCGCGCCGGTAGGCCATGAAGGCGCAGCGCTTGGCGATCTCCACCGTGTTTTCAATCGCCTCGGGCAGGTCGGCAAACAGCGCAACCATCTCCTCCTGGCTCTTGAAGTAATGCTGTGCGGTCAGCCGGCGGCGCGGCTCCACCTGATCGACATAGGCGCCCTCGGCGATACAGATCATGGCGTCATGCGCCTCGAACATTTCCGTGTTGGGGAAATAGACGTCATTGGTGGCGACCAGCGGCAGGTCCATGGCATAGGCCATTTCCACATGGCCACGCTCAGTCTGCTTCTCCGCCTCCGGCTGGCCGTGCTCTCCCGGATGGCGCTGCAACTCCACATACAGGCGGTTCGGGAAGATGGCCTTCAGCCGCTGCATCAGCGCTTCCGCCGCCGGGCGCTGGCCCATCTGCAGCAGCCGCCCGACCGGCCCGTCCGGGCCGCCGCTGAGGCAGATCACGTCACCAGCGTTCTCTTCCAGCTCCTCCAGCGTCACATGCGGCAGCTCGCCCCCCTGCCGCAGATACAGGCAGGAGTTCAGCTTCATCAGGTGCTCATAGCCCGCCTCGCTCTGCGCCAGCAGCACCAGCGGCGCGGGCGGTTTGGGCCGCTCCCCCGGCGCCGGTTCGGTGAACCGCAGATCCACCTGGCAGCCGATGATCGGCTGCACACCGGCGCCACTTGCCGAAACCGAAAACTCCAGCGCCGAAAACAGGTTGTTGGTGTCCGTCACCGCAATTGCGGGCATCTCGTGCTTCTTGCACAGGTCCGGCAGCTTTTTAAGCCGCACGGCGCCTTCCAGCAGCGAGTATTCGGTATGGGTGCGCAGGTGAATGAATCGGGGAGAGCTTGTCATGGCGCCACGCTATCTTATTGACACGCAGAGGCGAAAGAGCGATCTGTGCGATGAACACCCGCCAAAACCGGTGCGGTGGGCAATGCATTTTATCCATTTTGTTGAAACTCTTTCGCATCCAGCGCGTAAAGCCTCCGCAAACCTGCAGATAAAACGCATAAATATTAACGACCTACCCGTATGTGCCGCAATTTTCTTGCTCCGCAGAATACTGCAGCGCAGCACCGGTTTTCCTTGCTTTGGCAACGGACCGCTCCCTAGGCTGCTGGCAGCAAGCAATAAACAGCCCGCCTCCCTTCTGCGCCGCATCGAGGGGACGGTACTCCGGGTCAACAGGGTAAAGCGGCGGTATCGGGAAGATGCGCAACTCGCAATGCAATGTGGGTCAGCTTGACCTGTGCTCAGGGCCGGTGCAGCCCGGCGCGCGTACCGCTGGTGCCGTTCCATCATGGCATCCTCGCGGCCATACCCCTGAAATCGCAGGGCATTTGCCCAAACACTATTCCCATGGCGGGAAACCGGCAGTATCCCTTGGCGGCACTGCATCCGGCCATCCGCAATGAAACGGAGAACGGGATGCCCGCCGCGGCGGCGGCTGACTGGGGGATCAGAACAATGAAAGAGGACCGGCGCACGTGACTGTACCACTGTTGAGCCTTCAAGGCCTGACCAAGGCCTACCCCGGAGTGGTGGCAAATGACACTGTCTCCTTTGACATCGGCGAGGGCGAAGTGCATGCCCTGCTGGGCGAAAACGGCGCCGGCAAGTCGACCCTGGTCAAGATGATCTACGGGCTGGTCAAACCCGACAGCGGCAAGATGCTGCTGCGCGGACAGCCCTATGAGCCCGCTGAGCCGCGCCAGGCGCGCGCCGACGGCATCGCCATGGTGTTCCAGCATTTCTCGCTGTTCGACGCGCTCAACGTGGCCGAAAACATCGCCCTGGGCATGGAAAACCCGCCCGAGATGCGCGACCTCGCTGCCCGCATCCGCGAGGTGTCGGAAACCTACGGCCTGCCGCTGGATCCCTACCGCACCGTCGGCGACCTGTCGGCAGGGGAACGCCAGCGGGTCGAGATCATCCGCTGCCTGCTGCAGGACCCCAAGCTTCTGATCATGGATGAGCCAACTTCGGTGCTGACGCCGCAAGAGGTGGAGATCCTGTTCAAGACCCTGCAGAAGCTGCAGTCAGAGGGCACCTCGATCCTCTATATCTCCCACAAGCTGGAAGAAATCCGCACCCTGTGCGACCACGCCACCATCCTGCGGCTGGGCAAGAATGTAGGCGAGTGCATTCCCTCTGAAACCTCCGCCCGGGACATGGCCGAAATGATGGTTGGCAGCACCCTGCAAACGCCTGAACGCGGCAGCCGTGAGTTCGGCGAAGTCGCAATGGACATCTCCGGCCTGTCGGTGCCTGCGCCTTCCGCCTTTGGCACCGCGCTCAAAAACGTGCATCTGACCGTGCGCAAGGGTGAGATCCTCGGCATCGGCGGTGTGGCCGGTAACGGCCAGGACGAATTGCTGGGGGTGCTGTCCGGCGAAACCCTGACCGAACCCGACGCAGTGAAACTGCATGGGCAGCCAATCGGCAAGCTGGGTCCAACCGCCCGGCGCAAGCTTGGTGTGCTGGCCGCGCCGGAAGAACGCCTCGGCCACGCCGCTGCGCCGGACATGAACCTGACCGAGAACGCAATGCTCACCGGTTCGGTGCGCGAGGGGCTGGAGAAGAACGGATTCCTCGACTGGGGTGCCACCAAGGACTTTGCCGAACGCATCATCAAGGCGTTTGATGTTCGCACACCGGGCCCCGGCAATGCAGCCCGGTCGCTGTCCGGCGGCAACCTGCAGAAATTCGTGATCGGGCGGGAGGTGCTGCAGGACCCGGATGTGCTGGTGGTGAACCAGCCGACCTGGGGCGTTGATGCCGCCGCCGCCGCATCCATCCGCCAGTCGCTTCTGGATCTCGCGGCCAAGGGTGCGGCGGTCATTTGCATCAGCCAGGATCTGGATGAGCTGATGGAAATCTCCGACAGCTTTGCCGCCCTCAACGAAGGCCGCCTCAGCGCCCCGCGCGAGGCTGCAGGCCTGACGGTGGACGAGATCGGCCTGATGATGGGCGGCGCGCATGGCATGGAGGTGGCGCATGTCTGACACCGCCTGCAGAGTTTTCGCCTTTGGCGAGAGTATTTTTGGAAAGATGAAACAGGGAGCCGCTTCATGATCCGGCTTGAGAAACGGCCGCAGCCGTCGCGTGCCTGGTCGATGGCGACGCCGCTGGTGGCGGTGATTGCCACCATGATCGTTGGCGGACTGCTGTTCGCGGCGCTTGGCAAACCGCCGGTGGAGGCGATCCGCACGATTTTCTGGGAGCCTCTGTTTGGCGAGTTCTCCTTCTACTACCGCCCGCAGCTCTTGGTGAAAGGCGCGCCGCTGGTGCTGATCGCCATCGGCCTGTCGCTGGGCTTCCGTGCCGGCATCTGGAACATCGGCGCCGAGGGCCAGTACATCATGGGCGCCATCTTCGGCGCCGGCGCCGGCCTTGCCTTCTACCCCTCGGACTCTTTCCTCATCTTCCCGTTTATGGTCATTGCCGGTGCATTCGGCGGCTGGCTCTGGGCAATGATCCCGGCGGTGCTGAAAACCCGCTTTGGAACTAACGAAATCCTGGTCTCGCTGATGCTGGTCTATGTGGCCGAGCAGTTCCTGGCTTCGGTCTCGCTGGGCCTGCTGAAAAACCCCGAGGGCTTCGGCTTCCCAGGCTCCCGCAACCTGCAGTCCTGGGACGCTGCCCATAATGCCGAGCTGATTGTCGGCACCGGCATGCACTGGGGTGTGGTGGCGGCGTTGATTGCGGTGATCTTTGCCTATGTTCTGCTGAACCGCCACATGACCGGCTACCACATCCGCCTGACCGGCGAGGCACCGCGGGCGGCCAAATTCGCCGGCGTGAACCCCACCCGCCTGGTACTGTTCTGCCTTGGCACCTCTGGCGCGCTGGCAGGCTTGGCCGGGCTGTTTGAGGTCTCTGGCCCCTCGGGCCAGATCTCCATCGACTTCAACGTGGGCTATGGCTTCACCGCCATCATCGTCGCCTTCCTGGGCCGCCTGCACCCCGTCGGCATCCTGCTGGCAGGCGGTCTGATGGCGCTGACCTACATTGGCGGCGACATCGCCCAGTCGAACCTGCAGCTGCCTGCAGCCGCGATTCAGGTCTTCCAGGGGATGCTGCTGTTCTTCCTGCTGGCGTTCGACCTCCTGACCAATTTCCGCATCGCAATCGGCAAGCCGGAGGTGGCGTGATGGGACAAGTGGTGCGCTCTCTGCGAATGTGGGACCCCGAAACTGAAAAGCATATCGTGCTGGAGGCTAACGAAAGTCAGTTGCGTTTGCTGGAGGCAGACATTCGCGCCAATAAGGACGCCATTGCAGCCCTGTATGAATGGGACAGCCTTTGCAGGAGTTCCCTAGCTAATGGCGAAACTTCTTCGCCTGAGCTTCCCCCGAGCATGAGTATTTTCTGGGCCATTTTGAAACAGCACGATCCGCGTTGGCCCGGTGGAATGGGCAGCAGGCTGTTGAACGAAATGACCGCCCGCATCTGCGGCGAACGGAGCTGAAAACATGGATCTTTCTGCAATCAACCCGGTCTTGCTCATCGCCTCGCTGATGGTGGCGGCAACCCCGCTGCTGCTGGCTGCGATCGGTGAACTGGTGGTCGAAAAGGCGGGCGTCCTGAACCTCGGGGTCGAGGGGATGATGATCGTCGGCGCCATCGCGGGCTTTGCAACTGCTGTTGAGAGCGGCTCGCCCCTCCTTGGCTTCGTTGCTGCCGCCATCGCAGGCGCGGCCCTGTCGATCCTGTTTGCCATCCTCACCCAGTTTGCCCAGGCAAACCAGGTGGCCTCCGGCCTGTCGCTGACACTCTTTGGCCTCGGTCTGTCGGCGCTGATGGGGCAATCCTATGTCGGTATCAAGCCGCCGCAGATGGGTGACATCCACATCCCGGTCCTGAGCGACCTGCCCGTTGTCGGGCCGATCCTGTTCGGCCATGACATCATCCTCTACTTCGGCATCGCCCTGACCGCCGCGGTCTGGTGGGTGCTGAAATACTCCCGCCTCGGCCTGGTGCTGCGTGCAGTGGGTGAAAACCACGACGCCGCCCATGCGCTGGGATACAAGGTGCTGAAAATCCGCTTGGCTGCGATCATGTTCGGCGGCGCCTGCGCAGGCCTGGGCGGCGCCTACATCAGCCTTATCCGCGTGCCGCAATGGACCGAAGGCATGACCGCCGGTATCGGCTGGATCGCGCTGGCGCTGGTGGTCTTTGCCAGCTGGAAACCCTGGCGCGCACTCTTGGGCGCCTATCTCTTCGGCGGCGTCACCGTGGTGCAGCTCAATCTGCAGGCCGCGGGCGTTGCCATTCCGGTCGAGTATCTGGCAATGTCGCCCTATCTGATTACAATCATTGTGCTTGTTATCCTTTCGGCGGACAAAAGCAGCGCACCTGCCTCGCTTGGCCGCAACTTCCACGCCTCCCGCTAGACGGGGGGCTTTTCACTGCCCCCTGCCCGGGGCCAAAAGATCAAACTGGGGAGAACCTGATGAAACTGACCAACCTTCTGACCAGCGCCGCCGTGGCGCTTGGCCTGGCCGCAGGCGCGGCGATGGCCGACACCACCAAAGTGGGCTTTGTCTATGTCGGCCCCGTCGGCGACGGCGGCTGGACCTATGAGCACGACCAGGGCCGCAAGGCGGTTGAAGCTGAGTTCGGCGATCAGGTCGAAACCGTCTATGTGGAAAACGTCGCCGAAGGCCCCGACGCCGAGCGCGTGATGACCCAGATGGCGCTGGAAGGCGCTGACCTGATCTTTACCACCTCATTCGGCTACATGGATCCGACCATCAACGTCGCCAAGAAGTTCCCGAACGTGAAGTTCGAGCACGCCACCGGCTACAAGCGCGCCGACAACGTCTCGACCTATTCCGCCCGCTTCTATGAGGGCCGCGCGGTGCAAGGCACCATCGCGGGCCACATGACCGAGAGCAACATCATCGGCTACATCGGCTCCTACCCGATCCCGGAAGTGATCCGCGGTATCAACTCTGCCTATCTCCATGCCAAGAAGGTGAACCCCGACGTCCAGTTCAAGATCGTCTGGGCCTTCACCTGGTTCGACCCGGCGAAAGAGGCTGACGCCGCCAAGGTGCTGATCGAACAGGGCGCCGACGTGATCCTGCAGCACACCGACTCCACCGCGCCGCAGGCAGCCGCACAGGCCGCAGGCAACGTGATCACCTTCGGCCAGGCCTCGGATATGTCTGAATACGCGCCGAAACCGCGCGTCTCCTCCATCATCGACGACTGGGCGCCCTACTATATCGCCCGCACCCGCGCAGTGATGGACGGCACCTGGGAGAGCGCAGACACCTGGGACGGCATCGGGGCCGGCATGGTTGGCATCGGCGAGATTTCGGATGCGGTTCCGGCGGACGTCAAGGCCGCTGCACTGGCAATCAAGGACGCTCAGGCTGACGGCTCCTACCACGCCTTCACCGGCCCAATTAACAAGCAGGACGGGTCCGCCTGGCTGGCAGAGGGCGAAACCGCTGATGACGGCACCCTGGCCGGCATGAACTTCTATGTCGAAGGCATCGAAGGCGACATTCCGCAGTAAGCGGCCCCTCCCATGACGCACAAAGGCCCGCCATTTGGCGGGCCTTTTCATTTTCGGCACACCCCCGGTTTCTCAAAGCCTGCTGACATACCCTGTCACTGCCTTGATGTACTCCCACTCCACCAGCTCGCGCAGACCTGCCTGCGGCACGCTCAAGCACTTTGGAGATTGCTTTTGAAAATGAATTACTTCGTTGTCGGCACCAACAACATGGATGCCGCCGTCAAATTCTATGACGCGCTTTTTGAAAACCAGGGATTTACCCAGGTCCGGCCCAGCGACCGGATGACCTACTGGCTCAAGGACGATTTCGCCTTTGCCGCCGCCCTCCCCTTTGATGGCGCACCCGCCAGCAATGGCAACGGCACCATGGCGGGCTTCAGCCTCGGCTCCGCAGATGAGGCCGCCCGGCTGCACCAGAAGGCGCTTGACCTGGGCGGCACCTGCGAAGGCGCGCCGGGCCAGCGCGGGCCGAGGTTTTCGGCCTATGTGCGGGACCTGGATGGGAACAAACTGTGTTTCGCTAATTAACAGGAACCGGAGTCCGCCTCAGGTCTGGCAGCCTCTCTCTCCGGAACCGATTGGTGGTCCGCTTTGCAAACAAAGTCAGCTCTCAGGTCTCGCATTAAGGCAAGTCTCGTACAGCACTGTCAGCGCACTTAGAAAAAATAGAGCAAGCAGCGCGGATCCACCCTCAAGAACCAGAAAACCGGTAAAGGCCGTTTCTGGTAGCTCAGCCAGTGCGTTTACACCGGTCTATAAAACTGACAACCCCGCCGCCGCCAGCATAAGCGAACCTCCCAAAGGTTTGGTTTTCTGCCAGGACTGCCGCAGGGTCAGCTTTTTGTCGATTGCAGCTGCTGGAAGAATAAGCCCGATCCGGAACCCTAGATAATACGTGCAGAGTGAAATAACCAACGTCGACCCGGTGGCACTTCCAGCCCAATTCAAACCACTGCTTGGCAGTAGGTAACTCACATTTTTTAGTAGCACAAAAAGGCCGATGGCAGGAGCAACCGTAGCCAATCCCGCAACAAGTGCTCGCCAGAAGTAGCTCCAGCTGCGCTGTGTTGACCAGGCGGGCAGCCAGCCTCCTGGCGCCTCATTCGCAAGCACATAACGGTGCCATGCAACTATAAGCCAGATATGAGCCGCTGCGAACAGAACACCGCCCGCGACACTCAGCAGTAAGTACAGAAGGTCAGTTGCAGACCCCTGATCCGAAGCCTTGCGGGTCAGACCGCCCAAGAAGCCATGGGATCAGAACAATCTTTAACGTGGCTGCCGGTCGTTCAGTCAGCTTGGCCAACGACCTGTCGCACAACTTCCAAAAGCCATCCATCTAAGCCGTGCCCCAATACAGCTCCTCTCAATCGCAGCTGTTTCCTAAACGGATTATCCAACACTCGTAAGAACGCTCGCTCAGCAATCAATCACTTTGCTGCGAGAGCGGGGCAGGACCAATTGCTTCCGGCGGCACATATCCTCTTTCCCCCTCCCTTCCCCCTGTGCCAAGCTCTGCGCCATGAACCGGATTCTGACCTCTCCAGACGGCACACCCGCCAGCCGTTTCGCCTTTGGCTGCATGCAGTTCGGCGGCCGCGCCTGCGAGGCGCAATCGGCAGAAATGTACGCTGCCTGCCGCGCCGCCGGCATCACCCATTTCGACACAGCCTGGGTCTATACCGATGGCAACTCAGAACAGATTCTCGGCCGCCTCATCAAGGCAGAGCGGGAGCAGCTGCTGATTGCCACCAAGGCAGGTTACGAGGGCGGCGCAGGGGCTGCCAACCTCCGCGCCCAATTGGATCAAAGCCGCCGCCGGCTGGATCTGGACATGGTCGATGTCTTCTACCTGCACCGCTTCGACCCGCACACCGACCTGCGCGAAACGATGGACTGCTTTGCCGCGCTCAAGGACGAAGGCGTGATCCGCTATGCGGCGCTGTCTAACTTCGCCGCCTGGCAGGTGATGAAGGCGCAGATGGCGGGACTGGCCTCCGGGGTTTCCGTCGACATTCTGCAGCCGATGTATTCGCTGGTAAAACGCCAGGCTGAAGTGGAGATCCTGCCGATGTGTGCGGATCAGGGCATCACCGCAGTACCCTACTCGCCCCTCGGCGGAGGGCTGCTGACCAGCAAATACGCCACAGGCGGCACAGGCCGCATCACCGAGGACGCAGGCTACAGCATCCGCTACAGCCCGGCCGCCATGCACCAGACCGCCGCAGCGCTGGCAGAGCTTGCTGCCCAGCGGGGCACCCATCCGGCCACACTTGCAGTGGCCTGGGCCGCCGCCCACGCATCTGCGCCGGTGCCGATTATCTCCGCCCGCAATGCGGAGCAGCTGCAGCCCTCGCTGGCAGCGCTGGATCTCCCGATGGACGCGGATCTCTACCATGCAATCGAGGCGCTCAGCCCCCGGCCAGCTCCTGCCACCGACCGGCTGGAAGAACAACAAGACCACAAGGACTAGACCCATGCAGGATTTCATCGTCATCGGCGGCGGAATGGCCGGCACCAGCGCCGCCGCCAGGCTGGCAAGCCTCGGCATCGTCACCCTGCTCGAGATGGAGGACGCGCTTGGCTACCATTCCTCCGGCCGCTCCGCCGCGCTGTTTGAGGAAAACTACGGCCACGGCCCCACCGTCGAGCTGAACCGCGCCAGCGCAGCGCACCTGCGCGAGAACGGCTACCTGTCGCCGCGCGGGCTGATGCTGGTCGGGGCCAAAGGGGACGCCAACCTTTTTGCCCGCGACGTGGACGAACTGGGCATGGCCACGCTGGAACTGGACGAGGCCCGCGCCATGGTGCCGATCCTGAACCCGGAGACCGTCGGCTACACTGCGATCAGCGGCGCGGCAGAGGACATCGATACCGACCGGATGCTGCAGGACTTTGCCAAGGCCCTGCGCGCCGCAGGAGGCCGGACCGTTACCAAGGCGCCGGTAACCACGATCAGCCGGGTCAGCAGCGGCTGGCAGGTCACCGCAGGCGGTGAGGTTTATGAGGCACGAAACCTGGTCAACGCCGCTGGCGCCTGGGCCGATCAGGTCGCGGCACTTGCTGGTGTCGCCGCAATCGGCCTGCAGCCCAAGCGCCGTTCGATGGCCCGGCTGCCCGCCCCCGGCGGGCATGACGTCAGCGGCTGGCCGATGCTGCTGGGCGTGGGCGAAACCTGGTATGCCAAACCCGACGCCGGCAAGCTCCTGGTCTCTCCCGCGGATGCTGATCCGGTGGACCCGCATGACGCCTACGCGGACGACATGGTGCTGGCCGAGGGGCTGGCACGCTACGAGGAAATGGTGACAGAGCCGGTAACGCGGGTCGAAGGCAACTTTGCCGGCCTGCGCAGCTTTGTCGCTGATGGCACCCTGGTGCTTGGGCCGGATCCGGACCAGCCGGATTTCATCTGGTGCGCAGGTCAGGGCGGATACGGCATTATGACCGCGCCCGCCGCGTCGCAACTGATTGCCGATCTGGTGGCAGGCCGCGACCCGGTTCTGGACACCGCCACGGTCGCTGCCCTGTCGCCCGCACGGCTGCGCTGATGCCGGTACGCTCCGTTCCCGGCGCGGCCTCTGTGTCGGAGCCGAAAGGCGGCAAGCTGTTCGCGCCTTCCGCCGAGCGCAACAGCAGCGCCATCTGCGACCTGCTGGCTGATGTGGCCCCGTCGCAGGGCCGTGCTCTGGAATTGGCCAGCGGCACCGGCCAGCATGTGATTGAATACGCTGCCCGCCTGCCCGGCCTGCACTGGCAGCCAACAGAGGTGGACGCCGCCCGCCGCGCCAGTATCCAGGCCTATGCCGATGAGGCGGGCCTGCCCAACATTGCACCGCCCTTTGCTCTGGACGCCACCGCCCCCGGCTGGGGCGCGGATCATGCAGGCCAGAACCTGATCGTGCTGGTGAACCTCCTGCACCTGATCAGCAGGGACGAGGCCCGGAACCTGATCCAGGAGGCCGCCGCCGCATTCGCCCCCGGCGGGCGGTTTGTTGTCTACGGCCCCTTTATGCGCGGCGGAGACTTTATCAGCGAAGGCGACCGCGCCTTCCACGCCGCCATCACCGCAAACGACCCGGAAACCGGATACAAGGATGATGCTGAAGTCATCCGTTGGCTGCAGACTGCCGGGCTGGACTTGGTTCAGGCGATGGAGATGCCCGCCAACAACCTGGCGCTGGTGACCGAACGGCCCGCAATCTGAATTCCGGCGCGGAATTCAGCCCGGAAAACACGTGTTTTCCGTGGAAAATTCCGCGCCGGAATTTTCTCAACTAGCCGCTGCCCCGCACCTCCTGCAGCCCTTGGACCACCTGGCGGATATGCTCCAGCGCCGGGTTGTCGGGCAGATAAAGCACGCGGCAGCTCAAGCTGATCTCCGGCGCGCCCTCCACTGCGTGCAGCCTGCCCGCCGCCAGCGCCTCTGCTGCCATATAGGCCGGGAAGTATCCCATGCCGCCCCGGCTTTGCAGGTAACGCAGCCCCATCAGAGCATTGCCCAGCACGATGTGCTGGCGGCTGCGGGCAGGCAGCACCCCTTGCAGCTGCGCGTCATATTCCGCGCCGAATTCCAGGTTGATGAACAGGGGAAGCGCGTCCTGCCCCAGCCGCAACGGACGGTCCGCCACCAGCACCAGCCGCTCCGGCGGCAGCTCTTCCGCTGCCAGCCGCGTGCCCGCCGGCATCTCATTGACGATCGCCACATCCAGCAGGCGGCGCGCCACCGCCTCGCCCATGTTCATCGCGTGATCGTAGTTCAGCGTAAAGGGCACCGTGCCCTGCACCTCCTCCAGCCAGACGGCCACATCAACCAGCAAGGGATCCCAGACCGACAGCTGCGCCCCCAGCCGCAGCGGCACCTGACCCGCCAAGCTTGCCTTCAGATCGCCCGCGACAAAGTCCCATGTGCGCATCATCTGCTCGGCGTAGGGCAGGAACTGCCGGCCCGCCGCGCTCAGCCTTGTGCCGCCGGGTCCGCGGTCGAACAGCGGCGTGCCGAGCGCCTCCTCCAACGACTTGATCCGGGCGCTGACGGCGGTTTGCGTCACATTCAACGCCCGCGCCGCACCGTGAAAGCTGCCCGCGGCCTCGATGGCCAGAAAGGTTTTGAATGCGCTGATCTGCATAGTGATCACTATTTATGCTCGCAGTGAGCAAATCAATTCGTTTTCCTGCTCACCGCAGACCCGCTACCCTGCCAGCAGATCAACCAAAGGACACGCGCCATGCTGGACAAAAGCCACAAGCCAACCTGGACCAGTTTCGAGGAAGCCACCGCCGCCGACTGGGCAGCGGTGGAGAAATATGAAGAGGAATACAACGCCGCCTTGCCCGACCGTATCCTCGACGCCATCCGCTCGCTGGACGAGGATTGGACCCCTTACCCGGTGAACCGCTATCAGCATAGCCTGCAGGCAGCGACCCGCGCCTGGGAGGACGGCGCCGATGACGAGATCATCGTGGCCGCCCTGGTGCATGACACCGGCGACATCCTGTCCCCCTACAACCACGGTGAGCTGTCGGCAGCAATGATGAAGCCCTATGTCAGCGAGAAGACCTATTGGATCCTCAAGCATCACTGCGTGTTTCAGGGCTTCTACTACAACCACCACTTCGGCGGTGACCGGAACGCGCGGGACAAGTACCGCGACAGCCCCCATTGGGAGGATTGCCGGTACTTCTGCGAGAAATACGACCAATGCGCGTTTGATCCGGGGTATCCGACAAAACCGCTGGAGTTCTTCGAGCCGATCCTTCGCAAGGTGCTGTCACGCGGCTGGGGCCATATGGAGCTGGCTGAAACGGCCGAGGAACAGCCTGCGGATTAGACCCTTTACCGTTCAGGAACAGCACCCCGCCCGGCTGGTTTCAAGCGGGGTGTTTCTGCCAGCGGCCCGTCATTTTCCTTCAATCTGCCAGCCCCGCAAAATCTCCCGCACTTGGGCGCGCCGCCCGCGTGCAACAGGCACTTCGCAGCCATCCGCCAGCAGCAGCACGTCGCTCTGCCCGCAGCGCTTCAACCCCGTAACCGTATTACGGGCCACCCACCAGGACCGGTGCGGCTGCAGGCCCGCGTCCTGCGGCATCTGCGCCAAAAGATCGGCCAGCCGTCCGCGCAGGGTCAGTTCGCTGCCTCCTGCCGATATCCGCAAGTAATGCTCCTCGGACTTCACATAGTGCAGCTGGTCCAGCCTGAAGGCGTGTCCGCTCAGCACTACAACTGCAGTACCATTTAACCCGTCTGCACTTTTACCAGCGGTTTGCTCTGCCAGCTCCGGCTGAGTTGAGACAGGCCCAGCCACCGCTGCACTGGCAGGTTTTTCGGGACCTTGCTGCTTGCGCCCGTACAGATCCAGGCCCAGCGCCGTATTGGCCTGCGGCAGGATGAACAGGAACAGAAGCGTTTCAAAAGTATAACTGAGCACCACATTGTAGGGAAACAGCTGCAGTACCACTTGCCAGCTGAGCGCCGTGCCAGTGTAGGGAACGGCCAACGACACAACCAGCACCGTGACCAGCGCCATGGATATCACATTAGGCACCGCGCGCAGCACCCGCACAACCCGCCCGCCCGGCGCCAGTGCAACCCAAGCCAGAAGGATCCCCGTATAGAATGTAATGAAACCCGCAACACAGATGACCCAAAGCAGGACATTCGCATGCAGCGGCATCCCGGCCTGACGGTATCCGTCGGTGTCGAACGCTGCCAGCAGCACGACCACCGCCGCGGCGTATTTCAGGAATACCCCGCTGCGCAAAATCATCATCATTTCATGCACCGTGAACTGCGGCGGTTCACCGAACATGTCAAAAAGCTGCATTTCGCGGCTTTGGAGATTGTCCTTGATCTCCCCCAAACCTATCAGCCCCCCGTTATCAGGTTACCTGTTGATGAGTGGCCGGAGATGGCTTCTTTCCTTGTATTGCCGCACAAAGGAAGCTTTCTCCGCGCTCACCCGTTCACCTTCGTCTATTCCTTTCCCCGTCAATGGCAGATGCAGAATGCGCCAGTTTGTTCCCGCAGATTTCGAGAAAGCCTCCAGCGACCTTGACCGTCTCAAGGAGGCGTATTTCGCCGCCGGTGCAGACCCGGCCGCGCGAGGCACCGCCGAAGCGGCCCTGGCTGCGGCCATGCGCTGGATCAGCATTGCTCTGAACAGCTACCCCCCGCTGGAAATGCCCCGGGACTGAAGCGCAGGCCAGCGCCACGCCAGTGCTCTGCTTTTGATGTCTGAGGCCAGTCCTATCCATTCCTTGATCTTAGTCAGAGGCATTCTGGAATGTGAATGGGTAAATGTATGTTTTCGCAGGGAAACGAGTGCATTTTTCCCTCTAGCGGTTTTCACCGATTATGGTAAAATTCGCCGCAATTCCCCCGCAGGTAAGAGCATTGTTTTCGTCAGCGCAATCCTCATGGAGCACGTCAGTGCACCGGGGCACGCCGGCACCCTCTGTCTGAACATTTGCGCTTCGCACAGCCCGTGGTCACTGAACATCCCCTGCGGCGCGGCGCCCGTTGCCTCCCGCTCAAGCCGCTGGCAGGCGGGCGGCAAGGAAATCCACAAAAGCGCGTGTTTTCGGTTCCAGCTGGCGCCGCTCCGCATAAACTGCGCTCACAGGCGTGCCTGCAGGCAGCGAGGGAAACCCGCTGAGCAGGGCAACAAGATCTCCGCGTTCCAGCTCCCTTCTGGCGGCCCACTCCGGTATCAAGGCGATCCCGCATCCGGACATGGCCAGCGACTTCAGAAACTCCAGCCCGTTCGCTTGCACCGGTCCGTTGACAGGCACCTCGCAGGGACCATCCGGTGTGGCAAACCGCCAAAGCGTCCGGCCAGAAGACGTGCGGAAAGACAGGCACTGATGCGCTGACAAGTCCGATGGATGCGCAGGCCGCCCAAATGCCTCAAGATAGGCCGGACTGGCGCATAGCTGCGACCGGCTGTCAAAAAGCTTGCGGGCGATCAAGCTGGAGTCCTTCAGCTGCCCCATGCGGACAGCAAGATCGATCCTGCCATCCACAAGGTCGCTGAGCGAAGAAGAAAGCAGCAGCCGCACCTTCACCTCCGGGTACCTTCGCAGGAACCCAGGCAGCAGCGGAGAAATCAGCGTAACGGCCAGGTCAGGCTCCGCGGTCAGCGACAGCACTCCTGCAGGCGCACCGGTCATACGGGCGATGCCGCTGCGGGCCGCCTCCAGCTCTTCGGCGGCACGGCGTGCATGGCGGTAATACAACTCGCCGGCCTCAGTCAGGCTTTGTTTGCGGGTGGTGCGCTGAAACAGCCTGGCGCCCAGCATCTGCTCGAGCTGCTGAATCTGTCGCGCCACCGATGACGGCGCGACACCAAGCACCCGCGACGCGGCGGAGAAGCTGCCCTCCTCCACCACACAGACAAACAAATTGACGCTTCCACCTTCGCTCATTTGTGCATTTTTCGCACAAATCCTTTGCAATTCAATCCATTTTTGCGAGACGTGCCTGCCCTCATATTGCTCCTGCCGAAAACACTCATTCTCTCAGACAGGAGACCCCGAATGACCAAACTGCTGTTTATCAAGGCCTCGCCCCGCGGCGGCGACTCAAAATCCGCTGCGCTCGCCAATGCCTATCTGGCCAGGCTTCAGGACAATACACCGGAACTGGAAGTGGACCTGCTGGATCTGTCCGCTGAACCCCTGCCGGACTTCGACGGCAACAAGGTTGCCGCCAAGATGAGCGTGATCACCGGCCAGGACCACGATGCCGCCCAGCGCACCGCCTGGGACGAAATCACCAGCATGGCCGAGCGCTTCATCAGCGCCGACATCTACCTGATCGCCACGCCGATGTGGAATGGCAGCATCCCCTACAAGTTTAAGCAGTACATCGATCTGATCCACCAGCCCGGTCTGCTGTGGGGGCTGGATCCCGCAACAGGATACTTCGGCCTTCTGGAAAACAAGAGGGCAGTGCTGGCACTGACCAGCGGTGCCTACGGGCCGGAGATGCCTTCTCCCGCGTTCGGCGTAGATTACCAGTCGTCCTACCTGCGGTTCTGGCTGAACCAGGCCGGTGTGCAGGACATCGAGGAAATCCGCTTCCAGCCGACATTGCTGACACAGGACCCGGAAGAAGACTTCCAGTCAGCCATCACCCGGGCAGAAAAGCTGGCGTCCTAGCGGGCAGCGCACCTGACGCAAATACCAAGCAGGCCGCGCCCCTGCGCGGCCTGCTTGGCTCTACGGGAGCCTCCGGATTTGAAATTCGAAAGGTGACGGGCGGATGGACCGAACAAGCGGCTCTTGGGCTATTGGCTGCTTTGAGCGCAAACTAACCGCTAGTTTCTGACACCATCTGCCATCGCAGCGTAGGAATCCTTTATGCCGTCAACTGTTGGGAGCGGGTGCATTGGCCCATCTGGCGCATGAAGCCCTGAAGCCCTGAAGCAAGTACGATTGTATTGATGAAGTCAAAGATACCGCAGACTTCCACCGCTTCGTAAATCGCGCCTTCGCTCCATCCTGCCTTCCGGACCGCATCGAAGGCCTTTGCAATGTCGGCATTATTCCGGCTGTGCAAGCATTCAGCAAAGTTCAGAAGTGGCTGGATACGTTGGTTGGTATCTTCTATCGGGCCGGAAATAACCTCTGAAAACAATGTGTGATAGAACACACAATAAGGGGTCGTGTTCTGCTTTGATACAAACGCAGCGATTGCTTCTCGATCACCTCTGGACAGCTCTCCATCTGCGCACATGATGTCGTCCAGGAGACGAAGGAGGTTCTCCGAATTGCGCGGGAACATCTTCAGCACATCGGAAAGGCCACTGTCTGACGAGAGGCCAACAAAGTTTGTCATATAGTTTCAACCCCAATCCAGATTAGCCCGCACCAAAACGCTATCTACCGTACATACACGGCATATTAGCGCCCGGCAGGTGCGATGTCAGCTTCGCCCGCGAAGAAGAAAGAGCAGATCATTTCTGCTTGACCCAGTCGGCCCCAACAAAAAAAGCCCCGGCCGATGACCGGGGCTTCTTCATCTCTTCCGTCAGACCTTAGCCGTTCTGACGGATGGTCTCGTTCTTCGGATCGTAGGGGCTGTCGCAGGTGACAACCGCATCCCACAGCTTGTCCTGGATCTTGACCTTCAGCTTGGTGCCTTCCACCGCAACCTCAGGCTTCACATAGCCCATGCCGATGGATTTCTCGAAGGCGACCGAGTAGCCGCCGGAGGTCAGGCGGCCCACACGGGTGCCGTCTTCCGCATAAAGCGCCTCGCGGCCCCAGGGATCGGCGTCGGACGGGCCGTCGATCAGCAGGGTGCAGCACTTCACGCGGACGCCGGTCTCGACCAGCTTGTCCTTGCCGTGGAAGTCCTTCTCCAGATCAACAAAGCGCGGCAGGTCAGCTTCCAGCGGGGTCGCGTCGCGGCCCAGCTCGTTGCCGAAGGCGCGGTAGGATTTCTCCTGGCGCAGCCAGTTCTGGGCGCGCGCACCCACCAGCTTCATGCCGTGCTTCTCGCCAGCTTTCTCCAGCAGGTCAAAGAGGTAGTTCTGCATCTCGATCGGGTGATGCAGTTCCCAGCCCAGTTCACCAGTGTAGGCAACGCGGATCGCGTTGACCGGGCACATGCCCAGTTCGATCTGCTTGGCCGACAGCCAGGGGAAGCGCTTGTTGGACAGTGCGGTTTCCGGATCTGCGTCAACGATCACCTCTTTCAGCACATCGCGGGACTTGGGGCCTGCGATGGCGAAGACGCCCCACTGGGTGGTCACGTCCTGGATCTCGATGTAGCCGAATTCCTCCATCTTGTCCTCGGCCGCCTTGCGCAGGAAGTCGGCATCATACTCGGACCAGGCACCGGCGGAGACGAGGTAGTAGTTGTTCTCGCCGTTGCGGACGATGGTGTATTCGGTCCGGGTGGTGCCGAATGCGGTCAGCGCATAGGTCAGGTTGATGCGGCCGACCTTGGGCAGCTTGTTGCAGGTGAACCAGTCCAGGAACTGGGTGGCACCGGGGCCCTTGACGACATGCTTGGTGAAGGCGGTCGCATCGATCAGGCCAACGCCTTCACGCACGGCTTTCGCCTCATCCACGGCATGCTGCCACCAGCCGCCGCGGCGGAAGGAGCGGGCGTCGTGGTCGTAGTTCTGCGGTGCATCGACGGGGCCGAAGTAGTTCGGGCGTTCCCAGCCGTTAACCCAGCCGAATTGTGCGCCGCGGGCTTTCTGGCGGTCGTATGCCGGAGCAGTCCGCAGCGGACGGCAGGCTTCGCGCTCTTCGTCCGGGTGGTGCAGGATGTAAACGTGCTCATAGCACTCTTCGTTCTTGCGGGCCGCGAACTCGGTGGTCATCCAGTTGGAGGAGTAGCGTTTCGGGTCGAGCGACGCCATGTCGATCTCGGCCTCGCCGTCCACCATCATCTGCGCCAGGTAGTAGCCGGTGCCGCCGGCGGCGGTGATGCCGAAGGAGAAGCCTTCCGCCAGCCACATGTTGCGCAGGCCCGGTGCCGGGCCGACCAGCGGGTTGCCGTCAGGGGTGTAGCAGATCGGGCCGTTGAAGTCGTCTTTCAGACCGGATTCCGCACAGGACGGAACGCGTTCTGCCATCGCCATGTACTGCTCGGCGATCCGGTCCAGATCCAGCGGGAACAGGTCGGCGCGGAAGCTGTCCGGCACGCCGTGCTCGAACTGTGCCGGTGCGCCGCGCTCGTAGATGCCCAGGATCCAGCCGCCGCGCTCTTCGCGGGCATAGGATTCATTGTCGGCGTCGCGCACAACGGGGTGCTCGGGGTTGCCGGCTTCACGCCATTTGACCAGCTCGGGGTCCTTGTCCATGACGATGAAGGTGTGCTCGACCGGGATCGCCGGCATCTTGATGCCCAGCATCTTGGCGGTGCGCTGCGCGTGGTTGCCGGATGCGGTCACGACGTGCTCTGCGGTGATCACCACTTGCTCGTCGGAGGGGACAAGGTTGCCGCCTTTTTCGACCATTTTGGTGCAGGTGACTTCCCAGTGGGTGCCGGTCCAGTGGAACGCGTCGGCCTGCATCTTGCGGACGATGTCGACACCGCGCTGGCGGGCGCCCTTGGCCATCGCCTGGGTCACGTCTGCCGGGTTAATGTAGCCGTCCTCGGTGTGGTAGATCGCGCCTTTCAGGTCGCCGGTCTCAATGAGCGGCCAGCGCTCCTTGATTTGATCCGGGGTCAGCCACTCATAGTCCACGTCGCAGGTCTCTGCGGTGGAGGCATAGAGCATGTATTCGTCCATGCGCTCCTGAGTCTGCGCCATGCGCAGGTTGCCCACCACGGCGAAACCTGCGTTCAGGCCGGTTTCCTCTTCCAGGGTCTTGTAGAAGTCGACCGAGTACTTGTGGATGTGGGTGGTCGCATAGGACATGTTGAACAGCGGCAAGAGGCCGGCTGCGTGCCAGGTGGAGCCGGAGGTCAGCTCGTCACGCTCGATCAGCATGACGTCTTCCCAGCCGGCCTTGGCCAGGTGATAGGCAATCGAGGTGCCGACGGCGCCGCCGCCAACAACAAGCGCTTTGACTTGGGTTTTCATTCTCCGGCTCTCCAGCTTAATGAGATTCTTGGCAGTGGTTATGCCCGCGCGTGCAAATCCTCGCAAAATCAGGCCGACGCAAAAACACTCAAAACCGACCTTGCGCGCCACAGCATACCGGATTCTGCAGGCAGCGGTGCCGGAAATGGTGTTTTTCCGCACAAGCAAAAGGGGGCCGCGGCCCCCTGTCGTCTGTTTCAGGCTGTTCCGGCTTGCTCAGCAGTCGGCAACATTGCCGCGCCGGATGCAAACGGGCTGCGCCTCACCGGCGTCCCCGGCGGTGTCTGCCTGGGCCACCTGATCGCCTCCGCCAAGCAGGCTCTTGCCGTAGCTGGAGGCCGTCTGCCAGAGCGACTGGCCGTCCTGCGGCGCGTCCAGGGCCGCACTGTCCCGGACTGCGCGAGAGCGGGCAATACGCTCCTGCACAATGGTGCCATAATCGGTGGCGCTGAGATCCCCCCAATTCAACCCCGCGTCACGGGTTTGGATGTAATAGTCGTAGCCGACCACCCCCTGGATGCTGAACACCAGAATGCCCATCGCTTTCTTCAGTGCCATCTTTGCCCTCCGGGTCCGCACATGCCATGCCGTTCACATCACATTCAAACCTGGCGCAGAAATGCGGCGGCAATCCGGCAATTCAGGGAAAAGCCGGTGCAATTGCCCCGGTCTGGCGGGGATCAGTCGCAGGTCCGTGTGGTGCCGCGGCGGATACAACTGCTGCCATCACCGCTGTCTCCTGCCAGGCCCTTGCTGACCTTGACCTGAGCCACGCCGCCGTTCTGCGGAGCCGCGTCGCCCGCCTGGCTGGACACGCCTGTGAACACGCCGAGCAGCGTGCTGGCCAGCCCCGCTGTCTTGCCCGCACCGTCCCCGCTGCTCTGGCTGTCTTCTGCGGCATCCTGCACCGCGGCATGATCTTCCGCCTTGATCGCGACGCCGCCGCGCGTTGCGCCGGCCTCTGCCATCAGCCGGACCAGGCGCTCACGGTAGGCGGCCTCCAGCACTACAGCGGGGTCGGGCACATCACCGCTGGTGACATCGATCACACCTCTGGTGCCGGTCATAGCGCCGGCCAGCAGCTTGCCGTGATCAATATTTTCCATCTTCAGCCGCGCCGCCTTGGCCTCAATGCCCTGCAACTCGCTGCGCAGCCGGGCGATATCCCCTGCCAGCTGCTCTTCGGCGGCCAAGGGCACGGTCACATTATTGCCTATGGTGGGAACGGGTTGCGCCAGCAGGCTGTTCAGCCCGTCATAATCGATGGCCGACAAGAGCTGCCGGATAGTCTCATCCGAAGCATCCGCATGGACCAGGATCGTGGCACGCTCGCCGAAGCCCAGCACCCCCTTGAACTTGCGCATCTTACCGCTGCTGCCTTTAAAGGGTCCCTGATCGCGGCCGAAGGCGACGCCGCCGATGACCGCATAAGGCTCCTCAGGCAGCTCCATGCCGCGCATCGAGGAAACAACCATCCCCCCCAGGGTGTTCGGGTTCTCCTGGCCGCGCAGAAAGACGCTGAGCACAACCGCTTCGCCGTCCTTGCTGTAACCCCAGCTGTGCGGCTCCATCTTGGCGGCCCGTTTCCGCTCGCGGGCGCCATCCAGCGCCTGGTCCAGATCTGACAGCGGATCTGCCCCGGATTCCGCGCCCTCCGCGCCGGCTGCCAGTATTCCCGGCCGCTCAAGCAGGCTGAACCGCTCCATTCCGGCAGGCGCCCCGGGCAGATACGCCTTGCCGCCCTGCTGCCAGCGGCGGCGGCGCTCCTGCTCCTGCTCGGCCAGACGGCGTTCCGCTTTGCTGCTGAGATAGCGGCTTTCAAAAGTTCCGGCATAAGCAGAAAGGCTCAGACCGCCAAGGTCCAGCCCCGCCCGGCGGGTTTGCTGTTCATAATCAACGCCCAGAAATACCAGCCCGCACACGGCTGCAAAGCCTGCCAGATGCTTGATGCTCATAATGTCCCCGTGGAAATGCCTCAAATCTTACGACCCGGCTAAAGGGGGTTTGGGGCGGGAATGCGGCAGCAACACGAAAAGAAGCAGGTTCACGCCCGCACAGATTGAATCTGCCGGGACGAGTCTGGTTCTGCTGTTTCTGTCTGGCCTGTCCTTCTGTGCTGCATCGTTTGCATCTGCCAGCAGTTAGGATTGGCGGCGCCGCCAAGGGGCGGAGGCGGGACGGGAGGGTTGCTCCCGCACGCGAAACGTCATCTGTGCGTGCCCCTGCCAAAGGGCCCTGTTCCAAGGTGCCGGGGGTGTCAGGCCCGGCGGTGACCGCGATCAGGAAGCATCATGGCACAGGGAATTTAAGATGCCGTGACAGGGGCGTGCGCCGCCTGCGCAACACCTTGGGTCAAGACCCGAGGGCGCTGCGTTTACCGCTGCTGGCGCGCAGTGAGCTTTTTCAAAGAAGAAGAGACGGGGGCGCTTCATCTTTCCTCAAGTACTCAAGTTCCGCCGCCTGCCCAGCCCAGCGAGGAGCGGTGGCGCGCCTCTCACATCTCCACAATCTTGCCCGGGTTCAGAATGTTCTCCGGGTCCAGCGCCGCCTTGATCGCGGCCATGTAGCGGGTGGCGTCGCCCAGTTCCTGCTGCAGATAGGGCCGCTTGCCCTGGCCGATGCCGTGCTCACCGGTGCAGGTCCCGTCCATTTCTATCGCCATTTCGTTCAGCCAGCCGATGTATTCGTCCGCTTTCTGGCGCTCAGCGTCGCTTTCCATGTCAATCAGCAGCAGCGCGTGGAAATTTCCATCACCCACATGGCCGACCATCGGCGCAACCAGCCCCATGGATTCAGCCTTATCCCGTGCCTTGCCAACACATTCCGCCAGCCGCGAAATCGGCACGCAGACGTCGGTGGACAACCCCTTGGCGCCGGGGCGCAGCTGCAGGCTGGCCCAGTACATATCGTGGCGCGCCTGCCAAAGCTTGCTGCGTTCCTCTGGCGTTGAAGTGGCGGCCGCATCAAAGCCGCCGAACTCTTCGGCGATGGAGGCAAACATATCCGACTGCTCGACCACCCCTGAATCAGAGCCGTGGAACTCCAGCAGCAGAAGCGGTGTTTCCGGCAGGTCGAGGCCGGAATAGGCGTTGGCGGCGCGCACGCTCATCTCGTCCAGCAGTTCGATGCGGGCGACTGGAATGCCGTACTGAATGGTCATCATCACCGCACGGCAGGCCTCATCCACAGTCCGGAAGGAACAGCGGGCAGAGCGGATCGCCTCAGGTATGCCCTGCAGTTTCAAGGTCAGTTCGGTGATCAGGCCCAGCGTGCCCTCGCTGCCGACCAGAAGCCGGGTGAGGTCATAGCCCGCTGAGGATTTCTTGGCCCGTTGTGCGGTGCGGATGACGGCCCCGTCCGCCATCACCGCCTCCAGCCCCAGCACGTTGTCCTTCATGGTGCCGTAACGCACCGCGTTGGTGCCGGAGGCCCGGGTGGCCGCCATGCCGCCGAGCGACGCATTGGCGCCGGGGTCGATCGGGAAGAACAGGCCCTGGTCGCGCAGGTAGGTATTCAGCTGCTCGCGGGTGACGCCGGGCTGCACCACCACGTCGAGATCCTCGGCATGGACCGCGATGATCTGGTCCATCCGCATCATATCGACGCAGATGCCGCCTGCGGGCGCGTTCACATGCCCTTCCAGCGAGGTGCCGGTTCCGAAGGGAATGACCGGCACGCCGTATTCGGCGCAGACCGCGACGATCTCCGACACCTCCCGCGTGGTGGTGGGAAAGACCACCGCATCCGGTGCCTGGTTGGTTATCCAGGTGGTGGTGTGGCCGTGCTGCTCGCAGATCGCCTGGCCGGTCTGCAACCGGTCGCCGAACTGCTGGGTCAGCGCATCAATGGCGGCAGCAATCCCGGCCTCGTTGCGCGGCAGTGATGTGGCTTGGACCATGGCGGCCTCCCCTGGCAGCGGGGCGCGGCGCCCCGGAAAAATTCACCTGTTAACCTACGGGCAGCCACCGGAGTTCAGCAATACCCAGAACCCCGTAGCCGCCCGCATTATACTGAAGCCATGCGGAGTTCCTAACCGCCCAGCGCAATCCCCTCGCGCCGCGGATCCGCCGCGCCTTTCAGCCCGTCACCGATTTCAATCGCATGCAAACCAGAGGTCAGGTCGCGGGCATTGACCTCATACCCCATCCCCGTCAGCGCCTCCGACAGTTCCTCTGCTCTGGTACCCGCTTCCACGTCATAGGTGCCAAAGCGATTCACCAGATGCGGCAGTGCCAGCGCTTCCTGGATGCCCATACCCCAGTCGGCCCAGGCGATGATCGACTTCGCCACATAGCCGATGATGCGGCTGCCGCCGGGAGACCCGATGGCCAGCACCGGCTTGCCGTCCTTCAGCACAATCGTCGGCGCCATGGAGGAACGCGGCCGTTTGCCCGGCTCCAGCCGGTTGGCGATGGGCACCCCTTCCGCATGGGTGCGGAAGGAGAAATCCGTGAGTTCATTGTTCAACAGAAACCCGCCCGCCATCAGCCGGGAGCCAAAGGCGTTTTCAATCGTCGTGGTCATCGACAGCACGTTGCCGTAGGGGTCCACGATGGAGATGTGGGAGGTCGAGGGCAGCTCGATCGACTCGTCATCCGCCAGCATCAGCGCATGATCGAATTCAGGCGCGCCCGGCGCCACCTCTGGCAGCGCGTCATCGCCTTGCAGCAGCTCTGCCCGTCCCGCCAGGTAATCCGCGGCAACCAGCCCCTGTGCGGGAACCGGCACATAGTCGCTGTCCGCCATGAAACGGCCCCGGTCTGCAAAGGCGAGGCGCGAGGCATCGCCAATCAGCCGCCAGGCATCAGCGCTCTCAGCCCCCAGTTCTGCCAGATCGTAGTTCCCCAGCATCCCCAGGATCTGCCCCACAGTCAGCGCGCCGGAGGACGGCGGCCCCATGCCGCAGGCCTCGAATTCGCGGTAGGCGGCACAGACCGCCGGGCGTTCTTTGACTTGATACAGCGCCAGATCGGCGGCAGACAGCACGCCCGGATTGCCCTCAGCAGTCGTAACGGCGCGCACGATTTCTGCCGCAATAGGGCCGGAATAGAATGCCCCTGCCCCGCCCTCTGCCAGCGCTCTCAGCGTGGCGGCATACTCGGGGTTCAGCAGTGTTGCACCCTCGGCAATCGGCTCTCCGTCCGGCAGGAAATAGGCGGCTGTTGCAGGTGCGCGCGCCAGCCGTTCGGCATCCCCCGCCACCAGCGCAGCCAGACGCGGCGAGACGGCAAAGCCTTCCTCCGCCAGTTTCATCGCCGGTTCAAACAGCGATGGCCAATTGGCGCGGCCCCAGCGGCGGTGGGCCTCTTCCAGCAGCGCGGGCGTGCCAGGCGTGCCGACAGAGCGGCCCCCGACAACTGCATCGAAGAACTTCAGCGGCTCTCCGTTTTCATCCTGAAACAGCGTGGGAGTTGCCGCCAGCGGCGCCGTCTCGCGCCCGTCCAATGTGGTCAGTTCGCCGGTCGCAGCGTCATACCAGACCAGAAACGCGCCGCCGCCCAGACCGGAGGACTGCGGCTCCACCAGTCCCAGCACGGTCTGCACCGCCACCATCGCATCCGCCGCAGTGCCGCCTGCGCGCAGCACCGCCGCGCCGGCCTCCACCGCATGCGGGTTGGCTGCGGCCACCATCCAGTTGTCAGCTTCAATTGCTTCGCCGCGTGCCTTGGCCTCCAGCGCGGCAGCCACTTCCGGGGAGATCGCCTCAAAGGTGCCGGCGGTCGCAGCCTCTGGCGCAACAGCATCAGCAGCCTCCTGCGCACCGAGCGGGGCCGCCGCTGCAATGGATAACAAATAAAGGCTTTCCTGCCAGCGAATGCGCATCATCTTCTCCTTCGGAATTCGTATTGCCCGGCAAAGCTGCCATCAATCCAGATTTGCGACAATCCGCCACACCCCTAAGGTTCCGCACATGACCCTGTGCGGAAAATGCCGATTGACGCCGGGAAAAAATCCTAAACTGACATCAAATTGCAGAACAATTTCCTGCAAGAATTCTATAATTTGGGAGATTTTACCAATCACAACATCCCGAAAAGAACAAACCCCAGAAGGATGTCACAGCATCGACGGAACAACCTGATCCGGGGGCCGGTGGCCGTCCTCAAAGGTCTTGATGTTCAACAGCACCTTTTCGCCCATCTCGATCCGCCCTTCGATGGTGGCCGACCCCATATGCGGCAGCAGCACCACATTCGGCAGCTCGCGCAGGCGCGGGTTGATGTCGGTGCCGTGCTCATAGACGTCCAGCCCCGCACCTGCGATCTCATCAGAGCGCAGCATCCGGGTCAGCGCGTGCTCGTCGATCACCTCGCCCCGGGAGGTGTTCACGATCACTGCAGAGGGTTTCATCAGCTTCAGGCGGCGTGCGTTCATCAAGTGAAAAGTTGAAGGTGTCGAAGGGCAATTGACGGATATCACATCCATCCGCGCCACCATCTGGTCGAGGCTCTCCCAATAGGTGGCCTCCAGCTTTTCCTCGATCTCCGGACGCAGGCGGCGGCGGTTGTGGTAATGGATCTGCATCCCGAAGGCTGCGGCGCGCTTGGCCACGGCCTGACCGATGCGGCCCATGCCGAGGATGCCCAGACGGCGCCCGGCGATGCGTCCGCCCAGGAACGCCGTCGGCGCCCAGCCCTGCCAGTCGCCCTTCTGCATCACTGCCAGCCCTTCCGGCATCCGGCGCACCACCGCCATGATCAGCGCCATCGCCATATCGGCGGTGTCGTCAGTCAGAACACCCGGGGTGTTCGAGACCAGAATGCCGCGCTGGCGGGCGGTGGCGACGTCGATGTGATCCACCCCGGCACCATAATTGGCAATCAGCTTCAGCCGCTCGCCTGCCTGGCCCAACAGCCCCGCATCAATGGTATCGGTGACGGTGGGAACCAGCACATCGGCATCTTTCAAGGCCGCCGCCAGCTCGCTCCGGGTCATCGGCGTATCATCCTCGCGCAGGCGCACATCGAACAGCTCGCTCAGCCGGGTCTCCACAGGTTCCGGCAACCGTCGCGTAACGACAACACTCAGTCGGTCTCTTGGCACTTGCGCTCTCCCTTGGGCTTTTCATTTTGCACGCCTCCATGGCATCGTGGCCCAGTATGCGCAGAGGCACAAGAACCCAACCGCATTCCCTGACAGCGAGACCGGAAATTTGACGGGCTCAGCAGGGGCATAACCAGACGGGCGGAAGACCGGAACAAGAGGCTGGGCGCAACCCGGCTGGGCAACGAAGAGGCGAGCAGGCAGTGAGAAACGCGGCAATGGCAATCCGCCATCTGGCAGCGGCAGCAGCAGTGACAGTGCTGACCGCCACCTTCTGTGTGGCCGAATCCCGCGGCCCCGTCACCAACCTGCCGCTGCCCCGCTATGTCTCGATGAAGGCCGCCACCGGCAATGTGCGCCGCGGCCCGTCGCTGACGCATAAGATCGACTGGGTGTTCAAACGCCGCGGCATGCCGCTTGAGATCACCGCTGAGTATGGTCACTGGCGCCGGGTGCAGGACCGCGACGGCGCCGGCGGCTGGGTGCATTACGCGCTGCTGTCCGGAGTGCGCACGGTTCTGATCGAAGAGGACATGCTGACCGTGCATGCACGCCCCGACACCCGCTCACCGGTCACTGCCGCGTTTGAATTGGGCGTGGTCGCCCGTCTCGGTGAATGCGCAACCGACTGGTGCGAAATCTCGGCCGGCGGCTACAGCGGCTGGGCGCCGAAGAAAAAGCTCTGGGGCGTCGCCCCCGACGAACTGCGCGAATAACCTCCTCCCGCTTTCATCTTCCCCTAAATACTCCGGGGTGAATTGGGCCACCGGCCCAAGAGGGGCAGAGCCCCTCATCAATTCAAGCCTGCGGGGCAGCGCCCTGGCCCCTGCCGCGGCAATCTGCGCGGGCCTCCCGGGCACCGCACCATTGCACCTGCAGCAATCCTGTTCTACATGGGGGCCATACCATTGGCTTCCCAAGCCCGTTCCAGCCCCGTCATGCCGCGCTGGAACATCACTGGAATAACCCCCGGCACGGGCCTGGCCCTGCTGACGTCATAAACGCCTCCGAGATCGCTGAAAGGTTGTGGAACATGGCAGAAAATCAAACCCCGGACATATTGTATACCATTGTAGACGAAGCGCCCGAACTGGCCTCGGCATCCTTCCTGCCGATCATCCGCAAGTTCGCGTCTGCCGCCGGTGTGACCGTCGGCACCAAGGACATTTCGCTGGCCGGCCGCATCATCGCGGCCTTCCCGGAGAACCTGACCGAAGCACAGCGCCAGAGCGATGACCTGGCCGAGCTGGGCCAGCTGGTGAAAACCCCGGACGCCAACGTGATCAAGCTGCCGAACATCTCCGCCTCTGTGCCGCAGCTGACCGCCGCCATCAAGGAACTGCAGGCCCAGGGCTATGCTCTCCCGGACTATCCCGAGGAGCCGCAGACAGACGCCGAAAAAGACGTGCGCGCCCGTTATGACGCGATCAAGGGCTCCGCGGTGAACCCGGTCCTGCGCGAAGGCAACTCTGACCGCCGCGCGGCCAAGGCGGTGAAGAACTTCGCTCAGAAGAACCCGCATTCGATGGGTGCATGGTCGGCCGACAGCAAGACCAAGGTCTCCTCGATGCCGGGCAACGATTTCTATGCCAACGAGAAATCCGCCACCATCACCGCCGCCCAGGCCGGTAACGCAAAGATCGAGTTCGTGGCCAAGGACGGCGCCGTCACCGTGCTGAAAGACGGCTGGCCGCTGGAAGAGGGCACCGTGGCCGACGCCACCTTCATGTCGGTGAAGGCGCTGTCGTCCTTCCTTGGCGAAGCGATTGCCGACACCAAGGCCGACGGCACCATGTTCTCGCTGCACATGAAGGCCACCATGATGAAGGTCTCCGACCCGATCATCTTCGGCCACGCGGTCAAGGCCTGGCTGGCACCGGTGTTCGAGAAATACGGCGCTGAGCTGGACGCGCTGGGTGTGAACCCGAACTCCGGCATGGGCGACCTGCTGGAACGCGTCAAAGGCAACGCCGAAATCACCGCCGCCATCGAAGCGGTGCGCGCTGACCGCCCGGACATGTACATGGTGGACAGCGACAAGGGCATCACCAACCTGCATGTGCCCTCCGACGTGATCATCGACGCCTCCATGCCTGCGGTGATCCGCGCCGGCGGCAAAGGCTGGGACCAGAACGGCAACAAGGGCGACACCAACTGCGTGATCCCCGACCGCTGCTATGCATCCGTCTATGACGAGACCATCAGCTTCTTCAAAGCCAACGGCGCGCTGGACGTGACCACCGCGGGCGCGGTCGCCAACGTTGGCCTGATGGCCCAGAAGGCAGAGGAATACGGCTCCCACCCGACCACGTTTGAGGCGCCCGCCGACGGTACCATCCGTATCGTTCTGGCCAACGGCGAGACGCTGCATTCCCATGACGTGGAAACCGGCGACATATGGCGGTCCTGCACCGTCAAGAAAGCCCCGATCGAGAACTGGATCCTGCTGGCGATGGACCGCCAGCGCCTGACCGGCTCCGAAGCGATCTTCTGGCTGGACGCAAACCGCGCCCATGACGCGGAGCTGATCAAATATGTTCAGCCTGCGCTCGATGCAGCAGGCGTTGCGGACAAGTTCCAGATCATGGCGCCGCGCGAAGCCACCCGCCTGTCGCTGGAGACCATCACCGCAGGCAAAGACAGCATCGCCATCACCGGCAACGTGCTGCGCGACTACCTCACCGACCTGTTCCCGATCCTGGAGCTGGGCACCTCGGCCAAGATGCTGTCGATCGTCAAGCTTATGCAGGGCGGCGGGCTGTTCGAAACCGGCGCGGGCGGCTCTGCCCCCAAGCACGTGCAGCAGCTGGTCGAGGAGAACCACCTGCGCTGGGATTCGATGGGTGAATTCTGCGCCCTGGGCGAGTCGCTGAACTTCCTGGCCGACGTCAAAGGCAACGCCAAGGCCGGCGTGCTGGGCCGCGCGGCTGAGGACGCAACCCAAGGCATCCTCGACCACAACCGCTCACCCTCGCGCAAGGCCGGCCAGCCCGACAACCGCGACAGCCACTACTGGTTCGCCCGCTACTGGGCCGAGGCGCTGGCGGCCCAGACCGAGGATGCCGAGCTCGCAGCGCATTTCGCCCCCATCGCCGAAGAACTGGGCGCCAAGGAAGAGCAGATCATCAGCGAGCTGGCCGCCGCCCAAGGCGCGCCCGCAGATATCGGCGGCTACTACCGCCCCAGCGTGGAGCTGAAGGCCAAGGTGATGCGCCCCAGCCCGGCGCTGAACGCCATCATCGGCTGATCCGCTCCTGACGGACCGAAACGGAAAACGCCCGGGGATATCTCCCCGGGCGTTTTTTGTCTTCAAAGGTCTGTTCCGGCTTAGAAATCCTGCCACAGATCCCGGGCGGCGTTGCCGCTGGCGGCCGCGGCGGCGGGCTGCGGGGCGGGCTGGATGTCCCAGTCATCGCCGCCATGGGCCGTTGGCGCAGGGGCCGGGGCGGCGGCGGGTTTCGCCGTTGGCGCCGGGGCCGCCGCAAAACCGCCGCCTGCGGTCTTGAAGTGGGCCACCAGATCGCTCAGCTTGGAGGCGTCGGTCTTCAGCATGTGGCCGGCCGCGGTGGCCTCTTCCACCATCGCCGCGTTCTGCTGCGTGACCTGATCCAGCTGGGTGACACCGGTATTGATTTCATTCAGGCCGGTGGACTGCTCCGCCGCACCCTCGGCGATGCCGGAAACCAGCTGCGAGATATGGGTGACCTGGCTGACGATGCTTTGCAGCGCGTCGCCCGCCTTGCCGACCAGATCGACACCGCGCGCCACCTGGCCGGAGCTGTCGGAAATCAGCGTCTTGATCTCCATCGCCGCGTCAGAGGACCGCTGCGCCAGCGCCCTGACTTCGGATGCCACCACCGCAAAGCCGCGGCCTGCCTCGCCGGCCCGCGCTGCCTCGACGCCGGCATTCAGCGCCAAGAGGTTGGTCTGGAAGGCGATATCGTCGATCACAGAGATGATCTGGCTGATCTTGTTGGAGCTTTCCTCGATCTCGGTCATCGCCGAGACCGCGCTCTGCACCACCTCGCCGCTGTTGCGGGCCTCCTGCTTGGCGTCCTCCATGGTGGCCTCGACGCTGCGGGCGCCCTCGGCGGCGGATTTGACGGAAGCGGTCAGTTCATCCAGCGCCGCGGCGGTCTGTTCCAGCGTCGCGGCCTGGCTTTCGGTGCGGTGCGACAGGTCGTCAGAGGCCTGGCTGATCTCGGAGGCGCCATTGCGGATACTGGCGGCGGCGGCGATCACCTGCTCCACCGTCGCGCTGAGGTTTTGCGCGGTGGTGTTGAAATCCTGGCGCAGCTGTTCGTAATCCTGAGGGAAGGTCTCGGTGATCTGCGCACTCAGGTCGCCCTGCGACAGCGCCGACAGCTTGCTGCTGAGCGCCGCCACCACCTTGCTGCGCTTTTCATTCAGCGCATGCTCCGCGTCTTCCAGCTCCTGCTGCCGGATCAGCGCCTGGCGGAAGACGTCGACACTGCGAGCAATCTCACCCAGTTCGCTGCGCGCCTCTGCCGAGGGGATTTCGCTGCTGGTGTCGCCGTCCGCCATCGTCTGCATCCGGTTCTTCAGGCCGGTCAGCGGGCCAGTCACGCTGCGGGTGATGAAATAGGCAGCAACCATCAGCGCCACCAGGCTTACGCCAAGCACGACCAGCGCCTCGTTGCGCATCATCGCAACATCGGCCTCGATATCCGACACATAAGCGCCGGTGCCGATGATCCAGCCCCACTGCTGATACGCCTGCACATAGCCGATCTTGGCTTCCATCACCTCAGAGTCGGGCTTCTTGAAGAAATAGGTCAGCTCCCCCGCCCCTTTGGAGGCGGCAATTTTCTCCAGCTCCTGGAACACCTTGATGCCGGTCACATCCTCATAAGCACCCTGGTTGGTGCCAACCCAATCCGGTACCACCGGGTGGGCCTGAACCACCAGGTCGTGGTCGAAGACAAAGACATATCCCGAGTCGCCAAAGCGCAGCGCGGTCAAACGCTCGCGGCCGAGGTCACGCGCTTCCTCCGGCGTCAAACGGCCAGATTGAACCCCTTCCTCCAGGTCGCGCAGCAGGCTGACGGCCGTGTCGGTGACATTGTGCAGCTCCGTATAGCGCATCTCATAGGCGTTTTTGACGGACTGCGAGAGCAGCAGGAAGGTCAGCAGCGCCATCAGCGACAGCGCAAGCGCCGAAAGCGCGTAGATACGGACAGGCAAGCGGTAGAGAAAAGCGGGTATTCTGGACATGTATTCAGAGCCTTCATTGCAGGTCTATTGCCTGCTTGTTTAGGCTGCAGTTTCTAACAAACCCCTACCCCGGCAAGCCCCGCCCGCATTTTCACGCCGTATTGCCTGAGTTTTTTGCCGCATTTTGAGTGAACCGTCCTCCATCTGCCGGCCGGCGCCCATCCCGCCTGCGCGCAAGGTGCAAACGCCCGGGGATATCTCCCCGGGCGTATTTTTGTCTTCAAAGGCCTGTTCCGGCTTAGAAATCCTGCCACAGATCCCGGGCGGCGTTGCCGCTGGCGGCCGCGGCGGCGGGCTGCGGGGCGGGCTGGATGTCCCAGTCATCGCCGCCATGGGCCGTTGGCGCAGGGGCCGGGGCGGCGGCGGGTTTCGCCGTTGGCGCCGGGGCCGCCGCAAAACCGCCGCCTGCGGTCTTGAAGTGGGCCACCAGATCGCTCAGCTTGGAGGCGTCGGTCTTCAGCATGTGGCCGGCCGCGGTGGCCTCTTCCACCATCGCCGCGTTCTGCTGCGTGACCTGATCCAGCTGGGTGACCCCGGTGTTGATCTCATTCAGGCCGGTGGACTGCTCCGCCGCACCCTCGGCGATGCCAGAAACCAGCTGCGAGATATGGGTGACCTGGCTGACGATGCTTTGCAGCGCGTCGCCCGCCTTGCCGACCAGATCGACACCGCGCGCCACCTGGCCGGAGCTGTCGGAAATCAGCGTCTTGATC
>NZ_JAQNCY010000018.1 GCF_028368855.1 Leisingera sp. SS27 | reverse complement strand
CTCCGCAGGAAAGCCCGCGCCGTTTGACAGGTAGATCTCGGGGCCGAATTGCCGGGCTGGCGCAGGGAAGCTGTGGCGTGAGAGCGAAATACCAAGCAGCGCTCCCAAGGGATCGCGCAGCAGCGCGTTGCGCCCGACGCCGGGCACCTCGAACGGGGATCGGAGAATGTCTCCGCCCCGATCTTCGGCCTGCGCCGCGGCAGCGTCGACATCGGAAACTTCGGCATAGGGGATCCAGCCGTCCTGCAGGCCAGGCGGGGTCTCCGCGAACCCCGCCCCCGCCTCGCCGTCCAGCAGTGCCAGGACAAACGCCTTTTCACCGCCGCCCCAGGCGAAGTCGGCGGCCTGTTCGGTCTGGTAGCGCCAGCCCGCGGCCTGCCGGTAGAAGTCCATCGCGCGGGTCCGGTCCGGGGTGAACAGGTCATGCCAGACAATCCGGCCGGTTTTCGAAGCCAGCATCACGTCACCTCCGCTTTTCTTTGATCTTCTTGGCGCCGCGGACCATCTTGCCAAAGGCCTTGCCGCGGGCGCGGCGCTCCGCGAGGCTGGCGGAGTTGAAGGCGTCCTCGGCCATCAGCTTGCGCCAGCGGTCCAGCTGGGCCTGTTCGATCTCCCCCTGTTCGACGGCCTGCAGGACAGCGCAGCCCGGTTCGCTGTCGTGGCGGCAGTTGCTGAAGCGGCAGCCCGCGGCGCGGTCCGTGATGTTTGCAAACAGGCTGCTGATGCCGTCCGCCGCCCCGGTCAGCTGCAATTCCCGCATCCCGGGGGTGTCGAGGATCAGGCAGCCGTTCGGTGCCGCGTGCAATTCGCGGTGCGTGGTGGTGTGGCGGCCCTTGGCGTCGTCCTCGCGGATCTCTTGCGTGGCGATGGCGCTTGTGCCGAGCAGCGCATTGGCCAGCGTCGATTTGCCAACACCCGACGAGCCGAGGAAGGCCACCGTCCGCCCGGGTTTGCACCAGGGCGCCAGCGCGGTCTGCACGTCGCCGCCACGGGCGTCCAGCGCCACTACTTCGGCCCTGTCCGAGATGGCGCGGGCGGCCTGAACATAGGCCTGGGGATCATCCGTCAGGTCCGCCTTGGTCAGCACGATGACCGGGGTGATCTGCGCTTCCAGCATCAGCGCCAGGTAGCGTTCCAGCCGGGCGGTGTTGAAATCCTGGTTGCAGGAAGTGACGGCAAAACCGGTATCGATGTTGGCCGCGATCAGCTGGTCCTGCCGTCCGGTGCCGGGCGCCCGGCGCCGGATCAGGCTGGCGCGCTCCAGCAGCCGGCTGTTCTGCGGCAGCGCGCGGTCCAGCATCAGCCAGTCGCCGACGGTTGCATCCGGGCGCGGCGGCAGGGTGGTTTCAAACCCGCCGCCTGCGGCGTGCAGCGCGCTGCGGTGCACCGCGGTGATGCGGACGGGCGGGGTGGCGGCCATCTCTTCGGTGCTGACCTGCTGCGCGAAATGCGGCTGCCAGCCCAGGGCCTGCAGCGGGGAGAGGGAAGGTTTTTGCGTGTCCAGCGGGCTGGAAAAGAACTGGGAATAGTCCCGTGTCATTGGGGTGTCTTTCATGTCGTTGCCGCGGGGTGGGCCCGGGCGCATGGGTAAGGGAAAATTGCGTGCACAGAGGCCGGGCCGCTCTCCGCCGGGAGGCGGGCGGTTCAATCGGCTGCTGTGCACCGGGAGGCGTGCTGCCTCCCATCCTTACCAGGACATAAAATCTCCATTTCCGGTGCCTGCAATATAGGTGCCGGGGGCGGGCGGGACAACTGCCAAAAGGCGCGCGCAAACTGCTGCAGGCGCAGTGTTGCGGATGCGGGTCAGTGCAGCAGGCTGTTGGCCCCGATCAGGAGCGAGGCGGCCACAAACACCGTCAGGGCAATCGACAGCAGCCCGGCGCAGGCCCCTGCCAGCACGATCCCTCCGTCCCGCTCCACCAGCCCGATGCTGGTGATGAACAGGGCGATGGCCGGAAACCAGCCGCTGAGAGGCAGGGGAATGAACAGCGCCAGCGAGACCAGAAACAGCAGGCCGCCGGTCAGCTGTTCCCGACGCGGCTGGAACATTGCCCCAAGGCGCGGCCGGGCAATCCGCTCCAGCCGCCGCGACACCGGGCGCAGGCGCAGCACGATCCGGCGCATGGCCGCGCCGGAAATCCGGATCCGGGCGATCCTGCGCGGCAGCCGGACATTGGCAAAGCCAAGCCCCATCTGGGCGCAGAAGAACAGCAGCGGCAGGGCGGTGACAAGGGTTGCCCCCGGCGGCAGCGGCAGCAGGTTGATCAGGCAGGACAAGAGAATGGCCCAGCCGAAGGACCGGTCGCCGAGCTGTTCCAGAAAGGCGCCAAGGGAAATGTCATCGTCGCTTTGATGGCCGCGGATCACCCGCAGCAGCATGAAGGACAAAGACCGCTTCCTGACCAGGGTTGCGGCGGCGGAACCGGGGCATCCAGAAACAGCTTTCACTCTCGCCTCGCAACTCCAACTGCGCCGCTGCCTGCTTAGCCGCTTCCTGCTGCTGCGGCAACCGTCTAAGGCGCAGCCCCGGCGTTGGAGCGCACAAGGATCACCGCCGGGGCGTGTCTTTGCGGTGCCGGATGTCCGGGCAGATTGCCCAAAAATCCGGCGCCTGCAGGATAACCGGAATGGGTGCCGTACAAGCGTCCTTTACAGCCGCCCGCTGCGCTCTGCAGTGTTCTGCGCATGCCGGATGCCCTGTCCATTACCGTTGTCGAAACCGACCGTGACCGCGCCCTCATGATTGTGGAAGGGCTGCGGGACGCCGGGGATTTTAACGTCCAGGTGATCCCGGAACCATCGGGGCTTGCGCGCCAGATACAGATGCGCGACCCGGATGTGGTGCTGATCGGTATCGCCAATCCCTCCCGCGATGTGCTGGAGGAGCTGACGCTGGCATCCGGGTCCAAGGACAGGCCGGTGGCCATTTTCGCCGGGCGCAGCGAGGACGGGCTGTCTGCCGCCGCGGTGGAGGCGGGGGTTTCGGCCTATGTGGTTGACGGGTTGCATCCGGCCCGGCTGAAGCCGGTTCTGGAGGCGGCCATTGCCCGGTTCCGGCTGTTTCAGCGGATGCGGACGGAACTGGCCGAGGCCAAGCGCGCGCTGGAAGAGCGCAAGGTGATCGACCGCGCCAAGGGAATGGTGATGAAGGCCCGCGGCATCGGCGAGGACGAAGCCTATGCGCTGCTGCGCAAGGCGGCGATGGACCAGAACAAGCGCGTTGCCGAAGTGGCGCAGGCGCTGGTCACGGCGGCGGGGCTGCTGGCATGAGCCTGACGCGGATCCCCGCCGGCTGTGTCCCGCTGACCGATGCGATCTTTACCGGGCCGTCTTTGGCGGGAGGCGCGCGGATTTGCCGGCCGGTTCTTCGTAACCGGAAGGCTCAAACAGCGCACGGATATTGGCAGCGGGAGAATCGGAAGCGGCTGGCCTGCTGCAGACCTGGTTTTGGGAGGGCCGTGTTTTTGATCCCCGGGCTGCAGATTGATGAAAAAGCAGGCAGCCATCCGCATCGGTACGCTGCAATGCAGAATTTTATGCTGCGCACGCAAAATACCCTTTGGCGCACCCCGGGTCTTCCGGCAGTCTGAGGTCAGACAGGCAACGGAGCCTGACTGAGAATTTTCCCGAAGACCGGGGTTCACTGAGCAAAGCCGCTCGACCCGCCGCCACTCCTCCTGGCGGTGCGTGTCAGCGGCTTTTTCTGTTCCGGCACCCGCCGCCGGACACAGCTAGGATAAGGAACCAACCCGATGAAGACACTGATCATGGCGCTTGCGGCCTCAACCGCACTGACCGGGCCGGCCCTGGCGGCCACCCTGGAGCTGGAAAAGGATGTGCTGACCTTCGGCTTTATCAAGCTGACGGATATGGCGCCGCTGGCGGTGGCCTATGAGCGGGGCTTTTTCGATGACGAGGGGCTGTTTGTCACGCTGGAAGCGCAGGCGAACTGGAAGGTTCTGCTGGATGGGGTGATCGACGGCACGCTGGACGGTGCCCATATGCTGGCAGGCCAGCCGCTGGCCGCGACCATCGGCTACGGCACCGAGGCGCATATCGTCACGCCGTTTTCGATGGACCTGAACGGCAACGGCATCACGCTGTCCAATGACGTGTGGGAGATGATGAAGCCGAACCTGCCCAGGGACGCGGACGGCCGGATCGCGCATCCGATCTCCGCCTCCTACCTGAAGCCGGTGATCGAGGAGTTCAACGCCAGAGGCAAGCCGTTCAACATGGGCATGGTGTTCCCGGTCTCCACCCATAACTATGAGCTGCGCTACTGGCTGGCGGCGGGCGGCGTCAATCCCGGTTATTACTCGCCGGAGAACGTGACCGGGCAGATCGGCGCCGAGGCGTTCCTGTCGGTGACGCCGCCGCCGCAGATGCCCGCGACGCTGGAGGCCGGCACGATCTCCGGCTACTGCGTCGGTGAGCCGTGGAACCAGCAGGCGGTGTTCAAGGGCATCGGCGTGCCGGTGATCACCGACTATGAGCTGTGGAAGAACAACCCGGAAAAGGTGTTCGGCATCACGGCGGAATTTGCCGAGGAAAACCCGAACACCACGCTGGCGGTGGTCAAGGCGCTGATCCGTGCGGCGCAGTGGCTGGATGAAAACGAAAACGCCAACCGCCCCGAAGCGGTGGAGATCCTGTCGCGGCCTGAATATGTCGGCGCCGATTATGAGGTGATCGCCAATTCGATGACCGGCACCTTCGAATACGAGAAGGGCGATACACGCGATGTCCCGGATTTCAACGTATTCTTCCGCTACAACGCCACCTTTCCGTTCTACTCGGACGCGGTCTGGTACCTGACCCAGATGCGCCGCTGGGGGCAGATTGCCGAGCCCAAGCCGGACAGCTGGTATGACGAGGTTGCCCGCTCTGTCTACAAGCCGGAGATCTATCTGGAAGCCGCCCGGCTGCTGGTCGCCGACGGCCTCGCTGATGAGGCGGATTTTCCCTGGGACAGTGACGGCTACAAGGCCCCGGCGCCCGCAGAAGACATCATCGACGCCATTCCCTTCGATGGCAAAACGCCCAACGCCTATATCGACAGCCTGCCGATCGGACTGAAGTCCGGCCAGACCGTCGTTGGCAGCGCCATTCAGGGCTGACCCCGGACAGGAGGGCAGGGGGGCGGAGCGCCCGCAGGAGCGGGCGGCGTTCCCCTCCCTCAGCAATTCCCAGAGGACGACACCATGACGATCGCCGACCCCGATACGCTGAGCCCCACCAGTCACCAGAAGGAGGCCCGCCGCGCCCGGCTGTTCACCCGCATCAGCAAGATGGACGCCTGGCTCCAGGTTTTTGGACTGGCCTGGATCACCCCCGTTTTGAAGGCCGCCGCCGGAGACAACCCCAAGGCGCAGATGAAGGAAATCTGGCGCCTGCTTGCGGTTCCCGTCATCGCCATCGCCGCCTTCCTGATGCTGTGGGCCGTGCTGGCGCCCAAGGTGCAGACCTCGCTGGGTGCGATCCCCGGCCCGGGGGCGGTGTGGAGTGAGGCGGTGAACCTGCATCAGGATGCCCGGGCCAAGGCCGCCAAGGAGCGTGCCCATTCCGAGAAGGTGGAGGCCCGCAACCAGCGGTTCATCGACCGCGGCCAGCCGGAGCGGGTGAAGGACATCCCCTTTACCGGCGCGCCGTCTTATTACCAGCAGATCGGGACCTCGATCCTGACGGTCTTTTTCGGGTTTCTGATCGCCGCCGCCGTGGCGATCCCGCTGGGCATCCTGGCCGGGCTTTCTCCGGCTGCAAACGCGGCCATCAACCCGCTGGTGCAGATCTTCAAGCCGGTGTCGCCGCTGGCCTGGCTGCCGATCGTGACCATGGTGGTTTCGGCGCTTTATGCCAGCAATGACGGGCTGTTCGCAAAATCCTTCCTGGTCTCGGCCATCACCGTCACCCTGTGTTCGCTGTGGCCTGCGCTGATCAATACCGCGCTTGGAGTCGCCTCCATCGACAAGGACCTGGTGAATGTCTCCAAGGTTCTGAAGATGAACACCTGGACCAAGATCACCAAGCTGGTGCTGCCGTCGGCGCTGCCGCTGATCTTCACCGGGCTGCGGCTGTCGCTGGGGGTCGGCTGGATGGTGTTGATTGCGGCCGAAATGCTGGCGCAGAACCCGGGCCTTGGCAAGTTTGTCTGGGACGAGTTCCAGAACGGCTCCAGCCAGTCGCTGGCCCGGATCATCGTTGCGGTGCTGACCATCGGCATCATCGGCTTCCTCCTGGACCGGGTGATGTACGCGCTGCAGTCGCTGTTTACCTTCACGAACAACCGGTGAGCCGCCATGAGCATTCTTGAATTCAAAAACGTCTCCAAGAGCTTTGGCGAGGGCACCCGCCGCACGCAGGTTCTGAACGGCATCAATCTGGAGGTGCAGGAGGGCGAGTTCCTGGTGCTGCTGGGCTTTTCCGGCACCGGCAAGACAACGCTGATCAATCTGATGGCCGGGCTGGAAAGGCCGTCGCAAGGATCGGTCACGTACCGGGGCAGGGAGATCACCGGCCCCGGTCCCGAGCGCGGTGTGGTTTTTCAGAATTATTCGCTGATGCCCTGGCTGACGGTGAACGGCAATGTCTGGCTTGCAGTGGAGACCATCTTCCCAAGCCTGCCCAAGGCGGAGAAGCAGGCAAAGGTCGATCACTATGTGGAAATGGTTGGCCTCAGCCATGCTGCGCACCGCCGCCCTGCGGAACTGTCGGGGGGCATGCGCCAGCGGGTCAACGTGGCGCGGGCGCTGGCGATGGACCCGGAGATGCTCTTGCTGGATGAGCCGCTGTCGGCGCTGGACGCACTGACGCGGGCCAATCTGGCGGATGAAATCGACGCCATCAGGGAGGCGGGCAAGAAGACCTGCGTGCTGATCACCAACGACGTGGACGAGGCCATTCTGCTGGCCGACCGCATCCTCGTCCTGAACCCGGACGGCAGCCTGGGCGAGACGTTTCCCGTCGCCTTTCCCCGCCCGCGCGACCGGTCCGCGATGAACACGGACGAAGGCTTCAAGCGCCTGCGGGCGGCGGTCACCTCCTGCCTGATGGACATTGGCATTAAGGCGCGGGCCGAGGGGGCCAAGACCCTGCCGGATGTGACCCCGATCCACGGGCTGCCGGCGGCTGTGGCGGAGGCCGCGAAGTCGATCACCGGGGAGCGGTTTCTGGATTTCTCGCAGCTCCACAAGATCTACCCGACGCCCAAGGGGCCGCTGACGGTGGTCGAGGATTTCAACCTCAAGATCAGCAAGGGCGAGTTCATCTCTCTGATCGGCCACTCGGGCTGCGGTAAGTCCACGGTGCTGACCATGGCGGCGGGGCTGAACCCGATCTCCAAGGGGGCGATCAAGCTGGACCGCCGCCATGTCGAGGGTGCCGACCCGGAGCGCGCCGTGGTGTTCCAGTCGCCCAACCTGTTCCCCTGGCTGACCGCGCGGGAGAACTGCGCCATCGGGGTCGGCAAGGTCTACCCCAAGGCGACGCAGGCCGAACGGCAGGACGTGGTGGAATACTACCTGGAGCGCGTCGGCCTGGCGGATGCGATGGACAAGCCCGCAAATGCGATGTCGAACGGCATGCAGCAGCGGGTCGGCATCGCCCGCGCCTTTGCGCTCTCCCCGAAACTCCTGCTGCTGGATGAACCCTTCGGCATGCTCGACAGCCTGACCCGCTGGGAGCTGCAGGAGGTGCTGATGGAGGTCTGGAGCCGCACCAAGGTGACCGCCATCTGCGTCACCCACGATGTCGATGAGGCGATCCTGCTGGCCGACCGGGTGGTGATGATGACCAACGGCCCGCAGGCCACTATCGGCAAGATCACAGACGTCGACCTGCCGCGCCCCCGCACCCGCAAGGCGCTGCTGGAGCACCCGGATTACTACACCTACCGGCAGGAGGTGCTCGATTTCCTTGAGGAGTACGAGCACGGGGCGAAACCCGCCCCCAAACCAGCCGCAGACAAGATTGCAGCGGAGTGAGACCATGACCCAGAAACTCGTCATCATCGGGGCCGGCATGTCCTCTGGCCGGGTGATCGAGCATTTGCTCGATGCCGATCCCGGCGCCTATGACATCACGCTTTTCAACGCCGAGCCGCGCGGCAATTACAACCGCATCATGCTGAGCCCGGTGCTGTCCGGCGAGAAGACCTATGAGGAGATCGTCACCCATTCGGACGACTGGTACGCGGAGCGCGGCATCACCTGCCGGTTCGGCGAACAGGTGGTGAAGATCGACCGGGAAATGAAAGTGGTCGAGGGCGAAAACGGCCATGTGCCGTATGACAAGCTGGTGATCGCCACCGGCTCCGCCCCCTTTATCATCCCGGTGCCGGGGCACGATCTGCCGGGGGTGGTCTCCTACCGCGACCTGGACGACACAAATGCGATGATCGAGGCTGCCGCCAAGGGCGGCAAGGCGGTGGTGATCGGCGGCGGCCTCCTCGGGCTGGAGGCTGCTGCCGGGCTCAAGGAACGCGGCATGGATGTGACCGTGCTGCACCTGACGGGCCACCTGATGGAGCGCCAGCTGGATGAGGCGGCGGGGTATCTGCTGCGCAAGGATCTGGAGGCGCGCGGCATCACCGTGAAAACCCAGGCCTCCACCAAGGCGATCCTCGGCGAGGACCGGGCGCAAGCGGTGCTGCTGGAAAGCGGCGAGACGCTGGGGGCCGATCTGGTGGTGATGGCGGTGGGCATCCGCCCGGAAACCCGGCTGGCCAATGACGCGCATCTGGATGTGGCGCGCGGTATCGAGGTGAACGCGCAGATGCAGACCTCGGACCCGGATATCTATGCGGTCGGCGAATGCGTGGAGTTTGCCGGCAATCTGTTTGGTCTGGTGGCGCCGCTGTACGATCAGGCCAGGGTGCTGGCGGACAGCCTTCTGGGCCAGCCGAATGCCTTTGCGGTCAAGGAACTGGCGACCAAGCTCAAGGTCACTGGCTGCGACCTGTTCAGCGCCGGGGATTTTGCCGAGGGCGAGACCCGCGAGGATATCGTCTTCCGCGATCCCGCCCGCGGCGTCTACAAGCGGCTGGTGATCGAGGACGACCGGCTGATCGGCGCTGTGATGTATGGCGACACTGCCGACGGCAGCTGGTTCTTCGGCCTGATCAAGGACGGTACAGACATCGAAGAGATGCGCGAGGCGCTGATCTTCGGCCCGGCCTTTCAGGGGGGCGCCTCCGCGGACCCTCTGTCAGCCGTTGCAGCCTTGCCGCCTGAGGCGGAGATTTGCGGCTGCAACGGCGTCTGCAAGGGACAGATCACCCGCGCCATCAAAGGCGGCGCAACAGACCTTGGCGCGATCCGCGCCACGACCAAGGCCAGCGCCTCCTGCGGCACCTGCACCGGGCTGGTGGATCAGCTGCTGGCGGTGACGCTGGGGGACGGCTACGCGGCGCCTCAGGCCCAACCCGTCTGCGGCTGCACCAGCCACACCCACGAGGACGTGCGCCGCCTGATCAAATCTCAGGAGCTGAAAAGCCAGGCCGCGGTCTGGCAGGAGCTGGGCTGGACCACCCCCAACGGCTGCCATGTCTGCCGCCCGGCGGTGAACTACTACCTGCTGGCCGACTGGCCGCTGGAGTACCGGGACGATCCCCAAAGCCGTTTTGTGAACGAGCGCAAGCACGCCAACATCCAGAAGGACGGCACCTTTTCCGTGGTGCCGCGGATGTGGGGTGGTATCACCACCCCGGATGAGCTGCGCGCGATTGCCGATGCTGCCGACAAATTCGCGGTGCCGACGGTCAAGGTGACCGGCGGCCAGCGTATCGACCTGCTGGGCGTCCGGGGTGAGGACCTGCCCGAGATCTGGTCCGACCTGAACCGCGCCGGACTGGTTTCCGGCCATGCCTATTCCAAGGGACTGCGCACGGTAAAAACCTGTGTCGGCACCGACCATTGCCGCTTTGGCACCCAGGACTCCACCGGGCTGGGCATCAAGCTGGAGAAACACCTGTGGGGGTCCTGGACGCCGCACAAGCTGAAACTGGCGGTCTCCGGCTGCCCGCGCAACTGCGCCGAGGCGACCTGCAAGGACATCGGCGTGGTCTGCGTCGACAGCGGCTATGAAATCCACGTCGGCGGCGCCGCGGGGATGGAAATCAAGGGCACCGAGCTGCTGTGCAAGGCGGCAACCGGGGAGGAGGCGATCGAGGTGATCTCGGCCATGACCCAGATCTACCGCGAAAACGCCCGGTATCTGGACCGGATCTACAAATGGCTTGACCGGGTGGGGCTCGACTGGGTCAAGGCGCAGATCGTGGACGATGCGGAGAACCGCAGGGTGCTGGCAGAGCGGTTTCAGCTGTCGCAGTCCGTCTACCGCAAGGACCCCTGGGCGGAGCACGCGCAGGACAGCGCCACACGGGCGCAATACGCGCCGCTTGCCAATCTCACTCTGGAGGCTGCGGAATGAATTGGATCGACATCGGCCATATCGACGACATCCCGCTGCATGGCGCGCGGGTGGTGAAAACCCCGGCGGGCTGCGTTGCCCTGTTCCGCACCGGCGCGGCAGAGGTGTTTGCCGCCGACGACCGCTGCCCGCACAAGGGCGGCCCGCTGTCCGAGGGCATCGTGCACGGGCAAAGCGTCACCTGTCCGCTGCACAACTGGGTGTTCGATCTGAACACCGGTGCGGCGCAGGGGGTGGATGAGGGCCGGATCGGCACCTATCCGGTGCGGGTGGACGGCAGCCGCCTGCTGATAGACGGCGATGCCCTTGGCAAGCGGAGCGCGGCGTGATGGCGGGAGCGGCTTGCCAGGAGGTCCGGTCCACCTGCCCCTATTGCGGCACCGGCTGCGGCGTGCTGCTGCGCCCGGACGGGCAGGGCGGTCAGGCGGTGCGCGGTGACCCGGAGCACCCGGCCAACCGCGGCCGCCTCTGCTCCAAGGGGCTGGCGCTGGGGGAGACGCTGGGGCTGGAGGGCCGCCTGCTGGCACCGCAGGTGAACGGGAAGGAAACCGATTGGGACAGCGCGCTGGACCTTGTGGCTGCCAGGTTCCGGCAGGCGGTGGAGCAGCACGGCCCGGGCAGCGTCGGCTTTTACCTGTCGGGCCAGATGCTGACCGAGGATTATTATGTCGCCAACAAGCTGATGAAGGGCTTTCTCGGCTCCGCCAATATCGACACCAACTCGCGCCTTTGTATGGCGTCTACCGTGGCAGGGCACAAGCGCGCCTTTGGCACCGACACGGTGCCCGGCACCTATGAGGATCTCGACGAGGCCGATCTGATTGTTCTGGTCGGCTCCAACCTGGCCTGGTGCCACCCGGTGCTGCATCAGCGCATCCTGGCGGCGCGGAAGGCGCGCGGCACCAAACTGGTGGTGATCGACCCGCGCCGCACCGTCAGCTGCGATCAGGCGGACATGCATCTGAAACTGCGGGCAGGCAGCGATGTGGCGCTGTTTAACCGGCTCTTGGCGGCGCTTCACGAAGGCGGTGCGCTGGATGCGGAATATCTGCAGCATGTGGAGGGGCTGGGCGGGGCGCTGGACGCTGCCTATGCCGCCGATGCGAGGGTGACCGGACTGTCTGACAGCGAAATAACGGCTTTCTGCGATCTGTGGATGCACACGGAAAAGGTAGTGACGGTCTTCAGCCAGGGGGTGAACCAGTCCACCTCCGGTGCGGACAAGGTGAATGCCATCCTGAATTGCCATCTGGCCACGGGCCGGATCGGCACGCCCGGCTGCGGGCCGTTCTCGGTGACTGGCCAGCCCAATGCCATGGGCGGGCGCGAGGTTGGCGGGCTGGCCAATATGCTGGCCTGCCACATGGATCTGGAAAACAGCCGCCACCGGGATGCGGTGCAGGCGTTCTGGGGGGCGCCCGCGATGCCTGACCGCGCGGGCCTGAAGGCGGTGGATATGTTCCGCGCTGCAGGCGATGGGCGGCTCAAGGCGCTGTGGATCATCCACACCAACCCTGCTGTGACCATGCCAGAGGCCGATGCTGTATCTGCCGCGATCAAGGCTTGCGATTTCACCGTGGTCAGCGACATCACCACTGCAACCGATACCGCCCGGCTGGCGGATGTGCTGCTGCCCGCCGCCGCCTGGGCGGAAAAACACGGCACCGTCACCAATTCGGACCGCACCATCAGCCGCCAGCGCGCCGCCCTGCCGCCGCCGGGTGAGGCCCGCCCGGACTGGGACATTCTGGCCGATGCGGGCCGGCGCATGGGCTGGGGCGCGGCGTTCGATTACCAGTCTCCGGCGCAGATCTTCCGCGAGCATGCGGCCTTGTCCGGGCTGGCGGGCAGTTTCGGGCTGGACTTCGATATCTCCGGTCTCAGCGGCCTGTCCGATGCAGGTTATGATGGGCTGGCCCCGGTGCACTGGCCGGTCAGCCGCAACCGTCAGGGCGGCCGGTTCTTTGCGGACGGGCAGTTCTTTCACCCGGACGGCAAGGCCCGCATGCTGGCGGTCCGGCACCGGCCCCCGGCAGCTGTGCCGGGCCGCCAGTATCCGCTCCGCCTGAACACCGGCCGCATCCGCGACCAGTGGCACACGATGACCCGCACCGGCAAAGCGCCGCGCCTGTCGGGCCATCTGGCGGAACCCTTTGCCGACATCCACCCGGAGGACGCCCGGCGGCTGGGCGTGCAGCCTGCGGACCTGCTGCGGCTCAGCAGCCCGCACGGGCAGGCCATCCTGCGGGCCCGGATCACAGCAGACGTGCAGCCCGGCGATCTGTTTGTGCCGATCCACTGGTCCGGCGAAACCGCGCCTTCTGCGCGCATAGATAACCTTGTCGCTGGTGCCGTTGATCCGGTTTCGGGCCAGCCCGAAAGCAAGGCTGCCGTTGTTGCGGCGGAACGCTGGCAGCCAGCCTGGTACGGCTTTGCGGTTTCTTCGCAGCCGATGCGCCCCCGGGCGGAATACTGGGCCGTGGCACGCACCGGCACCGGGTACCGGGCGGAACTGGCCGGGCTGGCCCCGCTTGCGGACCTGGAGGCGGTTGCGCGGGATCTGTTCGCGCTGCCGGAGGCAGATGTGCAGGTAATGACGGACCGCCGCAAGGGTATTGCCCGGCTGGCCTTGCATCAGGAGGGCAAGGTCATGGCTGCCCTGTTCACCGCGCCAGAGCCGGTGGCGGTCCGCCGGGAGTATCTGGCAGGGCTGCCGGGCAGCTGCACGGCGGATGTTCTGACCGGCGTTCCGGCGCCGGGCCGGCCGGACCCCGGGCCGGTAATCTGCGCTTGCTTCAGCGTCGGGGCCAATAGCATTCTGCAGGCTGCCGCTAGCGGCGGGCTGATGAGCGTTGAAGAGGTCGGCGCGGCCTTGCAGGCCGGCACAAACTGCGGCGCCTGCCGCCCGGACATTGCAGACCTGCTGGCGCGGCGCCCTTAGTAACTGTCAGGTATCAGTTCCCGCGGGACTGTGTTCGCGAGGCGGCCACCGGCCGGTCCGGCCGTCAGGAAGATAACAGGCCAAAAGGTTACGCCACAGCGTAATTTTTCAAAATTTACGTTGCAGCGTAATTTTGTTTGAATTACGCTGTGGCGTAAAAGGGGCCGAGCCATGGAACTCACAGCACGAACAGCCGCACAAATCGGCGAGGCGCTGCGCCGGTCGCGCAAGGCGCGCGGCTGGACGCAAGGCGATATCAGCGCCCGCACCAATTTGCGTGTCGCAACGATTTCATCGCTTGAGAATGGCGATGCAGGCACCAAGCTGGCCACGGTGCTGGCTGTCATGGCCGCGCTCGGGCTTGAGTTCCGGCTGACCGAACGCGGCGGCGCGGCCGGGATCGAGGATATCTTCTGATGGCGAAGCGCGGGCGCGGCGGCGTGATGCAGGTGCTGTTGAACGGGCGGCAGGTCGGGGCCCTGCGCCTTGCGGGTTCCGGCGCCATCAGCTTTGCCTATGATCCAGAGTGGCTGGCGTGGGAACATGCGATGCCGATCTCGCTTTCCCTGCCCTTGCGGGAGGAGGCGCATCAGGGCGGGCCTGTCATCGCGTATCTGGAAAACCTGCTGCCGGACAATCAGGCAATCCGCGAGCGCGTTGCGGCGCGGGTCCGCGCGGGCGGCACCGATGCCTGGCACATGCTGGAGAAGATCGGGCGCGACTGCGTGGGGGCCTTGCAGTTCGCCGCGGACGGGGGCGGCGGCATGGGCACGATTGACGGCGATCCTGTGACGGAGGCGCAAATTGCCGCCATGCTGCGGAACCTGGCGAGCGCGCCGCTGGGGCTGCAGGAGGAGGACGGCTTTCGGATCTCCATCGCCGGTGCGCAGGAAAAAACCGCGCTGCTGCGCCATGAGGGCGAATGGATCCGGCCGGCGGGTGCGACTCCCACGACCCATATCCTGAAGACCCAGCTGGGTGTGCTGCCTGCAGGCATTGATCTCTCCGACAGTGTCGAGAACGAGTTCTTCTGCATGAACTTTTGCCGCGCCATGGGCATGGATGCGGCTGAAGTTGAGATCCTTGACTTTGAGGATGTGCGCAGCCTTGCGGTGACGCGGTTTGACAGGCGCTGGACCAGGGACGGCCGGCTGATCCGCCTCCCGCAGGAGGATTTCTGCCAGGCGCTTGCGGTGCCGCCCAGCGGGAAATACCAGATGGATGGCGGGCCGGGCATCTCTGACGGGATCGGGCTGCTGGCCGGCAGCGACGATCCGGAGGCGGATCAGCGTGCGTTCTTCCGTGCCCAGGTTCTGTTCTGGCTGCTGGGGGCAACGGACGGCCATGCCAAGAATTTCAGCATCGCGCTGCGCCCCGGCGGGTTCCGCATGACGCCGCTCTATGATGTGCTGAGCGCGCAGAAGGCTGTTGACGACGGGCAGATCCGCCAGAACCGGATGCGCCTCGCCATGGCGGCGGACGGCCACTACCGGATCAATGAGGTTGTGCCGCGGCATTTTCTGCAGGCCGCCAAGGCGGCGGGATTTGGTGTTGCGCTGGCTGAAGAGGTCCTGGCGGACATCCAATTGCAGCTTGAACCCGCATTGGAAACCGTTCTGGGCACCCTGCCAGCCGGGTTTCCGCAGCTTCTGCCGGAGTCGATTGCCAGTGGTGTGCGCAGACGGGCGGGTGCGCTTTAGGAAACGGGGCCGGGCCGTCCCGGCGCTGTTGTCAGCCCAAAGGGCATCGCCGCCGAACAGGGCGCCAGTCATGATGCCGGACAGTGCGCCGGCGGGAATACGGGTGAAAATTTGCGGATCACGCCGGCATGCGGCCCTGGCGGCGGCGATCTGATCCTTGCTGCGGGTTTTCTGTTTGCGCCTCTATTGGGATGCGGGCCTCAGGCCCGCGCCTGTTCCAATTCGAACCCCTGTTCCAGCAAGTCCCTGGTGGCGTGCTGGATGCCTTCGGTCAGCATGCCAAACATGTCGTCGATCTGCGCTTTGGTGATCACCAGCGGCGGCGAGAAGATCGCCATGCTGCCGTAGGGGCGGACCATCAGGCCCAGCTCCTGGCAGCGGGCGTCGATCATTGCACCGATGGCGGCGCCGTTTTGCGTGCTGGCCTGGCCGCCGCGGATCTGCGTGCATTCGATGCACCCCACCAGCCCCATGCCCCGCACATCCGCGATCAGCGGCAGCTCCTGCAGCTGATGCAGGCGTTTCTGGAAATGCGGAGCCACCCTGCGGACATGTTCCAGAATGCCGTCGCGCTCGAAGATCTCGATGTTCTTGAGGCCTGCGGCGGCGCAGACCGGGTGGCCGGAATACGTGTAGCCGCTGGTGAAATAGACACCTTTGGAGATATCGCCCCCGATGTCTTCGAACAGCCGGTCGGAGAAGATCGCGGCGCCCATCGGGGCATAGCCCGAGGTCAGACCCTTGGCGCAGGTGATGATGTCGGGGGTGATGCCGAACAGCTCCTCGGAGGCAAACCAGTGGCCGAGGCGGCCGAAGCCGGTGACGACCTCGTCCGAGATATAGAGCACGTCATATTTGCGGCAGATATGCAGGCAGCGGCTGTGATAGCCCGCGGGCGGTACGATCACGCCGCCGGAGCCCAGCACCGGCTCGGCGATAAAGGCGGCGACGTTGTCCGCACCCAGCTCCAGGATGGCGTTTTCCAGATCCGCCGCCTTTTCATCGAGGAAGGCTTCGATGCTCATGCCTGCCGGGCGGCGGAAGGGGTTCACGTCCGGCAGGAAATGGGGAATGGCCTGATCAGTGTCGAGCCACTGGCGCTCGCCCGGCTTGCCGCTGAGCGAGGCGGTCAGATATGTGCCGCCGTGATAGGCATGCGCGCGGGAGATGATCCGCTTCTTGGACGGTTTGCCGAGCAGGTTGTTGCGGAAGTGGACAAAGCGGATGGCCGTGTCCACCGCAGTGGAGCCGCCGGTGGTAAAATACACCCGGTTGAGATCGCCCGGCGCCCGCTCGGCAATCGCGCGGGCGAACCGGGCGCTCACTGATGTGGCTTCGGAGAAGGGGGAGCAATAGGCCATCTTGCGGGCCTGCGCCGCCATTGCATCAGCGATTTCCGTATTTCCGTAACCCAGCTGCATGCACCACATGCCGCCCGGCCCGTCGATCATCTTGTTGCCGTGCTCGTCATAGACATAGATACCTTCGGCATATTCGCTGAAGGTCCTGCCGGCTTCTTCGGCCCCCTGGGCTTCCAGCCCTTCCCACGGATGAAAGAAGTGCTCCTTGTCCCAGGTTTTGAAGTTTTCAAAGTCGTTTCCAGCTTTGGTCATCTCGCCCTCTGTCCGGGATATCGCCCCTTGGAATGAACGTTCGTACATTTATTGTTTAAGTGAACGATCGTTCATTGTCGATGGAAATCTGTTGCAAACGCGGGCATGGTGCTGAAAAGGCAGCGGACCGGCGGCAAGAAAGTGAGGGGCGGGCAGATGGCAAGTGCTGAAGCGGCCAGAAAAAAGCGGAAGGTCGACAAAGACCTGCACCGGGAGGTGCTGCTTGATGCAACCGCCAGCGTGATCCTGAAACACGGGGTCAGCGGCACCACGATCAGCCGTATCCAGGAAGAATCCGGCCTGTCGCGCGGCATGATCAACTTGCACTTCCAGTCCAAGGACAATCTGATCCGGGAACTCGCCATTCATTTGACGCAGGCCTACAATGACGCCTGGCAGAGCTTTACCAGCCAGGCACCGCAAGCGGTCAGCACACCTGAAGATGCGGCAGCCCGGCTGCAGGCGCTGTTTGCGACGGACTTCTCCGAGGACGTCCTGAATGAACGCAGCGCCCGGCTGACCTTTGCCTTTCGTGCCGAGCCTGATTTGCAGGCGCTTGGGCCAGGCTATACCGAAACCCGCGGAACCGACCTGCACGACCATGTGCGCAGCTGCTGCCAGGTGCTGTGCGAAGCATGCGGCACCCAAGGCGATCCCGAAAGGGTTGCGATGGCCATCATGTCGCTGCTGGAAGGGCTGTGGACTGATTTTCACGCGCATCCCCGTGAATTCAGCAGGGAGAATGCGGTAGAAATCTGCCGGATCACCGCCCGCGCATTTTTCCCCGGCTATTTCTGAACGGCAAGCACAGGCGGACCGCCACCTCTTCCTCCTGCGATCAGCAGGAAGCGCGACATGAATCCGCTGCGCCGAAGTCCGCAACAAACCCGTGCATCTTCAAATCTGAACATCAGAGCCAGACCAGTTCATCCCGAATGCGATCCACCAGATGCCGGGACTGAACACCTGGCTGCGCCCTCAGGGCGCAAAGCGCGCGTAAGCGAAGTTATGTTGTTATCGAGTCCCGAACCGCTGCCTGTTCGCGCTGTTCCGGCCGCGGTCTGCCGGTTCCACGGGCGGCTGGCGTGCAGAGTATTGTTCAGAATTCGTTAACCAAGACGCCGATTTTTACGGCGCAAAGGGGCCGGGCGGGGTGCGGACGGGCTGATTCCGGGGGCAAATCAGCCTGATTCCGACAGGGAGCCCCGCTTATCCAGCGGCATTGCCGTCAGATGACAGCACACGCCCACCGGCGAGGCAAACCACGGGCCGGCGGCGGCTTTCTTGAATAAGGCATTGAGAAAACGCGCAAAAAATTCTGCGCTCTCTGTGAGTCTCAAGTTTCCCGGCCCGGTTGAAACGCCTGTAAAATCCCACTCCGCCAATATTCCCTCTTTGCGCCTTATTGTTGCCGGTTTCTCAACAGATCAGCTTAACAAAGAATTAACGCAAGAAGCGGGCAGCAGCAGACGCAGCGGCCAGACAACATTGAGACGGGAGCAACAAAATGGCACTCAATTCGCTTGTTGAGACTTCAGTTGACGCGGATCAACAGGATGATCTGCAGCCGGGCACAACTCTGCTCCACGGCCAGTACACCATCACGCGCTTTCTGAACAACGGTGGCTTTGGCATCACCTATCTTGCCAAGGACAGCCTGGACCGGACGGTGGTGATCAAGGAATGCTTTGCCGATGCCTTCTGCCGCCGGACCAACGCGCTGGTCAGCGCCCGGTCCCGGGCGCATCAGAGCGAGCTGAAGTCGATCATCCGCCACTTCATCCGTGAAGCCCAAAGCCTGTCCAAGCTGAAGCACCCCAACATCGTCGGCGTGCATCAGGTGTTCGAGGACAACGACACGGCTTATATGGCGATCGACTATGTCGACGGCCGCGACCTGCAGGACATCCTGGACGACCAGAACACCGTTCTGACCCCGGAGCAGATCACCGGCATGACCCGCAAGCTGCTGAATGCAATCGGTTATGTGCATGACGCCAACCTGCTGCACCGTGACATTTCCCCCGACAACATCCTGCTCACCGCAGATGACGAGCCGGTGCTGATCGATTTTGGCGCTGCCCGCGAAGACACCAGCGAGGACGGCCGCAAGCATTCTGCGCTGCGGGTGGTCAAGGATGGCTACTCGCCGCAGGAATTCTATATTGCGGGCAGCGAGCAGGGCCCCTGGAGCGACCTCTATGCGCTGGCGGCCTCCCTCTACCACGTGATCCGGGGCGAGGCGCCGGTCAATGGCCAGGCCCGCCTGGTTGCCATCGCCGAACAGCGCCCCGACCCTTATCAGCCGCTGGCCGGTGCCGTGGATGGTTATCCCGAAGGCTTCCTGGAGGCCATCGACAAGGCGATGAACACCAAGCCCTCCATGCGCCTGCAATCGGCTGAGGACTGGCTGGCGATGCTGGACGGCAAGAAGCCCGCGGCGGCTGCGCCGCAGGCGGCCAACAGCACCGCAGCCCCGGTCCATGAGGAAAAGAAGCGCAGCCGCTTGCCGGCCGTCTCCGTTCTGGCGGTTGTGGCCGGTCTGGGCGCTGCTGGCTACGTCTACTATGGCAACACCCAGGCGGATGCAGCGGCAGAGCAGCCCACAGCAGCGGTTGAAACCGCGGCAATTGCGGAACCGGCGCCGGTTGCCGCGGATCCGGCCCCGGCAGCCGCTGCCCCGGCCCCTGTTGCGGCTGCTGCAGAAACAGAAGCTGCAGCACCCGCCGAACCCGCTGAACCCGCCGAACCCGCGGTGCAGGCGGCAGAGCCGGCCCCTGCGGAAGTTTCTGAAGAAACCACCGCCGTTGCGGCAGTTGCCGAGCCTGCGCAGCCGGAACCGGCGGCGGCCCCTGCGCCCTTTGCGGGCCATGAGGTCAGCTATGCGCTGTGGGATGTTTCGATCCCCTTTGAGTTTGAGGAGCTGACGGTCCGCAAGGCGCAGGTTGTCTCCATCACTGGCACCGGCGAAACCACCGACCTCAGCAAGACCGGCAGCTGGATTGCCCCGGGCGTGGAAATCCTGACCGTCAACAATCAGCCGCTGTCGGCGGGCTCGCCCTTCGCATCGCAGCTGCTGACCGCGATGCAGATCGACCCGGATGGCTACACCCGCGCCTCCGTCCGCTACAAGGACGCCGAAAGCAAGCGGTTCGAAATGGGGCTGCTGGCGGTTCCGGTGGTGCGCCGGACCGGCCTGAACAGCGGCCTGCAGTTCGAAGCCCGTATGCAGGACGGTGCCTGGGTCACCTCTGTCAGCCAGCAGGCTGCCCAGGGATCCGCGGATCTGCAGCCTGGCGACGTGCTGCTGCGCGAAACCGCAACCGGCACCGCTCTGACCGGCGCGGAGTCGCTGGCGGAGATCCTGCAGGGCCTGCAGGACAAGGGCGCCGCGACCGCAACCTTCGACATTCTGCGCGACGGGGCCGCGGCCTCAGCCAGCCTGGAACTGGCGGGAAACAGCTAAGCCCGCCAGCCATTCCCCCAATCACAAGCATCAGGCGGTCAGCCCCTCCGGCGGCCGTTCCCGGGAGAGCTTTGCCTCTCTGACCCACTAAGGACAGATTTAATGCGCAATACTGCTAAATTTATGGGTGCGTCCCTGATCGCCATCGCGGCAGCCGGACAGTCTGCCCAGGCTCAGGAAGCCTGCCAGGTGTACGCGGTCCAGTCCGGCGACAACCTGCGGGAAATCACCGAGAAGGCCTACGGCCACTCCAAATTCCGGGTGATCTACGACGCCAACCGCTCTGTCATCGGCCGCAACCCGAACATCATTGAAATCGGCATGCAGCTGGTCCTGCCCTGCGCCGACGGCAGCCTGCCGGCTGAGGCACCCGCAGCTCAGGAAGCGGAAGCCCCGGCGGCGGAGGTTCAGGAGGCATCCGCCGCAGAAACCGCTGCCGCAGAGGCGCCGGCAACTGAAACCGCAGCGGCAGAGACCGCGCCCGCAGAGACCCCGGCGGCCACAGCTGCGCCGGAACCGATGGTTCTGATCACCGGCAATGATTTCCCGCCCTTCACCGGCGAGGACCTGCCCGGCCGCGGCATGTTCACCCAGCTGATCGAAACCGCCGCCCTGCGCGCCGCGCCGGAGACCGAGGTCTCAGTGACCTTTGTCAACGACTGGGAATCGCATCTGGAAACCCTGCTGCCTGCAATGGCGTTCGAAGGCTCCTTCCCCTGGCTGAAGCCCAACTGCGGCGACTATGGCCTGCTGTCCGCCGGCGACAAGTTCCGCTGCGACAACTACCGCTTCTCCGATCCCTTCTATGAAGTGGTCGACGGCTTCTTTGCCGCCACCGGCAGCCCTTATGCCGCCGCCTTTGATTATGAAGCGCTGATGGGCACCCGGATCTGCCGCCCCGAGGGCTATTCCATGGCCCATCTGGATACCGCGGGCCTGACGGAGCAAACCGTGAAATTCTACCGCCCGGTCCAGATTGCGGAATGCTTTACCGCGCTGACCGCCGGCGCCGTGGATGTGGTCGCCCTGGATACCCTGGTTGCCAGCGATACGCTCGCCACCATGGGCCTGGCCGGCCAGATCAAGGAAAACCCGAACCTCGGCGAGGTGAAATCCCTGCACGCCATCGTTCACAAGGATCACCCCCGGGCTCAGGAGACCCTGGATCTGCTCAACAGCGGGCTGAAGGACATGTCCGTCTCCGGCGAGTGGTACGCCATCGTCTCCAAGGCCCTGCAACGCGAAATCAGAACCCTCACCAACTGACCTCCCCCCCAACACAAACCATGACCCACTGCCAGCAGCCCCCTGCGCAACGGCGGTGCCCCATTGAAAAGGAACTAACTCTCATGTCGATGATCAAATCCCTGGTTCAATACAGCGCAACCACCGTTTCCGCCGCCCTGTTCATCTCCACTTCGGCAGCCGCGCAGGAGGCCTGTGCCCCCTATACCGTTCAGGACGGCGACAGCCTTGGCTCCATCGCCCAGGCCGCCTATGGCTCCTTTGACTATCAGATGATCTTCAACGCCAACCGCAACGCGATTGCCAACCCCAACAGCCTGGAGGCCGGCACCGTTCTGCAGATCCCCTGTGAAGACGGCCGCCTGACCGCCGACAGCGATGTCACCGACATCATCGCGCAGGAAGAGGAAAAACAGGCCAAGCGGGCCAAGTCCAGCATCTATGAGCCGCCGATCAAGATGGTCTCCGGCAACGGCTGGGAACCCTTCACCGGCGAAAGCCTCAAGGGCGGCGGCATGCTGGTGCGCCTGGCTACCACCGCACTGAACCGCGGCGGCAACGACCGTGAATACAACCTCAGCTTCGTGGACGACTGGAAGGCCCACTTCGACACCCTGCTGCCGCTCGGCGCCTTCGACGTGTCGATCGCCTGGTACAAGCCGGCGGATTGCTCCAACCTCGAAAACACCGACGCCGACACCAAGTACCGCTGCACCCAGCTGAACTTCTCGCTGCCGATCTATGAATCGGTGTCCGCCCACTGGACCATGGCCGACAACCCCTATGCCAACGTCAAGGACTATGCGGATTACGCCGGCGCCAAGATCTGCCGCCCCGAAGGCTGGTCCCTGGCCGAGCTGTCCGGCGAAGGCCTGGTGGAGCCGGTGATCTCCCTGGTGCATCCGACCTCTGCGGTTGAATGCATCCGCAAGCTGGTGACCGGCGAGGCCGACATGGCGCTGCTGGACCTCGAAGCAGGCGATGCCGCGGTCCGCGAAGTTGCCGAGGCAGAAGGTAAGGTGCAGCTGAACTCCAACCTGTCGCAACTGCAGGCGATCCACTTTGTGACGCATAAGACCAACCCGCGCGGCCGCGTCTATCTGACCCTTCTGAACAAGGGCCTGAACGAGATGCGCGAAAGCGGCGAATGGTACGCGATCATCGCCGACAGCCTGGCCGAATTCAACAAGATCGGCAGCTGATCCGGGCAACCGCCATGCCCCTGGTGCGGGGGCATGGCAGGCCGCAAGGGCCGCGGACGGGCGGCTCTCCGCACATAGGGTAAACCGGGCGCCTGCCGTGACTGCACGGACGCCTGTAACAACCAAAAAAGGCAGACGACATGGGATTTTTCGGAAAACTTATCGGACGGCAGGACCCGCTTTCTGAGCCCGCCCCGATGGAGCGGCTGCAGGTCGCGGATGAGACGATGCAGCAAGAAGTGCTGAAGGCCGTCGCCCAGCACACGCGCTCCGTGGAACTGGATCTGGACCCGCAGGCAGGCCATGCCGCAGACAGCCAGCCGGAAACCGCCGCGCCCGCCGCAGCGGATACGGCGGCCGGCATCTGGGATCTGGACCCGGCCGCAGCCGCCCCGGCTGCCCCGCCCGCTGCCCCGCCCGCTGGCGCGGCGGCGCAGATGCCCCAGCCCGGCGGTGACCTGCCCGACCTGACCGCGCATGTCAGCGCCGCCCCGGCCCGCAAGCGCCGCGCCAAGACCCGCCTCCTGGGCTTTGACACCTCCGACGGCGATGTCGTCAACCTGTTCGACAGCACCGGCGCCGCCGCCCCGGCCCGCGACACCAAGTTCCCGGTGGGCTGGATCGTGGTCGCCGACGGCCCCGGCTATGGCGAGAGCTTCACGCTCAAGGCCGGCATGTCGGCCATCGGCCGCGGCGAGGATCAGGCGGTTGCGCTGGATTTCGGCGACACCGCGATCTCCCGCAGCAACCATGCTGCCATCGTCTTTGATCCCGAAAGCTCGCAATTCTATCTGGGCCACGGCGGCAAGAGCAACATCGTGCGCTTGAACGGCCAGCCGGTGATCAGCAACGAGGTTCTGAACAGCGGCGACCTGATCCGCCTGGGCGAAACAACGCTGCGTTTCATGGCGCTCTGCGGCAAAGACTTCAACTGGACCAGCGCTGGCGGGCAGGAGGCGGAACATGTGGAAATCGCCTGAACCGCGCTTTGACGTTGCCGCCGCCATCTGCCAGGGCGCGCGCGACTACCAGGAAGACGCCATCATCACCGACTTCCCGGCGGGCACCGACATCGGCATGGCCATCCTGGCGGACGGCATGGGCGGCCACGCGGCCGGCGATGTCGCCTCCAAGATGGTGGTGACCGAGGCCTTCAGCAAGCTGAAGTTCGAAAGCGTCAACTTCGCCGAATACGAAAAGCAGATCCCCTATCACCTGACCCATGCCGCGGCAGAGGCCAACACCTGCGTGCAGGAATATGTCCAGGACAATCCCAGCGTCCGCGGCATGGGCGCGACCCTGGTGTCGGTGGTGATGATCGAGGACCGCCTGTACTGGCTGTCGATCGGCGACTCGCCGCTCTATCTGATGCGCGGCGGCAAGCTGCAGCAGCTGAACGAGGACCACTCGATGGCGCCGCAGATCGACATGATGGTCAAGGCGGGCCTGCTGGACGCCGAAGCCGGCCGCGACCATCCCGACCGCAACTGCCTGACCTCGGTCATCCTGGGCGACCGGGTGACGCGCACCGACTGCCCCAAGGCCCCGTTCCGGATGGAGGTCGGCGACCTGGTGGTTGTCTCCAGCGACGGGCTGCAGTTCCTCGAGGATGCGCGGATCGAGAAGATCCTGCACAAGTACCGCCGCCGCAAGAGCGCGGAAATCGTCGAACGGCTGCTGGCGGCGCTGGATGATCTGGCGGACCCGGATCAGGACAACATTTCCTTTGCGGTGATCAAGCTCAACCACAACAAGCCGGTGACCCGCAAGATGCGCCGCAAGCCAGTTGACCTAGTGGGCGACCAATCGGCCAGCGCAACCCGTGTGGTGGCCATGAACAGCAACTCCTATGACGGGCCGTCCCTGCCGGAGCAGGACGCCAAGGTGGTCCGGCTGGCCGGGAAAGGGCGTTAGGAATGACCCAAGCGGAAACCGCCGCCGCTGCCGCATCTCTGCGGCAAGCATTGGCAGAGGGCCGGATCCCCGCCCGCCTGCAGTCCGGCACCGGGACGCTGCTGGAGCAGCTGGAGAAACCGGTGGCCGTCACCCTGTTCGGCCTGGCGGGGTCGGGAAAGTCCAGCGTCGCCAACCTGCTGCTGGGCAGCCAGGTGATCCCGGCGGGCGTCTCCCTGCCCACCCTGCAGATCAGCGGCGGCGGAACCGCGGCCTGCAGCGGCGTGCTGGCGGATGGCAGCGGCTTCAGCCTGCCCGGTTTCGACACCGGCGCGCTGGCGGCCCGGGGTGCGGTCTTTGCTGAGGCGCAGCTGCCGCTGCCCGCCCTGAACCAGATCAGTCTCCTGGAGATTTCTGCTCCGGATGCCGCTGCCCTGGAACGCGCAGTGCCCTGGGCCGCTCAGCGGACCGGCATTGCCCTGTGGTGCACTCAGGACTTCACCTCTGCAGAGCAGGCCGCCTGGGCGCGCGCGCCGGAACAGATGAAGGACGGCGCTTTCCTTCTGGTGACCAAGGCGGATGAAATGGCATCGCAGGACCGGCTTGCCCCCGCGCTGGCCGCTATTCAGGACGCGGCCTCCGAACAGTTCAACGGCATCCTGCCGCTGGCTGCGCTGGAGGCACAGGCCGCAAGGGCGCCCGATGGCACGGTGGACCGCGACCGGCTGCGCCGTTCCGGCGGGCAGGCGCTGATCTCGGCCATCATGCATGAGGTGAAGCTGCGGCGTCAGGCAGCACTCGATCAGGCTGGTGTGCTGCTGGCGAAATACGCGCCTGCGCCCGCCCCGGTCCCTGCTGCGGAAACCGCGGCACCGCCCCCTCTGGTGGCCCCCCTGGCAGAGCCGGATGCTCCGCTTGCGCCGGAAACTCCTGTACAGGACCGCTCTGCCCCCGTGGCACAGGCGCCTGTTGCGGCCGCAGAATCCGCGGCACCGCAGGACGCGGCGCTCAGCCCGGAGGCCCGGCAGGCCTATGATCAGGCGCTGGACTACCTGTCCGCGCAGGGGCGCAGCATGGGCCAGGCGCTGCAGGACAGCACCGGCACCGGCAGCAGCAGCCAGCTGATCCGTACTGCCCTGAAGTCGGTGCAGTGGCTGGACAGCCATTTCGAGGAGTATGGCGGCAACGGCGGCAACGCGCTGGCAGAGATCCGCGGCGCGGTGTCGGAAGCGGAAGACCTCATTCAGCTGATCCAGGTGGAACAGGACGGCACGTCGCTGTTTGATGCCACCAGCATTCTGCTTCAGCTGAAACGCGACATGCAGGCGCAGCTCGCCGCCTGAAGGCGGCCAAGCTGCGGAAGAACAGCAAGGGTTTTCACCTTACAGGGTGAAAACCCGCTGCCAGATGCCGTGCAGCCCGGCCAGATCCGCCTCGCCATGGGCGAACAGGGCGCATTCGCCATCCGCCCAGACAACCGACACACAGCTGCCGCCGTCCAGAACCGGACCCAGCGAAATCAGCCGCGGCGTTTCTGTCAGCGCCGCATGTTTGGCATAAGATGCCTGGAACCGGTCCCACTGCGCATCGGCAATCTTCTGCAGCGCAGTCAGCACAGCTGCATCCTCGCCGCCGCCCAGCCAGGCGCCGCCCGCGTGCAGCAGGCAGGCCGAATACATACCGGCGGCGGCCTCGATGAAAAATTCCATCGGCCGTTCCTGCTCGCCCGGGTCCAGCTCCATCACCTCTTCCAGCATCGCCGCCGGCAGTCCCAGCCCGGCCGGGCTGCCGCCGGGCGCGGCAAAGGCGGTCTCAACCGTCAGCGGTTCTTCCGCCTGCGCCAGCCGCACCATTGCCGCGGCAACCGCTTCCAGCACCTCCGGCTGGTCATGGGACAGGCCCTGGCCGGCCAGATGCTGCACCTCTTCCAGATCGCTGCTGGCAGAGACCAGCGCCATCAGCCGCCGTTCGGACACCACAAAGGACAGCGCACTGGCCCCGGCGCGGAAGGTCAGCTGCCGCTGCAGCACCGTGGTGCCGATTTCCTGCAGCAGGGAGGGCAGCGGCGGCGGGAACAGCCCGTTGGACAGAACCCGTCTGCCATCCCGGAACACGGTCTGCCGGGCGCCGAGGGCCGCCAGGTTGCCGGCAATTGCGTCGTCGTGAGTCACTTTGAAATTCCCGTTCGAAGGTCGTGGTGCGCCGGTCCGTCAGCCATCTGCGGTGATCCGGTCCAGGCAGTCGCGGGCGGCGGCCTGAAACGCGCCCAGATCCAGATCCGGCGCCGCAAGGCACAACAGCGCATCGGTTGGCTGCCGGGGCGACTTGAAGGCCAGCATCAGCCTGCCCGGCTCCCGCGCCAGCGCAAAGGCAGGCGCGCCGGACCCGAGGGGCGGCGCGCTGTTTTCACCCAGCAGGCAGCCGGCCTGGGCACAGAGCGCATCCAGCGCATGGCGGTCCAGCGGCGACTGGCTGTTGGCCACCAGCACCATGCCCGCGGCCAGATCCGCATAGGCCACCGTCCCGCAGGCGGGAAACTGAGCGTGCAGACTGTCCAGTTCTTCCGATACCGTCATAATGCGCCCTTGCCTGATGGGCCGGTTCCGCCCGGCCCGCAGGTCAATTCACAACCGTAACGGGCCCGGGATTACAAGCCTCTTTTTTCAGCTCTCCAGCAATTCCCTGCGCAGGGCTGCCAGATCCGCATCCCGGCGCGCGCCGGGGCGCGGGGTTCGCTTGGCGCCTTGCGGACGCACCCGGCGCGGCATGACGCGGCCGGGCTGCACCTCCTGCGGGCTGGCCGCCTGGGGAGTGCCTTCGGCGGCGGCTGCCGGTTCCGCCGCAGCAGAGTGTTCCGCCGGCCGGGCCGCGGCAGCAGCCGGGACAGGCTCCTGCACCGCAGGCGTGCTGCCGTCGCGGGCCGCCGTCACAATGGCCTCCAGCGCCGCGGCAAATCCTTGGGCGCCCGAGGTCTCCCATTCCATGCTCTCCGGCTCTGCGTCCAGCGCCTGGGTCAGCGAGATCGGGCAGACGCCGGCAAACTGGCCTTCGGTCTCCCGCGCAACCCTTGTCTGCACCCGCAGCTTGTCCAGCGGCGTCGTCAGCTTGTCGAACCGGGTGATCAGCAGCAGGCTGCGCTGGCGCACCATCTCCGGCACCAGCCCCCAGGCCGCCGCCTCCGACTGGCGCCAGGCCTGGGTCGCATGGGTGCACCACAGCACGCAGTCCACCTCTTCCAGCATCCGTTCCCAGACCTCGGGCGGCATGTTGGGATCAGAAATACCGGGAAAGTCGATCAGGTCGCAGGCCTCCAGAACCGGTGCCTCGCAGCTGATCTGCACATAAAGCGTCTCTTCCAGCGGCACCGCTTCCAGCGCCTCCAGCGAGACCGGATGCAGGCTGCCGTCCAGCGCCTTGCGCTCGGGCGGGTCCTCTCCTTCGGTGATCCAGACCGGCGGCAGCCGGGTTGCCGTCACCTTCTCCGGCAGGATACGCCGCCCCAAGAGCAGGTTCGACAGGGTGCTTTTGCCCGCGCTGAACTCACCCATGATGGCGACACGGGGTTTGCGGTCCAATGGCTGCGGGTTCGTCATGCCGCCGCTCCTTTACGTGCTGCCCGGGCCGGTTCTGCGACCGGCTCCGCGTCCTCTGATGCCAGTTCCTTGAGCAGAAGCTCCAGCAGCTCCGCCCGCTCCTGCTGGGCACTGATGCCGAACAGGTTATTCAGGTCATTCATGCTGATCCGCGTCTTCTCAGCCACGTCCATCAGCAGCTCCCGCTGTTCGGTGAAGAACGCCATCAGCCGCTCGCGGGCGTCCTGCCGGATCTCCGCCGCCTGCTGTTCCTTCAGCTCATGGATGATCGGTGCCGTCTCCGCCTTGATCAGATCGTAATAGCCGCTGGCATAGGCGCGGTATCCGCGGCGGCGCTGCCACCAGCCCTTCCACCAGGAGGTCTGCAGGTCCAGCGCGATGGTGGCGCCGATCGCCACCGGCGGCGGCACCTCGGGCACAGCCGCGGGCGCAATGCGGAAATCGCTGACCTGAATGGAGACCGCCTGCTGATAGGTGTCATGGATCGCCGATGCCGCATCGCTGTAGACCTGTGTGCAGGCGGCCATCAGATTCTTGCGCATCACCTGGTAGCTGGAGCGCAGCAGGATCCGCAGCCCGTCCGGCGCATATTGCCAGGTTTCGTTTTCGCCATAGTTCTCCAGATGCTGCAGCAATGAGGCCACCGCCCGCTCCAGGAACTTGTTATGCGCCTGGTCCACCCGCGAGGAGAAGGTGGCGAACACCTGGTCCAGCGCAGTATCCATCTGCGCCATGCTCACGGTCTCCAGCCGCCGCAGCAGCTGGCTCAGCGCGGCGGGCTCGATCACCGAGATCCGGTTGCCGTCGATCCGCATTGACGCCACGGTTGAGGCCGCCTTCATGCTGGACACCTGGTTGGCGGCGCGCTGGCGCACCTCGGACAGCAGCCGCGCTCCGGCGCCTTCGGCAATCCGCGCGCCGATGGTTTCAAACAGTTCCGGCACGCCGGACAGCTGCCACATCAGCGCCGGGTCGCTCAGCACATCCTGCCCGTCTGCATCTGCCTCCGGCCCGGCGTACTGCCGCAGCACGGCGGCACTGTCCGCACCCAGCGGATGGGTGTCCGGCGCCAGCGCCGCGTTGGCCCACAGGGCGCTGCCAAAGACGATCCTGGGATTTTCCGGCCCGTTCATCTTCTCCAGCGTCGCCAGGATGCTGTCGCGGATATCGGGGATCTGGGTCTCCGGGTCCGACAGCTCGTCAATCCGGTTGACGAAGATCACGATCCCTTCGGACCGCACGTTGGAGATCATCCGGATCAGCCCCATATCGACCGAACTCAGCGCTTGCGAAGCGGACAGCACCACCACGCACAGGCGGCTGTTACGCAGCGACTTGATGGTGATCTGCTCGCGCATCAGGAAGGTGTCGTTGACGCCGGGCGTGTCGCGCAGGCACAGCGGCACCGGCAGCGAGGGCAGCGGCAGGAACAGGTCGGCGGATTTGGTGATATCGGCAAACCGGCCCTGCTGGTCGCTGCTGCCCGCCATCTCGAAATCGTCGCCCAGGCAGACATAGCGCTGCATCAGGTCGTCATCCAGATGCCGGTAATCATGCTTCTGGCCCAGCAGCAGCTCAAAACGCCGCCCCAGTCGCTTGCGGGTCTTCTCGCGCATTTCCGCAATCTGCGCCTGGATCTTCTGCAGCTCCTCATCGGCGCCCGCCCGCATCGACAGCTCACCGATCCGGCCGCCGTTGGAAACCAGATGGTCCCACTCGTCACCGTTGAAGAACTGGAAGGAGGCCACCGGATCGCCATCCTTGCGCGGCGCATTCAGGTGCAGCGAGGTGACAACAGAGGTCCAGGGGTTCACATCGGCAGGCAGCAGCCCGGGGCGGGCCACCATAGCATTGACCAGCGAGGTCTTGCCGGATTTGATCTGCCCGATCATCGTGACGCTGGGCTTGAACTCGTCCAGTTCCTTCAGCTGCCGGGCGATCTGGCTGCGGCTGCCCTTGGCTTCCAGCGCCTGAATGTCCAGCAGCAGGTCCTTCAGCTCCACGATCTCGCCTGCAAGCCCGTCCAGGCTGTCATGGCCGTCGCGCAAAAAGGGAAAACGTCCAAGGCCAGCCGGCTGGCAGTCGGGTGTATCATCCATAGGGTAATTTCCTTGTCGGTCTGTGCGAGCAACGAATGAATTCGCGGTCAAAGCTGCCTTCTTTATTTTCTGGTTAACGAACAATCAGCCATCAAAGGCAAAATTGCGGCAGACCGTGGCCGACAACTTGTCTTTGCGTAAAATATTCAGACTTTTTTAACTTCTGGAGGGAGCGCCGGGCGGATTCCGAGCCTCATCAGTGTGCTGCGCCGTTCATCCGCAAGGGACGCGCGGCTATTCGCTCCCGGTCCCGCCGTGCTGCACCGATTTCAGATAGGCGATCAGGCTGCCCAGGGCCTGCGGCACCATCATCGGCTGGCCGTTCGGCAGGGCCAGGGCCACATACTGGTCCTCGTCCAGCGAGGGGCCGAACACGGGCATGTCGCCATGGGCGGCAACCGGCTGGCGGCCGTCTATCTGCTTGGCCACCGCCTCAACCGGGAAGGCGCCGTTGTTGCGCGCGGCCAGCCGGGTCAGATCCGGCGGCTGCAAGGCCATCATTTCCGCCATCGGCCCCTGGCTTGCCGCGTCCTTGCCGTGGCATTCGGCGCAGAAGTACAGGAACAGGTCCCGCCCCTCACCGGCACCACTTTCCTGCGCCCAGACCGGGCCTGCTGCCATTGCAAGTGTTGCTGCCAGCCGCATCAGCATCGCCGTTCTCCTTTGCTCCGGACCTTCTGCGCAGCCCCGCCTGGTCCCGGTGCACGCCGCAGATGAAGTGATCTTAGCGGCAATCCGGCAGCGCAGAATTGACCCAGAGCAAGGCGGGCCGTGCGGAACCGGACTAGGCTCCGCAGGTGCCGCAACGGAACGGGGGGTTCTGCCATGACCAAAACTGCCGCTGCACTGCTGGCCGGTGCTGCCGTTCTGCTTACGGCCGCCGCCGTGTATCTGTTTGTCGCGGACAACGGCGCGGGCCTGCCCGAGGGGTTCGTCCAGGGCAACGGCCGGATCGAGGCCGAGCAGGTTGAGATCGCCCCCGCCCGGGCGGGCCGGGTGGCCAAGGTTCTGGCCGCCGAGGGCAGCCTGGTGGCGGCCGGCAGCGTCCTGGTGGAAATGGACACGGATGAGCTGTCGGCGGCGCATGACCGGGCCAAGGCCGAAGCCGCGCTGGCGCGCCAGACCAGGGCCGAGGCGGAGGCACTGGTTGTCCAGCGCCAGAGCGAGCACCGGCGCGCGGAGCATGAGCTGGACCGCGCCACCGCCCTGCTGGCCGGTCACAACATTGCCGAAACCCTCTTTGAAGAACGCGAAACCGCCCACCAGGTCGCCGAGGCGGTGCTGGGCGCGGCCAAGGCGCGGGTCGCCACCGCAGAGGCCCGCATCGCAGCGGCTGAGGCAGAGGTCCGCCGGATCGCCGCGCAGATCGAGGACAGCATACTTACTGCGCCGATGCCGGGCCGGGTCCTGTACCGGCTGGCGGAACCGGGGGAGGTGGTCGGCGCCGGCGGGCCGATCCTGACGCTCCTGAGCCTTGAAAACATCTACATGGAGGTGTTCCTGCCCGCCCGCGAGGCCGGTCTTCTGCCAATCGGGGCGGAAGCCCGCATCGTGCTGGACGCCCTGCCCGATTATGCCATTCCCGCCACCGTCACTTTCGTGTCGCCAGAGGCCCAGTTCACTCCCAAGCAGGTCGAGACCCTCAGCGAGCGCGAGCAGCTGGTGTTCCGCGTCCGCGTCCGCATCCCGCAGGATCTGGTGGCCGCGCGGATCGAACATGTGAAAACCGGCCTGCGCGGCATCGCCGTGATCCGGCTCGATCCGGACAGCCCCTGGCCCGAAGCACTGGAGCGGCGCATCCCGCCTGAGCTGTTCGAATGACTTCCCGGGCTGACAGTCCTGGGATACGCATCGCGGAGGTCAGCCACCGCTACCGCAAGCATGTGGCACTGGATGGGATCTCCTTGGACCTGCTCCCGGGCCGGCTGGTGGGGCTCATCGGCCCGGACGGTGTCGGCAAGTCGACCCTTCTGGGCCTGATCACCGGCGCCAAGCAACTGCAGGCCGGGTCGATAGATGTGCTGGGCGGCCCGATCGGCAACGCCGCCCATCGGCGCCGCATCTGCTCCGCTATTGCCTTCATGCCGCAGGGGCTGGGCCGCAACCTCTATCCCGAACTGTCCGTGCGCGAAAACCTGGAGTTCTTCTCCCGCCTGTTCGGCCAGGGCGCGGCAGAGCGCGAGGCCCGCATCGCATCCCTCCTCACCGCTACCGGGCTGGCGCCTTTTGAAGACCGGCTGATGGGCAGGCTGTCGGGCGGCATGAAGCAGAAGCTGGGGCTGTGCTGCGCCCTGATCCACGACCCGAAACTGTTGGTGCTGGATGAGCCGACCACCGGCGTTGACCCGCTGTCGCGCCGCCAGTTCTGGGCGCTGATCAGCGCCATCCGCACCCAAAGTCCCGGCCTCTCGGTGCTGGTCTCCACCGCGTATATGGAGGAGGCGCAGCGCTTCGACTGGATCGTCGCCATGGATGCAGGCCGGGTGCTGTTCCAGGGCCCGCCGGAAGACTTGCGAAGCGGGGCCGAAGACCTCGAGACCGCCTACCGGCAGCTGCGCGCGAAAGGAAAACCGCCGCCGGTTCCGCACCCTGCCCCGGCTGCGCACAGCGGCGAAGCGGTCATCACCGCCCGCGGCCTCACCCGCCGCTTCGGCGATTTCACTGCCGTTGACCACGTCGATTTCTGCATTGCCCGCGGTGAAATCTTCGGCTTTCTCGGCTCCAACGGCTGCGGCAAGTCGACAACGATGAAGATGCTGACCGGCCTCTTGCCCATCAGCTCCGGCGCGGCGCAGCTGTTCGGCAAGCCCGTGGATGCCAGGAACCGCGCCATGCGCCGCGAAACCGGCTATATGAGCCAGGCGTTTTCGCTTTATGGCGAACTGACCGTTGAACAGAACCTGCAGCTCCACGCCCGCATTTTCGGGATCAAAGACCGCGCGGCCCGGGTCGCCGAACTGACCCGGCGCTTCGGCCTAGCGGCGCACAGGACCTCCCTGGCCGCCGCCCTGCCCCTGGGCATCAAGCAGCGGCTGTCGCTGGCGGTTGCGGTGATCCACCGTCCGCGGGTGCTGATCCTGGACGAGCCGACCTCCGGTGTCGATCCTGAGGCGCGGGACATGTTCTGGGCGCTGCTGCTTGAGCTGTCGCGCAACGAGGGCGTGACGATCTTTGTCTCCACCCACTTCATGGGCGAGGCGGAGCGCTGCGACCGGGTCTCCTTCATGCACGCGGGAAAGGTTCTGGCCGAGGGCACCCCCGAAGAGCTGATGGCCGCCGAAGCGGCAGACAGCCTGGAGGAGGCGTTCATCTCCATACTCAAGGCCGCCGACCCCCCTGCCCCGGTCTCAGCACCCGAAACCACGGTTCAGGCAAAGGGCCGCGTAGCGGGCGGCCTCACCCGCGCGCTGGCCTATGCGCGGCGCGAAACGGTGGAGGTGCTGCGCGACCCGGTGCGGCTCGCCTTTGCCTTCCTCGGCTCCGTGATCCTGATGCTGGTGTTCTGCTTCGGCATTTCGCTGGACATCGACGAGCTGGACTATGCCGCGCTCGACCTGTCGCAAAGCCCCGAAAGCCGCGCCTACCTGGCGGAGATTTCCGGCTCCCGCTACTTCCGCACCACCCCGCCCCTGTCCAGCGCCGCCGAAGGCCGCAACCGGCTGGTCTCGGGCGAGGTCTCGCTGGTGATCGAGCTGCCGCCTGACTTTGGCCGCAAGCTGCGCGCGGATGAACCGGCAGAGGTGCTGGCCGTCGTTGACGGCGCCATCCCCTTCAAGGGCGAAACGGTGGAGGGCTATGCTGCCGGCCTGCATCAGACCTTCCTGAACGCTGAGGCCGCCGCCAGCGGCACCCGCCAGCCCGAACTCGCCCGGATAGAGCCGCGGTTCCGCTACAACCAGAGCTTCGAGAGCATCGCGGCCATGGCGCCGGCCATGCCCGCAATCCTGCTGATCATGCTGCCCGCGGTGCTGATGGCGGTCAGCGTCGCGCGCGAAAAGGAGCTGGGCTCGGTCACCAATTTCTACGTGACGCCCACCACCCGGCTGGAGTTCCTGATCGGCAAACAGATCCCCTATATCGTGATTGCTTATGTGAACTTCCTGCTGCTCGCGGCGATGACCATCGCGGTCTTCAAGGTGCCGCTCAAGGGCAACCCGCTGCCCTTGGCCCTTGGCGCGCTTCTTTATGTCTGGGCCGCCACCTCCTATGGGCTGCTGATCGCCACCATGACCTCCAGCCAGGTGGCGGCAACCTTTGCCACCACCATCGCCTCGGTGGTGCCGACGATCCAGTTCTCCGGCCTGCTGCAGCCGGTCTCGACACTGGAACCCGGCGCCCAGACCATCGGCGCGCTGTGGCCGTCGTCCTATTTCCTGCACCTGAACGTCGGCGCCTTCACCAAGGGGCTGGGCTGGGAGGCGCTGCTGCCCGACATCCTGGCGCTGGCCTGCTTCGGACCGGCCCTCACCCTGCTGGCCGCGCTGGCGCTGCGGGCGCAGGAGAAATAGATGCGGCGGCTCTCCTGCATATTCTGGCTCGGCCTCAAGGAGATGATGAGCCTGCGCCGCGACTGGGTGATGATGGCGCTTCTGGCCTGGTCCTTCACCCTGGCGCCGGTGATGGAGGCGACCGGGGTCGCCACCTCGGTCAACAACGCCTCGATCGCCTTTGCGGATGAGGACAACTCGCCGCTGTCGCGCACCCTGGCGGAGGCGTTCTTTCCGCCCGAATTCCAGCCTGTTGCCCAGATTGAACCGGGAACCGGCGCCGCCCGGATGGATGCGGGCGATTTCCTGTTCGTGGTCGCCGTGCCGCCCGGGTTCGAAAAAGACCTGCGCGCCGCCCGCGTGCCGGAAATCCAGGTGCTGATCGACGCCACCGCGATGGAACAGGCAGGCATCGGCGCCAGCTACATCACCAGCATCCTCAGCACCGAGATCCGCCGCTTTGCCATCGGCGCCGATCTGGCAGTGCCGCAGCCCCTGAACATCATCATCCGCAGCGCCTTCAACCCCAACCGCGACACCGTCCGCTTTGCCGGTATCAACGCGCTGATCGGCCAGATCATGTGGCTGACCACGATCCTGACCGGCGCCGCGATGATCCGCGAGCGCGAGCACGGCACCATTGAGCATCTGCTGGCGATGCCGCTCTCGCCCTTCGATATCGCCGTGGCCAAGATCTGGGCCAACGCCGCGGTGGTGCTGGTTGCGGCAGCGCTGTCGCTGGGTTTTGTGATGCAGGGCGTGCTGGAGATCACCATTGCGGGCTCCAAGCTGCTGTTCCTCTGCGGCACCGCGCTGTTCCTGTTCACAGCCACCGCGCTGGGAGTGTTCCTGGCCACGGTCGCGCGCTCGATGGCGCAGTTTGCGCTGCTGGTGATGCTGACCATCCTGCCGATGCTGATGCTGTCGGGCGGCGAAACCCCGGTGGAAAGCCAGCCCGCCTGGCTGCAGGCCACCACCATGCTGCTGCCCTCGCGCCACTACATGTCCGCCAGTCAGGCCATCGTCTTCAAAGGCGCAGGGTTCCAGACCGTCTGGCCGGAATTCCTGTGGATGGCGCTGCTGGGCGCGACCCTGCTGGCGACCAGTCTGGTGCTGTTCCGCCGGTCCGTGGCGCAGGACGGCTAGCGGATCACCACCACGGTGCATTTGGCATGGCGCACCACCCGCGCCGCGGTCGAGCCGAGGAAATAATCCTGCAGTCCCGGCCGGTGCGAGGCGATGACAATGCAGTCGGCGCCATGCGTGTCCGCGTAATCGGTGATCGTGCGCCCGGCATGTCCGGTGACCACATCCGCCTTGACGTCCGCGACCCCGCCCAGATCCGCCTTCAGCTCTGCCAGCATCTCTGCACGGGTGCCTTCCAGCAGGCCCTGTGGCAGCTGCTGAACCACATAACCGGGGATCTCGTCCGCCACGGTCAGCGCGGTGATCCTGGCATCGCTGTCAGCCAGCAGGCGGGCAGCCTCCAGCGACCGTGCCGTATTGGCACCGTGATCGGGGGCAATGGGAACCAGAATATGCTTGTACATCGTGATCCTCCTCTGATGCGGTCCGAGTCTACGCCGGTTTCCGGCGGCCTGCCTTGACACAGGTTAGCCGCAGCAGCGGATTGATCAGGATCATGGCGCCCGCCGGCGCAGCTGATCTACTGGTGAACGCGGTACGCACCCCACCTGCCGCACCCCAGCTGCCGGAGGCCCGCCATGCAACGCCAAACCTCTCTTTTCGTGCTGACTGCAGACACCAGTGACGCAACCATCACTGCCGCCGCCGAAGCGGCGCAAGCCCAGGACGCATATCTCGCCTGCCTGCTTTTGGACAGCCTGCCCGCCAGGCCCTATTTCGTCTACAGCGCGACGGGGTTCGGCGCGGCTGCAATGCCTGCGGACTGGGTTGATCATTTGCGGGACGCCCGTCAGGCCGCTGAATCCCGCGCCGCAGAGGTGAACGATCTCCTCACCCGCAACATCTGCTCCGGCGATGTGCATTATGCGGTCTGCGCCGGCGCCGACATCCGGCAGCTGTGCGCCCAGCGGGCCAAGACCTGTGATTTTGCGCAGTTTGCCGATGACCTCAGGGACCGCGACGACATCTTCCGCGACGCCCTGCACGGCCTACTGTTCCAGTCGCCGGTTCCGGTCATCGTGAACGGCTCGCCTTTTGCCAGCTGCAACCGCGTCTTCCTCGCCTGGGACAGCAGCCTTGCCGCCTCCCGCGCCGCGCATCTGGCCCTGCCCTGGCTGCGCCGCGCCGAGGAGGTCGTGATCGGATGCTTTGAATCGAGCGCCTCAGACCAGCGCGACGGCGAGGATCCAGGCACCGATGCCGCAGCATGGCTCTGCCATCACGGCTGCAACGTGACCGTGTCGCAGTTCCCCGGCGGCGGCCAGGATGTCGGCCACGGCATTTTGCAGCGCGCCCGCGAGGCCGGGGCCGGTCTGGTGGTGATGGGGGCCTATGGCCACTCCCGCATGCGCGAGGCCGTGTTTGGCGGTACCACCCGGACAATGAGTGAGCAGACAGAGCTGCCGGTGCTGTTTGCCCACTGACGCCCGCCGCACCCTTGCGCCCATGACCTCAGGAGCCGACCGATGACCAGCCAGGCCCCCTTTGACGCCTACAAACCCGCCGAAATCGCAAAACTGGTAGAGACCGCCGGAACCGCCAAGGCCCGGCTGCCGCTGCCGCAGATGTTCGTGCTGGCGATGCTGGCGGGGGCCTTCATCGGCTTCGGCGCGGCGGCCTACACCATGACCCTGACCGGCGCATCCCCCGTCACAGGACCGGTCCGGGTGCTGGGCGGGGCGGTGTTCTCGCTCGGTCTGATCCTGGTGGTGATCGCCGGGGCAGAGCTGTTCACCGGCAATGTGCTGATGGTGATCGCCGCGGTGGACCGCAAGATTCCGCTGCGCCTGCTGCTGCGCAGCTGGGGCATTGTCTATGCCGGCAATCTTGCGGGCGCCGCCGGGCTGGCCGCTGCCTTTGCCCTTACCGGGTTGCTGGACGGTCCGATGGGCGCAACCTCCGCCGGGATCGCAGAGGCCAAGGCCGCCCTCTCTCCGCTGGAGGCCTTCATGCGCGGCGCGCTGTGCAACGCCCTGGTCTGCCTTGCCGTCTGGCTGTCTTTCGCGGCCCGCACCGCCGCCGGCAAGGTCCTTGCCATCCTGTGGCCGATCACCGCCTTCGTGCTGCTGGGGCTCGAGCACTCGATCGCCAACATGTATTTCTTCCCCCAGGCCTGGGCAGCGGGAGCGGATATTCCCCTTTCGGCAGCAGCCGCCAACCTGTTCTGGGTCACCCTCGGCAACATCGCAGGCGGCGCAGGCGGGGTCGCCCTGGCCTACTGGTTTGCATTTCTCGGCGGCGCCGCGCAGCGGCAGACTGAGCAATCACCCGAGCAAAGCCGCTGACACCGCCGCCTTACTCCGCCTTGCGTTCCGGCAGCCGGATCTCCTGCAGCACCGCCAGATAGCCCATCAGATCAGACAGGGTGACCACCCCCAGCAGTTGGCGCCCCTCCGCCACCAGAAACTTGCGCCGCCCGGTGGCAGAGATTTTCGCCATCAGCTCCGCGGCCGGCATCTCCGGGCCAACAGTGTTGTCCGCATCCGCCGCAACATAGACGTCGCCGACATGCGTTGCCGTCCACTCCGCCCGCGGGGTCTGCGCCAGCAAGCTGGTATCGGCATAACCCAGCAGCACATCGCCCAGCACCACCGGCACAAAGCTCTTGCGCTCCGACAGCATCACCTGATCCGCGAGGTATTGCAGGCTCACCTCCGGCAGCACGGTGACCGCATCGCGCGTCATCAGCGCGGCGGCTGTCTTGCCCTTGAATGCCGCCTCCTGCAGCTGGCGGGCATATGTGCCCTTGGCCGCCGCCAGCACAAACACCCCGATCAGCACCTGCCACAACGACGCAACCGGATTGCCGGAAAACAGCCCGATGACACCAAAGAGGATCAGCGCATAGGCAAAATAGCTGCTGATCCTCGTAGCTGTGGCAGTCGCCTGCAGCAGGTCGCGGCTGCGGCTCCACAGAAAGGCGCGGAAGATCCGCCCGCCATCCAAGGGAAAGGCCGGCAGCAGGTTGAACACCGCCAGCACCAGGTTGATCAGCGCCAGGTAGTCCAGCACAGGGTTCAGCGCCATCCCCGGCGCAAGCCACCCGCCCGTCTGCGCCAGCAGCCAGAAGGCCAAGGCCAGCGCAAAGCTCATCAGCGGGCCGGCAATGGCAATCCAGAACTCGCTGGCGGCGGTCTTCGGCTCCGATCCCAGCTCGGCAACCCCGCCGAAGATGAACAGGGTGATCCCCTTGATCTCAACCCCGTAGCGGCGCGCCACCACCGAATGGGACATCTCGTGCAGGATCAGCGAGCCGAAAAACCCCAGCATCGCCAGCAGCGCCAGGGTCAGATAGACGCTGCCTCCGGCACCGGGATACACCATCGGAAAATACTGCGACGACAGGCTCCAGGTGATCAGCGCGGCAATCAGCGCCCAGCTCGGATCAATCCTGATGTCAAACCCCTGCAGGGTGGCGATTTTGATGGCATTTGAAAACATATGCGTCCCTCCGGTCATCAGCTTAGGGCCAAACCGCCCCGCCCCCCTTGATCCGGCTCAAACCCGGAACAGGCTGCCCGCCAGATAAGCCACCGCAGCCGCGCAGGAGCCGATGGCCAGCGTTTCCAGCCCGGATTTCCACCAGGGCGCCAGCGACCAGGCGCTCTTGCTGGCGCCGATGCCGAAAAACACCGCCCCGGTGGCCAGCGCCGCCGTCAGGAACGGATCGGGCAGCCCCAGCATGAAGGGCAAGAGCGGCACGATGCCCGCCGCCATGAAGGCGGCAAAGGTGGTCAGCGCCGCCGCCACCGGGCTGGGCTCGGCCGGCGCCAGCCCGTATTCGCTGGTCAGCATCACAGAGATCCATTTCTCCGGCTTGGCCGAGACCGATTGCACCGCACCCTCCAGCACATCGCCACTCAGCCCCAGTTCCTGGAAGATCTGGCGCAGCTCCTCGCGCTCGCCCTCCGGGTAGTCGCGGATATGGCGTTTCTCCACCTTGTAGAGCCGCCGCCGGTCGTCCAGATCCGCCTTGGTGCCTAGGTAATTGGCCGCCGCCATGGAAAACCCGTCCGCCAGCACGTTGGCTATGCCCAGGGCAATGATCACACCTTGCGAAAACCCGGCGCCCTCGACGCCCGCGGCAATCGCAAAGGTGGTGACCGCACCGTCAATGCCGCCATAGACCGCGTCCCGCAGCCGCCCGGTGCCGTTGCTGCCCGCAAGCCGCCGCGCGATGTCCTCCTTGCTGTGCCCGTGATCGCCCTTCATGCCCGCAGGATGGCCCGGAACGGCAAAACCCGCATTGAGGGAGGTCAAGCCGCCGCAGCCGCCCGCGTGGCCCGCCGGCCGGTCAGGTAGCGCAGGGTTTTCAGCACCTCCGGCACCACCAGGATAGGCAGCACCAGCAGCGCGATCAGCCCCCACTGCTCCGCCTGCAGCGGCACCGTGTGCAGCAGCACCTGCAGCGGCGGCCAGTACACTGCCGCAACCTGCGCCCCGATGGTCACCGCCAGCGCCGCCAGCAGCAGCGGATTGCTGAAGAACCCGATCCGCCAGCACGGCAGATGCAGCGAACGGAAGGCAAAGACGCTCGCCTTCTCAAACACCACCATGGCGGTAAAGGCGGCGGTGCGGGCCAGATCCTCGTTGCCGTCCAGCAGATGCAGGAACAGCCACAGGCTGGCCAGCCCGGTATAAAGCCCCAGCGCCAGAATGGTCAGCAGACCGGCCTTTCCCACAATCGGCGCGTCTTTCCGGCGCGGCGGATGCTCCATCTGGTCCGGCTCGCCCTTCTCCAGCCCCAGCGCCACCGCCGTCACCCCGTCGGTGACCAGGTTCATCCACAGGATCTGGGTCGCCAGAAAGATCAGCGGCCCGCCGATCAGGATATTGATCAGCAGCGCGATCACCTCGCCTGCGTTGGAGGATAAGAGGTAGCGCACGAACTTGCGCACATTGGCAAACTGCCGCCGCCCTTCGCCGATGGCGCGGACGATGGTGGCAAAGTTATCGTCCAGCAGCACCAGGTCAGAGGCATCCTTGGCCACATCGGTGCCCCGCACCCCCATCGAGACGCCGATATCGGCCTGCTTCAGGGCCGGTGCATCGTTTACCCCGTCCCCGGTCATCGCCACGATCTGATGCTGCCCCTGCAGGGCCGAGACGATCCGCATCTTGTGGGCGGGCCTTGTACGGGCAAACAGCACATCCTGCTGCAACAGCCGGTCCAGCTCCGCATCCTCCAGTGCCTCCAGCGCATCACCGGTCAGGGTCTTTCCCGCAGGCAGACCCAGCTGGGCGGCAATTGCCTTGGCAGTCAGCGGGCTGTCGCCGGTGATCATGATCACCCGGATGCCCGCCGCCCGCGCCGCGCCGATGGCATCCCGCACTTCGGGCCGCGGCGGGTCGATCAGTCCGGCCAGTCCGAGAAAGGTCATGTCCTGCTCGCGGATCTCCCCGCCCTGCGCCGCGCCGACCGCCAGGCCGATCACCCGCAGCCCTTCTGCGGCCATCGCCTCATAGGCGCCGGTGATGGCGGCCGCTTCCTCCGCACCCAGCTGCCGCGGGCCGTCCTGGGTCAGCACCTCCGTACAGATGCCCAGAACCTGCTCCGGCGCGCCCTTGGTCAGGACCTTCTCGCCGCTGCCGCCCTTTACCAGAACGCTCATCCGCTTGCGTTCGCTGCTGAAGGGGATTTCCGCCACCACCGCATCCGGCGGCGGCAGCGCTGCCCAGCCCTTGTAGCCCAGGGTGACCAGCGCGCCCTCGGTCGGGGCGCCGGTCATCTGCCAGTGGTCCCCCTCACGGTGCAGGCTGGCATGGGTGCAGGTCAGCCCCGCTTCCAGCAGCTCTGCCAGCACCGCATCCTCTCGCGCGCCGGTAACGGCGCCGTTCCAGGCAATATGGCCCGCCGGGTCATAGCCGGTGCCGGTCACCTGATAGCTGCGTTCCAGCGTCCAGACCCGAGTCACGGTCATCTTGTTTTCGGTCAGGGTGCCGGTCTTGTCCGTGCAGATGACCGAGGCTGCGCCCAGCGTTTCCACCGCCTGCAGACGCCGCGCCAAGGCTTTCTGGCGCACCATTGCCGCCGCCCCCAGCGCCAGGGTGATGGTGACCACCGCGGGCAGCCCCTCCGGCACCATCGCCACCGACAGCGACAGGCCAGTCATGAACATCTCCGCCGCGTCCCGCCCCATGTACAGCCCCAGCGCCAGGATAGCCGCCGCCACCGCCAGCGCCGCAAAGCCCAGCTGCCGCGCCAGCCGGCCCAGCTGCACCTGCAGATTGGTCTTCTTAAGCCCCACCGCTCCGGTCAGCGCCGCTATCTCGCCAAAGGCGGTGCGCGCGCCGGTCGCGGTGACCACCGCCAGCGCGCGGCCCGCCGCCACCACCGTGCCGGCAAACACCTCCGCAGTGTCTGTGCCAGGCGCCTTGTCCACCGGAACCGATTCCCCGGTCAGCGCGCTTTCATCCAGCCGCAGCCCGGCAGCCTCGTGCAGATGCGCGTCGGCAGGCACCCGGGCGCCCGCCTCTAGAATGATCAGATCGCCCGGCACCAGCTCGCGCGCTTCGATCACCTGCTCGCGCCCGTCGCGCACCGCCAGCGCCTGCGGCGACAGCATGCTGCGCAGGCTTTCCAGCGCGGTCTCCGCCCGCCATTCCTGCACAAAGCCAAGGATCCCGTTCAGCCCGATCACCAGCCCGATCGCCAATGTGTCCGTGTATTCGCCCAGCGTGAAGGCGATGATCCCCGCGGCAATCAGGATCAGCACCAGGAAATTGCTGAACTGGCGCAGGAACACCTGCAGCGGCCCGGTCCGCCTGCCGCGCGGCAGCTCGTTCCAGCCATAGGTCCGCCGTACCGCCTCCGCCTGCTGCCCCGTCAGCCCGCTGAGTTGCCCGCGAGTACGGTCCTGAACCGGGTCTGCCATGCGCTTTGCCCTCCGCTGCCCCAACCGGCTGCTGAACCCAGCCTGCCGCAGGGCAGCAGGCCCGGCAACTGCACCAACGCCGCAGGGGGCTGTTGCCGACACGCCCGGCAGGGGCCAACTATAGAAAACGCTTGCACGAATCCCGCTCTTTGGCCAATAGTCACGGAAAAGAGGCGGCAAACGCCAAATTCCGTGAACACGCCACGCAGCAAACTCACGGGCAAAAGGCAGAGCGGCGCATATGGCAGGCACTAGGGCAGATGGATCATACATACACACCTGAGGATCTCAATGCAGTGATCCGCCAGCATTCCGAATGGATTGCGGCCCAGCTGCATGCACAGCGCGAAAGCCTGTTCCCGCCGAACGCTTCCAAGACCATGCGCAAATTCACCTCCGGCGAGGCCGCAAGCCTGCTGGGCGTGAATGATTCCTACCTGCGCAAACTGCATCTGGACGGCAAGGGCCCCTCGCCCGAGCTGACTGCCGGCAACCGCCGCCAGTATTCCACCGAGGACATCCGCGAACTGCGCGAACTGCTGGAGAAAACCGCCCGAAAGTCCGGCGATTACCTGCCCGGCCGCCGGGAGAATGATCATATGCAGATCATCGGTGTGATGAATTTCAAGGGCGGCTCCGGCAAGACCACCACCTCCGCCCATCTGGCGCAGCGCCTCGCGCTCAAGGGCTACCGGGTGCTGGCGATCGACCTCGACCCGCAGGCGTCCTTGACCGCCCTGCACGGCGTCCAGCCGGAGTTCGACCTCAAGGACGGCGGCACGCTTTATGACGCCATCCGCTACGACGACCCGGCGCCGATCTCCTCGGTGATCCGCAAAACCTATATCCCGAATCTCGACCTGATCCCCGGCAACCTCGAACTGATGGAGTTTGAGCACGACACCCCCCGCGCCCTCGCGCAGGGCAGTGCCGGGCTGTTCTTCTTCCGGGTCAAAGAGGCTCTAACACAGGTCGATTCCGACTATGACGTGGTGGTGATCGACTGCCCGCCGCAGCTCGGCTTCCTCACCATGTCGGCGCTCTCCGCCGCCACCGGCGTCTTGGTCACCATCCACCCGGAGATGCTCGACGTGATGTCGATGTCGCAATTCCTGCGCATGACCGCCGACCTGATGGATGTGATCGCGCAATCCGGCGCCGATATGTCCCACGACTGGATGCGCTACCTGCTGACCCGCTACGAACCCTCGGATGCGCCGCAGAACCGGATCGTTGCCTTCCTGCGCACCATGTACGGCGACAAGGTGCTGAACGCGCCGATGCTGAAGTCCACCGCAATCTCCGACGCGGGCCTCACAAAACAGACTCTATACGAGGTCGAACGCAGCGCTTTCACCCGCTCCACCTACGACCGCGCAGTCGAAAGCCTGAACGCCGTGAACGACGAAATCAGCCAGCTCATTCAGGAAACCTGGGGGCGCACATGACCAGCAAGAAATCCCGCCTTTCGATGCTCGACAGCCTGGCCGCGGCCGGCGCGCCGGTCTCCTCCCCTGCCCCGGCGACGCCGATGATGTCCAGCAACCGCGCCCTGCGCTCGGCCCGCGACGCGGTGGATTCGCACCGGGTCTGGGATCTGGAGCCGCATCAGATCGAGGACACCCGCGTCCACGACCGGCTCGACCCGAACGACATCCACGACCTGCGCGACGCGATTGAGGCCAACGGCCAGACGGTACCCATTCTGGTGCGCCGCCACCCGTCCGAGACCGACCGTTACCTGCTGGTCTACGGCCGCCGCCGGCTGGAGGCGATCCGCGCCTCCGACAAGGTGACCAAGGTCCGCGCCCTGGTCGCCACTTTGGATGATGACGCCGCCGTGCGTGCGCAGATTTCCGAAAACATGGCGCGCCGCGACCTCTCCTTCATCGAAAAGGCCCTGTTCGCGCAGGAACTGGTCGAAAACGGCTTCGGCAACCAATCGCAAGTCGCCGAGGTGCTGACCGTCACCAAATCCTCCGTCTCCATGGCCATCGCCATTGCCGAGGCGGTGGGCCCCGATCTGATCCGCGCCATCGGCCCGGCCCAGGGCATCGGCCGCCCCCGCTGGGACGCGCTGGCCAAGGCAATTGCCGCCAGCGGCGCCAGGCAGGAGGGGCTGATTGCCATCGCCCAGAAGGAATACGACGATTTCACCATGCGGGCCGTCAATGGCACCGCCGAGGCCGAACCCGCCGACCCGTCGGTGCTGGCGTTTGAGGCGGTGTTCAGCGCCGTTGCCTCCGCCCCTGCCCCGCAGAAACCGGCCAAACCCGCCAAGGCGCGCACCCTCAGCCAGCCGCTGACCGTGGATGGGCTGCGCAGCGCCACCCTGCGCCGCACCGCCAAGGGCGTCAGCCTGGAACTGCCGGGCGGCGGCTTTGCCGACTGGCTGGAGGCTGAGGCGCAAACACTGATTGAAGAGCTTCACGCGCGCTGGCAGTCGCGCGGCGAAGAGTAATGATAACAACAACTTAGGAGGCACAGAGCAGGCAAAAAAGAAGGCCCCGCAAAACCGAAGCTCCACGAGACCAACTTGTTTCTAGCACTCTCAAGTTAGTGGCCGGAGGTGATATCCGCAAGTCGAAAGCGATTCGCGGGCCGGTGTTTTTTTGTCTTTCGTGATGATGACATGGGATATATGCCCCTCACGCCTTTCGGGCGGACGGTGGATGCTGTCCTGCTGAAACATCAGCAGGCCGCCGCCGCGCACTCCCCTATGCTCAGCCCTGTCAGCAAATGGGACGCGCTGCGCGAACTCGCTGCGGCGCGCAAGGGCTACGGCCTGAACGACCGCGACCTCTCTGTCCTGCAGGCGCTGCTCAGCTTCCTGCCCGGCACCGAAGTGGACCCGCAGCCCGGCGCCACCGTTGTGCACCCCTCCAACCGGGCGATTTGCGAACGGCTGAACGGGATGCCCAACTCCACCATGCGCCGCCACATGGCCAAGCTGGTGGCTGCGGGCATCCTGATCCGCCGCGACAGCCCCAACGGCAAACGCTACGTGCGCCGCTCTCAAGGCGAACGGGTGGCCTATGGGTTTGACCTGTCTCCCCTCGCCCGCCGCTACGCCGAGTTTTCGGACGCCGCCGAGGCGGATCGCGCTTTGGCGGACCGGATCAAGCAGCTGCGCGAAACCGTCACCCTGATGCGCCGCGACCTGCTGAACCTTGCCCTTCTGGGCGCCGCAGAGCGTCCTGAGATTGCCGTCTGGGACCAGTTCCAGGACCTCGCCCATCTCACCGCCCGCGACCTGCGCCGCAAGCTGGGACTGACGGACCTGGCTCACATCCAGGCATCCCTCTCCGCCGCACTGGAGGAAGCCAAACGCCAATTAGAGACCCTTTTTGCAGAGGAACCGGGCACCAGCGGCGCCCAAAATGAGCACCACTATCAGAATTCTAAGAAAGACTCTTTTGAATCTGAACAGTCCGTAAAGGCAGCGCACGCACTGCATACGGAATCGAAAGAGGATACCGGCTATGCTGAGAAACCCTCAGAACAAGGTTCCGTGAACCATGAAACTTTGCACCAGTCACCAAAGGCCCCTGCCCCCAGCGGCCCAAACCTCCCCCTGCGCCTGATCCTCTCGGCCTGCGGTGAAATCCAGAGCTATGCGGATGGCCCCATCCGCCATTGGCCCGACCTCCTGCGGGCGGCCGATACCGTACGCCCGATGATGGGGATCTCTTCAGCAGTCTGGGAAGAGACCAAGATTGTTATGGGCACCGCAGAAGCCGCAACCGTGGTCGCAGCCATGCTGGAACGGTTCCCGGACATCCGCTCCCCCAGCGGATACCTCCGGCATCTGAACATCAAGGCGGTCTCCGGCACCTTCACCAGCGCCCCGATGGTCATGGCTCTGGCCCGCAAGGCCGCAGCCTAGAGAGTTCACAGCTGTGAACTCCTGCCCTGCCCTTGCAGGTCCGGCAACTGCCTGGTCCGTTTACGGCGGTTAATGCACAGGACGCGGGAATGGCCGAGACTTGATATGCGGCGACTCAGCCGGTTCAGGGGAACGATTCAAAAGGAGAAGGTCATGCTAGTCCAGGAGATCATGACCGTGCCTGCGCGTTTTGCCCGCCCGCAGGACAGTGCTGCCAGTGCCGCGGAGCAAATGAAGAGCCTTGGCATCGGCGTGCTGCCGGTGGTCGAGGCAGAGGGAATCGTGGGCATCCTGACAGACAGGGATCTGGTTCTGACGCTGGCCGGTGAAAACCAGCAGCTGGAAAGGCTGCCGGTTGCGGCTGTCATGACAGCCGGAGCCGTGTGCTGCCGCACCTGCGACTCGATCGAAACGGCAGCGGCGCTGATGGGAGACCATCAGGTGCGCCGGCTGCCGGTACTGGACGGTGACGGGAACCTGGCGGGTCTGCTGTCGGTCACCGACATTGCGGTGCACGCCTCTGAGCGGCTTGCCGGGGAAGCGCTGGGAGAGATTGCCGAGTACCGCTAGTGCCCGGTTCTAGTCCGGCACCGGTGTGATCTCAGCGGCGAGCCGGTCCGGTTCGGCGCCTGCCACATCCGCGAGGGCGCTGAGGTCATTGATACGGATGTCCATGTGATCCGCGGTTTCCACCAGGCCATTCCTGACAAAACGGCGCAGGGTGCGGCAGACATGCACCGCAGTCAGGCCCGTGAAATCGCCAATGTGGCGCTGGGTCAAGGGCAGGTGAAAGGCGCAATTCTCTGACAGGCCCAGCGGTTTCAGCCGCAGGCACAGTTCAATCAGCGCATAGGCAATCCTGCCTTCTGCGCTGCCGCGGCCCAGCCGCAGCATACGTTCCGACAGCCGGCTGCGTTCTGCAGCCTGGACGTGTTCATGGGCGCGTGCCAGCGGCGCGGATGCTGCGAGCAGGCTGTGCCAGGCGGGCAGGGGGATGACGCAGACCCGGGCATCGGTCACCGCCTCAACGCTGAAACCGGCGGTTTTTCCGTCGGCGGACGTCGGGTCGGCGACATCTCCGGGCAGGAGGAAATCAATCAGCTGCACCTCGCCGTTCAGGGAAGATTTCGAGGTGGCAAGCCACCCGTCCATAACGATGATGATCTTGCCGCTGTCGTCGCCGTCCTGCAGCAGCAGCCTGTTAGCGGGGACGGTCTGGATATTCTTGCGGAAGCTGTGCAATGCGGGATCCCCGGTGCCGAATTCCACCGCACCGATGCGCAGGCATGCAGGTTCGGCGAACTGGATCGGAATGGGGGCGTGCCCTGTCATTGCGTCTGTCCCTGTCTGGCATGGCAGTACGCGCCATTGACCGGCGGTCCGGTTGCCGGTTCTGCAGGGAAAACGATACCGGGGCAGGGCGGTTTTGTCGACTGGACGGGTGAAAGGCCGGACAAGCGCTTAAGAACGTCTGCCGCGCACCGGCCATAGGCCTATCTGGTCAGCTGCCGCCGCTTGGCGGCGCGGATCTCGCGGGCCTGCTGCTCTTGCCCGGCGCGGAAGGATTCCTCGACAAAATCCATGTGGCGCCGGGCAGCCGCCTCGGCGCGCTCCGGGTCGCCGTCGATGATCGCCTGGGCAATTTCCTTGTGCTGCTTCAGCAGCTCGGCGCCGGTGCCATCCATGGTGCGCAGGAATTCCCGGTTGTAGAACACCCCCTGCCGGGTCAGATCGTAGACCGAGGCCATCATGTGGATCAGCGTGGTGTTCTGGCTGGCATCGACGACGGCGGTGTGCAGGCGGAAGTCGGCCTCCTGGCTGGCATCCTGATCGTCCTGTTCCCAGGCTTTCTGCATATCGGCGATGATCTCGGCCAGCCGTGCCTTGTCGGAGTCTGTAGCGCGGGCGGCGGCCAGGCGGCTGGCAAAGGCCTCCTGCTCGCGGCGGTATTCCAGGTAGTCGTAGAAGGCGCCGCCGTGGCGGGTGTAGAGCGACAGGAGGGCAGGGGACATGGCCCGGCCGGTGAGCGGCGCGATGAAGGTGCCCTCGCCGTGGCGGACATTGACCAGCCCGCGGCTTTCCAGTGTTTGCAGCGCCTCGCGCAGCTTGGGGCGCGACACCCCCATGGCCTCTGCCAGCTCCCGTTCGGAGGGCAGTTTGCGGCCTTCCTTGAGGATGCCGTCGACGATCATCGTCTCAATCTGCTCCACCACGGCATCGGCAATCGATTCGTGTCCAACTGGGTCAAACGGGCGGATATCGGTCATGGCGTCCACTTTGATGCAGAGAAACCTCGAACCAGAGGTCATTCCGAAACTTTACCACTGCGCCGCAAAACTGCAAGCCGCGGTACCCAGAAATACGGATATCCGGGGTTGAGACAATAGCATGAAAGAAAACAATCTTTTCTGAACCTGCCTTCAAAGTGCGAAAAATACATGCGGTTTTGCACGCTTCACGTTCCCGCGGTCAGTCGGCTCAGTGGTAAATAAAGTTGTTGACTGATTTGTGTGGTCAATAATATTTACCAGTCATGCCGCATCAGCGGTTGGAATTGCGGCCGGAGGAGCGGCCGGACTGAACCCGGAGGAGATCCCATGAAGAAGACCCTGACCTCGCTGGCCGTGGCCGCATCGCTGCTGGCGGCCCCTGCCGCACAGGCCGCCGACAAGCTGCTGCTGAAAACCCCGATTGCGTTTTCGACCGCGCTGCCGGGGCTCGGCACGCCGATCCCGCGGGTGGCTGAGCAGCTGGACCTGATGTCCGGCGGCAGCCTCAAGATGAAGGTCTATGAGCCCGGCAAGCTGGTGCCGCCGTTCGAGATCTTGGATGCGGTGTCCTCGGGCAAGATCAACTCCGGCTACACCACCGCCGGTTACTGGGCAGGCAAGATCCCGGCCGCGCCGCTGTTCTCTGCCGTGCCGTTCGGTCCGGAAGCGGGCGAATACATGGCCTGGCTCTACTATGGCAACGGCATGACCCTTTATCAGGAGATGTACGATCAGGCGGGATACAATGTGAAGGTGCTGCCCTGTGCAGTGATCGCGCCGGAGACCTCCGGCTGGTTCGCCAAGGAGATCAACAGCGCCGAGGACCTGAACGGCCTGAAGATGCGGTTTTTCGGCCTGGGCGGCAAGGTGATGCAGAAGCTGGGTGTGGCCACATCGCTGCTGCCCGGCGGCGAGATCTTCCCGGCGCTGGAGAAGGGCGCGATTGACGCAACCGAATTCTCGATGCCCGCCATCGACGCCCGTCTGGGCTTTCACAAGCTGGTGAAATACAACTACTTCCCCGGCTGGCACCAGCAGGCCACCGTGTTTGAACTGCTGGTCAACAAGGACGTCTGGAACGAAGCCAGCGACCAGCACAAGGCGATCATCGAAAACGCCTGCAAGGCGTCGATGGCCGACAGCTTTGCCGAAGGCGAGGCGATCCAGCATGCGGCGCTGATCGACAATGTTGAAAACAACGGCGTCCACATCAAGCAGTGGGACGCGCAGATGCTGGAGCTGTTCCGTGCAACCTGGGACGAGGTTGCCGCGGAAGAAGCCACCAATGACCAGTTCTTCGGCCGGGTGCTGCTGGACATGCAGACCTTCCGCGAAGGCTATGCGGTCTGGAAGGAAAACGCATTCCTCCCGCGCAAGTAATCCGCTTGCGCACCTTGGGGCGGCAGCATTTCCGCCGCCCCGCCTTTCCCGATTTTCGTCATTTCCCTGACTGACACGGGCGCATTCACGTCCGCGCACGCCACGTTCCGGAGGAGGAAACCATGGCTGAGAATCTGCACCTGCAGGACGACCCGATCGAACGCTACGAAGAGATCCTTGAGCATGGCGACGAGGACCGGCAGCAGCTGGCGGTGTGGATCGACAACGCGGTCAAGGGGACCGGCAATCTGGTGATGTGGGCCAACCTGCTCTTGGTGCTGGCCATCGTGTCGCAGGTCGCGCTGCGCTACTTGCTGAACCAGAACTATCCCAAGCTGGACGAGATCCAGTGGCATTTCTACGGGCTGGTGACGATGATCGGCATATCCTATGCGCTGGTCACCGACAGCCACGTGCGGGTCGATGTGCTGCACATGCAGCTGAGCCGCCGCGCCCGGCGGATCATCGAGGTGATCGGCATCCTGACCCTGCTGGTGCCGTTCATCTATCTGATGATCGATCAGGGCTACGATTATTTCTACGAAAGCTGGCGGGTGAGCGAACGTTCCGACAGCCCCACGGGCCTGCCGGCCCGATGGGCGCTGAAGGCGGTGATCCCGCTGAGTTTCGTGCTGCTGGCGGCAGCGGCGCTGGCGCGGCTGATCCATGACACCCACGCGCTGCTGGCGGGCCCGGCAGAGGAGCGCGCCGGGAAAAGCCTGCGGCTGGTGATCTGGGCGCTGGTTGGCTTTGCCATTGTCGCCACCGCGCTGACCTTCCTGGTGGAGACCACCGAGGAAAAGTTGGTCATTGCCATGTTCCTCACCTTCATTGCGCTGCTGTTCACCGGCTTTCCGGTGGCCTGGACGCTGGCCGGTGTGGGCGTGGCTTATTGCGGGCTGGCCTATCTGTTCGACAACGGCATGATGCACTGGACCGGGCTGGAGGAAACCCTGACCGGGCTGGACTATCTGACCCTGGGGGCGGTGGTGAACCGGGTCTATGCCACCATGTCGAACGCGGTGCTGGTGGCGCTGCCGATGTTCATCTTCATGGGTCTGATGCTGGATGAAAGCGGCGTGGCGGAGCGGCTGATGGGGGCGATGCAGCGCCTGTTCGGCACCGTGCGCGGCGGACTGGCGATCACCGTCACCATGATCGGCATCATCCTGGCGGCCTCCACCGGCATTATCGGTGCCTCTGTGGTGCTGCTGGGCGTCCTGTCGCTGCCGTCGATGATGGAGCAGAAGTACAGTCCCGCTCTGGCGGCGGGCGTGGTCTCGGCCTCCGGCACGCTGGGCATTCTGATCCCGCCCTCGATCATGCTGGTGATCATGGCCGACCAGATGGCGCTGAGCGTGGGGGACCTGTTCATGGCGGCGGTGTTCCCGGGTGTGATCATCGGTGCGCTCTACCTCACCTATATTTTCGTGATTGCGCTGATCAAACGCGACGTCGCGCCGGTGCCTGCGGGGGCCAAGCGCCCGGACTGGGCGGCGGTCAAGGACGTGCTGATTGCGGTGCTGCCGACGCTGGGGCTGATTCTGGCCGTGTTAGGCTCTATTTTTGCAGGGCTCACCACGCCGACCGAGGCGTCGGGCGTGGGCGCATTGGGGGCGACGCTGCTGGCGCTTGGCTACCGCAAGCTGACGCTGGCGAAGCTGGTCAATGTGCTCAAGGCGACCTTCAACACCACCGCCTATATCTTTGCGATCTTCCTGGGCGCGACGGTGTTTTCCTATGTGCTGCGGGAGCTGGGCGGCGACGCGCTGATCGAGGAGATGATCCAAGGCACCGGCTTCGGGCCTGAGGGCACCGTCTTCATGATCCTGTTCATCGTGTTCCTGCTGGGTTTTGTGCTGGACTGGATCGAGATCACCCTGATTGTGCTGCCGCTGATGCGCCCGATCGTGAACGGGCTGGGCCTGGATATTCCCGGCTTCGGCGCCATCGATGAGCCGGCGCTGGTGTGGTTCGTGATCCTGGTGGCGGTGACGCTGCAGACGTCCTTCCTGACGCCGCCGGTCGGCTTTGCGCTGTTCTACCTCAAGGGCGTCTGCCCGCCGGAAATCCGCCTGGGCCATATCTACAAGGGCATCATTCCCTTTGTGCTGCTGCAGCTGACCGGGCTGATGTTTGTCTACCTGTGGCCGGCACTGGCGACCTGGCTGCCCTCTGTGGCGTATTGAGCAGGGGAGGGCGGCTGTTATGACTGATGCAGAGCTGATTGCTGCGCTGAAATCCATCTGCGGGCGCCGCCATGTGCTCACCGGCGGCCGCGCCACCCGGCGGTTCCGCAAGGGGTTCCGCTCCGGTGAGGGGGAGGCGCTGGCGGTGGTCCGGCCGGCAACCCTGCTGGAGCAGTGGAAGGTGCTGCAGGCCTGTGTCGCGGCGGACAAGATCGTCATCATGCAGGCGGCCAACACCGGGCTGACCGAAGGCTCCACCCCCAAGGGCAGATATGACCGCGATGTGGTGCTGATCAACACCCGGCGGATGGACCAGCTGCAGCTTCTGGACGGCGGTAAGCAGGTGGTGAGCTTCCCGGGCAGCACCCTGTTTGCGCTGGAAAAGCTGCTGGCGCCCTTGGGCCGGCAGCCGCATTCGGTGATCGGCTCCTCCTGCATCGGGGCGTCGATTGTGGGCGGGGTCTGCAACAACTCCGGCGGGTCGCTGGTGGAGCGGGGGCCGTCCTATACCGAGCTGTCGCTGTTTGCCCGTATCACCGGGGACGGGGAGCTGGAACTGGTCAACCATCTGGGCATCAATCTGGGCGCTAGCCCGGAGGAGATCCTGACCCGGCTGCAGAACGGCGATTACCGCCCTGAAGATGTTGAGACCGGCAACCGGAAAGCCTCCGACACTTCCTATGCGCGCAGGGTTAGAGATATCGACGCGCCGACCCCGGCGCGGTTCAATGCCGACAAGTCGCGGCTTTATGAGGCGGCGGGCTGCGCGGGCAAGCTGGCGGTCTTTGCGGTGCGGCTGGATACCTACGCGAAAAACGCCGAAGAGCTGACGTTTTACGTCGGCAGCCGGACCACGGCGGCGCTGACCGCCCTGCGCCGCCGCATTCTGGCGGAGTTTGCCACCCTGCCGGTCAGCGCCGAATACATGCACCGGGATGTCTTTGACCTGTCGGACCGCTATGGCAAGGACACCATGGTGATGATCGACAAGCTGGGTACGGACCGGCTGCCCATGTTCTTTGCGCTGAAAGGCGCGGTGGATGCGCGGCTGGCCGGCATTCCCGGCCTGGGCAATCTGACCGACCGGGTGATGCAGATGCTGTCGCGCCTGTGGCCGGATATCCTGCCGCGGCGGATGCGGGCGTTCCGCCGGTCCCACCCGCACCACCTGATCCTCAAGATGCGCGATGGCGGCATTGCCGAGGCCCGCGCCCTGCTGGCGGAGATGGCAGCCGGCGGCAGTCTCAGCTACTTCGAATGCACCCCGCGCGAGGCCAAGATGGCCGGGCTGCACCGCTTTGCTGCGGCCGGCGCCGCGGTGCGCTACATGGCCGTGCACCGGGCCGAGGTGGAGGACATCATCGCGCTGGATATCGCCCTGCGCCGCAACGATCAGGACTGGTTCGAGGAACTGCCGCCGGAGATCGGGGATCAGCTGGCCGGCAGGCTCTATTACGGGCATTTCATGTGCCACGTGCTGCATCAGGACTACATCGTGAAGAAGGGTGCAGACGTGAAGGCGCTGAAGGACGCGATGCTGGCTCTGCTGGACAAACGCGGGGCCGAATACCCGGCAGAGCACAACGTCGGCCACCTGTACCCGGCCAAGCCGGATCTGGCGGCGTTCTACAAATCGGTGGACCCCACCAACAGCATGAACCCCGGCATCGGCAAGATGTCCCGGAACAAGCATTACGCCTGACCGGCCGGCGGCACCCCCGGACCGAAAAGTTGCGTTAAACCAGCCGCCTGGGCCGCCGCCCGGGCGGTATTCTGTCATGCAAAGGTTGCCGTGGCGGCGCGGTTCTGCAACCGTGGCAGTCATTGGTTACCGGACTATGTGGTAAAAAAACGGGGCAGGGCAGACGGCAGCGGCACAGACCGGCGGCGTCCGCCCGGCACGGAGCAGCCCGCCGGACGGCGTCCCGGGGCTGCACAGCCAGAAAGGTGCAGCATGACCAGTGACACCCGACCGCTTTCGCTGAATGTTCCTGAGCCGGGCTGCCGCCCGGGCAATACGCCGGATTTTTCCGGTTTTGAAATTCCGCGCGCGGGCGCGGTGCCGCGGCCGCCGGTGGATGTGGACCCGGATGCGATCCGGGACATGGCGTTTTCCATCGTGCGGGTGCTGAACAAGGACGGCGAGGCGGTGGGCGACTGGGCGGGCGCGCTGAGCACCGAAGAGCTGCACGAGGGGCTGCGCCACATGCTGCTGCTGCGGACGTTCGATGCGCGGATGCTGAATGCGCAACGGCAGGGCAAGACCAGTTTCTATATGCAGCATCTGGGCGAGGAGGCGGTCAGCTGCGCCTTCAGCCGGGCGCTGGAGCCGGGCGACATGAATTTCCCGACCTACCGGCAGGCCGGGCTGCTAATCGCCAGCGGCTATCCGATGGTCACCATGATGAACCAGATCTACTCCAACGCCGAGGACCCGCTGCACGGGCGGCAGCTGCCGATCATGTATTCCTCCAAGGAACACGGGTTTTTCACGATCTCCGGCAATCTGGGCACCCAGTTCGTGCAGTCGGTGGGCTGGGCCATGGCCTCTGCCATTTCCGGCGATACGCGGATTGCGGCGGGCTGGATCGGCGACGGCTCCACTGCGGAGAACGATTTCCACGCGGCGATGGTCTTTGCCTCGACCTACACCGCGCCGGTGGTGCTGAATATCGTCAACAACCAGTGGGCCATCTCGACCTTTCAGGGCATTGCCCGCGGCGGGGTCGGCACCTTTGCCGCGCGCGGCCACGGGTTCGGCATCGCCTCAGTCCGGGTGGATGGCAACGACTATCTGGCAGTGCACGCGGTGGCGAAATGGGCCTGTGAACGCGCCCGGCGGGGGCATGGGCCGACCTTGATCGAACATGTGACCTACCGGGCGGGCGGCCATTCCACCAGCGATGACCCGTCGGCCTACCGGTCCCGGCGCGAGGCGGCGGCCTGGCCGCTGGGCGACCCGGTGGAGCGGCTGAAGAAGCACCTGATCGCCATCGGGGAGTGGAGCGAGGAGCGCCACGCCCAGGCCGAGGCAGAGGTGCTGGACACGGTGCGCGCGGCGCAGAAGGAGGCGGAGGCCATCGGCACGCTGAGCGCCGGCAAGGTCCCCAGCCCGCGCGACATGTTCGAAGGCGTCTATGAAACCATGCCGCCGCATCTGATCCGGCAGCGGCAGGAAGCGGGGTTCTGAAATGGCGCGGATGACGATGATCGAAGCCATCCGCGAGGCCCATGACGTGGCGATGGCGGCGGACGAAAGGGTGGTGGTTTTCGGCGAGGATGTGGGATTTTTCGGTGGTGTCTTCCGCTGCACCGCGGGGCTGCAGGAGAAATACGGCAAATCCCGCTGCTTTGACGCACCGATCAATGAATCCGGCATTGTCGGCACCGCCATCGGCATGGCGGCCTATGGGCTGAAGCCGGTGATCGAGATCCAGTTCGCGGATTACGTCTATCCGGCCTATGACCAGATCGTCTCGGAGGCCGCGCGGCTGCGGCACCGCTCGAACGCGGATTTCACCTGCCCGCTGGTGATCCGGATGCCCACCGGCGGCGGCATTTTCGGCGGCCAGACCCACAGCCAGAGCCCGGAGGCGCTGTTTACCCATGTGTCGGGGCTGAAGGTGGTGATGCCCTCCAATCCGCGCGACGCCAAGGGGCTGCTGCTGGCGGCCATCGCGGACCCGGATCCGGTGATCTTCTTTGAGCCGAAGCGGCTCTATAACGGGCCGTTTGACGGCCATCACGACAAGCCGGTGGAAAGCTGGAAGTCCCATCCGCTGGGCGAGGTGCCGGACGGGGACGGCATCGTGCCGCTGGGCAAGGCGGCGGTGCGGCGCGCCGGCGCGGAGGTGACGGTGCTGGCCTATGGCACGATGGTGTTTGTGGCCGAGGCGGCGGCGGCGGAGACCGGCGTGGACGCCGAGGTGATCGACCTGCGCAGCCTGATGCCGCTGGACCTGGAGGCCATCGTGGGTTCGGTGCAGAAGACCGGGCGCTGCGTGATCGTGCATGAGGCGACCCGCACCTCCGGTTTCGGGGCAGAGCTGATGGCGCTGGTGCAGGAGCATTGCTTCTACCACCTGGAGGCGCCGGTGATCCGCGTCACCGGCTGGGACACGCCCTATCCGCATGCGCAGGAGTGGGAGTATTTTCCGGGGCCTGGCCGGGTGGGCGAGGCGCTGAAGAAAGTCATGGAGGACTGATCCATGGGGGTGTTTGAAATCCGGCTGCCCGATGTGGGCGAGGGCGTTGCCGAGGCGGAGCTGATCGAGTGGCATGTGAAACCGGGCGACGTGGTGCGCGAGGATGACATCCTGGCCGCGGTGATGACCGACAAGGTGGCGGTGGAGGTGCCGTCTTCGGCGGACGGCACGGTGCTGGAGCTGGGCGGTGAAATCGGCGCGATGATCCCGGTAGGCGGGGTTCTGGTGCGGCTGGAGGTTGAGGGCGCGGGCAATGCCGCCGCCCCCGCACCGGAGGCAGAAGCTGAGCAGGCTGCTGAGACAGCGCCAGAGACAGGGCCAGAGACACAGCCAGAAACAGGGCCAGAGCCGGCACGGGAGCCTGCGGCAAAGAAACCGGGGCGCCGGATGCCGCCGCCGGAGGGCGCCAGGCCGCTGGCTGCGCCCTCGGTGCGGGCGCGGGCACGGGCCGAGGGGGTGAACCTGCGGCAGGTGCCAGGCAGCGGCCCGGCGGGGCGCATCAGCCATGAGGACCTGGACAACTGGATTGCCTCGGGCGGCATCAAGCAGGGCGGCGTCACCCGCGGCCGCAACACCGGGGTTGAGGAGATCCGGGTGGTCGGCATGCGCCGCAAGATCGCCGAGAAGATGGCGCAGGCGAAACGGCAGATCCCGCATATCACCATCGTTGAGGAGGTGGAGATGGGGGCGCTGGAGGATCTGCGGGCGGCGCTGAACAAGAAGCACGAGGGCAGCCGCCCCAAGCTGACCCTGCTGCCCTTCCTGCTGCGCGCCATTGTCGAGGCGGTGCGCGAGCAGCCCGGGCTGAACGCCCGGTTTGACGATGAGGACGGCGTGATCCACCGCCACGGCGGTGTGCATGCGGGCATTGCCACCCAGACAGGTCAGGGCCTGACGGTGCCGGTGGTGCACCATGCAGAGGCGGGCAGCCTGTGGGACAATGCGGCGGAAATCCAGCGGCTGGCGGAGGCCGCCCGCGACGGCTCGATCAAGCGGGAGGAGCTGAGCGGCGGCACCATCACCATCACCTCGCTGGGGCCCTTGGGTGCCATCGCCACCACCCCGATTGTGAACTACCCGGAGGTGGCCATCGTCGGCGTCAACAAGATGCAGATCCGCCCGGTCTGGGACGGTCAGCAGTTCCGGCCGCGCAAGATGATGAACCTGTCCTGCTCCTTCGACCACCGGGTGGTGGACGGCTGGGACGCCGCGGTCTTTGTGCAGAAACTGAAATCCCTGCTGGAAACCCCAGCGATGCTGTTTGTCGAGGGCTGAATGTCTGATCTGAAATGCAAACTGCTGATCATCGGCGCCGGTCCCGGCGGCTATGTCTGTGCCATCCGCGCGGGCCAGCTGGGAATCGACACCATCGTGGTGGACGAGGGCAAACCGGGCGGCACCTGCCTGAACGTGGGCTGCATCCCGTCCAAGGCGCTGATCCATGCGGCGGAGGAATTTCACCGGATCGCAAGCGCGCCGCAAGGGCCGCTGGGGATCAGCTGCGGCGCGCCTGCGATTGATCTTGCCAAAACGGTGGCTTGGAAGGATGGCATCGTGCAGCGCCTGAACAGCGGCGTGACGGCGCTGATGAAAAAGGCGGGCGTGCGGTTCGTGCAGGGCCGCGCCCGGTTTCTGGACGGCAAGACAGTGTCGGTGAACGGCAATGGCGACGGCCAGGTGATCCAGGCGCAGCATATCGTGATCGCCTCCGGCTCTGCCCCGGTGGAGTTGCCGGATCTGCCGTTCGGCGGCCCCATCCTGTCCTCGACCGGAGCGATGGAGCTGACGCAGGTGCCGGACAGCCTAGCGGTGGTCGGCGGCGGCTATATCGGGCTGGAGCTGGGCACCGCCTTTGCCAAGCTGGGCGCCAAGGTCACGGTGGTCGAGGCGGAGGAGCGCATTCTGCCGCTTTATGATGCGGAGCTGACCCGCCCGGTTGCGGCGCGGCTGGAGGCGCTGGGGGTGGCGGTGAAGACCGGCACCTCGGCGCGGGGCTATGAGAACGGCAGGCTGCTGACCAGTCAGGGCGACGTGGCGGCGGAGAAGGTGCTGGTGACCGTCGGGCGGCGGCCCCGCACCGCGGGGATCGGCATCGAGGAGCTGGCGCTGACCCAGGACGGGCCGTTTGTCAAAACCGACAGCCATTGCCAGTCGTCGATGCGCGGCATCTATGCCATCGGGGATGTGACCGGCGAGCCGATGCTGGCCCACCGCGCCATGGCGCAGGGCGAAATGGTCGCGGAGCATATCGCGGGCCATGCGGTCCAGTGGGACAAGCGGGCCATTCCGGCGGTCTGTTTCACCGATCCGGAGGTGGTGGCCTGCGGCGCCCTGCCGGGCGAGGTCGAGGGCACCGCCGCCACGGTTTTCCCGCTGCAGGCCAATGGGCGCGCGCTGACCGCGGAACGCGAGGACGGCTTCCTCCGGGTTGTCTGGCGCCAGAGCGACCATGCGGTGATGGGCCTGCAGGCGGTTGGGGCAGGGGTGCCGGAACTCTCTGCCGCCTTTGCGCTGGCCATCGAGATGGGCGCCTGCCTGGAGGATATCGGCGCGACGATCCATGCCCATCCGACCCAGTCGGAAGCCCTGCAGGAGGCCTGCCTCAGAGCATTGGGGCAGGCGCTGCATATCTAGCGTCAGGACCCTGGGGTCCTGACGCTGGGGTCAGCCGGATGTGCTGACCGGGCCGTCCCGGGCCGGGGCGGTGCTGAACACGGCAGGCGCGCCGCCGGGCGTCTGCAGCAGCAAGCAGGGGGACTGCGTGCCGGGCAATACGGCTTCGCCTGCAAACCGGGCTCCCAGTGCTTCGGCGGCCAAACGCGCGCCGGAGGCAGAGGCGGTTTTGATGTTCGGCACCCAAGCAGGACGGGGAAGCGGCGGCAAGACGTGCGTCAGGTGCCAGCCGGCAAGTCTGTTCGACGGCCCGTGGATGGGCACTGCTGCCTGCGCCTGCGCCTGCGCCTGTGGCTGTGCCTGTGCGGCCTGCAGCTGCCAGCCGCAGACCGCGGCGTAGAACTCCGCAGGAAAGCCCGCGCCGTTTGACAGGTAGATCTCGGGGCCGAATTGCCGGGCTGGCGCAGGGAAGCTGTGGCGTGAGAGCGAAATACCAAGCAGCGCTCCCAAGGGATCGCGCAGCAG
>NZ_JAQNCY010000017.1 GCF_028368855.1 Leisingera sp. SS27 | reverse complement strand
GGGCGTGAAGGGAAAGATGGAACCAGGAGCGATACGCAGACGCATCGACAGGCATGACACATCCGTCGAACCGGACCGGATCACGGGAAAGCGTTCCGGCTCAACAACTATTTCAGCAGCCTGCTAAGGCAGTTCTGATCTGAAACTCAAAAGGAAAATCGCACGCTTCAAGGTACTCCGGTAGCTTTTCGCGTTTCTTTCCAAGAGTGCAAATCAAGTGAAGTGATCTGTACCCCACTGTTTGGACATCTGAAGGCTTCCTTTTGTCTACTGAGTTGTGCTCATCAACTTCGAAATACTTTCGTATTGTCCTTTCCAGAGTTTCAATCTCGTGCTCTAGGTACAGCACTACTCTAAAGCCAACGACATCTGTCATTTGTTGGAATGGCTTGGAGTATTTCTTTCTTTCGAACTTTGCAGCGGCGCTGTCGATGTCTTTTACACGAGAAAGGATGGGCATTGCTGCGACCCCGGCCTCTGCAATTGCCTTCGATATTAGGCCGAAAACGGTAGTCCGCAAACTCTCAAATTCTTCTCTTCTATTTGAGAATTCTCTTCTAAACTCTTCTTTTTTCAAACTAACTCCTCTAACACTTGGTTCCTCCACGAACTTCGCGTTCTCTTAGATTTCCTGGAACCGGAGCTCGGGTTTCTTGCACTTCGGCCTCACTCTATGCGTGTGGCTGGTGAATGCAAACACCGGAGTCAGAAAGGAAGCACCGCGGCAATGATAGTGGTCAGCACCGCGGCTGTGCTTGCGGACGCCAGCAGCATCAAAAACTGAAGCGCAGGGTGAGGCCGCGCACGCCCAAACCAAAACTCGAGAATGCCAAGCGTTGCATCCTCCTCCCTCGCCTTGAGGTAAAGTAGAAGGAGGAAGAAAACATGCAGGGCCAAGAAAAGCCCAGCGAAAAGCTTGAAAGCCATTGGCTTAGACGTCCAGCTCCTCCACGAACTTCGCGTTCTCCTGGATATACTGGAAGCGCAGCTCGGGTTTCTTGCCCATCAGGCGCTCGACCAGGTCGCCGGTCTCACCGGGCTCGTCCTCGTCGATGGTGACGCGGATCAGCTTGCGGGTGGCGGGGTCCATCGTGGTCTCCTTCAGGTCCTTGGCGTCCATTTCGCCAAGACCCTTGAAGCGGGAGACGTCGATCTTGCCCTTGCCGCCCAGACCCTTCTCCAGCCACTTGTCGCGCTCGGCCTCGTCCAGGCAGTAGACGCGCTTGGCGCCCTGGGTCAGGCGGAACAGCGGCGGGCAGGCGAGGTAGAGGTGGCCGCCGTCAATGAGCGGGCGCATCTGGGTGAAGAAGAAGGTCATCAGCAGCGAGGCGATATGGGCGCCGTCGACGTCCGCGTCGGTCATGATGATGATCTTGTCATAGCGCAGATCGTCAAGGTTGAACTTGGTGCCAAGGCCGACGCCAAGCGCCTCGCAGAGGTCGTTGATCTCGGCGTTTGAGCCGAGCTTGTTGGAGGCGGCGCCGAGGACGTTGAGGATCTTGCCCTTCAGCGGCAGCAGCGCCTGGTTCACGCGGTTGCGCGCGCCCTTGCCGGAGCCGCCCGCTGAGTCGCCCTCGACGATGAACAGTTCGGTGCCGGAGCGGTCCTTGGAGGTGCAGTCGGTGAGCTTGCCGGGCAGGCGCAGCTTCTTGGTGGCGGATTTGCGCTGGGTCTCTTTTTCCTGCTTGCGGCGGAGGCGTTCCTCGGCGCGCAAAATCAGGAAGTCGAGGATGGCGCCGGCCGATTTGGTGTCCGCCGCCAGCCAGTTGTCGAAGTGGTCGCGGACCGAGTTTTCCACCATTTTGGAGGCGGCCTCGGTCGACAGGCGGTCCTTGGTCTGGCCGACGAACGCGGGGTCGGCGATGAAGCAGGAGACCAGCGCGCAGCCGCCCGCCATCAGGTCGTCGCGGGTGATCTGGGCGGCCTTCTTGTTGCTGACCAGCTCGCCATAGGCCTTGATGCCCTTGAGGATCGCGGCCCAGAAGCCGGTCACGTGGGTGCCGCCCTCGGGCGTCGGGACGGTGTTACAGTAGGACTGGGTGAAGCCGTCGCGCGAGGGCGTCCAGTTGATCGCCCATTCCACGTAGCCCGGCGCGCCGAATTTCTCGCGGAACTCGACCTTGCCCGCGAAGGGCTGGTCTGCGTAGACGGAGGATTTGCCGAGCACCTCTGTCAGGTAGTCCTTGAGGCCGCCGGGGAAGTGGAAGGTGGCCTCGGTCGGGGTTTCACCGTCGTCGATTTCGGACTTCCAGCGGATTTCGACGCCGGAGAACAGATAGGCCTTGGAGCGCACGAGCGTAAACAGGCGCTTGGGCTTGAAGCGGTGGTGGCCGAAGATCTGCTCGTCGGCGTGGAAGGTCACGAAGGTGCCGCGCTTGTTGGGCGCCGCTCCGATTTTCTCAACCGGGCCCAGGGGCAGGCCGCGGGAGAAGCGCTGCTCGAACAGTTCCTTGTTCTTGGCCACTTGCACGACCATGGAATCCGACAGCGCGTTCACCACCGAGGAGCCGACGCCGTGCAACCCGCCCGAGGTCTGGTAGGCCTTGCCGGAGAACTTGCCGCCTGCGTGCAGGGTGCAGAGGATCACTTCCAGCGCGGATTTGTCCGGGAACTTGGGGTGCGGGTCGATCGGGATGCCGCGGCCGTTGTCGGAGATCGTGACGGCGTAATCGGAATGCAGCGTCACCTCGATCCGGTTGGCGTGGCCGGCGACGGCCTCGTCCATGGAGTTGTCGAGGATCTCGGCCACCATATGGTGCAGCGCGCGTTCATCGGTGCCGCCGATATACATGCCGGGGCGCTGGCGGACCGGTTCGAGGCCTTCCAGAACCTCGATAGAGGACGCGTCATAGGTTTCCGATGCAGGCGTGCTGAGGAGGTCGTCGGCCATGTGCGGGAGCTGCTCTTCCTTGGTGTTGATTGAAGAGCATTATGGCAGGTGTTGGGGCCGGGTGGAAGAGGGACGCAAGGGGCTGTGGATAAGGCGGCGGGTGGCGGTGAAAGTCAACTGCAGGGTTTCATTTTGGATGGAAAGTGCAACTGTGGTAAGATGCCGAGGCGTTAACAATTCATCTTTTGCCAGTAACAAATGGGAGGGAGCCATGCAGTTTGCACGGGCAATTTCCGTATTTCTGGTTGCAGTATCGCTGGCGCTGCCAGCTGCAGCCGGACCGTCGTTTTCCAAGAAGGAAGTAAAGAAGCTGCTGGTCGGCAACACCTATCCGTTGGGAAAGAACAACGAGGGGGCAATGTATGTCAAACCCGACGGGACGATGGATGTGATTTGGAAGGGTAAGACCGAGACCACGACTTACAAGCTGCGGTCTCGCGGTCGGATTTGCTATGAGCTGGAGATGTTTGGGGCCGCAGAATGCATCGCCTTCGAGAAGATCGACGGGCAGAGCTTCTATCAGGTCTTTGGGGACACCAAGCGCAAGAGGCAGTATTCCGAAGTCAGGCCCGGAAAGAGTTTCTGATTCTGCCGCAGTTGCATCTTCTTCAGTTTGCTGAGAGTCCGGCTTGGTCCTGAGTTTCGCAATATCCGAAGTCCGCCTCCGGTAATCCGGGTGCGGCGATCTTCTCCGTGCAACTGCAGCATTTGCGCGTTAAACCTTCGCCAGCGGCAGGCAGGAGGAGGGCGCGCAGGTGGCTGAGAAGGGGATCAGGACGCAGGACTGGGCGGCGTTCCGGGCAGAGGCGCAGCGGATGCTGGATGCGGCGCTGGACCAGATGCAGCAGGCGGCGGAGCGGCCGTGGCAGCCGGTGCCGGAGGATATCGATGCGCGCTATGCGGTGACGGCAGAGGCGCGCGGACCGCGGGAAACGGTGGACCGGATCATCAAGGACGTGCTGCCCTATCACGGCGGCAATATTCATCCGCGGTTCTGGGGCTGGGTGCAGGGGTCGGGGCTGGCCTCTGACCTGATCAGCTCTTTGGCTGCTGCAGCCGTCAACGCTAATATGGGCGGGCGCGATCACGGTGCGAACTACATGGAGCGCGCGGTGGTGGATTGGACCCGCCGCAAGATGGGCATGCCGGAGGGGGCCAGCGGGCTGCTGGTCACCGGCACCTCGCAGGCGACGGTGATCGCCTTTCAGGCGGCGCGGCTGCGGGTTCTGAAGGACCTGCGCAAGACCGGGCAGGGCGCGGTGCGGCTGACCGCCTATGCTGGCGAGGGCGTGCATAACGCGACGCTGAAGGCGATGGAGCTTCTGGGTATCGGTTCGGACAACCTGCGGCAGGTGCCGCTGGCGGCGGGCAGGCTGGACTGCGCGGCCCTGGCCCGGATGGTGGCAGAGGACAAGGCCGCAGGCGCGCTGCCCTTTCTGGTGGTCGGCAATGCGGGCACCGTGGATCTGGGGCTGTTTGACGATCTGAATGCCTTGGCGGATGCGGCAGCGGACCTGGGGCTGTGGCTGCATGTGGACGGGGCCTTTGGCGCCTGGACACGGATTGCAGCGGAGCCGTACCGGTCGCTGAGTGACGGGATCGGGCGGGCAGACAGTATTGCGCTCGATTTCCACAAGTGGATGTATGTGGGCTATGACTGCGGCATGGCGCTGCTCAGGAACGAGGACGAGCACCGGGCAGCCTTTGCAGCGCGGCCTGCCTATCTGGAAGGGGCAGAGCGCGGGCTGGCGGGCGGCGAGCCGTGGTTTTGCGACTACGGCATTGACCTCAGCCGCGGCAACCGGGCGCTGAAGGTCTGGACGGCGCTGGAGACCTATGGCGAGGCGGCGTTCTCCGAGGCGATTACCGGCAATAGCGAGCTGGCGGGTTTCATGGCGGCGGAGGTTGAGGCGCAGCCCCTAATGGCAATGGGGGCGCCGGTGGTGTCAAACGTCTGCGTGTTCACAGCGCGCAGCGATCTGGAGCCGGAAGCGCAATCTGTGATCAACGCGCATGTCGCCCAGACCCTGCAGGAAAGCGGCGAGGCGGTGTTCTCGACAACCCGCGCAGGCGGCCGCGTGATGCTGCGCGCCGCGATCACCAACCACCGCAGCCGCGAGGCGGATGTGCAAGCGGCGATTGCCGCGGTGGCGCGTGAGGCTGCGAAATAGGTCAAAGCGCCCTGCGCCAGCTGGGGAGCAGGCAGGCGCGGGGCGGCGGTGCCGCCAGCCAGAACACCCGTGACGTTCGGTTCCTCCTTACCGCCGGGTCAGATCCCGCTACTCTCCGGGCCAAACAGTCAGGGAGAGAGACATGGCCTGGATCAGGACCGTTCCGTTTGAAGAGGCAACCGGCAAGCTGAAGAAGCTGTATGAGCGGGTGACCGGGCCGGGCGGCAATGTTGACAACATCATGATGGTGCATTCCCTGCGGCCGCATTCGATGGAAGGCCATATGGCGCTGTACAAAAGCGTGCTGCACCACACCGGCAATAAGGTCCCGAAATGGTTCCTGGAGGTGCTCGGGGTCTGGGTCTCCAGCCTCAATGACTGCGCCTATTGCGTCGAGCATCACTTTGCCGGGCTGCAGCGGCTGCTGGGCGACGAGGAACGCGGTCTGGCGATCCGGGCGGCGATCGAGGCGCGTGACCCCGGTGCTGCACCTCTGGAGCCTGCGCAGGTGCTGGCGATGGGCTATGCACGGATGCTGACAGAGGAACCCGCCAGTGTGAGCGAGGCGGATATCGCGGCGCTGCGGGAGGCCGGGTTTGACGACGGAGAAATCCTGGAGATCAACCAGGTCACGGCCTATTTTGCCTATGCCAACCGGACGGTGCTGGGGCTTGGGTGCTCCACCAAAGGGGATGTGCTGGGCCTGAGCCCGAACAATTCGGAGAACCCGGACGATTGGGGGCATAAGTAGGGGCTTTGCCCCTCGGCCCCTTCGGGCCCTCACCCCAGGATATTTTCAGCCAGATGAAAGGGATCAAGCGGCCTGCCGGGGCCGCCTTTTGTTGTGCAGGGGGCGTATCTTTTGATGCAGGTCAGCGCGGTGCAGCCGCGGCGGCGGTAAGGTCGCGGCGCAGATTGAAAGAGGGAGCTTTTGATGGACGCCGCAGCAGAAAAGATTGTGAACAACACCCCGGAAGACAGGCCGGTAAAGGCAGCCGGCCAGGCTCGCGGACCCAGTGCCGAGGAGATCCGCCGGGCGTTTGAGAGCGGCAGATACCCGTACGCCAAGAAGATGCCGCGCAAGGCCTATGAGGCGGAGAAGGCGCGGTTGCAGGCAGAACTGCTGAAAGTGCAGCTGTGGGCACAGGAGACCGGCGAGAAGTTCGTGATGCTGTTCGAGGGGCGTGATGCGGCGGGCAAGGGCGGCACCATCAAGCGCTTTACTGAACACCTGAACCCGCGCTCGGCCCGGGTGGTGGCCTTGAACAAGCCCTCTGACGAGGAACGCGGGCAGTGGTATTTCCAGCGCTATGTGCGGCATCTGCCGACCAGCGGTGAGATCGTGCTGTATGACCGGTCATGGTACAACCGGGCAGGCGTCGAGCGGGTGATGAGTTTCTGCGAGCCGAACGAATATCTGGAATTCATGCGCCAGGCGCCGGAGTTCGAGCGGATGCTGGTGCGCTCTGGAATCCGGTTGTACAAGTATTGGTTCTCGGTCACCCGGAAAGAACAGAAGCGGCGGTTCGTCTCGCGCGAGACCGATCCGCTGAAGCAGTGGAAACTGTCGCCGATCGACAAGGCGTCCTTGGGCAAGTGGGATGATTACACCGAGGCCAAGGAGGCGATGTTCTTTTACACCGACACCGCGGACGCGCCCTGGACGGTGATCAAGTCGAACTGCAAGAAGCGGGCGCGGCTGAACTGCATGCGGCACTTTCTGGCCTCGCTGGACTATCCGGGCAAGGACCCCAAGATTGCCCGGATGCCAGACCCGCTGATTGTCGGTCAGGCGCATCATGTGATCCATCAGTCCGGTCACATCCTGGGCAAGGCGCTGCATCCGGAGAACCGGGCGCGCTGATCCTTGCCTGCCGGGAGGACTCCCGCTTGCGGGGGCGTGCAACTGGGCGTAGATCTTTGGCCATGAAACATCTTGTTCCTTTGCTTGCGCTTGCAATGGCCGCTCCGCAAGGCGCCGCGGCGCATCCGCATATCTTTGTCGACACCGGGCTTAAGCTTGAGATCACAGGCGACGGTCAGCTGCAGGCGGTGGAGATCACCTGGGCCTATGATGAGTTCTATTCGCTGCTGATCTTTGAGGACCGGGGGCTGGACAGTGATTTCGACGGCAGCCTGACGGCGGAGGAACTGGCGCAGCTGCAAGGGTTTGATCTCGCTTGGAGCGAGGGCTTTCAGGGCGACACCTATCTGACCCTGCGCGGCACGGCGCTGGGCCTGGGCGCGCCGGAGCATCTGTCGACCGAGGTGAAGGACGGGCGGATCACCACAAGGCACCGGCGGGTTCTGACACAGCCGCAGGCCGCGGACGGCGTGGTGATCAAGGCCTATGATCCGACCTATTACACCGCCTACACGGTGAACCAGGGGCTGGAGGTCAGCGGCGGCTGCCAGGGCAGTATCACCCCGCCCGATCTGGACCAGGCCTATACGCTGGTGGAGGAGCTGCTCTATGCGATGCCGGCAAATCAGGCAGAGGAGGCTTACCCGGAAGTGGGTGAGGCCTTTGCCGATACCGTGCGCTTGAGCTGCGGTGCGTAAGGTGAAGATTTTCTTAACAATTGCAGCGCTGGGCGTGGCGGCGTCAGCAGTATGGCTGTGGGGCTTTGGCGGTGCCGGGATGGTGTCCGTTTGGGCTGCTGAGGGCCAGAGGGAGGCACAGAACGCGATGGCGCGCGGATTGCGGGCGTTGCGTGCGGGTGAACCGGGGGCGCTGATGGCGCTGCTCAGCTTGTGCTTTGCCTACGGCTTCTTTCACGCTGCCGGGCCGGGCCATGGCAAGCTGGTCATCGGTGGCTATGGCATGGGCAAGCCTGTGCCGCTCTTGCGGCTGGCGGGGCTGGCACTGGCGTCCTCGCTGGCGCAGGCGGCCACGGCGGTTCTGCTGGTCGCGGGCGGGCTGCTGCTGCTGGACTGGGGGCGCGAGCAGCTGTCCAGTGCGGCGGAGGATGTTCTGGCGCCGGTGTCATACGGGCTGATTGCGCTGGTCGGGCTTTGGCTGCTGGTGCGGGGGCTGCGGCGGCTGATGGCGAGCCGTTCTGTTCAGGCGGCAGGCCAATCTGTCCCCAATCAACATGGGAACCGCGGTCACGATCATCATCACCACCATCATGATGACGGGGTCTGCGGCGCCTGCGGCCACAAGCACGGGCCGACGGTCGAGGAAGCCGCCAATGTGCAGTCGCTGCGCGATGCGCTGGCAATCATCGGCGCGGTGGCGCTCAGGCCCTGCACCGGGGCAGTGTTCCTGCTGCTGCTGACCTGGCGCATGGGGGTGCTGTGGGCCGGGATTGCCGGCGCCTTTGCCATGGGCGCAGGCACCGCGACGGTGACGGTGGCGGTGGCCATTGCGGCGGTGACGATGCGCAAGGGCACGCTGGCGCAGATGGAAGGCACCGGTGCGCTGCGGGCGGCAGCAGTGCTGGAAATCCTTGCCGGTGCCGTGGTGGCCGTTTTGGCAAGCCAGATCATGCTGCGGGCCTTGTAAGCCTTAATCAGTCAATGCGCTGTCCAGCAGGGCGAACATTGGCTCCTGCGTCAGGTAGGCGGACATCAGCGCGCCCATCGGGGCGGCTTGCTCGCGCCCCGTCATGTCATGCCAGAAAGTGAGCGACTTGCGCTGCAGCAGCGCGCCGTGGGGGTGGGCCTTGCCATAGGGGGCGGGGACGCGTTTCAGTTCCGGGTCCTTGGCGGCAAATCCTTTAAGCGCGAGGATATCCACCAGTGCCGCGGTTTCATCTCCGAAGGCGCCGTCGATGGCCTGCCGCCAGCGCGGCATCTGAACTTTGCTGAAGCCCATGATGCCGCCGCCAGAGGTGCAGTAGTCCGGCGCGATGCCGAAGAAAAGCGCGCAGCCTGAGCTGTTCAGGGTCCACATCATGTGCAGATGGGTGTTGTAGGGCGTCTTGTCCTTGGCAAACCTGACGTCGCGATGCGGGCGGAACAGCTTGGCTGTGACCGGCGTTCCGCTGCGGGCGGAAATTGCCTGTGCCACTTCGTCCATCAACAGGAGCGCCGGGGATTTCAGCTGCGCCTCGTACTGATCCTTGTGCGCGGTGAACCAGTCCCGGCTGTTGTTCTGCGCAAGCTCCGCCAGAAAGGTTCGGGCGTCGGGGATCAGCTGGGCAAAGGCGTCGGTCATTCAATAAGGCTCCTGCAATGGGTTGCCTGTGCAGAATACCACCATGGGCCTGTGCACAGGCAAGGAAACTCTTCCCTTGCCGGAGCGTGCGGGGGCGCCTAAGGCTGGCAGGATGAGCACGTTAGCGACCAAACACACCGAGATGCCCCTGCGCGGCCATGTGCGGGCGATTGCCGTTCTGGGCCTGCCGCTGATCGGCGGACATGTGGCGCAGTTTGCCATCGGGTTGACCGATACCGTCATGCTGGGCTGGTACGGGGTTGATGAACTGGCGGCGGTGACGCTGGGTTCGTCCTATTTCTTCTCGATCTTTCTTTTGGGGTCCGGTTTTGCCTTTGCGGTGATGCCGATGGTGGCGGCCGCGGCGGGTGCGGGAGAGGAGCGGCAGATCCGGCGCTCGACCCGCATGGGACTGTGGCTGTCGCTGGCCTATGGCGTGGCGGCGATGCCGCTCTTGTGGTGGTCGGAGCCGATCCTGCTGGCGCTGGGGCAGGAGGCGAAAGTGGCGCATGATGCCGCGGAATACCTGCGGATTGCCGGCTGGTCGCTGTTTCCGGCGCTGTTGTACATGGTGGCAAAATCCTATCTGGCGGCGTTGGAACGCACCCAGATCGTGCTGTGGCTGTCGGTCTTTGCTGCGGTGATCAACGCGCTGGTGAACTATGCGCTGATCTTCGGCAATTGGGGCGCGCCGGAGCTGGGGATTGCCGGGGCGGCGATCGCCTCGCTGGTGACCAACGGCGTGTCCTTTGTGCTGGTGCTGGCTTATGCGCTGAAGGTGCTGCCGCAGCATGAGCTGCTCAAGAATTTCCACCGGCCGGACTGGGAAATGCTGGGCAAGGTGTTCCGCATGGGCACGCCGATCGGGCTGACGACGCTGGCGGAGGCCAGCCTGTTTGCGGCCTCGGCCATGATGATGGGCTGGCTGGGCACGGTGCCGCTGGCGGCGCACGGCATTGCGATCTCATTGGGCGGGCTCACCTTCATGGTGCACCTGGGGCTGTCCAACGCCGCCACCATCCGGGCGGGCAATGCCTTTGGCCGCGGCGACCGCGAGCATCTGGCGCGCGGAGGCAAGGCGGTGACGGTGATGTCGCTGGCGGTGTCGGCGGTGGCGATTGTCCTGTTCCTGACCATCCCTGACCCGCTGATGTCGCTGTTTCTGGATGCGGAAGACCCGCAGAAAGACGCGATTCTGCTGATTGGCAGCGGCCTGCTGGCAGCGGCGGCGCTGTTTCAGCTGATGGACGGCATGCAGGCAGTGGCGCTGGGATTGCTGCGCGGGGTGCAGGACACCGGCGTGCCGATGGTGATCGCCGCGCTCAGCTATTGGGCGGTGGGCATTCCGGCCTCCTATGTCTTTGGCTTCCTGCTTGGCTGGGGCGGCGTTGGCGTCTGGATGGGGCTGGTTGCCGGGCTGACCTGCGCCGGGCTGTTTCTGATGCTGCGGTTCTGGCGCCGCTCGATCAAGGCAGTGGGCGCCGCCGCTTGAGATATGCGCCTGCCGATGGAGAGGCAGGCGCCGTTTGGCTCAGTTCACCGGCTGGGACAGGACCGTTGCCCCCAGATAAGTGAAGGCCGTCAGATGCGCCTTGTTGAACAGGCCCACCTGTTCCAGCACGCCAGGATTGGCGGCGCGGAAGGCCTCGGCCTCTGCGCCGGTTCTGTAGTAAAGGAAAGTGACGTCATCCGGGCGCAGGGTGCCGAGGGCTGTAGCCGGGGTCAGGATGCCCTCTGTCTGCCAGACGTTATCAAGGTCTGAAATGCTGTCACCCAGGGCCGCAAGATCCTCGTTGCGCCGGGCTGCGTCCAGATTGTTGTAGTGCGAAAGTTTGACGATGTATTCGGCCTCGGCACCGGGAGCATCGGTTGGGAACAGCGACAGCCGCCCTTCGAACAGCACTGGCTGATGGCCATGACGCGCCAATGCGGCGGTTGCGCCGGAGGCCGCGAGTGAGGCCAGTACCGGGCTGTCGCAGCGGTAGAGACGGAAACCATCCATCTGCGGCCAGTCCAGCGGGCCGAAGCCGCCGGAGATCGTGCCGGAGCGGTGCAGGCTGCATCCTGCGTCCTGAAGACGGGCGGCGGCGGCCTGGTCCCATTGGCTGAGGGCCGCGGCGGGCTGCGCGGGCCAGGCGAGGAACAGGCCGGTCTCGGCCAGGGCTGGTGCGGCTGCGGTCAGGGCGGCGGCAAAGGCGAGGAATTTCATCTGCTGCTCCTTAGACGTCAAAGCTGACAGGGCCGCGGCCGAATACACTGGTGACGGGTTCGTCCGGGGCGGCCTTGGCGGCGTTCAGGGCATCCATGGCGCCTTTGATAAAGGCCAGCGGATGCGCAGGCACCGGCATATCCGGCGCAAAACCGTTGAAGCGGGTGGTGAAATGCGCATCGGTCCAGGTGACCTCGATGCTGGCGGCCTCGGTTCCCTGATGCCGGATGCCAAGGCTGAGGCGGCCGTGCATCACGTCCGGCACATCGGCGGATTTGAGGGTGAGCTGGTAGGTCATTCCGGTGTCTCCGTTGCTGTGATGGCCAATTGCTATCGCGGACGGAGTCGATAGAATATCTACCAATCATGAACCATTGTGGAACATTTTTGTACCTATGGAGAATTGGGACGATCTCCGCATCTTCCTGGCGCTGGCCGAGGGCGGCACCATCCGCGGAGCGGCGGAGCAGCTGGGCGTGACCCATGTGACGGTGACCCGGCGCATCCGCGCGCTGGAGGCGCGGATCGGGGCCACATTGTTTGAGCGCAGCCCGTCCGGCCACCAGCTGACGGAAGCGGGGCGGGCAGTGCTGCCCAAGGCGCTGGAGGCGCAGGGCAGCATCCGGGATTTGGAGCGGCAGGTGCTGTCGATTGATGCCAGGCTGAGCGGTCCGGTGACGCTGGCGCTGCCGGAGGCGGTTGCCACGGTGCTGATCGCGCCGCTTTTGCCGGAGCTGCGGATGCTCTATCCGCAGATTGCGCTGCGGCTTCTGCTGTCGGACAGGCTGGTGAACCTTGCCGGGCGGGAGAGCGATCTGGCGCTGCGGCTGACCGCCAGCCCGCCGGAGACTGCCTATGGCCGCCGCATTGCCCACAGCCCACTGTGTGTCTACGCGGCGCCGGCCTATCTGCAGGCACGGCCGAAGCCGGACCACTGGATCGGGTTGGACTACGGCCCGGCGCGCGCACTGGAAGGGACCGCGGACACCCATATTCAGGCCAACGGCATCCTGGCGATGGCGGAACTGCTGAAGGCCGGGCTGGGCGTCGGAGTGCTGCCGTGCTTTCTGGGCGACAGCCACGCAAGGCTGCAGCGGCTGCCGGGGGCAGAGCCTAAGCCGGACCTGGACCTGTGGCTTCTGGTGCATAAGGACTTGCGGCAGATGGCGCGGGTGCGTGCAGTGGCGGATTTCATTGCCGAGCGCCTGAAGCCGCTGCGCCCGCTGATCGAAGGCGCATCGGCGAAGTCTTGACCGCCCGGAAGCGGGCTGGGAGGCCGGGCAGAACCGCAAACAACAACCAAAAGGGCAGATTCACCATGATGACAGATGACGGCAAGCGCTTGCTGCGCATTGCCTATGAGGAAGCCAAAGCGGGATTTGATGAGGGCGGCTGTCCGATCGGCTCAGTGCTGGCGCGGGGCGGCAATGTGGTGGCGCAGGGGCGTAACCAGCGGGTGCAGAAGGGGGATCCGATTGCCCATGGCGAGATGGACGCGCTGCGCAAGGCGGGGCGGCAGAAGACTTACAGGGACACGGTGCTGTATACTTCGCTGTCGCCGTGCATGATGTGCAGCGGCACCATCGTGCAATTCGGCATCCCGCGGGTGGTGATCGGCGACACGCAGAACTTTGGCGGCAACGAGGACTTCCTGCGCTCCAAGGGCGTCGAGGTGGTGATTGCCGAAGACCCGGATTGCATCGCGCTGATGGAGCGGTTCATTCGAGAGAAGCCGGAGCTGTGGGCAGAGGACATCGCCGAATAGGGCGGCACCGGTCTGTCAGATGGTGAAGAACTCCAGCGTGCCGATGTTCTTGGCTTGGACAGTGAACTTGCGGTCGAAGCGTTTCCTGTCGATCCCGCCAAGCTCGTCACGCAGCTCCGGGCTGATGCGGACCGGCCCGATCCGCCCGTTTCCCGCTGTCACATCCTCTTGGCGGGCCTGTTCCAGCCGGGCAGCCTTGTTCACTTCCGGGCCGATCAAGGTGAACTGATGCCGGGTGGCAGAACCGAAATCGCCGCTGAGGACATAGCCCGCGTGCAGCCCGATACGCAGGCCTAGCGCCTGTTTGCCGATGGTGATGCCAGCCACCGCGGCCACGGCCTCTTCGGCGGCGCGCAGGGCGGCGGTGCAGGTGCCGCGGCTGGAGTCCGCGGCGGAGCCGAGCACCCAGAACGCCATCAGGCCGTCACCGATGAATTTGTCGATATGGCCGCCATGCTGCTGGATCGGCTGTGTCTGGGCGTTGAAGAACCGCTGCACGATGTCGGCGATCCGCTCTGGCGGGGTCCGTGTGGTGTAGCCGCTGAAGTTGACAACATCCGAGAACCAGATCACCGCCCGGTCCACGGCGTAACCTGTCTGCTGTCCCGCACCGCCCTGCATCCGTCGGCTGAGCGCGTATTCGTTGGTGTAGGCGTGCAGGATGCGGGTGTCGTCCGCCAGTTGCTGGCTGAGCGAGGCAGTGCGGCGGCTGGCGCCGCGCAGCTTGATCGAGATGATCTTGGCGATGTTGCGCCAGAGTTTTCCGGCCTCGGGATGCTGTTCGATCTTCTGTTTGTCGACAACCAGCACCTCGACGCTGGTCTCATTTGCTACCAGGTCATAGATCCGCTGGTAGCCGTTGCCCACCAGGTGCTGCTCACCGACCACCTCGTTGCGGCGGCGCACAAACAGTGTGTGGCCCTCTTCTTTGATCGCGACGGAGCCCTCTACCACGATCCAGAGGCAAGTCGCGGGATCGCCGCGGGAGCAAAGATGCTCGCCCTCGGCAAAACGGAAGGGGCGGGCGTCCAACAGGTCCGGGTCGCACAGATCATCGGCGAGGCCGCACATCGCCATGGCTTCCGCATAGCGGGCCCCAAGCGCATTCAGTTTTTCGATCTTCGGTTTCATGGCAGCTCCGCGCCGCGGCTGACGGGATGGCAGGGCTGCGGGGAGTCTAGCAGGATTGCTGCGGCGCGGCCTTAACCTCAGTCGCATCGCAGCAGAAAACGAATTGCGGCGCGCGGATTGGTTCCGTCAGCGCTGCAATTTCCACAGCCCGGGCGAAAAGCCGCGAAAACAGCTGCCGGGCTTGCGCGGACAAAGGCCGGTCCAGTCATGAAGGCGGTAACCTGCTTATTTGAAAGGGGAAAAGCGGCGCTGTTGCGCCGGGTTCTGCGCCGGATGCTGTTGGGGGATGGCACTGCGCCGGGGCAGGCCATAGCTGTTTGCCACGGCCCGCGGGACACACTGCGGGCTGCAACAAACCAAATGATGACTGGAGTGTCTCACATGAAAAAGTTTGCCCTGACTGCCGCCGCCGTTGCTGCTCTGACCGCCTCGCCGCTGGCTGCAAAGGACCTGGCTGCAGAGCTGGACGCTGATGGCAACGGTACTTTCTCGCTGGAAGAGCTTCAGCTGGCATTCCCCGAGCTGACCGCAGAAACCTTTGCCACCATTGACGCCAATGAAGATGGCGAAGCCGATGCGGCAGAGGTGAGCGCGGCGATCGAGGCGGGCGTTCTGACCCAGGCAGGCTGATTGCGGCCAAAGCCGCTGGTGCGCCGTCACGCTGCACCCCTCTTGCCTTTCGGGGGGAGGCGCATAGTCCCTTCCAGCCGCGCAGGTGACGGCTCAGCGCAGGAAAGGCCCCGCGGTTCGCGGGGCCTTTTTGCGTCTCCGGCGCAGTGGCGGTTGCGGTCCATTTTCCGTCGGGTTTCGGGGGCTGCCGCCGGCGGCTTGCCTGTAGGGTCTGCGCAGATTTGAAACCCCGTGCGCCGGCCAGCGGCCTGCGCCGTCAGGAGACACTGCAATGTCCAAACCCATCGTTCTCATCACCTCAGCCACCGGCCGCATTGGCCGCGAACTGGTGGCGCGGCTGGCGCAAGGGCAGCAGTTCACCGTGCGTGCCTGCTATTTCAGCGAATCCAAGGCGGAACAGCTGAAGGCGCTGGGAGCTGACGAGACGGTGAAATTCGACCTGTCGGACCCGGCGACCTGGGCGGCTGCGCTGGAGGGTGTATCGGCGGTCTATTCCGCCTCGCTGGACCCGATGCTGGACGGGCATCTGAACTTCTGTAGGGCGCTGGGAGAGCGCAAGAAACAGATCAAGCATGTGGTGCGTGTCAGCTGCATGGGCGCGGACACCAACACTGCAGATTATGATGCCGGTACCCATGCGTCGCGCGCCGGTGCGGGTATTCCGCTGATGCTGCAGCACTACTGGTGGGGGGAGAAGGCGCTGATTGATGCAGGGCTGAATGTCACCGCGCTGCGCAACAACTTCTTCATGAACCACCTGTTGAAGACAGACTGCGAAACCATTGAAAACGAAGGCTGGTTCTCCAATCCGCTGGGGGGCATGCGCAATTCCTTTGTCGCCACCCGCGATATTGCCGAGGCGGCGGCGGTGGTGCTGGCGGAGGGGCCGGAGCGGCACGGCAACAAGTTCTATGACATCACCGGCCCGGCGCCGCAGTCGATGGCGGAAATTGCTGCTGACCTGGGCCGCGCGATGGGCCGGGAGATCGAGTACCGTGCTCAGCCGATGGAGCAGTTCGAGGCGGATTTCGGTGCCACCCGCGCGGAATTCTTCGAATATCTGACCAACGGATTCTACACCCGCTGCAGCCCGGATTTCTACAATATCACCGGGCATAAGCCGACGTCCTATTATGACTATCTGACCACCAAGGGCGCCAGCGGCGAAACCGGGCTTGAGGAACTGTGGCAGGGCAACCTGTGGAAGAAGGGCGTGGATGCGATGAAGGACGCAGCAGGCGCCAAGGCGTCCTGATATGCCGGGTTAAGCTGTTTCTGCAGCCCAGACGCATTTGTGCTAGGCTCGCCTGCATCCCGCCGCAGCGGCGAAGAGGAGAGCGGGCATGCCACGCAGTGTTGCAGGTTCAAAGGTCGGCAGGCGGCTGATTGCCGTGCTGGCCTTGATGCTGGCCCTGCCGCCGTTTGCCTGCGGGGCAGGGGCGGCAGGAGATGCGCCTGAACGCCCGCCAGCGGGGCTGATGTGGAACCGCAGCGGCCTGCCTGCGGTGTTTCCGTTGCAGGTCAAGTCACCCGAAGGTGCCGACTATTTTCTGGTGCTGTCCGGCAGTGGCGGCGATGCCCTGGCGGCCTATATCCGGGGCGGGGCCTTTTTCAAGGTTCTGGTGCCGCCCGGGCACTATGTGCTGCGTTTTGCCATCGGTACCGGCTGGCTGGGCGAGGCGCGGCTGTTCGGGCCGGATACCGCGGTTCTTGAATTGCCTGAGCCGCTGGAGTTTGCGGTCCGCGGCGCAGGGATCAAGGCCGGTCATCTGGTGACGCTGACCGGGGAGCCGCTGCACGGCGGTCTGCGGGCGGAGGTTGAGGGCCAGTTCGTCTGCCAGCTTGCCGGCCTGGAGGGGATAAAACCGCAGCAGGCAGAGCCGGAGCGGCTTCGCGGTTTCGGCTTGGGCGGTGATGCGCAGGCAAGGTCCGTAACGCACCTGAGATGGCGGCTGGGGCTGACACGGGTGGAACCGGGCACACCGGACGCCCTGTGGCAGCGCGGCCAGTTTGTTCTGGGAAATCCGAACCTGCCCAGGCACCCGCCGCAAATGAACGCGCAGCCCCATCGGCAGCTGCACAGCGGGGTCCGGTCTTACTCTGTGCGGCCGCTCTACTGCGGAGGAACCGGTGCAGGCCTATTTCGCGCCGCGTTCCTTCATCAGCCGGTCGGCCTTTTTGCGCACCAGCACGCTGCGCAGGTCGTGCATTGCCAGCAGCAGCGCATCCGTCACGTCGTCCAGCTGCGTATCCGTAGCACGGCTGTTGGCCCACTGCGCGGTCAGGTTCAAGTGGTCGATGGCACGGTGGATGTCGTCGACATCGCGGGCCGCAAGGGTGGCGGCGCGGGCTTCCATCCAGGATTTGATCTCAGCAAGGTCCTGTTCGCCCAGCTGGCGCTGTCCGTGCGGCTTGATCTCGCCGTTGCGGATGTTCACAACGGCGATCTGGTCCATCTCGATCCGCCGGTTGCGGTTCTCGGTATCGACCCGGAAGACAAAAGCGCCGTTCTCACGGACGCGGAAGTAATACTCCGGCAGATCGGCGCTCATGCTCTTGTCTCCTGTCAGGTCAGCGCGGCGCAGAAGGACTGGATACGGCGGCAGGCCTCCTCCAGAGCTTCGTCGGAGGTCGCGTAGCTGACGCGGAAGTTGGGCGACAGGCCGAAGGCGGCACCGAATACCACGGCGACGTCTGCCTCCTCCAGCAGGGCGGTGGCGAAATCCTCATCCGTTTCAATCACTTTGCCCTCAGGCGTGGTTTTGCCGATCAGCCCTGCGATGGAGGGGTAGACGTAAAACGCGCCCTCCGGCACCGGGCAGGTGATGCCGTCGATTTCAGATAGCATGGAGACCACCAGGTCGCGGCGGCGCACGAATTTTTCGTTGTTGGGCGCAAGGAAGTCCTGGGTGCCGTTCAAGGCCTCCACCGCGGCCCATTGGCTGACAGAGCAGGGGTTTGACGTCGACTGCGACTGCACCTTGCGCATGGCGGCGATCAGCTTCTCCGGGCCTGCGGCATAGCCGATGCGCCAGCCGGTCATCGCATAGGCCTTGGAGACGCCATTGCAGGTCAGGGTGCGGTCATAGAGCGCCGGTTCCACCTGCGCGGGCGTGCAGAACTCGAACCCGTCATAGGCGAGGTGCTCATACATGTCGTCAGTCATCACCCAGACATGCGGGTGGCGCAGCAGAACGTCTGTCAGTTCCTTCAGTTCGGCCTTGCTGTACCCGGCACCGGTGGGGTTGGAGGGGGAGTTGAAAATGAACCACTTGGTTTTTGGTGTGATCGCGGCCTCCAGCTGATCTGCGGTCAGCTTGAAATTGGTCTGCAGCGAAGTTTCGGCAATCACCGGGGTGCCGCCGGCCAGCAGCACCATATCGGGGTAGCTGACCCAGTAGGGCGCGGGGATCACAACTTCATCGCCTTCGTTCAGGGTGGCCATCAGCGCGTTATACAGCGTCTGCTTGCCGCCGGTGCCGACCGAGACCTGCGCAGGCGTGTAGTCGAGGCCATGATCGCGCTTCATCTTGGCACAGACCGCCTGCTTCAGTTCGGGGATGCCATCGGGGGCGGTGTATTTGGTCTTGCCCGCGGCGATGGCAGCGACAGCTGCGTCCTTGATGTTTTGCGGCGTGTCGAAATCCGGCTCACCGGCTGACAGGCCGATTACGTCGCGTCCTGCCGCCTTCAGCTCTGCGGCTTTTGCGGTCATCGCTATGGTCGGCGACGGTTTGACGCGGGATAAGGTCTCAGACAGGAAAGACATTGGCGGTGCCCCGGTTTGTATGTTCTGCGGAACTGTCATAGGTTGCCGCCAAACAGCGATCAAGCTGCATTGGCACTTTGAGTTAGGAGAACTGACAATGACTGAGCAGAACACAGACTGGTACGGCCCGGATGCAGCAACTTTCGGCGATCGCGTTGCCGCGGCGCGCGAAGCGGCCGGGATGACCCAAGGCCAGCTGGCGCGGCGCCTGGGTGTCAAGAAGTCGACCTTGAGCGCATGGGAGCGGGATCTGTCGGAGCCGCGTGCCAACAAGCTGACAATGCTGGCAGGCCTCTTGAACGTTTCGATGTCCTGGCTGCTGACCGGCGAAGGCGAAGGCATGTCCGAACCGGCGCCGCTGGAATTGGAAGCCGGTGATTTTGCCAGCGTTCTGAACGAATTGCGGTCTCTGCGCAGCGAAATGCGTCAGAACGCGGAGCGCGCAGCCCGTCTGGAAAAGAAACTGCGCACCTTGCTGCAGGTCAGCGACGCCCCGGCAGCTGAAACTGTCTGAGGCAGCATGATGCAGGAAGACCGTGCCACCCGCCTGAAACGGCTGCAGATGCGCTCCATGCGCCGGGGTATCAAGGAAATGGATATCCTTTTGACGGCCTATGCGGCCGCCAGCCTGGAGCAGATGGACACGGAGCAGCTGGATCTTTACGACCAGCTGCTGCTGGAAAATGACCAGGATTTGTACCAGTGGGTGACCGGTCAAGCGGAGCCGCAGGAGCGGTTCCGCGCCCTGGTTGCGGACATAGCGCAAACCCATCAAAAATAATAAAATTCCGGCTTAACTGATTTTTCGGGAATTGTTGGCATCTTGTCTCAGAAGCAAATTCGAGTCGGAGATGCGAATGAGTATGGAATTGCCAATAAGCCAGGTGGACCGCAAGGGTTTCATGACTGGCTACCTGGAGGCGCTGGGTCTGCTTGAGCGCCTTCACCGCCTGCTGCTGGACGTCATCAAGGATGAGTTCGAACGCGTCGGCGTGCTGGAAATCAATGCGGTCCAGGCGCTTTTGCTGTTCAACATCGGCGACAATGAGGTCACCGCAGGGGAATTGAAAACCCGCGGTTACTATCAGGGCAGCAACGTCAGCTACAACCTGAAGAAACTGGTCGAAATGGGCTATATGCACCATCAGCGCTGCGAGATTGACCGCCGCTCTGTACGGGTGCGCCTGACCCAGCGCGGCCGCGAGATCCGGGATATCGTTTCGGCGCTGTTTTCCCGCCATGCCGAAGGGTTGGAAGGCAAGAACGTGATCTCCTCCGAAGGTATCGAGGACATTACCGCCTCGCTGAAGCGCATGGAGCGCTACTGGTCCGACCAGATCCGTTACATCTATTAAGGGCCTGCAGGCAAAACATACCAGCAGGCAAGAGGCCGCGCAGCCGGGGAACACTGGCAGGCCGCTGACAGAGCATGAGGGGAAACCGTGCTCTGATTGGATTGAAGGGTAAGGCGCCGGGTCTCGCGCAGACCGCGGCAGAGGCTGCAGAAGCGGCCGCCCTTTCCGCCCGGCAATACCGGGCCACAGTACAGGCGTTTTTTGCACGGACAGCCCTGGGAGGGCTGCGCCGGTTTCTTGGCGTGGGGGTGCTGCCGGGGGCCGGTTGTTCGCGGCGGCTGCAGCCGTTTCCGGCCATGGTTCTATGCCTGCCCAGGTGCTTGCCCTGCATCCCGCGAGAGATACGGAGAGGCCGGTCCTGCCAAGGGACAGACCTGCCAGGGGCCAGGCCGGACGCTGGTCAGACCGGCCCGTGATCAGGCCTACCAGTGGCCGGTGTTCTCCATGCTGGCCCAGGGTTCTGCCGCGGGCAGGGAGGTGCCGTTCTGCAGCAGTTCGATGGAGATATTGTCGGGCGAGCGCACAAAGGCCATATGCCCGTCGCGCGGCGGGCGGTTGATGGTGACGCCGTTGTCCATCAGGTGCTGGCAGGTGGCATAGATGTCATCCACCCCATAGGCGAGATGTCCGAAATGGCGGCTGTCGCTGGGCAGCCCGTCGTCGCCGTCCCAGTTGTATGTCAGCTCGACCGGGGCATCCTCCTGACCGGGAGGCGCCATGAAGACCAGGGTGAAACGGCCCTGCTCATTGTCCCAGCGGCGGGTTTCCTTGAGGCCGAGGAGTTCAAAGAAGGCCATGGATTTCTCCAGATCCTTCACCCGGACCATAGTGTGCAGATAGGTGAGCGGCATATTGGTATTCCCCTGATTGATTTTGCCAGCAGTATTGCCCGCGCCGCGCAGAAGGAAAAGCGGCAAAGAGGGGGCTGTCGTCACGATCCTGTGCTCATTTTGCGGCTTTTGATTTCGGGTGGGCCAGATGTAGTATGTCTCAAGGGGCAGGGCGCAAGGGATTCCCGCTTGGCCCCGCCCGGTCCGGAAGGTAAGACCGGGCCAGCGCCAGAGGGCAGGGAGCAGGCCATGCAACAGTATCACGATCAGCTGCAGTTCATTCTGGATCACGGGGTGCCGTCAGACGACCGCACCGGTACCGGCACGCTGTCCTGTTTCGGGATGCAGGCGCGTTATTCCCTGGCGGACGGCTTCCCGCTGGTGACCACCAAGAAGCTGCATCTGCGCTCCATCATCCATGAGCTTCTGTGGTTTCTGTCCGGCGACACCAACATCCGCTATTTGAAGGAAAACGGTGTGTCGATCTGGGACGAGTGGGCTGATGAGAATGGCAACCTGGGTCCTGTATACGGCCACCAATGGCGCCGGTTCCCCAAGCTGGAGCTGGCAGAGGGCACGTTGGGGGATGAGCCGCTGTACCGTGCGGGCAGCGTCGATCAGATCGCGGATCTGGTGGAGATGATCCGCAAAAGCCCGGACAGCCGCCGCCTGATCGTGTCGGCCTGGAATCCTGCAGATGTCCCGGACATGGCGCTGCCGCCCTGCCACACGCTGTGGCAGGTGCGGGTTGCGGGCGGCAAGATGCACATGCAGCTTTATCAGCGCTCCGCTGATATGTTCCTGGGGGTGCCGTTCAACATCGCGTCTTATTCTCTGCTGCTGGCCATGCTGGCGCATGTGACCGGCTATGAGGCCGGGGATTTCGTGCACACCATGGGTGATGCCCATATCTATTCGAACCATGTGGAGCAGGTGCAGCTGCAGCTGTCGCGCAGCCCCAAGCCACTGCCGCAGTTGCGGATCAAGCGTCAGGTGAACTCGATTTTCGATTTCACCTTCGAGGATTTTGAGATCCTGAACTATGACCCGGATCCGGTGATCAAGGCGCCGGTGGCGGTTTAAGACACAAGGACAACAGGCATGATTACCCTGATCGCTGCGCGGGCGCGCAACGGCGCCATCGGCAAGGACAATGATATCCCCTGGTTCGCTCCCGAGGATCTGAAGGCGTTCCAGCGCGAGACTTTGGGCGGTGCCATCATCATGGGCCGCAACACCTGGGACAGCCTGCCGGTGAAGCCGTTGAAGAACCGGCTCAATCTGGTGGTGTCCTCCAACCCGCAGGCAGCAGAGATCGTGCTGCCGTCGATCGAGGCGGCGGTGCAGGAGGCCTATGCCCAAGGCTACCGGCGCGTTTACGGCATCGGCGGCGAGGGAATCTATCGCGGAATGCTGGGGATGGCGGACCGGCTGCTGGTCACTGAGGTCGATCTGACCATTGAGGATGCAGATGCCTTCTTTCCGGAGTTTCAGGAAGACGGCTGGGCCAAGGCCGGGGAAACGGTGCTGCGCGGCAGCGATCCGGCCTGTGTGATGGTGGAATATCTGCGGAAGGGCTGAGCCCGCCCTCAGTGCCTGCGCCCGGTAAAAGTCCGGGCGCAGCGCAGGCATGAGACCTTACATCGCCTTGATCTCGGCCGCCATTTGCCGGCCGTCCCGGCCCTCGGTCAGCTGATAGCCGACTTTCATATTGTCGGCGAGACCGGTCATGCCCGACCGCTCCACTGCTGAAATGTGCACAAACACATCCTTGCCGCCTTCATCGGGTTCAATAAACCCGTACCCTTTGGTGGTGTTGAACCACTTCACGGTGCCGCTTGGCATTTCCCGTGTCTCCTTCTACTTTGCGCGTCGCCCCGGGATGCCCCGGGGTATCCGGCCCGTTCCCTGATTGCGGGGAACATGGTTAAGCCGAACAACCTAGAGTTTTACACGGGCTGAACGAAAATCAAGAGAAACCGGTGAATTCTACCATAAATTGTGTGAATCCCGGATGGGGAGCATGAAGGCATCATGAAAATCTATGGGCTCAAGAACTGCGACACCTGCCGCAAGGCGTTGAAAGCACTTCCGGATTCGGTTCTGGTCGATATCCGCGCGGATGGCATGCCTGAGGGTTTGCTGGAGACCGCCCACGCGCAATTCGGAGACAAGCTGGTCAACACGCGGTCGACCACGTGGAGGGGCCTGAGCGAGGAAGAGCGCGCCGGCGAGCCGCTGGAGCTGCTGCGGGCGCACCCGGCATTGATGAAGCGGCCGCTGATCGTGCGTGACGGGGAATTATTCCTGGGGTGGGATCAGAACGCGAAGGCGGCCCTTGGCGCGGCCTGAGGCGGCGCATATGTCATTCCCGCAGTGTCTGGGAGAGAATTGATGCGTAATGCAGCCCTTGTTCTGGGGATCATCGCCGGGATTTTCGGCATGGTGGTGGGGTTCTTCGGCTATGGCTACACCGCTGCGGTGGAGCATTTCGGCGAGGTTGAGGGGCTGGCCGAGCAGGTCGAGAACGTCGAGAAGCTGCGGCTGCTGGCGGTGCTGTCGCCTATGCTGGCGATTGCCGGCGGGGCGATGGCGCGGGCGCGGGCCTTGTGGGGCGGTCTTCTGCTGCTGGGGTCGGCGGCAGGGATGTATGCGGGCTTTGGCCTCAACGTCTTTACCATCTTCCCGCTCAGCTTTGCCGCGGTGGGCGGTCTGATGGCGCTGGCGGCGGGTAAGCCGGATGAGCCCAAGGCGCATTTCTGATCCATCTTAAAACCACATGAAAAAGGCGCCGCTGCCGGGCAGGGCGCCTTTTGCGTTTGACAATTGGCGGTGTCAGGCGATGGCCGGTTCCATCCGGTTGCGCAGCAGGGCGTCCACGGAGAGCGCGCCTGCGCCTTTGACCACCAGAACCGCCAGAAGGAAAACCCAGAACAGCCGCTGGTCCAGGATCACCGCGTCGGGGAAGCGGTCAAACAGCGCGCCAAGGGTTTTGTCATCTGTCGCACCGTGGCCGTAGATGTCGGTCAGCGATTGCACGATGACAAAGCCGATCATGCCCAGCGAGGCGAGACGGGTCAACAGGCCGATCACGATCAGCAGCGGCAGGATGAACTCGGCGTAGGTGCCGGCCAGAACCACCAGTGTCTGGAACAGCCCGAACTGGGAGACGTCATAGCCCACCGCCTCCAGCTGTTTCGGGAAGATCTGGCTGTAGGCGCCGATCGAGGGGCTGAACAGGCCGAGAATGCCATCGCCCAGCTTGGTCAGGCCGGAGTTCCAGAAGTAGAGAAGCAGGGTGGAGGCAAAGACAAAGCGTGCGGCCAGAGGCAGCAGCCAGTTGCCGGCCCTTTCCACCTGGCGGAAGACGGCGTCGTGAATGGAGACAAGTGCGTGCATGGATTTACCCTTTGCTGTCCAATCCGGTGATCGCGCCGCCCTGCAACAGCAGGGCCAGCGTGGCACCCAGGTCGAAAGTTTCGTCTGCGGCGGCGGCCTGTTCCAGCGCTTCGCCGATGGTGGCGCCCTGCATCAGGGCGCGGATCCAGATGGCACCGCCGGGCGGCAGAATCTGGGGAATGGGGTCGAATTCCGGGCGGGTGACCAGCACATCCTCGGCCCGGGCCTCGGGCTTGGACGCGCCGTCTTTGGTGTTGAAGCGCCAGATGGCGTGGATGGGCCAAGGTGAACAGATGACCTGCACTGCGGGCGCCAGCGTCAGCCGTGTGTTCATCAACTGATCCGGCGTCAGCGCGCCAAGCGCGTCAGGCGTAATTGGCGCGGCATCGGCAGCGTGGTAGGCGCGGCGCAGGGCCAGCTCCAGTCGGGCCTCATCGCCGAGGTAACCCAGATGCTGGAGCTGCTCCATGCCTTCCAGGAAGGCGGGGAAGTGTTCGCCGTAGAACATCATCAGCGGTGACGAGGGTGGATGCTGGCGCAGGTAGATGCCTGCCAGACCATCCATGTTCTGTTTGCCCAGAAGCTTGGCAATCACCGGAAATGCACTGTGCATGGCCTCTGTCAGGGAGACGGCGACATTGTTTCGGTAGACACTGAAACGGCGCCCGGCGGGCTGGTCCTGATGGTCGATCAGACCGTCCGGCACCGGCTGGCCCGCATCCATCATGGCGCGGGTGAACTCTGTCTGGCTGACGCTCATGCCGGGACGCGCTCCAGCGCGGTTGCGGCGCGGGCGGCCTCTGCCTCCAGCACCGGCCAGTCCGGCACGTCGTTGTCCCATTCGATCAGCACCGGCTTGGGGCCGGATTTTGCCAGCGTGTAATCCAAGAGCGCCCAGACCGGGTCCACCACCTCGCGCCCGTGGCTGTCGATCAGCAAGGGGCGGCCGTGGTCGTCCTCATCCTCGTCGTGGCCGCCAAGGTGGATCTCGCCGACCTTGTCCAGCGGGAAAGCGTCGATGTAGCCCTGCGGCGAGAAGTCGAGGTTGGTGGCGGAGACAAAGACGTTGTTCACGTCCAGCAGCAGCCCGCAGCCGGTGCGGCGGGAGATTTCGGCCAGGAACTCAGGCTCGGACCAGGTGCTCTCGGCGAAGGCGAGGTAGCTGGAGGGGTTTTCCAGCAGCATCCGGCGGCCGATGGTGTCCTGCACTTCGTTGATGTGATCGCAGATCCGCTGCAGGCTGGTGTCCGTGTACGGCAGCGGCAGCAGGTCGTTGTAGAAATGACTGTCGTGGGTGGACCAGGCCAGATGTTCAGAGAAGCTGGCAGGGTTCAGCCAGCCCACCAGATGCTTGAGCCGGGCAAGGTGATCCGTATCCAGAGGACCTTCGCCGCCGATCGACAGGCCGACGCCATGCACCGACATTGCGAATTTTTCAGACAGATGGCGCAGCTGTGCAATTGGACGTCCGCCGTCGCCCATGTAGTTCTCGGCGTGGATTTCCAGCCATTTGACGCTGCCCGGATCGGCGGTGATCTGGGCGAAATGCTGCGGCTTGTATCCGACCCCGGGGGCGGCGGGCAGCCTGTCACGTGCAGCAGAGTCAAGCATGGCGTATCCTGTAGTCCGGGTGCAAAAGGGGCGGGAATTGACACTCCCGCCCCGGAAATCAAGCCGGTCTTATGCCGGCAGGTCGCGCTCCAGCGGCTCCAGCGAGCCCTTGCGCTCAGTGCCGTCTGCCATTGCCGGCAGTTCCATGCCTTCGCAGGTGCCTGCGTCAACCAGAGTCCAGGCGTTGCCCTGGTAGTCGGTGGTCGAGGTGCCTGCGCAGGTGGTGCCGGGGCCGGCGGCGCAGTCGTTCTGGCCTGCCAGCGAAACGCCGTAGCATTTTTCCTTGGTGGCAGCAGCAGCGGGGATGGTCGAAGCTGCGGTCAGAGCGGCGGCAACGGCGCTGGCAACGGCCAGGGATTTTGCGGTGGTCGACATCTCGTGAATTCCTTTCGGTTTAACGTGCGGTGTCGTGTTGACAGGAAAACACTAACCCGAGGTTTTCAGGAATTTAAGTCACGAGGCCGTGTCTCACGTCTGCGTCAGCGTATGTGAGACAGGATTGCAGCGCAAAGAGCTGAAATCGCGGGGTTTTACCGGATTTTGAAACAAAACGGCCCCCGGATGGGGGCCGCTGATGCTGTTTTCGGGACGGAATGTTACAGAAGGTCCGGCGGGGTGGCTTCCACCGCCAGTGCCTTTGTAACATTTTCGAGGCTCTCCACCTTGGTCTGTTTTTCGCCAAGACGGCGGACAGAGACGGTACGCTCCTCCACCTCGCGGTGGCCGACGGCGAGAATGACCGGAACCTTGCCCACGGAATGTTCGCGGACCTTGTAGTTGATCTTCTCGTTGCGGATGTCGGCCTCGGCGCGCACGCCTGCTTTCTTCAGCTCGGCCACGACCTCCTGCACATAGTCATCTGCGTCGGAGGTGATCGAGGCGACCACCACCTGGCGCGGCGCCAGCCAGAACGGCAGCTTGCCGGCGTGTTCCTCGATCAGGATGCCGATGAAACGCTCAAAGGAGCCGAGGGTGGCGCGGTGCAGCATGACCGGGCGGTGCTTGGCACCGTCGGCGCCGATATAGGTGGCGTCCAGGCGTTCCGGCAGCACGAAGTCCACCTGGTGGGTGCCGCACTGCCAGTCGCGGCCGATGGCGTCGGTCAGAACGAATTCCAGCTTGGGCCCGTAAAAGGCGCCTTCGCCCGGGTTCAGTTCCGGCTCGATCCCGGCGGCGCGGGTGGCGGAGAGAAGCGCGGCCTCTGCCTTGTCCCAGACCTCATCGGAACCGGCGCGGGTGTCCGGACGGTCGGAGAATTTGACCGAGAACTTCTCAAAGCCCAGATCCTTGTAGATCTTTGACAGGAAGCCGATGAACTCCGCGGTCTCGGATTCGATCTGATCCTCGGCGCAGAAGATGTGGCCGTCGTCCTGGGTAAAGCCGCGCACCCGCATGATGCCGTGCAGCGCGCCCGAGGGCTCATACCGGTTGCAGGAGCCGAACTCGGCCATACGCAGCGGCAGGTCGCGGTAGGATTTGAGGCCCTGGTTGAAGATCTGCACGTGGCAGGGGCAGTTCATCGGCTTCAGCGCGTTCACCGCCTTTTCGCGGGCGTGCTCCTCGTCCACTTCGACGATGAACATGTTCTCCTGGTATTTGTCCCAGTGGCCCGAGGCCTCCCACAGTTTGCGGTCGACGACCTGCGGGGTGTTCACCTCGACATAGCCGCCCTTGCGCTGCTGGCGGCGCATGTAGTCCTGCAGCTGGGTGTAGACGGTCCAGCCGTTCGAGTGCCAGAAGATCTGGCCCGGTGCCTCTTCCTGCATGTGGAACAGGTCCATTTCGCGGCCCAGTTTGCGGTGGTCGCGCTTGGCGGCCTCTTCCAGCATGTGGAGATGTGCTTTCAGCTTTTCCTTGCCGGTGAAGGCAACGCCGTAAACCCGCTGCAGCATCGCGCGGGAGCTGTCGCCGCGCCAGTAGGCGCCTGCGATGCTCATCAGCTTGAATGCATCACCCGGCAGCTGGCCGGTGTGCTGCAGGTGCGGGCCGCGGCAGAGGTCCTGCCAGTCGCCGTGCCAGTACATCCGCAGCGGCTCATCACCGGGGATGCTCTCGATCAGCTCGACCTTATAGGGCTCATTGTTGTCGGTGTAATGCTGGATCGCGCGGTCGCGTTCCCACACCTCGGTGCGGACCTCATCACGCTTGTTGATGATTTCCTTCATCTTTTTCTCGATGGCGCCAAGGTCTTCGGGGGTGAAGGGCTCTGCGCGGTCGAAGTCGTAGTACCAGCCGTTTTCGATCACCGGGCCGATGGTGACCTTGGTGTCGGGCCAGATTTCCTGCACCGCGCGCGCCATGACGTGTGCCAGGTCGTGGCGGATCAGCTCATTGGCCTGGACCTCATCCTTCATGGTGTGGATGGCGATGGTGGCGTCGCCTTCGATTGGCCACTGCAGGTCCCAGTGCTGATCGTTGACGGTGGCGGAGATGGCCTTCTTGGCCAGCGAGGTCGAGATGCCGGCAGCCACCTGCGCAGGGGTTATACCTGCGTCGTAGGATCGTGCATTGCCATCGGGGAAAGTGAGAGAGATTTGGGCCATAGTCTGGCTGCTCCTCGTCGGTTTGGCGCCCACAGAACGCCCGGTTGCGGGTATGTGTTTGGTCTGCGCGTTTTGCTGCCAATACAAGGGCAAGTCAAGGCGGCATTGCATGTGATTGTAATTGCGCAAGAATTTCCGTTTGTGTGCCTGTGCATGCGATTGTACAAATATGTATACCGCTAAGCGATTGAAAAATAACAAAAAAATTGTTGCCATGAATGGCGATCCGGGGCAGGGTGGCCAAAATCTTAGGCCCAATGGACATACCAGGAGTGTTCCGATGACCCGCCCGAACCCGAACTTTGACCTGACGGTTGAAGATGTGGACCTGATTGAAACCGCACTGTGCCAATCGCAGAAAATCCTGTCGCACCGCCATCTGTCTTATGAGCATGGCGCGCAGATCGAAGGCGGAGCAAACGCGGAGAAGGCAGTGCAGACCGGGGAGGTCCTGAGCCGGATCCAGAACCTGCTGGGCCGCTTGCAGATGCAAAAGGTGCGCGGGACACCTGCCGCCGGACTGTCCTGATCCTCCGCCAGGCAAGCGAGGGGCCAGCCCCTCGCGCTCCCCGGGATATTTTCAGCCAGATGAAGACGATCCCGGTTTATTGGGCTGGTGAGGGCACGCCTTCGCGGATCATCGCGGAGTAGTCGGGACCGACCCCATGCGCCTGTGCGATCGGTGTGATGCTGCCAAGCGCGCGCAGGTCTTCGACGCTGCGGCTCTGGTCAAGCACGCCCTGCTCCCAGGCAAACTCCGGCAGATAGCCATTGGCCAGCACCCGCCAGTCCAGCGGCACCTCGTCCGCAAAGCTGCGGATCAGAGCCATCACCACGGTGGTGCAATTGGTGGTCAGGGAGTTGTACCACTGGGGCCGGGCCGCCAGGCTGTTGGCGGCCTCGACATATTTCAGCAGCAGGTCCCGGCCGGTGTCGGGGCTGACACCGATGCGGAACAGCTGCACATCCTCGCCGCGGGCATTGGTGCGGGTGCCGACCAGATCGCGCTCGTCGGCGGCGATCAGAACCAGGGTGTTGGATTTGAACAGGTCGGCAATGGGAGAGAAACCGCCGCCCAGCTGACGCCGCACTTCGACGGACCAGGCGATGTGGTCGCCGCCCTCAAAGCCGAAGCTGACAATCATATGTGCCATCTGCGGGCCGGCCCAATAGGACATGAAGAGGTCGGTGGATTGCAGCTTTGCCAGATCGTAGCTGCGGGTCTCCCAGGCCTCGGCGAAGTCTTCCGGCGTTTCCCATGCGAAGTTGCGCACGTTTTCGAGGGTGAGGATGTCGCCCTCGACCGTGCCGGTCACCTGGCGGGCCACATCGGGCGACCAGTTGCGGTCCGCGGGCGGGGTGAGGGTTGACCACCACAGGATCACGGCAGCCAGCGCCAGCGCGAAAGTGGTGAGCGCGCGCAAAGCGCGGCGGCGGAACAGTCCGGCGATGACGGCAACACCCAGCAGGCCAAAGCCGCCCGCCAAAACCCCGCGGCCCAATGTCTCAAAAGGCAGCCGGTACCATAAGGCAAGCGCAGCCCAAACTGTTGCCAGGGCCACTGCAAAGATAGCGGCGCCGATGAAAATGCCCTTGATGAGTCTGAACATGCCCCGGGGTCCTTCAAAAAATTTCGCGGACCATAAGGAAGGCGGCGGGGGAGTTGCAAGCAGGCAGTGCAGCCGCTTGCGGGGCGGGCGGAGCCATGCCACATCTTGGGAAAAGCACAGGAGAGCAAAGACATGTCAGCCGCATCTTACCTTGAGACCGCCCAAGGCCGCCGGATTGCCTATCACAAGAGCGAGGGGCAGGGGCCTTGTGTGGTGTTTCTGGGCGGGCTGAAATCGGACATGGAAGGCACCAAGGCGGTGCATCTGGAGGCCTGGGCGAAGGCACGCGGGCAAGCATTTCTGCGGTTTGACTATTCCGGCCATGGCGAGAGCTCCGGCACCTTTGAGGAAGGCTGCATCGGCGACTGGCACGAGGACACGCTGGAGGCGGTGGCGCAGCTGACGGAAGGGGAGATCGTTCCGGTTGGATCGTCGATGGGGGGCTGGCAGGCGCTTTTGCTGGCGCGGGAGATGCCGGAACGGATCAAGGGCCTGGTGACCATCGCGGCAGCGCCGGATTTCACCGAGGACGGCTATTGGGCCAATTTCACGGACGCGCAGAAGTCTGAGCTGGATACCAAGGGCTATGTGGAGCTGCCAAGCGACTATATGGAACCTTACCATATCTCGAAACGGATGATTGAGGACGGGCGCAAGCGGCTGGTTCTGCGCACACCGTTGTTCCTGCCCTTCAAGGTGCGCTGTCTGCAGGGAACGGCGGACACCGCTGTCTCGACAGAGACCGCGCTGCGGCTGATGGATCATGCGACTTGTCCCGACATGCGGCTGAACCTGGTGAAAGATGCGGATCACCGGTTCTCGGACGAGGCCTGTCTGCAGATGATCGAGGATGCGGTACTGGACGTGCTGGGAACCGCTTGATGCGCCGGTTCGGGCGTGCCTTGGGGCAGGGGCTGCTGGCCCTGGCGGTGCCCGTCGCGGCGCTGACGGTCTTTGGCCCTTATGAGGAGGTAGACCTGACCGCCAGTTTCGATGCGCGCAAGTTCGGCGACGGTGTTCAGGTTTACTTCGAAACCGTCGAGAGCCGGTTTGATGACATTACCCCGGATGCGGAAAAGCGCGTGGTCTGGGCCGGGCAGGCAGAGAAGCGGATGCCGGTCTCTGTCCTCTACATTCACGGGTTTTCCGCCACCTCCGAGGAAATCCGCCCGGTGCCGGACCGGGTGGCTGAGGCTCTGGGCGCCAATCTGGTCTTTACCCGGCTGACCGGCCACGGACGCACTGGCATGGCTATGCTGGAAGGAACGCCCAAGGCCTGGATGCAGGACACCGCCGAGGCGCTGGCGGCTGCAACGCACGTCGGGGACCGGGTCGTTGTGATTGCCAATTCCACAGGTGCAACCCTTGCCACAGTGGCAGCGCTGGACGCGGACCTGGCGCAGAACATCGATGCGATGGTGCTGATGTCGCCGAATTACGGGCTGAACTCGGTGTTTGCGCCCCTGCTGACCTGGCCTGCAGCACGTTATTGGCTGCCGCCGCTGGCCGGACGCGAGATAGAACTGCCGGTGCGCAGCGAAGCCTATGAACGGTTCTGGACCACGCGGTATCCGTCTCAGGCGGTGCTGCCGATGGCGGCAATGGTGAATGCGGTCCGGGAGATGGATCTCAGCGATACTGATGTTCCTGTATTGTTCTGGTATTCGGATGGCGATAAGGTGGTGCGGCCGGATATCACTGCTGGGATCGCCGCGGCATGGGGCGGCCCGGCCGAGGTGAAATTGGTGCCGGCGGGGGCTGCGGATGATGCGCACGGCCATATTCTGGCCGGGGACATTGTGTCGCCCAGCCAGACACAGGCAACGGTGGACGGCATTTTGAAGTGGTTGAAAACACAAGGAATTGAGTGATGGAACAAAGGGTAAGCCTGATTACGCTGGGCGTTCCGGATATGGAGAAGGCCGCAGCCTTTTATGAGACCCTGGGCTGGAAACGGGCGGAAAGCCCGGATGGGGTGATCGCCTTTGATCTGATTTCGCAAACGCTGGGCCTCTATCCGCTGGCGGCGCTGGCGGAGGATATCGGCCTGCCGGCAGAGGCGCCGGGAACCGGTGCCATGACGCTGAGCCACAACACCCGCAGCAAGGAAGAAGTCGCGCAGTTGCTGGCGGCGGCAGAGGACGCCGGAGCTGAGGTGCTGAAGCCGGCACAGGATGTGTTCTGGGGCGGTCATCATGGATACTTCCGCAGTCCGGACGGGCATATCTGGGAAATTGCCTTCAACCCGTTTTCGCCCTTGGCAAAGGATGGTGCGTTCCGCTGGAACGGCCATTGAGAGTGGCGCGTTGGCGGCAGTTGCTTTGTAAAATGCCGCCGCCCCGAGGTTTTTCTTGATCCGACGGTTTGCCGTTCGCAGAGTTGATGAACGGGTGGGAGGCAAACCGCGAGGGCAGGACATGCCTTATGATCAGCAACCGTGCCGTGAACCCCTGGTTCTGCTGCCGGGCATGATGTGCGACGGCCGGATATTTTACGCTCAGGTCAGGACGTTTTCCGGCAGCATGCCAGTGATGGTGCTGCCGCTGGCCGGCGGGGACACTGTGGAAAAGATCGCTGCCCGGATGCTGAGCCATCTGCCGCCGCGCTTTGCCCTGGCGGGGTTTTCGATGGGCGGTATTCTGGCAATGGAACTGCTGCGCCGGGCGCCGGAACGGATCAGCCGGTTGTGCATCATTGGCGCCAGCCCGCTGGCCGAAACGCCGGATCAGGCCGCCAGCCGGGAGCCGCAGATCGTTGCGGCCCGCGCCGGACGGCTGGAGGATGTTCTGCGCGAAACACTGCCGGCAGAAGCGCTTGCCCCGGGCCCCCTGCGGCTGGAAGTGCACAAACTGTTTTGCCGGATGGGCATGGAGCTGGGACCGGAATTGTATGTGGCGCAGGCACGTGCGCTGCAGCGGCGGCCGGACCAGCAGGCCGCGATGCGGCGGGTGCATGTGCCGGCGCTGGTTCTGGGCGGTGAGCATGACACGATTGTGCCGCCGGCCAAGCTGGATTTGCTGGCACAGCTGATCCCGGAGGCACGGCTGGAAATCCTGCCGGATGCCGGGCACTTCCCGGTGCTGGAGCAGCCGGACGCCGTGAACCGGGCGCTGTTGAACTGGCTGGCAGAGCCGGTTTCGGAACCCGCGCCTGATACTTCGCCAGCGCTCTGTGCTCAGGGGTAGAGTTTTGCGCGTTCTGCCTTGCTGATCAGCTGAGGCTCTGCCACCGGTTTGCCGGTCTCCGCATCAAAGAACGGCGTATCCTTCCATCGGCCTGACAGCCGCGCAGTAATCATCCGGCTGAGGATGCCCCAGGCCATGGCGCCTCCACCCTTGGTGCGGGCTTGCTTGCCGGGCGCAGGGATGAAGGCCCTGGCGCGGATCTTGCCCAAGTCGGCTTTGTCCTGAAACAAGTCAGAGCGCATGCCCGCAAAGGGCAGTCCGGGTTTGGCCAGAGTATTGGCAAAGGGTGTGCCGCAGCAGGATGCATACCAGCGCAACGGCCCGCGGGGGCCTAGGCGGAGCGCCTTCAGATGCTCCGCACCTTGCGTGATGGAGATTGTATCAGGGGCAAGCTGAAAAAGATCGACAGGATCGGGGGCCGGATCGGGTTGGCCGTGGTACAGCTCATTGGCGCGGCAGTCTGCGCAATAGCAGACAACCCGGGTGCCGGTCTTGATGCCTTGCGCTGCGACTTCACCGCGCAAGGCCCCGCAATTGCAGGAAAACGCCAGCCCGTCTGCCATGCGGTCAGGCCGCGGTGTTCTTGTTGGCGGGTTTGCGGGCCGGCTTCTTGCGGCTGTTGGCGTTCATGAAGTCGATCACCAGCGGGCGGATATTGTTGCGCCAGCTGCGGCCTGCAAAGATGCCGTAATGGCCGGCACCCGGTTCCACATGGCTCGCCTTTTTTTCTTCTGGCAAGCCGGTGCAGAGATCCAGAGCGGCGATGCACTGGCCAGGGGCGGAGATGTCGTCCTTGGCGCCTTCGACGGTTTTCACTGCCACATCGGTGATCTTGGAGAAATCGATCTTATGGCCGTTCACGACGAACTCGTTGCGGGCAATCTCTCGGTTCTTGAAGATGCGTTCGACGGTGGACAGGTAGAACTCCGCCGTCATGTCCATCACTGCCAGGTACTCGTCATAGAAGCGGTTGTGGGCGTCGTGGTCGGAGGCTTCGCCGCGGGACACACGCTGGATCTGGTCCATGAAGGCCTTGGAATGCCTTTCGCCGTTCATCGACATGAAGGACGCGAGCTGCAAGAGGCCCGGGTAGACCTTGCGGCCCACGCCGGGGTATTTGAAGCCGACGCGCTGGATCATGGTTTCCTCGAGCTGGCCCATGGTGACGCGGCGCCCGAAATCGGTCACTTCGGTCGGGGTTGCGTCCGGGTCCACCGGGCCGCCGATCAGCGTCAGCGACGACGGTTGCGCCTTGGGATCCTGCTCTGCCAGATAAGCGGTGGCGGCCAGGGTCAGCGGCACCGGCTGGCAGACGGCAACCACATGGATGTCGGGGCCCAGCTCGCGCATGAAGTCGACGAGATAGAGCGTGTAGTCCTCAACGTCGAATTTCCCTGCGGAAACAGGGATGTCGCGGGCGTTGTGCCAGTCAGTCACATAGACTTCACAGTTTCTGATCAGACTTTGCACGGTAGAGCGGAGGAGGGTGGCGTAATGGCCGGACATCGGGGCAACCAGCAGCACCTTGCGCGGCTGTTCCTCGCGTCCGCTGACCTTGAAATGGATGAGGTCGCCGAAGGGGCGCTCCAGTACATTGGAGATTTCAACGACATGGTCCTTGCCGTCTTCGCAGGTGAAGGAAGGGATGCCCCAATCGGGTTTCACCACCATGCGCTGATAAGTACGTTCCGTCACTTCGCCCCAGGCGGCCATCCAGCTGAGGGCAGGGTTTGGCAAGGCGGAAAAGACCGGGTAAGATGCCATGGAGAGGGCGGTGGCGCCCAACCATTGGTTGGTGTTCCGGACGGTCTCCATCAGGTCGTAGGTCATCATGTATCGCATGCGCGTCTCCTTCGGGCTTTGCCCCAGCGTCATCGGACCAATAAATCCGACACATCGGACCAATCGCCGCTTTGCCCTGAAAAATGCAGAACAGTATTCTGCATAGCAGAAAGCCTATGAGGGATTCATTTATATGACAACTAGTGACGAACTATCCGCAGCGGCCAATTCTGAAAGCATTGAAAAGCTGAAGGAAAACATGAGCCGTGTGGAAGAGCTGAGCAAGCGCCTGGCCGATGTCATGTCCCGGAAGGTGCCGCACAACCCGGCTTTGGACGGTCCGAATCAAGAGCTTTATGCACGCGCAGCAACCGCCTATTGGGCGGAAGCGATGCAAAACCCTGCCAAGATCCTTGAGCAGCAGGTCGAGTACTGGAGCAAGTCTGTGCTGAATTTCGCCGAAGCGCAGAAGGCCCTGGCTGGAAAACTGGAAAATACGGACAACGGCGGCCCCAAGGACCGCCGTTTCTCGAATCCGTTGTGGGAAAGCAGTCCTTACTTCAATTTCGTGAAGCAACAGTACATGACCAACGCCGATGCGATCCGCAACGCGGTGCAAGACGCTGGGGATCTGGACCGCAAGGACAAGCAGCGGCTGTCCTACTTTGCCGATCAGATCATAGAGATGATGGCGCCGACCAATTTCCTGCCTACCAACCCGGATGCGCTGGAGAAGGCGGTGGAGACCGAAGGCCAGTCTTTGATCGACGGTCTGGAGAATCTGGTCACCGATCTGGAGGCCAACAACGGCGAGCTGGTGGTTCGGCTGGCAGATGAGAGCGCCTTTGAGCTGGGCAGCAATATCGCCACAACACCGGGAGACGTGGTCTACCGCAACCGGATGATGGAGCTGATCCAGTACAAGCCTGCAACAGAGACCGTGCATGAAACACCGATCGTGCTGTTCCCGCCGTGGATCAACAAGTTCTACATCCTCGACCTCAAGGCGCAGAACAGCCTGATCAAATGGGTGACCGAGCAGGGCTATACGCTGTTTGTTGTGTCCTGGGTTAATGCGGATGCCAGCCACGCGGATGTCGGGATGGAGGACTACATCCAGGAAGGCTTCCTGACTGCGATCGAGACCGCCAAGGAGATCTGCAAGGTCAAGCAAGTGAATGCGGTGGGCTATTGCATCGCGGGCACCACGCTGAGCCTGACCCTGTCGCTGCTGAAACAGCGCGGCGACAAGTCGGTGAAATCGGCGACCTTCTTTACCACCCTCACCGATTTCGGCGATCAAGGCGAGTTCACGCCGTTCCTGCAGAATGATTTCGTCGACGGTATTGAGGCCCAGGTGGAAGAGGAGGGGCTGCTGCGGTCTTGGGTGATTGCGCGCACCATGTCGTTCCTGCGCTCCAAGGATCTGATCTATGGTCCCGCGGTCAAAAGCTACATGATGGGTGAAACGCCGCCTGCTTTCGATCTTCTCTACTGGAACGGTGATGGCGCCAATCTTCCGGGCCGGATGGCGGTTCAGTATCTGCGGGGCCTTTGCCAGAACAACGAGTTTGTCGGCGAGGGGTTCGAGTTGATGGGCCACAAGCTGCATATCAAGGACGTGGATGTGCCGCTGATGGCGATCACCTGCGAAACCGACCATATCGCCCGCTGGAAGGACTGCTATGCCGGCGTGCAGCAGATGGGGTCGCGCAGCAAGAGCTTCATCGTGTCGGAGTCCGGCCATATCGCCGGCATCGTCAATCCGCCTAGCAAGAAGAAGTATGGCCATTACACGAACGAAGACTTGAAGGGCGACCAGGAGGCCTGGATGGCGGGGGCCGAGTTCCACGAGGGGTCATGGTGGCCGCGCTGGAACAACTGGCTGAAGAAACGTTCCGGCAAGCAGGTTCCCGCCCGCGAGGTGGGGGATTCGGGGTATCCCTCTTTGATGCCGGCCCCGGGATCCTATGTGAAGGTGAAGGCGAACCGTTGATTTTGCGGGTGCAGTAAATTTTTTTCTGCACTGCAGCAAAAACATCTTGAAATGCTGCAGTGCGGCACGCATATTCCCCCCATGCTAAGAGCGCAGGATGGTCCTGCTGCAGCTTTCTGAGGAATTAGAACTATGGCAAAGACCCAAGACTTCACCGCGATGATGAAAGACTTCATGGGCGCCTTCCCGGTCGACACCAAAGCGATGGAAGACGCATTCAAGAACACCGCAGCTCTGAACGAGAAGCTGTCCGCTGTTGCACTGGACGCAGCCGGCAAATCCGCCGAGATCTCCAGCAAGTGGACCAAAGAAACCATCGCCAAGCTGGGCGACGTTTCCAAAGTCAAGGCAGAGCCGGCCGATTACGCCAAAGCCGCCACCGACTTCGCTTCCGCTTCCGCTGAAGTGGCTGCCGAGAACATGGCTGCATTTGCCGAGATCGCCAAGAAAGTCCAGATGGACACCGTTGAGCTGCTGATGGCTGCTGGCAAAGACGCAACCGAAGAAGCAACCGCTGCCGTGAAAAAGGCCACCGAAGAGGTGACCACCGCAGCGAAGAAAGCTTCGGCAGCAGCCAAGTAAGAACGACCACGATCCGGCCCTCGCTCTCCTCCCTGAGGGTGCCGGACCGTGAAGAAGGGCAGGCCGCAAGGCCTGTCCTTTTGCATTTCAGGGATCACTCAGACTTCATCTCTCACTCGGGCAGCCCGGCACGGCGCAGCCCGTCGCAGTAATGGTCCAGATCTTCCGTTCTGGCAAAGGGCAGTGTCTCGCGAATGCGGCTGACGGAGAAACCGGGCTCCAGCTGCAGGATATTGATGCATTCCTGAGCCGCAGATTCCTTGTCGCCCAGCTGGCCGTAGCAGGCCGCCAGGTGGCGGCGTGGTGCCGGGAAGCCCGGAAACAGCCCGACGGCCTTGTGGACTTCTGAGATGCCGGGCTCATATTCCCGGCACATGTACAGCGCCAGTCCCTTGAACCAATGGAAATAGGTTGGATGGAACGGGTTGCTTGCGGTGGCCTCCTCAAGCTCGGCAAGCGCTTTTTCCGGCTTGCCCTCATAGACCATGGCGAGGCCGCGAAAGGCCATGGCGTCGGTATCATTCGGGTTAAGCGCCAGAGCGCGCTGGAAATGATCTTCCGCCAGGGAAAATTCGCCCTTGAACAGGTGCATGACGGCCAGGCGGCGCTGCACCACGCTGTCCAGGGGGTCAATCCGGGCGGCGCGGCGCAACAGCGGGAAGGCCCGGTCCAGGGTTTCGGCAGGCGACTTGCCCCAGCCGCTCATCCATTCCACCAGATAAGTCAGCGCGAGGCCGGAACAGGCCGCGGCATTGCCGGGGTCGGCGCCGCTGGCCTGCTGGTACAGGCCGCGGCACTGCAGCAGCGCGTCGCGGGTATCCAGGATCAGCGCCTTTGCCTTCAGCACAAGATCCCTGGCGGTCATTGGGGTTTCGTTTGCCGCAAGCGCGGCCGATTTCCGTTTTGCGGTGGCTTGCAGCTGTCCTGCCAGCGTCTGCGTGATCTGCCGGGTCAGGGCATCCTGCTGAGCAATACCGGTGCCGGCCTCCAGATGGTATTGTTCGCTCAGCAGCGTCGTGCCACTGATCCCATCCGCCAGTGAGACCGCCACTCTCAGTTTCCCAGGCAACTGCCGTACCATGCCTTCGGCAAGGTAACGCACTCCCAGCTCGACTGCAGCGAGAGAGGTCTCAGTGGCTCTGCTGGCATAGCGCAGCACTGTTGTCCGGGAGATTACGCGCAGTTCGCGAAAGCGGGAGAGGCCGATTGTGATGTCTTCAGTGAGCGATTCCGCTAGGGAGACTGAGCCGTCCGCAGCGGCGGGCTTGGTGTCAAACGGCAGCACCGCGACCGATATTTCATAGGCTGGGCCTTCTGGCTCCAGTTGCGGCATGGTGTTTTCAGCAATACGGAAGATCCGCACGGGATCGGAGATGTTGCGGATAACCTGAAGGCCCAGGTCATCAAAGGCTGCATTGATCCGCCCGCGGACCTGCTCCTGCACGGTGCCGGAGACACAGATTTCACCGGGCCCGGCAAGGCTTTCGAGCCTTGCTGCGATGTTGACGCAGTTGCCAAACAGATCGTCTCCGGATGAGATCACATTCCCAGAGTGGATCCCCATGCGCAGTGCCAGACGCATGTGGCCAAGGCTGGCGGCCCGGCCTGTAGCTTTTCGGGCTATCAGCAAGGCGGCTTTCACAGCCTGAAGGGAGGAGGGGAATTCCAGCAGGAACCCGTCCCCCAGTGTTTTGACAAGCTGGCCTGAATACTGACGCGCTGCGGGCACGATGATCTCGTCCGCCAGTTTGCGCACGGCCGCAACGGCCTTGGTTTCCCCGGTTTCCACCATCGCGGAAAACCCGGCCACGTCAGCGATCAGAATGGCAGCTTGTCTCTGTCTGTCCCCTTGGTCAGCCATATTCCCTGCCACCACAGACTCAAAGACCTGATGACTATTATATCATATTGAGAGTCTTTTCGAAAATTTAGATGCAAAAAATATGATACTTTGTTCAAGGGGTTCTGCACGGGTTTTAAAACTGCGCATCACGGAAGCTGCCGAATTGCGGTCGCCAGCCGGTTAGATTGCGCAGCTTGCCGGAGCCCATCTGCTGGTCCAGCGTGGGGCCTTCGGCCCAGTCGCCGTATTTGATCAGCACATGTTTCAGGCTGCGCACCACGTAGCCGCCGTCATGGCTGCGGCGGCGGGCGATCTCGCGGGTGATCTCAGCCACCGGCACGCCATCCTGGGCGCTGGCGTTGAAGTGGCCGGTGAGGTTCGTGTCTTCCAGCAGCAGCCGGTAGGCACGGGCCAGATCCTCGCGCTGGATCAGCGGCCAGCGGGTGGAGATGCTACCCCAGATCTCGAACGGTTTGGCTTCGCTGGCAGCCTCCAAATAGCGGGAGAAGGCGCCGCCGTCTTCGTGATAGACCAATGCCGGGTGGATCACCGCCGCCGAGACGCCCCGGGCGTCCAGCACCGTGCGGGCGTTCTGTAGCATCCAGGCAAACGGCTTGATCGGCCGCATCGGGCTGGTCTCATCGGCAACGCGGCTGCCAGTGGCGCCATAGAGCCAGCATCCGCCGGTGTAGATCATCCGCAGCGGCTGCGGGCGCAGGGCGGCTTGCCGCAGGATTGCGTTGATGGCTGCGGTATCGGCCTCAGCCATGTCATCTTCAAAAGTTGCGGCCAGCTGGATCAGGCCATCCGTAAGGGCCGCTTCGCGCACCCAGGCGCCGGGACTGCGCAGATCGCCCCGCAGGGGGCGGGCACCCAGGGTCTCCAGTTTCCGGTCCGAGACCTCGGACCGGCTGAGGCCGGTGACAGTGTGGCCGTGGCGGACCAATTCCCGTGTGACGGCAGTGCCGATGGAACCGGTGCTGCCAAGGATCAGGATGTTCATAGCTGTGTGCTCCCGCTCAAAAACCTGTTGCGGGGGTACTGGTAAAAGCTCAAGCCCGGTTCAGGTCAAGCGGCTTTTGATGCAGATGCTGCAAGGGTGTACAGAACAATTGTTGCGGAAAACACGCCAAGGCTTCCCTTTTGTTCTGCGCTGGCATAGGCTTCGCTGCAATGCGTCATGACCGGGGAGGGAACACATGGCAGATCAGGACAAACCCTTGCTGATCAAACGGTATGCGAGCCGGCGGCTCTATAACACCGAGACCAGCGATTATGTTACGCTGGAAGATATCGCGGGGTTCATCCGGGAAGGCCGCGAGGTGCAGATCGTCGACCTGAAGACCGGCGACGACCTGACCCGTCAGTACCTGCTGCAGATCATTGCGGAGCATGAGAGCCGCGGTGAGAACGTGCTGCCTGTCAATGTGCTGAACGATCTGGTGCGCAGCTACATGGTGCCGGGCGGCGGGGTGATGCCGCAGTTCCTGCAGACGTCATTTGACATGCTGCGCGAAAGCCAGTCGAAGATGATGGAAAACATGAATGCAATGAATCCGATGGCACAGATGCCGGGGTTCGAAGCGATGAAGGCGCAGCAGGAGGCATTCCTGAAGGCGATGACCGGCGGTTTCGGTGCTGCGGGCTGGACTGGCGGTGCTGAGGAAGAAAAATCCGACAGCAGTGGCGAAGATCTGGATGACATCAAGAAACAGCTGGCAGCGCTGCAGGAAAAACTGTCGAAGATGAAATGACGCGCAGCGCCCGGCGCTGAGATCCAAAGTTTCAGACAAGCCCCTGTCCGGTTCGGCGGGGGCTTTTTGATGCGCGGTTACTTACGGGTGCGGATCAGGAGCCTGCCTCTACCTTCAGCACATTGTGCAGGCGGTGATAGGGGGCGTTCTTCACGATCTTGTCCAGATCTTTTGCCGCTGGCTGCGGACGCGCACGCATGAAAAGATAGGCACTGGCGCCAAAAGACAGGGCGCAGGCGCCGATGATCGTGCTGACGATGACAGTCTCAAGTCCCATGGCTTCAAACATGCGTTTCTCCGGTTGCACTGCCAATATAGGGGAAGAAAGCTGAAAATTCCATATCACTTCCCCTCCTTCTTCAGTTTGCCTGCTTCCAGCACATGGCGGGCCAGCGAGTCGGCGCTGTCCCGGTCTTGCGCGCGGCGTCGCATCTTTCCCCGCCCGCCGATGCGGGAGGCGGTTGCGAAAACAAAGCCCGAAAATGACAGCAGTGTGAGGCCGAAGGCCAGCCCGCCGGTCACTGTGCCGGCAATTGCTGCACCAAAGCTTGCAAGCAGTGCGCCGGCGGCCAGACGCTGCGCCCACTGGCCGATTACCTGATCGGCGTCACGGGCCTGGGCCTCAGCTTCCGCCGCCTCAGAGGCATAGGCAGTCAGCAAGTCTGCAACAGCCAGACCGCAGTCCGGATCGTTGGCGGTTCGGATGGCCGCCAGCAGTGCGGCGCGTTCCGCGCGGTCGGACACAACTGCGGTGATGATCTGGCGCAGCTCCCCCCCGGGGACGGCATCCCCCATGCTCAAGGAGTTTGCCATGGCCACCAGCGCGGTGGCCGGGCGCCGTTTGAATTTCAATGGGCCTTTCATGAGCGGCACCGTGGAGGGCACAAGCCTGGATTGCAATCGCGAAAAAGCCCCGGCACGTGTGCCGGGGCGGGAACTCGCTAAAGCACTCTCGTTCTCAGGCGGCAGCTTTGCCCGCGGTCTCTTCTGCGGCCGCCAGCAGGATATCAGCAATCACGTCCAGCTCCGCCCGGGTCAGACGGACGGGCAGGCGCACGTCACAGGCTTTCATCAGCATGGCACGGGTCTGCGGCAGATCGGGCTGGTCGCCCAGAAACTGCCAGTTCCAGAAGGCGCGGGCGTTGTCGCTGGACAGGCCGAAGACCTGCACCTTGACGCCCTTTGCTTCCGCCGCGGCGGCGAAGGCGCGGGTCTGCGCCTCGGTGAGGCCGGTCAGGTTGAACTGGATCGAATCCGGTGCGCGGCGTTCCGGCCCAAGCGGTGCGGGCACGTCGAAGAAGGAGGAGGTGTTCAGCCGCTCCGCAACATAATCGTGGTTGGCCAGCCCGTCGCGCACCCGGCGCGCCAGTTCCGGCAGCTGCGGGCGGATCACAGCGGCGGAAAGGTTGCTCATCCGCAGGTTATAAAGCGGCAGCTGGTTCTGCCACTTGCCAAAGGCCTGTTCCAGGTCCGGGGTGTTTTCGCCGTGCGGGCCTTTGTGTTTTTTCCAGTTATGTTCATAAGCGCCGGACATGATCACGGCGCGGGCAATCAGGTCGGCGTCGTCGGTGATCAGGATGCCGCCTTCGCCGGCGTTGACCATCTTGTAGGACTGGAAGGAGAAGCAGCCGACCATGCCGATGGTGCCGATGTTCTTGCCGTTCCAGGTGGTGCCAAGCGAATGGGCCGCGTCCTCGACCACCGGGATGCCGCGGGCATCGCACAGCGCCATAATCGCATCCATGTCGGAGGTATGGCCGCGCATATGGCTGATGATCACCGCCTGCACGCTGTCCAGCTTGGCCTCGAAATCAGCCATGTCGATACGGTAGTTGTCCGCCACCTCGCACAGCACCGGCACACAATCGGCATGCACGACGGAGGAAGGCACAGCGGCAAAAGTAAAGGCCGGGATTAGCACGCGGGCGTCCCGCGGCAGGCCAAGCGCCTTCAGCGACAGGAACAGAGCCGCCGAACAGGAAGACACCGCCAGTGCATATTTGCTGCCCAGAAGCTCTGCATATTCCTGTTCCAGCAACGTGACCGGCGCATTCTCCGACGCGGTGTAGCGGAACAGGTCGCCCGATTGCATCAGGGCGTCGATGGCGTCGCGGGCGGCTGCGGGAATGGGTTCAGCGTCATGAACGTTGGGCGGCAGAGCCATATTTCAATATCCTGAATTGTTGTTTCAGGAAATGTAAAACTGGAATGTGGAGATTCCAAGGCCGGATACGAAGGAAACTCCAGCATCCGGCGAAATTTCACAGAATTGTTGCGGAGTTGCGCGGAATCCGGCTCAGGCCACTACTTAGACACCCAGACGGTCGCGCATGGCAAACCAGGTCATCGCCAGCACCAGCAGTGGCGAGCGCATCCGCGGCCCGCCGGGGAAGCGCGGGGCGGGGACGCGGGCCAGGGTATCAAACCCCTCGGCCTGGCCCTGAATGACCTGCGCCATCAGCTGGCCCGCATGGGTGGCAGTGCCGACACCGTGGCCGGAGTAGCCGGAGGCGGTCAGCACGTTGGGTGCCAGCCGAGCCAGGTACGGCATCCGCTTCATGGTGATGCCCAGCGTTCCGCCCCAGGCATAGTCGATCTTCACATCCTTCAGATGCGGGAAGATCTCGGCCATAGGCTTGCGCACGGTAGCCTGGATGTCGGAGGGGAAGCGGTAGCCATAGCTCTCGCCGCCGCCGAACAGCAGCCGCTTGTCATGGCTGAGGCGGAAGTAGTTGACCACAAACTTGGTGTCGGCGACGGCCACGTCACGGGTCAGCACCCGGGCGGCGTCATCGCCCAGCGGTTCAGTGGCCACCACGAAATTGTTGATCGGCATCACCCGCGCGGCGACCTGGCCGTTTAGCCCGCCGAGGTAGCCATTGCAGGCCAGGATCAGGTGATCCGCTGTCACAGTGCCGCCCGCGGTGCGGATGCGCAGCTGGCTGCCTTCCTGGACATCCAGAACCTCGCTGCCCTCGTGGATGACGGTCCCGGCAGCGGCGGCTGCGCGGGCAAGGCCAAGCACATAGGCGAGCGGGTGAAGATGGCCCGCGCCCATGTCGAGGGAGCCACCGGCGTAGGCAGGCGAGGGGCAGAGCGCCTGCATCGCGTCCCGGTCCAGCAGCTCGATCTGATCATAAGCGTAGCGGGTTTGCAGATGTTCGGCATAGGCGTGTTCGTGCGCGGTCTCGCCCTTGGAGAAACAGGCATGCGCGACGCCAGGCTTCAGATGGCAGTCGATGCCGTGGCGGGCCACCAGATCCTTGACCAGGTCCTTGGCATCTTCGGCCAGTTCCCACAGCTTGCGGGCATCATCCAAACCGACCAGCTTTTCCAGCCCGTCCTGTTCCATCCTCTGGCCGCTGCCCAGCTGGCCGCCGTTGCGGCCCGATGCGCCAAAACCGACCCGCTGCGCTTCCAGCAGCACAACGGACATCCCGGCCTCCGCCAGATGCAGCGCAGCAGACAGGCCCGTATAGCCGCCGCCGACGATGCACACGTCCGCCTTTGCATCGCCATCCAGCGCCGGAAATAGCTCCAGCGGCGCGGCGGTGGCCGCATACCAGCTGTCAGGATATTCACCCTTGCGGTCATTGGAATAGAGCAGGTTCATCGCCATCCCGCACCTCACCTGTTGGCGGCAATTCCCGGAAGGGATCCCGCTGTTCTTCTTTGCCCAAATTCTCAATTGCACAGGCGCTGCACCGGGGCGCAGCGCCTGCGGAGTCAGACGTTCATCAGCAGATGCTCGCGCTCCCAGGGGGAGATCACCTGCAGGAACTCCTCATACTCCGCGCGCTTCACGATGGAGTAGACGCGGGCGAAGTCCGGCCCCAACACCTCGTGCAGCTCCGTGGCCTCGTCGAACAGATCCAGCGCCTGGCCCATCACCTGCGGGATATCGCCTTCGCCCTCATAGGCGTCGCCCTTGAACTGCTTGCGCGGGCGTTCTTCGTTGACCAGGCCGAGATAGCCGCAGGCCAGCGACAGGGCGATGCCCAGATACGGGTTGCAGTCCATGCCGGCGATGCGGTTTTCCACCCGCCGGGCCTCGGGACCGGACAGCGGCACGCGGATGCCGGTGGTGCGGTTGTCGCGCGCCCATTCCAGATTGATCGGCGCGGCGTGATCCTTCACGTAGCGGCGGTAGGAGTTCACATAGGGTGCCATCACCGCGAGCCCGGCGGGCAGGTGGTTCTGCAAACCTGCGATGAAGTTGTAGAACGCATCCGTCTCGCCGCCCTGCGGGCCGGAGAAGATGTTCTGCCCGGTCTCCATATCAAGGATCGAATGGTGGATGTGCATGGCAGAGCCGGGCTCATCCTCGATCGGCTTGGCCATGAAAGTGGCAAAGCAGTCATGCCGAAGCGCCGCCTCGCGGATCAGACGTTTGAAATAGAACACTTCATCCGCCAGCTTGACCGGGTCGCCGTGCAGCAGGTTGATCTCCAGCTGACCTGCGCCGCCTTCCTGCGTGATGCCGTCGATCTCGAACCCCTGCGCCTCGGCAAAGTCATAAATGTCGTCGATGACAGGTCCGAATTCGTCCACTGCGGTCATCGAATAGGCCTGCCGCGCCGCCGCCGGGCGGCCGGAGCGGCCCATCATCGGTTCGATTTCCTTGGCCGGGTCGATGTTGCGGGCAACCAGAAAGAACTCCATCTCCGGCGCCACAACCGGCTTCCAGCCCTTGTCATGGTACAGCTGCACCACGCGCTTCAGCACGTTGCGCGGAGAAAAGGGGATCGGCTTGTCATCGCGGTCGTAGGCATCGTGGATCACTTGCAGCGTCCAGTCGCCAGTCCAGGGGGCAGCTGTTGCAGTGGACATGTCCGGTTTCAGGGTCATGTCCTTTTCGATCCAGCCGTCGTCATCCGCGGCATCCGCCCAGTCCCCGGTTATGGTCTGGTAGAAGATGCTGTCGGGCAGATGAAAATAGTCGGTCTTTGCGAATTTCGATGCCGGTACCGCCTTGCCTCGGGCGATACCGGGAAGGTCCGAGATAACGCATTCGACTTCGTCGAGACGACGCCCCTCCAGATAGGCTTGTGCTGCTTCGGGAAGGGTGTCGAGCCAGGCTGACATCAGGTCCTCTCTTTCCGGTAAAACTCTGCGAGGAAGGTTGCGATATCTTGGTTGTCCACGGGGGCGTCCAGCTCAGCGGCTGCACGGTCCAGCAGGTCGTCGGGCACTACGCCGCGGCCGCGTTTTTCGATCAGGCCGCCGACGAAGGCATTGGGGAATTCCGGATGGGGCTGCCAGGAGATGATGTGGTCGCCATAGGCGAGGATGCCATTGCGGCAGAAATCATTGCCGCCCAGCACCCGCGCGCCCTCGGGCAGATCCACCACCTGGTCCTGATGCCAGGCGTTGAGGGTGAGGTCCTTGCCGTCGACCTTATAGGTGACACGGCCCACGGCCCAGCCGCCCTCGAACTTTTCGACCTTGCCGCCGAGTGCCTGGGCGATGATCTGATGGCCGAAGCAGATGCCGGCCAGCGGCTGCTTGCGGGTGTGGATGGCACGGATCAGATCCTCCAGCGGCGGGATCCAGGCATGGTCCTCGTAGGCGCCGTGCTTGGAGCCGGTGATCAGCCAGGCGTCGGCGTCCTGAGGCCCGTCAGGCAGGATGCCGTCCACCACCGCCCAAGTCTGAAACTCAAAGCCGTTGCCGTCCAGCATGTCGCGGAACATGGCGTCGTAGTCCCCGAAACTGCCGAACAGGTCTTCGGGGGAGTGGCCGGTTTGCAGGATGCCGATTTTCATAAGTCACCAAATTTGATCAAATTGAGCCTAGCCGAGGATGCAGGGGCGGGCAAGAGCCTTGCCGGACGCCGCGGGCAAAGCGGGTTTATACCGCTTCCAGCCAGGACAGCCAATGGCTCTCCCTTGGGCGTTCCGCAAAGCCCTTGAGCTCCTGCCGCTTGGTCATCACCAGGTTGCGGATGGCGAGTTCCGGCAGAATGCGGGCAATCAGCGGGTCGGTGTCGAACCAGTTGATTGCGGTCTCCCAGTCGGCGGCCAGCTGCGGCAGCCCCTCGATCTCGTAGATGTTGCCCTCGGACGGTGCAGGCGGCTGCATCTTGTCCTCGATCCCGGCCAAAGCTGCACCCAGCACTGTGGCCAGCATCAGGTAGGGGTTGATGTCACCGCCTGCGACCCGGTGTTCGATCCGGCGCGCCTTGGGGCTGCCGCCGGGGATACGGATGGCGGCGGTGCGGTTTTCATAGGCCCAGGCGGCGCTGACGGGTGCATGTGCGCCCGGCACCAGCCGGTCATAGGAATTGCCGTGCGGTGCAAAGATCAGCGAGCTGGCGGGCATCGCCGCCAGGCAGCCCGCGACGGCATGCATCAGTTGGTCAGACCCCTTATCGCTGCCGTCGTTAAAGATGTTGTTGCCGTCCTGATCTTCGACCGAGAAATGCACATGCATGCCGTTGCCGGCCTCTTCGGCATAGGGCTTGGCCATGAAGGTCGCGGCAAAACCGTGTTTGCGCGCAAGCCCTTTTACAAGCGCTTTAAACAGCCAGGCATCATCCGCCGCCCGCATGGCTTCCTGGTGGAGGAGGTTGATTTCGAACTGGCCAAGGCCGGCCTCTGAGATGGCGTCCTGGGCGGGAATGCCCATTGCCTCGGCACCTTCGTAGAGGTCAGAGAAGAACTCGTCAAAGGCGTCCAGTTCGGCAATCGACAGCACCGATTGCTGATCCAGTTCACGGCCAGTCAACGGGTCAATCGGCGGTGCCGGGCGGGCGCCGCTGTCGTCCAGCAGGCTGAACTCCATCTCAGTGGCGGCAACAACGGTCCAGCCGTGCGCGGTATAGCGTGAGAGCACATCTGCCAGCACATGGCGGGGGTCGCCTAGGAAGGGGGAGCCATCCTCCCAGTACATCGCCATCGGCACCAGCGCAGAGGCGGTCTTGAGCCAGGGCATCGGCACCGGGCCGCGTTCTGTGGGCAGCATTACGCCATCTGCATCGCCGGTTTCAAACACCAGCGGGCTGTCTTCCACGTCGCGGCCCCAAAGGTCGACATTGAGGGCAGAAACCGGCATCCGGGCACCGCCGCTCTCAAGCTTGCCGGCCTGGCTCGCGGGCAGCCGCTTGCCGCGCATCTGGCCGTTCATGTCACAGGCGGCAATGCGGATTGTCTTCAGTCCGGGCAGGTCCATTTGGGGCTCCATAAGTGCGTTGCGCCAACCCTAGCCTAAGGAAATCCATTCGCCAAGATAATTTGATCAAAAGATTGATGCGGCAGCGGAAGGGCGTGTTGCAGCGGTTGCTGCCCGGCTGCTTGATGCTCAGCAAATTTGCCTGCATCCAAAGAAAATGGCTCCCGAAGGAGCCATTCTGCTTTTAGCGGATCAGGCTTATCCTCAGCCTGGGCTTAGCGCGCCGTTCCTGCGGCAGATGCCGGTTCAGCCGCCGGTTCACAAAGCCGAACAGGCTGATAATTACCAGCGTCAGCAGGATGAAGTAGAAGGCCAGGATCGGGTAGGGGACAAAGGGGTTGAAGGTCTTGTCGGCGAAATAGCTGGCGTAATAGAGTGCGTCGCCTTGCTGCCGCCAGGCCGGGAAGCCGGAGAAGAACACCAGTGTGGTGGCGTGGAACAGGAAGATCGCCTCGTTGGTATAGGCCGGCCAGGCCAGCCGCAGCATGGTCGGGAAAGTGATGCGGCGGAAGCGGTTCCAGCCGGTCATGCCATAGGCATCGGCGGCCTCGATATCGCCCTTGGGGATCGACAGGAGGGCGCCGTAGAAGATCTCGCCCGAGTAAGCCGCGGTATTGCAGAACAGCACGACCAGCGCGCCGAGCCAGGCTGAAGTGAACGGGTCAAAGAAGCCCGAGACGCCCTTGAGGCTAAGGAAACAGGCGTAGGCAAAGAAGAACTGAATGAACAGCGGGCTGCCGCGGAACACGAAGATGAACCACTCCGCGGGCTTGCGGAAGAGCGGGTTGGGGCTGAATTTGCCAACCGCCAGCGCCACCGCCAGGAAGAAGCCGGTCATCAGCGCCAGCGCGCCGAAATAGACATTCCAGATCAGGCCGGAGCCGATCAGGGTGAAATGCTCGCACAGGGTGTACTCGCCGCGCGGCAGCAGCCGTTCGCCAAATCCCAGGGAGCGGAAGGCATAGGCCTGGATCGTTTCAACGCAACTCATGCCGCTGCCTTTCTTTGTGCTTCACCTGCTGCTGTGGCTTGGCCCTTGGTCAGGCGGGTCATGATGCGGTCCAGAACAACTTCGGACACTTTGGTGAAGCAGAGGTAGAACACCAGCAGAGCGGCAAAGTACCAGACGTGCCAATTCGGGTGCGGGTAGTCGGTGAAGCGCGCGGTCTTGGTGCCGCCCAGTTCCCGCGCCCAATAGACGATGTCTTCAACCCCCAGCAGGAACAGAAGCGGTGTGGACTTGATCAGTACCATCCACAGGTTTGACAGGCCGGGCAGGGCATAGACCCACATCTGCGGCACCAGGATGCGCCAGAACGCCTGGCGGTGTGTCATGCCATAGGCCTCAGCCGTTTCGATCTGGGCGCGCGGCACGGCGCGCATTGCGCCGTAAAGGACGTTGGCGGCAAAAGCGCCAAAGACGATGGAGAAGGTCAGGACAGCCAGGAAAAAGCCATAGGTTTCATGCACCCACTGCGGCGAGGTGGAGAGCGGCAGCTTGGCCGCGTCGCAAACGACAAAGTCGATGCCCTGGCGGATCGGCTGGTCCCAGTCCGGGCATTTCACCTTATGACGCATCCATTCGAACGCCTGATCGAGTGCGATGACGAAGAACAGGAAGAAGGCAATGTCTGGCACGCCGCGCACGATGCTGGTGTAGCCCTTGCCGAACCAGCGCAGCGGCAGGAATTTGGAGCGGGCGGCGCTGGCCGCGCCGAAACCGAACAGCAGTGCAACCGGCGCGGTGATCGCCAGCAGGGTCAGCACCACGAAGACCGAGATGTAGAGGTTCACATGCTTGCCGGTGGTTAGATAGCAGCTGAGCCAGCTCAGCCCCTCAAGCGTGGATGGGTCCGTGCAATAGGAAAACATATGTACCCTGTCTTTCTGTGCTCACGCCCGGGGCAGAAGGTACCGGAAGTGAATGAATGAGGCCCGCGCGCTGCGGCTCGCGGGCCTGCAAGATCCCGAAACAGGATCAGATTACCACTGGGAGGACACTTCCCACTTGGCGATCAGTTCATTGAGCGAACCGTCATCTTTCATCGACTGGATTGCCGCGTCGAACTTGCCGCGCAGGTCTGCATCCGACTCGCGGAAGCCCATGCCAACGCCGCCGCCCAGGGATTCGGATTTCTCCAGCATCACCAGATCGTCACCGAGAACGGTGTCGAGGAAGCTCTTGTCGGCCAGAACCGCGTCAGCTTCGCCGTTGCGCACGGCTGCGACGGTTTCTTCCGGGGTGGCGAATTCGACCAGGGTCCAGCCCTGTTCAGCGATGAAGGCCGCCTGAATGGTGGTGGCCTGGGCTGCGATCACGCCGCCTGCCAGGTCGACGTCAGCCGACTGCGCCACATATGCGGACGGATCCGGCGGCGTGTAGGGCTGGGTGAAGTCGATGACTTCGTCGCGCTCGTCGGTGATCGACATGCCGGCGATGATGGTGTCGTAGTTGCCGGAAACCAGGTTCGGAATGATCGAATCCCAGTCGTTCTTGACCCACTCGCAGGTCAATTCGGCGCGCTTGCACAGCTCATCGCCCAGCTCGCGCTCAAAGCCGTCGATCTCGCCGGCGTCATTGACGAAGTTCCACGGCGCATAGGCGCCCTCAGTGCCCAGGCGTACGGTGTCCGCCAGGCCCATGCCCGCGGTCAGCGCCAGGGCGGCGGTGCCAAGGATCAGTGATTTCATAAAGTTACTCCCATTTTTGGTTGGTTTTTGATTTGGTTGTTATTGCTCGTGGCGGGTCGATGACAAGAACGCCCGCAGCCGCTCAGAGCGGGTGCCGCCAAAGACGTCATCCGGCGTGCCCTCTTCCTCGATCAGGCCCTGGTGCAGGAACACAACATGGCTGGACACATCAGCCGCCATTTTCATGTCGTGGGTCACGATCAGCATGGTACGGCCCTCGGCGGCCAGATCCTTGATCACCTTGACCACTTCCTGCTCCAGCTCAGGGTCCAGCGCCGAAGTGGGCTCGTCGAACAGCAGCGCCTCCGGTTCCATGCACAGGCCCCGGGCAATCGCCGCGCGCTGCTGCTGGCCGCCGGACAGCTGCGCCGGGTAGACGTCGCATTTATCACCGATGCCGACCTTCGCCAGATAGTGGCGGGCCTTTTCCTCGACCTCAGCCTTGTCGCGGCCCAGCACTGTGACCGGGGCCTCCATCACGTTTTGCAGAATGGTCATATGGGCCCACAGGTTGAACTGCTGGAACACCATCGACAGGTTGGTTCGGATGCGCAGCACCTGCTTGGCGTCAGCGGGGCGGCGCGCCAGCCCCTGACCGGACCAGGTGATTGGCTCGCCCTTAAACAGGATTTCCCCCTGCTGGCTGTCCTCCAGCAGGTTGCAGCAGCGCAGCAAAGTGGACTTGCCAGACCCCGAAGATCCGATCAGCGACACCACGTCGCCCTTTTTGGCGGTGATGTCGACGCCTTTGATCACTTCCAGCTCGCCATAGGATTTATGCAGGCCGCGGATTTGCAGAACGGGCGTTGTATCGGTCAAGGTGTCGTTGTCCCTGTGCGTGGAAATTCGTTCTTATTGGACCGAAAAAAAGACCGAATGCAACGTTCAAACCGCACAAGCTGGCACCTCAGGTGTCAAAATGGCGGGTCCGGCGGCCCATTTCGGAAGGGGCGCTACGTCAACTCTGCTGCGCGGATGCGCTGTTCGGTCAGCGCCGGGCCGGGGGGCGTCGGCACCGCCAAATAGTCGCTGGGAGTAAACCGCACCAGACCGTTCAGGTGCAAACACGCCTTGGTGTCCGCATCCAATTCCTGGATAGCGGCCTCTATCGCGGTGAATAGCTCACCCGTGTCCCGGCCAAGGGCGGTGATAAAAGGCAGGGTGGGCGTGGGCGCTGTTCGCTCAATCTCACAAAGGCCCGCCGCAAAATCATCATATTCGCGGATCAACTCCCAGGACAGGGCATCAAGCGCGGCAAAGTCGGCGCGGCCTTCGGCAACAGCCTCGGCAGACCGCCGGTGGCCGCCGGTTTCAACCAGCGAGCCGGGCAGGATGCTGCGGTCGTGCAGATGCACCATCGGCGCGGCCCAGCCTGATTGCGACAGGGATTCGTTGTAGGCAAACCGGCGACCGCCAAAGGCGGCGATCGGCTGGCTTGCGTCCTCCTGACGGGCCACAAAGACGCTGTTGTAATAGCCAGGCTCGCAGCCTGGCAGGCCGTAGTCCGGGGTGCCCACAAGCTCCACTTCGCCGTACAGCCGGGTGCGGTAGGGGCAGCCGCAGGTTTGCGACAGCAGCAGGTCCGGGGATTTCCACACCCGCCAGAAATCTGCATCACGGGTCAGCTGGTCCGGGCCGCTGCCCAGATGCTTACGGATCCCGGCCCAGAACCTGTCGTTGGCCACAGCGGTTTCCGGGCGGTCATACATGCCAAGATGGGCAATCATTTCGCGGCCTCCGCCCGTTTGCGCGCCAAGGCGCTGTCCACATCGGAGACACCCAGCAGGCTGGCGGACAGCCGCAGCAGCGCGTCCTCGTTTTCATCCCTGTGGCCGTCGGCCAGGGCCACTTGCCACAGCGCCTCAATGACGCCGGTGCGGTCCTCATAAGCCACCGCGTCCTTGATGGCGCGGGTGAAGCGGACAGTGTCAGGCGCCTCAGCCTCCATGGCCTCCGCCTGTTCGCGCAGGATCAGCGCGCCGCCGGTGTCCAGTCCGTAGCGGGTGGTCAGAATACGGTCGATGCGGTCCTTCTCCACCTCGGAATAATTGTGGTCAGAGCGGGCAATCCGCACCAGCAGTGCCGTCAGGGCCAGTTTTGCGCCTTCGTCGTCCAGCTGTGCAGGCGCAGGCTCCAGCAGCCGGTTCAGCAATTCCTTGAACATCAGCTGTCCTCCGCTGTGGGGCTGAATTTCGCCACCGCGCGGGCGCGGGCTTTTTCGCTGTCGGCATAGGACAGTCCCATCGCCTTGCGGGCGTCTTCGATGATGGTGATTTCGCCCTCATGCTCATTGCCGTCAGCCAATACGACCTCCCACAGCGCATCCAGTGCCGCCAGCCGTTCCTCAAGCCCGGTTGTCTCGCGGATCAGCCGGCCGAAAGTGTCTGTTTCGGGCGCAGCGGCGTGCAGTTTCTCGCAGGTGGCGCGGACCTTGGCGGCTTCGATCGCGTTGTGCTGATAGAGCCGCGCCAGAATGCGGTCGATCAGGCTTATTTCCTCCAGCTTGTAGTCCCGGTCAGACTGCGCCACCCGAACCAGAAGCGCCCCCAGCGCCAGTTCTGCGTCCGGATCAGGCAGGGCAGGCGGTTCAGAGGGGCGGAACGCTTGAAAAAGCTTCTTGAGCATAGGCATCGGCAGACCTCAGGCAGAGCGGCAGGGAAAACGGGGTCAGCCCGCATACCCTTCGATGATGTGCATATCACCCGTCGAGACCAGATCGCGAAAGGCCTTGGCGTCTTGATAAGCCACGGAATCATAGCAGGCTTTGGCGGTTTCGAAATCCTTGAATTCAAGGACAACAGTGCGGGCCCGGAAGGCGCCTTCGCGGACTTCCCGCTCGCCGCCGCGGATCAGAAATTTTGCATCGTATTCTGCCAGAACAGGACGGGCAGCGTTGATATAGGCCTGATAGCGCTCCATGTCGCGCACATCCACATGGGCCACCCAATATCCCTTAGGTGCTGTTTCGTCGGGCATGGGCTGCAGCCTCCCTTGTTCTTATGGTTGCGGGCAGGCTGATACAAATCTTCTGCAAAGACAATGGGGTGGTTGTCAGGAAATTCCCCGTATTTCTGGAAATGCGTTTGGTTTCAATAAAATGCGGCAAGAAGTGAAACGCCCACCGGACAGGCGGGCGTTTCAGTGTAGCTTTACAACAGGATCAGCCGATCTCGGCCAGGCGCGCCAGCGCCTCCTTGACCTTGGCTTCCTCTTCCTCGCGCGCGGCCAGGTTCGCCTTGGCTTCCGCAACCACGTCTTCGGGCGCGGAGGCCGCGAATTTCGGGTTGTTCAGCCGTCCGCGCAGGCCGCCCAGCTCTTTGGTGAGCTTGCCCAGGGTTTTCTCCAGCCGGGCCTTTTCGGAGTCCACGTCGATCACGTCAGCCAGAGGCAAGCCAAAGGATGCACCCGGTGCGGCCACGCTTGCGCAGCCTTTGGGGAAACTCTCCACCTGTTCCAGGGCGGTGATGCGGGCCAGTTTCTGGATCATCGCCTCGTTCTTCTCCCAGGCCGAGCGGGCCTGATCGGAGAACTCAGTGACCACCATTGGTATCTTGGCTCCTGCAGGCACATGCATCTGCGCGCGGGTGGAGCGGATGTTTTCAATCGCGGTGATCACCCAGTTCATCTCGGCGTCAGCCTCGGCGTTGATCAGTTCAGGGCCGTAGGCGGGCCAATCCGCGTGCACCAGCATCTTCTCGCGCTTGGCGGTGTTGCCCCACAGCTCCTCAGTGATGAAGGGCATGATCGGGTGCAGCAGGATCATGCACTGGTCCAGCACCCAACCCAGCGTTTGGCGGGTCTCGGCGATCACCGCCTCATCCTCGGAGCCGAACAGAGGCTTCGACAGCTCGATGTACCAATCGCAGACCTTGCCCCAGACAAAGGCATAAAGCGCATTGGCCGCGTCGTTGAAACGGTAGGCTTCCAGTGCGGCGTCGACCTCAACCCGCACCTTGGCGGTCTCGCCTACGATCCATTGGTTCACGGCCGCCTTGGCGTCCGGGCAGGCATAGGCCGGGACGGTCTCGTCGTAGACGTTGTTGAAATGGGCAAAGTTCACCGCATTCCACAGTTTGGTGCCGAAGTTCCGGTAGCCCTTGAGCCGCTCCATATCCAGTTTCAGCACACCGCCAAGCGCGGCCATAGCAGCGGAAGAGAAGCGCAGCGCGTCGGCGCCGAATTCGTCAATGATCTCGAGCGGGTCGACCACGTTGCCGGTGGATTTCGACATCTTCTTGCCCTTGGCGTCCCGCACAAGGCCATGCAGGTAGACGGTATCGAAGGGGATGCGTTCCTTGACCGGCAGGCTGTCGTCCAGCACCGCCAGCTGCATCATCATCATCCGGGCGACCCAGAAGAACAAAATGTCCTGACCGGTGACCAGGGTCGAAGTCGGGAAATATTTTTGGGTTTCCGCTGTCCACTCCGGCCAGCCCAGCGTACCGATCGGCCAGAGACCGGAGGAGAACCAGGTGTCCAGTACATCGGGATCGCGCTGGAGCGCGATAACACCGTCCAGCGTGCGCGAGATCGGAGACGCATCTGTTTCGCGCTGGTAGGCATGGCTCAGAAACTCGATCTTCCAATCCGCCCCGTAGTAGTCAGCAGCCATCCGCTCTGCTTCTTCGGCGGACGCGGCGCAGAAAGTTACCTGGTCCTGAACCACAAACGGGGTCGCTCCGTCGTGTTCCTTGAAGGCGGCAATCTGGTCCTTGCTTGGCCCGTACCAGACGGGGATCTGGTGGCCCCACCACAGCTGGCGCGAAATGCACCAGGGCTCGATGTTTTCAAGCCAGTGGTAATAGGTTTTCTCGCCGCTTTCCGGCAGGATCTTCACATCGCCGTTGCGGACGGCGTCCAGCGCCGGGCCGACAACCTTTTCGGCGTCCACGAACCACTGGTCGGTCAGCATCGGCTCAATCACAACCTTGGAGCGGTCGCCAAAGGGCTGCATGATCGGCTTGTTCTCGACGAAGGGCTCCCGGACTTCGACGTCTTCGCCGGTCTCGGGATCGGTTTTGGTGACCGTCTTCATCACCGCCAGCCCCTCGCTGGTGATCTGCTCCACCACCCGCTTGCGCGCTTCAAAACGGTCCCGGCCGCGCAGGTCGTCCGGCACCAGGTTGACGGTGTCGGCCTCGTTTGCGGACAGGGTCTGCTCGCCCTTGGCCACCGCCATGGCTATGCCCGCCGCCTCGGCATAAGGCGCGCCGTCTGTCCGCATTGCACCCTTCATGTCCATCAGGCGGTACATCGGAATGCCTGCGCGACGGGCGACCTGATAGTCATTGAAATCATGCGCGCCGGTGATCTTCACCGCGCCGGAGCCAAAGTCCTTATCCGGGTACTCGTCAGTGATGATCGGGATCAGACGGCGGTGCTCCTTGGGGCCGACCGGGATTTCGCACAGTTTGCCGACGATGGGCGCATACCGCTCGTCCGAGGGGTGCACGGCCACCGCACCGTCGCCCAGCATGGTCTCGGGCCGGGTGGTGGCGATGGAGATATAGTCGCGCTCCTCCTCGAGGGTCACGTTGCCGTCTTCGTCCTTTTCCACATAGGTGTAGGTGGCACCGTTCGCGAGCGGGTATTTGAAGTGCCACATGTGGCCCGCAACCTCAATGTTCTCGACCTCAAGGTCGGAAATCGCGGTCTCGAAATGCGGGTCCCAGTTCACCAGCCGCTTGCCGCGGTAGATCAGCCCCTTGTTGTACATTTCCACAAAGACCTTGATCACGGCATCGTGGAAGTTGGGAGAGTTTTCGTGGCCCGTTCGGGTGTCGCCCGCAGCACCTGCCATGGTAAAGGCGGTGCGGGAGAAATCGCAGGAAGCACCGAGGCGTTTCAGCTGTTCAACAATGGTGCCGCCGGATTTTTCCTTCCATTCCCAGACCTTTTCCAGGAACTTTTCGCGGCCGAGTTCCCGGCGGGACGGCTGCTGGTTCTTAGCCAGCTCGCGCTCCACCACCATTTGCGTTGCGATGCCTGCGTGGTCTGTGCCCGGCTGCCAAAGGGTGTCGTATCCCTGCATGCGTTTCCACCGGATCAGGATGTCCTGCAGTGTGTTGTTGAAAGCATGGCCCATGTGCAAGACGCCGGTGACGTTCGGCGGCGGGATCATGATGCAAAAGGTGGAGGCTTCAGGCTTGGCGTTGGCGCCTGCCTTGAAGCAGCCAGCCTCTTCCCAGGCCTTGTAAAGGCGGCTTTCGGCTTCGGCCGCGTTAAATGTCTTTTCCATCGCCATGCGCTAGGTCCTGCGTGCGTGTCATTTCGGGTCGGGCTATCCCTTACCGAAAGGGGCGGCAAAGGGAAAGTGCCCTGTGGCGCGGCAGCTGGCAGGCAAAGCTTTCGTGTGCCGGAAGATGCGGTTTTCCGGGAACCAAAGGCAGGCTGCGGCGTTGAACTTCCACTATGCACCCCGCTGTACCGCTGGGTGTGCTGGATTTCAGGCGCCCGCGGCGGGCGCCGCACCCAAAGCCGCCCGGCCCCTGCTGACGCGCATTCCGCGGTATGGGCCGGGCGCACGATTTTCACTCTCCGCACGGAATTTAGGGGCCTTCAGCCCGTGTTCCAAATCTTGCGCCGGCGTTCCTTGACCATTTCATTGCCCTCTTCGGTGCCGTCATGAAAGGTGTTGAACCACTCATCCCAGGGTGTCTCCCAGGTGCCGTAATTGCAGTCAAAGAACCGGTGGTGCAATTGGTGGAAGAAATCGCCGACCAGGAATTTGGCCTTGTTGCCGAGTTTCAGATGCTCGAACCCTGCGTGCGAGGTCGGGGCGCCGATGCCGTGGTGGAACAGTAGGAAGATCGCCAGCACCGGATGCCCCGGCAGCAGGAAGAAGATCATCGTGTCGAACATCAGGAAAAAGCTCTCCACTGGATGCATCGCCAGGCCGGACCAGGGGCCGGTGTTGATGTTGCGGTGATGCCAGGCATGCACCTTGGTATAGAGCACACCCACATGCAGCAGCCGGTGCAGCCAGTAGAAGTGAAAGCCCGCCCATATGGGGATGAAGATGGTCATCAGAACGAAAGTGACGGGATCTTCCTCAAGCGTGATCATGGTGACCCAGCCGTTGGCATAGGCGTAAAGGATCAGGCTCTCCCAGAAGGTCCAGAAGGTGAGTGCCGGGCCAAGGGTCCAGAACATGTTGTCCCAGACCTGGTTCTTGAAGGTGAAGACCTTGGCGCCTTTCATCATCGGGCGCATGTCATAGCGGTATTCATCCGCTTGCGTCCGGTACTTCCAAAGCGCCAGATGCAGCCCGCCGGCCACCACCATCAGGATGCAGAAATTGCGGAACCAGATTTCAGCCACCCAGTCCCAGCTGAAGGTGGCGATGCGGTCAAGCGGCGGGGTGAAGAAAGCCCAGGTAACGATGGCGAAACCCAGCAACAGTGCCCGCAGCGCCAAAGGGTTCCAGCTCTGCAGCAGGTACTTGATCGAGGCCAGCGGCCTTAAAGGCCAATCCCAATAGGGGGAGGTCTGGATCGGAAGCGCGGGGGTGAAGTTCCAAATCTTGCGCTTGGGGCGCGGCGCATTGGCGGGACTGGTCATGTCTCGTCTCTCGTCTGGCTGGTGGTGCGGCTGCTGCCGTGGGGGCTGTTCGCTGCCATGAACCCTAGGGGAGGGGTGGAAAATCCCAGCACGGTATGTCTTGCCGGTGAGGGTAAGTTTTGCTTAGCCTTACTGCATGGCGACCCGGATTCCCTCCCTGAACTGGCTGCGTGTGTTCGAGGCCGCAGCGCGCACTGAAAGCTTTGCCCGTGCGGCGGCGCAGCTGAACATGTCGGCTGCTGCCGTCAGCCAGCAGGTAAAGGCGCTGGAGACGCAGCTGGGCACGCCGCTGTTTCACCGGCATGCCCATGCGGTGACGCTGACAGAGGCCGGGCGGGCCTATCTTCCCTCGGTCCAGCAGTCGCTGCTGATGCTGGAAACCGCCACCACCGGCCTGTTCGGGGAAAGCCGCGAGCAGCGGCTGTTTGTGCAGTCGGTGCTGCTGTTTGCACACGGGGTGCTGGCACGCCGGCTGCCGGAATTCCAGGCCGCGCATCCGCAGGTCAGCCTGGCGCTTAGCACCGGCAATATGGCGGCGGATTTTGCCAACCAGTTTACTGACTTGCAGATCGTCTTCGGCAACCCGTCACTGTTCGGGACCGAGGGTGACGAACTGCTGCGCGAGGTGCTCTATCCGGTGGCCCCGCCAGAAATTGCTGCGCAAATCCCTTCTCCGCAGGATCTCTTCCGTTTTCCCTTGATCGAGGTGTCCACGCATCGGGCCAGTTGGGTGCAGCTGTTCGAAAGCCTGCGTCTGCCGCACGGTCAGGCACGTTATTTCTTTGCAGATAATTCGCTGATGGCGGCAGAGCTGTCGGCACAGGGGATGGGGATTGCGCTGGCACGCGCCCCGGCTTCGGATGCTGTGGTGAAGGCCAGCGGGCTGGTGCGCTGCCTGCCGGAGGTGGAAGTGCAGGGGCAGGAGGCCTATCACCTGATCTACCCGGATGGTGGCGCTCTGCGTCCCGCTGCAAAACTGTTCCGGGACTGGCTGCTGGATTACGTGGCAGCCGTCTGAGCCTTACTGCCCGGTGCGGTCCAGTTTGGTGGCCAGGTGGATCAGGCTTTCGGAGGAGCGCACACCACGGGCCTCCGCAATTCTGTCGATTGTGTCGTCCAGTTCTGCGGTGCTTTGCGCCACTACCTGCGCCAGCAGGTCAAAGCGTCCAGAAGTTGTGTGCACCACCTCCACCCCAGGCAGGCTGCGCAGGCGTGCCAGGACTTCCGGCCCCGATCGCGGCTCAATCGACATCAGCACTGTGGCCTGCAGCGGCGGGCGGGCAGCTGAAGAGGTCTTGAGCGTGTAGCCGGTGATTACACCTGTGGTTTCCAGCCGCTCGATCCTCGCCTGAACTGTGGTGCGGGCAAGGCCAAGCTGGCGGGCAAGCTCCGCCACCGGGCGGCGGGCATTCTCGCGCAGAAGGGTGACAAGGCGCTGATCTGTTTCGTCGGATTGCATAGGATGCCTGCGATGTGACGGTTGATTTCGGCACTATAGTAAATATGCCGACCGAAATCGACGAAGAATTCGCGGAAAATATGTAAAACGAATGAGGGTTACCCGATGCAGCAGATTCCTCCGCTCTGGCTTTCGCCTGAATCCCACCTTTCCCGCAGCGCGCCGGATCACCCGATCCTGTATTTCTCGCCGCGTGTCCTGCATGAGGTGGCGCGGCGGTTCCGGGCGGGCTTCCCGGGTCTGGTGACCTATGCTGTCAAGGCAAACCCGCATCCGGCGGTTTTGTCCAATCTGGTAGCGGCAGGGATCACCGCATTTGACGTTGCCTCGCCCGCGGAGATGGAGGCGGTGCGCGCCGCCAGCCCGGATGCGGTGATGCATTACAACAACCCGATGCGTTCAGAGGCGGAGATCGCTGCTGGCATCGAACATGGCGTTGCCAGCTGGTCGGTGGATGAACTGAGCGAGCTGGAGAAACTGGACGCGGTGCCGCGCGCCTGTGAAATCGCGGTGCGCTTCGCGCTGCCGATCGCAGGCGCGGCCTATGATTTCGGCAGCAAGTTCGGCGCTGAACCTGAAGAAGCGGTTGCGCTCCTGAAGCAGGTCGCCGCCCGGGGCTGGACACCGGCGCTGTGTTTCCACCCCGGCACCCAGTGTGAAGACGAAAGCGCCTGGGTCGAGTATGTCCACGCGGCCAAGCGGATCATCGATCAGGCCGGCGTGAAAATCGCCCGTCTGAACGTCGGCGGCGGATTTGCCGCCAACCGCGATGGCGTGGCGCCGGATCTGGAGAAGGTCTTTGCCGCCATCGGCGCGGCGACGGATGCAGCCTTTGGCGACGAAAAGCCCAGGCTGATCTGCGAGCCGGGCCGGGCAATGGTTTCCGAAAGCTTCACCCTTGCGGCGCGCATCAAGGGGATGCGCAAGGCGGGCGAGGTGGTGTTCCTCAATGACGGAATTTATGGCGGGCTTGTCGATATCCGCGACATGGGCCTGCCAGGCCGGGTTGAGGTTGTCGGCTCGGATGGCAAACGCCGTGCTGGAGAACGCAAGCCGCGGGTGGTGTTCGGCCCCACCTGCGACAGCCTCGACCGGCTGCCGGACGGGCTGCCGCTGCCCTGCGATGCCGCCACCGGCGATTATGTCCTGTTTCCGGGACTGGGCGCCTATTCCTCTGCCATGAGCACGCAGTTCAACGGCTATGGGCTCAGTGACGTGGCGACGGTGATTGAGCTGGCTGGACAACCGGCCAGCTAAGGGTACTCTCGCCCCCGGACAGCCAGTCAGCGCGGACAGGGGGCGAGCATGGACAAATTCGGGAAAAGCCAGCCGGTAAAACGGGTCGAGGACGTCAGGTTCCTGACCGGGCAGGGCAACTACATCGAAGATGCCGCCCCGGCGGGTGCCTTACGCGCCTGGGTGCTGCGCAGCCCGGTGGCGCATGGGGTGATCACGGCGCTGAACACCGAGGATGCGCTGGAAGCGGAAGGCGTCCATGCAGTGATCACCCTGGCGGATCTTGAGGCCGCGGGCGTCAACGTCTCCATGGACGGCACCACGGTCAAGAACCGGGACGGCTCAGACGGCGCCTCGCCCGAACGCCCCATGCTGGCCCGCGACCGGGTGCGTTACGTCGGGGAGCCGGTGGCTGTGGTTGTCGCCGAGACACTGGATATGGCCCGTGACGCCGGTGAGCTGATTGAGCTGGAGATCGACGACCTGCCGATTAAGCTGGACCTGATGCCCGGCGGCGAACCGCTGCACCGCAGCGTGCCGGACAATAAGGCCTTTGACTGGGGCATGGGGGATGAGGCGGCTACGGCTGAGGCCTTCCGCACCGCCGCCCATACTGCCGCCCTGCAGGTTGAGGACAACAGGGTTATCGTGAACTCAATGGAGCCGCGCGGCTGTTTCGCGGAATGGCAGGACGGACGGCTGTTTTTCAGCTTTGGCGGGCAGGGCGTATGGATGATGAAGTCCCAGCTGGCAGCCAAACTGGGACTGGAGGAAAAGGACGTCCAAGTTGTCATTCCCGATGTGGGCGGAGGTTTCGGAATGAAAGCTTTTCCCTATCCGGAATATTTTGCCGTTGCCCATGCCGCACGGATGCTGAACCGGCCGGTGTTCTGGATTGCCGACCGCACAGAGGCGATGCTGAGCGACAATGGCGGACGCGATCTGACGTCGCTGGCAGAGCTGGCTTTTGACGAAGACCTTAAGATCACCGCATACCGGGTCAGCACCCGCTGCAATCTCGGCGCTTACAACTCCCATTTCGGGCAGCCGATCCAGACCCAGCTGTTCAGCCGGGTGCTGGCCGGTGTCTATGACATCCAGACCGCTTGGCTCCAGGTGGAGGGGATCTATACCAACACGACCCAAGTGGACGCCTACCGCGGCGCCGGGCGGCCTGAGGCGATCTATGTGCTGGAACGGGTGATGGACCGCGCGGCGCGCGAATTGGGCGTTGACCCGCTGGAGCTGCGGCGGCGGAACTTTATCAAGCCGGCAGCCTTTCCCTATGGGACCGTGACCGGGGAGACCTATGACGTCGGCGACTTCGATAAGATTCTGAGCCGTGCGGCAGAAGAGGCGGATCTGAAGGGATTCGCAGAGCGCCGCGCCGAAAATGGTAAACGCGGCAAGTACCGGGGCGTTGGGGTCTGTTACTATATCGAAAGCATTTTGGGCGATCCTTCAGAAGGCGCGGAAGTGGAGTTTCTGGAGGATGGCCGGGTGAACATCTATGTCGGCACGCAAAGCAACGGGCAGGGGCATGAGACCGTCTATGCCCAGTTCCTTGCCGACCAGAGCGGTATCCCGGCGGAAATGATCCAGGTGATCCAGGGCGACAGCGACCGTATTGCCCAGGGCGGCGGCACCGGCGGTTCGCGTTCTGTCACCACCCAGGCCAACGCGACGCTGGCTGCAGTGGAAACGATGATTTCCGCCTTTACCCCGTTCCTTGCGGAAGAGATGGGGGTGGAAGAGGATACCGTCGAGTTTGACGGTGATACCTTCCGCGCACCGGGATCCAACTTGACCCCATCCATGCTGGAAGCGGCAGAGATGGCCCGCGCGCAAGGCCGCACCGATCTGCAGCGTCACGCGGCGCGGGCCCGGCTGCCGGGGCGCTCGTTTCCGAATGGCGTACATATTGCCGAAATTGTTATCGATCCGGAGACTGGGCAAGCAGACGTGGAGCGCTACACTGTAGTTGACGATTTCGGTAATCTGATCAACCCGATGCTGGCCGAAGGCCAAGTGCATGGCGGGGTGGCGCAGGGGCTGGGACAGGCCATGCTGGAGCGGGTTGTCTACGATGAGGACGGGCAACTGCTCACGGCTTCGTTCATGGACTATGCCTTGCCGCGGGCCAGCGGCGTCCCCATGATTGGTTTTACCTCCGAGCCGGTGCCTTCGACACAGAACCCGATGGGGATGAAGGGCTGCGGCGAGGCGGGCACCGTCGGTGCGCTGGCAGCAGTTGCAAATGCGGTGCAGGACGCGGTCTGGGACCGCGGCGTGCGGCAAGTGGACATGCCGTTCACCCCGCTGAGGATTTGGGAAGTGCTTAGGGATGTTTCTGAAGCAGCTGAGTAAGAGGGTTTTAGGGTGGCTTGGACGGCCGCTGCGCTCGGAGCATTCCGGCGAAACCAAGCTGCGCGGGCCGCATGCCCATGTGATCATCCTGGATGGCACCATGTCGACGCTGGAGGCGGGCCATGAAACCCATGCGGGGCAGCTGTACCGGCTGTGCCAGGAAATGGGCGGCCAGGTGTCGGTCTTCTATGAATCCGGTGTCCAGTGGAAGGGATGGGGCAGCGCCCCCGACGTGATGATGGGGCGCGGCATCAACCGGCAGATCCGCCGCGCCTACGGCTATCTTGCCTCCCGTTACCGTCCCGGCGACCGGATCTATCTGTTCGGCTATTCCCGCGGTGCCTATGCCGTGCGCTCTCTGGCCGGTGTTATTGACCGGATCGGCCTGTTGAAACCCGAACATGCCACCGTCCGCCACATCCGCACGGCCTACCGTCACTACCGGCTGAACGGGCGCTCCAATTCCGGGGCTGCCTTTACCGCCGCCCATTGCCACGACGCGGTCGAGATCGAGATGGTGGGCGTCTGGGATACGGTCAAGGCGCTGGGCCTGCGGCTTCCGCTGCTGTGGCGCTGGGCGGAACGGCAGCACAACTTTCACAACCACACCCTGGGTCCGCATATCAAAAGCGGTTATCACGCTTTGGCGCTGGATGAGACACGCGATGTGTTCAGGCCGGTGCTTTGGGATTGCCCAAAGGGCTGGAACGGCCATGTGGAACAGGTCTGGTTCCGCGGTGCCCATGGCGATGTCGGTGGTCAGCTGGGCGGCTATGAAGACGCGCGGCCGCTGGCCAATGTGTCACTGATCTGGATGCTGGAGAAAGCCGAGGAACGCGGTCTGCCGCTGCCGCTGGACTGGCGTATGCGGTTCCCGGTTGATCCTAAGGCGCCCTCTGTCGGCACCTGGCAGGGCTGGGGCAAGATCTTCCTCCTGCGCAGCCGCCGCCGGGTTGGTCTGGACGCCAGCGAACGTTTGCACAGCAGCGTCGGTGCAGGCAAGCAGAAAGCGTCCGCCGCGGGCGGTTGGCTGGCCAGGTTTTCCAAGACTTGAAGGCGGCGGGCCGCGGCCGGACAGCAACGGCAGATCTGGCAAGCCCGGTGAGGCTGTGGCGCTACCGGACGGCAGCTTGGCGCTGCGTCAGTTCTCGTCCCAGCCGCTTCAGGGAATGCGACACAATCAGTTTGTGCGCCGGGCGGACGGGCAGCATGTAGATGCGGCCGAACAGGTTGTGAGTTTTCACTGATGAGGTGATGCTCAGCACGCCGCTGTTGCTGGTGACGCAGGTCATGACATCCAGATGCCGGTCCCGTACCGTAAGAGTCAGGATCTGATCCGAGATCGCTTCCACCAGAAAGAAATCCAGCTTGTCGCCGGCCGAAACATTCTGACGCTGCCGCCCGGAAAACCCGCCGATCCGTCTGACCCCGAACAGGGCTGAGATAGCGTCGCGCAGCCGGAAGGCCAGTTTCATGCCGGGCAGTGGCTGCTGGTGCATGATGTTCCAGGCTTCAAGCGGAGTGACCGGGGCCGGCAGAACCAGCGACTGGGTGTCCAGGAAATCCAGCTCCCTGGCCGGGGCGAGAACCTGGATGCGGGCGGTCGCTGCGCGGGCGAGGCTGTTTGGCGGCATAACCTGCCTTTCTGCGGGTTTTTGATATTCTTGCAGTTACTTAGGCAGAAAGCCGCCGCAGGCAAGGGGACGGGAACGGCCCAAGTGCTCAGCGCGGGGCGATTTGCATCACAATGCAGGTGGTGGAGCCGGTTGCGTAGAGCTTGCCGTCCTCCAGCCCGCGGATTTCGCCATGCGCCACGCCGGTGGAACGGCCCACATGGTCGATGCTGCCAGTGCAGTTGATGGCGGTGCCCAGCGGGATCGGCCGCAGAATATTGATCTTGTATTCCAGCGTTGTGTAGACGGCGCCCAGCGGCACCTTGGTCATCACTGCGCAGGCCATTGCGCTGTCCAGCAGTGTTCCGTACCAGCCGCCATGCACGGTGCCCATCGGATTGCAAACATGAAATTCCGGCGTGCCTCGGAACACCACCTGGCCGTCCTCGACACTGTGCAGATAATAGCCCAGGGTTTCGGCAATCGGCGGGCCGGGCAGGCGGCCTTCCAGGATCCCCCGCATGAAATCGAGCCCGGATATCCGGGCGATCTGATCGATTGTCAGCAGGTCAGAGGGGTGTTTGGCATAGAACATGGCGCGCGGGTCCTTGGCGGTCAGATGCCGCCATTAGAAACCGCGCGCCTTCCGGCGCAACGCTTACGCCACGTTCTGGAGCGACACTTTGGGGGTGACACCCAGGGCAAAGCAAACGTCGCGGGTCAGCTCCGGCCGGTTCAGCGTGTAGAAATGCAGCTTGTCAACACCGCCCTCCAGGAGGTCGGAGCAGAGTTCAGTGCAGATGGCTGTCGCCAGCAGTTCCTCGCGGCCGTCCCGCAGGGCCTTGTCAAAGGCATTCTCGACCCAACCGGGAATGACGGTGCCGCAGCGCTTGGCAAAATTCCGGGCGCCTTTCCAGTTCTCAATCGGCAGGATGCCGGGGGTCAGTTTGTCCCCGTCGATCCCGGCCTTCTCGCAGGCGTCGCGGAAGCGGAAGAAGGTTTCAGCCTCGAAGAAGAACTGGGTCAGCGCCTCATCCGCACCGGCATCCAGCTTGCGCTTCAGCCATTCCACATCTGCTGCCTGATCGGCTGCGTCCGGGTGGCGGTCCGGGTAGGCGCCGACCTTGATGCTGAAATTGCCGCGCGCCTTCAGCCCTTCAATCAGCTCAACCGAATTGGCAAAACCTTCGGGGTGCGGGGTGAACTTGCCTTCTCCCTTGGGCGGGTCGCCGCGCAGGGCCACAATCTCGGTCACGCCTGCCTCGGCAAACTGGTCCGCGATCTCAAGCGTTTCCGCCTTGGAGGCATTCACGCAGGTCAGATGCGCCGCCACATTCAGACCAGAGGAATTGTGCAGCGTGGCCACCGCGTCGCGGGTCAGGGTGCGGGTGGTGCCGCCGGCGCCATAGGTGACGGATACAAAGCGCGGACCCATCGGAGCGAGGACCTGCACGGTGTCCCAAAGCCGGAAGGAGGCTTCGAGATTTTGCGGCGGAAAGAATTCAAAGGAAATCTTGGGCGTCGTCATGCTCGGGGTCTCTCGCTAGGTTGATGTCACCTCTTGTTGCATGCGCAGCAATGTGAGACAATTTCATAATACTCAAGATTAACATGAGCGATCTTATAGGATGCATATTGAATTCCGCCATCTCCGCACCATTAAGGCCATCCATGAGGCCGGCGGTCTGGCCCGCGCTGCCGAGCAGCTAAACATCACCCAAAGCGCGCTGAGCCATCAGGTGAAGGGGTTGGAGGATCAGGCAGGCGTTGAGCTGTTCATCCGCCGTTCGAAGCCGATGAAACTGTCGCCTGCAGGTTTGCGGCTGCTGCGTCTGGCGGATCAGGTCCTGCCGCAAGTGGAAGCGGCGCAAGCGGAATTCTCCTCTTTGCGCGACGGCAACACCGGCCGGATGCACATCGCCATTGAATGCCATGCCTGTTTCGAATGGCTGTTCCCGGTTCTGGAAGGCTTCCGTAAGAACTGGGGCGATGTGGATGTGGATATCCGCCCGGGTCTTGCCTTCGACGCGCTGCCAGCACTGCTGAAGGAGGAGGTGGATCTGGTGGTCTCTTCCGACCCGGAGGACATCAGCGGCATCGAATTCATCGAATTGTTTGATTACAAACCTGTTTTTGTCGCTTCAGCGCAGCATCCTCTGGCAGAGAAACCTTATGTGGAAGCCGAGGATTTCATCGGCCAGAACCTGATCACCTATCCGGTGGACAAGGTCCGGCTGGATGTTTTCAGCCAGCTGCTGATCCCAGCCGGGGTGGAGCCTGCCTCGATCCGGCAGGTGGAGCTGACGGCGGTGATCCTGTTGCTGGTCGCCTCCAACCGCGGGGTGTCGGTGCTGCCGGACTGGGTGGTGCGGGAGGTGAAGTATTCCTCTGACTATGTGACCCGGCCGCTGACCAAGTCCGGTATAACCCGCAGCCTCTATGCGGCGATCCGCACGGAGGACCGCGGGAAACCCTTTATGCAGGAGCTGATCCGCCTGGCCAAGGTCGAGGCGCGCAAGCTGCAGCATCAGTAGATCCTCCAGCCGGGAAAGGCGCGGAGCGGCCTGCGCCGTTCCGGCGCCGGTGCCCGCTCCGCGCGGTTGCGTGATCCGGCATAGGCCGGTCCCTGGTTCAGACCAGTTTGACGATCTGCTTGCCGGTATTGCCGCCCTGCATCATCGCCAGGAAGGTCTTGGGGGCGTTCTCCAGCCCCTCGGCAATATCCTCCAGATACTTGATGTCCCCGCTGGCAATTTTCGGGGCTACGTCACGCAGGAACTCGCCATAACGGTTGTAGTGGTTGAAAATGATGAAGCCGTTCACGGATAGAAACTTGGTCAGCACTGAACGCCAGATGGCGGGGGCCGTCAGATCGGTCTCGGCGCTGTTGTACCAGGCGATCATGCCGCAGACCGGGATGCGGCCAAAGTTGTTCATCAGGGGCAGCACCGCCTCCAGAACCTTTCCGCCGACGTTTTCATAATAAATGTCGATACCGTCCGGACATTCCGCGGCCAGTGCCTCACTCAGCGCTTCGCCACTGTCATAGGCGCGGTGGTCGAGGCAGGCGTCAAAGCCAAAGGTCTCCACCGCCAGCTTGCATTTGTCCGCGCCGCCCGCGATGCCGACAACCCGCAGGCCCTTCTGCTTGGCAAGCTGGCCGACCATGGAGCCGACCGGGCCAGTTGCGGCGGCAACCACCAGGGTTTCGCCTGCCTGCGGGCGGCCATAGGCATCCAAGCCATGCCATGCGGTAAACCCCGGCATGCCGAGAACGCCAAGCGCGGTGGTGAGCGGAGCCAGATCCGGATCCAGCTTGCGCAATTCAGAGGCCTTGGCGCAGGCGTGGCTGGCCCAGCCGAACATGCCCAGGGCAAAGTCGCCGGGCTGGAAGCCGGGGCTGCCCGAGGCGATCACCTCACCAACGCCGCCCGCCGTCATGGTCTCCCCGATCTCTACCGGAGGGGCATAGGATTTGCCGGCGTTCATGCGCCCGCGCATATAAGGATCCAGCGACATATAGTGAACTTTTACAAGCACTTCTCCATCACCGGGCTGGGGCAGGTCCACACTCTCAAATCGGAAGTTTTCCTCGCGGGCCTCTCCTTCGGGGCGGCTGGCCAGCACGATACGCTGCATCTGGTCGGGCATGGGGGCACTCCTTGTTCTGTTTGCACAGAAGTGTGAGCGTCCAAGCGGCGGAATTCAACCGGGCCAGCCGCAGTAACCAGGCGTCACGGCTGTTGGCCGCTTTGGGGCATAACCCCTTGGCAACGGCGGGCTGGGCGCGTATAGGCACGGCTTGACCCGGCATCTCCCCGACGTGACAGGATTCTGCAGACATGATTGGCAGCGCAAACCTCAATGTGATGATCAAGGCCGCCCGCAAGGCAGGCCGTTCCCTGGTGAAGGACTTCCGCGAGGTGGAGAACCTGCAGGTGTCGATGAAAGGCGCGGGCGACTTTGTCTCCAAGGCCGACATCGCCGCCGAGAAGATCATCAAGGAAGAGCTGCGCAACGCCCGCCCGACCTATGGCTGGATCGCCGAAGAGGGCGGCGAGATCGAAGGTGAAGACCCGACCCGCCGCTGGATCGTCGACCCGCTGGACGGCACCACCAACTTCCTGCACGGGCTGCCGCACTGGGCGATTTCCATCGCGCTGGAGCACAAGGGCAAGATCGTCGCCGGCGTGGTCTATGACGCCGCTAAGGACGAGATGTTCTTTGCCGAGAAGGGCGCTGGCGCCTGGATGAACGACACCCGTATCCGCGTCTCCGGCCGCCATCGGATGATCGAGTCGATCTTTGCAACCGGTGTGCCGTTCGGCGGCCGCGCCGACCTGCCGCTGACGCTGCAGGACCTGGCCCGCCTGATGCCTGCCTGCGCCGGCGTGCGCCGCTGGGGCTCGGCCGCGCTCGACATGGCCTATGTGGCTGCCGGCCGCTACGAGGGCTTCTGGGAGCGCCGCCTGAATGCTTGGGACCTGGCCGCAGGCATCATCATCGTGAAAGAGGCCGGCGGCCTGGCCGAGGCGATCGACCCGGAAGCGGGCATCATCGACAGCGGCTCGGTGGTTTGCTCGAACGAGCCGATCTTCGAGAACTTCGCCAAGGTGATCCGCGGCTGAATTGGCCCGGAACTATGAGCATTGGAAACGCGGCTATTGAGCCGCGTTTTTTTGTCGGCGGTGCTGCCCGGCCTGCGGGCAGGATCACTGATCTGACGGATGGTTCACCCCGTCATTCCAGGGGATCTCCCCATAGGTATCAGGGTGCCTCCGCGGATTGGCGCCCTTAATGCACCCCAGATTGACGCCGCATTCGTTTGGATCAGAGCGGCGCTGGTGGTGGGTGTAGATGCCGCAAGTCTTGCAGAAGTAGTGCTTCGCGGTGTGGCTGCCCCAAGTGTAGAGGCTGAGGCTCTCCCGTCCTTTCAGCACCTTGAGGCTGGCGGTCAGGGCGGTCACGGCAGCCGCTCCACGGCGGCGGCAGAAGGAACAGTCGCAGCGCGCAGCGGAGGCGAGACCCTCGGGAAACTCCGCCTCAATCTCAACGGCGCCGCAGTGGCAGGTGGCTTTCAAATGTGTCACGGCTATTCTCCTTGCTTGGCAAGTTTTGAGTAAAACCTTCGATAATTCCCCGTAATTTTCTCCGGAGCAAATCTACCATTACCTGACCCCGATGCCCGTCGGGGTGGCGGCCTGCGTGTTAATCAGTAGCCTGTTCCCATGGTTCCGCAGGCCGTCTTGATACTTCCTTTCTGGAAACAAATACCGGAGGGATCGGTGCTTCATTTCCCCCACGGTCCAGGATTGCGCTTCTTGCGCGGCAGTTTGGGGATGCGGCTTGCGGAGTATTCGTACTCATTTTCAGGATGCGGCGGGGTGCCATGTGTTCGGTCCCAGAACGCCGGGCCGCCGCGGCGCAGCCACAGCGGCAGGCACAGGACCAGACCGACCGCAAAGCCGCCCGCATGGGCCCAGTAGGCGACGCCGCCCTGATCGGGATCAGAGCCTAGCCCGCCGAAGAATTGCATCGCCAGCCATGCTCCCAGCATCACGAAGGCGGGAATGGTGAAGATGCGGAAATAGATGATCAGCACCAGCAGGATGTCGACCCGTGCCTTTGGATACATCAGCAGGTAACCGCCCATCACACCCGCGATTGCGCCGGAGGCACCGATTGTGGGCACCATCGAGCCTGGTGCGGACAGCACATGGATCAGCCCGGCGCCAAAGCCGCTGAGGAGGTAGAACAGAAGGAAGGGCAGGTGGCCCATCTCCTCCTCCAGGTTGTCGCCGAAGATCCACAGGAACAGCATGTTGCCGCCCAGATGCATCAGCCCGCCGTGGATGAACAGGGAGGTGAACAGCGTCTCATACCCGTAGCCGTGACTTATCTCGGCCGGGACAACGGCATAGGCGTCGTAGAAATACTGCAGGGCGCGGGGCGAGACGTAGCTGGCAGAATAGTAAATATAGGCCAGGATATTCGCGGCTATCAGCGCATAGACGACATAGGGCCTGCGGCCGGACGGATTGTGGTCGCGGATCGGAAACATGGGGGAACGCTGGGCCGGAAACGGCCCAGCGTCAAGTGCTTAGCACGCAAAGCTCAGGCCATGCCGCCCAACAGCTGCGCGTTGCCGCCCGAAGCAGTCGTATCGACGCAGACATGGCGTTCGGCCAGCACGCGGGCGCGGTCGGGCTTGCCTGGGATCAGCGGTACGATCGCGCCGTCGCGATTGGCAAGAGCCTGTTCGATCTCGCGCCCCGTCTCCTCTTCGCCCCACCACAGCACACCGGCAATGCCCTGGATGCTCTCCAGCTGGCTGAGGTCCAGCAGGCCATGTGCCTCAATCGCGGTGCCGCCGAGGCTGATCACCTCCCTCGCTTGCGCAGCAGCGGCCTCGGCACCGGGCCCCATGCACAAGAGCGGCGGGCGGGCAGAGACGGTCAGGCGGTTCGATTCACCGGTCGGGCCGGGCAGGGAGGTGGTGACAGGCTGGCTGGGCACGCCGCTGGGGGCCTGCAGCTCTGTGATACCGCTGTCCCAGTCGCTGGCGCTGGACTGGCGGTCCGGTGCGCAGAACCGGCTGAGGTAGAGCGGGCCGCCAGCCTTGGGGCCGGTGCCCGACAGGCCCTCGCCGCCGAACGGCTGGCTGCCGACGATGGCGCCGATCTGGTTGCGGTTCACATAGATGTTGCCCGCATGCACCCGGTCGCAGACATGCTGCACCCGGTCGTCGATCCGGGTGTGCAGCCCGAAGGTGAGGCCATAGCCGGTCGCATTGATGTCGGAAATCACCTGATCCAGCTGCTGAGACTTGAACCGTGCCACATGCAGGACCGGGCCGAAGATCTCTTCTTTCAGATCGCTGATGCCGGATACTTCGATCATAGTGGGCGCAACAAAAGTGCCGCCCTGCGGCGCGCGCATTTCCTTCAGCACCCGGCCCTCGGCTCGGGCCTTGCCGACATGGGCCAGAATGCCGGCGCGAGCGCCTTCGTCGATCACCGGACCGCTGTCTGTCGACAGGTTCCATGGGTCATCCAGCTGCAGGCAGTCCATCGCGCCTTTCAGCATTTTCAGCACGTTGTCGGCAATGTCGTCCTGCAGATAAAGGCAGCGCAGCGCCGAGCAGCGCTGGCCGGCCGATTGGAACGCGCTTTCGATCACCGCCTGCACTGCCTGCTCCGGCAGCGCGGTGGAGTCGACGATCATCGCGTTCAGCCCGCCGGTTTCCGCAATCAGCGGCGCCCCCGGCTGCAGGTTGCCGGCCATTGCCTTGCGGATGCGCAGGGCGGTGGCGGTGGAGCCGGTGAAGGCCACGCCATTGACGCGCGGATCTGAGGTGATAGCGGCGCCAACCACGCTGCCGCGGCCAGGCACCAGCTGCAGGGCGCTGCGCGGCACACCTGCCTCATGCATCAGCTGCACGGCACGGTGAGCAATCAGTGGCGTCTGGTCGGCGGGTTTCGCCAGCACGGCGTTGCCCGCGGCCAGCGCGGCTGAGACCTGGCCGGTGAAGATCGCCAGCGGGAAGTTCCACGGCGAGATGCAGGAGAAGATGCCCGCGGGGAGCGCATCGGGAATGCGCGCCGCATAGTAGCGCAGGAAGTCCACCGCCTCGCGCAGTTCAGCCACTGCATCGGGAATGGTCTTGCCGGCCTCGCGGGCCAGAATGGCAAACAGCTCGCCGAAGTTTTCCTCATAGAGGTCGGCGGCCTTGTTCAGGATCGCGGCGCGCTCCGCTGCCGGCGCATCCCAAGGGTCTGCCAGCGCCAGCGCCAGTTCGATATCCTCGGGGCTGCACTGGGCGACGGTGCCCACGACGCTCTGGTCGGTGGGGCTGGTCACGTCCTTGGCGTCTTCCCGATCGGCAACGCCCGCCAGCAGCGGTGCGGCCTGCCACTGGTGGCTGCGCCAGGGCGCGCGGGCCTCTTCGATCCTGGCCAGGGTCGGCGCGTGGCCCAGATCGAACCCATTGGAGTTAGGGCGCTCCGGCGCGTAGAGTTCCGGCCCGGTCGGGATCTTGCGGGACACATCTGCGATGGCCTCAAACGGGTCCGCGGCGACAACTTCGGGCGGCACATTGTCATCTACGATCTGGTTCACAAAGGAGGAGTTGGCGCCGTTTTCAAGCAGCCGGCGCACCAGATAGGCCAGCAGGTCGCGGTGGGCGCCGACGGGCGCGTAGATCCGGCAGTTGGTCTTGTTCTGCTCCAGCACCATCTGGTGCAGGGTCTCACCCATGCCATGCAGGCGCTGGAATTCATACCTCTCATTGCCGATGCCCTCGGCCATATGCAGGATGGCGGCGACGGTGTGGGCGTTATGGGTGGCGAACTGCGGATAGATCCGGTCGGTCATCCCCAGCAGCTTGCGTGCGTTGGAGATGTAGGACACATCGGTCAGCGGCTTGGAGGTGAAGACCGGGAAGCCGTCCACACCCTCGACCTGGGCGCGCTTGATCTCGGTGTCCCAATAGGCGCCCTTGACCAGCCGCACCATGAAGCGGCGGTCATATTTTTCGGCCATTTCATGCAGGGCATCAATTGCCAGGCCGGTGCGGGGGCCATAGGCCTGCACCACCACGCCGAAACCGTCCCAGCCGGCCAGCGCCGGGTCAGAGACCACGGCCTCGATCACTTCCAGCGACAGCGACAGGCGGTCTGCTTCTTCGGCATCGACGTTCAGGCCCATATTGGCCGCTTTCGCCAGCAGTGCCAGCGCCTTCAGGCGCGGCACCAGCGCTTCCATCACACTGTGCTCATGCGCCAGCTCATAGCGCGGATGCAGCGCCGACAGCTTGACCGAAATGCCGGGGTTCCTGCGGATATCGTCGCTGTTGCAGGCGGCTGCAATGGCGGAAATCGCCTTGGAATAGGCCAGGTGATAGCGCGACGCGTCAGCCTCGGTGCGGGCGGCCTCTCCCAGCATGTCGTAGGAATAGGTGTAGCCCTTGGCCTCCATTCCGGCGGCGCGGTTCATCGCGCCTTCGATGGTTTCGCCCAGCACGAACTGGCGGCCCATCTCCTTCATCGCGCGGCTGACGGCGGTGCGGATCACCGGCTCGCCCAGGCGCTTGATGGCGCCGCGCAGCGCACCGATCGGGCTGCGCTCCTCGTCCAGCACCTTGCCGGTCAGCATCAGGGCCCAAGTGGAGGCGTTGACCAGGGATGAGGTCGATTTGCCCAGGTGCTTGCCCCAGTCCGACGGTGCGATCTTGTCTTCGATCAGCGCGTCGATGGTGTCTGCATCCGGCACCCGCAGCAGCGCTTCGGCCAAGCACATCAGCGCAACGCCTTCATCGGTGGAGAGGCCGTATTCGGCCAGGAACACCTCCATCAGCCCCGGCGCCGAATGGCCGCGGATATCCCGCACCAGCGCTGCGGCGTTGGCGCAGATTGTCTTACGGTCAGCATCGGTGAGGGCGGCCTGGGCCACCAGCTGGTCGCGCATCGCGGTTTGATCGGCATAGGTGCCGGCGTCGATCCGGTAGCGCAGCTTGGTTTGAGCGGTCATGCGGGGAACTCCACAAAAGGTGTGCAGGGCTTTTGTTAAGAATACACCCTTTCGAAAAGGACAATCGCCTGAAGATGTGGTAGACGCAGGTCGAATGAGTGAAATGTGAGCCTGGGAAAGTCCAAATGAACTCCACCGACCTTGACCGTTTCGACCGGGCGATTCTGAATGTGCTGAGCGTGGACGGCCGCATCTCAATCGCTGATTTGGCACGGCGGATCGGGCTGTCGAAAACCCCGACCCAGACCCGGCTCAAACGGCTGGAGGCGGAAGGGATCATCACCGGCTACCGCGCTCTGGTCGACCCGATCCGGCTTGGACTCGACCACGTGGCCTTTGTCGAGGTGAAGCTGGACGACACCCGCGAGGCGGCACTGGCCAAGTTCAACGCCGCGGTGGCGCGGCTGCCGGAGATCGAGCAGGCGCATATGATGGCATCGCATTTTGACTACCTGCTGAAGGTGCGGACCCACTCGATGACCGATTACCGCGCGGTGCTGGGCGAGAAGATCTCCTCGCTGCCGCATGTGGCCTCAACGTCGACTTATGTTGCGATGCAGGCGGTCAAGGAAGATGGCGCGCTGGGACCGCTTTAAGGGGCGGGCAGGAAAACACGGCCAGTTGATTTGATTGAAACCGCATTTGTGCGACCATGGGGTATGTTTTTTACTCTGTTCCGTCCCCCTTTTGTTTTAGCCGTGGCTGTCACCGCATCGGCTATTCCGGCGCACGCAATGGAATGCCCGGAAGCGCCCGACCACAGCACCCCGCTGGAGGCGCTGATGGGGGAGGTGCAGGACGCAGAAAGTGAAACCCAAGCGCGGGAAATCGCCAACCGGATGTGGGAATACTGGGCCGATGCACCCAACGCGCAGGCGCAGGCCATTCTGGACCGTGGCATGACCAAACGCTCTGCCTTCGATTTCCTGGGTGCGCTGGCAGATTTTGACCAGCTGATTGCCTATTGCCCGGAGTATGCCGAGGGCTACAATCAGCGCGCCTTTGTGCATTACCTGCGCCGGGATTTCGAATCTGCCCTGACGGACCTGGACCGGGCTTTGGAACTGTCGCCCCGCCACATCGCCGCGATGAGTGGGCGGGCATTGTCGCTTTATGGCCTGTCCCGGCTGGAAGAAGCGCGAGAGGCCCTTGCCGCGGCGCTGAAGCTCAATCCCTGGCTGCCCGAACGCTATCTGGCGGACCCCGGCGGGCCGCTGGCGCCACCCGGCGCCGGGGATGTGGAGTTGTAGCACTGCCCGTGCTGGGGGAAAATTTCTCTGTTCTCGCCGAAAACAGATTGTCCGCGTGAAATCAGGAGGCTAGACCTGCGGCTAGGGCGGCGTCTGACGGCGTCCTGTGCCCGCGTGGTGGAATGGTAGACACCGGAGACTTAAAATCTCCTGGCCGTATGGCCGTGCCGGTTCGAGTCCGGCCGCGGGCACCAGCTTTCTCGAATGACTTGCAGCGCTGTTTTAAGGCAGTTTTTGTGGGAACTGGGGCGCCGCGCCGGTCAGGGACCGCATCTTTTTTTGCTGACCTCTCACACGCTCGCGGTGGGATTGCGTTGCTGTGACGATGATTTTGTGCAAGATATTTCGCGGAATGTGAAAGATCCGGCAAACATGGCGCTCATCCACGAAAAGATTTCAGCTCTTCTGGAGGATATGAACCTGTCCAACCGGCAGGCGGCGCTGAAGTGCGGCATTCCCTATGGCACCTTCAACAGCGCGCTCAAGCATGAGCGCGAGATCGGCTGGAGCACGCTGGACGCGCTGGCGCGCGGGCTTGGGGTGTCGTTCCAGTATTTTTCCTCGGACATGGCCGGGCTGGAGCTGCTGCCGGATATCCGTGCTGACGCGGCAGCGGCAAAAGCATTCGAGATTCTCAATTCCCGCCTGCAGGCCGCTGCCAGAACCCGCCAGTACAGCGGTTGTGACGTGTCGCTGCAGGATTTTCTGGACTGGTGGTTCACCAACAGCGGCCGCCTGGAAGGATTTGACCGGCTGCAGCATGCAGTTGATATGTTCAACCCTCCTGATGCGGAGAACAACCGCATCCAGCCGATCCGCTCTGGTCCGGCCAGCCTCGCCTCCATCTGCTTTGAGGTTTCGGACAGCAGCCAGCTGCGCAGCACTCTGAACGGATTCAGCGACACGGTAAACGCCGAACTGGTGATGGCCCACAGCGAAGCCATCAGCCGGGGCGAACCGGTGATCACCCATCCCTCGCTGGACGTGAAACTGCTGAACGGGCGCCGTTTCACCCGCCAGTACCGCCGCGTGCTGGCACCGGTCTATCTGCCTGACGGTAAGCTGCTGGTGGTCAACTTCTCACAGGACATCAAAACCGGCTAGATCGCTCTGCAGCATGTGCTCCATCTCCAGCCGGGGCGCGCCGACGAACCATTCGGTGCTGCTGCGCACCTCCGGTTCCGGGTCGCGCCATTTCTGCGCCCTGGGGATAGCACGGGTGAAGCCATAGACCAGATCCAGCCGCGCCTGCATGTGGCGGTCGGGGATGAAGGCATAGATCCAGTCCACATCCCATTTCTGAATTGCCAGGATCTGGAAGATCCGCATGAACGGCGCCAGCCGTTCCGCCCGCCGTCCGCGGTGGCCGGGCAGAAAGGTCAGCTCGCCCACATAGGCCAGCCGCCCGCGCACCTCGCGCGCCAGCGGTTCCGCCACGCTTTCCACCCCGCCGCCTGCTTCATTGGGGAACTGGTGGCGCGATGTGCGCAGCAGATACTCCGCCAGCGTTTCCCGGCCGAGATCCTGCAGCATCGAAGCAGCGCCGCCGATATAGCTGTCACCGTCTTTCAGGAACAGCCAGAAGGCGGAGTTTTCGGTGTGGTCGGCCCGTTCGATGGCAAACCCTGGCATCTGGAACTGACGTCCTGACGCCAGGGCGGTTTCGGGCACTTTCTCGAAATCGGTGAGCATTTCGACCTGCAGACCTGCCTGCGAAAGCGCTTGCAGATAGCCCGAAAGCGTTTTCCCCAAGTCCAAAGAGTTCATCATGGTCCCCCGTCATTTTGTTATTTGCCCGGGCTTGCCGGATCCCCGGATGGCGTCGCCAGCCGGGACAGGACCACTAAACTCAAAACTACTTTTGCGGTAAATTGTTAGTTTGTTTGAGGTTGCACCGCGCCAAGCCGCAACAGGGGTATGACGGCAGCAGGACGCGGTTTTGCAAAGAAAAAGCCCGGCAGCGCTGCTGCCGGGCTGATCCGTGTGATGCGGGCTCTAAGTTGTGTCAGCCGCGGCCGCGGTAGGGCGGAACCCCCTGATCCGGGATCCAGACGCCCTCGGGCATCGGGCCGGTCTGCCAGAACACATCAATCGGGATGCCGCCTCGCGGGTACCAGTAGCCGCCGATGCGCAGCCATTTCGGTTCCAGGAAATCGGCCAGGCGGCGGGCAATGGAGACTGTGCAATCTTCGTGGAAGGCGCCGTGGTTGCGGAAGGAGGTGAGGAACAGCTTCAGCGACTTGCTCTCCACCAGCCATTCGCCCGGCACATAGTCGATCACCAGATGGGCAAAATCCGGCTGGCCGGTCATCGGGCAGAGCGAGGTGAACTCCGGCGCGGTGAAGCGCACGTTGTAATCCACGTCGGCCTGCGGGTTCTGAACCCGCTCCAATTCCGCCTGTTCCGGGCTTTGCGGCACGATGGTGTCGCCGCCCAGCTGCTTAAGATTGCTGTAGATGCTGTCAGACATGTCAGGGTTCCTATGTTCAGACGCCGCGCTTGTTGCCCCAGACCAGCACATGCAGCTGGGGCAGGACGCGGGGAGTGAACCAGCTGTCGCCGGTCACTTTTTCAATCAGCCACAAAAGGCGGTCGGTGGCTTGGTTCAGATCAACCGGCAGCTCCGGATCGACCTCCGGGTTGCCGGGTTGCAGATACAGCGGCAGGTCGGGGTGGCGCTCTGCGGCAGTCTTGGCCCAGGCATAATCGGTGTCGTCAAACACCACGATCTTCATCACCTTCTGGCCGCAGCCCCGGGCCTGATTCAGGCAGCGGGTGAACTTGTGCCAGTCGGTTTTTTCACCGCTTGAAGGCGGCTTGGGGCTCAGCACCAGCGTGTCCAAAGCGCCGAACCATGGCTGCGAGACTGAGCCCTGGGTTTCGCAGGCAAAGCGGTAGCCTTCTTCCTTGCCAATCGCGATCACCGGGCCAAAATCCTGGATCGCCGGGTTGCCGCCCGAGATCGAGACGGTCAGCGGCTTGCCACCTGACATGCGGCGCACTTCGCTCATTACATCCTCGGGCGTCATCACCGCCCAGTCGTGGCGGTAGGCGCTGTCGACAGCATGCATGCTGTCGCACCAGCTGCAGCGGTAATCGCAGCCGCCCGCGCGCACAAACACCGTGGGTTCCCCGATCAGGGCGCCTTCGCCCTGGATGGTGGGGCCAAAGATTTCGGCGATGCGCAAGCTCATGGCCGGTACTCCGCCCAGGTCTTGGGGGTCTCCGAGACTTTCACTGCCGTCACTTCCGGCCAGCGCGCATGGCACCAGTCGTAGAAATGCCTGGCCATGTTCTCTGCCGTCGAATACCCCTCCAGCACATCGTTCAGGTGCCGGTGGTCGAAGGTCTCGTCGATGTAGTCCTTCAGCGGCTTCAGTTCGTGATAGTCGCGCACGAACCCATCGCTGTTCAGTTCCTTGGCCGCAAGTTCCACCACCACGACATAGTTGTGGCCGTGCAGCCGGGCGCATTGATGGTCCGGCGGCAGATGGGTCAGCTGGTGGGAGGCGGAGAAATGGAACTCCTTGGTTATCCGGAACATCAGGCGCTATCCTTGGCGGCAATCGCCGCTTTCCAGAAATCCGGGTCTGCGTACTCCGTCGGATCTTCAACGCCGGCCAGATGGAAGGCCTCGCGCCGCTCCACACAGGTGCCGCAGCGCCCGCAATGCTTGTCGCCGCCCTTGTAGCAGGACCAGGTCTCGGCGAAGGGGGTGTCGTGCCTGGCGCCGGCAGTCACGATGTCGCCCTTGGTGCGGTGCACAAACGGAGTGTACAGCCGCACGTCCGCATAGCCGTCCAACGCCGCCCGCTGCATGGCGTCAAACGCTTCGGTAAAGGCCGGGCGGCAGTCCGGATAGATAAAGTGATCGCCGCCATGCACTGCGGTCGCCACAGCGTCATCGCCGTTTGCGGCAGCGATGCCATAAGCAATGGTCAGCATGATTGCGTTGCGGTTCGGCACCACGGTGACCTTCATGGTCTCTTCCTCGTAGTGGCCGTCCGGCACGTCGATGTCATCGGTCAGGGCAGAGCCCGAAAGCACGGCACCGATGCCCCTCATGTCGATGATGTCATGCGGCACGCCCAGCCGCTTGGCGGCGGCAGCGGCATAGTCGAGTTCCTTCTTGTGGCGCTGGCCGTAATCGAAGGAGACAAGACGAGTCAGCTGATGCTCCTCAGCGACCATATGGGCAAGCGAAACGGAATCCAGCCCGCCTGAGCAGATAACGATAGTTTTCATTTTTGAACCCTTGTTTTGGTGACCGGGTAGGCTGCGACCGGTGCCGCGCGTATAGCTGCGCATGGCTTAACGCGCAAGAGCTGGGCGGATTGCGCACATTCTTCAGGACTTGTTTGAAAAACTTGAAAGTGGCTATCAGCCGGGCGGGCTTCCTAAACTGGCGGCAACTCCGCCTCAAGCCACTCCAGAAACGCACGCGACGCCGGGGTGCTGGCATGGCTGGGCGGCGGCATCAGAAAATAGTTCTCCAGCAGTTCCGCCGAGTGTTCGCTGGCCCGGACCAGCTGGCCGCTCTCCAAGAGTCCGCCCGCCAGCGTGTCATGCGACATTGAAATCCCAGCCCCGTTTACTGCGGCCGTCATGGATATCACGTAGGTGGAGGCCAGGTTGATCTCGTGGTTGCGGTCAAACGGCAGATCCTGCGACTTGAACCAGGCCCCCCAGGACCCTGTTACGCCAGCACAATCCAGCAGCGTTGCGATGCTGAAGTCCACCTTGCCGTTCTGATAGCCTGGTGCGCAGACCGGGTAGAACCGGTCATAGGTCAGCCGCACCGCCGCTGCTGACATGTCATTGGGACGGCCAAAGCGGATTTCGGTCCCGGCGGAACTGGCATGGCGTTCCGGGTCCCAGATCGGCGTCACGATGTTCAGCACCAGCCAGGGGAACTTCTCATACAGCCGCGGCAGCCGCGGTGACAGCCAGAAGACTGAGAACGCCATGTTGCACTGCAGGACCAGATGCCGCCCCTGATCGCCGCCGGTAAACGCTTGGGTGCCAGCTGCAATCAGCTCAAATGCCTCGCGTACGATCGGCATGTAATTCGCCCCGGCCTCGCTGAGTTCCAGCGCCCGGGTTTTGCGGATGAACAGCTCGCGTCCCAGAAAATTCTCCAGGCTGCGCACATGCTGGCTGATTGCCGATTGGGTCAGGTTCAGCTCCGCCGCGGCGCGGGTGAACGACAGGTGCCGGGCGCTGGCCTCAAAGGCGCGCAGCCAGGTGAGCGGAGGCAGGGAGGAGGGGGGCGGTCCGGGTGTCAGCATCGATGTATGACCTATGCATTAGTTCAATTAATGCATAGCGGCTGAATCAATCGTTTGTCAGCAGGAATTGCGGCTGTCACCACTAGGGAAAGCGGATTTGGAGACCCAAGATGAACAAACAAGCGGACCTCAGCCCGAACCTCACCCATTGGCAGGAGCGCGTGGACATGGCCGCGGCGTTCCGCTGGACCGAACGGCTGGATATGCACGAGGGCGTGGCCAACCATTTCAGCCTGGCGGTGAACGACGATGGAACCCAGTTCCTGATGAATCCCAACCAGGCGCATTTCCGGCGCATCAAGGCCTCGGATCTTTTGTTCCTGGACGCCAACGACCCCAAGACCATGGACCGCCCCGACGCGCCGGACCCCACCGCCTGGGGGCTGCACGGCTCCATTCACCGGCTGTGCCCGCACGCGCGCTGCGTGATGCATGTGCATTCGATTCACGCCACCGTCCTGGCCTGCCTCGCTGACAGTACCCTGCCGCCGATCGACCAGAACACAGCCACCTTCTACAACCGCTATGTGGTGGATGGCGATTTCGGCGGGCTGGCGTTTGAGGATGAGGGCGCCCGATGCGCCTCGATGCTGACCGACCCCAAGGTCAAGACCATGATCATGGGCAACCACGGGGTGCTGGTTATCGGTGACAGCGTCGCGGACACTTTCAACCGGCTCTATTACTTTGAACGCGCGGCGGAGACCTATATCCGCGCGCTGCAAACCGGCCAGAAGCTGCGGGTGCTGAGCGACGAAATCGCCGAGAAAACCGCGCAGGAGCTGGAGGATTACCCGGATCAGGCCGAGCGCCATCTGGCGGAGCTGAAGGCGATCCTCGACGACGAAGGTTCCAGCTACGCAAGCTGAGCGCCAGCAGGGGAGGCAGCACAATGGACGGAACTTTGCACACCGCCGAACGCGACCGCGAGGCCGAGCGCTGGCATTACCACCCCAAGGGGCCGGTGCCGCTCAACCCGCTGTTCAGCTGGCCGCCGCGCCCGGCGGCGGTCCTCAGCTGGTACCGCGGCGCCTGGATGGAGATCACCGCCCTGACGCTTTGTTTCCTGCTGGCGCTGGCGGTTTACGCCTGGATGCTGCCGCCGCTGGCAGAAATGGTTGAATTCCGTCCCGGATGGATGCTGCGGGTCTGGCTGGCTAACCTGCTGCCGCAGGCCGTGGTGGCCGGGGGCCTGCACTGGTGGTTCTACATGCGCAAGGGCCAGGGCATGCAAAAGAAGTTCGACAAACGCGACCTCTCACGCGGAAACGGCACCTTCACCTTCAAGAACCAGGTCTGGGACAACATCTGGTGGACGCTCGGCAGCGCCATCACCGTGGCCACCGTCTATCAATGGGGCATTTACTGGCTGATGGCCAACGGCTGGGTGCCGGTCGTGACCTTCGCAGAGGCGCCTGTGTGGTGCGTGGTCTGGATGCTGTTCATCCCGATGTGGTCCGGCCTGCATTTCTACTGGGTGCACCGGCTGGAGCATCACCCGCGGCTCTACAGGCACGTCCACGCGGTGCACCACCGCAACGTCAACACCGGGCCTTGGTCGGGGATCTCCAACCACTGGTATGAAAACCTGCTTTACTTCACCACCTACTTCATCCACCTGGTCGTGCCCTCGCACCCGCTGCACCTGGCCTTTCACGCGATGTTCCAGCAGGTGAGCCCGGTTCTGTCGCACTCCGGCTTTGAGCGGTTGATTGCCAAGGAAACCGAGGCCGCCAAGGCCGGCGATTTCTTCCACCAGCTGCATCACCGCTATTTCGAATGCAACTACGGCACCTCGGAGATCCCCTTTGACAAGTGGTTCGGCACCTACCACGACGGCTCCGCCGCCGCGACAGAGCGGACCCGGGCTTTCAAGAAGCAGATGTACACCCGCTAGGATTGAGGTTTCCGGAAACTGATCAGGATCAAGGCGTATATATTCGCGAATCCCTATGCCTGACCGCAGGACAGTCAAAGGCATAGGAGAAAGCCCATGTTGCGCCTTGCATCCATCCTTTATTCGCTGATCGGCAGCAGCCTGGCCGGAGCCGGGGTGATTGCGGTTCTGGCGGCCGGGCTGGTCACCACACAGGCGATCATAGGCGCCGCCGCAGCGGGGGCGGTCCTGGCACTGCCAGTGGCCTGGCTGGTGGCGAAACAGCTCTACACCCGCGGCGCCTGAACCGGTTCAGGCGTTCAGGAACACCCGCGCGGCGGCTTCAAACTCCCGCGGTTTCTCGGCGTGCAGCCAGTGACCCGCGCCGGGCAGCTTGGCAAAGCGCGCATTGGGGAAACGCCCGCGGATCTCCTCGCGGTGCTCCGGCAGAACGTAGTTCGACTCTGATCCTGACAGGAACAGGGCAGGCCCGTCCCAAACGGCGTCCGCTGGCGGGAACGACATGATATTCGGCATCTGATCCGCCAGCGTGTCCAGGTTCAGCTTCCATCGCTTGTTCGGCAGGTCCAGCGACTGGGTGAAGAAGCTCTGCAGCGCAGGCTCCACCCCGGCCTCACCCAACTGTGCGGCGGCCTCCGGGCGGCGCTCAATACTCTCGAGATCCAGCGACTTCATCGCATGGATATACTGAATTTGCGTGTGGCCATAAGCAACCGGCGCGATGTCGGCGACAACTAGCCTGCGCACCGCCTCAGGGTGGTTCAGCGCCAGCATCATCGCAGCCTTGCCGCCCATCGAATGGCCGATCACATCCATCTGGCCGCCTTGGGCCGCAATCACCCCTGCCAGATCATCCGCCAGCTCCGGATAGGTATGGCTGTCCGCGCGCGGGCTGTCGCCGTGGTTGCGCATGTCCACGGCCACCACCTGCCGTTCATCCGACAGGCGCTTGGCGATGACGCCCCAGTTGCGGGCAGAGCCATAAAGGCCGTGGGCAATCAGAAGCGGGGTGTTTGCAGTGGCAGAGCCATGAATGATCGTGTTCAGCATGCGCACTTGATAGCCGCGCAGGCGGAGGCTTGCCACCCCCATTGAGGCAACCGCAGGGGCAGGCTAGGGTAGCGCCACAGTGCAGCAACAGGAGAGTGCCGCAATGGCCGCCAGCCTGGATCAGGATATTGAAGACATCCGCACCCTTCTGAAGGAGCGCGAGCACGCATCGGGCGACCTCGAAGCCGCACTGAAACATGTCCGCCGCCGCATTCCGCGGCGGGTCTACAAGCAGGGCATGCGGCTGGCAGCTGCGCTGCCGCTGCTGGCGCACCCCAAGCTGCGGATGACGGTGGACGAAAAGCCGCTGCAGGGCGCCGCCCGCGAGGTAAAGGCGCATCTTCAGAAAATCGACCTTGCCGACCGCCGCAAGGGCTTCTGGCTCGGCGTGCTTGGCAGCATGGCATTTTCCATCCTTTGCGTGCTGATCCTATTGGTGGTGGTGCTGCGCTGGCGCGGCCTGATCTGAATTCCTGCTTTACGCCGCGTCTGCCGGCGGTATTTTGAACGCAGTTCAAGACAAAGGCAGGACGCCATGGCAGGCAAGGTGGAAGCGCGCAAGACAGCGCTGCGGCAGAAACTGGTGGAAGCGGCAGAGATCCGCATCGCGCGCGACGGGGCAGGGGCGCTGCGCGCCCGCGACCTGGCGCAGGATGCAGGCTGCGCGGTCGGGGCGATCTACAACGCTTTCGACGATCTGACCGCCATCATCATGGCGGTGAACGGCCGCACGTTCCAGAAACTCGGCGCCGCGGTTGAGGCCTCGGTAGCGGGCCGCGAGGCGGAACCGCCCACCCGCCGCCTGATCCTGATGAGCAACGCCTACCTGCATTTCGCGGTGGAAAACACCAACCTCTGGCGGGCGATGTTCGACCTGCGAATGACGGCTGAGGACAAGACACCGGAGTGGTACCTGACCGCGCTGGATGACCTGTTTGCCAATATCGCCCGGCCCGTGGGTGAACTGTTCCCGGACAAGGACGCAGGCGAAGCCTCCCTCATGGTGCGGGCGCTTTTCTCTGCCGTCCACGGCATTGTGCTCCTGGGGCTGGAGCAGCGTATCTCCGGCGTGCCGCCGGAACGGATCGAGCAGATGATCGCCCAGGTGCTGGAGCAAATCGGCGGCAAATAGTTTTTGAACAGCGTTCAAGAAAATACTTGAACGACGTTCAGGATATTGTTAAATGATTCCCTGTGAACGATGTTCATGTTTGCGGAGGAAGCAATGTTCAACACTCTGAAGACCCTGATCACCGGCGCCAATGCCCGGGCAGAAGAGCAGCTGCGCGAGACCTATTCGATTGAGCTGATCACCCAGAAGATCCGCGAGGCGGACGCCAATCTGAAGGCGGCAAAGCTAACGCTGGCCAGCCTGATCCAGCGCCAGCGGGCAGAGCAGCGCCAGGTGGAAACACTGGAGGAGCGCGTCCGCGACCTGATGGCCCGGGCAGGCGAGGCGCTGGAGGCGGGGCGCGAGGATCTGGCCAGAAGCGCCGCCCAGGCAGTGGCCGACATGGAGAACGAACTGGTGGTGCGCCGCCAGACCCTGGACCGGCTCGACACCCGCATCCTGCAGCTGCGCCAGTCGGTGGAAACCGCCAGCCGCCGCATTGCCGATCTCAAGCAGGGCGCTATTGCCGCCCGCGCCACCCGGCACGAGCAGGACATCCAGCGCCGCCTGCGCCGCCACACCGGCGGCGACAGCCCGGCAGAGGAGGCCGAAGCGCTGATCCGCGACGTGCTGCAGCGCGACGACCCTTTCGAGCAGGGCGAAATCCTGCGGGAGATCGACGGCGAGCTGAACAACACCTCGATTGCCGACGATCTGGCCGACGCGGGTTTCGGACCCCGCAGCCGCAGCACCGCAGCAGATGTGCTGAGCCGCCTCAAACCCAAGGACTGACCCGTCCTTCTCATTCTACGCGGCCTGCCGTGCCGCACTGACTTCATGGAATTTACCGGAGAAAACAAATGTATACCGACAACACCGACAACAAGCTCATCATTTTCCTGAACACTGCCGGCGTCGCAATCGCCTATGGCATGCTGGGAATTTCCCTGTGGCTCTCGACTGACGTGCCGCTGGCGACCAAGGGCTACTGGGGCATGGCTGTTCTGCTGCTGACGCTGAGCCTCATCAACGTGGTGAAATACCGGTTCGACCACCGCTCCAGCGAGGACCGCATCCGCAAGATCGAGGATGCGCGCAATGAAAAACTGCTGGAAGATGCGCTGATGGACACCAAGAAGGACTTCTGAGTTCAGCCTGTCCGCCCCAGGCCACCCCTGGCCGCAAGCCGCCCGCTGAATGATGCGGGCGGCTGTTCTAGTGCATCAGGTACTGCGCCGGTACCGCAGAGCACAGCCAGACACCATTCTCAGACAGAAAGAATACATGGCCCTCTGCCGCCATGCGTTCTGCATCAACGCTCAGAATGACCGGCTTGCCGTGCCGCATTCCCACAGTCCGGGCTGTTGCGGCGTCAGGCGACAGATGAACATGCTGGCGCTGCATCGGTTTCAGCCCCTCAGACAGGATCGCAGGCAGGGCGCGCTCCGCAGTACCATGAAACAGCGTTGCTGGCGGGCGGCAGGGGGTCAGCCCGAGATCCACGGCAAAGGAATGGCCCTGGTTCGCCCGGATTTTCAGGCCGTCAGGGGAAAACGAAAACCTCTGCTTGCTGCTTGTGCGTACAACCTCTTCAATCTGATGGCGGGTCACGGGTGCTTCGGCCTTGGCCAGGATGCTCTCCACCCTGACCCAGCCCTGAGGGTCCATGTCCAATGCCAGGGCACCGGGGTTGTGCCGCAGAATATAGCTGAGAAATTTGCTGAGCTGTTTCAAATCATTGTCTGGCATCACCGCACTATCGCAGCTTTACCCGGAGCGGTCCAGACAGGCAGTTCTCCCGCCCCTTTCCGGCCTGCCTTCGTCCGGCCTGCAAGCGTTGGGCGGGGCGCCGTGCAGGTGCACGGCGCGGGCAGTGCCCCGCCAGGTGCACTGCCGGGCCCAAGGCCCATGCCGGGGCATCCTTGATGCACAGGCGGGGCGCGGGAGCCTGCCGGGCAACAGAAAACCGCCGCGGCTTTTGGGCCGCGGCGGTTTAATGTGTTCAGTCCCGGAAGGGCTTACAGGTTCGGATAGAGCGGGAACCTGGCGCAGAGGCCGGCGACCTTGGCGCGCACCGCCGCTTCCACATCCGCGTTGCCCTCTTCACCGTTGGCTGCCAGCCCGTCGATCACCTCGATGATCAGGTCGGCGATCTGGCGGAACTCCGCCTCGCCGAACCCG
>NZ_JAQNCY010000016.1 GCF_028368855.1 Leisingera sp. SS27 | reverse complement strand
AGTGGTTCGATACCATTGGTCTGCAACTGGTCAGCCGGGCCGATACCTGACAGCATCAAGGTTTGCGGCGAATTGATAGCGCCGCCGGACAGTATCACTTCCCTGCGGGCCGTAATAGTGTGGTGCTGGCCTGCTTTGTCAAGATAGCTGACGCCTGTCACCCGGCGCCCGTCTAGATTTATCTTTTCGACGAGGGCATTTGTGATGATCTGAAGATTAGGCCGGTTCCGCGCAGGCTTAAGGAAGGCGACTGCCGCACTGCAGCGCCGACCGTTGCGGGTGGTGAGCTGGAAGTAGCCGACGCCTTCTTGATCCGCTCCGTTGTAATCGGGGTTAAACGGGTATCCCGCCTCTTGCGCGGCTGCCACCCAAGCGTCGCAGATCGGGCGCTGGATGCGCATGTTCGAGACCGCCAGCGGGCCGCCTGTGCCGTGGAATTCATCCGCGCCGCGTTCCTGATCTTCGGAGCGCTTAAAGAGCGGCAATACATCATCCCAGCCCCAGCCTTCGTTGCCCATCTGGCGCCAGCGGTCGTAGTCCTCCTTCTGGCCGCGGACATATAATAGTCCGTTCAACGAGGAAGACCCTCCTAAAACCTTGCCTCGCGGCCAATCAATAGAGCGGCCATTGAGACCCGGATCCGGTTCAGTCCTGTAGCACCAGTCCACTGCCGGGTTGTGCATGGTTTTGAAATAGCCGACCGGAATATGAATCCAGGGGTTCGTGTCACGTCCTCCGGCTTCCAGCAGAACCACCTTGTTTTGCGGGTTTGCACTTAGCCGATTGGCGACAACACAGCCGGAAGACCCAGCGCCGATGACGATGAAATCCGCGTCCAAATCCATTCCTCCCGAACACTCAATGAAAAAACTTCTATACAGGATGTGTAAATTGGTCTAGCGTTTTTTGATACGAAACGTCTCAATAATTGATCTTAGGGAGGAGAATTATGGGGCTGACTAACAAATTGGGCCGTATTTCGCGGCGGGATCTGTTCCGGGTGGCAGGGACTTATGGGATGAGCTCGACCCTTCTGGCCGCTGGGAGCTTTGGTGGCGCGATGAGCCTGGCGAATCTCGCGTCCGCTGCGGAATCAACCTATGAAAAACGCTATGCAAAACCCGCCAAGCACACGCTGAAGTTCGGTGCCTCGGGCTTCAACGCGCGCAACCTGCTGATTGAACGCGCCGGCGCGCTGGAGTTCGCCCGCGATCTGGAGGCCCGCACTGACGGCGAGATCCGGATCGAGTTCATCGGCGACAACCAGATCTGCGGCCAGCTGAGCTGCGTCGAGAAAACGCAGCAGGGCATTGTCGATATCTATGCCGCTTCAACCCAGAACTCGGCCGGGGGCGCACCCTACCTGAACGTGTTGGACTACGCCTTCATGTTCCCGGGCCGCGCCTCGCAGTATCATTTCCTGTATCATCCCAAGAGCCAGGAAATCCTGCGCGACCCGCTGGAGAAGCGCCACGGGCTGAAGTTCCTGTTCAGCCACTGCGAACTGCGCGGCATCCAGCTGGGCCTGAAATACAAGGACCAGCCCACCATCACCAAGCTGGAGCAGCTATTCGGCACTAAGAACCGCGTCACCGGCACCCAACTGGGCCGGATCGCGATGAACGCGCTGAACCTGAATCCGGTGCCGGTGGCCTGGGAAGAGACTCTCGACGGACTGAAGCAGGGTCTGATCGACGGCGCTGAAACCTGGGCCTCCGCAGTGGCCTATGCCAACATGGCGCCCGTGGTTTCGCAGTCGGTCGATCTCAAGTTCTTCTGCGGCACTGAGCACACTTCGATGTCGGCCAAGGTCTTCGACGGCCTCGAAGGCTATCTGCAGGACGCGGTGATGGAGAGTGCGTATTGGGCGCAGGCCCATGTGCAGGCGGCAAACGAGGCCGCGCTGGTCAAAACCGTCGGTTTCTCCGACCCGCAGCTGCCGGGAACGGTGTTTGCAGAACACGGAGTACGCCCGGCCTTCCTGCCGGATAGCGAGATCCGCATGGCCGAGGAAATGTGCTCGCCCGAGTTCCAGCCGCAGCTGTGGGAGCAGTGGCGTGACCGGCTGAACAAGTGGGCCGGCGGCATCGACACCTATCAGGAAATCTACAACATCGCCCGCGAAGTCGACAAAGACATGAAGCCTGAAAACGTGGAACCGCGCCGCTGGTGGAAGGGCTGACAAAGGCCTGAACAAAGAGCATGGGGCCGGCGCCAGATTGCGCCGGCTTGTTTGCCCGGCAGGATCCGGCAGGATCACAGGGGCAATGAGGGGAGGAACAAATGCAGCTTTGGCCGGATATCGCCGCCATTTTCAGCGCCTTCGCGTCCCAGGACAGCTGGGAAATCCGCAATGCCCTGGAAAGCAATGCCGCCTGGGTGCTGGGCACCGCCGCCGCCGCGCTCGGCGGCCTTCTGGTGATGCTGGTCTACAGGCTGGTGCCGCTGCTGGACCGCCACCTGGAGCGCACGATCATGGTGTGGAGCTACCTAGCGATTGCCTTCATCATCTTCTGGGGGGTGATCGACCGCTTCGTGTTCAAGAACCAGCAGCCCTGGTCCACCACCATTCCTCCGCTCTTGTTCATGATCATGGCCTGGTTCGGGGCGGCCTTTAACGTGCGGCTGCGCACGCATCTAAGTTTTTCTGAGTTCCGCACCATCATGCCCCGCTGGGCGCAGATGGGTTGCCTCACTCTGGATGCGGTGCTGTGGTTCGGCTTTGCCGTGATCGTTTTTGTCACCACCACCCGGCTGACCGCGCTGTCGGCCTCCAACTTCCAGATCGTACTGGGCACCGACAGCGTGCTGCAATGGTGGTTCCTGATCACCGCTCCGATGTCCTTTGTCCTGATGATCGCCCGGGTTTTTGAAAACCTGGCCGACGACATCCGCAACTACAGCAGCGGCGCGCCGCTGATCAAACAGGCCGTGATCGGAGGAGACGTGTAATGGATACGGGAACCTGGGTCACGCTGATCTCGATTGGGGTCACCTTCCTGTTCATGCTCGGGGTGCCGGTGCTGCTGGTGATCGGCTATTGGGTTATCGGCTGCTCCTTTGTGCTGGGGCTGACGCTCGACAATATGGGTGCCGAGCTGCTGAACGTCTTCAACAAGGGCTTTGCGCTCTTGGCGATGCCGCTGTTCATTCTGACCGGAGACCTGATCAACCAATCCGGCATCGCCCGGCGTTTGTCCGATTTTGCCTATGCCTGTCTAGGCTGGATGCGCGGCGGGCTGGCGATGGCGTCGCTCGGCGCCTGCGGGTTATTCGCTGCCATTTCAGGGTCTAACTCCGCGACAACAGCCACTATCGGCTCGATGCTGCACCCCGAAATGGTTAAGGGCGGCTATGATGAGCGCTTCTCGGCCGCCACCGCCGCCGCGGGTGGCACTGTTGGCATCATCATCCCGCCCTCGATCATCTTTATTGTCTACGGCTTCCTGATGAACCTGCCAATCTCGGACCTGTTTGTGGCCGGCATCCTGCCGGGCGCAATGATGGTCATCGGAATGCAGCTTGCCTGCTGGATCATCTGCTACCGCAACGGCTGGGGCTTCCTGATCCCGCTGCAGCTGACCCGGGTGCTGAAAACCGCATTCGGCGCCTGGCTCGGTTTCTTTGCCATCGGCTTGGTGCTGTGGGGCATCTACACCGGCAAATTCTCCCCGACTGAGGCCGCAGGCGTCACCGTCGGCTTCTGCGTTATCGCAGGCGTCCTGTCCTGGGTGGTAACTAAAATCACAGGTGCCCAGACGGACAAAACCTGGGAGGAGAAATCCTTTGCCGAGATGCTGGTGGTCGAAGGCTTCACCATCCCGCAGATCCCCTCGATCGTGGTGCGTTCGGCCCAGATTACCGGGATCCTGGCGCCGCTGATTGCAATCTCGGTGGTGATGCAGCAGATCCTGTCGCTCCTCGGGGCGCAGCAGGCGATCGGCGGGTTTGTTACCTCAATGGGTGGCTACCATGCGGTGCTGTTCACCTCGATGGTGATCGTGTTCTTCTCCGGCATGGTGCTGGAAAGCCTGCCTGTCACCATCATCCTTGCTCCGATCCTGGCGCCCATAGCGGCCTCTGTCGGGGTCGATCCGATCCACTTTTCGGTGATCTTCCTGGTCGGCGCCTCCATCGGCTTCATTACACCGCCTTACGGGTTGAATCTCTACGTCGCCTCAGGTGTGACCGGTGTTCCGTATTTCCGCCTGCTCCGCTATACGGTTCCTTACCTTGCAGCCCTGATCGGGGTCTGGGTACTGGTCTCCCTGGTTCCTGACTTCGCGCTGGTGCTGCTGCCCAACAAGTAGCGATGAGGCGGCGATGGCAGCGGATGCGCCGGAAAAGAAAGAGGGGCAAATCCCCACCAACCTGCGCCTTCTGGTGCTGCTGGAGGAGGTTGTCCGCCGCGGCGTAGCAGTTAAACCAGCAGAGATGATTGATGCCATGGGCTTGCCCAAGCCTACTGTGCATCGGCTGATGCAAACCGCCGAGGGTGAAGGCTTTTTGCAGCGTGATCTTGATGGCCGGGCCTACTGGCCCGGCCCGCGGCTTCGCATGCTGGCGCTTAACATCATGTCCTCTGAACATCTCCGCACTGCCCGCCTCACCGTTCTAAAGAGCGTCGCAGAGGAACTGGGTGAAACCTGCAACCTCGCTACTCCTGACCGGGAAGGAATGATCTATCTGGATCGGGTGGAAACCAAGTGGCCTCTGCGCATCCAGCTTCCGATTGGTACTCAGGTGCCGTTTCATTGTACCGCCAGCGGTAAGATGTATCTCTCAACCCTGAAACCCAGCTCGCTGGCTGCCGTTTTGCGCACCCACCCTTTGGAGGCGGAAACCGGACGGACCCGCACAGATCCCGACGCGCTCAGCGCGGAACTGGCGGCAATTGCCGCGTGCGGCTATTCCACTGATGATGAGGAATTCATTGCCGGAATGGTGGCTGTCGCTGTCCCTCTACGGGATACCCGCAACCGGCTAATAGCAACTCTGTCCATTCATGCGCCCGTTCAGCGACGCTGCTTGCAGGAGATGATTTGCTTTCTGCCCTCGTTGCAAAAAGCCGCTAAGGAACTAGAAAAACTGTGAGTGTGAGCGATACCTGAACCGCGACTCCTATTCTCTTTGAGGGTAGGGGCGTTGGCCCATCTCTTCCATCATCTTTTCGCGAAACACCTCGGCCGGTGTCTTCCAACCGAGACATTTTCTGGGTGTCGCGTTGAGGCGGTCGCAGATCATTTTCAATTCATGATCTGAGACTTTCGTGATGTCGCGCTTCCTTGGCAGCCATCTTCGGGCGCGGCGATTGGTGTTTTCAACGGTGCCTTTCTGCCAAGGCGAAGACGGATCGCAGAACCAGGTTTGCGTCCCGATCTCGGCCTGCAGGTGCGGCCAGCTGACGAACTCGGTGCCGCGGTCGAAGAAGATTGAACGGCGCGCGATATGGGGCAGGTCGGGGACCGCTTTCATGATCTTGTACATCACTGGCTTTGTGCGTTTGTCCGGGTTCTTCAAAAGCACGGTGAACCGGCTGACGCGCTCGACCAGCGAGGTCACGTTCGACTGACCAAAGCGTTGTTTGAACAAGACAAGATCAGCCTCCCAGTGACCAAACTGGCGGCGGTGCGCGACATCATCCGGGCGGAACAGGATGCTGACATCACGGTCAAACTTCGGTTTTTGGCGCTTTCTGGCACGACGTGGACGACGCACTTTTCGGTGCTCGGGCAGGTACCACCAAAGCTCCTGGTTCATGCCCTCCTTGGAGTAGATGTAGCGGTAAATCGTCTCCTGGCAGACGCGTAGCTTAAGACCTTCATAGATCATCCGGTTGCCGATCTGCTCGGGTGTCCAGCCTTGCTTGATACGCGCGACCACGGTCTTGCACAGGTCTGGATGCGGGATCAGCTTGCGCTGCGCCGACCGGCGTTTGTCTGTCCGCAACTGAGCGGCATGACCGAAGTAGCCCGCGTACTTTTTTGGGAACGCATCATCGGCCCAGAAGTTACGTTTGATCTCGCGATGGATGGTCGATTTCGAACGCTTCAGAACCCGCGCCATCTCTCGGACGGGAACCTTTGCGTGCCACCAATCCTCGATTCTGCGGCGTTCACGCAAATCCAGCTCTGTGTGGGCCATTTGACATTCTCCTTGCTTTCCAGCAAGATAGGGGAATTGTCGCAACCCATTCTAGAATCCACCCGACCACAGCGCTTGTAAACCCCATTCAGAAATGTCACCGGCTGCGCAAAGCAGGAATGTCACCCAAGACGCCGGCGGGAGCGCAGCCTGACAGGGCGCAGACCTCAAATATTGGAGCCCTGGCTGGCTGCGCGGGTAGCCTTGGCCTTGCGGTCTGCCAGAGCATTCCAGCCGTCGTTGCGCCTTCCCGACGGCTGATAGCGCGTGCGCTTTTTCCCGGCGCGGCGAGTCTTCGGCGGAGCCTTTTCCTGTTCGGCCTTGATGAATTCCAGCACGGCGCTGAGGCGCTTGTTCTCCGTAATGGCAGCATGGGTGACGCGCTGATCCTTGTCGAAAGCCGAGTAGGTGAGCTGGATCCCTTTCCAGCGGAACTCCAGCCGCCCGTCCGCGAATTCGTAACTGTCCACGTATTTGCCTGGCAGCCCGCGGGTCACTTCGTTCTCTTCGAGGATGATCCGCTTCCGGTCGTAGGAAAACGCCAGCTGACGGCTGACATAGCGCTCATCGCGGAAACACAGGATATCCCGCAGCCGGTCCGGCTCGGCGTTCAGGGGCCGGTGCAGATTGTCCAGCCGGGCTGGCGGCTTGGCGAACTTAGCGTTGGACCGTTCCATGAAACCGGAAAGGAACGCATTGGCAGTCTCTATGTCAGAGATGCCGGCCAGCCGCAGCTCCTTTACCAGCCGGTCCTGCAATGTGCGGTTGGCGCGTTCCACGCGACCCTTCGCCTGGCTTGAGTTGGCGCAGAGGATCTCGATATTCATCTCATTCAGAGCCCGGCTGAACTGGGTCATCCCATAGCCGGACTTCGCCGCCTGGTTGGGCACTCGGAATACGGTGTGCTTGTCCGAATAGAAGGCCACCGGGCGGCCGTGTTTGAGCAGATAGTGCTCCAATGCCTCAAAGTAGCTGAACGTGCTTTCGGATTGCACAATCCGAAGTTCCATCAGCGTGCTGGTTGCATCATCGATAAACACCAGCAGAGTGCAGCGCGGGCCGCGGTCTTCGAACCAGTGATGGTCTGAACCGTCGATCTGGATCAGCTCGCCAAAGCATTCCCGGCGCAGCCGCGGCTGATGGAATGTCCGGCGTTGTTTGCGGGACAGCCAGAGGCCATCCTCGGTCATCCATTTGCGCACTGTCTCACGCGACACTTTGAAACCATGGTGCTCTGCCAGCATCTCAGCTGCCAGCGTCGGCCCGAAGTCCGCATAGTTCTCCCGGATCAAAGTCAGAGCAAAATCACGCTTGGCACGATGGATGCAGTTGTTCGGGGGTTTGCCGCGCGCCTTGTGCCGGATCGCTGCGGCGCCTTCGGTCCGGTACCGCTTCAGCAGCCGGAACACCTGGCGGCGCGTCAGCCCCAGCATGTTCGCTCCATTCGCAACCGTCAGCCGTCCGTCATCGATCTGTGCCAAAACCTCCACGCGGTTCAGTTCGCGCTCGCTCATCGTTACCCATCCCATGTCTGCTCCCGCTGCCTTATGCGAGGAGAGTGACACTTCTGCTTTGCTGATGGGTGACATTACTGCTTTGCGGCTACAGCGCTCAGCGTCATAATCCGATTTATGTTAAGTAGGTCAGATTATCTGACCCAAATCCCGCCTGCTATGAGTGCGGCTGGCTGATGCAGTATTGCCGGTAGGCAGCGGCTTCCTCACCTTTGACCAGGGCCGGTTCCCAGCCTTTCGCAGGATCATAGACACGCATGGTCATGAGAGCGTTTCGCGGCGGCTCGTATGTTCCGAAGCGGTTCTTGGCGGTGAACCGGGCGCAGACGAAGAAATCCTTTTCCGGGAACGGAAAGAGGACGGCCGCATAGCGAACAGGCCCCACGCTCACATCCTTGGCGGTGTCGCCTTCAGGAACATTTGCAACCAGCCATTGCCGCAGAGCCGCCATGCTCTGGGACTTAGCAGGCCCACCAGCCGGAACGGGCTGCTCGAAGGTGACTGCGTGTTTGTCCGGCACAGAGCCGTCATTCAGACAGCCGGAAAGCGCCGTTGCGGCGAAGATAACGGGGATAAAGTGCTTGAGTTTCATGCTCGTGGTTTCCTTTTTTCCGGGGGACTGTTGCGAGGCTTCAGCAGCCGTTGGCGAGTTTGACGCGCTCCAGGAGCGCGCTGCGTTCTGCGATCGCTAGCACCGTATTGTAGGTTTGGGTGTCAGGGCCGCCTGATCCGCGCACGCCGCTGGCCGCGGTGCCGGCCACAGCGGTGGCTGTGCCCACGTTGGAAATTGACTGGGCGGATCCCGCGTTGGCGATGGCACTGGCACCGAGGACGGACAAACCCGCCTCCATGAGGCCGCCGGTCAGGTTGGCTTTGCGCTCCCGTTTCCGTTCGGCTTTGTTGATCGCCTCGCTGCGCGCGTAGAGCGTGTCCAACTCTTCCTGAACCTCGCTGCAGCTCATGGCGAGATCCTTTTCCGAAGGCTGGGCTTGGGCCGCGCGCTGGACGCCTGCCATAGATTGCAGCCCCATGATGTTGGCAGAGGTCTGGGAGGTGTTTCCCATGCACCCGGACAGGCCCATCAGGCCCGCAACTGCAATTGCTCGCTTGATCGTTTTCACTGGAAAATCCCTTCTCGAAATGTACGGCCCGTCTTTACTCATGGGCCTTTTTGCGTAACCTGATTGTCAGCGGCGGGCTTTGTTATGCCCGGCTGTGGGCCTCATCCTTTGCTGAGGTATTGCTGCCATGGCCCGCCGCTGACACTTCCCTCAGTTCGCGGCAGTTTCACCAGTTCCCTGTGCGTTGGTGATTGCCTGAAGGCGGTCCGCCGGGGCCGCTCCACGGATGATGCCGCCGGGGCCGACGAAGTACGGGGTGCCGGTAGCTCCGAGGGCTTCAGCCATACGCTTCGCTTTCTCCAAGTCTTCCGCGCCAACCCCTTCTTGCACAGCTGCGGCAATTTCTTCTGGATCATGCCCCAGCTCCGCCAGCGTTCGGATCGTGGTGGCCGCATTGGCCTTGCCTTGAACCGACATCATGGCGTCGGAAAATTCGCGGTAGGCGTCCACGCCCTTCAGCGCTTTCAAAGCCAGCGCCGCCTTTGCGGTGAAAGTCGACTCCTTGCCAAGGACAGGGGTTTCCATGAGCACCAGCTGCAGGTCCGGCATGGTTTCCTTCAGAGAGGCGACAACGGGGTGTGCCCGGCGGCAATACCCGCAGTTGTAGTCCTGAAACTCAACCAGGATCGGCTTTTCCGGATCGAGCCCTTCAAACAGCTCGCCCGCCACCTTGGCGATCAGTTCCTGGTCTTTCACGGTTTTAGCGGCTTCCTCCTTTGCTTCAAGCAAAGCAAATACTTCCAGGATGATGTCCGGATTGCGAAGAAGAGCGTCACGCACGCGCTGATCAAACTCGGAATCGGTCTGCGGCGTTTCAGCTGCGGCAGGGGCTCCGAGGAGGGAAAGACCCACCGCTGCCGCCAAAACTGCCTTGCCCCATGTTTTGTTGCTCAATTTCATCGTGTTCTTCCTGGCTGTTTCTAAGGTTCGTATTGCTTGATCGTGTTCAGAAATGGTCTGCCGGGCTGTCTCTGGTCGTTTCGGTCGATGCCAAAGTGCCGTCATCGAGACCAAACACAGGCAAAGTATGCAGAGCCACAAATGCAGCTCCGGAACCTGGGACAGAAATCATAAGCTTGGAGAACTCGAAGTAGACAAGATCACCCGCTATCTTCTGAAAGGCTGCAGGAAATTGGGCGCGAAAAGTGTCCTGTGCTCGCTCGTTGAACTCCTGACGGGGCTGCGGCGTTTCAGCGGCAGCAGGGGTCCCGACTAGGGTAAAACCCACTGCTGACGCCAGAACAGCCTTGCCCCATGTTGTGTTGCTCAAAATCATTGACCGTTTCCTTTCTGTTCTTTGAATTGCTGCGGTTTCATTGCCTGTTTAGGAGTGTTTTGCTATGCTTGTTCGCCTTAAGGGAGAAGCCCCTATGCGACGCCTGATGATGAAATTCTGGAAAGAAATCGCCTACCTGGTGGGCCTGTTCGGGCTGGTTGTTCTGCAGCTCGAAACCATCGGGTTGTTCTATCTCGGCGCAGGTGCCGTTTGGTTTGTCGTTTGTTTGCTGCGAAACAGCGGCGGCACTTACGACGCCGAACCGGATTTGATCGACTCGCGGGGGCTTTATGGCGGTTACTCTCATTACCATCGGCCGGACTAGCATCATTCTGCATCCCGCATGCGTCCGGTGAAGATGTGCCGTCCTATTTTGACGTTTTCGCCACCGCGCTCGCGTGATGCATTTTCCAGCCAAGGAGGAATCGCATTCTTCTGAAGTCCCTGTTCTACATAGGATTTCATGAGGTCTGGCTGGTAATAGTTGGTAGCTCCTCCGGTCGGGTCAATGATTTGACCTGCTGCCACTGCATCGACAACCCGCCCAATCCTCTCATAAGCCGGGTCGCTCTCCTTTAGGCTTAGTGGCAGTGCGTTTCCGCCGTGCCCCTCATTCCATGCAGAGAACTGTTTAAGCTGCAGGCTGACTTCTGCGGGATTATCACCCCAACGAGGATCTGCGACCCGGTTCATGATCACATGCGCAACCGCTGCCTGACCAAGCTGAGGTTCATTCCCAGCTTCGCCATAGATGGTACGGATCATGGCGTCTCGGTCATAATGGGTAAGGGCCGGCGTGCCACTGACTACAGAGGATACGGCTGATCCTGCATCTAAAACGCTGTCCACGATGTCCTCTCCGGTCGTCCAAACCTTATGAAGCGCGCCCGGAACCACACCGAAGTCTTGACCATCGACCACAGCCCGCTCGTTTTCAGTTGCATTGACAACCGCTTGCTCTGACAGAGCTGTTCGGTGCCCTTCGATGGCGTCTTGAACTTTCCCTGTGGCCTCAGTGATGCGGCCATACTCTTTGTGATGATCCATACCGCTCGATGGCAGGCGCTGGGTGGTGATGCTGTCTTCCGGGCGCGTCAACGTATGGGCTTGAGCCAACCCCGGGTTCGGTCGGTCCAGGCCAAGCTCCTGAAGCAGTCCGGGCAGAACCCGCTCAACGGCGGCCTCCTGGGCCTTTACGCCAGAGACAGATTTCGGGTTGAGCAAATTTGAGATCTGTTGATCGCTAAGTCCAGCCTCTCGCCATTCGCCAATCACCGCGTCGGTCAGCTGACCGTCATAGCTGATGCCTTGTGAGTAGAGTTTGCTTTCCGCCGCGGCCAAAGTTCTGGCCTCCTCGCGGGCTTCCGCATAGGCGTTGCCCTTGCGCTGCACATTGTCCACGCTCCAGCGGTTGCCGCCGTCTTCGGTGTTGGTCAGGCTACTGGTCTCGCTGGCCCGGATCGAGTTCACCGCATCGCCGTATTTGGCGACGGTTTCCGTCAGGCCTGTGTCCCGAGCGGCAGAGGCAACGCGACGATAGGCATCACTGTCGAGGCCTGTCCCATTGACACTTCCTTGTGCCCCGAAAACGGTGCCTCCAGGGGTGCTCGCGGACAATGCCACTTTGTAAGCTGCGTCCAAAGAGATCCCGTGCTCTTTGGCGAAATTTTCCACTGCGGTATGCGCTTCACGGGCCTCTTCGGTCCACCTATGGCTCTGCGATGTTGAACTGTCGTTCGCAGTGCTGGTCCCGGAGGTCAGAGACCGGCCGAAGTTCGCATAATTCGCCGCGGTCTGGTTCAGCGCCGTGCTCCATTCATCACGCAGCGAGGTCGCAGTCCGAATTGCCGCTTCTGTCCTATCGGAAACCTCTTCCCGGATAGTTTGGCCCACACGTGCGGACATCCCGCCAGTAGATTGGGCGGTTCCGGTGGCGAAATTTACCGACCCATCTGCGTTTCGCGTTCTCATCGCACCGTTTGCCATCCGCTCTGTGTATGCTCCGGCATCCCGTACAGCAGAGGTGTTCCACTTGTTGGCCGCGAAGTTATTCATGCTGGCATTGGAGAGGGAGATATTGCCGGTGGCCGCTTCGCGGCCCGATTCAATTGCAGCCCCCTGCCCCACGTTCAGCATCGAGGTCGCAAGGCCAGCCATGCGGCTCGCGCCGAACAGGATCACCGTGGAAACAAAGGGCACAGACATCATCAGGTAGCCCGCGATGGTGCCTACATCCTGCTCGACCGCGCGGACGCCCAGGTAATTGGCGAAGGTCAGGGAATAGTCGAGCGCACCGGTGCTGTAGGAGCCCATTGCCTCCCGATAATAGCCGGAGCTTGCTTTCATGACGATGGAATGCAGGATGGCGGAAAGCGGATCCCAGGCGGCAAGCCAGAGGAACCCCCCGAAGTAGCCTTTCATGACATTCCATACCAAGGGCGTCATCATCATGATCATCGCCAACGGAAACGCCGCGTAGTAGAGCGATTCAAAGACGATTTTCAGAAGCGGCACCCATTTCAGAGCCGAGATCCCCACAGCGCTATAGCTGGCTGTGGTCTGGGCCTCTGTACGCGCCGCCTGATAGGCGGTCATTGCTGCATTGTTGCCAGAAGAGGCAATCAGCCTCTGGACTGCGCCGTCCAATGAATTGACCAGCATGGTTTGACGGATGGTTGCCTGGGCGCCGGCCGAAGTCATGCCGATGAAGGTCTGAAATTGATTGAGTGTCCGCCGCATGTCGGCTGCGGATAGTGCGGGATCCGCAGCGAAGTGGCTTTGGTCTGCCGCAGCGGCCTTATGGTAGAGGACATTCTGCACTTCATTGTTGAGACGGGTCGTGATCTGGGGCCAACCGTCGGCGCAGGTCGTGGTTTCTTCCAAAACCGGATCATAATAGGCCAGAGATTGCGGGACATTGGCGCCGATGTAGGCCACCAGATTGCCCGCCTGGCCCAGCTCGCCTACATCGACAATGCCGATGTTCGAGCCATCAACCATGCAATTTTCCATGAAGTTTACGAGGGTTTCCTGAACAACCGGAGTGACCGAGCGCCAGCGGGCCGCCTGGCTTAGAATGGTGGAGCCAAAGAGCATTCCGGATTTCTGGTAGGTCAGGTTATCCGGCGCAGCGAGCAGCGTTTCCATCACATCGGTAAGCGCAGCGCTGGCCCTCGAAGTCAGAGACCCGACCCAGGCCACGGACCACGGCACATTGTCTACTGTGCCGTAAATACCAAGCGGCACGGTGGAATCCATGATGATCACGCGCGCCCTGGGGCCGAGGCCGACGGTAACCACCAGCATCACGCCGATGAAGTAGGTCACCGCCTGCCGTGCTGCTCCGAAAATCGCCAGTTGGAGGCCGGCCACGAGCACACCAGCGACGATGCCGGCATAGATCAGTGCTCCAAAGTTTCCCGAGCCGGTGAAGGCCGCGAGGTAGTTGAAGACGTCATAGAGATAGTAGCCGCCGCCAACCGTGTGGATTTCGAGTTCGGGCATAGATCACTGCCCCCCGGTCTGATTGATGATGTTGCTGAAAATCGCATTGGAAGATGCGGCCAGCTCACCCCTGGCAAGGCTCAGGCGCTCAAGGTTGCGAAGGGCTTCCGCGTATTTCCGTTGTGCAGAGGCCCGCAGATCCTGCAGCACGGCCTTGGACTGGCGCACCGTTTCCTGAAACTCCCTGTTGATGTCACCGGCAATATCAACGTTGGCGGCCGAGTTCAGGATCTCGTTCATACCCTCGTCGATATAGGCAATCGCCAGATCGACAGCCACCAGCTCCGCCATCGAGTTGATGTCGTCCTGAACAAACTGGTATTTATAGCTCTTGGCGGTAACCAGGTGCTTGTAGACCGGAATGGTGGTCAGGTTGATCAGGGCAATAGCTTCATCCGGCGGAGCGGTATCGTTGCTGATTGCATCCGAAAGCCCCTGAATAGCATCAGCCGTCACCGCAAACAGCGCATCCGAAGCTGACAGGTTTCTGTCCCTGAGGACCGGGTTCAGGCACTCATTCGTTTCATCGCAGCGCAGGCTCTTGTAAGAGCCTCCTTCCACCAGCGCTTTCGCAGCATCCGGCGACAGGGCGCGCGGCGGGATGGTGCGGTGCGTGGCGCTGCTGTCATCATCTTCCGGGGCCGTCGTGATGATCGTGCCGGTTAGGGTCATGAAAAATTCAGCGATGCGCGGGCTGGAAGCAAGGAAGTCGTTTTTCTTCACGGCGCGCCAAGCATAGTTCACATTGGTTGGCACCTGCTCAGCCAATGCTCCGCTTGCGCGGCCCATGGTCGAATTATGCTGGCCGCCGGTGCCGCAGCCGTGGCGGGATGCAACACGGTCTGCAAAAATACCGTTATATCCGCCTATGGTTTGGCAGATATGCTGGGAGGCCCCGTCCATTTTGGGCCAGAGCGATGCGGTAAGCAGCTGTCCGGCTTCGCAGGAGTTTATGTTGCCCGCATTCACCTGCTGGATCAGATCCCGGAGTTTGGCAACAATTTCCTGCACCGCAGGCGACAGGCTCTCCAGCGCCAGCTCAAAGGCGAACCCGGCAGCGTTTTGCATGATGGCTTCCATCAGCGCGATAAGCTCTTCCTCGGTGATAAAGGAGAAAGCACCGCCGAAGATGTCGATGCCGCCGCAACCCGCGCGAACGGAGGGCAACTGAATCGCCGCAAGCTGGCTGTTTCGTGGACGGGTGCGCAGATAAAGAGACCCCAGCGTGGCATAGCCCGCCTGCTGCCCCTTGTAGGCTGTCGGCTTGGTGACGTTCACACCGCCGCCGGTGCGTTCCCAAAACTGTTTCAAGTCGTCGCCCACATCGGCAGCGGCAGGGCCAGCAGCACAGAGCGAAGCCGCGGTTAAAAGGCTCAGAAGGTTGCGTTTCATTGGCCTGCCTCTTCCTGCTGATGGCTGTTTTCTGCCTCTTTTTGTGCGGCTGCTTGGGGGATACTGGTTTGACTGTCCGGCCTATGGCTCACCTGCTCCGGGAGGTCCGGCATCGCGTCCTCGTCCAGCCAGAGCCAAGCAGGATAGGTGCCTTCTGCCGCTACTTCGCGCAGGGCGGCAACTGCATTGGTGTCCGCGGAGGGATCAGCAACGAACAGCGATACCGGGCTTTCCAGGTCGGTCAGCACCGCGCAGGCAATCGGGGTTTCGTGGTCGAGCGTGAACCGCTGGGACTTGAGGAATCCGCGCCTGCTCTCTGTCAGGGCCTGGATCAGCTGATAATCGCGGATAGCTTCAAACGGGATCCAGCTTGCAGTGACCAGCATCATGCCGATTTCCCGCAAAACCGGGTATCCGGCTTTCGCAACGCTGAAGGTGGCGATCACAATCACATGCACGTCGCCTAAGGCATCCGCGAGCATGAGCTGATCGGCAAACACCTTCTCAAACTTCCGCACCAGGTCCTCTTCCGCGAAGAAGGCGCAGTCCGGCGCATGTTTGAACAGAAAGCGCGCGCCCATACGGGTGGCTTCATGGCTTTTGTATTCGGCCACCAGGAGGCCCAATGGAGCTGCGCCGCGCGCAGGCGCCTGAAGGCCGCGCAGGAGCTTGGCCCGGCGCGCAGCGTTTTCATCTTTCCGCTCCGCCTTCCAGTAGTCCGGAATATAGAGAATATCCCGCAGGTCGCGGGACTTGGCGGATTTCCCGGCCGCTGCGTTCAAAACCGCTCGCTGTACCGGCCCCCACCAGCGTTTGCCCTGCATTGCCGGGGTCCATTTCACCAAGTCTGCCTCATGCCACAGGTATTGAAGCAGGCTCGACAGGCCGAGCTTGCGCGGGCTGGCCTTAGCCTCTGTCGGCTTTCTTCCCGAAGGTGCGGGCGGTGCCGGACGCTTGCTGCCCATGGTCAAAGGGAAATCGACCTTCAGCGTAGTGGTGCCGCTGTCCAGGTCTTCCTTGATCGCACTCCCCTGCACCTGGCCGAGGCCCGAAAGATCTTCCGGCGGCAGGAAAGACTCGCAGCCGGTCGCATGTTCGGCACCGGTGCCCGGCATCCGTTTCAGAATGAACCGGCCATTCACGCAGGCCACATACATTTGCGGGGCCGGTTTCCGGCAGCCGCAGGTAATGCGGCTGTGTTCCTGATGCGCCCGGCCAAGGAGGTTCTGGCCGTCGTCAGTTGCCGGATCCACTGGGATATTGCCGATAAAATACACCATTCTGCCTGTTCCTTCACTGATACCGTTCGCCCATGGGCACTTCCCGGACCACGTAGACGCGCTCCAGAATTTGATCCTCTGTCAGCAGTCCGCCCCCGATCAGCTGGGTTTCCCCGCTGGCGGCATCGACAATGGCGATGAAGGGGCGCGGCTTGTCTGCGAGCTGAAGGGCCTCAAGCTGCCCCGCGTCCTGAACCGCGTCCGGGAAAAATTCGATGGAGCTGCCATCGGTGGACACAGCCAGAATTTCCACACCGTAGGCGTTGCGGATGCCGTCAAGGATCTGCGCCTGCGCGAGGCACAAGCGGCAGTCCGCGGGGTTGTCATAGACAAAGATCAGACCGGCCTCTTGAGCCGCCCGGCGCAGCGCTGCCTGCTCCGCCTCATTGCGCTGGTCCTGATAGATGTTGGTGCCCATCTGGGTCAGCGGGCGGCGGGTATTGGCATCTAGGTGGGGCGAGCCGAACAGCACCCGCTGCCAGACGGCTGCGAAACGCGCGGCTTGCTGCGCCATCTGCTTGTTGACCTCCATATACGCCTGCACATTTTCCGGCGTCGGATCGAGAATGGCGCGGTGCTTCAGTTCGTCGGCGTATTCCCGGAACGCCTCGATCTCCTCGGTGGCCGTCAGCTCTTTCGGTTCCTCCGGCTCCTGGGGTTCTTCTCTGGCTTCCTGTTCCGGCTCCGGAGCCGGTTCCGGTTTGACCGGCTCAGGCTCAGGTTCCGGATCGCAATAGAAGTGCCAGCCGTCTACTTCTTCACCATTGCAGACCAGCCCCGCGCTGGCGGGATGGGCTGCAGTGGCTAGAAGTGCGGCAAGGGTCAACGGTTTCAGCATCAGCCTGTCCTCCCGGCGGCGGCGAGAACTGCGGCCCGCACGGACTGCGCAAAGTGGCGCGCATTGCGGTAACCGGTAATCTGGCCTGTGATTTCCCCGGCAGCCTGCGAGTAGATCAGAGTGGTGGGGAACTCGGTGATCTGCGCGGCAACCGGGTGCGTTCTGGCATCGGTCACTTCTGCAAACGGCGGGATCGGCCGGGCGTCATGCGAGGCAACCAGGACCGGAATGCCGGCGGGCTGGGTCATGGCCGCCAGCACCGGCGCAGCAGATTTGCAGAAGGAGCACCAGGACGCCCCGATGAAGATCACGCCAACACCGGGATTTTCCTGAGCACCGGCCAATGCTGGCGCCGCCGCCGCAGTGAGGCTGGACAGAATGAAAGCACGCCGGTTCATTGGCCCAGCTCCCCGAATGCATCCTGTGCCTGGCTGTCGGCCGACGGGAAGCGGTCTTCATAGAAATCCTGCAGATCTTCGGCGACGGGAACCTGAATATCGCTCATGATGTCACCGAAGACAGGCGACAGGTCCATTTCCTCGATGTCCACATTCCCGAAATCCTCGATGGTCACGTAACCGCAGTTTGCTGTGCCCGGCGTGCCCCAGCCCTCGTCAACTTGCTTTTTGAACTCCTCGACAAAGACCCGGCCGAATTTCGAGTTGTAAGTGCAGTAGTGGTAGCGTTTCTTGACGCAAGCCCCCAAAACCTTCTGCTGGCAGGTGACGCCGACAAAATAGGTCGCACCCGCTTCCCGCTTGTCCCGCAGGATTGCAGCAGATTCCGGGCAGGTGCCGCCAAAGAGTCCCCCGGTCCCGCAGCAATTCCGCCCCGGCGCCTTACTGCAGGTCATTGTGGTGCCCTGGAAGAAACGCACATCGTTCGGATCAGTGGCGGCCTGTTCCCGGTATTCCTCCTGCATCTGAGCCAGAACGTTCAGCCAGGCGGCAGATCTGCCGAAGTCATCAGAAGTTTCCTGTTCGACCCCGATGCAGTTGTCCCCAACACAGACGTTGATCGGCTCGCAGCTGGTCTCCAGATCTCCGGAAGAGACGCCGCAGCGGTAGTGATACTCCCGGTTCGTGCAGACACCATTGCGCCTGGCAAGACAGGTGTTGCCCTGCAGAACGCAGGTCGGATCGCTTTCCAGCGGCCCGCAAGTGGTTTCGCCTTCGCCAACGGACAGGCAACTGTAAACGCGCTTCCGCTTCCACCAGCTCCGGGAAAAGCTCTTGCGGTTGATGTCGCGGACTTCGGCCCCCTCCTCGGTGATGGTTTCAACCAGCTCGCATTCCTCATTGCCTTCAAACCTGCCGCAGCGGTTGATGATTTCCTCCTGCGTCGGCCCGAACTCAGTGTTCACAAGCCGCGCCGGGCTCATGTCGTCGTCTTCGTTCAGGCAGGAATAGGTGAGACGCCACTGACGGCATTTCCCGTTGCGGTAATCGACGCAGCGGCGGTTGGTCCTGGTGCAATTAACACTGGCGCGCGTGGCGGTGCATTCATCAAGCGGAGCGCTGTCACGGCAGGAGCGTGTTCCTGCCTCTCGGGAACAATAACTGGTGAGCCGGATGCCGCCTGTGGACGCCGTGTCTGTTTCCACACAGCTGTATTCGGCTTCTCCGCAGGTAATTTCGGCCGAGGCGGGGGCAGCCCAGAACAGGAGAGCAAAGAGAAGAAGGAAAAGGCGGCTCATTCGCAGACCTCCTCTCCGACATTTCTGAAGCTGTCGCAGCAGGCACCATCGAACTTGATGGTAATCTTGGCCCTACCGCCATTGGAGGTCCCACCGGCGAAGACAACGCGCGCTGTGAAGTCAGTTTTGCGGAACCGCTGGCCCTGATCCGGGCGGGACCGGGGATAGGTGTTCAGATTGATGAACCGAAGCACATCTTTCGAGACGGTTTCGCTCGGGGTAAGCACCTGCATTTGATGGCAGAATTCATGCTCCAGCCGTTCGCAGGTAAACCACTGCAGGATCTTGTCGTTGCCATGCTCGACGAGCCTGTAGACTTTTGCCCGCCAGGAAGTAGGGCCTTCCGGCATATCCCAGCCGCTTGAGAAAACGCCGGGACCGGATGCCGGTGGCTGCAGTGCGTCACCACCTGCCAGCGGTTTCTTGATAATTGCCGCCAGAGGCTGCACTCGCCCGCCTCCAAAGGGCGGTCCCCAAAAGCACCTGTATCGTTGGTTTTGGTTGAAGCTGGGCGGTCCCAATTTGACCATCGGGACAAGCAAGCCGTCTGTGTCATTGGCCGGGCACGCATTGCCACGGCCATTCAGGAAGTGGCCGGTACGGGTGCGGGAGAACGTGCCAACAACTGTATTCCCGGCCAATACCTGCAGAGCGCCCCGGGCCTCAACGTGCTCCATGATAACTTCATCCGGAGCAAAACGGTCTGAGACCTCTATGGAAAACCTATGCTTTTTCAGATGGCTGCTGCCATCGTTCGAGGTTGGCGAAGCTGCCGGGAAGCTGATTGTCGCGGTTTTTCCGCTCCAGGTAACATCACCGCCGGTAATCCGGACTTTTCTGCGAATGCAGGCAGCCCGGTTCGAGTTGACCTTGCACTCATATTCATTGGTCTTTTCGCAGACCTGCACAAAATTCGAGGCGCGCCTGTCGCAGCGGTAAGTGTCGGTACGGTCCACCCAGATTTTCCGGATCAGGCGGCAGGTCTTTTCTTCCCGCGCTGGCAGGCTTTCGCAGAACTCGTCGCGCACATCAGACACCGGAACCTCCGGCGTGGTACAGCTGCCGGTTTCGCTGCTGAAATACCGTCCGGCAATGTCCTCTGCATTCTCATGCGCCCAATTGGCGTCATCGAACAGTTCCCCCTGCCCGTCGATGTCGATGTCCGGACGGATGAGCGCGCTGTCTTCTGTGGCGCGCAAAACCCGGCCTTGGGTCTTGTCCGCATCGCGGGTTTCCAGAATACGGTCCTCGAAAGTGGTGTGCCTCATGCCCGCCTCTGGCGGCCGGGAGGTTTCATAAGGCGTCACCACCTCGTTGATCGTTTCATCCCGGAAGGTGCTGCCCGTATTCACAGACCCATCGGCTGCAGCCGCCGCGCGGTCCATGAAGGATTGCGCAATCGCCCCGGTGCCAAGCAGGACGGCCATCAGGGCAAGGGAAAGAGATCTATTCAGCATCTGCGGCCTCCTGCTGGGAAAGCAGCCACCGGGCCTCCGAAGCGCCGGCCTCCCCTTGTTCCGCGATCAGGCGCAGGGCAAATTCCACCGGAACATTGCCGCCCACCCGGTCATGCAACGGCACCGGGTCCGCTTCGCAGCCAGGTGTTTCGCAGACATCGACCGCTTCACTCATGGCAATGACCTGCGGCACCGATGCGATGCGGAAACGGGTGAACACCGTAGGGTCGATGGAAAAGCCCACGGCATCATCCAGAGAGCCGAACGTCTCCTCCAAGGCTGCTTGAGTTTCATAGACCGAGTTGTTCACGAACCCGCGGAACACGATGGGCAGACCGAATTTCCGGGCTTCAGCCATCATTTGCCGCAATGACTCCTTGGGCATCGAGAAAGAAGCCAGCAAGAAGATGGTGGCACCCTCGTACCGCACCTCTTCCGCGTCACTGGCAGCTCCCCCGGCGGCATCGGCACCAAGCAAGGCCCTGACACGTGGATCCGACAAAGCGCGGGTGCGCAGCCCGTCGAAATCGACGTCAGAAAAGGCCCCTTCCGCCTCATCGAGCGGGCGCAGGGTCTGCCGCAGCACCTCGCCCTGCTGTTTGGCGGTGTCAACGATGGTCGCCAGCGGCGCGGTGATCCGCCCGGTTCTGCCCGGTGCGTATTCGGTCACACCTTCCCCAGCCTCCTGGGCGCCTAGGGACAGGGACGTGATAGTCAATGCGGATCCAGCCGCCAGTCCAACCGACAGGGCAAAAGTCAGAGTGCGCAGCAATTTCTCTTCCTCCAGAACAGCCAGCCGAAAGATTCCCCCATGAAGGGAAACTCTCTCAGCCGGTCCACGTATTGAGCTGAAAAGCCGATGGGGCCGCAGGCATACCGCCCCGAGGTTTTGGGGCGCGGGCGCGTGACCTGCATCCGGTACTGGCTTTTCTTGATCACCGGCTGCACTTGGGTCTGGCAAAGTGGTCTTTCTGACGCTGTTTTGCGGGCGATCAGCAGCCGGTGCATCCGGGCCACCATTTTGGTTGCAACCACCTGGCTTGCCATCACCCCCCCAACATGAGCCGCGACGTCGCCCTGAATCGGGTAGATCGAGCCGCCGCAGCCTGTGCACCAGAACAGCGCATCCATGGGCAAGTTGCCGGATGACGCCTTGGTGCAATCGGCAGCACAGGCCGCTTGAGCAATCGGATTGGCAAACAGGATTGCCTCTGGGTTGATCAGATTGTTCAGCTCCGCACTTTGCCAGAGCGGGTCAATTTCCGAGATATAGGCGACATCGAATTGCGCGCTTTGCTGGCAGAGACCATCGACCACCACACCAAGCCAGGAAATCAGCGGATAGAAGTAATAATGTGCCTGCCAGCGCGACCCGGTGCTGCCGCCGCTTTGCTGGGTGGCTGATGATTTACCGAGCGACAGCAGCCCGAAATCCATTTCAAAGCCCATGTTCACGAAGCAGCCGGGCTCATTTGCTACATCGACCAGCCGGGCCGGTTCCCAAAGACCAATGGAAAGGCCAAGCCGGGGCGGAACACCCGGGCAGACGCAGAGCGGGAAGGTCTGGTTATCCGTATCCGGGCGGCTGGCGCCAAAGCTCAGGCTCAGGCCCCCGATGGAGATAGGAAAAATGCAGTCCCAGCAAATTTCCGTGATGGGATTCAGAAACCTCTTGTTGCAAATTGCTGCCGCTTGGGTTGCTGCAAGGCCGAAGACAAAGGCGAGGATCAAAGCGCGAAGGTTCATTGCAGCACCTCCCCGCCCTTTCCGAGCGCGATTTCTTCCACCTGCATGACGGGATCCGCGCGCTGCACCACGGCAGGCACATTGCGAATGCCGAAACGCTTCACCAGCACAGCATCCTGGTCGAAATAAAACCGGCGGCCATGCTCGCGCATCAGGCCCAGCGGATCACCGTTCACCAGAACCAGAAGTGTGTCCAACTCACCGCCATCTGCCAGCGCAAAGGCCACCTGGTCGGGATCGTCGCCATCAAGCAGGACGATGCGCTTTTCGAAGCGGGAATAGGCCAACGGGTTCACAACCGTGCCAGCGCGGGCGAAGACCCGGCCCTGATGGTCCGCCAGATCCTCTTTCAGGGTGATCGACATATCGACCTCCCAAACCGCATATTCCTCCGCTTTGCCGATACCCTGAACCGGACGCGGCCGGTTCACATAGGCCCGCGTGGTGTCTTGCATTTCCTGCTGCATCTGATCCAGCTCGCCAGCCGCTTCCATTTCCAGGAGCCGGTCCTTGATCGTGTCCAGCAGCGAGGGTTCAGCCACCTCGAACAAAGGGCCGTGGGTGCCGAGATCCTTGGCCGCCCCCTGCCCTGCGGCAGCAGCGAGAACCAGAACAGCAGCTTGAAGACGGCGGCGGTGATGAGTCATTTCCAGCGCTCCGCAAGGTCTGTCCAATGGGGGAAAGGGATTTCAAATCCTGCGGCGACGACTTCCGCCACCGGCCGCGGGCCGATCACAGCATACCGGCTGTCCAGGCTATCCGGGCTGTCTCCAAACACGGCAATCATGCCGTCCGGCACCACATCGCCCTGCCAGAGCGGTGCGACAAGCGCGCCGTTCTTCAGCTGTCCCTTGACGCAGATGCCATTGATGCAAAGGTTATTGCCCGAGCGGCTGACAAGATCGCCGGCTACTCCGGCAATGCGCTTGGTCAGGTAAAGCTCATGCCCGCCGAATTTCCCCTCAAGGACCGCCGGCATTTCAACCGCGACGATGGTACCCGGCCGCAGGACCAACGGCCAGGTCACCATCGCGTAGGCATTGCCTTTCAGGCTACCGGTCGCATTCACGACCAGCCGCCCGAAGGCAAGCCCGTAGTAACCGGCAGCGGTCATTGCCAGGACAGGCAGGATTAAAACCAGCTTAGAACGCCGCATCACTCAGCACCTTTTCCATTATGATGCCGGTGACATCTGCGGCCTGAAGGCCCTCAGCCGATAGGACGGCGCCTTTACGGACAACAATTTGGCCGGTCTGGCCGGACAGCCGGTCAATTTCCAGCTGAACAGCCTGCTGAAACGCTGGGAGAGTGTCCCCGAATTCTTCATCAGGCACCCGGCCACTCGACCAGACCACAAACATGGTCAGGCTCTTTTCCGGGTCGAAAACCGCAACCGCAGGAGGCTCATCACGAAAGACTTCCGGAAGCAGCAGGAAAGCAAACGCCACGGCCTGTGCCAGCGCCACAAATCCAAGCCCGATGAGGATTTTCTTCTGCAAGCTCATGCCACTTCCCCCCGCTCAACAAGGGTCTTGATGGCCTCCACTGTGCTCATGCCCTGGGCCTTGTAGTGGTTCATCCGTTCGACCGTTGAGCCTTTCGATGAGAACACTGCCAGCGAAAACGGATCGAGCAGCAGACGCCCGTAGGCAAAGCCCTCAGGCATTTGGATTGCGAGTTCGGAGAACCGGCCCGGAACCGAAGTCAGCGACTTCAGGAGCATTTTCACCGGCGGGTCGATGCTCTGCAGCGCGTCGATGCTCTCCGGTTTCTGGGCCAGGAAGATCCGGAAGTCCGAGTTTTCCAGGCAGACGCCGGCGGCGGGGTTGGCCTTATAGTCCTGCATCGACTGCGTGCCGGTGATCAGCGCTCCGGTGTATTTCCGCGCCCGGCGCACGACACCCTCAATAAAGGCTGCGGTGCCGGTTCCTTTCAGCAGATCCCAAGCCTCATCAATCACGATGGCGGTAGGCGTAGAACGGGAGGTTTTAAACATCAGTTCGGTGCCAAGGAACATGACGATCTGCAGAATGGTCGCCTCAAGACCGGCCTGCCCCTTGATGTCGCTCAGCTCCACCACGGTGAACGGGGCATCCAGTGCAATATTGGCCTCGCCTTCGAAGTAGTGGCCGTAGGCCCCGCCGCGGGAATACCGGTTGAGTTTGCGCACCACGTCCGGCAGCCGCGGCTCACCAGCCGCAGCCTCCTGCAGGCGGTCACGCACATCGGAGATTTCACCGTCCCGGCCTTTTTCGTCCCAGACCTGGGCAATGGCCGCGCGGATATAGTCCTCTTCAACCCCTTCAACCCGGCCGCCAGTGTGACCGCCGAGGTCAGCCATCGAGGCGACAACGCGGGTAACCAGCTCGATGGCATCGGTCTTGTATTCGTCCTGCCCCATGGCACCCGCATCGAGCAGAGAAAACGGGTTGAGGCGGTTGCGGGTCTGGCCGTCAAAAGCAATATGCTTGCCGCCCAGGATTTCCGCCGTGGTTTTGAACGAATAGCCGTCGTCAATCACTAGGACGTTGCCGCCGGAGGTGTAGATCCCCACCGCCAGTTCCTGCATGAACACTGATTTACCGGCCCCGGACTTGCCTACTACAGCGGTGTTGTAATTGCCCGACGAACGGAAATTGTCCCACTGGAACACCTGCCCCTGGCGACCGGCCAGCAGCATTCCGGATCCGCGGGCATTGCCCATCCACTCCCCATGCACCGGCAGGAAAGCCATTGCCGCCGTCGATTTCATAAGCCGCATACGCATCTGCCGCCCGAAGTCGGACATCATCCGGCCGGAGCAACCAAACGGCAGGCTGGCAAGGAACAAGGGAAGCTGCAGGAAAGTGTCTTTGGAGAGTTTGATCCGCTGGCGCCGGTAGATGGATTCCACCTCGCCTGCCGCCATCTGCGCCTCTGTTGCCCCCCCCCTGGCGTAGGAAACGATAGTATAGAGTGTTTCAAAGAGGCGTTCGCCCGCTTGGATTTCAGCCGCCAGTCCGTCCAGCTCTGCCTTTTTCTCCGCGAAATTCGGGACAAACTTGCCAAAGGAACTGTTGGCAGCGTGTTCCGCCATACCCCGCTTCTTCAGAATGAACGCGCCGGCTTTCTGCCCTGGCATCGCCTTAAGCGTGAAGGATGTCAGAACCGGACCGAGCGGCCGGTCCATCAGCCGTGCCGGATCGCCGTTGAGGGCCATGCCGAGGCCAAAGACCCATTCCCCCGGGTAGGCATTCACCGAAGAGACAGTAGCCGACAGCTCTGGGGTTCCGGAGAATTGCAGGGCTTGGCTTCCAACCCGCAGGGACGCGCCGGGCAGTTGATAGTTGAGCGGCATGTTGTCGTCATAGGCTTCCTGGTCCCAGTCTTCACCGCTCCCTTCCGGGCGGGCAGCGTGGAACAGCTCCCTCAAAAGGGCGAGAAAGCGCGGCGGCTCTACATCCATCGACCAGCTGGCCGTGGCGAACACGTTCCTGAGGGCCGAGCGCATGGACTTGAGGCGCTTCTCGTCCTCGATCCCAAGCTCTTCCCCTTCCTGCCAGACCGCGACGAAGATGTGCCTGTCGAAGGGGATGGCACGGGCACCATCCTCATCAATGCCGAAACGCATTTCCTGAAGGTGGGACACCCGCTGACGGACCATTTCGTCAATCAGAGCCGAACGGCCAAGCCGCGCCGATTTCCACCGCCCGGCAACCGGTTCGATGGCCGGAGAGGTCCAGTTCAGCACCTGGAAAGTAGCGCCGGACGGCAGGTTGGCGGCAATGACACCGCCGATGTTCTCAGCCAAATCATTTTGACCTATCGACGCCCCCACTTCCATTAGGAAGCCGCTGCCGTGGGTAAAGTGGTAGAGCTTGTGTTCCGGATCATAGACCCGCCACGGCAGAATGTCGGAGAGCACATCACCCTCCATCAGGTCCGGCTCTTCCTCTGTCCACGGAACATCACCGAACAGACCGTCCATTATGTCACGAACAATTTTCATTTCCTGCCCCTCTGACGGCGTTTTTGGCCCAATAGAGTGTTGCGTGGAAAAGAGCGGCCGACGGCTTCAACTGCTTGCCAAGCCTTGTCACGGAAGTGGCGAACTTGCTCTACAGGGAGCCACACCGTCACTTCGACGAAACCAGCTTTGCGCCGCTCTTGCCTGATCGAAACCATGCGGGCTGCTTTGTCGCTCAGGATTCTTGTGTTGGCTTTGCTCATCACTGGCGCCACTGCCCTTCCTGGATCACGAAATGCACAAAGCGCGCTTCATGCATAATCCCGCCTTCATCAAGGATTGGCGCAATCCAGAGCGTTCCGACGACTTCTGGAGAGCGATAGGCCGCGGCGTTGTACGGGAAACCGCCGTCCGGCAGGCCGGTAAAAGCCCCTTTTCCGGAGAACAGTGGGTTCTGCGCGAGGCTCTTCACAGCAGTGTCTTCCGGGCGCTCTTGAACAGAGGTCACGGCAGCGGTTCCAGTGCCATCCACAGCACCGATAGTGGTACAGGGAGACCCTTGCTGTGCTTCACACAGGAAGTCCTTTTCCGTGTTCGGGTTGGCACAACCAGCGGCCAGCGCAATCAAAATCAGGCTTGCGAGTTTCTTCATTGGCCCAGCTCCACCCCTTCGAGAAACACGAGCTCGACCTTGGTTCCGCCATAGAGGGAGACCACCGGCTGATACTGTTCGGCCCGTTTGATGTAGTAATCTGCCAGCGTGCTGGCCGCTTCTTCCGCTCCGCCAGCCAGTGTGCCTGCGCCTGCGCTCTGCAGGATCTGACTGACCGAAGCGTCTTCCTGGCTGAGAGACGCGGTAGCTCCGGCACTCAGCCCTTTGCCCAGACCACCCAAAGCACCCGCGATGGCAGCATTCCTGACGTTGGCACCTTCTCGGCTCACGACGTGCCCGCGCACGCCCTCCTTGCCGGATCCGGCCATGTAGCCCGCAACTTTGGTTTCCAGGACTTCCCCCTGACGGTTTACGCAGGTCATGGAAATCAGGCGCACCTTGACCCTTTCCGACGACAGATCACCGGTTGCAGATCCTTGCACCGTGCAGCCCTTCAGGTTCACCCGCGCGGGCTGTCGGTTTCCAAGCGCTGCGGTCACCGCGGAGCCGGTAATCCGGAAAAGAACCGGAATCGGATTGTCCCGGTTGGAAACATTCGTGGATGCATCTGCGCCCGAGAGGACAACTGCAGGCGCGTAGCTGCCTGCCGGGAGATAGCTTCCCAAGCGGCGGATCTCGCGTTCTTCTGTTTCCGGCTGCTCGATGGCGGCGAGTGTGAAACTCTGCCCGAAGTTGCTGCGTACCGAGGCCCCTTCCCCATCACCGGCGGTTTGCCCCGTCCGGCTAGGTGTGGTGCGCGTAGGCGTGCGGCGCTCAATGAAGTCGCTTCCCGGCCCAAGTTCCGCAGGGGCCTGAGTCAACTGCTCTTTGCCGGGCAATTGCGCCGCTGCATTGAACGTCTGTTCCGGCCCGCTGGCGGCAGGGCGGTTCTTGGCTTCAGCCAGTTGTGTTTCCAGCGTCGAGATTTTCTCGATCAGCTGCAGGATCGGTTCGTCATATTCCTGACGGATTGCTTCAGCCTGTTGTTCAGCTTCCCGACGGGACTGCTCGACCAGCTTGCGCTGCTCTTCCAGTTCCTTTTGCAACTGCTCCATTTGAATCCGCCCGGAGGTGATCCAGGACATTTCCGGTGAGGCTGCAGCCGTGCGGTCCGAAATAATCGTTTCGTCAACTGTAGGATTGGAGCGCTTTGGCAGCCCTGCGCCTCCTGCTCCGCCGTTCATCATCGAACCAAGAACAATAAAGCCACCAGCTACGACGGCGCCAACAACGCAAATGGCAATGATCTGGTTCTTTTTGCGGTCTTTCTGCGCCATCACTTCGCCCTCACAACAACAACCCAGGACCGCTCACCGGCAGCGAGGCTCTTTTTCTGAACCCAAACCGACAGCACGCCGGACCGGTAAAACTCCTGTTCCCGAACTTGCCGAGGTGACTTGCCAGCCGCAGCCACACGAACCTCGCCAACCAGCTCACCGGTGCGGTGCGAGGTAATCAGCGCGCCATGGCGAGCGTTGCCCGGGCGCGGGCTGCGGATCTTCGATCTGATGGTGTCGCGGGTCGCGGCTGTCAGCTGAGCTGCAAGGCCGTCGCCGCCGCCAAGCGAGGTGTCGGCGAAGCCGCCACTATCTGCCACTTCATCGGGTTCCGGGTTCTTGCTTCTGACGGTAATCAGCGCGGTTTGCGTGCTCGCTTTAATCGGCAGGATTTCGTAGGCAACCGTCAGGCCCCTTTCCGTGACCAGATAGCCGCCTTCCTTTTCCGGCATTCCTTCCGGGCCTGCATATTTGAGGAACAGATCCCCGGTCTTTTCGTCGTTGCGGACCTGATAGACCGATGCCTCATTGTCGTTGACAATCGAAGTGATCCGGTCACCCACGACACTGACGCGGGTAATGCCGGTGACAGATGCCTTGAAGCGGACAAGGCCATCCTCAGAGACGGTAAAACGCTGATCTGCCGCATTCACCGGGCAAGCCGCCGCCAGCCCGGCTGCGAAGACCGCAGCCAGTTTCAAAGTCTTCATCATGGTCAGCTTCACTCCTCCGCTGAGATTTTCCCGATAGCGGCTAGCCGGACTGAACCGGCTTGCGGCTTGAACCGGATCAAAATCCGGCGGTCTTCGCGGGTGACTTGAGTTGTTTCCAGGTATGTGGCGAGGTCGCCTTCTACCACCACTTCATAGGTGGCAAAGTTGTGTTCGATCTTCCGGGGAAAGAAGACAGTTGAGATCTTGCGTTCGGTGATGTCCTTGGCAATCCGGTCGTAAGTATCCAGAATGCTGGCCCGCTCAGCTGGACCGCTCAGCCGTTCCAGGACACTGCGCCCGTAATGAAGGGTCCGGGGCGAGCTATTGTACATCGCATAGACCGCATCAAGCGCAAGCGCCTCAACATAGCCTTTATCCACTGTTCCGCGCGCCACCATCCCGTCGCTGACAGTGGTTGGCACAAGAACGACCTGATTGGATTGCGAATAGAGTTTGGCTGACAGCATCACCACGGCACCAACCAGTCCAGCCGATACAACGCCCAGAGTCAGCACCGCTTTCCGGGAGCGGTTCAGGGCCTTTTTCATATTCTGAAAGTTCATCACGCCCTCCAAGCGCTGACAGCGCTATCCGGGAAGGACCGATAGATGGTGATCTCTTTCGGAGTGATCCAATACAGAAGAGCCAGGAGCCCATGCAATCCACGCTCGCCTTTCACACGTTTCCAGATGAAATAAAACGCAAGCCCGGCTGCGAAGCCAAAAAACGCCTGGCGGCCAAGGAGGCCCAGTACAATAGGAAACATTCCGGCCACCGCCTCATCGGCAGGCAGGAAAAAGAACTGCGGCGGGTCTTGCAGCCTCTGTTCCACTTTAACGACCTTGTCCATGCCTCTTCCTTTCAGGGATTGCTTCCCGCACCCGAAGGCGCGGGAAGCAGGTCCAGATCACTGAGTGACGGTTTCCGAAACGGGGGCCTCAACGGCCGACAGCTCCAGAAGGTCGGTGCTTGCAGTAACACCGCCGAGGCTGGTGGCGGTTTGGACGCCGTAGCCCAGGAAAACCGCAACACCGATGGCAATGAAAACATGGCCCCAGCGGCCGGTAACTGCCAGAGTTGCGCCACCGATGATCACAGACAGGATCAGGATGACGTAACCACCTGCACCATCGAGAATGGTGTTCAGGTCTTGCCCGAGCGCATAGAAACCGGCTTCAACACCGGTGTCCGAACCGGCCGCCATTGCGCTGGTTCCAGCCACAGCCACTACCGCAGCCATTGCGGCAGTCTTCAGGGTCTTCGAAATGTGCATATCCCTCGTTCCTTTCGTTGTTTCAGATGCACAGAAATAACCCGCGGGTCCGACACCGCGGGATCTCGTCCATTGCGGACGAAATTCAGAATGTTCGTGAGTATTGGAAAATTCGGCGCATGCCTGGGCCACAAACATGCGCCGCGCAAACTCTGCCGACGGGGAGGTTACGGCATTCAGTTCGCGCGTGTTTTCAGTAAGTCTTGCTGATGCTTGCGAACACGCAGCACTCTGTTCAGCTTTCCGGCTGGGTACAGTCTCTCCCGACAGTACCAACTTCAGCTGTGCCGTCAGGCCCAACCACCCAGGTTGTAATGGTTTGGTCTTCTGCGTTGAAAACCACCAGCGAACCATCACCGTATTGAAGGTGGTGCTTCTTAAGAACACCCGGCCAAAGGTTGATCTGGCGTTTCTCAATGAAGCCGCTAGGTCCGGGATTTGTTGGGACCAGCACGTGTTCCTGGCCGTCAACAATGTATGTGCAGTTGTAGGCCGGAGCACCGCTGTTCACCCCTAGTTTTACTAGGTCGTACCGAACTTGAAAGTCCTTCCCCGCCTTCTTCCAGCTCATAACGCCAGCAATCGTGACCAAGGATTGGTATCTCTCTATCGGCATGTGTCGTCCCCTGTTGGCGACGACTTCCTAGCAAGATGATTGTTTAACGAGAAGCCATGGCGTCCCGTAATCGGTGTTTGCCACGAATATCAAATTCGTGTCAACATCAGTTTTCAACGCGCCGTTGTTTTTTGCCTTTGAAAGCTTCCGCGTTGATTGCCGCAGACAGAACAGCATTCGGAACTCGCACCAGGCTATGCCCCTGGGCGAATGCAAAATCTCACGTGATTGCCCGCCGCGTTCTCACACTACAGACCAGGCGATCTTAGCAAGACAGTCCGGCAACCAGCCGATCAGAGGCCACTTGCGGGATAGCTGCCCTTCAAGCGCGGTACGGCCAATTCACCGTCAGAGCCCAAAGTTGCCATTACTTATTTCGGAGCTCTTCGCTAGAGCGGCATGCTGCTTGGAAGCTCCCTGCAAACATCTGCGCTACTCGTTCTTGATGTAAAAGCAGCCCTTCACGTAGTCAGCAAGGAAGGGCTGCATTGGCTTCAGATGGTAATTGGTTCGCGGAGAGATCGAAAAGCCTGTTACTCCATGCTGTTCTTGAAGATCTTGCCGCCCTTCATGATCAGGTCGAAGTTTTCGTGTGGATCTGCAACTAAGTTGATGTCTTCCAGCGGGTTGCCGTCGACCAGGATTAGGTCCGCATAGGCACCCTTTTCAATCACCCCAAGCGCGCCGGCCTGATAAGGGTGCCGGGGGCCGGAAAGCTCCAGCAGCTCTGCGTTGACCGAGGTGGCCATTTTCATCACTTCATAGGGCGTAAACCAGCGTTGCAATTTCGCCAGGAAGGCCCCCTGCCGCTCCGCCAGAGCAGGATCAAATAGAATGTCGGTGCCGAAAGCGATCTTTACGCCGACTTCCTTGGCTTTGGTGTAAATCGTGTCCGTGCCATCGGTCACGGTGATCCATTTCTGCTGGCTGCCCGGATCGTCAAAGGAGAATCCATCTTCGTCGTCCAGCAGCGGCTGAATGCTGAGCCAAACCTCGTGCTCCTTCATCATCTGAAGGGTTTCTTCGCTCATCAGGAAGCCGTGTTCGATGGATTTCACACCGGCCTTGATGGCCAGCTGAGCTGCCTCGTCAGTGAAAATGTGCGAAGCGACATAGGTGTTGTATGTGTCCGCCACTTCGACGAAGGCTTCCAGCTCTTCCATTGTGTACTGGCGCACATCCAGCGGGTCATAGACCGAGGAAACACCGCCCCCGCCCGAGATCTTGATCTGCGAGGCGCCCATTCGCATGACTTCCCTGGTGCGCTTGACGACCTCATCCACGCCATCGGCCATCGCCATCAGGCCAACACTGTACCAGTACCATTGGGAATCTGCCGGGTTCGTTGGCACTGCCTGGTAGGGGCGGTAGTCGAAATGCCCGCCGGTTTGGCCAATCGGCGGCCCGGACGGCAAAATTCGAGGACCGGGAATTTCGCCCGCGTCGATCATCTTTTTCGTGGCAAAGGGGTTGCCGCCTACGTCGCGCACGGTTGTGAAGCCGCGCATCAGGGTTGCTTCAGACCCGAGTGCGCCGCGGATGGCCACTTCCAGAATATCGCCAGTGACCACCGTGCTTTGCGCGGCGCAGCAATAGGAAGTATGCCAGTGCGCGTCGATCAGGCCAGGGATCATGGTGCGCCCGCCGCCATCGATGACATGTCCGCCAGCCACAGCAAGGGGTTCAGTGGAAATCTCGGTAATCAGGTTACCCGTCACCACCACATTGGCGTTTTCGATCAGCGTTTCATTGACGCCGTCAAAGACGTTCACATTGGTGAAAAGGGTGGGTGCGCCGTCCTGCGACAGGGCGGGCGAAGACGCCAAAGTCAGAGTTAACGCGCATACAGACGCGCGTATTTCAAGTGACATATCAAAAAGCCCCAAAGAATTGTTGAACACTTTCAGCATCGCAGAGGGCACGCAGCCAATCAACTCAGTTGGCTTGATCGCAGCTTGCCAAATTCGCTAAAATCACCACTCAGGTCAGTCCGCTTAACGGCCGCTCTTAGTTCTGTGGCCACTCGTTGTGATGTCCGCCTCTTTGTTCAAGGCAAACGGGTAGAACCGTCTTGGCTGCGCCCGCAGCAAAAGTCCGGAAAGTCCGCATCCTACCAGCTCATGCACCGCACAGCGAGAGGCAGGAAATCTAAGAGCAGCCGTCCGTGATCGGCTGGTTACCGGACTGTCTTGCTAAGATCGCCTGGTCTGTAGTGTGAGAACGCGGTGGGCAATCACGTGAGATTTTGCAGCGAAGGGTCCCGTATTTGTAGAATTTGAAGTGTGCTCTTCCTCAGCGATCCGAAAACTGAAGATCTTCCGGAGGGCATCGCGCCAGGAGGCGCGAACAGAAAAGCGAGCGGTGCAGCAAAGTAAGGCTTGCACGAAGTGCAGGGCTATAGGCCGCCCTGCTGCTGCCAAAGAACAGCCTGATATTATTTCGTCGAGAGGCCGAGCTTATGGCCGACCGCGCTTTTTGAACCACTTCCTGCAGAAACCCAGAAATGCCATTTCCGGGTTTTTTGGCAGTTCACTGGCCCAGCCTCTCCACTCCTGCTCGATCATGCGGACATCCCAACCCGGTGCCGCCTCTCTGGCCATTTCGTAGACATCCGGATCAAGCGGAGGGATCTCAACCACGGTGGAAGTTTCAGCGGTCACCGTTCCGCGGCTCACTACGTGCAGATGATCCTTCTCGTCATCCACCCTGATTTGATAATCCGGCATGTGGCCGAATTCTTGGTCTTCTTTGGCAATCGCCCCTACTAGCCTGCGGAACTCCCGCAACGAAGATCCGGAACCGCATTTCTTATGCAATGTATCAAGTCCGATCCTCCACTCGCTCTGCCGGCCGCAGTGCTTTCTAGCCAACTCATAGATCCTGCGTTCCAGAGGTTTGCGCAGCCGGAAATAACCTTTGTGCAGGGTAAGCACTTCCTGTGCGCGGACAGCATTGAAAACCCAATCGCTGAGCTTGATTTCCACTTCCTGCATCCGGCCATCGCGTGTTTCCCGCACAATCCTGGCGCGTTCAATCAGACCAAAGTTCTCAAATACTTCCTGGCCGCCCGTGGTGATGTTCGTGTTGATCCTTGTTCCTGCCAGCCGCTCAATCGCACCCTTTAGCAGTTCATACCCCCGTCCTGTGGTCATCCTATTGGTAGCCTTGAGGAGATCTGATGCATGGAACCGCACTACCTGCTGAGGCTCCTTCCCCTCATTGATACCTCTTATCAAGTTGCTGATGCAAAAGATCAAAATATCCCTGTCATGCACGGTTGCCAAACCATCTGGTCCTGGTTTGACCTCAACCGTGATCCCGTTGTGAGAATACTTCCGGGGCCGGTGATCAGGCTTTGTCGACAGCGAAAAAATCGGGTGCTCCATCGAACCAATGTCACCTTTAGGCGCCGCGTCGAAAATATCACAGACGAAGAAATCTCCCTGCGGGTGCCGGTCCGGCAATAGTGGATAATCATTCATTCATTGCTTCCTTTCGACACTTCACCCACACATGTGCTAAACGACACTTCACACACGTTCCTGGCTAGGTAACGACACTTCACCCACGCCCGACCCTATAACGACACTTCACACACGCCAAGTCATAACGACACATTACCCACGCCTGGGAAGCGTGTAACGACATTTCACACACACTTGCAAGCGAAACGACACTTCACACACACTTGCAAGCGAAACGACACTTCACACACACTTGTGCCAAACGACACTTCACACACAAATGGCTCAAAATGAACGACACTTCACACACAGGGGGCGATCTTCCTTCACCTTTGGCGCAACTGAAGGAATCACCACTCTGCACACAGTGAATCACCACCCTACACACGCGACACCCCCACTTTGCACACAGGTGGTGTCTGTATCTGTTTGTTTTTGGTCATTAAATTCGATGTTGGCCGACCCGTAACACTGAATTTAACACCTATTTAACACCCTCAAGACCGGTCAATTTTTCTCAGCAGCAGCTCGGCCTGTGGATAACTTTCGTTATTGCTTAGAAAGGCAACCATCCAGAAGGTCTGCTCTGCCCGCAAACATCTGTTCAAATCCAACTCAGCTCTAGCTCTCCGGTATTCCAAACGTAGGCAACTCCAGTCTTACCCATAGCGTCTTCGACTTGGGCGACCGGCACCGCTTGTTCCCTAACGGGTTTTTTTTTCACGCCAGCTGCACCCATGGAACTTTCACACGTTTCCAAAGAACGCGATGCAGGCTCATACCCCGAGAGCGGTTTCCCGAAGCGCACACCCATCGACTCGATGATTTCCTTGATGCCTTTGTTCATTGGTTAGCACACCATAAAATTGTAGTTGCCTGCTAAATACGTTGATTTCCGATTGCGGCACGATAGGATACGAAGACTTCCGACGCGAAACGAAACGAAAGCCTTCAAACCATTGTTAAAGAACGGTAAATTCTTCCAGCTACCCCCCAAAAACGGTGATACTTTCAAGGAATTGTTTAGCCAGATTGCGGCAACCGGTGTTGGTCGGCCAGTGGACAAAGACGGCTTTCCAGAAGGCCCATGGACGCCTGATCTTCTTGCAGACGCTATCTCTCAGATTGATGCAAATCGCAGAGGTGTTGATCTGAGAACCGTTCAGCTTTGGTTTCAGGAAAACGAGAAAGGGATTAGCGCCGAGAACATCCGCTGGCTTGCTAGGGTATTCGGGTGCGGGGATCCTGAAGCAACAGGCGAATGGCAAAGGGAACTCAGTGCATCGCAAGCGCGGTTGGTCGCAAGGCGAAGGGAAAAGCGCCGGCGGGTGGAGAACCCTGCCCCGACGTTGCCTGAAAAGATACAGCCAGAAGCCAACGTTTCAGAACATGGATACACCGCTGAGAACTATCCAATAAACGACACCTCAGCACTTGGCTGGCGCTTCAACCTGGCTAGATGGTCCGAAGCGCTATTCAGCAGCCGATCGACACTGAACCTACCAGCATTGGTTTGGGCGGGTTGGGTAGTCCTCGGTTTCTTAACTTACATCATGGGGGTGCACAGCGTCACCTATAGCCCCATTGCCGGGTTGCAAAAGCAGGTAGGATTTTTCTGGGCCCCGAACTGGTCGCTGATCGAATTGGTGATCTTGCCACTGTTTCTTGTAACCGTTGCAGGGCTCTTGGCCTTTTGGAAGGGTGAAAGGCGACTGATCATTGCGTCAACTGGCTCCGATCCTGGAAAGGCAAGCGATTGGACGCGCAGAGTAGAATCATTTTCCTATTCTCACTGGGCCGTGTTTTTCATCTGCTTTGCCATTGTTTTCCTTGTGCAATGGTCAGGGATACACATGCGCGCGCTTGTCAACGGCGACGTTGGCAACCTCATGATGGACTGGAACCTCCTGGCAATTGTGCGCCCCGAAGTCATATCCGTGCCAGAGGCAACGGTGCTTTCGATGCTGGCATTCTTGTATACGGCGGCAATCTGCTTTCTTTTCCTTACGGGCCTCGTCTTGATGTACACTCTGACGCAAGATTTTTATGAAGTTTGCAGCGCGCCAGAGCTTCATTCTAACCCAGCGACACTGAGCAAGATCGGCGCAGTAGGCACTAATCTGCTATGCCGGGTATATCGGGCTTCTCTATTGGGAATTTGGGTCGCAACGTGTATCAAGCTTCAAGCCACCTATCTCCTGTCAGACGGGGAAAGCATTTTAGACTGGTTGCTCACAGATGCTCTGTTCTTCCTGGGCATCTATAACGAAGCAAGTGGTTGGCTCGGTCAGCGATCCTTGGCCCATTTCACAAGTTTTCTTCTTCTGTTTGCTACCTGCTCGGTTTTCATTTTCGGCTATGTTCAAATTTGTCGTGTCGTGGAGCGGGCTTTCCCCTCAGGGCCTTCTCGCCGTTTTGCCGAAGTTCCATCTGTCCATCGCTGGATGATGATGGGGGTCGTACTGCTACTCATTGCTAACTTCTTCCTGATCGGGCAGATTTCCGGCTTTTCGATCCTCCTAATCGTTGGCATCTTGGCGACGACTTACAGCCTGTATGACCCCATGTTTGGGAGAGCACAGGTAAGTGAAATGACAACCTGCAAGAGTTGACCAATGCTGGCAGCACCCCTCCACCATGAAATCGCCGAAGCCCCTAAAAATGGGGTCGCCTATTGGATACAAGCAAACGATGGTACGCGCCTTAGGGTTGGTCTGTGGAAGGGAAAGGATGCTCAGAAGGGCACCATCCTCGTGTTTCCAGGACGATCCGAGTATATCGAGAAATACGGTCGCACGGTCTCGGATTTGCAGAAACTCGGATACACAGCTCTGGTGATTGATTGGCGTGGCCAAGGGCTTGCCGACAGAGCGGCCGACGATCCGATGGCGGGCCATGTGGTTCGGTTCTCAGATTTCCACAAAGATGTCGCAGCGATGACCAAGGCAGCGCAAGATCTGGACTTGCCAAAACCATGGTTTTTGATTGGGCACTCTTTAGGTGCCTGCATTGGCCTCAGAGCGATAGCGGAAGGTCTTCCAGTGTCGGCCTGTGCATTTACCGGCCCGATGTGGAACATCAATCTTCCTGCGGTCAAGCGGGCTGCAGCCTGGCCCTTGTCCTGGGCAGCTCAAGCAATTGGCAAGGGCCATGTTTACGCGCCCGGCACCGATGGGAAGAGCTATGTGCTTAGCACAGCCTTTGAAGACAACAGGCTTACAAACGACCCTGAAATGTACCGGTACTTCATCAAACAGGCTACCTTGCTGAAAGAACACCAGATTGGCGGGCCAAGTTTGGGATGGTTGTTTCAAACGCTCAATGAGACAAAAGCTGTGTCAAAGCTTCCATCCCCAAAGATCCCCTGTCTCACCTTCTGCGGTGATCAGGATGTTGTCGTTGACCTTCCAGCGATACACGATCGAATGGGTAAGTGGCCTAGTGGACGGTTGGAGCTGATAGAAAACGCCAAACACGACGTCTTTTCTGAAGTTCCCCAGGTTAGAGAACGGGTGATGGTCGAGATCGCAAAGCTGTTCACAACGGGAAGCAATCAACCCGCCGTAGCCGCTCGTTGAGCCTGAACAAACGGCTCACAGAACGGCTACAGCGCGACATTTTCAGGGGGCCTTAGAAGCTATAGCTGACCTTCACACCCGCTGAGAATGCGTCGTTATCAGTGAACGAAGTAATCGCGGAATCCGCACTGCCGATGTCTGTGTACCGGATTCCGGTAGTCACCTTCCATCCCTCGGTCTCATAGGACACAGCAAGGCCATAGCTGACATAGCCATCGGTGCCAGAGAAATTGCCTACAATGTCGCCATTATCCTTTTCGTAGCCGATGGTGGCCGCGCCGCTCCAGTTGTCGTTGAACGCGTGACCGACACCCACTTCGTATGTCCAAATGTCGCTGGTGCCGCCTGCAATGGGTACGTTCACGACACCAACCCCGGGAACCAGAGTCAAAAAGTCGCTCGGCTGGACCCTGAACTTTGTCCACTCGCGCCACCTCACTGACCCAAACAGCAAGGTGTCTTTTGCGATGCCAGATTGGGCGTGCAACGTGAACGATTTGGGAATTTCCACATGGAAAGGCGTCCCGGTGTTGTCGCTGAACTCGTGCTCAGTCTTGGACTCGTAGGTCGCAGCGATCCGCATTGCGATGTCAGGGATCTCATAGGCGATGCCTGCAAGATAACCGACCTGGTAGTCTTTGCTCACGCTCAGGCTGTAAGGGCTGGACACAGTTACTGGCGAAATAACCGTAATATCGCCATCAACGCCAACGATGCGCAGGCCGCCATAAACGCTGAAGCGGTCGCTGACCCTGTATTTTGCCAGACCGGTATAGGCGATAGAGGAAACCTCCGCGCTCGATCCAGCCAGGAAGGCGGTAGGGCTGGTGTAAGTCAGAGAGGCCCCAATCGGTTCGTCAACGACAAAGGCAAAAGAAAAACGGTCGTTCAGATCCCGCTTGTAGCCGAACGCGTAGGATTCATAATTATTTGTGATGTTCCCTGTGGGGCCAGCTGGCACTCCCGGCAAAGGGTCGCCTGAAACTGTTGGGTGCACAGTTGCAGCCGAGAATTCGAGGTAGTTTTTGCCTTTTTGAAACAGGATTTGTGATGGATCGGCGCGGCGCTCGATGCCGCCAGCCGATACCATTGAGGCAGAAATGGTGAATGCACTGGCCGCCAGTGTTGTAGTCTTGAAAAGGTTCGATTTCATCTGCGATCCAAACCCGCGTGTATTATTGAATTAGTGGCTGCCGCGTGCAGCCAGAGGCCAGATAGAGTATTTAGGCAATTGTGATCAATCCTTGATTGCATCTGCATGTCACTGCGGCGTTCGGGAAACGGACAAAATTCCCCACAGCGTCAGATCTCAGATTCTGGCGTCTTCGCCTTAGACGCTGCTTCGGCCACCTCAGATTTCTCGCAAGTTCGAAGATCTGGGCGGCTGGATAACTTTGCCCGTTGGTAAGTCGGCCATCCGCGTAGGTGCGGGCTACCCTTTTTCTTGGGCCAGAGGGATTTGGACAAGCCAAACGCCCCTGGCCGTCAGGGTGAGGGCGCTGCCCTCCCCCTCGGGCAATCCTATTAGACAGGGCCGTGTCCTCGGCTGCGCCTGCGGGCCGCACCAACCCTGTCGAATAGCATTGCCTCGCCCCCTCCCGCGTTCGCCACGTGGCAGATCAGCAGGAACAGGCGGCTTCGCCGACTGAACCTGCAAATCAGCCCTGATTTTCCGGAAAGGAAGTCAGAACAAACGTAGCAGACCATCGGCGGAAAGAAGGCAGCAAGCCCCGCCGCTTCACCACGGAAGAAAAGACCCATGACCGATTTGACTATCACCGCGACTTACTCCCCCGAAGACAACAAAATCCGGCTGTATACCTCTGACCGTTTGGACGAGGAAACATATGAGCGGGTGAAGGCCGCCGGCTTCAAATGGGCACCGAAACAAGAGCTGTTTGTAGCCCCAAAGTGGTCCTGCAAGCGTGAAGATTTGGCTTTGGAGCTGGCGGGCGAGATCGAGCCAGAGGGAACCACCCTTGCAGAGCGCGCGCAGATGAAGGCCGACCGGCTGGACGAGATCGCGGCGAAACGTGCTGCCCAGGCTAGCGCCTTCACCCGTGCCGCCCGGGACATTTCCCAGCGCTTCGAATTCGGCCAGCCTATCCTGATCGGCCACCACTCCGAGCGCAAAGCGCGCAAGGACAAAGAGCGCATGGATAACGCCTTGAGCAAGGCCGCAAAAGCCCATGACGCCATCGGATATTGGCAGTATCGCGCCGAGGGCGTAGAGCGGCACGCCAACTATAAGAACGACCCGAAGGTGCGCGCGCGCCGGATTAAAACCCTGTTGGCCGAACTGCGCGACCTGCAGCGCCGCTTGAACACCGCGCACAAGGCGCTTAAGAACTGGGAAAAGCTGACAACGGACAACCTGATCCGCATGGCGCTGGGGCGCGACTGTATGGTGTCGTACAACCTCTATTCTGCGGTTGAGCGCGGCTACATGACCCCGCAAGAGGCCCGGGAAAAGGCAATGGCTGGGGCGCGCTCGATCATCGAAAGCGACAACCTGGCGCGCTGGATCTCCCACACCCTGAACCGCTTGGCCTATGAGCGCGAAATGCTGGGCGAGGTGCCGCGTTTTGAAGGTGAAATCACCCCGACGTTGCTGCAGATGTTCGTGCGGGAGCATGGCGCCGACAAGCCGAAGGGGGCAAAGGTGGATGAAGACCTGTTCACAGTCGAATGCGCGGCGCCCCTGCCCGCTCACATCGCCCTTGGCAGCACCGTTGAGCTTTCCGGTGATGAATGGCGCGATCTGATGCAGTCTTGCGGTTACGTTCCCCCGGCCAAGAAACCGGCAAAGCCGCCGATCCTGAATTTTAAGGCCGCCAGCGGGAAGATTTCTGTGGTGAACCCGTATCGCCGTGAGGAAGTGATTTTACCTCAGGTCGAGCTGACCAAGGCGGAATATGCAAAAATCCACAGCGAGCAGCGTGGAACCCGCCTTTCGATCTGCGGCAACTTCCGGGTTCGGATTGCTCCAAACCCGAAACACGAGGGGCCGCGTTATTCGGCTGGCTGGGCTGCAATCCTGATCACTGACCAGAAGCAGCACGAGGCCCCCGCCAGCTTCGCAGATATGGAGGCGGCACAGTGAACCGCCCGAGCATTTACACCCGCCCGCAAAAGCCCCTGACCATTCCGGTCAGGGCGCGACGGGAACCCGAAGCCCTGGAACCGATCGAGGCCCCCGAAGTTAGTGCCGTGGACAAAGTGACCGAATGCCACGTTACCCCCGACGACGTAGCGCGCCGGATGGTGGAATACCTCGGCCCTGTGGGTGACTATCTGACGCTTGAGCCAAGCGCAGGAAACGGCCAGCTGGCGCGCGCCCTCATCGCTTCGGGGCATAGTTCCCAGGAGCTGACGCTGATCGAGCGCCACACCAAACTTGCCGCATCGCTTTACGGCATCGCACCGACAATCAACCGCTGCTTTCTGGAGTATGCGGGCGAGGTGAAAGGCCGGGCCGCGTTTCCTCGCATCATAATGAACCCGCCTTTTCGAGACGTCCGGAAGCACATCGCCGCGGCTCTTTCTCTTCTGGGCCAGGGCGGGCACGATGAACCTGCAACGCTGGTGGCCTTGGTTCCCATAACCTTCGGCCATGACGATGCCGAGGAATTGGAAGTCCTGCCAAACGACACTTTTTCAACGGCAAAAGTTCACACAAAAATAATACGGTTCCGGATTGGTTGAGGCGTTGCCTTTTCTTTGGATCGGCTGAGAAGATTACCCCGCTCCGGCGGGGTTTTTTATGTCTTGCCGGGGTCTTGTTGCCCTGCAGCACCGGGGCAATAGCCCCGATACTGCAGGACTGGCGCTGCCCGCGCAGGGGGGGCCGTTTCTACGGCCCGAGCGAGCGCCTGAATTTTGCGTCCTTGCTCCATACCCGGTCTGCAATGTATTTGCTCTGATATGAGAGAATGGCCCAATACCATCCCGCAAGACCTCAAAGAGGCTTTGGAAATTCATGCCCAGGATGATTGGCTGACACCATTTCGGTCCTGGTCCAGGAAACACAAACTGCGGCTCAAGTTACAGTGGTTTCCGGAGCTGGAACGAAAAGCGGCTGAGCTCCTCAACTGGCGATGGCCACCTTCCCATCAGGACAGATGGGTTGTGATCCGCGAGTGGCTTACGCAAAACGCTGTCCGACCGCCGGAAAAACTGCCCCAAGAGCCCGAGATTCCAAACAGTCTCGCAGGGCACTAAGCCACGAACAGGCCACGACAGTGAAACCTAGCCTTCCGCTGTTGGAAGCAACCATTCGAACTGTCCATGGTCGAGATCCTGCATGACCTTCAGTCTGTAGTGGGCTTCCCGAGTGGTTGAAACTCCGCCCATTTCGCCTTCCACAGGTCCAAGTGCTTCCGCGCAAGGCGCGAAGCATCCGACAGCCCATTCTGCCATCTTGGAAACAGATCTTGTGACTATGGCACGGTTGTACGATGCCATAGTCCGCTCTTTCCAGTGCATGTGATCATTGCGGAGACAGCAAGAACAGCGTTCAGCACCGGAATCAAGGCACGCCGACCGACGGCCGGCTTTTACGCGTGAAACTAGGACACCTTCACTATCGACAAACCGCTCTAGCCTATACGCGAGCTTATACCATCCATAATGCGGCAAACTGGTGATTTCTTGACCGTTGTGTTCGATCAAAGGGTGGATCCCCTGGCCGGTGATGCTGTCTGTAAAAATCTCCAGCCTCAAACGCCAAGGCCGAGGTACAAATCCATTCCGACCAGCCTTCTTGGCGCTGATTATTGGGTTTTCGCAAAAGAGAAGGCCGTTGTCCGAAAGTTTCCAGGCATCATTTTGAAGATTTTCCCAGCTAAAGGGCGGCTCCCCATCAGGAATGTGCCAGCCCTGGCTTTCAGCAAACTCCTGGGCAACAACTTCCAGTGCGCGGTGCAACGGTATGTTTTCAATTTTCGCTCGGGCCTTAGCTTCCTTCCGAAGGTGAGCAATTGAAGCGCCGTTGCGGTAGATCTCGATAGCCATCATCAGTCCTCTTAAGGGATGCTGAGTTGACCGGAAAACACGCACCCAAGAGTGGATGATTGCTGTGAGTGAAGATGCACTGACGTCAAGTCTGCCCTAAAATCCGGTCCGGGGAGGCCGTGCCAGCCTCTGAGCTGCACCATGTAGCAGAGAAATTCATGTGTCAATGAGGTGAAACGATTGGCAATCGGATGCTGGGGCAAATCCCGTGCTTGAGCACGGGACCGCGCCCTAGTCTGGCGCCGGCAAGCGGCACCAGACCGGAGCCCCCCTGCCCTGTTCTCCCTGCGGCCCGGGTGCGCCGGAATCTGTCTCTCCGAGCCAGCTTGCCGCCGCGGCCGCATGGTCGTCCAGGACAGGCCGTCTCCGCCCTTCGGGTGACGGTCGTTCGCTGCGCCTTTTGCAAGAGACAGGAGAAATCCGCGCGGCGCGCGGATTGCATGTACCAGGGGGCGTGCCAGGGCATCGACGGGCTGCGCCCGCTCCTCCCTGCCCCGGCATGTTTGCCTTTGGTGATCGCAGCCCGCCGTGGGCGGTCTGCTGCGCTGCTTTTCCCCGGCGGTCAGGGGGGCGACGAGTTGTTCTGAGGCTTCAGCTGGTCCCGAACGGCGCAGAAGAGATCCGCGCCTGCGCGGATCGCATTATGTTTTTCCCGCCTTCAAGCAGAAAAACGGCTTTCACCCGCAAGCGGGCGAACCTTCCGTTTTTCCGCTGGATCGAAACCAGCTGAAGCCTCGCCACACCTCTTTTGTCGCCCCCCCTCCCTTCCGGGGAAAAACGCGGATGGGTGCGGGTGGCAGGCGTCAGGGCCAATGGGTCGTTTCCGTGACCCATTGGAACAAACCGAAGCGAACGCGGATAGGTCGGGCGAACATCGGCCACCGCATCACCACTTAGGAGGCCAACTATGGCTTTATATCAATGCAACGGGTGCGGCGCAGCAGAAACGCTGGTCTCTGTTGTGCCGGAATCCTGCTCTGCCTGTGGTTCCCGTGCCCTCGTCAACATGTCCATTCAAGCATCTGCAATCGCGGAAGCGAACGATGCATTCCGCGCAGCAATCCCCTTTCAAGGGCATCAGACCTATGAGGGACAGGTGATTTTCAGCGGTGGCGTTGAAGAAAAGGGGATGCTGTTTGTCGTCCTTGCGACCCGAGCCGTTGCTGAGTTCACAGACTTCACTGAATTGAACGATCCGAGCGGTGATCACTCGTTTGGTGTTGTGCACGTCAACGAGATGGAAGTTTTCTGGGCAATCAGCCTTTACAACAAAACTTACGATGCCGCTGCAGACGATCCGCTTGACGATGACGATACGCGGCGTGTGCTCACCATCTACCTGCCCCACGAACACTGAAATCGGGAAAGCCCGTAGGTGCTACCGCGCCGGGAGGGAGGTGAAGTCATGAGCATTGAACAGATCAATCTGCGCAAGCGTGAAGCCTATGCGCTGATCAGAAAGGGAGGTCTCTCCGCCAAGATCGGCCTCGCCTTTCTGAAATCACACGGAGCCGCCTAAGCGGCCACGCCTCAGCCCAAAAGGGCTGGGGCACCAATAACACAAAAATTCACCACGTTACAAGGAATGCCCAAATGTCGAAGCATCAGGAAATCAAAGCAACAGAAGCCCGTTTCCCGCTGGAGAAACTGATCCTGTCCCCCATGAACCCACGTCAGGATGTGCCGGAACAGGACATTAAAGACCTTGCGGGAACCCTCTGGGCAAAAGGCATGATCCAGTCTCTTGCCGGATATACCGAGGACTTGGACGGGGCCGAGATTGTTGCCGGTGGCACCCGTTTGCGCGCCCTGCAATATCTGGCCGAGACAAAGCCGGAATTTGCCAAGGTACGGCCCGAACTGGCAAACCCGCTGGTGATGCTCGCACCCGACCGCGAAACCGCCGCCGATTGGGCGAAGATGGAAAACGTGGTCCGCAAGAACCTGCCCCCGGCTCTGGAAATCCGCACCTTTGGCGAAATGCGCGCCGAGGGCAAAGATGTCAGCGCCATCGCTACCAATTTCGGCGTGACTGAAAAGCACGTCTACCGCCGCCTTGCGCTGGCCGATCTGCCGGAGCCGGTTCTTGATGCTCTGGCAGCACAGGAAATCAATCTGAGCATGGCGGCATGTTTCACGATCTGTGACGACGAGGCCCATGCCCTTGCCGTTCTGGACCGGGTGCGCGGCGAGAACTGGTCAGATCACCAGCTTAAACGGGCGTTGAAACCCGACTGCGTGAAAGCGACTGACCGCCGCGTGAAGTTCGTGGGCGATGATGCCTACACCGAAGCAGGCGGCAAGATGGGCGGCGATCTGTTTGCCGAGGAAAAGCTGTATGACAGCCCGGAAATTCTGGATGGTTGCTTTCAGGTTGCGCTTGAAGATGCGGCCCGCGAAATCGCACAGGCCGAAGGCTGGAAATGGGTCGAACCGATCACAGCGCATTACCTGAGCAGCTACGATATGGGGTTGAGCAAATACGAGCAGATTTTCCGTGAACGTGGCGAGCTGACCGAAGAACAGTCCGAGCGCTATGACGAGCTGGCCGAGCTGGCGGAAGGCGAAGTTCTGGACGAGGCGGGATGGTCCGAACTTGCCGAACTGGAGAAGATCATCGAAGGAGAATATAGCGAGGCGCAGAAAACCCATGCCGGTCTTTACGTCTATGTGAACCAGCAAGGCGTATTGGAACGCTCTGGCGAATTGGTCCGGCCCGAGGACAAAAAAGCCGCTGTTGAGGCGGGTGTTCTCAAAGCGTCAGCCGGTTCCGCCGCCAGCGCCGCGCCGAAATCTCCGATTTCTCAGGCGCTGCGCGACGATCTGAACCGCGTTGCAAAGGGTGCGCAGCAACACGCGATCCTGCGCGACCCGGATTTGATGATTGACCTTCTGGCCTATCAGTTGAGCCACGAAATGCGGTGGTCCAACCCGTTCGGTCTGTCACAAAGCTATGTGCCGAACTGGCCCAGCACCGAGGCGGCAGGCTATGAACTGGACGAACGGCTGACCACGAACCCGGCCCGCGATATGTACGATGCCAAAGACCTTGGCGCATCGTTCCGGGCGTTCCGCAAGAAGGGCGCAGAGCATATTCGCGGCGAACTGACCCGCTTCCTTGCAGCCCAATATCAGGGCGGTGATGCGAAGCTGGCGGCGATGATTGCCAAGGAAACAAAGCCCAGCATCCGCGAAGTCTGGACGCCGACCGCTGAGAACTTTTTCAGCCGCGTGGGTGGCCCCTACATGAACCAGATTTGGCGCGATCTGCTGGACCTTGCCGAAGATCACCCGACCGCAACGAGTTTTGCCAAGCTGAAGAAGGGCGACAAGGCGGAGAAGCTGGAAAGCCTGTTTGCCAGTGCTGAGACACGCAAGGCTCACAACGTCACCGACGAGCAGGCCGCGAAGATCGACGCATGGTTGCCCGAGGGCATGGAATAATAAACGCTGGCAGGGCGCATTAGCGCCCTGCCCCATCCGCAGGAGATTGAACAAATGCGCTTCAAATCTTGGCCCCGCCACGCATTCACCGACACACCGCGAAAGCGGGCCGCTCTGCGCCGCAAGCAGCGCATGGAGCGGGAAGCCCTGCCGCTCTTTGCCGACCAGGTTGCCGAAGAACAGCCGAGCGAGGATCAAGTTATGGAGAACCGGGCAAGGGCGTGGTCCGAACAGGAAGTCAGGGACCGGAGCGCACGGGCAGGGAAATGGCGTGAAGCCCGACGCATGATTGACTCGATGCCAAAGGACGAGCGCCGCGCCGTTCGGCGGGCATGGGACTGCGCCCCATACCCAGCCGACCCGTCCTATCTGTTGAGCGTTCTGCACAGCTACAGCCTTGGCCGGATCGACCTGAAACGCCCGCCATTTCCGCTGTCTCGCACAGATGCATCAGGCGCACGGAAAGGCAGCCTCTTTGCAACATCTGACCTGTTTGTGACGGTCCTGAAGGCGCGCGACATTGCTGAAGACCCTGACGCGCATCCGCTGGCCGAACGCCATGCCGCCTACCATCATCTGCAAGCTGCGGCGTCCTCGAACAAAGACCGCACGGAAGCCATGCGGGACCGTGTACGGGCGTCCGAGTTGTTTCTGCGCCTTGGAGAAATGGAGGAATGCAATGCCTGATTTCACAGCCCACCGTCATCCAGTTCTTGCCGTGAGGTGCCCTGATTGCGGTCGTGACCCCGGTGTTTGGTGCCGCCGCCCAAGTGGTCATCTGGCAAGTGATTTTCACACTAGCCGGAAGGCCGAGGCCGACCGGGTGTTTATAGACCAGCACGGCCCGGATGCGTCCATTGAGCGCGACGACGTTGGCTGGGTGATTGATCCGCGCGGGCGCGTTGGTATTCGACCGCAGCCGGAGCAACTGGCTTTGTTCTGAAGCTGGCCCGCAGACTTTTCCCAGGAGGCGACCAGGTACACGGTTTGCGCTCCTGGACAACGTGTTTTCCTTTGTGGTGAAGGAACCAACTGGCCCCGCCCTTGTGGTGGGGTCTTTTTTTCTTGCGGAGATCCCCGTGCTTGCACGGCGATCACATGAGCTGCGGTCATGCCGCAGCAGCGGCATGGCACTTTCCCAATAGTGCCCTGGGGGATTCGGCTAAGCCGAACGCCCCAGGGAGATCCGGGAACCGCCGGTTCCCCCGTCAAGCAGAGCGCTATTCGGGCCGGAAGGGGTTTCCCCAACCTCGGTCACGGCTCCGCCGCGCTGCGAGGATGGGTGATCCCCCTCCCCTTCCGGCCCGGCACTCTGCTTGACGGGTCCCCCTCCTGCCCTCGGCCGGGAGCAGGGTTTGCAGGAGAGGGCCGCTTCGCGGTCCTTCCCGCAACCCCTGTCCCAAGTATTCGGCATCCAGATCGAAACGGGACCACCACACAGGAAAGTGCAAAATGCCGTGTAATGCCCCGGTCTCTGTTCACTGCGGAAAATGCGGAGGTCAAAACATAAAGGCCGATGCAACAGCAGTATGGGTCAATGAAATTCAAGATTGGGAATTGTCCGCAGTCTTTGACAGCTGTGTCTGTGAAGACTGCGGCCAAGAAGTAAAAACTTATGAATTTCCGATCATCGAACCGTCTGCCGAACTGGAAAAAGACCTTAAACAGGCCGCCGCCAATGAGGCGGCGGAATGACCCCTGCGGTAAAGGAATTTGTGCGCCTTCTCAACGATATAGACCGTTCCAAGCATCGAAGAGAGGTTTTCGCTGACTTCTGCGAAATGAGCTATTGCGCGCTGGCTAAGAAAGCCAGCCCGTTTCCTGATCAGCGCGAAGCCCTGGAAGCCCAATACATGAGCGTTGTTGCCCGTTACCGAGACAAGGACGATGTGCGCAAAATGCCGGAAATGGTAGGGATCGCCCTTGGTGAAATCGGCAATGGTGGTTGCGATTTTCTGGGCATGGCCGCCGGTGAGCTGGAAGTTCTGGACGCTAAACTCGGCCAGTTTTTTACACCCTACGAAGTGTCGCGCATGATGGCGGAAATCTCGCTATCCGATGTGGACGAGAAGCTTGCCGAACAGGGATTTATCACCGTTCAGGAACCAGCTGCAGGCGCAGGTGGAATGCTTATGGCGATCGCGGACGTCATCGAGGGCAAGGGTCATAAGCTGGAAACTTCTGTTTGGGTAGAAGCTGTGGAGCTGTCCCGGCCGACTTTCCATATGTGCTATGTCCAATGCGCCGCGCGTGGCCTGGCTGGTAAGATCATTTGCGGCAATAGCCTTTCGCTTGAGGTATTCACCAGCGCATACACCGCCGCCGCGCCTGTGTTTTTCGCAGCAAATGGAGATCCGTTTGCCAAACAGAAAGAACAGGCACAGAAGGCTGAAGCTGAAGCAGCCCAGCGAGAGCAACAAGCCGAGGCCGAACGGAAAAACCGGCTTGCTACTCTGGGCGACAGTCCAGCTATTTCCGGTCAGCAGCTCACCCTCTTTTGAGGGTGAGTTTCGGAAACAGCTACCTTTTTTACCGCCAGTTGGCTGAAGGAAAAGGCCGGCCGTTTCTGATGTCACAGGAGGGAATGGCCTAAAGGCCCTGCCCTCCTGGACTGGCGCCTTCGGCGCCTGAGCCGCTGCGCGGCGAAAAGAAGGCTGCAAAGGTGCCTCATAACAGTTACCTATTATGTGTTATGTCTTGTTACCTGCGGCGACCGTCTATTTCTTCCATTGGAGGGATATCAACGCCTCCTGCCCGCAAGCAGTGATACAGAAACTCCTTCATACCCATGCCCTTAGCCTCGGCGGCATCAATGAATGCCTGTTTAATCGGCTTCGGGACATTAGAAAATGCGAACTGGACGCGCGGAGCAGTCTTTAACGATCCGGTTTTGGCTTTAGATGGGCTCGGTAAAGAAGCTGAAAGCTGGCGGAGAATGTCTGCCTCCGCGTCAGGTTTCTCCTCGTGGGTATCATCAAGGCCCAGGTCAACTTTAAGCTTTGCCATCTTTGCCTCCGTAGAAATCGAGCAGACCACCCATCTGCATTTCAGCCAACACAGTTTGTGCCGACCTCTTTGCTGAGCCCTCGGGTCCTCGGCCAGTGCTCATCATTTCCTTGAAGCCTGTTCGGTGCGCACACATGGCTTTTAGCCTGGGTATCTTAAGGTCATCCAAGGATTCCAAGGTAGCCGCTGTGATATTGGTTGCCGGATCCACGTCCATCATGACGACATAGGCAGGAATGTCTTTGTCCATCGAGTCCGCCACACTGGTAACATGCCTGAATGTCTTGATTGCACCTTTGGCATCAGTTTCAGTGGCTTTCGAAGGGATCAAGACCAGGCCGGATGCGTTGATTGCATAAACAGCCATAGCCGACTTGAAACCGGCGGTGTCCACGAAAATCGCATCGTAAGCCGGCACGCTCTTCTTGAGAGCGCGAAGTGTTGGAATTAGCCGTTCGTCGTCTTCCTCAACCGCCCAATCAACGTCGGTGCTTTCTTTTTTGGCCCAATCCGAAAGGGTATGTTGTGGGTCTGTGTCGATGACGGCCACTTTGGCGCCATCCGCTACCATTAGTGATGCAATTGCTATGAGGAGGGTAGACTTCCCTGCCCCGCCTTTCTCTTGAACAACGCTGATTACTTGGGTCACTGCTCGATCCTCTTTTTGCCTTGTTCACCTATAAGGTGTTAATAGTTATGTGTAAACTGTTATGCATTGCTGTCTGCTGTGAGCCATTGAGACTATGGCGTGGTGGTCACATGAGACCGTTGATATTGGGCAAGGATCACTCTTTAAATTGCTGTAAATAAATAATATTTTGCAACATTTTGGACCGGGTTTGAGCTAAAGAATGGGATCAAATAACAGTTAAGTGTTAGGTATTAAGTGTTAGAAGTTAGGAGTTAAGGGTTAGGTGTTATGAGTTAAGTGGTAAGGGTTATGGGTTCTGCCTTTCCGGATTTGGCACTAGTTTAGCATCGACTTGGTTTCGGGGCGCATCCCGCGTGAACGCGGGACCGCGCTCTATTCCGCGCCGCAGGCGGCGCTCCACCGATCCAACCGTGTGGAACTCCCTGGGGCAATAACACCTCATCTGTCCCAAAGGGCCAGCTGACGCGTTTTGCGCCATGGTCGTTTCCACACGGCTGTATCGGCCCTTCGGGTGACGATCGCATTGCGCAGGCTGCAAGCAGCCTGGAGAACGGCTACCAATAACAGTTCTCTGTTATGTGTTACCTGTTAATGATTGACCTGCGGCTACCTGCCTGACCGTGTTTTCAGCTGTCCCTAGGTCTGGAAGGCAACCAGGTTACGGTTGAAAAAGGCGCGCTCAAGGTGATCGCGGTGATATTGCCTATTCACCGCCGCTGGCCTCTCACAATTCTACCGCAGTTCCAGCAAGTCTTGCCTTCAGCCTCCGAGACGCAACTTCAGACCAAAGCCATAAGGATCCTCGCCAATCTGTGTTTCTCAAAGATGAACACTAAGCGGGCAGCCGGGAATGATCGCTATGCTTCAACTGAAAATTTCCCCTGGGCTTAGAGCCCATTCCTCGCGGATCAAATTTTCAGCTGACATCCCCTTTGAGCCCGCTTCCTCCATGTTCATCGAAACACTCAAAGCGAGGATCACAAAATGCCTTCTCAAACTCTGAACCTTAACGTCAAGGCAAACGAAAAAGACGGCAAGACTTACTGGAACCGCTGCGGTGTTGCCTTCGTCAGCACCGACGCGGAGGGCAACATCACCGCGATCACCGTCAAACACGATATGTTCCCGAACGTGGACATGGTTGCTTTCCCGAAGAAGGATGCCAACTCCTGAAGTCCACAATTGGGCGGCTCCGGCCGCCCAATTGCTTGCTCCAGGGTGGGCATTAAGAACAAGAGATCAGCGAAACCGCTGATCACATAGATGATTTAGCCAGGGCAGGGGATCGTCGGGCAAGCCCGCTCACCCCGGCCCAGACATTCTCGCCGGTAGGGCAGGGGGGATTCGGACAAGCCGAACGCCCCCTGGTTAGGGGGAAGACGCTGCCTTCCCCCTCGGACAGGCGCGCAAGTTCCTCGCCCAAAGGAAAATTTCCCCTGGGCCTTTGGCCCATTCCTCGCGGGACAAATTTTCCTCCGGCCTGCGGTTCGCGCGCTTGTCTCGCCCCCAACCGCTGTTCGCCACGAGGCAGGGATGCAGGGGCAGGCGCCTTCGGCGGCTGTCCTGCATCCAGCCTTGATTTTCTTGCACCACAGATAGGGAGCATTCAAATGACAACATACCGCCTCGGTTCTTCCCCTGCAGTTCACACCCCCGGCGTTATCGCGTGGGCCATCAACGCCTATTCCTTTGAGGAAGATCGGCAGCGGATGCTTCAGACAGTCAGTGCGACCTTTTCCGACGTCCCGGCCGCCGCCATCGAGCAACTGCTGTCCAAGGCTGTTCCTTACAAGGTCGAAGGCGAAACCGTAGTGTTCAGCGCTGAGGTGCCGGCATGAAGCGCCATTGGGAAACGCACCTCTACACCTACGCAGTCGCGCTCTCTCAGGGCGCGGCAACGGTGACGTGACCTTTGAATTTTAGGGAGGCCAGTCATGAGCCAGCTTGATCTCATCCCAATGACCGAGACAGAAAAAGCAAAACCCGGCGCGCAATGGTGGGCCGGGGAATACCAATGCCGAAACTTCGGGGGATACTACCAGGTCCGGGAGCAGGGCAGGGGGGATTGGCAGTTTGTGATCTACGGCTTCGGGTTCGATGACACGACTGCCAGTATCTACCGGATCAGGGAAGATGGCAGCCTTGTGCATGAGGATGTGCCGATAGATGGCCGCGACCGCTTAACCGTCAATGGGAGGAAGTATGGGCGGGACAACTGGCGGCACTAACGTGCTAAAAGGTTATTCCTTGGATGGTAGTTGACTGCGCGCCTCAGAAATTACCTTGGCCATCCTCTTGTGTTTTCGCGCAAGCTCAAACCGCTTTGCACCTATAGTTCTTTGGAACCCTACCATACCCAATTCGTCTTGAGCGATTTGGATGCGCCCCTGCTCAAACAGTTCCCAGGCTTCCTCGAATGAAATTGGGGGAATTTGCTTGTAAGCGTAGACGAGTAACGCTTCATCCAGAGCATCAATTTGATCTTTTGTTACAAGTTTCATGTGCCACCCTTTCTGATAGCTGTCGGCAGGGCAATTTCAACCGCGTTGATAGATGCCTTGCTTTGAACTGTGTCCGTAGTTGACCCCATCATGGCCCATAGCATGTTCCCGGAAGAAAACCAGTCTGGACCAGGTGCAAAATCTCACGTGATTGCCCGCCGCGTTCTCACACTACAGACCAGGCGATCTTAGCAAGACAGTCCGGTAACCAGCCGATCACGGACGGCTGCTCTTAGATTTCCTGCCTCTCGCTGTGCGGTGCATGAGCTGGTAGGATCGGGACCTTGCAGCCATTCGCTGCAGGCGCAGCCTGGGCAACGCTTTGCGTCCGCAATGCGCAAAAGCGGACTTTGCAAAGTCCGGCGTACGACCCGCTCCCGCCGTTGATTGCAACGCATAATACAAAGACCGAAACCAGTAGAGTTGCCGTTCATTTTGTTCGCCGTACTGGAAGTAAGCGAACCTCAATGAAACCAAAATGTTCACTGTGAGTGACATCTTGTTGACAATCGTTGCCCGCGATCTTAAGTGTAATCTCGGTTGGCACTCTCTCTGAGTGACAGAATAAGTCTTCATAGTTTGGAGGAGGTTTAATTTATCTCACCCGTGGAAGCCCTCGTGGCTTCTGACCTTTGACCCCCACAGGCTCCTCGATGTCCCCGGACATGTGGAGAGCACGGAAGGGGCGAGCCAGGACCACAACGAAGACCTTTGTGGTCCTGTGTATGCGAGTGAAACTACCGGCATCTGTTTCCTGCTTGAAAGCGAAGACACGCCATTGGCAATCCCGCCACGGCGTTTTCAAGAGGAGGCTTCAATGAAGCAAGAAAGACAAACTACCAGCCTGCCGGGGCGGCGACTGATCGAGCAACCACCAACAGAAAAGAAACCCAAGTGGTCATCAATTCTGGGAACGGTGCTCAGGGGCATCCTAATTTGGATGCCGCGATTGTGGAAAGTGGTTGAAATCGTTTCCGGATGGTTCACTCCGCCACCTTCGTAGGGCGCCGCTCTCAATTACACAAAGGAAGACCAATGTTCGGACAAGCTTTGAAATTGCTGCGACGATATCAAGGACACAATCAAGTCGTTCTTGCTAAAAAGCTTGGTGTGTCACGTTCCTATATTTCGGAACTTGAGAGTGGCAATAGAACACCTTCACTAGAACTTTTGGGACGCTATGCAGATGTCTTCAACATTCCGGTAAGTTCCCTTGTGTTCTTCGCTGAAGCGCTCGAAGACAAGGAGAATCTCTCAAGTCGACTTGAGAAGGCAAAGGGCATCGTCGCTAAGAAAGTTATTGCGCTGATGACACTGCTCGATGTTGACAGTGAGATAGAGCTTTGAAATGACTAACACACGGAAACCATGGCGAAAAAAAGCGAAGAAATTCTATGCTTTGGAGCAAAGCCCTTTTTACGGGTTGCAGCGAAAAAAAGATCTAGCTGAGCTTCTCTTTACCTCCGTCAAGGCTCTAGAAGGAATGACGGACAAGTCTGTTCCACACTACGAATACTGGGAAGAAGAAAAGGCGGACGGCTCTATGAGGCCGCTTTGTCGACCCCATGAAGGGCTAGACAAAGCTCAAAGCCGCGTCGCCTATTTGTTGGCCTGCATCGAAACGCCAAGTTACGTTCATGCCCCGGTTCCCAAAAGAACTTACGTAACCAACGCGGCCGCTCATCAAGGTTCAAGATCATTTTGTTTGATGGACATTGATAGCTTTTACCCATCTTGTCGTGAAGAGAAAGTGCTGGCTTTCTTCCAACATCGCATGAGGTGTTCACCCGACGTCGCGGTCATTCTAGCGAGACTTTGTTGCGATAAAGGCTCCTTGCCTCAAGGCTCTCCGTCAAGCCCGATACTTTCGTACTGGGCATATTCGGAGATGTGGGATGCAATTTTCAACGTCGCAAAGGAAGCGGGGAACGTATTCACCTTATACATCGACGATCTGACGGTCTCAGGCCAAGTGGTTTTGAAGAGTACGATCTGGAAAGTTCAGAAGGAAATCCACAAGCACGGACTGGCGATCAAGGTTGGGAAGACACGCTGGATAGTGAATAAACCAGCGGGAGTAACAGGTGCAATTGTTGGTCCTGAAGGACTCAGATTGCCAAATCGGCAGCATCAGAAGCTGTCAGCAGCACAATCGGATTTCTCGAAACCTGGCGGCAACCGAAAGAAGAAGACGAACGTTCTCCGTGGTCGCCAAGCTCAAGCATCTCAAATAATGAACCATCCAGCAACGGTTCGAGATGGAAATTCCCACTAGTCGCCCAAAATCCACTTATCAAGCTTCGTAAAGGTGATTTGCAAGTCCGGCGAAACCCCAATTTCTGCCCGATGAGCAAAATGGCAATGTCCGCTTTGGGGCTTGAATGACGTGCTGCGCTAGCGAAGGGCAGCCCCTAGAGTAATGACGGCTGAGGGCTCTGACGGTGAATTGGCCGTACCGCGCTTGAAGGGCAGCTATCCCGCAAGTGGCCTCTGATCGGCTGGTTACCGGACTGTCTTGCTAAGATCGCCTGGTCTGTAGTGTGAGAACGCGGTGGGCAATCACGTGAGATTATGCACCAGGCATCGATAACTGATACTTGCCCTGGAGGGTAGAGATTCATATATGCCGGAAGCATTCACTTAGCCGGGGGCAGTCCCTCCTTCTATCAAAATTCAGAATGGTTCCGGAGGTCTCGAAGTGATCCTTTTTCACGGTGGGAGCCGCTTACAGAATGGAAAGATCTGGCCCATCACGCACTTTGGAACCCTGCAGGCTGCCATGGACCGCATCACGGTAAACTACGAAGAGTGCTTTCCTGGCGAAGACCCGCAGTGCGTTTTGAACAAATGTAGACTGGTCCTGGGTGCAAACGTTGTGGACTTGCCTGACTGGGACATTGCCCAGCCATCCGGGGTAATCCTTGCCTTGATAAAATCTGGTCTCCTAGCCGTGTCCGCTAAGGAGAAACATGAGTTTCTTAGGCCTTTCAATGAAGTTCAAAGAAATGATCCGTTGAGGGCGAGGTTAATGATTATGAAGGCGACTGAGCATTTGGATATCAGCGCGATCCGCTATCGAAATGCTCATGAAGGTGACGACGAAGATTTTTCGTATTGCGTCCTGAGGCCCGAGAGTATCGAGGTCCTGGACTGCAAAATCATTGAGCGGGTCTGAAGGGCGAATTCCTGGGGTTAACTTTCCGCTGCAAAGTCGCCCGGCTGCATCCAATCGCTTTGGCTCGCTCTTCGCGGGTCGCGCCATCAGCTTCCATTTGCAGAGCCTGTGCCACGCATATCTGTAACGAGGCCCGCTCTCTTTAGCCTGATTTCAATAGCCCGCTTCGAGGCACCAAAATGGTCCGACAATGCAGTCAATATTTGATTGTAGGGTGTATAGTTACAGGGCTGATCATCAACGAAGATACCTGCTTTGGTGACGTGCTGAGTACGCAAAGACCTAGAAGGTGATCAAAGGCTGCCAGGGGCAATAGGCGTTTTGCTGGTTGGTGATGCCACCATGTTTCTGATTGCGGCACGCGAAACCCCTTTGAGTTAAATCTTGCCAGTTTGCTGAAAAATAACGGTCTTCTCACTCATTTTGGAGTGCTAGCTCTTGAGTTCTAATGCTGGTGGTATATATTATTGATATGTATCAAGGAGGCCGCGCAATGCCAAGTACTACTGAACCATCGAGAGCAAAGGTTTTCATGACAGGTCGTTCCCAGGCGGTGCGGCTTCCTAAGGAGTTTCGCTTCAGCACTGATGAAGTCCGTATTCGGGCTGAAGGGGGCAAGGTCATCCTGGAGCCAATTGAAGAGGACTGGAGGTGGCTGAAGGAGCTGCACGAACTCGGGCCTTTGGATCAAGATGCTGTGGATGCAGCAACTGAAGAAGTTCCGCAGCAAGACCGGCCAGGACTGGACGTTTTCGAATGAAGTTCCTGCTCGACACCAATGCTGTCATCGCCATCATCGCTGGAAACAGCAATGTAATCGAGCGGCTTTCCGAATTCGCACCCAGGGACTTTGGCGTCCCGTCAGTTGTGATGCACGAGCTGTACTTCGGCGCTTATAAGAGCCAGAAGGTTGAGGCCAACCTTGCACGCATTGAGGCACTGCGGTTCGAAGTTCTGGATTTCTCAGAAAGCGACGGCAGGGCGGCAGGCGAGATCCGGGCAGAGCTGAAACGGCAGGGCAACCCGATTGGCCCCTATGATGTGCTGATTGCGGGGCAGGCTGTTTCCCGGTCTCTGGCGCTGATCACCCACAACGTCAAAGAATTTAGCAGAGTCCCGGGCCTGCAATATGAGGATTGGCAGTCATGAACATGTTGTCTGAAGGATTGAACCGGACTTGGCGTTCGGCGCAGATGTACATCGGGTTTCACAGGGACCAGTCAGGAAACCAGCGGGAGGCCGCCAAACTGTGGCCGCCCAGAAATGGCAACGCGTCTATTCACCGGGATCCGGCCGAGCAAGAGGCGTTCGTGGTGGTCAAAGCGTCTGACCAAACTGAAAACGGCGACGTGCAAATCAAACTGCGCCCGGATCAAATAGTCCTACGCCGGGATCCAGCTCAAGGATGGCAGGGGATCAAGGTCGATGATTACGAGGTTGCTGTACAAGTCAACGGCGCGTGGATCCGCATCAAGGCCGATGGTTCTGTTTCCCACACGCGGGATGGAGATCTAACAGCCATCGAGGCGGACGGTTCCGTGATCAAAGTGACAGATCACGTCGAAGCGATCATGTCAGGAGACGGCGTGGAAATGTCCAGACGAACAGCCTCAGACTTCGCGGCGATCCGGACAGACGGGGTGATTTCCAAAGCTCGCTAACCGGGCATCCACATAGGCATATAGGTTTCAGAATGTTTCAAGATTTTTGGGTCGTCCTCGACCAGGCCAGAGACGCCGCACCTTACATCGGGTATGCTTGGTTTTTCTGCGGTGTCGCAATTTTCTGTATAGCAGCTGCCCTGCGAAATTTGCGCCTTGGCGACTTCGGACTGGCAAACATGCTTACCGCGCCGTTCGCATACTTCTGTTTCGACATTTTCAGAGCTGGCTTGCTCGCAGTGGCAGCAGCTGACGTCTTAGTGGTGATCCAGGAGGCGCCAATGCTCCAGCACGGATACCCCTTGTTATTTATAACCGTGACTGCGGTGGGAGTTGTACTCGGCCTGAACCCTTTGCAAATAGTGCGCGACGGATTTTCCTTGCCCTCCAAAACTCTTCCAGGCGGTAGGGGAGAACACGAATGCGAATTCAAGCCAGCGGGTGGCCCAGGAAGCATGAGGTGCGCCGGCTTTGCAACGCTTGGCTGGCCGCGCTTCAAGAACGATCTGCCGATAGTGCGAGCGACCGATCGGTTGGAGCGGTGCTCTTGCGGTGCTGAACGCTGGGCGCCGGGTTTCTATCTCGCCCCCGAGCTGGAAAAGGATACCGATCAAACCGGATGGCCGCTGAACCACAGGGGAGAGCGCTTGCCAGCCAATAAAGCTGAACGCGTTTTCGAGGCCCCGGCATGAGGTTCCTTGCTGCAATACTCTTTCTAGTCTCGGCTGCCGTGGCCCAAGCAGCACCGTTAAGCAGCCGGGACATATATCTGATCGACGGTGACACGGCCGATGTTGGAAACGATCGGTTCCGGCTTGTGGGTTACGACACCCCGGAAACATACAAGCCGCAGTGCCGGTATGAAAAAGCCCTTGGCGATGAAGCGACACGCCGTGCTCGCCAACTGGTCAGGGAAGCCGGAACGGTCGATTTCATTGTGCTTCCTGGCCGGGATAAATACGGTAGGGGGCTTGCCCGTATTTTTCTTCACGGGCACGACCTGGGCAGTATTCTGATTTCTGAAGGACTAGCACGTCCATATAGAGGAGGGCGGAGACAAAGTTGGTGCGGGTAGTTTTCTACGCGCAGAGGATATTCTGGATTTTTTTTAGTCGCTAAACTATTCAGTGCTCACCAGAGGCAAAGTTATAGGAATGGCAATGGATTTGAAAGCAATGTCGTCTGCCGAATTGAAGCAGCTTCAGGCCGAACTGGCAAACGCGATTGACGTGCGGCAAAAAGAAGATCTGAGAGCGGCACATCTGGCGGCGGAAAAGGCCGTAGGTGAATTCGGATTTTCGCTGGAGGACGTTTTTACGTCAGCCGTGAAGAGACCAAAGGGGAAGGCGGTCCCGAAATACAGGAACCCGGGGAACCCAGACCAAACCTGGACGGGCAGGGGCCGCAAACCCAAATGGATCAACGAGGTGCTGCAGGGCGGAGCTGACCTTACAGACCTGGAAATCACATGACGAGCTGACAGGGCTCAAGATTTCCTGCTCCTACCAGAAAAATGACAGAGGCCGAGGTGTTCAAAACACCTTGGCCTTTTCATTTCGAAGCAGGTCTGTTGAGCGGTTTGCTCACAAACCTTGAAGTCTGCACCGCTAGAGCTGCCCGAAGTGCTTTGGATACTCCTGCAGGTTAGCCAGGGAGATCAACTGTCAGTTCCGGTACAGCAAGGGCGGTCCAGAAAATTAACCGGAAACGTGTTACAGTCAGAGTCGCCCCGGCTTCAGACCGAGGCTGTCAAAGGGTTGGAGGGGCAGCTGACAGGACACTACGCACTCTTTATTCTGACCGTATCCTGGGCCTCGATCTTCGGCGTCTGGTCAGGGCTTTTTGCTGCCGTGTACTTTCTCTTCCTGCTCGGGATCGGGTCCGGTGGGTTTTACCGGACGCTGGACGAATACCGGGAGTGGAGGCGGGGCTGATCGGATCATAGGCCGGCCGTCCAGATCATCACGAACAGAGGGAACAACTGGCCGATAATAGCGGCGATGAAAATGGCCGCTACCACTTGCACCAGGTGCGTGGCGCGTCGAAGTCTGCCTGACTTGTCCAGGGAAAGAGCAAATGCAAACAAGAGCTGACAGGCAACCCACAGCAAGGCGGCGGTGCCTGCAAACCCGGCTATCGGAAAGAGCACATGCACGAAGCTGCTGGTAGACTTGAGCACGCTGTAAGCCCCTCCTGAGAGAGCGCCAGCCACCACAATCATAGCTGCCGCCTTCAGCGCATAGTCCGCTGCTTTCATGTCGCATTTGAAGACCTCATACAAGCGCTCGGACTGTAGCTGAATCGGGCGTTCTGCCTCGGTCTGTTTCCGTCGCCTAGTTCGCCTTAAAGTGGATTTCCTAAATCCTGGCGCTTGTCTGTTTCGTGCTGCAGGATCTGCCAGCTGGCCTCGCTGCATCATTGCCCAAGCCCGGTCCAGCCAGCGGCCGATGGCTTTGTGGACGGAGCAGAGGAGGCAGTGGTCACCGTTGCCTTACCGGAGCCAAAGATCCTTTCCATTTGCTCGCTATAAAACGCCCGTGTGATGGTTGCGCGGTTTCCAGCATACCCATGATAGGCGGACTTGCCGGACACCAGCGGCAGGCCAGCCCAAATGCGCGCCAGGTTGTCCATGAATTGTGAACGTGACATCCGGCCAGCCGCGAACTTCTGATACCCGGCGTCCGAAATCAGAAGCGCGGCCATACGGTTCTGTGTCTCCCGACTGAACAGGGTTCCGCCAGGCAGGCCCAGACGTTTCTGCAAGTTAAGCAAAGTCGAAGGTATGATCTGGAAATTTCCGATGGCATGGGGCTGGCCCGGCGTGCGGTCGATCCAGGCGTAGATTTCCGCAAGCGTCATCTGCGAGGGTTTCTTGCCGGGCTTCACCTTGGCGCCGTGATGGATCGCGTCATAGCGGCCGCCGGGAGCTTCAGCAAATGCAATGAGGGCAAACAGCTGCTCGACATTGGAGCCGGAGGGAAGGCGGAAGGTGGCCGGGGCAGGGGGCTGCTTTCCCGGCCGCGAGCGTTCAAAGGCATCAAGGGCAACCCACTCACTTTCTCTCGTGGCGAAGTTCCAGCCGCCCTGGGAGGAAGCCGGAGCCGAGGCCAGACTTTCGCGGATTTCAGTGGTCTCTTTCAGGTCGAAGCTGCCGGAGCTGGACCAGTCTCCGGCAGAGACAGCCGCAGGAGCCAGGAGCGCCATCAGGAGGCCCGAAAGGGCAGTCCTTGGCTTCTGACCCCAGAGGGGAGTTGAGGCGCTTTGCGCCGCCTCGTTGGCGGGCTTTTGGCTCAGCCCTCCCTGATGGTTCGGGCCAGCAACGCCCAATTCGGCCCTTCGGTCCTCATAGAAGGTCCACACATAACGCAGCAAGCTGCAAATCAGCGCAAATCGCTGATTTAATTGACAAAATTGGCATTTTGTCAATTTAGGAGTGGCAGCACCCTGTGAACCCGTATTTTTAAGGGGTCCAGAGGCCCCAAAATGGCCCGTGGCAGGGGTTGTGGCAGAGCTGTGCCATGCCATGCCACGCGAATGGCACGGCATGGCAGCCCGGTACTGGCCGGTTTCGGACCGCTTCATGAAGCTCATCATCGCTCAATCTCCGCCTCTGCTGCCGGTTCGTTTTCTATGCCGCCACGCTCTAAATCGCGCAGGATCGCCGTTTGAACCGATGCCTCGTTTTCCCGCAGTTTCTCAATCTCGGAATCTTCAAGCAACTGCAGTTTTGATTGAACCTCTTCGGTGGCCTGGGAGGCCAAAGCAAGGAGAGTCTGCTGATCCTCATTGCCCTCACTCATCAGGGAGGCAATCAGGATGCGGGTCATTTTCAGCTCCAGTGACGCGGTATAGGAGAGGTTCCGGAGCGCTTCGGTTTGGCGCTCCATCGCAGCCTCCAGGGACGCCAAACGAGTGTCCAGCGGGGCCTGTTCAGGGGCTTCTGCCTGCCCGCTTTTCTGCCCTTCCAGAAGGGCAGTAATCGCATCGTCCAATGCCTTGGGGCGGTTCTCTCCTGCGCCGTCGATCAGCTGCCGGGCCACAGGGCCGAGCACGATACGGACGTTCTGGGGTGTCTCGCTCATCGTTCAATGTCCTTGTCTCTCTGCAGGACGATTTCAGCCTGCTTTTCAACTTCTTTAAGTTTCTCATCGAAAAGGCCGGGCAGGGCAGGGGTGTCCGGCTCCTTCTCCTTGGCCTCTTTTTCCTTCACAGCCTCAGGCTTCACCTGTGGGTCCTCGCGGGTTTGTTCTTCTTCCGGTTGGCGGGCGCGGGCGCCAGCGAGGCGGCCGTCCAGCCAGGCATCGAGCGCGGTCTGGCGGATCCCGGTTTCGTTCTCGATGGTTTTGGACAGCCGGTCCGGATCTTCAGTCAGCAGCATCGCCTCATCCCGTGCCCGGCTGATTTCAACGTAAAAACTCTTCTGGGTCGCCAGCCGCTCTGTGGAGCGCATTGCCACAATCACCCTGTCAACGGACTCGCCCTGAACGGCGTGCGCGGTGGCTGCATAATCGTGTTCCAAGCCACGGGCTGCGAGGCTGTCAGCGGGAATGGCGATGCGCGATCCTTCCTGCGTTTCGGCCTCAATCACTCCACCCCTAGTTGATTTGATTTCAGCCCGCAAACCGTTCTTGATGCCGCTTTCCGGGTCTGTGATCCGAAACCGCACCTGGTCGCCTTCAGCCATGCCTCTGGCCTCGCGCTCATAGGCTACCAGCGCCTTTCCAAGCTCCCGCTGATTGAACTTCGCAGCCAGGGGCAGGGTGGTCCGGACACCGGTTTCCTCATGCTCAACGGTCAGCTTATTGCCCCTGTGATCAGCTTCCCGAACCACATAAAGGCCGTTCTTCTTTAGGCCGTATTCTTTGCTTGTCGCCACGGACATGACGACATCGCCAGGGGCGTAGCTGCGGGCGTCGGCAAGCATGGCCTCGGTGAGCTGGCGGTTCAGCAGACCGTTCACCTTGACTTCATCGGAGGCGATGCGGCCTTCCTGCCGGAGGCCGCCGCGTACCGCCTCGTTGATTTCTGCGCGTGCGGCGTTTGTGAGGGCGAGGATCCGGGTCCCCTGCCGCTCCGCGGGGGTGAGAGCAAGGAACCTTTCTGCAGCCTCTTGCCGAGGGTCATCCACCTTCAGAACGTTGTCTTCCAAACGGTTGAATGCTTCCGTGATTTCGCCCCGGATGGAGTGATAGACTGCTGCTTTTAAATCATCGTTCCGCTGTCGGCGGATTTCATCCATGACAGCCGTCCGCATCCCGGCCTTCTGCATCTGGGCGAATGGCTGACCGGCGGCTACCGCATCGAGCTGCTGCGTATCGCCAACGAAGACGACGCGCGGGGCACCGGTGCGCTCCGCGTAATCCATGAAGCTACGCATGTCCTGGGCGGACACCATAGATGCTTCATCGACCACAAGAATGGTTCTGCTGTTGTCCACGTCCTGCGGATGGTGGCGCTCGGCCGTGACCACTTTCGCCAGGGTCTCGGCGCTGCCCAGAACCTTGTTCAGCTCACTCACCGCTTGGTGGCTGGGCGCATAGCCTTTCACCTCATACCCGCTCTGACCGGCATAATGTTCCATACGGGTCAGGGCTTCCTTGGTGCTTTCCAGCATGAAGGTCTTACCCGTCCCAGCATAACCCTGAATGCCGACGTAGCGACCGTTTCCGGTCAGGGAAGTTTCGATGGCTGCGCGCTGGCCGTCGGTCAAGGAACGGACAACGCTCAGCCTGCGAGCCAAGAGATTGTCTCCCGAGCGCCCCTGTTCTGACGGGAGTTCGAGGCCGCCACTTTTTTCTGCCTTCCGCCAGGTTGCTAGGATAGAGCGTTCCAGTTCCACAGATGCCTTGTCTGTCAGGATTTGCCCGTCTTCACCGCTTTCAAACAGCCTGCCAGCCTTGATCTGGCGATTGATTTCCGCATCTACCGCCTTGAAGTCAGAGCGGTAAGCGAAATGCATCGCCGCCACCGTGAGATCTGCCCTGCTGTAGGCGGATTCCCGTTCGCTGATGTGCTCGACGGCGCGGTTTACAGCCTGCCGGGGGTCAGTCTCCACGCGCGCCACTGCCGCAGCACTGGACAGCATGGCCTTGGCCTTCTCGAACACTCCGGACGGTTGGCCGGATTCCGCGAGGGGTTCGATCGGGCGCTGCTGATCGAGTGGCACCACAGGCTGCGGGGCGGCGTGACCCATTCTGCCAAGGTCCAGCTGATCCCGGCCAAGACCGGCCGCAAGTGCGTCTTCGCGCCAGGTTACCCGCAACGCATCCCGGTCGATTTCTTTATGTTTGGCTGCCCGCGTGGCAAGTGCGGCTTTACTAGCGGTATCAGCAGAGTATTCGGCACCCTTTTGGTTAAGCGCATTCATTATTTCCTGCCGCCGCTTTGAAAAGGCTTCTGTCACTTCCTGGGAAATGCCGGAGATATTCACCTCTCCGTATTTTCCCCGCTCTGTGGCGATACCAAGATCTGCCATCCGATTTTCAAAATCGGATCGGTAAATCTCGGTGATGAGTTTCCTGTTTTTGTAAACAGACTCATTCCGAATTGCGGAATATCCGCCGTTTTCGTTTGTCACCATGTTGGCAATGACGGCGTGGCTGTGCAAATTCGGATCAAGCGCGCGGGAGGTGTCGTGTCGGTAAATTCCGGCAATAATTCCTTCCCCGTTTTTCGTGACGATTTCCCCGTCTTGCTGGAAGCGCGTTTTAATAAACCGCTCTTCCACCACTGCCATAGCCGCGCGCACTGCGGCGTCATGGGCTTCAATTATGCGTTTGTCGCCAATCACCAGGGCGGCCACTGAAGCCGATTTGGACGCAGAAAAGGTAAGGTCGAGGCCAGGGCGGTGCTGGCGTTCGCCGTCCACATAGCGGCCCATCAGCTTGCCGTCCGGTGCTTCGCCATCGAGCAGTTGTGCAAAGTGCCTGTCATCGACAAAGCCGCTCAGGCCGTTTTCGTCCGCGGCCTTTCCGAACCAGGTGGCCGCCCGTTCGCCCTCCTCTGTACCCGCTTTGTAATAGCCTTCTTCCTTGTAATAGCCGCTGGCAGCCGCCCCGGCCGAGACGTTTGAGATCGACATCATGTCACTTCACTCCCCGGATGGTGGTTTCCATCGCCAGCAATGCGCTGGCGGCGGATTTTTTGGCTGGAAGCTCCTGCGGGTGTTCCGGCCGGTTGGGTGTTTTCCTGTCCGGCTGGGCGCGGCCGACGGCGGGATGGGCGCTAACAGAAAGGGGCAGGGAAGGGCTGACGGTTTCGGCCGCCGGGTCTCCGTCTGCGGGTATTTCTGTTGCCTGCGCTGGCTCCTCTGGAGCTGGCTCTTTCGCTGGCGCGGCGGCTGCAGTCTCCTGGTCAGCCTGTGCCGGCGTGGTGCCGGGGTAGGGGAGTGCGGCAGTTTCGCGGGCCTTGGCAGTGCCGTTGCCTGCGAAGCCTGCATAAGGGTCTGGCGGAGCAATCTCTTTCACATCGTGGCCGCGCACCCGGGCTGTGGCAAAATGCTGCCAGTACCAGTCCCGTTCCGAGATTTTGGCGGGTTCCTCAATTCCCACCGCGCCTTCGGGGCGCACGCGGTCCAAGAACCGAAAAAACTCAGCTTTCTGTTCTTCGGGTTTCAGGGCCGCGAACCCCTCTTCAGCAGTCTCGCCCTCCTCGATTTCCACATTCAAGGCGGCAACCTGCATTCCGCCCGCATCGAAGCCATTACCCTTGTATGGGACGAACTTCTCCGCAGTGGCCGTGGTCGGCACAGGTTCAAAACGCACCCTGGCGGTCGGGGCGTCATAGGCCGGGCGAAAGTAGGCCACGAACTGCGGCAATGACTGGATTTCCGCCGGGGTGACGATGGCGCGCTGAGTACGGCGGCCGACAATGCCCACGCCGTCGCGGGTGTCATGCGCGCCGAGGGTGATGTTTTCCTGCTGCTCGATCACATCCTCCTCACCAAGTGAGCGGGAGGAGCGCTGCGCGGTGTTGTAGTCCGGAGTGTTGAACACAACCCGGTTGTTCAGAACGCCGGAAATCGTCTCTGCCGCTTTGTCGCCGTAGATGTCTTCCAGTTGTGAAAACACCTGGTAGGCGACGACGAAGGCGCCGCCGAACTGCCGGATCTCCGCAAGGCTCTTGGGAAGGAAGGGCAGCTTGTTGAGGGTTGGCACCTCATCCAGGAAGAACCAGACCTTGGGGTCGCGGCTTTCCTCTGTCGTCATCAGCGCGTTGGCTGCCACCTCAAACAGGGTCGAGATGATGTTGCGTGTCGCGGCCGACTTTTCCGCATCGCCGGTCAGGAACACAAAGCCGGGCCGGTCATTCACAACCCATTCGCGGATCGAGAAGGGTTCGGCGTCATCGCGCAGATATTCCAGAAACCGCAGCTCGGTGATCATGTTGGCGCGGATCGAGCCGGAGGTTTTCGCAACATGCTCCCCGAAGAAGTGAGCGCCCGGTGTCGAGGCGACCAGCTTGCCCAGCTCCTCGGAAGGTATGTTCATGATAGCCTTGCGAAGATCTGCATTGGTGGTCTTTCCGGCCTTTGCCAGCTCGCGGGCGGTGTACTGGAAGACCAGCCGGGCGGATTGCGTCCAGAAACTGTCCATGGAGCCTTGCTGATCCGGGATCATCACCTCGGCGATCTGCGCGAAGCCCTCCAGTGAAGCCACCTCATTGAAAGGCGACCAGCCCACGGAACGTTCATCGAAGGGATTGAGAATGATGTCTTTTTCCGGGTCGTAGTGGTCGCGCAGCAATCCACCCATCTTGTCATAGATGATTGCCCTGCCGTCAGCAGCCCGGATGGTGTTCAGCAGCTCGTGCATGAGGTTCGACTTACCGGTGCCGACGGTGCCGGTAATGCCGATCTGCGCCTCTACGGCATTGGGCGGAAACTCAATCCCGGCCAGCGTGTAGCGGGGGCCTTTCTTGGTGTCCTTACCAAAGCGCTTCTCGTATTCGCGCCACTTCCGCTTTGACCAGGCTTTCAGTTCCTTGGCTGTGACCAGGCGCGCACCCCGGATATGTTCTTCCTCTTTCAGCGACCGGCCAACCATGGCGAAGACCGCGAAGGTGAAGGCGAACGCCGCGGCGGCTGGCAGCAGGGAGAAATAGAGGTAGCGCCAGGCATTGGCAGTGTAGAGGTTATAGGTCGCGCGCATGTCGCGGTCGGCATAGATCCGTCCGGCGGTACGCTTCACGCGCCTGCCGTCGAGATCCACATAGTTGAGTTCGCGGAGTTCGGTGCCCCGCTGTTCAACGTTGAATTCCGCGATCCAGTAGATGCCGGTGAGGCGCACCTTATCTATTTCGTAGTTCTGAGCGACTAGAAACAGAAACGTGATGGTGAACGCTGCAGCAGCTACCGAGGTGCTGTACTTGAACACCTGAGTTGCCATGCGGGTCCAGTGTTGTGTCGTCTGGCCGCCTCTGACAAGCTGGGTGTGTCCTTTGTTGCGCATGACGAATCCCTCGTTCCTTTTGCAACGCGAGCAGTCCGACAACAGCTCGGGACACCCGCGGCACTTCGCTAGTTGTTGTTTTCGAACGGCAATAGCCGGGGTGCCGCGGCCCGGATGTCTCCTGGGCCGCGCTATTTTCTTTCACTGAGAAAATCGCTGTGGTCAGCTGGGCGGATAGTAGGGGCTGGCTGGACCAAACCTCACGCCGCCTTCCTCGAAGAAGCCAAGACAGCCGGTCACCCACGCCCGATGAAACTCAGAACGCGCAGTCAGCCTGCGCAGGAAGCGAGGCATGATCCATCCGCCGTATCCAGCCAGATAGAACCATTGGCAGATGGTGGTCATGCCGCCTTCCTTTCTGTTCTTTTGAGTGTTTCATCGTTTTACCAAAAGCCCGCTTACGCTAACAAAGTCTGCCTGCCTGACCTGAATACCGGGGCTATGCGTGCGGCTGGCTGGTGCAGTATTACCGGCAGACAGCGGTCTCCACGCCTTTGGCCAGCGCCGGTTCCCAGCTTTGCGCAGGGGGGAATCCCTTGTTCCTTTCATAGTCTCAGATGCACGGGAAATACCCGCGGGTCCGACACCGCGGGATCTCGCCCATACCGAGCGATATTCAGAATGTTCGTGATTTTAGGGAAACTCGACGCATGCCTGGACATGCACACGCCCATGCGCCGCGCAGACTTTTCCGGCGGGGAGATTGCGGCACGAACTTGGTGCCTTTTTTCAGCGTCAGTTGCAGGAAGCAGCGGCTGCGCCGCGCCGTGGCTAGCTTTCCGCCGCTGTTCTGTTTTCGCCGGTTGTACTGAGTTCAGCCTTGCCGTCAGGGCCGACCATCCAAGTAGAGATGGTTTGATCCTCCGGGTTGAAGACCAGCATTGAACCGTCGCCGTATTCCAAGTGGTGCTTTTTGAGAATACCGGGCCAGAGGTTGATCTGACGTTCCTCAACAAAGCCGCTCGGTCTGGCATTAGACGGGACCAGAACGTGTTCCTGTCCGTCCACAATGTAAATACAATTGTACGCCGGAGCACCGCTGTTCACCCCTGGTTTTACCAGGTCATACCGAACTTGAAAAACTTGTCCCGCTTTCTTCCAGCTGCAAACGCCAGCGATCGTGACCAAGGATTTGTAACGTTCTATCGGCATGTGTCGTCCCCTGTTGGCGACGACTTCCTAGCAAGATGATTGTTTGACGAGAAGCCATGGCATCCCGTATTTGATGTGTGACACGAATATCAAATTAGTGTCAATCGCAGTTATTGCGGACTCATTGTTTTTCGGGCCGTGCAGTGTCCGTGTTCTCTGTTTGCAGATGGCCTTGTCGCGGCCGAAGGACCGGGCATGTTGCCCCACGATCTTGCCGTCCTGCCAGAACTCAACCCGCTCGGCATAGGCGCGGATCTCGACAGGGCGACCAACAGCGCGGCCATCCACAGAGTAGCGGTTCTTGTCGAAGCGAACGAGACAGGTCTTGACACGGACGCCGGCACGGCATGAAAGCCGTCGAAAAGCCCGGCATAGGGCACCAGGCTTGCGCGCTCTTCCTCGAGTAATTCCCAGATTGTCCGGTCACGCAGTTCCGGATGCGGATGGGACTTGGCCCAAGCCACACAGCGGTCCTCGAGCCAGGCGTTGAGCTCGGCATAGCTCTTGAACTTCGGTCTGGGCACGAAGAACCGTCGCCTGACAACCCCGACCTGGTTCTCGACTTGTCCCTTCTCCCAGCCAGAGGCAGGTGTGCAGGCGACCGGGTCGACCAAGTAGTGCCCGCACATCTGCTGGAACCGGCGGTTGTAGGCGCGCTCGCGGCCGACGAAGATCGTGTCTACCGGAGTCTTCATGTTGTCGTAGATGCCCCGCGCGCAGGCTCCGCCGAAAAAGGCGAAGGCCTTGTCCTGGGCGTCGAAGACCATCTCCTGCGTCTCGCGCGGGTAGGCCCGGACGAACAACATCCGGCTGTGGCAAAGCCGGACATGCGCCACCTTCACGGTTGTCGTCGCCCCATCGATCACCACAATCTCGTGGCTCCAGTCGAACTGGTAGGCCTCGCCTGGGTCGAAGATCAGCGGCACATAGGCAGCGGCTGAGGCCTCCTGTTCCTCCTTGGACCACGTGGCCGCGTATCGCCGGACCGCATCATAGCCGCCGTCATTTCCTCGGGCCCGGAGTTCCTCGAAGATGCGGATGCGGGTCAGGCGCTCGCGCTTGGGCTTTCGGGCGTTGGCCGCCAGCATCTCGTCGAGCATGCCTTTCCAAGGCCCGATCTTCGGCTGAGGCTGGATCGTGCGTTCATACGTCATCTTCGTCACGCCGGATCGGATTACCTTCCGCACCGTATTCCGCGAAACCCGCAGTTCCCGGCAGATCTGCTTGATTGACTTCTTGTCCTGAAAATACGCCCGACGGATCTTCGCAATCGTCTCCACAACCAACATCCCACACTGTGCTCCCCGATGACCTCGGGGGCATCATCCACATCAGTGTAAGGGGATCATTTTTGGACGCCGATCACCCCGCTACGGGGTCAATTTTGCATGCCTTTTCACACGCATGACTACCCACAATAAAACCAATAAAGCAGGGCAACGAGTTTTGCTAACGACCACGTGGTCAAGTACAGGCGGGTAGGGCTGTCGGCCGATACCGATACCCGCGCACCCATCGCAACTCTTTCCGGAACTAGTCGCAATCACGTCCGCGTGAAGGTGTGGATATTTCTGAAGTTACCTCTTGTCAATGACATCTATCTACTAGTAGGTAGCATCTCTAATACAACGCTAACAGGAAGGTCACTCCCTTGAAAATCTATGACACCGAAGGTTTCCCAAACCCTGCCCGGGTACGCATCGCACTTGCCGAGAAGGGTGCGACTGACAAAGTCGAATTCATTCCGGTTGATGTGATGGGTGGAGAACATCGCACTGACGCGTTCAAACAGAAGAACCCGGATGCGGTTGTCCCGTGCCTCGAACTCGAGGACGGTAGCCACATCTCTCAATGCATGGCGATCACTGAATATATCGACGGCGCCTTCGATGGCCCGTCCCTGACCGGAACTGATCCGAAAGAACGCGCTCGCATCACCATGATGAACCTGCGCGCCGAATCCGGGTTGTTGAACGCGGTGGGGGACTATTTCCACCACGCCACACCGGGCCTCGGACCCGATCTGGAAACCGATCAATGTGCCGAATGGGGCACCAGGCGAAAAGCAGTTGCCGTGCAGACAATGGCTTATCTGGATAGCGTTCTCGCTAAAAATGACTATCTGGCAGGTGACGAATTCTCTGTCGCCGATATCACCGCCTTTGCCGGACTGGCCTTTGCCGATTTTGCCAAAGTGGACATCCCCGAAAGCCTCAATAACCTAACAGCATGGCGCGCAAAAATGGCCGCTCGGCCCAGCATTGCGGGCTAACGCTGATCGCAATACCGGTAGGCCCTGAAACAGGAAAGGACCAAATGATGGAATTGAATGCTGATTTTACAAAGCGCGTACTTGTTCATTCCGACAAGGCGGACTGGCTGGCCTCGCCTATGCCTGGTGTTGATCGGCGCATGCTTGACAGGATCGGCGGTGAGGTCGCGCGTGCAACGACAATCGTGCGCTATGCGCCGGAGAGCAAATTCTCGGCCCACACCCATTCGGGTGGAGAAGAGTTCATCGTGCTCGATGGTGTGTTTCAGGACGAACATGGTGACTTTCCAGCCGGCACTTACGTCCGCAATCCTCCCACGACCAGTCATACACCGGGCTCCGATCCGGGCTGCACAATCTTCGTGAAGCTTTGGCAGTTCAATATGGAAGATCGCGATCAGTTCCGCAAGAACATGGCGGATGAGTTGGGCTCGGCAAGAGACGGCGTTGCCATGGCCGAATTGCATAGGGACGATCGCGAAACAGTGCGCTATGCACATATGGATGCCGGAGCATCACTTGAAGTGTCAGAGGCCGGCGGGATCGAGCTCTTGATGATTGATGGTACAGTTTTGAAAAGCGGTGAAGAGCTGCGCAAGGGGTCTTGGCTGCGGCTACCGGAAGGGCAATCGCTTTCAATCAAGGCGGGCCCAGAGGGTGCAAAGGTCTGGATGAAGACCGGCCATCTGCCCTTTGCAAAGCCGCCTGCGGTGTAGCCTATGGCTGATGCAAAACCTCTTGTCCTGGTGGCGGGCGCGGGGGCTGGCCTTGGCCAGTCCTTGCTCGCACGTTTTGAAGATGGCGGGTATCAGCCAGTCGGGCTCGGGCGGACGCAACCGGAAAACCCGGTTGGCGCGTTTCACGAACTCGACCTCTCGAACGCGGATGCGGTGACCTCTGAGATCGCTGACATCACCGTAGAACATGGGCCTCCAAAGCTGGTCGTCCATAACACGGCCGAGCTTGTCATTGCCCCGTTCACGGAGACCACATTGCAGGACTATCAACGCACGTGGTCTTCCATGGTTCAATCCGCAATCCTCCTGGCGCAGGCAACGTTGCCCCCGATGGTGCGCGCAGGCGGTGGGGCTTTCATCGTTTCCGGTGCCACTGCATCGATGCGCGGTGGCGCCTGCTTCTCCGCCTTTGCCAGCACCAAATTCGCCCTGCGCGGCCTGACCCAATCGCTTGCCCGTGAATACCAGCCAACCGGGGTCCACGTGGCGCATGTTATTCTTGACGGCATCATCGACACATCGCGCTCACGCGATCTGCATGACCTTGATCCTGCGAATATGATGGATCCGTACGAGATTGCCGAGGCCTATTGGCAATTGGCGCATCAGCCCCGATCAACCTGGACGCATGAACTCGATCTGCGCCCCGCGTCTGAGGGATTTTAGTGCAGACGAAGACACTCATTATCGGCGCCGGGCTGAGCGGTTTGGCCCTTGCGAAGACCCTGCAAGCGCAGGGGCGGGATTACCGTCTTGTCGAGGCGCGGGACCGTGTCGGCGGCCGGATTTCCACCGTGGACATCCAAGGCGCGCAGTTCGACTTAGGACCGGCATGGTTCTGGTTGGGGCAACCGCGCATGGCCGCCATTATTGAAGAACTGGGCCTGCACCCGTTCGACCAATACGCCACTGGCGATTTGAGCTACGAAGATGAACACGGGCTGGTGCAGCAAGGCCAAGGGTACTCTTCGATGCAGGGATCCTATCGCCTGACTGGAGGGTTGACCGCCTTGACCAATGCTTTGGCAGCAGCGCTTCCTGTGGAGTACTTGCATCTGAGCAACGAAGTCGTGAGCCTGGATCTGGCAGCAGAAAAGGTCATTGCGCGGCTTGCCTCCGATCAAACTATCACCGCGCAACAAGTCGTCCTCGCGCTACCTCCGCGCATCGCCAGCGAATTGATTTTCTTCCCCGCCCTACCGGAAGCGGCGACCGCTGCAATGAAGACATGCGCCACCTGGATGGCAGGACAGGCCAAAGCCATCGCGATTTACGAGAGGCCATTCTGGCGCGCACAAGGCCTTTCGGGTGACGCGATGAGTCGGCGCGGTCCCATGGTCGAACTACATGATGCATCACCCGCAAGCGGAGGGCCCTATGCACTCTTTGGTTTTATCGGGGTTGGCCCTGCGCAACGACGCGATGAAAGGCAGCTGAAAGACGCATTGAAATCGCAACTAGGGCGTTTGTTCGGGCCACTGGCTGCGAGCCCGCTTGCCCTGTATGTGAAGGACTGGGCTTTCGATCCGTTCACAGCAACCAAAGCCGATCGACAGCCACTTTATGCCCATCCGCACTACGGACTACCGAAATCCATGACAGGCCTTTGGGATGGCAAGTTGATCTTCAGCGGTACAGAGACAGCCCATCAGTTCGGCGGCTATCTTGAAGGGGCTTTGGAAGCAGCAGAACATGCTCTATTGAGATTGAATAATGACTGACAAATCTAAAGCACCACCCGACAGAAAGACCGCCCTGCTAGATTCCGCAGAACGTGCAGCGCGCAGCCGTGGGTTCGACGGTTTCAGCTATGCCGATCTGGCAAAGGACGTGGGCATTCGTACAGCCAGCATTCACTACCATTTCCCCAGCAAAGCAGATTTGTCGACCGCTTTGATGCAGCGCTATCACGAGAGTTTTGCAGCGATCTGCGAAGAAATAGACGCGCACCACGCCACCGGTGGTGCGCGCCTGCAAGCTCTCATCGACCGATATCGAATTGCGCACAACGACGCGCAATGGGTCTGCCTCTGCGTCGCCTTCTCAATAAGTCGCGAAAGCCTTTCGCCAGAAGTCGTGGGCCAAATCAGCCGGTTCAGGGCGATGATGCGGAAGTGGATCGGGGCTGTCTTTGAGCTTGGGCGATCTGATGGCACGATCTTGAATACCTCAGACTCCGCAATCGAAGCGGCGGCGACATTGTCCTTGCTAGAAGGCGCCCAGCTCTCCGCACGGGCCGAAGAAAATCCCGCCCGGTTCGAAGAGGCCATGGCCCACTTGGCCTCAAGAGTACGGTAACACCTGTCTTGGTTTATATGGCGATACAGACATCTTGATTTGTGTAATGGATTTCGAGTTTCTTGGTGACGGGCATGCTCGAGTGCTGTTTAGTGGCGTCATTGGTCCGTTCGCGTCAACCTGTTTGAGGTTCTGGTAAATTCGATGAGACACCAACCAATTCTAGTGTCATTACGTGTAGCAGCTATTAGATTGAGCGAGAAAGAACTCGCAGTTTTTTGAGCATTTGCAGCGAATTTCGTCGCGACTATTGTCCAAATTCTCATCTTTGAAACAGGCACTGTCTCACAAGTGAGACAGATCGTAACACACTGTAATTCGGCCTGAAAATTAATTTCAGTACAAGACTACCTTTGAAAGTTCTTCTCCCTCAAAAGGAGTGGCGGCACCGGGATTTAGCCCCGTTTAACCCTTGCCCGTCAACCATTGGGAGGAACAGATGAGCCCGACAAAAGAACAACAGCTCTGGATGTACGAGAACATGGTGGTAAGCCGCCGCTTCGAGGAATCCATCGAGAAAATTTACATGGAAGGCAAGTCACCTGCCTTCAACATGGCAAACGGTCCAATACCAGGTGAGATGCATTTGTCGAATGGTCAAGAACCTGTGGCCGTCGGTGTATGTGCGCACCTGACAAAGGATGACATCGTCACAGCAACGCACCGGCCGCACCATCAGGCGATTGCCAAGGGTGTCGACCTCAAAAAGATGGCGGCAGAGATCTTTGGCAAGGTGACTGGGTTAAGCGGTGGCCGCGGTGGTCATATGCACATTTTCGACAGCAACGTGAATTTTGCCTGTTCGGGCATCATCGCTCAAGGCTGCGGGCCAGCCTGCGGTGCCGCGCTCTCGCGCAAGATGCAAAACAAACCAGGTGTCGCGGTTGCCTTCCTTGGTGAAGGCGCGGTTAATCAGGGTGCGTTTCACGAAGCGATGAATCTGGCGGCAGTCTGGAAACTGCCGGTGGTCTTTGTGGTCGAAGACAATGCCTGGGGCATTTCAGTATCCAAAGCAGATTCGACCGCTGTTCCCAGAAACGATGTGCGTGCCGCAGCCTATGGGATGCCAGGCCATTTCATCGAGAATAACGATCCATATGCGATTTTCGAAATCGCCGGTCAGGCGATAGAACGCGCCCGCGCAGGCGAGGGCCCGACACTGATTGAAATCGAAACATTTCGTCTGGCTGGTCACTTTATGGGTGACGCAGAAGGATACCGCCCAGAAGGCGAAAAAGATGCGCTCTTTGAGAAGGATCCTATCCCATCTATGCGGGAGCGCTTGCTGGCTGACGGTGTTTCCGACGCGGCAGGTCTCGACAAGATCGAAGCGGATGCTCTCGCGAGAGTCGAGGAAGCGATCCAGTTCGCCCGTGACAGCGAATACGCGCCTGATGAAGACGCGTTGACGTCTGTGTTTGCGGCATAAGGAAGGGGAGAAAAAATGCTCGATACTAAATCAAACGAACGTCGGTTGACGGTAGCACGGGCGATGGCCGAATCCATCGCCCAAGAGATGCGCGTTGATGATCGCGTCTTTGTCATGGGCGAAGATATCGGTGATCTCGGAGGTGTATTCGGAAACACCCGGGGATTGGTAGAGGAGTTCGGTAAGGATCGAATTCGCGACACGCCGATTTCCGAGACAGCCTTCATTTCGGCTGCCGTTGGTGCAGCGATGGACGGCATGCGGCCTGTGGTCGAGTTGATGTTCGTCGATTTCTTTGGCGTCTGCTTTGACGCGATTTACAATCTGATGGCCAAAAACATCTACTTCTCTGGCGGACAGTCTTCTGTGCCGATGGTACTGATGACGTCAACAGGTGGCGGATACTCAGACGCAGGTCAACACTCGCAATGCCTTTATGGCTCATTTGCGCACCTGCCAGGTATGAAGGTCGTCTCACCGTCCAATGCTTACGATGCCAAAGGTCTGATGACGGCGGCCATGCGCGACGACAGCCCTGTGATCTACATGTATCACAAGGGCCTTCAGGGCATGGGGTGGCTTGGGACAGAGCCCGGCGCGAATGTGAACACGCCAGAGAGCGACTACACGGTTGAGATTGGCAAGGCCAAAGTTTTACGTGAGGGCACAGATGTGACTCTCGTTGGCCTCGCAATGGGTGTGCACAATGCGCTGAAAGCGGCTGATAACCTGGCTGAACAAGGCGTCAGCGCCGAGGTAATTGACCTGGTGTCGCTTGTACCACTGGACCGCGAAACGGTGATCAACTCGGTTGCGAAAACCGGCCGTCTGATTGTGGTTGATGAGGATTACAACAGCTACGGCGTATCGGGTGAGATCATCACCACGGTGTGCGAGCACGACATTTCCAAGCTGAAAGCCGCACCCAAACGTGTGACCTATCCGGATGTGCCAATCCCGTTTGCACGCAACATGGAGCAGTTCTGCCTGCCCAACGCGGACAAGATCGTGGCCGCTTACAAGGACATGTAAGGCCACCTCCCTGAGAACCGGGGTGCTTCTCCCGCGCCCCGGTTCTTTCAACATCAAAGACAAGGACCAAAACCGATGGCAACTGAGATCGTTATCCCCGTCGATCTGTGGGAAGAAGACACCGAAGCGGTTGTGACCAGCTGGCTGGCCAGCGATGGCAGCAAAGTAGAGCAGGGCTCACTGATCGCTGAGATCATGACTGAAAAAGTTCAGCACGAAATCGATGCGCCCGCAGCCGGGACACTGAAAATCATCAAACAGATTGATGACATTGTCGCAAAGGGCGACGTGATCGGTGAAATTGCATGACAACGCCAACGTATGAAGACGGGATTGCCAAGGTCGCCCTGCGAGGCGTCCGCGGCATGATTGCTGACAAGATGCAGAAAAGCTTGTTGGAGGCGGCTCAGCTGACCCACCATGCATCATGCAACGCAACCAACCTGCTGGCAGCGAAGGCGCGGTACGCCGAGGCTGGCACCAAAGTGTCCATCGAAGATCTGCTGATGCAGGTTGTGACAGAGGTTTTGCAGCGTCATCCTGACATCAACGGAACAGTTGAAGGCAAAGAGGTTCATCTGGCTGAAGCTGTGCATTTGAGTGTCGCGATGGCATTGCCGGGGAACTTACTGGTTGCACCTGCAATTTTTGATGCTCAGGTGAAAGACATTCAGGGGCTGCGAGAGGCCCGCCAGGACCTGTCTGCGCGCGCCAAAACCAACAAGCTTTCGGTCACGGAAATGACCGGCGGAACCTTCACAGTCAGCAATCTGGGCCTGACGCGAGTGCATTACTTCACGCCCATCCTGAACACACCTCAAATCGGCATCCTGGGCATCGGGTGCACAGAGATGAAGCCGGTAGCAACCGAGGATGGTAGTTATAGGATGGCTCCACATATTGGCCTGTCGCTGACATTTGACCATCGGGCCATTGACGGCGCGCCTGCAGCAGAATTCCTGACCGATGTCTGCACGTCGATCGAAGATTTGAAATGAACGCCTACCCATCCGATATCTTGCGGTCAGGTGGGCATCGCTCTCTCTCTGGGCGGGATGCCTTTGCGCTGGAAGCCGCGTTGATGGAGCGGGTTGCCAGCGGCGAACGTTCCTATGAGGTCGCAATTTGGCAAACGGAGCAATGCCTGGTCGTTCCGCGCGGGTTTTCCAAACGCGAACGATTTGGCGATGGCGTGGCCGAGTGCCAAAGGCAGGGCTGGCCGGTTTTTGAGCGCACCACCGGTGGGGACGTAACGCCTCAGGATAGCGGCACGGTGAATGTGACGCTGGTTTACCGGCTGCCCAAGGCCACGCCACCTTGCATCCGGGAGCAGTATGATGTGCTGTGCAATCCGATCCTGGAACATTTGCGATCCTGGGGCCTGGCACCTGATTACTCGGCGGTCGAAATGTCGTTTTGCGATGGAGCGTATAACGTGGCCGTCGACAACCAGAAACTGGTGGGCACGGCACAGCGTTGGCGTCGAAGTGCCAAGTGGCCTGGTGAATGTATCATTTTCGCCCACGCCTTAATTCTGGCGGAGGCCGACCTGAAAGCAGGAATTGCCGCCACGAACACGCTGTACCGTGCCTGCGGGATGCCCGATCGGGTGCGCACCACGGCGCATACCAATCTGAAACACTTGCAGCCGGCTCATGCGCGCGCGTTTGACACCAACCGCTACATGGATTGGCTTCAAGCCGCCTACGAGCAGGATCTGTACGACATCACGACATCAACAACTTGAATCTGGAGAGGAAAAACCATGAGTAACGTTGTTCACTGGCTGTTGGAGCTGGACATCAATCCCGGTAAATTGGATGACCTGACCGCCGTCATGGAAGACATGATCGAGAATACCAAGACAGAGCCGGGGGCCCTGATCTATGAATGGTGCTTCAACGAAGACAAGACCGCGTTCAAAATCTATGAGCGTTATGCAGATTCCGAAGCGGTTCTGATCCATCTTGAAGGGTTTGGCAGCAAATTCGCGGAACGCTTCCTGGGCGCGGTGACGCCGACGGCGATGACCGTTATGGGCAATCCGAACGCTGCCGCGCGTAAGGCGCTTGCGGGCCTGAACCCTTCAATCCTGACATTCGAGGCAGGTTTCGCCCGGTAATAACGTCGTCGATGACATCAAAAGGCCACTCGGTGAAATCCCGTGTGGCCTTTTCTATGGACCTTTATTCTCTAGAGGCCGCCTGTGAACCGCAATTTTTTTGTCCGGGCTTCGCGCATCCGCGCGAAATCGTCGCCTGCATGATAGCTTGATCTGGTCAACGGCGTGGCCGAGACCATCAAGAACCCCTTGCCGTAGGCGGCCCGTTGGTATCCGCTGAATTCGTCGGGAGTCACAAACCGGTCCACTGCATGATGTTTCGGCGTGGGTTGCAGGTACTGGCCGATGGTCAGAAAATCGATATCGGCGGCGCGCATGTCATCCATCACCTGCATGACAGCCTGACGGTCTTCGCCAAGGCCAACCATGACGCCGGACTTCGTAAAGATAGAAGGATCCCGTTCCTTCACCCGTTGGAGCAGGCGCAAGGAATGGAAATACCGCGCGCCGGGGCGGACGTTCGGGTAGAGCCCCGGCACCGTTTCCAGGTTGTGATTGAATACATCTGGGCGAGCGTCAATCACCAGATCAATCGCGCTCTCTTCGCATTTCAGGAAATCCGGTGTCAGAATTTCAATTGTCGTTTTCGGTGCCTTGTGGCGCACCGCTCGTATTGTCTGGGCAAAATGTTCGGCGCCGCCATCTTGGAGATCATCGCGGTCCACTGAGGTTATGACCACATGATTCAGGCCCAGACGCGATACGGCATCCGCAACCCGTCCGGGTTCGAAGACATCAAGCGCATCCGGCTTGCCGGTGGACACATTGCAGAAAGTACAGCCGCGGGTGCAAGTTTCGCCCATGATCATCATGGTGGCGTGGCCCTGGTTCCAGCACTCGCCGATATTGGGACAGCCCGCCTCCTGACAGACCGTGACCAGCTGATTGGACTTGATGATGTCCATCGTGCGGGCATAACCGTCACCGCCCGGGGCCTTTACCCGTATCCAGTCTGGCTTTTTCGGCTGCGCATTATCTGCGCGATGGGCTTTTTCCGGATGTCTTAGCTTGGGAATGTCTGTATCGGCCACGAGGGATATCCTTTGTTCCGGTGACCCCCGGCGCGCGATTGCGTCAGGGGCAAATGTCATAGTGTTCAAGACAGCTCTTCCAGAGCTGCAAAGGCGCGTCCGCCATAGACAACCGAAGGACCACCGCCCATTTCAATGGCGACTGAAATCGTCTCGATAACTTCTTCGCGGCTGGCCCCATGGTTGAGCGCAGCACGCAAGTGAAAAACGATGCAATCGTCACAGCGGATCGCAACCGAAATTGACAGCGCCATCAGTTCTTTGACTTTGCTGTCTAAAGCACCGTCTGCCGATGCGGCTTTTACGAGCTGGCTATAGGGGGTCATCGTTTTGGGGGCGGCCTTGAACAGCGCACCGACGCGTTTGTCGACGGCTGCAACGTCTTCTTTGTAGCTTTTGGTCATGTGGTCTTTCCTTTTGTCTTAACTGCTAAGATTGGCGTGAATTCAGCTCACCGCCACGTGCGAGTGAGATCAACGGTCATTGAAAATGAGGTTGACGGAGTGCCTTGCATTTATGTCGAGCGTTTGCGCCCCCTGATACTGTCTCATTCTTGAGACAGGTTGTTTCGGCATTGAACCATCCTTCAGATTTTCGCCTATTACCTTGTAATTATAACATTTTACTGACCTGAAGGCGAAGCTGAGCAAGGGGGAGGGGGCGCGTAAAACTGTCTCAGAATTATGGGACGCCCAGGCCCTAGAGAGTACTTGTTGCCTGTCTCATTCAAACTTTCTACCAACTGTAAAAGGCGAGTGAGCAGCTTAAGGCTGCGTTGTTCGGCTTGGGAGGAAATCGGACCAGTACCACTTGAGGATGTGTGTGTCTGTCCAAAACGATGAGTTTCTCAAGAGCCGATATTTGAGCGGTGTTAATGAGGTTCGATGCCTCCAGTCGCTGCTCCAATTCTTTGGGAGGATTATCAAATGCTGGATGAAGCCGTTGCCGATGCCGTGGATCTTTCGAAGCTTCGTTGCGAAATTGATCATCGATTGAAACATTATTCAAATGCAAAAATGAAGCGGCTTTCCAACTACGAAGTCCAGGTGCGCCGGAAAGCGGTCGAACACTATCTTGGAGGGTGCAGGCCCGTTATCGAAACGCTGCGTACGCTGTCAAATGCCGCTGGTTACTGCATGCTGATCGCGGACAGTGATGGCGTGATCGTGAAAGAATTCAGTGACAGCGTCGATGCTCAACAGCTGTCCAACAAAGGTCTCAAGTGCGGTGCAATGTTCGATGAAACACGCGCCGGTACCAATGCGATTGGATTAAGCAAAGACCTGGGCAGGACCGTTACCGTTTCCGGTAGAGATCATTATTTCAAACTCTTTGAGTCATTTTCATGCACCGCCGCACCGGTTTTGGATGAGCTCGGTAAAGTCGTGGCGGTCATTAACTTGTCAGGGCATCATGACCGGAACACCTCGAATGCGGAGTTTGTGCGGTATGTTGTCTCGCATGCTGCTGCCCAGATTCAAACCTCGGTGTTTCGTCGCGCGCATGACGAAAGTTTGCTCATTCAAATTCGTGAAGGGTCGGAGGCACCCCCGAATTCGCTCCTTGCCGTCAGTGAAGATGGCACAATCGCCGGTGCGACGCATGTGGCAGCCAAGATTGTCTCAGGCTTGACGCCCGCAGACCTGAGCGGGCGCGACGTCAATGAATTTCTTAACACGGATATCGAAGCATTAATTCCCTCGGTTGGCAGGACACAGTACATTGAATTGAACAACCAACGAACCTGTTTCGCAACACCTCAACACATTCCGACGTCATGGCAGATTGCAAGATCCGGAAGGAACAATCTTCCGACGAAGGTTACGTCCAAATCGGGCATAATGCCTTCGGTAAAGATTGCGCAAGGCTCGGATCTGCGCCGCCTTGTCGGCAACGATGCAAGGATGCGAAACAATCTAGAATTGTCAGAGCGCATGCTGCTCAATGGGGTTCCGCTGATGCTGAATGGCGAAGCCGGGACAGGTAAGGTCTCGTTTGCGCGTGCGTTGCATGAACGTACTCAAAACACGGTCGGAGCGCCAATACTGATAAATTGTGCTGTTATCAGCGTCGAAGACCTTGAATCCGAATTGAAGAAGTTTCTTGCGCCGCCTGACGATAGCGAAAGTGATCCGTCTTTGGCTGGCGGTACGTCGACGTTGATCCTGCGCGAAGTTGGAGAACTCCCGCTCGAGCAGCAGGCAACGTTGTTTGCCACGCTGGCATCTGACATGTCAGCTGACCTTGGATTGGAGTCGGCAATAGACGCCAGAAAGCGGATCATTTGCACATCAAGTTTGGGTGTCCAAAAGTTGCGGGACAGGGGAAGTTTCAAACCCGAACTTTTGCACTTAATTAATGGCGCCGCCATCCAAATCCCGCCTCTACGAGAGCGCACGGATCTGGAAGCCATTTTGAATGAACATCTGGCCAGGTTTGGCGGCGGGGAGTTGACGATTTCCAGCGACACCCGAGATCTTCTGCTGAATTACAATTGGCCTGGTAATCTTTCAGAGATGGTTAGCGCTATCCGATATGCCGCAGTTTCTTGTGTAAGCGGTATTGTTACTTTGGATCATCTTCCATCGGAAATTGTGTTTGTTCCCAATACGTTTACGACAGGAATCTGCTCAGAAACCCTGCCGCCGAGACGCGTGGCATCAACACAAACACTCAATGAAAGCCGTGCAGATGCAGAACGACAACGTATCACCCAGGCATTGGTCTCTGCGGGATGGAACGTCAGTCAGGCTGCTGAAGTCATTGGCGTTAGCCGTGCAACCATGCATCGGAAAATGAAAAGCCATGAGATAGAACGACCAGCGGCCTGACTAGCCACGTCCGACAAAAGGCATCGTGGTTGCCATGATTGTCATGAATTGCACATTCGCCTCTGGCGGCAGTGACGCCATGTTGACAATAGCGTCCGCGACATGAGCAACGTCCATGACTGGCTCTGCCTTTAGGGTCATGTCTGCTTGGGGCACGCCCTCCGCTATTGCAGCGGTCATATCGGTCGCGGCGTTGCCTATGTCGATTTGACCGCACGCGATGTTAAAGCGCCGTCCATCCAAAGAGACGGATTTGGTGAGACCGGTTATGGCGTGCTTGGTGGACGTGTAGTGGGCTGATCCTGGACGCGGAGAATGAGAGGAAATCGAACCGTTATTGATGATCCTGCCGCCTTGTGGCGTTTGGTGGCGCATTAACTTGAAAGCCGCTCTGGCGCAAAGAAATGCCCCGTTCAGATTTACAGCTACGGTAGTTTTCCAATCGGAATAAGGTATCTCATCAATGGTGTTCCCAGGTGCAAAAGCTCCGGCATTGTTAAATAGCAGATCCAGATGACCAAACATCTCGGAGACAGCCATGAACGACTTTTCCACAGCATTTTCGTCTGAAACATCGGTCGGAAGAACAAGTGCTGCCTTGTGCCCGGCAGCTGTCTCTTCCAATGGCCCCTGACGTCGCCCAAAGAGGGCAACCTGATAGCCAGCATCAAGCAATTTGCGGCTTGTAGCCCGGCCAATTCCGCTTCCCGCTCCAGTTACAATTGCGACTTTCATTTTTGACCTCCTGTAGAGTTTAAAGAATTTGGCGGCCTGATGTCAGGCCATTGGCCTTTGCAACGATGGACGCGGCATCAATGCCAAAATGCCGGTAGAGATCAGAAATGGCGCCGGTCTGCCCGAAATGCTCTACCCCAAGCGGAATCGTTTTGTGACCGCTCACGGCGCCAAGCCAGGATAATGTCGCCGGATGACCATCAATCACAGTGATTAGCGAGCAATGGGCCGGAATGTTGTCCAAGAGACATTCGATATGGCTCACCGCATCCGAGTTCCCGCGAGCGCGTTCACGTTGCGCAGCGGTCCATCCCGCATTCAAGCGATCTGCGGACGTGACGGCCAGCACTCCAACGTCGCGTCGCCCTTGTGCAATATGGCCTGCAGCCTGAATCGCCTCTGGTGCCACAACACCCTGGTAAGCGATAACGACTTCACAGTTCGGCCCGGGTTTCCGCAGCCAGTATGCTCCGTCGACAGCGCCTTGTTTGAAGGCGTCATCGACACGCCGGCCAGGCTGTTCAATCGGGTTCGTAGAGAGGCGCAAGTAGACGGATCCACCAGTTTCATCGCGCAGCCAGGTGCGTTCATCCGGGTCGCCATCGCCGTTTCGTTGCATGTAATCGAACGCCCAATTCATGATAACGCTCAATTCATCAACAAAGGCCGGTTCGAAAGATGCTAGGCCGTCTTGGGACATTCCGATTAGGGGAGATCCAATGGACTGATGTGCGCCACCTTCTGGCGCAAGCGTGATGCCCGAAGGCGTACCCACGATCATAAATCGCGCGTCCTGGTAACAGGCATAGTTGAGGGCATCCAATCCCCGTGCGACAAATGGATCGTAGACGGTGCCGATTGGCAGCAGGCGTTTGCCAAACAGCGAGTGCGACAGTCCAGCAGCGCCCAACAACAGAAACAGGTTCATCTCGGCGATGCCCAATTCGATATGTTGACCATCCGGCGTGAACTCCCATTTCGCTGTGGATGGGATCTTTTCGTTGATGAATGTGTCAGCCAATTCGGTGCGCGCAAACAGTTTTCGCCGGTTGACCCAAGGGCCCAGACTTGTGGTTCCTGTTACATCTGGAGAGGTTGTTACAAGCCGGTCTACAAGAGAGCTGTCTCCTTTGGACAGCTCATCAAGAATTTTGCCAAATCCCGTTTGTGTCGAGATTTCCTTCTCCGAGTTCACCGCGATGTCTGGAACATCCAACTGCTCATCGGAATAGCGCCTCGCGCCTTTCTCGTAAAACGGGACTGTGTCAAGAAAGGCCTGCAAGGCCGCAGGGTCCGCAACGGTCGCGAGCGGTTCCCATTCTTGCCCGTCCGGCACACCCATGTCTTTTTGCCAGGCGGCCATCTGAGCCTTTGTCATCAGGCCTCCGTGATTGTCCTTATGCCCAGCGATTGGCGTTCCCCAACCTTTCACGGTGTAGGCCAGGAAGCAGGTAGGGCGATCATGATCGATACTTGCGAATGTCTCGGCCATGGTCTCTACGCAATTGCCGCCAAGATTTTCCATCAAAGCAGCCAGTTCGTCGTCAGTGCGGCGTTCGATCAATGCGGAAACATCGCCTTGATCACCGAGATCGTTGATCAGGCGGTCGCGCCAAACTGAGCCCCCCATGTAAGTCAGCGCAGAATACAGTTGATTGGAACACCCATCGATCCACGCGCGCAACTTGTCCCCTCCGGGTTCGGCAAAAGCAGCACGTTGCAGGTGGCCGTGTTTTACGAGTACGACATCCCACCCAAACGTATCAAAGATCTTCTCGATGCGTTGAAACAACCCTTCGCGGACGATGCCATCAAGGGATTGACGGTTGTAGTCGATGATCCACCATGTATTTCGGAGATCGTTCTTCCAGCCTTCCTGAAGGCATTCATAGATGTTGCCTTCATCCAACTCAGCGTCGCCAACCAATGCCACCATTCGTCCCAACGGGAGATCTTTTCCCCAAGACTTAGCCTTCACATAGTCTTGGATGAGCGATGCAAAAGATGTGATCGCGACCCCCAAGCCAACAGAACCGGTGGAAAAATCGACATCATCTATATCCTTGGTTCGAGACGGATAAGATTGCGCACCCCCGTAGCCTCGAAAATTCTCGATCTTTTCGCGGGTCTGTAGCCCCATCAGGTATTGCATCGCATGAAAAATCGGCGAGGCATGGGGTTTTACAGCCACCCGATCCTCCGGCTTTAGAGCTGAAAAATAGAGGGCTGTCATGATCGAGACCATTGACGCTGATGAGGCCTGGTGCCCGCCAACCTTGATACCATCCGCCTTGGGGCGAATGTGGTTAGCGTTGTGAATCATCCAGTGTGAAAGCCACAGCAGGCGTTGTTCGATTGTCTTCAGATGTTGTGCATGAGCGGTCATTACGGGCCTCAACTTGTTTTGCTACCATCTATCAGCTTTGCTGTGAGGGAGTCCCTGCTAATTCCCTAGTGGGAATGGGTATCTGTAGCGAAATCACCTACAAATTTCCGGAAACATGGTGTAAGTGTGCAAGTATGGACGAATTTGACAAAAGAATTCTGCGTAGTTTGCAGGCCGACGGCCGTATGTCGGTAAACGAACTCAGCGAGCAGATAGGACTAAGCCCAACACCGGTCTCCCGGCGTATCAAAAACCTTGAACAGTCGGGGGTTATTTCCGGTTATGCAGCCGTGATCGACGAAGCCGCCCTTGGGTATGAGGTTTCGGTCTTTGTTTCTGTTCAGCTCGACAAACAAATTGATGAAGCGCTTGTAAAATTCGAGACAGCACTCGAAGACCTAGACGAGGTCGTAGATTGCTGGTTGATGACCGGAAACAGAGATTATCTGCTTCGCGTTGCAACGACGGGCCTCAGAGATTTTGAAAAATTTCTGGTTGGTCGTCTAACCAAGATAAAGGGCGTGGCCTCTATTGAGTCATCCATTCCTTTGCGCCGCGTAAAGGCCGGGCAGAGCCGCGTACCAAGATTGGCCTCTCAGAGTGAATAACGACACATCTTTCTGGTGCGCCGCTTCATATCAGGACTGGAGGATTGGCCAATAGGTTATCGTTCGTTCTAAGCTAAATGATCACATCGGCGCTCTACCTTTTGCGGAACAAGATTGCTCATGGAATCACCAATCAGCGAAGCGCAAAATCCGCGGCGCTATTGATAAGTGCGATATCAAAATCACTGGCGAAGCGGTTGATGTCGTGCATTAACCGCTTCTGTTTTTGAAGCTTTATGAGTACGATTGTCTCAGCAGCGATCCCTTCACCGTCAGATCGTGGGGTTGTCGGACTTCGCCCAAAGAACACTGTTGGCAATAAGCCGCAAAAAGTTCTGATCTGAGTAGACTTTTGGACCATGCCCGATCTGCAGATATGCGATTGGGGCGTTTCGTGCCAACTTGGTCCAGCCAATCAAATTCGAACCCCTGGGGTGATCCTGGAATCCGATGCCACCGTGGTGGAATTTGTCTGCGGTAAAGCTGAAATCGCTTGAAAGAAGCGGGTTCACCTCGTCCTCCAATACGGCATACATATAGGCTTCATCGTTCAGGTCGAACTGAGGTGCCAGCCCGGCGACAATCGGGTGATTTGGGTTCTCCACGGTGATGACCTGCGGCACCCGGAACCGGTACCCTGACCCCGGATATTTCTTGCCGCCCAATTCACCAGGCAGGAAGTGGAAACGGCCGCCCAGTAGTTCTGCAAATTCGGGCCAGGTGGGCCAAGCGGCAATCGCGTGATGCAAAAATAGCATGGGTTTTCCGGCGTCAAGAAGAGACAGGAACCCTTCTTTGTATTCCGGTGATGGATCGTAATGCGCGAAGGGCGGGTTTGATCCGGTAAAGATTACACCTGGCATATCGTACCAGACGATCACATCATATCTTTCAGCGCGTTTTACATCCATCAGCGCTTCGGCTGCAGGTTGTTCAACATGAGTCCAGTTGATGTAGATGTCCGGCCCTGGGCGGCTCAGGGTGTCGATCATTTCAAAGAATGGTTCGCGTTCAAAAATGTGCCCTTTGGTCACGAGCAGTGCTTCAATTACAGTCGGCATTTGGGCCTCCTACTGGGGTTGTTTAGGTGCTGGCAGCCGCCAGTTCCGTGAGTGATTTGATGATTTTCGTTGGCCCGTGTTCCCAAGGGTCAAACAAGGCCGACGGTTTGCGTTGCACCCAAGCCGTTTTCCAGCCGCAGGAGGATGCTCCGATAATGTCAAAAGGATTGCTGGACACCAGCCAGGTCGTCTCGGGTCGGGATCCGGTGACCGTGTTGAAATGAGCATAGACGTCCGGGTCGGGTTTGAAACTCTTCACAGTCTCTACGCTGATGATGGATTGGATCTGTTCACCAATTTCTGCATGGGCCAAGAGGGCCGCAACATCTGATGCGGTTCCATTGGAAAAAGCATGCAGCGTTGCGCCATTGATGTTTAAGTCGTGCAGCGCATCGGGCACATCGTCGAAGGCATCCAGTGTACGGTATTTTTCCATCAGATCGGTCTTGATGTCTTCGCTCAGCGTCTCGCCGAACGTTTGACATGCAAAATCAAGCGCGGCGCGCGTGACATCAGGAAAGGGTTTGTAGGCACGCATCAGACCCCGGCGAAAGCTGTATTCCAGCTGTTTGCTGCGCCACAGCTCCGCCAGGTAAGGAGCTTTATCACCGACATAAAGAGCCAGCTGATCACCAATTCCCAATGGGTTTATCAAGGTGCCATAGACATCCAGCGCGTAGGTCGGCTTCATTGCGTTTCTCCTGTGGGGTAGGGGCCAGTTAGGCCTGTGCGCTTGGGCGGGAAGAGACGCGATTGCGCCATTTGGTGATATTGCCCAGGGCTTTGGGAACAGCGATTCCGACATATTCGGCAAAATCGATCGCGCACATTGCGGTGATGTCGGCAGCGGAATAGTTCTCACCGACGACGTAGTCTGAGCCAGCCAGATGGTTGTCGAGCCGGGCATAGAAAGCTTTCACGCGGTCCGTCCCGCGATCTGCCAGGGCAGGGACTTGCGGTGTGTTGTCAGTCCCGGGGATTGATCGGTTCTCGAACGCTGGATTGCTGTTGCGCAGAACGTCTGCGGTTGGCGCAAACGCATCGCCTTCGATCTGCCGGATCCAGGATTCGATTTGCGCTTTCGAAACTGCATCCTGGCCATATAGTGCGGGCTCCGGATTGGTTTCTTCGAAATAGCGGCAAATCGCGCTGGTTTCATCGATGATCGACCCATCATCGAGCTGTACAGTTGGCAGAACTCCTCGCGGGTTGATCGCCAAGTAGTTGGACTGAAGGTTTTCGCCCCCCATGATGTCAATCTGGACTTTCTCAACATCTATGCCTTTTTCAGCAAGAAATACGCGGACACGCCGAGGGTTGGGTGCGCCTGTCATATCAAACAGTTTCATTGGTTTTTCCTGTGTCTTGGTGTGGCTTGGACCCTGAAATCCAGGGCCTAAGCTGTCACCATCTTTTTCGTGGATTCAGCGGCGGCGGATTCTTCCTCCGGCGCATTGTAATTCGTGGCATGGGGCACCGCGGCACCGCGGATCAGAGCGGGCCGTGCTTCCAGCTGGTCCAGCCAACGCTTGAGGTTTTCGAACTCGTCGATGCTGACGCCAGCCCAGTTATGGATACGGGCCCAACTCCAGTTCGCGATATCTGCAATCGAATACTCACCGGCCAGGAACTCATTGTCGGCCAAGCGCGAATCCAGAACACCATATAGCCGACGGGTTTCGTTCTGATAGCGGTCGATCGCGGTCGGAATTTTCTCGTCCATATAGCGATGGAACACATTGGCTTGTCCCTGCATCGGACCAAGGCCGCCCATCTGGAACATCAGCCATTGCATGACCTGCGATTGGCCTTTGACGTCGGTTGGCATCAATCGGCCGGTTTTTTCCGCCAGGTAAACCATGATCGCCCCGGATTCAAAAACCGCTAAACCATCTTCGTCGTGATCGACTATCGCGGGAATTCGTCCATTGGGATTGATCGCAACATAGGATGGATCCTTCTGGATGCCCGTCGTGATGTCGATGGGCTTGAGGCTGTAAGGCAGGTCCAGCTCTTCCAGCGTCGCAGAGGCTTTCCAGCCATTTGGTGTCGCCCAGGTGTAAAGATCGATGTTTGTCATGGTCTTAACTCCATTTGATTGAGCAGCCCATGGACGGGATCTGCTCGCTTGGGCCTTCACCGGTTTCAGCAATCTGCTGCATGGCACTGACCAGTTCGCGGGTACGGTTTTTGGGGTTACCCATCCGGGCATCGTCCAGACGTCCGCGATATTGCAACTCGCCATCTTTGTTGAAGCCAAAGAAATCAGGTGTGCAAACAGCACCATAGGCCTTACCGACCTTCTGACCTTCATCAACCAGATAGGGGAAGGTCCAGCCGTATTGTTGCGCGAATTTCGGCATGTATTGCGGGCCGTCAACGGGCACATAGCGATAGTCGTTTGACATTACCGCCAGAACATTGATGCCTTGTTTCATCAGCGCTTTGGTGTCGTCCGCCAAACGATCGCCAATGGCTTGCACATATGGACAGTGGTTGCAGATGAACATGACCAAGAGGCCTTTTTCACCAAGGTGCTTGCCCATTGTGAAGGATTTGCCATGAGCGTCTTTGAGCGTGAAGTCGGGTGCTTTCCAGCCGAAATCGCAGACAGGGGTATCGAGAAGCATTGGAATTTCTCCTTTGGTTTCAGGTATTGCGGAACGTGTTGATGTATCGCTTAGCGGTCCAATCTCAGTTTTCGTCTTGGATGCGCACCACGAGATACGGAGGTTTGCCGCCAGCCGAGCCGCGATTTAGTGGCGCCGCTTTGTGTAGCTGGTTTGCCGTAACGATAAGATCGCCATTCTTGTCGATATCGAGCCCGTCAGGCCAGACGAGACGTGGATCTTTGCTGACGAGGCGGCGCTCACCGTTTTCGAGAGCCTCGATGGCACCGGTGTCGACATTGGTCAGGAAAACGGTTTCACCGGAGACGGCGATGCCATCTGATGTTTCCTTTTCACCCACGGTAACAACAGCCGCCGCGATTTCGTCATCGCTCTTGTCGAAATCGCCCAGGATCTCCGCGGGTACGCGATAGACCGGACCCGGAGTGATTGTCGAAAAATAAACATAGGATGCTGTTTCATCAATCGCGATCGGGTTGAGTCCAAGCGGTACAGGCTGGGACACGCCATCCGCCCCGGTAAAGGTCATCTCCTCGCCCCCCGCGCGTTGCGGAGCATCCAGCTTGGGCTGAAAGATCGCGGCACCTTCCAGCAGGCGACGGGTTGCACCGGTTTCCAGATCGATGACGACAATGGCGGGCTCGGACAATCCAACAAGATCGCCACGGCTCATATCTGCGATAAAGGCGCGTTTGCGTCCAAGATCAATCGCCAGATCCTGAAAGAATGGATTGGCTCCTGTGCCTTCCAGCGGAATATAGTGGACCGCTGTCAGAGCGTTTTCGGGAACCGACCATCCCAGTAGTTTCGGGCTCTGGGCATCGCCGCCCATGTCCAGCATCCAAATCACACCATCACTGGTGGACGAGATGCCGATGACATTGACGAAGCTCGACGAAATCTCGGGCGTGGGGAATGGGGCAAGTTCTCCGTCGCGATCAAGGCGAACAACCTTGAATTCTGGCGCATCGAACGGGTGCATCGAAAGATAGATTTCACCATTTGGGCCCAGGGCGGGATTTCCGGGTCGTTTGCCCAATTCTGCGATCACCTCGAAATTTTCGCCGTAGGCGGGCAGGGTGAGGGCGAGCAGGGCCAATATAGAAGCTGTCAGAAAATGTCTCATCGGTTCTTACCTAGTTCAGAGGATACGCTGATCTGGTGCTAGCCCGGCGCAAAGGCGTGCGCCGGGCCTGAAGTGAGCTTAGAGGCCTTCTTTAACTTCCAGACGACGATACCAATCCGAAATCGCGCGCCCGATGGCGTAAGGCTGGTCTTCCTGCACGTAGTGCAAGCCATGGCCGATATAGACTGTCTCGATGTTCTGGGCCCGTTCAGCCCAGTAATCAGCAGCCGCTTCGGGCGAGGTCGCACCTGGCGAGGCGTACAAGAACAGCCACGGGATACTGGTCTCTTCCAGGAACTTATTATAGTTGCCGATGATCTCAGTCGTAGCGGCGGGCTCACCGGCGATCGGAATCTCATTTGGCCACTGGTTTACCTGGATCCGGGACTGTTCAGTTTGGAACGGTGCCTGGTAGGTATGCAGCGCTTCTTCCGCCAGCGGACGGTCGATAAATGCCTCGAGAATTCCGCCATCGCTCAGCCAGGCATTATCCTCAATCAGGAGTTTGCGGCCATTCTCCGGGTCGCGCACCCATTTGAAGAAATTGCCCAGTTCCTCGGGCATCGCCTCATAACTGGCTGCCGGCAGGATCGGAGCCAGCAAGGATTCCATCGTCACGATGCCCTTGACGTTATCAGGATGCTGAGCCGCATAGTGCAAGCCAAGTCCTGAACCCCAGTCATGTACAACCAGCGTGATGTTTTCGAGGCCAAGCTCTTCGACAAAGGCTTCGAAATGCTCGTAATGATCAAGGAAGGTGTAATCCAGTTCGGGCTGATCTGATTTGCCAAAACCGATATTGTCGGGGGCGATGATCCGGCCTTTACCTTCTACGAATGGCATGATGTTACGCCACAGGTAGGACGATGTTGGCTGTCCGTGCAAGAACAGGATCGGATCGCCCTCACCTTCGTCGACATAGGCAATTTTTGAGCCCAGGATTTCGACGAATTTGTGCTCGTAAGGGAATTCTGAGGAAATCTCCGTCGGCGGAATTTTAAAGCCCTGGTAGGGGCTTTCGTCCTGCGCGAAAGAAATCATGGGCAGCAGCGTGAGGGCGGCCGCTGTGGTGACAGTAAGCAGGGGGAACGGGAGTCTCATAGGAATTGTCCTGTGTTTGAGGTTTGATGGGCGGGCCTGCCGGGGGGAGTAAACAGACCCGCCCTGCCGCGTTTATTCGGCGGCCTGTTGTGCAGGTGCTGACCATGCATTCGGAGCAAACGCCGCGTCGACGTCGGTTGAGGCGACATGGTTCGTGTAGTTCGACATGACCTTCAGGCTGGTGCCCAGGATCACTTCGAGAACAGTCTGACGCGTATAGCCAGCAGCAAGGAATACGTTGACCTGCTCATCCGTGGGCCAGCCACGGCTTTCGTTGATTACGGCTGCGAATGTCCGCAGAACTTCCAACTTGGTGTCGGCAATTGGTGTGTTGTTGCGCAAAGCGTCAATGACATCGGCAGGTACGTTGGCCATTTGCGACAGCGTGGTATGGGCTGCCATGCAATAGACACATCCGTTCAGACGGTTGTTTGTCATCAGGATGATCTGACGCTCGGTTTCAGTCAGGTCGGTTTTGTCAAAAATACCTGCCAGGGTCATGTAGCCTTCAAGCATTGCAGGGGCTTCGGCCATTGTTCCCAGAAGGTTAGGGATGAAGCTGAATGCCTGCTCAGCACCCTCAAGAAGAGGTGCGGACCCAACAGGCGCTGTGGCGACGGTATGCGTTGTGAAGTCAGTCATTGGACGTTCCTTTGGTTGGAAGTGATTGTTTAAACCATTCGGTATAAACTCATCTAGATTGTTTAAACCGATTGGTCAAGACTGTGCTGTGAACTTTTTTGGAGTTGGCCGGAACGTGCCATTCCAAGCGCCACTCCCAAGACGTCAAAAGTATTGACTGATCGGTCTAAACAGGCTAAATACGGTGAACTTGAATATTGAGGCGACTAAAAATGCCCTGGGAAAAATCTTTTGATATAGATGATGCGACCGACCGCGCTATGCGCGTTTTCTGGGCGAAAGGCTACGAAGCCACATCGCTTAGCGACCTTGTTGAAGGTATGGGAATCAACAAAGGCAGTCTCTACAACGCGTTTGGTAGTAAGAGGGCGCTCTTTGATCGTGCCATTCTTAAGTATGATCGCGAGAACCGGCAGGCCGCACTAGAGGACATCATAAAGATTGACGATCCGACTCAGGCTGTGCGGACGCTCTTCGACGGTCTGATCGCTGAAAGCATTGCCGATATGGATCGTAAGGGGTGTCTCCTGGTCAACACTGCGCTAGACCTTCCAAATCACGAGGGTGATATAAAAGAAGTTGTCACCTCTGCTTTTGGCGATTTCGAGAAGTTTTTTGCGAAACTCGTGCGCCGCGGTCAGGAGTTGGGTCAGGTATCCAAAGATATCAACCCAGAAGCAAAAGCAAAGGCGTTACTCACCCTAGTTGTTGGGTTGCGCGTGCTTGCGCGAGGCGCTTTCGAACCGTCTGACCTCTACGCGATTCGCGATGAGGCTCTTTCAGTGTTTGGCAAGTCATAGTCAAACGCAACCGGACCAAATCTGATAATTCTTCGGACGTCTAAAAAACGTCTGCAAAGAGTAATTCTGCACGCGCATACAGATTTCAGAAATCGTCTGGTAATTTCTTTTGTCAGCTACATAGTTCCACATCGGGCCGTTGGCCTCACCTGATAGCGAAAACGCGAATGCTCTATGTTCAGATGATGAAGTAGGTGAGCCAATTCGTGTCTCACGCTCGCTCAAATGAGACAGTTTTGAAGCACTCAGCAGACTGGGATCATTAACCTTTTATTCTCGGGATGGAACACGGCAGCATTGCATCGAGGAAATGGGAGGACAACAAGTAGCCATCGAATTGGGTGCTAACATTGTACAGTGAATAAGCACTCAAAAGCCAACGTGTTAAGAATGCCATTGAAACATTGTCATCGGCACCTGTCCAAATTTGGGACTGCCATTTGACAGCTGTGTTGCCCGGGTCAACCAACCGCTGGATCTTGGATGGATACTTGGAGTGCAAAGCTCGCTCATCTGCGCGATGCAATGAGTCTGACTGCTGAGCGCGCACGCGCAAAGTTTGCACTCAACTACAGTCTCTGCGCTGTCAGGGCCTGCGGCTGATTTGTCCTGCTCTTCCACCGAAAGCTGAACTTCCCGGAGGGCCGGGATGGCGAAACGAGGGATGTGCAAGGTGACAACAAATATCACCATTTTAGAAGGCCAACGGCCATGATCGCAGCTGGTTTCAAGACCGCGTCAGACGGTTTCGCGCGAGAGGCGGCCTTATTGCATATGGGCAAGCCGTCGCTTTTGTTCTGGCAATCTGACGAGCCCACGTTGGTGCAGCCAACAAATCGCAGTGATGGCGGCAATATCTCCACGCTTGCGAAAAGCGCAGGTTGGACTGTTGTGCATCGCGAGGGTGTCGAAAAGTTCGAGGCCCAAGGGCCAGGGCTGATGAATATGGCCATGGTTGTCCCGTACCCCGACAATTTCGAAGCTGGTACAGGGTGCCGCATTGTCTTCGATACGATTGCCGAAGCGCTCAGACGGTTTGAGATCGACTCGGAAATAGCGATCAACGAAGACGCACCCGAAAGGGTGGTTTTAGACTTTCTGTCAAACGGACAAAAATTTGGATGGTTCACGCAGCAATCATCCGTCACCCCGAATGGACGGGTAGCTCTGCTGCGCGCCACCATTCACGTCGACACATCGCCTTTTGCGACTCTGGCTAAAATCGAAGAGGCCATGACATCCAACAGGACAGGAGCGGCCCGGCACCCTCGCATCGCGATGGATGCGCTGTTGGCCCCTGGCATGATGTTTCACTCATTTCTTGGTGCGCTGGCAAGGGCGGCAGAGGACCGTCTGACCGCGCTTGTTGACCAGAAAAAATTGGCGGCATGACCGTCAGCAATCATCCTGAGGAGGAGAAGACATGAACATTAGGTTCCACCCATTCAAAAAAAACCGAAAGGAACATGAAGGTCTAAGTCGCCGCATGTTCTTGATGACAACAACAATGGCAGGTGTCACTACGAGCGCGATGCTGGGAGGTGCCTCAATCGCATCCGCTGCGTCAATCAATGAAGCTCAAGGCACAATGTTGCTTCGGATGGTTCAGGATATTTATCCGCATCCTGGGCTGTTAGAACTGTCGCATTACGAAGCGATCGTTGCGACAATTGGTAAGAATGCAGACGAAAATCCAGAGTCCGCGGATGATCTGAAGGCAGGCCTTGCAAAAATCGACGAACAGTCGCAAGCGCTTTACGGCAAGCCTTATGCGGAATTGGAAGATGCTGATGCGCGTGAAGGCGTTCTGCGCCACTTCCAGCATGAGGGATTTTTCCAGGGCGTTCGCTGGACCGCATATTTCGGCATTTATGATAACAAGGACATCTGGCCGCTCTTTGGGTATCAGGGTTCCTCCGTTGAACACGGCGGTTACATCGACCGGGGCTTCTCCGACATCACATTCGTTCCAGAGGGCCCAACCCTTGAAGAGCGCATGGCTGAAGTTCAGGGATAAGGGGACAAAAATGGCACAATTTGAACTGAACGACGACAGCGTAGTCGTCATCATTGGCTCTGGCGCGGGCGGTGGTACGCTTGCCAACGAGCTTGCTCAAAAAGGCGTCAAATCCGTTGTCCTCGAAGCAGGGAAGCGTTTTGACATCGGGGACATCGAAAACGATGAGTGGGCGATGTTTAGCAAGATTTCCTGGCTGGACAAGCGTTACTCGGGTGGTGGCTGGCATGGATCTGTTAATCACCCGACGTTACCGGCATGGATCGTCAAGGGATATGGGGGTTCAACAAATCATTGGGCAGGCGTTGCGCTGCGCTTCAAGGATTTTGAGTTTAAAACGCGCACAAACTATGGTGCGATCGATGGAGCCAATGTGGAAGACTGGCCAATCGACCTCGATGAAATGACACCGTGGTACGAAAAGGCCGAGCTCAAGATGGGTGTGACGGGCAAGACAACGGGTATGCCGCACCTACCTTGGAACAACGGTTTCCGCGTTCTGGCCGAAGGTTGCCGCCGGACCGGCCGCACCGACTACAACTCGGGTCCAATGGCCATCAATTCGGTCGAGCGAGATGATCGTCCGCAGTGTCAGCAGATCGGCTTCTGTATGCAAGGCTGCGCGATTGGCGCGAAATGGTCCACCATGTACACCGAATTGCCGCGGGCAGAAGAAACCGGTCTGTGCGAGATCCGCACCGATGCCATGGTTCTGAAAGTCGAGCATGACGAAGACGGCAAAGCCTCGGGCGTACTCTATGCCGACAAAGACGGTAATCAACACCTGCAAAAGGCGCGGATTGTTTGTGTGGCTGGCAACTCGATAGAAAGTCCGCGTTTGCTGCTCAACTCTGCTTCGTCGATGTTCCCCGACGGGCTGGCTAACTCTTCGGGTCAGGTCGGCAAGAACTACATGAACCACACCACAGGCGGCGTGTACGCGGCTCTACCTGAGAAGGTCCATATGTTCCGCGGAACGTCGGTTGCCGGTATTGTGGGTGACGAGGTCTATCACGATCCTGCGCGTGGATTCAGCGGGGGCTACTATTTAGAGTTCCTGTCTCTGGGCCTGCCCTTCATGGCGGCCTTCCTGGAGCCAGGGAACACTGGTTGGGGCCGCAGTGTCGCCGGAGCGCTTGAAAACTATGACAAGATGTCAGGCGTCTGGGTACTGGGTGAGGACCTTGCACAGGAGCGCAACGCAATTACGCTCCACGATAGCGAAGTGGACCAATATGGTTTGCCGGCTCCGATCGTATCCAAGACCCCACATAACAACGACTACGAAATGACGGCGCATATGTACGAAACAAGCGCACAGATTTACGAAGCCGTTGGTGCGACCGATGTCTATGAATTGCCCGCGTACCCGGCGACGCACAATATGGGAACGAACCGGATGCATGCAGATGCCGACAAGGGCGTTGTGAATGCCTATGGGCAGGCTCATGACATTGACAACCTGTTCGTCTCAGACGGCAGCCAGTTCACTTCGTCTGCGGCTTGTAACCCGACATTGACGATTGTTGCTCTGGCGATCCGTCAAGCGGAATACATCGCACAGGAAATGAATGCTCAGAACATCTAAGCATTAGTTTAAAGGTCTGAAATAGAAGCGGCCAGGTGTTATCGCCTGGCCGTTCTTTTAATCCGGACGCTGAAGGCCTTCGGCGGCGATCCAGCGATTAACCGTCGCACGGCTTTTGCCGAGAAGTTTCGCCGCTTTTGTGACATTCCAATCAGAACTGTCCAGCGCTTCGCTGAGCGATGCGCGGAGCGACGCTGCTTCAGGTTTGGTGCGGCGGTTCGACAAACGGTCAGGCAAGTCGGTCGCGTTGATCCTATTCCCATTCCCGCAAATCAGAGCTTCGCGAATAACAGCACGCATCTCACGATTGTTCCCCGGCCAGTCGTAACTCAGCAAAACCTCTCGTGCCTGATCCGAGACCTGGGCAGGTCGGGCCACGTCGTTCGCCAGAAAATCGTCCAACACGATGGCCTTGTCTCTCATCCGCAGTGGCGGCAATTCCAGCACCGACTGCCCCATCAGGTAGAGAAGATTACGTCCTAATCTGCCACCCGTTTCAAGATCGTCCCAGGTGCCATTAGCCGTGAACAAAAGCAGAGGCTTGCGCTCACGGGTCTCTACTCCTTGTTCGTCTTCTGCCGAAGCTAGGAAGGTCTCTAACTTCAACTGAGCGTCACCAGATAGTTTGTCAACATTTTGCAGGATCAGCGTCGGAGTGTGGTCGTTGATCGGGTATTCACACAAGAATTGCAGGCTGTTCAATGCTTCAGCCAGTTCCGACGCCGATGCAATCCGGTCGGCGTCCAGAGCCAACCCCATGGGTGATTCGAGCTTTTGATCTTCGATAAGTGCGCGAGCAATTTCCTCTGTTCCCACACCCGGTTCACCGCAAAGGAGGAGTGGGACGCGATGTGCGGCTAACTTGCGTGCGCGTTCGGCCAGGACCGAGCAATCGCCACCCTGGCCAGCAAATCGTCCAAGCTTGGTGTCTTTGCGGACGAGTGGCAGGGTCTGCTGATGTTCTGGCTGACTCACTCTGCGCTTTGGGGGTACAATCGCAGGGCCTCGCACGTTGATGGCTAGGCCCATACCAGACAAATCCGTTAGGTGTTTTCCGACAATACCTTTGTGTTCTAGCGGCTGCTCTCCAGATCGCCAAAGAGGCAAGTGCGAAACAATCACACCTTCCTCGTTACAGGCGACAAGCGTTTCGTAAGAGCGCCGCGTTTCTGGGTCGCGGGACATGATACGCGCGGTCATTCTTTCAGCGTGGAATGATCTGAACAGCCGTGATTTGAATTGGCGGGACGCTCGTCGCAATGACTGTTCGCACATCGCGATTTCTTCAGCTCTTCGGCGGGTGGACCCGACAAGCGTGACGGTCCCAATCAGGTTGTCTTCGGCATCTGTAAGAGGTGCCGAACTGCAGGCGAAATCATAAAAACAACTATGGAAGTGATCTTTGCCGGTTACGGTAACCGCGCGTCCGGATTTTGACGCCAGGTCGATACCATTGGTGCCCGCAACGCGTTCATCCCAAAGCCCGCCAACGGCAAGACCGCTGCGTTGAAACTCCGCCTCGAGTCCTTCAGGGATGTAGGACTCGATTACAATGCCATCTGCGTCGGACACCAGCATGCAATAGCGTGACCGATGGGGCAGTAGCGTGGATTTGTCGAGTTCTGCCGCGGCACCGCCAATTTGATCCAAAAACTTCTCGCGCCGTTGCGACAATTCGTTGCTCTGCAATCTCAGAACGGGATTGGCGTTGACGGACACAAGACCGTGTTGCGATCTGCACCGTTCTTTTGAGGTCCGCACAAGCTTTTCTATTGCGGTGCTCCGCGAGAAAATTGTCATCTCAGTTACTTCCTGCAGCTCATCTGGCTTAGCTGGTAATCGCTTTTCCTCAATTGTTGCGCGGATCGGCTTGGGAGTCCATTTTTTTGACAAGAATATAAGCTCCTCTGGTAACTGACTAATTTAACTTGATTTCTTGCCTTCTGGGCAGCAGATCTAATCTCCTGAGCGATTTCCCTCTGCTACACTCGAAAATCCGCCGCCCTTGTGTCGACTGGGATTGTCCGGTCCGTGGTTCGACTTCAGCGCTCGACACTCAAAACCCTCGACGAAGATTGAAGGACGTTTCGGGCGATGTGCTGGGTTTGGTCAGATTGAAAAAAGCATGCTCCTGATCAGAGTGTAGGATGGCCTAGTCAGAGCACGGCGCCAACAAAGTCAGAGCCGCGATCGAAAACCCAGTAGGCAGAAATCGCCATCATCCCGACAGCTACCGCGCCTTGCCACGCTGCTTCGCGAGGCTTGGCCAGACGGTCCAGAAGAAGCAGGATGGGCAGGAAGGCCAGATAGACAGCGATCTGACCCAGTTCAACGCCAAGGTTGAAGAACAACAGCGTCAGCAGGGCGTGATCGCCCGACGCCTGCAAAACACCTTCCAACGCGAACGAAAAGCCAACCCCATGGACCAATCCGATTGCAAACACGGCATAGAGCCCGAGAGAGCGATGTCTTTCCCTGATGATGTGCCAGGCACCAAACAGGATCGTCGCGGCGATAAAGATTTCTGCCATCGGCGCAAACCATCCCGCGGATGGGAAAAAACCATAGGCGCCCAGGGCCAGCGTAATCGAATGGCCAACGGTGAAGCCGGTCGCATTCCGAAGAACGACAACCCAGCTTGAAGCAGTCAAAGCGATTAGTGCGATGATCAGAACGTGATCGAGACCTTTCATGATATGTTTGGCGCCGTGCAGAAGCTGATTGATAACGCTGCCGATCTCTTCGGGCGCGTCGCCAAAGGTGATATCCAATGCGCCAATGGTAGTTTGCCGAGCCGGTTTGCCGGCTCCATAAAAGGTCACAACATTGGCCAGCCGGTCGATGGTATCGAAATCCTTGCCAAGCGTGCTTACGACCTTGAAACTCTCGATGTTGGCCCCAGCATCCGCCAGTATAAATTCGACATCCAATGTGGCGTCAAAAAGGTCGATTTCGCCGGTTTCAGTGGCAATGAAACGGTCGGGAAGACCTGAGTTTGCGCTTTTCATTGTGCTGAATTGCGGCAGGGTATTCTGTGTGGCGATCCGCGCCCGCCCCAGCTCGGGTTGGCTGATCTCCTGGCCGTCGATCCAGAAACGGTGCCCGGCCAAAATACTTTGTGCCGGTTTCTCTGGAGAGGCAGCCAATGCGTCGCGATCCACAAGATACGTGGGGCCATCCTCAGTTTCATGCTTGATAAGGAACGGCAAATCTCGAACGTCGTCTATACTTTTCCAGTCCGCGGGCAGCAATGCCAGCCCAAGGGGCATCCGGACGAAGACGCGTAACTTGCCTTCAACCTCGCCGGCAAAGACAACACGTGGTTCAAATTGTTCGAAATGGGCGAGGCTCGGGATGGCAAAGAGCGTCATCAAGAGCGTCAGACCGACGCGACACATCACTTTTGTAATTTGGCTACCTTGGCTACCTTTAATTGACATTGCACAACCTCCCCTTTTGCAAATGCAAGGCCGGGTACTTAACCCGGCCTCAATTCGTTGATCCTCCGATTTAGTAGCGAGGATCCCACATCCGGCTGCCGGTTGTCCGCTCATACCCTTGGCCGAACGGGTAACTCACGATTTCCAGCTGCATTCCCCAGGGTGACATGAAGTAGACCCAAGTCAGACCTTCCATCCCAGTGTCGGTGAACGTGTGCGGCTCACCGAGAACCTTGACGTTTTGCTCTTTCAGATATGCGACAGCCGCGTCCATGTCATCGACATAAAATGCCAAGTGATGGCCACCGATATCGCTGTTTTGTGGCGGTTCAGCGTCTTGGTCAGGTGACGTATACTCAAAAACCTCAAGCGATGGGCCGTTTCCACAACGTACCAGAGTTGCAATTTTGATAACTGCCTTTTCGTTTACGTTGAGGTTGACGGTCATCCAGTCGTCTTCAAAAGGACCAAATGGTCCGATCGAATAAAAGGCTTCACAGCCGATGACATCCACAAAAAAATCCACGGCTTCCTGCACATTCGGCACGGTGATGCCAAGATGCTGCGACCCGCGCATACCGGGCATGCCGGCTTGTGACCCATGCACAAATACAAAAGAACCAGCCAACAGGCCCAATGTCAGGTTTCGAATTTGGTTCAACAGGCGTTTCATCTTTTCCTCCAATGATGATTGTTCCTCGCGCTCAAATATCGCTGACCACCCGGGATCGAAAAAGTTCCAATAAGCCGGAAAGGGGTACCTCTCGAAAGGTGTCTCATTTCAAACAAACTGAGACACCTTTTCGTCTCATCAGATGGTCTGTGCGGACCCGGTTTGAACAAATGAGGTCAGGAAGCTGTTGCTCGAACTTTCTGAGTCTTTAACAAAGCCAAACGACTAAGCGCGAAAACAGATGATTTTCTGAAATTGTAAAAAGACCGGCCCCTGGGAGGAGGAGAGAGGGCCGGTCTTGGTAGAGTCGGCCCAGGGTAGGAGCCGTCAAGTGCGACGCAAAGATATCTTTGGGAGGACCTTTTTCTTGCGCCGCTTAATGCCGTTTCAAACGAAATCGGCAATTCTTTGTCTCTTCGTCAGATGAGGAAAGCGCGTTTGTTTAACACCTCATTCAACTCATTTGCACGTAAGGAGGCATCTCGCGTGCTGCGGGATATCGCGGCGCTTAACGCCAGCTTTTTTCAGCTGGTCATCAGACATCGAACGAAGCGCCGTTTCCATTCTGCCGATTTGCAGACTTGTGAGTGCGTCTGAAAAGTCATTTAACACCGCTTTGCCCTTGCAAGTGACGCGAACTGCGAAACCAACTGCTGCGTGCTGCAAGTGAGAGATGTTCTTTAAGTTGCTACTCTGTTCCATGTTTCTTCCCTTCAAATTCAGCCATACCGTGCTGCAGACCGAGCCACCGATGCACCTTCAGATGCGGTTTCTGGCACAACGTTTTTGCAAGTTGTCGTGATCGCATTTGGGTGAACTCTTTACTTTTTGCTGCGTTGCGGTATGTTTTGCTGCACTGCAGAAATTAGGGGCTGAGCTCTGTGTTGCCAATCCGTGTATTGCGCATAGGGGCTATTCCAAATTGGAAAGGAGCTAACCGGTATGGATATTTCCTCGCAGATGATTTCTTTTGTGAAGGTCGTGGACTTGGGAAGTATTTCGGCGGCATCCCGTTCGAATGGGCAAACGCCTTCTGCGATCAGCAAACAGATCAGGCAGTTGGAAGACCACGTCGGATGCCGGTTACTTCACCGCACTCAAACGGGAGTGTACGTCACCGACGAAGGTCGCGAATTCTACGAAAAATGCAGCGCGATGGCGGAAAAGTTTTTTGAGGCCGAAGCGCACATACACCACATTGATACGCATCCAAAAGGTGTTCTTCGTGTCGCGTCTAGTGTCGCATTCGGTAAATCTCAACTGATCCCGTTCCTTCCAAAGTTTCTCGACGAGTTTCGGGACGTCACCGTCATGTTGGAGCTCACCGATCGCAAAGTTGAATTGGAAGAGGAAAATTTCGACGTCGCGGTCAACTTGAGTGAGCAATTCGTAAATCCAGATTTCATAACCAAGAGAATAATGAAGAATGAGCGCATCCTGTGTGCTTCGCCCATTTACTTGGAACGCTACGGCATGCCCGAAGAATTTAGTGACCTTGCTAACTGTAACTGCCTCCGCACATCAAATGTGGTCGAAAGGAATGACTGGCAAGCTGAATTTGATGGCAAGAAATACTCGGTTGAGGCAACCGGGAATTTTGAAGGCAACAGTGCCGATGCCGTCTATGTGGCAGTGTTGGCGGGGCTGGGCATTGCAAGGTTGTCAGAATATCTGGTTTCGGAAAAGCTGTTCTCAGGCGAGCTTGTCAGGCTGTTCCCGGAATATATTCATGACCACGCGGATGTTGCTGTTACATTTGCCGAAAAACGGAACCTTGCGCCCAAAATCCGCGCGTTTGTTGACTTTTTGGTGGAACGCCTGGATGGATCGAGAGGAGAGTAAATGGGCTAGTTCCTGTGTAGCAAATTGATAAGAAGCTTCCTCTTTGCGAAAAAGCGGAATGACCGTACTGCCCTCATCAATGGCGAGAAAAGCTTTATAAGTACGTTAAAATGATGAAATGCTTGTCTGACGTCAGCGCCAATGGGACAGTTTAGGGTTATTTGATAAGAGAGGGTTTCTGGCACATCGTAACCACCAAGGAGTGGAGATGAGACAGAAATCCGGAACCAAGCAGAGCCACGGCGAGAAGGTTGTTAAAGACATCCGTCGGGCCACCCGCAAGCAGTACTCGGCGGAGGAGAAGATCAGGGTCGTCTTGGACGGCCTGAAGGGCGAAGACAGCATTGCAGAGCTGTGTCGCCGCGAGGGCATTGCGCAGAGCTTGTATTACAGCTGGTCCAAGGAATTCCTCGAAGCTGGGAAGAAACGCCTGGCGGGCGATACGGCGCGTGCGGCGACGTCGAGCGAGGTCAAAGACCTTCGCCGTGAAGCCCGAGATCTAAAGGAAGTTGTCGCTGAGCAGGCCCTGGAGTTGCGGCTGCTCAAAAAAGCATGATCGCGGATGGGGGCGACGGCGAATGAGGTATCCCGCATCTGAGAAGCTGGAGATCATCCGGCTGGTGGAAGGGTCGCACCTGCCGACCAGGCGCACGCTGGACAAGCTCGGCATCCCCAGAACGACCTTCTACCGCTGGTATGATCGGTATTTGTCGGGCGGCCCTGAGGCGCTGGAAGATCGCAGTCCCAGGCCGTCGCGGGTCTAGAACCGCATCCCTGAGCCGGTGCGCGAGAAGATCAAGGAGCTGGCCCTGCAGGAAAGCGATCTGTCGCCGCGCGAGTTGGCCGTGCAATTCACTGAGACGGAAAAGTATTTTGTGTCAGAGGCATCGGTCTATCGCATCCTCAGGGAGTGTCCTGAAGTCTGTGTATCTGGCCCGGCCCATGCGGTTTCAAATACTCAAGCGTCGAAGCGCTCGCCGAACATTATGGCGAACTGATTGCGGGCCGCAAACCATTCCCGTACGTTCCGGCCATCCTTCTCAAATTTTCGGATTGCGAGGTAGATGAGCTTGGTCGCGGCCTCGTCGGTCGGGAAGGAGCCACGCGTCTTGATTGATTTCCGGATCACGCGGTTCAGGCTTTCTATGGCATTTGTGGTGTAAATGATTTTCCGGATCGCCGGATCGAAGTCAAAGAACGGGATTACCTCCTGCCATGCCCGGCGCCAGGCCGGGGCGATGGAGGCGTATTTCCCGGCCCATTTCTCCTCGAAGGCATCGAGCTCAGCTTCAGCCAAATCGGCAGTCGGGGCGCTGCAAATCCGGCGCAGGTCGGCGGCCACGGCCTTGCGGTCCTTCCAAGAACAGAAATTCAGGGAATGGCGCACCAGATGCACGATGCAGGTCTGGACCATGGCATCCGGGAAGGCAGCGGTGATGGCCTCAGGAAAGCCCTTCAGCCCGTCCACGACAGCGATCAGGATGTCTTGGACGCCCCGGTTCTTCATCTCGTTCATCACAGAGAGCCAGAATTTGGCGCCCTCGTTCTCGGCGATCCACAGGCCCAGAACCTCACGGCTCCCATCGCGGGTGACGCCGAGGGCGACGTAGACGGCCTTGTTCTTGACCGTCCGGCTGTCAGCATCACGGATTTTCACCCGCAGCGCGTCGAAGATCACGATGGGATACATCCGGTCCAGGGCGCGGCTCTGCCATTCCCTGACTTCGTCCAGCACCGCATCGGTGACGCGGCTGATCAGGTCGGGCGATACCTTCAGGCCGTAGAGATCAAGCAGATGGGCCTGGATGTCCCGCACCGTCAGACCGGCGGCGTAGAGCCCGACGATCTTGTCATCGATCCCATCGATCCGGGTCTGGCCCTTCTTCACCAGCTCAGGCTCGAAGCTGCTGTTACGGTCCCGCGGGATCGCAACAGGCATCTCCCCGTCCTGGCCTTTCAGCACCTTGGTCGACGTGCCGTTGCGCCGGTTGCTCTGACCGGCAGGCGCGTCCTCGCCTTCTTCATAGCCCAGATGCGCTGTCAGCTCGGCACCCAGCATCCGCTCCATGAGCTTGATCTTCAGCTCTTTCATCAGCCCGGCATCGCCGAGCAGGTCTTCAGGGCGCTCCACGCCCTTCAGCAGTTCGTCCAGGATTTCTTTCGAGATGCTCATTCATGCTTCCTTTCGGTGAAGCATGGACCGGATCAGTCATACACAAAAGGTCGGACACTCTCCATCCTCAAGGCCTACGACCTGATCACCAGCCCGGCCTATGTGGTTCTGTCCGCCTCTGACGAGTTCCGTGACAAGACGACCCGACCGAACCAGCTTTGGCAGACCGACTTTACCTACCTGAAGGTCATCGGCTGGGGCTGGTTCTACCTGTCCACGATCCTCGACGATTACAGCCGCTACATCATCGCCTGGAAACTTTGCACGACGATGAAGTCAGGCGATGTGACCGACACGCTCGACCTGGCGCTGCAGGCTTCGGGTTGTGATCAGGCGAAGGTTCTGCACAAGCCCCGCCTGCTCAGTGACAACGGGTCGAGTTACATCTCGGGCGAGTTGGCCGATTGGCTGGAAGATCGGCAGATGGATCATGTCCGCGGTGCCCCATATCACCCGCAAACCCAGGGCAAGATCGAGCGCTGGCACCAGACCCTGAAGAACCGTATCCTGCTGGAGAACTACTTCCTTCCCGGCGATCTCAGGCAGAAGATCGATGCCTTCGTCGAGCATTACAACCACCGACGATACCACGAGAGCCTGCAGAACCTCACCCCAGCCGATGTCTACTTCGGGCGCGGCCAGACCATCCTGAAACAACGAGAAAGGATCAAACGAAAGACTATCGAAACCCGGCGCTTGCTCCACCGCAAATCCGCCGCATAATCAAACCAGCAAGATGAGCCAGACCCTCTCTTAGCTCAGGCTGCAAAACTGGCCCAAAATCTCTGACGACGGACACTTACCGCCCTATTCTGCACTCAGCCTAAATCGACCCCTACACCTTTATTGCCAGCACCTCCTGAAGCATTGCTTTGTCGAGGGACAAGTTGGCCACCATCCTCTTCATTCGGCCATTCTCTTCCTCAAGCAGCTTCAGGCGTCTCAATTCGGATGGCATCAGCCCGCCGTACTTCTTGCGCCACCGGTAATAGGTCTGCTGGCAAACGCCTGCCTTGCGGCAGACTTCCTGCACACTCAACCCATCATCAACCTGCTTTAGAATGAAGGCGATCTGCTGTTCGCTGAACCGTGATTTCCGCATCGGGATTCTCCGCGTTGCCTGCCGGGCATATTACGGGAAAATTCTCTCTTCCACCGGTCTAGGTTCCGGGAAGCAGGTCAGGTACATCCCCGTTCCGTTACCGAGTTTTTAAGTCGAGCGTTCTCGCTGTTCGGGAACCCAGTCCAGCCTTTAAACCGCTGAGACTTTTCAGGGTTCAGATGAGAACACTAATCGGGTGGCAGATTGTCGAGCCTGTCTTTCGATTGCACAGATCAGGTTAGCATTTCGATCCCTGCCAGGATCAATCCGGCAATGAACAGAGTTTCGATGATGATCACGGCAATGGCCGAGCCACCAACTGCCAGAACCTGTTTCAAGTTAGTTTTCATACCCACTGCGGCGATGGCGGTGAGTAGCAGCCAGCGCGAGGCCTGGCTAAGAAATTCGGTGACGGCTGGTTGGATCACCCCAAAGGAGTTTATCCCGGCCAGCACTAGGAATGTAATCACAAAACCCGGCAGAACTGGCGGGCGATTGCCGCCACTGGGCAGCTCGGTAAAGGAGCGGATCATCAGTGAGGCCAACAATACAATGGGCGCCAGCATAGCAACGCGCATCAGCTTGACCAAGGTGGCGATGTCGCCGGTCTGCTCGGAGATCGAAAAGCCCGCGCCGACCACCTGTGCCACGTCATGGATGGTGCCGCCCAAGAAGACGCCGGCCTGGATCGAGTTTAACTCCAGAAGGTTCACCAGGATCGGATAAGCGATCATGGCCATGGTTGATAGGACGGTGACGCCCAGCACGGTAAAGATCAGTCGTTCCTCGGAGCGTTCGTCACTTGGCAAGATGGCGCTTACTGCCATCGCCGCCGAGGCGCCGCAGATGGCAACCGAACTAGCAGTTAGCAACGCAAAGCGCCACTCGTGCCCAAAAACCCGTGCCACGGCGAAGCCGAAGACGATGGTGGCGACCACACCGCCCGCAACCAGGGCGATCAAGTCCCAGCCCAGTTCCATCATCAACACCATCGACACTCGAACCCCCAGAAACGCAACTCCCAGCCGCAGCAGAGAGCGGGCAGAAAAGGCGATGCCGGGAATAGCCTTGCCTTCTTCACTAAGGAAACTGACGGCAATACCCAGCAGCAACGCCAATAGCATAGCAGGTGTTGCATAGTGTTCGGCTAGGAACTGCGCGGTGATGGCTACAATGGCCGACACCGCCACGCCCGGTAGAAGCAGGTAGGCTTTCCTTTTTATCTCGGCCGATTGAAGTAACGTGAAATGCTCCAGAATAGACATGGCAGGAAACTTTCCTTTTTTACCTGTGGGGTTGCAACTTTTCTCTAAAGGCAAATGCCTACTGTTTCTAAAGGGGGGGAACGTGGTCCGCATGCAGGATGGTGACTGCGATGATCTGGGTGACGTCTTCGGCGCTGCAGCCGCGCGACAGGTCGTTGGCGGGTTTTGCCAGCCCCTGCAGAACCGGGCCGATGGCGGAATAACCGCCCAGCCGCTGGGTGATCTTATAGCCGATGTTGCCGGCATCCAGATTTGGGAAGATCATCACATTGGCCTTGCCCGCAACACTGGATCCGGGCGATTTGCGTTCCCCGATCGCGGGCACAAAGGCGGCGTCGAACTGCAGTTCGCCATCGGCCTGCAGATCAGGGTGGGCGTCCTGAAACAGGCTCAGCGCCTCGGCCACCTTGTCCACCGCCGGATGCTTGGCACTGCCCTTGGTGGAGAAGCTGAGGAAGGCCAGTTTCGGATCCACCCGCAGCAGCGCTTGTGCGGACCGGGCCGAGGCGGCGGCGATCGACACCATCTCGGCGGGGTTCGGATCAATCACCAGGCCGCAGTCGGAATAGAGCATCGCCCGGGCGCCATCGGGGGCGCCTTCGGGCGGGTACATCAGAAAAAAGGAGGAGACCATGCCCGCATCCGGCGCCATGCCGATCACCTGAATGGCACTGCGCACCACATCGCCGGTGGTGTGGACCGCGCCGCCGACGGTGCCGGTGGCATGGCCCAAACGCACCAGCATGGCGGCATAGACCAGCGGAGTTTCGGCAGCGGCGCGGGCGGCGGCGGCGTCCACGCCCTTGTGCTTGCGCAGGCTGTGGTACTCAGCCGCGAAGGCCTCGGTCAGCCCGGATGTGGCCGGGTCATGAACCGCGACGCCCTCGCTTGCGCTGGCACCTTCGGCTTGCAGGGCTGCTTCGACTTCTGCCTGCGGGCCAATCAGGATCACATCGGCGATACCGGCCTGATGCGCGGCCAGGGCACCCGCCACGACGCGGGGGTCAGTGCCTTCGCTAAGGGCAACAACAGGACGGGTGGCCGGGGCTTCGGCCTGCAGCAGTTCGAGGGGCGAGAGTGTTTTGGTCACGGGCATTGGTCCTGTAGCTACGGTTCGGGGCGTCGGGCGTTCAGAACGCCAGCCGTGCAATATTGATCAGCGAAAAGGCGGTCAGCATCAGCACCACCGCGCGCCGGAACAGTCTTTGCGAAACCGCATGAAAACCGCGGGAGCCGGCCCAGATGCCAAGCCCGAGGATGGGAAAGGCCAGCAAAATGCCGGTTAGCGTTTCCGGGCCTACCAGCCCGTTTGCGGCCATCACCGGCAGCGCCATCAGGTCGATGCCGGTCAGAAACACGATCATCGTGGCGCGGAACACGGCAGGCGGCACCGGTTGCGCGGTCAGGAAGGCCGCCACCGGCAGGCCGCCGACACCGGCGCTGTTGGCGATGCCTGCGATGGCGCCGACACCCGCGGTGCCATTGCGCCCGACCGGGCGTTCCAGCTGCCAGCCGCTTAGCAAAACCAGGCTCAGCACCAGGATCAGGCAGGAGATCGCCAGCCTCGCCTCGTACTCGCCCAGCCGGGCCATGATGGCGATGGCGGGAACAGTGGCGACGGCGGCACCTGCCAGCAGGGCAAAGGCGCGGCGCCAGTCGATATGCGGGCGGATGCCGCGCGCCTGAAACACGGTCATGGCGATTTCGCAGGAAAACACCACCGGGATCAGCGGCAGCGGATTGGTGGTCAGCGCTGCCAGAATGATAAAGATCGCGGAAAACCCGAAGCCGGAAAAGCCGCGGATGACGGCCGCCGCGAATAACGCGGCGGCCAGATAGGCCCCCTGGCCAAAAGAGAGGTCAAAGGGCACGGGCATCAGGTTCAGACCTGCTGCGGACGCATGTCGTCTTTGCTGATGCCAGCAACGGCGACCGGTTTCTTCATTGCGTCGCGACGGAACGGCTCACCCAGTTCCTGGTTGATCATCGCTTCGATCAGGGTGGTGATGCCTTTCTTCTGGTCTTCGCAGGCCTGGCGCAGGGCGTCGGTCAGCTCGTCCTGGGTGCGGGCAATCACGCCTTTCAGGCCGCAGGCATTGGCGATCCCGGCGTAAGAGACCTGCTGGTCCAGCTCGGTGCCGACAAAGTTGTCGTCGAACCACAGGGTGGAGTTACGCTTTTCCGCGCCCCACTGGTAGTTGCGGAACACAACCTGGGTCACGGCGGGCCATTCCTCGCGGCCGATTGCGGTCAGCTCGGTGACTGCGATGCCAAATGCGCCGTCGCCCGAGAAACCGACAACCGGAACGTCCGGGCAGCCGATTTTCGCACCGACAACCGCCGGCAGGCCGTAACCGCAGGGGCCGAACAGGCCAGGGGCCAGGTACTTTCGGCCTTCTTCAAACGACGGGTAGGCGTTGCCAATGGCGCAGTTGTTGCCGATGTCGGAGGAGATAATCGCATCCTTCGGCAGGCCGGCTTGGATCGCACGCCATGCGCGGCGGGGCGACAGCCAGTCAGGCTTGGCAGCGCGGGCACGCTCGTTCCAGGTGGTGCCGGGATCGTCCTGCTCGCTGTCCATCGAGGAGAGTTCCTGCGCCCAGGAGGATTTGGTGTGCGCGATCAGTGCCTTGCGCTCGTCGCGCCCCTCGTCGCCTGCGGTGTCGGACAGTTTGCCCAGGATGGTGTCTGCAACCTGCTTGGCGTCGCCGACGATGCCAACGGTGACTTTCTTGGTCAGGCCGATGCGGTCCGGGTTAATGTCAACCTGGATGATTTTCGCATCGGTCGGCCAATAGTCGATGCCATAGCCGGGCAGGGTCGAGAACGGGTTCAGGCGGGTGCCGAGTGCCAGAACAACGTCAGCTTTGGAGATCAGCTCCATGCCGGCCTTGGAGCCGTTATAGCCCAGCGGGCCAGCAAACAGCGGGTGCGAGCCAGGGAAGGCGTCGTTGTGCTGGTAGCCAACGCAAACCGGGGCATCCAGACGCTCGGCCAGGGCCATGGACGCGGGGATCGCGCCGCCGATGACAACGCCGGCACCGTTCAGGATGACCGGGAACTTGGCGTTCGACAGCAGCTCAGCTGCCTGGCTCACCGCATCCGCGCCGCCGGAGGGCAGTTCAAAGTCGACGATTGCGGGCAGGTCGATGTCGATCACTTGCGTGAAGTAGTCGCGCGGCACGTTGATCTGGGCCGGCGCTGAGTTGCGCTTGGCCTGCATGATGACGCGGTTCAGGACTTCGGCCATGCGCGAGGGGTCGCGCACTTCTTCCTGGTAGCAGACGCAGTCGGCAAACATGCGCATCTGTTCCATTTCCTGGAAACCGCCCTGACCCATGGTTTTGTTCGCGGCCTGCGGGGTGACCAGCAGCAGCGGGGTGTGGTTCCAGTAGGCGGTTTTCACGGCGGTCACAAAGTTGGTGATGCCGGGGCCGTTCTGGGCAATCATCATCGACATTTTGCCGGTGGCGCGGGTGTAGCCGTCCGCCATCATGCCGCCCGACCCTTCGTGGGCGCAGTCCCAGAAGGTGATGCCTGCCGGCTCAAAGATATCGGAAATCGGCATCATGGCCGAACCGATGATGCCAAAGGCGTGTTCGATGCCGTGCATTTGCAGGGTTTTGACGAAGGCTTCTTCGGTGGTCATTTTCATGGCGGGTTCTCCTTTGGAACGAATGCTTGGGTTTCGGGTGAGCGTAGGAGGAAGCTCGGGGCTTCATTTGTTAGCCTACGATCAGGTCGCTGGCCTTTTCGCCAATCATGATCGCGGGTGCGTTGGTGTTGCCGGAGACGATTTCCGGCATGATGGAACAATCGGCAACACGCAGCCCTTCGACGCCGTGAACGCGCAGCTTTTCATCTACCACTGCATTCTCCCCCGCTCCCATCTTGCAGGTGCCAGTGGGGTGATAAATTGAAACCGAGTTGCTGCGCGCCCAATCCAGTGTTCCTTCGTAATCTTCCATTGCCAGGCCAGCGCTGGGGCGGAATTCCTCGGCAATCTTGGATGCCAAAGGATTATGCCGGGCAATGCGCCGGGCGATATTGATGCCGTCGACGATTGTCCGGCAGTCGGTCTCGGCGGACAGGTAGTTCGGAATGATTTTGGGGTAGGTCCTGGGGTCCGGTCCG
>NZ_JAQNCY010000015.1 GCF_028368855.1 Leisingera sp. SS27 | reverse complement strand
CGCCGCGGCTGGCCGCCGCGACCTCCGTATCGAGATCGCCCGAGGACACCGCCTCCATGTCCGCGCAGATCCGGTCGATCGGACGCGTCACAGAGCGCGCAAAAAGCCAGCCGACGAGGGACATGCCGCCGGCGCAGATCAGCGAAGCCAGAAGCAGCATGTTGCGCTTCTCAGCAGCAGGCGCCATCAGCTCCGCCCAATCCTGCTCGGCAATGATCGCCCAGTTGGCAAAGGCCAGCGGCAGCGGCTCGGAATAGGCCAGAACCTTCTGGCCGCTGAGGCCGCTTACGCCCCGCAGCACATGTGATTGGCCGTCAAAAGCGCTTTGAACTTGTTCGGTTTCCGGCAGTTGGGACAGCACTTCGAAACTGCCATCGAAACGGGAGCTCGTGCGCGCCAGATGGTCCGCGCCCAGAATATAAACCTGGGTGGTATCGCCCATACCCTGCTCATTGTTGACAATGGCTGCCAGCAGATCCACCGGGATCTGCACTGCCAGCACGCCAACGGTCAAATTTGCGTCATTCACAACGGGTGACGCCGCAAAAGCAGCCGCCGCTCCGCCGGAAGGCGCATAAGGTTCCATATCCGCAAAGAACACTTCGCCACGGCTGCCTTCCAGTGCCGCCCGGTAAACTGTGGCCAGGCCGGAGTCCTTGAACGGGCCGGTCATCATGTTGGTGCCGTAGTCGTTTTCCTTGAACACTGAGTAGACGATGTCGCCAGCCAGGTTGATCAGGAAGGCATCATAGTAGCCCTTGCTTTCGATCAGGGTCTTGTAGGCCGGATGAAAGGTCTCGTGATGCATGTGATACGGCGAGTCACCGGTGCCGCGCAGCAGCAGATGCTTCTGCCCGATTGGGTTCGGGTTGTCGTCGATATACGCCTGGCGAAGAATCTGGCCCGGATTGCCATCGAGATCGTTCCAGGTCATCGTCAGCCATTCGATGGCGGTGGCCGTCGATGGCACCGCCGCCAGGGTCTGCACATCGGCGTGGATGCCGTCCAGCAATGTCTGCACCGAGAATTTCCGGTCCGCCACCATGGAGCGGAACTGGTCTTCCGCAGTTTTTTCGGCGCTTTTTTGGAAGCTGATCGTGCTGATGGTGACGAGAATCGCCGTCACAAGCACACCGAACCCAACAACAAACAGCGGCAATTTATGTGCCAGCTTGAGCGATTTGAACGCTTTCATTCCGTCCTCCTAAGAGCAGTGCGGTCTAGGCCACCGCAATAGTGATGCCTGTCAGAATGGAGCGCAGATGTTAATTTGCAGCTTACAGCCTGCAGAGCATGCCCAATTTAAAAAGGAAACCAGCTGAATTCCGTCGCGCGTCCGCGTCACTTTCTGAAGGCTGGGTTAAAATACAACTGGAAGCAGCGGAAAGGGCCGGAAATACGCTTGAATTGGCGTCTCCAGGTGATTCTTTCAGCCATAAAAACACAGATAAAAATTGATCGGATTTCTGCCGCAAAAATGCGGTGCGCCTCCTTATGAATCTTTCTTTTCGCCGGTGCGGCGGCAATCAAATGTTAAGGCCCCGCTCGTAAGAATTGCCCAATCGAACTCAAATTGATCGCCGACAACGGGGGTGCGAATCGCCGAAAATGACTACGGAAACGCAAAAGCACATTCTGGACCTGCCGAACGCCTTCGCGGAGCTGGATCCTCTGATCGCCTTCCTGCAAGGCGCGCGCGCCAAGGCGGTCGAAATCGACTGCAGCGGTGTTGCCCTGATGCCCTCGCGCTGTTTGCAGCTTCTGCTTGGTGCAGAGCAGCAATGGCGGTCCGAGGGGGTGGGCTTCGCAGTCACCAATATCACCGAATCCTGCCGCAAGTCCCTGACGCTTCTGGGGCTGGAGCCCAACCGTTTTGAAGACGAGGAAACAGCATGAAAACCAAAGTTCTGGCAATCGACGATTCCCGCACGATCAGGAATCTTCTGGCCGCGACCCTGGAAGAAGCGGGTTTTGAATACCATTGCGCGGTTGATGGCCGCGAGGGTGTGGATATGTACCCTGACGTGGATCCCGATGTCGTCATCACTGACATCAACATGCCCAACCTGGACGGGTTCGGCGTGATCGAGGAGCTGCGCGGCACCGGCATCAATTCCAAAGTGCCGATCCTGGTTCTGACAACCGAAAGCGCGCCTGAACTGAAGGCCCGCGCCCGCGGTGCCGGCGCCACCGGCTGGATCACCAAGCCGTTTGACGACGCCTCGCTTATTTTTGCGTTGAAGCGCGTGACCGGAGCCGCGGCGTAAGATGTCGGGGTCGATTCAGGATACCTTCTTTGAGGAGTGCGAAGAGCTCCTTGAAGCAACGGATGAGGGTCTGACCGCCATCGAAGGAGGCGATCACGACCCTGAGGTGGTCAATGCGATCTTCCGCGCCGTGCACTCGATCAAGGGTGGCGCGGGGGCCTTTGGCCTCGATGATCTGGTGGCCTTTGCCCACCGGTTCGAAACAGTATTTGACGAAGTGCGGTCCAACCGGCTGGACTTGGATGAGAAGCTGATCCAGCTGCTGCTGCGTTCTAGCGATCAACTGTCAGCGCTGGTCGAAGTTGCCCGGGACGGCGGCGAGATAGACGAAGCGCACAATGATACGCTGTTGGCGGCGCTGGATGAATACATTCCGGAAGAAGAGGAAGACCTCACCTTCGAGCCGATGGGGCTCGGCGGCCCGGCGCCCATGATGGATCTTGGCGATCTGGGCGGCGCTCCGGCGGAACCGCAGGAAGAGACCTACCGGATCCGCTTCCAGCCGCTGAAGGAAATGTATGGCACCGGCAACGAGCCGTTCTTCCTGTTCCAGGCGCTCAAGGATCTGGGTGAGCTGACCGTCACCATGGACGAGAATGAGCTGCCCGGTTTTGATGCCATGGACATGGCGGAAGCCTATCTGGCCTGGGATCTGGTGCTGGTCACCAAGGAGACGCGTTCGAAGGTTGAGGCCGTGTTCGAATTCGTCGAGGGCCTGTGCGAGCTGTCGATCAATGGTGATGGCGATGCCGAGGCGGAAGCCAATGCGTTGGCCGCGCTGAATGCGATGTTCGCTGCACCGCCAGCCGGAGATGCCGCAGCTGCCCCTGAGGGGGAGGCGCCTGCAGCCCCTTTTGAGCCGCCGGTCCCCGCACCTGAACCCGAAGCCAAACCGGCAGTTGCCGAAGAAAAGGCCTCGGCCCCGAAAGCCGAGAGCGGCAAACAGGAGCAGCGCGGCGGTCCCAAGCCGACGCTCCGCGTCGAGCTCGAGCGGGTGGACCGGCTGATCAACGCTGTCGGGGAGCTTATCATCAACCATTCGATGCTGGCCCAGCAGATCGCCAATCTCAACGTCTCGGATACCCGCGACGTCGAGACCGAGCTGGAAGGTTTCAAAAACCTGGCGCGCGACATCCAGGAAGGTGTCATGGCCATCCGCGCACAGCCTGTGAAGCCGCTGTTCCAGCGCATGGCCCGGATCGTCCGCGAGGCTTCGGCCGCCACCGGCAAGACCTGCAAGCTGGTCACCGAGGGTGAAAACACCGAGGTCGACAAGACTGTCATCGAACGGCTGTCCGACCCGCTGACGCATATCCTGCGCAACGCGGTCGACCACGGCGTGGAGAAGCCCGAGGACAGGGAAGCCGCAGGGAAGTCCAAGGTCGGTGAAATCCGGCTGTCTGCCTCGCACCGCTCCGGCAGTGTCTGCATCGAGATCAAAGACGACGGTGCCGGCGTGAACCGCCCGCGCGTCAAACAGATTGCGATCGAGAAGGGGCTGATCCCGGAAAACGCTGAACTGACGGATGGCGAGATCGACAACCTGCTGTTTGCGCCCGGCTTTTCAACGGCCAAGGAGATTTCCAATCTCTCCGGCCGCGGCGTCGGCATGGACGTGGTGAAGAATGCGGTGACCGGCCTCGGCGGGCGCATCAACATCTCTTCCGCGCCGGGCAAGGGCTCCACATTCACCATCATCCTGCCGCTGACCCTGGCAGTGATGGACGGCATGGTGGTGTCCGTGGCTGATCAGACCATGGTGGTGCCGATCACCTCGATCGTCGAAACCATGCGCGGCAGCGACGACATGATCAACAGCCTGGGGGCCGACGGCACCCTGCTGTCGATCCGCGGCAACTTCGTACCGATCTGCGATGTCGCCGGCGCCCTCGGCCTGTACCGTGAAAGCGATCAGCAGGCCGGGGTCTACCTTCTGGTGGAGACCGAAACCGGCCAGCGCTGCGCCTTGGCAGTGGATGACATCCACGACCAGCGCCAGGTGGTGATCAAAAGCCTGGACGGCGTCTGCGGGGAGATCCCCGGCGTCGCCGCGGCAACCATTCTTGGCGACGGTAAAATCGCCATGATCCTGGACCCTGAAAGCATCATTGCGGCCTCGCCCACAGCGGCCGCCTTTGACACCGAGCGGAGAATGAGCAATGCAAGCTGAAGCGAAGCAAACCGATCAGGAAGTGAAACACGCTGAACACAGCGAGTTTGTCAGCTTCACCGTGGCCGGACAGGCGTTCTGCCTGAAAATCACCCAGATCCGGGAAATCCGGCGCTGGTCTCCGGTGACCATCCTGCCGCATGCCCCTGCCGACGTGCTGGGGGTTATGAACCTGCGCGGCGCGGTGATCCCGATCTATGATCTCTCCGCCCGTTTCGGCTTGCAGCAGACCGAAGCAAGCGAGCGCAATGTGGTCATCGTCGTCTCCGTGCACGGCAAACCGGTGGGCCTTCTGGCTGAATCGGTTTCCGAGATCATCTCGATCAACCCGGACGACATCCAGGACACCCCGCCGGTGGATAGCCGCAACACGATGGAGTACATTCAGGGTATCATCTCCCATGATGACACCATGGTGCGCATCATCAATCTTGATGCGGTGATCTCGGCTCCGGAGCAGGTGATGCCGTGAGCGCTGAAGGTACCATCACTCCCAATGCGGACAGCTTTTCGCTGTCGGACCAGGAATTCGAAGCCATTGCGCAGTTCGCGCATAAACACTTCGGCCTGGCCATGGCGGCCAGCAAGAAGCCCCTGGTGTCGTCGCGCTTGGCCCGCAAGCTGCGCCAGCGCAATATCACCAACTTCAAGGACTACCTTGCCAGCCTGGACGGCCCCAATGCCGACGAGGAACGCAGCGGGCTGCTGTCGCTGCTGACCACAAATGTGACCCATTTCTTCCGGGAGCCGCATCACTTCGAAACCCTGCGCAATGACGTGCTGCCACCGCTGGTGGAACAGGCGCGGCGCGGCGGCCGGGTACGGTTGTGGTCGGCAGGCTGCTCTAACGGGCAGGAGCCCTACTCGATTGCGATGACGCTGCTGGACGTGTGTCCGGAGGCCGCAAAGCTCGACATCAAGATCCTGGGCACCGACATCGACCCGGTGGTTGTGCGCCATGCCCAGGCGGCCAAATACCCTGAGGACGAGCTGGCCCAGATCGACGCCAAATACAGCAAGCTGGTGCCGAAGCGCGACCCCGACGGGCGGCTGCCGGAAAGCCTGCGCAAGCTGATCACTTTCGGGGTGCTGAACCTGATTGAACCTTTCCCGTTCAAAGGGAAGTTCGATGCGATCTTCTGCCGGAACGTTGCGATCTATTTCGACAACCCGACCCAGCAGAAGGTCTGGAGCGCCTTTCAGAATGCCCTGAACCCGGGCGGTACCCTCTTCATCGGTCATTCCGAGCGCATGTCAGGCCCGGCTGCGCAGCACCTGAAGACGGCCGGGATCACCACTTACGTCAACTCACCCGCTGGCAGGTAACCCTGGCCACGGCTGCAAGCAGAGCAGAAGGAAAGAACAATGAGCTTGAAAGACTCTCTCCGCGTCATGGTTGTTGACGATATGTCGACGAGCCGGGGGATCATTACCCAAAGCCTGGATGAAATCGGCATCAAGAACTACATGGTCGAAAACTCCGGCCAGGGCGCCTATCAGAAGCTGACCCAGACCCCGGTTCACCTGGTGCTGTCCGATTACAACATGCCCGGCATGGACGGTTTGGGGCTGTTGAAGGCCTTGCGTAGCCATCAGGTCACCCAGCGCGTTGGCTTCATTCTGGTGACCGGCAAACCGACACCGGAGATCATCCAGGTCGGCAAGCAGATCGGCCTGAACAACATCGTCCGCAAACCCTTCACGGTAGCAACCATGAAGCAGGCCATCGAACAGGTCGTCGGGCGGCTCTGATCATGGAGCATCCCGACAAAGCCCTTGGCGAACTCTGTGCCGCTTCGGCCTGGGAAATGGAGCAGCTGCGCAGCCAGATGCAAGCGCTGGAGGACGTCGTCCTCGACGTGCTGGAACGGGGCACGGCCCCGACCAGCCAGGAGCTGCGCTCGCTGCAGGACTTTGACCTGGTGATCCAGACCTTGTCGGGCCTCTCCGGGTTCTACAGGCGCGTGCAGGCCCAGGTCGACGAGTCCGGCCCGGCGGATCTGCCGGCTGCCGCCGCTGGGGTCACCCTTGAAAAGCTGCGCGACCGGCTCCGCTCCGCCGGCAGCATGGCCAGCACCTGAAACACCCCTGCCCCGCCCGGAAACAGGCGGGGCAGATCCCATGGGCAATTTTGCTTTTTCTTTGCCGCCGCAAGCGCGTACATTGGGGCATAGCCAAATTCGCGAGCCCGGGTACCCGCATGTCTTTTCTTTTCAAACCGTTGATTTTCACACTGTGCCTGCTCACCGCTGCTGGCGCACAGGCTGCAACCGATCGCATCGCTCTGGTCATCGGGGTGGCGGACTACCAGTATCTGCCGCCGCTCGAAAACACCCGCAACGATGCCGTCGCCATGGCAGACACGCTGGAGGGCATCGGGTTTGATGTCAGCCTGGCTTTGGATCCCGGCACCTCCGAAATGGAGCAGATGCTGGAGGATTTCGCTTTCCGCTCGGAAGTCGCCGATCTGGCACTGGTTTATTTTGCCGGCCACGGGATTGAGGTCCAGGGGGAGAACTTCCTGATCCCCGCCGACGCCAAGGTGGCCAGCAATCTTGATGTGCAGCGCCAGTCCCTGTCGCTGAAACAGCTGCTGAATGCTGTCGACCGGGCGCGCAAGATGCGGATCGTGATCCTGGACAGCTGCCGCGACAACCCGCTTGGGGATTCCATCGCGCTGGAGGCAAGCAGCAATCAAACCACTGAAACCACGGAAACGACCCGCGGCGGCGGCGGCATGGCACCTGCCGATCCGGACCGCGGCACCCTGGTGGCCTTTGCCGCCAAAGACGGCCAGGTGGCACTGGACGGCAGCGGCAGCAACTCGCCCTATGCCACCGCGCTGATGGAAAAGATGGTGCAGCCGGGGCTGGAGATCAGCCTGATGTTCCGCCAAGTGCGCGATCAGGTGCTGCAAAGCACCGCGAACCTGCAGGAGCCGCACACCTACGGGTCGCTGACCGGTGTGCCCTTCTACCTGGCGGGCCCCGGCGAAAATGACGCCCCTGTTTCCGTGGCCGATGCGTCTGCGGCCTGGGCTGCCCTGAAGCCCGACCAGGAAGAACAGCTGCTGGCGCTGGCCGAATTGGGCGATACCCGCTCGATGCTGGGTCTTGCTTATATCCGCCTGAACCCGAACCAGGGCCGGTTCGACCCCAAGGCCGCCGTGGATTTTCTGCAGCGTGCAGCGGATGCCGGTTCGCCCGAGGCGCAATTCGAGCTTGCCAAACTCTATGAGCGCGGCACCGGCGTTGATACGGATCCCGCCAAAGCGCTGGAGCTCTACCAGGCCGCGGCCGCTCAGGATTTTGCCGATGCGATCAACGACCTCGGCTTCCTGCATTACCAGGGCGGCCTGGGTCTGCCTGCCAATCCGAAAAAGGCGCTGACGTTCTTTGAGCGGGCCGCCGACCTGCGCCATCCGCAGGCCCAGTTCAATTTTGCTGCGCTGATTGATGACGGGCTGATCCCGTCTAAAGGCCCGGAAGATTCCGCCCATTATCTCTATGCTGCGCTGCGCAGCGGCAGTTCTGACGTGCTTGGCCTTCTGAGCGAACGCCCGAACATGTTCACCCCCGAAACCCGGCGTGCCTTGCAGCAGAAGCTGAAAGAGAACAACTTCTATGCCGGGGCAATTGACGGGGATTTCGGACCCGGGACACAGCGTGGCATCCGCAAGGCTTACGGGCTTGAGGGGTAATCCGGGTCAAGACCCTAAGCAGGCAAAACCCGGCCTGCTTAGGGCTTTGGTCCAGGCACGGCTTCCCGTGAGTTCCAATTCGCCTTATTGCGGCAGGTCAATCGGCCGGCTGCCTGTCTATAGCAGCCCGTCGGTGATCCACTGATCCAGCTGGCGGCGGCTGATTTCAAAATGCATGCTGTCCTCGCGCCGGAAACCGGCCCCCCAGACCCAGCCCTGATCGTAAAAGAAATCCGCCATGATGGTGAGCCCCAGCTGGGTCTTGCCGTCGGTGAAGTTATCAAGCTTGCCGTCAATGTTCAGATCCACCGCAAGGCCATAACTGTGGGTGGACAGCGAATTGGTGGTGCCGCGGATCCGCCGCACGCACAGCGCCCCGGCAGTGTTGATGCGGGCATAAAGATCGGGATCCGCCTGGCGGATGTTTTCAAACACCACCTTCAGGCTTTCGATGGCCGGGCGCAGCATGCTGACCCGGATCGGCCCGACCTGTTCAGTCACCAGCTTCTCCTTGAGATCCGGATTGGTCATCGGCTGGCAGGTGTCGTTCAGATCCTCGCGCGGGCGGCCGAGCCTCTCAGTCAGGTATTTGCCGCCGGTGACCCGCAGGCCGCGGTTCACGTTCAGCCGGTCTGCGATCAGCACCACCTGGGCATAGTCCAGATCGGCGCCGCCGGTCTGGTTCCAGATCGCGGCCTCTCCGGCCGCGTCATCAGTGAAAGGGCTTCCGGCGCCTGCCCCTCCTGCGGGCAGGCTGGCGACTTCATTCTGCAGATCCGACATCCGGGCCTGAAGATCTTCGACCTGCTGGCGCAGCATTTCGATCTCGATCCGCGCGGTGGAATCAACGCCTCCGGCACCCTGATAGTCCTCTTCGCTCAGCAGCCAGCTGAGCCCGAACCAGATAGCCGGGGCCAGCACCAGGCCGATCGCGATTATCACTGCTGGTAAAACCCGCATTTTTCCTCCTGGTCCGTTTGCGCCCATTTCAATCCCTAGCTGCCGGGCAGTAAACCCCCTGTTTACAACTTGCCGGAAACACCGTGTTTTTTTCCCGTGCGCAGCCCTGCCCGCCATTGGCAGCCTGATAGTGCTGGTATAGACTGCCTGCAATGTTGAAACGGTAGGGGAGGGCGCAGAGCATGATCCGCCTGAAAGGTATTTTCACAAGTATTCTGGGCGCCGGCCTGATTTTGGCACCGATGGCGCAGGCGCAGTCGAACGGCGGTGAGCTGTCCGTCGAAGAGATCACCGAAGCCTTCAAGAAACAGAAGACCCGCGGTCTTGTCATCGTGCCCAGCAGCACGGACGCAACCCAGGACAGCACCGAAGAGGCCACAACCGTGGCCGCTGCTGCGGAGGAATATACCCCCGTTGACCAGCAGACGCAGATCAACATTCAGATCTCCTTTGACTTCGACAGCGCAGCCCTGCGCGCCGATCAGGAGCCGAAGCTGGCCAACATGTGCGCGTCGATGAAAGCGCTGGACGGCACCGTCTTCCAGATCATCGGCCACACCGACAGCTCCGGCTCAGCCGCCTACAACGAACGGCTATCCCTTCTGCGCGCGCAGGAAGTGCGCCGCCATCTGATCAGCTCCTGCGGCGTGCGCGAGGATATGCTGAAAGCAATCGGGATGGGGGAAACCGCTCCGTTCAATCAGGACAACACGCGCGCCGATGAGAACCGCCGCGTTGAATTCCAGGCTCTGGGCTAAAAACAGCCCGGACCCGCGCCGGATAAGAGGTCAGGGAGACTTCCATGCTTGAATCGCGCCCTGGCGACTTGTTCCAGCCGGGTGATCTGCTGAACAATACCTACAGGATCGAATGCCTGCTGGGCCGCGGCGGCACGTCCGACGTGTACAAGGCGCGCTCGGAAATTTCCGGCAACCTGGTTGCCCTGAAGGTGCTGAAACAGGAACTCGCCGCCAATGAGGACTTTACCGTCCTGATGGCGCGCGAGGAGAACATCCGCGAAATCCGCCATGCGGCGGTGGTGCGGTATTCTGAGAACCACCGCACGCCGGACGGCCACATCTACCTGCTGATGGATTATGTTGACGGCCCCGGCCTCGACAAACGCCTGAAGCAAGGGCCGATGGCCGCCGAAGACCTGATGGTGATCTGCCGCCGGGTGGCGCAGGGCCTGCAGGCAGCCCACGCCCGCAATATCGTGCACCGCGACCTCAGCCCGGACAACATCATCCTGCGCGGCGGCGACCCGGCAGAAGCTGTGATCATCGATTTCGGCATCGCCAAGGATACCAACCCGGGTGCTCAGACCATTGTCGGCAATGAATTTGCCGGCAAGTACTCTTATGCTGCGCCGGAACAAATGAGCGGAGATACAGACGCCCGCTCAGACATTTATTCGCTGGGCGCGCTCTTGCTTGCCAACTTCCGCGGCGCCGCGCCCAAGCTGGGCGCCAACCCGATGGAAGTGGTTGAAAACAAGCAGAAGCCGCTGGACACTGATGGTCTGCCCGAACCGCTCAAGACCTTGATCGGCCGGATGTGCGCACCGGATCCTGCGGACCGGTTCCAGAACGCAGGCGAAGTTCTGGCCTTCCTCGACAATCCCGACGGCGGCAGTCTGGACGATTTGCTGGATGCCCCGAACGAAGACGCCACCATCATTGTACCGAAGGCCAGCAAACCGGCCCCAGCTTCTCCGCCGGCCTCCAAGCCCGCGCCAGACAAGGCAAAGAAGAGCGGCGGGGGCGGGCTCTGGGCTGCGCTGGCCATTCTCTTGCTGCTGGGCGGCGGCGGTGCGGGCGCCTATTTCGGCGGTTTCCTCGACAGTGTCCTGGAACCCGGCTACCCGGAAGTGCGCCCCTATTCCTTCATTGCCGAAAAACCCGCCGACGGACCTGTCGAGATTGTCGGGAATGTGCCGTCTGAGACGGTGCGGGATGCGCTGCTGGCGGTGTCTCAGGATGCCGACCTCACCCTGGCTTCCGGCGCGATAGCCGACACCTGGGGGGCTGACGTCCTGGATACCGTGAAGCCGCTTGAAGGGCTGCGCGAATGGCGTCTGGTCATCAGCAACAACAAGGCCCGGCTGACCGGGACCACGGATGATACCAACGTTGCGGAGATGCTGAATGAGCTGTTCCGCAACGGATTGCCCGGAGCCCTGGAGGGCAAGGCCGAAATCCGGTTTGAACTGCCGGTGCTGCCGGTTGCTGAGGTCAAGGCGATCATGGACAGCTTTGCTGATTGCGGGCCGCTGGCGCGCCAGGGCAATGGCCATTTTGACGGCTACGGCCCCTCTGACCCGATCCTGATCAGCGGCCGGGTTGCCAGCACCGCCACCCGGCTGGAACTGTTCGATGCGCTGCGCGCGCTGGCACACGAACGTCAGGTTGTCCTCGATGTGGAAGTGCTGAACGACTCGCTCTGCGTGGTTGAACAGCATTTGCCCAAAGCCCCGCCCGGCGGCGCCGCAGTGGAATTCGCCGTCGGCGGCGACACTGTGGAACCCAACCCGTCCGGCCGCTTCTTTGTTGGCGAAAACCCGGTGATCGACGTTGTGCTACCGGATGACGTGACCGACGGGTATCTGACCGTCTCGATCCTCGATGTGTCGGGCAATGTGTTCCATCTTCTGCCCAATATCTCGCGCGAGGACAACGCTGTGGCCAGCCTGCGCGACGGCGTGGCAGGGCATATTCCGGTACGTGTTGCTTACAGCCTGGAGGAATCAGCGGCCAACGGCGGCATTGCTTTCAAGGTCGACGACAGCACCCTGGGCAAAAGCAAGGTGCTGGTGCTGCATTCCGCGGAACCGCTGTTTGACGGTATGCGCCCGACCTCGGAAAGCGCGGTAGGATTTGCCGAGGCGCTGAAAGCCAGCTACGAGGCGGACTCCAGCCGCATCCGTTCTCTCGACAGCCGGATACTGGTCACCGCCAAACCCTGATCCGGTAACAGCATTCAGACAAAGTCCGGCCCGGGAAACTGTTGCTTCCCGGGCCATTCTCTGCGCCGGAGGAATACCGGAGCCTAGAGAACGTCGATCACAACAGCCGTGATGTTGTCCGCCCCGCCGCCCGTCAGGGCAATCTGGATCAGCTGGTCCCCCACCGTTTCCAGCGGCGCGCTGCTCAGCACATCCTCGAGGATCTGGAATGTGGCGTATTTGGTCAGACCATCCGAGCAAACCAGGAACCGGTCGCCCGGCTCCGTGTCGCCGCGGATCTTGTCGATCTCCAGCTCGTCCCCAACCCCGACGGCACGGGTGATGGCGTTGGAATGCGGGTGCTGCTCCGCCTCGTCCCAGGTCATCTTGCCCGCCAGCACATATTCCGCCACAGCGGAATGATCCTCGGTCAGCATCTCGATATGGCCATTTCGCAGCCGGTAAATCCGGCTGTCCCCCGCCCAGAGACCGACAAAATGCTGGTTCGCCATGATCAGCGCAGCCACGGTTGAACCGATGGTGCCGCCGCCGCGGGCCGCTGCCTCGGCCCGGATCGCCTTGTGCGCGTTCTGGATCGCATCGCGCAGCGCATGCATCCGGGCCGCAGGGTCAAGGCCCAGCGGGATCATCGCCACCGCATCGGCAATCAGCCGGCTGGCAAAATCGCCTGCGTCGTGGCCTCCCATGCCATCTGCCACCAGCCAGATGTCATGTTCAGGCAGAGCCAGAACAGAATCTTCATTCACCTTGCGCTTCAATCCGACATGGGTCTGCGCGGTATAGCGGTATTTGCGCAGCTGGTTCATTATGCGGCCTCGAGCCCAGCCCAGACCGGCGCGTCCAGGTCAAACAGCCCCAGGGCCACGCTTCCCGCTGGCAGCCCCTTACACGCCAGCGTCCTCGGCCCCCCCTCCAGAACAGCCGTCCACAAGCTGCAGCCCTCAAGCCCAGGGTTCAACCGGCCATCAGGGCCGGATACTGCCAGGCGCTCCGGGCCTTGCGGCCCGGCTTTGACCACATCCAGTGGCTCTGGCCGATCACCGCCAGGCGCTGGCATTGCTGCAAGCCGTTCTGCAAGCCTGTCTTTGGTCATGCTGTCCTCCAATGCGTCCAGGGCCAAGTCCTCCAGCCGCTCAAACAAGGTGCCTGCGCCCATGTGACCGGCCCCCGCTCCCCCAGCCGCTGACAGCGGCGCAACCAGTGTCAGCGGAAACCGGCGCCCGACCCGGTCGACCGAGGGCATCATCACCCCCCAAACAGATGCTGCGCCCGCCAGACCGGCAGGCAATGTGAACCGCCAGATAGGTGCACTCATGTAATGCGCATCAAAGCCGGCGCCATAGGCCGTCTTGCCATCCAGCATAACCTGCTGCAGCCAGGCATCCCAGACCCGCACAAACCCGCCAGGCGTGTTCAGCCGGAAAAAGTCCCCGGCTGAAGGCATCTTTCCAAAGGCGCCGAACCCCGCCATCACATCGACTTCGGACAGCTGAATTTCGCCATGGCCGGCAGGGCGAAGGGGTTGATGACAGACCCGGACTGAAGCTCAAACAGCGCCAGCCGCCCGCCGACGCGGAAGTTCACCCGCCGACGGTCAGAGACATTGGTGCGCCGAACCTCGGCTGCGTCCAGCAGCCGGAACCAGGCCCAGGGCCCGTCCCGCGACAGCACGTTTTCGGCATCGCGTTTTTGCGGCAGAAGGGTCAACCGCGCCAGTCCGACAGATCCCGGCCAGGTCACAGCCACCGGCGTCGGCGCGCCGGAACGGTGGTTATAGGCGACCTTGGTACCGTCGATCTCCAGCAGCACTTCTTTGGCTTTGGGGTCCAAAGCGTTGACAGTAATCTGGAAATTCACCGCAGGCTGCGCGCCGCCGGCAAAAAACGCTTCCTTGATTTCCGACGCATACTGCATCTGCTGCAGCACCGCCGGGCTGATGCCCAGATCCACGTCGTTGACACGCTTCCAGGTCCAGGGGCGGCTGCGGGTGTCGACGTATTTCAGCAGATGCTCGTTGAAGAAACCGTCGATCATCCCGTCCGGAGAGAACAGTTTGGCAAAATCCGCCATCGCCACATCAGCACGGGCTGAACGGTTGAACGGATAGCGGTTGGCCAGAGCCTTCTCGCAGAACGGCAGCACGGCCGATTGCCAGCGCGCGTTGATCGAGGCGCGTGTGCCCTCGGAGGTGATGCCGGACGAGCCCGCCGAAACCTGTGTGGCCCACCGGGGCAGAGGCCCGCCCATGCGGCTGGCGGTTTGCTGGAACTGCAACAGAGCCTGACCGCTCTGGCCGCCGTTGGCAACGCCAGAGAAGGACATCTTGTTCAGTTCCTGATAGACCAGCTGCAGCTGCCCCATCAGATCATCCAGCTGCGAGGGCTGGCCCTCAGGCCGGTTCACCAGGTCATACAGCCACTGGAACCGTTCCTGCACATAGGCCCCCGGCGGCTTGGCCGCCTGGCCGGGCGCATTTTCGGCAGAGCCGACCAGCGCCTCCAGCAGGATCTGCCCCTGGATCGACAGGTTCGTACGCGCCTCGATCGCTGCGACGTTCTGAGCGCCCGCGGCAAGCGTGCCCGCGTCCAGAAGCGATTTGTCTTCGTTCAGCCGGGTTTCGTTGCTGACGTCGGTCAGAATATTGACGATCGGTGAGGTCGGCCCCGACAGCACATTGGTGACTTCCACTGCGTGGGACAGCGTTTCCAGCGGCACAATGTCGATATCGCCCAGGATCTGGTCATAGCGGCTGATGTAGTCGTTGTAGTAGAGATCCAGCACATCACGGCTGAGCTTCAGCAGCACCGCTTCGTTCTGGGCCGCTTCGCTTTGTTCACCCAGAACCCAGGCCTCGCGGTGGACCCGTTCCGCAACGCTGACTGCTTCCGGCAGGAACACGTTGTGGAACCCGTCATAGGTAAAGATGCCCTCGATCCCATCATTCAGCGGCTTGCCGGAACTGCGCACAAGTACCCGTTTAACCGACGGTCCGCCGACATCGGTGATCCGCCATTTCGGAAGAGCGGTCGCCTGCTGCGAATTCAGGATGCCGTTGTAAACCCGCTGGGCCAGCGGCATCTCCGACAGGATGTTCTGTGCCTGCTCGATCAGCGGGCCATTCAGCGCGATCTCCTCCATCGGCTGCGACAGCAGCGCCGTCAGGTGATCCATCAGATCAGCGCGCAGCTGGTTGCGGGCAATGCCCGGGTAGGCAATGTTTTCCCAGTCCAGCCGCATCCACTCCTTGACCAGATCGGGGTTCATCGGCCCCTGCAGGCCCAGCATCAGATAGATCTTCAGCGCCTCATACAGCGTATCGGGGTTGTTCATATTCCCCTCAATCTGCTGCTCCAGCCGCACCAGCAGGCGCGGCAGCAAACGCCGGTTCAGCGCCCCTCGGTAGGTCTGCGCCGCCTGGGTGCCGATCACCTCGCCCTGATACAGGCCATAGGTCATCGCCCCCTCAGTCTCCGGGTCGGACAGCACGGGGTTGCCCGGCATGTCGCGCAGATTGTTCAGGGCTGCCGCCACCGGAACCAGGTCAGTATCGCCAACCGGGCTTGGCGGCAGCTCTGCCGCGGCGGCCTGATAGGCCGCGACCTGACCCTCAGCCTGGGCAATCAGGTCGGTGTTCTTGAGATATGACCGCACCCAAAGCGCGCCCATCGCAAGCGCCACCAGCACGGTGGCAGTAATCGCAATCCGTCGGGTCCAGCGGTACCGGCGCTCCACCTTGTCATCGGCGGACACCAGCCCTGCTTCCGGGAACATCACGCTTTCGAACAGACGGGTCAGGAAGAAGCTTCTGCCGGTCCCCTGCCCCGTGCCGATCGCCTGGCGCCCGATACCAAAGGTCTGCGCCATACCCAGCATCAGCCGGTCGATCGGCGTGCCTTCCTGCGTGCCGGAGGTGAAATAGACCCCGCGCAGCATCTGGCGCTGCTCATAACGGTTGTCCTGGAACACCTCCATCAGGAACTCCCGCGCCACTGCACGCATCGAGGCGACCTGAGCCGGGAACCCGGCAATCAGCGCCCGGCGCTGGTGGTCGGTCTCGGTTTGCATCTTCTCCAGCAGCTGCGCGTTGATCTGCCCCAGCAGCAGGCCGAATTCCTCGTCAAACCCGGCAATCGGCGGCTGTTCCTTCTTGCCCTTGGGCAGCGGGAGGGTGAAGCCCCAGACCTGCTCGCGGTCCTCCTTGCCTAAGGAATCATGGAATTCCTGGAAGCCGGCAATCAGGTCGGCCTTGGTGAACAGCACATAGACCGGGAAGCGCACGCCCAGTTTCTCGCGCAGCTCCGCCAGGCGGCGGCGCACGGCAGCGGCGTGGCTTTTCTGGGTGATTTCATCCTGCAAAGACAGGTCCGACAGCGAGATCGCAATGATCGCGCCGTTGATCGGCTGCCGCTTGCGGTACTTCTTCAGCAGCCCCAGGAACCCCAGCCAGGCGGCGTTATCCGCCTCGGCATCGCTTTCCTGCGTGGTATAGCGCCCGGCGGTGTCGATCAGCACCGCCTCATTGGTGAACCACCAGTCGCAATTGCGGGTGCCGCCAACGCCGCCAATGGCGGCCTTGCCCATCTTCTCGGCCAGGGGAAACTGCAGGCCTGAGTTCACAATGGCAGTGGTCTTACCGGCGCCCGGCGGGCCGATCATGATGTACCACGGCAGATCGTTCAGATGCCGCCGGCCGCCCTTGGACTTGCGCAGCTCCTTCATCGCGTCCTTGAATTTGCCGCGCAGCTCGCCGATTTCCTCGGACAAGACATCATCTTCCGAGGTGTCGACAGCCTCCGCCATCTCCTCGGTCATCTCCTTGTCCTTGCGGCGGCGCCGCCAGAAAATGATGCCGATGATGATGAAATACAAAAGGAAGATCACCCCGATGGCGATCAGCCGCGCCATCACGCCGTCAAACGGGCGCCAGCTGTCTGTGCCGATAAACGGCGCGAAATACCACACGCAGGCCGACAGCACCGCTGCCAGGATCAGCAGGATGGTGTAGATCGACCGGAACAGGGGAAAGATATAACGGCGGATCATCCTTCAACCTCCTGAACCAGCAGAATTTCGATTCTGCGGTTCTTGGCCCGCCCGGCGCGGGTGCTGTTGTCTGCAATCGGTTCCTTGTCGGCGCGGCCTTCCGCCGACAGCCGGTCCGGATCCTTCATCACAGCGGCCATGCCCGCCATCACCGATTTCGCCCGCGCCAGCGACAGCGCCATGTTGGACGGGAACCGGGAGGAGCGAATCGGCACGTTGTCGGAATGCCCTGCCACGATGATCTTGCCCTTTTCGTCATTCAGCGCCTCGGCCACCCGGTTCACCGGATTGCGGAACGCCTTGCTCAGCTGATCCGAGCCGGAACCGAACATGCCGGAACCGGTCAGCCGGATGATGAGCGTATTGCCCTTCTGGAAGACCTGCACGATGCCTTCCTTGATCTCAGGTTCCAGGAAGCCAGCGACCTTGGCGACCTGTTCCTCAGTGGTCGGCGCCAATGGCGGCGGCGGCGGCGGCGGTGCGCGCCGCTCCAGCTCAGCCTTGGGGCCGCTGTCCACGATGGTCAGCTGGCCAACCACGTTTTCGGTCTGGTTCGACAGCATCCAGCTGAGGCCCAGGAACTGCAGCGCCAGAATGGCGCAGGTCGCCGCCATGGTGATCCACACCAGCCGCCAGACCGACAGCGCCTTGAACGGTTTGACGATGCCTTCCCAATGCGGCGACAGATCGCGCTCTACCGGACCGCGCTGGTTGCGGATGATCCGGGCCAGCGCGCCGCGGATCTGCAGGTGCTTCTCCGAACCGCCCTGCTCCACCCGCAGACGGCCCTCAAACCCCAGCGACAGGCACATGTACAAGAACTCGAGCATGTCGATATTGTTGCCCGGCTCCTTCTCCAGCCGTGCCAGCAGGTCGTAAAACCGGTCGCCGCCCACCACCTCGCGGTGGAAGGTCGCCACCATCGACTGCAGCCCCCAGGCGGACTGGCCGCCCCAGGGTGTGTTCAGCACCACATCGTCCAGCGTCGCGCACAGCGCGTAACGCGCAACCTTCACCGTCTGCGCGGCAATGCCCGCCTGAAGGGCGCGGTTTTCAAACGCGCGCACCTCGGCCACCACATTCTTGCGCAGCCCGTCCGGGTCCATGTGCTGGGCCCGGTTGCGGATGCGGGAGATCAGCGCAAACAGGGTCGAGGCACAGGCCGTCAGCTGGTTCATCCCCGTCAGCGCCATCTTCGGCGCCTTGGCCCCGCCCGCCGCGGCCTGCGGTTTCGGCGCCGCCGCCTGCGGCACCCCATAGGCATCCAGAGCCGGTTCCGCGGGCTGGTCCGGCACCGGCTGAGTCTGCTGCGGCACCTCGGGCTGCTGCAACGGCGCGGCCGTGCGCCGCCCGCCCGGGTTCGGCTTGATTACCGTCTTGTCGGTATCCCCCGGTTCAGCAAAGGGATCGTCATAATCAGCCATTTCAGCGCCTTCCCTTATGCATTACGGATCGCCCAAAGCTCCATCTTGAGCCCCGGATACTGTCCCGACACATGCACCGCGATGCCGCCTGAGGTGGTCATCTTGCGCCAATAGGGGCTGTCTGCATCCATCTCGAAATAGACCACGCCGGAATGATAGGGGATCTGCCGCGGCGCCACCGGCAGGGGCCGCAGGGTGATCCCCGGCAGGGCCGAGTTCACCAGCTGGCGGATTTCCTCCACGGGGCCGATCTTGGCCTGGCCGGAGAAATGCTTGCGCACGTCCTCGGCCGGAATGTCGGCGCTGACCGCCAGCACAAAACCCGCGTTGCCCAAAAGCTTGCGGTCGGCAATGACCCCCACCGAGATGCCGTATTTGCGCGCCTCCAGCTTGATCGGGATCGCGGTCTGCTCCAGCACCGAGCTCAGATACTGGCGCAGCACCCGGATCACCGGCGCGAAGCAGTCGACCAGATTGTCGTGGGTATAGGGCGGAAATTCCGGCGCCTGTTTTTCCGTCGACATGAACACCGACAGCTCCCCCGCCATGCCTGCGCAGGCGGTGAACAGCCGTTCCGGGTGCAGGTTCTCGATGTTGCGCAGGTGGCGCACCTGCGGCAGCATCCGGTTGACCACCGCCAGCAGCATGAAATCCGACACATCCGCCACACCGCGGGCGCCGCCCGCCTCCGACAGGCGGCCCGCCAGCGCCTCCATCCGGTGCGCCAGAAGCCCTTCAAGCTCGCGCAGGAAACCGCTCAGTGCAGGTGCCGCCCGCACGTCCAGGCAGGACGGGATAAAGGCCTGGTCCAGAACAATTTCCTTGTCCGGGCGCACTTCGATGATGCGCGCCACGGGGACCGCCAGCAGGTCGGCCAGATCATCCACCTCCAGCGCGAACTGCAGGCGCATCTTGCCCACGTCCAGCTCCACCGGTTTGCGCTCGGTCGAGGTCACGTCGGTCACTTCCACCTTGTCCGGGCGCAGGCGGCTGGCCGAACGTTCGGCGCCGCTCAGATCCACTTCGGTCGCGCCCTGGCGGCGCTGCGGCACGGTCAGGTAGACAATGCAGTCCTTGACGGTAGTCGGCACTTCCATTGCCGGCGGATGCGGGTCTGCCATCGGCACCCGGAACACCGTGCCGTCATGGGTCAGCCCCTCGCAGGACTTGACCGCGAACTGGCCGATCTTCAGCGCCTCATGGTCGATCTCCAGCCCGTTCACACCCCAGGCATAGGGGCTGAGCCGCCGCGCCAGTCCGGCCACCAGCGCTTCGTTGTAACGGTCGGACTGCTGGAAATGGTGCGGCTGCAGAAACAGCCCCTCCGTCCAAAGTACCTTGCTGTCCCAGGACACCGGGATCTCCTCTTACTTGCGGGCACGCGCGCGGGGCGCGGTGCCGGTCATTCCTTCAGCCTGTCCAGCTGGTCCTTGTAGGCCCGCGCAAATTCGCGGCTGAACAGGTCGTGAAAATCATTCTCAGCCTGATCGGAAATCTCCGCATAAAGCTGCTCGTAGACGTCCCAATACTGCGCTTTCTTGCCGCGCAAGAGGCCGCTGAAGCCGCCCTTGGTCTCGATCTGGCTTTCCAGCGCCTTGGGATCGAGGCGCTTCAGCACGCCTTTCAGCGCTGCCTCCATGCCGGTGACCATCGCCACTTCATGCGCCTTGATATCCCGCAGCGCCTCTTCGGCGGCAGTCTCAGGCGACAGGTAGCCCTTGGTCGCCGGGCGCACCATCGCCTCGATGGCTTGTTCCGGCGTGATCGAGAATTTCAGCGGGTTGTTTCCGCCGGCAGAAATCATCGTCTGCTCAATGCGGAACTCGGATTTGATTGAGGTCCGCGTCATCAGAATCTCGCGCAGGCCCGTGACCAGCGTCTTCATCACCCGGCCCATCCGCGCCATGGTGCTGGCGTGGTCCGCGGGATCAAGACTTGCTTCCGCGCCAACGCCCTTGAGAAAGGCCTCGACCGCCTCTTGCGATGCTTCCGAGGACGCCGGGGCGGCTGGCGCGACGGTCTTTTCACCGCTGTCCTGCTGCGGCGGGATTTCCTGCGGCGGCGCAGGCGGGGCCTCTTGCGGCGGGGCCGAAGGCGGCACCTCTGCTGGCGGCGGCGGCACTTCGCGCGGCGGCGGCACAGGCTGCGGATCCGGCTGAGGCGCGGGGACCTCAGGCTCACCGATGCCGGACAGGAAATCATCATCCCAATCGTCCGGGATCAGGCTGGAATGCGACGCAGGCGCAGCAAACCCGTCCGAGGCGGTCGGATTATGGTTGGGCAGGCTCGCCCCCTCCCCTTCCCGCCCGTCGCTGGCCTTCTGGAAGAACGGATCTTCTTCTTCGTCCAACGGCGGCAGCAACTCGTCGATCGGGTCCACCGGACTGAACTGCGCAGGCCCCTTCGGCCCCTCGCCCAAGAGATCGTCCAGGAAATCACCGCCCGGCCCGGCATCCTCCAGCAATTGCAGCGGATCGGGTGCATTGGCAGCATTCCCGTGCGAGGCGGGCCCTTGTGCCGCAGGCGCTGCAATCATGTCGCCCACATCCGCCAGATCATCGCGGATTTCCACCACCAGCTCATAATTGCCGACACACAGAACATCGCCATTGTTCAGCGGTGTCGGGGTGCGGCCCAGCGGGATCTTCGAATAGTTCAGGAAGGTGCCGTTGGAGCTGAGGTCCACCACCACCACATTGCCATTGTGATCCTCGATCACACAATGGTTGCGCGACAGCATCTGGTCCGGATCCGGCAGCACCAGATCACAGCTCGCGCCGCGCCCCACGGTCAGGCTCGGCCCCCGCATCGGAACAGGGGCCGCATCGCCGGGCATCGCACCCGAGCTCTGGAATTTCAGTGTCACTCCCATGCCTGGGCTTATCCTCCCACCAGAACGGTGACTTCACCCTTGGCAACCATGCCGCCGCAGGCGGTGCTGTCCAGGATGCGCGCGGCCGGCAGGTTGTTGATCAGCACAGTTGCCGACCCCTTGATGATCGGGTGCGGCGACGGCGCCGCGGTGCACATGTCGCTCAGCCGCGCGGCCGGCAGCTTGGCCACCAGCACAGTGACAGCACAGGGCGGCAGAATCGGCGTCGGCACCGGCAGCACCGGCGGCGGCGGGGTGGAGGGCAGCATGCAGGCATGCAGATCCGTCACCCGGGCCTGTGGCATTCCCATCTGTTACAACCCTCCCATTCAGTCCTGCGCAGCCTGCAACGGGACTTCGATCACCTGCCCCTTGCCGCCGCGCGCAATATCCAGCGCCCGCTCGATCAGAACGGCGCCGTGTTCTTCAAACTTATCAGACAATTGACCCAAGGCCACCATATTCATGGCAAAGGCAGCCGCCTCAGAGGCCCCTGCCGGGGCAGGATATTGATTCAATTCTCCGGGTCCCAGCGTTCCCGCCGCATAAAGCACCGCCAGCGCACAATTCACCGTGTCATCATCCACATAGGCATGATCCAGGGTGATCCGCGCCTTGTCGCGGTTTTCCTCGCTGGGCTCGAACACCCAGGCCTCCGACGCAGTCAGAGAGGCCGGGTCCTTGTCCGAGCGCGGTCCGATATAGTCCCGCGCGGCCAGACAGGCCCACCACACCCGCTCGCGCGGGGGCAGCAGCACCGCCAGAGTGCGCAGCAGATCAACCAGAGCGCCTTTGCGGTCCAGCTCCTCCAGCACAATCCCCGCCTGCGCCGTTGGCGGCGCCTCCAGCGGGGTTTTCAAGATGACATTTGCCCGCGACAGCAGCTTGGCTACCGGGTCAGCAGGCATTTTCACCAGCTTTTCAAATCTTGCCGACATCTGCACCCGCCTAGTTGATCATCGTGAGGCCGCCCTTCAGGGTCAGCATGGCCTCGCCTTTGACGGTGGTCATCGGCGCTTTGGCCTCAACCATTCCGGTGCCTTCGATCTTGATCATCGGCCCTTTGATGGAAACGCCGGAGTTGTCGATCTTCACCTCGGAAGCGCCAACCGTCAGCTTAATCTCCTGCCCCGCGCTCATCGCGATCTTGCCCGCGGTCACATCCACGGTCAGATTGCCCAGCTTCACCGTTTCTGTATGGTTCCCCTTGGCAATGGTTTCGGTCAGGTTGCCGGTGTCCACGTCCAGGGTCATATTGCCCTTTTCGATGGTCTCAGCCTTGTCACCCATCTTGACGGTCTCGGTGCGGTCGCCCTTGTTCACCGTCTCGGTGACATTTTCCTCAACCGTCATGACATAGCTTTTCTCATCCGCCGAGGTCACCTCCGGCGATGGCGCATCCAGGCCGACCGTCACCGTCGAGCGGTCCTTGACCAGCATCTGATGGTCCTTCTCGGCCTGCACCCGCATCAGCTCGCTGTCTTTCTTGTCGTCGAACATCAGCTCGTTATAGCCGCCGCCGCCCTTTGACGAATTGGTCTTGATCCCCAGCTGCGTCTGATCTTCGGGGTAGGTGTAGGGCGGCATGGTTTCGGCATTGTAAAGCATACCTGTGCAGATCGGCCGGTCTGGATTTCCGTCCTCGAACTGGATCACCACTTCCTGATCGATCCGCGGCACCGCCACCATGCCCCAGTTCTTGCCGGACCAGGGCGTCACCACCCGCACAAAGCAGGATGCAGTGTCGTCCTTCTTGTTTTCCCGGTCCCAGTGAAACTTGATCTTGATCCGGCCATGCTTGTCCGTGTGGATCTCTTCGCCGCTTGGACCGACAACCGTTGCGGTCTGCAGCCCCTGCACTTCCGGCCAGGGCGTCACCAGCGGCGCGCGGAACTGGTCTGCCTTCAGAATGGCGCTGAAGGTCGACGCATACACGTCATGCTCCATTTCCTCCGGCACTTCCATGTTGCGCGGCTTCAGGTCGCGCCGCATGGCGCCTTTCTTGGCAGTCTCTTCTGCCTTCTGGCTTTCGCGTTCGCCATAGTCCCAGGCCACCTTGACGTGATGCTCGGCATTGATGACCAGGTATTCGTTGTTGTTCGCCGCAACCGGGTGCTTCTTCATGGCAAAGGTGCTGCCGGTGCCCAGCGTCGGCACGCTGGAGGCGCCGCGCCAGGTGATATGCTTAACCGCTTCCGCTTCCATCCGCACCCGCGCCAGCTTGTTGCCCAGGCCGGAATTCTTCCGGTAGTGGCCCTGATAATCGTAGACCTCGTAATCCTTGTAAGAGTGCATACCCTTCTGGATCGACGATGTGGCCGTAAGATCGGCTGACGGTGTCAGGAAATCAAAATCATTCAGTGTGACCTTGCCGCGGGTAATCCGCTCATCCTTGGCCCACTCCGAGATATGCTCCTCGCGCCGCCGGTCGCTGTCGTCGCGGGCATGGAACTCAATATCAGAACCGCCTGCAATCGGGCTGTGGCCGCTGACACCGTCGCACAGCACCAGTTTCTCACGCGCGGTATCGCCTGACGGGCTGTCGAAGTAGAAATAGATCCCCTCTTCTTCCATCAGCCGGCACAGGAACGCATAATCGCTCTCGCGGTACTGCAGGCAATATTCCCGTTTTTCATAACTTTCGCTCAGCTTGTCAGTGAAATCGCTGAAACCGTATTCATTGAACAGCTGCTTGATGATCTCGACCGTGGTCTTTTCCTGGAACACCCGCAGATCCGCGGTCCGGGTCAGCATCCAGAACCAGGGGCGCACTTCGGCCACATACATCTCATAGCCGTTGCGGAACCCCAGATACTCGACCGAGACGCACATGCCATTGAACTGATGCTCCGTCTTCTGACGCATCACATGCACGTTTATCTGCTTGCCGACCAAATCCTCCAGCTTGGGCTGTTTCTTGGTCGCCGCAAATTCGATTGTGGTTTCGGTGAGCTTGCTCAAGCCCTCGCGCACAATCGCCCGGCTCATCATCAGGCCGTCGGTGGAATATGTCCCCGACATCCAGGCGAGGTCGTTTTCATGGCCCTTGCTTACAACCATGTCTCCTCCTTTCCGTGACGGGAACGGGGCCGGTAATCGCCGGCTGTGTTCTCAAACATTCGCATCACAAATCATCCAAAAGCGCGGCGAGGTCCGCATCCATTTCGTCATCATCCCCATCGTCGCCGTCATCGTCATCCCCAAACGATGACAGCAAGTCGTCCAGATCCCCGAGGCCATCGTCATCCCCGTCATCGCCTCCGAAATCCAGATCATCCAGGCCGAGATCGTCCTCATCGTCTCCGCCCAAATCCAAATCAAGATCCAGGTCTTCGTCTTCATCGCCGCCCCCAGCAGGCGGCTTGGGCTTCGGCAGCCCGCGCGGGTCCGGCGGCGAGGGCTCCGGCGCCGGCAATCCGGTCCAGGGCCCCAGGATCTCAGCACCCTTCAGCGAGTTGAAAGAGGTCAGCCGCACCTCGTCCCGCCCCTTGACCGCGCTCACCGCCATGAACCCGCGTTCCTGTGCCAGCGCGATCTTGTCCAGATCGATATTGCGCTCGGTGCAGGGCAACGCCACTTGGTCGCCGAATTTGTCGTTCACATAATGATAGGGCATCCCGCCCAGAGACATAATTTTCCCCAGCTGCAGCGATGGCCCGTTTTCCTTGAAGGAGCGCCCGAGCAAAATCGCAACCAGCACCACCGGATTGGCCCAAAGCATGCCCTTCAGGCCTTCCGTTTCGGTAAACTCCTCAAAATCAAACTCATAGCACGGATCACTTTTTTCACCATAGGGACGGCGCAGCAGGAACCGCGGGCTGGCCAGCCCCAGATGGCCGGCCTCCGCCATGCCCTGCAAGGTGTTCCAGGCATCAGCCACCAGCTTGGGCCGTTCCGCCTTGGGCGTTTTCAGAAATTCCGGCGATATGGACGCAAAGAACGGCGCATCCACATGTGCCGCGACCCGTGCGATCCGGCCCAGAAGTTCTGCATGCGGCGGGGTTTCCTCGAACTGATACATCCCGATCAGCGCCGAATAGCCGCCGCGCCCGTTTTCCTCGTCCAGCGGTTCCTCGGTCAAAAGCCGCACGAAGCCGGTCTTGGACAGGTCGTCTTCTGCCGCCAGATCCGCCGCCAGCTCCTCCGCCGAGATGTCATAGAACATCACATCCAGCGTATCGTCCGCCTCAATGGAGCGCGCCATCAGATCCAGCGAACGCCACTGCGCCTCGACCGACTGGAACTCCGGATGATGCAGCACCAGCCGCATCGCATCGGACAATGCCTCATCCACCGCCTTCTGCATCTCGGCCACCTGCGGGTCCGGCAGTGCCCGGATGTGCGGACCCACGACGCGCGCCAGCAGCTCCTCCACCGGCGAGGCCTCGCGCAGCGTGTTGCCAGTGTCCCCGATCAGCTGCTGGAAGGCGCTCAGGCGCTTGTCCGCCGGCACCGAGTTTCCGGCTGAAGTCCGCTTCGGTGCCCGCGCCTTGGTGCCATGTTTCTCTGCCCAGGCCTTCAGCGTGTTCGCCGCATGATCCGCCGTCGCACCGCTCTGCAGCTGCTTGCGCAGACCGACCAGTTCCGAGAACAGCTCGACGTTTTCATACAGCTCATCCGGGTGCAGCCCGTCCAGATCCTCCAGCTTGACCGCGATGCCCGCCCCGTCCTTGCCAATCGGCAGCACCAGTTCGGTGGCGAAGCTCTCGATCACGTCTTCAACCGTATCCGGATCCAGCAGCACCGCCTTGCGCGCCGCCAGCGCATCGCCGGTCTCGATCTGCCCCTTGGCCGCGCGGCCCGAAAAGTCGCCCAATATGGCCATCCGGAACCGCTTGCGCTCAAGCTTCTGCGCAGCCGGCCGCTCCGCGCTCATGGTGCCATAGGCAAACTCCGGCTCGTCCGAGACCTCTGCCGCCGCAGCCGGTTCATCGCCGCCCTCGTCCAGATCCCCCAGAAGCGCATCCAGATCATCGCCGCCGGCCTCGGCGGTGTCCTCATCGTCACCGCCTAAATCGCCAAGCAGATCATCCAGATCCATATCCCCGCCGTCACCGCCCATCAGGCTGTCAAGATCCGCATCTGCGTCCCCCAGCCCGCCCAGCAGGGCATCAAGATCATCTTCGGCGCTGTCCGTATCCTCTGCCTCCTCGGCTTCCGCTTCCTCGCCAAGCCCCGCCAGCAAACCGTCCAGATCGCCGTCGTCTTCCTCATCGCTGCCAAGGTCGCCCAGCAGATCATCCAGGCTGGCGTCCCCGCCGGCCTCGTCCTCATCCAGACCGCCCAGAAGCGCGTCAAGGTCATCCTCGGCAGCGTCCCCTGTCCCGCTGCTGCTTTCGTCTTCCAGACCACCAAGCAGATCATCCAGATCGCCGCCGCCCGCCTCCTCGCTGGCGGTCTCCTCCACTTCGTCCAATCCGCCCAGCAGGGCATCAAGATCGTCACCACCGTCATCTTCGGCGGCCTCTTCATCGGCGAAAAGCGCATCCAAACCGGGGCTATCGTCATCTTCCTCAGCGTCGAGGCCGCCCAGAAGCTCATCCAGACCACTGTCGCCTTCATCGTCCTCCACGGCGCTCAGCAGCGCATCAGCTTCGTCCGGAATGTCTTCCGCAGCATCCAGATCGCCCAGCAGGCTGTCCAGATCGTCGTTCTCATCCGGTCCGCCCCCCAGAAGCGAGTCCAGATCGTCATCACCGCTGTCCGGTTCCTCTGTACTGCCGGCATCCGCGAGGCCTGCCAGCACATCCTCAGCGCCATCCTCCGCGGCCTCTTCCGGTTCATCACTGCCAAGATCCGCAAGCAGATCATCCAGACCACTGTCTTCGGTTTCGGCTTCCTCAGGCGCCTCCAGCGTATCCAACGCCGCGCTCAGATCCTCTTCGCCGGCATCGTCCTGCGGTTCATCAAGACCGCCCAGGATATCATCCAGATCCGTGCCGGCACCGGTATCTTCCTCGGGTTCGTCCTCTGCCAGCCCGGCCAGGATATCCCCGGCATCATCCGCCTCTCCGGACTCTTCAGGCGCATCAAGGCTGTCCAGAACGGCGCTCAGGTCGTCGCCTTCCGCTTCCTCCTCTTCAGGCGCGGCATCCAAAAGGCCGTCCAGAATATCATCGGATCCATCCTCTGCCGCATCTTCAATCTCAACGGCGGCGAGGCTTTCCAGCGCATCCTCCGCATCGCTGGCGGTTTCGTCCTCCCCGGGCGCCTCCTCCAGCAGCCCGTCAAGCACGCCGTCCAGGCCGGCGTCTTCTTCATCATCGGACACAACCGCTTCCGCCAGGCTCTCCAGGGCCGCAGCGGCCTCTTCGCCGTTGTCTTCCTCTGCCAGATCCGTATCTGCAAGCCCGGTCAGAACATCGGAAATATCGTCATCTTCGTCTTCGGCAACCTCCACCGCAGCCAGACTTTCCAAAGCCGCACCAGAGTCATCCTCTTCCTCAGCCGCGTCCGGTTCCAGATCTGCCAGCCCCTCCAGAATGCCCGAATGGTCCTCATCTTCAGTCTCAGAAATCTCAGCGGCTGCGAGGCTCTCCAGCGCGTCGGCGGCAGCATCACCGGCCTCATCCTCCACCTCCAGCGCGGCCAACTCATCCAGAACCGAGGCATGGTCCTCTTCCTCGTCAGCTTCGGGCACATCCGCAGCCGCAAGGCTCTCCAGCGCGGCGCCGGCAGTGTCTTCTTCCGCGTCATCACCGGTTTCCAAGGCGGCCAGGCTTTCGAGCGCATCCTCCGCCGCGGTGTCTTCGGCCTCTTCAACTGCTGCATCTGCCAATGCATCCAGCACGCCGGAATGGTCTTCTTCGCCGTCCTCCGCAATCTCGGCAGCGGCGAGGCTCTCCAGCGCATCGTTAGCAGCCGTATCGGCTTCTTCCGGCACGTCCAGATCCGCCAGCGCATCCAGCACACCAGCATGATCCTCTTCTTCCGCTTCAGTCACTTCAACGGACGCCAGGCTTTCCAGCGCCGCGCCTGCGGTATCTTCTTCGGCGGCCTCCTCCACGTCCTGCGCAGCCAGCCCGGCGAGCACATCGCCAGAGATATCCGCCTCCTCCTCCGGTGTTTCCGTCTGTGCCAATCCTTCCAGAACGGATCCTGTCTGATCGTCCTCTTCAGCCTCTGGAACCTCAGCGCCCGCCAGCGAGGCCAGCGCCTCTCCGGCTTCATCGCCCTGGTCTTCTTCTTCGGGTGCAGCGGCGCTCAGACCCGCCAATACATCCGCAGCCCCTTCGTCTGCAGACGTCTCCTCAGGCTCAGCGGCCCGCAGACCATCTAGAACGCTGCCAGCAGCATCCCCGGCCTCTTCCTCCTCCGGGGCCTGTGCGGAAAGCCCGGCCAGCACCTCACCGGACGTGTCTTCCTCTTCTTCCGGAAGGTCAGCCTGGGCCAACCCCTCCAGCACCGACGCAGAGGTGTCTTCCTCAACTGTGTCCGGAACCGCAGCACCCGCCAGCGAGGCCAATGCATCTGCAGCCTCATCCGGCTGGCCTGTGTCCTCAGGCGCTGCCGCGCTCAGGCCCGCCAGCACGTCCGCGGAGGTATCTGCAGGCTCCGCCGCTTCCGGCGCAGCATCGCGCAGCGCATCCAGAACCCCGCCGGAGGTATCTGCAGGCGCAGCATCCCCAGGCGCCTGTGATGCAAGGCCTGCCAAAACGTCACCCGTGGTGTCCGCCTCATCCTCCGGCAGTTCCAGATTGCGCAAACTGTCCAGCGCCGCGGCACTCTCTGCATCCGCTGCAGGCGCCGATACTGCTGCCAGCAGCGACGGATCGTTCAGGATCGTCTCGATCAGCGCCTCGGCCCCGGTCTTGCCGTCCATATAGGCCATCAGGTTCTGCAGCTGGGTGCGCGCCTCCAGCAGCGGGCGCAGCGCATCCACCTTGGCCGCAATCGCGCCGGGCGCGAAATCCGCCATGCTCTCAAACGTCAGATCCACCGCCAGGTTGCCCTCGCCCGTCAGCGTGTTGGGCACCGTAAAGGCAGCGCGCGGCGCAAGCCCCTTCATCCGCTCATCGAAATTGTCGACGTCGATCTCCAGGAATTTGCGGTCCGCCACCGCGGGCTGCTCAACCGTGGACTTGCCAACCAGATCGCTCATCACCCCCATGACAAAGGGCAGCTGCACCTTCTTCTCGGCGCCATAAAGCTCCACGTCATATTCGATCTGAACCCGGGGCGCCCGGTTGCGGGCGATGAACTTCTGCGAGCTGTCAGCCATTGCCCTGCCCTTTCAGCTGAGCAATCTCCGCCCGCAAGCTTTTGATCTCCGCATGAAGCTCCATCACATGCGCATCGACCACGTCGGTCTCCGACTTCACCAGGTCGCGCAGCTTCTCGAATTCCGCCTCCGCATCGGCCTCCACCGCCGACTGCATGGTGTTGACCAGCAGGCCGATGAACAGGTTCAGCACCGAAAACGCGGTGATCACGATGAACGGCACAAAGAACGACCAGGCGAACGGAAACTCCTCCATCACCGGGCGCACGATGCCCATCGACCAGCTTTCCAGCGTCATGATCTGGAACAGCGAATAGAGCGACCGGCCCAGCGTGCCGAACCACTCATCGAATGCCTGCCCGTACATCATCGTCGCCATCACGCCAAAGACGTAGAACACGATGGAGATCATAACGATCACCGCGCCCATGCCAGGCAAGGCATCCAGCAGCGCCTGCACAACGGCCCGCATCTGCGGAATGACCGACAGCAGCCGCAGCGCCCGCACCACCCGCAGGCCGCGCAGCGCCGACAGGCCCTGGCTGTCCGGGAACAGCCCGAAGGAAACCACGACCAGGTCGAATATGTTCCAGGCTGAGGAGAAGAACCGCAAACCATAGGCAAACAGCTTCAGCGCCAGCTCCAGCACAAAGACCGCCAGAACGGCGGTGTCGATCACATCCAGCAGCCCGCCCGCATGCGCCCGCACTGCCGCCGAGGTGCCAAGGCCCAGCGTGATCGCGTTGAAGATGATGATGCCCAGAATGGCATTGGTCACCGACCTGCGTTCAACAAATTCGCGGGCCTTGTCCCGAAGCGTCACGGCAGTTTGCGCGCTGCTGTCCAATGTTTCTCTCCACCTGGTCTTTCAATTCAGCCGGGCGCCGCACAAGCGCCCGGCCCAGCTCCGGCCGCCGGGGGCCGACGGCCCTAGCGCAGCGGGTCCAGCCCGTAGTTGACTTGCAAGTCTTTCATCCAGGTCAGGGCAGACTTGTTCCTGGCGTCCTTGATCTTGCTGTACAGCGTCTGCGCCTTTTTGGTCGCCGATTTCTTGGTCGCCTTGTCGCCGGACTTCAGCTTTTTCTCAAGTTTTTGAAGTTCTTTCTCCAGGGCCTTGATCTCAGCCTTGTAGGCGTCCTTCTCGTCCTGCTTGGTCGGCATCACAGAGTTCTTGGAGCCGTCTTCATTGGTCGAGGCCGTCCCCGGCTGGCCGACAACCTTGCAGTTGATGCCCTTGGCCTTCAGCAGCCGCCAAACCTTGCCGGCATAGGTGTCGTAGTCGTACTTGTCACCCGGCGGAGCAATGCCGCCCGCCGCGGTGAAGCAGCCCGACAGCAGCACCGTTCCCTTGAAACTCTTCGACAGGTTCTTCTTCTTGTCCTTGTTGCCGGTCAGAAGATCGACGATCTGATCGGGCGACTTCTTGCCCAGCTTGGTGCCCAGCCAGATGCCATTGATCTTCTCGCGCGAGCCATGGGCGCACAGCGCCACCGTGCCGGTCGTCAGCTCGCCAAAGTCCGCCTCGTCCGTGTTCACGGTCTTGGTCTTGTACTTCGCAGCCTGCTTCTCGGCAGCCCTGTTGATCACCTTATCGCCGCCCTTGAACTTCTCCAGCAGCACTCCGTAGACCTTGTCCTTGCGGACCTTCTTCAGATCGCCGTCATGTTTGGCCACCAGTTTGTCCAGCGCCTCTTCGATGATCGAGATGTTCTTCTTCGTCAGGTTCACCACAACATTGGTTTCATCCGCCAGTTCCGCCTCAAGCTTGTTCCAGTCCTTGCGGATCACCTCAGTCTTGTCGAAATTGACAGGCGGTTTGCCTTCCTTCGGCGGCGGCAGCATTCCGGTGATGCAGATCGACAGGTGCCCGGACGTGTCAATGCCGCCAACCACACTCAGCTCCGGGGTAAAGCCCAGATCCTTCACCTGAGAGGAATTTTGCGCGACCTGCTGAACCTTGGCGCATTTGGCAACCAGGGCCTGCGCCTTTTTCAACCCGGGCAGCTTGATGCCCTGGGCCTGCATGCCCTTGTCCTTCAGATACTTTCCGATTGCCATCGCCATTTTGGCAATGTCGGCACTGGCAACGTTCTCGCCGCCGCCAGAACCCAGGAAAATCGTCTTGTACTGTGTGGCCATGTCAATTTCCTCCTGGCTGCTTCTGCATTCAATCAGTCAAACGCGTAGGTGAATTCTCCGTCCTTGACGCCAATGGCGACCTTCTCGACGTCCGCACCCTCCATCAGGCGGCGCAGGAACTCGTTGGAAATCTCCGGCAGCATGGTGTTGGTGACAATCGCGTCGATCATCCGCCCGCCGCTGTCCAGCTCCTGGCAGCGGTTGACGATCTCCTCGACCACGGCATCGGTGTATTCGAACGGCACCCCATGCGCCTCCTGCACCCGTTTCTGGATGCGGCCCAGCTGCAGCTTGGTGATCTCGCCGATCATCTCCGGGCTGAGCGGGTAATAGGGAATTGCCACCAGACGCCCCAAGAGCGCCGGCGGGAACACCTTCAAGAGCGGATCGCGGATCGCCTTTGCCATGCCCTCCGGGTCCGGCATCAGTTCCGGGTCGGAACACAGGTCCATGATCGTCTCGGTGCCGACATTGGAGGTCAGCAGGATCAGCGTGTTCTTGAAGTCGATGATGCGGCCCTCGCCGTCTTCCATCACGCCCTTGTCGAACACCTGGAAAAAGATCTCATGCACATCCGGATGCGCCTTCTCGACCTCATCCAGCAGCACCACGGAATAAGGCTTGCGGCGCACCGCTTCGGTCAGCACCCCGCCCTCGCCATAGCCGACGTAGCCCGGAGGCGCGCCTTTCAGCGAGCTGACGGTATGGGCTTCCTGGTACTCCGACATGTTGATGGTGATGACGTTCTGTTCCCCGCCATACAGCACCTCAGCCAGCGCCAGCGCGGTTTCGGTCTTACCGACGCCGGAGGTGCCGGCCAGCATGAACACCCCGATCGGCTTGTTCGGATTGTCCAGCCCGGCGCGGCTGGTCTGGATGCGCTTGGCGATCATCTTCATCGCGTGATCCTGGCCGATCACCCGCTGCGACAGCCGCTCTTCCAGGTTCAGGATGGTCTCGATCTCATCCTTGACCATGCGGCCCACCGGGATGCCGGTCCAGTCCCCCACGACCGAGGCCACCGCCTGATGGTCGACAATCGGAAGGATCAGCGCAGAGTCGCCCTGCAGCGCTTCCAGCTCCGCGTTCTTGTCCTTCAGCTCCTGCATCAGCTTGGCGCGTTCTTCATCCGACAGCGGGCTACCGGCAGCGCCCTCCGCGCCGTCTTCCCCAGCATCCGCCGGGGCGTCCACTGGCGCGGCGCCCTCCCGCAGCTTGGCGCGCAGTTCCAGAATGCCCTCAACCACCGCCTTTTCGTTGTCCCAGCGCTCGGTCAGCCCGGCCAGCCGTTCCTCCTCTGCAGCCTTGGCGGCTTCCACCGCCTCGCGCCGGTCGGCAACCTCATAGCCTGCGGTCTCGTCGCGACCGATGATCTCAAGCTCGGTGGTCAGCGCCTCGATCCGGCGCTGGCTGTCGTCGACCTCGGCGGGAACCGCGTGCTGGCTTACCGCCACCCGCGCACAGGCCGTATCCAGCAGGCTGACGGACTTGTCCGGCAGCTGCCGCGCCGGGATATAGCGCGCCGACAGGCTGACGGCCGCCTCGATCCCCTCGTCCAGCACCTGAACCCGGTGGTGGTTTTCCAGCATCGAGGCAATGCCGCGCATCATCAGGATCGCCTTCGGGATGCCCGGTTCCTCAACCTTGACCACCTGGAAGCGGCGGGTCAGCGCCGGGTCTTTCTCGATGTATTTCTTGTACTCGGCCCAGGTGGTGGCGCCGATGGTCCTGAGCGTCCCGCGCGCCAGCGCAGGTTTCAAGAGGTTCGCGGCATCGCCGGTGCCAGCCGCACCGCCCGCGCCCACCAGCGTGTGGGTTTCATCGACAAACATCACAATCGGCGTCGGGCTTGCCTGAACCTCGTCGATCACCTGGCGCAGGCGGTTTTCAAACTCGCCCTTCATACTGGCACCTGCTTGCAGCAGGCCCACGTCCAGCACCAAGAGCCGCACATCCTTCAGCGCCGGCGGCACGTCGCCGCGGGCGATCCGCAGCGCAAAGCCCTCGACCACAGCCGTTTTACCCACGCCCGCCTCGCCGGTCAGGATCGGGTTGTTCTGCCGCCGCCGCATCAGGATATCAACGATCTGGCGGATCTCCTCGTCCCGGCCCACGATCGGGTCAATCTCCCCGTTGCGGGCCTGTTCGGTCAGGTCGGTGCAGAACTGCTCCAGCGCCTCCCCCTTGCCCATCGCGCCCGGCGCCATTGAGCCGGAGGCTTCGCCCGGTTCCGCGCCGCCGCCGGTCACGTTGGAGCCGTCCTGCGCCCCCATCCGTTCCTCGGGCGAGCCATCGGTGGCCTCGTGGAAGTTGTCGGCCAGATCATCGGCACCGATCTTCGCCAGCTCCGGCGACATATTCGTCAGAATGTTGCGCAGCGCCGGTGTCTTCAGCATCCCCAGCAGCAGATGGCCGCTGCGCACCTGACCTGCGGAATAGAGCAGCGAGCCCCAGACCCAGCCGCGTTCCATCGCGTCCATCAGATGGTCCGACAGGTCGGAAATCGTCGAGGCGCCGCGCGGCAGCATGTCCAGCGCCCGGGTCAGCTCGCTGGCAATCTTGCCGGTGTCCAGGTCGTAATGCTGGATGATCCGGTGCATGTCGCTGTCCTGCTGCGCCAGCAGCTGATGCATCCAATGCACCAGTTCCACATAAGGGTTCCCGCGCATCTTGCAGAACACGGTTGCGCTCTCGACGGCCTGGTATCCCAGTTTGTTCAATTTGCCAAACAGCGCCACGCGGCTGATCTCGGTCATCTCAAATCCCTCCCTCTACAGGCATCTCAGCCCCGGCGCCTAATCCCGGGTACAGGTACAAATCATTCACATCCGGCTGGTCCGCATCCGGATCCGGGCGCGAGCGCACCCAGCTGGTGTGCCCCAGCCGCGTGGTGCCGCCCAAGGATGCCCGCGGCACCTCGTCGCCCGCCAAAATCAGGTTCACGTCCCAGTCCAGCACATCGCCGGCATAGGATCGCACGATGGCACGCAGCCGTTCCAGGGCCGCGCCGCCCGGCAGCAGCCGTTCATAATCTTCCAGCTTCAGCGGCCCGATGCGGATGCGGAACTTGGCCGACCGGCTCCACACCTTGTCACCGATGCTGGTGGTCTGCCCCAGCCCGCCGTAACCCAGCTGCCAGCGGTCATCCGGCTCCAGTTCCAGCCAGCTGCCGACATATTCCTCCAAGCTGACCGGCACCTCGAAAAACGCCGATAGGATCGACACCAGCCCCTCGGCGTTCTTGGCCCCCTTGGCCAGGTGGCCTGCAAAATGCAGCTTGGCCAGATCCGGCATGTCGTCGCGGCTGGCGAACTTGAAGCCGTTGTAGCCAATCAGCGACGCCACCTTGCGCGCCATCGGATCATCCGCCCGGTCAAAGCTGACCGCGGGCGAACCTTGCGTCCAGGCCCGGTACAAGAGGCTCATCAGCCGGTGCGTCAGCATATCGGCAAAGGCCACCATCGTCGGGTCGCGGTGGTTGCGTTTGCGGTCGCGCGCGTATTCGGTCAGATGCAGCGGCAGCGGGCCCTGCGGTCCGAACAGTCCGAAGAAGCGGTTGGTCAGAACTGCCGGCTTGTCCCCTTCGGCCGGTTTGAACGCAGCAATGGTCGAAGGCGGGAACGCCAGTTCCGCCTCCTGCCCCAGACGCAGCCGGTCCTGCCGCGGGCGGCGGCTTTCGCCCAGGCGCGGGGCGTCATCAAAATGCGCCTCCAATACCCGCAGGGCCTGAAAAACGTGATGTTTTTCAGGGTCGATGGCCAGCCGGCCATACAGGCTCAGATCATCCGGCCGAGGCCCTTTTCCGGTCGCCATCTGGCAATTTCCCCGCGTTTTTCGGTTTTCAGGACGGTCTCCGTGAACGAGTTGATGCTGGCATAGCCGCGGAAGAACCGTTCCAGCACGGCTCCCAGCGCATAGATATTGCTGCCCTCGAAAAAGCTCTCGTCAAAGCCCAGGGTGATCTCCAGCCCCCGCACCGCGGTGGACAGCACTTCATCGCTCATCCGGCGCACGATGGGGCGCGCGCCGACCGACAGGATGCCCTCCAGCTGCTTCTCCGTGACCCGGTCGCCCAGCGGCGCATAAAGCCCGACCAGCTCCCGCAGCGCTTCCGCCGACTGGCCCTTGCCGGTTTCGGCGATCGAGACATAGTTCAGGCTGAGGTGAGAAATCAGACGCCAGGCGGTATCCCCCTGCGCCAGGGTAGGATGCGGCCGTGTTGGCGACACCGGCAGCGTCACCTTCTTGACCGGGCCGCCCTCAGGCAGCTGGAACACATCGTCATTGCCGGTGGCCAGCAGCATCGGCAGGTCGCGATTGGTGCACAGCGCCTTGACCGCCAGCTGCTCCAGCCCTGCGGAATAGGGCGCCTGCGCCCGGTCCACCAGTGTCAGGAACACTTCCGATCCCAGATAAGAACTGCGCACCCCGCGCAGGCGTTCCTTCTCCGAACGCTGCCGCATCCGCCGCTTGATAGTGTAATAGGCCGGATGGCTTTCGCCGGCAGCGGTGAAATCATTGGCGGAGTAGAACGGGCGGAACACCACGTCGTCCTCACCCTCGCCGCTGATGCCCACCACGCTCTGCAATCCGTAGATCTCGAAATCAAGGCCCGCAGTCCGGTTCGGGATCACATGGTGCTCGGTGTCAATCGGCGCGATCCGCACCCGGTCGCAGCGCTTCTCGAACAGGTTCACCGCCGGCACCGCGTTCAGCTTGAACACCTCCGGCACCACGATCGGCGCAATCTCCGGCATCCCCTCTCGCAGTAGGATATAGAGGTCGACCTCATTGCCTTCGGATTTCCGCAACCCCTCGCGCAGCCCCTGCAGTTCGACAAAGCGGAACCGCTCCGGCATCGCGAAATACTCCTGCAGCAGCCGGTAGCCGTCATAGACCCGGCGCGGCAGCGGCAGCAGCGCCTCCTCAGGGCTGAACCCCTTTTGCGCCACCCGGGCCTCGCGCAGCGGCAGCTGCCAGTCGGCGCGGCGGTCGGTGGAGCGCGCCACGATCCCTTGCACCTGTGTGCACAAGAGTTCCAGCAGCGGCCAGCTGTTGCCCGCCTCACCGGTCAGGTACAGCGTCAGCTTGTCCATCTCCAGCTTGCTGATCGGGTCACCGTCAATGCGCTTGATCCGCAGCCGGATGCCCGCGCGCGCGTCATACCCCGTGGCAACCCCCGCCGCCACCAGCTCGCCGCGGCCGTCGATATACTGTGCCTCGGTGATCTGGATCGGCCACATGGTCAGATCAGCGGCGGTGCGGAATTCGCAGGGCGTCTGCTCGCCCTCGGTCAGCCGCGACCGCAGGGTTGAGCCGCGCTTCAGCACATAGCCGCTTTTGACGGCAGAGTTCGCCACATCCGGCTCAAACGCCGCGATCATCATCGACGGCGTCGGCGCCAGGTAATGCGGATAGATGATTTCCAGGAGGTTGGAGGTGAAATTCGGATACTGCAGCTCCAGCTCCAGCTGCACCCGCGCGGTCAGGAACGCGGCGCCCTCCAGCAGGCGCTCCACATAGGGGTCAAGAACCTCGACCCCTTCCATGCCCAGCCGAGCGGCAATCTTGGGATAGGCAGCCGCAAACTCCGCGCCCATGTCGCGCAGATAGTTCAGCTCGTTCTCGTAATGGGTCAGCAGCCGTGTATCCATCACATGGCCCTTTCCATTTCCACCTCGCCGGTGGTCAGATCGACCTTGCTGCGCAGGTACAGCTCCAGCGGCATCGGCTGCGCCCACATGTCGGCGCGGATTTCCAGCCCCACGGTCATCTCGGTCGCGTCGGTGCCATCCTGCAGCCGCACATCCACAGAGCCCTCGATGATCCGCGGCTCATAAGTGGCGATCGCCTGCTTGATCGAGCGCCGGATCGCCTCTGCCTTCTCGGTGGTCGAGGCCTCCCCCGCCACTTCAATCAGCCCGTAGTTCAGCACCGAGGCCGAGACCGCCGGGTATCTCTCCGCATCGAAATGGCTTTCGACATTCTGGGTGTTCAACAGCCACGACAGATCGCGCTGGATGATTTCCCGCAGCCGCCCAAGATCAATCACCCGGCTCTCGCGGGTTTCCTTCTGATCGCCGGGCGCATTGTCGGTCAGCCGGTCCAGCAGCGAGGGCTGCAGGCGCTCGGCCAGTGTCTTGTCAGCCATTCTCTTCGCCGTGCCCATCCATCCGGAGTGTACGCACGTCCATGATGGCAATGTCCTCATCGCCGATCGCCAGCAGCCGCTGGCCCAGACCGGTATAGGTTTCCGCGCCGGCATCCTCCCACACGGTGGCGCGCGCCAGCATCGACAGCCCGTCGGCCTTCTCGCTGCCGGGATAACGGGTCGGGATCATCGCCGCTACTTCACCGCCGCCCGCCAGGGTCAGCGTGCCCGCAGTCCAGACCGCATCGCGCAGGTCGCTCGGCTCTTCTGCTTCGAATGAGACGATCTTGGAAAACGGCAGCCAGTAATATTTGCCGTTGATCACCGCTTCCAGCACCGGTCCCAGCCGCATGTCGGCATCCGCGATCCACTCGAACCGCTTGCCGTTCACCTCACCGGGGCTGGCAGGTGCCGCATCAAACGCCTTAGCGCGCAGCTCTGCCGCTTCCTTGGGATTGCCGGTTGCCAGCAGTTTCTGCGCCTCGATCAGATGCGCCAGCCATTCCTCCGGCTCGCCCAGGATCAGCGGCGATTTTTCACCTGCAAACACCTTCTCGCGGTAGACTTCGCAGATGATCGCCTCGCGGTAGGCCTGCGCCATCACGGTGGCGCCTTCATCCAGCCCCGCCGCCGCCTTCAGCTGGGCAATCGCCCGGTTCCAGTCGCCCAGAACGCACAAGAGCTGAAACAGAAAGACCCGCAATTTCGGATTGCTCGCATCCGCACGGATCTTGGCTTGCAGCGCCTCCAGCGCCGCCTTGGGATCACCAGCTTTCAGATGCTCTTCGGGGGTCATGGGGCTCAACTCCGCAACGGGGATGGATGCATTAAAACGTCAGAAAAACGGACCCCGGGCATGCAATACACCCGGGGTCCGCCAAATGGTTTACTCGACCTTGCCGGTCTGCACGTTCCAGGTGAAGTTCGGTTTCTGCGCAGTGAGCTTACCGGATTTCTGGTCGGTTGCCTTGTACTCATGAATGATAGAGGCATAGGCCAGCGACCAGGTTTCTTCCGGAATGCCATCTTCACTGGAAGAGATCGAATAGGTGTCGATCACAACATCCTTCAATGTCCAGGTCGAATAAGCCTGAAGACCTTCGGACGCGCTCTCGCCGGAACGGCACCAGTACATCTTGATTTCCGGACGCACGGTGCCGTTTGCCACGGCAAGCGCCAGATCGTTCGATGCCTTGCCCATCTGCGAAGTCACTTCAATTTTCCCGAAGTTCGAGTTCGCATGCATACGCTGGGTGGAGCCCAGATCAGTCATTTCCACGGCGCGTTCGACATTCCAGCTTGCCGACTGGATGACGATCATTTTTTCAAAGCCGGTAACAGTCGAGTCGCCTTTAATGTCCTTAATTTCGATGAACATGTTAGCAGCCATAGCTGTATCCTTTCATAATTGATTTGAGTGTCGTTTCGGTCAGGAGGAGGCGTTGGAGTGGAAATTAGCCTCCCTTTTCCGAGGGCAGTTTGGACACCAGACGAAGCGAGACCGAAAGCCCCTCCAACTGGTAATGCGGGCGCAGGAAGAATTTTGAGGTGTAATACCCCGGGTTGCCCTCGACCTCTTCCACAACCACTTCGGCTGCGGCCAGAGGTTTGCGCGCCTTCTGGTTCTCCGAAGAGATGTCCGCGTTGAAATCAACATAGTTGTTGATCCATTCCTGCAGCCAGGACTCCATGTCCTGACGGCTTTTGAACGAGCCGACTTTATCCCGCACCATGCACTTCAGATAGTGCGCGAACCGGCATGTGGCGAACAGATACGGCAGCCGCGCGCCCAGATTGGCGTTGGCGGTTGCATCCGGATCGTCGTATTCGGCCGGCTTGTGCAGCGACTGCGCGCCCATAAAGGTCGCCACGTCGGTGTTCTTGCGGTGAATAAGCGGCATCATGCCGTTCTTCGCCAGCTCCGCTTCGCGCCGGTCGTCGATGGCAATCTCGGTCGGGCATTTCTGATCGACGCCGCCATCGGTGGTCGGGAAGGTGTGGCTGGGCAGGTTCTCCAGCGTGCCGCCGCTTTCGACGCCGCGGATCCGCGAGCACCAGCCGTACATCTTGAACGAACGGGTGATGTTCACCGCCATGCCATAGGCGGCGTTGACCCAGCCGTATTTCTCGCTGCCGGCCCCGGCAGTGTCTTCCTCGAATGCAAACTCCTCAACCGGGTCGGTCTTGGAACCATAGGGCAGACGGCCCAGGAAGCGCGGCATCGCCAGGCCCACGTATTTCGCATCCTCGCTGTCCCGCAGGGACCGCCAGGCGGCATATTCCGGGGTCTGGAAGATCTTGGTCAGATCGCGCGGGTTCGACAGTTCCGCCCAGCTGTCCATCTGGAACAGGGTCGGCTTGGCGCCGGTGATCAGCGGCGCATGCGCGGCAGCGGCGATCTTGGACATCTCGCCCAGCAGCTCGATATCCGGCGGCGAATGGTCAAAGTGATAGTCGGCCACCAGGGAACCATAGGGCTCGCCGCCCAGCTGGCTGAATTCCTCGGTATAGATCTTCTTGAAGATCGGCGACTGGTCCCATGCCGTGCCCTTGAACTTCTTCAGGGTCTTCGACATTTCCTTCTTGGTGATCGGCATCACCCGGATTTTCAGCTGCTCATCGGTCTCGGTGTTGTTGACCAGATAGTGCAGGCCGCGCCAGGCGCTTTCCAGCTGCTGGAATTCCTCATTGTGCAGAACCAGGTTGACCTGCTCGGTCAGCTTCGCATCAATCGCCGCCACGATGCTCTCGATCGAGCGCAGCGCGTCGTCGGAAATCAGGGCAGTGTTCGCCAGCGCCTGCTCGGCCAGGGTCTTGACCGCGCTTTCAACCGCCGTCTTGGCCTGATCCGACTTGGGGCGGAATTCTTTCTGCAGCAGGCTCGCGAATTCGGCAGAGCCAAAGGCGGTTTCGCCAGCAGCGGCTTCCGTCTGGAGTTCTTCTTCAGCCATCTTTGTCCTCCCCTCTTATTCTTCGCTCTCGGCGTCACCGCCGGGTTTCGGCTGCGCGGCCAGTGTCTTCAGCAGGCTCGGGTCCTGGATGATCTTGGAGATCAGATCCTCTGCACCGGTCTTGCCGTCCATATAGGTCATCAGGTTCGACAGCTGGTTACGCGCTTCCAGCAGCTCGCGCAGCGGCTCCACCTTGGCGGCGATTGCGGCAGGCTTGAAATCGTCCATGCTCTCGAACGTGATGTCGACCGCCATGTTGCCCTCGCCGGTCAGCGTGTTGGGCACGGTGAAGGCGGCGCGCGGCGCCATCGACTTCATCCGGTCATCGAAGTTGTCCACGTCGATTTCCAGGAACTTGCGGTCCGCAACTGCAGGCTGCTCCACTTCGGATTTGCCCACCAGGTCGCTCATAACGCCCATCACGAAGGGCAGCTGCACCTTCTTCTCGGCGCCGTACAGCTCCACGTCATATTCGATCTGGACCCTTGGTGCCCGGTTGCGGGCAATGAATTTCTGTGAACTTCCGGCCATCTAGGTCTCCTTACTCGTCTTGCTTTCACGGGATCCGCAGCTGGTTCCGCCGCAGAGATTCCCCGTGTCCGTCAGTCGTCGTCGTCTTCATCGATGCCGCCGATCAGGTGGACGTTCTCCACCCCCTGCGGCGCCATGTCATTCATGATGGTGAGGAAGTCGGCCCCCACCAGCCGTTTGCACCGTTCCAGCAGGATCGGCAGCGGGCTGGAAGGTTCCGCCCGCCGGTAATAGCTGATGATGCGGTCCAGCGTGTTGGACACATCCGCATGCGAGTTGATCGCCCCGGGCGCGGATGGCATCGCACGGCCGCCTGCCGCCGGCGCCGCAGCACCGGCCTCCTCGGCGCCGCTTTCTTCCGTCTCATCCTCAACGGCCCCGTCTTCCGTGCTCAAATCGGCATAGGAGCCGATCCGCTTGCCGATCTGCTGCAGCAGCTTGATCAGCGCGCTCAGGTCCGGCCCCTGCCCCGGTGTCTGCTCGTCAAACACGGCAGAGATCGCGCGCACGTTTTCCTCGGCTGTTTTCACCGCCGCCAGCCGCGCCGCAACCACGTCCTCGTCGCTGTCCTGGAACGCCGCGCCGATGGTGGCGCTGTCCGGTATATGCTCCATGCTCTGCGGCGCCGTTATCACCCCTTCGGCGATTTCAATGTCGCGCAGGCAGAACCGGCCAAAGCTGCGGCTCTCGCTCAAGGGCGCCCGGCGCAGCGAGCGGTACAAGGGCGACGCCCCCGCCATCCCGTCCGGCTGGCCGCACAGATCCTGAACCGCGTTGATCCGCATTGTCGGGTCGCCGTCGTCCTCATCCAGCTCCGGATGGCAGGTTTCCCAGAACTCTTCCAGGCAGCCGCGGATATAGGTGGTCACATCGGCGAAGCCCGGCAGCCCGTCCGAATGCAGCATCGCATCGCCCAGAAACACCGCCGCCCGCAAATCGTGGCTGCGCTCCAGCACTTCCAGCGCCTTCTTCTGCACTTCGCGGTAATCGGGATCAGTGGCTTCGATCGTCTCGTTGCCCACCACCGATTCCTCGCCCGGCTGGGCCGCCAGCTCCATCTCGGTGAAAGCCGGATCGTATTCGAGATTCTCACCGCTAGGGGCATCATCCCCTTTGGATTGCAGCAATACTGCAGGATCCATTGTCTTTCGCCCCCCTGGGTGCATTCTTTTTTGGTTACGTTCCCGTGTGGTAACGTAACGGAAAGCAGGTGCCACTCTTTTCGAGCCTGGTGGTTAAACCCGCGGAAACCTCAAACAATAACTTGACCCCAACAGAGCCTTATCGCCATCCTAATGTCAAACCTTTTCCAAGCATTCAATAGCGGCTGAATGATGAGTATTGATCGTATTTCTGGCAAGGAAGTCAAAGAGATGGTTCGCGAAGGGGCCAAGAAGCGGATGAGTTTCGCCTTCTGCCTCGATGCCAGCAAGGACCCGCTCCTGATGATCCAGCCGGGCAAGAAACCGGAAACCCTGAAGGCCCCGATGAAAAAAGAGGGGGGGCGCCCGCCGATGGCCTGGGGCACCTATGTGGTGCGCTCCGGCAATATGGAGATGATTTGCGAAAGCGCGCCGCAGCGCATGGTCACCGAACTCAAGAAATTCCTCAAACGCAACCCGGCCAAGGTCAACGTGCTGTTCTATGACGACGGCGGCAACCTTCTGGACAGCCTCAAGCCCGAGGCCGCCAAGGGCCAGGTGACTGAGGAAAACGCCTCCGACATCTCTGCTTCCGGCATCGACGCCAAGGCCATCGCGCCGCTGAAACGGCGCCTGAAGCGCATCCAGCCGCGCATCACCCTCGCTCCCGGCCCGCTGGAGCTGAAACTGAAACGCGCGCTGGCCAAATCCGTCAGCCTGATCAACGACGGCCGGCTGCAGGAGGCCGAAACCATGATCGTGGTGATCGAACGCGCCGTCGCCCGCATCGGCGCCGACCGCGAAGACGAGGCCAAGTCGATGAAACGCGGCCAGCGCGAAATGGACCAGCGCTCGCTCGGTGCCCAGGTCAAACGCGCCCAGTCGCTGCAGGCCAATGTCGCCCGCGCCCCGGGCAAGGTCCGCGACCGGCTGGGCCGCGCCCTGCATGTGGCCGCCCGCCACCTCAAGCGCCGCGACCTCGATTCCGCCCGCGACGCGATGGACAAGATCGAAAAGGCCCTGACCGCCCTGGTCTGACCCCGAACACCGCCCGGCCCGCAGCGGTTGCGGGCCGGGCATCCACCGGACCCCGGAGACCGCGATGCCCCTGACCCGCCTGCTGACTGCCCTCGCCCTGACCTGCCTGCCGCTCGCCGCAGCCGCGGACACTGGCCCGCTGCGGGTTGAGCTGAACAAGACCGAAGAAATCGAGGGCGGCGGCTGCCGCGCCTTCTTCCTGTTCCGCAACCAGACCGGCAAAAGCTTTGAAGGCTTTGAGATGTCGCTGGCCATCCTCGACGGCCAGGGCGTGATCGACCGCCTGCTGTCGATCGACGCAGCCCCCCTGCCCGTCCAGCGCACCACCCTGAAACTGTTCGAAATCCCGGAAACCGCCTGCAGCAACATCTCAGAGATCCTGCTGCACGACATCACCTCCTGCCAGCCCCAGAACGAGGACCAGATGGACTGTTTCCCGATTCTGGAACTTGGCTCCCGCGCTGCCGCGCCGCTGGTGAAATAAGCCATGGCCGGCACCTGGGATATGCTCGGCACCGGCGGGCCAGTGATCGTGATCCTGGCCCTGATGTCGCTTCTGTCGCTGACGGTGATTGCCGTCAAACTGATCCAGCTCTGGCCGGTGCGCTCCGGCGGGCAAGCCCGCGAACAGGCGCTGACCCAATGGAAAGACGGCGACCGCAAGCAGGCGCAGGACAGCATCGCGGACGGCAAGTCCCCTGCCGACCGGGTCATGGCCTACGCCATGCAGGCGCTGCAGGAAGGCCTGCGCGGCCCTTTGCTGCAGGATGAACTGCAGCGCCGCGGCAATGAGGAGGTGAGCCGCATGAACTCCCTGATCCGCTTGCTGGAGCTCATCGCCATGGTCTCGCCGCTGCTCGGCCTCCTCGGCACCGTCCTTGGCATGATCCAGTCGTTTCAGGAACTGGAACTGGCGCAGGGCGCCGCCAATGCCTCGGTGCTCGCGGGCGGCATCTGGCAGGCGCTCCTGACCACCGCCGCGGGCCTTCTGGTCGCCATCCCCGCCGCCATCGCCGCTGGGCTTTTCGCAGCCCGCATCGACGCCGCCGCGCAAGCCATCGAAAGCGCCGCCGGCCGCCTGCTGCTGATCGACGGGTCGCGCTGAAAATGGCCGTTTGTCCCCAGTCCCTTCTTCACCGGACCGCATGCGGTCCGGTTCGCGCCCGGCCCCGCCCCCCAGGGCGGGCGCGATTGCGCCCCCCCTCGGACCCGGGCGCGAACCTCCGTAAGGGGATAGCCCCGGGGGCAGCATGACCCTCACCCGGCCCGCCCGCCCCCGCGCCCTGATTTCGCTGGTGCCGATGATCGACGTCATGCTGATCCTCTTGGTGTTCTTCATGGTGACCTCCACCTATCTGAACCTCGACATGATCCCGGCTGTGAAACCCTCCGAAAGTGCTGCAACGGGCGGCACCCAAGCCCCGGCAGGCACCCTGATGATCCGCCTTGGCGCCGATGGCGTGCCAGTGCTGCGCGGCGCGGAACTGGATGCAGACACTCTCCGCTCCACGCTTTCCACCGCCGTTGCAAACGAACCGCTCACACAAGTCGTCATCTTGCCCTCCGGTGCCGCCCAGACCCAGGCGCTGGTAACCGTGATGGACGCCGCCGCCCTGGCCGGCGTCACCCGCCTGCGCGTCCTGCGGCTGGAGGCGGCGCAATGAAACTCAACCGCCCCGCCCGCGGGTCCCATTCGGAAACCATCATCGCCCTCATTGACGTGGTGTTTTTCCTGCTGGTGTTCTTCATGCTGATCGGCCGCATGGACGCCACTGCGCCCTTCGACGTCCGCCCCGCCACCGCTGTCACAGGCCGTGATATGCCCGCCGGCGGCATCACTCTCGCGGTCTCGGCCAGCGGCGACCTGGCGCTTGACGGCGCAGCGCTCCCGCGCGACGCCCTCTCCCCTGCCCTCTCCGCCCTCCTGGCAGACGATCCGGACCTGCGCCTGCGCATCAACGCCCACCGCACGGCTGAGCTGCGCAAAGTGCTGCCGCTCGTCGCCGAAGGCGAGGCGCTGGGGTTCAAAGACGTGGTACTGGTGGTCACTCCGGAAACAGACGGATGATGCGCATGCCCGCCATATGGGCACTGGGGATGGCCGCCTCTGCCCTGGTCCACACCGCAGGCGCGGGCGCGCTTCTGATCTCGCTCGCCCCGGACCCGCTGCCGCAGCAGCCTGCGCCCGAAAGCAGCCTCAACCTCCAGGCCCACCGCATCCCAAGGTCCGAGGCCGTGCCGCAAGCGGCAGAGAGTGAGCAAGCCCCTGAAAGCCAAGCCCACACCCAGGGCCTCGCCGCTGGCAGCATCCCCCAGTCAAAGGCACAGCCCAAGGCCCCCGCCGCAGACAGTCTCGAACCCGCAGCAGCCAAGGCCTCTGCAGCACCCCAATCCCAGGCTCCGGCAGACAGGCTCGCCAGCGCGGCCGCCCCGCTCTCCGCCGCGCCGGCCGCGCAGCCGAACACAGCGGCGCTTCCGCAGGCTGCGCCCGACAGCCAGCCCAGCCCCGCGGCGCAGCCGGATACCGTCCCCCTGCCCGGCGCGGACCCAGATCCGCAGAGCGCCCCGGCCGCCGTTCCCGACGCCCCCCGCATCAAGGCTGCCCTGGCCTTCCAGGGCGGCTCCGGCGACATCGACCCGGTCTCCCTCGCCGCTTTCCAAAGTTTCATGCAGCCCGGCGATGCCGCGGCTGAGGGCGACCCGCTGCGCGATGGCGTCTCCGGCATCCTCGCCGCCGTACCCTGTTCCCGCCTGCAGGTTGCTTTTGTCCCCGAAACCGCAACGCTCCAGGTCCGCGGCCACCTGCCCGAAGACGGCCTCCGCACCCCGGTGCTGGCGGCGCTGCAGGCCCAAATGGGCACTGACATCACGGTATCGGACAACATGCGCCTGCTGCCCCGCCCGCAATGCGGCGCGCTGGCGGGTATTGCGAACGTCGGTCTGCCGCAAAGCACCGACCAGATCACCAACCCGCTCTTGGTCGGCAGCGACGCCCACGCCCGGGTGCTCGACTATTCCGGCGGCGAGCGGCTGTTCTTCGACCTCACCGCGCCGGATTACCCGGCCTATGTCTACGTGGATTACTTCGACGCCGGCGGCGCGGTGCTCCACCTCTCTCCAAACGAGCTGGCGCCGCTGGCTGAGGCCGCACCCAAAACCGCCCTGCGCGTCGGCGCCAAGGAGGCCGGAGACCCCGGTCTGCAGATCACTGTCGCACCGCCCTACGGCCAGGAAATCGCGGTCGCCTTCGCCGCCTCGCACCCGCTTTACGAAGGCCTCCGCCCGCTCAGCGAACCCGCCGGACCCTACCTCGATTTCCTGCGCACCCAAGTGGCCGCAGCCCGCGCCGAACATGCCGGTTTCAAGGGCGAATGGGTCTATTTCCTGATCACCACCCACGCCCCCTGAGTTCTACAGTTCCGGCAGCACTCCCGCACCCGCAGCCCCGCGGCCAACGCCGCAAGACCGGGCAATCAAAGCGCCTCTGCCGATCAGCACTGTTGCCGGACAACACCGACATTATCTTTCTGACCGCTTGCTGACACAGCATTCGTTTCCCGGCCAGTCACAACACGGCACAGGCAGAAAAGTGTTTGGCTGTTTCTGCCTCTGGCGGATTTTTTAACCGCCATGGTTGCCGCTCTTGAACACCGGAACGCTTTTAGGCCGGCACCTAGGCTGGGCCAGCCCCTGCCCGGGATTTGTCATCCGACGGCACCAGGATCGGCCAGGCAGCTGCATTCAGCGCGTTCCAATGGTCTGAAGGCACAGAGATGCCACGCTCCAGCGACTGATCATAATTGGCTGCCAGCTGCGCCGCGGTGACTTCGAACCGCTGCAGTTCCGGATGTTCGGCCTGCCGCGTGACTGCATCCGCCAGCAAGGCTGCCTGCGTCGTACAGATAATGGTCAGAGCAGAAGTCTCTTGTCCTGCTCCGGCATGCTCCACCCTCCAATAGTTGGGGAAAACCGCACCGCTTTCAAAGGTGGCCCCATGCCGTCCAGCCTGATCGCTCCAGTAGGCGGCGATATAGACCCCTTGCTGGGCAACCAGCGACAGGCTGCGCAGGATCAAGTCCGGATAGCGGCAATTGATCAGCTCCACGATCGCAAATCCGGCCGTCTGCGCCTTGGCATACGCCAGATCAGCTGCCAGAGAGCCGTGCTCGCAGATCTCGGCACCGCCGGCGTCGATCACCGCAAGACCAGCGTTTTCATAGTCCAGCCGCGGCGCCACACCGCCCTTGGGGGCTGCTGGCGGCAGCGCGATGCGTTCAAACCCTCCCAGCCCGCTCATATGCGACCAGGTGATCAGCTGCGCGGCATCCTCGTAGTCACCGATCTGATGTCCGGCGCCTTCATAAGCGCGTGACAGCGCCGCGATCATTTCATTGCGGGAAACTCTCATGCCAGGACCTCCTCCATTTTCGGTGTTAGCGGCAGAAACCAGCTGTCGTATGTCTTGCCGATGTCCTCGATCAGCGGAGCGCCTTGATACATGGTGTTGCGCACCCACAGCTTGGAGCGGGGGTCGAATTTGCTGACGCCGAAGAACGCCAGCTTGCAGCGCAGCATGTCCATCGGGCGGATGTCGCGGCTGGCCAGATTGGCCCGGATCTCTCCGTATTTGTGGCGCGACATGGTCTGGATGCGGCGCACGATGCTTTTCATCGCCGGGCAGCGCATCAGGAAATGCACCACGTCGCTGTCCGGGGTCTCCGCCAGATCTTGCATCAGCAGATCATAGCATTCGCGCACCCGGCGGCCGATCGGCAGCGGCATCTGCTTTTCCACCCCCGGATCAGCGCCGGCAAAACCCAAGCGCGGCTCAAGTTTTTCTTCCGAGCGGTACCAGAAGGCATCGGTCTGTGAAGGATCAGAGAAATCAATCTTCAGCGCCCAATCGTAACGGGTTTCGATAAGTTGCCGCAGGGTTGCAGTGCTCATCGCCGGGTCGATCACCGGATTTGGAATGACGGCGAAATTGTCTTCCAGGTCATTGACCAGCTCAGGGTGTATCTCCAGGCAGAAGGAATTGATCAGCTCCTGTGTTTCCAGGCTCCAGACATCACGGGCGTAATCCGTCAGCTCCGACCAGGTTGTCAGCTGATCGCCTGCACCAGCCAGCCAGGTGTCCACTTCGCTGAGCTCCGCAATCAGTACCTGGTTGCGGTCGATCTGCTCGGCGTCACTGGTGCGGCTTTCGCCGAAATGCTGCTTGGCACGGCTTACCAGATTGTGGAACAGGCTGATCCGCCAGGCTGTCGGAGCGGCTTTGTGCAAGACCTGCGCCAGCGCCGTTTCGCGCATCTCCACCCATTGGCTGAATAATTCGCCATGGTTGATCAGATATGGGGCCATGCCCAGTCCCGTGGAATTGCCAATGCCAAAAAACCGCTTCAGCCGACCATCCAGCGCCACCGCCGTATCAGGCGCGCTGGCCTTGGCGACATGATCCATCTGGTCCAGGCTGAACTGGCGCAGCATGAAGCAGATGAACATTTCCGGTGCAAACGGGCGGTTGAAATCCGGAAACTTCGCCCGGACCTTGTTCCAGTCCGCCATGCCCAGTTTGCCGCTGCCGTAAACCGCTGTTGTCCGGTAAAGATAGCCGACTTCGGCAATGCGCTGCGCGTCGGGCTGGCGGCCTGCGCTCAATTCTTCCAGCACATAGCTGAACAGCCGGGAAGAACGGTTGGCCCGCGACAGGCTGAACACCCGCGCATCAACCCGGCCCGCTTCCTGTTTCGGCACATTGCGGCGCAGGTCCTCCAGCCAGACCTCATCCACCAGGCCTTCACAAAGCGCCATGGTCAGGTCCCAGCTGGTGGCAATGACCCGGTCATTGCGCTCCTCATCAGGCAATTCGGTGGAAAACAGCACAAAGCTGAAAATCCCATTGGGCGTCCGGATTTCATAGATGGCCGTGCCGTAACCCTTTGGGTCCAGATCAAACATCCGGCGGCTGATGTCCCATTCTTCCTTCATGATCCGCCGCACCAAAGTGCGCATGAAGCTGAGCGTCGAAGAATGCAGTGACCCCAGGCGTTGCAGATCCATGACCTCCGCCTCCGGCCGCATCCTTTCGGTAAGTGCTGCGAGCATGTAATGCCCTCCCATTCCAGTCCTGCGCGTTCGCAGACAGCTTTGGCCGGGAAGGGAAGCCAAGTAAAATTTGAAGAATCGAAAGACTTATAAGTCAGGCAAATAAATCAGCCCCCGGCAACGGATGCCTCAACAGTCCGGTTCGGAAACCGCGCGGAAATCTGCCGTGCCTGGCTCTGCAGATACTCCAGAAAGCTCTGAGCTGCAGAGGGCAGCGGGCGGTCTTTTGCCACCACCAGCTGAAGCTCCCTGTACAGAGTTGGCGCCGACAGGCTGCGGTAGACCAATGCCGGGTTCAGGTAATCCGGTGCCGCCAGCGCGGGGACCGCAGACACCGCTTCACCGCTTTCAATCAGCCCGGCCAGCGCCGCCATCGTCAGCACCGTGAAATCGGGGCTGGTTACAGAGGCCGGCAGCCCTTTACCCGCCATGGTCAGACGGCTGACCCCGGTATCCTTGGCCATACCGGCAAACGGCAAACCGTCGAGGCAATCCCAGCTCAGCGGCTCGGTGCGGCGCGCAAGTTCCTGGGTGTTGCGGCAGATCAGTCCAACCTGATCGCGCAGAAACGGCAGATAGGTCAGCCTGGGATCATCAGACCAGCTGCTCGACACCCCGAAATCGGCACGCCCTTCGAGCACCTGCGCCTCCACTCCGCGCGCGTTGTCGTCCTGCAAGTGAACCTTTGCCTGCGGCATCTCTGCCGCAAAGCCGCGCATCGCCGGCGGTAAAATCCGCACCGCCGCCGAAGGCAGCACCGCCACCCGCACCTGATTGAGCTGGTCCTGTGCACTGGCCCTCACTGACAGGACTGAAGCTTCGACATCCTCCAGAATCTTCTCTGCCTTCGGCAGCAGCTCCTGCCCCTGCGCGGTCAGCTCAACCAACCGGGTGGTCCGCTTCAGCAGGGACACGCCAATCACTTCCTCAAACTGCTGGATACTCAGTGATAGCGCCGGCTGGGAGACCGCCAATTCCTGCGCTGCCCGGCTGAACGAACCGCACCGCGCCACCGCAACAAAAGCGCGGAATTGTTTGAGAGACAGGTTGCGGGCGATTTTTGTATTCATTCCTGAAGTCTATTACTTGCCAGCCAAACACTGAATGGGACAAAACGCCTGCGGCCGGGTATCCTGCCACTGGCGCGACTGTTGAAAACTCACGCCCCACCGCAGAAAAACCAAACAAATCAACACCTTTTATCCGCCCCTGCCCCGCGGGCGTAAGGGGTGGTCCGCGCTTAGGCGAACAACAAGTTTGGCTCCTCAAGTCTTACTGCACAGGTAAAGGCCAGCATCACGGCTTAAGCCTCCCTGTCTGAACTGGTCCACTGCACTGTGCGGTTTCACGGCTTCAATTCCGCTGCATCTTGCATGAATGGCCGGGATCTCCGCTGCACCGCAGACCTGTTTTCCATGCAAGCACAGAAAATCTTCCACTTTGCCTTTACACCACAATTTTAACCGGTCCGGTGAGGGCTCAAAAACAGGTTTCGCTGCGCGCTGCATGAACGTCTGGCTGGCTCAATGCGGCAGCGCGCCCGCAGGTCAAGGAGGTCCGGTATCCGATGGAAAACCTTGGTGCGATCAACAGCGGCCGGTGGCGTCAGTTGCGCACGCACAAACCACAGTTATCTGACGCTTAACAGCTTCTCAGCAAATGAGAATCCGCCCCCCGCCCGGCACTTCGCCAGCCTGTCCGGCCGCCGCGCTGTGCGCAGCACAGCGCCACGCCCAACCGGGACGGTGCATTTTCAAATGCACCTGCACGGGCGGGAGCCCCCTGCCCTGCTGGATCCAGGCCGGCAGCCCTATTGGCAGCCGCCCGCCGCCCAGCTTTTCAGCACCTGTTTCAGCGCGCCGCCAAAGGGGTGCTGCTTGCCCAGCGAGCGCTGCATGTTGAGGCTCAGATAGGTGTTGCCTTGCGTGCACAGCCGTTCCCGCGTCCACTGATGGCAGCTGCTGCAGGACTGCTCCTTCCAATAGCTCTCCGGCAGGCCCTCGATGGGCGGAAAAAGCGGTGCCCGTGTCACCGCCTCCGCCAGCGTCAGCCCGGCAATCTCCGGAACGCCGACATGCAAGGGGCTGGCATAGGTCACCGGCCCGGCTTCGCTGAGCGGCGCCGGCGCCTGTTCCGCGGCCGGCTCCGGCGCTGCCGCCGGCGACTCGCCGCCAGCTGCCGGGTCCTGCCCGGCACCCGCAGCCAGCGCTGCAACCTCTGCCGCGGCTATTTCGGCGAATTGCCCCTCAGGGTAGGCCATCAGATAGGCCTCATAGGCCGCCTTGCTGCCATCCCCCTGCGCCGCCTGGAACATCGCTGTTTCTGCGTCCTGAACGGGGGCCGGAACCGCCGCCGCCGCAGGCTGGCCGGCCTGCAATTCCTCCTGCACCAGTTCCGCCAGCAGCGCCCGCGCTTCACCGGCATATTTGCCATCGCCGTAACCGCGCAGGTACAGCATGATCTGCATCGCATCGCGCGACGCCTTGATCGAGGCCCAGATCTGCGCTTCTTCAAGTTCCGCCGCGGTCATGGCCGCCTCCGGCGCTGCCGGCGCAAAGGTGAAATCACTCACCAGAGAGGACGTGTCCCAGGGTGTCTGCTTGCCGCTGCTCTGCTCCAGAACCGCGCGGCGCACCTGTTTAAAAACCTGTTCGACCGGCGCCCCGGGCACCGTGATTTCACGCGCCAGCGCCTCGGTGAAGGGGCTGTTCTCCCCCTCCCCGTCCAGCGCCACATCACCGGGTGCCGTGGCATAGGCCAGGAAAGTGCCGGTTGGCGCCTTCATCTCCGCCAGGCCGCTTTCGTTCAGGTCGGCCACTGTTTCAAACGGGTTGTTGCGGCAGGCGTCCAGGATAACGATGTTGGTGCGGTTGCGGGCCGACGCCATCTGCCGCAGGACAGACTGCGCCTCAATCGCCATCAGGTCCAGATCGGCGGCATCCGACAGTGCCACATCCACCGGCAAGAGGTAGTTGCTGCCAAAGCTCTGCACCCCATGGCCGGCATAGTAGAAAAGCCCCGTGGCATCCTCCCCGGCGTTGCGCAGCTTGCGGCCGAACTGTGCAATCGCCCGTTTCATCTCGATCTGCTTGGCGTCCGCCGCCAGGGTCACGTCAAAGCCCAGCCCCTCCAGCGCCCCGGCGATCAGCCGGGCATCGCGCACGGGATTGTCCAGCGCAGACACCGCACCATAGCTTGAGTTGCCGATCACCAGCGCCAGCCGCTCCTCTGCCAGGACCCAGCTTCCCCAAAGGGACGCCGCAGCCGCCAGCAGGACCATCCGGACCCGGATCATCAAAACTTGCACGTCTCTGCTCCACTTCTCGCCGCAGCACCTGCACTGCCGGGCATCTGTATCATTCTTAAAGGTATTTGGTTACCAAACTATCGCGTCCCTTGCACCCGGCGGCAAGACTGCTGTTAGTCTGGGCGCATCGCTTCCTGCCCGGCCCTGATGCCGGGACGTCCCTTTTCAGCAACCCGGATGGCTGCCGCATGTTTCGCATAACCCTCTCAATAATAACACTTTTCCTTCTTACTCTCCGCCCTGCCCTGGCCGCTGGCCCGTTTGAGGGCGGCTGGCAGCTGACACCCGAATCTTCTGCCATTCGATTCATATCGATCAAAAAGGGCAGCATTGCGGAGTCCAGCCGCTTTGCTGCCTTCTCCGGCGGCATCTCCGAGACGGGCGAAGCCAGGATCCACATTGCTCTGGACTCCGTCGACACCTCCATCGACCTGCGCAATGTGCGGATGCGGTTCCTGTTCTTTGAAACCTTCACCTACCCCGAAGCGGTGATCACGGCGCAGATCAGCCCGGAACAGATCGCCGACCTGACTGCCCTGCAGCGCAAGCAGATCGACCTGCCGGTCACCCTGTCCCTGCATGGGGTCACTGCCGGGCTGACCATTCCTGTCGCGGTCACCCTGCTGGACGAAACCCGTGTCGCCGTGGCCACCGTTCAGCCGGTGATCCTCAAGCTGGAGGATTTCAATCTGAACCCCGGCCGCGAGAAGCTGGAGGAAGCGGCCGGCGTCACCATCACCCCCGTCGGCCTGGTCAGCATGGACCTGATGTTTGAGCGCGGCGGTGCGGGCAGCGCATCTGTCCCCGCGGGGACAGTCACCGCCGGCGCCTCTGCCGCGCTGGAGGCGAGCGGCGATTTCAGCCGCGAAGCCTGCACCGGGCGGTTCGAGATCCTGTCGCAGGGCCGCAGCGTGAACTTCGCTCCCTCCACTGCCCGGCTTGATGCCAATTCCCGCGACTTCCTCAACAGCCTGTCGGACATCATCCGCCGCTGCCCCGGCATGGTGGTTGAGGTCGGCGGCCACACTGACAGCCAGGGCAAGGCCGCCTGGAACATGACGCTGAGCGAGAAGCGCGCCGCCGCAGTGAACCAGTATCTGCAGCAGAAAGGCATCCCGTCAGAGCGTCTGGTCGCGGTCGGCTATGGCGAGACCACACCCCTGGTGTCCAACGACACCGCGCAGAACCGGGCCAAGAACCGGCGGATCGAGTTCAAAGTCTTGAACTGATCAGCGCCTGAACCTGTTGTCCCCGCGGGGACAGCAAGAAGAATGATCGGTGACCCGGGTGCAAATCCGGGTCCTTTTCTTTCGGCTCCGCTGCACCGGCGCCCCTGCCTTCCGCTTTGTCCCCGCGGGGACAACCGCAAAAACAGGCACAAACACCAGCGTTAGAGACAGAAAAGGCCCGGCAATACAGCCGGGCCTTTGCAGATTTCAAACTCTGTCCCCGCGGGGACAGATGCCTCAGGCATCGTCCTCCAAGGCGGCAAAGAAGGCGGCAATGGCCCCTTCCAGCTTATGCCGGTCGATCTCGGAGAAGTCCCGCTCCATCGCCATTTCGATCTTGCCGTCACGGGCCTGGCAACGCACTGTCCCCGCGGGGACAGTGCAGCGCAGGGTGGTCTTGGCAACACCCGGGCGCGGCGCAGCAGCTGGGCGCTGCGCGGGTTTGCGCTTGCCCTCGAGAAAGCCGCGCAGCACGTTCAGCTCCGCCTCCTCGGTTGCGGCTTTCGCGCGCGTCAGCGCCTCCCGCAGCTCCGGGACGCTGGCGGCGTCAGCCTCCAGCCGCTTCCGCAGCTCCAGCCCCAGCGCGCGCGGGATCGCCTCCGGAAACTTCAGCAGATCACCCGCCGCACTCAGAAGCTGGGCGAAATGACGGATATAGATCTTCTTCTGCCGGCCCGCAGAGGCGTAAAGGTCGTTGACCGCATCCTCGACGGAGTCCGCCCCGGTGCCCGCATCCTCGGCATAGCTCAGCGCCAGCTGCGCCATCTCGGCAAAGGAGATGTCGCGGCGCACCAGGTTCTCGTCCACCATCCGGCGGTAGAGGGTCTGCAGCGTGTCGCCATTGGCCACCAGCCCCGCGGGGATATGGGCATAGCTGTGATCATCGGTTTCGTTCAACAGCTCCCAATAGGCCTTCATCCGGCGGTAGCCCTGGATCAGCTCGTACTGGCCGTTCTCCTTGGGTTCGACCCGGATCGGGTTCGACAGGCCAACCGCCTTGATCGAAGCCTTCAGCTCTTCCAGGTCAGGATCGCGGTCCTCCTTGCGGTCGCGGATCAGCTTTTTCATGCTGATCATCCCGATCGGGATCCGGTCGACAATCAGCCCCAGCTTCTTCAGCCGGACGAACTCATGTGCCAGCCGGTCGTTTTCATCGCGGATTTTCTGCTCTGCCTCCGCCCGGTTGCGCAACGCATCGGCGTTCTCGGAAATCGCGGTTGCCATCGGACCGCGGCGCGATTCAGACGGTTTGCGCATCCGCTGGTCCGGCTTCTGGACGGCTGTCTCCGCGGGGCGCGCTTTTACTTCAGAGGGGTCGTTTGGTTCAGTCGGGAAGTCGATGTCGAAGACTCTGCGTTTGCTCATGCCTCATCCTCCAGTTTTTCCCAGGCTTCCAGCGCGTAGGCCTTGAACTCGTCATAGGCCTGATCAAACGACGCCCGCGCACGGCGCCAGGTTTCGCGTGTCATATCCCGGTAATCGATTTCGTAGATGGAACTCAGGAAGCGGCCCGATTGTTCGACTGCGCGGGTCATCTCGATCGGGTGCTCAGTCATTCTACCCTCAAAAACCTTCATAAATGCCGAACGCATCGCACGGTGCAAATCGTTACCGCTTTCGTAACGGGTGAGAAGGAAGCGGACGTCCTGGAAAACCTTGGGCAAGGCAAATGTCCCCGCGGGGACAACGCCGTTAAAGGCGGACAAATCCTCCAGCGCCTCAGACAGCTGGCCGATGAAGGAAGTGGTAGAGTCATATTCCCAATAGCCGGGGCCGGAGGGGATATAGAGCATGTCGGCAGCAAAGACCGCGTTCATCGACTGGTAGCCGATGGCGGGCGGGCAGTCGAAGATCATCAGGTCGTAATCCTCGGCCGGCAGCTGGTCGAGGTAGCGGGAGACAGCGGCAAAGAACGACCATTCCGGGTTCAGGTGCCGGTACTGGGCGGAGGCGAATTCCACAAAGGCCGCATTGGCGCAGGAGGGGATGATGTCGATGGTCGGCCAGCTGGTGGGCTTGACGAAATCGCTGACCCGCAGGTCCTGCAGCCCCATGCCGGTGATCGCCTCCGGCAGCTGGCGCTGGGGCAGGGCGGTGCCGGACTCGGCGCCCTGCGAGGCGGCGTTCATCCGCCCGGTCTCGCGCACCAGGTCGCGGGCCATGATGCCCCAGACGGTGTAATCCTCGGTCACGTCGCTGAGGCCCATGGAGTGAGAGAGCGTCGCCTGGGGGTCGAAGTCGACACACAGCACCCGGTAGCCGTCCAGCGCGGCGGCATGGGCGAAATGCAGGGCAACGGTGGATTTGCCGGCGCCGCCCTTGAAGTTGGAGATCGCCACCCGCAGCGCCCGTTTGCCTGCGGGGCGTTTGGGCAGCAGGGACTGGCGGTTGATCTTGATGCGGCGGCGCAGCTCGTTGATCTCCTCCAGAGAATACCAGCGCTGTCGGCCGTCCTCCTCCACATGGCCCTGGGGCAGGGAGGGGTCGGTGGCCAGCCGTCCCCGCAGGGTCGACTGGTTGACGCGGAAGATCAGCTCCGCCACTTCCCAGGAGGAGAACCGGCGCAGGGTCTTTTCCATTTCGGGGGAGAAGGTCTGCTGGCGGATCCAGCTCTGCATCTTCAGGGATTGGGCCTGCATCTTGGACAGGTCTTCGTGCGTAAACATCGCTGCTCCTTAGCCTCACACGTTTTTCTTTATGGCCGCGCCTGATTGTTCAGGACGCTAATTCAGCCTCAATATCCATTTACGCCGAATTTGCAAAAAACGCAAAAGCTAATATGGTCTGGAAGAGCGTCCTGTCCCCGCGGGGACACATCTGCGGAAGGCCCAGCAATTTATGGGCCGGAGCGATTCGGAGGGCACCGACCAAACGATTCGTTTCATTGGGTTTTTCTGGTGTTTGGAGACCAGATTTAGGGGGACACCCCGAAGACGGACACAGCAGATTGGGGGACATTTCGGCGCCAATAGGGGACATCTAAGGTGTCACCCAATACCATAGATACCAATTTTTCTTTCGAAAAAGGGATTGGGTTTGAATTGAATTCCCGCCAGCGCTTGACAGAATCGGAATTCCGGACGCAAATCAGGTACAACAAACAAATAGCGTTGAGTTCAGGGCAAACCGGCCAGCGCATTTCCCGGCAAAAACCCCGGGAGCACATGAGGCAGCATATCCCGGCCCAGGAGGGCAGGGGAGGGAGAAACGGGGGCAGCAATGCTTGCCAAACGGCCTGCGGGGCGCAACGCCTCAGCATTGAAGTATGACATCCTCACGGCGATGGGGGCTTATGCGCTTGGCCAGGGCAAGGGCGCGCAGAAGCTGGTTCTGCGTTTCATGACATTGATGACGGCACGCTACAACTGGCAGCGCGATGAGCTGGCCGTGGGGCAGCGCGAGATTGCCCGGCTGTGGGATGTGGACGAGCGCACGGTGAAGCGCGAGATGGCCAAGCTGCGCGGCATGGGCTGGCTGGTGGTCAAACGTCAGGGCGCGCGCGGGCGGGTGACGGAATACGGCATCGATCTGGAGCGGCTGCTGGCGGACACCCAGGAACGCTGGGGCGCGGTGGGGCCGGATTTTGCGCACCGGATGCAAGGCGCGGATGAGCCTGCGCCGAATGTAGTGCCCTTGCGCCCCGGCGCAGTTCCTCCTGCGCCGGATGTGTCGGACGGCAGCGAGTGGAGCCTGGCCAAGGCGGTGCTGCATGCAGAAGACCCGGCCAACTATGCCTCCTGGGTGCAGGGGCTGGAGCGCGCGGGCAGGGCAGGGGGCAGGCTGGTGCTGAAGGCGCCGAGCCGGTTCCATGCGAATTACGTGATGTCGCATCTGATGCCGCGGCTGCTGGCCGCCTGCCGGGATGTGGATGGCGCAGTTTCCGCGATTGTTGTGGAGGCGTGAGGCGGAAACCGCACGCCTGCGGTTGAACCCCTTGGGGCCAAGGCATTATGTGGGCGGGCAGGGGGCTTGGCGTGACAGGCCCCGCGGAACAAGGAGCAGCCGGACATGAGCGGCGTGCAGGAAAAGATCTGTGTCATTGGCCTAGGCTATGTCGGGCTGCCGCTGGCGGCGGCCTTCGGGCAGCACCGGGCGGTTGCAGGGTTTGATATCGACCCCTCCCGCATTGCGGAACTGCGCAAGGGCGAGGACCGCACGCGGGAGCTGGAGCCTGAGGAGCTGGCTGCGGCGGAGTTTCTGCGCTTCACCTCTGACCCGGCAGAGATTGCGGATTGCTCAATCTATATCGTTACCGTGCCAACGCCGGTGGATGCCAATCATACACCTGATCTGGGACCGCTGCTGGCGGCCTCTGCCATTGTGGGCAGCGTGCTGAAACCCGGCGATCTGGTGATCTATGAATCCACCGTCTATCCCGGTGCGACTGAAGAAGACTGCGTGCCGGTGCTGGAGGCGCGGTCGGGGCTGACATTCAACGCGGATTTCTTTGCGGGCTACAGCCCGGAGCGGATCAACCCCGGCGACAAGCAGCGGCGGCTGAAGGATGTGGTGAAGGTAACCTCAGGCTCCACGCCCGAAGTGGCGGAGCGGGTGGATGCGCTCTACCGCGAGGTGGTGGCGGCGGGTACCCATAAGGCTGCCAGCATACGGGTGGCTGAGGCCGCCAAGGTGATCGAAAACAGCCAGCGGGATATCAACATCGCGCTGGTGAATGAGCTGGCCAAGATCTTCAACAGGATGGGGATCGACACCCAGGCCGTGCTGGAAGCCGCTGGGACAAAATGGAATTTCCTGCCCTTCCGTCCCGGTCTGGTTGGCGGGCACTGCATCGGGGTGGACCCCTATTACCTGACGCATAAGGCGGAGCAGCTGGGCTATCATCCCGAAATCCTGCTGGCGGGCCGGCGGCTGAACGACGGCATGGGCGCCTATGTTGCCGGTGAGATGGTCAAGGCGATGCTGAAGCGCGGCCTGCCGGTGGCCGGCGCGCGGGTGCTGGTGATGGGGCTGACGTTCAAGGAGAACTGCCCGGACCTGCGCAACACGCGGGTGATCGACGTGGTGCGCAGCCTGGAGGAATACGGCGCGGTGGTGGATGTGTTTGACCCCCATGCTGACCCGGCGGAGGCGCAGGAGGAATACGGCATTCCGCTGGTGGCGGAGCCGGGGCAGGGGGCCTATGCCGGGGTTGTGCTGGCCGTGGCGCATTCGGAGTTCCGGGAGATGGGCGCGGCAGCGGTCCGCGCCTTGGGGGCTGAGGGCGCGCTGGTCTATGACCTGAAATATGTTCTGGCGCCGGACGAGGCGGATTTGCGGCTCTAACCGGGGAAATCTCCCGCTCATTCTTGAATTGCTGTATCCTTGCCCCTGCCGGTGAGGAGGTTAGTCATGAGCGATGTTCTGGAAGGCCGCTGTTTGTGCGGCGCGGTGAAAATCCGTGTGGAGGGTGCGCATGATCCGCGCCCCGGGGCCTGCCACTGCCGCATGTGCCAGCGCTGGAGCGGCGGGCTGTTCCTGTGTTTCGAGGCTGATGCGGAGGCGGTGACCATAGAGGGTCCGGTTGCGCGCTACCAGTCCTCTGCCTTTGCCGAGCGGGCGTTTTGCAGCACCTGCGGGTCGCATCTGTGGATGCGGGACGTGGACAAGGACGGGGAAGCCTATGATCTGATGCCGGGGCTGTTTGATGACGCGCTGGCCTGGCCGCTGAGGTCCGAGATCTATGCTGACCGGGCGATGGCATCGGTGCGGCTGGAAGGGGATCATAAGCGGGCCACCCGGGACGAATGGGAGGCCCAGAATCCGTTTATCGGCGGGGATGTCTGAGGAGCGGGGGGCGCCTCAGCGGTCTGTGCGGGCCAGTGCCAGACCGAGGCCGGAAGTGATGAACAGCGCGCCGGTCAGCCGGTGGCGCAGGCGGCCGAGCCTCAGGATCGCGGGACGGGCCGATTGCGCAGAGGCCGCCCACAGCATGTCGCCTGCGAAAATCACTGCCAGGTAGATCGCTGCTGCGGTGAGCAGGGCCGTTGATCCTGCGCCGGGGGCGATGAACTGCGGCAGGAAGGCGGCGTTGAACAGCAGGGTTTTCGGATTGATCAGGGCCAGCAGCAGGCCTTGCCAGAAGATGGTGCGGCGCGGCTTGCGGCTGGCCTCTGCCTCTTCCATGCCGGCAACGCCCTGCCGCCAGGAGTGCACGCCGAGATAGAGCAGATAGGCGACACCGGCCCATTTCAGCCACAGGAAGGCGGAGGCCGCGAATTCCAGCATTGCGGCAAGCCCCAGAACCACGGCAGCCAGCTGCAGGGCCACGCCTGCGGTGGTGCCAAGCACGGTCAACGCCCCAAGGCGGAAGCCGCGGGCCAGCGTATTGGCGATGATCAGTGCCACATTCGGCCCCGGAACCGCCACCAGAAGCGCTGTTGCGCCGGCAAGCGCCAGTGCCATCGTCAATTCCATGGAAATGCCCTCCGCCTGTTGTGCAGGCATAAGACGCGGACAGACCACCGCTGGCAACTGTTTTCCGGCTTGATGCTCGGGGCCTATCGTCCGACGCGCGGCAGTTTCGGGCCGCTCCAATAGGCGCCGCTGTCCTGGCGCAGGGCGTCATAGGCCTCGATCCTTCGGCGGGCGTCTTCGCCGCCGGCCTCGATCAGATGGGTGAGCAGGCATTCCAGCACGGCCATCGCGCCGCCGATGGCGCCGAAGGGGTGCAGAGAGTTGGCGGCGACCGCCAGCACGTGATCGGTGCGGATGCCGGGGGCGATCACCTCGCTGTCGGAGATCAGGATCACCGGTGCGCCGCGCTCGCCCGCCAGCCGCAGCGCCTGGATGGTGCCGGCGGAGTAGGGGGCGAAGGTGAGGGCTATCAGGCAGTCCTCGGGGCCAATGTCCAAGAGGTCGTCCAGCGCGGCGCCCATGTGGCGGGGGACGAGGTCCAGCGAGGGCAGCGCCATGCGGCCCACATAGTGGAAGTAATAGGCCAGCGCATAAGATGACCTTGTGGCGGTGACATAGCTGCGGCGGGCCGTCAGCAGCGTGTCCACGATGGCCTGTGTCCGTTCCGCTGTCATCAGCCGCAGGGAGCGCGAGGTGATGTTCAGTTGGTTGCGCGCGGCGGCGGCCTGCAGCCTGCCTGCCGGGCCTTGGTCCTGCATCTGCTCCAGCCAGTCCTGGCCGAGGCCGGGCTCCTGCAGGGTGGTGAGGGCGGCGCGGAAGGGCGCGCGGAAGGCCTCAAACGTGTCATAGCCCAGGTGCTGGGCGAGGCGGACAAAGCCGTTGGCGCTGATGCCGGTTTTTTCGGCCGAGGTGCGGACGGTATCGAGGCCGAAGTCACCGGGGTTGTCGATCACGTATTTTGCCGCCGCTTTCAGTTTCGGCGGCAGGTCGTCCATGCGGTCCTTCAGATGCTGGATCAGCCGGGCGGTTTTCCGGGGGTCGAGATGCGGGTCCATGCGCCGCATCAGAGCAGATGTGCGGCAGATGGCAAGAGTGAAGCGCCTGTTATTCCGACAGAAACGCCATCAGGTCCTGGCGGGCGTGCAGGATGCGGATGATTTCCGGGCGGCCCTGCTCCAGCCGGTAGATCACCAGATGCGCGCCGGTGGGGTGGATACGGACAGGAGGCGTGAATTCCACCCGCTCGCGGGCCATTCCGGGAAAGTCCGCAAGCAAGTCGAACAGCGCAAACAGGCTGCCGGCATAGGCGTCTGCCTGCGCTTCCCCCCAGGTTTCCAGGCCATAGCGCCAGATCGCAGCAAGGTCGTCACGGGCGGCGGGGCGGATCCGCCAGCGCGGCTCATCCATTGCGGCGCATGGCGGCCTTGAAGCTTTCGGCTGTCAGCTGTTCCGCCGGGCCGCTGGCAAGGCCCGCGTCAATGGCGGATTGCAATTCGGCAATCGCAGCGGAGCGGGCCTGATCGCGGCGGATCAGGTCGCGGACATAGTCGCTGGAATTGGCATAGGTGCCGTCGCGGGCCTGTTCCTCGACCCAAGTCTTCATCTGCTCCGGCAGGGAGACGTTCATGGTTGCCATCGGCGGGTTCCTTTCGCTGAACCAGAATATGGCAATCTTTGCCATGTTTGCAAGAGGAGGGGACTGGTGGGTGGAATCGCCCACCCTACGTAAAAAGCCCGCAACCAGTTGGCGCGGGCTTTTCTCTTTTTCTGTCTGGCCGGGTTAGGCGGAAACCACCTTGAGGCCCTTTTCCTCCAGCGGCTGGATGCTGCCGTCTTCGCTGACAGTTACCTGCTCGCCATGCTCAAGGCTGTCGAGGCCCTTGCAGGCGACCAGCATCAGAACGTCCTTTTCACGGGCGACGATGGCCATGTGGCTGAGCCAGCCACCGACCTCGGACAGCACCGCGCTGGAGCGCTGCACCCACGGCAGCCAGGCCGGGTTGACCATGCGGCAGACCAGGATGTCGCCGTCCTCGAAGTCTGCGAAGGCTGCCGGGTCGATGCAGCTGTCGTCCTCCATCCAGAACACTCGGGCGGTGGCGCTGCCGCTGCCCGCGACGCAGGTGCCGCCCATGGTGCCATCGCCCGCCTGGGCCTGGGCGCCGAGCGACAGCAGTTCGCAATCGCGCAGGGTGAGGGTTACGTCTGTGGGGGCGGATTTCTTGCGCAGGGCTTCTTTTTCTGCGCGCGCCTCTGCCAGTTCGCGGAGAGGCGCCGGGTTGGACCAGTTGCTGTCCAGAACTTCGGTGAAGGTCAGGCTGAATACCAGATCCTCCAGCCCGCTTACCTGACCCAGGGCCAGGAGAGCGCGGCGCAGTTCGGCGACGACGCGCAGGGCTTCGTGCTTGGCTTGCTCCTTGAGGTCCTGATAGGCGATGGCGATGCCGATGGTATCGTCCAGCTCATCCGGCAGGTTGGCCGGGACCGGTACCGCGCCGATCGGTTCGACCGTGCTGCTGAGCAAGGAGTTCAGCAGCGCCGGCGCCTCAGCGTAGCGGGGCGAGGACAGCTCGTAGTCGAAGATCGAGCGGTGGCCCATCAGCTGCAGGGCGCGGGCCTGGGCATCCTTGCCGGTGCAGGAGGCGAGCAGGCTGGAGGGCGCATTGGGCAGCTCCGCATGCATCAGATGCGCGCGCAGGGCCGGGTCGCCTGCGGCTGCGGTGCCAGCCTCACCCATGGTGAAACCTGCCAGGATGTTGATCTTTTCCGCTTCCAGATAGACCTCTTGGATGAACATGTCCTTGAGGGTGGAGATCGCCTCCAAGAGCTTGTCCTGAGGCAGGGCGGCATAGTCCACAGCCTGCCAGATCGCCAGCTTGTTGCGCAGTTCCGGCATCACTTCGCTGCGGAAGCGGGTGATCATCGGATGCGCCTGCTTGCGCAGCTGCTTGGCCTTGGCGGCGGTGAGTTTCAGGGTCATGTCCTGTTTCAGCGCCACATCGACATAGGTCTTGCCGAACAGGTTCACCAGGTGGCCGTCGCGCCCCTCGGGCAGGCCATAGGGCACGCCAAGGGCGCGGCAGGCCAGGTCAACGCTGCCGCCCGGCGCCCACAGCTCGCTCATCAGCGAGAAGGAGAGCGGGGTCGGGCGGGGCAGGACCTCTGACATTTCGTCCTGTTCCAGGATGGCCTGATCCGGCTCCGCATCGGCGTAGCGGTCCAGCAGGCCGCGCCATTCGGCGAGACGGGTCTGCTCCTGTTCGGTGCCGAGGCTGAGAGTGGTGATGTCGCGGCTTTGCACGATCTGGAACTGGCCGTTGGCATAGGCCCATTCGACATCCTGGGGGCAGCCGAAGGTCTCCTCGATCTGTTTGCCAAGCGCCAGGAGCGGCGCCATGTCCAAGGTCTGGTCCTGATCGGCATCCGCCGGCAGGCCGGTGTAGCGGCCAAAGCGCAAGGAGGTCGGGGTGACGCGGCCCGACACCAGATCCTCGCCGCAGCCTTCGACCCATTCGATCATTGCCATGCCGGGCGCCATCGGGTCCTGGGTGAACAGGACGCCTGCGTATTCCGCCTGCACCATCTCCTGCACCACGATGTTGCCCTGATCGGTGCTGTCGCCCTCGCCGGAGTAGCTGGCGGCGCGTTCAGACGAGAAGCTGGTCACAACTTCGTCCAGTGCGGCGCGCATGGTTTCTGCGGTCACATCGAGCACCGATTCAAAGACGCCGGCAAAGCTCTGGTCGTGGCCGTCCTCATTGCTGGCCGAGGAGCGCACGGCGACCGGTTTGCCGCCTGCAAGGCCGAAAATCTGCGCTGCAAACGCATCTTTCTGCGCATCGGACATTTCGCGGTAGCCGTGGATTGCATCAGAGCGCACGATCACGCCGCCCGGTACCGGCAGGCCGGCATTGCGCAGGATCGACAGGCGCAGGGCCTTGTTGCCGGCGTGCTCCAGCTCCTCGGTGTAGCCCATCGGGATCACGCCGCGCGGCAGCTTGGCAAGGCGGCGCTTGTGGGCGCGCAGGGCAAAGGCTTCGCCCAGTTTGCGGTGCATGCCTGTCACATAGGCGCGCTGCACCAGCAGCAGCGTCAGGCTGAAGCAGAGATAGGCGTTGGCGGCGCCTGACAGGCTGAACACCATGGCAAAGAGCGCGGGCATGCCCAGCACCATCCACAGGGTTTTCTGGCGCGGGGTCTTGGCCACGGCCCACAGCAGGTAGACGGCGGCGAGCGCGCAGAACAGCACCGGCATGATGTACAGCGGATCGGGCAAGCCGAGGTCGGCCATCCACAGGAACGGGGTCTGCAGGCTGGCGCTGGCCTCCTGCGCGGCGGACACGCCTAGCATCATCACCGGCAGGAACAAGAGCGCGGTGAGATTCTTCATCGGGGTCAGGCCCTTGTCCCTGTAGAACGCCTGCACCGCGCGCGCCTTGCGCACCGGGTCATGAGACAGTTTCGCCTTCAGCGCCTTCATCTCATCCGCGGTGTCATTGGTGATGATCTGGTCGCGCTCGGATTTCAGCGCCACCGGCAGCACCAGGATGCGGGTCAGGATCGACAGCGCCAGGAGGCCCAGCAGGATATGGCTGCGTTCATGCACCCACAGAAGTGCTGCGGCCAATGCCGAGATCGCCTTGTCCCAGAGGCCGGTCTGCTGGCCTGCCAGCCACGCCTGCACATGCGGCTTTGGCTTCGGCGCGACAAAATATTCCCACGGCAGGGTATAACGGCCCCGGAAGTCGATGCCCTGCTGCGACAGCTCCAGCCCCAGCACCTGGCTCATGAAGCAGCTGCGGCGGTCGTAGCAGGCGGCGATTGTGGGTTTTGAGGGGTCAAGTTCCGCGATGCGTGCCATAAGGCTGTCGGTGGTCATCTTGCGGATCGGGATGTTGATGGCGCCGGGGAGGTGGCCGGTTTCAAAGTCGCCGGGATAGCGGGTGTCGACGATCTGGAGGTCTTCGGTTGTCAGCAGTTCTTCAAATTCTACGGTGCTGAGCAGTACGTCCTTGCCAGGGTATTCGGGAATAGCGCGCAGGTCGGAGAGGGTTTTCACGTCCTTGTCAGAGAAGTCGCGGCCTTCCACGATCCATTTCTCGATGCCGCCCGAGATGAAGCTGCAGTCGATGCCCATCGCTGCCAGCTTGGCGCAGGTTTCCGAAGAGCGGTTGCCGTTGTGGCAGAACAGCACGACCTTCTGGCCGGGCTGTACCGGCTGGCTCTGGACGAAATCGGGGAAGCGGATATGGGTGGCGCCGGGCAGGGTGCCCATGGCGTTTTCGCCGGTTTCGCGGATGTCGTAGAACAGTGTCCGGCCGTCCTCCAGTGCCGCTGCGGCGTCCGCGGTGCTCATCGCCAGCGGGTGGTCCTCCTGCTTGGAAAAGCTGGTCTCCTTGAGCGAGGCATCCTTGATGGTGGTGCCGTCAAACTGCGCCGGCCGCGTCAAAGTGGCCTGCAGTCTTGCCAGCTCGGCCTGCGCGTGCGAGGAATACTGCCAGTAGTTGCCTGCAGCCAGTGCCACGGCTGCCAGAACCAGGACTGAGATCAGCTTGACCGGGTAGCGGCGCGGTGAGTTGCCCGGCTTGGGAGTAAAACCCAGTTTCGCCGCAATGACAGCGCCCAAACCGGAAATCATGGCAATTCCCACAGCCAGAACCTGAGACAGCGAAGAGACCGAGCCAATCACAAGTTCCGGTGATGGGATGGCAAGGGCCGCAACCGGAAGCGCGGATAAAAGCGATGCCAGCACAACAGTTTGTGCTGAACGGCGGACGGACCGGATGGTCCTGGAGAGAATAGGGGTCTGCTTCACGGTGGTTCCTGTCGGGCCAGCTGAGTCTGTTCTTCTGAAATTATGGCGAATTCGCCTAAAAGATTACGAAAACCTTACTGAAGGGTTAATATAGGCGCCAAAGAATAAAAGAACCGCAAAATTTTTCTGAGAATTGCAGGTGCGTTAACATTGTATTCTGATCTTTCTGCCATGTAACCAAGATGCGCGGCCTGCCTGCCGTGCCAGCCGATGTCAGTCAGGAGGCTAGACTCGTGAAACTGTTTAAGTGGACCTTTGGTATCATTGCGATTTTTGGAACGGTGCTGCGGCGTGCCGCCCCTGGTGCGATTCTGGCGGCCTGGCTTGCGGCATTGCTGCCCGGTGTTTCCATGGCCGGAACCGAATTGGTTTTCGGCACCTATGCAGCGGATAAACCAACCGCAACGGTCAAAAAGTATCAGCCTTTTCTATCCTTCTTGGCCAAGCGGATGAGCGAGGAGCTGAGGGAGCCTGTCACGATCCGGCTGAAGATCGCCAAGGAATATGAGGAGGGCATCCGCCAGCTGGCCAGCGGCGAGGTGGATTTCTCAAGATTCGGCCCGGCGTCCTATGTGCATGTGATGAAGGAGAACCCGGGCGTCCGGATCATCGCAATGGAATCCCAGAACGGCCAAAAGCGGTTCAAGGGGGTCATTGTTGTCCATCGCGACAGCACGGTGCAGTCGGTCGAAGACCTGGCAGGCCTCAGCTTTGCCTTTGGCGATGAGCTGTCGACCATCGGCCGCTACCTGGCTCAGGAGTATCTGCTGGAAGCGGGCATCGGCAGCGGAGACCTGCTGGAATTTGCCTACCTGGGCCGTCATGACCTGGTGGGCGAGGCCGTGGGCGCGGGCCGGTACACAGCGGGCGCCTTGAAGGAAAGCACCTACAAGAAGCTCGTTGCCAAGGGGGTTCCGATCCGGGTGCTGGCGTCCTTTGACAATGTGACCAAGCCGTGGCTGGCGTCGCCGGAGATGCCGGCGGATGTTCTGGAAGCGATGCGCAAGGTGATGCTGTCCTCGGAAAACGAGGAGATCGTGCGCCGGATTTCGAAGAACGGCTTCCTGCTGGGGGACGATCAGGATTATGACATCATCCGCCGGGCGATGGAGCGCAGCCTGGCCTTTTAGAGCACTGCGTTGATTGAATGAAACGGACAAGCATCCTTTTCCAGATCGTGCTGTCGCTGCTGCTGGCGGCCTCAGCCGTGGGCTTTGTGGTCGGCGATCTGGCACAGCGCCAGGAGGCGCAAAGGCTGGAGGAGCAGCTGGCGGAACAGGCGGACCTCACCGTCTCTCTGCTGAGCGGGCTGATGCTGGAATCGATCATCGTCGAGGATGTGCCGGTGCTGGAAACCGGCCTGATCGAAGCCGTCACCCGCAAGCCTCAGATCGTTTCCATCCAGATCCGCAGCCCGGCAGGCAAACTGCTGGCGTCGGCTGAAGCTGCCGGCGCTCCGCCCGACGGCGGCCGGGTGATGTATGAGCGGCCGATCGAGCTGGAAGGCGCGGTTTTCGGCACCATGGTTGTCGAGTGGTCGACCCAGGAAGGCGAGGCGCTGGTGGCCGTTTCGGTGCGCCAGATCATCATCTGGACAGTGGTGCCGGTGCTGGTTCTGTCCTTTCTTGTGCTGCTTCTGGTCCATGGATTGGCCCTGCGGCCGCTGCAGATGATCCACAAGCGGATGTCGGATGCGATTTCCGGCCTGCGCAGCCCGGCGGAACGGCTGCCGTGGTACGCTTCGCGCGAGTTCCGGGCGCTGGATTTTTCGGTGGGCGTGCTGGAGGAAACTTTTGCAGAGCGTGACGAGCGGGAATTTGCGCTGGAGCAGGCCCGGGAGACAGCGGACATCGCAAACCGGGCGAAATCCGAGTTCCTGGCCAATATGAGCCATGAGATCCGCACGCCGATGAACGGGGTCATCGGGATGGCGGAATTGCTGCAGGAAACGGAGCTGAACGAAGATCAGCAAATGTATGCGGAGACCATTGCCAAGTCCGGTTCCGCTCTTCTGACAATCATCAACGACATCCTGAATTTCTCCAAGATCGAGGCCGGCAAGGTCGAGTTCAGCATCGGGTCCTTCAACCTGCAGACTGCGGTCGAAGACGTGGTCACCCTGCTGTCGCCAAAGGCGGTGGAGAAAGGGGTCGAGATCACCATGCGCTATGACCCGGCTTTGCCCGAAGTGTTTGAGGGCGATGCCGGCAGGATCCGGCAGGTGATCACCAATGTGGCGGGCAATGCCGTCAAGTTCACCCGCGAGGGGTATGTCTATATTGAGGTGACCGGGCAGCTGCAGGAGTCGGGCAGCCACATGCTGCAACTGCAGGTGCGGGACACCGGCATTGGTATCGAGCCGGCCCGTGTCGGCAAGATCTTCCGGGCTTTCGAGCAGGCTGACAACGCCGCCACCCGGAACTTTGAGGGCACCGGGCTGGGGCTGGCGATCTCCTCCCAGCTGCTTGCGCTGATGGGCGGGTCGGTCGAGGTGGAGTCTGAGCCGGGCAAGGGGTCCGTGTTCACGATCCGCTTGCCGCTGCGGGCGGGCGGCCGCCCGGAGACTGTGCCGGCGGGCGGCCCGCAGAATTTTACCGGACTGCATGGCTTGCTGGTGGACGACCTGGAGCTGAACCGGGTGATCCTGTCGGAACGGCTGAGTTCCTGGGGGGTGTCCTGCACGCTGGGGGCGTCGGCGCATGAGGGGCTGGAAATCCTGGCGGATGCGCAGCTGGACGGGAGCCGGTTCGACTTTGCCATTCTTGACTACCAGATGCCGGTCATGGACGGGCGCGCCCTTGCGGCGCGGATCCGGACGATGCCGGGCTTTGAGGGGCTGCCGCTGATTATCCTGTCGTCAGTGGAGCACGCGCTGAACCGTGCCGACTGCGAAGCTATCGGGGCTTGCGAATTTGCGCTGAAGCCGGTGCGGGCGGTCCAGCTGCGGCAGGTGCTTGAACGGGTGCTGAGCCGGCCGGACGATCGCAAGACAGTCACCGGACCTGGCCGCAAAACCGGATCGCGGCTGCCGGAACGCCGCCTGAAGCTGCTGCTGGCCGAGGACAACCGCACCAATCAGCTGGTTGTGACCAAGATGCTGAAGGACGCTCCGCTGGACATCACAATTGCCAAGAACGGCATTGAGGCGGTGGCGCAGTTCCGCGCCGAACGTCCTGATATCGTGCTGATGGATATGATGATGCCGGAGATGGACGGTCTGGAGGCCACCACCGAGATGCGGCGGATTGAGGCCGAAAGCGGCGGCGGAAAATGCCCGATCGTGGCGCTGACCGCCAATGCGCTGCAGGCCCACCGGGAAAAATGCCTGCAGGCCGGCATGGACGACTTCCTGAGCAAGCCAATCAACAAGAAGGCCCTGACCGGTGCGATCAGCAAATGGACGGGGGCTCCGGACCTTCAGCGCACCGCCAGCTGACGCCCTGAAGGCAGGCCGGCGGAACGCCTGACGGCCCCTCTGCTGCCGGCTGGTGCCCGGCGGTTCGGGGTTTGACCCTAGCTGCGGCGGCGCTGCAGCAGCAGCCCGGTCAGGCTGGAGGCCGCGAACAGCCCGGCTGCGAGGCAGACGATGCTGGGGCCTGCGGGGGTATCCAGCACAAAGGCCAGCTGCAGCCCGCCGGTGGCCGCAACCATCCCCAGCAGCCCGGCAATGACCGCCATGCGCTCGGGTGTCGCGGCGAAGGGCCGGGCGGCGGCGGCCGGGATCAGCAACATCGCGGCAATCAGCAGCACCCCCACAACCTTGATCGCCACCGCCACAACCAGCGCCAGCGCGATGGTCAGCACCATCTGCTCGCGCCGCGGGTCAATGCCGGCCGCATGGGCCAGATCCGGGTTCAGGGTGGCAGTCAGCAGCGCTGGCCACCGCCACCACAAAAGCACCAGCACCAGCACCGCGCCGCCCCAGATCACCGCGAGGTCTGCCCGGCCCACTGCAAGAATGTCACCGAACAGATAGGCCATCAGGTCGATCCTGACCCCCTGAAGGAAGGAAACCGCAACCAGGCCGAAAGCGAGGGAAGAATGCGCCAGCACCCCCAGCAGCGTGTCCATCGCATAGCCGCGCCCTGCCAGTGCTGAAACCGTGGTGGCCATGGCAAGCGCGGTCGCCAGCACGCCTGCAAAGACCGACACATCAAAGCTGAGGGCCAGCGCCACGCCAAGGATCGAGGCATGGGCGGTGGCATCACCGAAATAGGCCATCCGGCGCCAGACCACGAAACAGCCCAAGGGGGCGGCAGCCAGGGCCACGCCGATGCCCGCGAGCGCGGCACGGATCAGGAAATCGTCAAGCAGGGTCATTCGGCGGCCTCATGCTGATGCCCGTGATCATGCGTGCAGCCGTGATCATGGCTGTGGTTGTGCTCATGCCGGTACAGCGCCAGGGCGCCCTGGGTGCCGGTGCCGAACAGCGCCCGGTATTCCGGGGCAGAGGCGACATGTTCCGGCGCACCCTCGCAGCAGACATGGCCGTTGAGGCAGATCACCCGGTCGGAGGCCGCCATCACCACATGCAGCTCATGGCTGACCATCAGCACCGCACAGCCCAGATCCTGCCGCACCTTCTCGATGCGCTGGTAAAAGGCGGCGGAGCCGGGCTGGTCCAGGCCTTGGGTGGCTTCATCCAGAATCAGCAGCTGCGGATTGCACAGCAGGGCGCGGGCCAGCAGCACCCGCTGGAACTGGCCGCCCGACAGGCCCGACATCTGCCGCGCCGCCAGATCGCCGGCGCCTGCCTGTATCAATGCTTCGGACGCGCGGGCATCAGACACCCGTTCCGGCAGGCTGAGGAAGCGGCGCACAGTCAATGGCAGGGTGGCGTCGATATGCAGTTTCTGCGGCACATAGCCGATGCGCAGCCCTGGTGCCCGGGTGACCGTGCCGCGCGATGGCTTGAGCGCGCCGATCACGCTGCGCAGCAGAGTGGATTTTCCGGAGCCGTTGGGGCCGACCACGGTGACGATCTCGCCGGGGGCAATCGACAGGCTGACACCGGACAGAACCGTGTTGCCGCTATGCGCGACAGTCAGCCCGTCCATGGAAATCAGGCTGTTCATGCGGCGGACTTGTGCTGGCACTTCGGGCACAGGCCCTCAGCCTCGATCACCGCGCGCTCGATCACGAAACCGGCGTCGCGGGCGGCCTGGCCAAGCTGGCCCTGGGTGGGTTCGCGCTGCGCCTCTGCCACCGCGTCGCAGGCGCGGCAGATCAGGAAGGCCGGCGCGTGGCTTTCGCCCGGATGGGTGCAGGCGATGAAGGCATTGAGGCGCTCGATCTTGTGGGCAAAGCCGTTTTTCACCAGGAAATCCAGCGCCCTGTAGGCGACGGGCGGCTGTGAGCCGAGTCCCTCTTCGCGCAGCCGGTCGAGGATTTCATAAGCCCCCAGCGCGCGGTGCTCCTGAAGGAGAATTTCCAGTACCCGGCGGCGCACCGGGGTGAACTGCAGACCTTCGGCCCGGCACTGGGCATCCACGGCGGCGATCCCGTCCTGGATGCAGCTGCTGTGGTCGTGCGGGGCAAAGCCGATGGAGTCCATGAACGGTGTCCTTTAGGGCGGCGGAATTGCCTCTTGATATGTTATGTTATGACGTTTATCAAGCCGCGTGATGTTATAAAATTACATGGGGCGCAACATGCGGAAATCTGGCGTTTTGAGGAGCGGTGCGGCAGCGGTGGCTTTGCTGGCGGGGGCGGGCGCTGCCTGGGCAGATGTGCCGCGTGTCGCGGCGGATATTGCGCCGGTGCATGGGCTGGTAGCGCGGGTGATGCAGGGGCTGGGTGAGCCTGCTCTGGTGGTTCCGCCCGGGGCCTCGCCGCATGGCTATGCAATGCGCCCGTCGGAAGCGCGGGCACTGGATCAGGCGGATGTTGTGTTCTGGCTGGGCGGGGCGCTGACCCCCTGGCTGGAAGGCCCGCTGGAGGAACTGGCCGGTGATGCGCACCGGGTGGAACTGCTGGAGGTCACGGGCACCACGGTTCTGCCATTCCGCGAGGGCGCCCGGTTCGAAGCGCATGCCCATGATGAGGAGCATGATGATCACGCGGGCCATGACGGCCACGATGATCATGACGAGCACGGCCATGACGCGCAGGCGGACGGCCATGATGATCATGCGGATCATGACGGCCATGGTGATGAGGAGCATGCAGATCACGATGATCATGCCTCGCATGAAGGGCACGGCCACGAGGCACATGGAGAGGCGGGCCACGAAGATCACGCCGAGGGTCACCACCATGAGGGTGCCGACCCGCATGCCTGGCTTCTGCCGGCCAATGCGCAAGTGTGGCTGGATGTGATCGCGGAGGAGCTGGCGGAGCATGACCCGGACAATGCGGCGGCCTACCGGGCCAATGCCGAAGCGGGCAAGCAGGAAATCGCGCAGACCGTGGCAAGTGTGTCCGCCACGCTGGAGCCGTTCCGGGCCAAACCGTTCATCGTGTTCCACGATGCCTATCAGTACTTCGAGCAGGGCTTTGGCCTCAGCGCGGCCGGGGCGATCTCGCTGAGCGACGCGGTGAAACCCAGCCCGGCGCGGATTGCCGAAGTGCGCGAGGTGGTGGCCGATCTGAAGGTGGCCTGCGTGTTCTCGGAGCCGCAGTTCAACCCGGGTCTGGTCGCCACCGTGCTGGACGGCACCGGGGCCGGCACCGCGGTGCTGGATCCGCTTGGCGCCAAGCTGGAGGCAGGGCCGCAGTTCTATCCGGCGCTGTTGCAGGACATCGGCGCGGCAATTGCCGGCTGCGAGTAGCAGGGAGGCGGGCCTTGGGTCCGCCTTTTCTTTCATCTATTGCTGATGAGATGAGTGAGCGTGGCGCCGGTTTCGTAATAGGCGCTGCGCAGGCCTGCGAACGGCAGGCTGTGGCCCGGCGCGGGCGGCACCGGCAGGCAGGCGCTGTCCCCGCTCAGCAGTGCCTCGGCCATGGCAGCGCCGAACAGGGTGCCGGGGCCGATGCCGCGGCCGGAGTAGCCGAAACAGGCATAACCGCCCTGCAGCTCTAGGATCTTGGGCAGGTGTTCGGTGGTCATGGCGATGCGGCCGTGCCAGTGGCTGTTGAGCTTTGCGTCTTTCAGTTCGGGGTACAGCGCGGACAGTTTGCGGGGCAGCCAGCTGCGGTGCAGAGCGCTGCCGACATGGTTGAGCGCGCCCATGCCGCCGATCACCAGCCGCCCGGCCTGATCCAGCCGCCACGACGACATCACCAGCGCGGTGTCCCAGCAGCCTTCCTTCATTGGCAGGATCTTGTCCAGCAGCGGGCCGGGCAGCGGATCGGTGGCGGCCTGGAAGTAATGCACCGGAATGACCTGCGGCGCGGCGTAGCCGGAGATTTCGCGGGCATAGGCATTGGTCGCCATGATCAGGTGTTTGGCGCGGAGGCTGCCTTTGGGTGTTGCCACATGCCAAGTGGGGCCTTCTTGGCTGATGGCGGTGGCAGGCGATTGCGCGTGCAGCTGCGCGCCCGCCGCGGCGGCGGCGCGGGCAAGGCCGCGGACATAGGCCAGCGGCTGGATGGTGCCCGCGCGCGGGTCGAACAGGGCGCCGTGCACGGCCTCGGATCCTGTGCGCTGGATGGCGTCTTCGCGGGAGAGAAGTTTTACCGGAGCGCCAATGGCGGTGAGCTGGCCGTGGCGGCGCCGCAGGTCGTTCATCCCGCCGGGCGCATGGGCGCAGTGCAGGGTGCCGCCGCGCTCCGGCTCGCATTGGATGGCGTGTTTTTCGATCAGATCGAACACCATGTCCGGCGCGCCTGCCAGCAGCTCTGACAGGCGGCTGCCGGCCTTGGTGCCGAGTGCGGCGTTGATGTCCTCCGGCGGCAGCCAGAGGCCGGCGTTTGCCAGCCCCACGTTGCGCCCTGAACCGCCGCTGCCGATGTCCCCGGCCTCGATCAGGCGGACCGAGGCGCCCAGTTCCGCAGCCTTCAGTGCCGCCGCGCCGCCGGTATAGCCGCCGCCGATCACCACCAGATCGGCCGTTGCCTCCCCGGTGAGTTCCGGGAAGGCGGGGTTTTCCTGGCAGGTTTGGTGCCAGAGGCAGGACGCCAGATCAGATGTCAAACTTGATCCCCTGAGCAAGCGGCAGCGCGCGTGAGTAGTTCACGGTGTTGGTCTGCCGGCGCATGTACCCTTTCCAGGCGTCAGAACCGCTTTCGCGGCCGCCGCCCGTCTCCTTTTCGCCCCCGAAAGCGCCGCCGATTTCAGCGCCGGAGGGGCCGATGTTCACGTTGGCAATACCGCAGTCGGAGCCCGCTGCCGAGAGGAAATATTCCGTTTCGCGCACGTCGGTGGAGAAGATGCAGGAGGACAAGCCTTGCGGCACTTCGTTCTGCATTTCAATGGCTTGGTCGAGATCCGTGTATTTCACCACATAGAGGATCGGGGCGAAGGTTTCGGTGTGCATGATGGCGGTCTGACCGGGCATCTCCACAATTGCCGGATGCACATAGGCGGCGTTGGCAAAGCTGTCCGCCAGCGCCCGGGTGCCGCCATGAACGGTGCCGCCTTCTGCCTGCGCACGCTCCAGCGCGCTGGTCATCGCGTCCAGCGCTGCGCCGTCGATCAGCGGGCCGACCAGGGTGCCATCGGCCAGCGGGTCGCCGATGGGCAGGCCCTCATACGCCTTGATCAGGCGCGGGATCAGCTGGTCATAGATGTCTTCATGCACAATCAGTCGGCGCAGGGAGGTGCAGCGCTGGCCGGCGGTGCCGACGGCGGAGAACACGATGGCGCGCAGGGCCATCTCCAGATCGGCGGAGGGGGCCACGATCATCGCGTTGTTGCCGCCCAGCTCCAGAATGGTGCGGCCAAGGCGTTTCGACATGTCGGCGGCCACTGCCTTGCCCATCGGCACGGAGCCGGTGGCGGAGATAATGGCAACGTCCTTGGAGGCGGTCAGCGCCTCGCCCAGATCACGCTCGCCAATCAGCACCTGGATCAAGCCCTCGGGCGCGTCACCACCAAAGGCGGCCATGGCGCGCTCGCAGATCTTTTGAACGGCGAGTGCGGTGAGCGGGGTTTTCTCCGACGGTTTCCAGATCACCGGATCGCTGCAGACCAGCGCCAGTGCCGCGTTCCAGCACCAGGGGGCAACGGGGAAGTTGAAGGCGGTGATGATGCCGCAGGTGCCCATCGGGTGCCAGCTCTCGCGCATCGCGTGGCCGGGGCGTTCGGAGGCGATGGTGAGGCCATAAAGCTGGCGCGAGAGACCCACCGCAAAGTCGCAGATGTCGATCATCTCCTGCACTTCGCCAAGCCCCTCCTGATAGATCTTGCCGCATTCCAGGGTGACGAGGCGGCCCAGGTTTTCCTTCTCGCGGCGCAGTTCGTCACCCAGCAGGCGCACCAGCTCGCCGCGGCGCGGGGCCGGGACCAGGCGCCAGGACTTGAAGGCGGACTTGGCAGCGGCGATCTGCGCTTCGGCCTCTGCAGCGGTGTGGGTTTTCAGGCGGGCAATTTCGCTGCCGTCCACCGGCGTGGTGACAGTCAGGCTGCCGCCGGAAAGTTCGGCGCCGGTCAGGCCTGCAGCGGCGAGGATGTCGGAATGGGGCATGTCGGAATCCTTATGATGCGAGGGCAGGGCATGAGCAAAACTTTAGCTTGCTTTGCGCGGATGTCCCGCCGGGCGTCGGTCTGATATAGAAATTGCACCCTCCGGCGCGGATTGCTATTGAAACTAAATCCTGAAGATATGAGCAAAGATCATATGATTGCCCCGCGCCGCTTTCTGCCCTCGATCCCGTCGCTCTTGGCGCTGGAGGCCGTGGACCGGCTGGGCAGCGCTTCAGCTGCGGCGGCGGACCTGTCGTTGACGCAAAGCGCCATCAGCCGCCAGCTGAAGCAGCTGGAGGAGCAGATGGGCGTGGATCTGATTGCCCGGGACCAGATGCGGATGCAGCTGACGCCGGCGGGCACCGGCTTTGCCAAGGAGGCGCGCGCAATCCTGACGCGGCTGGCGCAGGCCTCGGTCAAGTTGCGCGCAAACCCGGACGGCGGCAGTTTCACCCTGTCGATCCTGCCGTCCTTTGGCCTGCATTGGCTGGCGCCGCGGCTGAAGGGGTTTGCCGCGTCGCATCCCGGCATCACGGTGAACCTGCATACGCATAACCTGCCGTTCAGCTTTGACGCGGGCACCGCGCAGGCAGCGATCCACTATGGCACGCGGGATTGGCCGGGGGTGGAGTACCTGCCGCTGATGCCGAAACACGTGCTGCCGGTTTGTGCGCCGGGGCTGATGGATGCGCCGGTTGCCAGCCCGGCGGAGCTGCTGGACTATCCGCTGCTGCATCTGGAGACGCACCCGGACTGCTGGGAGCAGTGGTTTCACTTGCACGATGTGCCGGCTGCCAAACTGCGGGGGATGCTGTTTGACCAATCGTCGGCGATGACGCAGGGGGCGGTGCATGGGCTGGGGGTGGCCTTGCTGCCGGATTTCCTGGCCGAGAACGAGATTGCGCAGGGCCGGCTGGCGCTGGCGATGGAGGGGGCTGCGGTGAGCCTGGGCGAGTATTTCCTGGTCTGGCCCGCGGATCAGGCGGAGGACTATCCGCTGATCAAGTTCCGCGAGTGGCTGGTTTCGCAGCTGGAGGAGAAGTGACATGCGGCTGCCAAGCCTGACCCATCTGCGCTGTTTCGAAAGTGCTGCGCGACACCAGAGTTTTACCGCTGCGGGGGAGGAGCTGGGTCTGACCCAGAGCGCCGTCAGCAAGAAGGTGAAGGAGCTGGAAGGCGACCTGGGCTTCGACCTGTTCCAGCGGGCGGGCCGCGGCGTGGTGCTGACGCCGGCCGGGCAGGGGCTGGCCAGCGACCTGGAGCTGGATCTGGCGGGCTTGCGCGCGACACTGCAAAAGGCAGCCGCCGCCGGGGCCGGGCGGTCGGCCCTGCGCATTGCGGTGCTGCCGGCATTCGCCAACCTCTGGCTGATCCCGCGGCTGCCGGATTTTTTTGCACGCCACCCGGAGGTGGAGCTGAGCTTCTCCACCCGCTTGGAGCCGTTTGACTTTGCCCGCGAGAACTTTGACCTGGCGGTGCATTACGGGCTGGACAACTGGCCTGGCACCCATATGGCGCCGCTGTTCGGCGAGGAGATGGTGCCGGTCTGCGCGCCCGGCTTCTTTGCCGTGCATCAGCTGGAGCAGGCGGGCAATTGGGGGCAGGCGCCGCTGCTGCATCTGGAAAGCCGCGCGGGCTCCTGGGCGGAGTGGTTCGAGCGCGCAGGGCTGGCGGGGGGGGCGCGGCAGGACGGCCGCTATTTCGACCAGCACTCGATGGTGATCGCTGCCGCCACGGCGGGGCTGGGGGCGGCGATTGTGCCATATGACATGGTGGCGCGGGAGATCGCGGGCGGTGATCTGATGCGGATACCGGGGCCTGCGCTGGAGTCGCGCAAGCGCTATTATCTGGTACGCCCGCACGGGGTGGTGCCGGAGGCGGTGCAGAAGCTGGAAGCCTGGATGCGCAAGCAGTTGCGGAGCAGACCAGAGTGAGATGTTTCACCTGGCCGATAGGCCGGGCATGACGAACAGGAATGGATGCCGTCGAAACCGGCTGGTTTTCCTAGCTGATTGGATGCTTCACTCTGAATGCGACCCAGTCAGCAGGGAGCCTTTGCCATGGCCCAGTTCCGCCGCGCCACCCGTCTTGACCCGATCGAAGTATCTGAAATCCTGACCATCGGCGCCAAGGCGGCAGAGATGAAGCGCCAGGGCGCGCCGGTGATCATCCTTGGCGCCGGGGAGCCGGATTTCGACACGCCGGACCACGTTAAAGAGGCCGCCGCTGCCGCGATGCAGGCGGGGGAGACCAAATACACCCCGCTTGGCGGCACGCTGGCGCTGCGGCAGGCAATCCAGGCGAAGTTCAGGCGCGACAACGGTCTGGACTATGCGCTGGACGAGATCATCGCGGGCACCGGCGCCAAGGAAATCCTGTTCGATGCCTTCATGGCCAGCCTCAACCCCGGCGATGAGGTGATCGTGCCGACGCCGTACTGGACGTCCTATTCCGATATCATCCGCATTGCAGGCGGCGCGCCGGTGCTGGTGCCTTGCGGGGACGGCACAGGTTTCCGGCTGACGGCGGAGAAGCTGGAGGCGGCGATCACGCCGCGCACCCGCTGGCTGCTGCTGAATTCGCCGTCGAACCCGGCGGGTGCAGGCTACAGCGCGGAGGATTACAAACCGCTGCTGGAGGTGCTGCTGCGGCATCCGGATGTCTGGCTGATGGCGGACGACATGTATGAGCACATCACCTATGGCGGGTTTGAATTTGCCACCCCCGCGCAGGTGGAGCCGCGGCTGAAGGACCGGGTGCTGACGGTGAACGGCGTCTCCAAGGCCTATGCGATGACCGGCTGGCGGCTGGGTTATGCGGGCGGGCCGAAGGCGCTGATTGATGCAATGAAGGTGGTGCAGTCGCAATCGACCTCGCATCCCTCCTCGGTGTCGCAGGCGGCGGCAGTGGCGGCGCTGAACGGCCCGCAGGAGGTGCTGGCAGAGCGGCGGGCCAGTTTCCAGGCGCGGCGCGATCTGGTGGTGGAGGCCTTGAACGCCATGGAGGGCATCAGCTGCCCGGTGCCGGAAGGGGCGTTCTACACATTCGCCAATTGTGCTGGCGTTCTGGGCAAGCGCACTCCTGAGGGCGCAGTGCTGGAGACGGACGCGGATTTCTGCGCCTACCTGCTGGAGCAGCACCATGTGGCGGTGGTGCCGGGCCGCGCCTTTGGCATTTCACCCTATTTCCGGATTTCCTATGCGACGTCCGAGGCGGAGCTGCGCGAGGCGCTGAGCCGGATTGGCAATGCGGTGGCGGCGCTCGTCTAGGCCTCCGCAAGGGCCGGCTGGCGGGCGCGGGCGTTGACCCAGGTCCGCACCAGCTGGCGCTGAAGTGAAGCCACCGCCAGCCCCAGGGCAATGCCGCCCAGGATGCCGAGCGTGTTGACCAGCGCAGTGCGGCCTTCCAGCCCGATCATCGGCATCAGGATTTCCGGCACCAGCCGGTGCAGCAGGTAGATCGGGAAGGCGGCCTGTGCCAGCCGCATGACGGCGCGGGAAACCGGGCGCGGCAGCGGCATCCGCTGGACAAAGATCAGCCCGGCGATCAGCGCCAAGAGCCACATATACTTGATCCAGCCGCCGTACCAGTTGCCGCCGAGATAGGCGGCTGCGGGCATGATCACGCAGGCGGCACCCAGCAGCACCAGCTGCTGGTGCAACCCGCGGGCGGCAGTGATGCACCAGCCGATGGCAAAGAGATAGAGAACCCAAGGCACCGTGAACTGCGCCCGGCCGCCGATGTTCCAGACCTCCGGCGCAATCAGGCGGATAGCCACGGCAAACCCCAGCAGGCAAAGCCCGGTGCGGTAGGCGCCCTGGTGTGCCAGCCAGCGCCGCACTGGCGGCAAGGCAAAGGGCAGGGCGATCAGCAGGGTGATCTGCCAATAGGCCTCCACGAACCAGTAGAGATAGGGCAGCATCAGATGGGTTTCCGGCGTGGTCAGGGCAAAATTCCCGGCCAGGAAGACAGAGACCCAGGGCACCTGTTCCCACGCGACGGCATAGCCGGCCAGCACTAAGTAATAGGGGATCAGCACCGCGGCGACGGGTTTGAAGAAGCTGCGCATGTCACCGGTGCTCAGCGCGTCCCAGCGGTAGCCGGCAACGCTCATCCCCATCAGGATCACCATTGCGGCGGCGCCGCCGTAAGTGGGCCAATGGGTCTGATGGGCGATGACCACGGCGAGGATTGCAACCACCCGCGCGACCAGCTCAAACGGCAGGCTGCTGCCGCGGGCCGGGGCGGTGGTCTCCAGCGCCTTGATGGGCATGGTTTCCCAGCCGGCCGGGGCGCCGCCCAGAGCGTCGTCCAGCGCCAGCGACAGCTCCACATGGCGCAGCGAGTCGCCGCCGAGCGAGGCAAAACTGTCGTTGCGGCCCACGGTCTGCGGCGCAAAGGCGGCCTGATAGGCGGCCAGCACGTTCTTGGTGCGCGCGGGTTTGGCGGATTGCGCCTTGAGCGCCGGATAGTCGATCTTGCCATTGGCGCGGCGGGGCAGGGATTTGCGCGGCAGCACGGTGAAATGCTGCTGGCCGACGCCGGTAAGCCTGGCAGCCAGCGCGGCGATGCCGTCCTCTGGCCCGCAGATGGCGATGGAGATGCGGGTGTCATCACCCCAGACCGCGGCCTCATGCCCCTGGGCAGCCAGTGCGCGTTCGATGGCGTCATGTCCGATGCGCAGGCCCGCGATCTTGGACATCCGCGACAGCCGCCCGGTGATATGGTACAGCCCATCGGCATCACGCCGGGCCAGGTCGCCGGTAGCCAGTTCGCTGAGCTCTGCACCCTTGGCCAGATCGGCGCTGCCCTCGGCATAGCCCATCATCACGTTCGGGCCTTTGTAGACCAGCTCACCCTCGCCTTCAGGCGTGGTGATGTCCTTGCCGCCCGCATCACGCAGCAGCAGTTGGCCGCCGGGGATGGCGCGGCCTGCGGCGCCGGGGTGGTCCAAAGCCTGATCATGCGGCAGATAGCTGATCCGTGCTGTCGCCTCGGTCTGGCCGTACATGACGAAGAACCGGCCCGCCCGGGCCTGCATCCGCGCGGCCCAGCTGCGGACCTGCTCCGCCTCCATCGCACCGCCGGCTACAGTCAGGGTCTTGATGGTCTCCGGCAGCGCCTGGGACAGGCCTGCGCTCTCCAGCAGCCGGAAGTGATGCGGCACGCCGGCCAGGCTGGTGGCGCCGGAGGCCGCCAGCGCTGCGGCGAAACCGGGTTCCAGCACTGAGCCGGGCGCAAGCCAGAGGCTGGCGCCGGCTGCCAGATGCGAGTGCAGCACCGACAGGCCGTAGGAATAATGCAGCGGCAGGATCAGCGCGGCGCGGTCCTGGGGCTGGATCTCCAGATATTGCGCAATGGCGCGGGCGTTGCTGTCCAGAGCATTGGCGGACAGGCGCACACCGCGCCCGTGGCCGGTGCTGCCGGAGGTTTGCAGCAGCAGGGCAAGGTCCGGGTGGATATCCGCCGGTTCATGCGCATGGGTCAGAAGCTGCCAAGAGCCGCCGATGCAGCGGAAGCTGGCAGCGGGGCGGAAACGGTCTGTCAGGCTTTCGGCGGTGGCCTCATCCCCGGCGGGCAGCGGCATGACGGCATGGCCTGCGGCCAGGGCGCCGAGACAGGCGGTGATGGCCTCGGGAGCGCCCGCGGCCTCAACCGCAATCAGCCGCCGGTTTTGCGGCAATTGGCGGGTAAACTGTTCGGCAGCATCCGCCAAAGCGGCATAGGTCAGCTGGGTTCCATCCGCCGTAATCAGACAGGGACGGGCGCCAAATGCGCGCAATTCAGCCAGGTCGTAAAACATCCGCAACTCCTTCGAGCGCGGCGGGTATTATAATTTACTAATTTTGTCAATTATTCCTGGGCGGCTTGTTGCCGCCTTTGCAGCACGTGCGCGAAATCGGCACGCATGTTGCAACCATGTAGAAATGTCACCATAGAGCGCGACGGGAGCAAGGCTTAGCAGCCCGGAGACCTCAAATATCGCAGGGCTGAAAAGCCTTGCGGGATCAGGTAGTCTGCAATCGAACCAGATACCTTTGAGTGATTTGAGATGCCGCTGCTTGATCCGCCACTGACACCACCGCCGAAAATTAAGCTTTCTCGTCTGCGGGATATTGGTTGGTCGAAGTGGGACCCAATCGGGCTTTTGGCTGATGGACAGAAGTGGGATGATGAAGACTGCCAGCCGTTCGCCGACGAATATGACAGCTATCTCCTTCAAGCGGCAGGGCAGCTCCGACGGGGTGCAACAGAAGAAGAAGAAGTCAATTACCTCGTGGATATCGAGGCGAATTATATGGGCTTAGGGCCTGCGAGAGGAGCTACGGCTCGCGCCAAGGAAGTTGTCGCGGCTATTCAAGCGGATGAAGAGCTTTGGACGTTCCAGAAGTAGTCTCCGCTGCCTTCGCTTCTGCCGCCCGTTCCGCCCTTCGCCGTTCATAGTAGGCTTCCATCTTTGACGGTCGTCCCGGCGGGCGGCGTCCGGTGTTTTTGTATCCATTCTTGGCACTGACAGGTTTGACCTTGGGCGGCGGCACGGCCTTCTCTTGTTCCTCTTTGATGTGGGCGAGGACGGCGCTGAGATGCTTGTTTTCCGTGATGGCCGCGTGTGTGACGCGCTGTTGGTGCGGATCGAAAATGCTGCAGGGCAGGGCGACGCCTTTTGCGCGCACCTGGATGCGTCCGTCTAGCATCTCGTACACTTCCACGTATTTGCCAACCAAGCCGCGCGACAGGTCGTTGACCTCCAACCGGATGCGCTTGCGGTCGTACTTCAGAGTCAAATCCTTTGTGACATAGCGTCTGTCGCGCAGGCAGAAGACTTCGGCGAGGCGATCAGGTTCGATGTTCAAGGCTCGGTGCAGGTTGTCTGGTTTGGCCGGAGCCTTTGCAAACTTGGTGTTGTAGCGTTCGATGAAGCCCGCAAGGAAGGCATTCCCGTCATCCATGTTGGAGATGCCCGCGATGCGCAGTTCTTTGACCAGACGGTCTTGCAGTGTGCGGTTCGCGCGTTCCACGCGGCCTTTGGCTTGGGAAGAATTGGCGCAAATGATCTCGATGTTCAGCTCGGCCAGGGCGCGTCCGAATTGGGTCATGCCTGTCATGTGTTCGTTTGGTTTTGGAACGCGGAAGACGGTGTGCTTGTCGCTGTAGAACGCTACCGGGCGGCCATGCTTCAGCAGATAGCTTTCCAACGCCTCAAAGTAGCTGAATGTGCTCTCGGATTTGACGAACCGCAGTTCCATCAGCGTGCTGGTCGCATCATCGATGAAGATGAGTAAGGTGCAGGGGTCGCCGCGATCCTCGAACCATCGGTGGTCTGAGCCGTCAATCTGGATCAGCTCGCCATAGCATTCCCGGCGCAAGCGCGGCTGATGAAATGTCCGGCGTTGCTTGCGTGACAACCAAATGCCGTCTTCCTGCATCCATTTGCGCACCGTCTCGCGGGAGACTTTGAAGCCATGATGCTCAGCCAGCATCTCCGTTGCCAAGGTTGGCCCGAAGTCGGCAAAACTCTCCTTGATCAAGCTCAGCGCATAATCACGCTTGGCATGATGGATGCGATTGTTCGGAGGTTTGTCACGCGCTTTGTGCCGGATCGCGGATGCGCCATCCTGACGATACCGCTTCAACAGTCGGAAAACCTGCCGCGGTGTTAAGTTCAACATGTTCGCCGCATTATCAACGCTCAACTGACCATCATCGACTTGCGCCAGCACCTCCACGCGGTTCAACTCGCGCTCGCTCATAACCACCCATCCCATGTCTGCTCACCCTCAATGATTTTTGAGGACAGAGTGACATTCCTGAATTGCTCTTGGGTGACATTTTAACTTTGCGGCCACACACGCAAAAAGTTTGTAATCATGATTATGGTAAGAAAAGGGGGAAGTGCCGCGGGCGCTGGCCCGCGGCGGCGATGTCAGGATTTCATCGGCTGGCCGGCCACATAGGTCTGCGCGATGGAGCGGTCGTCGCCCAGGGTCTGCAGGATGAACAGCTCTTCGGACAGGGTTTCCGCCCGCTGCATCCGCAGGTCCATCGCGTGGGTGGCGCGGGAATCGAGCACGACGATGTCGGCCTCGGTGCCTGCTTCCAGCGTGCCGATCTTGTCCTCCAGCCCCAGGGCCACGGCGTTGCCGCGGGTGATCCAGTGGAAGGCGCGCAAGGGGTGCAGTTTCTGGTTCTGCAGCTGCAGGACCTTGTAGCCCTCGTTCAGGGTCTGCAGCATCGAATAGCTGGTGCCCGCGCCGATGTCGGTGGCAATGGCATTGGTGATGCCGCGGCTGCGCAGGCCTGCGTCGTCGAACAATCCGCTGCCAAGGAACAGGTTCGAGGTCGGGCAGAACACCGGCTTGGCCTGGGTTTCGGCCAGGGCGTCAATCTCGCGCGGCTGCAGGTGGATCGAGTGGCCCAGCAGCATCTTTTCCGTCAACAGCCCATAGGACTGGTAGACGTCCAGATAATCGCGCGCCTGCGGATAAAGCTCGGCAGTAAAGGCGATCTCGTCTTGGTTTTCCGACAGGTGGGTCTGCACGTAGCAGTCCGGGTGCTCCTGCACGAGCGCGCCGGCCATTTCCATCTGATCGGGGGTGGAAGTGATGGCAAAGCGCGGGGTGATCGCATAAAGCCCGCGGCCCTTGCCGTGGTATTTCGCGATCAGTTCCTTGGTGTCGTCATAGCCGCTGACCGGCGTATCCAGCAGGCCCTCGGGCGCGTTGCGGTCCATCAGCACCTTGCCGCCGATCATCCGCATGTTGCGGCGGGCGGCCTCGGTGAAATAGGCCTCGGCGGAGGTTTTGTGGACCGAGCAATAGGCAACGGCGGTGGTGGTGCCGTGGCTGGTCAAGAGGTCAAAGAAATGCCCGGCCATCCCGGCACTGTGGCCGGCATCGGCAAAGCGGACCTCCTCCGGGAAGGTGTAGTTGTTCAGCCACTCCAAGAGCTGCGAGCCCCAGGAAGCGATCACCTGCACCTGCGGGAAATGCAGATGGGTGTCGATGAAGCCGGCCATCAGGATGTGCGGGCGGTGGTCGATCACCTCGGCGCCTGCGGCCTGCGGAGCGAGCGCGTCATAGCTGCCCTTGGCCAGGATCATGCCGTCCGCGACCAGCAGCGCGCCGTCCTCGATGAACTCATAGGCGCTGGTGTCCTGGGGGTCTTGCGGTTCGGCGGTGAAGGAAAGCACCCGGCCGCGCAGCAGCGTCTGTTTCGGTGTCATGTCTCTTAATGTCCTTGTTCACTGGCAGGGGGCGGCGCACCGCCCCCTGCCCTGTTCCGTGAGTGTGGTCGGGTTATTCGCCCGCCGGCAGGTGCGGCACATGCGGTTTGATGCCGTCATCTTCGGCTTCCTCGTGCTCATCCGCCTTGTGGAAGATCGGGTAGATGAACAGGAAGGCCGCGGCGATCAGGTAGCCCATGGCGACGCCGCTGAACTCGGGCCAATGCAGGCTGGCAGAGTGGATCACGCCGACCAGCGACATCACCGCCGCCGCCAGGGCAAAGCCGCCCGCGTTGCGGAAGTCGCCGTCGATCACGCTGGCCACGATGGCGCCCCAGATCAGGCCGGTCAGGATGGCACCCTGGCTGAGCGCCAGATGGCCCTCGTAGTGCGCACCCTGCTGCAGCAGCGCTGCGGTCAGTTCCGGGTCGCCCAGCTGCGCCATGCCGGTGGCACCCAGTGCGCCCAATGCGCCGGCCAATGCGCCCCATTTGATCACCAGGAAGGCCGATACATGCGGCATCATTGCGATGGTCACCGCAGCGATATGGTCGGTCTTCACCGAATGCGCGGTGTTGGTCACCAGGCTGAGCGCCACAAACACCAGCACCGGCGCGGCCGCAGCCACGGGGATCAGGTTGTTGAGGAACGCCAGGAGGCCAAAGAAGGCGGCAAAGGGGATCACCAGGCCGACGCCGATGATATAGCCGGAACGTGCGCCCATCCGCTTGTAAGCCGGGTGGCCGATGTAGGCGGTGGTCGGGAACGGCGAGCCGAAGACCGCACCGATCATGGTGCCGACGCCATCGGTCACCTGGCACAGGGCCACCGGGTAGTGGTCGCCCGCCGCTTCGGCGCTTTCGACGTTGTTCATGGTTTCGATGAAGTTGTAGATCTGCACCGGCACCAGGACCAGGAACAGCTCCGGGTTGGCAAACAGATGCTGGATGCCGGCAATCAGGTCACCGAAGTACGGGACCGGCAGGTAGATGCCCACGCCATCCAGAGACACCGAGGCCTCACCCATGCCAAGCGCCACGACTGTGCCGACGATCAGCGCCAGAAGGCCTGCCGGGATGTTGAACGGCAGCCGGTGGCGGCCCACCAGGCCCCACAGGATGATGATCATCGAGGCAAAGCCGATGAACGGGTTTTCGAAAATCGTTGCCAGCGGCACGGTGCCGATGAACACCAGCGCAATACCGCAGAGCGTGCCGAGCATACCGGCGCGCGGGGTCACCCGCTTGAGCCAGGGGCCGACGATGGCGCCAAGGCCCGCAACGATGCCGCCCATGAAGCCGGCGCCAATGCCCACCTGCCAGGCCAGCATGGCGTCATTGGTGGACCAGTAGATCGGCCCGATCACACCGAACAGATAGACGAACATCACGGGCGTCGAGATGCCATAGGGCAGCGCGGTCACGTCGCGGCCCTCTTTCTCGGCGGTGTGTTTGGCCAGCCAGGTGTAGACCGCGATACCGGCCAGGATCGCCACTGCGGCGCCGGGCACGATGCGGCCGAACACGATGTCGGCAGGCATGTTGAAGACAAACTGACAGATGCCCGAAAGCACGATCAGGTTGATCAGGTTGTCTGTGAACAGCGCCCAGAATGCACTGAAGTCATTCCGCGCGAACAGTTTGTACGTGTAGCTCCGCCCGGTCATGGCGGCCTCCTCCTGTCAAGAGGACGCAGTCTTAACGGCTGTTTGCTCCAGCCGTATCTCCCTCTGCGTCCGGTTGCTTACCCGCCTGGGGCAGGTCAGTGCTCCGAGATGGAGCGGACGCGGCAGTTTCAGAGGTCAGATCAGCGATCACTTCCGCCGCCACGAAGGCTGCGATGACGCTGGGCCGCTTATCGCGGCTACCGCTTGCCCCGATGGGGCAGATGAGACGGTCGCTTGCAAGACCGTCGCAATGGTCCCGGCACCAGCGGCGGAACTTCTCCCGCTTGGTGGCCGATCCGATCAGGCCGACATAGCCGGCATCGCCGCGCTGCAGGGCAGCGGAGGCAAGCAGGAAGTCGAGCGCATGATCATGGGTGAGAACGATGAACGCACTGCCCGCAGGGGCGGTGGCGATGTCGATCTCAGGAATAGCGCTTTGGCGGATTTCCACATCCGCGTGACACAGGGCCAGCTCTTCGGCGCGCTGGTCGATCAGGATGCAGCGCACCGGCATATGCTGGAACAGATCCGCCAGCGCCCGGCCCACATGGCCCGCCCCCATCACATAGACATGCGGCAGCGCCTGTTCCTCGGCCTGCTGGCGGGCAATGGCGTCGTCGCGGTCGGTCTGGCGCATCTGCGCCAGCGACATTTCCACCCGTCCGCCGCAGCACTGGCCGATCTCCGGCCCCAGCGGCACATCCAGTGTGTCGCTGATTACACCCTGCTTCAGCATCCGCCGGGCGTGGTCGATTGCAATATATTCCAGCTGGCCGCCGCCAATGGTCCCCCACAGGCCTTCTGCCGCCACAAACATGCAGGTGCCGGCCTCGCGCGGGGAGGACCCGCGGACGCGGGTCAGCACGACCTGCACCACATGTTTGCGGCTGGCCAGAAAGTCCTGGAGGGAGAGGCGGCGGGTCATGGCTCAGCCCTGCCCTTTGAGGGTTTCGATCGCCATCAGCACGCGCTCCGGCGTAGCCGGTGCATCCAGGCGCGGGCAGACCTTGTAGTCCGCGGTGCTGGCGACAGCCATCGACAGCGCCTCGAACACCGAGATGCCCAGCATGAACGGCGGCTCGCCCACGGCCTTGGATCGCTTGATAGTGCGCTTCTTGTTCACCGACCATTCGGCCAGCTGCGTGTTGAAGACGCGCGGCCGGTCGGAGGCCAGCGGGATCTTGTAGGTCGAGGGCGCATGGGTGCGCAGGCGGCCTTCGCCGTCCCACCACAGCTCCTCAGTCGTCAGCCAGCCCATGCCCTGGATGAAGGCACCCTCCACCTGGCCCTTGTCCAGCACCGGGTTCAGCGAGCGGCCCACGTCATGCAGGATGTCGGTGCGTTCCACCCGGTATTCGCCGGTCAGCGTGTCGACCGACACCTCGGAGCAGGACGCGCCATAGGCGTAGTAGAAGAACGGCTGCCCCTTGCCCGCCGCGCGGTCCCAGTGGATTTCCGGCGTCTTGTAGAAGCCCGCCGCCGACAGGTGGACGCGGGCCATATAGGCCTCTTTGACCAGCGTATCGAAGGGGATCTCCTCGCTGCCGACGCGCACGCGGTTGGGCAGGAATTCGACGTCGGCCTCGGCCACGCCGTGCTTCTCGGCCGCGAATTTGGTCAGCCGGGCAATGATCTGCTCCGCCGCATCAAGCGCCGCCATGCCGTTGAGGTCCGAGCCCGAAGAGGCCGCGGTGGCGGAGGTGTTCGGCACCTTCTCGGTGGTGGTCTTGGTGATCTTGATGCGCTCAAAATCCACTTGGAACGCATCGGCCACAACCTGCGCCACCTTGGTGTTGAGGCCCTGCCCCATCTCGGTGCCGCCGTGGTTCAGGTGGATCGAGCCGTCATTGTAGACATGGATCAGCGAGCCCGCCTGGTTGTACCAGGTCGCGGTGAAGGAAATGCCGAATTTCACCGGGGTCAGGGCAATGCCCTTCTTGATGATCTTCGAGTCTTTGTTGAAGGCGATGATTTCTTCCCGGCGCTTGCGGTATTCGGCGTTTTCCTCCAGCTCCGTGATCAGCCGATCGAGGATATTGTCCTCCACCTTCTGATGATAGGGCGTCAGGTCGCGGCCCTCTTCGCCATAGAAATTGGCCTTGCGCACATCCAGCGGGTCCTTGCCGAGGGCATAGGCGATCTCTTCGATCATCCGCTCCGCCGCGACCACACCCTGCGGGCCGCCAAAGCCGCGGAAAGCGGTGTTGGACACCGTGTTGGTCTTCATCGGACGGCTTTTCAGCAGCACGTTCGGGTAGAAATAGGCGTTATCCGCATGGAACAGCGCGCGGTCGGTGACCGGTCCCGACAAGTCCGAGGAATAGCCGCAGCGCGCGGCAAAGCCGCCCTCGACCGCCTGAATGCGGCCGGCGTCATCAAAGGCCACGTCATAGTCGATCACGAAGTCATGGCGTTTGCCGGTGGCGGTCATGTCCTGATCGCGGTCCGGGCGGATCTTGACCGGGCGGTTGTGTTTCTTCGCAGCGATTGCAGCCACCGCGCAGAACAGGTTCATCTGGCTTTCCTTGCCGCCAAAGCCGCCGCCCATGCGGCGCACGTTGACGGTGACCGCGTTGTTCGCCACGCCCAGAACATGCGCCACCATATGCTGCGCCTCGCTGGGGTGCTGGGTGGAGCAATGCACGGTCACATCTTCATCTTCGCCGGGGATGGCAAAGGCGATGTGCCCCTCCAGATACATGTGGTCCTGGCCGCCGACGGTCATCTGCGCCTGGATGCGGTGGGGGGCGTCCTTGCGGCCGGCCTCGACATCGCCGCGCTCCAGCTTCAGCGGGTCGGTGATCATCGGATACCCGGCCTCCTGCGCCTGGACCGGGTCCAGCGCGTGCGGCAGCACCTCGTAATCCACCTGCGCCAGCTCAGCCGCACGGCGGGCGGCATCGCGGGTTTCGGCGATGACCGCAAACATCGGCTGGCCGTGGAATTCGACCTTCTCCGTCGGGAACACCGGCTCGTCATGTTTGCCGGTGGGGCTGATGTCGTTGACGCCGGGGATGTCATCGGCGGTCAGCACGTCCACCACGCCGGGCGCAGCGCGCACAGCTGACAGGTCGATGCCCTTGATATTGGCGTGGGCGACGGTGGAGACACCCAGGTACGCGTGCAGCGTGCCATAGGGTTCAGCAATATCGTCGGTGTATTCGGCGCGGCCTGTCACATGCTTGATGGCACTGTCGTGCTGGCGGTCATGGTGCACGGCGCCGCTGATGGTCTGATGGTCTTTCATCGCAAATCCTCCTCAGGCGACGGCCAGCCGGACAGCACCGGCGGTTCCCGCATCATGTTCCAGGTAGAAGCGGCGCAGCAGGTTGCTGGCCGTCAGCGCGCGGTACTCCGCAGAGGCACGCCAGTCGCTGAGCGGAGTGAAGTCCTGCTTCACCGCTTCCGCTGCGGCGTCAAACGCGGCCTCGCCCCAGGGCTGGCCCACAAGCGCGGCCTCAGCGCCCGCAGCGCGCTTGGGCGTTGCTGCCATACCGCCGAATGCGATCCGGGCAGAGGTGATCACGCCGTCCTTCACGGTGACGCTGACCCCGGCGGCGACCGAGGAGATATCCTCATCCCGGCGCTTGGAGATCTTGTAGGCGGCATCAATCTGCCCTGCCACCGGGCGTGGAATACGGATCGAGGCCACGAAATCGCCCGGCTCGCGGTCCTGCTTGCCGTAGTCGATAAAGAAATCCTCCAGCGGCAGGGTACGGGCGCCGCCCTGTTTTTGCAGCATCACCTCGGCACCCAGCGAGATCAGCACCGGCGGGGTATCCCCGATGGGCGAGCCGTTGGCGATATTGCCGCCGATGGTGCCCATGTTGCGTACCTGCCAGCCGGCGATGCGGTCCCAGTAGGCGCTCAGATGCGGGAAGGCATCGCGGATTGCCGCTTCGCTCTCGGTATAGGTGACGCCGGCACCGATGGTCAGCGCGTCATCGGTCAGCTCAACCGCCTTCAGTTCCTCCAGGTGGGCGACAAACACCACCGGCGAGATCGGCTTCATGAACTTGGTGACCCACAGGCCCACATCGGTGGAGCCCGCGACGATGGTCGCCTTGGGGTTCTCTGCCAGCACCTCTGCCAGATCCGCCGCGTCCAGCGGCAGGATGGCGCGGTCGTCCTCGGGGCCGGTCACGACACGGGCCTTGGGCTGGATCGCCTTCAGCCTGGCGGTCAGCGCGTCGCGTTCGGTGGTCAGGTAATCATTGGCCGGGGTGCCGTACTGGTTCACCGCAAGCGCTGCCTTCACGATCGGCTCATAGCCGGTACAGCGGCAGAGGTTGCCCTGAACGGCGGTTTCAACTTCCACCTCGGTGGGCTGCGGGTTTTCCATCCACAGTGCGTACAGCGACATCACGAAACCGGGGGTGCAGAAGCCGCACTGGCTGCCGTGGTATTCGACCATCGCCTGCTGCACCGGGTGCAGACGCCCATTGGGGCCGGACAGATGCTCAACCGTCACAACGTGGCAGCCGTTGAGCGACGCCAGGAAGCGGATGCAGGCGTTCACCGCCTCATAACGCAGCGCGCCGTTCTGCAGACGCCCTACCAGTACGGTGCAGGCGCCGCAGTCGCCCTCGGCACAGCCTTCCTTGGTGCCGGTCAGGCGCTGTTCCAGCCGCAGGAAATCCAGCAGGGTGGTGGTCGCCTTCACGTCGTCCAGCACAATGTCCTTGCCGTTCAGAAGAAAGCGTATGCCGGTTTGATGTGCCATGGGGCCTCCCGAGTGTCTCTTGGGCCGAGCTGGCCCGCTTAGATCATTTTTACCTTGTCTGACTGCCACGGTTAACGGCTGCAATCGCGAAAGGCTTTCAACACCCTGTTGAAAATGGTTACGGTAATAGGTGCCGGAACCGGTGCTTTGCCGCCTGCCTGACTGACTGGCAGGCGGGGAACGCGCCCCGTAAAGGTCTGTGAAACATGTCTTATCTGGAATCCCTGCGGGTCTTTACCCGAGTCGTCGAACTAGGCAGCATCACCTCTGGCGGGCGGGATCTGCGGCTGACGCCGGCGGTGGCCAGCAAAAGGATCAAGGAACTTGAAAAGCATCTTGGGGTGCGTCTCTTCAACCGTACCACGAGATCGCTGACCCCGACAGAGGTCGGGCAGCTGTTTTATGCAGAAGCCAAGAAGGTTCTCGAATCGATTGAAGACGCCGAGGCGGTTGTTTCGCAGTTCTCCGCTGCGCCGCGCGGGGTGATCCGGGTGACTGCGCCGCTGGGTGTAGGCCGCCGCATCATCGCGCCGCTGGTGCCGGGTTTTGTCGAGGACTATCCGGCCACCGAAATCCGCATGCGGATGTCGGACCGCAAGGTCGATATCCTGGCGGACGGGCTGGATGTGGCGTTCTTTATCGGCACCCCGCATGATTCCACCCTGAAAATGCGCAAGATCGCAGATTGCACCCGGGTGCTCTGCGCCGCGCCGGAGTATCTGGAGCGCCACGGAACCCCGCAGCTGCCGGAGGATCTGCTGAGCGGCCACAACTGCCTTTTGCTGCGCTATCCGCGCTCACCTGAGTATTACTGGACGCTGACTACGCCGGAAGGACCGCGCAAGCTGGAGGTCTCAGGCAAATACGACGCCGATGACAGCGACGTGCTGACCAATTGGGCGCTGGACGGGCGCGGCATCGTCAACAAGCCGCGGTTTGACGTCGCCGCGCATCTGCAGAGCGGCGCGCTGGTGGAGGTGCTGCCGGACACCCCGCCTGAGGCGACCATCTTCGGCTGCCTCTACCCGCACCGGAAGCTGCAGGACCCCAAGATCCGCCTGTTTGTGGATTATGCGGTGAAACACGGCCTCGCCGCCTTCCGGCGCAGCGAAGCGGGGAACTGAAGCCGGCAATAAAGACGGGCACCGCTGGCCCGCCTTTTCAGTTTCCAGGGTTCTCGCATTAGCAGCGGTGCGGATTTTCCTGGCAGTAGATCAGGTTTGCCGCGGCCCCGACAGCGGCACCCGTCACCAGGTTGCCGTCCAGAACGGCGGCACCGGCAGCGCCGGCGCCTGCTCCATAGACCAGCCGCTCGCCGGTGGTGTCCCCGCAGGCGGCCAAAGCGGCGCAGAGTGCAAGTCCGATGGCGATGGTTTTCCTGTGCATCGTGTTTCCTCCTTCAACGTCCAAACCCCCGCAGTTTCGCCGCGGTCCCAAACGGCCAGCCCCCGGCTTGTGCTGCTGGGGAAGGGTGCCCGGAAGGGATTGGCGCTGTGGCTGAACAGACGAAAGCCCCGGAGAACCGGCGCATTTGGGCGCACCCTTGTGCAGGGGTAACGCACGGCTGCGGTGAAAGGTTCCCATGTTTTTTGCTGCCTTGGCGGTGCACAGGGGGTGTACAGGGGGTGCACGCCCGGTGCCGGACGAAAAATGGCCCCGCCACGGGGGCGGAGCCAATCGGTTTGAAAGTGTCTGACAGCGTCAGTTTGCGGCCAGCGTCAGCGGCAGATCCTTGGAGGCGCTGCCGTACCAGCGGCGGATCAGGGCGCGCTCCTCGTCCTCCATGAAGGTGACGTTGGCGGGCGGCATCGCGTGGGTGGCACCGGCCTGCAGGTAGATGTCACGGGCGTATTTCGCCACATCCGCGGGAGTCTCCAGCAGCACGTTCTTGGGCGCGCGGCGGATGCCGTCATAGTAGGGCTCCCGCGAATGGCACATGGCGCAGCGGCCCGGTACCACATTCATCACGTCCTCAAAATGCTGATTGCTGGCAAACACTTGCTCGGATTTGGTCAGCTCCCGCGCCTCGGATTCTTCGTAAGAGTCCTGCTGCAGCGGTGCCTGGCTCAGGATCATGATGCCGATGAACAGGATGGCGGTCACCGGCCACGTCCAGGTCGGGTTGCTGGTGCCTGCGTGGTTGCTGTTGAAGTAGTGGCGGATGGTCACGCCCATCAGGAACACCAGCGCCGCGATCAGCCAGTTGTACTCGGTGGCAAAGGCCAGCGGGTAGTGGTTCGACAGCATCAGGAACACCACCGGCAGCGTCAGGTAGTTGTTGTGGGTCGAGCGCAGCTTGGCGATCTTGCCGTATTTGGCATCCGGCGTGCGGCCTTCCTGCAGGTCCTTCACCACGATGCGCTGGTTCGGCATGATGATGAAAAAGACGTTTGCCGTCATGATGGTAGCCGTAAAGGCACCCAGGTGCAGCATCACCGCGCGGCCAGTGAAAATCTGGTTGTAGCCCCAGCCCATGGCGACCAGCAGCACAAACAGCAGCACCATAAGGAAGGTCGGTTTTTCCCCCAGCGGCGATTTGCACAGGAAGTCATAGACGATCCAGCCGATGGTCAGCGACGCGCCGGAAATCAGGATGCCCTGCCATAGGGCCAGATCAGCCTTGGTCGAGTCGATCAGATACAGCTCCCCGCCCGCCCAGTAGACGATCATCAGCAGACCGGCGCCCGACAGCCAGGTGGCGTAGCTTTCCCATTTGAACCAGATCAGGTGATCCGGCATATTCTCCGGGGCCACCAGATACTTCTGGATGTGGTAAAAACCGCCGCCGTGGACCTGCCATTCCTCACCATGCGCGCCGACCGGCAGATGCGGAACCTTCCGCAGGCCAAGGTCCAGCGCGACGAAGTAGAAGGACGATCCGATCCAGGCAATGGCGGTGATGACATGAAGCCAGCGGACCGCAAAGCCCAGCCAGTCCCACATGATCACAAGCTCTTCCATTGTTCTCTCCTCATAAGCTTTGACCCGAGACTAGAGCATGGTGTTATTTTCATGTATTGGGTAAAAAACCCAAGCTGTTTCAAAATAACACAAAGAATACGCGAATGGCCTATCTCGACAATATCCGCACCTTTGTCCGCGTCTATGAACTTGGCAACATGTCCGCCGCTGCGCGCGACATGCGGATCTCGGCCGCGGTGGCGTCGTCTCGGATTTCACAGCTGGAGGATCACCTGAATGTGCGGCTGTTCCAGCGCACCACGCGGCTGCTTAATCCGACTGAGCAGGGCAACCTGTTCTACCACGGCGCGGTCAAGATCCTGGAAGCGGTGGATGAGGCAGAGGCGGATATCAGCAGCGTCACCCAAACGCCGCGCGGCACGCTCTATGTTGCGGCGCCGCTGGGGCTGGGGCAGCGGCTGATTGCGCCGGCGGTGCCCAAGTTCAAGGAAGCTTATCCGCTGATCTCGATCCGGCTGCGGCTGTCGGACCGCAAGCTGGATCTGGCAGCAGAAGGGCTGGATGCGGCGTTTTTTCTGGGCGTGCCGGAGGATTCAAACCTGCGCATCCGTAAGATCGCCGACTGCCCGCGGGTACTGTGTGCGGCGCCGGAGTATATCAGGCAGCGCGGCCAGCCGAAGACCAGCGACGAGCTGAAGACCGAGGCGCATGACTGCCTGAACCTGCGTTATCCCGGCGCGCCGGAGTTTCAATGGCCGCTGCGCAGTCAGGACGGGGTGAAACGGGTCACGGTCACCGGGCCGTTTGAATCGGATCACGGCGACGTGCTGACCAGCTGGGCGCTGGACGGGCACGGGATCATCCTGAAACCGGTGTTCGAGATCTCCGAGCACCTCGCCTCTGGCCAGCTGGTGCCGGTGCTTGCAGAGGAGCCGCCGATCCCTATCCAGATGGCCTGCCTGTACGTCCACCGCCGCCATCAGGATCCCAAGGTGCGGCTGTTCATAGATTTCATGGTGGACCACATCCAGGCATCGCTCCCCTCAGAATGAAAAAGCCCGCCCCGGTTGCCCGGGACGGGAACCGCCGGCAGATGCCAAGCGGGAGGAGAGGTATCCTGGGGTGTGCGGCTCAGCTGCCGCGGTAGGTGGAGTAGCCGTAGGGCGACAGCAAGAGCGGCACGTGATAGTGGCTGTCTGCCTCGCTCATGCCGAAGCGCAGCGGCACCTCGTCCAGGAACAGCGGGTCGGCGCCGGCCTGGCCGGTGGCGCGCAGATAGCCGCCGGCGTGGAACACCAGTTCATAGGTGCCGGTGGCAAATTCGCCTGCGGGCAGGATCTGCTCGTCGGTGCGTCCGTCGTCATTGGTGGTCAGGCTGCGCAGATGGATGCGCGCGTTGCCTTCGATCCGGTAAAGGTCGATCTTCAGCCCTTCCGCGGGGCAGCCGCGGGCGGTATCCAGCACATGGGTTGTCAGAAATCCGGCCATTTCAGCCTCCTGTCAAATCTGTTTCCTTAGGTATGCTTGGTTCAGCCCGCCCCATACAGCGGCAAGAGTCAAAAAGTTCTTTCAAAAATTTACTGAAAGCCTGCCCGGATTATTCTGTTCTATAAGGAACAAAAGACAGGAGACCTGACGTGACGCGCTATCCTCGTGACTTGCGCGGATACGGTGCTGCCGCACCTGACCCGCAGTGGCCCAATGGGGCCAAGGCCGCCGTGCAATTTGTTCTGAACTATGAAGAAGGCGGCGAGAACTGCATCCTGCACGGGGATGCGGCCTCTGAGGCGTTTCTTTCCGACATTCCCGGCGCCACGCAATGGCCCGGGCAGCGCCATTGGAACATGGAGTCGGTCTATGAATACGGGTCGCGCGCAGGCTTCTGGCGGCTGCACCGGCTGTTCACCGGCGCGGGTATTCCGCTGACAATTTACGGCGTTGCCACCGCCTTGGCCCGCAGCCCTGAACAGGTGCAGGCGATGAAGGACGCGGACTGGGAGATTGCCAGCCACGGCCTGAAATGGGTCGAGCACAAGGATATGGCAGAGGAGGAGGAGCGCGCCGCGATTGCAGAAGCCGTGCGTTTGCATACAGAGGTGACGGGCACCCGCCCGCGCGGCTGGTACACCGGGCGCTGCAGCGCCAGCACGGTGCGGCTGGTGGCCGAAGAAGGCGGCTTTGATTACATCTCCGACACCTATGACGACGACCTGCCCTATTGGCTGGAAACCGGCGGGCGCGATCAGCTGATCATCCCTTACACGCTGGAAGCCAATGACATGCGGTTCGCCAATTCGCCGGGCTGGATCACCGGCGAGCATTTCTTCCAGTATCTGAAGGATGCCTTTGACGTGATCTATGCAGAGGGCGAGGCCGGCGCGCCGAAGATGATGACCATCGGCCTGCATTGCCGTCTGGTCGGGCGTCCGGGCAAGATTGCGGGGCTCAAACGGTTCATTGAGTATATCCAGGGGTTCGAGGGCGTCTGGTGCCCGCGGCGGATCGACATTGCTGAACATTGGGCGGAAACCCATCCGCCGGTGAAGCGCGAACGCCCCAGCCAAATGGAGCGTGAGGCGTTCGTGTCCGAATTCGGCTCCATCTTCGAACATTCGCCCTGGATTGCGGACCGCGCCTTTGATCTGGAGCTGGGCCCGGCGCATGACTGCGCGTCGGGCGTCCACAACGCGCTGTGCCGGATTTTCCGCACCTCCAGCGAGGACGAGCGCCTGGGCGTGCTGACCGCGCACCCGGATCTGGCCGGCAAGCTGGCCGCTGCTGGCCGTCTGACAGCCGAAAGCACCTCGGAACAATCGAGCGCCGGCCTGGATATGCTGACTGATGAGGAGCGCGAGACCTTTACCCGGCTCAACACCGAGTATGTGCAGAAACACGGCTTCCCCTTCATCATCGCGGTGCGGGATCACAACAAAGCGTCGATCATGGAGGCCTTCCGCCGCCGCATCCATAACGACCGGGAGACCGAGTTCGATGAGGCCTGCCGCCAGGTGGAACGCATTGCCCAGTTCCGGCTGCTGGACCTGCTGCCATGAGCCGCTGGATCACCGCCGCGCCGCTGACGGCAGAGGCTTTTGCTGCCTTTGGCGACGTCATTGAAGTCACCGGCGCGCCGGACAAGATCATCAATCAGGGCATGTGCGGGCGTCACCACGACCGCGCCTCCCTGGACTTCGGGCCGGATGGCCGGGCCGGCATCAGCCTGTTTGACGCCAAGGCCCGGCATCTGCCCTGCAAGGTCGACATGGTGGAGCGGCACCCGGAGGGCAGCCAGGCTTTTGTGCCGGTCAGCGGGGTGCCGATGCTGGTGGTGGTGGCGGATGACGACGGCGGTGCGCCGGTCAATCTGCAGGCGTTTATCAGCCAGCCTGGCCAGTCCATCAACCTGCACCGCGGCACCTGGCACGGGGTGCTCGCCCCCCTTGGCGCGCCTGGCCAGTACATTGTTGTCGACCGGATCGGCACCTCCCCCAACCTCGAAGAACACTGGTTCAAGGAGCCTTTTACCGTGGTCGCAGACTGACCACGGCCCCCCGAAGCCGCCAGCAAAAAACAAGAAGCGGCAAGATCCCCATGACCAACAGGAGATATTCATGGCCGACACTTCCATCGGGACGCCTGCGCAGCTGCGCGATCCGAACTACACCCCGCCCCTGATGACGGCAGTGCCGCTGGGCATTCAGCATGTGCTGGCGATGTTCGTATCAAACATCACGCCCGCCATCATCATTTCCGGTGCCGCCGGATTCGGCTTCGGGTCTGATGCAGGCGCGCAGGGTTTCCCGGATATGAGCTATCTGATCCAGATGTCGATGCTGTTCGCCGGTATCGCCACGCTGTTCCAGTCCATCGGCATGGGACCCGTGGGCGCCCGGCTGCCGATTGTGCAGGGCACCAGCTTTGCCTTTATCCCGATCATGATTCCGCTTGTGGCGGGCAAAGGTGTTGAAGCCCTGCCCGCGATCTTTGGCGGGGTGCTGGTGGGCGGTCTGTTCCATGCAGCCCTTGGCACCGTAATCGGCCGCATCCGCTTTGCCCTGCCGCCATTGGTCACCGGTCTGGTGGTCCTGATGATCGGTCTCTACCTGGTGCGCGTCGGCATTGAATATGCAGCTGGCGGCGTGCCGGCCAAGGCCTTTGGCAAGGAAGAATACGGCAGCCTGCTGAACTGGTCGGTGGCGCTGGTGGTGATCTTCTCGACCCTGGGGCTCAAGTTCTTTGCCCGCGGCATGCTGTCGGTGTCGGCAGTGCTGATCGGCATCCTGGTCGGCTATGTCTACGCGATGTTCTTTGGCCTCGTCACCTTTGAAGGCATCGGCCAGAGCTGGGAGCGCGCGGCTGCCTTCGGCCTGCCGAACCCGTTCAAATACGGCATTGAAATCACCACGGCAGCAGTAATCGGCTTTTGCCTGATGTCCTTTGTCAGCGCCGTGGAAACCGTTGGCGATGTCAGCGGCATCACCAAGGGCGGCGCGGGCCGCGAGGCGACCGACAAAGAAATCCAGGGCGCGACCTATGCTGATGGTGTCGGCACAGCCATTGCCGGCCTGTTCGGCGGATTGCCCAACACCTCCTTCAGCCAGAACGTTGGCCTGATTGCCATGACCGGCGTGATGAGCCGCCATGTGGTCACCATCGGCGCGATCTTCCTGATCATTTGCGGCCTGATCCCCAAGGTCGGCGCGGTGATCCGCACCATCCCGATCGAGGTTCTGGGCGGCGGCGTGATCGTGATGTTCGGGATGGTGGTCTCTGCCGGTGTCTCGATGCTGTCGGATGTGGTCTGGAACCGCCGCAACATGGTGATCTTCGCCATTGCGCTGTCGATCGGCTTTGGCCTGCAGCTGGAGGTGATGAACCTGAAACCGGGGTCGCCGAACGCGCTGCAGTATCTGCCCGATACCCTGCGCATCCTGGCCGCCTCGGGCATTCTGCCGGCCGCGCTGATCGCCATTGTGCTGAACCTGATCCTGCCGGAGGAGCTGGCGGATGAGGCCACCGAGGAAGTCTCGGGCGGGATGAGCGGCCATGGCAAAGGCTCGCTGCCGCATGAGGACCGCGCCTGATCCCGGCTTCGGTTCTGTTTATGAAAACAAGACAGCCGGCCTGATACGGGCCGGCTTTTCTGTTTGGTCAGCCGGCCAACCCGTGCAGGACCGCAAGCCCCGGCAGCCAGCCGGTGAAGATACCGCAAATTAGCGTTGCAAAGGCTGTCAGCCGGGGATTGCCACGGTTGAGGGCGAGGTTCAGGAAGAACAGGAACCACAGACCTGACCACGCGGCCCAGCAGGCGGCCAGCCAGACATCGAACAGCCCGTCCGCCTGCAGCAGCACCCGCAGCACCATCGGTGCTGCGGTCAGCGCCACAAAACCGCTGAACCAGCCCAGCCCCGCGCCGCTGGACGGCACCAGGCGGTTGTAGCCTACCCACAGGTATGTGGTGCCGAACAGCAGCGTCATGCCTGCGTCCAGCAGGCCGGACGGCTGCTGCGCTGCAAGCGCGATCAGCAGGACGATGGCAAAAAAGACGGCGGCGGCGGTAAAGTTGATCAGGCAGATTTCCCTGTCTTCGATAAGGCCGAATTGCCAGATGCCGTTCAGGCAAAGCACCACCCCGACGACTAGCAGGCTCAGGCCCAGAAACATCTTGGTATCCTCCAAATGAAAACAGGAGAGAGGTACACCTCTCTCCCGCCGCTCCGCTATGCGGATATTTGCAGAATGTGTTTCTGGCTGGGGCTTAGAAGTCGACCTCAATCGCGATGCCCCGCGCCACTGCCAGATCAACGACTGAGGCTGCCACGGCCAGATCCTGCAGGCCGACGCCGGTGCCGTCGAACAGGGTGATCTGATCGTCCGAGGTGCGGCCCGGGTTGGTGCCGTTGATCACCGCGCCGATTTGGGCCACGTCGGTTTCCTGAATCAGACCCTGGGCCACCGCGTGCTGCGCCTCGCCGATGGAGATGGATTGCGCCACCTCATCGGTGAACACATCCGCCTTGACCAGCAATTCGGCCTCGACCTCCTGCTTGCCTTTTGTATCGGTGCCCATGCAGGCGATGTGGGTGCCCGGGCTGACGTGATCGGCCATCAGCGACGGTGCAAAGGCTGATGTGATGGAGATGATCACATCCGCTTCAGCCATGCCGGGGAGGTCCACTGCTTCAAACGGCACGCCAGCTTCTGCCGCCACCTTTTCGATGTTGGGCAGCATGTCCGGGTGGTAGTTCCAGCCGATGACCTTTTCGAACGGGCGCTGCTCCAGCGCGGCGCGCAGCTGGAAGGTGGCCTGGTGGCCAGCGCCGATCATGCCGATCACCTTGGCATCCTTGCGGGCCAGATGCTTGATCGAGACCGAGGATGCCGCGGCGGTGCGCAGCGCGGTCAAGAGGTTGCCGCCCACCATCGCCTTTGCCCTGCCGGTGTCCGGGTCGAACAGGAAAACGGTGGACTGGTGGTTGATCAGTCCGCGCTTTTCCAGGTTGTTCGGCCAGTAGCCGCCGGCCTTGAGGCCCAGCGTCAGGCCTGCGCGGTCAAAACCGCCCTTGAATCCGTAAAGCGCGTCCTCGTGGCCGATAGCCTCGCGCACAACGGGGAAATTGTAGGCATCACCCGATGCCATGGCGGCAAAGACTTTCTCGACCGCATCGAACGCGGCTTCGCGGGTCATCAGCCCTGCTATTTCCTTTTCCGGAACGATATACATGTCTGGTTCTCCTCAGCAAAAAGCCGGCGGAGGGCGGCATGCGCACCTCCGCCAGTTCGGGGATGGTTCGGGTCAGTAGGCCTTGCCGCGGGCCGAGACGGGCCAGACGGTTTCGACCTTGCCGTTGCGGACACCGACGTACCAGTCGTGCACGTTGGCGGTCGGGTCGCAGTGGCCGGGCACCAGGCGCAGCTTGTCGCCCACTTTCAGCGCGCCGTTCGGGTCAGCGACCACACCGTGCTCGTCCGAGCATTTGATGTATTCCACGTCGTCGCGGCCAAAGATGAAAGGCAGGCCGCTGTCCACGGATTGCGCTTTGAGGCCCGCGTCCACGATGGCCTTGTCGGCTTTGGCATGGCTCATCACTTGGGTGTAGAGGAAGAAAGCGTTTTCCCATTCGCCCTGGTCGATCCGGTTGCCGTCCTTGTCCAGAATGCGGCCATAATCCGCGTCCATGAAAGCGTAGGAGCCGCACTGCAATTCGTTGTAAACGCCGGAGTTCGATTCAAAGTAGTAGGAGCCGGTGCCGCCGCCGGAAACCAGCTCGCAGGCGATGCCTTCGGCCTTCAGGCCCTCAACTGCATCGGCCACTTGTGCGATGGCGATGTCCAGCTTGGCCTTGCGATCCTCATAGCTGTCCATGTGCTGCATCGCGCCCTGATAGGCCTGGATGCCGGAGAACTTGAGGTTCTCTGCCGCGTTCACGGCCTTGGCGATCTCGACAACCGCCTCAGTCGTGGTCACGCCGCAGCGGCCGGCGCCGCAGTCGATCTCAACAAAGACTTCCAACTCAGTGCCGTGTTTCTGCGCCGCTGCCGACAGATCGGCCACGTTGTCCAGATCATCGACGCAGACAATGGTGCGGGCGCCCAGCTTGGGCAGGCGGGCCAGACGGTCGATTTTTTGCGTGTCGCGCACCTGGTTGGAAACCAGTACGTCCTTGATGCCGCCGCGGGCAAAGACCTCAGCCTCTGACACCTTCTGGCAGCAGACGCCAACCGCGCCGCCAAGGCGTTCCTGCAGCTTGGCCACATCCACCGATTTGTGCATCTTGCCGTGCACCCGGTGGCGCATGCCATGCGTCTTGGCATAGTCGCCCATCTTCTTGATGTTGCGCTCCAGCGCGTCCAGGTCGAGGACCAGCGCCGGGGTCTGGATGTCAGCCTCGTCCATGCCCGGGATCGCCGGGACGTCATAGCCGACTTCAAGCTCTTCGAATTTGGTCTGTGCGTTCATGTTTCTATTCCCCAGTTCAGCTGTTCATCCAGGGCAGCTTGTCGAGGTCGACATTGCCGCCGGTGACGATCAGGCCCACGCGTTTGCCCGCGAAGGCGTCCTTGTTTTTCAGAATGGTGGCGAGCGGCACTGCGCTGGACGGCTCCATCACGATGCGCAGGTGCTTCCAGATCAGTTTCATCGCATCGATGATCTCCGCGTCAGACGCGGTGTAGATCGCGCTGACGTGGTTGCTGACAAAGTGCCAGGTCAGTTCCTTGAGCGGCACCAGCAGCCCGTCGGCGATGGTCTTGGGCGCATCATCGGCGATGATGTAACCGGCCTTGAAGCTGCGGTAGGCGTCATCCGCCTGCTCCGGTTCCGCGGCGATCACCTGGGTTTCCGGCGCCAGCGTCGATAGCGTCAGGCAGGTGCCGGAGATCATGCCGCCGCCGCCGATCGGGGCCACGACCATGTCGAGGCCATCGGTCTGCTCCACGAATTCCTTGGCGCAGGTGCCCTGCCCCGCGATGACCCTGTGGTCATTGTAGGGATGCACGAAATCGCCGCCGGTTTCAGCCTGCACCTTGGCAAAACTCTCCTCGCGCGAGCTGGTCGAGGGCTCGCATTCGGTGATCCGCCCGCCATAACGGCGCACGGTGTCCTTTTTGGCCTGCGGCGCGGTGCGCGGCATGACCACGTTGCAGGGGATGCCGCGCAGCATCGCCGCGTAGGACAGGCAGGAGGCATGGTTGCCCGAGGAATGCGTGGCAACGCCCTTGGCGGCCTGCGCCTCGTCGAGCCCGAACACCGCGTTGCTGGCGCCGCGCACCTTAAAGGCGCCCGGCTCCTGGAAGTTCTCGCATTTGAAGAACAGTTCAGCCCCGGTCAGCTCGTTCAGGTAGGCAGAGGTGCGCACCGGCGTGCGGCGTATATGGGGCTGGATACGCTCATGCGCAGCCAGCATGTCCTCATAGGTCGGGATATACATAGCGGTATCCTTCATCAGGCGGCGGCCTTGGTGCTGGAGGCGGTGTTGCCGCGGTAGTAGTCCTGCGCAGCAGCAACGCCGGAGCCCAGCTGGATGTTCAGGCCCAGGTCGGCCATGACCATTTCTGCGGTCGCAATGCCGGAGAGCGTCATCACGTCGGTCAGGCTGCCCAGATGGCCGATGCGGAACACCTTGCCCGCGACCTCACCCAGGCCGGTGCCGAAGGCGACGCCGTATTTCTCTGCCGCCAGGCTCACGAATTTATTGGCGTCAAACCCGTCGGGCGTGCGGATCGCGCTGACGCTGTCGGAGTAGACGTCCGGCGACACCGCGCACAGCTCCAGCCCCCAGGCGCGGACCGCGGCGCGGACGCCCTCGGCAATCCGGTGGTGGCGGGCAAAGACATTCTCCAGCCCTTCGTCCAGCAGCATACCGCAGGCCATGTTCAGACCGTTCAGCAAACCGACGGAGGGCGTGTAGGGATAGGCGCTGTTGGCATAGCCGTTGGCCATATCCTTGATATCAAAGAAGGTGCGCGGCAGGGTCGCGGTTTCGGCTGCCTTCATCGCCTTGGGCGAGAAGCCAACGATGGCGAGGCCCGGCGGCAGCATGAAACCCTTTTGCGAGCCGGTGACGGCGATATCGACGCCCCACTCATCCATGCGGAAGTCCATCGAGGCGATCGAGGACACGCCGTCAACAAACAGCAGCGCCGGGTGGCCTGCGGCGTCCAGCGCGCGGCGGACCGCGGCGATGTCGGACTTCACGCCGGTTGCGGTCTCGTTGTGGGTCGCCAGAACCGCTTTGATCTCATGTGCGGTGTCGGCGGTCAGGATTTCCTCGTAACGGTCCGCCGGCAGGCCTTCGCCCCAGGGGGTTTCGACAACCTGAACGTCGAGCCCGTGGCGCTGGCACATGTCGATCCAGCGGTGGCTGAACATGCCGTTGCGGGCGGCCAGGATCTTGTCGCCGGCATTCAGCGTGTTGGTGATCGCGGTTTCCCAGCCGCCGGTTCCGGTCGACGGGAAGACAAAAACCTCGGCGCTTTCGCTTTTCAGAACCTTCTTCACCCCGGCCAGAGCCGGATGCAGGATCTGGCCGAACAGCGGCGAGCGGTGGTCGAGCGTCGGCATGTCCACGGCCTTGCGCAGCTCTTCGGGCATATTGGTCGGACCGGGGATGAAAACCGGATTTTGAAAGCTCATGTCGTGCCCTCCTGTGGCGATTTCCTTCACTGTAAGGGGAAGCCGTCCTCAGGGAAATTTTTTTGAAAAAAGCTTTCAAAAAGTGGAAAAACAAGGAAAATCACAACAAATACAGCATGTTCAGTTTTTTCACTGTACAGAAGTGATTTTCATAATTATCCATAAGCTGCTGCTTGAATCGCCAAGAAAGGCTTGAAAATGCCCCAGCCGCCGCGCCGTAAGGGCCGCCCCAAGAGCTTTGATTCTGCCAGCCAGCCGGCCACCATCCAGTCGCTGGACCGGGCGCTGGACGTGCTGGACGCGCTGGCCGGGGCCAGCGGCATGACGCTGACAGAGCTTTCTTCCGCGCTCGATCAGTCGGCAGCCACCATGTACCGGGTATTGTCCACTCTGGAGGCGCGCCAGATCGTCGAAATGGAGCCGCAAAGCCAGACCTGGCATATTGGCGCGATGGCCTTCCGCCTCGGCTCCGCCTTCCTGCGCCGTTCCAGCGTGATTGAACGCGCCCGGCCGGTAATGCGGGAACTGATGGAGGCAACCGGTGAGACATCGAACCTCGGGATTGAACGCGGCGGCGACGTGATGTTCGTAAGCCAGGTGGAGACCCATGAATCGATCCGCGCCTTCTTTCCGCCCGGCACCACCTCTCCGATGCATGCCTCCGGCATCGGAAAGGCGCTGCTCAGCTGTTTCGGGGAGGATCAGCTGGGCCGTTTCCTGCGCGGGCGGACACTGGAGCGGTTCACGGAAAAAACCCTGACTACCGCGGACGCCTTGCACGAAGATCTGGCGCAGATCCGCAGCCGGGGCTGGTCGTTTGATGATGAGGAAAAGGCGCCCGGCATGCGCTGTGTTGCGGCGCCGGTTTTTGGCATGCAGGGAGAGGTGCTGGCGGGGATCTCGATCTCCGGCCCCACCGCGCGGATGCCGGATGGCGGCATCAATGGCATCGGCGCCCTGGTCAAGGACGCCGCCCAGAAACTGTCCTATGGGCTAGGGGCACCCGCCTCAGGTGAAACACCACCCGGCTGACAGCCGGGCAGCGCCCGGGCACAGATCAGGGCCGGGCGCTTCTTTGCCTCTCAGCGCAGCGGTGCCAGCGGCATGTGGCGGTTCACGTCTTTGTACAGCAGATAACGGAATTTGCCGGGCCCGCCTGCGTAACAGGCCTGCGGGCAGAAGGCGCGCAGCCACATGTAATCGCCGGCCTCGACCTCAACCCAATCCTGGTTCAGCCGGTAGACTGCCTTGCCCTCCAGCACATAGAGGCCATGTTCCATCACATGGGTCTCGGCAAAGGGGATCACCGCGCCGGGTTCAAAGGTGACGATGGTCACATGCATGTCGTGGCGCAGGTCATTGGGGTCGACGAACCGTGTGGTTGCCCATTTGTCGTCGGTTTCCGGCATCGGCGTTGGGTCGACGTGTTTGTCGCTGGTAACAAAGGCCTCAGGCGCGTCCAGCCCTGCAACCGGCTGATAGGCCTTGCGGATCCAGTGGAAACGGACCGGTGCGCCGCTGTTGTTGCGCAGGCTCCAGTCGGCCTGCGGCGGCAGGAAGGCATAGCCGCCCTCCTCCATTTCATGCGCGGTTCCGTCGATGGTCAGCGTCATGGCGCCCTGCACTACGAACAGCACAGCCTCGGTGCCTGCTTCCGTTTCCGGATGGTCGCTGCCGCCGCCGGGCTGCACTTCTGCGATGTACTGCGAGAAGGTTTCGGCAAAACCGGACAGGGGCCGCGACAGCACCCAGAAACGCGCCTTGTCCCAGAACGGCAAAAGGCTCGTCACGATATCGCTCATCGTGCCCTTGGGGATCACCGCATAAGCTTCGGTGAACATGGCGCGGTCGGTCAGCAGCTGGGTCTGCGGCGGCAGCCCGCCTTCGGGCGCATAGTACGTTTGTTGGGTCATGGGCTGCCTTTCCTGCTGAAGTGCTGGACCATTGATACCCGCCCGCCCGGCGCAACCGAACTTATTTCCGTATCAAGAATACCTGAAGGATTATCTTGGTAATTTTGAAGGCACGCTGACCGGTGCTAGCCGCCGCTGCCAACATCCTCTGGCGCGATGGATACGGTTTTGACCACTGCATGGCATTCTGCACCTGGTTCCAGCCCCAGCGCCCGGGCTGAGCGGCGGGTGATGCGCGCCAGCACCCGCCCCGCCGGCGTCGTCAGCGAGACCATGGCGCCCGGGCCAGCGCCGGATCGGATATGTTCGACCGTGCCTGGCAGGATATTGAGCGCTGACAGCCCTTCGGGGCGCTGACGCGACAGGATCACCTCATGGGCCGAGATCCTGATCCGGACAACGCTGCCGGGTGCCTTAGCAACTTGCGGCAGGAACAGCGGCACGCCGCCTGCATCCAGTTCCGTCAGCCCGTCGCTGTGGTGCCGGGCAACCCGTGCCTGCAGCAAGGCGCCTGCGGCACGGACGCCAGCGGGCATGACTGCGGAGTCGCCCAGAACCTCCGCCGCGGTGCCTTGCCGCTGCACCTTGCCGTCCTGAAGCACAACAACGGTGGTTGCCAGCCGGGCAACCTCGGCGGCGGAATGGCTGACATAGAGCATCGGAATGCCGATCTCATCCCTCAGGCGCTCGAAATAGGGCAGGATTTCCGCTTTGCGGGCCTCATCCAGAGCCGACAGCGGTTCATCCGCCAGGATCATCCGCGGTGCGGCCAGCAGCGCCCGGCCGATGGCGACCCGCTGCTTCTCGCCGCCGGACAACCGGCCGGGACGGCGCTGCAGCAGCGGGCCGATGCCCAGAAGGTCCACCACTTTGTCCAGGCTTTCACGCTTGGCATCCCGCGGCGCAAACCATTGCCCGAACAGCAGATTTTGCCGCACCGTCAGATGCGGGAACAGCCGCCCTTCCTGAAACACATAGCCCATGCGGCGCTTGTGCGGCGGCAGCCATTTCCCCTGGCTGGTGTCGCAAAGCACTTCACCCTCCAGTGCCACGCTGCCCTGGTCCGGCCGGAGCAGCCCCGCCACCGTCTGTATGACTGTTGTCTTGCCGGTGCCGGAGCGGCCGAACAGCACAGTGACGCCTGGCGGTGCCTCAAATTGCACATTCAGGCCAAATCCCGGGAGTGCATGTTGCAGCGATACGGTCAGCATCAGTGTCCCCCCGCCCGGTCAGCGGCCCGCCGCGCCAGCAGTTCCGACAGCAGCAGAGCGGTCAGGGCAATCGCAATCGAGACCAAGGTCAACCGCAGCGCGGCAGTTTCGCCGCCAGGCACCTGCAAAAACGTGTAAATCGCTGAGGGCAGTGTCTGGGTTTGCCCGGGAATGCTGGAGACAAAAGTGATGGTGGCGCCAAATTCACCCATCGCCTTGGCAAAGCCCAGCACCGCACCAGCAATCAGCCCGGGCAGGATCATCGGCAGGGTGATGGTGGCAAAGCACATCAGGCGGGATGCGCCCAATGTTGCGGCGGCCTGCTCCAGTTTGGGGTCCACGGCCTCCACCGACAGGCGGATCGCCCGCACCATCAGAGGAAAAGCCATGATGGCCGCCGCCAGCGCTGCTCCGGTCCAACGGAAGGCGAAGACGATGCCGATCTGTTGCAGCGCTCCTCCAATCGGCCCCTTGGTGCCAAAGACCATCAGGAGCAGATAACCAGTCACCACTGGCGGCAGGATCAGCGGCAGGTGCACCAGACTGTTGATGATCTGCTTGCCGGGAAACTGCCAGCGCGCCAGCGCATAGGCGACAAACACCGCAAGCGGCAGTGCCGCCAGAGTTGCCCAGATCGAAACCCGCAGCGACAGCATAACCGCCTGCCACTCTTCGGGTCCCAGCCATGCGGTCTCAGCGCTCACCGCTCCGGCACTCCGAACCCGTGCTGAACAAAAATCTCTCTGGCTGCGCGGCTTTGCAAGTAGTCCAGAAATGCCCCGGCCTCAGCCATGTTGCCATCCGCGACCGTTGCAGCTGGGTAAAGGATTGGCGGGTGGCTGTCGTCCGGAAAGGCGGCAAGGACTGAGACGCCGGGTTCTGCACGGGCATCGGTGGCATAAACCACCCCCATCTGCGCCTCACCGGAGGCAACCAGTGCCAGCGCCGCGCGCACGTTGGCGGTTTGCGCTACTCTCGGTGCGACCGCGGGCCATTGCCCCAGAGCGGTCAGCGCAGCCTTGCCATAGATGCCTGCAGGCACCGCGTCGACCAGAGCCATGGCAAGGCGGCCCTCGCCCAGCAGCCCGGCCAGATCGGCGGTTTCCAGGTCCAGCGCAGGCATCTTGCGGCCATGCGCGATCAGAACCAGCCGGTTCGCCAGCAAATCCAGGCGCGAGGTGTCATCGATAAGACCTTCTTGCTGCAGGACATCCATCCAGCCAGGGTTGGCCGAAATGAACACATCCGCCGGCGCGCCCAGCTGGATCTGCCGGGCCAGGGCGGGCGAACCAGCATAGGAGAGCGTGACATCCCGGCCGGTGCCCGCTTGATAAGATGCCGCGGCTTCATCCAATGCGGTTTTGGTGCTGGCGGCGGCAAAAACGGTAATCCCGGCCTGCAGCGGATCGGCCGCGCCGAGGAGCAATACCCCGGCAGCAGCAAGGCTCCGCCGGAAAACCGGCGAGGCCAATGCGTTCAGAATGGAGGCCAGGTTTGCGCTCATATCCCCTAAGGAACTACCGCTGACGCCGTGCGCGGGCAAACGGTATTTCCATGCAGCTCCACCATCTGGCCGGCGGAGCTGCTGGAAGGTCAGAACAGATCGACGACCCCGGCAGGTGCGGCGCCGGCCGCCGGAACGGGTGCTGGCGCCGGGCGTGCCGCCGCGCGCTGCTCCAGTTCGCCAAGTTTGCGGTCATCCTTCACATGGGTTTGCTGGGCCGCACCGGAACAGGCGTGAAACCGCACCCTGCGGGCAGAGGTGCCGCCAACACTGGACGAGACGCAGGGAATGCCTTCGTCGCGCAGGAACTGCTGGACAAACTCGGTGTTGGCCGCACCGATGTCCGAAAGATTTGCGGACATTTTGGCCCCCCCGAACACCTTGGCTTTCAGGTTGGAGCGGATGGCGCCTTTTTTGAGAATTCCGTTGATCAGAAGTTCCATTGCGTGGACGCCGTAACGGGCATTGGCCGCTCCGCCCTGGCGGGCGTTGGCCAACAGGAAATGATTCATCCCGCCTACACCATTTTCCGGATCATAAATGCACGCAGCAATGCACGAACCAAGGACCGTGGAGAACATGATCTTCGGATCCGTGCTCACCCGGTATTCCCCTTGCAGAACCGTAACGGATTTCGAATTGGCGAAAACAGTAGTCAAAGTCAGGTCCTTCCTGCGGTTCGATCAGACCTTGCTGGCCTGTAGTAGTGTATTGGCCATCCGGGCCAGAGGCACCTGCTGCTGGGCGGCCCCCATTTCCCAGGCCACCCGGGGCATGCCGTAGACCACTGAGGATTTTTCATCCTGCGCAAAGGTCTTGGCGCCGGCCTTTCGCAGTTCCAGCAGTCCCCTGGCACCGTCCTGGCCCATGCCGGTCAGAATGGTGGCAACGACGTCCTTCCCATATGGCACGGCAGAGGTGAACAGAGCGTCAACAGAGGGGGTGTGGCCGGAAATATCCGGGCCTTCCTTCATCCGCAGGCGCAGCGGCTTGCGGCTGGTCAGCCCCATGTGCCTGCGCTGGCCGGCGGCAATATAGACGTGACCCGGTTCCAGCGTGATTCCGTCTTCGGCCGCACGCACGCGGGCTGGGCAGATACGGTCCAGCAGCGAAACCAGCCCGGAACCGAAGTTCTTGCCGGTATGCTGCACGATCAGGGTCGGCGGACAATCGAACGGAAAGCCGACCAGAACATTGCGCAGCGCTTCCACGCCGCCTGTCGAAGACCCGATCAGAATCAGCTTCTTGACGCTGGCAGCCGTTGTGGAAGGGCTTGCTGCAGATGTGCTTGCGGCAGCGCGGGCACTGCGGCGCGGCGCATTCAGCATCATGTCCAAATACTGGGCGAACTGGCTCGGGTGGTCTGATTTGGTCAGTTCGAAAATACCCGCACCGACATCCAGAAGCGGTGAGGATTTGCGGGCCGGTGTGGCACCTTGGGTTTCCATCACGGAAACCCAGCGGGTATCCATGGCAGAGAACAGCGCCATCATCATTTCAAATTCGGGCAGTTTGGTGAACCCGTCCTCGACAAAGGCAAAAACCGGCTGTGCGGCTTCCGCCTGATTATAGGCCATCATCAGGTTATTGGCCAAAAGCACTTTCATGCCGGGGTAGGCGGACTCCATGTAACCTTGCAGCGTGCGGGCAAAGTTCCGGTCCGTGGTAATTATCAATAAGTTACGCGAAGGCAATGGAGTCCCCCCGTCAAGTTGCAGTGCCCTCAGATTTGCAGGCACAGGTTGCCATAATCTGAAGGCGCCGCGTTTTTTTTGCGGCGCCTTCTGTTGTTTTTTAGAAATCCTGCCAGAGATCGCGGGCGGCATTGCCGCTGCTGGCGGCAGCTGCCGGTGCCGGTGCCGGGCTGGCCTCGATCTCCCAGTTGTCCTCGCCATGCGCCGACGGCGCGGGCTTGGCGGCCGGGGCGGCGGCGGGGGCCGCTGCCGGGGCCGGGCGGGCGGACAGGGTGCCGCCGGAGACCCGGAAATGCGCCACCAGTTCAGCCAGCTTGCCGGCATCGGTGTTCAGCATGTGGC
>NZ_JAQNCY010000014.1 GCF_028368855.1 Leisingera sp. SS27 | reverse complement strand
GGACGGGCGCTGAATACACTCAATTTGCAACAAAATTAAGTGGCAATTTCGATATTTTTGAAACCAGGCTGCGGTTTGCCGCAGCGTCCCGGCCGCACCGGCGCTCAAGCCCGGCCCCGGCGGTTCACTTCCCAGGCCAGCGCCAGGGCTGCCCCCACCGCGGCCAGCGCCAGCAGGCCCGCGCTCGCATCAATCTCCGGCACCCCATGCGGATTGCCGACGCCGTTGCCCCAGCCATGCTTCCATCCGTTGCCCCAGCCGTTGCCCCACCCATGGTTCCACCCATGTCTCCATCCATGGTCCCAGCCGTTGCCACGGCCCATCGCAAAAGCGGCAGACAGGGTCATGCAGTTCAGCGCAATTGCGGCGCCTGCAGCAGTCAGAAAGGATTTCATTGCTCTTGCCTCACAGGATCAGGGTTTTTCCCCCGCTTGGAATTCGTTAACATTTTCTTAAAGACCGCGCAATTTCCGGCATCCGCCTGCCCGGCCTTTGGCCCGCATCTGTGTCCGGTCTGCACTGCCGCCCGTTACTGCCGCCCGTCCCTGCAGCCTGTCAGGAAGGGGGCTGAATTCAGGCCCTAACCGCGCACCTGCAGGAACCGCGGCGCGCTGCCGTCCAGGCAGACCGCGGACAGCACCCCGCTGGCATAGGCACCGGTGTCGATCGCAATCCGGCCCTGTTCCGCCACGGGCGCCGCAACGATGGTGTGGCCGTGCACCACCCAGACCCCGTCCCGCCGGGGCCGCCGTCCGAACGCCGGATGCCCCCACAGCAGCGCGGCCTCCGGCTGCGCCTCCGGGGCGGCATCCGGATCCGCGCCGGCATGCACCGCCAGCACATTGCCCGTCCGCAGCGACGCCGGCAGCCCGGCCAGCCAGGCAATCAGCGCCTCCCCCATCCGGTCCTGCAGATCATCGCGGCACGCGCGCAGCTCTTCTGCCGTCATCTGCGGCCGCACCCCGCGGACACCGAAGGAGGCCAGTGTCTGCAGCCCGCCATTGCGGATCCACAGCCCGCCCGCACGCGCGGGATCCTCCAGGAACCCCAGCAGCATCGCCTCGTGATTGCCCATCAGGCAGGTCAGATCCTCCCGGCCGCTCAGATAGCGCAGCACCTGCGCGCTCTGCTCGCCCCGGTCGATATAATCGCCCGCCAGCACGCTCCGGTGGCCGGGCGGCACCTGCGACAGCATCTGCTCCAGCAGCGCCAGGCAGCCATGCACATCGCCGATCACGCACAGCGGCGCATCCGGCGCGGGATCCTCAAACCGGGCCGGGGGCCGGAACCTGTTGAACAAGGATGACAGCACGGATGCCAGGCCTCCCGGCGGCCCCGGATGCAGCAAACCCCCGGCGCGGGGCCGCGCGCCGGGGCAAAAACCGTCCGAGGGGGATAGCCCCCCGCCCGCCGCGGGGCAAGCCCGCCCGCTCAGGCGCTGCCCCGTCAGCGAAGCGCCATTCTCGACCAGGGCGGCCGCAGGCTCAAGGATTTCCCGCGGCCCTTGGCACCTGCCGCCGCCTTGCAGCAGGCCGCCTCAGGGTGTTGCGGCGGCAGGCCATCCGGCGCACGCCCGGTTTTTCCGGCCTTAACCCGGATCCCCCATCCTTCAGGGCATCGGAGGAATCGGGACGCAGGATTCATCATGTCTGCAAATTCTGGAGTACACACATGCCGCAAACCGATCCGTTCGCAAGCCATCGCCGCGGGCTGGAAAGCCCGGCTGCAACCCATTTTGCCATCACCCCCCAGGATGGCACCGACCTGCCGCTGCGCCCGCGCGTTCTGCGGGTTGTCTCCGGCGGCGACCTGGCCGTCCGGGATGCGGCAGGGACAGTCATTGTCTATCCGGTCGCGGCCGGCGAGACGATTGCCTTCTCGGCTGCCGGGATCGAGGCAACCGGCACAACGGCAACTGTCGCGGGGTGGTACTGATGCTGGGGGCCGGGCTTTCAATCACCGGTGCGGCCGTGCAGGGGCCGCCGGTGCCGCCCTCCGCCCTGATCGACCTGGACTTCCGGCAGGACCGCTATGTGATGGCCGGCACCGAAAGACGCTTTGACGAGCTGCTCGCCTACAGCGGCACCGGCCCCCGCACCTTCACCGGACCGGCAGGGGAGTGCCTCTGGGCCGCGCACAACCTGGTGCTGAACAGCGAGGCCCCGGCTGCCCAGACGATCAGCACCGCCCCCGCCGCCGGCTATACGGTGGCCATGGAGGGGACCGGATCGGTGGCCCTGTCCGGCGCTGCCGCAGGCACGGCAACCGAGGGCAGCCCGGCCGTGGTGACGGCAGGCTCCACCGCCCTGACGCTGACCGTGTCCGGAACGGTCACCAGGATGTGGGCCTACCGCTCCGATCTCGGCGGCATGGCAGACAATCCGGACAACCTGCTGGGGGCAGGGTTCGAAACCTATGTGCCCTCCGGTGCCGCGCCGGCCTTCACGGCGCGCCGCAGGACCTATGCGGACGGCGCGCCGGCAGGGGTGCTCATCGAGGATGAGGCTGCGGTAAACATCGTCGCGCAGAGCCATGACCTGTCCGCTGCCTATTGGGTCAGGAGCAATCAGCTGGCGGTGGCCGCCTCCGGCAGCATTGCCGGGGTTCCCGCATGGGAACTGGGCGACAGCAGCACAACAGGCTTTGCGCTCTGCACCGCAAACATCGGGGCCGTCGCGGGGGTTCACACCGCCTGCTGCCTGGTCCGCAAGAACCCGTCCCAGTCCTCCTTGTTCAGCGCGCGCCTGTCCGTCGGGTCGAACCAGTTCTGCGGCATCTCGTTTGACACCGTCACCGGTGCCATCACGGACAAATGGAACGACGGGCTCATCACGCGGCCGGACGGGACGAAAATGCGGGCGGCCCTCGACAGGGGAGACCACTGGTTCGTGTGGTTCACCTATGACCCGTCGCTGCTGGCCGGGATCAATGCCACTGCTGATTTCCAGCTGTTCCCGGCCCATGACGGGCTGGACACCGTTTCCGGATCGCAGGTTACCGGGTCGCATGTCTGCACCGCCCTCCAGGTGACCGCCGGCTATACCCCCGGCTCGTTCATCCCCACGGCAGGCAGCCCGGCCGCCCGCGCGGCTGAGACGCTGGCCCTGCGCGCGCCGGGGCTGCCTGCGGGCATGCCGCAAGCGGTCTCTGTTGCCTTCGATGGCAGCCTGCGTTTTGCGGACACCGGGTCCGCCGCCGCTGCCAGGTTCTTCGACTGGCAGGCCGGTGCCGGCACCTTGCTGCGGGCGGAGCTGAACACCGGCGGCGGTGCAACCGGGCAGATCCGGGTTTTCAGTGAACAGTCCGGGGCCGCCAGCACCGCAAGCGGGCAGGCCGCAGCCTATGCGCCCGGGCTTGATGTGCCGGTCAGTTTTGCCGTCCGCCACCAGGCGGCCCTTCTGGAACTGATGGTGCAGGGGGCGGCTGCCCCGGGCCTGCCTGCGCCGTCAGCGCTGCCGGATCTGGCGGCAGCCGGGATCAGCCTGGCGCCCGTGTTCAACGGCCACCTTGGCCGCTTCCGCATCTGGAGCCAGGATCTGGGCAGCGGCGGCGCCAGGCGGATAACAGCCTGAGCGGCGCCCCGCCCCTGCCCGCGCGGCCTGCTCCGGCAGCACGCGGCGCGGGTCCGGCGGCGGCGGCGGGCCTTCAGAACAGGAAGTCATCCGCCGCCAGCTGGCCGGGCTGCACCCCCTCCAGGAACACCGTGCCGCTGCCGGTGCCGATCAGCGTGCCGCTGCCTTGCGCGCGGATCTCCAGCGCCGCAAAGCCGCCGCTCAGCGCCAGGGCCTGCAAATCAATCCAATCCGTTCCCGGCGCGAAATCGGTGACCGTGTCGCGGCCATGGCCGGCCGCAAACACAAAGGCATCCGCTCCCCAGCCGCCTGTCAAACCGTCATCGCCGCCGCCGCCGCCCAGCCGGTCATTGCCCGCACCGCCGAAAATCCGGTCATTGCCATCACCGCCGCCGCACTGGTCATCACCGCCGCCGCCATAGATCACATCACCGCCGCTGCCGCCCCACAGGACATCCGCCCCGTCGCCGCCTGCCAGCGTGTCCTGCCCGTCTTCCCCCAGCAGCGTGTCGGCGCCGCTGCCGCCGCCCAGCCAGTCCAGCCCGGCACCGCCCGCCAGCCGGTCGGCACCGGAGCCGCCGTCCAGCCGGTCATCGCCGTCCCGGCCCCACAGGCTGTCCTGCCCGTCCCCGCCCCACAGGCTGTCATTGCCCAGGCCGCCATCCGCCATGTCGCGGCCGCCGCCGCCCCACAGCCGGTCGTGGCCGCCGCCGCCCCACAAACGGTCCGCCCCCCAGCTGCCGCCCAGCTGGTCGTGGCCCCAGCCGCCCCAGAGCGTATCCGCCCCGCCGCCCCCGGACAGCGTGTCATCCCCCGCCAGCCCGGAGATCGCGTCATCGCCGCTGCTGCCCTGCAGCGCGTCATGCCCGGCGGTGCCGTAGAAGCCGCCGCCCGGCAGGGTGTCGCCCAGCTCCTGCTGCTGCGGAAATTCAAACTGCAGCGCCGGACCGAACACATCCTCCAGCTCCAGCCGCCCGCCGCCCGCCTGCGCCACCACGATCCGCATGCCGCCGATCTCCAGGTCGATGCCATAGCTGCGGCCGCGGCTCTGCAGCTGGGCCGGGCTGTAAAGCCCCTCGAACAGCGACAGGTCGAGACGGTCCTCGCCGGGGGTGAAGTCGCGCACGGTCACCGCCTCGGACACCGGGTCAGAGACCGGGGCAATGACAAAGATATCGGCGCCGGCGCCGCCGTTCAGCTCGCCGCCGCCCGCGCCCGAGACCAGCACGTCATCACCGGCATGGCCATAAAGATCCGCCGCCCCCGCGCCGCCCTCCAGCACGTCATTTGCAGCGCTGCCATCCAGCCGCGCATCGCCTGCCCCGGCCTGGCGCACAATCCCCAGCTCCGCCAGCGGCAGGGTGAACCGGCTGATGCCGCCCTCTGTGCCCGACGCCGCAAAGACCTGCAGCTGACCGCCCGCAACCACTGCCTCCAGCGCCGTGACATTCTGCAGCCCGAGGCCGGGCATATGCTCCAGGCTCTGCACATGGATCAGCGCGCCGCCCGGGGTCAGGGTGAACAGGCTGAGACCGCCGTCATTGCCCGCCGCCAGCACCAGCAGGTGCTCCCCCGCCTGCACCACCTCCAGCGCCGACACCCCGCCGAAGCGGGTCATCGCGGTATCGTGCAGCTGCGCCCGGAACTGCAACCCGCCCGCCGCGTCAACCTGAACCAGCGTCAGCGAGCTGCTGCCCGCCGCCGCCAGCAGCGCCCAGGCCTTACCATCCATCTCAAAGCTTTCCAGCGCGGTGATGCCTGAGACAGACAGCCCCTGCCCCGCGCCCAGCACCGCCCCGGGCGTGAGCGCGCCGGTCGCCGCATCGGCGCTGTAGGCCCGCAACCCTCCGGCGTCTGCCGCCAGCACCACCGGCCCGCCCGCGGTCTGCACCGTGGACAGCAGCGCCGAAGTATCCAGCTGGTAGGCTTGCGCAGCGCCGCCCAGGCCAGCCTGCGCCTGCACCGCGCCATCCGCATCCAGCTGCCAGCCCTGCAAACCGCCGCCCGCCAGCTGCAGCACGGCCACCGCGCCAAGCCCGCCCGCATCCGCGCCCGCCAGCGCCTGCTGCTGCTGGCTGCCCAGGCTGCCGCCGCTGCCCAGGGCGTAATAGCTGAGACCGCCGCTGGTCCCCTCCTGCAGCAGCCGCAGATCCCCGCCGATCTCCGCCAGCTCGAAATTGCCGGTGCGCAAAGACGCCTGGCCATGCAGCTGCTGGCCCGCCAGCTGCGGCACACCGCCGGTTCCGGGCAGCTGCCAGCGGCTGATGCCGCCGTTCAGGCCGTTGATGGCATAAAGCGTGGCCTGGCCGTTCTGCACCGTGATCTCCAGATCGCGCAGATCGGTGCCGAAAATCATGTCATCCGTGCCGAACCGTCCCGTGAATGCCAGTGCCATCGTGCCGCTCCCATGCGCCGCTGAACCCGAGGTGAACCCGGGTGCGAAACTGGCGGGCACAGGCGGCGCAAGGCGGGCGGCAAATCGGGCAAAACCGGGGACATTGTTTAGAGATTGAAAACAATTGCGCGAACAGGCGGAGAATGGGACAGGAACAGAGCGGGACCGGCACCGCCCTCCGCGGGGGTGTTGCGCAAGCAGCGTACGCCCCGTTAGCGCCGTCTTGACCCGGCTCTGGCACTCTGGGAGGCGATCCCGTTTCCCCATCCCGGAGCCCCGCCGATGACCCAGGCCTCGCCGATCCTCGCCCTGCCCTACCTGATGCCCTCCCAGGCGCAGAAACACGTGACCCATAATGAGGCGCTGCAGATGCTGGATGCGCTGGTGCAGCTCAGCGCCGAAGCCTTCGATGCGGTGACGCCCCCCGCAAGCCCCGCCCCGGGCGAGACCCATGTGCTGGCACCCAGCCCGGCAGGCGCCTGGGCCGGCCAGGGCAACGCCATCGCCGTCTGGCAGGGCGAGGGCTGGATGTTCCTCTCCCCCCTGCCCGGCTGGCGCGCCTGGGGCATCGCGGAACAGGAGCTCAGGGTCTGGACCGGCAGCGCCTGGGCCCTGCCGCCCGCCGAGACCCAGAACCTCGCCCGTCTCGGGGTCGGCACCGCGGGTGACGCCGCCAACCCGCTGGCCGTCTCCGGCCCGGCAACCCTGCTGAGCCACGCAGGCGCCGGCCATCAGCTGAAGATCAACAAAGCCGCCAGCGCTGACACCGCCGCGCTGCTGTTCCAGTCGAACTGGAGCGGCCGCGCCGAGATGGGGCTGGCGGGCACGGATGATTTTGCGGTGAAGCTGTCGGCGGACGGCAGCAGCTGGAGCACCGCCCTGGCGCTGACATCCGCAGGCCGGGCAGGCCTCGGCACCGCCAGCCCGGCGGCGCATCTGGAGATCCAGGGCAGCAGCGATGATTACCTCCTGGCCGGTGATGGCGGCGCCAGCCCGGATTTCCGGCTGGGCGCCGACGGCAACGGCAGCTGCTCCGGCGCCTGGTCCGGCGGCGGCGCCGATTATGCGGAATGGTTCGAATGGGATGACGGCAACCCCGAAGGCGCAGACCGCCGCGGCCTATCGGTGGTGCTGGCGGGCGCAAAGATCCGCGCCGCAAAGGCCGGCGAGGAGCCCATCGGGGTGATCAGCGCCAATCCGGCGGTGGTGGGCGACGGCGACATGGATGCATGGAAGCACCGCTGGCTGCGCGATCCCTACGGCGCCCTGCTGCGCGATGCGGCAGGCCGCCCGCAGGAAAACCCCGCCTATGATGCGTCACGGGTCTATGTGCCGCGCGCGCAGCGCCCGGAATGGGCGCTGGTGGGGCTCTTGGGCAAGCTGCGCCTGCGCCAGGGCCAGCCGGCGGGCGCGGGCTGGATCCGGATGCGGCAGACGGCGCCGGGGATCGGGGAATGGCTGGTGCGCTGAGCCGCCGTCAGCCGTCCTCTTCCTGCGGCGCCAGCCTGGCCAGGGCGCGCTCCTGCAGCATCGCCTGGACCCCGCCCAGAAATCCCATCCGGTCGCCCAGTTTCACCGCCGTGAGCTGCTGGACCTCGGCCATGCCGCGCGGTTTCTCCGCCAGCCGCTCCCAGAACAGCGCATCGGGAAAGGCCTCCAGCGCCTCCGACGCCAGGGAGAACAGCCGGTTCAGCCCTTCCGGCGGCACATGGCGGCCGCACCACAGCACATGGTCGGCCAGCCAGTGGAAATAGCGCGCCTCCAGCGCCGCCGCCTGCCCGGTTTGCGCCAGCATGGCGCGGATGGTTGCCGCGTGCTCGAAGATCTGCAGGGGCTTCAGGCCCATCGAGGCGACAGTCTGGCCTTCCCGCTCCATCCGGTGCACATGGGTGACCGGCTCGAAGAAGCAGAAGCTGGCGGCCCGCACCGAAGTTTCCCAGTGGAACGGGTTGTCCTCGAAGAAGTAATCGCCCACCGGGAAGCGGATCCCCTGCTGCTCCAGGAAGCGGCGCCGGTAGATCTTGCGCCAGGGGAAGGGCGCCATCTGCAGCAGCAGCTCCCGGCGCGCCTCTAGATCCCCGGTGCCGCGCACCCGGTCCCACAGATGCGCTTCCGGGTAGCGGGTGTAATTGCCGCTGCTGTTCCAGTATTCCTTGCAGCCGCAGACGATGAAATCCGCCTCCGTCTGCTGCAGCTTCTGCACCGCGGCAGCCAGGTTGTGCGGCAGCACCCAGTCGTCGCCGTCCACGAAGACCACGATATCGCCGGTGGCGCGCTCCAGTCCGGCATTGGCGGCACAGGCCACGCCGCCGATGGTGTTTTGGGCAAAGAAGACCGGCACATAGGCCACCCGGTCCGCCGGTGCCGCGGCGCCAATGGCATCCGCGATCTGCCGGGTGGCATCCCTGGAGCCGTCGTCGACCACGATCAGCTCGAGATCCTCAAACCCCGCATCGGCCACCGACTGCATCGCGGTGGCGATGAAGGGCTCGACGTTGTAGGCGGTGATGATGGCGCTGATCCGGGTCATTCCACAGCCGCCCCGGTGCCGGGCCGCGCCGCCTGGCTCTGCTCCCAGAAGCCTTCGGCGGCCTCTGCATATCTGCGGCGCCAGTGCTGCGCCCCGCCGCCGCCGCCCGCGCACAAGCCCCCGCTCATCCAGGTGAACAGATCCTCGCAGAAGGCGCCGAAGACCGGCAGCAGCAGGTCTGCCTGGCCGTGCGCCAGCAGCTCTTCCTCCACATTCGCCAGCTCGCCGAACACCGCCATCCGCTTTTCCCCCACGTACTGGGTGGCGCGGCCGCCTTCGGGGATCTCCCAATGGGTGATCAGCGGCGGCGCCCAGTCAAGCACGCCGAACTGGCGGCAGCGCAGGAAGCTCTGCCAGTGCGGGGTGATGTCCTCATGCATGCGCAGATCCGGGAAGCTGACCGCCGCCTGCTGCAGGAAACCGCGGCTGTAGAGCTTGTTCCAGGGAAAGTTCACCGTCGCCATCGCCTCCGGCCGGTCCTGCAGCCGGAACCGCTGCAGCGGGAAGCTGGCCTCCGGGCTGCGGCTGAAGAAGCGGCGGTCGACCGGATGCATGTCATAGGTGAAACGCAGCTCCGGATCACGGCTGAGATGGTATTTGAACAGCACGAAATCCGTCTCCCCGCCCAGGGGCGCCAGCCGCATCACGTCAAAGAAACAGGGCGCCAGCAGATCATCCGCATCCAGGAACATCACCCGCTCTTCCTCAGCCAGGGTGATGCCCAGGTTGCGCGCGGCGGCCGGGCCGCCGTTTTCCGCCATCCGGCGGTAGGTAATGCGGAGGTTATCCGGCAGCTCTGCCGCCGCCACCGCGGCTTCGGTGCCGTCCTGCGAGCAATCGTCAACGATCACCAGCTGCACCCGGGCGCCGCAGGCGGCGAAATACCTGACATGCCGCTGCAGCCCCGCCGCGTCATTATAGGCGGGGATGATGAAGCTGTAGCCGAAAGAATCCTGTGCCATGGCTGCGCTCAGATCAGCAGCGCTTCAGCGCCGTGCAGGGTCACATCAAAGCTGCGCCCCTCGAAGAAATAGAGCACCTCGGCGCCATGCGCCTGGGCCGCCAGCCCCGCATCGACGGGCAGGAACACCAGATCCTCCTGGCGGGCGCCGGTCAGCACCACCAGATCGCGGGCGAAGACATCCTTGAACCCCTCCGCCAGCAGGTAGCGCAGGCAGATCCGGAACCGGCCCGGGCCGCGGCTCGAGCAGTCCAGCAGCTGGCCCAGGTAGCGGCCCTGGCGCAGCACGCCGTGATCGATGCCGTAGGACAGCGAGAACCAGGGGCTTTGGCCGATGTCCTGCAGCTGCAGCCGCAGCCCGTCGCCCTCCGGCTCCGGGGCGGCCAGCACCTCGACCCCGGCGTCCGGCTGGTAATCCAGCCAGATGCCCGGCGCCAGCGCATGGCGCGGCCGCGGCGTGCGGGCCTCTTCCACCGTCCGCGGCAGCGCGGCCAGACGGGCGTTTTCCGGCCCGAACGGGGAGCGTTTGCGCACCAGCCCGCTGGCCAGTTTGCGCAGGGCTTTTCTAGTTTCTGCCATCTGCCTGTCCTCGTGATCTTCCGGGCCGCGGGATCATGCGGCCCCTATTGCGGTGCAAGGCCCGGCTCCTCCAGCTTGCGGAACGCGATCTGGCTGCCCAGCTTCATTTCGATCTCCACCCCGCCGTCCGCCAGCAGCCCGTGGCAGGCGCGGATCACCCCGTCGCCCCACCAGTTGGCATTGCGGTAGTCATCGGCAATCAGCAGCCCGCCGGGCCTGAGCTTGGCCAGCCAGCCCGCCAGATCCGCCTTCACCGCCGCATAGCTGTGATCGCCGTCGATATAGGCAAAATCCAGGCTGCTGTCCGCAAACCGCGCCAGCGCCGCCAGGCTCTCCATCCGCAGCACCTCGATCCGGCCGCGGGCGATCTGCCGGGTAAACCGCTTCAGCACCCGGCCATGGCGCGCGTCCATCTTCGCCTGGCTCATCCCCTTGCCGCCGTAGAGCGCGCCGCTGCGCGCCTCGTCATAGGCCCAGGGATCGATCAGGGTCAGTTTCTTCGGCTGCGCCACCTCCAGCAGGCGTTCGGAAAACGCCCCCTCATGAACGCCGATCTCGACCCCTTCGCCCCGTTTGCGGATCTGCTGGATGACGCTGGCGCGCTCATCGGTAATCACTCTCAGCATGCGGCTTTCCCTGCCTGCGCCCCGGTCACTGCCAGATGCTCTCGACGCCGCCGCCCTGCAGGCGGCCGGTAAAGCTCGGCGGCACCAGCCAGAAGCTGCCGTCCGACAGCAGCTGCACGATCAGGAACGGCCGCCGCCCGTTGCGCAGGCTGGTCGGGATCTCGATCTCCACCTCGCGCAGGCCGGCCTGCCAGAGCGCCGCCAGCCGGGCGGTGTCGACCTGCGCCAGCGCCTCGTTCTCCCAGCGCAAGAGCGCCAGCGGCTCTTCGCCCTGCGGATGGATCAGGCGGGCTTCCGCGGCCGTTTCCCCCGGCTCCAGCGCCACCGAGACGCAGAGGCTGCGCGCCTCGCGCCGGATCCGGATGACCCGCTCCCGGTTCGAGTCCCTGTAGGCCCCGTCCAGCCGCTTCAGGAAGCGCTCGGCCCGCTTTCTGCCAACCGGCCCGCGCGCCGCCGCCAGAGCCTCCAGATGGCGGTCCAGCGCCGCCTCCAGGTCCAGCACCGGCGCCGCCTCCCGGGCCCGCCCGGCCTGGCCATGGGCGCGTTCATAGGCAGCGATTTCTGCCGCGTGGCTGCTGCGGAAGCGCTCCAGCCCCGCCGCCATTGCAGCGGTCGGCGCCTTGCTGGCGGCCGCCTTCGCGTCCTGCGACACCATCAGGAACAGGTTTGCCAGATCTTCGCGGGTCAGCCCGTTCAGCCGCTTCATCAGGCGCATCAGCGCCGCCTGCTGCGGTGTCAGCGATTCATTGGTCAGCGCCCGCGGCACCGGCGCAAACGCCCCGGCCCGGATGCCTGCCAGGCCAAAGAACCAGGGCTCGATGCCGCCGGCCGCGCGGATCTGCTCGAAACAGCCCAGATGCAGTTTCGACACCGCCGCCGGCGCCTGCAGCACGGATGCGATATGATCGAAGTCGAACAGCCCCAGCTGGTCCAGCGACGCCGCAAACTCATCCACCGTGCTGGTGAAGCCGTTCCAGGGGTTGCCGCACATTTCCACATAGAGCGAGCTGAGCCAGTCCGCCGGATGGCGCAGCACGCAGGCCACCTCCACCCCGATCCCCTCAAACGGCGCCAGCATCGCGGCAAAATCCGCACCCTTGTCCCAGAACCGGGGCGATACGATGTTCTCCGCCGACAGGATCAGCGTCTCCACCGGCCGGCCCGCGATCTGCGACACCTCCTGGACCTCGGCGGACAGCGCCTCCGCCACCCCCGGCGCGCCTTCCAGGATCTTCTGGAACAGGCTGGCATGGCCCGGGGTGCGCTCGCGGCGGACCCCGAATTCGCGATTGGTGCCGAACACCGGATAATGGACCCCGGCCTCCAGCAGCGCAAAGCGGTTGCGCTCCATCACCTGCTGCAGCGTCGAGGTTCCGGTTTTCGGCAGCCCGGTGTGCAGGATGATCCGCTTGATCTGCTGCTGCAGCGGCACCGGCGCGGCAGACACGGCCGGCGCGGCATCGCGGCGGAACGACAGCGCGCGGGTGATCACCTCATCGGCGTCCGCATCCGCGCCGCGCAGGCCCGCCAGCAGCGGCGCCGGCGGCCGGGGGCGGGCCAGGATCTGCAGCAGCAGGTCATCCTCCCCCTGTTTCAGCGCCAGCCGCAGGATGTCCATGCGGCCTTCGCGCAGGAACCCCTCGCGGCCGTTGATGTTCAGCACCGTGTCCCGGTACAGCGCCGGCAGATCCTGCACCAGCGCGCGCAGGCCCGCGAAATACTCCGCGACCAGCGGCCGGAACCGCTCGAAACCGGCCAGGCGCTGGCAGATGCGGCCCCAGTATTCATCCAGCTGCTGCAGGTAGAGGATCGCATTGGCGGCCTCGAACCCCTGCCCCGAGCGCCCCTCGGCCCGCGCCGCGGCAAAGGCGGCGTTCAGCTCGCTCAGGTGCTGCACATATTGCGCCAGCTGATCGCGGTTGACCTGCTTCATGGTCGAATTGGCAACATTGAAGTGATCGACCGCAAACAGCTCGCTGACCCCGGCCCGGCGGGTCCTCAGCAGCGCCTCGATCACGAACAGCCGGTCCTCGCGCTGGCGCAGCCGTGGCGAGAAGATCACCCCGTTGTCCTGCAGGAAGGCACGGCTGTAGAGGATCTGCCAGCAGCTGACCACATTGGCCAGCTCCGGCGCCGAGGCCACCGAATGGGCCTCTCCCGGCTGCATCCCCAGCCGCCGGGCCGGGCTGCGCACCATCTCCGGCGACACGTTGTAGAACCGCGCGATCAGCATCTCCAGCCCGTGCCGGTCCGCCTCCGCCACCCATTGCGCCAGCACATGCAGATCGCAGAAGGCATCATCGCTGTCGAGAAAGGCGATATAGCGGCCGCGGGCCAGCTCCATGCCGCGGTTGCGCGCGGTGGACTGGCCCAGGGTCGCCTCGCGCGGCTCGATGCGCAGCGGCGCCTGCGGGTTCTCCTCCTGGATCTGGCGCAGGATATCGAGCGAGAAATCGCTGCTGCAGTCGTCCAGCACGATCACCTCATGCGCCACCCCCTGCTGGGCCAGCGCCGACAGCACCGACCGTTTCAGAAAGGCTTCGGAATTGTAGGAGGGGATAACAACGCTGACATCAATGGGTTCCGGCATGGTGTCTCTGTTCCTGTACTCTATACGGACCGCAGTCTTGCGGGATCTGCGTCATGTGCCTGCGGCAGCCTGGCCGCGGATGGATTCGCCACGCTGCGGCGCTTACAGCCGGTCATAGCCGAAAGTCTCGAAGTCGCGGGCATAAAATGCGCTCAGCACCGCAAGCGCCTCTGCCCCCAGCCGCGCCGGCTCATAGCCCTGCGCGGCAAAGCCGCCGGTGCGGTTGGCCTCGGCCATCTCCGGCAGCCAGCGCGACACCGGCGATGCCGCCAGGCTGCCGGCCTGCTCCAGCTTCAGCACCTCATCGGCCCAGCGGGCCCCGTCGAGATTGGCGAAATGCACCTGCGGGCGGAAATGCACCAGCTTGTGGTCGTTCTCCACCGCATGCAATTTCAGCGCCTGCAGCGCAAAGGCGGCCGCCACCCTGTAGAAGGCCTCCGGGTCCGACAGGATGGCATTGCGCATATGGCCGGTGCCCAGCTTCAGGTGCTGCGACACCGCCGACATGAAACGCTGATAGGGATCGCGCACGAAGACGAACTTCAGATAGCCCTGCACCCCGGCAAAGGCCTTGGGGAAGAACCGGCGCATCTGGAACGGGGTGATATGGGCCAGATCGAGGATCTTGCCCGCCTCGTTCACCGGCCGCCATTCAAAGAACAGGTTGTCCCGGGTGTCATAGGGCAGCAGCGTGTTGTGGCAGCTCATCCCGGCGCATTTCGGGTTGTGGATAAAGACGAATTTTTCCGTATCAGAGACGATCATCCGGCATCTTCCCCCGGGTTACAGCGGCGCTGCAAAAAACGCAGGCGCGGCGGCGCCCTTCTCCAGGCAGGCGGCAAAGCCGCGCGCCGCGTCCAGCGCCTCGCGGATGGTCACATCCATGTCCAGGTAGCGGTAGGTGGCCAGACGGCCCACAAAGGTGACGCCCTGCGTCTCCTCCGCCCGCTGCACATAGGCCGCCAGGAGCGCCTTCTCCTGCACCTGGCGGATCGGGTAGTAGGGGATGTCGCCGGGCTCTGCCAGCCGCGAGAACTCGCGGTAGAGGACCGAGCCTTCATGGCTTTCCCAAGGGCTGAAATGCTTGTGCTCGGTGATGCGGGTGTACGGCACCTCTTCCTCGCCGTAGTTCATCACCGCGCAGCCCTGGTAGTCGCCCTGATGGGTGAAGCGCTCGAAATCCAGGGTCCGGTAGCCAAGGCGGCCCAGCTCGTAGCCGAAGTAGCCGTCCAGCGGCCCGGAATAGAACACATGGTCATACCCCTGCCCCATCTCCGGGGTGAATTCAGTCTCTAACCGGACCGAAATGCCCGGATGATCGAGGATCCCGGCGATCATCGCGGTATAGCCGTTCTCCGGCATGCCCTGGAATTTGTGGAAGAAGTAATTGTCGTCGTAGTTGAACCGCACCGGCAGCCGTTTCAGGATCGAGGCGGGCAGCTCGGAAGGATGCATGCCCCATTGCTTGATGGTGTAGCCCTTGAAAAACGCCTCATAGAGATCACGGCCCACGAACCGCATCGCCTGCTCTTCGAAGGTCTGCGGATCTGTGATCGTGGTGTCGGCCTGTTCGTTGACGATGAAATCATGCGCCTCCTCGGGCCGCATCACCTTGCGGAAGAACTGGTTGATGGTGTGCAGGTTCACCGGCAAGGAGAACACTTCCCGCTCGCCCGTGAGCCCGCGGGTGGTCGATTTCACCCGGTTCTTATAGGGCTTGAAGGTCCCGAAGCGGTTCACATAGTCCCAGACTTCGGCATCATCGGTGTGGAAGATATGCGGCCCGTAGACATGCACCATCACGCCGGTCTCCGCGTCGCGCTCGGTGTGGCAGTTGCCGCCGATGTGGTCCCGGCTGTCGATCACGGTGACCGCATGGCCGGCCTCTGCCAGGTGGCGTCCGATCACCGCACCGGAGAGGCCTGCCCCCACCATCAGAAATTTGCCTGCCGCCATCAGCCCCGTTCCTTGCCGCTGTCTTGCCTGGGTTAAACGGGAAATACCGGCGTGGCACAACAGCCCGCGCGCAATAAATCCCCCGCCGGGCCGGAAACCGCTTTTCCGGCCCTGCCAGTTGCCGTATTTGCCCGCATATGCAGCCTCAAGACCTCCCCTTCGATGACACCGGCCCGGACCAGTCTCCTGACCGGCAGCCCTTGCCCGGCAGCCTGATCACCCTGCAGAACATCCTGCTGCCGGAGCCGGAAATCTGCAGCGAGGAGACGCTCTATTTCCATGCCGAAGGCGGCGCCGCCTGCTGCCCCGGCCAGGGCCTGTTCCAGCTGCCCGGCGGCAGCCGTCTCAGCTTCAACAGCTACTTCAACCTGTTCAATCTCGGCGCCTGGAGCCGGGCCTGCCGCCTGCCGCCGCTGTTCGCCGAAATCACCGGCCAGGGCCGCACCGCCCTCCGGCTGGTGCTGACCCGCCCCGGCGGCGGCACCGAAACACTGTTCCGCACCGAGGCGGAGCTGGACCCGGCGGCACCGCTGCGGATCCGGATCCCGCCGCTGGACGAGGGGCTTTTGCACCTGGAAGCGGCGGCGCCGGAGGGCGCGGCCGCCCTGCACGGCGCCCGCTTTGCCATTACAGAGATGCCGCAGGACCTGCCGCGGCTGGCCGTTTCCATCACCACCTTCCAGCGCGAGGCCGAGGTGCAGCGCACGGTCGCGCGGCTCAACGCCTTTCTGGACAGCTATGCCTTCGGTGCGCACATCCATGTCCAGGTGGTCGACAACGGCCAGAGCGCCGGAATCGCGCCGTCGCGCCACACCACGCCTTACATGAACCGCAACCTGGGCGGCGCCGGCGGTTTTGCCCGCGGCCTCCTGGAAGCCGAGCGCGGCGGCTTCAGCCATTGCCTGTTCATGGATGACGATGCCGCCTTCCACATGGAGAACATCCTGCGCGCCTATATGCTGCTGGCGCTAGCCCGGGACCCGCGCACCGCGCTGGCCGGGGCGATGATCAGCAGCTTCCGGCCCTGGGAAATGTGGGAAAGCGGCGCCTGGTTCGACGGCGCCTGCCGCCCGCTGTTCAACGGCACCGACCTGCGCGACCCGGACGCGGTGCAGGCGATGCTGTTCGACGAGCAGCAGCAGCAGCAGCCCGCCACCTTCTACGGCGGCTGGTGGTTCTTCGCCTTCCCGGTCGCCGCCGCCGCCCATTACCCGTTCCCCTTCTTCGTGCGCGGCGATGACATCAGCTTCTCGCTCGCCAATGATTTCCGCATCGCCACCCTGAACGGCGTGGTCTCCTTCCAGGAGGATTTTGCCGAGAAGGAAAGCCCCCAGACCCTGTACCTGGACCTGCGCAACCACCTGATCCACCACTTGGTCTTCGGCCCGCTGGAGCGCAGCGCGCTCGGCACCGCGAAAATCGCGCTGCGCTTCATGATGCGCTCGCTCCTGCGCTTCAAATACGGCAGCGCCGAGGCGCAGCTCCTGGCCTGGCAGGACGTGATGCAGGGGCCGCAGTTCTTTGACGCGCACATCGACATGTCGGCACGCCGCGCCGCCATCAAGGCGCTGATCCGCAACGAGGCCTGGCAGCAGCTGCCCGCCGCCGCCCCGGACGGGCCCGGCAGCCAGGCCGGGCTGAGCGAACGCCGCCTGTTCAGCCGCCTGCCCCGCCGTATGCGGCACTATTTCGGGCTTTTCACCCTCAATGGCCACCTGCTGCCGTTCTGGACGCGCCTGGGCGACCGGATGGTGCTGGACATCAGCGCCCGCGGCACGGTGTTCCCCGCCTTCGGCGGCGCCCGGCTCACCTATCTGAACGGCAGCCGCACCAGGGCCTATACCGTGACCCAGTCGAAACGGCGCTTCTTCAGCCTGGCCTGGCGGATGGCCTGCAGCCTGCTGGCCTGGCAGCGCGGCCACGGCCGGCTCAGGGCCGCCTACCGCAAGGGCTACGGCGAAATGGCATCCCGGGCCTATTGGGAAAAGACGCTGGCGCCGCCTGCCCCGGACCCTGCCACGCCAGCCCCTGCCGCCCCGCCGCCGGGCATCCGCCCCGCGGGCGCCGCCCCGGACCACCCCGGATCAGGGCCGCACCCATGAGACTTGTCTGCCATATCGGCACCCCGAAAACCGCCTCCACCTTCCTGCAGAACAGCTTTGCCGCCAATGCCGCCTGGCTGCAGCACCATGGCGTCCTGTACCCGGACCTGCTGTCGCGTGACGCCAATCACATCACCCTGTTCTACGCTGCCCATGAAGGGCTGCATGATTTTGCCCGCGGCCACGGGCTGCACAGCCGCGAGGACGTGCTGAAGTTCCGCCGCAAGCTGCGCAGGCAGCTGGAGCGGCAGGCCGCCAAGGCGCCGCCCGGCACCCACACCATGCTGGTGTCCTCGGAGAACCTGACCGGCAACCTGACCGGCCGCACCGGCATTGCCAATCTGCACGCGCTGTTTGACGGCCTGTTCAGCAGCATCGAGATCGTGGTCTACCTGCGCCGCCAGGATGACGCCATTCTCAGCATGTACGGCGAGTACATGCGCCGCGGTTTCAACAGCATGAGTTTTGCCCAGTTCGTGAAAGCCTGCCTGCAGCAGGACAGCCTGACCCCTTATCTCTACTACCGGCGCCTGCTCAGCCTGTGGGCAGAGGTGTTCGGCCAGGAGGCGCTGAAGGTGCGCCTCTACAGCCGCAGCCAGCTGGCCGGCGGCGGCATCCTGGAGGATGTCATGCAGCTTCTGTTCGGGGACGCCCTGCCGGACCTCTCCGCCCTGGCGCGCTCAGCGCAGGACAACACCGGGCTGTCGGCGCCGGCGCTGGAATTCCTGCGCCGGATGCAGCCGCATATCCCGTTCCGCAAGGACGGGGCCGCCAACCCCGGGCGGGAGCGGCTGCTGGCGCGCATCAACAGCCTGCCGGCCGCGCCGCGGCCGCGCATGGCCCCGGCCCGGTCGCAGCAGATCATGCAGCATTTCGCCCCCGCCAATGCCTGGGTCGCAGAGACCTTTTTCCCCGGCGCGCCGGCGCCGCTGTTTGCCGGCAGCAGCAGCGCCGGCACGCCCGGCAACCTGGGCCGGATCTCGCTGGATCAATTTGCCGCTTTCAGCGCCCATCTGCTTGGTTAGAGCCTATTTCATCTGCGCCTCATGCAGCGCGATGGCCTCTTCCAGGTCCTCGAAATAGCGCACCTTGCCGTCCTCCAGCACCAGGCCCGCATTGCAGAACTGGCGCAGCTGCGGCATCGAATGGTTGACCATGATGGCGCTGGCGGTCTTCATCCGCGCGGCAAAGACCTGCTGGCTCTTGCGGCGGAAGGCGGCGTCGCCCACCGCGGTCACCTCGTCGACCAGATAGGTGTCGAATCTGATTCCCATCGAGGCGCCGAAGGTCAGCCGCGAGCGCATGCCGGAGGAGTAGCTGCGCACCGGCATATGGTAGAACTTCCCGAGCTCGGAGAAGTTTTCGACAAATCTCACCAGCTCCGAGGTGTCCACCCCGTAGATCCGTGCAATGAACCGCACGTTCTCGGCGCCGGTCAGATCGCCGTGGAACGACGTGCCCAGCCCCACCGGCCAGGAAATGCTGCCATCGCTGGCCACCCGCCCCGAATCAGGGCGCAGGGTGCCTGCGATGATCTGCAGGAGCGTCGACTTGCCGGCGCCGTTGCGGCCCAGGAGCGCCAGCGACCTGCCCGAGGGCAGCGTCAGGGTCAGATCATCGATCACCACCTTGCGCTCGCCCTTGAGCCAGTAGCTCTTGGTCAGGTTCTCAAACCGGATCATGCCGGGCCGCTGCCCCGCAGCGGCCTGCCGCCCGGGTTTTGCGCAGCGGGGCCCGCAAGGCGCCCCCCTGCGGTCCCGGCCTCAGGCAACTGTCTCATGGCACATGCCTCCTTGCGCATCGTCTCAGCTGCGGTCGCGGACCGAGTAATAGACCAGCGCCCCGATCGACCAGCTGAGCAGCAGGAACAGCCCGGCCAGGCCGCTCAGCATGAAGCGGCGCGGGTATTCGGAGTCCTCGGCCAGGGTCGGCGTGATATAGGCGGCCAGATACAAGCTCTGGCGGGCGGCATCGTCGCGCGCCAGCTCCAGCGCCGTCAGCGCCGCCCGGTAGACCTCCTCGGCAAACTCCCGGTCCACCGTGAGCCGCTCGAACTCGGAGATCAGCGTCGGGTAATCCTCGCCCACCGCGCCGGTCTCGGTGCTGTCGGAGGCGAAGGCCTGGCGCTCGATGTCGATGCGCTCGCGGATCACCCCGATCTTCTGCTGCGCCTTGTTCAGCCGCACGTCGCCCGCGGGCACGCTGCCCGCCAGCAGGTCGTATTCAATGAGCGCCTCGGCCAGCTGCTGCTGCAGGTTGTTCATCACCCCCATGCGGCCCTGGATGTCGGCCTCCGGGTCGACAATGCGGGTGCGGGTGCGGAACCGGGTCAGCGCCTCGCGGGCTTCCTTCAGCCGCTCCAGCGCCTCCGCCAGATCGGCTTCGGCATAGCGCATCGCATCGGCGCGGGCCTGCTCGTTGAGCGCATTGATGCGGGTCTGGCTCTCCTCCAGGATGGCGCGGGTGATGGCCTGCGCGGTCTCTGGGTCATAGGCGGTGGCCTGCACCTCGATCAGGCCCGAGCTGCTGTCAAAGGCGATGCGGGCGATGCGCTGCCAGTACCAGGCCAGATCCTCGGCGCTGGCCTCCGGCCACAGCGCAAAGGCCCAGTCGCCCGGCCAGGCTTGGGTGAAATGCGCCCTGAGCCCCACCCGCGCCTCCACCGCGTTGACCATCTCCTGGCTCTGGATGAACTCGTAGAGGATATCGCTGTCGGAGGCATTGGAGGTTCCGGTGAAGGCGGCCAGCCCGCCCAGGAGGTCCTGGGCGCCGGAGTTTTCCTGGCTGCGCACGGTGAAGCCGGCGGTGGAGGCATACTGGTCCTCGGCGATGGCAAACAGGTAGATGACCGCCGCCGCCAGCGGCAGCAGAACCGCCAGCGCAAAGCTGGCAAGCAGCCCCCAGTGGCGGGTCTGCATCCGGGCCGGGCCGGCCACCGGATAGGCGGCGGTGCGGGCCGCGGCCAGTTCCTCGCGCACCTGCCGGGCCTCGGCCTCGGCCCGTTCCGCCCGCTCGCGCATCTGCTGCAGCGGCGGCTTGCCGCCCGGCCCGGGACCCGGTTCCGGTTTCGGTCCGGGGCCGCCCTTGCCCTTGCCGCCGCCCGGTTTCGCCCCCTGTTTCACACCCTGTTTCGCGCCCGGGCCCGGCTGGGCCTGGCCCTTGCCGCCATCCGTCAGATGCAGCCGGCGCCCCGGCCGGTCCTGGCTGTCCTTGCCGGCCCCGCCCTGCGGGCCGGAGCCGCCGGCCTGTGCCGCCTGGCGTTTCTGTGTCATGAGTGGCCTGTCCTGCTGCGCTGCTGTTTGTCACCGGCTTTGCTTTGCGCCATAGTACCGCCGCCGCACATGTAATCACAATGGGTATTCATGGCCAGCCTTCCTCCCGCTCCGGATGCCGTCCCGGTTCCGCCGCCCGCCGCCGTTCCAGCCCCGGCCCGGCCCGCAGGGCGCCGCCGCTTTGCCACCCTGCGCACGGTGGCGGCACTGGTGCTGCGCGAGATGTCGACCCGCTACGGGCGCACCCCGGGCGGCTATGTCTGGGCGGTGGCAGAGCCGCTGGCAGCAATCCTGTTCCTCGCGGCGGGCTTCTCGCTGGTGATCCACACCCCGTCGCTGGGCACCAGCTTCCTGCTGTTCTATGCCACCGGCTACCTGCCGTTCAATCTCTACCAGTCGGTCTCGCTCACCGTGTCCCGGGCGATCAGCTTCTCGCATCCGCTGCTGCGGTTTCCTGCCGTCACCTGGGCCGATGCGGTGATTGCCCGCTTCCTGCTGAACAGCCTGACCGGCGTGCTGGTCACCATCCTGCTGCTGGGCGGCATCCTGGCCGTCATCGACAGCCGGACGGTGCTGGAGCTGCCGCAGATGGCTGCAGCGCTGGGGCTGGCGATGCTGCTGGGGCTGGGGGTGGGCACGCTCAACTGCGTGCTGATGGGGCTCTACCCCTTGTGGGAGATGGTCTGGTCGATCATCACCCGGCCGCTGTTCCTCGCCTCCGGCATCTTCTTTCTCTACGATGACATGCCGCCGCTGGCGCAGGAGATCCTGTGGTACAACCCGCTGATCCACATCGCCGGGATCATGCGCGCCGGGGTCTACCCCACCTATACGCCTGCTTATGTGAACGTGCCCTTTGTGGTGCTCACCAGCCTGGTGCTGCTGGCGCTGGGGATGGTGCTGATGGGCCGCTTCCACCGGGTGATCCTGAACCGCTGAACCGCCCGCCCTGCCCCGGTTTGCCCCGGTTTGCCCCGGTTTGCTGCAGTCTGCTGCAGCGCCCGCAGGCTTAGCCTTCGCCGGACAGCTGCAGCACCCTGGCGTGGCGCACGCTGGTGCGGCGCAGCAGCCCGTCGCGCAGCGCATGGCCCATCAGCCGCAGGAAAACGCGGCGGCTGCCGCCATGCTGGCGCGCCTTCCAGAGCCATTTCGGCACGATCACCAGGAGCGCCGGCCAGAACAGCCAGCCCGCCGCCATCCGGTACAGCAGCAAGAGGTTGCGGTGGTAGTAATAGGCCTTCCACAACGGCACGAAACGGCCGCGCTGCGCCGCATCCGCCTGCTGCGGGCCCGCGCTCCCGCCTGCCTTCCGGGCGCGGAAGGTCGACAGGTCATGCTCAAAGCGCACCGAGGGCTCAAAGCCGATCCGGCCGCCCGATTTGGTCAGCCCCAGCGTATAGATGCCGTCATCGCCATAGATGAACAGCTCCGGATCCGGATAGCCGGTCCGCCGCACCGCCGCCGCCGAGATGAAGAAGCCGACAAATGAGGTGACATCGATCTGCATCCCCGCCCCCTCGTAATCCGCGGGCTGCACATGGAAGCCGGAGCGGCCGCCGCCCAGAAGCGTGCGCAGGAACTCGCGGGCATGCCAGAACGGGTTGCGCGAGGGGCGGTTCATCTCGCAGATGCGGCCGTCCGGGAAATAGACCGCCGCCGCCACCGCGTCCCAGCCGCCCCCGTCTGCCGCGCCCGCCGGCTGCCGGTGCATGGCCAGCCCGTGAAAGGCCGCCAGCCCGCCCGGCGCGGGGCGGCCGTCATCATCCATCACCACCAGCCAGTCGGGCGCGTGGGCTTCCATCGCCCGGCGCATGCCCATCTCGAACCCGCCGGCGCCGCCGCGGTTGCCGGCACTGGTGCGGACATCCAGCCTGGGATCCGTCTGCGACGCCAGCCACGCGGCGGTGCCGTCGGTGGAGGCATTGTCGGCTACCACCACCGCCGCCAGTTCATCCGGGGGGCTCTCCAGGAGCCGGGCCAGCGTCACCTTCAGCTTCCCGAGCCGGTTGTGGGTCACCACCACCGCCACCAGCCGCCCGGCCGCTGCCGGCTCCGCCGCCATATCCGCGGCCAGGTCTGCGGCCATGCCTTTGGCCTGCGCGGGGCTCTCCGCCGGGGTTGCTCTGCTCAGTGCCTCTGCTGCTGCCGTCAAGGGGGGCTCCCTGCCTGTGAGGTGAATCTGCTGCCGTATACGGCCCGAAAACTCATAAATCCCCGATGCTGTCAAATCCTTTACCGCCCCGGCGGCGGCCCTCTGCCGCAGCAGAACTCCGGGGTTTTTAGGTCCGTTTCGGACCAAATGTTTCGCGCGCGAAACATTTGGTCCGAAACGGACCTATTTACCAGCCCCTGTTCCAAGCCTGTTGCAAGCCTGTTTCCAGCCCCCCGCGGGTCTGCCGCCGGGGCCGGCAAAAAACCGGTTCCCGCCCTGTCCGGCGCCGTAAATCCTTCTAATCTCATAACAAGGGCGGCCGCAAAGCCGCCGCCAAAAGGGGATTGGGGAAAGGGCATTCCATGCGCATTGCGATGATTGGCACCGGCTATGTCGGACTGGTGTCCGGCGTCTGCTTTTCGGATTTCGGCCATGATGTGGTCTGTGTCGACAAGGACGGCGGCAAGATCGCGCGGCTGAACCGGGGCGAGGTGCCGATCTACGAGCCGGGCCTCGATCAGCTGATGGAGAAGAACGTGAAGGCGGGGCGGCTCAGCTTCACCGATGACCTGCCGGCGGCGGTGGACGGCGCCGAGGCGGTGTTCATCGCGGTCGGCACCCCGACCCGGCGCGGCGACGGCCATGCGGATCTGACCTATGTGATGGCGGCGGCGGAGGAGATCGCCGGGGCGCTGACCGGCTATGCGGTGGTGGTGACCAAATCCACTGTGCCGGTGGGCACCAACCGGCAGGTGAAACAGGTGATCGCCAAGGCCAATCCCAAGGCGGAGTTCGATGTCGCCTCCAACCCGGAGTTCCTGCGCGAAGGCGCCGCGATCGAGGATTTCATGAAACCCGACCGGGTGGTGGTCGGCGTCCAGAACGACCGCGCGGCAGAGGTGATGGCAGAGATCTACCGCCCGCTGTATCTGCGTGACTTCCCGATCCTGACCACCGACCTGGAATCGGCCGAGCTGACCAAATACGCGGCCAATGCGTTCCTGGCCGCCAAGATCACCTTCATCAATGAAATCGCGGGCCTCTGCGAGCGGGTGGGGGCGGACGTCAAGGAGGTCTCCCGCGGCATCGGCTTTGACGGGCGGATCGGCAACAAGTTCCTGCATGCAGGGCCGGGCTATGGCGGGTCTTGTTTCCCCAAGGACACCGCGGCGCTGGCGCGGATCGGCCAGGACCATGCCTTCCCCTTGCGCATCACGGAAACGGTGATGCGGGTGAATGACGAGGTGAAGCACCGGATGGTGGAGAAGCTGCGCGATGCCTGCGAGGGGTCCTTCAACGGCAAGACCATTGCCGTCCTCGGCGTCACCTTCAAACCCAATACCGATGACATGCGCGACGCGCCAAGCCTGACCATCGTGCCCGCCCTCGTGGGCGGCGGCGCCAAGGTGCGGGTGGTGGACCCGCAGGGCCGGTCCGAGGGCGAGGCGCTCCTGCCCGGGGTCAAATGGGAGGAGGATCCCTATATGGCGGCGAGACAAGCCGACCTGGTGGTGCTCCTGACGGAATGGAACGAGTTCCGGGCGCTAGATCTCCAGAAGCTGGCCCGCAAGATGCAGACCCCGCGGATGGCGGACCTGCGCAATATCTACTCAGCGAAATCCGCCAGACGGGCCGGTTTCGAGACGTACATCTCGGTGGGGCGGGGGGAGGCAAAATAGGTCCGGACCGGACCAAATGTTTCGCGCGCGAAACATTTGGTCAATCGTGCTGACCTAATATCAGGCTCTAACAAGGGATGAAAATGGGCGCGGTTTCCGCGCCCTTTGCTGTTTGTTCAGGCTCTGATCAGAACTTTTTCAGCCAGGCTTCCAACTCCTTGACCAGGGCGGCACTGACGGCCTCGCCGCTGATCTCGATCTTCTGCTCGCTGGGGGTATAGGCCAGCCGCACGCCGCGGGGGGCGGGCAGGTTGATCCGCTCGCCCGGCATGGCCGCGTCCCAGTCGCCGGCGCCGCGCACCCGCGGGGCGCTGACCAGCGGCGGCACCAGGGGCCGGGAATGTTCCGCATCCCGGCCGGCATTCCGCTCCTTCGCCTGCGCTGCCAGTTGTTCCAGGGTCGGCGGGGCAGGGGGCATATCAGGCTCTAACTTGGGCATTTCAGCCGTCTGCCCCTCCACCAGACGGGTCAGCACCGCCAGCTCCGCCTCCGGGGTGGAACGGTCGGCGGCCTGCAGCGCCTGTTTTGCGCGTTCCGCAAACCCCGCATCCGCCTCGATCTCCCGCACCAGCGCCAGGCCCAGCTTCTCGCTGATCGCGGTGGGGTAGAACAGCACCGCATCCAGGGCTTCCACAAGGGTGACGAAGCTGCCGATCTTGGAACGCTTGGCGCGGGTGGCATTGCCGAACAGCGCCTGCAGCGCGTATTTGCGGCGGGTAAAGACGCCCTCCTTATAAGCCCGCACCGCGATCCGGGCGCGCTCGTAATGCGACAGGTTCACCCGGATCTCGTTTTCCTCGACCATCGCCACATAAGCGCCTTCGGCGCTGTCCGGCTTGATCACCAGCGCCTTCAGTGTGGCGAATTGCGGGTCTGATGTTTCTTCATAGAGCCTGCGAAGCGCGGTCAGGCGGCGCCAGCCGGAGATCAGGCCATGGGTGCGCCCGCCGAATGTATCCTCCAGCGGCACGACCTCTGCCGGGGTCTGCTGGCCGCGGGCGCGGATCGAGTCCATCAGCGATTGCAGCTCTTCCTCGTCCTGCTCGATGCGGTCGCGCACCAGGTGGTTCTCGTCGATCGCCGCCAGCGGCAGCTCCTCGATCATCAGCCCCTTGGCGCGGGCGTTTTCCAAGACGCCCGACAGTTCCTGCAGCGCCGCCTGGGCGGACGCATCCGAGGCCACCTGGGCAATCGGCGCGGCCCCCACACTGGCCCCCACGCTGGAGGGTGTGCCAAGCGCGGGCCTGCCGGCAGGCGCCGCTGTCAGGTAATCGCTTTGCGCCGGGGAAAGCCGTTTGCGTTTTGCCATGGTCCTCGTGCCTCTTTCCGGGTGGGGCGGTCAGACTACCCCAAATCTCTTGTTAGGGCCTTAGCCCGCCGCGCGCTGTTCGGCCTCATCCTGCAACACCTCGCGCCGCCAGACGCCGATCAGCAGCTTCTTGAAGGCGGCATAGGTCTCGTCAAAGGTCTCGCGGCCGCGGGCATAGGTCTCGCGGTTGAAGTCGCGGTAGTCGGCCTCGTAGATGCCGCTCACCTGCTCTCCCGCTTGACCGATCAGCGCGGTGAAATCCTGTTTATGGGGGGAGAGCACCCGGCCCATATAGGCCTGCATCAGCGCCGCCAGCTCGCCCTGCTGGGCGCCGTCGTAGCGGGTGATGACGGCGCGCACCGCGTCCCATTCGAAAGAGATGCCCGGCCGGCCGAGCGCGCGGGCCGCCAGGTTCTCGCCCTCCTCGATGGAGGCGAAGGTCGAATGCAGCATGTCGAAGAAACGCCCGGTGGAATCGAACTCCAGGAACGACGCGCCCATCGGCACCAGCAGGATGTCGGCTGCGGACAGCCCGTTGATGGTCAGGTAGCCAAGCGCCGGGGGCGTGTCGATGAAGATCACATCGTATTGGTCCAAGACCCCGTCGGCCTCCAGCCGCTCCGTCAGCGCATCCCACAGTTTCCAGCTGCGCGCCGCCATCCGCCAGACCGGGATCTGGAACTCCGCCCAGTAGAGGTTCAGCTGGGCGCCGATCAGGTCGATGTTGGGCCAGTGGGTGTCCTGGATCACGTCCTGCGCCGTCATCTCCATCGCCGCATCCAGCGCCTCGTCCAGCGGCTGCGGGGCGTCGCCGCGGTCGAGCCGGCGCTGGTTCTCCAGCCGCAGATGCTCACCGTAGTGGCGCGCCAGCAGCGGGAAGGCGGTCTGCCATTCATCCTCCACCTTGCCGCCGAAGATCGAGGTCATGGAGCCTTGGCTGTCCAGATCAATGACCAGCACCTTGTAGCCGTCGAGCGCTGCCGACATCGCCAGATGGGCGGCAGTGGAGGTCTTGCCGACGCCGCCCTTGAAGTTCGCCACGGCGACCATCTTGGCGGGCAGGCCTTGGGGGCGGTAGGGGGTGTAGTCCTTGGCCTTGGAGCCCTGGGCGGCGAAGAAGGCGCGCAGGCGCAGCACCTCATCCAGGGTGAACCACTTGGCGCCGCCTTCGGTCTCACTGCGGCCCTGGGGCAGATCGGGGTTGGCCTTCAGCACCCGGCGGAAATGGGCCTGGGCGACGGGGATCAGGTAGCGGGTGATCTCCCAGGTGGAGAACAGGCGCAGCTCCTTGCGGCCTTCCTCGTTCATGCCGCGGCTGGCGAGGTCAGCGCGCCCTTGCGCGCAGGCGCTTGCGATCTCGGCAAAGCCCGCGGTGCTGGTGGGGTTGTCCAGCTCCGCCAATGCGGCGTCCGGGTCGATGCTGAAATAGGGAGGGAGGCTTGCGTTCGCCTTGTGGATATCTCTGGCCATGAGAGTGCTGCCTGCTGTCGATGGGCCTTTTTGGCCCCGTCCTGTGAAGTACTGCTGTTATAACTCTGCAGCCCTGATGTGCTGCCTTTTTGCCAGAATACCCAAAAACACGGCACATGGAAGAAAAATGCGCATCCCCTTTGGTTTTTCTAAGCAAATCCGGGGTTTGCGGCAGGGGAAAGCGGGGGTGTTTCAGAGCGTGCAAAAAAATCTGCCCTGTTAAATATGGGTTATTTATTAGTTACAGGGGCGGGACGAGTCGCGCAAAGCCCTTTTTTCATGGGTGATCGGGGCAGATTCCGGGAGAGGGATGACTCTGAAACCCCGTTGAAATGACTCCGAACCCCCGATCCAACGATTCCGAACCCCCGTTGCGGCAGGGTGTGGATAACCCTAGGGTGAGTGTAATCAAAACCACGATAAAACGAGTCGCGGACCGGGGCAGAAGATTCCGGCGGACGGCTGAGCAGACGGCGGACAGGCAGATGGCAGCAGAGCTGACGGCGGGGGGAATCCCTCCGGAAGGGCAGGGGGATTTCTTCCTCTGCGATATCTTCGGGGCGATCCCCAAGAACGACCTGGCGTCGATGGAGCATCCACTGTTCTCGCTTGGCACACGGCCGGACCGGCGGATTCTGAACTACCAGCACAACGGCGCCGAGATCACCGTGACGCCTTCCGTGAAGGGGCTGGCGACGATCCACGACAAGGACATCCTGATCTTCTGCATCAGCCAGCTGATGGCGGCGCTGAATGCCGGCCGCCAGGTGAGCCGGGTGCTGCACCTGAAGGCGCATGACCTCTTGGTCGCCTGCAACCGGGAAACCTCCGGCGATGCCTACCGGCGGCTGCGCGAGGCGTTTGAGCGGCTGGCGGGCACCCGCATCACCACCAATATCGTGACCGGCGGGCAGGAGGTCACCACCGGTTTCGGCCTCATCGAGAAATGGGAGATCGTGCGCAAGGCGCCGGCGGGCAAGAAGGGCGCGGGCAAGATGGTCAGCGTGGCGGTGACGCTTTCGGACTGGCTCTACCGGGCGGTGCTGTCGAAATCGGTGCTGACGCTTTCGCGCGATTACTTCCGGCTCAGGAAACCGCTGGAGCGGCGGATTTATGAATTGGCGCGCAAGCATTGCGGGCGGCAGAACAGCTGGCAGGTCTCGGTGGAGACCCTGCTGAAGAAATCCGGCTCGGCGTCACCGCGCCGGGTGTTCCGCAAGATGATCCGCGACATGATTGAGGCGCAGCCCCTGCCCGATTACGCGCTGGAGGAGCTGGAGGGCGATGTGATCCGGTTCTCCCAGAAGGCGGCGGTGACCGAGGCGGTGCTGAATGCGCCCAGCCTGAAGCCCGCGACGCTGGAGGAGGCGCGCGCGCTGATCCCGGGCGCGGATGCCTATGCGCTGGAGGCGGAATGGCGCGCCATGTGGGTGCGGTCCGGCGCGCCGCGCCTGCGGATGCCGGATGCGGCGTTTCTGGGCTGGGTCCGCAAACGCGCCGCGGAATAGGCGGCGGGCGGCCCCCCCTGGCCCTCCTTGGGCCTGCGGGGTTTCATCTTTCCATAAATACTCATTTTGCCGGGGGCCGCAGGCCGCCGCCCTTGCCTGGACAGCGGGCCTTTCGCCTTCCTGAAAAGGTCAGCATGATTGACCAAATGTTTCGCGCGCGAAACATTCGGTCCGGTCCGGACTTATTCTGCGAAGGTGCTTGCGGGCGGCGGGGCAGGGGAGGGATTAACAGGCCCGCGCCCGGCCTTGCGGCGGGTGCGGGCCTGGCAGGCAGCCGGCCCTTCCCCCCTGGGCTGCTGCCTTGTCTCAAAGCTGGCTCAAAGCTGTCTCAAAGGTGTCTCCCCCGGTGTCTCAGCCTGTGCCTCAGCCTGTGTCTCCCCCTGTGTTTCAGCCCCGCCTTGCGCGGGCCCCCGGTCTCAGCCGCTGCCTTCCTTGAGGGCGCCGGACATGCTTTGCAGCACCGGGCTGATCAGATAATCGGCCAGGGTCTGGCGGCCAGTCTCGATCATCGCCTGGGCCGGCATGCCGGGCAGCGCCCTGACGTTGGGCAGGGCGGCAAGCTCGGCCTCATCGATGCGGATATGCACCGGGTAATAAGGCTGGCCGCCAGCCGTGTCGGTGGTGCTGCCGGCCGCGACCATCACCACCTCGCCCCGGACCGGCGGGGTGGAGCGGAAGCTGTAGGCGGTCAGCTGCACCCGCGCCTGGCTGCCCATTGCAACCTCGTCGATATCGGCCACCGCGACCTTGGTTTCCACCAGGAGGCCGGTGTCTGCGGGCATCAGCTCCAGGATGGTCTGGCCGGGGTCCACCACCTGGCCCAGGGTGTTGATCGCCAGCCCGACCACCCGGCCGTCCTGCGGCGCATGGATGGTCAGCCGTTCGGCCACGTCGCCGATCGCATCCAGCCGCTGGCGCAGGTCCAGGATCTGCTCCTGCACCTCCTGGCTTTCGGCGGCGATCCGGGCCGCCCGGTCGCGCCCGGCCTGCAGCTGCCGCTCCTTCATCTCGCCGATCCGCTCCAGCACGTTGCCGCGGTCGCTTTCCAGCGCGCCGAGGGTGCCCAGCAGGCCGCTCTGCTGCATCTGCCGGTCGCTGATCCGCGCCTTCGGCACCAGCCCCTTCTCATAGAGGCCGGAGAGATCCGCCAGTTCCGCCTGCACCAGCTCCAGCTGTTCCTCGGTGGCGGTGATGCGGGCATCGCGGCCTTCAAGCTGGTCGCCCAGCTGGCTGATGCGGGTGCGGATGATTTCCATCTGGCCCTGATAAAGCGCCCGGTTGGAGGCCAGCAGGTCGTGCTGCACTGCCACCAGCTGCGCCAGGTCCGGCGCCCGGGCGGTGAGCGCCTGCAGTTCCGCCCCCGGCTGCAGCGTGCCGCTGTCCGCCAGTTCGGCCTGCAGCCGCGCCTGCTGTGCCAGAAGGCTGGCCAGCTGGCCGTTCAGGATCGCCAGCTGCGCCTGCACCCGGCGGCCGTCGAGCCGGGCAATCACCGCGCCGGCGCTGACCCGCTGGCCCTCGGCCACGTTCAGCTCGCGCAGGATGCCGCCTTCCAGATGCTGCACCGCCAGCCGGTCGCCGGCCACGTTGAACTCGCCGGGCGCCACCACCGCGCTGGTCAGCTCGGCCTGGGTGGCCCAGAACACCAGGCCGCCGAACAGGCCGAAGCCGCAGACCGCCATCCACAGCACCAGCTGGCGCACCCGGGTCGGCGGCCGTTTGGGCAGCGGCACATCCTGGCCGGCAAGGGCCGGCATCTGGTCGCGGAAGCCGCCCTGCGCCGGTGTGCGGGCGGTCCCGGCGGCGCTGCGGGTCTCATTGTCCAGCAGGTTCATGCGCTTGCTCCCCGTGTGTCTGTGCCCTGTGTGTCCGCTCCCTGGCCCGGGCCGCCCTGGCTGTTGCGGTGGCGGAAGGGAGCGATTTTAGGGTCGTCGGAATGCGCCTGTGGCCGGGCCAGCGGCTGCGCCGCCGCCTCGATCACGTGGCGGGCCTCGCCGAAGCGGATGACGCGGCCCTCCTGCAGGAGCGCCGCATGGCTGACCCGGCGCAAGAGGCTGAGCCGGTGGGTCACCGCCACCACGGTGGCGCCGCGGGCGCAGGCTTCCTCGATGGCGGTGGCCAGCGCCTCTTCGCCCTCGGGGTCGAGATTGGCGTTGGGTTCATCCAGCACAATCAGCTTGCGGCCGCCGAAGAAGGCGCGCGCCAGGCCGATGCGCTGGCGCTGGCCGGCGGACAGGAACTCGCCGCGCGGGCCCACTTCGGCGTTGTAGCCGCCGGGCAGCGCCAGGATCATTTCATGCACCTGGGCCAGCTTGGCGGCGGCCACCACGTCGGAGGGCCGCGCGCCCGGGTCCATCAGGGCGATGTTTTCCGCCACCGTGCCCTGGAACAGTTCGACCCGCTGCGGCAGGAAGCCGACATACTGGCCGATCTGCGCCGGATCCCAGTCGGTGAGCGCGGCATCGTCGATGCGGATATGGCCGCGCACCAGCGGCTGCAGGCCTGCCAGCGCATGGGCCAATGTGGTCTTGCCCGCCCCGGAGGGGCCGATCAGCCCCAGCGACTGGCCCGGTTTCAGGTCAAAGGAGATGTCCAGCAGCAGCGGATCCGGGCGGCCCGGCAGCACCACGGTGGCGCCTTCCACCGAGATCCGGCCTTCCGGCTCGGGCAGTTCCAGCCGCTCCGGCGCGTCATCGAGATGGGCCAGGAACTGGTTGAGCCGCGCCTGCGCGCCGCGCGCGGTCAGAAAGGCGCGCCAGCCGGCAATCGACTGCTCCACCGGCGCCGCGGCACGGCCCAGCAGGATCGAGGCGGCAATCATCAGCCCCGGGGTCAGCTCATTGTTGATCACCAGCACCACGCCGACGGCCAGAACCGCGATCTGCAGCCCCATGCGCACCGCCTTGGCCAGCGAGGTGATCAGCGCCACCCGGTCGGTGGCGAGGGTGTTGAACACCAATGCCGAAAACGCCTTGAGCTGCCAGCGCGCAATCAGCGGCGCGGTCTTGCCCATGGCGTGAATGAGGCCTGCGTTCTGCATCATTTCCGACACCGCGGCATTGGTCTCGGCGGCCTGTTTGCCGGCCTCCTCCGCCGGTTCGCGGGCGGCCATTTCATTGAGCAGCGCCAGGGCGAACAAGAGCGCGATGCCGGTCAGCGCCACCAGGCCCAGAACCGGGCTGAACATAAAGATCAGCGCCAGGAAAATCACCGACCAGGGCGCGTCGAGCAGTGCCAGGAACAGCGGGCTGGTGACAAAGCCGCGCAGATCCTGGATGTCGCGGATGGGCTCTGCGCGGGCCAGCCCCGGCGGCATCCGGCCGCCGATCATGCCGCCCAGCACGGCGGGGCTGAGCCGCGCCTCGAGCCGGGACCCGAGCCGCGCCACCAGGCGCTGGCGGATCATGTCGAAGAGAAAGAAGAACACCAGCGCGATACAGGCGCCGGTGGTCAGGGCTATCAGGGTTGGAATGCTGCCCGAGGCCATGACCCGGGCAAACAGTTGCAGCATGTAGAGCGGCGCTGTCAGGATGAGAAGGTTCACAAAGATGCTTGCTGTGAAGATGGCGGCAAGCACGCCCCGTTGACCGTCAAAAACCCGTCTTACCTTCATTGTCGTAGCCCCCCGGCTGCACGCGTTGAAGTTATGAATTCTGGAGAACAGCGCCCTGGTCCAAGGATGCAATCCTTGGCCGGGGACCAAATCGCTGTCCTGAACCAGGGCTGGACGGGCCCGGGGTTGCCCCCGGGCCCGCCGTTCCTATGGCTCAGAGAGCGTGACCCCAGATGTTGGAGTAGCTGTCGTCAAAGCCGTTGTCGGACGTCAGCACCCGGATCGCCTCGTAGGAGCCCGCATCGCCGGTGGTCACGGCATTGATGCCGACGCCGCCGATCGGGATGGCGTCCTGGCCCAGCGAGGTGAACGGTGCGGCATTGCCGGTCAGGCCGAGGATGTCGACGCTGGAGCCGCCCACCGAGATGTTGGTGTCGGTGCCGTCGTCGGTCACGGTGGCCGCCGCATTCAGGGCGCCGAAGGCATCCTGTGCAGAGGTGCCGAGGCCGGCGCCGGTATTGGTGACACGGTACAGCAGCACATCGTGGTCCTGATCGATGTCGAAGTCTGTGAAGGTGTCGCTGCCGTCGTTGGAGGCAAAGGTGGCACCATCCCAGGTCAGGTCGATGATGAAGACATCCTTGCCGTTGCCGCCGGCCATGATGTCGTCGCCTTCGCCGCCCTTCAGGTAGTCGTTGCCGTTGCCGGCGCCGCCATAGAGACGGTCGTCGCCGGTGCCGCCATCCAGGAAGTCGTTGCCGCGGCCGCCGTCCAGACGGTCGTTGCCTTCCTCGCCATAGAGGCAGTCAGCGCCGTTGCCGCCGTTCAGGTAGTCGTTGTGGCGTCCGCCTTCCAGCACGTCGTTGCCGTTGCCGCCCCAGAGCTGGTCGCGGCCGTCGTTGCCGTCCAGGAAGTCGTCGCCGTTCTGGCCGCAGAGCGTGTCGTTGCCGTTGCCGCCGGACGCGACGTCATCGCCATCCCAGCCCTTGATCAGGTCATCGCCGTTGCCGCCGAACATTTTGTCGTCGCCGGTGCCGCCGAAGATGCTGTCATCGCCATTCTGGCCGAACAGGTAGTCGTCATCTGCGCCGCCGTAGATCTTGTCGTCGCCGATGTCGCCCTTGATGGTGTCGCGGCCTGCATCGCCATAGAGGCAGTCGTCATCGGCATCGCCATCGATGAAGTCGTTGCCGTTGCCGCCGCGGATGCTGTCGTTGCCGTCGCCGCCATGCAGGTGGTCGCCGCCGCGCTCGCCGTAGATGACGTCGTGGCCGCCTTCGCCGAACACGGTGTCATTGCCGGAGCCGCCGCGGATCACGTCGTTGCCGTCCGGGCCGTAATCGACCGGCTCGTAGCAGTCCGGGCAATCGACCGGCTTCAGGCCGTTATTGGCATGCAGCGCCTGGACATCGCCGCCGTCATCGTCGTCGCAGCAGCTCCAGTCGATTTTATACTTGTGGTAGTAATCGCCCAGATTGTAGCTGCGGTCGCCGAAGATCAGGTCTCCCTGCGCGCCGCCTTCCAGCACGTCGTTGCCGGAGCCGCCGCGCATGGTGTCGCGCCCGGCGCCGCCGTTGACGTCGTCGTTGCCGGAGCCGCCGCCCATCAGGTCGTTGCCGCGGCCGCCCTGCATCAGGTCGTCGTCCTGCTCGCCGAACATGGTGTCGTTGCCGCCCTGGCCGTCCATGGTGTCGTTGCCGGTGCCGCCGAGCATGCAGTCATCGCCATCGACCTGCTGGGTCTTGTTGCCGGTGCCGCTGTCGGAGCCGAAGTCCAGATCATCGTTCTGCGAGGCGCGTTCGTCGCCGAACATCTCGTCATCGCCGGAGCCGCCGATCACCAGGTCGTCGCCGAGGCCGCCGGCCATCCGGTCGTTGCCGCCCTGGCCGTTCATCCGGTCATCGCCGCCGCGGCCGTACATGGTGTCGTCGCCGTCCGCGCGGGTCTCGCCGGACTGGCCCATGTCGCCCCACATCCAGTCGTCGCCGCCTTCGCCGTCCATGCAGTCGTCGCCGAGCTCGCCATAGAGGTAGTCGCCGTCGTCGCCGTCGGTCTCGTCGCCGTCGCCGTCATCGCCGAAGATGTGGTCGTCGCCGTTGCCGCCGAACACGGTGTCCTGCTCGGCGCCGCCCAGCAGGGTGTCATTGCCGTTCTCGCCGTCGATGTAATCGCAGCCTTCCTCGCCGTCGATCCAGTCGTCTCCGTCATCGGTCTGGCCGGTGGTGTTGCCGCCGAACAGCCAGTCGTTGCCGGTGCCGCCGAGAATGGCGTCGTCGCCGCCGCGGCCTTCGATGTAGTCCTGGCCTTCCTCGCCGTGCAGCCGGTTGTTGCGGTCGTTGCCGTAGACCGCGTCATCGCCGTTGCCGGCCTGGGCGTTGTCGGCGGCGTTGTGGTCGTTGAGATCGATCACATTGCCGTCGGTGCCGCCATGCTCCCAGGCGCCGTTGTTGTAATTGGGATCGAACTTGTCATCGCTGAATTCGATTTCGCAGTCCGGGTTGCAGACTTGCCAGTCGGTATTTCCGGTTGGAGTACCCATGGTAACTTTCCTCCTCGTTAACGGTGCGGGGCGGGGCAGCAGAAGGCTGCCCGGGTCCGTGCCCCTGCCAGGGCCGCGGTTGTGGATCCTGATCCGGATCCGGCGGCGGCTGGCGCGAAAAAGGCAGCGTGGTGCCTTCTAAGGGTATTGCAGCGCATCCGCGCCGCAGCCGATGCCCCCAAATGGGGACAAAATACGCATGTCAGAAGGCGGGCAGCGGCCAGCCTGCAAGGGCGGCGAGATCCGCCGCCGCTGCCAGAAGCGGCGCGTGCCAGACGATCCCTGCCGCCAGCGCCGCTGCCGCCAGGGCCAGCGCCGCCAGCACGCTGCGCCAGCGGCGGCGCGGCTTCGGGGCGGCTGCGGCCAGCGCCTCAGCCAGCGCCGCCTTCAGCACCGGTTCGAATTCGATCCTGAGCGCGCCTTCCATCCGGTTCACCGCCTCCTCCAGCTGGTCGATGCGGGCGGTCAGCGCGGCGCGGTCGGCCGCGGCCTTCTGCGCAGCCTGCGCGCCCAGCCCCTCGTTGAGGGTGGCGAACAGCCCGACGATGCGCTTGTGCAGCTCCACCAGGTCGGCCTGGGCCGCCAGCGGCACCTCGCCCTCGCGCAGCACATTGGCGATCTGCGCCAGCACCGCGGCGCTCAGCCGCGGCGGCTGCACCGGCGCGTCCTGAGGGCTTGCATCCTGAGGGGATGCGTCCTGAGGGGGTGCGTCCTGGGAAGGGGCCGATCGGGCCTGCGGGCCCGCGGTGCCGCGGGCGCCTGCGGGCTGCGGCGGCACCGGAGCCGCCTGCTCCACCGGGTCCACAGGGTCCTGTGCGGCCTGCGGCTGCGCGCCCTGTGCCGGACGGTCCTGCGCAGTGGCCGGCGCAGCCGGGGCGGGCGGGCCCTGAAAGGGCGCATCAAGCGACAAAGTGTTCATGACGCTCTCCCCACCGAGGCCTGCCAGGTCAGCCGCTGCGCCATCTCGGCGCGGCCCGGGGCCTGCAGCTTGGCCAGCACCCGCTTGGCGTAGGTGTTGAAGGTCTGCTCCTTGAGGCCTGCGATATGCGCCGCCTCGCGGTTGGACAGCCCCAGCTGAATGAGCGCCGCCACCCGGGCCTCGGCCGGCGACAGGCCCATCTTCTGGGCCAGCATCTCGATGCGGCGGCGGTCAGGCTGGCGCGGCAGGATCGCCACCACCAGCGGCTGATCGGCGCCGCAGCGGTAGCGGGTCAGCGAGACCGGCAGCCGCATGCCGCTCTTGCGGTCCTCCAGGAACAGGATCAGCTCGCGCGGGGGCTGGCCGGGCCGGCCGGAGGCGGAGGCGCCGCCGCGGCGGGCGCGGGCGCATTCGGCGACGGCGGCGTAAAAGCCTGCGGTCTCGCCCGGGCGGGCGCAGCAGAGGCGGCCGGAGCGGTCGCTCAGCAGGTCGCCGCCATCCAGCATGTCGCGCCCCGATTCATTGCAGTGCAGCAGCTGCCCTTCGGCGTTGAGCACCAGCACCGCGCTGTCGGTCTTCTTGGAGACGGTCCACAGAAGCGCGCTGGTCACCGCGGCCTGGGTTTCGCCGGTCAGTTCGCGCAGGGCATCCTCGCGCAGCACCGGCCAGATCGCCTGCAGGATATCGCCGCAATGGCTGTCATGCGGGCCGCCGCCGAGCTGCAGCGCGATCAGATCCTCGCTGCCGTCCTCGAAGGCGCAGGAAAACAGCGCCCAGCCGCGCCCCGCGGCCAGATCCCGGGCCAGGTCCGGGTCAAGATGCTGCGGCAGCCGGGCCGCCAGCGCCTGCGCCGCGGCACCGCCCGGGCGCCGCCGCTGCAATGTCCGGGCCGCGCCCGGATGCAGCTGGCGCCGCAGCGCGGCCGCCGCGGTGCCGGATCCGGCGGCCCCCAGGGCCGCATCACTGGTCAGCACAGGTGCCTTGCGGTGTCCCGGCTGCACCAGCGCCAATTGTGTCAGAGAAGATATTTGCCTTTGCAGAGCCTTAGAAAACAATAACCTGTCCGTTCGGGAAACGGACGTACCCAACATAACCATGTTGCCCCCCGGCATGACATAATGAATGTCTTGAGGGTAGCACGCCGGCTGCAGGGTCAAACCGGGCAGAGGGGGTACGCCGAAGGCAGGGCGGGGCAGGCGGCCGCGGGCAAAATACCACCATGGGGGTAGCCGGAGCGGGCGGATACGGCGAATCGTTGAAATCACAGGTTGTTTTGGCGGCAATGCCAAATCTCTTAAAATTGTAGAAACCGGATTGGAAACACAGCGTTTCCACCTTGGGCACACTGCCAAGGGTGTAGGGCCGCCCGGGCGGATCGCGTGAAAAAACAGCCGGATAGGGACAGCCGCCCGGCGCCGTGCCGCCGCGGCCGGGCAAAAAGCACTGCGCCTGGAGGGGAAGTTTCTTAACAATAAAGGATAGATTCGCTACGGTTTATCCACAGCAATGCGCATCAGAAGTGTTTGAAGGCCTGTGCGCGCGGTCTGGCCCGGGGTGTTTTCCCGGGCGTGTTCTGTATTTATCACGATCCGGAAACGGCGGCGCGGGGGTGCTGCCGGGGCCCAGGCGGCAGCAAGCAGGCGGTATATGTTCCGGGGGGCGGCAGCGCATTGCCAGTCCGGCGGTCTGCGGGGGCAGGCCCGCCGCAAAAGCACGCTCCAGGGGGACGGGCCGGATCAGGGATCCGGCATGTTACGAGTAAAGGAGTTTTGGATGCCTGTTCACGTTGTGGGGGAAAGCAGGCTTCTCAGGGACATGTTTCTGACCATCTGTGAAGCAAATGACTATGAGACCGGGCGCTGCTGCGGCGCCCTGGCGGAATTGCCGCCGCTGAGCGCACAGGACATGGTGCTGTGCTACAGCCATGCCGCGGGCGCGGAGCTGCAGGAGGAGCTGCAGGCCTTCCGCATCCGCAACGGCGCGGTGCCGCTGATCCTGATCACCGGCGACGGCTGCCCGGTCTCCGCCCAGCGGCAGCTCAGCCGCTATGCCGAGGCAGTCATCCCGGAGCGCAAATCGGCCGGCGCGCTGATCGCGGCGCTGCAGGTGGTGCAGGACGGCTACCGCATCGTGCTGCCCGGGGCGCCGGAGGGGCAGAACGGAACCGGGCCGGAGCAGCCGGCCGGGGCGGAACCGCAAGGGATGGGCGCACCCGCCGGGCCAATGCCGCGGCACGGGCTGTCGGACCGCGAGCAGCTGATCCTGGCCAAGCTCACGGAGGGCGCCACCAACAAGAGCATCGCCAACGAGCTGGGGATCTGCGAGGCGACGGTGAAAGTGCATCTGCGCACCTGCTTCCGCAAGATCGGCGCCAAGAACCGCACCCAGGCCGCGCTCTGGGCCTCCGGGCAGCTGCCGCCGCCGGAGCCGCGCCACTGACCGCGCAGGCCGGGGAGGAGCGCAGGATCAGGCACAAGGACAGGCGCCCCGGCCCGGAAAGGGCTGCAGGCGCTGCTTGCCGGATGCAGGCGGGGCCGGGGCCCGCCGCATCCGGCCGGTGCGCAAAAGTTTTCACGAGCCTTGGGGGCTGCCACGCGGCGCTTGTGTGCTGAGAAGGCCTTGAGCGGCGGATCTGCTGCTCAAGACGCTCTGCCTGCTGGCGGCACGCCTGCACAGAGCCTGATCCGCCGTGCTTCCGGCTGCAGGTTCAGTCTCCGTGCCTCCGGCTAGACTTTAATTCTCCGCGCCTCCGGCACGAGCGCATTGATCTGCGCGATATGCTCCGGCAGGCAGCGGGTCAGGAAATCGTATTTTTCCACCACATGGGCGCGGGCACCGGGGCCGATATGGGCATATTCACCGGGATTGGCCAGCACATCGGCAACCTGATCCGCCAGTGCTTCCGGGCTGAAGAAATCGACCAGGAGCCCGGTCTCGCCATGGGTGATCGCCTCGCGCACGGGATCGACATCCGCCGCCACCACCGTGGCCTGCATCGCCATCGATTCCAGCAAGGACCAGCTGAGCACGAAAGGCATCGTCAGATAGATATGGCAGCGGCTGATCTGGATGATCCGGGTCAGATCGTCATACGGCACCTTGCCGAGGAAATGCACCCGGCTCCAGTCGACGCTATCGCCCAGCTCATCCTCCATCTCGCCGCGCAATCCGCCGGGGTGCTTGCTCTCGGCGCCATAGGAGGTCTCGCTGCCGCCGATCATCAGGATGCGGGCATCGGGGCGCTGCGCCTGGATCCGCGGCAGCGCGCGCATCATGATGTGGAAGCCGCGGGCGCGCTCCATGTTGCGGGCAATATAGGTCACCACCTCGTCGCCGCGGGTGAGGGGGTGTTGCAGCCGCCCCAGGCTGACCGAGGCGCCGGGGTCGGGTGTCAGCCTGTCGGTGCGGATGCCGTCATGGCAGAGATACATGCGGTCGCGGAAACTGGCCGGAAACCGGTCGCGCTGCCAGGCGGTGGGCACATGGCCCAGATCCACCTGCTCGATGCTGGCATACGGCACGGTGTTGCGCGCCTCGGCAAAGAAATAGGCCTGGTCGTTGGCCGGGGTTTCCGGGTCAAACCCGACCAGCCCGCCGGTGGTGCGGTAGAAATACTCGAAGAAACCGATCACCGGCACATCCGGATAGGGGTCCTTCATGAACAAAAGCTCGCCCCAGCCGGTGTGGCCGATGATGATGTCGGGGGTGAAGCCCTGCGCCTTCAGCTCGCGCGCCGCCAGCGCCGCGCCAAGGCCGGAGCCGGACGCCGCCTCCCAGTCCTTGGAGAGCCCGAAGGCATCCTTGGCAGGGGTGCGGAAGGGCTTGTAGACCACGGTTCTGATGCCCGGCAGCTGCACCCCCTGGCGCTGGGTCAGAAAGACGATTTCATGGCCGCCTTGCGCCGCCAGCCAGGGCGCCAGTTCGCGGTACTGGCCGGGCATGTTCTGATGCACAAACAAAATCTTCATGGGGCCATGCTTGCCGGGGCGGGGCAGGGGATGCAAGCGCGGGCGCGCGGCGGGCGGAGTTCTGCCTCGGCTGTTGCCCTGCCGCCAGCGCGGGGCTAGGAGTGGGCGCAGATTTGGATGCGGTGATGCGAGGACGGAATGCAGGTTGAGGAAACAGGTCTGCCAGGGCTGAAGGTGCTGACCCCGGCACGGTTCGGCGATGCGCGGGGGTTCTTCAGCGAAAGCTGGAACAAGCGGCGGATGCAGGAGGCGGGGATCGATCTGGATTTCGTGCAGGACAACCATTCGGTCTCGGCGGAAACCGGCACCCTGCGCGGCCTGCATTTCCAGTCGCCGCCCCATGCCCAGGACAAGCTGGTGCGCTGCGGCCGCGGCGCGCTGTTTGATGTGGCGGTGGATATCCGCAAGGGGTCGCCATCTTACGGCCAGTGGTTCGGCATTGAGCTCAGCGCGGAAAACGGCAAGCAGGTGCTGGTGCCCAAGGGCTTCCTGCACGGGTTTATCACCCGGGCGCCCGGTACCGAGGTGGTCTATAAATGCACCGATTACTACGCGCCGGAGTGCGACGGGGCGGTAGCCTGGGACAGCTGCGGCATTGACTGGGAGTTCGAGGGCAGCCCGGTGCTGTCTGAGAAAGACGCCGCGGCGCCGCGGCTGGCGGATTTCGACAGCCCCTTTGTCTGGGAAGGATAAGACATGAAGATTCTCGCAACCGGAGGTGCGGTATGAAACTCCTCGTGACCGGCGGCGCCGGCTTTATCGGGTCCGCCGTGGTGCGGCTGGCCATCGCCCGCGGCCATCAGGTGGTCAATCTGGACGCGCTCACCTATGCGGCCTGCCTGGACAATGTGGCGGAAGCGGCTGAAAGCCCGGACTATGCGTTTGAGCAGTGCGACATCCGCGACCGCGCCGCATTAGACACTGTTTTTGAGCGCCATGCCCCGGATGCGGTGATGCATCTGGCGGCCGAAAGCCATGTGGACCGCTCAATCGACGGGCCGGGCGATTTCATCGAGACCAATATCACCGGCACCTTCAACATGCTGGAGGCGGCGCGCAAGCATTGGACCCAGGCGGGCAAGCCGGACACTTTCCGCTTCCACCATATCTCAACGGACGAGGTCTACGGCTCGCTGCCTGCCGACCCGTCGGTGCAGTTCACGGAAGACACATCCTACGATCCGCGCTCGCCCTATTCTGCCAGCAAGGCCGCCAGCGACCATCTGGTGCGCGCCTGGGCCGAGACCTACGGGCTGCCGGTGGTGCTGACCAACTGCTCCAACAACTACGGGCCCTATCACTTCCCCGAAAAGCTCATTCCGGTGGTGATCCTGAATGCGCTGGCGGGCAAGGAACTGCCGATCTACGGCGACGGCTCCAACGTGCGCGACTGGCTCTATGTCGAAGACCACGCCGATGCGCTGCTCCTGGTGGTGCAGCAGGGCGCGTTGGGCCGCTCCTACAATATCGGCGGCGAGAACGAGCGGTCGAACCTGGAGCTGGTCAATACGCTGTGTGAAATCCTGGACCAGAAGCGCCCGCGCGCGGACGGCAAGTCCTACAAGGATCAGATCACCTTTGTCACCGACCGCCCGGGCCATGATGCGCGCTATGCCATCGATCCCAGCCGCATCCGCGAAGAACTGGGCTGGCGCCCCTCGGTGACGGTTGAGGAAGGGCTGGAGAAAACCGTGCAGTGGTATCTCGACAACGAGCCCTGGTGGCGCGCCCTGCAGGGGCGCGACGGGGTTGGCCAGCGGCTGGGCACCGGAAAGTGAAGGCGGATATGCCGCTGAGGGCTGCTTCCGGCCGCGGGTGGGGGAGAAGCCCCCGCCCGGGGGGGCGGCCGCCGGGGGCTGCCCGGCGATGCCGCCGGGCGGTACTTTGCCTTAATCGCACTTCTTCATGCTGACTGCGCATCTGCCGTCCGGCTATGTGCTGGCACGGCTGGCGCCTGAGGGGCACCGGCTTTTGCTGCCGGCCGCCCTGATTGGCGCGGTGCTGCCGGATTTCGACATGCTGTGGTTTTACCTCGTGGATCAGGGCAGCATTCATCATCACCGCTACTGGGTGCATGTGCCTGCTTTCTGGGCCCTGGTTGCGGCTCTGGCATTGCCGGTTCTGGCTCTGCGGGCCCGCGCCCTGCTGGCCCCGGGGCTGGTGTTTTTTGCCGCCCTCTTTTTGCATCTGGTGCTGGACACCATCGGCGGCGGCATCCTGTGGGGGGCGCCGTTCAATGACCGCCTTTATACGCTGGTGGAAGTGCCCGCGAGCCAGCCCCATTGGGTGCTTTCCTTCCTGCTGCACTGGACCTTTCTGCTGGAACTGGGCATCTGGGCTTCAGCCTTGTATCTGTGGCGCAAAGGGAGGCGCATATGATCCTAGTATTCGGCAAGACCGGCCAGCTGGCCCGCGAACTGGCGGCGGATGAAACCGTCACCTGCCTGGGCCGCGATCAGGCGGATCTGAGCAACCCGGCAGCCTGTGCCGCGGCCATCCGGCAGGCGGCGCCTGAGGCGGTGATCAATGCCGCCGCCTATACGGCTGTGGACAAGGCCGAGAGCGAAGAGGCGCTGGCCGGCGTGATCAACGGCGCAGCCCCCGGCGCGATGGCGGCGGCCTGTGCGGAACTGGGCATTCCTTTTGTCACCGTCTCCACCGACTACGTCTTTGACGGCAGCGGCACAGCCCCCTGGCAGCCGGGGGATGCCCCCGCGCCGGTGAACGCCTATGGCCGCTCCAAGCTGGCAGGCGAGGAGCTGGTGCGCGCCGCGGGCGGGGGTCATGCGGTGCTGCGCACCTCCTGGGTGGTCTCGAGCCACGGGAACAACTTCGTCAAAACCATGCTTCGCTTAGGGAAAGAGCGCGAGCGGCTGACCATCGTTGCCGATCAGACCGGCGCGCCGACACCGGCGCGGGACATCGCGGCGGCCTGCCTTGCGATGGCACGGCAGCTGATGGAGGACCCGGGCAAATCCGGCACCTATCATTTTGCGGGCGCGCCCCAGACCAGCTGGGCGGATTTCGCGCGCGAAATCTTTGCCCGGGCGGATGTGGCGTGCGCGGTGGAGGACATCCCCACCTCCGCCTATCCGACGCCGGCGGCGCGGCCCCTGAACTCACGGCTTGATTGCGCCGCATTAGACACTGTTTTTGGCATCCCGCAGCCGGACTGGCGGCTGGGATTGAATGATATTCTGAAGGATTTGGGAGAATTGGCATGACGGCACGTAAGGGCATCATCCTGGCTGGCGGCTCCGGCACCCGGCTCTATCCGATCACCATGGCGGTCTCCAAGCAGCTGCTGCCGCTCTATGACAAGCCGATGATCTACTATCCGCTGTCTGTCCTGATGCTGGCGGGCATCCGCGAGATCTGCGTGATCACCACGCCGCAGGACCAGGAGCAGTTCATCCGTCTCCTGGGCGACGGCAGCCAGTGGGGGGTGGAGCTTACTTACGTGGTGCAGCCCTCGCCCGACGGGCTGGCGCAGGCGTTCATCCTGGCGGAAGACTTCCTGGCAGGCGCCCCCTCGGCGCTGGTGCTGGGCGACAATATCTTCTTTGGCCACGGGCTGCCGGACCTCCTGGCGGCGGCGGACAGCCATGCGGCGGGCGGCACCGTCTTCGGCTATCACGTGGCCGATCCGGAACGCTATGGCGTGGTGGATTTCGACGCGGATGGCAAGGCGCGCGAGATCATCGAGAAGCCGCCGGTGCCGCCGTCGAACTATGCTGTGACGGGGCTGTATTTCCTGGATGGCAGCGCGCCGGAGCGGGCGCGCCGGGTCAAGCCCAGCCCGCGCGGCGAGCTGGAGATCACCGACCTTCTGCAGATGTATCTGGAAGAGGGGGCCTTGCGGGTCGAGACCATGGGCCGCGGCTATGCCTGGCTGGACACCGGCACCCATGGCTCGCTCTTGGATGCGGGCAACTTTGTGCGCACGCTGGAAAAACGCCAGGGGCTGCAGACCGGCTGCCTGGAGGAGATCGCCTATGAGCAGGGCTGGATCGATACCGCAGCGCTGGAGGCGCGGGCCGAGCTGTTCAAGAAGAACAGCTATGGCGCCTATCTGAAAGGGCTGCTGAAGTAAGCCTGCCTGAGTGAGCCGGCCTGTCAGGCCGGCTTGGAAGAGCTGACGGAAAGGCCTTGAAGGGCGGCTGCGCCTTCAAGGCCTTTTTCATTTCGTTCAGGCTGTCCGCAGCAAGGAGGCGCGGGGGCGGAAGACCTTAGGGTCAGCCCCTATTCGATCACCCCGGCGCGGCTGAAGACGCCGAAGAAATTGCCGAAGATGTTGGAGATGGTCAGCACGTCGTTGACCGGCGATTCCGTCGCCATCACCAGGTCGCCCGGGTTGATCTGGAACTGGCGCGCCGAGAACAGCCCGTCGGCAGAGGTCAGATCAAGCGAGAACACCACCCGCTGCTGGCGCGGCCCGCGCACGCCGGGCGCAATGGCCGACGCAGGGTATTCGCGCAGCACCAGGAGCCCTTTGGGATCGGCCTTGCCGTCCTGGAAACCGCCTGCCACAGACATTGCGTCCATCGCCGACATCTCGTCCTTGGAGAAGATATGCAGGTCTTCCTCGCCGGTGGCGCCGAAGGAGAGGAAATAGCGCTCGTCCTCCTCGACGAACACCCGGTCGCCGCCGCGCAGCAGGGTGTCGAGGCGCGGATTGTTCAGGAGATTGTCGACCGAGGTGCCGTAGATGCGCTGGCCGCGCACCAGCCGGATCTGCGGGTTGTTCAGCCCGGCGCTGATGCCGCCGCCCGCCGAAATCAGCCCCATCACCGTGTAGTTGCGGTCGGGCATCGGATAGGTGCCGGGCTGGGCAACGCCGGAGACCAGATCCACCGAATTGCCGCGCCCCTCGGCCATCGCCAGCTGCACCTGCGCTGACGGCACCACCGGCTCCAGCGCCTCCTGCAGTTTGCGGCGCGCCAGGTCCGGGGTCAGCCCGTTCACGTTCACATCGCCCACATAGGGCATGAAAATGGAGCCGTTGGCGGCCACTTTCATGTCCTGCAGCTGCACCATCTTCTGGTCGAGCGAGGTCAGCAGCGAGTTGTCGTTGCTGTCCCAGATGCTGAGGGACAGGAGATCGCCGGGCTGGATGATCTGGGTGCGGGCGCCCTGGTGGGCGTGCAGCCAGCTCAAGTGCTCCTGCTTGCCGGTCGGCGGCCAGGCGGCCACCGTCGGCAGCAGCGCCCGGTTCACCTTGTAGAGCGCGAAATTGGCATCCGCTTCGCCCGATTCCTTCAGGATCTCCTCGCTGGCCGGGGCGCCGCCGGGCAGGCGGGAGCAGGCCGCAGGCAGCAATGCGATGCCGAGAGCGGCAATCAGCAGGGGAATCTTGCGCATGGAGCCTCTTTTCCAAAAACGGCTTGATTTTTAACCTATGCAAGATACTGCGGTAGGTGAGGCCGTCAATAACAACAGAAGCAGACGAGGCACAGTATGAACATTCCAGCCACACTGGTGATGGGCTCCTCGGGGCGTATCGGCCAATTGCTGCGGCTGAGCTGGCCGCGCAGTGCAGAGCTGGTCTGGCAGGCGCGCTGCCCGCCCCCGGGGCTGGCGCCGGAGGCGGTGTGGGACTTCGACTGGCGCATCCTGGACCCGATGGCGGACCCGGACGGGCTGGCGCGGGCGGCGCGCGGTGCGCAGGCGGTCCTGTGCCTGGCCGGCGTGGTGCCGGGGTCGCGGCGCAACCAGCCCCTGTCGGACAATGTGGACCTGGCGCTGGCCGCGGTCCATGCGGCAGCGCGGGCGGGCGGCGGCGCCCGGGTGATCCTGACCTCCTCTGCGGCCGTCTACGGCAGCCAGCCGGGGCTGCTGGATGAAGACAGCGCCCTGCAGCCGGCCAGCGGCTACGGCCGCGCCAAGGCGGAGATGGAAATGAAGGCGGCGGCGCTGGCGGCGGAGCTGGGGGTGCAGGTGACGGCGCTCAGGATCGGCAATATCGCCGGGCTGGATGCTGCCCTGGGCGGCTGGCGGCCGGGCTTCCGGCTGGACCGCTTTCCCTGCGGCCGCACCCCGCGGCGCAGCTATATCGGCGCCCGGGCGCTGGCGCGGGTGCTGGCGGCGCTGACGGCGGCGCCGGAGCTGCCGCCGGTTCTGAACGTGGCGCAGCCGGGCACCGTGGCGATGGGCGAGCTGCTGCAGGCGGCCGGGCTGCCCTTTGACCTGCAGGCGGCGCCGGAAGCGGCCATTCCCGATGTGCAGCTGGATGTGTCGCGGCTGATGCGCCTGCTGCCGGCGGAGGTGCCGCTGGAGCCGGGCAATGCCGGCGAGATGGCTTCGGAATGGACGCCGCTTGCGCCGCATCTGCATCTCCCGGCGCCGCTCAGCTGAGCCGCCTCTGACCGCCTGCCGCCGAAACCGCATGTAAGGAAGTGCTGCCCGGATGACCTGGCGCAAACGGATTTTCGACCTGTTCTTCGCATCCCTGCTGATTGTGATCCTGGGCCCCGTCCTGCTGCTGCTGCTGCTGTGGCTGTTGTGCAAGGAGGGGCGGCCGCTGTTTTACGCGGGCGAGCGGATGAAGGGGGTGGACCAGCCGTTCCGGCTCTGGAAGCTCAGGACGATGACGGTGGTGGCGCGCGATTCCGGCGTCTCCGGCGGCGAAAAGTCGGCCCGCATCACCCCGACCGGCGCCTGGCTGCGCTCCAAGCGGCTGGATGAGTTTCCGCAGCTGTGGAACATCCTCAAGGGCGATATCTCCTTTGTCGGGCCGCGCCCGCCCCTGCGCCAGTATACCGAGGCGCATCCGGAGCTTTATGCCCAGGTGCTGAAGTCGCGCCCCGGCGTCACCGGCCTGGCCTCGATCGTCTATCACAAGCATGAGGCGGCGCTGCTGGCCCGCTGCCGCAGCACCGCGCAGACCGATGCCGTCTACTCCCGGCTCTGCGTGCCGGCCAAGGCGCGCCTGGACCTGATCTACCAGCGCCATCAGAGCATGTGCTTTGATTTCGACATCGTGTTCCAGACCATTGGCAATATCTTCCGCCGGGACTAGGGTCGGGACATCAGGAGATCGCCTTGGGGTTGTGCGGCCCGGCGGGTTTCCGCCGCCGGACGGTTTGCGGGACAGGAGAATCCGGTTATGATTGAAACTGTGTTTTATGGGCCGCGCACCGGGTTTCAGCGCATCGGAGCCGTGTTTGATTTACCTTTTTCTGCTATCCGCCAGCGGGGGGCTGCGCGCGGGCGGCAGCGGACAATAACAGGGCAGGAAATGCGGGCATCCGAGGGCAGGCAGGCATGTACAATCTGATCAGCGCGCTGTCGCGCAAACAGAAATCCTGCGTCTTCCTGGCGGTGGATCTGGCGCTGCTGCCGCTGGCGCTGCTGTTCACCCTGGCGGTGCAGCCGCTGCCGGAGCCGCCGCTGGCCATCCTGGCGCAGCTGCTGCCGCTGCTGCCCTATGCGGTTGCCGCCGCCGCCGCGCTGGCCCTGTGGCTGGGGCTGCCGCATGTGCAGCTCAACGCCTATGAACGCCATGCCGCGGCGCAAAGCGCGCTGATGGCGGGGGGCAGCGCGCTGGCGCTGGCCGGGCTCACGGCCGTCTTCGGGCCGCCGCTGGGGCCGGGCACCCATGCGGTGTTTGCGATCTGCTATTTCCTGTCGATGGCAGCGGCCCGCGCCGCGATGCTGCAGCTGGTGCTGATGATCTACCGCCGCGCCAGACCGCGCTGCCGGGTGCTGATCTACGGGGCCGGCAATACCGGCACCCAGCTGGCGCAGGCGCTGAAGGCGCATGACGGCATCGACCCGGTGGCCTTTGCCGATGACAATTCCTCGCTGCAGGGGCTGACGCTGGTCGGTCTGCCGGTGTTCGCGCCGTCGCGGATTGCCGGAATCGTCGAGGCGCGCGGCATCCGCCGGGTGCTCCTGGCGATGCCCTCGCAAAGCCAGCCGCGCCAGGCGCAGATCACCCTGGGACTGCAGAAGCTGGGGCTGGAGGTGCAGGCGCTGCCCTCCTTTGCCCAGCTCATTGGCGAGGAGGCGCTGGTCGACAAGCTGACGCCGGTGGCGCCGCAGGCCTTCCTGGGCCGGGCGGCGCGGGATGTGCCGCTGCAGGAGGCGGCCGGGTCCTATCAGGGCAAATCGGTTCTGGTTTCCGGCGCCGGCGGCTCGATCGGCTCGGAGCTGTGCCGCCAGGTGCTGGCCTGCCGCCCGTCGAAACTGGTGCTGTTTGAGCTCAGCGAACTGGCGCTCTATACCGTGCTGCAGGAACTGGGGCCGCTGGCGGCCGATGCGGGGATCGCCCTGGTGCCGGTCCTGGGTTCGGTCACCGACCCGCGCCAGGTGCGGATGGTGCTGGACCGCCACAAGGTGCAGGTGGTGCTGCATGCGGCCGCCTACAAGCATGTGCCGCTGGTCGAGGCGAACCCGCTGCCGGGACTGGCAAACAATGTCTTCGGCACCCGGACCCTGGCGCGCGCTGCGGCGCGAGCAGGCGTCGAGCGGTTCATTCTGATTTCCTCGGACAAGGCGGTGAACCCGGCCAATGTGATGGGCGCCTCCAAGCGGCTGGCAGAGCTGATTGTGCAGGATCTGGCCACCCGTCATGGGCACAGCACCGTGTTCACCATGGTGCGCTTCGGCAATGTGCTGGGGTCCAGCGGCTCTGTGGTGCCGCTGTTTCAGGAGCAGGTCAGCCGCGGCGGCCCGGTCACGGTGACCGACCCGGATGTGAAGCGTTTCTTCATGACCATCAGCGAGGCGGTGCAGCTGGTGCTGCAGGCGGGCGACATGGCCCAGGGCGGCGAGGTCTTCGTGCTGGATATGGGCACGCCGGTGCCGATCCTGCAGCTGGCCCGCCAGGTGATCGAAAGCGCCGGCCGCAGCGTGCGCGACGCGGACAATCCGGACGGTGATATCGGCATCGAGATCATCGGCCTGCGCCCCGGCGAGAAGATGGAGGAGGAGCTGACCCTGACCGGGGAGCTGGTCCATACCCGCCACCAGAAGATTTTCTGCGCCCGCGAAACCGTGCTGTCGGAGATCGAGGTCGCGGGCTTCCTGCGCAGCCTGCGCCAGGCGGTGGCCGCGGGCGACGAGGCGGCGGCGCTGCAGGTGGTGGCGCATTGGGTCGAGGGGTTCCGCCAGCGCCCGGATGCGGCGCGCCAGGGTCTCTGAACCCGGCGCCGGCGGCGCTGAGGCCGCCCGCCGCGGTTCAGCCGCCGGTGCCTGCCGCCGGACGGCGTCGGCTGCGGGCTTCGGCACGGGCTGCCACCTGCTGCACGCAATGCGCCAGACGGTGGGTGTCTTCCAGGCTCCAGCCCGGATCAACCAGAAAGGCAAGGCTGGTTTCACCCAGCTCGCGGGCATTGGGCAGCGGATGGTCCGGCCCCAGGCCGCGGCTGCGGAACACGCCTTCGCGGTAGATCTCGGAGCAGCTGCCGGAAAAGGCGGGAAAGCCCGCCGCATTGATCTCTGCCAGGATGCGGTCGCGCGACCAGCCCGGCGCCAGCGCTTCGGGGCGCACAAAGGCATAGAAGCGGTAATAGGCATGGGTGATCCCGGGCGGCGGCAGCGGCACCCGGAAGAGGCTGCAGGGGCTGAGCGCCACCGCCAGCAGCTGCGCATTGGCGGTGCGCTGCGCCCGCCACTGGTCCAGCCGCCTGAGCTGCACCCGGCCGATTGCCGCGGCCGGGCCCGCCATCCGCAGGTTGGTGCCGGGCGCGGCGCTGTGCAGCCAGCGGAAGCCGGGCGGGTGGCTGCGGTTGAACACGGTGTCATAGTCCTTGCCATGGTCCTTGTGGCTCCAGGCGCGGGACCAGAGCTCCTCATCGCTGGTCAGCAGCAGGCCCCCCTCGCCGCCGGTTGACAGGATCTTGTCCTGGCAGAAGGAGAACGAGCCGAAATCGCCGAAGGTGCCCGCATGGCGCGGCCCGATCATCGCGCCATGGGCCTGGGCGCAGTCCTCGATCACCCACAGCCCATGGGCGCGGGCCAGATCCATGACCGCCTTCATGTCGCAGGGCCAGCCGCCCAGATGCACCGGCAGGATGCCGCGGGTGCGCGGCGTGATCAGCGGCGCGATGGTTGCGGCGGTGATGTTCTGGCTGTCGCGGTCGATATCGGCAAACACCGGCACCCCGCCCGCCATCAGCACCGCGCTGGCGGAGGCGATGAAGCTGCGCGGGGTGACGATCACCTCGTCGCCGGGCTGCAGCTCCAGCGCCCTGAGCGCGCAGTCCAGCGTCACCGTGCCATTGGCCATGGCAATGGCATGGGCGGCGCCGGTATAGGCGCAGTAATCGCGCTCGAAATCCCCCACATCCGGCCCGGTCCAGGCGTTCACCTTGCCCGAGCGCAGCACCGCCGCGGCGGCGGCGATCTGCTCCTCATCGTAAATCGGCCATTGCTGCATGGCGCGTCCCCCTCACACAACCAGTCTCACCAGTACAAATCCTTCGGCAGCGGGGCGGTGGATCGTTGCCCCGCGCAACGTGGCCAGTGCCCGCAGGCTTTCCGGCGCGCGCTCATGCGGCGCCCTGCGGCACTGGCTTTCAAACAGCCGGAACGCCTCCAGCTTGCGCTCCAGCGCATCGCCGCTGATGTCCACAAACAGGTTCGGGACAAAGGGCGGTGTCAGATAGGGCGCGTTCCAATTGGTCTCCGACAGCGTTTCATAGGCCGCCACCATCGCCGGATAGGCGGGCTGATGCGGGCGGCAGGCGACCAGCGAGGACAGGAAGCTCAGCTGGTGGTCGAGATGAATGTCGCCGGGATGCGGCGCCAGCACCAGCGACGGCGCCAGCGCCTGCACCAGCGCGCTGAGCGCGCCGTTCAGCGCCCCGTGCGGCTGTTCTGCCAGCTCCGCGGCCGGAAACCCCAGCCAATGGGTCCGGGCCACCCCCAGATGGGCATGGGCGGCCTCGGCCTCGCGGCACACGGTATCGATCTGCGCGGCGCCAAAGATCTCTTCGCGGCCGCGGGTGACGATGGCCGCATGCACCTGGCGCCCCATCGCGGCCAGCCGGGCGATGGTGCCGCCCGCCCCCAGCACCTCGTCATCCGGATGCGGTGCCACAACCAGCACCGGTCCGTCTCCTGCCAGCAGGGTCATGGCGCGCGCCCTCCCAGCTTGCCGTGCAGCGGCGGCGGCGCCTCCGCCCCGGACCATTCCAGGATATCAAGGCAGGCGCCGTCGCCGCAGGCCACGGTGAAATGGCGGCCCTCCACCGCCTGCACCTGGCCGGGCAGGCCGATGTAATAGTCCTGACGCAGGCAATGGCGCACCCCGGTCAGCACCAGCGGCGCGCCGTCCGGGGTTTCGGTGAAGGCGCCGGGGTAGGGCGGGCCGCAGGCGCGGATCAGCCGGTGGATCTCTGCCGCGGGCCGGGTCCAGTCAATGCGCCCGTCCTCCGGGCGGCGGCGGGCGCAGAGGCTGGCGCCCTCTGCAGGCTGGGGCACCGAGGGCATTTCGCCCCGGGCAATCCGCTCCAGCAGCGGCGGCAGCATCTGTTCCAGCGCCGCCAGCGCCTGGTCATAGAGGCCCCGCGCGGTGATGCTGTCCGGGTCGATCGCATAGCGGGCCTGGGCGGCAACCGGGCCGTCGTCGGTGCCCCCGCCGAGCCAGAACAGGGTCGCGCCGGCCTCGCGGCAGCCCAGCAGGATGGTCCAGGGGATCACCCCGCGGCCGCGCAGCCGGGGCAGCGCCGCCGGGTGGAAGCCAAGGCAGCCGCGCCGCGCCAGCGCCCGGAACTCCGCGCTGCAGAGCTGCGACCAGCCGATCACCAGAATGAGGTCCGGCGCGATGGCGCGGATCGCCGCCAGGGTTGCGGGGTCCTCGCTGCGGGCGGTGTGGTGCAGCGCCACGCCGTAGCGCGCCGCCAAGGGCGCCAGATCGGCGTAATCGGAATGCCGGGCGGCCAGCTGCGGCGGCAGGGTCACGGCCAGGGCCGGGGCATGGCCCGCGGCGCAGATTGCCTGCAGCGCCCGGGCCGATCCTTCCACCGCGCCGACAAAAACCGTCTTCATGCCGGCACCTCCTGTCCGCAGCCCAGCCCCAGTCCCGGCTCCTGGGCCTGCAGCCAGCGGGCGGCCGCCGCCAGCCGCCGCGGCCTGCGGCGCTCGCCGCCCAGGGCCACGCCGATGGTTTCGCCGAGGATGCGCAGGTCCAGCGCCGCAGAGCGGTGATGCACATACCACAGGTCCAGCTGCAGCTTCTCGCGGTCCGCCAGCAGGGTGTTGCCGCTGACCTGGGCCCAGCCGGTGAGCCCGGGGCGCAGCTGCCCGCGCCGCCGCCCGGCCTCGCCAAAGGCGGCGATGGTCTCCGGCAGCAGCGGCCGCGGCCCCACCAGCGCCATCCGGCCGCGCAGGATCAGCGCCAGCTGCGGCAGCTCGTCCAGCCGCAGGCGGCGGATCAGTGCGGTGATCCGGGTCTGGCGCGCCGCATCCGGCAGCAGCGCGCCCTGCGCATCGCAGGTGCTGTGCATGCTGCGCAGCTTGACCAGGCGGAACGGCACCCCGTTCCGGCCCGCCCGGACCTGGCTGAAGAACAGCGGCCGCCCGAGCAGCACCAGCACCGCGCCGCAGGCCAGCACGAAAAAGGGCATGAGCAGCATGCCCGCGATGACGCATATGAGAATTTCCAGCAGCCTGTGCATGGCAGCAACCACATCCGGATGGAACGGCCCGGAAACGGGAGCCGGGATGCAGGCGGCAGGCCTTCAGAAACGCCAGGCCCCCCTCCCGCCGTTTTGCAAAATACTGCAAAGACGGTAGCCCGGCTTGCGGGGCAGTCAAATGCGGCCGCTGCCGGGGTCTCTTGGAGCCTTTTGCGGCTCTGCATTGCCGTTTGCCGGAAATGCGCCATGGTTATCATGGGCCTTCGGGGCCGGCGCGCTGTGGCGCCGGGCGGGGCAGACGCGGGAGAGAGAACATGACAGGGATCCGGCATGGGCTGACCGGGCTGCTCCTGGTGCTGGCGCTGCTGGCCGGGGCGGCGGCCACGGCGGTGCGGGCGCAGGGCTACCGGCTGCAGCCGCAGGATGAGATCCTGCTCCGGGCGCTGCGCTGGGACATGGACAAGGCCGCCTACCTGCAATGGGAGGGGGTGTCGGGGGAATATACCCTGGAGCCCGACGGCACGCTTCTGGTGCCGCTGGCCGGGCAGGTGGAGGCGGCCGGGCAGACACCGGCCGGGCTGGCGGAGCAGCTGGCGCTGATCCTGCGGCGCAGCATCGGCATGGCGGAGCCGCCGCATATCTCGATCGGGGTGACCGGCCATCTGCCGGTCTATGTGCTGGGCGATGCGGCCGCCCCCGGCGCCTATCCGTTCCGCCCGGGCCTGACGGCGCAGCAGGCGCTGGCGCTGGCAGGCGGGCTGCTGCGGCTGCCGCTGCAGGACAGCGCCGGCAACAGCCTGCAGCCGCTGCGGCTGCAGGGAGAGGTCCGGCTGCTCAGCGGCCAGATCGCGGCGCTGGAGGAGGAGCGGCGGCGGCTGGCCGCAGACCTGCAGGCGCTGTCGGATCCCGGCAGCGGTGCGGCGCCGGATGCGGGCGCGCCGCCCTCCGGCCTCGAAGCCGATATCCTGGCGGCGGCGCAGGCGGCGCGGACGGCGCAGGGCAGCCGGATCCGCGACCTGCAGCAGGTGCTGCGCCAGCAGATCAGCCATCTGACCGCGCAGATCACTCTGCGCGACAAGCAGATCGCCCTGACCGAAGAGGAGCTGGAAACCGCCAGCAGCCTGCGCGAGCGCGGCCTGACGGTCAGCGCCCGGGTGTCCTCGCTGACCACCGCGCTCAATGACCTGGAGGCCAAGCGGCTGGACCTGGAGATCGCCCGGCTGACCGCCCGCCAGCAGCTGAACCGCGCCGAGCGCGATGCGCTGGAGCTGACCGGTGACGCCCGCTCGCAGAATCTGGTGCGCCTCAATGAGGTGGAGCAGGACATCGCGGGCCTCAGCACCCGGCTGGCCACCGCCCGGCTGCTGCATGCCGAAGCGCTGGCCGCAGGCCTGCCCGCGGGCCCGGATGCAGGCCAGGGCGGCGGTGAATCCGTGGTCAGCTACCGGATCATCCGCCCCGGCGGCGCGGCGCCCGGAGCGGCCGGGCCGCAGTCCCTGCTGCAGCCCGGCGACACGCTGGAGGTCAGCCGCAGCTTCCGCTGGCCGCAGCCCGGGCAATAGCGGCAGGGGCGCCCGAATCAGCCCGGCACAGGTCCAGAGCCGCGGGCCGGGAGGTGCCGGGCCTGCCGGCAAGACTGCTGATAATCCTGTGGAAAACCTGTGCATAATTTGCCGCCGCCCGGATATTTTTTGCTGCCCGCGGAACCTGTGCTATGGTTAACGGGGGGAAATAAACCGGGGGACTTCCTTATCAGCCGTTAGGCTCAGGATGTGCCGCAGGCGGGGTTCGTGTTGTTGAACCGTGATCCGGCGGCACGCTTGCGGATAGGGAGCGGCGTTCCGGGCTGCCTGTGCAGCCGGGCGCATGACATTTTTGCCGGCCTTTTGCTGTGCCGTGTTTGCCAGAGGCAAAAATACTCACCTGAAACAACCGGAACCCCGGGGCGGGCAGCCGTGTGAGTGACCAGTGTTGCTGGAGTTTTGAGTATGCCGGGGTATGGGTTTTCTTTTTCCGGGAATGTGACAGAGGCCAAGGGGCTGGCTGGCGGCCTGGCCGGGTGGCTGGGCCGTGCTAGGAAACAGATGGCGGCGGAGCTGAAGGCCAACCGCCGCCTGGTGGCCGGCGATCTGCTGGCCGCTGTTCTGGCGGCCGTCCTGGCCGGTCTCCTGGCCTACGGGCTGGCGCCGCCTGCGGTGCGGGGGCCGGGTCCCGGCCCGCTGCTGGCCAGCCTGGCGGCGCTGTCGGGACTGGCTGCTGCGGCGGTGTTCCCGCTGGCCGGCTTTTACCGGCGCCACACCAAGTCGACCTCGCTGCGCGATATCGCCACCGTGCTCAAGGGCGCGCTGCTGGCGGTGGCGGGCACTGCCGCGCTGGCGGCGCTGCTGCCCGCGGCCGCTGCCATCCCGCTGCTGCTCCATCTCATCCAGTTCCTGCTGCTGGTGCCTGCGCTCTGCACGCTGCGGGTGGCGGCGCGGCGGCGCGAGTTCATCCGGCGCCGCCAGCGGCTGCAGGCCCGCGAAGAGGAACGCATCCCGATCCTGCTGGCCGGCACCGGCACCAGCTGCGACCTGTTCCTGCGCTCGCTGCGCCACACCGGCTCGCGCTACCATCCGGTCGGCATCATCGATGATGCCCGCAACACCGAAGGCCTCTATTTCCACGACGTGCAGATCACCGGCTCGCTGCGCGACCCCGCAGGGGTGATCGCCTGGCTCGAGGGTCTGAACCTGCTGCCGCAGCGGCTGCTGCTGACCGAACCGGTCACCCATTTCGACAGCGAGGGCATTGCCCGGCTGGTCAAATGGTGCGAGGCGCATGGCATTGCGGTGTCGCGGCTGGCGGGGCTTGATGAGATCGAGAGCGGCACCGGCGGCCGCCGGGCGCGGCTCAAGGATGTGGCGCCCGAGGATATCCTGGACCGGCCCCAGACCGCGGTGGAACGCTCGCGGCTGCGCCAGCTGCTGGCCGGGCGGCGGGTGCTGGTCACCGGCGCCGGCGGCTCGATCGGCTCGGAGCTGTGCCGCCAGATCGCGTCGTTCAAGCCGGCCGAGCTGGTGATGTTCGATCACTGCGAGCTGAACGCCTATACCATCGGCATGGATCTGGATCAGAACTTCCCCGAAGTGCCGCGCCGGATCTATGTCGGCAGCATCCGCGATGCGGCGCGGGTGGAGGCGGTGTTTGCCCGCCACCGCCCCGAGCTGGTGTTCAATGCCGCCGCCCTGAAACATGTGCCGCTGGTCGAGCAGAACCCCTGCGAAGGCGTGCTGACCAATGTGATCGGCACCCGCAACGTGGCGGATGCGGCGCGCAGCTGCGGCGCCATCGCCATGGTGCAGATCTCCACCGACAAGGCGGTGAACACCACCAATGTGATGGGCGCCACCAAACGGGTGGCGGAATTCTATGTGCAGGCGCAGGACCGGGTCACCAATGAGACCGGCGAGGACACCCGCTTCTTCTCGGTGCGCTTCGGCAATGTGCTGGGCTCCTCCGGCTCGCTGATCCCGCTGTTCCAGCGGCAGATCTCGGCGGGCGGCCCGCTGACCGTGACCGACCCGCGGATGGAGCGTTATTTCATGACCATCCGCGAGGCGGTGCAGCTGACGCTGGTCGCCGCCGCCAGCGGCCTGGCGCTGGAGATGAGCCACGGCGAGATCTTCGTCCTGGACATGGGGCGGCCGGTCAAGATCACCGATCTGGCAGAGCGGATGATCCGGCTCGCCGGGCGCACCCCGCATGAGGACATCAAGATCAAGTTCATCGGCCCGCGGCCTGGTGAAAAGCTGTTCGAGGAGCTGTTCGACGCCAGTGAGGAACGCCGCGACCCCGGCATTCCAGGGATCAGCGCGGCGCGCCCCGACGGGGTGCCGATTTCCCGGCTCCGGGCGATGATCCTGAAGCTGGAGCAGGCCGCCCGCGCAGGCCGCAGCAGCGCGGTCCGCGCATTGCTGCAGGACCTGGTGCCGGGCTACAGCAATCCGCCGCCGCTGCCGCCGAAATCCGGCCCGCGGCGGCGCACCGGCACGCTGCCCTCGGTGCCGGCCGCGCCGGGCGCCGGCCGCCGCCGCCGCGAGGCGCGGCAATGACCCGGCAGCGGCGCGCGGTGGTGATCGGCAGCCTCGGCTATTCGCTGGTCAATTTCCGGCTCGACCTAATGCGGCGGCTGCAGGCCAACGGCTATGCGGTGCTGGCGCTGGCGGCGCAGATCGATGCCGCCACTGCCGCGGTGCTGGAGGCTGAGGGCATCGCCTGGCAGGAGATCCCGCTGGAGCGCACCGGCACCAGCCCGCTGCGCGACCTGGCCTGCCTGCGGGCGGTCTGGGCGGTCCTGCGGCAGCAGCGGCCGGAACTGGTGCTGGCCTATACGATGAAGCCGATCCTGTACGGCTGCCTGGCCGCACAGCTGGCCGGTGTGCCGCGCCGCTATGCGCTGTTCACCGGGCTTGGCTACGGCTTCATGGAGGCCCGGCCGCACGGGCGGCGGCGGCGGGTGCGCGCCGTTGCGGTGCTGCTGCACCGGCTGGCGCTGCGGCGGCTGACCGCGGCCTTCTGCTACAACAGCGCCGACCGCGCCGACATCCGCCGCTTCCGGCTGATCCCGCCGCAGGTGCCGCTGCATGATGTGCCCGGCTCCGGCGTCGACACCGCGCGGTTTGCGCCTGCGCCGCTGCCCGCCGGGCCGCAGCAGTTCCTGTTTGCGGGGCGGCTGCTGCGCAGCAAGGGGCTGGAGGTGCTGGCCGCCGCCGCCCGGATCCTGCGGCAGAAGCAGCTGAGTTTCCGCCTGCAGGTGCTGGGCGGTGCCGACAGCAACCCCGATGCCATTGATCCGCAGCAGCTGGCCCGCTGGCAGGCGGAGGGGCTGATGGAACAGGCCGGCTTCACCCGCGATGTGCGCCCCTGGCTGCAGGGCTGCAGCGTCTTTGTGCTGCCGACCCGGCTGCGCGAGGGCATTCCGCGCTCGATCCTTGAGGCGATGGCCTCGGGGCGGGCGGTGATCACCACCGATGCGCCCGGCTGCGGCGAGACCCTGGGCGGCGCCGCCGGGCTGACGGTGCCGCAGAACGACCCCGAAGCGCTGGCGGCGGCAATGGAGGCCTTCATCCGCACCCCCGCGCTGGCCCGCCGGATGGGGGCGGCGGCGCGGGACCGGGCCTGCCGTGTCTATGATGTGCACCGCGTCAACCATCTGCTGATGCAGCATATGGGAATCGAGCCTGCGGCCGCTCCCGGGGCGCCTGCCGCAGTGCTGCACCCGCCCGGGCTGGCGGCGCTATGATGCGGGCGCGGGCCCTGCCGCGGCCGCCGCCGCGGGCGCGGATGCTGCGCTTCCTGCTGGCGGGGCTGGCCAATACCGCCTTCGGCTATGGCGTCTATGCGCTGGGGCTGAGTGCAGGCCTGCCGCCGCAGGCGGCGCTGGCGGGGCAGTTCGCCCTCGGCATCCTGTGGAATTACATGCTGCATGCGCGGCTGGTGTTCGGGGTTTCGGGCTATGGCCGGCTGCCGCCCTACGCACTGGCCTATGCCGTGGCTTACGGGTTCAACGCGGGGCTCTTGCAGCTGCTGCTGAGCGCGGGCGCCGGGCCCTATGCGGCCCAGGCGCTGGCGCTGGCGCCGGCCGCGGCGCTCACCTTTGTGCTGGTGTCCCTGGCACTGGGAGTGCCGCCCCGGGCCGCGGGGAGGCGGCGGCGGTGAGCCTGCTGGAGGCACCGGGCGCAAGCCGCACCGCAGGGCCTGCCGCCGGGCCTGTGTCCGGAGGGCAGGCCAGGACGCGCCTGCGGGGTGTGCTGGCAGGGCTGGCGGCAGCGCTGCTGCTGGCAGGGCTGTTCGGGCGGCTGATGGCCTATGGGCTGCGCCGGGACGAGACGCTTTATGTGCCGCCCGCCGCGCTGCTGCCGGAGCTGCAGCTCTACCGCGATATGTTCTACAACCACGTGCCGGACAGCGCCTGGCTGTTCTGGGGCTTTCACCAGCTGTCCGGCGGCTTCGGCCTGCTTGGCGCGGCACGGCTGGCGGTGTTCTGCGCCTGGCTGCTGCTCCTGGCAGGCGCCGCCTGGGCCGGCTGGCGGCTGGGGCGCTCCAGGGCGCTGGCGCTGCTGCTGCCGCTGATGCTGATCACCTGCACGCCCCTGCTGACCCAGGCCGGAATGAGCGCCACCAACAACCTGCTGCCGCTGCCCTTTGCGCTCTGGGGGCTGGGGCTGTTCGTGCAGGAGACGCTGAAGCCGGAGCCGGGCCGCGCGGGCCTGCTGCTGTCCGGGCTGTGCCTGTCGCTGGCAGCGGGCATGAAAGCCAGCGCCGTGGTCTTCATCCCGCCGGCGGCGGTCGGCGCCTTTTTCCTGCCCGCCGCGCTGCCGCTGCGCCGCCGGCTGCGGCAGGTGGTGCTGCCGCTTTATGGAGGCGGGATCCTGGGGGCGCTGCCGCTGTTCTGGTACCTGCTGCGCGATCCCGCCAGCTTCCTGGCCCATGTGGCGGGGTTCCACACCGGGCCGCACAAGGCCTACTGGCTGGACCATGCGGCGGCGGAACCGGGGCTGGCGTTGGGGCTGGGTGCGCGGCTGCAGCTGGCGCAGGAGACCTGGCTGTCCGGCAGCGCGCTGGTGCTGGCGCTGCTGCTGGCCTGCTGCCTGTGGGCCGCGCCGCGGGGCAGCACCCGCAGGACCCCGCCGCAGGGCGGCGGCCAGATCCTGGTGCTGGGGGCCGCGCTGGTCCTGGCGGCGGCGATGAGCCTGCTGCCGGCGCCGGGCTTTGTGCAGTATTATATTCCGCCGCTGGCGGTTCTGGTGCTGCTGGCGGCGCTGCTGTGGCGGCGGCTGGAGGCGCCGGTGCAGGCCGGGCTGCTGCCGCTTCTGGGCGGCGCGGCACTGGTCTGCCTGGCGCTGGGAGCGCCGCGGCTGGGCGGCGGCCTGGCGGCGCTGGCCCGGCCCGGGGAATTTGCCGGGGCAAAGGCCGTGCGCGGCGGCGCCGCGCTGCGCCAGGCGCTGGCCCGCGCAGGCGCGCCGGAAGGGCCCATCGCCACCTTCATGCCGGTCTACCCGCTGGAGGCCGGACTGCCGGTATATGCGGAATTTGCCACCGGGCAGTTTGCTTACCGGATTTCGCCCTATTTGAAAGAAGAGCTGCGGCGCCATTACCGGATGGCGGGGCCTGAGGATCTGGAGGCGCTGTTTGCCGCCGATCCGCCCGCTGCCCTGCTGCTGGGCTACGCGCCGGAGCTGGAGAAACCGCTGCTGGCCTATGCGCTGGCACGGGGCTGCCGCAGGATCCCGGCCGGGGAGAGGCCGGAAGAAGGGCAAAAAGAAGGGCCGGGGGATCTGGCCAACAGATACGGCACCGGACAGCTGTTCCTGTGCCCGCCGCACAAGCAGCCGTGAAGCTGCAGCGGCCGCAAGACGAAGGGGTTTGAGGCCCGGAAAGACCAGAGCAGGCCGGGGCGGGGGCCCGGGCGCAGGCGTGGGAGATGTATTTTGACGAGTGGAGGGATTACCGATGCAATGCGTGCTTCTGGCCGGCGGGCTTGGCTCCAGGCTGGCTGAGGAAACCGTGTCCATACCCAAGCCGATGGTCGAGGTGGGGGGGCGCCCGATCATTGCCCGGGTGATGGATATCTACAGCCATTTCGGCCATCAGGAATTTATCGTGGCGGCGGGCTACAAGGCACTGCTGCTCAAGCAGTTCTTTGCCAATTACCATCTGATTGCCAATAATATCAGCGTCTCGGTCGACACCGGAAAGCTGCGGCTGATCCCGTCCCGCCCCGGCGGCTGGAACGTCTCGGTGGTGGACACCGGCGCCCATACCATGACCTCGGGGCGGATCCGCCGCCTGCGCGACTGGCTGACCCCCAACGAGACCTTCATGTGCACCTATTCCGACGGGCTCGGCAATATCGACATCGCGGCGCTGATCGACTTCCACAAGTCGCACGGCAAGCTGGCCACGGTCACCGCGGTGCAGCCGCCCGCCCGCTTCGGCAATATCGAGCTGAAGGGCGACCGGGTCGATGCCTTCACCGAGAAGGTGCGCAAGCGCGAGACCTGGATCAACGGCGGCTTCTTCGTCTTCGAGCCCGGGGTGATGGACTATATGGTCGACGACATGGAGCCGCTGGAGCAGTCGCCGCTGACCCAGATGGCGCGCGACGGCGAGCTGATGGCCTACCGCCATGAAGGCTTCTGGCACCCGATGGACACCATCCGCGACCGCAACAGCCTCAACGCCATGTGCGACGAGGAGGTGCCGCCCTGGATGCGGTTCGAAGACAGGCCCGGCGCGGCGTTCCCCGCCGTGGCGATCTGAGGCGGCGCGCATGGCAGAGGGTCCGGATCCCGGTTTCGGCGGCGTCTTTGCCGGGCGGCGGGTGCTGGTCACCGGCCATACCGGCTTCAAGGGCGGCTGGCTGTGCCTCTGGCTGCAGCAGCTGGGGGCCCGGGTCACCGGGCTGGCGCTGGCGCCGGAGCCGGGCCCGTCCTTCTTTGCCGCCTGCGGGCTGGATCAGGCTCTGGACAGCCGGATTGCCGATATCCGCGATCCCGGCGCGCTGGCGGAAGCGCTGGCGGGGGCGGATGCGGAGGTGCTGTTCCACCTGGCTGCGCAGCCCCTGGTGCGCCGGTCCTACCAGGCGCCGGCCGCAACCTTCGAGACCAATGCCGGCGGCACTGCCCATGTGCTGGATGCAGCACTCAGGATGCCGTCGCTGCAGGCCGCCGTCGTGGTCAGCAGCGACAAATGCTACGAGAACCGGGAATGGGACTGGGGCTACCGCGAGAGCGACCCCCTGGGCGGCCATGATCCCTACAGCGCCTCCAAGGCCTGCACCGAGCTGGTGGCGGGCGCCTACAGAAATGCTTTCTTTGCGGCCCCGGACGGGCCGCAGCTGGCCACCGCCCGGGCGGGCAATGTGTTCGGCGGCGGCGACTGGGGCGCGGAGCGGCTGGTGCCCGATCTGGCCCGTGCTGCCGCTGCGGATCAGCCGCTGCAGATCCGCCGCCCGCAGGCGGTGCGGCCCTGGCAGCATGTGCTGGAGCCCTTGTCGGGCTACCTGGCGCTGGCAGCGCGGCTCCTGGGGCCGGAGGGGGCAGAGTTTGCCGGAGCCTGGAATTTCGGCCCGCCGCTGGCGGGCACCGTCACCGTGCGGGAGCTGACGGCGCTCTTCTGCGCGGCCTGGGGGGCGGGGGCGCCGAAGATGGATTTCAGCCCGGCAGAGGACGGCCCGCATGAGGCCGGGCTGCTGCGGCTCGACAGCACCCGGGCGCGGCTGCGGCTGGGCTGGCAGCCGCAGCTGGCGCTGCCGGAGGCGGCGGCGATGACAGCTGAATGGTACCGGGCGTTCCAGGACGGCGGCACCGGCATGGCGGCGCTGAGCCGGGCGCAGATCAGCCGCTACAGCAGCCTGATGGCGGCAGATGCAGACAGAACAGGGATCCGGCGGCAGCCCGCCGCGCAATAGCAGCAAGCGGCCCGGGGGCGCCGCGCACAGACGGTTTGAGGGGGATGATTTCAATGCGTGTGAATTACGGCCAGACAGTGCACGGCCAGGAAGAGATCGATGCGGTTGTCGAGGTGCTGAAGACCTCGACCCAGATGGGGCCGCGGGTGCGGCAGATGCAGCAGGAGGTGGCGGCGCTCTTTGCCAAGCGCCACGGGATCATGGTGAATTCCGGCTCCTCTGCCAATTACCTGGCGGTGGAAATCCTGGACCTGCCCAAGGGCAGCGAGGTCATCACCCCGGCGCTGACCTTTGCCACCACGGTGGCGCCGCTGGTGCGCCAGGGGCTGGTGCCGGCCTTCGCGGATGTGGAGGAGGGCACCTATAACATCGATGCTGAGGCCATCGAGGCAATGATCACGCCCAGCACCTCGGCGCTGATGATCCCGTCGCTGATCGGCAACCTGCCGGACTGGCCGCGGATCCGGCAGATTGCCGATGCCCATGGGCTGAAGGTGATCGAGGACAGCGCCGACACCCTGGGCGCCGCCATCGGCGGCACCAGCACCGGCACCTGGTCCGATGTCTCCACCACCAGCTTCTACGGCTCCCATGTGATCAACGGCGCGGGCAACGGCGGCATGCTCTGCGTCAATGAGGACAGCCTGGGGCGGCAGGCGCTGCTGCTGCGCTCCTGGGGGCGGACCTCCTCGCTGTTCGAAGAATCCGAGAAGCTGGAGAACCGGTTCAGCGCCCGTGTCGACGGCATCGATTATGACGCCAAATTCCTGTTCGAGGCACTTGGCTACAATCTGGAGCCGTCCGAGATCAGCGCCGCCTTCGGACTGGTGCAGCTGGGCAAGCTGGAGCGCAACATCACCGCGCGGGAGCAGAATTTCGCAGCCCATCTGGCGTTTTTTTCCCAATACAGGGACTGGTTTGTCCTGCCCCGCCAGCTGCCGCAGTCGCGCACCGGCTGGCTGGCCTTCCCGCTGACGCTGCGCGCAGACGCGCCGTTCAGCCGCAAGGAGCTGCAGATCGCGCTGGAGCGGGCCGACATCCAGACCCGGCCGGTGTTCACCGGCAACATCCTGCGCCAGCCGGCCATGCAGGGGGTGGCGCACCGGGCCGCGCCGGGCGGCTATCCGCAGGCCGACCGGGTGATGGAGGGCGGCATCCTGCTGGCCTGCCACCACGGGCTGGAGGCGGCGCAGATTGCCTACATGCATGACACATTCAGCCGCTTCGCGGCCCCGTTCCAGAAGGACATTGCCTCATGAACCGGACCTTCACCCGCCCGCCTGCCACCCGCCCGCCTGCGCGCCCGTCACTGCTGACCGCCTGCCGCTGCTGCCGCTCGTCCAATCTGATGCTGGTGCTGCCGATGGGCGCGCATCCGCCCGCCAACATGTTCGTGCGCCCTGAGGACCGGACCAGGCCGCAGCCGTCCTTTGCGCTCAATGCCCAGGCCTGCCTCGACTGCGGCCTGCTGCAGGTGGCCGACCAGGTGCCGCCGGATTTCTTCACCAACTATCTCTATGTGCCCTCGGGCGCGGCCACCATGCACAGCCATTTCGCGGAGCTGGCGCAGGTGGCCGTGGCGCGCGCGGGCCGCGGTGAAGGCGCCGGGCTGATCGTCGACATCGGCTGCAACGACGGGCTGATGCTCAGCCATGCCAATGCGCAGGGCGGCCGCACCCTGGGCATTGATCCGGCTGCCAATCTGGCGGTGATCGCGGCAGAGCGCGGGGTGCGGGTGGACACCGCCTTCTTCAACCCGGAGACCGCAGCACGGGTCCGCGCCGCCGAAGGCCCGGCCCGGGTGATCACCACCACCAACACCTTCAACCACATCGATGACCTGCATGGCTTCTGCACCGGGGTGCTGGCGCTTTTGGAAGACGACGGCACCTTCATCATCGAGGTGCCCTGGGGCAAGACCATCCTGGAGACCAACGAGTTCGATAATGTCTATCACGAGCACCTGTCGGAGCTGAGCCTGCTGTCGATCGTGCGGCTGGGCGAAGCGGTGGGGCTGGATGTGGTGGATGTCACCCGGCTGCCGGTGCATGGCGGCTCGATGCGGGTGTTCCTGCAGCCCGCGGCGCTGCAGGCGGACCCCGCGCCCGTGGTGGCACAGATGCTGGAAGAAGAACGGGCCGCCGGTCTGTTGCGGCGCGAAAGCTACGAGGCCTTTGCCGGCCGGGTGCAGGATCTGGGCGAAGTGCTGACCCGGATCCTGAAGGGGCTCAAGGCCAGCGGCAAGAGCATTGCCGGCTACGGCGCCCCGGCCAAGGGCAACACGCTGCTGAACTATTTCGGCATCGGCCCGGAGACGCTGGACTTCCTGGCCGACCGCAACCCGCTGAAGCAGGGGCTCTATTCGCCGGGGATGATGATCCCGGTGCTGGGGCCGGAGGCGGTGGCGGAGCGGCAGCCCGACTACCTGCTGGTGCTGGCCTGGAATTTCTTTGATGAAATCCGCGAGCAGATGGCGGAGTTCGAGGCCCGCGGCGGCAAGTTCATCGTGCCGCTGCCCAGCCCGCGGATCATTCCCTGAGGGCGGGCGGTGGCACGGGTGCTCATAACCGGGGCCAGCGGCTTCATCGGCTCGCATCTGGCGCGGGCCTGCCTGGCGCGCGGCGACGCGGTCAGCGTGCTGCTGCGCCCGGCCTCGCGGCTGGACCGGCTGCAGGGCATTGCACCGCAGCTGCAGCTGCTGCGGGCGCCGCCGCAGGACCCGGCGGCACTGGCCGCGGCGCTGGCGGCGGCCCGGCCGCAGATCCTGTTCCACGCCGCCGCCGCGACCCGGTTCCGGGCGGAGCCGGGGCTGGAGGATCTGGGCCGCAGCATCGGGGACAACCTGCTGCCGCTGACCGCGCTGCTGGCTGCCGCCGCCGCGGCGGAGCCGCCGCAAGTGCTGGTGCGGCTGGGCACCATTGCCGAATACGGCGCCGGGCCGGAGCGGTTCAGCGAAACCGCCCGCGAGGCGCCGCTGAATGCCTACGGGGCCTCGATGCTGGCCGCCACCCGCTATCTTGAGATGGCGCAACCGCGGCTGCCGTTTGCGGCGGTGACAGCCCGGCTGGCGCTGACCTGCGGGCCCGGCCAGTCGCAGGATTTCCTGATCCCGCAGCTGGCCCGCAACCTGGCCGCGGGCCGGGTGACAGAACTGCACAGCCCGCACAGCCGCCGCGAGCTGATTTATGTGGAGGACGCGGTGGCCGGGCTGCTGGCCATTGCCGCCCGGCCTGCCGCCGCCGGGCCGGTGGTCAACCTGGGCAGCGGCCTGGCCCCGGACATGGCAGAGCTGGCGGCGCTGATGGCCCGGCTGGCGCAGGCGCCGCAGGCGCTGATCCGCCTCCCGGCGGAGGCTGCAGCGGGCCGCGGCACAGGCAGCCTGCTGCACACGGATACCACGCGGATCCGCAGCCGCCTGGGCTGGGCGCCGCAATTCACCCTTGCCGAAGGGCTTGAAAGGATATTGCAATGGGAACAACAGATGCTGCAGACCCCGGCCGGGGCGCAGAAACAGGACCGGAAACAGGCCTGACGCTGGTGTCGGTGCTGATCCCGGCGCTGAACGAGGAGCAGACCGTGCGCACCGCCTATGAGCGGGTCGCCGCGGTGTTCGAGGGGCTGCCGGACTGCACCCCGGAGATCATCTTCACCGATAATCACTCCAGCGACCGCACCTTTGCGATCCTGACGGAGATCGCTGCCGCCGACCCGCGGGTGCGGGTGATCCGCTTTTCCCGCAACGTCGGCTACCAGGCCTCTGTGCTGACCGCCTACCGGGCGGCGCGGGGCGATTGCGCGGTGCAGCTGGATTGCGACCTGCAGGACCCGCCCGAGCTGATCCCGCGGATGCTGGAAATGTGGCGCCAGGGCCATCACGTGGTCTACGGCATCCGCCGCCGCCTGCCCGACGGGGTGCTGGTGGCGGCCGCGCGGCGCGGTTTCTATGCGCTGATCGACATGATCAGCCAGGACGACCTGCCGCGCAATGCCGGCGAGTTCCGTCTCAGCGACCGCCGCATCCTGGATGAGCTGCGCCGCTCCAACGACCGCTCGCCCTATGTGCGGGGCATGATCAGCGGCATGGGATTCAGCCAGGCGGGGTTCGAGTACGACCGCGCCGCCCGCACCGCCGGAGAGTCGAAGTTTCCGTTCCGGGCGATGCTGTCGCTGGCGGTGGACGGGCTGATCAATCATTCGCTGCTGCCCCTGCGGCTGGCCTCGCTGATCAGCCTCACCGCCGGGCTGCTGACCTTCCTGCTGATGATCTTTTATGTGATTGCAAAGGTGGTGTTCGGCCAGGACTGGCCCGCGGGCTTTGCCACCACCACCATCCTGCTGCTGCTGTCGATTACCCTCAACGCCATGTTCCTTGGCATCATCGGCGAATACATCGGGCGGATCTTCCTGCAGTCCAAGGATCTGCAGCGGCCGCTGATCGAACGGGAGCTGAACGCGCCGCCGGAGTTCCACAGCGCCCGCCCGGCGGCGCTGCCGCCGCCGCAGGCAGAGCTGCCGCGCAGGCCGCGGCCGCGCCCCCCTTCCGAAGGCGCGCCGCCGGGCCGGCTGCGCCAGCGCAGCAGTCATTGAACGGGCCGGGAGGGAGCGCGCGATGCGGCTGCTGCTGATCCAGGGCGGCTTCGGGGCCGGCGGCGCCGAGAAGGTGATGGCAATGCTGGCCGCCCACCGTGCCGCCCGGGGCGACGAGGTGCATGCGGCGGCGCTGTCGATGCCTGCCGAAGGCTCCTATTTCCCCTATCCGGACGCGGTTGCCCTGCATCCGATGCAGACGGCCGGCGCCCCGGCGCGCGGTGCCGTGCAGCTGCACCGCATGCGCCACATCCGCCAGGTCATGGGCCTGGTGCAGCCGGATCTGGTGGTGTCCTTCCTGACCAAGGTGAACGTGCTGACCCTGGCGGCGGCGGCCACGCTGCATCCGTCCTGCCCGGTGATCATATCGGAGCGCAACAATCCGCAGGCGCAGGGCGGGCACCCGGTCTGGCGGCGGGCGCAGGACCTGCTGGCCCGGCGCGCCGCCGCCGTGGTGATGCAGACCCAGCGCGCCCGCGAGGCGCTGCCCTGCGCCCTGCGCGCGCGTGCCCGGGTGATCCCCAACCCCTGCGCCCCCTATGCCGGCATCGCGCCGCGGCTGGATCCGGGACGGGACGGGCTGCAGCTGGCGGCCGCCGGGCGGCTGGACCGGCAGAAGGGGTTCGACCTGCTGCTGCAGGCGATGCAGGAGATACATGCAGCGCTGCCCGCCACCCGGCTCACCATCTGGGGCGAGGGCCCGGAGCGGAGGCGGCTGGAGCAGCTGCGCGCCCGGCTGGGGCTGCAGCACTGCGTGTCGCTGCCGGGCCTGTGCCCGCAGCCCGGCGGCTGGATCGGGGAGGCCGACATGCTGCTTCTGTCCTCGCGCTACGAGGGGTTTCCCAATGTTCTGGCAGAGGCGGCGGTGCACGGGCTGCCGGCGGTGGCATTTGACTGCGACTACGGCCCGCGCGAGCTGATCCGCGACGGGGAAAACGGGCTTTTGGTGCCGCCGGAGGATCCGGCTGCCCTGGCCCGCGCGGTGATCCGGCTGGCCCGCGACCCGGGCCTGCGGCAGCGCATGTCCACGGCGGCGCCGCAGGCCTGGGCGCGGCTGGCGCCGGACCGGGTGCTGGCGGACTGGGATCAGGTCATTGCGGGGGCTGCCGGGCCCGGGGCCGCTCAGGCCGCCCAGGCGGCCAGCGCCGGGTCCAGTTCATCCAGGCTCTGAATCCGCAGATGCGCCGCATGACCGGCACCGGGGGGCTCGGGATCATGCACCGCCCCGGGGCGCAGGATCTGCACCGCGGCCCAGCCGCGCGCCCTGGGGGTCACGAAATCCTTGGCCGGGTTGTCAGCGACATAGACCAGCCGGGCGCCCCGCGGCGCCTTGTCTTCCATTTCCCGGAAGGCGCGGGGATGCGGCTTGCCATATCCCGCCCCCCAGGCGCCGGTGGGCCGGATATGCTTTATCAGAGCCTGTAATCCAAGTGCTGAGATCTTGTTGCGCTGCATGGTTTCCGGCCCGTCGGTGATCAGGCCCAGCGGCCCGGGCGCCTGTGCCAGATAGCGCGCCGCATCCGGGCACAGCGCGATCTCGGGCCTGTGGCCCCGGTACCCGGCCACCAGCTGCGCAATCCGTTCCGGCCCCGCAGCCAGCCCCAGTTCTGCACAGGCGCGGTCGAAGACATGCCGCCGCGCGCCGCCCTCGAACAGGGCGCGGCAGGCGGCACCGAACCCCCGCACCCCGGTCTGCGCGGCCACCACCTGCTCCAGATGGCGGTAGCCGCTGAAGGCGAAATCGCGTTCCAGATACAGCGTGTCATCCAGGTCGAAGACCACCATCCAGCCCGGCGCCGCGCGGCCCATCCCGGTCAGCCCCGGTAGACGGCGCTGTCATAGCGCATCATCCGTACGCCCTCGCGCCAGTTGTCATGCGCGCTGCAGGGCAGGCCCGAGACCTCCTCCAGCAGCCATTGGGCGAAACAGGCGCCGGCCTCATCCGCCAGCGGGTAGCCGCCGCCGAAGCGGGCGTTGATCTCGATCACCCTGGGCTGGCCGTCCGCCGCGCTCAGCACCTGGAAACAGGCCACGCCGCGCAAGCCGGGCAGCGCCCGCAGGATGCCTTCGGCAATTGCATGGAGATCCGCCCGCCGTTCGGTGATGCCCTTTTCCACCTCGCCCGCGCGCACCCGCTGGCGCAGATGCGGGATCACCGTGCGCAGGGCTCCCTGGCTGTCGACGAACATGTTGACGGTGTATTCCGGCGCTGCCAGCAGCTCCTGGAAGATCATCGGCTCGGGGAAGCAGGCGGGCAGATCCTGCAGCTGTTCGAACACCTGCAGCCCGCGGCTGGCGCTGCCGCCCGAAGGCTTGGCAAAGACCGGCCAGCCAAGCGCCTCCGGCGCCGCCTCCAGCCCGGTCCGGTCCAGGGTGCGCGGCACCGGCACCCCGGCCGTGCCCAGCACCTGCGCCGTTTGCAGCTTGTCGCGCACCGTTCCGATCACCGGCACCGGCGACACATGCAGCCGCGCCCCCAGCGCCGCAAATTCCTCCGCGGCGCGGGCCAGCGGCATCAGATCCGGGTCTATCGTGGGCACCACCAGCTGCGCCCCGGTCCGGCGCACCACGTCCAGCACCGCCGCGCCGTAGCCCGGATCATCGCAGCGCGGCACCTGAAACGCCCGCTCTGCCAGCGCGCAGGCCGCACTGCCGTCCGGGTCCAGGTCGCAGGCCAGAACCTCCAGCGGCAGGCCCAGCCGCCCGGCGGCGGCGCGGAACCGCTGCATCAGCTCCACCCGGCGCCCCGCCGAACAGATCAGCACCCGCACCGGGGCAGCACCGGCGCTCATGGCCGGGCCTCCGTGCCCAGGGCGGCCTTCTGCGCCGTCTCCCGCTCTGCCAGCAGCGGCAGCAGCGCGGCATGCACCGCTTCGGCCATCACCCGGTTGCCGGCCGCGTTCAGATGGCCGTCATAGCGGTGATAGAGATCCGCGCCGCCGCGCCGGTAGCTCTGCACCAGCAGATCCAGCAGGCTGACCCAGGCGATCCCTTCAGAAGCTGCGAACTGGGTCAGTTCCCGGTCCGGCAGGTCCGGGATCACCCCCTTGGGCGGGCTGTCCGCCGCAGCCGCAAAAACCTGGAACAGCTGCGGCACCGAAACCACCAGCAGCGCGGCGCCCCGGGCCGCGCAGAATTCACGGATGCGCCGCAGCAGCGCCTGGGTCGCCGCCATCTTGCGCTGCACCAGATCCGAGGCGGGCAGGCTGTAGAAGGCGGCCCGGGGTGTCATCAGATAGAGCCGCACATAAGTGCTGTCGCTTTTCATCAGCTGCCGCTTGAGCAGGGTGACCGCCTGCAGCGAGGAGCGTTTCCTGGCGCCCTGGGCAATCACTGCCCTGGCATCGCCGCGGGCGGTCTCGGTGCCATCCGGCGCGCGCTGAATAGGCTCGTTCACGAACAGGTCGTTGGTCATGAAGCTGACCAGCACGATATCCGGCTGCAGGCTGCCGTAGAGCCGCTCCAGATACAGCGCCTGCTGGGACGTGTCATAGCCCGGCACCCCGGCATTGATGATTTCGACGGCGCGGCCCCCGGCAGCAAAGCGCTGCTCCAGCAGGGCGGCCCAGCTGTCCTGCGCCGCATTGGCGGCGCCGAAGGTGAAGGAATCCCCCAGGAGCAGGACCCGGACGGCGCCTGCGGCGGGTTCTGCCGCAGGCGCGCCGCCGGTGCGGAAGCCGCGGCTGTCGGTGGCATATTCCACATCATATTCCGGCGCCCGCACCCGCGCCCGCGTGCCGGGCCGGTTGACATGGCCCAGCACCGGATCCTTCAGCGCCATCGGCCCGCCCTCCAGATAGGCGGTGCGCACGGTCTGCGGCGCCAGCAGCCGGATGCCGCCCTCCAGCCCGGCGATCAGCAGCAGCGTGGCGAGGCCGACCAGGGCCGCCATGCGCATATGAGTCCGCACGGAGCTGTTCCTTTCCTGTTTCATCCCTGTCCTCACCCCTGTCTCCCCCGGTCCCGTCATGCCATCCAGCGCCGCAGCCAGAGATCCAGCATCAGCACCGCCCACAGATGGGCACCCCAGTTGCGCCGCCCCGACAGGTGCTCCTGCCAGCGCCGCCGCAGGAGCGCTGCATCCAGCTCATCCGCCACCGCGCCGCCGGTTTCGAACAGATCTGCGGCCCGCGCCCTCAGCGGTCCGCGCAGCCAGGCATTTTGGGGGATCGAAAACCCCTGTTTGGGGCGGTCGAACAGCTGCTGCGGCACCCGCCGCGCCAGCAGCTGCCGGAGTGCCGCCTTGCCGCCGCCGCCGTCAAAGCGCAGCGCGGCCGGCATCCGCCAGGCGGTCTCCACCACCCGGTAATCCAGCAGCGGCGCCCGCACCTCCAGCCCTTCCGCCATCGAGGCCCGGTCCACCTTCACCAGCACATCGCCGGGCAGATAGACCAGGGTGTCCAGCAGCATCATCAGCGCCGGCAGGCCAAGACCCTCAGGCAGGGCGCGGGCGGTGAAGGCCGCGGGCGGCCGGGCCGGGGCGGCGCGCATCACCGCATCCGGCGCCCACATCGAAAACTGCGCTTCATAGCGGCTGCGGAAATCCGGATGCGCCAGGATGGCGGCCAGCTTGCGCAGCCGGTCGGGGCTGGCTTCGCGGCGCAGATGCGGCGGCAGCCCTGCCCGCAGCGCCGCTGTCAGTCCCCGCATCAGCATCTCCGGGGCACCGGCCAGCATCCGGGCGGCCATTCCCGGCACCCGGCCGGCCAGCCGCTCGAACATCATCATCCGCCCGTAGCGCGCATAGCCGCCAAAGCTTTCATCGCCGCCGTCGCCCGACAGCGCCACCTTCAGATGCCCGCGGGCCAGCTGCGACACCAGCAGCGACGGCAGCTGCGAGGGATCGGCAAAGGGCTCGTCATAGACATCCGGCATCCGCTCCAGCAGATCCAGCGCCATGTGCGGCGTGGCGGTGACCTCATGGTGGTCGGTGCCGATATGGCGGGCCAGGGCGGCGGCATGATCAGCCTCGTTCACCTCCGCCTCGCCAAAGCGCACGGTGAAGCTCAGCACCGGGGTCTGCGACTGGGCCTGCATCATCGCCGTCACCAGGGTGGAATCGATGCCCCCCGACAGGAAGGCGCCCACCGGCACATCCGCCACCATGCGCTCGCCCACTGCCGTTTCCAGCTGCGCCTCCAGCGCCGCCAGCGCTGCGGCCGTGTCCGGGAACGGATCGGCCAGCCCCGCCGCCGCCGCGGCTTCGGCCCGCCAGTACGGCCGCGCCTGCGCCGCCAAAGCCCGGGCAGAGGGCGGCGGCGCAGCCAGGTCCAGCTCCAGCAGGTGGCCCGGCGGCAGTTTCACCGCCTCGCGGTAGATCGTTTGCGGCGCCGGGATGTAGCCGTAGCTGAGAAAGGCCGCCAGCGCCTGCCGGTCCAGCTGCGGCGCGGTGAATGCGGGGTGGGCGCGCAGCGCCTTCAGCTCCGAGCCGAACAGCAGCAGCCCGCCCTGCACCCCGATGTACAGCGGCTTCTTGCCCAGCCGGTCGCAGGCCAGGATCAGCCTGCGCGCCTGCCGGTCGTAAAGCGCCAGCGCAAACATGCCGTTGACCCGCTCCAGCGCCGCCTGCACCCCCCAGATCTCCGCCGCCGCCAGCAGCACCTCGGTATCGGAACTGCCGCGGAAGGCGGTGCCGCGCGCCGCCAGCTCCGTCCGCAGCGCCCGGTAGCCGTAGATCTCGCCGTTGAAGACCGCCATGTAGCGCCCCCCCGGCGACGCCATCGGCTGATCGCCGGTTTCGCTGAGATCGATGATGGCCAGCCGACGCTGGGCCAGCGCCACCCCGGCCTCCGGGTCCAGCCACAGCCCCTCTCCGTCGGGGCCGCGGTGGGCCAGGCTGGTGCTCATGGCCTGCAGCGCAGCGCGGGCGGGAACTGCTTCAAACGGGCCGAAGGCGGCAAAGCCGGTCACACCGCACATGGCAGGGCCTCCCCGTTCAGCACCGCATCAAAGGCGGCGGCAATGGCGGGCAGGGTATAACGCTCTTCCACCCGCGCCCGCGCCTTTTGCGCGGCGGCGGCGTAGCGCTCCGGGCTCCAGCCCGCCATCTCCGTCATTGCGGCGGCCAGCGCCGCCGGATCGCGCGGCGGCACCACCAGCCCGGAAGGGCCGGCCACCGCGGCGGCATCGCCGGTGTCAGTGGTGATCACCGGGCGGCAATGGCTCATCGCCTCGGCCAGCACATTCGGAAACCCCTCGGTGCGCGAGGACAGCACCAGCGCACCGATGCGGCGGTAGAACCCGTCCATATCCGCCAGCTCGCCGCAGAGTTCGATCCGCTCCGGCGGCAGGCCGCTCTGCGCCAGCAGATGGCGGATCTGCGGATTGCCGGCCTCCACATCCTCGCCCGCCGCCGCAAAGCGCAGCTCCGGGCAGCGCTGCAGGGCAAGGGCGGCGGCGGCAAAGAAGCAGCCGTGATCCTTCTGCGGGTGAAGCCGCGCCGCGATGCCGAACACCCGCGCCGGGCCGGGCTGCGGCTGCGCGGATGGCAGCGCGAACCCGTTCGGAATCATCAGCGCCCGGGCGGGCGCAAACCCGTAGGCGCCGTGCTGCTCCAGGGCGCGCTGCGAATTGTAGATGATGCCGGCCGCCTGTCCCGACAGGCGGCGCGACAGGCGCACCGCGGCACGGGTGCTGCGGCTCAAAGCCGCCGGATCGTCCAGCGCCTGGCGCACCGTCCAGTAGAGCGGCACCCGGCTGCCCGCCAGCCGGGCCGCCAGGGCGCCGATGGCCATGGCGTGGTACATCCAGCACAGGATGGCGCGCGGGCGGCGGCGGCGGATCAGCTGCGCCAGCTGCCAGGCGGCCCCCGGCATCGCCAGCGCCGAGCGCGCGCCCAGCGGCGCGTAAGAAACGCGGGGATTGTCCACCAGCGCAATGTTGCGCGGCGAGGCCTCGGTCAGCGGCACCACCAGGGCCGGCTCCCGGCTCTGCGCCAGCAGCCGCGCCAGCATGGTCTGGGCACCGCCATGGGAGGCAAAACTGGTGATCACATGCAGGATCATGCCCGGTGCGCCTCCTGTGCGCCCTGTGCATCCGGGGCACAGGCCCAGGCGCTCAGATCGCAGCCCATGAGCTGTTGCAGCAGCGCTGTGTCGCTGCGGTAGAAAGCGCGCATTTCCGCCGCCAGCGCCGCGGGCAGCGGCGGATAATCCACCGGCCGGGCCACCGCCGCCCGGATCTGGCGCAGCGGTGTGCGGTGGCGGATCCGGTCCAGCCAGGGCCGCGCCGGGCGCAGCAGCTGCCGCAGCCGCAGCGGCACCATGGGCGCGCTGCGGTCCTTCACCCGCCCCGCAGGCGGCGCGGGCAGGGCGCTCCGGCAGCCGATATGGGCCGCCAGCCGGGCCAGCTGCACCTGCGGATGGCGCACCGTCTCCTCATAGAGCAGCAGCAGAATCCGGCGGCGCGGAAACAGTGCCAGGAAGCGGTTCAGATGATGGCCGTAGAGCCCGTCCTGCAGGAAGCGCTCGCCCGCGGCGCGCTGCGGGTCCAGCCAGCGGATGATATCGCTGTCCGCCTCGCCGCGGCGCAGCAGCATGCAATAGTCGGAATAGGCGCGCGCCACCGGGTCGCGCAGCTGCACCGCCAGCCGCACCTGCGGGCAGGCCGCATGGATCCGGGCGGCGGCCTCCGGCGCGGTCAGATAGGTGTTGGATTTCTCGCCCAGAAGCTGCCCCGGCGCCCGCGGCGGGAATTGCGCCGCATACCAGTCCGGGCCGCGGCGGAACCCGCGCGAGAAATAATGCAGCTCAGGGTCCGGCATCACGATCTCCGGGCTCTGCTGCAGCGCCCGCTGCAGCCAGGTGGTGGCGCATTTGGCGCCGCCGATGATCAGGAAATCGGGGCGCGGCTCAGGCATTGGCCAGCCTCCCCGCCGGATCCTGCGGCAGCAGGCGGCGGTAGATTCCGCTGACCTCCGCCACATGGCGGGCGGTGCTGTACTGCGAAAGCGCCTCCTTGCGGGCGGCAGCGGTGATCCGTTCCTGCAGTGCCGGATCTGCCGCCAGCCGGGCCACCGGCGCGGCAAAGGCACCGGGGTCCTGCGGATCAACCAGGAACCCGGTGCCGCCATCGGTGATCGCTTCGGGGTTGCCGCCGTGGCGGGTGGCAATGACCGGCGTGCCCAGGAACATCGCCTCGATCAGGGTGCGGCCGAAAGGCTCGCTCAGTGCGGTGACCAGCAGCGCATCGAGCCCCGCCATGCAGGCCGCGATATCGCTGCGGAACCCCATCAGATGGACCTGTCCGCCCAGGCCAAGGGCCGCCGCGCGAGCTTCGCAGGCCGCATCCAGCCGCTGCTCCGGCTGCTCGGGGCGGCCGAACAGCAGCCCGTGCACCGGGCGCCCCGGCAGCGCCTCCTGCACCGCCCGCACCGCCTCGACAAAATGCAGCGGCCGCTTGCGGCTGTTCAGATTGCCGGCATAGCCCAGCAGCAGCGCTTCCGGCGGCAGTCCAAGCGCCTGCAGCAGCATGGCGCGGCACGCGCGGCGCTCCGGCGCGGGCTGCGGAAAATCGAAGGGGCTGCGCACCACCGACAGCTTGTGCGCCACCGGGCGCAGCGGCCGCGCCGGTTTGGAGAAATGCGAGACGCTGATGATATGGCCGGCAAACAGCGGCGCCAGCATGTTGACGCCAAAGGCCTGCGGATCCTGGCGGTGATGCCACAGAAACCTGCAGCCTTCCCGCCGCGCCGGCAGCATCCAGTTGGCATGCATGCGGCCTTCGTTGGTATGCACGATGTCCGGGCGGATCCGCCGCAGCGCCGCCCGCAGAGCCGGATAGCTGTGCCGGAAATAGGCCAGCACCCCGGCATCCCCCGGCCGCCGGTTGCGCCGCGCGCCCAGCAGCGGCACGTCCTCCAGAACCTCCACCGCCAGCCCCAGGCTGCGGGCATAGGCCCCGGGGGCGCCTTCCGCCTGATGCAGCAGCACATGCGGCTCATAGCAGCTGCGGTCCAGCGATGCGGCCAGTTTCAGTGCGGACACATGGCTGCCGCCCAGCACCGTATCGCCTGCAAAGGGAAACAGAACCCTGACCGCCACGAAACACCCCCGCTGCCCCGGCCGCGCCGCCCTCCGGGCGCGCGGGCGGAGCCAAACTCATCAACTGCAATCAACACCTAAGTGTAATCCGCTCCGCCCGCCCGTCCAGCCTGCCCGCCCAGCCTGCCGCCGGCCCGTTGCGCTCAATCGGGCGCCGTCCCGCCGCGGGCCGGATCCGGGGACAGGCTGGCAGCCAGGGCCAGCAGCCAGGGCACCAGCCAGAAACGGGCATAGAAATGGGTGATCCCGGTCAGCGCCAGGGCCAGCATCAGCACCGTGGCCAGGGTCAGCGCCGGCGACAGGGCCCGGTGCTGGTGCGCCCGCTCGTGCCAGCCCAGCCAGACGCCGGTCATCAGCAGTCCTGCCAGTCCCAGCAGCGACACCAGCCCGCCCTCTGCCAGGATCAGCAGATAGGCATTGTGCACCGGTGCCGAAAACCGGCTGACCATCCGGTACTGGTCGATGCCCAGCCCGCTCCAGATGGTGCCGTCGGCGATCCGCACCGCCTCCTGCATCAGCAGGAGGCGGTCGCCGAACGTGCCGGCCTCGGCCAGGTTGCCGCTGCGCAGCGCTCCCAGCACCCGCTGCTGGAAAGCCTCCGGCAGGAACAGTTCGCCCCAGAAATAGACCGCGATGCCCGCCACCGCCGCGAACAGCATCACCGCCGCCAGGATCCGCACCGCGCCCAGGCAGAGCGCAAACACAAGCAGCCCGGCCGCGGCCAGGAAAAAACCGGTATTGGAGGCCGTCAGCAGCAGCCCGTATCCCAGCACCGCCCAGGCCAGCAGCGCCAGCGCCGGCCCAATCGCCCCGGCCAGCCGCAGCCACAGCGTGAACAGGATGGCCAGCGCCGCCAGGGTGCCGGTGGCGTTGACCCGTTCGATCACTGACTTCAGCCGCCCGTTGGGAGAGACAAAGCGCCAGTCGTCCGGATGGAAATGCACATAATAGGCGCCATGGATCATCACCAGCACCAGCGACAGCACCAGCAGCTTGATCAGCAGCACGGTTTCCTGCCGCGTCCGCCGCAGCAGGACCATCGGCAGCAGCAGCAGTGAAAAACTGTACTGCAGGATCCCCTGGGCGCCATCCAGCGCATCGCCGTTCAGCACCGAGCCTGTCAGGAAACCCAGCAGCAGCAGGAACACCGAGCCGAACCAGATCCCGCCTGCCGCCCCCAGCGGCCGCAGCGGCAGCCGGCCGCGGGCCAGCATCACCGCAAAGCTGCACAGGGCAAAGACATCGCTCAGGGTGAAATAGGCCACGCCCAGGCGCCAGTAGTTGACCGGGGCCAGCATCACCGCGGCCGCCACCAGCGCAAATTCCAGGTGGCCCAGGGTGATGGCCCCGGCGGTTCCGGGCCGCGGCCGCCGCGCGGACAGCGGCACGGGCATCTCCCGGGGCCTCATGGCGCCGCCCCGCCGCTGCGCGGCCCCGGCCGCAGCAGAAGCCAGCCGTTGCCCGCGGTCAGAACCAGCCCCAGCACCAGATGCGCCAGCGCCGCCCCCAGCGGCCCGGCCAGCTGTATCAGCACTGCCAGCGCTGCCAGGAACAGGGCGCTGGCCGCCAGCGACATCCGCACCAGCCAGCTGTCACGGCCGCAGCTGAGCAGCGCATTGCCCAGCATCATCCCGGTCAGCAGCAGCACCGCCGCCGCCATCTGCACGCAGACCGCCGGGGCGGCCGCGGCAAACTCTGCGCCGAACAGCCGCGTCAGCAGCGGCGCCATGACCGGCGCCAGCAGTGCCAGCAGCAGCAGGCCGGAGGCCGCAATTGCGGCGCACAGCCCCAGCGCCAGCCGCCGCAGCCCGGCCGCGTCCCCGGCGGCCCATTTGCGGGCAAACTCCGGGTAGACCGCCTGATTGAGCGGGCGGCCCAGTTTCAGCGCCGCCTCGCCCAGCCGCCGCGCCAGATGGAAACTGCCCGCCGCCGCCGGACCGGCCAGCGCCGTCAGCAGGATCACGTCCAGCCGCTGCACGCTCTGGCGCAGGATCACGTTGATATTGGAATTCCACAGCAGCCGCAGCAGCCCCGGGTTTTCGCGCCGCAGCCCGGCCAGCGGCAGCTGCCGCAGGCTGCCGTGCCCGCCCCGGCGCAGCTGCCGCAGCGCCAGAACAAAGGCAGCCAGCCCGCTGGCCAGCCCCTCCAGCAGCGCAATCAGCAGGAACCCCCACAGCCCCAGCCCCGCCGCCCAGGCCGCCGCGCACAGCCCCAGCCGCACCGCCGCCACCGCCGCGTCCGCCTTGGCCAGCAGGTCGAAACGGTCCAGCACCCGCAGCACTGCCAGACCGGTGGGCCGCAGGTTCAGGAACAGCGCCAGCGCCAGCAGCATCAGATAGCTGCTGCCGTCAGGTCCCAGCTGCAGCCAGCCCGCCGCTGCAGGCGCCGCCGCCAGCGCTGCGCCGCCCGCCAGCACGCCGCCCGCCAGATCCGCCAGCAGCGAGAATTTCACCAGCCGCAGGAACCGCTGCTGCTGGCCTGCCTCCTGTGCCTCGACACCGAACCGCAGCACGCTTTGCCAGGGCTCCAGATGCAGAAGCCGGTTCACAATCCAGCCATAGGCCTGCGCCGCCGCCAGCACCCCAAGCCCCGCCGTGCCCAGGGCCCGGGCCGCAAAGGCAAGGCTGGCCAGCCCCAGAAGCGCACTCAGGATCTGCGCCGCCAGCACCCAGGAGGCATTGCGCACGATGCGGCGCAGCACCGGATGGCGCCCGCGGGCGCGGTCGGCCGTCCCGGCCTTCATTGCGGCACCGCCCGGTCGCCCGCCAGCTCGGCCAGCCAGGCCTCGATGTAGGGCAGGCCGCTGTGCGGATCCGCCGCCCAGGGGTCGGAGGGCACGGCCGGATCCAGCCCCGGCCGGGCGGCCTCCCACAGGTCCGGCAGCCCGTCGCCATCGCTGTCCGCCGGCGCCTGCGCCGGCGGCAGCTGCGGCCAGCCGCCGGCCTCTTCCGCCCGGTCCGCCACCCGGCCGCGGCAGTCCGCAGCCTCTGCCGCCGCCTGCGCATCCTGCGCGTCACGGGGCCGCGACGGCGTGCGGTCTCCGGCCCCGGCCAGAACCGCCTGCAGCACTTCCGCCGCAGGGATCAGAGGCGCCGAAGGCGGGTCCGGGGGAGCGGAAAGCAAGCGTTTCCGGGCTTCGGCGCCCCAAAGTTCCAGCGGCTGTGCGCGGCCGCAGCCCCGGCCGCGGTCCAGTGCCAGATTGTCCCAGGCCTGGATGTCCAGCGCATGATCCGGTTCAAAGGGAAAGGCCTCGGCCGCGGGCGGGCGCGGGCGGATGGTGCTGGGCCCGGCCAGCGCCAGATTGCCGGCATAGGTGATCCGGGTATCGCCATAGAGGTTGTAGAATTCCCCGAACTGGCTGACCGGATTGTAAAAGACATTGTTCAGCACCTCGACTGGGCCGGTGCCGGTGGCATTCACATCCGGATTGCGGTCGCGGTTGTGGGCAAACAGGTTGCGCCACAGCGTGACCCTGCCGCACTCCGGCCGGGGGCCGTCTCCGGAACAGATCAATGCGCCCTTGGAGTGGCGCCCCTTGGGATGGTTGGCCCGGTCCAGCCCCCAGGCCAGGATGCTGTTGGCCAGGGTGATATCCGCGGCCTGGGCGTTGGACACATGGATGTTGAACAGCTCGTCGGTGGCATACATCAGCGACAGATGGTCGAGATAGACCCGCTGCGCGTTCTCCACCGTCACCGCATCAACGCTGGGGCTGGGCCGGGACGGGGCGCCCGGGCGGATCTTCAGGAAACGGACCACCACATCATGGCTGTTCTTGATCACCACCGGGGTATTTGCGGCCTGGCCGAGGCGGATCTGGATGCCGCCGCCCGGCGCGGTCTGCCCGGCCAGATACAGGTCCGGCCCCAGCCTCAGCGGGCTGTCCAGGACGATGGTGCCGCCAACCGCAAAGATGCAGACCCGCGGGCTGCGGCCCTCGGCACAGGCGCGCAGGCTGCCGGGGCCATGGTCCGCCAGGCTCGTCACCTTGCGGATCTCGCCGCCGCGCCAGCCGGTGGCAAAGGCGCCATAGCCGGCGGCGCCGGGAAAAGCCGGCCGCGGATCCGCCGCGGCGGCGGCCGCAGCCAGGCTCAGGCAGAAAAAGCTGATCATCCCCCGCATTCTGCTGCTCCCGGCTATCCGCAATTCAGCACCCCCTGCAGCGGGGTGCCCGTATGCTCCATAACCTCCAGTGCCTGCAGCAGCGCCTGGCTGCCGGTATGGCGGTCGCGCACCACCAGAACAGTCTGCCCGGCGACCGGCGCCAAACGGGCGGCAACCGCGCTTTGCAGCACCGGCGGCGCCCAGTACAGGATGATGTCATACTCCCGCTGCAGCCGGGTCAGCGCAGCCCTTGTGTCAGGGCTGGCGGCAAGGTTCAGCGGCACCTGCGAGCCCGCCGCGGGCAGCAGCACGTCGATCCACTCTGCCGCCACGCTGACCTCCCGCGCCAGCAGCGCCGGGTCTTCCAGCAGGTCTTCGAACAGATGCGGTGAGGGCTGCAGCCCCTGCAGCAGCGGCAGTTGCCGGACCGGGTCCGCGTCCAGGCAGACCAGCAGCACCCGGTGCCCCTCGCTGGCGGCAGAGGCCGCCAGGCACAGGGCCACCAGCCCATGCCCGCTGCCGGGCTGGGCGGCGGTGACCGTGAAGCTCAGGCCCGGCTGCGGTTCCTGGTCCCCGGTGCCGCTGCGGCACAGCAGCGACAGGAGATGCCGGACCGCCTCGGCGGCGGCAGCGGCGGGCGTGCGCCGCGCCAGCAGCGCGGACAGCACGGGCAGGCTGCGCCGGGCCGGCCGCGGAATGGCCGGAAACGGCACGCTGCCCCGCAGGCCGTAGCCGTGCAGCGGCATCCGGCCGGAAAAGACCCGGCTGTCCAGCGCCTCGCGCAGCAGCACCGCCACCAGCGCCAGCGCCAGGCCGCCGGTAAAACTGCCCGCCAGCACCGTCCGGTAACTGGGCAGATTGGGTTGCGGCGGCACCACCGCCCGGGAAATCTGCCGCGCCAGCGGCAGCAGCAGCCCGGCCTGGGTGCCCAGGTCATGCAGCTGCCGCTGCAGCGCCGCATGGCTCTCGCTGAGATCCGCCAGGCGGCGTTCCATTGTCTTGCGCGTCTGTTCGGCCCGTGTCCGGGTCTCCAGCGCGCCGGCCAGCCTGGACAGCTCCGCCCCAAGCACCGCCCGCGCATCGCCGTCTTCCGGCGTTTCCTGCTCCAGATACTCCAGCTGCAGATAGGCCTGCCGCAATTGCAGCAGCAACTGCTGCTGCTGCTGGCGGCTGTCCAGCGCATTGGAGCGCACCAGCCCCGACAGCGCCTCCTCCGCCTCTGCCAGGCTGGCCTCCAGCCCGGCAATCCGCTGCTCCAGCGCCGCCGCCGCCCGGGCTGCCTGCGCGCGGCGGGTTTCCAGGGTCTGCGCCACATAGGTCTGCACCACCCCGTCGGCAATCCGCGCGGCCCGGGCGCCGTCGCTGTCGCGCGCCAGCACCGTGATCGTCAGGCTGCCCCGGTGCAGCAGCACCGAATACCGCTCCTGCAGCTGCGCCGCCACCGCTGCCTGCACCCTGTCCGGCGGCACCGGCGCCGCGCCGGGAGCTGCGGAATAGGGATTGAAGGCCGGGTCCTGCGCCAGCCCCATGCGGGCCGCTGCCTCTGCCGCAAAGCTGCGCGAGCGCAAGACCTCCACCTCGGTCATAATCTGCACCGGTGTCAGCCGGTGCTGGCGCACCTGGGACAGCCCGCTGTCGATGGTCCGGCTGCTCTGTTCCAGCACCAGGGTGGCCTCGGCCAGGTACTGCGGGCCGCTGCGGTACAGCGCCCAGGCCGCCAGCCCCATCACAGCGGCCAGCACCGCCGCCGCCAGCGGCAGGTTGCGCTGCAGCACCGCCGCGGCGCCGCCCAGGCCGATCCGGGCCTCCGGGCGGCCTGACGGCGTCGGCGGCAGCTCCTGGGCTGCAGGGAAAGGGCTGGGCGCGGACAAACTCGTAACACTCTCCGTTGTCTGAAACCGCCGGCTGCAGCAGCCGGCCGGACAGGCCCGGAAGACGCGTCAGAGAAACCGGGTCAGGCCATGCCTCTCCCGCAATGGTAGTGTAAAAAAGCCATCCGGCTACGCCCCGGTCAGCTGAGGATGAAGTCGCTGGCGCTGAAATCGGCCGCATCCAGGCTGCCGTCGCGGTCACGGACCAGGATTTCGAAGGCGTAGCCGCCGCCGGTCACCACATCAAGCATCACGTCGCCGGAAGCCAGATCGCGGGCATAGACCGTGCCGGCCGCGCCGCCGGGCGCATAGGCGGTCATGCCGTTCTTCTCGATGATGATGCGGTCGAGACCGTCCTGGTAGTCCTCAAGCGTGTCATTGCCGTTCTGCACCCGGGCGCCCTTGAAGGCAAACCAGTCGGCATCGGCACCGCCCCAGATCCGGTCGCTGCCCTGGCCCGCGATGATGGTGTCCCGGCCGCTGCCGCCGAAGATCCGGGTGGCCCCGGTGCCGGTGTAGATCAGATCATCGCCGTCCCCGGCCCAAATGAGGTCATTGCCATCCTCGGAACTGATCACGTCGTTGCCGGTGCCGCCGGACAGCGTGTCATCGCCCTGGCCCGAGCTCAGGCTGTCGTTGCCGCTGCCGCCAAACAGCCGGTCGTTGCCGACCTCGCTGTCCAGCACATCATTGCCGCTGCCGCCATACAGATAGTTGTTGCCGTCACCGCCGTCGACGCTGTCATTGCCGGTGCCGCCATAGACCCAGTCATCGCCGGCCTGGCCCTTGAGCTTGTCGTCGCCGCCCTGGCCGTAGATGGTGTCATGGCCGGCCCCGCCGCTCACAGACTGGGTGATCAGCACCCCGGTCACCGGATCCGGTTCATTGGAAAACCCGTCATTGCCGGCTCCGGCATAAATCAGGTCATTGCCGTAGCCGCCCTGGATATAATCCTGGCCGCCGCCGCCATAAATGGTGTCGTCGCCGCCATCCGCGAGGATCCGGTCGTAGAGACTGCCGCCCTTGATCAGGTCGTTGCCGTCGCCGCCCTCGATGACATTGTAGCCATCGCCGCCATAGAGGCTGTCATTGCCATCGCCGCCTTCCAGGCTGTCGTTGCCGCTGCCGCCGTAAATCCGGTCGCGGCCCGGCCCGCCCTTGAAGAAATCATCGCCCCCGCCGCCGTAAAGCGTGTCGTTGCCTTCACCGCCTTCCAGGGTGTCATTGCCCAGATAGGCGGCAATGAGATCCCCCAGCGCGCTGCCCCGGAGCCGCTCGCTGGCGTCCGTTCCGTAAATTTTCATGCCTGCTCCATTCCGGAAATCTGCCTGTTCTTCCCTTGGCGCGGGCGCAAGCCGGGGGCCAGCGCCTTGTGCCCGGGCCGCCGGAACCGGATGATTTCCGCCCATCGGGGCGGTGCCGGGCGGCAAGAACCTGCCCTTTCGGGGCGGCAGCCTGGCTGTTCCGGCCTCGGGCAGCTGCCCTGAAACGGTTCCGGCTCAGGCCCTAGCCGCTGCCATAGCCGGCATAATAGCCGCCGTAGTAGGTGCCGTAGCCATAGCGCTGGTAGCGCGCCGGATCGACGCCCGCGAGGACAGTGCCGCTGGCGGGCACCCGGTTCATGCTCAGCAGCCCGGCAGCGTTCTCCAGCGCCTCCTCGGTGGTCCTGCCCCAATGGGCCAGCAGCAGCACCGTGTCGGCCAGCCCCGCCACCCGGACCGCATCCTGGGTCAGCAGAACCGGCGGCGTGTCCAGCAGGATCAGGTCATAGATGCTGCGCAGCATGGCCATCGACCGGGACGCTTCCGCCCCGGCCGGCATCTCGCGCGGGATCGCCGCGTTGTGCTTGAAATTCAAGAGATCCACCCCCGGGGCCACCCCGTCCCGCAGCACCTTGCGGCTGACCTGGCTGCTTTTGCTCCAGACCCCGGCCGGCAGCTGCGGCGAGGCTTTCTGCCCGGCCATCCGGGTCACCCCGTGCTTGTAGACGTCGAAATCGATCAGCAGCACCTTCTCGCCTTCCTGTGCCGCGGCCAGCGCCAGCGACAGCGCCAGCGTCGATTTGCCCTCATCCGCCAGCGCCGAGGTCACCGCCACCACCGGAGCGCTGCCGGCCGCGCGGGTGCCGGACAGCAGGGTCAGCAGCCCGCGCATGGATTCCGTATAGGCGTTGCGCGGGTGCTCCTGGCAATGGCGGATCAGCGCCCCGGGCCGGTTCAGCCCGCGTGCCTCGAGCCGCGGCACCACCGCCAGATTGGGCAGTCCGGTCACAGTCTCTGCGTGGCTGCCGATCCAGATCCGCCGGTCGGTGAGCTCACACAGGAACGCCACCCCGCCCGCCAGCGCGACCCCGCCCAGAAACCCCGCCGCCAGGATCAGCGGCCGGTTCGGGAAGGCCGGAGCAGAGGGCACATCCGCCCGGGTGATCTGCCGGGCGCCCGGTGTCAGGATGTCGATCTGCGCCTCCAGCGTGTTGCGGCGCTCGGCAAAGGTCTGGTAGCGCGCCACCTCGGCATCAAACTGGCGCTGCAGGTTCAGCAGGGTCAGCTCCGCCCGGGTGCGCCGGTTCAGCTCCCCCTGCAGCGCCTCATGGCGCGCCTGCAGCTCCGCACTGCGGCCGCTTTGCCCGGCCAGTGCGATCCGGGCCGCCAGCCGCTGCAGCTCGCCCTGCATTTCCGCGGTCCGGTCCGGATCGTCGAGCTGATTCTCGCGGATGAAGGCGGCAATGCGGATCTCGCTCTGCGCCAGCTCTTCGTTCAGCGCCGCGATGCGGCGGCCCAGGAACTCCACCGAAGCACGCACCTCGGCCCGGCGGGTCTCCAGCGAGCCTGCGATATAACGCTCTGCCACCGCATTGGCGATATCCGCCGCCTGCTGCGCGGAGCCTGACCGGGTCAGGATGTCGATCGCCAGGCTGTCGCCGCGCCGGGCCACGGTGATGACGGACTGCAGCGCCGCAGTGACTGCTGCCCGCTGCATCTCAGGCGATGCCGCGCCCGCATCCCCCGCCGCTGATGTTCCGTCCGCAGCCTGTGCCAGATAGGGGTTGAATGCCGGATCCTGCTGCAGCCCCAGCCGCCCGGCCACATCCTCCAGGAACGCATTGGACCGCAGGTAATCCAGCTCGGTCTCGATCTGGTAGCGCGACAGGGCCTCGCTCTCCAGCACCTGCTGCGCGGCACTGACCCGGATGTCAGCCTGGGTCAGCACGATGGTGGCCCGGGCGGTATAGCGTTCGGGAATATATTCCAGCAGCAGCCAGGCGCCGCCGGTGCAGGCCGAGATCAGCAGCAGCATCAGCCAGAGGTAGCGGCGCAGCCAGCTGACGAACATCGCAAAGCTGAGCCGCAGGCCTGCATTGGGGCGGGCGGGCGGACGGCGCGCGGGCCCGGTCTGGGAAGACGTCTCGTTCAAAATGTTCAACTCAGCACTCTCCGCAGCATGACGCGTTTCCCTGCAACGCCCGGGCGGGCTGCTGCGCCGGCAGAACCATGCCCTGGAAGCAGGACCCTTTGGTCCTGGCCTTAAGAGACTAGCGTGGGGCCGGGCCTTCTCAAGCGCAAAGGCCGCCTGCCGCCCGGCGCCACCGGGGCCCGGCCTTGCTGCGCTGTCTTTCCCCGCTATATCAAACAGAGTTAAAGGTTTTCAGGTGGTCGGGGGTATGGCCGATTTTCACGCCAATGTGCCGGTCCAGAACGGCTCAGAGCGCAGTTTTGGCATCGTTTTTGCAGTGGTTTTCGGGCTGATCGGCCTGTGGCCGCTGCTGTCCGGCGGCGGTGTCCGGCTGCTGTTCCTGCTCATTGCGGCGGTCTTTCTGGTTCTGGCCTTTGCAGCGCCGGCCGTGCTGCGCGGCCCGAACCGGCTGTGGTTCAGGTTCGGCATGCTTCTCGGAGCCATTGTTGCGCCGCTGGTCATGGCGCTGACCTTTCTGGCGGCCTTTGTGCCGATGGGCCTGCTGCTGCGGCTGCGGGGCAAGGATCTGCTGGCGCTCAAGCTGGAGCCGGAGGCCGAAAGCTACTGGATCGAGAGAGAGGCGCCGCCGAACAGCATGAAGCGCCAGTTTTAACGGTTATGGGTAAACGGGGGGAGCCTTATCCATGTCATTTGTGTCCGAGATCTGGCTGTTCCTGCGGCAGCGCAAGAAATTCTGGCTGCTGCCGATCCTGATCGTGCTGAGCCTGTTCGGCGCGCTGATCGTGCTCAGCCAGGGCTCCGCGGTGGCGCCCTTCATCTACACGCTGTTCTGATCCCATGACCTATCTGCTGGGGATTTCGGCACTCTATCATGACAGTGCAGCGGCGCTGCTGCGCGACGGCGGGATTGTTGCCGCTGCCCAGGAGGAGCGCTTCACCCGCCGCAAGCATGACCCGGGCTTTCCCGCCCATGCCATTGCCTATGTGCTCAAGGAGGCGGGCATCACCCTGGACCAGGTGGATCACGCGGTGTTCTACGACAAGCCGTTCCTGAAATTCGAACGGCTGCTGGAAACCTATCTTGCAGTGGCGCCGAAGGGGTTCAACTCCTTCCGCATGGCGATGCCGGTCTGGCTGCGCGAGAAACTGTTCCTGAAGGATCTGCTGACCAAGGAGCTGCGCCGCTGCGATGCCGGGTTCAGCGATGAAAAGCTGCTGTTTGCCGAACACCACATGAGCCACGCCGCCAGCGCCTTTTACCCCTCGCCCTTCGAGGAGGCGGTGGTGCTGACGCTGGACGGGGTCGGCGAATGGGCCACCACCACCGTCGCCATCGGCCGCGGCCATGATCTGAAGATGGTGAAGGAGCTGCATTTCCCGCATTCGCTGGGGCTGCTCTATTCCGCCTTCACCTATTACACCGGCTTCAAGGTGAACTCCGGCGAGTACAAGCTGATGGGGCTGGCCCCCTATGGCGAGCCGCGGTTCTATGATCTGATCCTCGATCATCTGGTCGATCTCAAGGCGGACGGGTCGTTCCGGCTGAACCAGGCCTATTTCAACTACATCTCCGGCCTCACCATGACCGCGCCGGCGTTGGAAAAACTGTTCGGCGCGCCGGTGCGCAAGCCGGAAACCGATCCGCTGACCCAGTTCCACATGGATGTGGCCGCCTCGATCCAGAAGGTGACCGAGGAGATCGTGCTGCGGATGACCCGCAGCCTGGCGCAGGAATACGGCATTCCCAATCTCTGCATGGCCGGCGGCGTGGCGCTCAATTGCGTGGCCAACGGCAGGATCCTGCGCGATGGCGCCTTTGAAAACCTCTGGGTGCAGCCCGCGGCAGGTGATGCCGGCGGCGCCCTGGGGGCCGCCTATGCCGCCTGGCACCAGGAACTGCAGCAGCCGCGCCGGGTCAATGGCTGCGACGCCATGCGCGGTGCCTATCTGGGGCCGCAGTTTGCCGACAGCGAAGTGGCGGACGGGCTCAGCGCCGCCGGCGCCCGCTTCACCACCCACAGCAGGGACGAGCTGACCGGCCTGACCGCGCAGGCGCTGGCCGAGGGCAAGGCGGTGGGCTGGTTCCAGGGGCGGATGGAATTCGGGCCGCGGGCGCTTGGCGGCCGCTCGATTCTGGGCGATCCGCGCTCGCCTTCGATGCAGAAGATCCTGAACCTCAAGGTCAAGTACCGTGAAAGCTTCCGCCCGTTTGCGCCCTCGGTTCTGGCCGAGGACGCAGGCAGCTGGTTCGAACTGGACAGCTGCAGCCCTTACATGCTGCTGGTGGCCGGGGTGCAGCCCGGGCGGCGGCGGCAGATGAGCGCCGAGGAGGAGGCGCTGTTCGGCATCGACAAGCTGAACGTGGCGCGTTCGGAGATCCCGGCGGTGACCCATGTGGATTATTCCGCCCGGGTGCAGACGGTGCATGCGGAGACCAACCCGGACTACCATGCGCTGATTTCCCGCTTCAAGGCGCTCACCGGCTGCCCGCTGGTGGTCAACACCTCCTTTAACGTGCGCGGCGAGCCGATCGTCTGCACCCCCGAAGACGCCTTCCGCTGCTTCATGGGCACCGAAATGGACCTGCTGGCTGCGGGCAACTGCCTGCTGCGCAAGGAGGACCAGGACCCGGCCCTGCGGGAGAATTACGAAACCAAATACGAACTGGACTGACCGGCGCCGGCAAGCCCATTACGGCAGGCAAGGAGACGCAGCATGGCACAGATATCCGCAGGGCAGGGAGGCGCCGGACGGCTGCTGTGCCTGATCCCGGCGGTCTATTTCCTGGCCATTGCCGCTTATGCGCTGCTGCATCCGGAGCATTTCACGGCCGGGCTGCCCCGCTTCCTGCGCTATGTGGCGGTGCCCGGCGCGCTGGCGCTCGTCCTCGCCGCCGCCGCCTTCCGGCTGCCCGCTGCCGCCCGGCTGATAACCGGGCTCACCACGGTTTCGGTGCTGGCGGCTCTGTTCCTGTTCGAGGCCTGGCTGACCCTGCTTCACCTGCCCGCCCAGGCCGGAATGCTGGGGCTGGGCAGCAGAACGGCAGATACCGTGCCCTATCAGCGCAGCCTGCCGCCGGCCTATACATTCAAAGCCCTGAACGAAGAGCTCGGCACCGCCCGGCTGGAGGCGGCGGTGCTGGAAGGCCGGCCCGGCGCGCCGGTCTACCTGTGCAGCCGGGCCGGCGGGCCGGTCACCTACCGCTCCGGCCGCTTCGGGTTCCGCAACCCGGACCCCGGCGGCACCCCGGCCCGGCCGGCCCCTCTGCTGCTCCTGGGCGACTCCTTTGCCGAGGGCATGTGCCTGCCCGACGGCGAGGATCTGGCCAGCCGCCTGCGGCAGCGCTTTCCCGGCCTGGTCAATTCCGGCACCCGCGGCGCCGGGCCGCTCTACGAGCTGGCGGTGCTGGGCCGCTACGGGCCGCTGCTGCAGCCGCGGCTCACCGTGATGGCCTTCTTTTCCGGCAACGACTGGACCAATCTGGAGCGCGAAGCCGCCTTGCCCTGGCTGGCCGAAGCCCTGCAGGAAGACGCCCGCTTCGGCCCGGCGGGCAGCCCGGAGCGCCAGGCCGAAGCGGAACCGGTGATCCGGGGCTGGTGGCAGCAGAGCCGCCCGCCTCTGCTGGAATACGCCAGCCGCCGGAAGTTCCTGCGCAACTTCCTCGCGCTGCAGAAAACAGCCGCGGTGCTTGGACTGCATTACCCGCAGGCAGCGCAGCCGATGCCGCTTTATGATGCGGTGCTGCAGCGGGCGGCCGGCATCACGGCGCAGTGGGACGGTGAGCTGGTGGTGGTGTTCATTCCGGAGGTCAACCGCTTCCACGGGCTGTTCCGCAGCGGCTCCGTGCATGATCCGCTGCGCCGGATCGTGGCGCAGTCGGCGGCCCGGGCCGGGCTGCGGATGATCGATCTCACCGAGGGGTTTGAAGCCAGCCCCGATCCCCGGGCGCTTTATGCGCCCGATGCGCATTTCAGCGCCGCCGGCGCGGAACTGGCGGCGCAGATCATTGCCCGTGAGACCGGCGCCGGAACAGAAACCGCCGCCCGGCAGGGAAAGGGAAACCGGCCATGAAGATCCTGTCATTCAAATCCGGACATGACGGCACCGTTGCCGGGGCGGATGCCGCCCGCGGCCAGCTGCTGTTTTCCTATGAGGCGGAAAAGGACAGCCACCCGCGCGCCGCGCCGGTCACCCCGGACACTTTCATCGACGCGGGCCTCTGGTTCAAGGAACTGCCCGACGTGCTGGCGCTCAGCGGCTGGTCCGGCACCGGCCGCACCCATGCCACCAGCGCCGGTGCCGGCTATTTCGGCACCGGGCCGGGCTCCGAGCGGATCGGCAAGAAGACCTTCTTCGGCAAGACGCTGGACTATTATTCCTCCACCCATGAGCGCGCCCATATCTGGAGCGCCTATGCGCTGTCGCCCTTCCCGCAGGGCGAGCCCTGCTACGTGCTGGTCTGGGAAGGCGTGCTGGGGGATTTCTACGAGATCACCGCGGATCTGGAGATCCGCCATCTGGGCCGGGTGATGGAGGCACCCGGCGCCCGCTTCGCGGCTCTCTACGGGCTGGCGGATCCCGCCTTTCAGCTGCCGCCCGGACAGCAGCGGCGGCAGGATCCCGGGCGGCTGATGGCCGCCGCCGCCCTGGGCCGCAACGGTGCGGCGGATACGCAGGAACAGGCACTGATCACCCATCTGCTGGAGGCGCCGCTGGAGCAGGCGCTGGACAAGGTGCGGCTGGCCGCCTCGCCGCTCTGCAATGCCGGCATCCAAAGCCAGGCGCTGCGCGACATGGCGGTGAAACTGCAGGATGCGCTGTTCCGCCGGTTTCACGATTTCGCGGCACATACCCTCACCAAGGGCTATCCGCTGCTGATTTCCGGCGGCTGCGGCCTCAACTGCGGCTGGAACAGCCGCTGGCGCGAATGCGGCCTGTTCCAGGATGTCTTTGTGCCGCCCTGCACCGGCGATTCCGGCTGCGCCATCGGCACGGCGGCGGATGCCATGCGCCATTTCACCGGCCGCGCCAAGCTGGACTGGAGCGTCTATTGCGGCCAGCCTTTCCTGGACGACCGGGCGGCGATGAACGGGGAGCTGAACGGCGCCCGGATGGAAGAGCTGAAGCTGGAGACCGTGGCGCAGGCGCTTCTGGAGGGCAAAGTCATTGGCTGGGCCCGCGGCAATTGCGAAATCGGCCCGCGCGCCCTTGGCAACCGCTCGATTCTGGCCGCCCCCTTCGAGGCGTCCATGCGGGTGCGGCTGAACCGCATCAAGGGCCGCACTAACGACAGCCCGGTGGCCCCCGCCTGCCTGGAAGAGGACGCCGCGCGGCATTTCAGCGGCCCGCTGCCCGCGCCGCATATGCTGGATTTCCACCAGGTTACCGACCCGCGGCTGCAGGCGGTCACCCATGCCGACGGCTCGGCCCGGCTGCAAACCGTCAGCCGCAGCCAGAACCCGGCGTTCCACGATCTGCTGACCGCCTTCAAGGCGCTGTCGGGGACTGGCGTGCTGTGCAATACCTCGCTGAATTTCCCGGATGCGGGCTTCATCAACAAGACCAGCGACCTTTGCCATTACGCCCGCTCCGCAGGCCTCGACGGCTTTGTGGCCGGCAACAGCTGCTACTGGTTCGGCTGACCGGCCCGCGGCCGGCGGCACAAGGAAGCCGGAGGGCAGAGGCGGAACTGCGGCCCGGACTGCGGCCGGAACTGCGGCCTGCGGGCTGCACCGCCGGCAAAAGCGCAGCCGCCGGCACCGCAGCAATTGATCCGGCCCGGCCATCCATGCTCTAAGCGGGGCAGCAAATAACACGTCCGGGGCCGCAGCACCCGGCAGCAGGCAGTTCCGAGAAGGCAGGTTTCCCCGTGACCCCGATCAAGACCCTTGTGCGCAGGACCGTTCCGGCAATGCTGCTGTGCCTGGCCGCCGCTCCTGGCCCGGCGCAGCCGCCGCAGGCAGCGCCGGAAACCGGGCCGGGATCCGCCGCCGCGGCGCCGCGGCTGAAGCCGCTGCCGCCCCCCAGCCTCAACTTCTACGGCTCCCCCGGTCTGATTGACCTGCCAAGCGCCGAGATGCTGCCGGACGGCCAGTATGCGGTCACCTATTCCTGGTTTGCCGGCATCTCCCGCTACAACATGACCTTCCAGGCGCTGCCCTGGCTGTCGGCCAGCTTCCGCTACAACGGCATCCAGGACCTGAACCTGTTCGGCTTCAGCACCTATTACGACCGCGGCTTCGACGTGCGCGCCCGGCTCTGGCGCGAGCGCCGCTGGCTGCCCGAGGTCACCCTCGGCCTGCAGGATTTCGCCGGCACCGGGGTCTATGCGGCAGAGTATTTCGTCGCCACCAAACGGTTCGAAGCCGCCGCCCTGGGCTGGGGCAGGGGCCCCGGGCGGCTGAAGCTCACCGGCGGATTGGGCTGGGGGCGGCTTGGCAGCAACGGCGGCATCGCCACCACCGGCGGCACCCGCCCCGGTTTCGTGGGCGGCGACACCGGCGGCGAGCTGGCCACCGACCAGTGGTTCCGCGGCACGGTGTCCCCCTTTGCAGGCTTTGAATGGCAGCCGGACGAGCGCTGGAGCTTCAAGGCGGAATATTCCACCGATGCCTATGTGACCGAAACCCGCGATTCTGATGTGTTCGAGCACAAGTCGGCCGCGAACTTCGGGGTCGAATACCAGCACTCGGAGCGGCTGCGCCTGGGTGCCTATTACCTCTACGGCTCGGAGTTCGGCCTCACCGCCCAGATCCAGCTCAACCCCAAGCACCCGCCGACACCGATGGCGGTGCCCGCACCGCATCCGGTTGTACCGCGCAGCCATTGGGCCACCGAACAGGCGCACTGGAGCCGGGACTGGGCCGCCAGCGAGACCAAGCAGCGCCAGATCCGCGACCTGGCAGCAGAGGCGCTGAAGGCGGACGGGCTGGTGCTGGAGGCGATCACCCTCGAGGGCACCCGGGCCGAACTGCGCTACCGCAACCCGCGCTACCGCTCGGCGGGGCAGGCGGCCGGCCGCGCCGCCCGCGCCCTGGCGCAGACGCTGCCGCCCTCGGTGGAGACCTTCCGCCTGGTGCCGGTGCACCGCGGCACCGGCCTCGCGGCGGCCGAGATCCGCCGCTCCGACCTGGAGGCGCTGGAGTTCGACCCCGATGCCCCGGACGCGCTGTTTGCTGCAACCGGGATCAGCGAAGCCGGGCCGCTGCCGCCGGATGCGGTGTTCTCAGCAGAGCTGTACCCGGCTTTCGCCACCTCAGTGAGCCCCTATACCAAACCGGCCTATTTCGACCCGGAGCAGCCGTTCCGGATCGATGCGGGCCTGGATTTCGCCGCCTCCTATTCGCCCGCGCCCGGCTGGCGCATCGCCGGCGCCATCCGCCAGCGGCTGGCCGGCAACGTGAAGAACGGCCGCGCCTCCAACTCGGTGCTGCCGCATGTGCGCACCGACCAGGTGGAATATGCCCAGTTCGGAACCACCCTGGAAAACCTCTATGTCAGCCGCCTGTGGAAGCCGGGCCGCAATCTCTATGCCCGCGCCAGCGCCGGCCTGTTCGAGAGCATGTACGGCGGCATCTCCGGCGAGGTGCTGTGGAAGCCGGTGAACAGCCGCCTCGGCCTGGGCATGGATCTGAACTATGTGGTGCAGCGCGATTTCGACCAGCGGTTTTCCTTCCGTGACTACCGGGTGCTGACCGGCCATGCCTCTGCCTATTACGAGCTGGACCGCGGCTACCAGCTGCAGGTGGATGCGGGCCGCTACCTGGCCGGCGATTACGGCGGCACCTTCAGCCTGAACCGGGAATTCGACAACGGCTTCCTGGTCGGCGCCTTCTTCACCCTCACCAATGTCTCCGCCGAGGATTTCGGCGAGGGCTCCTTTGACAAGGGCTTCCGCTTCAGCATTCCGGTGGACTGGCTCCTGGGCAAGCCGTCGCGCTCCAGCTTCGGCCTGACCATCCGCCCGACCCAGCGCGACGGCGGCCAGAAGGTGGTGGTGCCGGACCGGCTCTATGCTCCGGTGCGCGCGGCCCACCGCCGCAGCCTGGAAGAACAGCGCGCGAGGTTCTGGGAATGACGCTGATCCGAGTGACCGCTGCCCTGCTGGCAGCCGCCCTGCTGCTGGGCGGCTGCGCCCGCGGCCCCGAGCAAAAGCCGGGCGAACTGGAAGTGCTGCAGGCGGTGGGGGAACAGATCAGCCGCCGCCGCAAGCCGGCGCCGCCCGCCGCACCGCTGACCCGGGCGCTCTTGGACCAGCAGCCGCAGAACTACATCGAAGTCACCATCGAGAACCGCGATGCCAAGGCCTATCTGACCCGCGTTCTGGAGCGCCGCGACAGCCATCCCGGCACCATCGAGGTCTGGCGCACCCAGGACAATGTCTCGCTTGCCTTCCGGCAGGGCATGGTGATTGCCACCCGCGGCCTCGGCGGCGGCCTGCTGTCGGCTGAGGTGCCGGCTGCAAAGGGCGTTGGCGGCCCGGCCCGCGGCGGCGCCCGGCGCTACAGCTTGCGTGCCGACGGCAACGGCCAGAGGGTGGTGAACATGGCCTGCAGGCTGCACGACCTGGGCCCGGAGACGGTGGAGATTGTCGAAATCACCCGCCCCGTCCGCCATCTGCAGGAATACTGCGAGGGCGCCGGCGGGGTGGTGGTCAACGATTACTGGGTTGATTCGCGCCCGGGGCGCGCCCTGGTCTGGCAGTCGCGGCAATGGGCCGGGGCAGAGACCGGCTATGTGCGGATCCGCCATCTGCAGCGCTGAGGCAGCCCGGATTTCCTGCCCCGGCCTGCCGCCCCGCGCTCGCGGCTTTGCCGCAACGAACGGAAAAAATCGGTCCTGCAAACCGGATTTCAACTGTTTTGCAGCTATTCCATGCGTTGAAATGAAAACCAGCCTCCCCTAAGGTCGCCTCAACGCGTCTTTCACAGTTCTCCAAAGGAGTTTGACATGAAGAATCTTCTGACTGCCCTGGCCCTGGCCGCCCTGGCCTCCGCCACAGCCGTTTCGGCTCAGCAAGTCGCCCCAGCACCCGCGCAGGGTGCTGGCGCAGGGACCGGTGCTGGCGCAGGTGCGGGGGCCGGGGCAGGCGCAGGTGCTGCTGGTGCCGGCGGCTTTGCCGTGGGCGGCCTGAGCGCTGCTGCCGTGGCCGGCATCGTGGCCGCTGCCGTTGTGGTCGGCGTGGTAGCCAATGACGACGACACCTCCGGCACCACCACCACCACCGAGTGATGCCCGGCCGCGCCCCTGTGGCGCAGGCAAGATTTCAGGAAAACGGGCCTGCGAGGGCCCGTTTTTTATATTCCTCTCTGCAGTCATGGAACTGCCGGATCCAGGCCCGGTCTGCGGCGCAATCCGATTTTAACATAACCTTCGTTATGAGAAGCTTCTTCTGCAGCCGCAAGGCAGTAATGCCACCCATCAGCAAAGCAGAAGTCTCCCTCTCCTCGCATAAGGCAGCGAGGACGAGCAGACATGGGTTGGGTGATGATGAGCGCGCCTGCTGGGGCTGACGCGCCGCCTGCTGTTCCGGCTGCTGAAACGGTGCCGCCGCGGGGGCAAGCCCGCCCGCTCAGGCGCTGCTGCAGGCAGGCACGCCCATGCGGATGATCTCGCTGCCCTTGATCTTGTGCACCCCGGAAATCCGGTTGCGCCCCTCCGCCATGAACCAGGACTGCAGCGGCGCCGGGTAATACTGCGCCATCACCCGGCTGAAATAGTCGAACTTCTCCTGGGTCAGGCGGCGGCCGCCGCGCGAGGGGCCGTGGAAGCCGAAGGTGGTGGCCGGGTCGACACAGGCGCCCGGCAGGCCCAGGAACATGGTGCAGGTGGAATAGCAGACCTTGCCGCGGATCTCGACCCGCACCCCGTGTTTCTGCAGGTTGCTGAGCTCGATCAGCCGGTCATGCAGATAGCCGCCGCGGTCGCTGCCCACCACATAGGTCTGCCGGGCCGCCGCCGCAGAGGGCTGCAGCAGCATCAGCGCCAGGCCGCAGGCGGCGGCCGCCCGGGCAGCCGGGCGAAAGGCGGAACGGGCGCGGGACAGAGGGGCAAAGGCCGGCATGGTCAGATCTCCAAGGCAAAAACGGGCGTTGGAGACTGGATAGACACCCCCTGCGGGCGGGTCGGGGTGCGGATGTGGCAAAAGTTAGTACATTATCAACACTTTAGCCTGCATGTTAGGCAAATTTTAAGGAACCTTAACAGACCCCCTGCCGCGGCGGCGCAGCCCGGGCAACCCCGGTCAGATCAGCCCGAAATCCCCGGCAGCAAGGGCCGCGGCGGCAATCAGCCCATTGGCCAGCATATGCGCCTGAACCGCTCCGCCAGGGCGGCGGGTCCGCAGATACAGCAGCCCGAACGCCAGCCCCGCCAGGGCACCGGCCAGCCAGCGGTCATGCAGCGCGGCAAACAGCAGGCTGCTCACCGCCAGCCCCGCCAGGGCCCGCCAGGGCGCCGCGCCGGGGCCGCCCGCGATGCGCTCCAGCACATAGGCGCGGAAGAACAGCTCTTCGATCACCGGCACCAGGAGCACCGTGCCCAGCAGGCGGCAGAGGATCCAGACCGGATCCGGCGTCCCGGCAGCAGAGGCGGCGGCCTCCGGGGCGGTCCAGAGCCACAGCGCCGCCACCGCGCATCCGGTGAGCCAGTCAGCCGGGCCCGCCCGCCAGCGGAACGTCTTCAGCGCAGGCCAGAACAGCCCCAGCCCCAGCACCATGAACGCCACCCGCAGCGGGTAGCCATCGGAAGAGGGCTGCCAGAACAGCGGGGTGAGCGTGCCGCTGATCATGAACAGGATGAAGGGCACGAGGCGGGCAAACAGAGGGTCCGCCCTCAGCCCGCCCTCTGCCCCCTGGCCTGCCCCCCGGCCTGATCCGGCCGCGGCCGGCAGCGCGGGCTGCTCCTGGAACAATTCCGTATTGTGGGCGATGGCCAGGACCGCAAAGGCCAGCAGGGAGAACATCAGCCAGCCCGCATAGGAGTGAAAGCCCCCCACCGCCAGGTCCGGAGAAACCCTGGCGCCAAGCCAGATCAGGGCGGCAATCCGCAAGACGTTCAGAATCCAGCTCAGGCCGACGGCCAGCGGCAGCAGGATCAACCAGAACGGCAGCATGCGCAGCGTCCGGCGCGTCAGCAGCGCATATATCCCCATGAACACCGCCATCAGAGCCATGCCTTCGACCCCGGAGCAGGCCTCGGCAATGCGGACAAAAAACCCCTGGAAGCCAAGGACGCGTTCGCTGGGAAGACTGTAAAGCTCACTGCCGGACAGAGAGAACACCAGGCTCACGGCCTGGAAGGTCGCCCGTGTCAGCACCCGGTTGTCGCCCCAGAGCCAGCTGACGGCCTCGGCCACCAGCGGCAGCAGAAAGACACCGATGGCCGCCAGCGGCAGGAAAGCACCATTGCTGAAGAACCACCGCGCCCAGCCGCGCAGCGGCAGCAGCCAGAGGGCAGCACCAGAGAACGCCAGCGCCGCTCCGGCCAGAAACAGCGGCGCCGCCAGGCTGAACTGCGCCTCCAGCTCTGCCAGCGTCAGCCAGCCGAAAGGAGCCAGCCCCAGCCCCAGCCCCAGCAGATGCAGCAGCGCCGGGCCCGGGCGGCGGGCGGGCGCATCCGCCGCCAGCTCCAGGTAACTGTGCCACAGACGGGGGCGGCACAGCGTCATCCCGGCCACCGCCAGACTCACCAGCAGCACGCTCAATGGCAGCGTGCGCAGGGCCCTGCACAGCTCAAAGGCCGCCACATTGCTGCAATTGAACTGCTCTGTCTCATAGGTCAGCAGCCGCAAGGCCACGGCCTCGGCCAGCGCAACCAGCACAAAGGCCAGCAGCCGCAAGGGCACAGGTTTCACAAATTCAGCCTGTCTCATTGCCATCCTCTGGAATTGGATTTCGAGCCCCGCAAGCCCCTGCCCTTGTCTCAGCCGTTGTCAGAGATGCTCCTTTTTCCAGCAAAGCGCCCTCATGCTCAAGGGGTCAGCCAAGCTCCGGCCGTTTGCAGCAGCCCCCTTGCAAACATACCCCGGCGCCATTGGCCCTGAACAGCAGCTGCCCCGGCCGTGTGACCCCCCGTTGAAATTTTGGGCGCAAAAACCCCCTTACACTTGTCACAAGGCAAGGCATTCACTAGGACCCTTTCCTGACAGCACTTTGATCGAGTATTTAATCATGTTGATTACCCCCGTCCTCCTGTGCGGAGGCTCCGGCACACGCTTGTGGCCCTTGTCGCGCAAGAGCTACCCCAAGCAGTTTGTCCCGATCATGGGCGAAGAGACCCTGTTTCAGGCCTCGGCGCGCCGCCTGTCCGGTGAAGCCGGCAGTTTCCGCTTTGCCGCCCCCGTGGTTCTGACCAATTCAGATTTCCGGTTCATCGTGACGGAACAGCTGCAGGCAGCCGGCATCGACCCCGGCGCCATCCTGATTGAACCGGACGGGCGCAACACCGGGCCCGCGGTGCTGGCGGCCGCCCTGCGCGCCCATGCCGAAGCGGAAGATGCGGTGCTTCTGGTGGCCCCGTCGGATCACGTGGTGCCGGACACCGCGGCGTTCCACGCGGCGGTGGCCCGCGGCCTTGAGGCGGTGGCCCAGGGCCAGCTGGTGACCTTCGGGATCACCCCCAGCCATGCGGAAACCGCCTATGGCTATCTCGAGCTTGCCGCCGCGCCGGACAGCGGCGGCGCGCCGGTGCCGCTCAAGCAGTTTGTGGAAAAACCCGATGCGGCCCGCGCCGCCGAAATGCTGGCGGCGGGCAATTTCAAGTGGAACGCAGGCATCTTCCTGTTCCGCGCCGCCGACATCATCGCCGCTTTTGCGGCCCATGCGCCGGCATTGATGGAGCCGGTGCAGGCCGCGCTGGAGGAGGCCAGGCCGGACCTCGGCTTCCTGCGCCTTGCACCAGAGCCCTGGGGCCGGGCCGAAGACATTTCCATCGACTATGCGGTGATGGAAAAGGCGGCAAACCTCTCGGTGGTGCCCTTTGATGCGGCCTGGTCCGACTTGGGCGGCTGGGATGCGGTCTGGCGCGAAAGCGGGCCGGATGCAGACGGCGTTGTCACCAGCGGCGGCGCCACGGCAATCGGCTGCCGGGACACGCTCCTGCGCTCCGACAGCGAGCAGCTGGAGGTGGTCGGCATCGGGCTCGAGGGCATCATGGCGGTGGCGATGAATGACGCGGTGCTGGTCGCCGACAAGTCCCGCGCCCAGGATGTGAAGAAGGCGGTTGCCGCGCTCAAGGAGAAGGGCGCGGCCCAGGCCACCCAGTTTCCCAAGGACCACCGCCCCTGGGGCTGGTTCGAAAGCCTGGCGGTGGGCGACCGCTTCCAGGTCAAGCGGATCCTGGTGCACCCCGGCGCCGCGCTGTCGCTGCAGAGCCATGTGCACCGCTCAGAGCACTGGATCGTCGTCGAGGGCACCGCGAAGGTGACGGTGGACGGCGAGGTGAAACTCGTGACCGAAAACGAAAGCGTCTACGTCCCGCTGGGCTCCGTTCACCGGATGGAGAACCCCGGCAAGGTGCCGATGGTGCTGATCGAAGTTCAGACCGGCGCCTATGTCGGCGAGGACGACATCGTGCGCTACGAAGACGTTTATGCCCGGGGGTGACACCATGAAGATTGCAGTCGCGGGCCTGGGCTATGTCGGCCTGTCCAACGCGGTTCTGCTGGCGCAGCACAACGAGGTTGTGGGCGTGGATGTCTCGGCGGAACGGGTGCAGATGGTCAACAGCCGCCAGTGCCCGATCGCCGACGCCGGGCTGGAAGAGTTCCTGGCCAGCCGCCCGCTGACGCTTTCGGCGACAACAGATGCCGCTGCCGCCTATGCGGGCGCGGATTTCGTGATCGTGGCGACACCCACGAATTATGACCCCAGGAACAACTATTTCGACACCGCCAGTGTCGAAGCGGTGATCGAACAGGTGATCGCGGTCAATCCCAAGGCCACCATCGTCATCAAGTCGACAATCCCGGTTGGATATGTCCAGGTGCTGCGCCAGCAGCTGGGCACCGATCAGGTGATCTTTTCCCCGGAATTCCTGCGGGAAGGCCAGGCCCTTTACGACAATCTGCACCCCAGCCGCATCATCGTCGGCGAAGACTCCGCACGGGCGCGGGCCTTTGCGGACCTGCTGCTGCAGGGCGCCGAGAAGAAGGATGCCGAGATCCTCTTCACCGGCCCGAGCGAGGCCGAAGCCATCAAGCTGTTTGCCAATACCTACCTGGCAATGCGCGTGGCCTTCTTCAACGAGCTGGACAGCTATGCCATGGCCGGCGGCATGGACAGCCGCCAGATCATCGATGGGGTGAGCCTCGACCCGCGCATCGGCGGCCATTACAACAACCCGTCTTTCGGCTATGGCGGTTACTGCCTGCCCAAGGACACCAAGCAGCTCCTGGCCAATTACAACCATGTGCCGCAGAACCTGATCCGCGCCATTGTCGATGCCAACCGCACCCGCAAGGACTTCCTGGCGGATCAGATCCTGATGAAGGGGCCGCGGGTGGTCGGGGTCTACCGCCTGGTGATGAAAGCCGGGTCGGACAATTTCCGGCAAAGCTCGATTCAGGGCATCATGAAGCGGCTCAAGGCCAAGGGCATCGAGGTCATCGTGTATGAGCCGGTGCTGGAAGACGGGGATTTCTTCCGCTCCCGGGTGATCCGGGATCTGCAGGCCTTCAAGGCGGAGGCCGACCTGATTATTGCCAACCGGCTGACCCCGGAAATTGAAGATGTCAGCGCGAAGGTTTTCACCCGCGACCTGTTTGGAGAGAGCTGAGACAGCTGATGCCTGCAGGCCAGGCCGGAGCAGCAGGTGTCTGACTGCGGCCCCGGCAGGGCATGGAACATACGGGCCGTTTCTGCGGTCCTGCCGCCTTCCCGTGAAGGCCTGACGGAGTTTTTGTGCAATGTATTACATTCTGAGCCTGCTCATAGGCCTTTGCGCCCTGCTGGTCATCTACCCCTATTTGATCTACCCGCTGCTGCTGAGGCTGCTGCCGGCGCGGGCGGTGGCGCGGGATCCGGCGCACAGCTGCAGCGCCACGCTGGTCTTTTGCGCCTACAACGAAGGCGGGGTGATGGCCGAGAAGCTGAAGAACATCGAAACGCTGAAGGCGCGCCACCCGGATCTGGAAGTGCTGGCCTTCGATGACGGCTCCTCTGACAGCACCTATGAGCAGCTGGCGGCGCGGCCGGACCTGCTGACCGTGGTGCAGGGCGGCGGCCGCAACGGCAAGGCGCATGGCATGAAGCGGCTGGCGGCGCGGGCCAGGGGCGAGATCATGATCTTCACCGATGCCAATGTGCTGCTGGATGAAACCGCGGTCAGCAATCTTTTCGCCTGGTATGCGGACCCGCAGGTCGGCGGCGTCTGCGGCACGCTGAAATACCTGGGCGCCGGGGAATCCGCCACCGCTTCGGTGGGCGGGCTGTACTGGCGCCTCGAGGAAAAGCTGAAATCGCAGGAATCGCACACCGGCAATGTCATGGGGGCGGATGGCTCCATCTTCTCGCTGCGCCGGGCGCTCTACCCGGAGTTCCCGGATACGGTTCTGGATGATCTGACGGTGTCGATGGCGGCGGTGTTTGCAGGAAAGCGGCTGATCAAGGCCGATGATGTCATCGCCTATGAGCGGCTGGTGGCCTCGCGCGGGGAGGAGTTCTCGCGCAAGGTGCGGATCGCCGCACGGGCCTATCACACCCATATGCACCTGCGCCCGCAGCTGGCGGGCATGGCGCCGGCGGACAAGTTCAAATACCTGTCGCGCAAGGTGATCCGCTGGTTCGGCGGCCTGTTCCTGATCCTGGGCGCGGGGCTGACGGTGCTGACCGCGGCGCTGATCTCACCGCTGCTGGGCCTGGCGGCGCTGGCGCTGCTGCTGGCGGCCTGCCTGCTGGGGCCGCGGATCAAGAGCGGCCCGGCCGGCGCCATTGCCGAGATCGTCCTGGCCCTGCTGGCGACTCTCCTCGGGGTGCTGCGGGCGCTGCGCGGCCAGACGGTTGTCACCTGGTCACCGGCCAAAACACGATGAGCGGGGCTGCCATGACACAAGCCATGACACAAGCCGTGACACAGGGCATGGAACAGGCCGCCGGGGCGCCGGCCCAGGACCGGCCGCGGGTGCTTTACCTGACCAAGGTCTATCCCTATCCGCCCGCCACTGCGGGGGATGCGGTCTATTCACGCGGGATCATCGAGGCGGTGTCGCAGACCTGCGAAGTGACGGTGCTCTGTGCCAGCAGCGGTGCGGAACGCCGCGATCCCGCAGGCATTGACTGGCATGTCACCGGCCCGCAGCGGCGCGGCCGGGCCGGGTCGGTGCTGTCCGCGCTGCCGCTGATCGCCTGGAAAGGGGCCACCGCGGATTTCACCGCCCGGCTGAAGCAGCTGCTGCAGCAGAACTGGGATGCGATCGTGCTGGACAATCTGGGCCTGGCCCATGCGCTGCCCGCGGCGCTGGACTACCGTGCCCGCAATCCGGGCACCAAACTGGTCTATATCTCCCATGAATACGAGCTGCCGACCCGCAGTGCCAAATACGGCAGCTATGACCTGAGCCTGCCCAAACGGATCATGGCCACCCGCGACCTGGCCAAGGTGCAGCGCGCCGAAGAGGCGCTGCTGCGGCACTGCGACATCGTGACGGTAATCAACACCGCGGATCTGGTGCCCTTCCGCAAGATCGGCGGCGGCCGCAAATACCTGGACCTCAGCCCCGGCTACAACGGCCCGGTCGTGGCCAGCCGCAGGATCACCAAGGAGACGCCGCGCCGGATCCTGCTGCTGGGCGGGCGGCGCTCGGAGCAGAAGCGGCAGATCCTGCTGGACTGGATGGCGGCTGCCTACGGCCGGCTGTGCGCGGCGGGGATCGAAATGGTGATTGCCGGCGACATGGAGGAGAGCCTGCGCGAAAGGCTGCGCCGGGACTATCCCAAGGCACAGACGCTGGGGTTCGTCGAAGATCTGGAGGCGCTGATTGCCTCCGGCCGCATGGGGGTCATTGCCGACACCGTGGGCGGCGGCTTCAAAATGCGGCTGCTGTCGCATGTGTTCGAGCGGCTGCCCATGGTTGGCCTTGATGGCGCAATCAGCGGCCTGCCGACGCCAGAGGGACGCGGCTATCTTGCCAGCCCGGGGCTGGAGGCGCTGGTGGATCTGGTCTGCAAAATCATTGATGATGCGGATCTGCTGAACGGGCTGCATAATGCGGCCTTTGACGATTGCATTGCCGCCTATTCCTGGCAGACCCGCGCCGAGGCTTTCGCCCGGGCGCTGGGGCCGGACGCCGGCAGTGTTCTGGTCTGAGGAGGCGCCGCAATGAATGTCAGGTCTTCGGCAGGACGGCTGCTGGCGCAGGCGCGCTCGCCCAAGGCGCGCTCTGCCGCCTGGGCGCTGCTGGGGCTGGCCGGGCCGACATTCCTGCAGCTGGTCTACATGGTTGTTGCCGCCCGCGTTCTGGGCGCGGATCTGACCGGGAATTTCTTCCTCATCGTCTCGGTGGCGCTGATTGCGTCTTCCTTTACCGGATTGGGCGGCGGCGGCCTGGTGCTGCGCGACACCGCCCGCGATGCCGCCAGCGGCCCGCTGGCCTTCGGCCGCGCCCTGGCGGTGTCGCTGGCGACCTTTCCGCTGCTGCTGCCGCTGATGGCGGTGGCGGCCTGGCTGGTCACCAAGGGGCAGCTGCCGCTGTGGGTCATCCTGCTGATCGGGGCTTCGGATCTCTTTGCCGCCCGGGTTCTGACCACCAGCTGGTCGCTGTTCATCGCCCGCGAGGAGCAGATCCGGGCCTCGCTGCTGATCTGCGCGCTGCCGCTGGCGCGGCTTGCAGCGGTGCTGCTGACCGGGCTCTGGCCCGAGCCGCTGCGGCTGCTGGCCTTCTCGGCGATGTATTTCGCGGCCAGTTATCTGGTTCTGGCGGGCGCCCTGATCTATGTGCGGGCCCGGGTGGGCAAGCCGGTGCTGCGCCTGCGCGGCTTCGACGGCAAAAGCGGTGTCAGCTTTTCCCTGACCTGGCTGAACGGGGCGCTGCAGACCGAAAGCGACAAGATCATCCTCGGCCTGTTTTCGACGCCTGCGATGGTGGCGGTCTACGGGGTGGCCTCGCGGCTGATGGACGGGGCGGCAATGCCGCCGCGGGCCCTGCGGGTGACCTTCCAGTCCCGGCTGTTCCGGGAAGGCGCCCAGGGCCATGGCAAGACCTATGATCTGAGCCTGAAACTGGTGCCGGCCGTTGTGGTTTACGGCTTTATCGCCTGGGCCGGATTTGCAGTGCTGGCGCCGCTGATCACCCGGGTCTTCGGGCCCGAATTCGAGCTTCTTTCCCGCATCCTGCCGGTTCTTGGCGCCCTGCCGCTGGTGCGGGCGGTGGCGGATTACGGCGCCGAGATCTTCATGGCGTCCGACCGCCCCTTCGTGCAGGCCATGACCCAGACCCTGGCCACATCGCTGCGGATCGGGCTGGGGCTGTTCCTGATCGGCGGCTTTGGCGTGCAAGGCGCCATTGCCACGGCGATTGCCGTCAATGCCATCTCGGCCTCGATCCTCTGGGGGCTGGCCTGGAAGATGAACCGGGCCGCCGCGGCGGCGGCCCCGGGGAACGGCGGATGATGAGCAGCGCTCCCGCCTCTCCGCGGCCGGCGGCCGGGCGGCTGCGTGTCAGCAGCGTGGTCATGGCGCTGTTCGTGATTTACCTGACCGGTGCGCATCTGCGCCTGTCGGTCTATTCGGGCGGCAGCCTGCTGCTGCCGATGTATCCGATGCTGCTGAGCGCGGCGGCGCTGGCCCTGCTGTTCATCAATCCGCTTCTGAACCGGGCCGGGGCCAGTTTTGCGCTGTTTGCCTTCTGCATGCTGCTGCTGCCGCTGCTGAGCACGGCCCCGCAAAGCGGCCTGTCGCTGGGGGTGGCTCAGTTCCTGGTGTCGGTGATCTCCGCCCTGGCGGTGATCCAGGCCCTCAGCACCCTGGATCCGCGGCGGCTGCGGCGCATGATGATCATCTTCTGGAGCGTCCTGGTCGCTCTGGCCCTGATCGAGAACATGGGGCTGAAGCCGGTGTTCGACCAGATCCGCGAGACGCTTTATTCCGGCAGCGGCCGCTTTGTCTATTTTGCCGAGGCGCGGGACGTGGCGCTTTACGGCCGTGTCAGGGCCACGGTCTTTGCCAGTGAGCCGTCCTTTCTCGCCGACAGCCTGTCGGGGCTCATGCTGATGATCTTCTTCCTGGACCCGCGGCGCGGCAGCCTCGCCTCCTGGGCGCGCCTGGGGGCCATGGTCGCGGTCTGCTTTGCGCTGTCGCCCAGTTTCAAGATGGTCTTCTACCTGGCCGCGGCCGGGGTCTGGCAGTTCTGGCCGCAGCGGCTGGCCGGAATTCTGGTACTGGTCTTTGCAGTGGTGATCCTGGGGGCGCTGACCGCTGTTTTCTTTGCGCCGCTGGCCGCCCTCTTCATGGAAGCCGCTGGCGGGCATCTCGAAAGCGGCAGCTTCTACGGGCGGATTGCGGTGGCCCCGGAAGTGGGCTTTGGCGCGCTGCGGGATTATCCGCTGTTCGGCTACGGGATCGGCAATGATGAAGGCGTCTACCCGGTGGTGGCCCAGGTCTGGCAGGACAGCGGCGCGTTCTTCCTGTTCCCATGGTATCAGGGGCTTCCGGCAACCGACCTGATGTCGAACGGCTTCTGGTGGCAGTGGATCTTCCTGGGGCTGCTCGGGGTGCCGCTGTTTGCGGTGCTGGTGATGCGGCTGCTGCGGCTGCTGGGGGTCAGGCTGCCGTTCCGCACCCTGCTGTGCTGCTGGATCGTGTGGTATGCGGGCTTTGCCTTTGTCGACCCGCACAGCTGGTATGTGGTGGTGGTTTTCTCAATCGGAGCGATGACGTTCAAACCCGGCAGCAGCCGGACCGCCGCGGGGGAAATGGCAGCATGAGCAAGCTGCGCAAGATGACGGTCCTGCTGCGCGCGGCGAGCCGGCTGTCGCCGCGGATGGCGGCCTATATGCTGCGCAGGCTGCTGCGCAACCGGCTGGCCCCGCGGTTCCCGCAGGCCTACCGGAACCGGATCGGGCGGATTGCCCGGGGCCTGCCGCTGCCTGTCCCGCCTGCCGGCGTCACGCCGGGGCTGGCGGAGGTGGCGGAATTCTACTGTGCCGAGTACCGCGGGATGGTGGCCGGGGTGCCCCGCGGCAAGATGCGGTTCCACGGGCGCACGGTGGATTTCGGCGCGCCGCAGCAGGTCGACTGGAACCACCGGGTTGCCGAAGAAGGCGACCACCAGATGTGGCGGGTCAAACTGGCGCATATGGGATTTCTCTGCCCGATGCTGCTGGAAGGCGGCGCCGAACAGGGCGCGGCGGCCCGGATCCTGGCCGAAGGCGCGCTGGCAGGCACCGACATGGCCGCCCCGGGGGCGTTCAGCGGCTATTGGTTCCCCTATGCGGCCTCGCACCGGCTGCTGGCCGTTGGCGCCGCCCTGCTGGCAGGCGGCAGCCGGGTGCCGCCGGAGACCGCCGCCGCCCTGTCCAGGCTGCTGCAGCTGAATGCGGCCTTTGTGCTCGACAATATCGAGCACGAGCTGTGCAACAACCATGTGGAGCGCAATCTGGCCGGGCTTTGCCTGTATTTCAGCCATGTCCCCGAGGTTCCGGCCGCGGTGGCCGCGCGGCTGGAACGGGACATCGCCCGGCTGCTGCGGGCCACCATTCTGGAGGATGGCACCCAGATCGAACGCTCCCCCATGTACCAGGGGCTGAGCCTTGTCTCGCTGGCGGTCATGGCCGAGGCGCCGTTCCTGACGGCAGGCCTGCGCCGGGCGCTGGCAGACCGGCTGAGCGCGGCCCGCACCGCCTTTGCCGCCCTGTGCCACCCGGACGGCAAGGTTGCCCTGTTCAACGACTGCTGGCATGGCGAAGTGCCGGTCTGGACCGGCGCACCCGCGCCGGACGGCCGCATCCTGCTGCCCGGGGGCGGCTACGGGCGGCTGGCACAGGGCGATGATCTCTGCGTGATGGATGCAGGCCCCCTGGGGCCGCGCTGGAACCCGGGCCACGGGCATGCGGATTTCCTCTCGCTCGAGATCAGCCTGGGCGGCCAGCGCCTGCTGGTCGATCCCGGCACCTCGCGCTACAACACCGGCCCGGAACGGGCTTATGAACGCAGCGCAGCAGCCCACAACGGCCCCGCCTGGAGCGGATATGAACCCGCCGATTTCCTGGGCTGCTTCAAGGTCGGCCGCACCGCTGCGGCCAGACTGGTGCCCGGCTCCCGTCTGCCTGAAGACGCCATGGCGGGGCTGTTCCGCAGCCGCCCCGGCCAGGTGGCACGGGCGGTCCGGATCTTTGCAGGCCGGGGGTTCCTGATAGCGGACCGCTGGTCGGGATCCGCGCCCGGCAGCCAGGTGGCCTGGCGGCTGCCCGGCGAGTGGCAGCCTTTGGCCTCAGAGGAAGGCTGGCTGTTCCGCCATGGGGAAAGCGGCCGGACGGCCTGTATCATGGCGCTGACCCCGGTTGCGCCGGCAAAGCTGGAGGCGGGGCATTGGGCGCATCACTACGGCGGCCGGGACCCGGCCCATGTGCTGCGCCTGAGACCGCAGCCGCAGGAGCGCACCGGCCAGCAGCTGCTCACCTGGGTTGGCCATGAGGCGCCGGAAGAACATATTGCCGCGGCAGGGGAAACCCTGATGCGGCACCTGGCCGGACTGATGAAATCCGCTTGAGAAAACGGAGGCGATGCAATGCCATTTGAAACCGCAGAAACACGGCTTTTGCCGCCGGGCGCGCTGCCGCTCGGCCTCGGCTGCAGCCGCCTGGGCTCGGTCAACGGTGCCTCAGGGCCGGAGGCCGCGGCGCTGATCCAGGCCGCGCTGGAGGAGGGGATCCGGTTTTTCGACACCTCCAGCATCTACGGCCAGGGCGACAGCGAACGGCTGATCGGCCAGGTTCTGGGCAACCGTGACGACTGCATCGTCTGCTCCAAGGCGGGCAAGTACCTGACCTGGAAGCGGCGCCTGCTGCTGCCGGTCAAGGGGCTGCTGCGCGGGGCGGCCCGCCGCTCGGACCGGGCCCGCAGCGGCGTGGCGGCGGCGCGGTCCAAACCGATGCCGGTGCGCTGGGACAAGGGGTTCCTGCACCAAAGCATCGACAGCAGCCTGCGCCGCCTGGGGCGGGAGCGGATCGAGATGTTCATGCTGCACAGCCCGGCGGCGGAGGTGCTGCTGGACGGAGGCGCGATGGACGCATTGGCACAGGCGCAGAAGGCGGGCAAGCTGGGGCTGATCGGGGTGTCGCCCGATGACGCCGCCAGCGCCGCGGCGGCGCTGAAGGATCCCCGGGTGCAGGCGCTGCAGATCCCGATGCTGCCAGGGGACAGCACATTTGACGGCGTGGCCGCTGCGGCGGCCGCGGCCGGGGTGCATGTGATTGCCCGCGAAATCCTGGGCGGGGCGCAGGCGGTTTCCGGCGCTGCCGGCCCCGGTGCCCATGTGCGGGAGCGGATCGCCGGGCTGATCCGCCAGCCCGGGGTCACCCTGCCGCTGGTCGGCACCACCAAGCTTCAGAACCTGGCCGCCTGCGCCGCCGCCGCCCGCAGCGCGGTCTGACCGCCGGAGGCCGGGATCAGCGGGAGAGCAGCTTCTCCAGCAGCCCGGGCCGGGCGGCATCTGCATAGTTGCGGCCGCCGCTGTCGGTGCCCGGGAGCGGCCCGAGGGGCTCAAAGCTGGTGGCCGGCCTGACCGCGATGCCCGCGCTGCCCGCGCCCTGGGTCAGCAGGGTCAGCTCATTGATATGCATGATGAAATCCGGCGTCAGGAACTGCGGGCGGCCATCCCGGATCTCCTGTGCCATTTCGGCGATGCCGCTGAACTTGTCCTGGGCATAAACCTCGCGGCGGCGCAGCCATTCCACCAGCCGCTGCTTGAGCGAGGAGTTCATCTGCTGGTCCTTTTCGACCGCCGGGGTCTTCCAGTTGCGCACCAGCGGGATCTTGCGGCCGCCGATGCCGAACAGGCGGCCCAGGCCGGGGCGCGCGCGCAGGGTCTGGAACTTGCGCGCACTCAGACTGCCCTTGCTGTAACGCTCCAGGAACACCGGCGAGCGGTAATGGCGGTAGCTGTCGCCGGTGATCTCGCCCGCATGGCCGATCACCCGCATGCGGTGGTCGCGCGGCGCCACCACGCTGCAGGTGATCCGCGCCGCGGCGCCATTGGCAAACTGCAGATTGGCCACCGAGTAGTCCGGGGTGCCTGACCGGCCGGGCAGGCCTTCGGTCTTGTTCTCGATCAGCTCGCTGGAAAAGGCGGTGACCGACACCGCAGGCCCCAGCAGGCCGCAGATCCAGACCAGGTGATAGCCGAGATGCTCATAGGTGCAGCCCTCGAGGATTTCCTCGGTCAGGGGCCACGGGGCGCCGGTGGGGCTTTTGACCTTTTCGAACTCCATCAGGTGGATCGGGTTGTCGTCCAGCTCGGCATAGACCAGCAGCGGCTTGCCGATGGCGCCGTCCTCGACCGCCTTGTACATGGTGCGCACGGTATCGCTGAAGATATTGCAGGGGGCGGCGCCCAGGCGGACACCCTTTGCGCCGGCCAGGGCAAACAGCCTGCGGGATTCCTCCACGCTCTTGGTCAGCGGCTTTTCCGAATAGACGTGCTTGCCTGCCTCCAGCGCCTGTTTGCTGACCTCGAAATGCGCCGCGATCGGGGTCAGGTTGACGACGATATCAACCTCGGGATCGGCCAGCAGCTGCTCATAGGAGCTGTAGGCATGAAACCCGTAATGCGCCTGAACACGCCGCATGCGCTCCGGATTGATGTCAAAGACGCCCTTGATGGTAATCTCGTCATGGGCGCGGACCGTGCGCATGTAGATGTCAAAGACAAACCCGCAGCCTGCAAAGGCGATATTCATTGGAAACAATCCTCGGAATTTAACAAAGATGCCGGGGCAGCAGGCCCCGCCGGGCAGTTCGGTTCAAATGCGGCTGTCCGCGGGGCAGGCGTGCAGGCAGGGGCGGCACCCTGGCTCAGGCCCGGTGCCGCCCCGCCGGTCAATCCGCCAGCGCGTTCACCGGCGCGGTGATCAGCGACGGTGTGATCTGGTCGATGGTGCGGCCCCAGCGGGTCACCGGGTTTTCCGCCACGAACACGATGTCATCGGGGCGCAGCTCGAAGCGGGCGGCCAGCGGCAGATGCGCGGCGTTGCGCACATCCAGGTGCCAGGCCGTGACCGCGCCGAATTCGCGGATATCCTGTGAGGCGCGCAGCACATAGACTTCCGATGCGTCGCCGGTCTCCTTGGCAATGCCGCCGCCGGTGTCGAACAGCGCATCCGCCAGCGTTGCCTTGCGCCCGAACGGCAGCGTGTAGCGGCCCTGGGTGCGGACTTCGCCGCTGAGATAGACGTAATCCCGCTCCACCGCGTCCAGCTCCACCGCCTGGCTGAAATTCTCCCGCCGCTCATCAAGGTCGGCGCGGCGCAGGTTGAGCGCGGCCGTCAGCTCTTCAACGGCGGCGCGGCGGCCGCTGATGGTGGTCTGCTGCAGCTGGATCTGCTGGGCAAAGTAACGCTCGGCGCGGCCAAGGTCGTAATCGGTATCCACAAACACCGAGTCATCCGCCAGAAGGTTGAGGCGCTGCAGCGCGGAGCGGGCATAGAGATCCTCCAGCGGGATCTGGTACATGGTGCCGCCGCGGTAGATCCGGACCGAGCTGGTGTCGATATCCGCCACCGAGACCGATCCCGCGGCCGCCAGCGCCTCGCCCAGGGTGAGCGGCGTCAGGGTGATCGGGTAGACGCCGGGCGTGCCGACCGCACCGCCGACCGACACCCGGCGGGAATTAAACTCCGACACCTCCAGGCTGAAGGTCGGGTCGATCTGGCTTTCCACCAGCCGCTGGAACAGCAGCGCCTCGGCCTCATCCACGGTGAGCCCCTCGATGCGCACCCGGCCCACGTCCGGGATATTGATCGCGCCGTCATCCTGCACGGTATAGCCGTTGCGGCTGTTCTGTGCTGCCAGCAGGCCCGACAGTTCGGCAACCGTGTTCTGGGTCGAGGGGGTGGACAGCGTCACCACATCGCCGGTGCCGATGGTGTAGGGGCCGGGGTCGACGCTGGGCGGCGGGTCCAGCCGCAGCCCCTGGCGGCTGCCGCCCTGGGAGGACGGCGCGTCAGGCAGGGCGCCCAGCCCGCGCGGGCTGGCACCGGCGCCGGAGCCCGCCGAGAGGCCGAAAACGGCCGGCAGGGTCTTCGGCTGATAGGCGGCACGGTTGGCGACCATCACGGTCTCCGGCGTCATTGCCACCACCCGGACCTTGCCGGCATCCGACACGCCGGCCTTGACGGCCGGGCTGCGGTAGATGGTTGAGCAGCCGGACACCAGCCCGGCCAGGGCCAGGGCGCTGAGGGCAAGGGAAATGCGGCGCACGATGCGTCCTCCAATCAACTTACATTCAATTCTCATCCGGCACCCTTTTCATGAAGAGGTTGCCCAGGAAGCTGCCGGTCCACTGCGAAGACTGCAGCACTGCCCCCTGCCGTATCCAATAGGTATTTGTGAAGCTTTCCGCCAGCCCGTGGCAGCGCTCCTCCAGCTTCTGCACCGGCACCGGCTCCCCGCGCAGAAAGATGGTGTCCGCCGCCGGATGCGTGACTTCACACCGGTAGGCATGCAGCTCGATCTGATCGTTGCCGTTGAGAAAGCTGTGAAACCGCTCTGCCGTGCCTGGCTGCACTGCCAGCACCAGATCCGCGCTCTGGCGCACATCCGACCCCGCCAGGCCGGAGCCGAAGCCCTTGGCGGAGGTGAGGAACCCCTGTTCCAGCGTGATGGTGGCGCCATCGGCGGTGAGCCAGGTCTGCACGCCCCTGCGTTCGGTTTCCAGGAGCATGACACCGCTCAGCCCGCGGGTCGGGAACCCCACCTCCAGCCGCGGCGGGATCGGCCGGACAGAGGCCAGCGCCGAAGCGCGCGGGTGGAACCGGGGCGCATCGGGCTGCAGCGCGCCGCGCAGCAGGTCGAGATCGTCTTTTGCCTCGCCGCAGGACAGCAGCAGCAGGGCGGACAGCAGCAGGGCGGACAGCACGGGCCACAGGCGTTTCATCGCATAAACCTCCCCCAGCCCTTGACCAGCTGCTGGGCGCGGGCCTCGCGGGTCACGCCATACAGCCGGTTGCGCACATTGAGCCGGGCGCCGCCATCGCGCAGCACCGGGCGGATCACCTGGGCCAGCCGGTCGCGCGACGGGCGGCCGGTCAGCCAGGAGACCGGGATCTCCAGCCGGATCCCCTTGTCAAAGGAGCCTTCGCCGAAGTCATCGAAGCTCACCGTGGTCAGGGTGAAGAAGGCGCCGACCTTGAAACCATTGGCAAATTCCCGGTCCAGCGTGAGCGTGGCGCCGTAATCGCCGGCCAGGTAACGGCCTGCGTCCACCTGGGCGTGGTAGCCGCCGGGCAGATCGTAATAGGCGGAGACATGGCCGGTGGCGGTGGCATAGTCCTGGAAGCCGAACAGCACATCGAAATCGCGCTGGCGCACATAGTTCAGCTCAGCCCCCAGGGCCAGGCGGCTGTTCGCCGGGAACCACAGGATCTCCCCCGACAGCCCGCCATACATGCTTTCCAGATAGCCCAGCGTGGTGCGGGCATAGAGGTTTTCACCGGGCCGCCAGATATATTCCGCGGTCAGATGCTCGATGCGCAGATCGGACTGCTGCGCATAAAGGCCCCAGTCAGAGCGCACCCGCTGGATCACCGAGTTGGACTGGCGCTGGCTGTCATCCAGGTTGCCGGCCGCGGGCTGGCGCAGCCCGGCGGACAGGGTCAGCCCCGGCGACAGCGTGTAATCCAGCCCCAGCTGGGCGCCGATCTCATAGCGGAAGGGCGCGTCGGGGTCAAAGAACGACGCCTGCAGATAGGGGCCGAAACGGTAGCGGAAATGCGGATAGGCCGCCCCGGTGAAGCCGCCCTTGGCCAGGGAGATGCTGTCGGAGACCTCGGCGCGGGCAAAGCTGCGCCAGGCGCCGTCCGGGTCATGCTCCAGCTCATAAAGATCATTGCGGGCAATCCGCACGGAGCTGAGCGGCACCCCGTTTGCCATCAGCGCAATGTCAAAGCCCTGCACCTGCGCCGGCTGGGTGTTGGCCAGCACCCGGGCGGTGCGGCCGATGGCCTGGGCGGCCTGGCCGTAACGGCCGTTTTCCACCCCGATGCGCAGCCTGTCCCCGTCGGTCTCGAGATAGATCAGCCGCAGCCCCTCCTGCTGCAGCTTTTGCGCCAGCACCTGCTGGCGGCGGGCCGGGGCGGCGGGATCGTCCGGCAGGTTCCAGCTGGCCAGCGCCACGCGGTCAACCGGCAGCAGCGGCGGCGGCGCCGCCCCCTGCCCGCCCGGCGCCACGCTCTGGCGCGGGTCGATGAAATAGCTGTAGTTGAGCCCGAGAGTGGTGCCGTACATGTAGGACGCGGTCAGCTGCGTGCCGTTTTTGAACCGGTACTGGAGGCCGAAATTGAACGGGCTTGCGGCCTCGAACCCGATCCGGCCGCGTTCCTGGGAGTAGAGGTCCGGCGAATATTCCGCGAGCAGGGTCAGCCGGTCGTTCCAGGCCCAGCTGGCGCCGCCGAACAAAGCGGCCTCGCCCCGGAACCAATTGCCGAAATCAAGCTGGCCGGTTTCAGAAATGCCTCCGGCATTCGAGGCGGCCCGGGTCTTGAACCGGTCCGACAGCACCCCCAGCGGGTTGGAAAAACTGCCCCGCCCCGCGATCCGGCCCCAGCCGATGCCGCCGGAGAGTTTCAGCCGCTCCCGGAAGGTCTTGGTGGCCACCAGGTATTCCGAGGCGTAAACCCCGGTGCCGCCGAAGTCGCGCAGGCCCAGGACCAGGGCCGGCGCGCTGCGGCTTTCCTCGCGCAGCAGGAAGTGGAGATCGAAGCTGCGGTCGAAGCGGTCGCCGATCTGGCCGTCGAATCCCTCGATCACCGCATAGCGGAAACTGCCATGCATCCAGGGCAGCATCTGGAAGGTCATGGTGGCCCGCAGGGTCCGGTCCAGCACGCCGCTGGTAAAGGCCAGGGTGCCATCGGGGTACATTTCGGCCGACGGCGTTTCGATCAGCCCCGGTGTGCCGTAGGTCGAGGTGGTCTGCGCCGTCACGGCTGCGGGGGCCGCCAGCACCAGCGCTGCCAGCAGCAAATGCCGCCCCTGGAGTATCCGTTGTCTCATAACACTTTTAAAATCACTTGCCCCGGCCTTCCCTTATCCGTTTTGCGGCAGGCTGTCCCGCGGACAGGCGAAAAGGCCCGAAATGTCTCTTTCCTGTGGCGAATCTGCCTGTCTCATTTCCTGTTTGAGATGGCAGCGCAACCCTTGCCTGGACGAAAACGCCCCTGCCGCGGCGGTGACCGCTCCCGGCCGCGGCGCGGCCCCGGGAACGCGGCGGAAAGTGCTGTTTTTTGGCACAGGGCGGCAACTTTGCAGCAGTGCAGCATTCTCAGGAGCCGCAGGGCATGATAGTTTGGCCGCGAATAGTTTCAGGAGATTGATGATGATCCGGATTACCCTCTTGGCACTGGCCCTTTCTGCTACCAGCGTTACCGCTCAGACGGCCAGCCAGGACGACTGTGAAGAAAACCAGGCCAATGATGACGACGCCTGCATCGGCGCCGTGGTTGACGCCGGAGAAGCCGCCGCCGCTGCGGAAGCGGAAGGCGTCACCGGCTTTGTGCCGCTGATTGCCCCTGCCCTGGGCGCAGCAGCTGCGGCCGCCGGCCTGGCTGCCGCGGCGGGCGGCGGCGCAACCCCCTCCACCACAAGCACCGTCAGCACCAACTGACGGCGGCAGCTGCGGCCGTCAGACGGGTCTGAAAAAGACCGGCCTGACAAACGGGCCTGAAAAAAACGGGCCTGAAAAAGACGGCGCGCCCGGGGCCGGGCGCGCCGCTCTTCTTTGCACGCCCCGTTTGCGCGCAGGACCTGCTACGCGCAGGCCGGTTCAGCTGGCGTAATATTTCGAGCCGTAATCACCGTAGCTGTGACCGTACTGCTTCATCCTGCGGGTGTTGATCTGGCCCAGGATCATCCCGGTCAGGCGCTGGTTGTCGGTGTGGAACAGCCGCAGGGTTTCCTCCACATCCTGCGCCGCGGTGTCATCCCATTTCACCGCCAGCAGCACCGCGTCCGCATTGCGCGCAATCAGCCGGGCATCAGACACGATCAGCACCGGCGGCGTATCAATCAGGATCACGTCATAGCGCTGCCGCATCTCCTCCAGGAAGGCGCGGAACCGCTCCGAAGCGAAGAGATCCGCCGCATTGGCCGAGGTCTTTTCCCCCGCCAGGATGTCGCAGCCCAAGAGCGGATCCTGGAAGATCGCCGCTTCGGCCGGAGACTCGCCCGCCAGCACCGAGACGATGCCCTGCGGCGGCACATTGCTGAGCTGGGCCGTCATCGTCCGGCGCCGGATGTCGCCCTCGACCAGCAGCACCTTCTTGCCGATGCCCACAAAGTTCTGCGCCAGCGCCAGCGCGTTGGTGGTCTTGCCTTCGCCGGGCAGCGAGGAGGTCATCACCACCACCTGCGGCGGCTGGTCGACATTGGACAGCATCAGCGAGGTGCGCAGGTTGCGCACCGCCTCCGCCGTGGCAGAAGACGGTTTCTCAGCCAGGTATTCCAGGACCTTGCGCCGCCCGCTCGCCGGGAACACCGGGATCTGCCCCAGCACGCTGTAGCCGGTCTTGCGCTCCAGCTCCCGGGCCGACCGGTAGCCGCTGCGCCGGGCCTCCAGCAGCAGCACGATACCGGAGCCGAGCAGCAATCCGAGGACCCCGCTCAGGACAAGGATCATGGACTTGCGCGGGGACGACGGGTTCAGCGGGATCACCGCCTGTGACAGCATCCGGCTGTCCGCTTTCTGGATGCCCTCCTGGGCAGAGGTCTCCTTCAGGCGGAGCAGGAAATACTCATACAAAAGCCGCACCGCTTCCGACTCGCGGTTGAGCTGCTGCAGGGTGATCAGGTCTTCGCTCTGCCGGGCAATCTGGCTGCTCAGCTCGGCTTCCGACTGGACCAGGGTCTTCACCTGCTGGGCGCTGCGGCGGGCTTCGACCGCGGCCCGGGCCAGCACCCGCTGAAACGCCGTATCAAAGGCGGTGCCGTCCTGCTGCGCCAGCAGCCGCTGCAGCTGCCGGTCCTGGCTGATCTCCGCCTGCGCCTCCCGGGTGGCGGCATCGCGCAGCCCGGCATAGCGCGCCTGGGCGGTTTCCGCCGCGGTTCCGGCCATCAGGATGCGCTCGCGCAGGTCCTTCAGCTGCACCTCCTGCGCCTGCAGCGCCTCCGGCGATACCAGCGCCGTTGCAGCGTTGAATTCATTGACCTTGGCCTCGGCGGCCTCCAGCTGCTCCTGCAGCTCCGCCACCCGGGTGGTCAGCCAGGTTGTCGCCTGTTCGGTGGCGTCGAATTTCACCTCGATCTGGTTGAGCGTGTAGAGCTCCACGATGGTGTCGGCGATCATCGCGGATTTCAGCGGCGACTCGGTTTCGACCACGACATGGTACACCAGGCTCAGCGGCACGTTTTGCACCACCACCTTTTCCAGCAGCGCCGAAATCACATCGTCACGGGTCAGCTTCCGGGCCAGATCCTCCGGAATATCCGGGGCTTCCGCCGGCCCGCCCAGAACTGCCGCCACCTGCATCTTAAGCCTCCCGGCCAGGGGGACAGGCTGAAGCGCGGCGTTGAATTCCGGATCAGAGACCAGGTCGAGCTTGTCGACAACCTTGCCCATCAGCCCCCGGGAACGCAGCACTTCAAGCTCCGAGTTGACCTCGGTCACATCGCCGGACAGGCCGCTGACCACGCTTTGCAGGTCAACCACGCTTTGCTGCTGTGTTTCCAGCATTACCACGGCGCCCGAGGTATACAGCGGCACCGCAGCGACAAAGGCGTAGAAGCCGCCCAGAAACACCGCCGCGGCGGCAGAAGCAAAAATGGTCCATTTGCCGCGCCACAGGGTCGCAAGCAGGTGCCCGAGATCAATGACATCGTCTTCCGGAGCCTCTCCCGGCGCCAGGCGCCGCACTGGAAAGGAAGAAGTTTCATTCAAAGGCGATTGTTTCATGAATACCCGCATACCATAATGACCGGAGCGTGCCGCACAGGCGCGTCAGCCCCCGCATACACGCGGCGGCTGCAAGAAGAAAGCCCGCGCAGGGGGCGCGGCGGTTCAGCGGCCTGTGGCGCCGAGCACAGCGAGGCCGGTTCTGGCGATGATTTTGAGATCGGCCGGGAAGCTGCGGCGGCTGAGATAGGCCACGTCCAGCGCCACCCGTTCGCCGTAGCTGATATCATTGCGCCCCGAGACCTGCCACAGCCCGGTGATGCCGGGCTTCTGGGCCAGATAGGCGGCGGCGCTGCTGCCGTATTTGGGCAGCTCCTTGGTGACGATGGGGCGCGGGCCGACAAAGCTCATCTCCCCCTTCAGCACATTCCAGATCTGCGGCAGTTCATCCAGGCTGGTCTTGCGCAGGACATGGCCCAGGCGGCTGATGCGCGGA
>NZ_JAQNCY010000013.1 GCF_028368855.1 Leisingera sp. SS27 | reverse complement strand
CACTGCGGCGGAGACGATGTTCTCAGACGCAATCAGCTCGATCTCGTCGCGCTGGCGGCCCAGCTCCGCCGTGATCGAGGCATAAAGTTCAGGATCGCGCTCAGAGAGGGATTGGGTGAAAAAGCCGGTGTCACGGGTCGCTTCAGTCATGGTGGCTCCGTTGGAGTAGGGATCAGAATTGAGCGATTTCCTATCGGAAACTTCCTTGCGCAGGAAGCCTGTAAAGCGACATTTCCCTGCGACAGAACGGCAACTATGGTCATCGGCGGAAAGCTGTGATTGTTTCGGAACCAGATGCCTAATACCGGAAACAGGTTTCATGAGTTTGAGAATCGCCTTTCTGGCCAGTGACGTTGATGTGGCCCAGGATGCGCTGGCTGAATTGAGCCGCCGCTACGGCCATGTGCCGCCGGATGAGGCCCAGGTGATCGTGGCGCTTGGCGGCGACGGGTTCATGCTGCGCACCCTTCATACCATGGTTGACCATCCGGCGCCGGTCTATGGCATGAACCGCGGCACCGTTGGCTTCCTGATGAACGAATACCGCGAGGACGGGCTGATCGAACGGCTCGAAGAAGCGGTGCAGGAGATCATCAACCCGCTGTCGATGACCGCGATGGACCGCCGCGGCGAGGTGCACAAGGCGCTGGCGATCAACGAGGTTTCGCTGCTGCGGGCAGGCCCGCAGGCGGCGCGGCTCCGGATTTCGGTGGACGGGCGGATGCGGATGGAGGAGCTGGTCTGCGACGGCGCGCTGGTTTCCACCCCGGCCGGATCCACCGCCTATAACTACTCTGCCCATGGGCCGATCCTGCCGATCGGCTCCGATGTGCTGGCACTGACAGCCATTGCAGCCTTCCGCCCGCGGCGCTGGCGCGGGGCGCTTTTGCCCAGCAATGCGATGGTGCGCTTTGATGTTCTGGAAGCGGACAAGCGGCCGGTGATGGCTGACGCCGACTCGATCTCGGTCGCTGACATCGACTGGGTTGAGATCCGCACCGATACGCAAATACGCCATAAAATCCTGTTCGATCCCGGCCATGGGCTGGAAGAAAGACTGATCTCCGAACAGTTTACATGATTGTTTAACGCGGGGTTCACGAGTCTGTGAACCTCCCGGTAACCATTCCGTGCGAGGATTTATCCACAGGCCGATGCCGTTGGCATTGCCTGAGGCTGCTAAGCCGATGTGCCGGACCGGCGGTTTTAATGTGTTCCAGTTTTGTGATTTGCGCCGGTCTGGCCCGGCTCGCCTGTGCGTATTCCTGCAGGCGGGAAGTGCGGCGCTGTTAGTGAGTGCCATGGGTCAGAAAGGACCCCGGGAGCAGCTGAGGCCGTTCCCGGGGACTTCTTTTTGTTCTATGTCATCGAGATCTGCAGGCTGCCAGGCGGCTGTGCACAGACCTGTGAAACAAACACAAGCGCGTGAGGCAGGTGACGGATGCAGTCAGCGCCTTCATGAACTGGAATGACCCGTCACCCGGCTTGTTTCAACACTGCGCGTCATTGCTTTGGCCTGGTCATTCCGCCGAACGGCGGCCTCCCTCAATTGGCTGCGCTGTATATCTCGTCAGAAAGAGCAGGCGGATGGTGCCGAGGGCCGAAAGGCCATAACGCTGCCGCGGGGCGGGGCGCTAGACGCCGCCGCCTGCTGCCATCTTCTCCCACAGCGGCAGGCACATGCGGCCGGCCCGGGCCTCAATCGCAGCGCAGGCGTCCACCGCAAGATCCTCGCGCCAGCGGCGGGCGGCAATTTGAATGTTGATCGGTTGCAGGCCCTTTGGCAGTTCTGCCAGACGGGCTGGGACCGAGGCGGCGGGAAGCCCCAGGAAATTCATCGCATAAGAATAGACCGCGCAGCCCAGAACTTCATGCACGCCTGCCGCGCCTTCTGTGTCCCGGTCCGGTTTGAAGAAGGGCTGCGGCAGGAATGGCGAGACCACCAGCGGATACTCCTCCATGAACAGCGACCATTCCCGCGCATAAAAGGTCCGCTTGGCCATCATTTGCAGCAGCTCATCCCCGGCAAATGGGGGGAACTCCTGGAAATAGACGGCAAAGATGTCGCGCACGGTCTGGGAGCCGGCGGCATCCACATCGTGTTTCATCAGCGCATAGATCTCGCCCATCAGCGCGCGGTAGCCAGTGCGCCCGGCGTCGAACACGTTGGGCGGCTCCACCTCTTCGACTTGGTAGCCTGCATCGCTCAGTGCATCGCGGGCGAAGTCCAATGCGGCCTCGACCTCGGGGTGCAGGTCATAGCCATGGGTGTTCTTGGTGAAGGCGACCTTAATAGGGGGCTCCAATGCTTCACCGCGCCAGGGGATCGGCAAATGGAAAGGGTCGCGGGGATCTGACGCGATCAGCGATGGCATCGACAGGTGCAGATCCTCAGCACTGCGGGTGATCAGCCCCTGCACCGACATCAGCTGCGCCAGCAAGCCCCGTTCTGCCGTCTGGCTCGGGTTCCAGGCGGGTACCCGGCCAAGCCCAGGCTTGACGGTCACCGCGCCATTGGCGGCGGCGGGAAAACGCAGGGAGCCGCCGATGTCATTGCCGTGCGCCAGCGCGCCGATCCCGGCCATCACCGCCGCCCCCGCACCGCCGGAGGAGCCGCCCGGAGAAATATGCCGCCCCCAGGGATTGTGGGTGCGCCCGTGCAGCGGGTTGTCGGTATCAGCGCGGAAGGAAAACTCCGGCGTGTTGGTGCGCCCGATCACCACCGCGCCGGCCTTTTGCAGGTTCTCCACCACCGGGGCGTCTGCCGGGGCGATCAGGTCCTTCAGCGCGGTGACGCCGTTGGAGGTGGCGTGGCCCTGCTGGTCGATGTTGATCTTGATGGTGACCGGCACGCCGTGCAGCGGTCCGGGTACCGCGCCGCTCTCGCGTGCCTTGTCCAAGGCACGGGCGCGGTCCAATGCCTCGCTGCTCAGATCCACGACCACCGCATTCAGGTCCGGATTCACCGCGTGCATCCGGGTGATGGAGGCCTGCACCGCATCTTCTGCGCTGACATCGCCTGCACGGGTCAGGGTTGTCAGTTCAGTTGCGCTCAGGCGCCATAAGTCTGCATTTGCCATCTGCTCTTCTCCCTGACCGCAGCCTAGGCGGGCAGGGGAGAGTTGCAAGGAAAACCAGGCGGCAGACCGCCGGAATTCTGCGGGAATTCCGGCCCGTTTTCCGGCGCGGAAAACAGGCTCCGCCTGCGGGCGGAGCCTTCAAAAATCCTCTCAGGATTTTTGGCCGTTTCCCGCACCGGGAAACGTGCGCGTTACTTGGCGTAGCCGATGGTCTGCAGCGCCGCGGTGATCTCGTCCAGAATGGCCGGATCGTCGATGGTCGCAGGCATCTTCCAGGGGGTGCCATCCGCGATGTTCACCATGGTGCCGCGCAGGATCTTGCCGGAGCGGGTCTTGGGCAGGCGGTCGACCACCACTGCCAGCTTGAAGGCGGCGACGGGACCAATCTTTTCACGCACCAGTTTGACCACCTCGGACACCACTTCCGCACTGTCGCGGTCAGCACCGGCGTTGAGGCAAAGGAAGCCCACCGGCATCTGCCCCTTGAGGCTGTCGGCGACGCCAATCACCGCGCATTCGGCGACATCCGGGTGGCCTGCCAGCACTTCTTCCATACCGCCGGTCGAAAGGCGGTGGCCCGCCACGTTGATCACATCATCGGTGCGCGCCATGATATAGAGATAGCCGTCTTCGTCCTTCATCCCGGCATCGCCGGTCTCGTAATAACCGGGGAAGGTGTTGAGGTAGCTCTTCTTGAAGCGGTCCCCGGCGTTCCACAGGGTCGGCAGGGTGCCCGGCGGCAGCGGCAGTTTCACCGCAATCGCGCCCAGCTCGCCCGGCGCCACCGGGTTGCCGCCTTCATCGAGGATATCCACCTCATAGCCCGGCATCGGCACGGCGGGGGAGCCGAGTTTCGTCGGCAGCTCCTCGATCCCCAAGGGGTTTGCCGCAATCGACCAGCCGGTTTCTGTCTGCCACCAGTGGTCGACCACCGGCACCTTCAACTGTTCCTGTGCCCAAGTGATGGTGTCCGGGTCAGCGCGTTCGCCGGCCAAGTAGACCTGCTGCAGGCAGCTCAGGTCGTATTCCTTGACAAATTCGCCTTTCGGATCCTCCCGCTTCACTGCACGGAAGGCGGTGGGGGCGGTGAAGAAGCTCTTCACTTTATGCTCGGAAATCACCCGCCAGAAGGTGCCCGCATCCGGTGTGCCGACCGGCTTGCCCTCGAACACGATGGTGGTGTTGCCGTGAATGAGCGGCCCGTAACAGATATAGCTATGGCCCACGACCCAGCCCACATCGGAGGCGGCCCAGAACACGTCGCCGGGATCGACATTGTAGATGTTCTTCATGGTCCAGTTCAGCGCCACCAGCTGGCCCGCGGTGTGGCGGATCACTCCCTTAGGCTGGCCGGTGGTGCCGGAAGTATAGAGGATATACGAGGGGTGGTTGCCCTCGACCGGCACACATTCCGCAGGCTCCACGCCGTACTGAAAACCGTGCCAGTTCACGTCACGACCGGGCACCAGATCTGCCACTTCCTGCTCGCGCTGGAAAATCACGCAGAAGTCGGGTTTGTGGCCGGCCAGGTCGATGGCGCCGTCGAGCAGCGGCTTGTAGTGCACAATCCGGCCCGGCTCGATGCCGCAGGAGGCGGCGATGATCGCCTTGGGCTTGGCATCGTCGATCCGCACCGCCAGTTCATTGGAGGCAAAGCCGCCGAAAACCACCGAATGCACCGCGCCGATGCGGGCACAGGCCAGCATTGCCTCCAGCGCTTCGGGGATCATCGGCATGTAGATGATGACGCGGTCGCCTTTTTCCACGCCCTTGGCGCGCAGGGCGCCGGCCAGGGTGGCGACACGGTTGCGCAATTCGACATAGGAGATTTCGCGCTTGGTGTGGGTGACCGGGCTGTCGTAGATGATCGCGGTCTGCTCGCCGCGGCCCTGTTCCACATGGCGGTCGACGGCGTTGTAGCAGGTGTTCACCTTGGCGTCGGCAAACCACTCATAAAGGCCTTCACCCTTGTCAGACAGGGCCTGCTTGGGGGCTTCATCCCAGCTGATCGACTGGGCGGCCTCCATCCAGAAACCTTCCGGATCCTGTTTCCAGGCGGCGTAAATATCCTGATATCCCATGGTGTTCATCTCCTCCTGCCAATTGCGTAGGCGACAAAGCGGCGGGCGGGCAAGTTTTGCCGCGGCTTCACGCAAGGTTCGTCAAGGAATTTACAGGTTTCGGCCGGATTTGCGCGCTTGATTTACAGGATTTACAGGTCCGCTCCAATTTGCACTCTGCGTGTTTTGCAAAGTGGTATTTGCTGCAGAATAATCCGGAACCGTGGAGAACTTTTGCAAACTTGCAAAATCGGGCTGCCGAACAAGTGGCACTGCCGCCGGGAATCACCCGCCTGAGGATTTTGCGTAGCGGGGCAGGCTGTCTTTCAGCTCCAGCCAGCTCACATGGTCGGAATGGAACACATGGAACTTGGGCGGCATCTGGCTGGGGCTTTCCAGCGTCGCGGTGTAAAGGTGGATGTTCACCGGATCGCGGGCCGTCCGATAGGCCATCTGCGTGCCGCAGGCTCCGCAGAACAGCCGCTCGACGCCTTCCGATGAATTGTAGACCTTCGGTGAGGCGCCGGACCATTCCACCGCCTCATGCGGCAGCCCGAAAAATGCGGTGACAGGTGCCGCGCAGTTGCGGCGGCAGTCGGCGCAGTGGCAGTAGCAGCTCCAGGCCGCCTCGGCCCGGCTCTCCCAATGCACTGCGCCGCAGTGGCAATGCCCTCTCATGTCCGGCCTCCCTGATTGGGCGGCCGGCAAGTGGGGCCGCGCAGTTAACCGTAGTGCGCGACCGGGGTTCCGGCAATGGCCGCCATGTTCAGAAGGCCCCGCGCGGTGATCGAGGGGGAGACGATATGGGCGCGGTTGCCCATGCCCATCAGGATCGGCCCCACTTCCAGCCCGCCGGCCCGCATCTTGAGGATGTTGCGCACGCCCGATGCCGCATCGGCATGGGCGAAGATCAGCACATTGGCGGCCCCGTCCAGCCGCGAATTGGGGAAGATCCGCTCCCGCAGTTCCGGGTCCAGCGCGGTGTCGATGTTCATCTCGCCCTCATAGACGAAATCGCGGCGCTTATCGTCGAGGATTTCGATCGCGGCACGCAAGCGGCTGCCGGTGTCGCAGGAGATATTGCCGAACTGCGACTGCGAACACAGCGCGATTTTCGGCGCAAGGCCAAAGCGGCGCACGTGGCGTGCGGCGCCGATCACGGTTTCGGCGATCTGTTCCGGTGTCGGCTCCACATGCACATGGGTGTCGGCAATGAACAGCGGGCCGTCTTCCAGGATCATCATCGACAGCGCGCCATGCGGTGAGTAGGTGCCGCCGCCCAGGACCTGCTGCACATAGTTCAGATGCCAGCGGTATTCCCCGAATGTGCCGCACAGCAGGCTGTCCGCCTCGCCGCGGTGCACCATGATGGCGCCAATTGCGGTGGTGTTGGTGCGCATGATTGCTTTGGCCAGATCCGGCGTGACGCCGCGGCGCTGCATCAGCTTGTGATAGCTGTTCCAGTAGTCGCGGTAGCGCGGGTCGTTTTCCGGGTTCACCAGCTGGAAATCCCGGCCCGGGCGCACATCCAGCCCCAGCCGTTCGCAGCGGCGTTCTATAACTTCCGGGCGGCCGATCAGGATAGGGGTTTCTGTGGTTTCTTCCAGGATGGCCTGGGCTGCGCGCAGCACCCGCTCATCCTCGCCCTCGCTGAACACGATGCGGCGGGCGGCGGCGCGGGCGGCCTCAAACACCGGGCGCATCAGCAGGGCGGACTTGAACACCGTCTGGTTCAGCTTCTGCTTATAGGCCTTCATATCTTCGATGGGCCGGGTCGCCACGCCGCTTTCCATCGCCGCCTTGGCCACGGCGGAGGACACAACCGCCACCAGCCGCGGATCAAAGGGTTTCGGGATCAGGTAATCGGCGCCAAAGGTCAGCTGCTCGCCCTTGTAGGCTGCCGCTGCCTCAGCCGAAGTGGTGGCGCGGGCAAGTTCGGCAATACCGTCGACGCAGGCGATCTGCATCTCGTCGTTGATCTCTGTTGCGCCCACGTCCAGCGCGCCCCGGAAGATGAAGGGGAAGCACAGCACGTTGTTGACCTGATTGGAGAAATCGCTGCGCCCGGTGGCGATGATCGCATCCGGCGCCACCTTGCGCGCCTGGTCGGGCATGAGCTCCGGCGTCGGGTTGGCGAGCGCAAAGATGATCGGGCGCTTGGTCATCTTGGCAACCATTTCCGGCTTCAGCACATTAGGCCCGGAGAGGCCCAGGAACAGGTCGGCACCGTCCATCACCTCGTCCAGCGTCCGCAGGTCCGAGGCCTGGGCAAAGGCTGCCTTCTGCGGGTTCATGTCTTCTTCGCGGCCCTCGTAGACCAGCCCGTGAATGTCGCAGAGCCAGATATTCTCGCGTTTGACACCCAGTTTCAGCAGCATGTTCAAGCAGGCAATCCCTGCCGCGCCGCCGCCGGTGGAGACGATCTTGATGTCCTCAAACGATTTGCCCGCCACATGCAGTGCGTTCTTGGCTGCGGCGCCGACCACAATTGCGGTGCCGTGCTGGTCGTCATGGAACACCGGGATGTTCATCCGCTCGCGGCAGAGTTTTTCCACCACAAAGCAGTCGGGCGCCTTGATGTCCTCTAGGTTGATCGCGCCGAATGTCGGCTCCAGCGCACAGACGATATCCGCCAGTTTCTCAGGGTCGCTTTCGTTCACCTCGATGTCGAAACAGTCGATGCCTGCGAAGTTCTTGAACAGGACCGCTTTGCCCTCCATCACCGGCTTGGAGGCCAGTGCGCCGATGTTGCCGAGGCCCAGAACCGCTGAGCCGTTGGACACAACCGCAACCAGATTGCCGCGCGAGGTATAGCGCGCTGCGTTGGCCTCATCCGCCTTGATCTCCACGCAGGCCTCCGCCACACCGGGTGAGTAGGCGCGGGAAAGATCGCGGCCGTTGGCCATCGGCTTGGTCGCGCGGATCTCCAGCTTACCGGGGCGGGGGAACTCGTGATAGTTGAGTGCGGCTTGCCGCGTGCTCTGTGAATCGGACATCTGGCGCTCCTCGGAAAGGGTATTGTTTAGCGTTAAACCATTTTTTCTGCCGGAAACATAGCCCAAACTGACGCAAACGGACGCGGCGGCAGCGCGGACGGCGGGTTCTTGCATAAACCTTGCCGCAGGGTCACTGTCCTGCCAACAGACCAGGGAGTAAAAAATGAGCGAAACAATCGCCGAGATCCGCCTGCCGACGGATGAGCTGCGCAATGATATTCCGTTTTATACCAAGGTGTTGGGTATGAAGATGGACATGATCTATCCGGCGGATGATCCCCGTACCGCGGTGTTCTCCGGCCACGGGCTGCGGCTCCGGGTTGAGAAAGGCGCAGAGGAATCCCCGGGCACTATCCGTATTCTGACTGAAGATCCTGATGGATTTGCCGAAGGGCAGCGCCGCCTGATCGCGCCCAACGGAACGAAGATCGAGATCGAGGAGCGGCACCCGCCGATGGTTATGCCGGAAACGGTGCACAGCTTCGTGGTCCGCCGGCTGAAAGATCAGGCGCCCTGGATCATTGGCCGCGCGGGTATGCATTACCGCGATCTGGTGCCGGACCGGCTGGGCGGGTCTATCATCGCCAGCCACATCCGCATCCCCGACGGCGGTCCGGTGCCGGATATGGTGCATTTCCACCGTGTTGGCTTCCAGCTGATCTTCTGCATCCACGGCTGGGTTGATGTGGTCTATGAGGATCAGGGCGAGAGGATGCGGCTCACGGCGGGCGACTGCTTCATCCAGCCGCCGGAAATCCGCCACCGGGTGCTGGAGGCCAGCGACAACGTGCAGGTGATCGAGATTGGCGTCCCGGCAGAGCATGTGACGGAGATCGACCACGGGATGACCCTGCCGACGCCGCACTACCGCCCCGAACGGGAATGGCAGGGCCAGCGCTTTGTCTACAACAAGGCGGAAGGTGCCGAATGGATGCCGTTCCGCCTGCCGGGCTATATCTGCCGCGACACCACGATTGCCGAGAACACCAAGGGCGTCGCGGGCGTGCAGGTGGTGCGCCGGGGCGAGGATGAGCCGCAATGGGCGGCGCATGACACCGATATCCACTTTACCTTTGTGATGAACGGCGCAGTCACGTTGGAGGGCGAGGGCCGCGAGCCGTATCAGCTGGAGCAGGGTGATGCATTTGTGATCCCGCCGGGCATGAAGACCCGCCTCAGCGCGCCGTCTGATGATGTGGAGTTGCTGGAGGTGACGCTTCCGGGAGTGTTCAACACTACGCTGGTCTGAACCTGGTGCGGCGTAAAGAATTGCATCCGGGGGCTTCCGCTTCCCGGAGCAATTCAGCTATCCTGCGGCATCTTGACCAAATGATCAAAAATCGGGGAATCGCCATGAGCCTCAAAGCCGCCGCTGCTGCTGTCCGTGAAAACGCCCACGCGCCCTATTCCAACTTCAAAGTCGGCGCCGCTGTCCGCTCTGCCTCCGGTCAGATCTATGTGGGCTGCAACGTCGAAAATGTCGCCTACCCGGAGGGCACATGTGCCGAGGCCGGCGCCATCGCCGCGATGGTGGCCGCGGGGGAGACGGAGCTGGCGGAGGTTTATGTGATTGCCGACTGCCCGACCCCGATCACGCCCTGCGGCGGCTGCCGCCAGAAGATCAAGGAATTCGCCAGCGGCGATGTGAAAGTCATCATGGCCACCACCGACGGCGCCGAGCAGGAAACCACCATCGGCGGCCTGCTGCCGGGCGCCTTTGACGCGGACCATATGGAGCGCAGCTGATGGATGCCCGCGCCATCAATACCTGCCTGCGCCGCGGTGAGACCCCGGGTGAGGAGGCGCTGCGCTGGTTTGCCCAAGGCCTGGCCAGCGGCGCCGTCTCGGATGCGCAGGCGGGCGCCTTTGCCATGGCTGTCTGCCTGCAGGGCCTGAGCGTCGAGGGCCGCCGCGCCCTGACGCTGGCGATGCGCGACACCGGCGATGTGCTGGCGTGGGATCTGGACGGTCCGGTGCTGGACAAGCATTCGACCGGCGGTGTGGGCGACTGTGTTTCGCTGCTGCTGGCACCCGCGCTGGCGGCCTGCGGCGCATACGTGCCGATGATCTCGGGGCGCGGGCTCGGCCACACTGGCGGTACGCTGGACAAGCTGGAAGCCATCCCCGGCGTCTCCACCAGCGTCAGCGAAGACCACCTGCGCCGCATGATGCAGGACATGGGCTGCGCCATTGTCGGCGCCACGGCGCAGATCGCCCCTGCGGATAAACGCCTTTACGCAATTCGCGATGTGACTGCGACGGTGGAAAGCCTCGACCTGATCACCGCCTCGATCCTGTCCAAGAAGCTGGCAGCAAGCCCGGATGCGCTGGTGCTGGACGTCAAGATCGGCTCCGGCGCCTTCATGAAAACCGCGGGTGACGCCCGCGCGCTGGCGCAGTCGCTGTGTGATACGGCCAATGCTGCAGGCTGCCAGACCTCGGCGCTGATCACCGACATGAACCAGCCGCTGGCGCCCGCGCTTGGCAACGCGCTTGAGGTGGCAGAGGTGATGCGGGTGCTGACCGGCGGCGCATCCGGGCCATTGGCGGAAATCTCGGTAATTCTCGGTGGCGAGCTGCTGGTGCTCGCAGGCCTCGCAGCAGATGCGGAGGAGGGCGCGTCCAAGATCAGTGCGACGCTCAGCGATGGCCGCGCGGCAGAGCGGTTTGCCAGGATGATTGCTGCCATGGGCGGGCCCGCGGATTTTGCTGTGAAATGGCAGGATCATCTGCCGGGCGCGGAAGTGGTGCGCGATGTGAAGTCGCCCGCAGCCGGGCACATCACCGCCATGAACGGCGAGGCGCTTGGCCTGGCGGTCGTCGCCCTTGGCGGCGGCCGGATGGTGGAGAGCGACAAGATTCATCCGGGCGTCGGCATCTCGGACATTGTCCGCCTGGGACAGCCCGTCGGGGCAGGGGAGGCCCTAGCCCGCATCCACGCCGCCAGCGATGAGGCCGCAGATATGGCAGAGGCCGCTTTCCTGGCCGCCATCGCCATCGGTGATGCGCCGGGCAGCCTGCCGCCGCTGGTTCACGAAAGGATCTCCTGATGCCCCGCGCCTTTCTTGTGGTGATGGATTCTGTAGGCATCGGCGGTGCGCCGGATGCCGGAACGTTCTTCAATGGCGATCTGCCGGATCTGGGCGCCAACACGCTGGCCCATATCGCGCAGGCCTGCGCCGCAGGTCAGGCGGAGGAAGGACGCAGCGGTCCCTTACAAGTTCCGACCATGGAGCGTCTTGGCCTGGGTGCTGCCATGCGGCTGTCGTCCTCAGTGCCGTTTCCCGGATTGGACGCAGCGCCGCAGGGCCGCTGGGGCTGTGCCCGTGAACTGAGCCGCGGCAAGGATACCCCGTCGGGCCATTGGGAGCTGGCAGGGCTGCCGGTGCCCTGGGACTGGCATTACTTCCCCGATCAGGCGCCGTCGTTCGCCGAGGACCTGACTGCTTTTGTCGCGGAACAGGCAGGCACCGATGGTATCCTCGGCAACTGCCATGCCTCCGGCACCGTGATCATCAATGACCTCGGGTCGGAGCACCTGCGGACTGGTAAACCGATCTGCTATACCTCCGCCGACAGTGTCTTCCAGATCGCTGCGCATGAGGAGACCTTTGGCCTCGACCGCCTGCTGAAGCTCTGCGAGGCCGTTGCCCCGCATCTGCACGCGATGAAAGTGGGCCGTGTCATCGCGCGCCCGTTCCTGGGTTCGGCAGAAGCGGGCTTCACCCGCACCACCAACCGCCGCGACTATGCCATAACCCCGCCAGCCCCGGTGCTGACCAACTGGGTGCAGGACGCAGGCCGCAAGGTTCATGCGATCGGTAAGATTGGCGACATCTTCACCATGTCCGGCATCGACACCCTGAAAAAGGGGGCGGATGCCCAGCTGATGCAGCACCTGTGCGACGCGGTGGAGACAGCGGAGGACGGCAGCCTGACATTTGCCAACTTCGTCGAGTTCGACAGCCTTTACGGCCACACCCGCGACATTTCCGGCTATGCCCGGGCACTGGAGTGGTTTGACGCCGAACTGGGCCGCCTGCTGCCGCGTTTGCGCAAGGGTGACATGCTGGTGCTGACCGCCGACCATGGCAACGACCCTAGCTGGCCCGGCACCGACCACACCCGCGAACAGGTGCCGGTGCTGATCGCAGGGCTTGACGCGGGCCCCATCGGGCAGGTCAAATTCGCCGATGTTGCGGCCTCAATCGCCGCCCATCTGGATGTGCCGGCCCAAGGCCCCGGTAAAAGCTTTCTTTGACCCCATGGTCAAAACACGCTTGCCTGCCGCGACCAAGCCCGTAAAAGCGCACAAAGCCAAACACTAGGAGTGCCCCATGACCGACCACCTGACCGTTGTTGATCACCCGCTTGTGCAGCACAAGCTGACCCTGATGCGGGACAAGGGCACGTCCACGGCCGGTTTCCGCCGGCTGCTGCGCGAGATCACCCAGCTGCTGGCCTACGAGATCACCCGCGAAATGCCGCTGACCACCACCAGCATCGAAACCCCGATGGAGGAGATGGAGGCGCCGATCCTCGCGGGCAAGAAGCTGGCCCTGGTGTCTATCCTGCGCGCGGGCAACGGCATGCTGGACGGTGTGCTGGAGCTGATCCCCTCCGCCCGCGTCGGGTTTGTCGGTCTTTACCGCGACGAAGAAACCCTGGAGCCGGTGCAGTATTACTTCAAGGCGCCCGAGGGGCTGAAGGACCGGCTGGTCATCGCCGTTGACCCGATGCTGGCCACCGGCAACAGCTCAGCTGCCGCCATTGACCTGCTGAAAGAAGCCGGCGCCAACAACATCCGCTTCCTGTGCCTGCTGGCCTCGCCCGAAGGCGTCGAGCGGATGAAGCAGGCCCACCCGGATGTTCCGATTGTGACCGCCTCTCTGGACCGCGAGCTGAACAAGAAGGGCTATATTCTGCCCGGGCTTGGCGATGCGGGCGACCGGATGTTCGGCACCAAATAATCTGCCGCCGCCAGGGCGGGGATTGCCCGTCCTGGCGGCAGTATCCGGCGGCGGGCGTTGAATTGGTTTCAATTCATGCAAAAATTGCCGCCATGCCGGCCTATTGTCGCTGCGGAAACTTTACTCACAGGCGAGACTCGGGCATCCTGTAGCCATATTTTGTGGGGCTCAGGAATGAAAATAACTAGAATTATTGCACTGGCCATCATCGCGGGGACTAGCAGCGCAGCAGGGATACAGGCACAAACCCTGCGCAACGCCAGCCCGCCAGCCGAATATCCGCCGCTTTCTTATAAGGGAAAGCAGTACGTGGACAGCCGGGGCTGCATTTACATCCGGGCAGGCATTGACGGGGAAGTGAACTGGGTGCCGCGGGTCAACCGCGCCCGCAAGCATCTTTGCGGTTACGCCCCGACCCGGGTGGCCGGGACCACGCGGCAGCGGCAGACTGCGTCAAAGCCGGAACTGATCACTCTGTATCCGGGCCAGCAGCCGGCACAGGCCGCTGCAGCCAAACCTTCCGGGGCAGCACAGGCTGCCGCGCAGCCAAACGTTGTGACAACCGCCAAGCCTGTCCGCAAACAGCAGCCTTCCAGCGTGCAGCCCGCTACGGTTGCGGCAGTGCCGGTGCCCCCCAAGCAGCCGGTCAGGAAGGCCGCGCCGGCCGCAGCAAAACCCGCAGCTGCGGCGCAGCAGCCTGCGAATACTGCGGGCTGTGACGGTCTGTCCGATATCAGCCGCCAGTACAGCAACTCCGCCGACGTGCGCTGCGGCCCGCAGGAGGACCCCCCGGTCAGCTTTGGCGGACCGCAATCCTCAGTGCGGATCACGCCCAACACCCGCGTGGTGCAGACGCATATCTACCAGGACCGCCGGCTCAGCAACAGCTTCCAGGTGCCCAAGGGGTACCGGCCGGTCTGGACCGACGGCCGGCTCAACCCGCAGCGGGCAGAGCGCACGGTGCGTCCGGCGGTGATCGTCAGCAACGTCCAGGCCCCGGCAGGCTATGAGCTGGTGGAGCGTGAGGATGGCCGGATGAACCCGATGCGCGGTGTGCGCACGCCTGACGGCGATGCGCAGATGGCGCAGATCTGGACCCGCGGTGTGCCGCGCAAGCTGGTTCAGATGCCGTTGGACCGGCCCACGGTCACGCTGCCGCGCGATGCGCGTGTCAGCCCGGCTGAGGCCCGGCCGAAGGGCCTGCGCCTGTCTACCCGCTCGGCCCCCGGTGCCGCGGCACCGGAACAGGCAGCTGTCAGCCGCCGTTATGTCCGGGCAGCCACCTATGCAGATCCGGCCCAGGCCAGCGCGGCGGCCCGCAAACTGGCCGCCAGTGGTCTGACAGTGCGTCTGGGCACCGTCAGCCGCAAGGGCCAGCCTTTCAAGGTGGTTCTGGCAGGGCCATATCAGGATGGCGGCCAGGCTGCCGAAGCTTTGGCCAAAGTGCAGCGCGCCGGCTTCAGCGGCGCCAGGCTCAGCAAATAAGATACTGAATTACCAGATGGACAGGCCGGGCCGCTGCCCGGCCTTTTGTTGCGGCCTGGCAAGTGTAGGTTAGCGACGGCGGCAGGTGAAAATGACAGCCTCCAGCGGCATCCGCAGCGGTGGCGGCCCGAAACGCGCGCGCAACGCGTCCAGAATGGCGCTGGCGACCTCATCAGGATCAACGCCGCCGCGGCCGCGGATTTCATCAATCATCGGATTGCCATAGACCAGTGCCTCGGCAAATTTCTCGGGATCTTCAATTGTCTTGTTCAGCGCGGCAGTCTCGTGAGAGACCTCTGACCAGTCTTCCGTGTTCAAATCCGCTGTAACAGATTCCGGGATGCCGTAATGGAACGGCACCTTGTAAAAGCCTGGTGGATCATCCGGGAAAAACTGTGCAGCGACGGCGTCGGCAATTCCGGCAAACGGGTTCCGCGCCATCGGCGCCCAGACGCTGAAGATATAGTGCCCGCCGGGTTTCAGCACCCGCGCGGCCTCCCGGAAGGCGGCAGGCTTGTCCGGAAAGAACATGACCCCGAACTGGCAGGCAATCAGGTCAAAACTGCCATCGCCAAAGGGCAGCGCCATCGCGTCAGCGGGCTGGAAGGCGGCATTTGTGGTGTCAGAGAGTTTCGCCTTTGCCAGCGCCAGCATTGGCGCGTTCAAATCCGTGATGGTCAGTCTGGTGTCTGGTGGCAGCCTGCGCCGCAGCCGCTGCGAGACGATGCCGGTTCCTGCGGCCAGTTCCAGAACGTCCTTGGCTGCGAAGGCACCGCAGCGTGCAGCCAGGTCATCAGCATAATTGAAGAAAACCACCGGCCCGAGGCCGCTGTCATAGTAACTCGGAATGTCTCCGGTGAAACTGGCTGAGCTTTCTGGCATGTCTCCCGTCCCCCCATCATGCGTTTGCGCAGATTTGACGATCTTAGCAGATCCGGCGCCTTTTCGCGATTGGCAGGGAGGGGAGCGGGATCGTGAAGCAGGATCAGCCGCAGATGTTTTGCAGCTGTACCCAGTCTCGGTCGTTCAGCACCGGCTCCAGCTCGCGGCCGGCCATCGGGTCGGCTTCGATGAGCCCCAGCACCGTTTCGCCGGTGATGTCCAGCGCATAGGCATAAGGTGAGGAGGGCAGCGCGGCGCGGGCAAACTCCGCCAGCAGCACCTCGTCGGGCAGCTGGGGCCGGGGGCTGGACAGGGTGGCCTCGGAGTAGGCGTCCAGCGCCGCGCGGTCAAGTTCGCCGGTGGTCAGCAGCTTGAAGGTCGACATAAATCCGCCGGCCTCCAGCAGCTCCTGCATCGGGTCGCTGGCTCCGGCCCGGGCGCGTTCTGCAAGGATGGCCCCGGCAGCTACCGCCGGATCTTCGAAATCCTCCACAAAGGACCGGTTCAACAGAACAATGCCGCCGGGCAGATGCAGGCTGCCGGGGATGCCGGACCGCAGCACTGCCAGCTGCCGCACGCCGGTGCGCTGTGCCAGGACCCGCAGTATCGGGGCGGCCTCGGGGGTGGCGCAGGCCGGGCCTGAAACCCGCTCTATCCGGCCCAGCAGCGCCTGTCCGATGGCTTTGCGTTTGATGTCCGGCACCACGCCGACCGCATGGCGCGTCACCGCTCCCGGCAGCCACAGAACCAGCAGCGCCAGCACCAGCGCCAGGGTGCCCAGGATACTGACCGCCCGCAGCCTGCCGGGCCGTGCGCGCGACCGTCCGATGGCGTCTTGCACACGGGCTATGGCCTCCAGCATGGCGGTCTCATCCTCCGCCAGCTCCAGTGTCTCACCGGGGTCGCCGTCCGGGTGGAACAGGGCGGGGAACGCGCCCGGGTTGGCGCGCTCCACTGCCGCCAGCGACCAATGCGCCAGCGGCTGGTCGTTCATGCTGGCAATGGTCAGTGTTGCGTCCCCCAGCGAGATGATCACATCCCGCCGCTGCGCCTCAGGATCCGCGCGCCACAGGCCCGCAGCCTCCAGCCGCTCAAATTCCTTCAATGCCGTCATGCAGCTTGCCCGGTCCCCATCCGTATCATTGTTGCCAGAATAAGCGCATAAAACAGGGGCGGCAATTTGCTTTGCCGCCCCCGGATGCTGTTTCGCCGTGAAAAGTTAAAGGTTCTTGGCGATTTTCCTCAGTTCGAACTTCTGGATCTTGCCGGTTGAGGTTTTGGGCAGCTCCTGGAACACCACCTTCTTGGGTGCCTTGAAGCCTGCGAGTGTCTCACGGGTGAAGGCGATCAGTGCCGCTGCGTCTTCCTTTGCGCCGGCCTTCAGCTCGACAAAGGCGCAGGGCACTTCGCCCCATTTCTCATCCGGCATCGCTGCAACGGCGGCCAGCAGCACATCGGGGTGCGCCATCAGCACGCCCTCCACCTCGACCGAGGAAATGTTCTCGCCACCGGAAATGATGATATCCTTGGCCCGGTCGGCGATCTGGATGTAGCCGTCGGGGTGCTGCACCGCGAGGTCGCCGGAGTTGAAGTAGCCGCCCTTGAACGCTTCGGCCGTGGCCTCCGGGTTCTTCAGATAGCCTTTCATAACCACATTGCCGCGCAGGGCAATCTCGCCTTGGGCTTGGCCGTCCATTGGCAGCACATTGTGCTCGCTGTCGCGCACCACTACCGGCTCCAGCATCGGCATGGCAACACCCTGGCGGGATTTTTTGGCCGCAATGCCCGCCTTTTCCAGCGCGTCCCAGTCCTCTGCCTTCCAGTAGCATTCGGTGACATGGCCGAAGGTTTCGGTCAGCCCGTAAACATGGGTGATGTTAAAGCCGAGGTTTTCGATCTTCGACAGTGTCGCCGGGGCAGGCGGGGCGCCGGCGGTGAAGACCTCCACCGTGTGATCGAAGGTGCGGCGCTCCTCGTCCAGCGCGTTGACGATCATGTTCAGCACGATCGGGGCACCGCCGAAATGGGTGACGCCCTCGTAATGGATGGCATTATAGATGTTCTGCGCGCTGATGTCGCGGCAGCAAACCAGGGTGCCGCCGACAAGCGGCATCATCCAGGTGTGGTTCCAGCCGTTGCAATGGAACAGCGGCACGATGGTCAGATAGACCGGGTGCAGCACCATCCGCCAGGACACCACCGTGCCCATGGTCATCAGATAGGCGCCGCGATGGTGATAGACCACGCCCTTGGGCCGCCCGGTGGTGCCGGAGGTATAGTTCAGCGCCAGGCTTTCCCACTCGTCCTCGGGCATGATCCACTGGAAGTCCGGGTCGCCGCTGGCCAGCAGCGCCTCGTATTCCATGTGGCGGCCCGTGGCGTGCCAGCTGGCCTGATCATCAGCCACTTCAATGAGCACCGGGGCCGGGCCGTCCATCTCCTCGACGGCGGCCTCGGCCAGTTCCAGGAACTGCGGATCGACCAGCACCGCCTTGGCCTCACCGTGCTCAAAGATATAGGCGACCGTGCCCACGTCCAGACGGGTGTTGATGGTGTTCAGCACCGCACCGCAGGCGGGTACGCCGAAATGCGCCTCTGCCTGGGCGGGGATGTTCGGCAGCAGGGTCGCTACCACATCGCCGGGCTTCACCCCCAGCTTGACCAGGCCGGAGGCCAGCCGGGTGCATCGCTCATGGTATTCCGCATAGGTCTTGCGGTGCTTTCCATAGCTGACCGCGAGGCGGTCCGGAAAAACCTGCGCCGCCCGCAGCAGATGGCTGAGCGGCGACAGCGGCACATAATTTGCGGCGGTCTTTTCCAGACCGGTTTCATCCGCCATCCACCCCATCAGTTTCCTCCCCTGAATCACTTTGGTGTCGCTTAGAGGACAGATATTGCGGAAAGTTGCGGGCAATGGGAAGGGTATGAAACAAACAGCCGCACTCTCCGCGCCGGGCACCAGCCAGACCGCAGCCGCGCAGTCTATGCTGGCGGCAATGCTGATTATCGGCATCACCGACAACGCCGTGCCGCTGATGGCGGAGACCATCGGGCTGGGCCAGTTCTATCTGTTGCGCACATTTGTCGCACTGCCGTTCCTGTGGCTGATGGCGCGCGCTGGACTGGGCGGGCTGCGCTGCCGCAACTTCGGCGCGGTGCTCTTGCGGGCGGTACTGGTGGCGGTGTCGATGGTGTTCTACTTCACCGCCGTGGCGCTGATGCCGATTGCCCAGGCTCTGGCGGGGCTGTTCACCTCGCCGATCCTGATCGTGGTGATCTCCGTTCTGTTTCTGAAAATGCGGATCGGCTGGATCCGGGTTGCCGCTGTTGCGGGCGGCTTTGCTGGTGTTCTGATGGTGCTGCAGCCGGATACGGCGGCTTTCAATTGGCTGATCCTGGTACCGGTGGCAGGCGGGCTGTTCTATGCGCTCGGCTCACTGGCGACGGGGTTGTACTGCCAGGGCGAAAGCACGGTTGCGATGCTGTTCATCTACCTGCTGGTGCAGGGGGTGCTTGGCGCCATGCTGCTGGCGGGGCTGGAGATCTGGCCGCAGGATGTGCCTGCCGGCTCGGACGGGTTTGCCGTCCGCGGCTGGGTCTGGCCGCTGTGGGACATTTCCCACCTGATCCTGCTGCAGGGCTGCGCGGCGGTGGGCGGTGTATTCCTGATCACCAAGGCCTACCAGCTGGGCGAGGCATCTTATGTCGCTGTGTTCGAATACTCGGTGATGATTGTCGGGCCGGGTGTCGCCTGGGCCTATTGGGGGCAGCTGCTGAACATCTGGCAGATGCTGGGCATTGGACTGATTATCGCGGCCGGCACCACCATCGCGCTGCGTTCGAAGTGAAGGGAAGGGGCGCTGCCCCTCTTGGCCCTGCGGGGCCAATTCACCCCGGAGTATTTTCGCAAAGGTGAATGCGTCAGGGGGCGGCGTGCAGCTGCGGGCATAACTCCGCCATTTGCAATTGCAGATCAATCTCCTAGGGTCGGCACATGATCCTGTCCCAAGGCCGCGGCTACGTTTTCATCCACATCCCCAAGACCGGCGGTACTGCACTGGCACTGGCGCTGGAGGCACGCGCCATGGCGGATGACATGATGCTGGGCGATACGCCCAAGGCGCTGAAGCGCCGCCGCCGCCTGAAGGATGCTGAAGCCCGCGGGCGGCTGTGGAAGCATTCAACCCTGGCCGATATCGAGGGGCTGGTGCCGCAGGACATTCTGCGCAGTTTGTTTGCCTTCACGCTGGTGCGCAATCCCTGGGACCGCGCGGTCAGCTATTACCACTGGCTGCGGGAACAGAGCTTTGCGCATCCGGCTATCGCTCTGGCGAAGGCATTGGAATTCCGTGCCTTTGTGCAGCACCCGCAGATCATCTCGGCGTTCCGCGGCAGCCCGGCGTCCTCATATATGCGCCATGCGGACGGGAGCGAGCAATGCCAGCTGTATATCCGGCTGGAGCATTTCAGCAGTGATGCGCAGCCGCTGTTTGATCACCTCGGGTTTTCGCTGAGGCTGCCGTTGGAAAACGAAAGCACCCGGCAGCGGGACTGGCGTATCTATTACGACGATGCCGCGGCGGAGGCTGTGGCCAGCGCCTGCGCGCAGGATATCGCGCAATTTGAATACTCTTTTAACGATTCTGTCCTATCCAGGGAGCGTGAAGAGCGCTGAGGGCGCCTGGCCGGGGCCTATTCCGGTAAAGGTTCGGCAGATTGGCGCAGTAACGTGAACAATGTCCGGTTTTTGCCTTAGTTCTGTCCCATAAGTGGCAAGGAACAAGGAAAAAAATCGATCCGGCCGGCGGGATTCCCGCTGTGCCGGCAGGAAAGGAAAGCGGATGCTGGACTGGCTTTTGAAACGCACCAGCACCCCGGCAGGCGGGGTCATGAACAGCGGCTTTCCCCTGGTCCCGGCGGGCCAGGGCGGCTTTCTGGCAGGCACCCATGTCGCCTCCAACCTGGGCTGGCGCCCGGTGGAGGCACTGACGCCCGGCGACAAGGTGCTGACCTTCGATCACGGAATGCAAACCGTGGTGGAGCTGCAACGCGAGGTCCTGATCCCGGCGGAGGGTGACTTGGAACCCGCCCGCTGCCCGCTGTTCGTGCCGCGTGATGCGCTGATGAACCGGGTGCCGATGTGGCTGATGCCGGATCAGGGTGTGCTTCTGGAAAGCGAGCTGGTGGAGGATGCTCAGGGCGATCCCTTTGCCGTTGTCCCGGCCTGCACGCTGGAAGGCTACCGCGGCATCCGCCGGATGCATCCGGGCGCCCAGCTGGAACTGGTGATGCCGCGTTTCGCGGAGGATCAGGTGATCTATCTGGAGGCTGGGATGCTGGGCTATTCGGCTGCCCCGGCAAATCTGATGTGCGGCCGGGTGTTCGCAGAACTGGGCGCCTACCGCGTTCTGGATCCGGATGAGGCCCGCGGCCTGGTTCTGACGATGATGGCTGACGACGCGTTCTGGCCCGCAGGCACCGCTTCCGGTGCGGCGCAGCCCGAAATCAGAATATAAACATCGGCTTTCAAAATTTTGAAGTATAGCAAAAAAGGCCAGCGCATCTGCGCTGGCCTTTTCTCATTTCATGCCTGTCTTCAGGCAGCGGCGGATGTCTCCGGGGCAAAGCGGGTATAGAAGCTCTGGCCCTTCTCCGCCATTTCGCGCAGCAATGCCGGGCAGGCGAAGCGGTCGCCGAACTGCTCTGTAAGGCTGTCGCAGCGCTCTGCCGCATAGGGCGTGCCGAGGATGTCCAGCCAGCTGAGCGGACCGCCGGACCACGGCGCAAAGCCCCAGGCCAGAATGGCACCGACGTCGCCCTCGCGGATGTCCATCAGCACGCCTTCCTCCAGCGCGCGCACGGCCTCAAGCACCTGCGCGAACATCAGCCGCTCCTGCACCTGGATCAGGTCGGGCTGTTCGGCCGCCAGCGGGTACTTCTCCTGCAGGCCTTTCCAGTATTCGACGCGCTTGCCCTTGTCGTCGTACTCAAAGAAGCCTGCGTTCGACTTGCGGCCCAGACGGCCAAGTTCTTCCATCCAGAAGATCAGGTCATCTGCCGGGCTCTCCGGATACGCATCGCCCATCGCCGCCTTGGTGGCGCGGGCAATCTTGGCGCCCAGATCGATTGAGGTCTCATCGGTCAGCTGCACCGGTCCCACCGGGAAGCCCAGCTGCCGTGCCGCGTTGTCGATCAGCACCGGGCTCACGCCCTCGGTGATCATCCGCAGACCCTCGTTGATGTAGGGCAGGATGCAGCGGTTGGCGTAGAAGAAGCGCGCATCGTTCACCACAATCGGCGTCTTGCGGATCTGGCGCACATAATCCAGCGCCTTGGCCACCGCGCGGTCGCCGGTCTCCTTGCCCTTGATGATCTCCACCAGGAACATCTTCTCAACCGGCGAGAAGAAGTGGATGCCGATGAACTGCTCCGGGCGGCTTGACGCCTTGGCCAGCTCGGTGATCGGCAGGGTTGAGGTGTTGGAGGCAAAAATGCAGTCCTCGGGGATGATGGCCTCGACCTTTTGGGTCATCTCGGCCTTGACGCCCGGGTCTTCGAACACGGCTTCGATGATCAGATCGCAACCCTTCAGCGCGTCCAGATCCGGGGTGGCGGTGATCTGCGCCAGCAGCGCCTCTTTCTTCTCCTCGGTTGCCTTGCCGCGCTTGATGCCCTTGTCCATGTAGGCGGCGGAATAGGCCTTGCCCTTGTCCGCGGCGTCCTGGTCACGGTCGATCAGCACCACCTCCATGCCGGCCTGAGCCGAGACCAGCGCGATGCCCGCGCCCATCATGCCCGCACCCAGCACGCCGATTTTCTTCACCGACTGATCCGGCACATCCTTGGGCCGCACCGCGCCTTTTTCCAGCGCCTGCTTGTTCAGGAACAGGCTGCGGATCATGGCAGAGGACGACGGGTTCATCAGGACGGACGTAAAGTGCCGGGCTTCGATCTTCAGCGCGGTGTCGAAATCGACCAGCGCGCCCTCGTAGATCGAGCTGAGAAGTGCCTTGGCCGCCGGGAACGCGCCCTGGGTCTTGCCGTGGACCATGGCGGAGGCGCCGACAAAGGTCATGAAGCCCGCGGGATGGTACGGCGCGCCGCCCGGCATCTTGTAGCCCTTGGCGTCCCAGGGTTTGACCAGATCCGCATCCTTGGCGTTCAGCACCCAGTCCTTGGCCGCCGCCAGCGCATCATCCGCAACCGCGTCGATCAGCTGCGCGCCCTTGGCTTTCTTCGGATCCATCATCTTGCCTTCCAGCAGGACAGGGGCCGCCGCCATCGCGCCCACCATGCGGGAATAGCGCATGGTGCCGCCGCCGCCGGGGAAGATGCCGATCATGATCTCCGGCAGGCCGATTTTGGCCTTGGGGTTGGAGGTCATCACCCGGTGATGGCAGGCCAGCGCAATTTCCGTGCCGATGCCGGCGCAGGTGCCATTGATCGCACAGGCCACCGGCTTGCCGCCCTTCTTGGTCTTGGGGTCCATGCCTGCGAGTTCAAGTTTGCGCAGGATGCGGTGGCCGCCCATCGTGAAGTCGAACAGCCCCTGGGCCGGGTTGTCACCTGACTCCTCGCGGATGGTGGCCAGCACATTCAGGTCCATGCCGCCGGCAAAGTCCTTCTTGCCGCTGGTGATCACGATGCCCTTGACGGCATCGTCCTCCAGCGCCCGGTCCACGTATTCCTCCACCAGGCCAAAGGCCTCGCGGGTGAGGACGTTCATGGACTTGCCTTCCGCGTCCCAGGTGATGATTGCGACGCCGTCTGCGTCCACGTCGTATTTGAAATCGCTCATGTGTCTTCTCCGGTCTGGTCAGCCGTCAGCGGGCTGCCGTCCTTGCGGGTAAAGGTGAACTCGCCGCCTGCGAATTTCACCATCATGTCCAAATCGCTGTAATAGCCGGTCTCTGTCGGGGTGCGGGTGCCCACCACCAGAAAGGCGGCAGGCTTGTCCGAGCGGTTCACCAGATGGTGGCCGTTCTCGTCCCCCGCCGGGAATGCTGCGCAGTCTCCGGGCATCATCTCATGCGCGCCCTGATCGTCGATCAGGGTGCAGGTGCCCTCGGTCACCATCAGGAACTCGTCCTGCTCCATATGGTAATGGCGCAGGGAGGAAGCCGCCCCAGGCGCCAGCCGCACGATGTTGACACCGAACTGGCTCAGCCCGCCGGGATCCCCCAGCGGCTGCACGCTGCGGCCCGCGCAAGGCTCGGCCAGCTTGCCGGGATAGCCCGATCCGGTCCGCCAGGGCAGTTGGGAAAGGTCCAGCTTCGGCATCAGACACGCTCGATGATGGTTGCGGCGCCCATGCCCGATGCGATGCACAGGGTGGCGAGACCCATTTCCTTGTCCTGCCGCTCCAGTTCATCCAGCAGGGTGCCGATGATGATCGCGCCGGTAGCGCCCAGCGGATGGCCCATGGCGATGGAGCCGCCGTTGACGTTCACCAGCTCCGGATCGACGTCGAACGCCTGCTGGAAGCGCATCACGACAGAGGCAAAGGCTTCGTTCACCTCAAACAGGTCAAGGTCGCTGATTTTCATGCCGTTGTCGGCCAGGATTTTCTCGGTCACCGGCACCGGGCCGGTCAGCATGATGGTCGGGTCGGTGCCGATCTTGGCGGTGGCCTTGATCCGGGCGCGCGGCTTCAGGCCATGGCGTTCACCGAACTCCTTGTTGCCGATCAGCAGCGCCGCTGCGCCGTCCACGATGCCGGAGGAGTTGCCCGCGTGGTGGATATGGTTGATCCGCTCCAGATGCGGATATTTCAGCATCGCGACCTTATCAAAGCCCGGCATCTGCTCGCCCATCATCTGGAAGGCCGGGTTCAGCGAGCCAAGCGCCTGCATGTCGGTGCCGGGGCGCATGTATTCGTCGTGGTCCAGGATCGGCAGGCCGTTCTGATCCCGCACGGTAATCACCGACTTCTCGAAACGCTTCTCTTCCCAGGCCTTGGCGGCCCGGCGCTGGCTCTCCATTGCCAGTGCGTCCGCCTGGTCCCGGGTGAAACCGTACTCGGTTGCGATGATATCTGCCGAAATACCCTGCGGAACGAAATAGGTGTCCATCGCCAGCGAGGGATCAACCGCAATTGCCGCGCCGTCCGACCCCATGGCCACCCGGCCCATCATCTCGACACCGCCCGCGATATAGCCATCGCCCGCGCCGCCCTTCACCTGGTTTGCCGCCAGGTTCACCGCTTCCATGCCGGAGGCGCAGAAGCGGTTGATGGCGAGGCCCGGAATGCGCTCATCCAGGTCGGAGGCGAGAACCGCGGAGCGCGCCAGGCAGCCGCCCTGTTCCATCACCTGGGTCACGTTGCCCCAGATCACGTCCTCGACCGCGTGGCCTTCCAGGTTGTTGCGTTCCTTGATCGCGTTCAGCGTCAGGGCAGAGAGGCGGACCGAGGTCACCTCATGCAAGGAGCCGTCCTTGCGTCCCTTGCCGCGCGGGGTGCGCAGCGCGTCATAGATATATGCGTCTGTCATCTTGCTCTCCTCAGGCCCGGTCCGAAGGGTTGCCGGGCATCAAATCATAGGGGTGTTTCCAGCCGGGCTGCGCGCTGATGCGGGTGAGCCAGGCGTCTATACGGGGCCAGTCGGCCCGGTCAAAGCCGAAGGGTTCGGGGTAATAGAGGTAGCTGCAGCAGCTGATGTCGGCATTGGTGAGGCCATCGCCAACAATCCATTCGCGGCCCTCCAGATGGTGTTCCAGCGTGGCATAGGCAGCCTTCAGGCGGCCCTGCATGAAGCTGATGACTTCCTGCGAACGGTGCTGTTCCGGCAGGAAGTTGATCAGAAACCGGGTCATGCCGGCCTGGCTGGACATCTTGTGATTGTCCCACAGCACCCAGCGCAGCGCCTCGTATTTATCCTCGGGGCGGCCGCCGAATTTGCCGGTCTTGTCGGTGACATACTGCTGGATCGCGCCCGACTGGCTGAGTGTTACATCCCCGTCTACCAGAACCGGCGCCTCGGCCATGGCAGAGAATTCCCGGAATTCCGGAGTGCGTGCCGCGCCGCCGAAGAAATCGACAAAGACCGGTTCCCAGTTAAGCCCGGCCAGCTCCAGCGCCAGCGCGGCTTTGTAGGAGTTGCCGCTTTCGCCAAAGCAATGCAGTTTGAGTGTCATTTGTTGCTCCCTGTTTCGGATGGCGGAGCGGGGGTTTCACACCCCCGCACCCCCGTGGAGTATTTTCGGCAAAGAAGAAGGGGCGGGTTCATTCTTCCTTAACCATGTTGCGGTGCACTCGTCCGGCGGTACAGGCTGGAGAGCCGATGACCGCCAAAGGAGAAGCCCTGCCTTCCGGCTCGGCGCTGCCGGGGCGGGGGCAGGGTGGACTTTGAGCTTCTTCTTTGTCCAAATACTCAAAATCCATCATCAGCCTCCCACGGTCCCGCCGCGGCCCTTGCGCCTACAGCGACCGCGCAATCAGCTCCTTCATGATCTCGTTGGTGCCGCCGTAGATCCGCTGCACCCTTGCGTCGGCCCACATCTCGCCCACGGCGTATTCCTGCATGTAGCCGTAGCCGCCGTGCAGCTGAAGGCATTCGTCCAGCACCTCGCCTTGAGTGTCGGTGATCCAGTATTTTGCCATCGCCGCCTTTTCGACTGTCAGCTTGCCTTGCAGGTGTTCGGCGATGCATTCGTCCAGGAAAGCGCGCGCGACCTTGGTCTTGGTCAGGCACTCCGCCAGCTTGAAGCGAGTGTTCTGGAATTGCGTCAGCGGCCCGCCAAAGGCTTCGCGTTCCTTGCAATATTCCACCGTGCGCGCCACCGCGCCTTCCATTGCGCCAACCGCACCGCAGGCAATGATCAGCCGCTCCTGCGGCAGCTGCTGCATCATCTGGTAGAACCCCTGGCCCTCGGTGCTGCCCAGGATGTTCTCCGGCGGGATCTCCACATCGCTGAAGAACAGTTCAGATGTGTCCGCCGCGTGGCAGCCGATTTTGTCGAGGTTGCGGCCGCGGCTGAAGCCCTCGGCGCCTTCGGTTTCCACCGCGACCAGCGAAACGCCCTTGGCACCCAAACTGGGATCGGTTTTGGCCGCCACCAGGATCAGGTTGGCGTGCTGGCCGTTGGTGATGAAGGTCTTCTGCCCCGACAGCCGGTAGGCGTTGCCATCCTTCACCGCCTTGGTCTTGATCGCCTGCACGTCGGAACCGGTGGAGGGCTCGGTCATCGCCAGCGCCCCGACCAGCTCGCCGCTCACCATCTTTGGCAGCCAGCGCTGTTTCTGCTCCTCGGTGCCATAGGCCAGGATATAGTGGCCGACGATGCCGGAATGTATGCCATGGCCCCAGCTGGCCAGATTGGCGCGGCTGGTTTCCATCAGGATCACCGCCTCATGGCCGAAATCGCCGCCGGCGCCGCCGTACTCCTCGGGGATCGAGGGGAGGAGAAGCCCCAGCTCACCGGCCTGGGTCCAGGTCTCTCGGTCCATCAGGCCCTGTTTGCGCCAGGTCTCGAATTTGGGAGCCCATTCATTTGTGATGAACTGGGCGGTCATCTCCCCAAGCATCTGGTGCTCTTCCGTCATCCATGCGGACTGCGTCTGGGTCATCTCTCTCCCTTTGCTGCGCTTTTCTAGCGCTTTCGCGCCTCCAGCTCGGCGTTGAACAGCCGCAGCCGGTGGCTCAGGTTCTCGTAGTCCGTCACGCTGTCGAAATTCTCGAACAGGAATGACAGCGCTTCTCCCTCGTCCAGCCCCGCCTCCTGGGCGAACCTCTTCAGCCTGCGGTAGCCGTCCTCCGTCATTGCGATCGGCAGGCGGCGGGTCAGGCGGAAACGTTTCGGCATAGTGCGGTCCTTTGCAAATCAAGGCACCGGCCGGGGTTGGGGCAGGGCGCCCCCGGCGGGGGAGCCCGAAGGCATCAGAAGGCGTCGGCGTCCAGCGCCATCACCGTGTCCGCGCCGCTTTCGATGCGGGCGAGGTGCAGCTTGGTCGCGGGCAGCCGCCGTGCCATGTAATACCGGCCGGTTGCGAGTTTCGTCTCATAGAACGCCGCGTCTTCAGCCCCGGCGTCAAGCGCTTCCTGCGCCGCCTTGCCCATCCTGGCCCACATCAGGCCCAGACAGACCTGTCCGAACAGGTGCATGAAGTCATAAGACCCCGCCAGAGCATGGTTCGGGTTCTTCATGCCGCTTTGCATGAAGAACATGCCGGCTGCCTGAAGATCCTTGGAGGCCGCCTGCAGCGGTTTGATGAAGTCCTTGGTGAAAGTCTCTGAAACTTCTTTGTTTTCCTGGCAGAAGGTTTTCACCATGTCAAAGAAGGCGAGAACGTATTTGCCGCCGTGCTGCCCCAGCTTGCGGCCCACCAGATCCAGCGCCTGCACGCCGTTGGCGCCCTCGTAGATCATCGCGATGCGGGCGTCGCGGGTGTATTGCGACATGCCCCATTCCTCGATGTAGCCATGGCCGCCATAGACCTGCTGCGCCTGCACCGTCATGTCATAGCCCTGATCGGTCAGGAAGCCCTTGATCACCGGCGTCATCAGCGAGATCAGACCGTCTGCATCCTTGTCGCCGGCCCTGTGCGCCTGGTCGATCAGGGTGGCGCCCCACAGCAGAAAGGCGCGCGCGCCCTCGGCAAAGCTCTTCTGATCCATCAGCGAGCGGCGGATGTCCGGGTGCACGATCAGCGGGTCCGCCGGGCCGTCCGGGTTCTTGACGCCGGTCACATCGCGGCCCTGCAGACGGTCCTTGGCGTATTCCACCGCGTTCTGATAGGCCGCCTCAGCCTGCGCCAGGCCCTGCATGCCGACGCCCAGGCGGGCCTCGTTCATCATGGTGAACATGGCGCGCATACCCTTGTGCTCCTCACCCAGCAGCCAGCCGGTCGCGCCGTCATAGTTCATCACGCAGGTGGAGTTGCCGTGGATGCCCATCTTCTCCTCGATCTTGCCGACCGAGACGCCGTTGCGCTCACCCAGTGAGCCGTCTGCATTCACCAGGAACTTGGGCACGATGAACAGGGAAACACCCTTGATGCCCTCGGGGCCGCCGGGGATCTTGGCCAGCACCAGATGCACGATGTTTTCCGCCATGTCGTGATCGCCGGAGGAGATGAAGATCTTCTGCCCGGAAATCTTGAAACTGCCGTCCCCCTGCGGTTCCGCCTTGGTGCGCATCAGGCCCAGATCGGTGCCGCAATGCGGCTCTGTCAGGTTCATGGTGCCGGTCCACTGGCAGCTTATCATGTTGGGCAGATAGGTCGCCTTCTGCTCATCGGTGCCATGCGCCAGAATGGCAGAGGCCGCCCCATGGGTCAGGCCCTGGTACATGGTGAAGGCCTGGTTCGCGGCAGAGAAGAACTCGCCCACCGCGGTGCCCATCACATATGGCATGTTCTGGCCGCCAAACTCTTCCGGCATGTCCAGCCCGGTCCAGCCGCCTTCCTTCACCTGTTCAAAGGCCTCGAGGAAACCCTTGGGTGTGTAGACGACGCCGTTTTCCAGGCGGCAGCCCTCCTGGTCGCCCACCGTGTTCAGCGGGTGCAGCACCTCGCTTGCGATCTTGCCTGCCTCTTCCAGCACGGCGCCGGTGAAATCCGGTTCCAGCTCATTGTATCCGGGAATGTCCTGGCCGGAGACCTTCAGCACGTCGTGCAGGATGAACTGGGCGTCTTTGGCGGGGGCTCGATAGGATGGCATGTCGGTCCTCTTCAGGGTCTTGGTGATCGTGGTCAGTGCCGGTCAGGCCGGCGGGAAAGGGCGGGGCGGCAGCCTATTCGGCCGCCTCCTGCTTGGCCCTCATCGAGGCGATCATCTTCTCGCCCCAGGCCAGCTGGTCCTTCAGGTCCTCGATTGCCTCGGTCAGCTCCTCGCGCTGGCGCTCCATATCGGCGAGCCGGTCACGCGCGACCTCATAGGTCTTGGTGAGCTGGGTCACCTGCTGGTCGCCGACATGGTACAGCTCCAGCAGCTGGCGGATTTCCTCCAGGCTGAACCCGAACCGCTTGCCGCGCAGGATCAGCTTCAGCCGGGCGCGGTCGCGTTTGGTGAACAGCCGCTTCTGGCCGTCGCGGATCGGGAACAGAAGTTCCTTGGCTTCGTAGAACCGGAGCGTGCGGGGCGTCACGTCAAAGGCCTCGCACATCTCGCGGATGGTCATGGTTTCTTCGGTCATCATCGTCACTCTTACGGCTTGGTGCAGCCCCAAGCTGTGCGCAGTTCGGATTTCGATCAAGACTGACTTTACGTTTACGTAAGTTGTACGTTGCGTCACTTTGCAGAGCGTTACAAGTTCGCAAAGCGCACATAAAGTGACGTAACGTTATGCGCCGGGGTGCGCTCCGCACGCGGGTCCTGGAGAAGGATCACACCTGGAAACAGGCGAATCCGGCGGCTGAGTTAGCAAACGAAAAACCCCGCCTGAAGGGCGGGGTTTTGAATTCCGTCGGGATGCGTTCTGCCTGCTACAGCAGCGCCCGGGTGCTTTCCCGAAGTTCGCTCAGCTCTTCAATCGCCTCGTTGATCTGCTCGCGCTGCTTCTCCAGCTCCACCAGCTGCCGGTCGGCCATTTCCATGAACGCGTGGTTCTGGGCGTCGTTGCCCTCTTTTTCATAGATCAGCAGCCACTGGCGGATCTCTTCCAACTGAAAGCCGAACTTGCGCCCGCGCAGGATCAGCTTCATCCGGGCACGCTCGCGCGCGCCATAAAACCGGGACCGGCCTTCGCGGTCCGGCTGCAAAAGCTCGATGTATTCATAGTAGCGCAGCGTCCGCGGCGTGACCTCGAACTCAGCGCACATTTCCTTGAATGACAATCTTTTGTCGGTCATCCGTCGTCTCCCTCGCCGGGAACCTATGCACTTGCAGCGAACGTTGCAACCTTCGCGGCGGCACACTTGCGCTTTTGCCGGCGCAGGGCCAAAGATGGGGCAGAGATTTCAAAGGACAGCCTCATGGCCGACAAGACCGACCTCGCGCGCCAGTTCATCGAAGCGATTCCGCACGCCAAGCAATTGGGAATGAAGCTGACGGAGATCGGCGACGGCACGGCCGAGATCCGCATGGCCTATGACGAAAAGCTGATCGGCGATCCCGCCACCGGCGTCATCCACGGCGGTGCGGTCTCAGCCCTGATGGACACATGCTGCGGCGCAGCGGTGATGAGCCACCCGTCCGCCCCCGGCGGCACCGCCACCATCGACCTGCGCATCGACTATATGCGCCCGGCAACGCCGGGGCAGGCGATCACCACCCGTGCCACCTGCCACCACATCACCCGCACCGTTGCCTTTGTCCGCGCCGTTGCGATGGACGAGGACACGGACCGCCCCGTCGCCACCGCCTCCGGCGCCTTTACCGTGGAGAAGAAGTTTTGAGCCGCCCCCGTCCCGAACCGATCCAGGTGGTCAAGCAGCGCCGCGATGCAGCCTTGTCAGCGCTGGTGGATTCTGTGCCCTACATCCGGTTTCTGAACGTCACCTTCGAACGCCGCGGTGATGAGCTGACGGCGGTGCTGAATTTCGACGACAAGCTGATCGGCAACCCGTTCCTGCCCGCCATCCATGGCGGGGTGACGGCAGCTTTCCTGGAAATCACCGCGATGATCACGCTCAACTGGTCGCACCTGTGGCAGCGCATCGAAAACGGCGATCTGGACCCGGCGGAGATGGCCAAGGGCAACCTGCCGCGCCAGCCCAAGACCATCGATTTCACCGTCGACTACCTGCGCTCCGGCCTGCCTCGGGATGCCTATGCCCGTGCCCGCGTGAACCGGTCGGGGCGCCGCTATGCCTCGGTGCATGTGGAGGCCTGGCAGGACCACAAGGACAAGCTGTTTGCCCAGGCCACGGGCCATTTCCTGATGCCGCAGGACAACAACGGCGACGGCTGAACGGATGACCAGCGCGGACACGGAGATCACCCATTCCCGGGTGCTCAAGATTGCTTTGCCGATTGTACTGTCGAACGCCACGGTGCCGATCCTCGGCGCTGTGGACACCGGCGTGGTCGGCCAGATGGGCGAGGCTGCGCCGATTGGCGCAGTGGGCATCGGCGCGGTGATTCTGGCGACGATCTACTGGATCTTCGGGTTCCTGCGCATGGGCACCACAGGTCTCGCCGCGCAGGCGCGCGGGGCGGGGGATTGGGGGGAAACCGGCGCACTTCTGATGCGCGGGCTGCTCCTGGCCTTTGCCGCCGGTGCTGTCTTCATCATCGCGCAAGGCGCGGTGTTCTGGGGTGCCTTTGCGCTGGCACCCGCCAGTGCCGGGGTTGAAAGCCTGGCCCGTGATTACCTGCAGATCCGCATCTGGGGCGCCCCCGCCACCATCGCGCTTTATGCGGTCACCGGCTGGCTGATCGCGGTGGAGCGCACCCGCGGCGTGTTCCTGCTGCAGGTCTGGATGAACGGGCTGAACATCGTGCTGGACCTGTGGTTCGTGCTGGGTTTTGGCTGGGGCGTGGAGGGCGTCGCCATCGCCACGCTGATCGCCGAATGGACCGGGCTGGCGCTGGGGCTGTACCTGTGCCGGGATGCCTTTGCCGGCGACCAGTGGCGCGACTGGGCGCGGGTGTTTGATCCGGCGCGGCTCAAACGGATGATGCAGGTGAACGGCGACATCATGGTGCGCTCGGTGCTGCTGACCGGGTCTTTCACCACCTTTCTGTTCATCGGCTCCGGCATCGGCGATGTGAACCTCGCTGCCAACCAGATCCTGCTGCAATTTGTCGAGATCACCGCCTTTGCACTCGATGGCTTTGCCTTCTCGGCTGAGGCTTTGGTGGGCGGTGCCGTCGGGGCCAAGGCGCGGGCCCGCGTGCGCCGGGCTGCCGTGGTGACGTCGCAATGGGGTGCGGGGGGAGCGGTCCTGCTGGGCATCGCCTTCGCTGCCGGAGGTCCCTGGCTGATCGACCTCATGTCCACGTCGCCGGACGTTCGCGAGGCGGGGCAGGTGTTCCTGATCTGGGCTGCGGTGCTGCCAATCCTCAGCGTGGCCAGCTACATGTTCGACGGCATCTACATCGGCGCCACCTGGACCCGCGACATGCGGCGGGCAATGCTGCAATCGGTGGCCATCTACGTTACGGCACTGCTGGTGCTGGTGCCGGCCTTTGGCAACCATGGGCTCTGGGCATCGCTGATTGTGCTGAACATCGCCCGCGGCGTGACGCTGGGCCTGCGCTACCCGCGGCTGGAGGCGCATGTGGGCACTTGAGCCAGCCGGAATTCTGCGAGAATTCCGGCCCGTTTTCCGGCGCGGAAAACGGGTGCTGCGCACCCAAAAACCCTCGCAGGATTTTTGGCCGTTTCCCGCGCCGGGAAACGGTCAGAGCAGCGCTTCGATTGCCTCGGTCGGCCGGCCGATCACCGCCTTGCCGTCCTTGATGGCAATCGGGCGCTCGATCAGGATCGGATGCGCGGCCATCGCGGCCAGCAGTTCCTCCTCAGCGCTGTCCTTGGAAAGACCCAGCTCCTTGAACACCTTTTCGCCTTTCCGCATCATCTCCGCCGCAGAGACGCCAAGCGCAGCTTGCACCGCCTTCAATTCCTCAACTGAGGGCGCATCTTCCAGGTAAACGCGCGTCTGCACCTCTGCGCCGCGGTCTTCGATCAGCGCAAGCCCTGCGCGGGATTTGGAGCATTTCGGGTAATGCCAATAGGTGATCACAGCCAATCCTTCCGTTTGGTCCCAACCGCTTGCGCGACGTTGTCAAACCCGTCGCGCGCCAACAATCCATCCAGCCCGCGGGCAATGTCCCCGGCCAGCGACAGCCCGCCATAGACCATCGCGGTATAGAGTTGCACGGCTGAGGCCCCGGCGCAGATCTTGGCGTAGGCCTGCTCTGCCGTGCTGATGCCGCCGACGCCAACCAGCGGCACCTTGCCCTCCAGCAGCTCCGACAGCTGCGCCAGAACCCGGGTGGATTTCTCAAACAGCGGCGCGCCGGAGAGGCCGCCGGCCTCACCCTTATGAGGGCTGCGCAAACCGTCGCGCGACAGGGTGGTGTTGGTGGCAATCACCGCGTCGATGCCGGTTTCCAGTGCGACGGCGGCAATATCCTCAATCCCCGTACGGTCCAGATCCGGCGCGATCTTTAGGAACACTGGCACCCGGTGGCTGAGGCCCTCGCGGGTCTCGATCACACCGGCCAGCAGCGCCGTGAGCGCCGCCTTGCCCTGCAGGTCGCGCAGTTTCTCGGTGTTGGGGGAGGACACGTTGACGGTCGCAAAATCCAGATGCGCGCCGCAATGGGCCAGCACCTTGGCGAAATCCGCGGCGCGGTCTTCGCTGTCCTTGTTGGCGCCGAGGTTCAAGCCAATGACCGCATCATGCGAGCGCTGCGCCAGCCGGGCGCCAATCGCCTCCATGCCCTCATTGTTGAAGCCGAAGCGGTTGATCGCTGCCTTGTCTTCTGTCAGGCGGAACAGGCGCGGCTTTGGGTTGCCGGGCTGCGGGCGGGGCGTTGCCGCGCCCACCTCGATGAAACCGAAGCCGGATTTTGACAGCGGCGCCAGCGCATCGGCGTTCTTGTCAAATCCTGCGGCCAGCCCCACCGGGTTCGGCAGGTCGATCCCCGCCAGCGTGGTTTTGAGCCGCGCAGAGGTAACCGGGCCGGGGGTTGGCGTCAGTCCCATGGTCAGCGCTTTGATTGACAGACCATGCGCGGCCTCGGGGTCCACCTTGTGCAACGCCGCCAGAGCCAGCTTTTCAGTCAGCTTCATGCCATCTCCTCCGGAAACTGATGGGTGCCCTCGACCAGCGGCAGGGGTTTGGCCCAGACCACATCCGGCATGCGGATATTGCGGTAAAGATGCGGGAACTCCGCGCCGCCGCGGGACACTTCCCACTTCAGGTCCGCGCCCATTGCATGTGCGTCACAGGCCAGCAGCGTCAGCCCCTCGGCACCAGCGAAATGCTTGGCCGCGGTTTCCGCCGCCTGGGTGGCGGTGGAGAAATGGACGTAGCCGTCCGCAACATCAATCGGCGCGCCGCTGGTCTCGCCCGCGGCCTGCAGCGCGGCCCATTCGTCCGCCCGGAAAATCTTGTAAATCAGCATATCGGCCTGATGCCCTGCGTTGGCAGATGAATCAAGGGGGATTGGCGGCAGCACCTGTGCAAAGCTGACGCAAGGGGAGGCAACGGGGCGGCTTTTCCCCTTTGACCGGCGCGGGGTTTGGGCGCAGGCTCCTCTTAAAACAGAACAACGGGAGCGCTCCTCATGATTGCACGCATTCTCACACCGGTTGCAGCCCTGGCCCTGACTGCCGGCAGCGCGGCGGCGGAGTACAAGCTGACCATCCTGCACACCAACGATTTCCATTCGCGGTTTGAGCCGATCAACAAATACGACAGCACCTGCGACGCGGAGGATCAGGCTGAGGGCAAGTGCTTTGGCGGCACCGCGCGGCTGGTGACGGCGATCGCGGACGCGCGGGCGCGGGCGGAGAATGCGATCCTGGTGGATGGCGGCGACCAGTTCCAGGGCTCGCTGTTTTATACCTACTACAAGGGCAAGGCCGCGGCGGAATTCATGACCAAGCTGGGCTATGACGGGATGACCGTCGGCAACCATGAGTTCGACGACGGGCCGGAGGTGCTGCGCGGGTTCATGGATGCGGTGGGCTTTCCGGTCCTGATGTCGAACGCGGATGTGTCTCAGGAGCCGTCGCTGGCGGATGTGCTGAAGAAATCCACGGTGATCGAGCGGGGTGGCGAGAAGATTGGCCTGATCGGCCTGACGCCGGAGGACACGCATGAGCTGGCAAGCCCCGGCAAGAACGTTCATTTCTCCGATCCCGTGGTGGCGGTGCAGGCGGAGGTCGACAGGCTGACTGCCGAGGGTGTGAACAAGATCGTGGTCCTCAGCCATTCCGGCTATGGCGTCGACCAGCGGGTGGCGGCGGAAACCACGGGTGTGGATGTGATCGTCGGCGGGCACTCGAATACCTACCTCTCCAACACCTCTGAGAAGGCCGCAGGGCCGTATCCGACCGTGGTGAACGGGGTGCAGATTGTGCAGGCCTATGCCTATGGCAAGTTCCTGGGCGAGCTGAATGTGACATTTGACGATGCAGGCAAAGTTGTCAGCGCCTCAGGCGAGCCGCTGATCATGGACGCCGCCGTCAACGAGGATGCGGCCACCCTTGACCGGATCGCGGAGCTGGCCCAGCCGCTGGACGAGATCCGCAACAAGGTGGTGGCAGAGGCCGCAGAACCCATCGAAGGCAGCCGTGATGTGTGCCGGGTGCAGGAGTGTCCGATGGGCAATCTGGTGGCCGATGCAATGCTCGACCGGGTGAAGGATCAGGGCGTGACCATTGCCATTGCCAACTCCGGCGGTATCCGGGCGAGCCTGGATGCGGGCGAGGTCACCATGGGCGAGGTGCTGACCATCCTGCCGTTCCAGAACACGCTCTCGACCTTCCAGATCGACGGCAAGACGCTGGTCGCGGCGCTGGAGAATGGTGTCAGCCAGGTAGAGGATGTCAAAGGCCGCTTCCCGCAGGTGGCGGGGCTCAAGTTCAGCTGGGACAGCTCAGCTGCGCCGAATGCGGGCCGCGTCACCGAGGTGATGGTGGCAGATGGCGAGAGCTTTGTGCCCATTGACCCGGCCAAGACCTATGTGGTTGTCACCAACGATTACGTCCGCAACGGCGGCGACGGCTATGCGATGTTCGAGGGCGACGACAAGAACGCCTATGACTTTGGTCCCGACTTGGCGGATGTGCTGGCGGAGTACCTGGCCGCGCAGGGGCCCTATACGCCCTATACCGACGGGCGGATTTCGCAGGTGAAATAAGTGGCTTTAAATAGGTCCGTTTCGGCCCGAATGTTTCGCGCGCGAAACATTCGGGCAAGGATGCTGCCGCATTATTTTGAGGGATTGGTAAGCTTTACGGCCAATTCCTTAACTGCCGCACAGGGCTTCCGTCGGCCGCGCGCACATGGCAGAATGGGCGCATGGACCACCCGCTGATCGACCTCATCAACGCCCGCATTGAAGCCGCCGAGAAGGACGGCGCCTTTGACAATCTGCAGGGCGCAGGCAAGCCGCTGCCCAAATGCGATGATCCGGAGAATGAGCTGGTGAACCGGCTGGTACGCGAAAGCGGCGGGATGCCGGAGTTCGTGAGCCTGTCGCGCGAATTGCAGCGCCTGCGGACGGAGCTGCGCGAGGCCGGCGACCGCAGCCGCCGGCAGGAGATCCTGAAAGAGATGTCGATGATGGACGCGCGGATCGAGATCGCGCGCAAGGCCTACTGCAAGTAGGCCCTGTTATCACTTGATTTCCGGCCAGATTTCCGGGTTCAGCCCGTCGATGAACGGCGCCAGGACATCGGCGTATTTCTCCCATTTGCCGATCGAGCGGGTGTGCGCCGTCTGGCGGACCTGGGTGTTCGACAGCGTCAGAACCTGGCCCTCGTGCCGTTCCGGGTGGGCCATGTCCTCGACCCAAGTGAGGCCGCAGAAGTCCGCCAGCTTGCGGCTTTCGCCCTCAATATCGGCAACGAAGTCCTCATAGCGCAGATCATAGATCCGCCCCGGCATCACCTGCCGCCAGTGCTGCATCAGCTGGCCATAAAGATTGAAGCGGTGCGCCATCGCCCTCAGGTCATAGGCATAGGTGAGCGAGCTGCCGGAGAAATAACCGCGCCAGATCGACAGCGCCACATCGCGCGGGTCGCGGCAAAGATGAACAAACCGTGCATCCGGGTAGGCGGTGCCAAGGTGGCCCAGCAGGCGGTAGTTGTCGGGCATTTTGTCGACATAGGCCGCGGTGCTTTCGGGCATCTCTGGCAGGCGGCTGATGTCCTCTGCCACGAAGGTGCGGGCGGCCTCAGACGTGAAGTCCTGATCCTTGTCCAGATAGGGATGCAGCAGGAAGGCCGGCACGCCGCGCTCGCCCAGTGGGAACACATCCGGGTGCAGGCCGATCACGGTTTCCGTCAGGGTCGTGCCGGAGCGCGGCATCCCAACCACATAGATCGGGCGGGGGCCTTCCGGCGCAGTATCCGCCGGGGTGATCTGATCCGGGAAGGCGGCCACGATCCGGGTGAACTGGCGCTCGCTCTCTTCGTAGTCGTAGGGGGTCTGCGCGGCCATACAGGCGTTGGCCTCGTCGTTGTGGGCGGCGAAGGCGTCCTTGTCACCCGCCTGGTCGGCGATCCGGGCGAGAGCAAAGCTGACGTTCGCACGGTCCATCGACCGGGGCGCGGCGGCCTTCAGCGCCTTTTGCGCCACGGGCAGCAGTTCTGCGTTCTGCTCTCGGCTGCTGATCCGGGCCAGCATTTCCAGCACCTGGGTGTCCTTGGGATCCAGCTCCATCAGGGCCAGGCACTGCTCGCGCGCCGCATCAGATTCGCCGTTGGAAATCAGCTGGCTTGCCAGCCGCCGCCGCGCCTCCACGTTCCGGGGGGCAACGGCCACGGCTTTCTCAGCGGCTGCGGTGGCCTCTTCCTGGCGCATCAGGCGGGCCAGCGGCAGGCTGATGTTTTGCAGGGCGTCTGCATCGTTCGGGTCGATCTTCAGGGCGGCCTGATAATCCGCCAGCATGGCTTTTTCGTCGCCAAGGGTGTTCCAGGCTGTTGCCCTCAGGCGCAGCATACGGGGCTGGCGGGCGTCGCGTGCGAGGGCTGCAGTTGCGGTTTCAATGGCCGCTTCGGCATCATTGAGGACCAATTGGGCCTGTGCTTTCAGATAATGGGCCGCCTGATCGCCGGGCTGGTCCTTCAGGACGCGTTCGACCAGTTTCATGGCGGTGTCGCCCTGCTGCAGGAACAAGAGTGTCTGTGCCATATTCTTGCGGGCGTCGTGAAATCCTGGGGCCAGCGCCAGCGCCTTCTTGAAGTAAGGCACAGCATCGCGGTGTTTGCCCAGGCCTGACAGGCAGATGCCGGCGATATTGGGGAAATCCGGGTGACTCTTGTACCGCTTCATGCCGCCCTTGGACTGTTTCAGCGCCTGTTTGAACTTGCCCTGGTTGAGAAAACCCAGGGCGGACTGGAGATCGTTCTGAAGAGTCATGAGGCCTATCTATCATCCTGTCAGGGCGGCTGAAAGCGGTGGCCCAGGGAGGCTTTGCATCTGCGCCGCAGCCCGGGTTAGAAATCAGCATGTGCGGACGATTTGCCATAACCCTGCCGGCGGATGCAATGGCGCAGCTGTTTGCGGCGCAGCCCGCCAATAATCTGCCCCGGGTGCCCGATTACAACGCCTGCCCGACAAACCCGGTGCATGTTGTGCAGGCAGGTGGGGCCGGGCGGCAGCTGGTCTCCATGCGCTGGGGGTTCCTGCCGCATTGGTACAAGAGCGAGAGTGCCGGGCCGTTGCTGATCAACGCACGGGCCGAGACGATTTCGGAAAAACCCGCCTTTGCCGCCGCAGCCCGCGAGCGGCGCTGCCTGATCCCGGCCACCGGGTTTTACGAATGGACCAAGTCGGAGGCGGGCGCCCGGCTGCCCTGGTTTATCTATCGCAGCGATGCGGCGCCCATCGCCTTTGCCGCCGTGTGGCAGAGCTGGGGCGATGCTGATCCGGTCAAGACCTGCGCCATTGTCACCACGGCCGCCAATCAGGGGCTGTCTGGCATCCACCACCGGATGCCGCTGATCCTGGAGCCCGGGGATTGGGGCAAATGGCTGGGGGAGGAGGGCCATGGCGCGGCCCGGCTGATGCAGCCGGGGGCGGAGGGCGTGCTGGACTACCACCGGGTTGATCCGGCGGTGAACTCCAACCGCGCCGAGGGGCCGGAGCTGATCGAGCCGTTCGGAGAGGAGGATATCCCGCGCGGGCAGCTGATCTGAAGACTACTCGGCGGCGTGACGGGCGGGCAGGTCGCGCTGCGGTGCGCGGCTGAGGTCGTTGCCTGCCAGCGTCGCCTTTTGCAGCAGCGCCACGAAGGTTTCCTGCTCGGCTTGCGTAAGGCCGGTCAGAATGCCGGGCTGGGAGGCCCGCACGATGGGCAGGATGTGCTCCAGCAGGGCCTCGCCGTCCCGGGTCAGGCTGACCTCGCGGGCACGGCGGTCGGCCTTGGAGACGCATCGCTGCACCAGCCCCTTGTCCACCAGCCGGTCCACCACTTTGCCCAGGGTGGCGCGGTCGTAGGCAATGAGACCCGCAACCGAGGCTTGATCGATGCCGGGGTGGCGGTGGATTGCGGCCATGGCAGAGAATTGCACCGGGGTGAGGTCAACGCCCTCTGCGGCCATATGGTCCATGAACCGGGCCACGGAAATCTGGTGCAGCCGCCGGATCAGGTGGCCGGGCAGGGAGTGGATGTCCAACGGGTCGGTCGTCATGGCCTTCTGGTCCTTGGCGGTCTGGATCCCGGCATATTTCGCGGGAGTGGTCTGTTCGCGAGGCATGCCATAGCGCCCTGTGCGCAATGCGCGCAAGACTTATCGCCGCGGCGGCAGCATTTGCGGCTTTTCCTTGCGCATGGGGCGCGGTAGGCATGGGCCATGGCGCTGAAATTCACCTCATTGCAAGACTTCTACGCTCACGGGTTCGACACCGTGATCGACGTGCGCAGCCCGGCGGAATATGCCGAGGATCATGTGCCGGGGGCGATCAGCCTGCCAGTGCTGAACAATGAGGAGCGGGCGGAGGTCGGCACGATTTATGTGCAGGACAGCCCCTTCAAGGCGCGCAAGCTGGGGGCGGCCTTGGTGTTCCGCAATGCCGCCAATCATATCGAACAGAGCCTGAGCCACTTCGAGGGCGGCTGGAAGCCGCTGGTCTACTGCTGGCGCGGCGGCCAGCGGTCGGGGTCCTTCACCTGGATGCTGCAGCAGATCGGCTGGCGTGCGGAAGTGGTGGAGGGCGGCTATCAGAGCTACCGCCGTCTGGTGAACGCGGCGCTCTATCAATCCGCGCTGCCTTATAGGCTGGTGGCGCTGGACGGCTATACCGGATCTGCCAAGACAGAGGTGCTGAAGCGCGCAGGAAAGCTGGGTGTTCAGGTGCTGGACCTGGAAGGGTTGGCCAATCACCGCGGCTCCTTGCTGGGGGATATGCCGACGCCTCAGCCCTCCCAGAAGGGGTTCGAGTCCGCCTTGGCAGGTGCGCTGATGAAGCTGGACCCGGCCCGCCCGGTACTGGTGGAGGCAGAATCCAGCAAGATCGGCCAGCGGATCATTCCGCCTGCGGTCTGGGACGCGATGAAGCAGGCCCCGCGGATCGAACTGCAGGTGCCGGTGGCCGCGCGCTGCGGCTACTTGGTGCGGGCTTACGATGACATCCTGTCAGATGCGGAGCGGCTGCGCGAGAAGCTGGGCCCGCTGCGCGCCCACCGCTCCGGCGCGGTGGTGGACGGCTGGTTTGCCAGCATCGAGGCAGGCGACAAGGCGGCCCTGACCGAGGCGCTGATGGTGGAGCATTACGATCCCGCCTACCGCAAGTCCCGCGCAGCTATTGGCGCGGAGGTCGCCGCCACTGTCGAAGCCGATGCGCTGGATGAAGAAGGCCTGAATGCCGCCGCAGTGCAGGTGGCGGAGGTCATGTCCGGTCTCTGACAGAGGCTCTCCCGCCCGTCGCCGGTGCCTCTGCGCGGCCCCGCTCCCGTTGGGCGTGGCGCCGCGCTGGCGCGCGGCGGTCAGGTGCTGAGGGTGATCTTGCCGGAAATTTCCGTGACCCTGCCGATGAGGGCGGCCGGGTATCCGGCTGCGGTGAGCTGCGCCAGCAGTTCATCTGCCTGACCGGGGGACACAGCTGCCAGCAGGCCGCCGGCGGTTTGCGGATCGAACAGCAGATCCTGCCAGCCGGTTGTCGTCAGCTCCGGCAGGGCGGCCTGGTTGGCGGGAAACAGTGTGGAGCGGATGCCGCGGTCCGCAAGTTCCGCCGCGCCTTGCATCAGGGGGATCTTGCCGGCGGACAGCTCTGCCCCGGTGCGGGACGCTTCGCAGATGCCCAGCAGATGGCCCAGGAGGCCGAAGCCGGTCACATCGGTCATTGCATGTGCCTCCTGCAGGATGCGGGCGGCGGTGCCCTGCGGCTGACTCATCTGCTCCAGCGCAGCCGCCACCCAGTCTCCCTTGGCCTCGCCGGCCATCTCTGCGGCCATCAGAACGCCGGAGCCGAGGGGCTTGGTCAGTATCAGCGCATCGCCGGGTTGCGCGCCTGCGAGGGTGATGGCGGGGCGGGGGCAGAGGCCGGTGACGGTGAAGCCGATGGTCAGCTCATCCCCCAGCGAGGTGTGGCCGCCGATGATAGCGGCGCCGGCGTTTTGCATGACGGCAGAGGCGGCATCCATGATCTCTGCCAGGGTGCGGGCCTGCAGGGCCGGCGACATGCGCGGCAGGATCAGGTTGGCGGTGGCGGCCTGCGGTTCCGCCCCCATGGCCCAGATGTCGCCAAGCGCGTGCACGGCGGCGATGCGGGTCATCAGCACAGGGTCGTTGGTGAAGCTGCGCAGGTGGTCGGTGCTGATCACCTGTTTGACGCCGCCGGTGGTCAGCAGCGCCGCATCATCGCCGGGCAAAGGCGTAATATCCTCTCGGTTCGTGCTGCCAATTCCTGCAAGCGTGCCGAGCAGCGCGTCGCGGCCGACCTTGGCGCCGCAGCCGCCGCACATGGGCTTGTCCCCCAGTGCCTGCTCCATATCAAGGGTGTGCTCGGCGGGCAGGTCCGGTGCATCCATGGCGGGCAGGTCGCGGAACTTCTCCATGAAAGCCTGATCGATTCTGTCCTTCCACGTCCACATCAGCGAACCGGAGAGGGGGGTGCCGAAACGTTCGCCAAGCGCCTCCTTGGAGCCCATGGAGATCAGTTTCAGATAATCCTTCTGCGGACGGTATTTGCGCTGGGGATCGCCGGTCAGCAGCGCGCGGAGGTTGTGATAGAGCACCGGCGATTGCCTAACGGCATAGACGCCCGCCTTGGGGCGCGGGGCAAACGCCATATGGGCGCAGTCGCCGGCGGCAAAGACATTGGCGGCGGAGCTTTGCAGGGTTTCGCCGACGCGGATGAAGCCGTCCTGCAGGTCCAGGCCGCTGTCCGCCAGCCAGTCATACGGGCGGGCGCCGGCGGCGCCGGTGGTGAAGTCCGACAGGATCTCGCGGCCGTCCTGCAGCGTGATGTAGCCGTCTTCAATGCAATCGATTCTGGCGTTTTCCTCCAGCCGCACACCGTGTTCCACCAGGGCGCGGCGCAGGGTCTGGCGCGCCTTTGTGCCAATCGCGCGCAATGCCTCGTCGCTATCAATCAGTGTTGCCTGGGCGAGGCGGCCGCGGGCGCGCAGCGCGTAGGCCATGGCGAGGATCAGCTCCACCCCGGCAACACCGCCGCCGATCACCGCGACATGGGCGGGGCCGTCGTTTTCGCGGAAGGCGGCCCAGCGGGCGGCGAAGCGGCCCAGCGGCTTGGCCGGGATGCCGTGGTCAGCAAAGCCCGGCAGATCCGGCATGGCGGAGGTGATGCCGATGTCGATCGAGGCCACGTCATAGGCAATCGGCGGGCGGTCCGGCACATGCACCAGCCGGGCAGCTGTGTCGATGTGTTCAGCCGCGCCCAGCACGACGCGGGCGCCGGCAAAACGGGCGAGGCGCACGAGGTCGATGTCCAGTTCGTCCCTCTGGTAGTGGCCTGCAACGAAGCCGGGCAGCATGCCGGAATAGGGCGCCGAGGGGCCGGGATTGATGACCGTCAGCCGGGCGCCGGGCAGGGGCTTCATCCCCCATTTGCGCAAGACCAGCGCGTGGGTATGGCCGCCGCCCACCAGAACCAGGTCACGGGTCAGCGGCAGGCGGGAAGTGTCGATCACGGGTCAGGCCTTCCTGGGTATGGGCTTTCAGTCTTCGGCAGGCGGGGTTTGTTCCGCGTGGCGGCGTTCCTCGTCCTCGGGCGTGTCATGGGTGGCCCAATGATCATCGCCGCCGGCCTCGGGCATTGTGGCGCGGGTTTCCTGCCGGTGGATATGCACCTTGGCAATGAAATTTGCCGTGATCGGTGCGGTCAGGAACAGGAACAGGGTGATCATCAGCTCATGGTAGGAGAAGTATTTCTCAAACGCGGCGGCGTGCAGCATGGAGGCCAGCAGCACCCCGCCGACGCCAAGGGTCGTGGCCTTGGTCGGCGCGTGCAGCCGCGACATCTGGTCGTTCAGCTTGATCAGCCCGTAGGAGCCGACAATACCGAATATGCCGGCGGTTACCAGGAAGGCGGCGACGAGGAATTCAAACAGGGTTTCCATCTTTCTGCCCCTTACTCGATGATGTTGCCGCGCAGGATGAAGCGCGCGTAGGCCACGGTGGAGACAAAGCCGAGCATGGCGATGATCATCGCAGCCTCAAAGAAGATCTCGGTTCCCAGTGCCATACCGTAAAGCACCATCAGGGCGATGGCGTTGATGAACATGGTATCGAGCGCCAGGATCCGGTCGGCCACATCGGGGGCGGTGACGACCTTCCAGAGGTTCATCAGCATGGCGAGCGCGAAGCAGGCAAAGGCGAAGGTGGCAGCGCTTTCGATCATTCGAAAATCTCCATCAGCCGGCGCTCGTAGCGCTGTTTGATCTCATCCCGGACCGCGTCGGGGTTGGGGGCATCGAGGCAGTGCACCAGCAGGGCGTGGCCCTCATCCGAGACATCTGCCGAGAGGGTGCCAGGGGTCATGGTGATGGTGCCCGCCAGCGCAGTGATTGCCTCCGGTGTTTTCAGGTCCAGCGGGACGGTGATCCAGTTGGGGCGGCGGTCGGCGTTAGGTTTGAACAGCACGATGCGGGCGACAATGATATTGGCCTGCACGATGTCCAGTAGCACCACCAGAATGTATTCCGCGATCTTGAGCGGGCGCCGCAGGTTGGGGCGGTTGGGCCAGTAGGGCTGGGTCACGAAGGGGATCACCACCCCCAGCAGGAAGCCGAAGACCAGGGAGTTCAGCGACCAGCGGTTCACCATCAGCAGCCAGGTGAGGGTCAGCAGAAGGGTGAGAAACGGGTGCGGGAACAGCCGCCAGATCAGTTTCATTCCGCGGTCCTCCCCAGAACGGTGTCGATATAGGCCGACGGCGCATAGAGCTGCGCCGCCGTTGCCTCAGCATAGCGGGTGGCGGGACCTGCAAAAACGGTGAGCGCCACCAGTCCGCCAAGCAGGCCGAAGCAGGCCACGAAGGGCAGCTGTGCCGGCCGGGCGGGCAAAGTGTCAACGGGCGGCTCTGCGCTGGTGTCCGTATCCTCAGGTGGCAGGCCGTGGCCTTTCCAGAACAGGAGCGAGCCTGCACGCGCCATGCCGATGATGGTGACAAGCGATCCCAGCAGGATCACACCCCAGATCCAAGGGGCCAGCGCGGCGCCGCGGGTGGCGTCCAGCACCAGCAGTTTGCCCAGGAAGCCCGACAGCGGCGGCATCCCCGCCAATGCGATTGCGGCGGCAAAGAACAGGGCCGAGATCAGTCCGGTCTGCGGCATCGGCAGCTGCGGCAGGATCCACTGGCCCTGACGCTCCATCACCAGATCGGCGACCAGGAACAAGAGCGCCGCGGCGAGGGTGGAGTGCACCAGATAGTAAAGCGCGGCTGCGGCGGCGGTCTGGGTGAACAGCGAAATGGCAATCAGCAGCGTGCCCATGGAGGCAATGGCGCCAAAGGCGGCGAGGCGGCCCAGCTTTTTGGAGCCGAGGACACCGATGGCGCCGGCGCCGAGGGTCAGGAGGGCCGCGGGCAGCAGCCAGCTTTCGGTCAGGCCTGCGGTGGCCTCGACCTCGGGGCCGAAGACCAGCGTGTAGATGCGCAGGATCGAATAGGCGCCGACCTTGGTCATGATGGCAAAGAGCGCCGCCACTGGCATAGGCGCGTTGGCATAGGCCGAGGGCAGCCAGAAGTGCAGCGGCAGGAGGGATGCCTTGATGGCAAATACCAGCAGAAGCATCACCGCGCCGACACGCAGGAGGGCGGTGTCCTCCGCCGGGATCTGGGCGACCTTCACGGCGAGGTCGGCCATGTTCAGGGTGCCGGTGACGGAATAGAGCGTGCCGAGCGCAAACAGGAACAGGGTGGAGCCCAGGAGGTTGAACACCACATACTGCACGCCTGCCTGAAACCTCCGGGTGCCGCCGGAATGGATCATCAGCCCGTAGGAGGCGATGAGCAGCACTTCGAAGAAGACAAACAGGTTAAAGGCGTCGCCGGTCAGGAAGGCGCCCATGATGCCCATCAGCTGGAACTGGAACAGCGCGTGGAAGTTACTGCCGCGGGTGTCCCATCCGGATCCGATGGCATAGAGCAGCACCGGCAGGGCCAGGAGCGAGGTCAGAACGATCATCATCGCCGACAGCCGGTCCAGCACCAGGACGATGCCGAAGGGCGCGGGCCAGTCGCCGAGTTCGTAGACTTTGACGGTGCCATCGGCGGCCTGTGCGGCCAGCGCCAGGGTGACGCCTGCCAGCAGCACCGCACTCGCCAGCGAGAAGATCCGTTGAAGGTCCAGGTGGTGGCGCAGCACCATGATGATGAAGGGCGCAACAAGGGCGGGCAGAACCACCGGTGCGATCAGCAGGTGTTCCATCATGCCTCCTCCTCGGCGCCGTCTGCCTCAACCGGCATTGCGGTAGCGTCGTCACGGGACGACAGATACGCCCCCAGCGCGATCATCACCACCACGGCGGTCATGCCGAAGGAGATCACGATGGCCGTGAGCACCAGCGCCTGCGGCAGCGGATCAGTATAGGCGACCTCCTCATACTTGTTGAGGATCGGCGGCGCGCCGGTGACCAGCCTGCCGGTGGCAAACAGGAACACATTGACCGCATAGGTCAGCAGCGACAGGCCCAGGATCACCGGGAAGCTGCGGCGGCGCAGGATCAGGTAGACACCTGCCGCCGTCAGGATGCCCACGGCAGAGGCAACGAGAAGTTCCATGGTTATCCCTCCGTCCCGGTCTTGGCCGCTTCGTCGCGGGCCGGGTTGATGTCCATTGCGTGCTCAGAACTGATCCCCGGCTGCCAGGCAAAGCGCGACAGGCTTTCCAGCGCCAGCAGCACCGCACCGACCACGGCCAGAAAGACGCCGAGGTCAAAGAGGGCGGCAGTGGCCCATTCGAATTCCTCCAGCGGCGGCCAGTGCAGGTAGCCGAAATCGCTGGTCAGGAACGGCTTTCCGTTGAACCAGGCGCCCATGCCGGTGGCGGCGGCGATCAGCACGCCGGAGCCGATGATGGCGTGGTAGGGATAGCGCTGCCGCTCGGTCGCCCAGGCAAAGCCGGAGGCCATGTACTGCATGATGATGGCGATGGCGGCAACCAGGCCGGCAATAAAGCCGCCGCCTGGCAGGTTGTGGCCGCGGAAGAAGATGTAGGCGGCGACCATCAGCGCCAGCGGCATCATCACCCGGGTGGCCACCACCATCATCAGCGGATGGGCGTCGCCCGCCTGCGGCAGGTCGGGCTTGCGGTTCAGCAGATAGGCCCGGACTTTGGAGCCGAGCACCGCCTCTGTCAGGGCAAAGATCACCATCGCGGCGATGCCCAGCACGATGATCTCGCCAAAGGTGTCATAGCCGCGGAAGTCGACCAGGATCACGTTCACCACATTGGTGCCGCCGCCGCCCTTGTAAGAATTGGCGAGGTGGAAGTCCGAGATGGTCGGGAAGGCAAAGTCCCGCATCAGGAGCGCATAGATCAGCCCGCCGGCGCCAAGGCCTGCCACCACTGCAATTGCGCCGTCGCGGAGGCGGGTGAGGGCCGGGGTCTCAACCGGGGTTTCCTTGGGCATGAAATTCAAGGCCAGCAGCATCAGGATGATCGTCACCACCTCAACCGAGATCTGGGTCAGCGCCAGGTCAGGGGCCGAGAGGTAGTTGAAGGACATAGAGACCACGAGGCCCACCACGCCGATGAGCACCAGCGACAGCAGGCGGTTGCGGTGCTTGGCGACGATGAACAGGGTTGCGACCACCAGGGCGAACCAGCCGACAACCGGCAGCGCGCCCGGGTCCTGCATCTGTCGGGTTTCAGCTCCCAATGTCCCGCCGCGGTAAGCGAAATAGCTGATCGCCACGGTGAAGGTGATCATGATGGCCGCGTAACGGGTGAGGACACCGTTGTGCAGTCCTTCGGTCACGAACTGGCTGAGCCGGGTGAAGGCGCCGATGAGTGCCTCGAAAATGGTCTTGGCCTCAGGCCGGGGCAGAGCGTTCCAGGTCCGCTGCAGGGGGGCGTGCAGGGCAAGCAGGACCAGGCCGCCGATGACAGCCGCCACCGACATACAAAGCGCCGGGGTCAGCCCGTGCCAGAGCTTGAGCGAGTAATAGGGCAGCTCGCCGCCGCCAATGACGGCGCCGGCGGCAGTGGCGACCATCGGGCCGGCGATCTTGGCCGAGGCGAGGCCGATCAGCACCACCAGAAGCACCAGGAAGGCCGGGCCGATCCACATGCCAGTGTTCGGGTCATGCGGGTGGGCGGGGTAATCCTCGCGCTTTTGCCCGAGGAAGACATGGGCGATGAAGCGGAAGGAATAGGCAGCGGAGAACAGCGCCGCCACAGTTGCCAGGGCGGGCACAAGCAGATGCGAGCCGTTCCAGATGGTGTGGGAGGTTTCCTCCAGCATCATTTCTTTGGAAAGGAAGCCGTTGAGAGGCGGGATGCCGGCCATTGACAGTGCGGCCACCGCGCCGATGGTGAAGGTGACGGGCATCAGGTGGCGCAAGCCGCCAAGGCGTTTGATGTCACGGGTGCCCGCCTCATGGTCGACGATGCCCGCGGTCATGAACAGCGCGGCCTTGAAAGTAGCGTGGTTGATGATGTGGAACACTGCAGCCACCGCGGCGATCTTGGTGCCAAAGCCCAGGAGCATGGTGATCAGGCCCAGGTGGCTGACGGTGGAGAACGCCAGCAGAGCCTTGAGGTCATCCTTGAAGAGCGCAATCACCGCGCCCAGCAGCATGGTCACAAGGCCGGTGGTGGCAACGATATAGAACCACTCCGGCGTGCCGGCCAGCACCGGCCACAGGCGGGCCATCAGGAACAGCCCGGCCTTTACCATGGTGGCGGAGTGAAGATAGGCCGAAACCGGGGTCGGGGCGGCCATTGCGTGCGGCAGCCAGAAGTGGAAGGGGAACTGCGCCGATTTGGTGAAGGCACCCAAGAGGATCAGGATCAGCGCCGGCAGGTAAAGGTCCGAGGATTGGATCGTGTCCTTGTTCTGCAGGATCACGCTGAGGTCGTAGGAGCCCGCGATGTGGCCCAGCATCAGCATGCCGGCAATCATCGCCAGCCCGCCGGAGCCGGTGACGGTCAGCGCCATGCGCGCGCCCTGGCGGCCTTCGGGCAGGTGCTTCCAGTAACCGATCAGCAGAAAGGAGCTGAGCGAGGTCAGTTCCCAGAACACCAGCAGCAGCAGGATGTTGTCGGACAGAACGATGCCCACCATCGCGCCCTGGAACAGCAGAAGGTAGCTATAGAACTGGCCCATCGGATCTTCGCGCGACAGGTAGTAGCGGGCATAAAGGATGATCAGGAGGCCGATGCCCAGGATCATTGCGGCAAACAGGAAACCAAGGCCATCAAGGAAGAAATGCGCGTTAAGGCCAAGCGCGGGCAGCCAGTCCACAGCGGCAAAAACCGTCTCACCGCGGAACACGGCGGGGATGTGCAGCATCAGCCCTATGAAGGCGAGCAGGGTGGTCAGCCCGGCAGCGGAGGCGGCCGCATTGCGTCCGGCGCGGATCAATAGCGCGGGGAAGACGGCTCCGATAAAGGGCAGGGCCGCAATCAGGAAAAGGGACACGTGCAAGTCTCCTGTCGGGTTGGCGCGTCGTTTTTGGACCAGTGCTAAGCAATTTTGTTGCTCAGAACCACCCCTGCCGCCCCGATTGCGGCGGGAATGCCGCAGCCAAAGGCAGAGTGAATACGCTCGTTACGGGCATAATTGGGCAGCAGGCGCGCAATAACAAGAACTTGACCGGCGGATTCTGCCTGTTTCTGGTGATCAATGGCCATCGGGCTGCTAGACCGGTGAGGAACAAGCGGCAGCGGAGGCAGGATGGCAGACGTGGAACCAGGGAACCCGAAGCTCACCCGGCGGCTGATGCTGCTGGGAGGCACTGCGGCGGCGGCTGGTTTTGGCTTCTGGTGGCAGCGCCGCCAGCCGCCGGATCACAGCCATCCGCGGCTGAGCGCGGCTGAGGCCTATGGCCAGGCGCAGGCGGGGGAGATCCTTCTGGTGGATGTCCGCACGCCGCAGGAATGGCGGGCGTCCGGGGTGCCGGTGGGCAGCCATCAGATCGACATGCGGCGGGAGGATTTCATTGCCGCCCTGCAGCAGGTTGCGGGGCCCGACCGGTCCGTTCCTGTGGCGCTGATCTGTGCCCGTGGTGTGCGCTCGGCGCGGATGACGCTGGCCCTGACGGAGGCAGGCTTTACCCATGTGATCGACGTGCCCGAGGGGATGCTGGGCTCTGCAGCGGGGCCGGGATGGATCGCGGGCAACCTGCCGGTGGCGCGGTGGAACGGATGATGCGGGGGCTGGGAAAGGCAGCCGGTGCTGCGGTCATCGCCGCGGTTCTGGGCAGTGCGGCCTCAGCGGGCTGCGGGGATGTGCAGACCGCCTGCAATGTGGAGGCGGGCGCCTACCATATCGTGCTGCCGGAACGGGAAGCTGAAGGCGGTGCCGTGCCGGTGGTGATGTTCCTGCATGGCTATGGCGGCAGCGGCAGCAGCGTTCTTCGCAACCGGGACATGGTGGCGGGGCTGACGCAGCGCGGCTATGCGGTGATCGCGCCAGAGGGGCTGAAGCGCGACGGCAGCGGTCCGCAGTCCTGGGGCTTTGGCCCCTTTACCGGCGGGCGTGATGAGGGCGCCTTCTTTGCTGCGGTGCTTGCGGATGCGGCAGAAATGTTCGGCACGTCCCGTTCGCAGACTGTTCTGGCCGGGTTCTCCGCAGGCGCGTTCATGGTGCATTATCTGGCCTGCCGCGACCCGGCTGCCTTTGCCGGTTATGCGCCGGTGTCCGGGGCGTTCTGGCGGCCGCAGCCGGAGCGCTGCGAGGGGCCGGTGCGGCTGCTGCAGGTGCATGGATGGCGCGACGAGGTGGTGCCGCTGGAGGGGCGCATCCTGGGCGGCGGGCGGTTTGAGCAGGGCGATGCCTTTGCCGCGCTGGAGGTCTGGCGTGAGGCCAATGCTTGCGCCTCTCATGCGCCGGACAAGGCGTGGAGCGCCAATAGCCTGATGCGCCGCCGCTGGGACTGCGGGCCGGGTGCGGATATTGAACTGGTGCTGTTTGACGGCGGACATTCGGTGCCCAAAGGCTGGGCCGCGCTGATGGCAGACTGGTTCGAGGATCAGCCCGCGGTGCGCTGAGGCAGATGGCATGTCCGGCAGGGGAGGCGGGCTCCCGCCGCTTTGGCCCTGAAATCAGAGATTTGCAGGTCAAAGCGTTGGGCCGGGCAGCGCGCCCTTCCGGGCGCGCTGCGGTTGCGTTCGCCGCCGGCCGCGCCGCGCGTGAGCGCGGCGCCGGGCCCAAGGCCGCCAAGGGGTCCCGGCAACAGCCGGGGCATCCTGCGGGCGCGGGAGTTCCGTGTTTTCGGCGTTTACTCTGCCGGGGTTCCGCGGGCGTTGCTGCCGTCGAGTAGGGCTTTCAGGTCGGCGCGGGCGGCACGGGCGGCGCGGGTGATCTGGGGTTCAGTGAACTCCTCGCGCGTGGCCATCCAGTTGCGGATGCGGTTCACGGTCTTGACACCGGAGAGCGCCGAGAGCGGCACCGCCAGCACCAGCGACAAGGCGATGGGCGCCAGCCACAGCGACACGGTTCCGGTCAGGATCCCCGCCCAGAGCGCAACACCGCTGACGGTTTCCAGCGCGTGGCAGGTGGCCAGCGTGCGCAGCGAGTAGCTGCCGCCATCACGCGCCTGCGGCGCCCAGCCGCGCTGCAGGCCAAGGGCGGTGCGGAACACCGCGATCATCTGCTGCACCATCAGGATCGGCGCATAGAGAATGGCCAGCACCACCTCGGATACAAAGGACAGCGCGAAATGCACCGGGCCGCCGTATTCGGAAAACCGGCTGCCGGTCAGCGGCAGCGCCATTGCGGCCAGCATCTTGGGCGCCAGCAGCATTGCGTAGATCAGAATGATCACCAGCACATGCTTGGGCTCGGACATGTCCGGCCAGCTGGGGCGGAAGGGGTTAGCCTCGCTGAAGTAGCTGATCACAGACGCCTCTTCGCTGCGGCCGATCACGGCCCAAAGAACCAGCAGCGCAAACCAGACCGGCGCCATGAGGTAACCGATCGCGCCTGCAAACAGGTGGAAGCGGGAGATCGCGCGAAAGCCCTTGGCGTGCAGCAGGTTCAGGTGTTGCAGGTTGCCCTGGCACCAGCGGCGGTCGCGCAGGATGTGGTCGATCAGGGTGGCGGGCGTTTCCTCATAAGAGCCGCGGATGCGCGGCAGGAAGCGCACTGACCAGCCGGCCCGGCGCAAGAGGCCTGCCTCGACGAAATCGTGGCTCATGATCAGCTTCCCGCCGCCGCCGAAGCGCGAGCGCAGCAGCGGCAGGCCGGCGCAGGCGGCAAAGGCGCGGGTGCGGATGATGGCGTTGTGGCCCCAGTAGTTGCCCTCGTGGCCGGCCCAGCGGGCCAGGCCCTCGGCCAGCGCGAGCCCATAGACGCCATTGGCAAACTGCTGCATGCGGCCAAAGACGGATTGGGCGCCAATCAGCTGCGGGTAGCTCTGGATCAGGCCGGCGCCGGGGTCGCGGGCCAGCGCATCCGCCAGCCGGGCGATGGCGCGGCCGGTCATCAGGCTGTCGGCGTCCAGCACCAGCATCGCCTCATAGCCTGCGCCCCAGCGGCGCACCCAGTCGGAGATATTGCCGACTTTGCGGCCCTCGTTGTCGTCGCGGCGGCGGTAGTAAAGCTCGGTGCCTTCCGGCAGCATGGTGCGCAGCGCCTCGACGCTGGCGCGCTCCTGCGCGGCAATGGCGTCGTCGCGGGTATCCGACAGGATGAACATTGCGTACTCGTGCAGGCCGCCGCGGCCGTGCAGTTCCTGCAGCATGGTCTGGGCGTTGCCCAGCACATACCAGGGCACCTCGTTGTAGACCGGCATCAGGAGTGCCACCTTCATCGGGCGGGCAGCGCCGCGGCTGGCGGTGCGCTCGCGGCGCGAGAGGCTGTAGAGGCCCAAGAGCACGGTAGAGACGGTGAAGGCGATCCAGAAGAAGTTGAAGGCGATCAGCGCCAGCAGGATCGTCTCCAGCACCGAGAAGCCGCCATCGGTGAACCAGCCGCCCATGACCCAGGTCAGGACACCGGTTGCGGCCATCGCAGGCGAAAACGCCAGCAGGCGCCAGAGTGCCACCTGACGCGGCGCGGCGGCGCCTGGGGCTTCAGCATCACGGAAGTCCTTGCTGAAGTCCTGTTCCGGCATCGCCAAGGGCTGTTCCGGGGGCATCAGATCACATGCGGTCATGCGGTCCACCTGTAAAGCCAGACCTCGGAAGCGGGGTTGCCGTCTTTCCTGAGCTGGGCGCGAAATTCGATGTGATCCCGGTCTTCGGGATCGAAGTAGAAAGCGAGGCGCATGCCGCCCGTTTCCGGATTGCGCTGCAGCACGCCGTCGCTGGCGGCCACATGGGGAGAGTGGATGTGAACGTCAAGATCCTCCGGATCGCCGTCGAGCAGCGGGTGCGAATCGAAGTCGATGGTGATGATCCGGCCCGGCCCGCCGAAGATGCGGGCGCCCTCGGCGGTGGACAGCACACGCGGCAGGGGCAGGGACGGTTCGCTGCCCCAGGTGAGGCGGTAGTCGAGCCTGATCTCGCTTCCCTTTGCATAGGGCTCACGCGGGCGCCAGTAGGCGACGATGTTGTCGTAAATTTCCTTGTCCGCTGGGATTTCCACCAGGGTAACGGCACCTTTGCCCCAGTCCTGCTTGGGTTCGACCCACAGGCAGGGGCGTTTGTGGTAAAAGGCTTCGAGGTCGTTGAAGTCCGACAGCTTGCGGGCACGCTGCATCAGGCCGAAGCCGCGCGGGTTTTCGTCAACGAATGACGACACTTGCAGGCGTTTCGGGTTGGAGAGCGGCCGCCACAGGGTCTCGCCATTGCCGTTTTGCACCAGCAGGCCGTCGGTGTCGTGCACCGCCGGGCGGAAATCGTCGAAGTCGTGGCGGTTCTTGGCGTCGAACAGGAACATCGAGGTGAGCGGCGCGAGGCCTGCGTGGGTCAGGTCTTCGCGGGCAAACAGCGTTGCCTCCACATCCATCACGGCGCTGCTGCCGGGGGTGATGGTAAAGCGGTAGGCGCCGGTGACGGAGGGCGAGTCCATCAGCGCATGCACCACCATGTGGCGCTGGCCGGGGGCAGGGGCCTCCAGCCAGAATTCGATGAATTCGGGGAACTCCTCGCCTTCCGGGTCGGCGGTCTTGAGCGCCAGGCCGCGGGCCGACTGACCGTAGGCGTTGCCGGTGCCGATGGCGCGGAAGTAGCTGGCGCCCTGGAAGACGCAGAATTCGGTCTTCTTGCCGGGTTCGGACTGCTCGGTGCGCAGGCGCAGGCCGGAGTAACCCAAGTCGCCTTCGGTGGTCAGATCCGGCGCCTTGTCGGATTTGTCGAAGAGCGACAGGTCGAAGGGCACCCGGGCAGACAATCCGTTTGCCACTGTGTTGATCTGGATGGCGCGCGGGAAATAGAGGCCGGGCAGGAAGAAATCGACGTTGTAGCTGCGGTCTGTCCCGGACCAAAGCGCATCCTTGGTGCGGAACCAGCGGGCCTTGTAATCATCATAGGACTGATCCAGCCAGTCCTTCGGCACGGTGGGGCGTTCGGCATAATCCGCGGCGGCCAGGGCGCGGGCCTTGGCAACCACGATGTCGCGGGTGAACGGCACGGCTTCACTGGCCGTGCCGGGCAATGCTGCTAGGGCGGTGCTGCCCAATGCTGCAGCCAGGAATGTGCGGCGGGAAAAATAGCTCATCGCTTGGCTCTCCAAGGTTGCGACTTGAACCAAGCTGCGGTGTAAGCGCAGACAATGATTAGGAAAAAGCCAACCAGGTTGGCGAATGCCGTGGTCATAACCGCGCGGTCGGTCTGGTCAAGCGCAAAGCCGATGAAACGGGCCAGAGCCATTGAAAAAACAAACACCGCAAGCGATTGCTGGCCGACCTTGGTGATCAGTTTCAGCAAAACTGCCCAGATGCGCGCAGCCAGCGAATGGCCGGTGGCAATGAGCCGCTTGCCGCCGGTGCCCGCGGCCACCCAGCCCAGATAAGCCAGCGACAGGAAATGGGCATAGCGCAGCAGGCCGAAGTCGGTCTTCTCGCGCCACTCCGCAGTGATCTCCCAGGTGGGGCGGATCAGGCTGGCCAGATCTTTGTTCGCCGCTTCCACCCACAGGAAGACTTTCCAGGAGCCGAAGGGGGCGGAGAGGATCAGGAATGCGGCGGCCAGGATCACCAGCGCCTTGGAGACCGGCGGTGCAGGCAGCCAGCCTTTCATGAACGCAAAGCCTGTGAAGAACAGCAGCTGCCAGCCGAGCGGATTGAAAAACCATTCACGCTCCGACCAGGGTTCCGCCATGAAGGAGATGCCGTCCGGGCCTAGGCCGATGATGTAAGGGTTGGCAGTAAGCCAGATCAGGACACTGGCGGCGGCTACGGTCCACAGGCCCGCCTTCTCCAGCCCCATCATCAGTGGCATCAGCAGCAGAACTACCAGGTACATCGGCAGGATGTCGAAGTAGTTCGGCACATAGGTGAGGGTGAAGAGCCCCACCAGCTGGGTCATCGGATCCTTGAAGAAATGACCCAGATTCAGCGAGTTCACGTAGCTTTTTTCAAACCCGCCATAGAGGTCGATGGCAGCCATGGAGACAGCAATGAAGACAAACAGGCCGATGTGGGCCCAGAACACCTGCCAGCAGCGAAACAGCACCCTGGCGGTGCCCAGAAACCAGCCTTGCTTGGCATAAGAGCCGCCGAAGGCAATGGCCGAGGCCATGCCGGAGCAGAAGACAAAGATCTCGGTTGCGTCGGAGAAGCCGAAGCGGGCCGGGATCCAGCTGGCCCAGCGGTTGCCCGGGACATGCGCCACCAGGATGATGAACATCGCGATGCCGCGGTAGAAGTCGAGCCGCGGGTCGCGGACGCGCGGCTGGGCCGCTTGCGGCGGGGGCGCTGCGCGGTTGGCAGCACTGGGGTCTTTCTGAGGCCCGGGGAAGGGCGCAACGCTGGACATTGGTCGTTTTGGTCCTTGAAGGGTCTTATTCGGCGGGAACGCTTGCGGCGTCGGGAGAGTTCCGGCCCTGGGCGATCAGAGCGCGCCGGGCCAGGGCGTAATTGTCCTCGGTGCCGCCGCGCTTGACGCGGCGGTCATCAAGGATTGCTTCGGCTTCGTCAAGACGTCCTGCGCGCAGGCCCGCGTCGATGGTTATCCGTTCGAAAACATCGCGTTGCGCGTGGCTGCCGCCGGCCAGCTGCAGCGTGGCGCGGGCTGTGGACAAATGCGCGAAAGCAGCCTTGTAATTACCGTCTCCGAAGGCTTCCAGCCCGTCTGCGGCGGCGCATCCGGGGGCCGCCATCCGCTCTTTCGCTTCGCTGCCGCCGGCGCTGGCATCGGCGTGAATCCGCTGAACCAGCTTGTGCGCGTCTTCCTTGCGGTGGCCGGTCAGAGCCAGGAGGTAGTGCAGATCGGCAAAAATCAGGCTGCCGTCCTCAGTCCGGCTGGCGCAGAGATTCGCCAGCTCCTCCCAGCGGGCACCGACACTGACGCCTTCAAGCTCCAGCCGCATCAAAAGCGAGGTTGCGTTGGAGATGTCGCGGTAGTCATCGGTCTTGTCCTTGCGGACCTCTGTGTCATAGAGCGCGATGGCCTCATCCATCTGGCCAAGGTCCAGATGCATCAGCGCCTTGTGCCACCAGACGTGGTAGCGGAAGTTGTTGCAATGCGCCCAAGCCTCCTCGCGGCCATGCAGCCATTCCAGCCCGGCCGCTGCGTTGCCGGTCATATCGTGGACATGGGCGACGGCATGCAGGCCCCATGCATCGTCCGGCGCCATCCACAGCGCCTGACGGCCTGCATTGGCGGCGCGCTCGTATTCGCCGGTTTCCTCCAGCGCAAAGGAGTGGCAGCCCAGGAGGTAGCCGCGGCCAGCATGATCCGGGCAATAGCTCGGCAGCACCCGTTCGATCGAGGCGCGCATGCCTGCGGGATCACCCATGATGAAACGGATGCCATGGCTGAGTTTCATGGCCAGCGTGTCCTGCGGAAAGATGTCCAGCACTTCTTCCATCCGCTGGATGGCCAGGCTGGGATGACCGGCAAGCCAGTTTTCCAGCGCGTCGACATATTTCCGTTCGCGGGGCAGGGCGGCCTCGTAGACCGCCTTGGCGTCCTGCAACGCCGCGCGCGCGGCAGGCAGCAGTTCGCTGCGCCCAAGCATCAGCAGCGACAATCCCTTGATGGCATGTGCCAGGGCAAACTCCGGTGACGCCTTGAGCACCGCGCCAAGATGATCTGCGGTTGCGGCGGCATGAGCCAGAACCCCCAGCTGCACTGCATTCCAGTCCTGCAGTGCGGTGGTGTCAGTCAGGCTGCTCTCCTGGCCGAAAATATCAAGCATCATGGGGTCCAATCTTTGTCAAATGAAGCGCGGGTTCCTGTCCCGATGGAGAGTAGATCATCGCAACGGTCCGGGCGAACCCCGCTCGCGGTTTGGTGATGGGCTGTGTGCACTCGGCCTTGAAATTCGCCGGATGTGTAGGATTTTCCGGGAAAATTCTGCAAGAGACCTGGACTGAAAACAGAAAAAACACCGCCGGTTTGGCGGTGTTTTGCCGGAATCTGTAACACTTGGCGGAATGCTGCCGCGGGATTGGCGGGTCAGGCTGCTCCGAAGGGGGCATCCGAGCCCAGAATCTCCTCAGTGCCTTCACCGCATTGGGGCGGCGCGTGGCGGTAAGTGACTGGCGTGCGAGAGAAGTTCAGAGGGTTGCCCAGCAGCTTTACCGGGCCTGCTCCGGTCTCCATGCCGATTGCCATGTTCCGTGCTGCAACCTGACCGGTAGCAAAAAGGGTGTCCAGTGTCTGCACCGGGCCGGCCGGGACCTTGCGGGTTTCCATGGCGTCCAGAACTTCATCCGTGGTGTACCGCTGCACCGCGGGAATCAGCACGCTGTTCAGGGCATCGCGGTTTTGCAGGCGGGCCGGGTTTGTGGCGAAGCGCGGATCCTCTGCCAGGCCCTCGAGCTTCAGGAATTCCATGAAGCGGCGGAACTGGCTGTCGTTGCCCACGGCCAGGATCACATGGCCGCCGGAGGTTTCGTAAACCCCGTAGGGCATAATGCTGGGATGTTCGTTGCCGCGGCGTTTGGGGGGCTGGCCAGTGTTCAGATAGGCGACGCCCTCGTTGATCAGCCAGGCGATCTGGGCGTCGACCAGTGCCAGGTCGATCTGCTGGCCCTCGCCGGTTTTTTCGCGGTGGTGAAGGGCCGAAAGGATGCCGATGCAGGCATACATGCCGCACATCACATCGGCGATACCGACACCGGCCTTCATCGGCTGGCCCTCAGGTTCGCCGGTCAGCGACATGATGCCGCCGAAGCCCTGCGCCATGATGTCATAGCCGGGCTTGTGGCTGTTGGGGCCGGTCTGGCCGTATCCCGAAATGGAGCAGTAGATCAGGCCGGGGAGGTCGTCCTTGAGGCTGGCGTAGTCCAGCCCGTATTTCGCCAGCCCGCCGGGTTTGAAATTCTCGATCAGGATGTCGGCCTCTGCCGCCAAGCGGCGGATGGCCTGCTGGCCTTCTTCTGTTGCAATATCAATGGCAACGGAGCGTTTGTTGCGGTTGGCGGACATAAAATAGGCGGAGAGATCGGATTGCTGCCCGTCATCATCCACGACATAGGGCGGTCCCCACTGGCGGGTGTCGTCGCCGCCAGTCTTGGGGTTTTCCACCTTGATCACTGTTGCGCCAAGATCGCCCAGAAGCTGGGTGCAGGTCGGGCCTGCCAGAATGCGGGAGAGGTCGAGCACCTTGACCCCCTTCAGCGCGCCGTGGGGGAGAAGTTCAGATCCGGCCATCGTAGCCTCCGCGGTCGATCACTGCCGAGATGACGGTGAATTTTTCTGCTTTCATGGCGTCTTGCAGGGCGGTTCGCAAGTCAGCGCGGCTGGTGACTGTCACGCCGTTGCCGCCAAAGGCCCGGCCCATCGCGGCAAAATCATGCTCGGCGAAGTCCACACCGCCGTTGGCAAGCTGGCGCTGGCGCTGTTTCAGCTCAATCAGGGCAAGGCTGGCATCGGCGAAGACCACAAAGATGGGGGCCACGCCCAGTTCCGCTGCGGTGGCGAGCTCGCCCGCCACCATCAGGAAGCCGGCATCACCCGAGAAGCTGACCACGGGCCGGTCCGGCTGCGCCAGCTTGCGCCCGATTGCCATAGGAACGGCGCAGCCCATGGTGCAGAGGCCGGACGACTGGATCAGCCCGCGCGGTTCGGAACACTCCCACATCTGGCTGAGCAGAATACGGTGGGCCCCGCTGTCGGCAGTGGCGAGGGTTTCCGGCGGCAGCGTGGCGCGGCATTCAGCGATGACGCCGGCAGGGCCCCATTTCTCGTCAAGCGGGAAGGCCGCTGCCAGCGTGGACTTGACCGCAGCCGGGCGGCCATTTGCCCAGGTTTCGCGAGGGGCGGAGCCTTCGGAGAGGGCTTCCAGCGTAGGGATGATGGCGGTCAGGAAGTTGAGGCCTGCCTGATGCATGTAATGGGTGTTGGCCTCTGGCGCGATGTCGATGACGTTCTGGGTTTCCACGTTCCAGGCATTGCGCCATCCGGGGCGCATCTCGATCGGGTCATAGCCGATGGAGAGCACGAGGTCGGCCTCGCGCACCAGCGGCAGCAGATGCTTGTCGGCCAGCGGCGACAGGCCTGCGCCGCCCAGACAGAGGGGGTGGTCTTCTGGAAGGATGCCCTTGGCCTTGTAGGTGGTGACGAATGGGATCTGGTGTTTTTCGGCAAAGGCGCGGATTGCGTGGCCTGCATTCTCTTGCAGCGCGTCGAGGCCGATCACCGCTACCGGATGCTCGGCTGCCGCCAGCCAGGAACGCGCCTGCGCCAGTGCTTCTCCGCTTGGCGCGCTGGCACTTGCAGGCGCGCGGCGGATGCCGCGGTCTTTGGCCGGCGTGTCTGCCACCGAGATTGGCACGTCAATATGCACCGGCCCGTTGCGCGGCTCAGTTGCGATGGCAACTGCCTTGTCTGCGATCAGGTCCGCGGAATCCGGGTCCAGCCGGAAGGTGGCCTTGGTAATGGGCGTGAAGACCGCGCGGTGGTCGAGCACCTGATGCGTGTAGCTTTGCTCCTCAGCCGCATCGACGCAGCCGGTCAGCACCAGCATAGGCACCCGGTCCTGATGGGCGTTCGCGACCACGTTGATGCCATTCAGCGCGCCGGGGCCGAGGGTGGCAACCAGGATGACCGGCGCGCCGTCCGCGTGATGCATGCCTTCGCCCATGAAGCCCGCGCAGTTTTCATGTTTGGCCAGGTGAAACGCGATGCCTGCGCGTGTCAGCGCATCCACCAGCGTCAGCACCTCGCCGCCGGGCATTCCGAAGGCATGGCGGCAGCCTGCCTCATAGAGCCGCCGGGCCAGAACATCGGCTGCGCGTGAGGGTTCTGTCATCTTGTCCGTCCAATCCGTTGATTTGGCGCCAGATTGCCAAGGCTGCGCCCGCGCGCAAGCCCTCTCACGCCAGTGTGAGAAATGCTGCGGCGGATTTTGGCGCAAATGGGGGAGCATTTATGACAAGAAGGAAACCCCGGTTACCTTTGTGCCTTTTCAGCGATCAGGGCAAAACGCTGGTCGAGCTGGCCGGCCAGGCCAGACAGCTCTGCGCCGCCCTCATCCGAGTAAGGAGCGAAAACGTGCGAGGGCAGCTTGTAGGACAGTGTGGCGGTGCCGTCCGCTTCCTCTGTCACATACATGCGCACCGGGGCCTCGATCATCGCGGCAGTGGAGAGGGCGAGGATCTTGACTGCGAAGTCGTTGTTGAAAAGGCCGATCACGCGGTTGCCTGGGATGGTGATGCCGCGGGCGGCGGCAGCGCCGGTGGGGCCTGCCTGAGTGACGACGCCCAGACCCTGTTCCTTGGCGGCAGCTTTGATGTCCGCAACCAGATGATCGAAGGGTTTGGCGGTTTCATGCACGGCCCAGCCGTCGCGCGGGGCAATGCTGCCTGCTGAGGCGGTTGCGGCGGTGAGGATCAAAGCGGCGGTCAGGCGTTTGAAATACATGGGTCTCTCCAGAATGTCAGTGCAACCATATGAGTGTTGCAGCGGCCCGGGCGCTCACAATTGTGTGCGCAGCGAAGCTGCGGGTCAGACCGCGATCTTGCCGCCGCCTGTTTTGGTCACCACCACAACCGATGGCCGCGGCGGCATGGCGGGATCGAAATCCGGCCAGCGGGTAGCCGGGTCCTCGAAAGTGGATTCGCGTTCGAAGCCTTTCAGGTTTTTGGTGCCGTCGGTGCCGGGGTGCTGCACTGCCAGGAACAGGGTTTCATTGTCCGGGGTGAAGCAGGGGCCGCAAAGCTCCGCGCCGACCGGACAGCGGAAGAACAGCTTGGAGTGGCCGCGCAATCCGCCTTCGGTTTCCAAACCGTAAAGCCCGTCGGATTTGCCTGTCTTGTTCCACTTGCGGCCCTGGTCGGTGGCGACCCACAGGCGGCCTTGGGCGTCGATGGCGCAATTGTCGGGCGAGCCGAACCAGCCGTTGTCCGAGGTTTCCGGGTTCCACTGTGCGCCGACTTCCGCAATGGCGGGGTCTCCGCATTGCACCAGGATGGACCAGCTGCCGCGGGTGGCGGCGTGGTCGCTGCCCTCCTCCTTGATTTCGATGATATGGCCGAAGTCAGAGCCGGGCCGCGGGTTGGCGGCGTCGGTCTGGCCGGGCTTGCGTCTGGAGTTGTTGGTGAGCATGACAAAGGCGGTGCCGTCGCCGCGGGGGGAGACGTCTTCGGGGCGGTCCATCGGTGTCGCGCCCAGTGCATCCGCGGCCAGACGCGCATCAATCAGCACATCTGCCTGACTGGAAAACCCGTTTTCGGCCGTCAGCGGGCCGTGGCCGTGCACCAGCGGCAGCCAGTGCAGGGTGCCGTCCGGGTCAAACCGGGCCGCATAGAGCATGCCGTCGGAGAGCAGCCGGGTGTTGACGGTGCGGTCCTGCGAAACCGTTCGATTGGAAACGTATTTATAAAGGTATTCAAACCGGGCATCGTCGCCCATGTAGATCACCAGGCGGCCGTCTGCCGATAGGGTGGTTTCCGCGCCCTCATGTGCAAACCGGCCAAGCGCGGTGTGCTTCACCGGTACTGAGTTCGGATTCAGCGGATCAACCTCGACTACCCAGCCGAAGCGGTTCACTTCATTGGGTTCTTTATCGATGTTGAAACGGTTGTGGTATTTGCCCCAAGCGTACCACATGGCGGGCACGTTATAGCGGGCCATCTGTGCGGCTTCCGGCTGGCCTGAAAGATCGGGCTCGCCTCCGGCGTCGAGTTGACCGGTCCAGAAATAGCCGTGAAAGTTCTCCTCTGCCATCAGCCAGGTGCCCCAGGGGGTCATGCCGCCGGCGCAATTGTTCAGGGTGCCCATGACCTCTCGCCCCGTTGGATCCGCGCTGGTTTGCATCCGGGGGTGGCCGGCTGCGGGGCCGTCAATGGCCATGACCGTGTTCAGCGGCGAGATGCGGCGGTTCAGCTTGCTGTCCCCCATCACGGCCCATTTGCCGTTCGGATTCCGGGCAACCTCAACCACTGAGCCGCCGTGGGCAGCCATTTCGATATCCACCAGTTCCCGTGTCATTCCACTGAAGTCAGCCTTGTCCTGGCGGCCAAGGCCGGGGAACATCATTTCTTCGTTTGTGTATTCATGGTTGACGCACATGAGCCCGCGGGTGCCATCAGTGTTCAGGGGGAGGTAACCCACATAGTCGTTGTTGTAACCGAACTGCTGCAGCTGGGCTGCTGCGCTCTGGTTCCTCACGTCAAACTCGGGCGCATCTGCGGTGATGGGATCACCCCAGCGCAGCAGGATATCGGCGTCATAACCCGCTGCGACATGGTGGGTTTCGTCGTTGCCCCAGGCGGGTTCGTCGAATTTGAAACGGCTTTGAACGCTGGAGGCCGCCGCAGCTTGCTGCGGCCCGGTGAGGGCGGCAGAGCCGAAGAGGGCAGCAGCGGCAGAGGTGCCTAGCATCCCCTTCAAAACTGTGCGGCGGCCATAGCGGGCGGCGATCACATCTCCGATGGTGCGGCCGGGCTGCGGGTTGGCGGGGCAGTCGTCAGCGGCTTCGAAGGCTTCCGCCTTGTTACCGGTCAGAGGATTATTGATAATCTGCCTGCGGTTCATGGCTGCACTCCGGTTGGCGTGCCGCGCAGGGCGTCTTGCGCGGTATTTCCGCAACGCAGATTATTGAGCAGCCCGTTGGCGTCAATCGCCGTCGTTGCAGAAAATATCGTAGACCACTTCGAGAATGCGGCGGGGTTTGTCATCCGCCAGGCGGTAGTAGATTGCCTTGCCGTCGCGGCGCGGAACAACCAGCCCCTCCAGGCGCAAGCGGGACAGTTGCTGAGAGACGGCAGCCTGGCGGGCTGACAGCAATTGTTCCAGTTCTGTCACGGATTTTTCGCCAGAGACCAAATGGCACAGGATCATCAGCCGCCCCTGGTGGCTGATCGCCTTAAGGAAACTGGAAGCCCTGGTTGCGTTTGCGACCATCTGCTCCTTTTGTTCCGGATCCATGTCAGCTGAAAACTCGGGTAGTGGCATTTTGCGTCTCCAGGTGGCACCGGGGCGCCTTACTCCTTTTAAAAACTCGCGCAGACCGCGAACTCATGCGGTCCGTGCGTACTATCAACAGAATACCCAAAAGCGCTTAGCAGAACTTCCCGGAACGGCCAAAAGAAAAGTTACCAATTTGGTATTTGTGAAGAGAGCACCGGTCAGACAGGCTGCTGGGTGTCAGCTCCAGCCCTTGCGGAAGAAATGCGGCGAGGCGCCGAACTTGCGTTTGAACTGGCGCGAGAAATGCGTGGCCGAGTTAAATCCGGAGGCCAGTGCGATTTCGGTGACGCTCATCGAGGTTTCGTTCATCAGCGCAAAGGCGTGGCTGAGGCGCATGTCGAAGTAGACGTGCATCGGGCTTTGGTTCAGGTAGCGCGAGAACAGCCGTTCCAGCTGCCGGCGGGAGATGTCGAGCCGGTCGCAGAGGTCGCCGATCGACAGCGGTTCCTCAATCGATTCCTGCATCAGCTGCAGCGCGTTCAGCAAGCGCTGGTTGCGGCTGCCGATGGCCACCGCGTAATTCGATTTCTGCGGTGCCGCCTGGCCGCCGGAACGCACATGCAGGCACATGTCGGCGACGATAATCGCCAGTTGCTTGCCGTGGCGTTCCTCGATCAGGTGCAGCATCATGTCGGTTGCGGCATTGCCGCCGCCGCATGTCATCAGCGGGCCGGAGATTTCAAAGATATTGGGGGAGGGCTCCAGGCTGGGGTAGCTCTCCAGGAAGCCCGGCTGGTTCTCCCAATGCAGGGTGAACTTGTGGTTCTTGATCAGGCCGGCCTGGGCCAGTGCAAACGCGCCGGTGCAGATGCCGCCGATGGAGCGGCCAAAACGGCTTTCGCGGCGCAGCCAGTTCAGGGTGACCTCGCTGGCGGCGGCGTGCGGCTCGACACCCGCACAGACGAATCCCAGCGAATCTGAGGGCAGCGGCTGCAGTTGGGTGTCCGGGGTCACGACCATGCCATTGGAACAGCGCAGAGGCTGGCCGTCCTCTGTCATGATGTACCAGCGGTAAAGCCGGGTGCCGGTCACCTGGTTGGCAATGCGCAGGGGTTCGATAGCGGCGGCCACGGGCAGCATGGTGGCCTTGGGCAGCAGCAGAAAGTAGAAATCCTGCGGCTCGCCTTCGAATGGAATGGCGAGATTGGCAGCGGCGCCTTTCTGAACGAAGCTGTCATCGGACATGGCGGGACCCCAGCGCTGCACCCGGAGAAAACGCCGGGCGGAATTCGGACTTGATTTTGCTTCCTAAGGTGCTGGTGCCGCCGGCAGCCGGAGAATAGCGACAGCGTTCCAGCGGATTGCGACACCACATGCAGGTTTGCGTCACCGGGAAAATGCCTGCCGCCTCTTGCAGGTCAAAAGGGGCGATACTAAGACTCGGGTAACACACTGTCGGGTATGGTGCCGGACATAAACAACGCAGGCAGGTTGCAATGATTGATCCCAGAGAAACATACATGAACACCCTGGTCCCGATGGTGGTTGAGCAGACCAGCCGGGGCGAACGGGCCTATGACATCTTTTCCCGCCTTCTGAAGGAGCGGATCATCTTTCTGAACGGTCCGGTGCACGACGGGATGAGCTCGTTGATCGTGGCGCAGCTGCTGCATCTTGAGGCGGAAAACCCGTCCAAGGAAATCTCTATGTATATCAACAGCCCTGGCGGCGTTGTGACCTCTGGCCTGTCGATCTATGACACCATGCAATACATCAAGCCGAAGGTCTCGACCCTGGTGATCGGCCAGGCGGCCTCGATGGGCTCGCTGCTGCTGACAGCCGGTGAGCCGGGCATGCGTTTCAGCCTGCCGAACTCCCGCGTGATGGTGCACCAGCCCTCCGGCGGCTTCCAGGGCCAGGCGACCGACATCATGATCCACGCCGAGGAAACCCTGAAGCTGAAGAAGCGTCTGAACGAGATCTACGTCAAGCACACCGGCCAGGAATACGACACCATTGTCGACGCGCTGGAGCGCGACAACTTCATGGCACCGGAAGAGGCCAAGGAATTCGGCCTGATTGACGAGATCGTCGAGAACCGCGCCAAGGGCGATGACGAGCAGGCCTGACGCCTGAGTTTGTGAACAGCCGTGTGCCCCGGCGGTTAAGATGGGGCACACTTTCACATTGTGGCGGCCTAAGCACTGGCTTAAGCTGGCCAAAAGAGGAAATGCCCCGCAGTGCGGGGGCAGCGGACCGGGCGGACTGAAAGGTAGACCATGGCGACGAATTCAGGCGGCGACAGCAAGAACACCCTCTACTGCAGCTTCTGCGGCAAGAGCCAGCATGAAGTGCGCAAGCTGATCGCAGGCCCCACCGTATTCATTTGCGATGAATGCGTTGAACTGTGCATGGATATCATCCGTGAAGAGACCAAGGCGTCGGGCCTCAAGGCCACCGACGGCGTGCCGACGCCGAAGGATATCTGCCAGGTGCTGGATGATTACGTGATCGGCCAGGCAACCGCCAAGCGGGTGCTGTCGGTTGCCGTGCACAACCATTACAAGCGCCTGAATCATGCCCAGAAGGCGGGTTCGGACATTGAACTGGCGAAATCGAACATCCTGCTGATCGGCCCTACCGGCTGCGGCAAGACGCTGCTGGCGCAGACACTGGCGCGGATCCTGGATGTGCCTTTCACCATGGCGGATGCGACCACCCTCACTGAGGCCGGTTACGTTGGCGAGGATGTCGAGAACATCATCCTGAAGCTGCTGCAGGCGTCTGAATACAACGTCGAGCGGGCGCAGCGCGGCATCGTCTATATCGACGAGGTCGACAAGATCACCCGCAAGTCGGAAAACCCTTCGATCACCCGCGACGTGTCGGGCGAGGGCGTGCAGCAGGCACTGCTGAAGCTGATGGAGGGCACCGTGGCCTCCGTTCCGCCGCAGGGCGGGCGCAAGCATCCGCAGCAGGAATTCCTGCAGGTGGACACCACCAACATCCTGTTCATCTGCGGCGGCGCCTTTGCCGGCCTCGACAAGATCATCGCGCAGCGCGGCAAGGGCTCGGCAATGGGCTTTGGCGCCGATGTGCGTGACAATGACGAGCGCGGCGTTGGCGAGATCTTCCAGGATCTGGAGCCGGAAGACCTGCTGAAATTCGGTCTGATCCCGGAATTCGTCGGCCGTCTGCCGGTTCTGGCAACGCTGGAGGACCTGGACGAAGACGCGCTGGTTACCATCCTGACCATGCCGAAAAACGCCCTGGTCAAGCAGTACCAGCGCCTGTTCGAACTGGAAGACACCGAGCTGGACTTCACCGACGAAGCGCTGAGCGCGATTGCCAAGAAAGCAATCGAACGCAAGACCGGCGCCCGCGGCCTGCGCTCGATCATGGAAGATATCCTGCTGGATACCATGTTCGACCTGCCGGGCATGGACAGCGTGACCAAAGTGGTTGTGAACGAGGAGGCAGTGACCTCTGACGCGCAGCCGCTTATGATCCACGCGGATGCCGAGAAAGAGCCGGCGTCAGCAGGCTGACAATCGAAAGTTTCTGATATAGCGGCGCGGTGATTTCCGCGCCGCTTTCATGTTGAGGAGAAAAACATGATCAAGCGGATTTCTTCGGGCGGCGAGTTCGAGGCCAAGATCGGCTATTGCCGTGCCGTGGTCGCGGGCGGTTTCGTGCATGTGGCCGGAACGGTCGGTCAGGGCGATGACGTGGTGGCGCAGTGCCGCTCTGCGCTGGACACCATCGGCTCGGCGCTGGAAAAGGCTGGTGCGAGCTTTGCCGATGCGGTGCGGGTGAACTACTACCTGCCGGATGCAGCCGAGTTTGAACCCTGCTGGCCCATTCTGGCGGAAACTTTCGGCACCAACCCGCCGGCGGCGACCATGGTGGAATGCAACCTGATTGACCCCAAGTTCCGGATCGAGATCGAATTGACCGCCCTGGCGCCCGCGGAGGCTTGACCGGGCAGGCGGCGCAGCCGCCGCTGAGGCAAATCTGCCAAATCCCGCCAAGTCACAGGCAGCCCAAGGCGCAAGCCACTGGACCTTGGCGGGAAATTGGGCCATATCGAAGTCGGAAAAATCCGGAGGCACTCATGGGAATCCTGAACACTCTTCTGCGCGCTGTGACCTGGTGGAACGGTTCCACCCTGAACACCCGGATCTTCACCGCCCGCAATGGCATCAAGGTGGGTGAGGATGACCAGGGCAACGTGTTCTACCGCAACGCGGACGACAGCAAGCGCTGGGTGATGTTCAACGGCGAAGTGGAAGCCTCCCGCATCAGCCCCGACTGGCATGGCTGGCTGCACCGCACCTTTGACGACGTGCCGAGCGAGAAGCCGCTGAAACATAAGGCCTGGGAAAAGCCGCATCAGGAGAACCTGACCGGTACCATGATGGCCTATGCCCCAGCCGGGTCGATCCGTGCAGGCGGCGAACCGAAGGAACGCCGCGATTACGAGGCCTGGGTGCCCGAGTAAACACATCTGCCAAAAGGCTGATTTCATGTCCCATAATCCTACTGAAGTTTTTGCTGGCGGCATCGTGCTTGCGGCGGCCATCGGCTTTGCCGTTTACGCAGGGCAGGCGGCCGGCCTGTCGCGCAGCGGCTCCACCTATGATCTGACGGCGTCCTTCCGCTCTCTGGAAGGCGTCAGTGTCGGCACCGATGTGCGGCTTGCAGGTGTCAAGATCGGCACCGTGACCGGTGTTGACCTGAACCCTGAAACCTTCCGCGCCGATACCGTGTTTTCGGTGAAGGAGGGCATTGAGGTGCCCGACGACAGCGCAGTGGTGATCTCCTCCGAAGGCTTGCTGGGCGGCAACTTTGTCGAAATCATGCCGGGCGGGTCGCCCTTTGCCTTCGAGGCCGGTGATGAGATCGAAGACACTCAGGGTGCAGTCAGCCTGATTTCGCTCTTGGTGAAATTCGTGGCAGGCGGCGGGGAAGAATCTTGAAGCGCTTTGCAGCGGTACTGACGGCTGCCCTTCTGGCACTCCCCGCCTTGGCGCAGGAACAGGCCAGTCAAGGAACCGCGGCGGTGCTGCGGGCGCTCGACAAGGTCAACGGGCATTCTTTGGATGCCGAGGTGGCCATCGGCGCCAGCGCCGAGATGTTCGGCCTGCTGGTGACGGTTTCCGACTGCCGCTATCCGGCGGATAATCCGACCGGCGACGCCTATGCCTATTTGTCGGTGCGGGATCCCAAGAACGGGGCCGAGCATTTTCAGGGCTGGATGATTGCCTCCAGCCCGGCGCTGAACGCGCTGGATCACAACCGTTATGACGTCTGGGTCATCCGCTGCAAAAGCAGCTGAGAGTCCGGCACTGCGGGGCCCATGAAATCGGCATCCTTGTCCAGCGCCTCGCGCAAGAGCGCGCGGTAGCGCGCGCGGGTGACTTCGACGCCGCCAAGCGAGGCCAGATGCGGTGTAAGGAACTGAGTGTCGCACAAGGTAAAGCCCGCCTGCACCAGCCGGTCAGCGAGATACGCCAGTGCCACCTTGGAGGCGTCGCGGCGGCGGGAGAACATGCTTTCGCCGAAAAACGCCCCGCCCAGTGAGACGCCATAGGTGCCGCCTGCCAGATCACCCTGCTTCCAGACCTCCAGCGAATGGGCGTTGCCCATCATATGCAGGTCGAGGTAACGGTCGCGGATTTCGCTGTTGATCCAGGTCTCAGCCCGGTCGGCGCAGCCGTCTACCACGCCCGCAAAATCCCGGTTCACGGTGATCTCAAATCCGCCGTTGCGGATTCGTTTGGCGAGAGACCGTGAGATGCGGAATCCGTCCAGCGGCAGGATACCGCGCCGCTTGGGGTCGACCCAGAACACATCCGGGTCGTCGCGGTGTTCGGCCATCGGGAAAACACCGGCGGAATAGGCGTGCAGCAGGAGATCGGCAGTCAGGCTCATGATGCCGCCAGTATAAAGGGGAAAGGCAGGGAAAAGTAAAACGGGGCGCAACCTGATGGCGCGCCCCGCAGGATTTTAACCCGGTGTGTTCTCTTCCAGCCAGCGTTCCAGCCAGTGGATGCCGTAATCGCCGGTGTGGATGTCCTGCTCCTGCAGGAGCGCGTGGAACAGCGGCACGGTGGTGTCGATACCGTCGATGATCAGCTCTCCCAGGGCCCGGTTCAGGCGCGCCAGCGCCTCGGTCCGGTCGCGGCCGTGCACGATCAGCTTACCAATCAGCGAGTCATAGTAGGGCGGGATTGAGTAGCCGTCATAAAGTGCCGAATCCATCCGAACACCCAGGCCGCCGGGGGCATGGTACTGGGTGATCTTGCCCGGGCAGGGCGAGAAGTTCGGCAGTTTCTCGGCGTTGATCCGCACCTCGATGGCGTGGCCGTTGATCTCCAGATCGTCCTGGGTGAAGGACATCGGCAGGCCTTCGGCCACCCGGATCTGCTCGCGCACCAGGTCGACGCCGAAGATAGCCTCGGTCACCGGGTGCTCCACCTGCAGGCGGGTGTTCATCTCGATGAAGTAGAACTCGCCGTCTTCATAGAGGAACTCGACAGTGCCGGCGCCCGAATAGCCCATCTTACCGATGGCGTCGGCGCAGATTTTGCCGATGCGGGCGCGTTCTTCCGGGGTGATGCAGGGGCCGGGGGCCTCCTCGAAGACCTTCTGGTGGCGGCGCTGCAGGGAGCAGTCGCGTTCGGCCAGATGGATGCCGGTGCCCTTGCCGTCGCCAAAGACCTGAACCTCGATATGACGCGGCTTCTGGAGGTATTTCTCCATGTAGACTTCGTCATTGCCAAAGGCGGCCTTAGCCTCGGAGCGGGCGGTGGAGAAGGCCGAAACCAGCTCTTTCTCGTCCTTGGCCACCTTCATGCCGCGGCCGCCGCCGCCGGCGGTGGCCTTGATGATCACCGGGTAGCCCATGTCCTTGGCGGCCTTCTTGGCTGCCGCGATGTCGGGTACGCCGCCGTCGGAGCCGGGCACCACCGGGATGCCCAGGTTCTTGGCAGTTTCCTTGGCGGTGATCTTGTCGCCCATGATGCGGATATGCGCCGCAGAAGGACCGATGAAGGTCAGGCCGTGATCTTCGATGATCTGCACGAAGTTGGCGTTTTCCGACAGGAAGCCGTAGCCCGGGTGGATCGCCTGGGCGCCGGTGATCTCACAGGCGGAGATAATGGCCGGGATCGACAGGTAGCTTTGGGTGCCGGACGGCGGCCCGATGCAGACCGATTCATCGGCCATTCGGACGTGCATCGCGTCGGCATCCGCGGTGGAGTGCACCGCGACGGACTTGATGCCCATCTCGCGGCAGGCACGGATCACGCGCAGGGCGATCTCGCCGCGGTTGGCAATCAGGATCTTGTCAAACATGGCAGATCCTTACTCGATGATGGCCAGGGGGGTTCCGAATTCAACGGCGGCGCCGTCTTCGACCAGGATGCGCTTAACGGTGCCGGATTTCGGCGCCGGGATGTGGTTCATGGTCTTCATGGCTTCGACGATCAGCAGGGTGTCGCCTTCGCTGACCTGTGCGCCAACGGAGATGAAGGAAGGCGCGCCGGGCTCCGGCTGCAGGTAAACGGTGCCGACCATCGGCGAGGTCACGGCGCCGGGGTGGCTGGCCGGATCGTCATTTGCGGCTGCGGGGGCGGCAGCGGCAGGCGCAGCGGCGGCAGCAATCGGTGCGGGGGCAGCGGCAGGCACTGCGACCTGAACCGGGGCGGCTGCAACTGCAGTCTGACGGGAGACGCAGACGTTCAGGCTGTCATCCTCGCCGTATTCGCGTTTGACCTGAAGTTCGGTCAGGTCGTTTTCGCGCAGCAGCTCCGCCAGCGCCTTGATGAATGCCACGTCAGCTTCGTGAGATTTGTTGGTCATATTGTCCTCAGCCAATTCCGACAGGCCCGCCGGAGGGGCGGGCAGGAAATTAGGGCGCTTATAGGGCAAGGATTACCGCAAGGAAAGCACTCCTGAACTGCGGTGTAACATGAGGTCTATGGCGCGGATTCGCAATTGCCTGCGGGAATTTCCTGCCTATAGCGGCATCCCGGTCAGTTTGGCTACCAGCTCAGGCAGTTTGCGGGCGCCGAATTTCTGCAGCAGGTGCGCGCGGTGGCTCTCCACAGTGCGGTAGGAGAGATCCAGCTGCTTGCCGATTTCCTTGGCTGACAACCCCTTGCAGGTGAGGATCGCTACCTCGCGTTCCCGCGGGGTCAGGGAGACAACCGGGCGGTCGTCGGAGATGTCCGCAAAGGACCAGATGCCGGTTTGAAACGGAGCCTCAGGCGTCACGGAACGGCCGCGCACCCGGCACCAGAACAATCCCCCCGTCCGGCGGCGCATGATGCGCTCGTCGCTGTAGCTGCCGCCTTGGGCCTCTGGCTGCTGCAGGAGGGCGCCGATACGGTTGAAATCCTCCTGGCTGGGGTACAGCTCAGCAATCAGCATGCCGGAAAAATCGCAGGGCGCGCCGCCGAAGGTCGCGGCGAATTGCAGGTTGCACCGGGTGATGACGCGGCGTTCCAGAACCGCAAGGCCAACAGGGGCATGGTCAAAGGCAAGATCGCTCATATGGTATTCTTACGCAGGTATTTTCGCGGAATTGAAGGGCTTTGCCCTTGCGTGCCAGTTTCGGGCCGCAACGGCAAGACGGGGAGGCAATTGGGATGAATATAGCGGTGTGGCTTGCTCGGATGGCCGCGGCAGAAGGGGCACGGCCGGCGTTGTTTCTGGGGCAGGATATGGTTGCGGACTACGCGGGGTTTCATGCGAAGGCGGCATCACTCGCGGGCTGGCTGCGGTCGCAGGGCATCGTGCCGGGCGACCGGGTTGGCATCTTCATGCAGAACTGCCCGGACTATCTGATTGCGCTCTATGGTATCTGGTATGCCGGGGCAGCGGCGGTGCCGATCAATGCCAAGCTGCACGGCAAGGAAGCCGAGTTTATCCTTGAAAACTCAGGTGCAGAGCTGGTGTTCACGTCGCCAGGCCTGACGGAGGCGGTCCAACGGGCTGAGGCTGCGGTGCTCTGTGTGGACATCACCGGCCCGGAGTATGCGGATGCCTTGCAGGCTGATCCGGTGGCGGAAACCGCGCCGCGCCTTCCGGAAGATCTGGCCTGGCTGTTTTACACCTCTGGCACCACGGGCCGGCCCAAGGGGGTGGTGATCACTCACCGGATGCTGATGACCATGGCCATTGCCTACTTCGCGGACGTGGATCAAGTGAGCGCGGAGGATCACGCGCTGTACGCGGCGCCGATGAGCCACGGGGCGGGGATCTATGCAATCCAGCATGTTCTGGCAGGTGCGCGGCATGTCTGCCCGGTGTCCGAAGGCTTTGACGAGGCGGAGATCTTTGAGCTTGCCGAGCATTTCGGGCGGGTCCACATGTTTGCCGCACCAACAATGGTCACGCGCATGGCCTCAGAAGCCAAGCGGCTGGACCGCAAGGGCGAGGGTTTGCGCACGGTCGTTTATGCCGGCGGGCCGATGTATGTCGCCGACATTATGGAGGCGGTGGAGCAATTCGGTCCGGTCTTTGTGCAGGTCTACGGGCAGGGCGAATGCCCGATGGCGATCACCGCGCTGCCGCGCCATGACGTGCAGGACCGTTCGCATCCGCGCTGGAAAGAGCGGCTGGCCAGCGTCGGCAAGGCGCAGAGCGTAGTGGAAGTGCGGATTGGTACGCCGGAGGGCGCGTTCCTGCCTCCAGGCAGCCATGGCGAGATCATGGTGCGCGGCGACACGGTGATGCCCGGGTACTGGCAGAACCCCGACGCGACAGCAAAGACGCTGATCAACGGCTGGCTGATGACAGGCGATATGGGGGTTCTGGACGAAGATGGGTATCTTACTCTGCAGGACCGCTCCAAGGATATGATCATCACCGGCGGCTCAAACGTCTACCCGCGCGAGGTGGAGGAGGTGCTTCTGATGCATCCGCACGTGAGCGAGGTGTCTGTGGTGGGTCGGCCGCATGCGGATTGGGGCGAGGAAGTGGTGGCCTTTGTTGTGGGCGACGCGCCGGATGCGGAACTGGACGATCTTTGCACCGGCCAGATTGCGCGGTTTAAACGCCCCAAGGCGTATTTGCGTATCGAAGCCTTGCCCAAGAACAACTATGGCAAGGTACTGAAAACGGAGTTGCGGAAGATGGTCTGAACGCGCGTCACGCCGGGCGGGCGTCAGCGACTTCGCTGCGGTCAGCCTGACGCCGCCCCATCATCGTGTCGATCAGGAGGCTCATCAGTTCTGCACGGTTAGCAGTGCCGGACTTGCGGTAGATCGCATTCAATTGAGCCTTGATGGTGCCTTCGGCACTGCCGCGCATGGCGGCGATCTCAGCGGTGCTGAGTCCTTTGACCAGGAAGGTTGCGACGTCAAGCTCTGCGGGCGTCAGGTTCCAATTGGCAAACTCGGCGTCGATCACCTCCTGCACCGCAGCTTGCGCGGAGGTCAGGCTTTCCTCCAGATGCGCTTTGCGGCGCAGCAGCCACATCAGGATACGGGTCTCGATCACGATGGCTGCCGCCAGCGCCAGCGCCGCCAGCCCCTCGATATAGGCGTGCGGGCCTTCGCCTTGCTCAGCTTCTGCGGCTTCCATGCCGGAGAGATCAGCAACCATATCGCCCAGAAACACCGCCGCGCAGAGGGCCTGCACGGCGATGACGGCAATCAGGATCCAGGGTTTGGCCGGGTCTTGCCGGTTTGGGTTCATGGCGCAGGCTCCGCGTCGGTCTCAGGCAGCTCTTTGTAGCCAGTGACCATGGCTCGCGCCAGATTGACTTTGGTCCGGCGGCTTTCGAACAGCACCGCAGCCACATGCAGGACAACCGAGAGTTCCGCCCAGGAAACCAGCGCCTCATGCAGGTCTTCCGGCCAGCCGGTACCCTGAAACGCTGGTGAGGCCGCCATCCAGCCGGTCAGGGCCACCGCCAGCAGTGTCAGCAGCAGGTTGTAGATCATTAAGGCACCCAAGGGGCTGTGGCCCTTGTGATGGCGCACCCGCCCTGTGGCGATATCGGTAAGTTGACCGGCTGCGGCACTGGGATCAGGCGGGAAGCTGGAGAAACGGGCATAGCGGCTGCCGGTCAGCCCCCAGATCATGCGCAGCCCCACTAGTGCCGCAATGAAGTAGCCAATAGTGTGATGAAGCGTTCCGTCCGGATCGGTCAGCAGCGCGTTGGCAGCAAAGCCGGCAGCCAGAAGCCAGTGGAACGACCGTACCAGTGGATCCCAGACATAGTCTTTTTGCATGTCATTCTCCTGTTGATCCCGAATGCGATGGCTATCGCATCCGGGAGACATGACTTTACGGGTGATCAGTCGTCTTCGTTGTCATCGTCGATCTTCACGATTTCGAACTGGTCGTTCAGGTACACCTCGTATTCCTTGCCTTCCTTGGAGGCTTCGGCTTCGAACATGCCGTCTTCGGCTTCGATTTCGGTGATTTCAAATCCCTGACCCTTCAGCAGGTCGCGGATTTTGGTTTCAGCTTCAGTGCCGATGGCGCCTTCAGAGGCAAAAGCCGCCGCCGCAGGAAGGGTAAGGGCAAGGGCGAGAAGCTTCAGGGAATTACGCATTTCAGGGTCCTTTCCGAGTTTTGTCAGTTGCCGCACCGGACTGGCGCAGGCTGTGGCATCGACATCGGGAGCAGGGCGGACGTGCTGAATAGGCGCCAGGTTGGAAAAGGACGGAAAACCGCTGCCTATACCCGGAGTTTATGTGGCAAAGCGGGATGCTTGGTTGCCTTGAAGCTCTAGAAAAAAAGAGGAGGCCAGCCCCAAACGGAGCCGGCCTCAGTGACCCTGTGCCGGCACATGGATGGCCGGCACCGCGGAGATGAATTCTTGGGTTCGGTTCAGATCGCCAGGTATTCGGCGCGCAGTTCCTCGTTTTCCAGAACCTCGGCGGCGGTGCCGTCAAAGACGATGCCGCCGGTATCGAGGATCACCGCACGGTCCGCCAGTTCCAGGGCGCGGACCGCATTCTGCTCGACAATGATGGTTGTCATGCCCTGTTCCTTGATGTGGATGAGGGTCTTTTCAATCTCGTCCACGATGACCGGGGCGAGGCCTTCGTAGGGTTCGTCAAGGAGCAGCACCTTGATGTCGCGGGCCAGCGCCCGGGCTATCGCCAGCATCTGCTGCTCGCCGCCGGACAAGGTCACGCCTTCCTGCTTGCGGCGTTCGCCAAGGCGCGGGAACAGGTCATAGAGACGCTCCAGCGACCAGCCGATGGGCGGGGCGATCTGCGCCAGCTGCAGGTTTTCCTCGACCGTCAGGCCGGGGATGATGCGTCGGTCTTCGGGCACCAGACCCAGCCCGGCTGCGGCGGCCTCGTGCGAGGCCATGTTGTGCAGCGGCTTGTGGTCCAGCCAGATTTCGCCGCGGGTCACCATGGGGGAGCCAGTGCGGGCGATGGACCGCAGGGTCGATGTCTTGCCCGCGCCGTTGCGGCCCAAGAGTGCCAGGATCTCACCTTCGTGGACGTTGAAGCTGATGCCCTGCACGATGTAACTCTCGCCGTAATAGGCATGCACATCCCAGACTGACAGGAAGGCCGGGGCAGTGGTTGCCACATTGGCGTTCTTGGAGAAATCGGGTTTTACGTTCATCTTGGTTCCTCCTTACGCCGACTCGCCCAGATACGCTTCGCGCACCTTCGGGTTGCCGCGGATGTTTTGCGGATCGTCCTCCACCAGCGGGGTGCCCTGGGCCAGAACCGTGATCCGGTTGGCGAGGCTGAACACCACGTGCATGTCGTGCTCGATGATTGCGATGGTGATGTCGCGCTCGTCGCTGATCTGTTTCAGCAGGTCGATCGTGTTGTTGGTGTCAGCCCGCGCCATGCCCGCTGTCGGTTCATCCAGCAGCAACAGGCGGGGTTCCTGGCTCAGGCACATGCCGATCTCCAGCCGCCGTTTGTCGCCGCGGGACATGGCAGCGGCGTGCATGTGCCGCTTGTCCGCCATGTTCATCTCTTCCAGCATGTGCTCTGCCTTTTGCAGGATGTCCTTCTGCCGCAGAACTGAGGACAGGGCGTTCAGTTCAAACGCGCCGTCGCGCTTGGCAAAGCAGGGGATCATCATGTTCTCCAGCACCGTCAGGTCGCCGAAAATCTCTGGCGTCTGGAACACGCGGGAAATGCCCATCTGGTTGATTTCATAAGGCGCGCGGCCCAGCACCGACTGTCCGTCGAACATGACCGAGCCTGTGTCGGGGATCAGCTTGCCCACCAGGCAGTTCAGAAGGGTGGACTTGCCCGCGCCGTTCGGGCCGATGATTGCATGGACCGAGTTTTCCTGAACGCTGAGGTTCACGTTCGAGAGCGCCTGCAGGCCGCCGAACCGTTTCCCCACGTCTTTGACTTCAAGGATACCCATTGTTCTGTCTCCTTATTCCGCGGGGTTCGTTTCGCCGGAGGTGTTGCTGCCCTTGGCCTTGCGGCGGCTGAGCCAGCCCTTGATCCGCTGGCCGCCTTCAACCAGGCCGCCGGGCAGGAAGATCACCACAAGCATGAACAGGATGCCCAGGGTCAGGTGCCAGCCCTTGCCGATGAAGGGGTGGATGATGAAGACAACGGCATCCTCCATTCCGTCGGGCAGGAAACTGAACCAGGTGTGCAGCACGTTGTCGTTGATCTTGGAGAAGATGTTCTCAAAGTATTTGATGAAGCCGGCGCCCAGCACCGGGCCGATCAGCGTGCCGGCACCGCCGAGGATGGTCATCAGCACCACCTCGCCGGAGGCTGTCCACTGCATCCGCTCGGCGCCCGCCAGCGGGTCCATCGAGGCCATCAGCCCGCCTGCAAGCCCCGCATACATGCCGGAGATCACAAAGGCCGCCAGGGTGTAAGGCCGGGTGTTGAGGCCGGTGTAGTTCATCCGCTGCTGGTTCGACTTCACCGCCCGCAGCATCATGCCGAAAGGCGAGCGGAAGATGCGGATCGACAGGTAGAAGGCAGCCAGCATGATCAGCGCGCAGAGGTAGTAGCCCGCGTTGAACTGGAAGGCCCAGGGGCCAACAGCCATCTCGAAGGTGGAGCGCATTTCCAGGCCGAACAGGTTGGTTACCGGGATCGAGCCATCCGTGGTGGCGGAGACGCCCAGGATGCGGGGGTCTTCCAGCGTCAGCTGCAGGCCGGTTTCGCCATTTGTGATCGGCGTCAGAACCGAATAGGCGAGGTTGAAGGACATCTGCGCAAAGGCCAGCGTCAGGATTGAGAAGTAGATGCCGGAACGGCGCAAGGATACAAAGCCGATGAGCAGTGCAAACAGGCCCGCAACGATGACCGACAGCACAATTGCCGGGATCACGTTCATGCCGATCAGCTTGAACATCCAGACTGCAGAGTAGGAACCGACCCCCAGGAAGGCCGCATGGCCGAAGGAGAGGTAGCCGGTGAGGCCGAAGAGGATATTAAATCCGATGGCAAAGATCCCGAAAATCACAAACCGCTGCATCAGGTCCGGATAGCCTGCGTTGAACTGCGCCAGTGCACTGTCCGTCGGGAACGGGTTCAGGATAAAGGGCGCAAGAAGTGCGAGGCAGGCGACGATGATCAGCTTTGAAGTGTCTTTTTTGTCTAGTCCGAACATGTCTTATTCCTCCATCACGCCTTTGCGGCCCATCAGGCCCCGCGGCCGGGTCAGCAGAATGATGATTGCGACCACGTAGATGATGATCTGGTCGATGCCGGGCAGCAGTGATTTGACCTCGTTCATTGAGGCAAAGCTTTCGAGAACGCCCAGCAGGAAACCTGCCAGCACCGCGCCGGGCAGCGAGCCCATGCCGCCGACAACCACCACCACAAAGCTGAGAACCAGGAAGTCCATGCCCATGTGGTAGTTGGGGGAGTTGATTGGCGTGTACATCACACCCGCGAGGCCGGCGACAGCGGCCGCGATGCCGAACATGATGGTGAAGCGGCGGTCGATGTTGATGCCCAGCAGGCCCACGGTTTCACGGTCTGCCATGCCGGCCCGCACCACCATCCCGAAGGTGGTGAATTGCAGGAAGCTGAAGATGCCGCCGATGATCAGAACCGCAAAGAAGAAATAGACCACGCGCCAGACCGGATAGACGATGTCCATGCCGATGGCAGCGCCCAGGTTCACCACGCCATTCAATGCGTCCGGGGCCGGGGTCTGGATCGGGTTGGCGCCATAGAAGTACTTCACCACTTCCTGCAGCACGATGGCGAGGCCGAAGGTCACCAGGATCTGGTCGGCATGGGGGCGTTTGTAAAAATGCTTGATCAGCCCGCGCTCCATCACATAGCCGACACCGATCATGATCGGGATCGCAAAGAGGATCGCCAGGGGCACCGCCCAGTCGATGATCGAGCCGCCGATGTCGGGGCCGAACCAGGCCTCCACATAGGGGGTTTTTACCTTGAGCGGGTTGCCCAGAAAGTCCTTCTGGGTTTCGTCCACAAGCTCAAAGCTGAGGTTCAGGATGCGCTGCAGGGTGACGGCGCAGAATGCGCCGATCATGAACAGCGCCCCATGGGCAAAGTTCACCACGCCCAGCGTGCCGAAAATAAGTGTCAAACCAAGCGCGATCAGCGCATAGGCCGAGCCCTTGTCGAGCCCGTTCAGAATTTGCAGGAGAATGGCGTCCATGGGTCCCACCGTGCGTCAGGTTGGGGAAGGCCCGCCCGGCGGGGGAGCGGACGGGCCGGTTGGGGCAGCCGGAGGCCGGTACGGTCTCCGGCACGGAATTTTCCGAAAATTCCGGCGCCCTGCGGCTGGCTTAGGCGCCCGGGTTGCAGGCGCCCAGGTTGCCGCCGGCGAACATCGGGTGGTCCGGTGCGTATTCCACCTGCGCACGCGGCGTGACCTCGACCACTTCCAGAAGGTCGAATTCCGAGGTCGGGTTCTCCTTGCCGCGCACCACCAGGACGTCCTTGAAGCACTGATGGTCTTCGGCACGGTAGAGGGTCGGGCCGTTGCCCATGCCGTCGAACTCAAATCCTTCCAGAGATTCGGCAACCGCACAGGGGTTGAAGCTGCCGGCCCGCTCGACCGCGTCTGCATACAGCAGGGTTTGCACATAGCAGGTGTGTGCGGCCTGGCTCGGCGGGAAGCCGTATTTGGTGCCGAAGGATTTCACAAAGGCCATGGAGCCTTCATCTTGCAGCGTCCAGTGCCAGTTGGTGGAGCCGTGGATGCCCTTCACGTTTTCGCCGGCGCCCTTGGCCATCAGACGGGAATACAGCGGCACGACGATCTCGAAGTTCTTGCCGTTCACGACCTTTTCGCGCAGGCCGAACTGCACCGCATTGGTCAGCGAATTCACCATGTTGCCGCCGTAGTGGTTCAGCACCAGCACGTCTGCGCCCGAATTCAGCACCGGCGCGATATAGGAGGAGAAGTCGGTGGCCGCGAGCGGGGTGCGGACCTTGTTCACGGTCTGCCAGCCCAGCGCCTCGGTGGCGGCTGCAATCGATTCTTCCTGGGTCCAGCCCCAAGTGTAGTCGGCGGTCAGATGATAGGCGACGCGGTCGGTGCCATAGAGATTCTTCAGCACAGGCGCCAGCGCGGCACCGGACATATAGCCGTTGAAGAAATGGCGGAAGCCGTTGGCTTTCTTGTCCTTGCCGGTGGTGTCGTTGGAATGGGTCAGGCCGGCCATGAAGATCACGCCTGCTTCCTGGCAGAGACCCTGAACGGCAATCGCCACACCGGAGGAGGAGCCGCCGGTGATCATCACCGCGCCGTCCTTCTCGATCATCGACTTGGCAGAGGCGCGGGCAGCATCCGATTTGGTCTGGGTGTCGCCGGTCACATACTCGACCTTCTTGCCAAGGATGCCGTTGCCTTGCAGCGCCTTGGAGCTGAAGGTGTTCATCATGCCGCCGTCGCCGCCGCCGTTCAGGTGCTCGACTGCCAGCTCATAGGCGCGCAGCTCGTCGGCGCCTTCGTCCGCATAGGGACCGGTCTGGGGCACGTTGAAGCCCAGGGTGACGGTGCCGCCTGTCGGCTCATTGGTGAAGGCCGCAGCGGAAGACGCGGTAAAGATGGTCGGCAGCGCCACACCGGCGCCTGCAATAGCACCGGTCTTAAGGACTCTGCGGCGCGAAGCATTAAAATTGGACATGTATTCCTCCCTATATGATTGGTGCCTTGCAGCTCCTCACTTCTGCGCGGTACCAGCACTTTGCGTGCAAAATCAGTATGAGAGGCCTATGTAAACTCAGGCAATAAAACCTTTTTATTACTTGAAAATTCTGTAAATAACTGAACAGTGCATTTGCGGCCTTTGTAAATAATCTTATTTTGCATCGCAGAAAGCCGTTGAAATGGAAGCATTTTGGGAGGCCCGCCATCATGGCCCGCGACACCCTGACCGGAAGCCGGATCCGCGAACGCAGGCTGATCCTGGGCATGCGCCAGGCCGAATTGGCGCGGGCGGCTGGGATCTCTGCCTCCTATCTCAACCTGATTGAGCACAACCGGCGCAGAATCGGCGGCAAACTGCTGGTGGGTATTGCCGGGGTGCTGGGGGTCGAGCCCTCGATGCTGAGTGAAGGAGCGGAGGCGGCGCTGATTTCCACCCTGCGGGAGGCGGCGGCGGACAGCGGTGTGCCGGTGGCGGAACTGGACCGGGTTGATGAGTTCGCCGGCCGCTTTCCGGGCTGGGCAGAGGTTTTGGCGGCCGGGCACCGCCGCATCGCCACGCTGGAGCGCACGGTGGAAACCCTGTCGGACCGTCTGGCTCATGACCCCAATCTGGCGGCCTCGGTGCATGAGGTGCTGTCGACTGCTGCTGCGATCCGCTCCACCGCATCGATTCTGGCAGAAACCGGAGAGCTGGAGCCGGAATGGCGGGACCGGTTCCACAAGAACCTCAATCAGGATTCGCTGCGCTTGTCCGAAAGCAGCCGGGCACTGGTCAGTTTTCTCGATGAAGACGGCAGCGGCGCCGACCGCCGCGGCATGCCGCAGGAGGAAGCTGAGGCATTCTTTCAGGAAAACGATTTCCATTTTCCGGCGCTCGAAGACGGGTCCGCCACGCCGGAAGATCTGGCGCGGGATGCCCGCGCCTTGACCGGCGAAGCTGCCCGCAGTCTGACCCATGCCCTGCTGGAGCAGTACCTCGCTGACGCCCAAACGTTGCCTTTGCAAGAGCTGAGCCGCGAAATCACCGGCGCCGGGATCAACCCAGTTGTTCTGGCGGAAAGGTTCAATTGCGGGCTGCCTGCGGTCCTGCGCCGCCTGGCAGCGGTGCCGGAAGAGGTGCTGGGGCAGGAGGCCGGGCTGGTGGTCTGCGATGCCTCTGGCACCTTGTTGTTCCGTAAACCGGTCACCGGTTTCGCAATGCCGCGCTTTGGCGCCTCTTGCCCGCTGTGGCCGCTCTATACAGCCTTGGTGAACCCCAATGTGCCGGTCCGGCGCAATGTGGTTCAGCACGGCCGCAACGCTGCGGCCTTTGACTGCATGGCCACGGCCTGGATGCAGAAGCAGCCTGATTTCGGTGAGGATCCCCTGTACCGTGCGGTCATGCTGATCCTGCCCGGTGCCAAGGATGCGCAGGATCCGCAGCCAGTGGGCGCCAGTTGCCGGATCTGCCCGCGCCAGGCCTGTCCGGCGCGGCGCGAACCTTCGATCCTGAAGGAAGAGTTTTGACACTCATGCGGGCAGGGCGCTAACCTGCGGAAAAATAGCCGCGTGTCCGTGCTGTTAAGGCCGCAGGACCGCGCCGGGAGGAAAGACTGCTGATGGGCAGGCATGTTGTTCTGATTGAAGATGAACCGAACATCACAGAGGCGATCCGGTTTCTGCTGATGCGCGATGGCTGGAGTGTGGATGCCCACACCGATGGAGCCACTGCGGTGGAGGTGATCCGCAACGCGGGGCCGGATCTGGTGATTCTGGATTTGATGCTGCCTGGCAAGAGCGGGCTGGAAATTGTGCGCGAGTTGCGGGCAGAGCAGGATATGCAGTCGCTGCCTGTTCTGATGCTGACTGCACGCGGCCAGATGCGCGACCGGGAAATGGCGGAAAAGGCCGGTGTTACCCGCTTCATGACCAAACCGTTCTCCAACGCCGAGGTTCTGACCGCCGTGCGCGACCTGCACGCGCAGGCCGGGCAGGGATAGCGGCGCGATGGCGCAGGGAAGCGGTGAAGAGCAGGCAGGCACCCGCACAGAACGCCAGACCTACCGCCGACGCCGGCTGATGGACATTTCACGGCTGCTGCCGCTGATCGGAGCGCTCTTGCTGGCGCTGCCGCTGCTGTGGCCTGAGGCCTCCGCCCACCCGGCAGCGCGCGGCGGGGTCAGCATGTCCTCTGCCATTATCTATGTCTTTTCCGTCTGGATCGCCCTGATCGCAGCCTGCTTCGTGTTCAGCCTGGCAGTGCAGCGGTGGGCTGACCACTGGACCGGCGGCGGGGCGGACGGTGGCAGCGCTGCGAGCCGGCCTTCCGGAAGGCCGGAGGACAGCTGATGGCCTCTCTCAACGTCCTTGCCTTTGTCTGTCTGGCCTACGTGGCCTTCCTGTTTATTATCGCCTTCTGGGCTGACCGTATGGCGACGCGTGGCAGAAGCGCTGCATGGATGCGCTCGCCGCTGATTTACACCCTGTCGCTGTCAATCTACTGCACCGCGTGGACGTTTTACGGGGCCGTTGGGTATGCGGCGCGCTCGGGACTGGAATTCGTGACCATCTACCTTGGCCCCTCGCTGGTGATGATCTGCTGGTGGTGGGGCCTGCGCAAACTTGTGCGGATCGGACGCAGCCAGCGGATCACATCGATCGCTGACCTGCTGTCGTCGCGTTATGGCAAGTCGAACCTGCTGGCAGCAGGTGCGACCATTCTGGCGGTGATCGGCGTAACTCCCTATATTTCGTTGCAATTGCAGTCTGTTACACTGTCTTTCGCAATTTTTGCCGAAGCCGATCCGCTGCGTGATTATAATGAAACTTCGATCGTGTTCTGGGTCGCTGCAGGGCTTGCGGTCTTTGCGATCCTATTCGGCACCCGCAACCTCAATGCCAACGAGCGCCACCACGGCGTGGTCACCGCGGTCGCTCTCGAGGCGATTGTCAAACTAGCCGCATTGCTGGCGGTCGGGATCTTTGTCGTCTGGGGGGTTGCAGGCGGCGTCGGCGAAACACTGGCCCGCATTGACGCCTCCCGGATTGGGCAGTGGAATGTCGATGGCAGCCGCTGGGCCGCGATCACATTCCTTGCCGCAGCAGCGTTTATCTGCCTGCCGCGGATGTTTCAGGTGATGGTGGTGGAGAACGAGGATGAACGCCACCTGCGGATCGCCTCCTGGGCGTTTCCGCTCTACCTGTTGCTGATTTCTATGTTTGTCGTGCCGATTGCCGTGGTCGGGCTGGATCTGCTGCCCGCGGGATCAAACCCCGACATGTTCGTGCTGACTGTGCCACTGCAGCAAGGGCAGCAGGAGCTGGCAATGCTGTCCTTTCTGGGCGGGTTTTCCTCGGCGACCTCAATGGTGATCGTCGCGGCCATGGCGCTGTCGACGATGGTATCGAACCATATCGTGATGCCGGTCTGGCTGCGGCTGCAGAACCGGCAGGCTTCGGTTTCCGGCGATGTGCGCGATGTGGTGCTGTTGTCGCGGCGGGTGTCGATCGCGGCAATTATGGCGCTGGGGTATTTTTACTATCACCTTTCCGGCGGTGCCGCAGCTCTGGCCGCGATCGGCCTCATCTCCTTTGCCGGTGTTGCACAGCTTCTGCCCGCGCTGGTGGGCGGCCTGTTCTGGCGCGGCGCCACACGCAGCGGTGCGCTTGCAGGGCTGTCCGTCGGCTTCGGGATCTGGCTTTACACGATGCTGCTTCCGGCCTTGGGGGGCGGGTTGCTGCCGGAGCACATCCTGCGCCAGGGCCTGTTCGGTCTCAGCTGGCTGCGTCCTGAGGCGCTGTTCGGGATCGAAGGCCTCGATTCCACCGTGCACGCGGTGATGTGGTCGATGAGCCTCAATGCACTGGTGTTCTGTCTCGTTTCGCTGATGAGCTTCCCCAGTCCGCTGGAACGGCTGCAAGGGGCGCAATTCGTCAACGTTTTCGACCACTCGGCTGGCCCGCGCGGCTGGACCGGATCTGTGGCTCAATGCGAGGATCTGATGATCATGTCGCAACGGATTCTGGGGGCGGCCGAAGCACAGGTGTTCTTCCAGCGCGAGCGGTTGCGGCAAGGCGGGCGGGGGCCGTTGCCGGAGCCGACGCCTGCTTTCCTAGAGCGGCTGGAGCGGGAACTGAGCGCCTCCATCGGGGCTGCCGCCGCGCATGCGATGATCGGACAGATCGCTGGCGGCTCGTCGGTTTCGGTGGCCGATCTGCTGGCGGTGGCGGATGAAACCGCGCAGATGCTTGAATACTCCAGCCGTCTGGAGACACAATCGGCGGAGCTGTCTGCAACGGCGCGCAAGCTCAGGGAAACAAACGAAAAGCTCACTCAGATCTCGGAGCAGAAGGATGCCTTCCTGAGCCAGGTCAGCCATGAATTGCGGACACCGATGACGTCGATCCGTGCGTTTTCCGAAATCCTGCGGGATGCCGGGCAGCTCGACCCGCAGGAGCAGCGCCGCTACGCTGGGATCATCCATGACGAAACATTGCGTCTGACCCGGCTGCTGAATGATCTGCTGGACCTCAGTGTGCTTGAAAGCGGTAAGGTCAGCCTGAATATCACAGCGGGCACACTGTCCGAGGTGCTGGACCACGCTGTCGCAACCGCGCTTGCCGGGTCAGAGACGCCGATGACGGTCCGGCGCAGCCCGGAGGCGGAAGGGTTCCGTCTGTCCTCTGATCTGGACCGGCTGGCGCAGGTGTTCATCAACCTGATCGCCAACGCCCAGAAGTATTGCGACGCGGAGCAGCCTGAGCTGACGGTCACCTCCTCTGTGTCCGGGGGGCGGCTGCATGTCGACTTCACTGACAATGGCAGCGGTGTCCCGGCAGATGCCCAGCAGATGATATTCGAGAAGTTTGCGCGGGTTAGCCCGGAACGTGCGGGCGGCGCCGGCCTGGGGCTGGCGATCTGCCGCGAGGTCATGCAGCGGTTGGGCGGTGATGTGTCCTATCTGCCGGGGCGCCAAGGCGGCGCCTTCCGGGTTTCCTTACCTGCCGCGGGTGAAAAGGCTGCATAAGCCGTGCCGGAATACAGGAGTTGTTAACCCCCTTTCGGTTAAAACCGGAGAAACGGGACGCGCAAGGGGCAGGTTAAACAGCCTATGTCTGAAACAGAAGCAGCAGAGGCAGGCAGCGGCAGGCAAAATGTGCTTGCACGCAAGCTGGCGGCGACCAAGGAGGGCGCCGGGGGGCTCACCAGTTCCCTGACCCTGAAAGCGTTGCGCCGTTCGGTCGCGCGCGCAGCCGCGGATCTGTGCAATCTGCCGATGGCGGTTCTGGCTGCGCGTCAGTCCAACCGGGTTTCCGAAGATCTAGCGAACCAGCTGTCGGACCAGGATCTTCTGGTGGTGCTGGATTGCCCGCAAGGGCGGCTTGGGGCTGCCAGCATGGATGCCGCCACAGTTACGGCGCTGATCCAGCAGCAGACCATCGGGGCGGTCATCGGCAAAGCCCCGTCTGAGCGCCACTACACGCCAACGGATGCCGCCATGACCGCGGACTTCCTGGAGCGCACCTTTGCCAAGGTCGTGGCGATGCTGGGCGGACAGGCAGACCAATCCTTGTTTTCCGGATACAGATTCGGCGCCCAGGTCGAAAACGTGCGCAGCCTGGTGCTGGGCATGGAAGCTGATGATTACCGGGTGATTGAGCTGAACCTGGATCTTTCCTGCGGCGCTATGCAGGGTGTTATGAAGCTGATCCTGCCCGAACCTTCGGCAGAGGAGCTGCAAGGCGGCCAGAACAGCAGCAATGGCCCGTCGCTTGGGGCAAGTCTCGATTCGATCAGGGCGGAGCTGACAGCGGTCCTGTGCAGGATGCGGGTGCCCGTGCAGAAATTCGCCAGCCTGCAAATCGGTGATACCATTCCTCTGGATTCTGCATTTCTCTATGAAACCGATCTGCTGACCATCGGCGGAAAGTCGGTGGCGCAGGGGCGTCTTGGCCAGATGAACGGGTCGCGCGCTGTGCGCCTGAACCCGCCGAGGAACAGCCGGCCTGCAGACAGTTCAGCGGATGCCGCTGCGTTTTCGGAAGGCGGTGGCATGCAGGCCCTGCCGGACGCGCCCGCCAGCCTGGATCTGGATATGGGAATCGCTGCGCAAGGGTTGCAGGACCCGATGGACGACATGGGCCTCCCGGCGCTGGACGCTGGATCAGCAATGGATGCCGGGGCTCTGGACACAGGCGTCGGCGATGGGCTGCCCGCGCTTGGCGGCGAGGGGCTGGATGGCGGGCTTGGTGGCGGTCTCGGGTCGGATATGGACGCCATGGGCCTGCCCTCGCTTGACGGGGATGGCGGGCTGAGCATGGATGGGCTGGAAGGCGGTTTGCCGGATCTTCCCGATCTGTCCGATTTGCCGGATCTGCCTGCGGGTGATTTGGGTGACTTTGCCGCCGGAGACCCAGATGAAATTTCCCAGCTGGCCGGCCTCGAAAACGCGCTGCCGGAAGGCTGAGGCTGGCGGGCTGTTCCGCTTCAGCCACCGTGCGGCGTCCTTCTCGTTCCGGCAGGTGCCGTCACGGCCAGTGTGATTGGCAAGGTGAACAAGAGGTTGCGCGGGTCATGGCGATGGTTTTGGAATGATCTGCCCCCGGCTGGTCCCTCATTCATAGCGAGAGACTTCTGGTTTGGCGTTGATAGCCGCCGGTTTCGGGCTGGGCGAGGGCGCCTAGCGCGGAGCCCTCAAACTGCTCTAGCGCCCGGCTTTCTGCGAGCGGTGTTTTGTTTCCGAACCATGGGTGCGGCCAGACGGTGCTGTGATCGTAGCGCCAGAGCGCCAGCTTCCGCCGGGCACAGTCCAGAGTGCCGAAGATCTCCTCATTCAGGAGTTCGACATGCAAGCAGCAGTTGAAGCTTTTGATCAACACATTCTGCTGCGGCTTACCGGGGCGATGTCGTGTCACGGAATTGCGTTCTGACCGGCCCGACCCAGAATGGCCGGAATGGCGAAATCCGTGCCCGCGCCGTTGGGCTCGAACCAATGGCGCCTCAATGGCACGATCACTGACAATGCATGCGGGGTTACCGTAGATCCGCTGCAATGCGTCCAACTCACTGGCACTACACGTGCCCGAGATTCTGGTATCTGCAATCAGGCACAGGGTCTCGCAGATGCAATCGTCGATTACGGCCAGAACGCGGAACTGGCTGCGACTGCAAAGCTGCCGGACGGGAAGTCGAGCGACCAGCGCGTGTTCGGATGTAATGCCTCGGGCATCGGTGTTCGCGGTCCCCGGGCCTGCTTGCGGCCGCGCCGAAGCTTTACTGTCAGCTCGGCTTCCCGCTAGAGGCAACAGCTTCTAGTGGATCATGATCAGGCTCTTGCGATCAAGCAGCACGCCGGTGCGGCTCCGTTTCCCGGCTATATCCTGCATCTTCCTGCGGATCCCGGGGCAGTTTGGCGGGCGTTCGCACCGGACCGTGTTGGAGCCGGCACCGGCTGGCCGGCAGGCCCGTCGCTGCGAGATACCGTGGCTCCGCATCGCCCTGAGTGCTGTCTCTCTCCGCTTGGTCAATGCCGTCAGGACCGGCCTTGCCTTCGAACCAACGGCGGGCTGGCGGCCTTCAATCCCAAAAGGTGCGTCACAACGGCCTCGCCATTGTCTCTTGGACCAATTGCGTTGCAATTGCCCGATCCAGCAGCGGTCTGACCCGCCGCCCCAGAATTTGCTCAGCTTTCCGCCAGAGACACAAGGGCCGGGCGCAGACCATCCAGCTGATAACCCGCGGTTTGTGTTTTTTGCAGGATCTCGTCTGGGGCCATGTCCCGGGCTTGACTGAGAGCCCAAACCACTGAGCAGCGTGTGCCTGAGGCGCAGTAGGCCAGCACGGGACCGTTGCAGCCTTCATAGAGTTCACGCTGGAGGGCAACGTTATCCGGAGTCATGGTCTGGTGGGTCAGCGGCAGCACCTCGAACCGCAGCCCCGCGGCCTCGGCGGCGGCGCGAATGGCTTCCGCCTGGTGGCTGGGCGGGACTTCCTCGTCCGGGCGGTTGCAGATCACTGTCTTGTAACCGGCATCAGCAATGGCGGGGAGGTCCTCAGCCGAGATCTGCGGCGAGACCGAATAGCGGGGGGTGATTACGCGTGCATCCATGTCCTGAGTCTTTACGCGTTTGCTGCCGCACGGTCCAGATGCCGGCTGAACCAGGGCGCGGCCATCATGCCGCAGGCCATTGCGGCAAAGAAAACCAAGCCCTGCCAGCCGTTGTAGCTGAGTGACGCCATGGCGGGACCGGGGCAAAGGCCTGCGAGGCCCCAGCCGGCGCCGAACAGCACAGAACCCAGGATCAGCCGCCGGTCCAGTTCCTTGTGCGGCGCGGCAGGGAAGCTGCCGCCTGCCGTAGGCCTGCGCCCGGCAGTCAGCCGCCAAGCCACGGTCATCGGTATGAGCGCGCCGCCCATTACGAAGGCCAGGGTGGGGTCCCAATTGCCGAAGATATCCAGCCAGCCTTGTACCTTGGCTGTGTCAGTCATTCCCGACAGCATAAGGCCGGTGCCGAACAGCCCGCCAGCGCAAAGTGCCAAAAGAATACGCAGCATCAGATCACTCCCATAAGCTGGCGCAGAACCGCCAGCGTGAGAATTCCGGCCAGCATGAAGACGCCAGTTGCCGCGATGCCGCGCAGGGACAAGCGGGAGATGCCGCAGACGCCGTGGCCGGAGGTGCAGCCATTGGCAATGCGTGTGCCGATGCCTACCAGCAGCCCCGCGCCAATCTGCACCGCTGCATTGTTCGTGACATGGGTTTCCGGTGCGTGTCCCGTAGAAAATGCGATCAGAAGCGGTACCAGTACGACGCCGCCAATGAAGGTGATGCGCTCTGCTGCATTGGACCGCCCGCTGCCATCCAGCAGTCCGCCCAGGATACCGCTGGCGCCCATGATGCGTCCGTTGCCCAGAAGGAACACCGCGCCGGCAAGCCCAATCAGCAGCCCGCCGCCCAGACCCCAGATCCAATCCGCTTCCATTTTCCTGCTCCGCCTTGCCCGTCTAAATCTTGTTGACCGGGATCTTCAGGAACACATCGCCCTGGTCGTCCGGCTCCGGCATCTGGCCTGCGCGCATGTTGACCTGCAGCGACGGCAGAATCAGGCGCGGCATGCCCAGCGTCGCGTCCCGGGCATCGCGCATCTCAACAAACTCCTCGATGCTGCGGCCCGAGCCCACATGCACGTTCAGCGCCTTCTGCTCGCCAACAGTGGTCTCCCATGCATAGTCATCACGCCCCGGTGCCTTGTAGTCGTGGCCGACAAACACACGGGTTTCATCGGGCAGCGCCAGGATCTTCTGGATGGAATTGTATAGATCCGAAGAGGAGCCGCCGGGGAAATCACAGCGGGCGGTGCCAAAGTCCGGCATGAACAGCGTGTCGCCGACAAAGGCCGCATCGCCGATCACATAAGTGAGGCAGGCCGGCGTATGGCCGGGCGTGTGCAGAACCTCGCCGCGCATCTGCCCGATCATGAAACTGTCGCCCTCGCGGAACAGCTGGTCGAATTGGCTGCCATCGCGCTGAAACGTGGTACCTTCGTTGAACACTTTGCCGAAAGTGTCCTGCACCACGGTGATCTGCTCGCCTATGCCTATCTTACCGCCCAGCTGTTCCTGCAAATATGGTGCCGCAGACAGGTGATCGGCATGCACATGGCTCTCCAGGATCCACTCAGCACGCAGGTTCTCAGACTTGATCCAAGTGATGACCGCATCTGCAGATGCGGTGCAGGTGCGCCCCGCAGCCTGGTCGTAGTCCAGGACCGAATCGATGATGGCGCAGGCGGATCCCTCCGGTTCACGCACCACGTAAGAGACAGTGTTGGTGGCTTCGTCGAAAAAGGCTTTGACGGCGGGGGTCATCAGGAGCTCTCCCTTGGGTTTGCAATTCATATAACGATTTAAGAATATGTTTCAAGCCTGCCTGCGGGCGGGATTGAAAGGCTACTGAATCATCGCTTGCATCTGATTCAAGTCAAGGCGCCGGGATGCTGCGCTGCGGTAGGCTATCTGCGCTGCCATGAGGCCGTAAAAACCACCCGAGGACCGGTAAATCTGCGCAAATAAGCGGCAGCACGCTCAAATGGCACGGGTATTCATATGCCTGTTGTGAAATACCGGGATAACCTCATCATGACACAGGGAGGACTGCTATGACACGTGAAGATCTGCTCAGCACCGTCGAGAGCCTGGAAACCCGGATCCGCAAGGAAAGCGGCGCTGCCCGGCTGGCCATGCGGCCGGAATTCATCCGTCTGCTGGACTACATGCGCAAGACCGGCGCTGAGGTCCCGGGCCGCCTGCGCCGCCTTGAGGCAACTCTGTGCGAAGAGGCTGTTGAGGATATGTTTGACAACGTGCCGGTCTAACCGGACGAAGGGGCAGGGGCATCTGGGGCGTCAGCCCAGAAAGATGCCCACCATCACCAGCATCAGCCCAAGCACCGAAAGAAGCAGCGCGCCCAGATTGTAGGGCAGCACCGATTGCACCACGGCGCGCAGCGCCTCGTCGTCCAGTTTCTGGCGCCGGGCGCGTGCGACCTTGAGGATGCACCAAATCAATCCCAGCAGGCCGGCAACGGATACGGCGGCGCCGGTCCAGACAATCATGTCGAACATATATGTGCTCCTGCAGGGTTTCGTGCTGCGATGCGCGTAGCCGATGCGATTTCCAGGTGCAAGTGTTCCGGCAGCGATTGGACGGGACCGTTGCCGGTTTCCGCCGCTCGCGCCACCTCCGCCGCTTTCCCGGCTTGCAGCGCGGCGGGCAGAGCGCTATCCCCTTGCTCCGACAGCAACTGACAGCCTTTGCCGACGGAGCCGCAGATGGACATTACAGAAGACGAAAAGAGCGAAAACTACCGCGTGACCGCTGGCGAACTGCGCCAGTTCATCGAGCGGTTCGAGCGGCTCGACGAAGAGAAGAAAACCATTGCCGAGCAGCAGAAAGAGGTGATGGCCGAGGCCAAAGGGCGCGGTTACGACACCAAGGTGATGCGCAAGATAATCGCCCTGCGCAAGCGGGATGAAAACGACATCGCTGAAGAAGAGGCGGTGCTGGAAATGTACAAGGAAGCGCTTGGCATGTAAGCCGCGGTTCCGTTTTGAAATGCCAAGCCGCGCACGTCCTGGGCCTGCGCGGCTTTTGTTTTTTCAGGGTATCCAGAATAAATTTTAAGCTTGAAATAAATGCTGATGCGGAGCTATGGTCGGCCCAGGCAGTCATCAGTCAAGGAGTTCAGCCATGCCGGCCATCAGCGTGCATCCCGAAGGGTGGAAGCCCGCAAAAGGTTATGCCAATGGCATGGTGGCGGAAGGCCGGCAGCTGTATGTCGGCGGCCAGATCGGCTGGACCGCAGATCAGGTGTTTGAGGCTCAGGACTTCATCGGGCAAATGAGCCAGGCCCTGCGCAACATTCTGGACGTCGTCGAAACGGCAGGCGGGACAGCCGAAGATATAACCAGGCTCACCTGGTATGTGACGGACAAGGCAGAGTACCTGGCCCACCAGTCGGAGGTCGGGAAAGCCTACCGCGCGGTGATGGGCTATCACTTCCCGGCCATGACCATGGTGGTGGTTTCCGCCCTGGTCGAAGATGAAGCCAAAGTGGAAATCGAAGCCACAGCAGTGCTGCCATCCTGAGATTTCGCGGGGAGCCGGAGCGATGCTTTCATGGGTCTGCACGGCTGCCGAAAGGCCTGACCAAAGGCGCTTTTGAGGCGGGAAACCCCAGTTTCGGCTCGTCTTGGTGAGGCTTCAGGCGCAATTTGGCCGAATTACCTCCAGGCAAAAACACGCTTTTCCAATCTGTTGCAGGCCGTTCCTCCAGGGGCGGCAATTTTTTTGCCCGCAGAAAAATTTTACCAGTTGATAAAAAATCAGACTGTGGCACTCTGATAGCAAGAACAACAGAAAATCAGGGAGACACCCAATGGCGACCAGCCATCAGGCATCCGGCATTCAGGCAGCGCGGCTTGACGCTGCCGGCATTGCTGAGAATTTCTCGGACCTGCATCCAGCCTATGACGCGCATGAAGCAGCCGTGGCGGCTGACCGCTGCTATTTTTGCTACGACGCGCCCTGCATGACAGCCTGTCCGACCAGCATCGACATTCCCCAGTTCATCCGGGAGATCCAGGCAGGCCACCCCGAAAGCGCGGCCAGGACCATTCTGGAGCAGAACATTCTTGGCGGTATGTGTGCCCGGGTTTGCCCGACCGAAACCTTGTGCGAGGAAGTTTGTGTGCGCGAAACCGCAGAGGGCAAGCCCGTCGAAATCGGCCGCTTGCAGCGCTACGCAACTGACACGCTGATGGAAAAAGGGGAGCATCCCTTCACGCGTGCGGCCTCCACTGGCAAGAAGGTCGCAGTTGTTGGCGCTGGTCCGGCGGGCCTTGCAGCCGCGCACCGGCTTGCAATGCTGGGCCACGACGTTGTGGTTTACGATGCCAGGTCCAAAGCGGGCGGCCTCAATGAATTCGGCATTGCCGCCTATAAATCCACCAATGATTTTGCCGCGCGGGAGGTCGACTGGCTGCTGCAGATCGGCGGCATTACAATGGATTACGGCAGGAAGCTCGGCGCGGAGCTGTCTCTGGACGGTTTGACCTCTGCTTATGACGCGGTGTTCCTGTCCATCGGGCTTGCCGGCGTCAACGCGCTGCGTGCGCCGGGCGAAGACAAGGACGGCGTGCGCGACGCGGTGGAGTTCATTGCTGAGCTGCGCCAGGCCGAGGATCTGACCGCGCTGCCGGTGGGCCGCAATGTGGTGGTGATCGGCGGCGGCATGACTGCAGTGGACGCCGCGGTGCAATCCAAGCTGCTGGGCGCTGAAAACGTGACCATAGCCTACCGCCGCAGCCGCGAGGAGATGGGCGCGAGCCGCTTTGAACAGGATCTGGCAGCCTCCAAGGGCGTCAAGCTGATGTTCAACGTCATGCCCAAGGCCGTGCTTGGAAATGGCGCCGCGGCAGAGATCGAGCTGGAGTATACTGATGTCACGGACGGCAAGGTGTCCGGCACCGGCGAGACTGTGCGCTTGGCAGCGGATCAGGTGTTCAAGGCGATCGGCCAGACGCTGGAGGGTCAGCCGGATGCGCTCGAGCTTGAGGGCCGCAAAATCAAGGTCTCAGAAACCGGGCGCACCTCGATGGCCGGAGTCTGGGCCGGTGGCGACTGTGCCTCTGGCGGCGAGGACCTCACCGTGACCGCCGTGGCCGAAGGCCGCGATGCTGCAATGGACATTCACTCCAGCCTGATGGGCTGAGCCAGTTCGGGTGCAGGTCTGCTGCACCTAAGCTAGCCTTAAGAGGAGAGATCAAATGGCTGATTTGACAACAGAATTTCTGGGGATCAAATCCCCCAACCCGTTCTGGCTGGCCTCCGCGCCGCCGACCGACAAGGAATACAACGTCCGCCGTGCCTTTGAGGCCGGCTGGGGTGGTGTGGTCTGGAAGACCTTGGGTTCCGAAGGACCGCCGGTGGTCAATGTGAACGGCCCGCGTTACGGCGCGATCTGGGGGGCTGACCGCCGCCTCCTGGGGCTTAACAACATCGAGCTGATCACCGACCGGCCTTTGCAGACAAACCTGGAGGAGATCACCCGGGTCAAGAAGGACTACCCGGACCGCGCCGTGATCGTCTCGATCATGGTGCCCTGCGAGGAGCAGGCCTGGAAAGACATCCTGCCGCAGGTGGAAGCCACCGGCGCTGACGGGATCGAACTGAACTTCGGCTGCCCGCATGGCATGGCCGAACGCGGCATGGGATCTGCGGTCGGGCAGGTGCCGGAATACATCCAGATGGTCACCGAGTGGTGCAAGAAGTACTACTCCAAGCCGGTGATCGTGAAGCTGACACCGAATATCACCGACATTCGCCACCCGGCGCGGGCGGCAAATGCGGGCAATGCGGATGCGGTCAGCCTGATCAACACCATCAATTCGATCACTTCGGTGGACCTCGACAGCATGGCGCCTGAGCCGACCATCGGCGGCAAGGGCACCCATGGGGGCTATTGCGGCCCGGCGGTGAAGCCGATTGCGCTGAACATGGTTGCTGAGATTTCCCGCGATGCGCAGACCCGCGGTCTGCCGATTTCTGCCATAGGCGGTGTCACCACCTGGCGCGACGCTGCAGAGTTCATGGCAATGGGGGCTGGCAACGTGCAGGTCTGCACCGCGGCAATGACCTATGGTTTCAACGTGGTGAAGGAGATGATCTCCGGTCTGTCCAATTGGATGGATGAGAAGGGTTACACCTCCACCCAGGACTTCATCGGCATGGCGGTGCCGAATGTGACCGACTGGCAGTATCTGGATCTGAACTATGTGACCAAGGCCAAGATCAGCCAAGACGACTGCATCAAATGCGGCCGCTGCTTTGCGGCCTGCGAGGACACCTCGCACCAGGCGATTGCGATGAGCGAGGACCGGGTGTTCACGGTGAAGGACGACGAATGCGTTGCCTGCAACCTTTGTGTGAACGTCTGCCCCGTGGAAAACTGCATCACTATGGTCGAAGTTCCCGCGGGCCAGATCGATGAGCGCACGGGGGAAGTTGTTTCCGGCGATTACGCAAACTGGACCACGCATCCGAACAACCCGTCGGCCACAGCGGCGGAATAAACTGCCGGCCCGGATGGCCGGCAGCGGGCCTCTCCCGCCCGTCGCCGGCCTCCTTTGCAGGAGACCACCTCCCGTTGGGCCCGGCACCGCGCTTTGCGCGGTGCCGGGCCCAAGGCCGTTAAGAGGGCATCAGCCTTGCTGATGGACCTTGCGGGCGCGGGAGTGTTTCGGGGTGGGGCAGAATTGGCTCAGATATTGGGCGTAAGCATCCGCCGGTACAGGGTTTCCAGGTATTGCGGTGCGGCGTCGAAGGGATCTTCATCCCCCATCAGTGTCCGGACCTGTGCGTCAAAATCCGCATAATGCTGGGTCAGCGACCAGATCGAAAACAAGAGATGCTTGGGGTGCGCGCGGTTGATCCGTCCGGCGTCCATCCAGCCCTGCAAGAGATGCGCCTTTTCCTCGACCAGAACATTCAGATCCGCCGCGATCACGTCATGCAGCCGCGGCGCGCCCTGCACGATTTCATTGGCATAAAGCCGGCTTTCGCGCGGGTAATCGCGGCTCATCTGCAGCTTGCGCTGCACATAGGCAAGGATCTCTTCCAGCGGCTCCCCATCCGGGTCAAGCGCCCTGAGCGGGTCCAGCCAAGTGTCCAGAAGCCCCGCCATCAGCTCGTTGAAGATCGCCTCCTTGGAGGGGAAGTAATAGAGCAGGTTCGGCTTGCTGAGCCCCGCCGCCTTGGCAATCTGGTCCACGGTGGAGCCGCGGAAGCCATGGCTGGAGAACACATCCAGTGCGGCCTCCAGAATGGCGGCGCGATTCTTTCTCTGAATGCGTGTGGGCGCGCGGTCTGAGGGCATGGCTGTCCTTGTCTGTTTTTGCCGCAGCCGCCAGCGGAAGCGCGGAATTTTACCTATTTCCGGCAAAAGCACCGATTTTTTCAAGAGCCACGCGGCAATTTCTTGACTGGTGGTGAACCCGTGATAGCGTGAGTTTGACCAGTTGGTCAAATCAAGGCTTGGCGGTTAACAGCCTGAGTATTGATGGGACCGGCACGCACAAGCCACCTAACACGGCGCCAAGCCGGAAAAGCCTGCACAGACGGGCGCACAGGGAAGGAAGCTATTGATGACGTCGCTTGGACAGAATCTGAAGATTGATGGTGACAGGCTGTGGGACAGCCTGATGGAGATGGCCAAAATCGGCCCTGGCGTGGCAGGCGGCAACAACCGCCAGACGCTGACGGACGAGGACGGTGAGGGCCGCGCTTTGTTCCAGAAATGGTGCGAGGAGGCGAGCTGCACCATGGGGCTGGACCAGATGGGCAACATGTTTGCGGTGCGCGCGGGCACCGACCCGGATGCGCTGCCGGTTTATGTCGGCTCGCATCTCGATACCCAGCCCACCGGCGGCAAATACGACGGGGTTCTGGGGGTGCTGGCGGGGCTGGAGCTGATCCGCTCGCTCAACGACATGAACATCAAGACCAAGCATCCGATTGTGGCCACCAACTTCACCAATGAGGAAGGCACCCGCTATGCGCCGGCCATGCTGTCATCAGGCGTGTTTGCGGGCATACACACCCAGGACTGGGCCTATGAGCGTGAAGATGCGGAGGGCAAGAAATTCGGTGATGAACTGAAGCGCATCGGCTGGCGCGGCGAAGAGGAGGTTGGGGCCCGTAAGATGCACGCGTTCTTTGAGCTGCATATTGAACAGGGACCGATACTGGAGGCCGAGGGCAAGGATATTGGCGTTGTTACGCATGGCCAGGGCCTCAGCTGGACCCAGGTCACGATCACAGGCAAGGATGCGCATACCGGCTCAACCCCGATGCCGATGCGCCGCAATGCCGGACTGGCGATGGCACGGATTCTGGAAACGGTGGACGAGATCGCCTGGAGCCACGCCCCGCATGCGGTGGGTGCAGCGGGCCATATTGATGTTTACCCGAATTCTCGCAACGTGATCCCGGGCAAAGTGGTCTTTACCGTTGATTTTCGCAGTCCGGACCTGGACGTGATCACCGACATGGAAAATCAGCTCCGGGACAAGGGCAGCCAGATTGCCGAAGCGATGGGTGTCGGGATTGAATTCGAGAAGGTGGGCGGGTTTGATCCGGTTGCCTTTGACCAAAGCTGTGTCGGCGCAGTGCGCGATGCGGCGGACCGGCTGGGCTATTCGCATCTCGATATCATCTCCGGCGCGGGCCATGACGCCTGCTGGATCAACCGGGTGGCGCCGACCGCAATGGTGATGTGCCCTTGCGTTGACGGTCTCAGCCACAACGAGGCAGAGGAGATCAGCAAGGACTGGGCTGAGGCGGGCGCCAATGTTCTGTTTCATGCTGTGGTTGAGACAGCGGAGATCGTTGAATAGGGGGCGCTGCCCCCGCGGCCCCTTGGGCCGCTCCCCCGGGATATTTCCGGCCAGATGAACAAGGGAGCTTGTTCTTAATGAATAAATGGAGGCGTGAAAATGCGCCCCGATTCAGGGAGTTATAATCATGAGTAAAGTCATCCGGAACGGCACCATCGTGACCGCCGACCTGACCTATAAGGCTGATGTGCTTATTGAAAACGGGGTGATCACCCAGATCGGCCCGAATCTGACAGGCGACGAGGAGCTCGACGCCACCGGCTGTTATGTAATGCCAGGCGGGATTGACCCCCATACGCACTTGGAGATGCCTTTTATGGGCACCTACAGTTCAGATGATTTCGAGAGCGGTACCCGCGCGGGCCTTGCAGGCGGCACAACAATGGTTGTGGACTTTGCGCTGCCCAACCCGGGCGAGAGCCTGCTGGACGCGCTGAAGCGCTGGGACAACAAATCGACCCGCGCCAACTGCGACTATTCCTTCCACATGGCGGTCACCTGGTGGGGCGAGCAGGTTTTCGACGACATCAAGACCGTGATCCAGGAGCGCGGCATCAACACCTTCAAGCATTTCATGGCCTACAAAGGCGCGCTGATGGTGAATGACGACGAGCTTTATGCGTCGTTCCAGCGGCTGGCGGAACTGGGCGGCATCGCCATGGTGCATGCCGAGAACGGCGATGTGGTGGCGGAACTGTCGGCTAAGCTCTTGGCAGAAGGTAATAATGGCCCCGAAGCACACGCCTATTCCCGGCCGCCGCAGGTGGAGGGCGAGGCGACCAACCGCGCCATCATGATTGCCGATATGGCCGGTGTGCCGCTGTATGTCGTTCACACTTCCTGCGAGGACAGCCACGAGGCCATCCGCCGCGCCCGGATGCAGGGCAAGCGGGTCTGGGGCGAGCCGCTGATCCAGCATCTTACGCTCGATGAGAGCGAGTATTTCAACAAGGACTGGGACCACGCCGCCCGCCGGGTGATGTCGCCGCCGTTCCGCAATAAGCAGCATCAGGACAGCTTGTGGGCCGGTCTGCAATCGGGCTCGCTGTCGGTGGTGGCAACCGACCACTGCGCCTTTACCACCGAGCAGAAACGTTTTGGCGTCGGGGATTTCACCAAGATCCCGAACGGCACCGGCGGACTGGAAGACCGGATGCCGATGCTGTGGACACATGGTGTGGAAACTGGCCGGATCACGCCGAATGAATTTGTTGCCGTCACCTCGACCAATATCGCCAAGATATTGAATTGTTACCCGAAAAAAGGTGCGGTTCTGGTTGGTGCGGATGCAGATCTGGTGGTCTGGGACCCGGCCAAGACCAAGACCATCTCGGCAGGCACCCAGCAATCCTCCATCGACTACAATGTGTTCGAGGGCCATGAGGTGAAGGGCTTGCCGCGCTTTACCCTGACCCGCGGCCATGTGGCGGTGCATGACGGCGAGATCCGCTGCCAGGAGGGCCACGGCAAATTTGTCGAGCGTGAGGCCAACACCACGGTGAACAAGGCGCTGTCGACCTGGAAAGAGCTGACCGCGCCGCGCCCCGTTGAGCGCAGCGGCATCCCGGCGACAGGCGTGTGATGCAGAAGGCAGACCGGGCCTGCGACGCGGCTGTGATAGCTCAGGCGCAGGCCCAATCTGAAGTACTGAGGGCGGTGCCGGCAGACATTCTGGAGGAGTGTCTGGCACTGCTAAGGGAAGGAAATAACGTGAGCGCGATCAAACACTTGCAAGCCAGTGCCGGTCTTTCTTTGAACACGGCCAAGCAAGCCGTGGAGACCTTGATCGGAAGTATGTTCGATGTATGACATGAAAGAACAAACCGCCGTCGTCGAAGCGCGAAATCTCAATCTGACATTTGAGACAAATGATGGACCGGTTCATGCTCTGAAAGACATCAATCTGACCATTAACAAAGGGGATTTTGTCAGCTTCATCGGGCCGTCCGGCTGCGGGAAGACAACCTTTCTCAGAGTGATGGCGGCACTTGAGCAACCAACTGGCGGAAGTATCTCTGTCAACGGCATGACCCCGGATGAGGCGCGCCGTAACCGTGCTTATGGCTATGTGTTCCAGGCGGCGGGGCTCTACCCGTGGCGGACCATCGCCAAGAACATCAAGCTGCCGCTGGAGATCATGGGATACTCCAAGGCCGAGCAGGAAAGGCGCGTTAACCAAGTCCTGGAACTTGTTGAATTGTCAGGCTTTGGCGGCAAGTTTCCCTGGCAGCTTTCGGGCGGCATGCAGCAGCGGGCCTCCATCGCGCGGGCACTGGCGTTTGACGCTGACATCCTGTTGATGGACGAACCCTTCGGGGCGCTGGATGAGATTGTGCGCGACCATCTGAACGAGCAACTTTTGAAGCTGTGGGCGCGGACCAACAAGACCATCGGCTTTGTCACCCATTCGATCCCCGAGGCGGTGTATCTCTCCACCAAGATCGTGGTGATGTCGCCGCGGCCGGGACGGATTCACGACGTGATTGACAGCACGCTTCCCAAGGAACGGCCGCTGGACATCCGCGACAGCCCGGAGTTCATCGAGATCGCCCACCGGGTACGCGAGGGGCTGCGAGCGGGGCATGGCGATGATTGAGTTTGCCAGCCGGACCCGCCGGAATTGGGGGGTGGCATCTGTGCACCCCCTGTACACCCCCTGTGCACCGGGCGGCTGCCGATCAAGGAGGGCGGGGCCATGAAGAGCCTTGTTGCCGTCCTGACTGTGCTCGCTGCCATCATCGCCTTCTGGTATGCAGCCTGCGTGCCGATGAACATCAAGGGCGTGCTGGATCAGGCGGAACGGGCAGGGATGGAAGTCACCCCCGCCACCGCCAAGGAACGCCGGGACAGGGGTGAGATCGGGCTGGTGGTGAATAACACATTTGCCATCGGCGACACCTGGGTGCAGGAACGCCCCCGTCTGCCCGCGCCGCATCAGGTGGCGGTGGAATTGTGGGAGACCACGGTGGAGAAGAAAATCACCTCCAAGCGCAGCCTGATCTATCACGCGCAGGTGACGCTGAGCGCCACTTTGCTGGGGTTTGCCATCGGCACCGGGCTGGGCATTCTGCTGGCGGTGGGCATCGTGCATTCCCGCGTCATGGACATGTCGGTGATGCCTTGGGCGATTGTCAGCCAGACCATCCCGATCATCGCGCTGGCGCCGATGATCATCGTGGTGCTCTATTCCATCGGGGTGCAGGGGATTATCCCGAAGGCGGTGATCTCAGCCTATCTCAGCTTCTTCCCGGTAGTTGTTGGCATGGTGAAGGGGCTGCGGGCGCCGGATGCGATGCAGCTGGATCTTCTGAAAACCTACAACGCCAACACCAACCAGGGGTTCTGGAAGCTGCGGCTGCCGTCCTCGATGCCTTACCTGTTTGCGTCGCTGAAGATCGGCATCGCCGCCTCGCTGGTAGGGGCCATCGTGGGTGAGCTGCCGACCGGGGCGGTTGCAGGCCTTGGCGCGCGGCTCTTGGCGGGCAGCTATTACGGGCAGACCGTTCAGATCTGGTCGGCGCTGTTTGCCGCGGCGATCCTGGCTGCGGCGCTGGTGGCGCTTTTGGGGCTGATTGAAAAGCTGGTGCTGAACCGGATGGGGGTGCGGGCATGATGGGTGTTGTTTGGAGTGAGGGCTCTGCCCTCGCCGCGCTGCGGCTCACCCGGGATATTTTCGGCCAGATGAACAGGGGGATCCAGTCATGGTGATGGTGGTGCTTGCCGGTTTGGTCTGGTGTTTCGGGTGGTGGCTGAACAGCCGGCTGGCGAACAGTCCGGCTGCGAAGACCCGCGCGGTGCAGCTGCTGGTGCCGGCCATCTTCGGCATCACCGTGCTGGTGGTCTGGGAACTGCTGGTGCGCGGGCTGGCGGTGTCGCTGGTGATCCTGCCTGCGCCCACGGTCATTGCCGCGCGTTTTGCCTCCAGCCTGCCGATCCTGTGGGAGGACTTTGCCCAGACCATCCTGAAAGGCGCGCTTGGCGGCTATGTGATCGGCTGCGGCGCGGCATTTCTGACGGCTATTCTGGTGGACCGCAGCGATTTCCTGCGGCGCGGCCTTTTGCCTGTCGGGAACTTCGTGGCGGCGCTGCCGATTGTCGGCACCGCGCCGATCCTGGTGATGTGGTTCGGGTTCGACTGGCACTCCAAGGCGGCTGTGGTCGTCGTCATGGTGTTCTTTCCGATGCTGGTGAACACCGTGGCAGGGCTGCGCGAGACCTCGGCCATGCAGCGCGATCTGATGCAGACCTATGCGGCGACATACTGGCAGGCGTTTTTCAAGCTGCGGCTGCCGGCGGCGCTGCCCTTTGTCTTCAATGGATTGAAGATCTCGACCACCCTGGCGCTGATCGGAGCGATTGTTGCGGAGTTCTTTGGCTCGCCCACCGTCGGCATGGGGTTCCGCATTTCGACCAGCGTCGGCCAGCTGGCGCTGGACATGGTCTGGGCCGAGATCGTGGTGGCCGCGCTGGCCGGGTCGGCCTTCTATGGGCTGGTGGCGCTGATCGAGAAAAGCTTTACCTTCTGGCACCCGTCGCAGCGGGGCTGAAAGTTGAACCGTCCCGCCGGCTGCGGGGCGGTTTTTGCGGAAATCTTGCGCGGGGTGCCGGCAAAGGCTGGCCTCATAAAGAAAAAACTTTGAACGAATGGTCAAACCCGGGCAAGCTTCACATCATAATCAATAGGGAGAACGAGACATGAAACATCTGATGACGGCGGCAGCGCTGATGATGGGGGCTGCGGGGGCGGCGCAGGCTGCGGATGACGTGACGCTGCAGCTGAAATGGGTGACCCAGGCGCAGTTCGCGGGGTATTACGTGGCGCTGGACAAGGGGTTCTATGAGGAAGAGGACCTGAATGTCACCATCCTGCCGGGCGGCCCCGATATCGCGCCGACCCAGGTGATTGCCGGCGGCGGCGCCGATGTGACGGTGGAATGGATGCCTGCTGCACTGGCCGCGCGGGAAAAGGGCTTGCCGCTGGTGAATATCGCGCAGCCGTTCAAATCCTCCGGCATGATGCTGACATGCTGGAAGGATACGGGCATTGCCGCGCCTGCCGATCTGGCCAACCGCACTCTGGGTGTCTGGTTCTTCGGCAACGAGTTTCCCTTCATGAGCTGGATGAGCCAGCTGGGCATCTCCACCGAGGGCAAGGGCGAGAGCGGTGTGGAAGTGCTGAAGCAGGGCTTCAACGTCGATCCGCTGCTGCAGCGGCAGGCGGACTGCATTTCGACCATGACCTATAATGAATACTGGCAGGTCATCGATGCGGGCGTGTCCCCGGATGAGCTGATCACCTTCAAGTATGAGGACCAGGGCGTCGCGACACTGGAAGACGGCCTGTATGTGCTGGAAGAGAACCTGAGCGATGAAGCCTTTACCGGCAAGATGGAGCGCTTCGTGCGGGCCTCAATGAAGGGTTGGAAATACGCCGAGGAAAACCCGGACGAGGCGGCAGAGATCGTGCTCGACAACGATGCCTCCGGTGCCCAGACCGAGACCCACCAGAAACGGATGATGGGTGAAATTGCCAAGCTGACTGCTGGCAGCAACGGCGCACTGGATGAAGCGGACTACCAGCGGACCGTGTCGACGCTGATGGGCGGCGGTTCGGACCCGGTGATCACCAAGGAGCCGGAAGGCGCTTGGACCCATGCCATCACTGACGCTGCACTGAAGTAAGCCGCAGCGCCGGATAATCCTTCACAACCCCGCCGGATGTGTTCCGGCGGGGTTTTGCATTCATTGCCTCTAAATTGGTTAAATTTGCAACAAAATTGCACGATAGGCAAAATGCAGCCTAGAGTTGTTCAAATTTGTGTTAGCGTGACCTCATGGGAGAGATGTGCGGACGTATCTCTGAACGGGGGAGGCCTGCTGGCAAGGCTCAGCAGCACTTGTGTCTTTGTTCCCCGGCCGATGCCGCCGAATGCCGGTCCAAGTATTCAGTCAAGGGGCGGTTTGCCCTGCTGGATGTGGGCTGCCGAAGCACTGCCTTGCCGCTGATGGCGCTGTGCAAGGAGGCGCATGTGCGGAAACTGGCGACTGGACGGGCGCAGATTCTGGTTCTCTACGAGCTGGAGCCGCCGGGGCTGGCGGAAGCTGGCGAAGAGCACAGCGATGTCGTGCCGGTTTCTGTCTGCAAGCTGGAAAAGATCACCCATGCCGATCTGCTGCATGCGCTGGCCTCAGGCTTTGATGTGATTTACCTGCAGGCCTGTTCGGCGCTGCAGGGGCGGGATCCGCAGCGGCTGGAAGTGGATCTGGTGCGGGCACTGGGCGGCTTAGGCCGGATCCTGCTGTTCAACGGTGCGGCGGGGCTGGACCGGCGGCTGGCGGCACGGCTGCTGCCGTTTCCGTCCGTTGCCCCCGAGGTGCTGGCGGTGGGCAGCCGCCGGGATACGGCGCGGGCCAGTGCCGCCGCGCTGCTGCCTGCCAGCACCGGCCAAGCAGAGCTGCCGGATCAGGCGCCTTACGGTTCTGTCAGCTTGGATGAGGACCTGTGCAACAGCTGCAACAGCTGTGTCTGGGTTTGCCCGTCAGATGCGCTGAGCCTGACGGAGAACTGCGGCGCACTGAGCTTCGTGGAATCGCTGTGCACGCAATGCGGTTTGTGTGTGTCGATCTGCCCGCAACGGGCGCTGAGCATGACGCCGGGTATGGACCTGACGGCTTATGCGGTGCTGCCGCACCTGCTGGCCGGAGACGGCGGGCAGACGGCTGCCCCCGCGGCCGCCGGGAGTGACAAGGAAAACAGCCCGGCTGAGCCGGTTGCTGCCGCCGGCGCCGGTCTGCCCTTTGCCGATACGGTCATCAGCCCTGTTCCAGAAACCCGCCATACTGGCCGCGTTTGAAGATCAGCCCCTTGCCGGGGCGGGTGGTCACGCGGGCCACTTCACCGATGACAATAGTGTGGTCGCCTGCCGGATGGGCTGCGTGGCGGCGGCAATCGAAACGGGCGATCACCCCCTCCAGCGCGGGTGCGCCCAGTTCATTGGGCTGCCAGTCCGCTGCGGTGAAATCCTCGCCGAAGGCGGCAAAGTGCTTGGCCAGCGGCAGCTGATCCTCCGCCATCACATGGATTGCAAAGTTCTCTGCTGCGACAAAGGCATCGTGGCGCAGCGAGGCCTTGGCCGGGCACCACAGCATCAGGGGCGGCTCCAGCGAAACCGAGGTGAAGCTGTTGACGGTGATGGCCAGCGGGCCGCGCGGGGTCTGAGTGGTGACAACCGTCACCCCGGTGCCGAAGCAGCCGAGCGCATCGCGGTAGGCCCGGGCGGTGTCCGGCCCGGGAATAAAGCTGGTGTCGGCCATCTCGCGCGCCTTTTGTTCGTTCCGGGCAGTGACCTGCCACGCATGGCCGCGATTGTCTACCTAGTTCATGTCTTCAATGAGGCGGCCGTGCCTGCGGGTTTCCTCAAGCACCGCACCAAAGGTATTGAGCCCGCGCGCCTCCAGCATCGGCAGCATCTTGCAGAAGACCTCAGCCGTGGCGCGGGCATCGCCCATGGCGGTATGGCGCAGGGCCGGCGGGATAGTGACATCCAGCCGGTCGCACAAGGCATCCAGCGTGTGTTCCTGCGAGGCGCCGAACAGCACCGCGCTCAGCAATACCGTGTCCAGCACCGGCTGGTCCCAGGTGACGCCGGTGCGTTTGGCGTGGCGGTGCAGGAAGGCCATGTCGAAGGGGGCGTTGTGGGCCACGATCACCGCGTCTGAGGCAAAGCGGTGGAAATGGCGGGCCGCGCTGGCAATTCCGGGGCGTCCGCGCACCATGGCATCGGTGATGCCATGCACCTTGGAGGAGGCCGCGGGGATAGGGCGGCCGGGGTTCACCAGGGTCTCAAAGGTTTCGCCTTCGATGATCCGGCTGCGCACAACCCGCAGGGCACCGATCTGAACGATCTCGTCCTTGTGCGGCAGCAGGCCGGTGGTCTCGGTATCGAACACCACATAGCTGAGGGAGCTGAGCCTGCGGGTGTCCAGGTCCGCGTGCTCTGTGTCGAGCAGCGCAAAATCATAGGTCAGCGGGCGGGCGTCTTCAGGTGCGAGGCCCGCATGGGCGCCTTCGAACAGGATGATATAGCCCGGAGCGCCGCCAAGCGGTTTCAGGAGCAGGTCGAACACCTGGGTTCCGCTGGCGCTTTTCACCTCGGCCTGCACTTCCATGCCGCTGCGCACCAGGCGGCCGTAAGCGGCCTCCAGCCCGGTCAGGTCCAGATAGTCGGACAGCGGCGCGTTCAGGCGCGGCGGAGCCTCCTGCGCCAGCACCGCGGCGGCCTGGCCGTCATAAAGCACGATCTGATGCGCCGGGCTGGCCATTACGGTGGCGATGGGGATGTCGGTCAGCAATGCCGCCAGCCGGGTCTTCTCAGCTTCCAGATGCTCGGTTTCGCGGGCGATCGCCTCTGCCGCGTTCAGGGCTGAGGCGCCCAGCTGGCCTGCCAGCCCCTGCGCCGCAGCGGCGAGGTCGCCCAGGTAGCGGGCGCCATGGGTGTCCAGGTCCTTGCTCACGCCGGCGTGGGCACGGGCGCGCATGCCTGCGGCCAACCGCTCGATCGGCTTGGCGACGTTTTCGTCGAACAGCAGCCAGACACCGGCGCAGAGGCCGAGAATGGCAAACGTGCTGAGCAGGCCGGAAAAGATGAAGGCATCTGACAGCTCTGGCTGCTCTGCGCGGCTGTAGCCGGCCCAGAGCGCGCCTGCGGTCACGGCGATACCGCCAAACGCCAGCAGGCAGAAGAACAGGAAGATCCGCAGCCGCAGTGACAGGCGTGTGTGCATGGCTATCCTCCGCAGGCGGTGGTCAGAATGGCATCATCGGATTCTGCCGCGACCCAGTCCAGCCCCTTGGGCAGCCCGTCGCCGGAAAAAGCGGCTGTGCCTCCGGCCAGCGCGCGGCGCCACTTGCCGCAGTCCAGCACCGCGGCCTGTTTACTGACCGGCGCCCAGCGGCCGAAGAAATAGAGATCCGCCAGAAACACCTGCGGATGCGCGCTGTGGCTTTTCATCGTGGCGGTATCCACTGCGGCGAAACGGTCCACGTAGGGCACCACCTGCGTCCAGGGGCGGTAGAGGCTGCGGTTCTCGATGGTTTCCGCCACGGCCACGCCTTCGGGCAGGGCGGCCTTGGTGCGGCTGTACCAGCCGTACTCAGACGCGATTGTCACGCCGATCATGGCCAGTCCGGCTGCCACGGGTGCCATCCAGCGCGGCAGGCGGCCCTTGAGCGTCCGGTTCAACAGCATCACCACGCCCGCCGTGGCAATGCCCGCAAAGATCACCGCAATCAGTTCCAGAAACATCCCAACTCCCCGAAGACCCCAGGCCTTTTCATCTTTCTCAAAATATTCCCGCCGGAGGCTCCGGCGCCAACGGCAGAACGCAGGTGTCAGCTTAACATGCCTTTGCCGTGCCCGGCTGCCGATTGCATCGTCTTTACAACAACAAAGGCGTCGCGCAGATGACTTCGCTCAAAATCCGAAAGATCCGAAGGCGCGAGGTAGTTGTCCGGTGCCTGAGTGCCGCGGATCTGCGCCGCCTGGTGTTCCAGGCGGGTCTGGGCGATCAGGTCATAGGCGTCCATGAGGTCGCGGGCGCCTGAGGGGCTCAGCACGCCCGCGGCCTCTGCCGCCTCCAGCCGGGCGCGGGTGTTGACCTCGGCCAGCTGCCCCTGCAGCGCGTAGATGCGCCCCAGGTCAACCACCGGCACCACGCCGTTGTGTTTCATATCCAGCGTATTGCGGTGCTCGCCTGAGCGGATGGTGGCCAGCCCACGCAACAGCCCCAGCGGCGGCGTGTGCTTCAGCGAGTTGGCGGTCATATGCGCAGTAAAGATCGAATTGGCGCTGGCGGCCTTCAGGGTTTCCTGCTGCAGGTCCGCAAACAGCGCGGCATCGCCGCCGATCGGGCGCAGGTCGAACATCACCGAGGCCAGCATCTGTGCCTCAGGATTCGGCTTGGCGATCCAGCCGCGGAAATAGTCGCGCCAGACGCGCAGCGGCTGCCGCCAGCGCGGGTTGGAGGCCATCATGTCGCCGGGGCAATAGACGTAGCCGCAGGTGTTCAGCCCGTCGCAGACAAACGCCGCAAGCTGTTCGAAATAGGCGTTGTCTTCCGGCTTCAGGTCATCGGACAGGATCAGGCAGTTGTCCTGGTCGGAGACGCCGGTCTGCTCGCGCCGCCCTTGCGAGCCGCAGGCCAGCCACAGGTAGGGCACGGGCGGTGCGCCCAGTTGCTCCTCGGCCAGCGCCAGCAGGCGGCGGGTGACGGTGTCGGCGATGTCTGTGATCAGCCGTGTCACAACCTCATGCCGGTTGCCGCCCGCCACCAGCTGCACCAGCAGGCGGGGGATTTCGGCGGTGACTTTTGCCATCTCCTCAGCTGACCCGGCGCGGGCGATGCTGGAGACCATCTCGCCGGAGCTGACGGCCTGAAACCGGGTGAGGTCGGTTTGGGTCACTATGCCCGCGAGCCTGCCTGCCTCCACCACCGGGATGTGGCCGATGCCATGCTCCATCATCATGTGCAGCACGTCGGAGCCGATGGCGGAGGGTGCAAGCGTCAGCGGGTTCGGGGTCATCACCGTGCTGACCGGGGTGGAGATGGGTTTGCCGGCGGCGAGGATCTTGGCCGTGAGGTCGCGGGTGGTCAGGATGCCTTGCAGGCTGTCCCCGTCGGTTACGCAGATGGAGGAGATGCGGCGGTCGCGCATCAGCTGCGCCGCACCCTGGCAGGTGAGGCCGCTGGAGCAGGTGACGGGATCGCGCGCCATGATGGTTTCTACCCGCGTGGTGGCGAGGCTGCTGTCCTCACGGCTGCCGGGGCGGCGGCGGTCGAAGAATTTCGCCACTTTCGGCTGGTTGGCCATCAGGGCGTGGAAGTCTGCCTTGGGCAGCAGCAGCAGGATTGTGTCTGTGGTGGTTCGGGCGGAGGTTGCCGCCTTGCCGCCGCGGGTCAGGCCGCGTTCGCCGAAGGAGTTGCGGGGGCCGAGGATGGAAACGGGAATGCCGTTTTCGTCGGTCACTTCCACCTCGCCGGTGTGGACCAGGTAGAGGCCCTGCAGCTCCTCGTTCAGCGCATAGATTGGATTGCCGGCAGCGGCCTCGATCTGGCGGAACTTGGGTGCCAGCTCCTGCAGCAGCGCGGGTTCCAGGCTGTCGTAAGGGTGGACCGATGTCAGGAAGCGGAGCAGCGCGGCTTCAGAGAGGGGCATGGGGATACCTGCATGAGATCAGGAAAAAAATGGCCCCGTCAGTGAAACACCGTACGGGACCATGAGGGAAGAGGCGGGCCGCTGGGAGGCAGCCCGCCCAGGGGGGGTCAGTGGTCCTGTGCCGCGCCTGCGCCGCGCGGGATGCGGACGCTTTCCACCAGCTCTTCGATCTCGGCCGGGATGGCCGCGCTCGACTTGGAGACGATGAAGGCAACTGCGAAGTTCACCATCGCGCCAACTGCACCAAAGGAGGTGGATTTGATGGTGCCCAGCAGCGGATCCGCATCGGTGAAGGAGTTGGTGCCCGGGATGAACAGCCAGCCCTTGTGCAGGAAGATGTAGACCAGGGTCACGATCAGGCCTGCCAGCATACCGGCCACGGCGCCTTTGTTGTTCACCTTGGTGAAGATGCCCATCATCAGCGCCGGGAAGATCGAGGCGGCTGCCAGGCCGAACGCCAGCGCCACGGTCTGTGCGGCAAAGCCCGGCGGGTTCAGACCCAGGTAGGTTGCCACCGCGATGGCTACGGCCATTGCGACACGGGCCGACAGCAGCTCGCCTTTTTCCGAGATGTTCGGATTGATCGAGCCCTTGATCAGGTCGTGCGACACAGCCGAGGAGATCGCCAGCAGCAGGCCAGCAGCGGTGGACAGCGCAGCCGCCAGGCCGCCTGCGGCCACCAGACCAATCACCCAGCCCGGCAGATTGGCAATCTCAGGGTTTGCCAGAACCAGGATGTCGCGGTTGAAGTTGGTCAGCTCATTACCGGCCCAGCCGTTGGCTTCGGCGGTGGCCTGCAGATCGGCGTTCTTGTCGTTGTAGTACTGGATCGCACCATCGCCGTTCTTGTCTTCCCAGCCCAGGAGGCCGGTCTGCTGCCAGGTCGCCATCCAGTCGTACTTGGGATCTTCTTCGATCTGCTGCACGGTCACGGCGCCGCCTTCGATGCCGCCGTTCGGCCACATCATTTCAGTGATGTTCAGGCGGGCCATGGCACCAACTGCCGGAGCGGTCAGGTAGAGGAGCGCGATGAACACCAGGGCCCAGCCGGCCGACCAGCGTGCATCCGCTACTTTCGGCACGGTGAAGAAGCGCATGATCACGTGCGGCAGACCCGCGGTGCCGATCATCAGCGACAGGGTGAAGAGCACCATGTTGAAGGTATCGGCGTGATGCGCGGTGTATTCGTTGAAGCCCAGCTCGGTCACGATGGCGTCCAGCTTGGCCAGCAGCGGCTCGCCGCTCGCGGCGTGGTCGCCGAACAGGCCGAGCGCCGGGATCGGGTTGCCGGTCAGCTGCAGCGAGATGAAGATGGCCGGGATGGTGTAGGCCATGATCAGAACGCAGTACTGGGCCACCTGGGTGTAGGTCACGCCCTTCATGCCGCCGAACACGGCGTAGGCGAACACCACACAGGCGCCGATCAGCAGGCCTGCGGTGTTGGAAACCTCCAGGAAGCGGCCGAAGGCCACGCCGACGCCGGTCATCTGGCCGATCACGTAAGTGGTCGAGGCGACGATCAGGCAGATCACAGCCACCACGCGCGCGGTCGGGGAGTAGAACCGGTCGCCGATGAACTCCGAGACGGTGAATTTGCCGAACTTGCGCAGGTAGGGTGCCAGCAGCAGTGCCAGCAGAACGTAGCCGCCGGTCCAGCCCATCAGGAAGGTGGAGTTGTCATAGCCGGTAAAGGCAATGAGGCCCGCCATCGAAATGAAGGAGGCCGCCGACATCCAGTCGGCTGCGGTGGCCATGCCGTTGGTGACGGGGTGAACCCCCCGGCCGGCGGCATAGAATTCAGATGTGGAGCCCGCGCGGGCCCAGATCGCGATGCCGATGTAAAGCGCGAAGGATGCGCCCACAAACAGCAGGTTGATGGTAAACTGGTCCATCTTATTCTTCCTCCACGCCGTATTCGCGGTCCAGCTTGTTCATCCGGAACGCGTAGAAAAAGATCAGCCCCAGGAACACCAGGATCGAGCCTTGCTGGGCGAACCAGAAGCCCAGGTCGCTGCCGCCGATCTTGATGCCTGCCAGCATCGGGCGCAGCAGGATGCCGAAGCCGAATGAAACAACAGCCCAGATGATCAGGCTGACGATGATGATGCGCACGTTGGCCGCCCAATAGCCCTTGTCGGCTTCGGCGGTGCTTGCCGCATTTGTGGTATGGTCCGCCATGGCGGCTCCTCCTTCTCCTCCATGCCTGCCAGGCGGGGTTGCCGGGCAGACTCTCTCCGTTTGCCTGCTGCCGGGTTCACGGGCGTGCAGGCATGACTCCTCCGGTCCGCCAAGGCGGTGCCGATGGGTATTCCAATGTCCGGGGGACGGGGTCCTGCGGGTTAAACGCAGGCCCCGTTTCTTGTTCGTTAGCTGGTGGCCTCGGTCACGATGGCCGCCATGTCCTGGGCGATGTCGTCGATAACGCCCATGGCATCTGTGGTCTTCAGAACGTCCTTGCCGCCGTAGTAGGCAATCAGCGGCGCGGTCTGCGCGTGATAGGCCACCAGCCGGCTGGCAACGGTTTCTGCATTGTCATCGGCGCGGCGCTTCATTTCGGTGCCGCCGCATTTGTCGCATTTGCCGGCCTCGGCGGGCTGTTTGAAGCTGTCGTGGTAGCCCTCGCCGCAGCCGCCGCAGGTGTAGCGGCCTGAAATCCGCTCGACCATGGCCGCGTCGTCCACCTCCAGGCTGATCGCGGCGTTGATCTTCTGGTTGGTTTCCGCCAGCAGACCGTCCAGCGCCTCGGCCTGAACGGTGGTGCGGGGGAAGCCGTCTAGGATCACGCCCTTGGTGCAATCGGGCTCTGCCAGGCGGTCGCGCAGGATGTTGATCACGATCTCGTCGCTGACCAGCTGGCCTGCCTCCATCACCGCTTTGGCGGCAAGGCCTGCAGGGGTGCCCGCGGCAACCGCCTCGCGCAGCAGGTCGCCGGTCGACAGCTGCACATAGCCGAATTTTTCCTCAAGCATCCGCGCCTGGGTGCCCTTGCCGGCGCCCGGAGGCCCCAGCAGGATCAGAACGGCGGGACGGGTCATGACTGCCATATTCATTGTTCAATCACCCCTTGTTCGCACGGTTTTCGATCAGGTCTTCGACCACCGACGGATCGGCGAGGGTCGAAGTGTCGCCCAAGCTGCCGAAGTCGTTCTCGGCGATCTTGCGCAGGATACGGCGCATGATCTTGCCCGAGCGGGTTTTCGGCAGGCCCAGGGCCCATTGAATGACGTCCGGGGAGGCAATCGGGCCGATTTCAGTGCGGACCCAGGTGCGCAGTTCCTTCAGCAGGTCGTCCGATGGCTCGCGGTCGTTCATCAGGGTCACATAGCAGTAGATGCCCTGGCCCTTGATCTCATGCGGGTAGCCGACCACGGCAGCCTCGGCCACGGCGGCGTGGGCCACCAGTGCGCTTTCAACCTCAGCCGTGCCCATGCGGTGGCCGGAGACGTTGATCACGTCATCGACGCGGCCGGTGATCCAGTAATCGCCATCCTCGTCGCGGCGGCAGCCGTCGCCGGTGAAATAGTAGCCCTTGTAGTCGGAGAAATAGGTTTTCTCGAAGCGCTCATGATCGCCCCAGACGGTGCGCATCTGGCCCGGCCAGCTGTCCTTGATGCACAGCACGCCTTCGACGCCGTTGCCTTCGATCTCGAGGCCCGACTGCGGGTCCAGCACCACTGGCTGGATGCCGAAGAATGGCTTCATCGCCGCACCCGGTTTCATCGCGTGGGCGCCCGGCAGCGGGGTCATCAGGTGGCCGCCTGTCTCGGTCTGCCACCAGGTGTCGACGATCGGGCATTTGCCCTTGCCGACGACCTCGTTGTACCAGGTCCAGGCTTCCGGGTTGATCGGCTCACCCACGGTGCCGAGAGTGCGCAAGGACGACAGGTCGCATTTCTCGACGAACTCAGGACCCTGGCCCATCAGCGCGCGGATCGCGGTGGGGGCGGTGTAGAACTGGTTCACCTTGTGCTTTTCGCAGACCTGCCAGAAGCGCGAAGCGTCCGGGAAGGTCGGCACGCCCTCGAACATCAGCGTGGTGGCGCCATTGGCCAGCGGCCCGTAGACGATATAGCTGTGGCCGGTCACCCAGCCCACGTCGGCGGTGCACCAGTAGATGTCGCCGTCATGGTAATCAAAGGTGATCTCATGGGTCATCGCGGCATAAGTCAGGTAGCCGCCGGTGGTGTGGACCACGCCCTTGGGCTGGCCGGTGGAGCCGGAGGTGTAGAGGATGAAAAGCGGATCCTCGGCGTTCATCTCGGCGGGCGCGCAATAGTCATCCGCTTCCAGCGCCATTTCGTTGTAGTCGTGGTCGCGCCCGTCGACCCAGGTGGTCTGGCCGCCGGTGCGCTTAACCACCAGGCATTTCACGGAGTCCTTGGTGTGCAGCAGCGCGGCATCGGCGTTCGACTTCAGCGGTGTGTTGCGGCCGCCGCGCGGGGCCTCATCAGCGGTGATCAGAACTTTGGCGTCGCAGCCGTTGATGCGGGCTGCCAGCGCGTCGGGGGAGAAGCCGGCAAAGACGATGGAATGAATGGCGCCGATACGGGCGCAGGCCAGCATGGCATAGGCCGCTTCGGGGATCATCGGCAGATAGATCACCACCCGGTCGCCTTTGCGGACGCCCATAGATTCCAGGATGTTGGCCATCCGGCAGGTGCGGCGGTGCAGCTCCTTATAGGAGATATGCTGGGCCTCGTCCTCCGGGTTGTCCGGCTCCCAGATGATCGCGGTCTGGTCACCGCGGGTTTCCAGGTGGCGGTCGATGCAGTTGGCAGACACGTTCAGGGTGCCGTCCGCGTACCAGTTGATCGAGACGTTGCCGAAGCCGTAGTTCACGTCCTTCACCTGGGTGAAGGGCTTGATCCAGTCGATGCGCTTGCCCTGTTCGCCCCAGAACCCTTCGGGATCGGACAGCGAGGCCTCGTACATCTCCTGATACTTGGCGGCATTCACATGCGCGCGGGCAACGGTTTCATCCGACGGCGGATAGACAGCGTCTGCGTGCAACGCGTTCATTCGGTTTCCTCCCAGAATTTTATTGGCAAGACAAACGACAACGCTGTGCCGTGGCTGTCAAACCGTTTCCTCCTGGGGCCAGATAATACCGCAGCCTGAAAATTTGTGAATAAAATGCCGGTATCAAAGGATTTATCTGTAAACGAATTTCAAGACTTCGGTTGAAATTGAAAACAAATTTGCATGCAGGCGCATACTGCCGCTTGTTTTTATGGCTTTTTCTGTAAATTGAGCGGGGCAGCATTTGGGCTGTCATAGTGTTGCAAGAGCCCGGGAGCGGCGACCTGCCGCAGGCCGGGGCGGGCGGCAGCCTGCGGCATATTGTGCCTCCGCCGCAAAAATCCCGGGCTGATGGGCGCGCGCGAGTCGCTGCGTCACCTTCGCAGCCGGGGGGCTTGGCAGGGCGCATCCCTGCCGCTAGCCTGACGGACAAGCGTCCAGGCCGGATTTCCTTTTGCCGGCAGCCACAAGGGCGCAATTCGGGAGAGTTACATCATGAACAGATTTCTGACTGCCGCTGTGGCGGCTGCTGCGGGTTTTGCCATCGCCGGGGAGGCTGCGGCCACCGAGTGGAATGTGTCCCTGTGGGGCAAACGCCGCGCCTTTACCGAGCATGTGGAGAAGCTGGCGGAGCTGGTCTCCGAGAAAACCGGTGGCGAGTTCACCCTGAACATCAGCTATGGCGGGCTTTCAAAGAACAAGGAGAACCTCGACGGTATCTCCATCGGCGCCTTCGAGATGGCGCAGTTCTGCGCCGGCTACCACCGCGACAAGAACCCGACCATCACCGTGCTGGAACTGCCGTTCCTGGGCGTGAACACGCTGGAAGAAGAGGTCGCGGTCAGCCACGCGGTCTATGGCCACCCGGCTGTGCAGGCGGATCTGGCGCGCTGGAACGCTAAGCTGCTGATGACCTCGCCGATGCCGCAGTACAATATCGTCGGCACCGGTGAGCCGCGCGACGAGCTGGCGGAGTTCAAGGACATGCGGGTGCGCGCCACCGGCGGCATCGGCCAGGCGTTCTCTGCCGTGGGTGCGGTGCCGACATCCGTGACCGCAACCGAGGCCTATAACGCGATGGAATCCGGTGTCGTTGACACTGTCGCCTTTGCCCAGCATGCGCATCTAAGCTTTGGCACCATTAACAAGGCCGACTGGTGGACCGCGAACCTGAACCCCGGCACAGTGAACTGCCCGGTGGTGGTGAACACCGATGCCTATGACGCCCTGAGCGACGCCGAGCGCGAAGCGCTGGACAGCTCGGTCGAGGAGGCGATTGCCCACTACCTGGAGAACTACGGCGCGCTCTTGACCAAATGGGACGGTGTTCTGGCCGAGAAGGGCGTCGAAAAGGTGATGATCTCCGACGACCAGCTGGCCGAGTTCCGTAAGGTGGCCGCCGACCCGATCCGCGCCAAGTGGATCGAGGATATGAGCGCCCAAGGCCTGCCTGCGCAGGAGCTCTATGATCTGGTGCAGAAAACCCTGAGCGACGTGCGCTCGGGCAGCTGAGCCTGACAGAACGGGAAGGGGCCGGGCAGAACAGCACCGGCCCCTTCTTGTCTTTGACGATACGGAAATGATGGGGGCAGGGCATGGCAGGCAGCGCGGCGGTGCTGGAGGATGGCAGCCTGATCAGCAGGCTGGACAGAAGATTGCTGAAGGCGGAACAGCTGCTGGCACTGCTGAGCGGCTTGGCGGTGTTCTCCCTGATGATCCTGGCGGTGGTTTCGGTCGGTGGGCGCAACGCGGCCAATGCGCCCTTGCCCGGCTATGTCGACTGGATCGAGCAGATCATGCCGCTGATTGCCTTCATGGGCATCGCCTATGTGCAGCGCCAAGGCGGCCACATCCGCATGGACATTTTCATCGGCGCCCTGAGGGGCCGTGCGCTTTGGCTGTTCGAACTGGTCTCGGTGGTGCTGATTCTGCTGCTGATGCTGGCGCTGGTCTGGGGCAGCTGGTCGCATTTCCTGCGCTCCTTCGACTTCGCCGCGCCGCTCTGGAGCCGCGACAGCTCCATCGACATTGGCCTGCCGATCTGGCCCGCCAAGCTGCTGGCGCCGGTGGCCTTTGCGGTGCTGGCCCTGCGGCTGTTGCTGCAGGTCTGGGGCTACGGGCGGGCGCTGGTGCTGGGGCTGGAGGCGCCGGTGGCGGTGCCGCTGATCCAGAGCGCGGCAGAGCAGGCGGCGGCTGAAGCAGACCAGATGCAGGGCCATGACACAAATGGCAGCGGGCAGGGGTAAGGCAGATGGAACCGATTGAAATCGGCCTGTGGGTCACGGGCGGCTTGCTGGCCATGGTGGTCCTGGGGATGCGGGTCGCCTTTGCTGCCGGCATGGCGGGACTTGCGGGCCTCATCTGGATCTTCTGGGCCAAGTTCGGCTATGATCCGGCGCGCTTTGGCAAAGCGCTGACCATTGCGGTCAAGACCGCTGGCCAGGTGCCGCATTCAAAGGTCTCCAGCCAGGCGCTGTCACTGATCCCCACGTTCATTCTGATCGGCTATCTCGCCTATTACGCAGGCCTGACCCGCGCCCTGTTCGTGGCAGCCAAACGCTGGATCGCCTGGCTGCCTGGCGGGCTGGCGGTCTCCACCGTCTTTGCCACTGCTGGCTTTGCCGCGGTGTCGGGCGCTTCCGTGGCGACCTCTGCCGTTTTTGCCCGGATCGCCATCCCGGAAATGCTGGCAATCGGCTATGACAAGCGCTTTGCCGCCGGTGTGGTGGCGGCGGGCGGCACCCTGGCATCGCTGATCCCGCCCTCCGCCATTCTGGTGATCTACGCCATCATCGTCGAGCAGGACGTGGGCAAGCTGCTGCTGGCAGGCTTCATCCCCGGTGCGTTTTCCGCCGTAATCTACGGCCTGCTGATTGTGGGCATTGCAGTGGTCTTCAAATCCGTCGGCCCGCCGGTCAAGGGGTTCACTTGGGGTCAGCGCTTTGCGGCGCTGCCCGGTGCATTGCCCATCGTGCTGGTGGTCGTGATCATCATCTGCTTTGTCTACAACCCGTTTGGCGGCGATGCCTGGGGCACCCCGACCGAAGGCGGCGCCATCGGGGCCTTCATCGTGTTTCTCTATGCGCTGAAGGAAGGGATGAAATGGGCGGAGCTGAAGTCGGCGCTCTTGGAAACTGCCAAGCTCACCGTGATGATCTTCACCATCATCTGGGGCGTCCTGATCTATGTGCGATTCCTCGGCTTTGCGGATCTGCCGGGGGCGTTTTCGGACTGGATCACCTCTCTGGAAATGTCGCCTATGCTGATCCTGATCTGCATCCTTTTGGCCTATGCGGTGCTGGGCATGTTCATGGACGCGATTGGCATGCTGCTCTTGACCCTGCCGGTGGTCTATCCGGCAGTGATGGCGCTCAATGGCGGTGAAAGCGTTGCCGCGGCGGACAGCGCCTTTGGCATGAGCGGCACCATGTGCGCGATCTGGTTCGGTATCCTGGTGGTGAAAATGGCCGAGTTCTGCCTGATCACCCCGCCCATCGGCCTCAACTGCTTTGTGGTGGCGGGCGTGCGCGAGGATCTGAGCGTGCAGGACGTGTTCCGGGGGGTGACGCCTTTCTTCATTGCGGATGCGGTAACAATTGCGCTGTTGGTCGCCTTTCCGGGGATTGTGCTCTACCTGCCATCCTTGGCCGGGTAGGAAAGGGTGTGACAGGGATCGGCGCTCAGGGCTCACCAAAGCAGATACGCGCTTCAAACCCGCCTTCACATGATCCCTTCCTGCCAGTTCCAGCTGCCGGCCCCAAGCAAAACAGCCGTATCCCCGCCTTGGGGCGGGGCCCCGCGGCGGTTTCCCTTGATCCCGTCCCCTGGCCCCGGCTGTCTGTGCTCACGCGAAGGCGGCTCCGAAGCAGATCGGCTTGGCAGCGGGCTGCACAGCGCCTATATGGCGCGGCATGAGAGATTTTGCCCCCCTGCACCAGGCCGCGCGATTGAGCGTTGCGCCGATGATGGATTTGTGCGACTGGAGGTAAATTATTGTTTTGCAAGTATTTTCAAGGGGTGATTTCGGCGCGTAGCACATATGTAGCAATCGTCCCTACCTGATGGTGAAGCCGTGCTTCACGTGTTTGATGATGCCGCATTCTTGGTTCTTCGACAAGCGAGGGCGCCGAGCCAAAACCATATGTCGTTGATTGGCGTTTTGCCGATCCCGGTCGCAGAATGTCCCTTTTATCCGGGGGCAACCTATGGAAACATCCCAAAGATCCATATCAAGACGATTTCAAAGAAAGACTACACTGGCAAATTCTCGATCGCCTTTACCCAACTTTGGACCTTCTTCGGGTGAAAGGATTCCTCCTTTTCTCCTCCGCATCCACAAGCTGGGGCATGTCGACATTTTCAAGAAGGGCCCGGATTCAAGTCTTGATCAGATTGTTCGGCGATGGATGAAAGTCAGCAGCGCATTGTTGGCCAACCAGGTGGAAACCATATTTGACGACACGCTCAACTGCCTTGCCGAATTGGCTCAGATGGAACTTGAACTTCCAGGAACCTTTCCTGGTATTGAAGCAATGCGTCCGTTCCTCAGACCACATCCTGTCGGAAAACTCCCAGGGCTCACTCCCTGGCCGGCGACGCGCCACCTCTATGTGCCCGAGGATTACGAAGATCTTCGAGAGATGATGGCAAGCCAACCCATTGGGGTCACCGCAGTAAAAAATCACAAATTCCTCGACTATCTTCGTCTGGGGGAAACTGATGGAGATGTCAGCGAAAGTTTTGATCTGAAGGCTCTACAAGAGCATCTCTACAGTGATGAGGCTGACAATCATGATGATGGGTTCATTGATTTAACAGGCTGCTGAAATAGTTGTTGAGCCGGAACGCTTTCCCGTGATCCGGTCCGGTTCGACGGATGTGTCATGCCTGTCGATGCGTCTGCGTATCGCTCCTGGTTCCATCTTTCCCTTCACGCCC
>NZ_JAQNCY010000012.1 GCF_028368855.1 Leisingera sp. SS27 | reverse complement strand
TTGCTCCTTGATCATCCCGATGATCTGCGCCGCGGTAAAACGGCTCTTCCGCATTCGTCTGCTCCTTAAAGGTTGGGCAGACTCTACATCATGGTGAGGGATTTCGCGGGAGGCAGGTCAGTCCAGGGCGCGGTGCTACTCTGGGCCCCGGACGTGATTGGGCGGAAAGCCGTCATTCTTCGCATGTGCGAGATGCTAGTCGCGGCTTATTAAAAGCCGACACTCTGACGGACCTGTTCATTCTGCGCGGCATCCTGCGAGCTATGTGAGGGCTCCACAGCTTCAGGCCAGCTCACCAAACGAAAGGGGGGGGATAACGCCTGCGTGCCCTCAAGAGGGCAAACTGAGACACAAAGGACGCCCAGCTTGAATTATGCCCCGCTCCCGAAAAGTATTCCCTCTGTCAATACCGCCAAGGCTTTTCAATTTCAGTCAACTCTATGGGCCTACCTTGAGTGACCGAGTTGGAAATCGCTTCAATAACGAGCATGTTACGATATCCGTCTTTGGCGGACACAATAGGCGATGCGCCAGTCTCCACCACATCCAGGAAATGTTCAAGCTGCCGCTCCAACGGGTCAAACCTTGTCAAATCCAAGCGGTTTTCCTCAAATGCTTCCCACCAGGACCTTTCCTTGTCGTAATAGCGTACCCTCATGCTTGGGAAGTCGAGCGACCCATGGCTCCCAGCAAAATGATAGCACGTCTCGTCGGAAAATGTCGGATAAGCGGGGTTTTCCCCGCTTGTCATTTCCCAGCTTTTTGAACTTGCAGCGCTGTCTGAAAGCAAGAACGTTCCAACTACACCTCCCCTAAATCTGAAGGTCAAAGCCACGGAATCTTCCACTTCAAACCCCCGCTGATGATTGGACGCAAAGGCAAAGACAGTTTCAATCTCGCCACAGAAATGGCGCATCAGCCCAATCTCGTGGATCAGATTTATCAAGATCGGCCCACCACCCAGACGTGTCCGCCACAAACCTTCCTTGAAATATTCTGCAGGCTTGTAGAATAATGCAGCCCCCTGAAAAGCAACCAAGCTACCGAATTTTTCGGAATTCAGAAACGTTTCCGCCGTATTAAGAAGCGGCGAATACGTCCGGTGGTGCCCAACCAGAACCGGGATACCACACTTTTCTGAATCCTCAACAATGCGGCGGCTCTGCTCCAGGGTATCAGCAAGAGGCTTCTCAACAAGAACGGGTATTCCGAAAGCGAGACAGTGGGCAACCTGATCCGCATGAAAAGCGTTTGGGCTGCTGATAATAGCCGCGTCAGGCTTAACTTCCCTTAGAGCTGTCTCAATCGAACTAAAGAAGGGAGCATCTTCGTCCCGGGCTAGGTCCTGATTTCCATCTCTGTCGGGAGCGACAATGGCCGCGAGCTCAGAACGTTCATTGTCTTTCACAAGCGCTATATGCTTCTTGCCGATAAGGCCTGGACCAGAAACCAGAATACGTGTCATTTCTACCTCAAAGCGGGTTTGTTCTACTTAGCGTGAAATACGGCGTTAATGTCCGCAAAATCAGTGTCTTCCACGCCACTGTGGAAAGGCAGACAAAGGACTTGGCTCTTGACCTCCTCGGCGAATGGGCGGTTTCGGTGAGAGATGATTGGCATGTGCCGGTAAGGCTCGAAGTCAGTGCAAATCGGGTGAAAGTACTTTCTCGCAAAAATCTGCTTTTCATTCAAAGCGTTATAGATATCATCACGCGTTCTGCCAAATCTATGCGGATTGATAACGACCGGGAAATATTGCTCTGAATTTTCTACACGATCCTGCACTACAGGCAGGCGCACTCCTGGCAGGTCTCCGAGAGCCTCGCAATACATCTCACGCAAACGGCGTCTCTGGATACGCTCATTTTCAACCAACGGAAGATTAAGCAGACCAACTGCAGCCTGCAGTTCGTTGACCTTGCCGTTAATGCCGACCTCAACAACCTCTTCCTCGTTCAAGATTCCAAAATTGCGCAGGAAATAAATTCTCTCACGATCTTCAGCGTTAGGTGTGGCAATCAGCCCGCCTTCAAAAGTGTTGAACAACTTTGTCGCATGGAACGAAAATACCGAAGCACGGCCAAAACTGGCAACAGGGGTACCGTCTACGGTTGCGCCGAAGGCATGCGCAGCATCGTAGATGATGGGGAGGCCGTGCTCATCTGCCACCTGTTGTAAACCTTCCACATCGCAGATCGTCCCGTATACATGCACGCCAATAATCGCCGATGTCTTGGAGGTAATCGCATGCGCCACCGAAGCCGGGTCAAGTGTCAAAGTGTCAGGAGACACATCTGCGAACACAGGTTTCAGCCCGTTCCAAACAATTGCATGCGCGGTCGCCGCGAAAGTAAGAGGTGTTGTGATCACTTCTGATCCGGGCTCGAGGTCCAGCATTTTCAGCGCAGTGAGAAGCGCGATGGTTCCATTGTTAAACAGCATCGCAGTCGGCGCCTGCAGATAGGCTTCCATCTCCGCCTCGAGTTTTTGATGCATAGGACCGTTGTTGGTCAGCATCTTGCTGTCCCAAATTTCGTCCAGCATCCTGTCGAAATCTCTTCTTTCAGGCAGCAAGGGTTGAGTGACGTACAAGGGTCTCATCGAAAGATTCCGTAGGCTGAGTTTTCAGGCGGATTTTTTGAGTTGAACAGGAGCTCCTGGAAAGACTTCAAACTCCTTCAATGCAAGCTTTCGAATTTGCTGAACATACTCTTCAAAACTGTAAAGTTCCTCATAACGAGACAACAGTTCACGGTTCACCTGACGGAACTCCGCCGGGTCCTTCATGAGACGGCGGATCGTGGGGACAAGTTCCTGGAGCATTTCTTTTTCGGACTCAAAAAACACAGGGAATTTTGCATAGTCCTCATCCGGGAAAAACTCCTTGTTAAACACGGTCATGCCCAACCCGCCCTGATAAATTGGTTGAGCGACGTAACCATCAAATCCTTCGCCGAAGGAGATCGAAAACATGCAGCGTGTCGCTAGATCCATATACTCTTCAAAGGGTATATCCCGGATCTCAACCAGCTTAAAATCGGGCAGCTCCTTTCGGAGGAGGTCCAAACATTCCTGGCGATGGGAGGCCTCCTCGTCAGGCGAATAAATGATCAGCTTTTCCTTCATGCAGAAATCAGATCCTGGGAACTCGGAAAGATCCGTGTATGCTGGTAGCAACAGGGTCGGCAACCCATATTTGTCAGAAAACTCCTGACCAAAATAAGAGTGATGTGCTACTGACTGCGTTACATTGGGAGTCAAATTGTACAGGCTCTGAAAATCTTCAGCCTCTGGCATGAGCTGAATATTCTGGTTCAGAAGGTTGATCCGCACTGTTTCCCGATTTGAGAGCCAACTGCGTTCATTATCACTCAAATCGTCATAAAAGGTCTCTGCCAGATACTCAGGAAGATGAATGTAAACATCCTGAACAGAATCGCAGTGAACCAACTGTTCAAAGCGGAATACATTCTCTGAATTCCGGAAATGAGAGTTCCTGAAGTAAGTTGAGCCATTTTTCATAGGCCGCGTCATCATGATCACTTCATATCCGTGATCCCCCTTCAGGCGGCGCATTTGATTGGCGATAGAAAACATGGAGAAAATGCCGCCACTCATAAAATTGCCTTCAGGGACGACAATTACCATGAGGCGCTTGGATTTAATGACATTCTTGGGGAAGTATTCGTTCTGCAATGAAACCGAAGGAGCATTTGCATGCACCCCAAATTGCGTCAACAGCTTTCCGAAAGTAGATTCATAGATACCCGCCCTAATTTCTCGGCGTTGCTGCTTGGAGCGTCCGCACATTGCAGCAACAAAATTGGCGTACAACCGTACAACTTTAAAGTACATTCCGGGGCCTCTACGATAACATACGGGTTCTCTGCCAGCGGCTGGCACGATGATCACCGCGTGTATGCATTCACCTATGCGTTGGGTCAAGGCGGAATAAAATCGAGGCAAAACCCGGCCGATCACTGCCCTCGGCCAGCCTCTCGGTTAGGATTCTCAAAAGTCGACCCAGCCTGCATCTTTGTGTTGGGTTTCACATCCTGAAACTTCACAGCTACGACAAGCGTTCAAATCACTCTCTTGACACAAGATTTCCGATTGCGTGGAACAATGCTCTATCCACTGGCTGTGACAAACCCCTCATATTGGGTGTCAAACAGCTTTTTGAATTCTCCGCCCTGATTGAGCAGCTCCTGGACAGTACCGGCTTCGGCAATCTGACCATCAACTACCACGTAAATCCGATCAGCCTCCAGCACCGTTGACAAACGGTGGGCAATCATAATTGTGGTTGTGCCCTTGGTCGCGCGCGCCAAAGCTTCTTTCACACGGGCTTCTGAGGATGCATCCAGCGCGCTGGTGGCTTCATCGAGAAGCAGGATGCCTCCCTTACGCAGCATTGCCCGAGCGATTGAAAGCCGCTGCTTCTGCCCCCCAGACAGGAAACTGCCGTTCTCCCCTACAGGAGTGTGATATCCCTGCGGCAGCTTTTCGATGAAATCATGCGCGTTGGCTGCCTTGGCTGCCTCTATCACATCTTCATCGCTGGCACCGGGACGGCTGAGGCGGATATTCTCCATCACGCTATCGGCGAAAAGGAAGGTGTTCTGCCCGACGAAAGAAATCCGCTGACGAATAGACTGGAACTTTGCGCTAGCCAAGTCCTGTCCATCAATACGTACTGCCCCGGCGCTTGGATCATAAAGCCGCATAGCCAAATTCAGGATCGTCGACTTCCCTCCTCCCGAGGGACCGACAAGGGCTGTCACTTTGCCTGGCTCAAACTCCAAGTTGAGTCCTCTGAGCACTGGGGCTCCGTTATCATATCCGAACTGCACGTCTTCAAAAACAACCCTGCCAGGCCCTTCAGGCAGATCCAACGCATCCGGCTGCTCAACCAGATCTTCCTGATAATCGAGCAGATCGTACATCATTTTAACGCCGATCAACCCTGCTTCCAAAGAAATTCGCATACGCGACAATCTCTTAGCCGGTTCATAAGCCATTAGCAGCGCAGTGACGAAGGACATCAGCTGCCCGGCAGTGGGCGGGGTCGCACCGAACAGGTTCAAAGCGCTCAGAGCCACCACAGCAGCGATTGCGAAACCAGCCAGAGTTTCCATCAGCGGACTGGTGATGGCCTCAAGGCGGATAATCGAATTTGCGCGATTTTCGACCTGGCGCACTGCGCCACTCATGCGCTGCGCCATGCGCTCCTCAAGCGAGAACACCTTGATGACTTGAATGCCCTGCGCGGTTTCCTGCACTACCTTGATAATCTCAGCCAGGGACATCATTTCCTGCTGCATCAATTCTCTCACGCGCTTCAACAGCGAGCGCACGCCCAGAATGGCCATCGGGCCAATGAAAAGACAGATCAAGGATAGCACTGGTTGTTGATAGAACATCACAGCCAGAAGCCCTATCAAAGTCAGCGTATCACGAACCACCGAGGTTACTAGCAGATCGACCACCCGCCGCGCTTGCTGCGCTCCATGTGTCAATCGTGTCAGCAGATCCGATGACTCGGTCAGCGTGAAGTAGGAAACTCCGTGATCAAGAAGCTTCTCAAACGTCTTTTTCTGCTGATCAGCGATAATCCGGTTGCCGGCACGTGCCATGAAAACCAGTTGAACATACGTCGCTAGCCCCTTCACCGCGAATACTACGACAACAGCAAAGGCAACAAGGAAGACCTGCGCACGGTTGTCGGTCGCCGTCAGCGAATCGACAATGCCCTCCATCAGATAGGCCGTGAGCGCCGCTGTCACCGATACAACTATCATAGCCGCAATCGAAATGCCGTAGTACTTCCGTTGAGTAATCAGGCTGTCACCGACCAGGCGCGATAGTAAACTTTTCTCTTTGCCGGCCGATGCCCTCGTTCGCAACAGAGTCCGAAAAAACGATTTCATACCAGTCATTTCAACTGGCGATCAGACCTGGGATCCGCTCTGCCAGCCGCCTCTCAGTGAAGTGCTGCAAGGTTCTAGGGGTGCATTTACGCAACAACCAAGTTTAGTTCTTAGGCGAATAGCCTAGGAACCGGGTTCATTGCAACTCGATATGGCGATCTAAGCATGCAACCGGTCTTCGAACCCTGCCTCATGTCTCAACCACGCAACCGCTACGATTGAGCCAGTTGAGTATAAGTCCTTTGGAGTGCACGTTCATCTGCGAGATCATAGAATGAAACGGCCACCCGCGTGGAAGGTGAATCGGGAAGCTGCTCTCCTGTTCTGACTGTGGGCACCAGTTCAAAGAGGCCCGCACAGGGCAGAGGCCCAAAGCCCGGGAAGGGCCGCCCTCCGGGGTGCTTGATGGTATGCCGCAGCACTGGGCGGATCTCAGAAGACCAGGCAGGGCCAGCTTGCCCCAGAAAGTATGAAACATAATAAGCAGCGAAGGGAAAACCCGTACTGTGTTCAATAAGAAGTGGATAAAGGTCACCCGGGCATCTGCGCGACATCTCAATCAGCGCGATTTCGTTTCCGTCAGAAATGAATTGCGTGTGTATGAGGCCGTCACATAGCTGCAGCTTCCCTGCCACTGCCTCAACCGCAGCTTTGCAGCTTGCATACAATGCTGGAGAAAAATCATGCACCACATACGAGGTATCAACGGCAAAGGGGTCGTAGTGCGACCCTTCTCGAACCACAAAGGCGTTCACGACCTGCTCATGCTCAATGAATGCCGTAAAGCTATATAGCTGGCCTTGCACAAAGGTTTCGCAAACCACCTCTCCCGAGGGGCTGTTTGCCTTGGCTCTGGCAATCGCCTGATCACGTGCTTCCCCGTCAGCGGCATCGAAGACCGTCACCCCGCGCCCGCTGAAACTATCGCATGGCTTGCAGATCAGTAACCCGGCCTCAGGCAGTGCGTCCGATTCAACGGCTTGCGGCGCGGGCAACTCAAGCTCTGAACAAAGCCCCCGAAATAGGCTTTTATTCCCCAGCATCTGGTCAGCGGACGATGGATAACTATAAAAATCGCTCTGTCGCAGTTGGGTGAAAGTTTCCATCGACACATCAGTACAGCCCGGCACCACCGCCTGAATACCCAGACGATTAACTTCATCCTGGACGAGGGAGACATCGCTGTAGTCCCCTCTGATCCACTGATCTGGATACGATAGCGCTAGAGAATCATGGGGCCGGTTACTGATTGTCCAGACTTCATGGCCTTGGCTGATCAAGTGGCGGTGAATCGGTTCTGCCGCAAAAGCAGCATCCAGAAGAAGTACACGCATCAAGTCTATCTCATGTTTTTTTGGAGATTTCAAAGAACCTCTATGTCCGAAGAATCAAAAGAAAGTTAGCATCTCTCAACACAAAGGTCGTCATCGAGGTTCATGACAATGCCAAAGGGTTAAGGTCACCCGGGGAATTCCTTTCGAGTTTTTACCAGGCCTGGAGGGCACAGCCTTTCGCGGGCCTCGACCTGTCAAAAGGGGGGCAAATGTTGAGGTGACGCCGAAGAGCTTTAACAGTCTGACCATTGATGACTGGGTCATTGTTTTAACCGGTCGCCTGCAGAACAGGATCCAACTGGCGCTGTCGACGCAATTCTGCTGCTTCTCTTACTATAACTGGCCCAAGTTCGCCATCCAGCCCCTTGGCGAAATCGACTGTAAGCTCGTAGGCCCGGTCGTTTAGCCAGCAAGGTGACTTCTTCAGAAATGCAAAACCCTCCCGCTCATGCATCAGTGCGGGCAGCGCATAACTGACACCCTGGGAAGAAACCGCCGTCAGGATGAAATCCCTAAAGTCTTCGGAAGAAGCGCCGCTTGTCAGCAATTGCTCCTTCAACTCCAGCAACCGGGGTCGTTCCGGGATAACTGTTTGCTCGGCCGCTTTTCTAACTTCCTGTTCGCTCAAGCCGGCAATTTCTCTGTCGAGATTACCTAACTCCAGCGTCGACCCATGGGTGAATCCGTGCGAGATCACCCATTGGCTAAGGCCGATTTCTCCCCGCCGCACTGTGACTTTCTTGTTATTCGTAAGAGGGAACCGCTTCCAGAATTTATAAAACCGGCAATCACTTACAATGCGCTCAGAAAACATCAGCGCATATGAACAGTAGTGGAAATTCTTGTGGCTTGTAGAATAATTCCACTGGATACTTTTGAAGTCCTTGGCATCCACTCTGGGATGGCCAAAGTTGCTGGCCGCACCGACAAAGTCGAGTTGCCTTTGTTCCGCTTGCTCCAGCCAATCAATGGATCCTGGCAATGGAAACCACGCAGAATCATTCAACAGCACCAACCTCTCTATATGTCCCGGCGTCTCCAGCGCTTTCATGACACCATCGCGGTAGCCACCAAAGTCATAGCCAAAGTTTGGTCTTTCAATGAACTGCCAGCAAAGGTCCTTAAGTCTGTCGAATTCACCCTCAATCAATGGGATGTTGGAAACGACGATAGTCGTGTATCCCTTGGACCTCAGATAACCTAGCGCAGTAAGGTGAGAGGCAAGCAATCCGCTTTGTGGAAAGATCAGGTAGATCGCCACCTTCGGTCCCGACTGAAGGTTCCCATTGCGGCAACGGGTTTGGCGAGCCAGAACTCTGTCATAGTAGTGTTGGCCAAACAAAAAGGTTCCCACCCTGCTGGGCAGCATCCTCAATTGCTGGAAAGGGCGCTTTAGCTCTCGAGTAACTTTCCAGAACGGTGGCAATTTCATAGGTTAACCTTATTCGCTTGGTGTGCAGATTAGACAAAGAGCGAGACTATTGCCATGGAGGCAGGCGGTCCGCACTTAGCTGCCCTCTGCTGCTGAGAATGGCCTGGAAATAGTACCAGTTTTTTAATCGCTTGCGTGCAGACAGCAGGTTTAGCGGCGATATGAGCTGGAGGATGGCCTCTCCCAATGCCCGCAAGTAACCAAAAGACTGGCCGTGCTTACGAGCAGCGTAAACACGCGACTGCCCCATGTACCAAGCCTTAAGCGCAGCGGTATTTGCAGTGCGCTCGGTGGAATGCCCCAATAGGTGCCGGACCTTTGCATCAAAGGCATAACGAAGCGGTCCACAGTGCTCCTTCAGTCGCAGACTGAGATCATCATCCTCGTGGAAAAGAAAAATCTTGGGATCAAAGCCCCCAACTTTGTCAAAAGCGGCCGTGCGGACAAGCAGAGCGCCGCCGGACAGGACCGGAACCTCGCCATCCTGATTGGCGGCATCACGGCCGAGCCAGAGCGATTTCGGGATCAGCTTGCTGCGGCGTTTGAAGAACAGTGACCCATTGCCTTTGACGATTCGGGTGTTAAAGGCAGAAGCGTCAGGATGGGCATCCGCGGCAGCCAGCAGGTGCTCCAACGTATCCGGGAAAAGCTCGGCATCCGGGTTCACAAAAAACAGGAACTCCGTCTCGGCCTGCGCCGCACCCTGATTGCAGGCACGCCCGAAACCCAGGTTTTCGGAGTTGGCAAAAAAGCGGGCCCCATGGTCTGCGGCCAGGGTCCGGGTAACATCCGCGTCGCGTGACGCATTGTCGACGAGAATGACGGGAACCCCGGACGGAATGGAGCGCAGCAAACCCTCAACAATCACCGAGGAATTATAGGTGACCGTGATAATGGAAATTCGGGAATTCAAAGGCTGGTCCATGAGCGTCCCGGCTTAAATTGAGTAGCCCGGGGCACGGCTCATGCGCGCCCCGGGCTGTTTGTGTTCGGTCAGAGAGGGATTAGTCCTGCTCTGCCTTTTCTTTCTTCTCCGGCTGGATTTCCTCGCCGGTTTCCTGATCGACAATCTTCATCGACAGGCGAACCTTGCCGCGGTCGTCAAAGCCCAGCAGCTTAACCTTCACTTCCTGGCCTTCCTTCAGAACGTCTGACGGATGGTTCAGGCGGCGGTTTTCGATCTGGGACACGTGCACCAGGCCGTCGCGCTTGCCAAAGAAGTTCACGAAGGCACCGAAGTCGACGATCTTCACGACCTTGCCGGTGTAGATCTGGCCTTCTTCCGGTTCTGCCACGATCGAATAGATCATGTCGTAGGCCTTCTTGATGGCCTCGCCGTTCGGGCTGGCGATCTTGATCACGCCATCGTCGTTGATGTCGACCTTGGCACCCGACACTTCGACGATCTCGCGGATCACCTTGCCGCCGGAACCGATCACTTCGCGGATCTTGTCGGTCGGGATCTGCATGGTCTCGATGCGCGGAGCGTGGACCGAGAACTCGGACGCTTCGGTCAGAGCTTTCGCCATTTCACCCAGAATGTGGATACGGCCGTCTTTGGCTTGCGCCAGGGCTTTCTCCATGATCTCGGGCGTGATGCCGGCAACCTTGATGTCCATCTGCAGCGAGGTGATGCCGTTTTCGGTACCTGCCACCTTGAAGTCCATGTCGCCCAGGTGGTCTTCGTCACCCAGAATGTCGGACAGGATCGCATAGGAACCGTCGTCTTCCAGGATCAGGCCCATCGCAACGCCGGCAACCGGAGCTTTCAGCGGCACGCCTGCGTCCATCATCGACAGCGAGCCGCCGCAGACCGATGCCATCGAGGACGAACCGTTCGATTCGGTGATCTCGGAGACAACGCGGATGGTGTAGGGGAAGTCGGTTGCCGCGGGCAGAACCGCCTGCAGCGCACGCCAAGCCAGCTTGCCGTGGCCGATTTCGCGACGGCCCGGGGAACCGACACGGCCCACTTCACCAACCGAGTACGGCGGGAAGTTGTAGTGCAGCAGGAAGTTGGATTTGAAGTTGCCGTGCAGCGCATCAATGAACTGCTCGTCGTCGCCGGTGCCCAGAGTGGTCACAACGAGACCCTGGGTTTCACCGCGGGTGAACAGAGCAGAACCGTGGGTCCGCGGCAGAAGGCCGGTTTCGGACACGATGTCCCGGATCTCGTCGGTCTTGCGGCCGTCGATCCGCTTGCCGGTTTTGACAACGTCGCCGCGCAGGATGCCGGCTTCCAGCTTTTTCAGCGCGGAACCCAAGTTGGCATCTTCCAGCTGCTCTTCGGTCAGAGCACCCTTGATGGTCTCACGGGCTGCGGCAACAGCGGCGGTGCGCTCCTGCTTGTCGCTGATCGCAAATGCGGCGCGCATCTCAGTTTCACCGGCAGCCTTCACGGCTTCATACAGCTCGGAGTAATCCGGCGGAGTGAAGTCGAACGGCTCGTTTGCGGCTTCTTCGGCAAGCGAGATGATCAAGTCGATCACCGGCTGAATCTGCTCGTGGGCAAACTTCACTGCACCCAGCATTTCTGCTTCGGACAGTTCGTAAGCTTCCGATTCCACCATCATCACGGCGTCTTTGGTGCCGGCAACAACCAGATCCAGGCGCTGTTCCGGGTTCAGGCGCAGGTCCTGCATGTCGTCGACGGTCGGGTTCAGGACGTATTCGCCATCCTCGAAACCAACGCGGCAGCCTGCGATCGGACCCATGAACGGTGCGCCGGACAAGGTCAGTGCAGCCGAAGCCGCGATCATTGCAACCATGTCCGGATCATTGACCAGATCGTGGCTCAGCACGGTGCACATCACCAGAACTTCGTTTTTGAAGCCGGGGACGAACAGCGGGCGGATCGGACGGTCGATCAGACGCGCGGTCAGAGTTTCTTTTTCGGTCGGGCGCGCTTCGCGCTTGAAGAAGCCGCCGGGCACCTTGCCCGCGGCATAGTATTTTTCCTGGTAGTGCACGGTCAGCGGGAAGAAGTCCTGGCCGGGCTTCTGCTGACGGGCAAAGGTCACGTTGGCCATGACCGAGGTTTCGCCCAGAGTGGCAATCACGGAGCCATCCGCCTGGCGGGCAACCTTGCCGGTTTCCAGTGTGAGCGTCTCTTCGCCCCACTGCATCGATTTTTTCGAAACGTTAAACATCTAGCGTATCCTAATTGGGAGCACTCCCGGCCCTCCGGGTCTCCCGTTTGCGTGGCGGCCCCATTGCCGCCGGCCCCATCTATCTTTCTTTCGCGTGCCGGGGCCCTGGCACATCGTCTCAGACAGGCCCGCCCTTACAGGAGTTTCAGGCAAAATGAAAGGGAAAGCGGCATCACGCTGCCGCCGTGGGCGGCCGCGTGCTAACCACCGGCCGCAGGCGCCGAGCAGCGGGCGCCTGCCCCGGATCAGTTGGTGGTTCCCAAACCTTCAGGGCGGCCCGCGATGGTGAAGTGCAGGCCGTCAGGATCCAGAAACTCCGCCGCAAAGCGCTTCACATCTTCCAGGGTGACAGCGTTGATGCGGTCATTGCGTGTTTCCACATAGCTGATCGGCAAACCATCCATCTGCATTCCCGCCAAGATCGAGGCGATGCGGCTGTTGCCGTCAAACCGCAGCGGATAGGCGCCGGTCAGGTAGGTCTGGGCATCCTTCAGCTCCTTCTCCGTCACGCCTTCCCCGGCCATGCGGCGCCACTCATTGCGGATAACCTCCACTGCCTCTGCCATCTTGCCATTGGCGGAAGCCACCGAACCCATGTAGACCGCAGCGAGATCCCGCGGGACCAGGTAGGAATAAACCCCGTAGGTCAGCCCGCGCTTCTCGCGCACTTCAGTCATCAGCCGGGTTTCAAAAGAGCCCCCGCCCAAAATCTGGTTCATCACGTAAGCAGTGAAGAAATCCGGGTGTTCGCGTTCGATGCCCTTTTGGCCAAACAGCGCAACTGATTGCGGTGTTTCGAACTCGACAACAGTCACGCCGCCCTCAATCGTCACGTCGGCCGGGCCTGGAATTGGCGCGCCCTTTTCCGGCAGCGCCCCCAGAAGACCGTCCAGCAAACCGCCCAGCTCATCTGCCGTGATGTCGCCCACCGCGCTGACGTACAGTCGGTCACGGGCGAAAACCGCCTCATAAGCACCGAAAATGTCCTGGCGGCTGAGCCCGGCAACCGAGTCCAGCGTGCCCTTCCCATCACTGCCGTAGGGGTGATCACCGTAGGCCATTTTGGCAAAGGCCAAACCGGCAATATTATTTGGATTCTTGGCGTCGGAGCGCAGCCCGGCCAGCACCTGGGCCCGCACCCGGTCCAACGCATCCTGATCAAACCGCGGCTCAAACAAGGTCTGGCGCAGCAGCGCAATGGCAGAATCGCGGTTCTCAGTCAGGAAGCGGGCAGAGATCGAGACCGAATCCTTGTCTGCATCATAGCTGAAGTCAGCGGCAAGGGATTCCAGCTCCCGCGCGTAGTCCTGTGCGCGCAGATCGCCCGAGCCTTCCTCCAGCAAGCCTGTCATTAGATATACCCCGCCACGCTTACCTGGCGCGTCCAGAGAGGTGCCGCCGCGGAAACGCAACTCAAGCGCAGAAAACGGTATTGAGTGATCCTCTACCAGCCAAGCAGTGATGCCGCCGGGCGAGACCACTTCCTGGATCTTGATTTCTGCCCAGGCAGGCAGCGCCATAAAGCAAGCCACCAAAGCCGCAGCCATGTATTTCAGCAAGCTCATTGGGTCACCTCCTGGCTGCGCGTCATCCAGCCTGTCACCGATGTTTCAGGGCGCAGAACTTCATTCGCAGCGGCAATGATCTCATCCGCGGTGACTGATTGCAGGATCTTCGGCCAATCCTGCACATCCTTTACCGTCAACCCGATGCTGAGCGCCTGGCCATAACGGTTGGCGATGCCATTCACGTTGTCGCGATCATAGATTTCGGCGGCGCGCAATTGCAGCTTTATCCGCTCCAGTTGGGCCTCGTCCACGCCCTCTTCCAGGAAACGGGCGATGGTAGTGTTCAGTGCCACCTCGGCCTGTTCCATGCCAAAGCCTTCGGCAGGCACGATCAGCAGTGTGAACGAGGTGTCGTCAAGCGTGCTGCCGGAATAGAAGGCACCAGTGTAGACCGCGACCTGCTGATCAAATTGCAGAGCATTCGCAAGGAAAGAGGTATTGCCGCCGCCCAGAAGCTGAGCCAGCAGGTAAAGCGCCGCAGCCTTCTGCTGATCTCCGCTATCCCGCTCCGGCGCCAGATAGGAGCGCTGAACATAAGGCTGTGCCACGCGCGGATCTTCGAATGCTACCCGGCGGGCGGCTGTCTGAGGCGGTTCCTGGCTCCGGAAACGTTCCGGCAGATCAGGGTTGGCCGGGATCACGCCGTAGTATTCTTCCGCCAGTGCCTTCACTTCATCGGGCTGCACATCGCCGGACACCACCAGGATGGCGTTATTGGGGGCATAATAGGTGCGATAGAACGACAGTGCGTCCTCCATATCGAGGCTTTCCATCTCATGCCGCCATCCGATCACCGGCTGGCCGTAACGGTGGTTCAGGTACTGCACTGCACGCAGCTGTTCGCGGAACAGTGCAACTGGATCGTTGTCGGTGCGCTGGTTGCGCTCTTCCAGAATAACCTCACGCTCGGTGGCAATGTCTGCCTCGCTGAGGCGGAGGTTGGTCATCCGGTCGCTTTCCATCTGCATCATCAGTTCCAGCCGGTCGGCGGCTACACGCTGGAAGTAGGCAGTGTAATCGTAGCTCGTGAAGGCATTGTCCTGACCGCCATTGGCGCGCACGGTGGCCGACAGCTCACCCGGTGCCAGCTTATCTGTGCCCTTGAACAGGAGGTGCTCCAAAAAATGAGCCACGCCGGACTGGCCCGGCGGCTCATCCGCGGATCCTGCCCGGTACCAGACCATTTGCTGAACCACCGGCGCGCGGTGATCCTCGATCACCACCACGTCCATGCCATTGCCCAAGGTAAACGCGGTCACGGCCTCATCCTCAGCCCGCACCGGAGCGGACAAGGCAGCGCTCAGCGCCGCGGCGGCCAATGTGATCCTCTGGATCATCTGGCATCCTCCAATTTCTGCACCTTTGCCCTTGCCTGGCATGATGCGGTTACTGCTCGTTTGTTCATTTTGATCAATGCAGCCACAATTCGCCGCCCATTGCCAGCAGAAAGACTGCTGTCAACCTACGCTGCCGCTGGCATCATGCAAGATTGGCTGGCGGAAAAGTGAGCGTTCAGGACTCTTCTTCAGGCGGAGAAGATGGTGTTGACGCCCCCGCCTTGCGGAACTGGTCGCTCACGGCAAACGGGTCAATGCTTTGCTTGCGGTACAGTTGCTCGTAACGGTCCACCGGCACGATCTTGATCCGGCCCAGGTGGCGGTTGCGGTGGCGGAATTTAGCATCTTCCGAGGCCAGCGTCTCCCGCACTCCCTGCTCAACCCCATACCGGCTGGAAGCGGTGACCAGCGCTGCATCGCCTGACGGCACGCCGACAGCAGGAACAAGCGCTCCTGGCTTCCCGCCCAGAGCAGCGACAGCGTCAGCGCTCGGATTGGGGTCGGTCAGGTTGCTGCCGCCGGGGGTCGGTGCAGGCAGGGCCGCATAACTGTCCGGTGTGCTCAGAGGCTTGGACGGCAGGATCAAAAACTCATCCGGGCCGGACCCTGGTTTTTGCAGGACGCGCAGCCCCTTTTGCGCACAGCCGGACACTGCCAGCGCGCCTGCCAGAACGATCACTCCGAACGGGATCCGCATTGCCCCAAACTCCTGCCTGTTTCCCAGCGCTTTTAACGCAATTGCCTGGCGAGGTCTACGCAGGCTTTTTGCTGCGCCCGTCAAAGAAGATCAGCCCGGCGGCGCCGCCAAAAATGAAAATATCCGCCACATTGAACACAAACGGGTTCTGAATTCCGCAGCAGGATGTGTTAAGGAAATCGAGAACGTAGCCGTACAAAAGCCGGTCCGCGACATTGCCCAGCGCGCCGCCGATCACAAGCCCGGCTGACAGCTGCATTCCCCATGACGCTTTCTGCGCCCGGTGAATCCAGACGGCCAGTGCAATGCAGATCACCACCGAAAGCCCGATCAGGATCCAGCGCGCAGCTTCGTCGCCGCCACCAAACAGGCCAAAGTTGATGCCGGTGTTCTCGCCGTATCGAAAGTTGAGAAACGGCGGCAGCACGTCGATCCGGTGGCGCTGATCAAGCCCCATCCAGTGGACCACCAGGTACTTGCTGGCCTGGTCCGCCAGGAAGGAAAGCGCCGCGCCCCAGATCATCCAACGTGCTGCCATGACTTAATCGCCCTGCTTAGTGGCGGAAGTGGCGCATGCCGGTGAAGACCATAGCAAGGCCTTTTTCGTTGGCCGCCTTGATCACCTCGTCATCGCGCATAGAGCCACCCGGCTGGATTACGCAGGCACCGCCCGCGGCGGCCGCTTCCAGCAGACCGTCCGCGAAGGGGAAGAAGGCGTCAGACGCCACAGCGCAACCTTTGGCGAGGCTTTCGTCCAGGCCGAGTTCGGCAGCCATGCGGCCAGCCTTGGCGGCCGCCACATTGGCGCTGTCCAGGCGGCTCATCTGGCCCGCGCCAACGCCGACGGTTGCGTTGTCCTTCACATAAACGATGGCGTTGGATTTCACGTGCTTGGCGACCTTCCAGGCAAACAGCAGGTCCTGCATCTGGGCGTCAGACGGCGCCTTTTCGGTCACCACCTTCAGATCTTCCATGCCAACGTGGCCAACGTCCTTGTCCTGCACCAGCATACCGCCGGCCACCTGCTTGTAGGCCACGATGGGCTTGCGCGGGTCGGGCAGGCCATCGGTCAGCAGCAGGCGCAGGTTCTTCTTGGCGGCAAAGATTTCCTGGGCTTCGTCAGACGCGCCCGGTGCGATCACCACCTCGGTGAAGATCTCGGTGATCTTGGCGGCGGTTTCCGCATCCAGCGGCTGGTTCAGCGCCACGATGCCGCCGAAAGCCGAAGTGCGGTCGCAGTCGAACGCCTTCTGATAGGCTTCAACCAGGGTCGCCCCCTTGGCCACACCGCACGGGTTGGCGTGTTTGATGATCGCAACGGCCGGGCTTTCGGACGGGTCGAACTCCGCCACCAGCTCATACGCCGCATCCGTATCGTTGATATTGTTGTAGCTCAGTTCCTTGCCCTGCAGCTGCACTGCGGTGGCAACGCCCGGGCGGTTCGAGCCATCAGTATAGAAGGCAGCTTCCTGATGGCTATTTTCGCCATAGCGCAGGGTCTGCTTAAGCTCGCCGGCAAAGGCGCGGCGCTTGGGCGCCTGCAGTTCCAGTTCGCCCGCCAGCCAGTTGGACACAGCCGCATCATATGCTGCCGTGCGGGCATAGGCCTTTTGCGCCAGCTTGCGGCGGAAGCGCGGGCAGGTCGCACCGTCGTGCTGGTCCATGTCGCCCAGCAGCTTTTCGTAATCCTCAACATCCACAACCACGTTGACAAAGGCGTGGTTCTTGGCCGCCGCGCGGATCATCGCCGGGCCGCCGATGTCGATGTTCTCGATGCAGGTATCATAGTCCGCGCCTTTAGCCACGGTCGCCTCAAACGGGTAGAGGTTCACCACCAGCAAGTCGATGGCACCGATGCCATGCTCATTCATCGCGGCAACATGAGTGTCGTTGTCGCGCAGCGCCAGCAGGCCGCCATGCACCATCGGGTGCAGGGTCTTGACCCGGCCGTCCATCATTTCCGGAAAACCTGTCACGTCAGAGACGTCTTTGACAGTCAGCCCGGCATCGCGCAGCGCCTTGGCGGAACCGCCGGTCGAGAGCAGCTCGACACCGCGTGCGGCCAGTGCCTGGCCCAGCTCAATCAGGCCGGTCTTGTCGGATACGGAAAGCAGCGCACGGCGTACGGGGTGAAGGTCGGTCATGGCAGGGCAGGTCCTTTTTAAGGCTCAGTCAAACGTCTCGGGTTCGTCCCGGTTCAGGTCTCGCACGGCAATGGCAGTCTCCTGCGCTTTGCTGAGCGTCCACCGGACGCGGGTGGCATATCCCATCGCCCGCCCGGATAAAACGATCTGCTTTGCCGCACGCGGCTTCAAGCGGGTCTTTTCCAGGAATACGCTTGGCTCCAGCCGCAGATGGCAGGCGCCGTCATGGCGGAATACCCAGATTTCCCCGCTCTTGAGCGCCATGGATACTGCTGCGCCGCCCAAGTCAAGGGCTGCATCGACCTCAGGGTGCAAATGCAGGCGGATATCAAAGCTGACACCGCCATCCGGATTGCTGCTGCTGGCCTTGTCAAACCGGGTTTTCGCGGGATCTTCCAACGCCAGAAGCATGTCTTCCCCTGTCAGAGCGCGGCCATCAAATGACAAATCGAGGGTACGGGCATGGATGAGGCCGAAATGCGCAACATAGCCGTTGTGACCGCCCTGAAAGCGAAAAACATCAGACAGATCAGTGATGTCCAGCGGAACATCGTCAGGCGCCTCTATCAGCTCCTCATGGCCGGTGGCCTTGTGCGGCACCGACAGGCGGGCGCTGGAGTGGCCTTCGATACACAGCGTACTGTGTGACGGCGTCGCCCGTCCGGCGCGGCGCCACTCCACACCAAAGGACTCACCCGATCCGCAATTGACGATCAGCGGGCGCCGCCCTGACGTAAGTTCAAACGCCAATGTTGATGCATGACCATTGTAGGACGCCTTGCCCCTGGGCGGTGCCGAAGCATCCACAATAACCGAAGTGCGCCGCGCCGAAAGCCGGGCAAAGCCCATCGCCAAACCATCCGCGTGGCGCTCTGCCACATGGCTGGCAGCCAGTGCATGGTCCAGCCGCCCCTCCAGTCCGCGGCCGCCGCCGTGAAAACGCGCAAGCCCGCCATCGCTGTGACGCAGGGTGCGCAGGGTCGGTGCGATCCGCTCAATGGCGGCGATATGGGCGGGCGGGACCATCCGGCCAGCCTCATGCAGGGCTGCGGCCGCCCAGGTCAGAAGGGTGAACACCTCCAGCAGCTCTTCCGGGTTGCGGGTCGGCAGACCGCCCTGCTCATCAATCTGGGAGTCGCATTCCGCTGCCAGCGCCCTGACCGCCGGGTCCGCCAGCTCTTCGCGCCCTTGCAGAGAAAGCCCCGCATAGATCAGTCCGCACAGCGCCTCGAACCGCGGCAGGCCGGGCGCCGCTCCCTGCCAGCGTTGCGCCAGATACCAGGCCTGCCGCGCCAGAGAGCCATAAAATGCCTCTGTTTCATCTTTTTCCTTGCCGCTCAGCAGGAACAGCGCGTGGTTGATCCAGCGGATCACCCGGCGCCCGGTCAGATCCGGGAGCCAGGCCAGCCCGCTGCCGCGGCCATGCTGTTCAATCCAGCCCCAGACCCATTTCTGCGCCTTGAGCCGCGCCTTGAAATCCCCAACGGCCGCCAGATCGTCGAGCCAGCCAAAGCCGTGCCGCTCCGCGTCAAAGGCCGCGTCGGGCGCAGCGACTTCCCACAGCCCTGTATCCGGCGATTCGACAAGATAGCCGGCAAACAGCAGATTGCCCGCCACCAGCTGCCGCCCCCGGGCAAAGCTGCCAATGGTGCGCGGTTCGGGCTGCGAGACAAAACCGGTCGCCGCAGGCTGGCTGCGCGCCCGCCAAGCGTAATACCGGTTCAGCAGCCGGGTACCGCGGCCTGCCATTTTGTCATAAGTGGACATGCTCTGTTGCCTCACGCCGGATTGTGCCAGGGCGTTTTGGCGGGAGCATAGCGCGGGGTTCAGACCAAGTCACCGGCGAATGCCGGAGAGGCCCCGGGGTCATGCGGTTTTGCGCAGAAGGGCCATATAAAAACCGTCCATGCCGCCACGCTCCGGCCAGTAGTCCGGGCGCAGGCGCAGGCCGCCTTCCTCAGTGATCCATTCTGCCTCGACGCCGGGCACTGTCAGTGCATCGCGGTCGGCGGCCATATCCGGAAACATGTCCAGCGCCTCCTCCACCTGGCATTCGCCCTCATCCGGCAGCAGCGAGCAAGTGCAGAACATGAGCCGCCCGCCGGGCTTCACCAGCGACCAGGCATGGGACAGCATCCGCGCCTGCAGTTCAATCAGCTCGCCGAATTCGCTGCCGTCCTTGGCCTGCGGCAAGTCCGGGTGGCGGCGGATGGTGCCGGTGGCGGAACAGGGCGCATCCAGCAAAAGCGCGTCATACTGGCCGGTCTGCTCCAGTGCGTCCCCAACGGTAACTTCGGCCTGCAGCCCGGTGCGCTCCAGGTTTTCCCTGAGGCGAACAATCCGGCCTTCTGAAACATCTACAGCTGTCACCCTGGCTCCGGCAGCGGCCATCTGCATGGTCTTGCCGCCTGGTGCCGCGCACAGTTCCAGCACCTGTTCACCCGGCTGGACGTTCAGAATGCGGGCGGGCAGCGCGGCGGCGGCGTCCTGAACCCACCAATCGCCCGCCGTGTAGCCGGGCAGAGCGGAAACCTGTCCCGCATTGGCGATCCTGACAGACCCGGTTGGCAGCACCTCACCGCCCAGTGCGGACAGATCCGCCCCGGGCTTGCCAGTGATATCCAGCGGTGCACCGGCAAAATGCGCAGCCTCCATGCTCAGCATTGCCTCAGCACCCCAGGCCTGCACCAGAGGCTTGCGGATCCAGTTCGGCAGGCGCGGGGTACGCAATTTGGCCCATTCCGCCGGACCTTCGTCCGCCACCTTGCGCAAAACTGCATTGACCAGCCCTTTGAGCTGTCCATGGCGGCGGTGTTTAGAGACTATCGCCACCATCGAATTCACGACCCCATGCGCCGCACCGCCCGAACACAGCTCCACCGTGCCCAGCCGGAGGGCGTTCATGACCATCAGCGGCGGTGATTTCTTCAGGTGCTTTTTCAGAACCCGGTCGGCGCGCTCCAGGCTGCGCAGAGTTTCTGCGGCCAGCCGCTGCGCCCGTGCGCGGTCTTCCGGCGCCAGCTTCTCCAACGCCCCGGCTGCATAGCACTCCGCCAAGAGCCGCCCCTCTCCCAGCACCTGATCCAGCAGGTAGACCGCAGTGCGGCGGGCGTGATTGGCATCAGACATGGGGCAACTCCTTGGGGCGCGGCTTGTATGCGCGGGACAGGGGCGTATATCATGCGCAGAGCATAAAGGAACCCGCGATGAGCGAAGAGACCGCGCCCGAGAAAAAAGACCTGCCGCCTGCTGCCCTGCGCGCCCTTGCGGAGGCAGAAGAGCGCCGCAAGGCCGCTGAGGCGCAGGAAACGCGCCCTAAGGAGCTGGGCGGCCGCGACGGCCCCGATCCCGCGCGTTACGGTGACTGGGAGAAAAAGGGCATCGCCGTCGATTTCTGACGGCTCGCGGCAGCCAGCCCGCGCGCCCCCCCCCCGGAGTATTTCTCCAAAGAAGAAGCCCCGGCTTCTCTTTTGTGCGAATACTCAATGCCTGTGTCGGCTCATCAAAGACCCAGCACATCCACCATGTCGTACTGGCCCGGGCCCTTGTCTTGGCCCCAAAGCGCGGCCTTCAGCGCGCCGCGGGCAAAGATCGCGCGGTCAGTGGCCAGGTGGCGCAGCACGATCCGCTCGCCGGCAGCCGCAAATAGCACGTCATGTTCGCCCACGATGTCGCCGCCGCGGATGGCAGTGAAGCCGATGTCGCCGCGCTTGCGGGCGCCGGTGATGCCATCACGGCCGGAATCACGCACATCCGCCAGCTTGACACCACGGCCTTCGGCAGCGGCCTCTCCCAGCATCAGCGCAGTGCCTGATGGCGCATCCACCTTGTGGTGGTGATGCGCCTCGATCACTTCAATGTCGAAATCCTCATCCAGCGCGGCAGCAACCTTTTTGGTCAGCTGCACCAGCAGGTTCACGCCCAGGCTCATATTGCCTGCGCGAATGATCACCGCGTGGCGCGAGGCCGGTTCCAGCTGGGCAATTTGCTCATCAGTCATGCCGGTGGTGCCGATCACATGAATCGCGCGGGCCTGCGCTGCTAGTTTGGAAAAGGCCAGCGTTGCTTCCGGCGCTGTGAAGTCGATCACCGCCTGTGCCTTGGAAAATGCTTCCAGCGCATCCGACGTCACGGTGACGCCAACCGGTGCGCCGCCCATGGCTTCGCCCACGTCGCGGCCGACCCAGTCGTGGCCCTCACGCTCAACGGCTCCGGCCAGTGTGGCCTTATCGCTCTCCAGCACCGTTTTGATCAGCATCTGCCCCATACGGCCCGATGCGCCGGTAATCACGATCCCTGGTTTGTGAGTCATTGGCCCATTTCCTTGTTCAAGCTGGTTTTGTCCTACATCGCCGGGCAGCGCTTGGCAAAGCCTGCGATCCGGCATAGATCGGAACTATGGCAAAGAACAAATTTCACGATGGCCCCGGCCCCTCCCAGCGCCAGCTTCGCGTCGGCGAACTAATCCGCCGCTCGCTCTCCGAAGTGCTGGCGCGCGGCGATGTGCATGACCCGGACCTGAACCGCATGTCAATCACCGTGGGGGAGGTGCGCACCTCCCCCGATCTGAAAATCGCAACCGCCTTTGTGCTGCCCCTGGGCGGCAAGGGGCAGGAGGATGTGCTGAAGCTGCTGGCCCGCAACAAGAGCGAGCTGCGGCGAATGGTAGGCAAGAAGCTGGGCCTTAAGTTCACCCCGGACCTGCGGTTTCGGCTGGATGAAACTTTCGACCAGATGGACGAAACCCGCCGCATGCTGAGCCAGGACGCGGTGCGCCGCGACGTGGAAGAGTGATCCGCAAGGCCGCCTTGCTGCTGACAGCGCTGTGGACCGCACCCGCGGCCGGCGCGGTCGAGTGCAGCGATGCGGCCTATGAGGGCAACCGCTATTCGATCTGCGAAGTCGACACCGCACAGGAACAGCTGCAGCTGTTCCTGAAGGATAGCGAAGGGCAGGTCTTCGGGCATTTCTCCACACTGGAGGAAGCGCTGGCGGGGGACGGCAAGACCTTGGCCTTTGCAACCAACGCAGGCATGTACCACAGCGACCGCTCCCCCGTCGGCCTCTATGTCGATGAAAGCGGTCAGGAGATGCGGCTGGTGACCAACGCCGGTCCCGGTAATTTCGGCCTGCTACCGAACGGCGTGCTGTGCATCAGTGACGGCCGGGCGGATGTGTTTGAAACCCTGGCTTTCGAGCAGAAAGCGCCTTCCTGCACTTATGCAACCCAATCCGGCCCAATGCTGGTTATCGACGGCGAGCTGCATCCGCGGTTCCTGCCCGACTCGGATAGTTACTACATCCGCAACGGTGTCGGCACCTCGGCAGATGGCACGCGCGCGGTCTTTGCAATCTCGCGCAACGCGGTGACGTTTCACCAGTTCGGCAGCCTGTTCCGCGACTATCTGAAACTGCCCAGCGCCTTGTACTTCGACGGAAACATCTCGCGGCTGCACGCGCCGCAGCTAGGCCGCAGCGATGCCGGCTTCATGATGGGGCCGATTGTGGGCGTGGTTGAAGGCGCCCAGCCAGACGGCTGAATCTCCTTCAGCCGGGACGCTTGCGCATCTGCCGGATCATCGGCACTGAGTAGATCACCAGCGCGGCCCAAATCATCGGGAAGGCAATCATCCGGGCGCGGCCGAACTCTTCGCCGAACAACAACACCGCCGCAAGCATGATCATCGTCGGGGCAATGTATTGCAGGATTCCCATGGTCGAGAGCCGCACCAGCTTGGCACCGTTGGCATAGACGATCAGCGGAACGGCGGTCACCACGCCGCAGCCCAAGAGCAGCCAGGTATCCGTCACAGAGGCACCAAAGCTGCTGCTGCCGACACCTGTCAGATAAGCGAAATAACCTAGAGCCGGCACCAGAAGGATCAGCACTTCAAGCAGAAATCCCTGATTGGGTCCGATCGGCAGAGATTTCTTGAAGAAGGCATAAAACCCCCAGGAAAGGGTAAGCCCAACTGCCACCCAGGGCACCCGCCCCGCCTCCAGCGTCAGCACCAGCACTGCAGCGGCAGCGAGCGCAACAGCCGCCATCTGCGCCTTTCCCAGCGGTTCGCGCAGCAGCATGGCGCCAAGCGCAATGCTGAATAGCGGGTTGATGTAGTAGCCAAGCGCCGCATCCAGCGCCCGTCCGGCCGCGATAGACCAGACGTAGATGCCCCAGTTGACCGAAATCAGCGCCGCGGTGATGCAAGCCATGCCGAGCATGCGGGGATTCTTCAGTGCCGCCTGTAGATCTTTGGTACGGCGCAACACGATCAGCAGTGCGCCGGCCACTGGCACCGACCAGATCACTCTGTGCGTAACAACTTCAGCCGCAGGAATGTGCGACAGCGCCTTCATATAAAGCGGTAGGAATCCCCACATGAGGTAAGCAGCGACAGCAAAGGCCAGCCCGCGGGGGGTGTCCATGTTCTCAGACGTCTGATCTGTCATGCCGCGCTCCTCATCCAGGGCGCCGTTATGACCGGTTTTGCGGGCCTTGAAACTTCGTTTTCTGTGATACCGGGCATTCACCACTGTTATGGGTTTTTCGGGCGGCCATGAAGCCAACAAAAAACGGCCCCGGAAACCGGGGCCGCAGTGCAATTTGGGGTTTGCAGCTTCAGCTATTTGCGCGTCAGGCTTCCAGCGACCGGCGCAGCATTTCAACATCCTCGGCGATCTGGCCGTCTGTCAGCTTCAGTTCCTCGATGCGCTTCACGCCATGCATCACGGTGGTGTGGTCACGCCCGCCGAAGCGGCGGCCGATTTCGGGCAGAGAACGGCTGGTCAGCTGTTTGCAGAGGTACATCGCCACCTGGCGCGGACGCGCATAGGAGCGCAGGCGCTTGGGGCCGATGATATCGGACATGCGGATGTTGTAGTACTCGGACACCTTGCGCTGGATTTCCTCGACCGTGATCTTGCGCTCCGAGGCGCGCAGAACATCCGCCAGGCAGTCCTGGGTCAGATCCATGTCGATCTCGCGGCCCACCAGCGAGGCAAAGGCAAACAGGCGGGTCAAGGCGCCTTCGAGAACGCGAACGTTGGTCGAGATCCGATGCGCCAGGAACTCCAGCACACCGTCGGCGATACGCAGATCCGGATATGTCTCGCGCTGCTGCTGCACCTTGGTCTGCAGAATGCCCAGACGCAGTTCGTAATCGGTCGGGTGCAAATCCACCACCAGGCCGCACTGCAGACGCGATTTCACCCGCTCCTCCAGATCTTTGATCTCACCCGGCGCGCGGTCCGCAGAGATGATGATCTGCTTGTTCTGATCCACCAGCGCATTGAAGGTGTGGAAAAACTCTTCCTGGGTCGAATCCTTGCCCGCGATGAACTGAACATCATCCACCATCAGCACGTCGACCGAGCGGAACAGGTGTTTGAAATCCATCATCTTGCGTTCGCGCAGAGCCTGCACAAAACGGTACATGAACTGTTCCGCGGACAGATAGAGCACATTCAGATGCGGGTTCTTTTCCTTCAACTCCCAGGCGATGGCGTGCATCAGGTGGGTTTTACCCAGACCGACACCGCCATACAGCACCAGCGGGTTGAAGGTGACCGGACCGCCTTCGCCAACACGGCGTGCGGCAGCGTGGGCCAGCTCGTTCGGCTTGCCGACAACAAAGCTGTCGAAGGTAAAGCGCGGGTCGAGCGGCGCGGCCTGAAGCGCCTCCAAAGTGTCCTTGCCAGCGGAAGAGGCCGCGGGTGCAGTCATCACGGCCACATCGCCGTCAGTGCTAGCATAGGCCTCAGCTGCAGCGGCGGGTTCTGCCGGGCGGGCCGGGCTGTTCGCCGCCACGCGGAAGGCAAGGCGTTGCACCTGTTCGCCGGACATCGTCAGTTCATGCAGAATCAGATCTGCAAAGTTCTGGCTGACGTAATTTCCCATGAAATTGGTCGGCACTTTGAAGACGGCAACCCCACCGTCCACGGCGTCAAATTCAAGCGGCTCAATCCAGGTCGTGAAATTGTTCTGGCCGACCGTCTTCAACAGCCGGTTTCTGAGCTGTCCCCATTTTTCTTCTGTCATGCTGCGCCTCACGCATCCCCAAAAAGCAGCGGCCCCTTTGCCGGGCCAATTCTATTCTTCCCCCAACCACCCGGGGGGCATTCACGCACAGGGTTACCGCGTGCGGACCAGCAGTGGCCGCATCGCCCGAAGGCAAGACGTTCGCTTGGAAACAGCAAAGACGGCCGCAGTGAGCGGCAGATTCGCCGTTACGAACAGTATCGCACACAATTGAGACAAGGCTGCTGACCATAACCGATACAGCAGTGGATCACGGCCAGAATAGCGCATCAGATGCGCCCTGTGCCGAGCAACCTGGCAATCTTGATGCCCGTCAAGATTGCCGCGAGCAGCCTGTCCCCCCAGCGAGTGAATCGCTGATACAGTGGTAGCAATTTGAGGGGGGCAGCGGCAACGAAACTATGATGTTGACTCTGTCTTTGGCGGCAAAGAATCTCCTGCGCCCAGCGAGTCCCGGCAAGGGTTTTCCCAAAAAACAAGGCGCTGCAATCTGCAGCGCCCTGACAACTTTTCAAAGGCCCGTGAGCCTGATCAGCGAAGCGAATCTCAGGCCAGTGCCTTCACGCGTGCGGACAGGCGCGAGATTTTCCGGGAAGCGGTGTTTTTGTGATACACACCCTTGGTGACGCCGCGCATCAGCTCGGGCTGAGCCGCGCGCAGAGCTGCGGTTGCAGCTTCCTTGTCGCCGGAAGCGATAGCTTCTTCAACTTTACGCAGGAAGGTGCGGATGCGCGAACGACGGGCTTTGTTGACGGCAAAGCGCTTTTCGTTCTGACGTGCGCGCTTCTTGGCCTGGGGCGAATTTGCCATGGTATCTGACCTTATCTTCGGGTTCTGTTTCTATCGGACGCAATGCCAGCCAGCCCCGGATCAGTCACCGGTGTGATTCTAGCCTGAGCGGGCTGCACGCGCATGTATGAGGGCGGCGTTTATCCAACTCTGCATGGAAATGCAAGGGTCCCGGCCCGGAATGCAAAACGGCGGGCCAAACTGCCCGCCGTTCCGGGTATCTGATGTGCCGCTTACTTGTCGCGAAACTGCGCTTCGCGCTTCTCCAGGAACGCGGCCATGCCTTCTTTCTGGTCTTCGGTCGCAAACATCGAGTGGAAGACCCGGCGCTCGAACAGAATGCCCTCGTTCAGCGGCAGCTCATAGGATCGGTTCACCGCCTCCTTGACCGCCATCGCCGTCAGCTGCGATTTTTCGGCGATCTTCTGCGCTGCAGCAGTGGCTTCCTCGATAAGCTTCTTCGCAGGCACGACACGCGACACCAAGCCTGCACGCTCAGCTTCCTCTGCATTCATGAAACGGCCGGTCAGGTTCATATCCATCGACTTTGACTTGCCCACGAACCGGGTCAGGCGCTGGGTGCCGCCGATACCGGCCACTACGCCCAGGTTGATTTCCGGCTGGCCGAACTTGGCGGTCTCGGCAGCAATTATGAAATCGCACAGCATCGCCAGCTCGCAGCCGCCGCCCAGCGCATAGCCTGCCACTGCAGCGATAACCGGCTTGCGGATCGCCGAGATGCGGTCATTGGCATCAGCGAACAGATTGGTGGAGAACACCTCGGTGAAGCTCAGCTCCGACATCTCCTTGATATCGGCACCGGCAGCAAAGGCTTTTTCCGACCCGGTCAGCACGATGCAGCGCACCTTGTCGCTGGCATCAGCCTCTTCCAGAGCATCGCAAAGCTCGCCAATGAGCTCCTTGTTGAGAGCGTTCATCGCCTCCGGGCGGTTCAGCTTGATAAGGCAAACGTGGTCCTGCACATCGACGGTGATCGTCTCGTAGGCCATGATTTCTCTTTCGGTTGTTCCGTTCAGTCCTGAGTCCTTACCAAAAGGGTCCCTCTGATCAAGTTATCTTTGGCACTTTACACAGTAGAAGGTGGAGCGCCCCGACTGGGTGATTCTGGCAATTGATCCGGCGCAACCATCGCGTCGGCACGCTTCACCCTCGCGCCCGTAAGCATCAAAACTGTGCTGAAAATATCCAAGTTCGCCAGAGGCTTGCCTAAAATCCTTAAGCGACGATCCACCCGCACGAATGGCGTCCTGCAGCACATCACGGATGATCGGCACAAGCGCCGCCACCCGATGCGCGGCAATCTGCCCGGCTTTGCGGCGTGGCGAAATTCCCGCACGGAACAGCGCTTCGCAAACGTAGATGTTACCGAGACCTGCGATGATTCCCTGATCCAGTAATGCGGATTTCACCGGCGTGTTGCGCCCCTGGAAGGCCGCCACCAGGTGATCCTCGTGGAAATCATTGCCCAGCGGCTCCGGCCCCAGAACTGCCAGCAGCTTGTGGCTTTCGGCGGTTGCGGTCTCCAGCAGATCCATCGCCCCGAACCGGCGCGGGTCGTTGAAGGTGATGCGGGCGCCATTGTCCATGTCCAGCACCACGTGGTCATGCTTCTCCGCTTGGGGATGCTCATGCGCGAATTGCCCCAGCGGATCGCCGGACACCGTCATCCGCCCGGACATGCCGAGATGGATCAGCAGCGTCTCATTGGTATCAAGATCCGCCAGAATATACTTTGACCGCCGCCGCAGCCCATTCACACGCGCGCCGGTCAGCCGCTCTGCCATCCTTTCCGGAAACGGCCAGCGCAGATCCGGGCGGTTCACAGCTGCCTTTGTGATCACCGCCCCTTCCATCGCAGGCGCCAAACCGCGTTTCACCGTCTCGACCTCGGGCAATTCTGGCATTACACCCCTCCTGAACCAACGGGCCGCATTGTGCCTGCCCCACAGCGCCTTATAACAAGGGCGAAACTCAGCAAACGGCAAGCCTGATGAGCAACACGAGCGACAACACCACCCATTTCGGGTTCGAAACCGTCCGCGAGGAGGAGAAGGCAGGCCGCGTGCAGGGGGTCTTCAACTCTGTCGCCTCGAAATACGACATCATGAACGATGTAATGAGCGTCGGCATCCACCGGGTCTGGAAAGACGCAATGATGGACTGGCTGGCTCCGCGGTCCGGTCAGCGGCTCCTGGATGTGGCGGGCGGTACCGGCGATATCTCCTTCCGCTTCCTGAAACGCGCAGGCCACGGCCATTCCACCGTGCTCGACCTCACCCGCCCCATGCTGGAGGAGGGCCGTAAACGCGCCGAGGCGGAGCAGATGGCCGACAGCCTCGACTGGGTCACTGGCGACGCGATGAAACTGCCGTTCAAGGACAACACCTTCGACGTCTACACCATCTCCTTCGGCATCCGGAACGTGACCCGCCCGCAGGAAGCCCTGAACGAGGCCTACCGGGTGCTGCGCCCCGGCGGGCGGCTGATGGTACTGGAGTTCTCGCAACTGCCCAATGACGGGCTGCAGAAACTTTACGACCTCTATTCCTTCAACGTTATCCCGCGGATGGGCCAGCTGATCGCCAATGATTACGACAGCTACCAGTATCTGGTGGAATCAATCCGCAACTTCCCGGATCAGGAAACCTTCCTGGGAATGGTGAAACAGGCAGGGTTCGAAAACGCCAAGTACCGAAACCTGTCGATGGGCATCGCCTGCCTGCATTCCGGCTGGAAGATCTGACCCATGCGCGGCCCCCATAATATCCTGCGCCTGATCCGTACAGGCGCCACTTTCGAGCGCACCGGCGCCATGCATTCCGTGCTGGAGGCGTTTGAGGCGCCAAAACCCCTGCGCATTCTGGCCCGCACACTGGGCTGGCCGTTCAAGTGGCTGGGCTACAAGGGTGACCCTGCGATGCCGCCCGAAACCCGTGCGCTGAACGCGCTGGGCCCTGCTTACATCAAGTTCGGCCAAGTGCTGTCGACTCGACCGGACGTGGTGGGCAAAGATCTCGCCAACCAGCTGCGCGTCCTGCAGGACAAGCTGCCCCCATTTTCCCGCGCCGAGGCACTGGCCGAAGTGGAAAAGGAACTGGGCCGCCCGGCTTCGGAAGTATTCTCTGATTTCAGCGACCCGGTTGCCGCCGCCTCCATCGCGCAGGTGCACCGCGCAACCTTGGCCGAGACCGGCGAGGAAGTCGCGGTCAAGGTGTTGCGCCCTGGCATCGAGCGCGCGTTCAATAAGGACGTGGACGCTTTCTACTTTGCAGCCCGCATCGTTGACCTCTTCGCCCCCAGCGCCCGCCGGCTGAAGCCGATGGACGTGATTGAGCATTTCGACGGTGTGGTGCAGGGTGAATTGGACCTGCGTCTTGAAAGCGCCGCCGCCTCTGAATTTGCCGCCAACACTGCGAAGGACGAAGGCTTTCAGCTGCCGGAGATCCGCTGGGCCTATTCCGCCCGCCGGGTTATGACGATGGGCTGGGCCGACGGCATCCCGCTGGGTGACAATGATGCGCTGGATGCGGCCGGACACGACCGCAGGCTGCTGGCCAACCGGGTTCTGTCCCTGTTCCTGCGCCACGCGCTGCGCGACGGTTTCTTCCACGCCGATATGCACCAGGGCAACCTCAAGGTCGCGGCCAACGGCGATATCATCGCCTATGACTTTGGGATCATGGGTCACATCGACGAATACACGCGCCGGGTCTATGCCGAGATCCTCTATGGCTTCATCAAGCGCGACTACAAACGCGTGGCCGAGGTGCATTTCGAGGCCGGCTATGTGCCCGCCAACCGCGACGTCGATGAATTCGCCCGCGCCCTGCGCGCGGTCGGGGAACCAATATTTGGCATGGACGCCTCTCAGATCTCGATGGGCCGGCTGCTGAACTACCTGTTCGAAGTGACAGAGCGCTTCGGCATGGAAACCCGCACCGAGCTGATCCTCCTGCAGCGCACCATGGTAGTGGTCGAAGGCGTCGCGCGTTCACTGGACCCGCATATCAACATCTGGGAAGCGGCGCGGCCGGTGGTTGAGGATTACATCAAGAAATCCATCGGTCCCCGCGCAGTTGTCACCGACCTGCTGGACACTGCCAAGGTGATGGCCCGCTTTGGCCCCCGTCTGCCTGCGCTGGTGGAACAGGCACTGATCGCGCAAGCCGCGCAGAATGGCGTACGGCCTCGTAACACGCGAAGCTGGGTAACCCCCGCAGTTCTGGGCGCAGCCGGTGCCACCGGCATCTTTGCCTTGATTGCCTTACTGCTCTGAGCCCATAGAACATTCACCGCTCACAGTTGCACCTTCCTGAGCAAGTTTGGAAACCTGCAGGAGGTCTGTCCGAAAATGCGCCAATCAAGTCCCCTCACATTTGTCGGCCGCTCGCCTCAGGGGCGAAACGCAAGCGCTCCGGACACGTTGACCAACAATCCAAACACCACCATGATGGCAGCGGGAGCCGTGAACATGATTTCCCGCACAAACATCTGATGCAGCAGGAGCATTCCCGTGCCTGCCAATTCATTTTTGCAGAAGGGCCATGAAGGAACGCTCTGTTCCTGACGTCAAGCTGCAGCAATAACGGAAGCAGTTGATGAACAACCCGCGGAAAGTTCTGCTCGTGGAAAATGATGCATCCATCCGGTACATGATGCGTGACATCATTGCGACGCTTGGTGTTGAAGTGAGTGTGGCCGAAGATGGACAGTCTTGCCTCGACATGCTCAGCAGCGCGCCAAGCGACTACGGGCTGGTTCTGATGGATCTACACATGCCGCAGCTTTCGGGGATCGACGCAGCCAAGCAGATTCGGGAAGCACCGGTGGATCCCCCGAGCAATATCCCGATTATCGCCGTGACAGCGGACGCAGCTTTTCACGACCAAGCCATCGTCAGGAAGATTGGCATGGATGGGTTTGCCCCAAAGCCTTTGACACCGAGCCGACTTTTGAGGCTGATCGACAAATTTTGCACCGCAGCAGAACTTGGAAATACACATAGGCAAAGCACTGCAGAAAAAAAGGTTTTTTGAAACCCTTGCAAGAAGACCAATTGGCCGCATGAACGACTTGGAACAAGACCCTCTGGCAGGCACTTCAGTCAAGCTGCAGCAATCAGCTGGCTCTCAGACCTGTGCTGGCAACAATAGTTACAATTTTGCCTGCATCACTACCTCTCCAGATGGCCTGGCGTCTTTGTTGAAACTGGTTAGCCAACTCCCGAGTGCGGCTAACACCATCTATGTGATCGCCCAGCAGCCATCCTCGCCGCCGAAGGGTGACTTGGCCTCTCTGATTGCCCCCGAAACGACACTGCCTGTGGTAGAATTAGGCAGTGAAACCGATCCAGTGCCCGGAACCATTTATGTTATTCCAGAAGACCAGGATGTAGTGTTTGAAGGCGGTAGGCTGCTCTTGTGCCAACACTCGAAACACCCCTCACTTTCGAAACCGGCCACTGATCCGCTGTTTATGCACATTGCCGAAGAATGCGGAGAACACTGCGTGCGCATTGTGCTATCGGGAACTGAAAACGGCCGTAAATAAACCATCAGTGAAAGCGGCTGCATCGACCTGACACTGACGCAGGAACAGATCGGCCAGCATTTTGAGAAGATCCTGACAAGGCCGCGCAATCTGTCGATATTGCAGCCTGGCGCAGGCGAACCCAGCAAGCTGAGCGATCTGTTTGCCATCCTGATGGCCCGAACCCAGGTTGATTTTGCCAACTACAAAGAAAACACCATCAACCGGCGGGTAGCCCGGCGGATGTCGGCACTCGGCATCGAAGACTACGAAAGCTATGTCGATTATTGCAGATCGAACTTTGAGGAAGTCGACGCTCTGCACCGGGACCTGCTGATCTCAGTCACACGTTTCTTCCGCGACCCGGAACAGTTCCGCAAGCTGAACGACCAGCTGGAAAAGCAGCTGGCAAGCCGCGGCCCCGGCCCGATCCGGGTTTGGGTGGCCGGCTGCGCCACTGGTGAGGAAGCTTACTCCATTGCCATTCTTATTGCAGAGCTTCTTGGCGGCCTCCACGCACTGACCAAGAGCAACGTGCAGATCTTTGCCACCGACATCGATCAGAATGCCATCGAGATCGCGCGCAGAGGCATTTACCCTGCTTCGGCGGCCCAGGACATTCCCGCCTCCTATCTGAAGGAGTATTTCTCCCTCGGCGAAAGCGACATCTCTGTCCGCCAGGAGCTGCGCAATGTCACACTGTTCTCGCAACACAACGTGTTCCAGGATCCGCCCTTCATTAATCTGGATATGGTCACCATCCGCAACGTTCTGATCTATTTCAATCTGGCGCTTCAGGAACGTGTGCTGACCCGGCTGCACTATTCCCTCGCTTCAGGCGGGCTGCTGTTCCTGGGCACGTCTGAAACCGTTGGAGAAATGGGCATCTATTTCGAAGCCCGGCAAGGCGCCGACAAGATTTTCGGAAAACGCCGCGGTATTTCACGGGAGCTGACAGTCTCCCCCAGCACGCCAGGCAGCGCCTATCTGCGGTCCCACAGCATGCGGCGGTCGGCAGCGCAGGCGGCAGCGGAACAGGCCGACCAGGCCGACCTTTCCCTGGCGCGCGCCGTTGCGCCCAATGGCATGATTTGCACCCGCAATGGCGATATCATCGAGGTCTTGGGCGATATCAGCATCTACAGCGAGATCCGGGCCGGCATGTCGACGTCGTTGAACGTGAAAATGCTGATTGAACCGTTGCGCAGCGAGGCTGCAAGTCTAATCGCCGTCTCCATCCGCAACGAGGAACGCCGCGACGGGCGCTGGCACAACGTCTCTTTGCCGAATGGCAACCGCGTCCAGCTGCAAGCCTTCCCGTTCTTCAGCCACAAAGGCGGGGAGGTGCATTGCCTGCTGGCCATTAACTCCAAGTTCGAGGAACAAAAGGAAATCAACTTCGGCGAGATTTCCGACCGGGAACAGCGCGACTATGTCGAACGTATGGAAATGGAGATCCGGTCCACCCAGGAAGCGCTTCAGCAGACGATTGAGGAGCTGCAAACCGCGAATGAAGAGCTGCAATCTTCCAACGAGGAACTGCAATCCACAAATGAGGAATTCCAGGCCACAAACGAGGAATTGGAAACCTCCAATGAGGAGCTGCAATCCACAAACGAAGAGCTGCTGACCGTCAACGAGGAATTGCAGATCAGCTCTGCGGAACGCCAGGCGCTGGCCTTTGAGCTGGAAGCGATGCTGGCATCTTCGCCTTACGCAGTTGCGCTCGCGGATCAAGCCCTGATCATCCGGCGGCTGTCGCGCGTCGCGCAGGAGGTGTTTGGCATTCGCGAGCTTCTCCCAACCGGACTGCACCTGAGTCATTGCAACCTGCCCAGCGGCTTCCCGGCTCTGGCGCCGATTGCAAATACTGTTCTTCGGCTGCAGGAAACCCGGCGCATCCCAGTGCTTTCAGGCAACGAGTACTACACACTGATCCTGTCTCCGGTGCTGGATCTTCACCAAAAGCTGATCGGCATCTCGATCACTGTGTCCCGTTTCGACAACGAGCCTGTTAACAATGTCCTGAAGCTGGTCAGCAAGGTCGCCAATGTTGGTTTCTTGACCCAGAACCTGCAAACGATGGAAACTATTCTGTCCCCTGAAGCCCACACCATTTTGGGTGTCGAAGACTCTGCATCTGGTCTTGGTATCGATGAACTGCTTGGCCGGGTCCATCCGGAAGACCGGCCTGCTCTGCAAACGCAGCTGGACAAGTTGCTGCAAGATGCAGGGTCTTTTGAGTATGAAGCCCGTTTCTTCGACGATGCGGGCAAAACGCTCAGCATAGCTGGGAGCCTGATGGTAGTTCAGGACTCCCACGGTGAAAAGTACAACTTATAGGAGTGTGCTGGAACAAAGCGCAACTTGAGGAGCGCAGCCTGATGCTGGGGTCCAGCGCGGCGGTGCTGAACCATTTCTCGGTCGGCACCTTCTCCTTTGACGTCAGGAACAATGTGCCGCTCTGGAATGCGCCTATGTATGACCTGACGGGGTGTGTTCAGGGAAAGGACGTGCCATCCGTGGAGACGCTGCTGGGGTGCATCCATCCGGAAGATAGAAGTTTTATTAACGACGGGCTGCAGGATGTGCTGTCGGCAGGACAGCCTTTTCACTATCCTGTGAGACTGGAGGCTGCTGATGGCAGCTACGAAAACGGCGAGCTGTTTGCTCAAGCCCTTCAGGACGAGGCGGGCCGCACAACTCATGTCTTTGGCGGTTTGAAGCTTTACAGGAGCGGATCAGAGTGAACCGAGCATGCTTCGCAATATCCCAACCGGAACGCTCCTGCGCCCGGCTATGGCAACGGCTCCGGGCCTTCACCTTAAACTTACCGAAAGCTTAGGATAACCGGCTCTGATGGAGATACCGGCGGGAAACGACTCCTTAGAGGATGAACTGTTGGGGAAGGCTTATTTGGCGTCTCCCTACGCATCTTTCATCCTCGACTGGAACGGGCGCATTCTTGTTTGCAACAGGCGGGCAGAGCGCAGCTTTGCTCCCAGCGCCCAGCCCGGCAGCGGTGCATTGAACGGAACCAGTATCAGCAAGCTTACGCTGCTGGAAACCGAGCGCGTCGTTGAGAGACTCCGGCACGGTACAGCCCAGGGTGCCACGACCCTGCCCATGACAGCAGGCATCCGCACGGCGGCGTCTCCGGAAACGGAATTTCGTGTATCCTTGCTGCGCTCCAATGCGCAGGGTGAACGGCTGATTCTGCTGACCCATGACCAGCTCAGAATTACTGCAGATTCCCTCCGGCAGATGAATGAGCTGCGCAGCAGGCTGAACAGCCAGCTGCACAGCGCCAGGGATGCCAACCTGAAACTTCAGGAAACTCTGCTGACAATGGAAGCCTTCGCCCATGCAGCATCCCATGACCTTCGCACACCGATCAGCACCCTCTCCGGTTCATTGCACTATTTCTGGAAACATTACGCTGACGGCCTGCCTGAAACGGCGCGAGAGTTCCTGCAGCACATGACCCGGGCTACCCAGCAGATGGACCGGCTGACAACGGAATTGCTGGACCATTCCGTGTCGACGTCAGCCAGAATAAACGTTCAGGAAATCTCCGCACAGGACGCGGTGTCTGAGGCATGCACAAGCCTGACACAGGAGCTGCAAGCCTGCGGCGGGCAAATCCGGATCAACGGCGACGGCTTCCTGCTGCACGCAGATCCGACACTGCTGCACCTGGTACTCACAAATCTTTTGTCGAACGCGATTAAATACCGGCAGCCTGACCGGCCTTTGCAGATCACGATTGATTTGAGCGGCGCCGGCCGGGACCAGTGGAAGATGTCGGTTGCGGACAACGGAACCGGCTTTGATCCGGAAGACCGGCACCTGATCCTCCAGCCTTTTCACCGTGCGCACCGTGAAATAGAAGGCAGCGGCATCGGGCTGTCGACTTGCGCTGAGATCTGCCGCCGCCACAACTGGCTGCTCACTGCCGATGCAGAACCCGGCAAGGGCGCTGTTTTCACCATTTCTTTCGGCTGATGAAAACCCGGCTCAGCAGGCCTCTGCGGTGACCATCTGGCCAGCGACATAGTCGATCATGCTAACAAGATCTGGCAGGTTGACCGGCTTGTGCAGCACCCAGCGGATATTGCGGCTCAATCCGAACAGTTCGCCGCCGGTGAACAACCGGCTGCCGGTTATGTAGACAACCGGCATATCCGGGCGCATGAGGGCAGCATATTCGGCCACAGACAGCGACATTTCTTCTCCGATCTTCAGATCCAGGATCAGAATTCCTGCCTCGATGTCTGACAACGCGGCAATCGCTTCGGCACAGCTGGCAACAGATTTCACGTCATATCCGGCATCTTGCAGTGCCATTGTGAAGGTGAAACGGACACCTTGGTCATCTTCCAGAAGCAGCACCTTAGTTGTCATTAAACCCCCTTACCGGCCCGCGGGCTGCGGGCTGCGGGCTGCGCGGACTGCACGCTTGCCTCGCCATTAGCTGGCATTTCACCCCCTACGGAGGCAAGTCCAGCGCATACAGGACAAGAAGCGAGTAACTTATTGCGATTCTTGTCATATTTAAAATACTACTTTGGATTGCACTTTCTGTATACGAGAAAACCGTAACCTGTCCGCAAAACCCGCAGCAGCTGGCCGGTCAGGGCGGGCATGGGGCCTGCCTGCCGGCGCCCATGCCCTTCCTTTATCAAAGACGCTCAATTGCCAGGGCAATGCCCTGACCACCGCCGATGCACATGGTGATCAACCCTTTGGAGCCGCCGATGCGCTCTAATTCATAGAGCGTTTTCAGAGTGATAATGGCACCGGTTGCACCCACCGGATGGCCTAGCGCAATGGCGCCTCCGTTCGGGTTCACCTTGGCCGGATCCAGCCCCAGCTCCTTGTTCACCGCCAGCGCCTGCGAGGCGAAGGCTTCGTTTGATTCAATGACGTCGAAATCCCCGGCAGACAGACCGGTTTTCTCCAGCAGGTTGCGCACCGCGGGAACCGGTCCGATGCCCATCACCTCGGGCCGCACCCCGGCATGGGCATAGCCCAGAATCCGGGCCTTGGGTTTCAACCCGGCTCGCTCAGCCGCCGCCGCCGTGGCCAGCACCATGGCCGCAGCGCCATCATTGATTCCGCTGGCATTTCCGGCAGTTACACGGCCGTCCTTCTGGAACACCGCGCGCAGGCCCGCCAGTGCCTCTGGTGTGGTTGGCTTGGGGTGCTCATCCACCTCAAACGGAACCATGTCGCGCTTCACCTTCACCTCGACCGGTGCGATCTGGGACTTGAAATATCCGGCTTCGATCGCCGCAGCGGCGCGGGTCTGGCTGGCGAGGGCGAATTCGTCCATCTGCTCGCGGGTAATGCCGTGCTCATCCGCAACATTCTCTGCCGTCACCCCCATGTGCCCGGTGCCGAACGGGCAGTTCAGCGCGCCCAGCATCATGTCCAGCGACTTAACATCACCCATTTTGGCACCCCAGCGGCTTTGCTGGATGATGTAGGGGCTGCGCGACATGTTTTCGGCACCGCCGGCCAGGGCAAACTCTGCGTCTCCAAGGGCAAGCGATTGAAACGCAGACACAATTGCCTGCACACCAGAGCCGCAGAGCCGGTTCACGTTCATCGCAGGCACCACATCCGGGACGCCTGCCTGCATTGCTGCAACCCGGCTCAGGTACATGTCGCGGGGTTCGGTGTTGATGATGTGGCCGAACACCACATGGCCGATCTGGCCGCCCTCCACTCCGGAACGCTCCAGCGCCGCCTTGGACACGGTGGCTGCCAGGTCGATCGGCGCGGTATTTGCCAGCGCGCCGCCAAAGGTGCCGATGGCGGTACGGGCGCCGTCCAGGATCACGATGTCTGTCATTGGTCTTACTCCTCAACTCCTGCATTGACGCCAGTATGCGCCCGCAGCATGGCCCTGTCTGCCGGGACGTGCCGTCATGGAAACGCGGCGTCACCCCCCGTGCACCCCTTGTACACCCCCTGTGCACCGCCGCGGCGCAGCATGGCGATGGTGCCAGAGCATTTGACAAATCCGCCCCGCCGGCGCAGAGAATCCGTCATGACGGAAAACACAGACGATATCCTGACCCTGCTGCCTGCACGCCTGAAAGAGGCGCGCCGCGCGCAAGGCCTGAGCCTGGAAGCGGTGGCAAACCTGTCGGGCGTCAGCCGCTCGATGGTGAGCCAGATCGAGCGCGGCGAAAGTTCCCCTACCATTGCGACGCTGTGGAACCTCACGCGCGCCCTGCAGGTGGATTTTGCAGGGCTGCTGGAAGCGGGCGACATGCAGGACCGGATCGAGGTGCTTCGCGCGTCGGATGTGCCCAAGATCGAGAACATGGGCCAGGGCTGCCGCATCCGCATCCTGTCGCCGCCAGAGGAGGCTGGCGGGCATGAGGTCTATGACATCCGCTTCGACCAGGGCGGCGCACTCATCAGCCAGCCCCACACCCGCGGCGCGGTGGAGCAACTGACGGTGCTGGAGGGCGAGATTGCAGTCAGCTCCGGCAATGCCAAGGACCAGCTGCAGGCCGGCGACACCGCGCGCTATGCCGCCGACGTCGCCCATTCGATCACCGCCCCCGAGGGGCCGGCGCGGGTGTTTTTGATTGTGAAGAATGCGTAGTACAAACCGGTACCACCCGCTCCGGGAACACCCGATGGCAATTTTCGGCAAGAATACCCCGCCCTTGCCCTTTTATGCACATTCCCCTTGAACGACTCGGGGGACCGGCCCATATGTGGACCGCTAACGTTATTCTTGTCGATCCACTGTCTCCCGTTTTCGCGGCGTTATCAGTCTCTCGATCCAGACCGACTACGCCAGGCTGCCGCAGTTCCGCGGGCAGCATCAAACAGGAGACTACGGATATGGCCACCGGCACCGTAAAATGGTTCAACACCACCAAAGGCTACGGCTTCATCGCACCCGAGGGCGGCAGCAAAGATGTGTTCGTGCACATCTCCGCTGTTGAGCGTTCGGGCCTGACCGGCCTCGCCGACAACCAGAAAGTCACTTTCGACATCGAGCCCGGCCGTGACGGCCGCGAGTCGGCTGTGAACCTGGAACTGGTGTAAGCCAGACAGCTTTGCTGATTGGAAGCGCGGTCCCCATTGGGGGCCGCGTTTTCTTTTGGGCGGTCAGCCCTTGTTCTTCTCGTCCCAGAGTTTGGGTTCCCACAACTCTACCTTGTTGCCCTCCGGATCCATAAGCCAGGCAAAGCGCCCGTTCTCGTGCGCCTCAGGACCCTGCTGGATCGGTATGCCTGCGTCCGTGAGCTGCGCGATCATGCCGTCCATATCGTCGACCCGGTAGTTGATCATGAAACCGGAGGTGCTGGGGGCAAACCAGCTGCCGTTCGGATCGGCAGTGCCCCAGACCGTGAGGCCGCCGTCCTCTGCCGTGTCGTCCTTCCAACTGAGGACAGCGCCGCCGAACTCCTCCAACTCAAGGCCGAGGTGGTCACGGTACCATGCCGCCAGCGCCTTGGCGTCACCTTGCGCCTTGATGAACACTCCGCCGATGCCGGTCACTTTTGCCATGGCCGCACTCCCTGCTGTTTCCTGGGCAGATAGCCCGGATTGGCGGATTTCCAGCCGCCGCGTCCAGTTTGACGGATTTTTTTCCGCAATGATGAAATCCCGTATTCCGGAAACGCATCCGCTATGGTAGACACGCGACTCGAGACACCAAGGGAGTTTGCGCATGTCCACTGCTTTTCTGACCGACATCTCCAACACGCTAGCCCAGATTGAGGGTGAGGGGCTGTACAAGCGCGAGCGAATGATCACCTCCCCGCAGGGGGGGGAGATCACGGTTGGCGGGCGCGAAGTGATCAACCTGTGCGCCAACAACTATCTGGGTCTGGCCGACCACCCCGCCCTGATCAAGGCTGCCAAGGACGCGATGGAGCCGAAAGGGTTCGGCATGGCGTCAGTGCGGTTCATCTGCGGCACCCAGGACATTCACCGGGAGCTGGAGAGCCGCCTGGCGAAGTTCCTCGGCAAGGATGACGCGATCCTGTTCGCGGCCTGTTTCGACGCCAATGGCGGTTTGTTCGAGCCGCTGTTGGGGCCGGAGGATGCGATTATTTCGGACAGTCTGAACCATGCGTCGATCATCGACGGCATCCGGCTGTGCAAGGCAAAGCGCTACCGCTACCTGAACAGCGATATGAACGACCTGGAGGCCTGGCTGAAGCAGGCCCGTGAAGACGGGGCGCGGCATATCATGATCGCCACCGACGGCGTGTTCTCGATGGACGGTTATCTGGCCAAGCTGCCGGAGATCCGGGCGCTGGCGGACAAATACGATGCGGTAGTGATGGTGGATGACTGCCACGCCACCGGATTTATGGGGGCGACGGGCGCCGGCACGCCGGAGCATTTCGGGGTGGACGTTGATATCGTCACCGGGACATTGGGCAAAGCACTTGGGGGGGCCATCGGCGGTTACATCGCCGGGCCGCAGCCAGTGATCGACCTGCTGCGGCAGCGGGCGCGGCCCTATCTGTTCTCCAATTCGCTGCCGCCATCCATTGTTGCTGCCGGGCTGGAAGCGATCCGGCTGGTGGAGGAAGGGGACGGCCTGCGGGCGCAGCTGTTCGAGAATGCGAAATACTGGCGGGCGGGGCTGGAAAAGCTTGGCTTTGACCTCTTGCCGGGTGAGCATCCGATCATCCCGGTGATGCTGGGCGAGGCGCAGCTGGCGCAGGACATGGCGGCCAGGCTGTTTGACGAGGGCGTTTATGTCTCCGGCTTCTTCTTCCCGGTGGTGCCGCGCGGCCAAGCGCGGATCCGGACGCAGATGAATGCCGCACTGACGCGGGAGGAACTGGACCGGGCATTGGCCGCCTTTGGCAAGGTGGGCAAGGAACTGGGGATTGTGTCATGAGCCGTCCGAACACGATGAAGGCGCTGGAGAAAAGCCATCCGCGGGAGGGCCTGTGGATGGTGCAGGCGCCGGTGCCGGAGATCGGCCCCGACGAGGTGCTGATCAAGGTGAAGAAGACCGGCATCTGCGGCACCGATATCCACATCTGGAACTGGGACGAATGGGCGGCGCATACCGTGCCGGTGCCGATGATCACCGGCCATGAGTTTGCGGGCGAGATCGTCGAGATCGGCCGCAATGTCACCGATCTGGCGGTGGGGCAGCGCTGCTCCGGTGAGGGGCATCTGATCAAGACAGACTCGCGCCAGAGCCGGGCCGGCAAGTTCCACCTGGACCCCGGCACCCGCGGCATCGGGGTGAACGAGCAGGGCGCCTTTGCCCAGTATCTTAAGCTGCCGGCCTTTAACGTGGTGCCGCTGCCGGATGACATTCCGGATGAGATCGGCGCCATTCTCGACCCGCTGGGCAATGCGGTGCATACGGCGCTGAGCTTTGACCTGCTGGGAGAAGATGTGCTGATCACCGGCGCAGGCCCGATCGGCATCATGGCGGCGGCGGTGGCGAAACATGCCGGCGCGCGGCATGTGGTGATCACCGATATCAACCCGGACCGGCTGACACTGGCGGAACATGTGGTGCCGGCGGTGCGTGCGGTGAACGTGGCGCAGGAAGACCTGCAGGACGTGGTGCGCGAGTTGGGCCTGAAACAGGGGTTCGACGTCGGGCTGGAAATGTCCGGCAGTCAGGCGGCGCTGGATCAGATGGTGGAGGCACTGGTGATGGGCGGCAAGATTGCCCTGTTGGGCATTCCGCCGGGCAAGTCGCCGGTCGACTGGTCGCGCATCGTGTTCAAGGCGATTACCATCAAGGGCGTCTACGGGCGCGAGATGTTCGAGACCTGGTACAAGATGATCGCGATGCTGCAGAACGGGCTGGATGTGAGCCGGGTGATCACCCACCGCTTCGGCGTTGATGACTTTGCCGACGGCTTTGCGGCGATGAAATCCGGCTCCAGCGGCAAGGTGGTGCTTGATTGGGGTTGAGGGCTGTTTAAGGGGGCTTTGCCCCCTCGCGCCCCGGGGCGCTCACCCCCAGGATATTTTCAGCCAGATGAACAAGGGGAGTTTCACGGGAGCAGCGGCTGGCGGCCTGCTTCGGTGAGAAGCCAGCAATCCCGGCCCTCAAACACCGCAGCGGTGAGCGGACGGCCGTAGCCTGCGCCGCTGTCGAGGTTGATCCGGTTCACGTGGTGCTCGGCCTGTTTTGCCGGGGTATGGCCGTGCACCACCAGCCAGGGGTGGGCGCGTTCGTCGTTCAGGAACTCCTGCCGGATCCAGATCAGATCGTCCTCGCTTTGGCTCTCCAGCGGCAGGCCTGGACGGATGCCTGCGTGAGCAAACAGCAGCTGCGCCTCCTGGTGATAGGGTTTGAGGCCTGCGAGGAAATCCAGATGCGCCTGCGGCACCGCAGCGCGGGCGCGCGCGTGGGTCTGGTAGATGCGGTCGCCCTCCGCCACCTCCACGCCGTAGGATTGCAGAGTCTCAATGCCCCCGATGCGCTCGTGCAGCCAATGGTAGCCGACCAGCAGGCGGGCGTCGTTGCGCGGATACTCCTCCAGGAACATCGAAAACATGCGGTCATGATTGCCCTTGAGGAAAATCCAGTTGCGGCCCGCGGCCTGGCCTTGCATCAGCCGTTCCATCACGCCGCGGCTGTCCGGACCCCGGTCGGTGTAATCGCCGAGAAACACGATGCGCGCCTGCGGGCCTCCGTCCGTCTCGATCAAGGCCAGCGCCTGTTCCAGCATTGCCGACTGGCCGTGAATATCGCCAATGGCGTAGAGAGGGGAAGTCATCTGCTGTCCTTTGCTGCTGCTGTTTTGATGCCGGATCAAGCCCTGCACCTCAACCCCGCAGAATCTCCCGGCCTGCCGGTTTTCCCAAAAGATCAGTGAAGTGTGTTAGGCTGGCGTTTCGAAATCTGCGAGGTTCTGGTGACGGTAAAACGGAACCGCGTCATGGGAGGGACAAGTGATGAATGGAATTGCACGGCCGTTCATGCTGATTGCAGTGCTATGCGCCTTGGGCGGCATGGTTTGGGGGATCCAGATGTCGGCGAGCCAGGACCACCTGCTGTCGCCTGCGCATGGGCATCTGAACCTGCTGGGCTGGGTCAGCTGCGCGATCTATGCCTTTTATTATCATCTGGTGCCCGGCGCCGGCGAAGGCCGGCTGCCGCGGCTGCATCTGGCCGCAACAGTGCTGTCGCTGGGGTTGCTGATACCCGGCATTCCGCTGGCGATCCTCGAGCGAACCGAAGTGCTGGCAAAGGCAGGGTCGCTGACGGCGCTGGCGTCGATGCTGCTGTTCGGCGCTATTGTCCTGCGCAGCCGGCCGGAGAAGGCGGCATTCCTGCACCAGAGATAAAATGTAAAAGCCCCCGCAGAACAGGCGGGGGCTTTTGCAAGGAACTGACCGAACGGGTCGTCAGGCGACGTCGAACTGCAGCGGCTTGATCTGGTTGAACAGACCGGTTTCCGCCAGTTTGGCGCGCACCTCTGCCGGGACTTCATTATCCACATAGAGAAGCGCGATGGCTTCGCCGCCGGCCTCGGACCGGCCGAGGGTGAAATTGGCGATGTTTACGCCATGGTCGCCCATGGTGTGGCCCAGGGTGCCGATGATGCCAGGGACATCCTCGTTGGTGGTGTAGAGCATATGCGCGCCCACATCCGCCTCGATGTTGATGCCCTTGATCTGGATGAACCGCGGCTTGCCGTCCGAGAACACGGTGCCCGCCACCGAGCGTTCGCGCTTGGAGGTCACCGCGGTCACCTTGACGTAGCCATCGAAGGAGCCGGACTTGTCCTGATTGGTGGTGGAGATCTGGATGCCGCGCTCCTTGGCCACCACGGGCGCGGAGACCATGTTCACCTCGGGGTTGGAGCGTTTCATGATACCGGCGATCACCGCGCAATTCAGCGCGTCCAGGTTCATGCCCGCGGCAACACCATCATAAAGGATGTTGATCGCCTTGATCGGCTCATCCGTCATCTGGCCGACGAAGCTGCCCAGGTGATCGGCCAGCTTGATCCAGGGGCCCATGACCTTGGCTTCCTCAGCCGTCACGCTGGGCATGTTGAGCGCGTTTTCCACGGCACCCGTCAGCAGGTAGTTGGACATCTGCTCTGCCACCTGCAGGGCGACGTTTTCCTGCGCCTCGGTTGTGGCGGCACCCAGGTGCGGGGTGCAGACCACGTTAGGCAGGCCGAAGAGGGCGTTTTCCTTGGCCGGTTCCACCGAGAACACATCGAAAGCGGCGCCTGCCACATGGCCGGAGGTCAGCAGTTCCGCCAGTGCGCCTTCATCCACCAGGCCGCCGCGGGCGCAGTTGATGATGCGCACGCCCTTCTTGGTCTTTGCCAGGTTTTCCTTGGACAGGATGTTGCGGGTCTGATCGGTCAGCGGCACGTGCAGGGTGATGAAGTCGGCGCGGGCCAGCAGCTCATCCAGCTCAACCTTTTCGACGCCCATCTTGTCGGCCTTTTCCTGGCTCAGATAGGGGTCAAAGGCCACAACCTTCATCTTGAGGCCGCGGGCACGGTCGCAGACGATGCCGCCGATGTTGCCCGCGCCGATCACGCCCAGGGTCTTGGCGGTCAGCTCAACCCCCATGAACTTGGATTTTTCCCATTTGCCGGCATGAGTGGAGGCGGAGGCCTCCGGCAGCTGGCGGGCAACCGCGAACATCATTGCAATCGCGTGTTCGGCGGTGGTGATCATGTTGCCGAAGGGGGTGTTCATCACAATGACGCCGCGCTTGGAGGCGGCTTCCTTGTCGATGTTGTCGGTGCCGATGCCGGCCCGGCCGATCACCTTGAGGTTATCGGCGTTCTCGAGGATCTTCTCGGTCACCTTGGTGGCGGAGCGGATGGCGAGGCCGTCATACTGGCCGATGATTTCGGCCAGTTTTTCCTTGTCCTTACCCACGTCGGGCAGGAAGTCGACGTCGATGCCGCGGTCGCGGAAGATCTGGACGGCGGCCTCGGACAGTTTGTCGGAGATGAGTACTTTGGGAGCCATGACTGTGGTCCTTAGAATGTCTGTGCTGGGACTGCGGGCGCTGCCGCCCGCCTTTAAGGTTGCTCAGGCCGCTTCAGTCTGCGCGGCGATCTCGGCCTCGAAGGCCCATTTGATCCAGGGCATCAGCGCCGCCACGTCGGCGGCCTCCACCGTGCCGCCGCACCATATGCGCAGGCCCGGAGGCGCATCGCGGTAGGCGCCGATGTCATAGGCGGCGCCTTCAGCTTCCAGACGTTTGGCCACGGCCTTGGCAAAGGCGGCGCCGTCCTGGATGCGCTCGTCGGAGAACTTGAGGCAGACAGATGTGTTGGAGCGGTATTCCGGCTGCTCGGCCAGGAAGGCGATCCAGGGGTTGTCCTGGACGAAGCTTTGCACCGCGGCCAGGTTGGCATAGGCGCGCTCGCGCAGGCCTTCCATACCGCCCACCGAACGCGCCCAGTCGAGCGCCAGCAGGTAGTCCTCCACCGCCAGCATCGAAGGGGTGTTGATGGTTGCGCCCTGGAAGATGCCGTCGATCAGCTTGCCGCCCTTGGTCAGGCGGAAGATCTTGGGCAGCGGCCATGCGGGTGTGTAGCTCTCCAGACGCTCCACTGCGCGGGGGCTGAGGATGATCATGCCGTGCGCCGCTTCGCCGCCCAGCACCTTCTGCCAGGAGAAAGTGGTCACATCCAGCTTGTCCCAAGGCAGATACTGCGCGAAGGCAGCGGAGGTGGCGTCGCAGATGGTCAGGCCTTCGCGGTCCGCCGGGATCCAGTCGCCATTGGGGACGCGTACGCCGGAGGTGGTGCCGTTCCAGGTGAAGACGACGTCATTGGCGAAATCGACGGTGGAGAGGTCCACGATCTGGCCGTAGTCAGCGGTTTTGACAGTGGCGTCCAGCTTAAGCTGTTTCACAACGTCGGTAACCCAGCCGGCGCCGAAGCTTTCCCAGGCCAGCATCTCAACGCCGCGGGCGCCCAGAAGATTCCACATCGCCATTTCCACCGCGCCGGTGTCGGACGCGGGCACGATGCCGATCTTGTAATCAGCGGGGATGCTCAGGATCTCGCGGGTGCCTTCGATCGCAGCCTTCAGCTTGTCCTTGCCCACCGCAGCGCGGTGCGAGCGGCCCAGCGGCGCGCCTGCAAGTTTGCTCAGATCAAAGACAGGGGGTTTGGCGCAGGGGCCGGACGAAAAACGCGGATTGGCCGGCCGCGCGGCAGGTTGTTCAATAGCCATAAATGCTACCCTTCCAGATAAGCGCCCCTCGTTGGGGAGGGGTGTCCCGCCATCAGAGCTAGTGTGCTGCAGCGCGGCACGCAACAGAAATTTCAGAAAAATGCGGCTGTTCATCTGTTTTTTGCGACATGAATTTCCACCATCGGAAACAGCCGCGCTGAAATGGTGCAAAGGGGCGCTCCTTATGATGCACCCTGATTTCCGCAGTTTTTTGCCGTCTGGCTGTTCTGCCGGGACAGCGTTATGACAGGGCAAACAGCGCTGGAACGGAGCCTGCCGATGTACACCGCCACCCTGCTTTGCAACCCTGCCCGACCGGTGCTGGAGCCTGCGCTGATCGAATCGCTGCGCAATGCCTGGGGCGGCGACGAGGCGGTCTGGCTGGCGCTGGGAGTGGCGGCCGAGTTTCCGCTGAAGCAGATGCCGGATAACCGATGGGACGTCTGGGAAGATCTGCAGGGCATGGGTGTGGACCTGGTCATTCAGCCCAGCGCCGGGCGCCGGAAGAAGATGCTGCTGGCGGACATGGACTCCACCATGATCCAGCAGGAGTGCATTGATGAGCTGGCCGAGGAGGCAGGCGTCGGCGCGCGGGTGAAGGACATCACCGCGCGGGCGATGAACGGCGAACTGGATTTCGAAGGCGCGCTGACTGAGCGGGTCGGGCTGTTGAAGGGGCTGCCGGAGACGGTTATCACCAAGGTGCTGGAGGAGCGTATCACGCTGATGCCCGGCGGCAAGCAGCTGCTGGCAACGATGAAGGTGGACGGTGCCTATGCGGCGCTGGTTTCTGGCGGCTTCACGGCGTTCACGGCGCGGGTCGCAGAAGTACTGGGCTTTGATGAGAACCGTGCAAACACGCTGCTGACAGAGGACGGTAAGCTGACCGGCGCGGCAGGCCGGCCGATTCTGGGGCGGGAGGCCAAGGTGGAGGCGCTGGAGCAGATCTCCAGCCGGCTTGGAATCGCTGAGGCGGATGTGATCGCGGTTGGTGATGGCGCCAATGACCTCGGCATGCTGAAGCGCGCGGGCGCAGGTGTGGCGCTGCATGCCAAACCCTCAGTCGCGGCGGAATGCGATATCCGCATCAATCACGGCGACCTGACGGCGCTTTTGTACATCCAGGGCTATGCCCAGGACGAAATCAAGGACTGATCATCGCATGCTGGAAGTGGGTATTGAGACCCTGCTGCTGTTGCTGGCGGCGGGGTTTGCCGCCGGGTTCATTGACGCAATTGCAGGCGGCGGCGGGCTGATCACGGTGCCGGTGCTGCTGCTGGCAGGGGCCAATCCGGTGACGGCACTGTCGACCAACAAGATCCAAGGGCTGTTCGGCGCAGCGACCGCCGCCTTCACCTATGCACGGGCCGGGCATGTAGACCTGAAGACGCAGATCGGGCCAGCACTGATCGCCTTTGCCGCGGCAGTTGCGGGTGCGTTTCTGGTGGCCTACCTGCCGACTGAGTGGATTCGGGTGATTCTGCCGGTACTGCTGATCGGGATCGCCATTTTCTTTGCGCTGAAGAAGGGACTGGATGATCTCGACCGGCACCGGCGCCTGTCCCCTGCCCTGTTCACCGCGCTCATCGTTCCGCTGTGCGGGGCCTATGACGGGCTGCTGGGGCCTGGCGCTGGCAGCTTCTACATGCTCGCCTTTGTGTCGCTGGCGGGCTACGGCATCCTGCGTGCAACCGCCCATACCAAACTGCTGAATTTCGCCTCCAATGCAGGCGGTCTGCTGGCGTTTTCCTTCTTTGCGACCCCTTGGTGGATCACCGGCCTGCTGATGGGCTGCGCCCAGATTGCCGGTGCGCGGGCGGGTGCGGGGCTGGCCAGGAAACAGGGGGCAAAGGTGATCAAGCCACTGCTGGTGGTGACCTCTGTCTCGCTCGCGGCCAAGCTGCTGTGGGATATGATGTAAGGCCGGCTCTGGCTTTACCCCATATTTAACATTTTCCTTAATTAACATTCATGCTAATAAAAGGCATGACACCGATTCTGAAATCCTTTGCCGCGCTGTCGGACGAAACCCGCCTGATGATCGTGGATCAGCTGATTACTGAGGGCGAACTGCCCGCCGGTGATCTGGCACCCGGCGCAGGCATTTCGGCGCCAGCGGTCTCGCGCCATCTGAAGGTCTTGCGCGAGGCCGGGCTGGTCACTCAGCGCGCTGAGGGCACCAAACGGCTGTACTCCGCCTGCCCGGAAGGGCTGCGGATGATTGCTGAGTGGACCCAGTCACGCCGTGCCTTCTGGGAAGGAAGCCTGGACAGGCTGGAAGCAGCCCTGATGGAGGACGAGGCATGAGTGATCTGCAACTGAAGCGGACATTCCCGGTCAGCCCGGAGAAACTCTTTGCCTGGGTGACCACGCCGAACAAGCTGCTGCAATGGTGGGGACCGGAAGGGGTTACCATTCCGGAACATGACCTGAACCTGAGCCGCACCGGCCCCTGGTACTCGGTCATGCAGAACAGTGACGGCCAGCGGTTTCATGTCTCCGGACAGGTGACCCATGTGGATGCGCCGAAATCCGTTGGCTTCACCTGGGCCTGGCACGGCGACGACGGCAGCCGCGGCGATGAGAGCCATGTAACCCTGACCGTCGCAGCAGCCGGGGACGGCGCCATGCTGGTGGTCGACCACCGGGATCTGGGCGATGACGGCATTGCCGCCCGCCACGAAGAGGGCTGGACCTCCACCCTGCGCAAACTAGAGGCACAGCTGACCGCAGAAGACTGAACCATCAACGAAACCAAGGGAGTAGACCAATGCCACAGTTCGTTTTTGCCTATCACGGCGGCAAGACCCCGGAGAGTGAGGAAGAAGGCGCGAGGGTCATGCAGGCCTGGAAAGACTGGATGGGAGGTATGGGCGATGCCCTGAAGGTGCCGGGTGCACCGGTTGGGATGTCCAAGACCGTCAGCGCCGGCGGGGTGGTCGACAATGGCGGCGCCAATCCGCTGTCAGGCTATTCGGTGGTAGAAGCTGCGGATCAGGATGCCGCCTGTCAGATGGCCAAGGGTTGCCCGATGGTGGCAGACGGCAGCGGCTCGGTAGAAGTCGCTGAAATTATCGACATGGAAATGTAAGAAAATGCCCCGGCCCTGAACCGGGGCATTTGATTTCAGAACAGCAGTTCGGCAGCGGGGCGGATGGATCCACATTCCAGCCCGCGGCGGCTGTAGAGCATCTTGTTCATGTACTTACTGGTTTCCGGGTGATCAGCATCCAGCACGCCGAGGCTGACCATCAGCGCCGCAATCGCGCATTCGCTGGCGCGGGTGCTGCCATCGGAGATCTTCAGCGCAACGCCCAGCTTCTGCTCCGGCAGGATGGCGATGAACACCGCCTCGGCGCCGGTCTTGATCGCCACCTTGCCGCCCATGGCGCGCATCAGGTTGGTGCAGCAGCGGGTTTCGCCTGCCACTAGTTCCGGATGGGCAGTCATGGCGGCAACCAGCTGCTGCGCGGCCTCAGACGCGCGGTCGGAACGGTCTGCGGCGCTGGCGAACCAGGCCATCGAACGCGCCAGCCCGGTGACAGTGGTGGCAAAGTTCGGCGCTGAGCAGCCGTCGATGCCATAGCCCGGGCTGTCCTGGCCGGTGGTTTCCTCAAACGCCGCAAGGCAGGCCTGCTGCACCGGGTGGTCCACCTCGATGTATTCGGCGCTGCCGCCAAGGTACTGATTAAGGGTCAGAAAGCCTGCGTGCTTGCCGGAGCAGTTGTTGTGCACCTGGCAGGGGCTGCTGTCGGTCTTGACCAGCTCATTGCGGGCGGGGATATCGTCTGGCAGCTGCGGGCCGCAGCGGAAGTCGTCATCGCCCATGCCCAGCTGCCCCAGCCAGGCATTGACCCGGTCCGTGTGAATGTGCGCGCCGTTGTGCGACGCACAGGCCAGCGCCAGTTGTTCCGGGTTCAGACCATAACGCGCGGCAGCGCCGGAGGTGATCAGCGGCAGCGCCTGGATCATCTTGGCGGAGCTGCGCGGATAGATCACTGCGTCCGGATCGCCCCAGCTGCGCACCACCTGACCGCTGTCGTCACAGATGACGGCATGGCCCAGGTGCAGGCTTTCCAGCAACGGGCCGCGCCAGACTTCGGCCATGGGCACTGGATTCGGCATGATGTCTCCCCTCATATTTTCTGGGCGAAATCCTGCCAAAACGCACTTTCGCCCGTGGTGCTAGTTACGTTAGTGTGCTTGTGTAGCGCAAGCGAAGGGATCGGGACCAGACAGCGGTTGAACGCTGCGGGCCCTTTGCTTGATTTGAGGTATGAAAGAACAGTCTTGGAGTCGGGACAAATGGCATTGAAACTCGCCCGCGTGGCTGCGGGCCTGTGTCTGGCAGCATTGGCAACCACCGCAACTGCACAGGAAACGTCGAACAACCGGGTTGCGGCCAAGGTCGATTGGAGCGTTTTCGAGGGCAACGATCCGAACGAATGCTGGGGGGTTTCCGCACCGAAGGAGACCGTGAACACCCGCGACGGCCGTGTCGTGGCGGTGCGCCGCAGCGAGATCCAGCTGTTTGTCACCTTCCGCAGCAGCGATGCGCCGAAGGGCGAGGTGAGCTTTACCGGCGGGTATCCGTTTGCGCCGGGATCGACCGTGAACCTGGCGATTGGCGAGTCCGAGTTTGAGCTGTTCACGGAGGGCGAATGGGCCTGGCCGGCAACGCCGGCGGATGATGCCAAGATCGTCACCGCCATGAAGCGCGGCGCCGATGCGGTGCTGACCGCGCGTTCAGCCCGCGGCACCCAGACCAAGGACACCTTCTCGCTGCTGGGATTCACCGCAGCGATCGAAGATGCGGAAAAGCGCTGCAGCAAGTGATTTTCTGAAAGATCCGAACACACCAGACCCCGGCCCCGCGCCGGGGTTTTCTTGTTTGAAAGCCCCGGGAGGCGTAGCATTGAGGCAGGAGGTGCCTGCCATGCTGTACTCTGCGTTTCTTCCGCTCCCTATCCTTGCGGCCACGCTGCTTGCCTTGCCCGCCCATGCCAATCCGGCGCTGGAATGCGGCACGGGCAGCCAGGAGGAGGTTGGCTCCTGCGTGGCAGATGACGAAGAAGGAGTGGAAGCGGCGCTGTTCAACGCTCTGGAAGCTGCCATGATTGCAGCCGCGGAACGGGACAACAACACTGGCGGGACAGACACCGAAGCCGCGCTCATGGCGAGCCAGACGGCTTGGGAAACATTTCGCGCCGCACATTGCAGCTATATCGGAACTGCGCATCCGGTTCCGGAAGACGCTGGAATTGCCACCCGGGCCTGCTGGACAACCTTGGGACGGGCGCGGGTCGGCGAACTGGTGCGGCTGAGCCAGTGACCGCCCGGAAACTGATGTGAAACCCGATTTCCGCCGATTCCTTTTGATCTCCGCGCGAAATCCTATATAGAGCCGCATCCGCCCACCATCACCCGAGGCTTTTGCCATGACCGCCAGCGCGCCGATCACCCAGGACGTTATGACCCTGCCCCGCAAGGAGCCCGAGGGCGGCAAGATCAATCTTGTCGGCCTGACCCGCGAGCGCATGCGTGAGGTTCTGATTGAACACGGTACGCCGGAAAAGCAGGCCAAGATGCGGGTCGGCCAGATCTGGCAGTGGATCTACCAATGGGGCAAGCGCGACTTTGCCGACATGACCAACCTGGCCAAGGCCTACCGCGCGCAGCTGGCGGAAACCTTTGAGATCCGCATTCCGGAAGTGGTGAGCAAGCAGGTGTCGACCGACGGTACCCGCAAATACCTAGTGCGGATCAATGGCGGCCATGAGGTCGAGGTGGTCTATATCCCCGAGGATGACCGCGGCACCCTGTGCATCTCCAGCCAGGTGGGCTGCACCCTGACCTGCTCCTTCTGCCACACCGGCACCCAGAAGCTGGTGCGCAACCTGACCCCGGCGGAGATTGTCGGCCAGGTGATGATGGCGCGCGACGATCTGGAGGAATGGCCGGTGCCGGGCGCCCCCAAGGATGAGACGCGGCTGCTGTCGAACATCGTGCTGATGGGCATGGGTGAGCCGCTCTATAATTTCGACAACGTGCGCGACGCGATGAAGATTGCGATGGACCCGGAGGGCATTTCGCTGTCCCGCCGCCGGATCACGCTGTCGACCTCCGGCGTGGTGCCGGAAATTGCCCGAACAGCTGAGGAAATCGGCTGCCTGCTGGCAATTTCCTTCCATGCCACCACCAATGAGACCCGCGATGTGCTGGTGCCGATCAACAAGCGCTGGAACATCGACGAATTGCTGCAGGCGCTGGCGGACTATCCGAAGGCGTCTAACTCTGAGCGGATCACTTTTGAATACGTGATGCTGGACGGGGTGAACGACTCGGACGAGGACGCGCACCGGCTGATCGACCACATCAAGCGCTACAGCATCCCGGCCAAGATCAACCTGATCCCGTTCAACGAATGGCCGGGCAGCCCGTACAAGCGGTCCTCCAACAACCGCATCCGGGCCTTTGCCAATATCATTTATCAGGCGGGCTATGCCTCGCCGATCCGCAAGACCCGCGGCGATGACATCATGGCGGCCTGCGGCCAGCTGAAATCAGCCACCGAGCGCGCCCGCAAGAGCCTCAAGCAGATTGAGGCCGAAGCCGGAATGAAGTGACCCGGCTCCGGCCCCGCTGCGGCAGGGTCCCCGGCTGCCTTAACTGAAGATGAAATCGTCTGACGACAGGCTGCCGGTGTAGCCGGTCAGTTCTATGTCGTGGTTGCCGTAGTAGCTGATCTGGGTATTGCCGTTCTGCTGCGTGATGGTCAGGTCGCTGAAGCTGTTGATCACGGTGCCGGAGAACTCGATCCTGTCATTGCCATTACCGAAGTCAGTGATGATTTCATTTTCCCAATAGTCTGCGTTTTCAAAGACAAAGACGTCCGCATGGGCCCCACCGGTCAGCACGTCGGACCCGTCGCCGCCAACCAGCCTGTCAGCCCCGCCACCGGCTTTTAGGATGTCGTCGCCGCGTCCGCCATAAAGCGTGTCACGGCCCCAGGACGCAAAGAGCCTGTCGCCCTCGTCAGCCTGACCGGAATAGGTGCTCTCGTCGATGCCACCGATCAGAATGTCATGCCCTTTGCCCCCGTAGATCCGATCAGTGCCATAGCTGCCCGTGACGGTATCGTCGCCGTTACCGCCATAGAGTTTGTCATTTCCCTCGCGGCCAAGGACGTTGTCATCACCATCTCCGGCGTAGATTTTGGATCTTTGGCCCGCAGCCAGCATCGTTTCCGAGCGGGCGCTGCCGGCGATCACCACATGCCGGTCATAGCTGTATGACACCTTCCAGCCGCTGGTGCCGCCGGCACTCCCATAGATGTGCTCCAGCGCCTGAACATCAAACGTGCCAAGCTCGGTGACATTGTAGCCGCCATAGGTGTAGGTCATGACGGTGTGTTCCTGGTCATCCAGATGATCCGCCAGGGTCGGATCGCCGTCATGAGGATGCTTCAAGCCAAGCGAATGACCGATTTCGTGCAGCACTGTTTCGTAGCCGTAAGAACCAGGGGCGATATTTCCACCCTCAATCGCCAGTTGCCCCGCACCGGTCGAGTACTGGCTGGCCCAGGCATAATTCGCCCAGCCGGCGGCTGAGCCGCCGTCATAGCCGAAGACATTGATCATCGCAGGACCGTCGATTTCGACAAAACGCACACCCGCTGCCTGTTCGAATTCAGCAAGGGCCTGCCGGAAATAGTCGCGCTGGGTGGTGTTAAAGGACCAGTAGCCGGTTGCTCCATAAGGGTCTTGGGCAACGTCGCCCAAATTGCTGCTACTGGTAAAACTGTATGTCACGACGGATTGGGTGCCCAAATCAGTCTGGCTGTTCCAGCGGTAATAACTGTTTGAAGTATAAGCTAAAAGCGCTGTGTAGTCTGTAACCTCAGCCATCCGGTCTCTCCACTCGTCCACCGCAACAAGTATGTGTTAGCAAATGTGGCCAAGATTGGCCGGCTTATTGACGCAACCGGCACAAACAGTAGCAATTTCCTGCAAATGGCGGGCTTTCGCGCATTCAAGGCACTGCACAAGCAGAAATCCGCCCGCCTGTCCTGCAGCTTCTGTCTGGCAACTGCAGGCTCTGTTGCAAAACCGCTACAGAACTGGCGGCCGCGCCACCTGCCGCATTCTTTCCTTAATCCAGCTCAAATTCCGCCGCTTCGGGCAAACAGTTTCCTAATTACGGACAATCAAATTTTCAGAAGGGAAGGCAGATGGCTCCGATGCAACAAAACAGCGCCGCGATTGACCCCAGTGTTCTGGATTTAATCCGCAGTGAACGCCAAAAAGCGCTTAGCCCGCGGGAATGGAAGTTCCGCCTGCGCGGTTATGGCTTTGCCGTGAAGCGTGTGGGCGGCACTCAGATCCTGACCCGGCTGACGACGGGTGTGGAAATGGGAACGCTGCCACCGGAATTTTCCTGATCCCGGCGGCATCTTCTGGCGGCGGTCAGCGTTCGCGGCCAGGAAGGCTGTCGCGTGGTGGTGCAGGCTCCCAGTTATCAATGATTCCCACCGCTTCTTGTGCGGTGTCGACCACACGGAACAAGTCCAGATCCTGATCGGAGATGGTGCCGGCATCGGCCAGCGCCTCCCAGTTGACGATCTTGTTCCAGAACTCCTTGCCGAACAGCAGGAACGGCACCCGCTCCATACGGCCGGTCTGGATCAGCGTCAGGCTTTCGAACAGCTCATCCAGGGTGCCAAAGCCGCCCGGGAACACGGTGATCGCCCGCGCCCGCATCAGGAAATGCATCTTGCGGATGGCGAAATAGTGGAAGTTGAAGCTGAGATCCGGCGTCACATAGCCGTTGGGCGCCTGCTCATGCGGCAGCACGATTGACAGGCCAACGGAATGACCGCCTGCATCCTTTGCACCGCGGTTTCCCGCTTCCATCACGCCGGGACCGCCTCCGGTCACCACGACATTGTGACGGCCACCGCTCTCCTTTGACTTTTCGGTCATCAGCCGGGCGAACTCACGCGCCTCATCGTAGAAATGCGAGAGATCGGCCAGCGTCTGAGTGCGTGCCTTGTCTTTATACTCTGGATCCGGAATGCGGGCGCCGCCGAACATCACGATGGTGCTTTCGATGCCATGCTCGTTCAGCATCAGCTCCGGCTTCAACAGCTCCAGCTGCAGGCGTACCGGGCGCAGTTCATCCCGGCACAGAAACTCGTCATCCGCAAAGGCCAGCCGGTAGGCAGCTGCCTGCGTCTGCGGCGTGGCGGGCACATGTTCGGCCCGATCCCGGTCTGAATGTGCGTCGCGGAAACGGCTGTGTCGATCTTCGGTCATTGGCAATCCAGGTAAGAAATAACAGGACTTCCTTTGTAACCCTCCTTGGCCGTTAGCGCCAATCAAGAAAGCAGGAAACGCGCCGTTCCGCTTGCGCCCCGCCCCGGCGCGGCTAAGGTTCCGGCCAGGCAGGCAGGGAGGAACGCACATGCACTGGCAGGGTGAAATCGAAGCAGCAGCAGAGCGCATCCGCCCTTACGTGCAGCAAACCCCGGTGATTCAGACCCGCGGGTTCGGGCTGGACTACCCCGTGGAGCTGAAGCTGGAGCACATGCAGCACACCGGCAGTTTCAAGGCCCGCGGCGCCTTCAACACGCTGCTGAGCCAGGAAGTGCCCGACGGCGGCCTGGTTGCAGCATCCGGCGGCAATCACGGGGCGGCCGTTGCCTATGCCGCGCATCAGCTGGGCCACAAGGCGCGGATCTATGTGCCCGAGATGGCAGGCCCCGCCAAGATTTCCCTGATCGAACGCACCGGCGCAGATCTGCAGGTTGTGCCCGGCGCCTATGCCAATGCGCTGGAATTGGCGCAGGCATACGAGCAAGAGACTGGCGCCATGCAGGTCCATGCCTATGACGCGCCTGCCACCGTGGCGGGCCAGGGCACCTGTTTCTCCGAGTGGCAGGCACAGGGGCTGCAAGCCGATACCCTGCTGATTGCAGTGGGCGGCGGCGGGCTGATCGGCGGCGCGCTGGCCTGGTTCTCGGGCACGCGCAAAATCGTCGCGGTGGAACCGGAGACCTCCTGTGCGCTGAACGCAGCGCTGGCAGCCGGGCAGCCGGTGGATGTCGAGGTCTCTGGCGTGGCAGCCAACGCGCTGGGGGCAAAACGCATCGGCAGCATCTGCTTTGAACTGGCCGCGGCGCAGGGTGTCACATCCCTCACCGTGCCGGACAGTGCCATCACGCAGGCCCAGACAGTGCTCTGGCGCGAACGGCGGATCCTGGTGGAGCCCGCGGGCGCCACCGCACTGGCGGCGCTTATGTGCGGCGCTTACCGTCCCGCCGCTGGAGAGCGTGTGGCAGTGCTGATCTGCGGCGGCAACATTGCCCCTGATCCGCTGGGATAATCCTTGCAGCAACTGGCAGGCCGCCCTATCGCAATACCATGTCCGCAACCATTGCTGATACGATCTACCAAGCGTTAAGCGAGCGCATCATAACCGGCAGCCTGCCTGCGGGTGAAAAACTGCGCCAGGACCATATCGCGCGGGAGTTCGCGGCCAGCCATGTGCCGGTGCGCGAGGCACTGTTGCGGCTGGAGGCGCACGGGCTGGCGGTATCCGAACCCCGCCGCGGCACAAGGGTCAGCGCCTTGAACCCCGCCGAGATCCGCGAAGTGATCGAGATGCGGGTCTCGCTTGAAGTGCTGGCCTTGACCCATGCCTTTCCCCGGCTGTCACAAGAAGACATAGTAGCAGCCGACGCCGCCCGCCTGGCCTGCGATGCAGCTGAGGACATGGCCAGCTGGGAAAGGCTGAACCGTGCCTTTCACCAGGTGATTCTAGCGCCCTGCGCCATGCCGCGACTGCTGTCGGCGATCAGCGATCTGCATATCGCCGCCGCCCGGCACCTGTTCGCCAATTGGCAGCATCAGTGGACCCGCCGCGCGGATTCCGATCACGCTGCCATCGTCCAGGCGATGGCGCGGCGTGATGCTGCTGGGGCCTGCGAGATTCTGCGCCGGCACTTGCGCCGGGTGCGCTGACCGGCCGGAACCCGGCAAAACGCCGTCGGGGGCGGCAATTTGGACGCAATCCGGACATGACCTGCAGGCAGTTTGCCGGTATGAAGCTCCGAATCTAACCGATGCCGGAGGAACATCCATGTCCAACGCCCAGCTGGAAGCAGCAATCGAAGCCGCCTGGGAGGCGCGCGACACCATCACCCCCGCCACCACCGGCGAACAGCGTGAAGCTATTGAAGACACTCTGAATGCGCTGGACTCCGGGTCCCTGCGGGTTGCCGAAAAGCTGGAGAACGGCGAATGGCATGTGAACCAGTGGGCCAAGAAGGCCGTGCTGCTGGGCTTCCGCATCAAGGACATGGAAATCCACGAAGGCGGCCCGCAGGCTGGCGGCTGGTGGGACAAGGTTGACAGCAAGTTCAACGGCTGGGGCGAAGCTGACTGGAAATCCGCGGGCTTCCGCGCAGTGCCGAACTGCGTGGTCCGCAAATCCGCCTATGTCGCGCCCGGTGCGGTGCTGATGCCCTCTTTCGTGAACCTAGGCGCATACGTCGACGAGGGCACAATGGTCGACACCTGGGCCACCGTCGGCTCCTGCGCCCAGATCGGCAAGAACGTGCACCTGTCCGGCGGCGTCGGCATCGGCGGCGTGCTGGAGCCGATGCAGGCCGGCCCGACCATCATTGAGGACAACTGCTTCATCGGCGCCCGCTCCGAGGTTGTCGAAGGCTGCATCGTGCGCGAAGGCTCAGTTCTAGGCATGGGCGTGTTCATCGGCAAGTCGACCAAGATCGTCGACCGCGAGACCGGTGAAGTGATGTACGGCGAAGTGCCGCCCTACTCTGTTGTTGTTGCAGGTTCGATGCCGTCAAAGAACAACATCAGCCTCTACTGCGCGGTGATTGTGAAGCGCGTTGATGAGAAGACCCGTTCCAAGACCGGCATCAACGAGCTGCTGCGCGACTGACCTGCACCGCATCGCTGAAGCAACCGAACGCGCCCTGGCCGGGCGCGTTTTTTATTGGGGCTTTGCCCCAAACCCCAGGATGTTTGCAGCCAGATGAAGACTGGATCCCCTATTCTTCTGGCCGCAAGTATCCCGGGGTGAGGCCAACAGGCCGAGGGGCGCCGCCCCTTCTGTGCAAAACCCTTGCCGCCCAATAAACATGGCGCTAATGATATTACATCTATACATAAGAGAGTCAGATGCAGACCATATTTGCCCAGCGCGCCCGCCTGTCTAAGGGATGGGCTGAGAACCTCCGGCTGTCGGTTGAGAACGGCCGGATTTCGTCTCTGGAAACCGGTGCCGCGCCGGAGGCAGGGGATGCCAAAGTGGACGTGCTGCTGCCATCGCTGGGCAATCTGCATTCGCACAGCTTTCAGCGCGCCATGGCCGGGATGACCGAGTACCGCGCAGCCGGGAAGGACAGTTTCTGGACTTGGCGCGAGCTGATGTACCGCTTTATGGACCGCATCACGCCTGAGCAGTACGAGGCCATTGCCGCGCTGGTGTTCATGGAGATGCTGGAGGCCGGGTACGCATCTGTCGGCGAGTTTCACTACGTCCACCACCAACCCGGCGGGGCGCGTTTTGCGTCAGTGACAGAGCTCAGCGAGCGAGTGTTTTCTGCGGCCAGCCAGACCGGTATCGGCCTGACGCACCTGCCGGTGCTCTACACCTATGGCGGTGCCGAAAAACAGGCTCTGAACGGGGGGCAGCAGCGGTTTGGCAACTCGGTTGGCGCGTTTTCCGAACTGGTTGAACGCGCCCGTGATATTGCCGCGCGGGACCTGCCCCAGGACGCCTGCGTCGGCATCGCACCGCATTCGCTGCGCGCCACATGCCCGGAAGATCTGGCCGAGGTGCTGCAGATCCAGAACGGGCTGCCGGTGCATATCCACATTTCGGAGCAGCCCAAGGAAGTGGCCGACATCAGCGCCTGGCTGGGCGCGCGGCCTGTTGAGTGGCTGCTGGACAACGCAGCTGTTGATGGCAAGTGGTGCCTGATCCACGCCACCCATATGACCAGCACCGAGACAATCGGAATGGCACGATCCGGTGCCGTTGCGGGCCTCTGCCCGATCACCGAGGCCAATCTGGGCGACGGCCCGTTCAACGGCGTGGAATACCTGGCGCATGAGGGAGCGTTCGGCGTTGGATCAGACTCTAACGTGCGGATATCGCTGCCGGAGGAGCTGCGCACTCTGGAGTATTCCCAGCGCCTGCGAGACCTGGCGCGCAATGTTCTAGTGCCGGGAGAGGGCTCCGTAGGAGAGACGTTGTATTTGGGCGCGGCGAGCGGCGGGGCAAAGGCCCTGGGCCGCGATGCAGGGCGGATCGAGGAAGGCGCGCTGGCTGATCTGGTGGCAATAGACGGCGGCGTGCCGGCTCTTTGCGCACTGAAACCAGAACAAATGCTGGACGGTCTCTGCTTTGCGGCAGGTGACGACACTGTCACGGATGTCTGGAGCGCCGGCCGCCATGTGGTTCAGCAAGGCCGCCATATCGCCCGGGACAGCGTGGTTGCAGGCTACAAGACAGCAATCAAGGAACTGCTGAACAGTCTCTAAACTGGCAATATCCGCACTTGGACGACGGTGCCGCCGCCGGTGACCACCGCGGCGCCGAAGCCTTGTGTAACAACCCCTTCGCCGGGGCCAAGCCGGCCTGTGCCTGCCGCCTCCAGGCCGCCTGAAACCACAAATAGCACGCGCAGACCTTGGGCCTCCGGCACCGGACCGTCAGCGAGAATACTGGGCTTTGCCGTCACCAGTACCGGATCATATATCACATTGAAGGCCTTGCAGGGCCCATCGCGCAACTGGCAGTCCAGCGTTGCTTCGCCATCAAAGCACAGCGGATCAAGCGGCCGGGCCTCCAGCCGCGTGGTTTCATTCGACAGAGTGTGCCCGGCCCCTTCGACGATGCAATGGATACGGGCGAGGCCCGGGAATGCGGAAAACGGGCCGTTCCGGGTGATGTCCGCCAAGCTCAGACGCCACGCCAGCTTTCCATCTACAGCATGAGACGCCAGTTCCCGGGTCACGCCGCCGCCGTTCTTCCACGGAACCGGCTGGGCAGTCAGAGCAGAGAAGCGCATTTCAGGATCCTTGCAGAGAGTTTTTCAGCACAGCCATAAATCTGGGATGCCTGGAACCGCAAGGTTTCCGTTTCCCGCTCACCCGGCCTGCGCCGCCCGCGCAATTTGATTGACCATCCCCCTGCCCCGGCGCTATGGCGGCGCCATGGAAAAGAAGAAACCCTCCCGCCAGCAAGTCTATACCCTGCTTGTCCAGATCGGACGCAAGGAGGGGGACGGCCTGCCTGATGGCGCCACCGGTGCTGCGCTGATGATTTATGCGTCTGGCATTGATGAAGCTGAGGCGGTGCGGGAAACCGTGGCGATCCTGAAACAGGCCGATACCGCGCCATTGGACGTGACCGGATATGGCACCTTGGAAGAGCGCGAGGCCGAAGGTAATGAAATCGGTGACGAAGAACGTGATCTGATGCAACGGGCACTGGAGGAAAACGCGGTGATTGTCGCTCAGATGACCCCGTTCTTCGACGGCGAAGAGCCGGTTTTCCACTAGCAGAAGACGTCAGTTCTGACTGCCGAACCATTTGCGGTAGAGGGCGTCATAGCTGCCGTCCTCCTGCATCGTCAGAAGCACCTGATTCACATCCTCTACCAGCGGCGATCCGGCCGGGAAGACCAGCCCGTAATTTTCCCGCAGGAACGGCTGGCCGATAGTCTGCCCGTATTTGTGCCCGCCCTGCTGCTCGTAGAACTTCAGCACCGGCGCATCAAAGACCACCGCCTTGATCTCAGACGCCTCAAACGCGGCGAGCATCTCTTCCAGGCCTGCAAAGGCGGCATAGTCGATCTCGCGCCGGTCGAGGAACCCCGCAGCGGTTGAGCCGCCGATGGTGCCGACAGATCTGCCGTAGAGGTCATTGACAGAGTTCACTGAACCGCTGATGGCTTCCACTGTCATCACCGCAGTGATCTTGGCAACAAAGATGGAGACGATGAAGAGCGAGGAGATCACCAGCAGAACGCCGAACATGCGCCCGACGGGCGTGCGTGGCACCCTCTCTTCAAACCCGCCATTCACCACCAGATTCAACGCCCACCAGAAAGAGGGAAACCACGCCTCCTTCAGGGGGCGGTCGAAATAGGGCTGGGCGCGGCGTTCAAACGCCCACATCATCATGCCGCCCCCGAACAGCAGCAGAAAGGCGATGCCGATGGCGGCGGCCAGGTCCCAGGACAGCAGCGCCCGCAACAGAGACGGCTCGCGGATATCATCGGCCTGCACCATGATCTGAAGGCCGCTTTCGAAGATCGGATGGCTGAAATCCATCTGGATTTCACGGGAGGCCGTGATCGAGATATTGGCCGCTGCCAGATCCGCCTCGCCGTTGCGGACACCGTCCAGCATCTCTGCAAAACTGCCGGTGCGGTTGATGCGGTACTCCAAATCCAGCCGCTCAGCCAGGATCTTGAACAGTTCCAGCGAAAATCCGGTGTCGCCACCCTCTTCGACCATGGAGAACGGCGGGCGGGTCACGGTGTTGACCGTCAGAACCTGCGCAGAGAGCATTTGCCCCCAAAGCATGAATAGGGCAGCGGTGATCAGGCGGGAGTACAGCACGGAAACGCTCGGTTTGGCCTCTGACAGAGTTTCAACGTCCTTAGGCGGATCACGTTTTTCAAGCAAGCGCTTTGGCAACAGAGGCAGAATTGCCGCCGGAACTGTGTCCGGCAGGCAGCCGAAGCGGCAGTTTTGAGCTGTTTGGCCGCCGCTGCAGGTGAGGTGCTGTCCGTCGAGATCTTGCCAGTTTCAGTGCCTGTGCTGTGAATTGCGCTGCGCCGCGATACGGGCTAGGCCTGTGCCAACCGGAACCTGAGGAGCCAGACGATGCCGCAAACCGATCCCGCCCGCCTGACCGCCGACCTGATCCGCTGCCCGTCGGTCACGCCTGAGGAGGGCGGCGCGCTGGTTCTGCTGGAAAAACTGCTGAGCCAGGCTGGTTTCACCTGTACGCGCGCCGACCGCGGCGAAGTCAGCAACCTGTTTGCCCGCTGGGGCGCCAAAGGCCACACCAAAACCTTTGGCTTCAACGGTCATACCGACGTGGTGCCGCTGGGGGATGAAGCTGCCTGGACCATGCCTCCCTTTGGCGCCGAGGAGAAGGACGGCTTCATGTACGGCCGCGGCGCCACCGACATGAAGTCCGGGGTTGCCGCCTTTGCCGCGGCCGCTGTGGACCTCGTGCAGGACACCCCGCCGGATGGCGCCATCATCCTGACAATCACTGGCGATGAGGAAGGCGATGCCGTCGACGGAACCACCGCGCTTCTGGACTACATGGCAGATGCGGGCGAACAGATGTCGGTCTGCCTTGTGGGCGAGCCTACTTGCCCCAACGAGATGGGCGAGATGATCAAGATCGGCCGCCGGGGGTCGATGACCGCCTGGTTCACGGTCACCGGTGTGCAGGGGCATTCGGCTTACCCGCACCGTGCCAACAATCCGCTGAATGCAATGGCGCGGCTGATGGACCGGCTGGCAAGCCATGAACTGGACCAGGGCACTGAACACTTTGACGCCTCCACCCTGGCCGTCGTCACCATCGACACCGGCAACACCGCCACCAATGTGATCCCTGCGCAGGCGACTTCTGCCGTCAACATCCGCTTCAACGACGCCCATACAGGTGCCGGCCTCTCAGATTGGCTGCAATGCGAGGCGGACAAAGTGGCTGCTGAATTCGGCGTTGATATCGGGATGAAGGTGAAGATCTCAGGAGAGAGCTTCATTACCCCGCCCGGGGCGCTCTCTGATCTGGTTTCAAAAGCGGTCGAAGCAGAAACCGGCCGCAAGCCTGAGCTGTCGACCACCGGCGGCACATCGGATGCACGCTTTGTGAAAAACCACTGCCCCGTGGTGGAATTCGGCCTGGTTGGCAAGACCATGCATCAGGTGGATGAGCGGGTCGAGGTCGCCCAGATCCACCAGCTGAAAGCCATCTATACCCGCATCCTGCAGGACTATTTCGCATGAGCCTGAGCATCTCGGTCACCGAGGATCTAAAGACATGCTTTGCCTTGCGCCACCGTGTGTTTGTCGAGGAGCAAGGTGTGCCGGTGGAGGAGGAGCAGGACGACCTGGACGCCTCTGCCACTCATCTTCTGGCGCAACAGGACAGCATCCCGGTTGGAACGGCACGGATTGTGTTCAATGGGAACACCGCCAAGATCGGCCGGGTCTGCGTGCTGTCCTCTACCCGCGGCACCGGGCTTGGCGCCAAGCTGATTGAGGCTGCAGTGGATACCGCACGGGCACATCCCGGCGTAACCAAGGCCAAGCTTGGCGCGCAGATCCATGCGCTCGGGTTCTATGAAAAGCTTGGCTTCATCGCCTTTGGCCCGGTCTATGACGATGCCGGCATCGACCATCGGGACATGGTGCGCGATTTCACGTGAAACGCACACTGATCATCATGGTCAAGGAACCGCGCCCCGGAAGGGTCAAGACACGTCTGGGCCGCGATATTGGCGTGATCCCTGCGACTTGGTGGTTCCGCCATCAGTCCGCCCGGCTGATCCGGCGGCTGAGCGATCCGCGCTGGCAGATCGTGCTGGCAGTGGCGCCGGACCTGGCAGTGCGCTCCAAGGTCTGGCCTGCTGATTTGCCGCGCTGGCCGCAAGGGCCAGGCGATCTGGGAGCACGCATGAAGCGGATGCTTCAATCCGCGACAGGCCCTATCTGCCTGATCGGCGCAGACATTCCCGGCATTTCCCGCACCCATATCGCCCGCGCCTTTGCAGCCCTTGGCGATCATGACGCGGTATTCGGTCCGGCGGCGGACGGCGGCTATTGGCTGGTGGGTGCCAAGCATCCATCCCGCCTGCCAAAAGACATGTTCAAGGGGGTCCGCTGGTCCAGTGAATATGCTCTGGCCGATACGCTCAACACCCTGCCCGGCTGGCGTACCGCGCTGACCGATACCCTGCAGGATGTCGACACCGCCGCGGATCTGCCGCGGCGCTGACGCTTCGCTTTTCACCATGACGCCGCCCCCGCGCCATGTTACGCGGGAAGTATGAGCCGCATTCCCTCCAAGGCCGAAATCCTCGACTGGATCTCCGCCAACCCGACCCACACCTCCAAGCGCGACATTGCCAAGGCCTTTGGCATCAAAGGCGCCGACCGCATCGACCTCAAGCGCATCCTGAAGGAGCTGGAGGCCGAAGGGCATTTGCAGAAGCGTAAGAAGACCTACCGTGACCCGGACCAGCTGCCGCCGGTAACGGTCCTGCAGGTGAAGGCGCCGAATGAGGATGGCGACCTGTACGGACGTCCGCTGGAATGGCACGGCGAGGGTGTAGAACCGATTATCCTGATCCTGGCCAAGCCCTCAGACCCGGCCCTTGGTGAAGGCGATAAGGTTCTGGTGAAGCTGCAGATGGTCCCCGACCAGGACCACAATTACGAAGCCCGCCTGATCCGGCGCATCGGAACCAACCCCAAGCGGGTCCTGGGTATCTTCCGCAAAGGATCCGAGGGCGGACGGATTGTGCCGATCGACAAGGCGGCGTCGAATGAGTGGATGGTGACGCAAGACGCCGTCAATGGTGCCCGGGACGGCGAACTGGTCGAAGCCGAGCAGGCCGGACCCAAGGGCCGCATGGGCCTGCCGCGCGCGCGCATCGTGGGACGGCTGGGCGACCCGACGGCGCCCAAGGCCGTGTCGCTCATTGCCATTCACCAGCATGGCATTCCCGACCATTTCCCCGATCCGGTAATGGCAGAGGCTGATGCCGCCAAACCCGTGGGCCTCAAGGGCCGCGAGGATTTGCGAGAACTGCCGCTGGTCACCATTGACCCTGCGGACGCGCGCGACCACGACGACGCCTGCTATGCCCATGCCGATGACGACCCGAAGAACCCCGGCGGTCATGTGATCTGGGTGGCGATTGCAGATGTCGCTGCCTACGTGCGCCCAGGTTCAGCACTGGACCGCGAGGCGAAGAAGCGCGGCAACTCCAGCTATTTCCCCGACCGGGTGGTGCCAATGCTGCCGGACCGGCTGTCTGGCGATCTGTGCTCCTTGCACGAAGGCGTGCCGCGGGCCTGTATCGCCGTTCGGATGCAGGTGGACGCCGAGGGCAACAAGATTGCCCACACATTCGTGCGTGGGCTGATGCAGTCTGTCGCTTCGCTCAACTACGCCGAGGTGCAAGAGGCGCAGGACGGCAATGCAAACGACAAAACCGCACCGCTGCTGGACGATGTCATCAAACCCTTGTTTGCTGCCTACAAGGCTCTAACAAAGGCCCTGGCCGCACGTGAGCCGCTGGACCTGGACCTGCCGGAACGCAAGATCGTGCTGGATGACGAAGGTAATGTCACCTCGGTCGCCTTCCGCGACCGGCTGGATGCGCACAAGCTGATCGAGGAGTTCATGATCCTCGCCAATGTGGCCGCAGCCGAAACGCTGATCAAAAAACGCTCGCCGCTGTTGTTCCGGGTGCACGAGGAACCGGCACAGGAGAAACTGGAAAGCCTGCGTGAAACTGCGCAGGCAGCGGGCCTCAGCCTGGCCAAGGGTCAGGTTCTGCAGACCCGGCACCTGAATGCGCTGCTGAACCAGGCCGCAGGAACGGATGACGCGGAGCTGATCAACATCTCCACCCTGCGCTCAATGCAGCAGGCCTACTACAACCCGGAAAACTTCGGGCATTTCGGCCTGGCGCTCAGAAACTACGCGCATTTCACCTCGCCGATCCGCCGTTACGCTGACCTGATCGTGCACCGCTCGCTGATCTCCTCGCACGGCTGGGGGGGTGACGGGCTCGATGAAGCTCAGATCGAGCGGCTGGAAGACACTGCCACCCATATTTCCGACACCGAGCGGCGCTCGATGATTGCGGAGCGGGACACCACCGACCGCTATTTGGCCTCCTACCTCAGTGAGCGTGTGGGCAATGAATTCGAAGGCCGGATCAGCGGCATTGCCCGCTTTGGCGCCTTTGTGAAGCTGGACGAGACCGGCGCCGACGGCTTGGTGCCGGTACGCTCCATCGGGCGGGAGTTCTTCCATTTTGACGCTCAGTCCGGAACGCTGACCGGAGCGGATACAGGCATGACCATCACCATCGGACAGCGGGTGACGGTGCGGCTGACCCAGGCGGCGCCTGTCACCGGCGGGCTGGAGCTGGAACTGCTGGCGCTGGAAGAGGTCCCGATGCCCGCTGGCGGAGGCCAGCGCGGCCGCCGCAGCCCGGCAGGACGCACGGTGAAGCGGAAGGCGGCCAAGTCCAAGCACCAGGCTGCCAAGGTGAAGCGTAAAGTGGAGCGCAAGCGGCGCAAATAGAGTCTGCCCCGATGGGGCAGACCTGACCGGGTCTACGCCGAGATATCCAGCGGTGCGCGGATCTTGTAGGTCAGCGCCCGCTTGATCAGCCAGCCGTGACGCAGCGGCTCCACGTCCTGCGGGTCGTCAAACAGCACGGCGCGAGTCCCCTCAAACCGGTCCCAGGCAGGGAATGCCGAGGCAAACTCCGGAATCAAGCGGCTTTGGCAATGCACAAAGAGCGCAAAGCGCGCGCCCTTCGGCACCCCCAGCCGGACGGTAGAACCCGTCTTGGTCTCAGGTGTAACGTAAGACGGCTGTCCCCAGCGCAGCACTTCCTCCACCCGCCCGGCCTCTGGCGTTGCGGCGGCGGTCTCAAACACCAACTGGCGGAGCCGCAGCAACCCTTCCCGCACCAGCGGATCAGAGACCGCAAAGGCGGCCTCGATCTCTGGAGAAGCAAAGGCAGTCGTCATGGCAGAGGCACCGTTTCGAACACACGGCTCAGATAAGCACACAGAACCTTGTCATCCCGCAAGCGTTTGCTGACGACTGAGGTCTCAGAAGTGTACAGCATGGAGGCTAGGAACGGCGCGACGCTCAGGTCCGCTGAGGTAATCTGCTCGCCCATCAGGAACGGGCTGTCCGCGGCAAGTGCGGCAATCGGTTCCAAATCCTGTTCAAGCCGGTGCATACGCTCCGCTTCACTATAACGGGCGAGGCCCTGCCACTGCAGCCCGTTCTGGATTTCCTTCCTGACTGGAGCGCTGATCTCTTCGCGCATGGGTTCGGGAACGGGCTGGAAGATCTGATCCCGAACCTCGGGCCATACCGTATCGTCATTCCAGCGCATTTGCAGAAGGTGCAGACCCAGGTGGTATTCCGCCAGCCGAACCCAGGCGCGGGCGTGGGCGCGCTCTGCGGTGTTCAGACCTGCGTCGAAATCGGCCCCCTGCTCTTCAAGCCAGTCGCGGATGCCGTCACTGTCGGCAATCTGTCCGTCAGGCGTCGCAAGAACCGGCAGCTTCCGGTGCGGCATTTCGGTTGGGTCCAGCATGTCGCTGCGCTGCCAGGGCTGGCCGGACAGCTCCAGCATCAAGGCGGATTTGATGCAGAAGGGACTCATGCTGAACAAACCGAATCCGCTGGGGAATGTGAGGAGGGAAAGCATTGCTGAAATCCTGTTTGTTGTGTTTGCTCTCCTTTCTCTACGCCCGCCTGATGACAATTAATGTCATTAGTGCATAGGATGATCAGGCATGTCCCGAACTCACCGCCTCTTCCAGCTGATGCAGGCCCTGCGCCTGGGGCCCGGCCCGCATACCGCGGCGCGGCTGGGGGAGGAACTGGGCGTGTCGGCCCGCAGCATCCATCGCGATATCGCAACTTTGCGCGAGATGGGCGCTGTGATCGATGGCGAGGCAGGATACGGCTTTACCCTCATCGAGGATAATGCGCTGCCGCCGATGGGGTTTCGCGACACCGAGCTGGAAGCGCTGGTTCTAGGTCTGCGTGAGGTGGAGCTAATTGGCGACCCTGAATTGGCCACTGCGGCCTCTGAAGCATTGCGCAAACTGCAGGCGCGGCTTCCGCCCCGGCAGGCACACCGGCTGCGCCACGCGGTGCTGGCGCCATACCGCTTCGAGCGCCCAATCCCTCCAGCAATCCCGGCGCAAGATCTGCGCCAGGCTGCCTGGGACGAGGTCGAAGTGCGTTTCGGTTATACCGACGGATACGGTGCGGTCACAGAGCGGCAGGTGAAACCGCTGAGTGTGGTGTATTTCGACCGCTCAACTGTTCTGATTGCCTGGTGCTGCCTGCGCCAGGCGGTGCGGGTCTTCCGTCTGGACCGGATGCGCGGGCTGGAAGTGACGGAACAAAGCTTTCGCCCGCATCGGGTGCCAATGCTGCGGGATGCCTTGGAACTGCTGCGCAGTGAACACAAACACGAGCACAGGCAGTAAATGCAGACAAGCGGCACCCCGCACATGGGTTTACAGGCCTCTTTACCCGAACCGATCCGCAGTTAGACTGGTACAGAGCAGTGAATAACGAGGTGCATCATGCGCAAATGGGTTGCGGTATCGCTTGTGGCAGGCAGTGCAATGACGGCGGAGGCAGCGCCGGAAAGCTCTCCGGATACTGTAAGCCCGTCCGGGGCCGTTCGGCAGGAGGAGCAGAGTGATAGTTTTCAACTGGCCTTGGCCACATCCTTGAGACCAGTAGCGAGGCCAGTTTCGCTTCAGGGAATCGCAGTGGAACAGGCTGCGGCTGAAGCGGGCTTTGACGGGTGGATATCCGGGTTCAAGGCTCGTGCAACGGCCCAAGGGATCAACGCGGAGGTTCTGGAGAATGCCTTTGCAGGGGTGAGCTACGATGCCGAAGTAATCCGCCGCGACCGCAACCAATCGGAATTCACGAAGACGATCTGGGACTACCTGGACAGCGCGGCATCGGATTTGCGGGTGAAGAACGGCAAGTCCGCATTGCGCGATCAGCAGGCACGGCTGGATCAGATCGAAGCGGAATACGGTGTTGAGAAGGAAATCGTCGTCGCAATCTGGGGGCTGGAAAGCAGCTTTGGAACATTCCGCGGCAAGATGGATGTGATCCGCTCTCTGGCGACCCTGGCCTTTGACGGGCGGCGCGGCGCGTTCTTTGAAGGGCAGCTGGTTGCCGCGCTGAAGATCCTGCAGGCAGGCGATGTGGCCGCCCGAAAGATGACCGGCAGCTGGGCCGGGGCGATGGGGCACACTCAGTTCATTCCAACGTCCTATCTGGACTATGCAGTGGATTTCACTGGTGACGGCAAGCGTGATATCTGGTCGGATAATCCGGCTGATGCGCTGGCGTCCACCGCAGCCTATCTTGCCCAGTTTGGCTGGGTAAAAGGACAGCCATGGGGGGTGGAAGTGACCTTGCCCCAAGGCTTCGACTACACTCTGGCTGATCGTGAGATCGAGAAAATGCCGTCGGAGTGGGCATCAGCAGGCATCACCGGCCTGGACGGCAATGCAGTGCAGGATCACGGGCCTGCCTCGATCCTGCTGCCCGCTGGCAGCGAAGGTGCGGCCTTCATGATCTTCCGGAATTTTGCAGTGCTTGAACGCTACAACACAGCGGACGCTTATGTGATCGGTGTCGGTCACCTGGCCGACCGGATCAAGGGCGGTGCGCCGATCCAGAGCAGCTGGCCCAGGGGCGACCGGGCACTGTCCCTATCCGAACGGGAAGAGATGCAAGAGCGCCTGACCCGTGCAGGTTTTGACACTGATGGGGTCGACGGAAAGATCGGGCCAAAGACCATCGGAGCAGTGCGCGCCTATCAGGTTGCAAACGGGCTGACGCCGGATGGCTACGCCTCGCTGCGGCTGCTGCAGCGATTGCGGTAGCGCCGGTGGAGGCCGCCCGTCCCCCTATGGGATAAGGATAATTCGGTCGCAGAGTATTGTCGCCAAAAAAGGAAGGCCCCGCATTGCGGGGCCTTTTCTTGTTCAGTGAACCTTGCGGCAATCAGCTGGGAGACATCCCGCGAAGGCGCTCGGAGCGGCGGCGCAGCATTTCCACTGTGGCCAGCAGCATGATGGAGATCGCCACCAGAAGCGTTGCCACTGCCAGGATGGTGGGAGAGATCTGCTCGCGCAGACCGGTGAACATCTGCCACGGCAGCGTCCGCTGGCCGGCCGAGCCGACAAACAGCACCACGACGACTTCATCAAAGGAGGTGATGAAGGCAAACAGCCCGCCGGAGATCACGCCAGGCATGATCAGCGGCATCTGCACCCTGAAGAAGGTGGTGACCGGATCAGCCCCCATGTTGGCTGCGGCGCGGGTCAGCGAGCGGTCGAAACCCACCAGAGTTGCGGTCACTGTGATGATCACAAACGGGATGCCGAGTGCCGCATGCGCAAGCACAACGCCCATGTAGGTCCCCTGCAGGCCGATACGGCTGTAGAAGAAATACATACCGGCTGCGGAGATGATCAGCGGCACAATCATCGGCGAAATCAGAATCGCCATGATCGCCCGTCGGAACGGCACATGCGGCTGGCTGAGGCCGATGGCAGCCAGGGTTCCGAAGGTAACCGAAACAATGGTCGCCATCGGTGCGATCTTCAATGAGTTCCACATAGAGGTCTGCCAGGAATCATCACCAAAGAAATTCCTGTAATGCTTCAGCGAGAAGCCTTCGGGGTCCAGTCGCAGCATTTCCGGAGTGAAAGTAAAGAAGTCCTGTGCGTTGAAACTTAGGGGAATGATCACCACGATCGGCGCAATCAGGAAGAAGAAGATCAGCCCGCAGATCACTCTGAAGGAATAGTACCAGGCACGCTGACCGGTGCTTGCATAAGGAGGAAGTGCGCTCATGTCCGTTACCCCAGCTTCACGTTGTCGATGCCGACAATTTTGTCATAGACCCAGTACAGAACCAGGACGACCGCCAGCAGGATGGCGCCAAGCGCTGCACCCAGGCCCCAGTTACCCGATGTCGAGATATGGTAGGCGATCAGGTTGGAGATAAAGGTGCCTTTGGTGCCGCCGACCAGTGCGGGCGTGATGTAGTAGCCCACAGCCAGGATGAAGACTAGGATCGACCCTGCGCCGATGCCTGGCACCGACTGCGGGAAATAGACCCGCCAGAAGGCTGTCCAATCGGTGGCGCCCATGGATTTGGCCGCGCGCATGTAGGTCGGGTTGATGGTCTGCATCACCGAATACATAGGCAGGATCATGAAGGGCAGCAGGATGTGCGTCATAGCAATAATGGTGCCCAGTTCGTTGTTGATCAGAACCAGACGGTTGGTGTCATCGACCAGCCCTATCCATACCAGTGTGTCGTTGATCACACCCTGCTGCTGCAACAGGATTTTCCAGGCCGAAGTACGCACCAGAAGCGATGTCCAGAACGGCAACAGCACCAGGATCATCAGAAGGTTTGCCTTGCTCGATGGCAAGTTAGCCAGCAGCCAGGCCACCGGGTAGCCCAACAGAATGCAGCTGAAGGTGATGATCAGCGACATCCGCATGGTGCGGATCAGCATGGTGTTGTAGATGCGCTCGTTCTCGGGTCGCATCTCGGCGCCGTCTGCGCCCAGTTGCATATCAACTGCGTTGAGGAAGTAACCGGTGGTTCGTATGCCGGAGTAAGTCTTGATCGTCTTCCACAGCTCGACGTCGCCCCAGCCCTTGTTGAGTTCGATCAGTCTTTCCCGGAAGGGACCATCAGCATCGATATCCCATTTCTTGACCTTGCGGCCCGATTTCCGGAAGACCGAAGCGATACCGGGATTTTCGTAATTCAGACGCTTGGCGACCTTGGTGTGGGTCTTGGCCTCAGCGGCCTCTTTCAAATCCGCTGCCAGAGCCGCAAAGGCAGCCTCTTCCGGCAGCTGGTTTGACGCAGGATCCCAACTCTCCAGAGCCTGAACGGTGCGCGGCAGAACATCCTGGACGATACGGTTGTCCACCGACCGGTACAGCATATCCGCCACCGGCAGGATGAAGGTCAGAAGGATGAACAGAAGCAGTGGCGCGATCAGCAGCAGCGCACGCATCTTCTGCATCCGCAGCGCACGCGACAGGCTGCGCTTCAGCGGCGTGCCGTCTGCCGCCAGCACCGGGCCGGATTGGCTAATATCACTCATGGGGTTCCCCGTCGGGTCTTATATTTTTGGGGCGGGGGCCTGCGTATCGCGGCCCCCGCCGGGCCTTTCAACTTGGGTGAAAGGTCAGATTACTTGGCCAGCCATGCCTGGAATTTGGCGTCCAGATCGTCGCGGTTGTCTGCCCACCATTCGTAGTCATAGACGTGCACGTTACCCGCGTTGGCCGGGTCGGTCGGCATATGCGGTGCCATGTCGATGCCCAGTTCGGCGTGTTTTCCAACCAGCGGCGCCGAGGAGGCACGGGCCGGACCGTAGGAGATGTATTTGGCCTGGTCGGCCAGACGCTGGGTATCGGTGGCGAACTTCAGGAAGTCCAGAACACGCGCCTTGCGGTCTGCCGGCAGACCAGCGGGAATGATCCAGCCGTCAAGGTCGAAGGACTGCATGTCCCAGAGCATGCCGATCGGCTGGCCCTGCTCTGCAATTGCAGAGAACAGGCGGCCGTTGAAGGTCGAACCCATTACGACTTCGCCGTCGGCCAGCAGCTGCGGGGTTTCCGCGCCTGCGGTCCACCAGACCACGTCGTTCTTGATTGTGTCGAGCTTGGCCAGTGCCTGGGCAACACCTTCATCGGTGCCCAGAACGTCATAAATCTCGTCCTTGGCCACGCCGTCGCAGAACAGCGCCCATTCCATGTTGTCGATCGGGCGCTTCTGCAGCGAGCGCTTGCCCGGGTATTTTTCGGTGTCAAAGATCGCGCAAACCGAATCCGGCTGATCGATCAGGTCGGTGCGGTAGCCGAAGGTGGTCGAATACACGATCTGCGGCACAAAGCAGTCGCTGACGATCAGATCGCCAAAGTCTTCGGTCGCCGGGGTTCCGTCGGGCGCTGCTGCCAGAATCCCGTCGTGATCCAGCTCTTCTGCCAGGCCTTCGTCGCACAAGCGCATGGAGTCGGACGCCACAACGTCCACCAGGTCCCAAGTCACGTTGCCGGCTTCGTTCATAGCCCGGATTTTCGCAACGGCCTCGGCAGCGCTTTGGTCCCAGGTGATTTTCACGTCGGGGTTTGCCGCCAGATAAGGCTCTACATAGGCTTTGTGCTGGCTGTTTTCATAAGCTCCGCCCCAGGATACCAGGGTCAGCTCATTGGCCATCTCCTCGGCGAATGCCGAGGGAGCGCAAAGCGCGGTTGTTACCGCCAGTGCAGACAGTTTGCTGAGTTTCATAGAGAGTCTCTCCTTGTTGAAATTCACATAAGTGAGGCCCCCGGTCGTTCTTCTGCCGGGGGTTCAGCGCGCGTGGATCAGGCGTCCAGCGCGCGGCAGTCTTCCGGCAGCCAGCCGATTTCGATCTGCTGACCGGGCTGGAGACGGACTTGGTCCGGGGCGTTCCGGGTCTTGATGATGAACTCATCATTCCCGGCCACCCGCAGACGGGTACGGAAGATGTCGCCCATGTAGATGAACTCGAGCACTTCCGCCTTGAGCGTGTGCACGCCTTCCTGCAGGCGGTCCTTGTTGTATTCCACCCGTTCAGGGCGGATTGACACGCGGGTGCGCTCTCCAGGGCGCGAAACATTGACCGGTTTGCAGTCAATCAGCTCGCCATCGTCCAGCTGCACCAGCGCGATGCCGTTATTGATTTCCTTGACGGTGCCTTCGAGCGTGTTGTTTTCGCCGATAAACTGGGCCACGAAGCTGTTTTCCGGGCTTTCATAGAGCTGGTCCGGCGGTGCGATCTGCTGGATGCGGCCATCGTCGAACACGGCAACGCGATCGGACATGGTAAGCGCTTCGGTCTGGTCATGGGTCACATAGACCACAGTGATTCCCAGACGGTGGGCGAGATGAGTGATCTCGAACTGCATCTTCTCGCGCAATTGCTTGTCGAGCGCGCCCAGCGGTTCGTCCATCAGAACCAGTTCTGGTTCAAATACCAGCGCACGGGCCAAAGCGATCCGCTGCTGCTGCCCCCCTGAAAGCTGTGACGGACGGCGGCCGCCAAAGGCTCCCATTTCCACCATGTCCAATGCCCGCTTCACCTTTTCCTCCCGCTCGGACTTGCCCATCTTGCGGACTTCCAGCGGGAAAGAGAGGTTTTCCGCGATGGTCATATGCGGGAACAGCGCGTAATTCTGAAACACCATGCCGATACCGCGCTTGTGCGGCGGGATATTGTTGATGGAGGTCCCGTCCAAACGGATATCGCCATGGGTTGCGGTTTCGAAACCAGCCAGCATCATCAGACAGGTGGTTTTCCCGGACCCGGACGGGCCAAGCATGGTCAGAAATTCACCTTTGGGCATGGTGAGGTTGAGATCTTTAACGACGAGATTTTCGCCATCATAGCTCTTTTGGACACGTTCGAATTCAACGAACGCATCAACGTTTGACGCATCAGCCAAAGCAGGCTCCCCGTAGTTTTGTCATTTCGGCAGATTTGCTCTGCACTTATTCGAAGTTAATCACACCCACGCTACCAAGCGCTAGATATGAAAAAAATATTCTTTCACCGATGAACGTACGAATTTCATACTTCGGCCCTCTCCAGCCGGAAAAGAATACCCTTGGGGAAGCCTAGTCCTGTTCTGCATTGCATGATCGGACAATTTGCGACGCCTCTATGACATTTTACGCCTCATGATACTTATGAGAGGTCAAAAACCGACCCTTCAAACATCATAACCGAAGAAAAGCCCGGCAAAAATATTGCCGGGCTTTGATGAGTCGCACCTCAATCCAAACCAGTGATTGCTTCAGGCGCTGTGCAGCAGGTCCTGCTTCTTAAGCTCTGCATGGCACTCATCCAGCGAATTCACGGCCCGCTCGATCAGCACATCGATCTGTTCCTGAGTAATCACCAGCGGCGGCGAGATAATCATCCGGTCGCCCACATGGCGCATCACCAGATTGTTGGCAAAGCAGCGCTCCCGGCAAATGTATCCGACGGTTCCGGCATCAGAGGCGAAGGCGGCCCGGGTTTCCTTGTTGGGGGTCAATGCAATCGAGCCCATCATACCAACAATCTTGGCCTCACCGACCAGCGGGTGATCGGTCAGCGCCTCCCACTTCTGCTTCAGATATGGCGCCGCCACGTCGCGCACATGGCCAAGGATGTTCTCCTCCTCCAGGATACGTAGGTTTTCCAGCGCAACAGCTGCCGCCACCGGGTGGCCAGAGTAGGTGTAGCCGTGGTTGAACTCGTCGCCCGCGATCACTGACGCAACCTCATCGCTGACAATCGACCCGCCGATCGGCGCATAGCCGGAACTTAGACCTTTGGCGATGGTCATGATGTCAGGGCGGATGTTCAAGGTTTCGCAGCCAAACCAGTTGCCCGTGCGCCCGAAGCCGCAGATTACCTCGTCCGCGATCAGCAGGATTTCATACTTGTCGCAAATCCGCTGGATCTCTGGCCAGTAACTGTCCGGCGCCACGATGACGCCGCCAGCACCCTGCACCGGCTCTGCAATGAAGGCCGCGACACGGTCTTCGCCGAGTTCCAGGATTGCCTCTTCCAGCTCTCGCGCACGCTGCAGACCAAATTCTTCCGGCGGCATGTCGCCGCCCTCGGCCCACCAGTTCGGCTGATTGATATGGTGGATATCCGGGATCGGCATGCCGCCTTGGGCATGCATCCCGCTCATGCCACCCAAAGAGCCGCTTCCGACGGAGGAGCCGTGATAAGCGTTCTTGCGGCTGATGATTACCGATTTCGAGGGCTTGCCCTTCAACGCCCAATAATGGCGCACCATGCGGATGTTTGTGTCATTGGCCTCGGAGCCGGAGCCGGCAAAGAAAACGTTATTCAGATCACCCGGTGCCAATTCGGCGACCTTCGCGGCCAGAGCGATGGCCGGCACATGGGTGGTCTGAAAGAAAGTGTTGTAATACGGCAGCTCGCGCATCTGGCGTGCGGCTACCTCAGCCAGTTCTTCCCGCCCGTAACCGATGTTTACACACCACAGGCCCGCCATCGCATCGAGGATCTGGTGGCCTTCGCTGTCGGTCAGGTGAACGCCATCAGCGCGGGTGATGATGCGCGCGCCCTTCTGCGACAGCTCACCATTGGCAGTGAACGGATGCATGTGGTGGGCGGCGTCCAGCGCCTGCAGCTCGGCCGTCGGCATGTGATTGGTGATAACGGTCATGAGACTCGCTCCTGAAAATAAGTGATTGGCACCAGAATATGATCAAATTCTCAGGTGTCAATCGAATCAGTTCGCGGCCCGCAATCCCTGAACCACATGTTCCATGCCTTCAAAAACATCCCGCTCCATCGCCAAAGCAGCCATCTCCGGGTCCTGCCGCCGCAGCGCATCAAGGATGTCTTTATGGCGGTCCGGAAAGCTCTGCGTTCCCAGGCGGCCGCTGACCACGCGCAGCGAGGGACCGAACCGCAGCCAAAGACGGTCGGCAATGTCGCTTAGAATGGGCGCGTTTGCGTGTGAATAAAGCGCCGTGTGGAAGCTGTAGTTCTGCACCAGGTAGCCCGCGACGTCACCGGTGGCGATTGCCTTGTCGAGCGCATTATCGATGGCCGCCAGTTCTTCGATATCCGCTGCGCTTATCTGTATTGTAGCCCGGCGCGCAAGCTCACACTCTATTGTTTTTCTAGCAAAAATAAGCTCTTCAATATCTTCGGCTCCCAGCAGCGGCACAGACACCCGGCGGTTCCCCTGGAACATCAGCGCGCCATCAGAGATAAGCCGCCGGATCGCTTCGCGCACCGGTGTCATGCCGGCCTCCAGCGTCTCGACCAGACCTTGGATTGTCACGGCCTGGCCCGGCACCAATTCCCCGAACAGGATCTGCGCTCTCAGCTTCTGATAAACGATCTCATGCGCAGGCAGTTTAGCCGGGTTCCCGTGCACCGCTGCGGGGGGTGAAGTGGTCTCTGTCACCTGGGGTTTTCCTCCTCGATTTTGGCCAGCTTGCACCATCCTGAGCCAAGTGAAAACATAAAGAGTATTGCCGAACGCGGCAAAACTTGATCAAATCCATTTACAGCCGGACCTGGAAGCCGGCATGCACAGGGAGAATTTCATGACACTGAAAACGATGACCATGACCGCCGTCGTTGCCCTTGGCACGGCAGCCGCCGCCACGGCGGAAGAGGTTCGCGTCTACAACTGGTCGGACTATATCGACGAAGGCCTGCTGGAAAAGTTCGAGAAGGAAACCGGCATCGACCTGATCTACGACGTCTTTGACAGCAACGAGGTTCTGGAGACCAAGATGCTGGCGGGCGGCTCAGGCTATGACGTGGTGGTGCCGACCGGCTCCTTCATGGCGCGCCAGATCCAGGCCGGCGCCTTCCAGAAGCTGGATCCGTCGAAGCTGCCGAACAAAGGAAACATGTGGGGGGCGATCGAGGATCGCACCGCAAAGTATGACCCCGGCAACGAATACTCCATCAACTACATGTGGGGCACCACCGGCATCGGCGTGAACGCAGGCAAGGTCAAGGAAGTTCTGGGGGAGGACGCTCCGATCGACTCCCTGGAACTGGTGTTCAACCCGGCCAATATGGAAAAGCTTGCAAGCTGTGGTGTGCATTTCCTGGACGCCCCGGATGAAATGATCCCGGCAGCACTGAAATACATCGGCGAAGATCCCAACAGCATGGACGCGGATGTGGTTGCCAAGGCTGAACCGGTTCTGATGGCCGTGCGCCCCTACATCACCAAGTTCCACAGCTCGGAATACATCAACGCCCTGGCGAACGGTGACATTTGCGTTGCCTTTGGCTGGTCTGGCGACATCCTGCAGGCGCGCGACCGTGCCGCGGAAGCCGAGAACGGAGTTGAGATCGAATACAATGCGCCCAAGGAAGGCGCGCTGATGTGGTTCGACCAGATGACCATTCCGGTCGATGCCCCGAACCCGGAAGGCGCTCATAAATTCCTGAACTTCATCATGGACGCGCAAAATATGGCCGCGGCGTCCAACTATGTCTATTACGCCAATGGCAACAAGGCGTCGCAGGAGTTCCTGGAAGAGGATGTGATCGGCGATCCCGCGATCTATCCGAACGAAGAAACTGTCCAGAACCTGTACATCAAAGAAAGCTATCCTGCGAAAGTGCAGCGTAAGGCGACCCGCATGTGGACCAAGGTTAAGTCCGGCACCTGATCTGCTGTACTCTGACCGGCGGGGCGTATGCAGCGCCCCGCAAATCATAACGCGCCTGGATTCTCCTTGCGCGGCCAATAGAGACATCCGCGCGACAATTCGCAGAAGAGGCCCGGCTTGACTGCTTCCGAATTCGAACCCTGGAACGATCCTGAGGCGAAGCCCCTGATCCACTTCCAGAATGTCACCAAACGCTATGGTGAGTTCACCGCCATCGACAACCTGACCATCGACATCTACGAACGGGAATTCTATGCGCTGCTTGGTCCGTCCGGCTGCGGCAAGACCACGCTGATGCGGATGCTCGCCGGATTTGAGACTCCGACAGAGGGCAAGATTTTCCTAGCAGGCCAGGATATCGCGCCGGTGCCGCCGAACAAGCGGGCCGTGAACATGATGTTCCAGTCCTATGCGCTGTTCCCGCATCTATCGGTCTGGGAAAACATCGCCTTTGGATTGAAACGCGAGAAAATGCCAAAGCACGACATCGACGACCGTGTTGAGGCGATGCTGAAATTGACCCGGCTGGAAAAATTCGCCCGCCGCAAGCCGCATCAGATTTCCGGCGGCCAGCGCCAGCGTGTTGCCCTCGCCCGTTCACTTGCCAAACACCCGAAGCTGCTGTTGCTTGATGAACCGCTCGGCGCACTGGACAAGAAACTGCGCCAGGACACACAATTTGAACTGATGGACATTCAGGAGAAGACCGGCACAACCTTTGTGATCGTGACCCACGACCAGGAAGAGGCGATGACCGTGGCCTCCCGCGTGGCGGTGATGGATCACGGCAAGATCATCCAGGTGGCGACACCGGATCGGATCTATGAAAACCCAAACTCTGTCTATGTCGCTGATTTCATTGGCGACGTGAACCTGATTGAAGGCACCGCCACGCCCAACGGCAGCGACGCATACGCAATGTCCTGGCACGAAGGCCACCCTCCTCTGACGGTGAAGTCGCCGAATGCGTTCTCCGACGGTCAGAAATGCCATCTGGCGATCCGGCCTGAGAAAGTTGCGATCAGTTCCGAACAGCCGGCCGAGGCGGATAACGCCGTACAGGGCCGCATTCTGGATATCGCCTATCTGGGCAATATTTCCACCTACCATGTGGAACTGCCTACTGGCGCGGTGATCAAGGCGCAAACCGCCAATACCCGCCGCATCGCCCGCCGCGCCTTTACTTGGGAAGACACTGTCTGGCTGTCCTGGACCGCCACGGCGGGCGTTCTGCTGGCCGACTGATGCGCCGCTTTGTCCTGATCGCCATCCCCTACGTCTGGCTTCTGGCACTGTTCCTGGTGCCGTTTGCCATCGTGCTGAAAATCGCATTGTCGGACGCGGCCATTGCCCGCCCGCCCTATTTCCCGCAATTCGACTGGGCCGAAGGCATCGCTGCCTTCATCGCAGAACTGGATTTCGAGAACTTCGTCTGGCTGACCGAAGATGATCTATATTGGAAGGCCTACCTCAGTTCCCTGAAAATTGCGGTTATCTCGACATTTTTCACTCTACTGGCAGGCTACCCCATCGCCTATGGCATGGCGCGCGCACCGGAAGAATGGCGCCCCACCCTGATGATGCTGGTGATTCTGCCCTTCTGGACGTCCTTCCTGATCCGCGTCTATGCGTGGATGGGCATCCTGTCGAACGAGGGGTTCCTGAACCAGTTTCTGATGTGGATAGGAGTGATCTCTGAACCGCTGACCATCCTCAACACCAATTCCGCAGTCTACATCGGCATCGTCTACACTTATCTGCCGTTCATGATCCTGCCCGTCTATTCGGCACTGGAGCGGCTGGACGGCTCGCTGATCGAGGCGGCAGAGGACCTTGGCTGCTCACGCCTAACCGCCTTTTGGCTGGTGACCATTCCGCTGTCCAAGACAGGCATCATTGCCGGCAGCTTCCTGGTCTTCATTCCTGTGCTGGGTGAATTTGTGATCCCGTCGCTGCTGGGCGGATCCGACACGCTGATGATCGGCAAGGTTCTGTGGGAGGAATTCTTCTCCAATCGCGACTGGCCGGTGGCCTCTGCAGTGGCAGTGGTTCTGCTGCTGCTTCTGGTGATCCCGATCGTGCTGTTCCAGCGCAACCAGCAGAAACAGCAGGAGGCAGAGCAATGAACCGTATGAGCTGGTTTAACGCCGTGTCGCTGACCCTGGGCTTCGCCTTCCTTTACATTCCGATGGTCATACTGGTGATCTTCAGCTTCAACGAAAGCAAACTGGTGACTGTCTGGGCCGGGTTCTCGACCAAGTGGTACGGCGAATTGCTCCAGAATGAGGCGTTTCTGAATGCCGCCTGGGTGACCATCAAGGTGGCAGTGTTCTCCTCCACCATGGCGACCGTGCTGGGTACCATCGCCGCCTATGTGCTGGTGCGGGGCGGGCGATTCATGGGGCGGACACTGTTTTCGGGCATGATCTATGCGCCGCTGGTGATGCCCGAGGTGATCACCGGCCTGTCACTGCTCCTATTGTTTATTGGCATAGGGCTGGACCGCGGGGTTTTCACCATCGTGCTGGCGCATACCACATTCGCCATGTGCTATGTCTCTGTTGTGGTGTCCTCCCGTCTGGTGACGTTTGACCGCTCGCTCGAGGAAGCCGCGCTGGATCTCGGCTGTTCGCCAGCAGAGGCCTTCCGGCTGGTGACCCTGCCGATCATTGCACCTGCGGTGATTTCCGGCTGGCTCCTGGCCTTCACCCTGTCGCTGGATGACCTGGTGATTGCCTCCTTCACCTCCGGTCCTTCGGCCACCACCCTGCCGATCAAGATCTTCTCGGCCGTGCGGCTGGGCGTCAGCCCTGAGATCAACGCGCTGTCGACGATCATGATCTCGATTGTCACTGTCGGCGTCATCACTGCCTCGCTGGTGACCAAACACCAGGTGGCCCGGCAAAAGCGCGAGGAACAGGCCGCGGAGCGGGCCTGATGCGGCGGATCTTTTCCGGCTACGCCTATGGTCCCGGCCCGCGCAGCAACTGCTGGTGGGACGAGACCATTGCGGCACCGGACTGGCCTGTTCTGGAAGGGGAAACCTCCGCCGATGTTGCGATCATCGGCGGCGGCTTCACTGGAGTATCAGCGGCCCTGCATCTGGCCGAAGGCGGTGCCTCAGTAGTCCTGCTGGAAGCAGAAACGCCGGGCTGGGGCGCCTCCGGACGCAATGGCGGGTTCTGCTGCCTAGGGGGGTCGAAACTCTCCAGCGGCACAATGCGCAGGGTTTTTGGCAAAGCTGCCGCTGACACCTATGACGCCAGCGAAGTGGCCGCTGTGAACCTTGTGAAGGAGCTGCTGGAAGCACACGCCATTGACGCAGACACCCATTCGCACGGTGAAACCCAGCTAGCACACAACGAGAAGGCCGCACGCCGTCTGTCTGCCCAGGCAGAGGAGATGCGGAGGGTGGGCGAGGAGCCGGATTTCCTCTCCCGTCATCAGCTGGCAAAGCATGGGTTGAACGGCAGTTTTCATGCAGCCCTGACAACTTCGACAGGTTTTGCCCTGAATCCTCGCAAGTATCTGTTCGGTCTGGCGGCTGCAGCCGGGAAAGCAGGTGCCAGACTATTTCAGAACAGCCCGGCTCAGTCTGTAAAGCAGACGAGCGGCGGCTTTGAAATAGAGACTAAAAAGGGAAGACTGCAAGCTTCCAAGGTTGTGATTGCCACAAATGGTTACTCCTCTGAGGACCTACCCGAATGGCTGGCGGGACGCTACATGCCCGCTCAATCCACCGTCATGGTGACCCGCCCCCTAACAGAGGCAGAGTTGCAGAAGCAAGGCTGGTTTTCACATCAGATGGCCTATGACACCCGCAATCTGCTGCACTACTTCCGCCTGATGCCAGACAACAGGTTCCTGTTCGGGATGCGCGGCGGGCTTCTTTCCTCATCCCGAGCCGAAGCCGGAATCCGGCGCAAGCTCAGGCAGGATTTTGAGGCGATGTTCCCCGAGTGGCATCAGGTCGAAACCACTCATTCCTGGTCCGGCATGGTCTGCCTGTCGCGTAATCTGGTGCCCTTCATCGGGCCGGTGCCCGGTAATCCCGGCCTGTTTGCCGGCCTCTGCTATCACGGCAACGGCGTTGCCATGGGCAGCTATGCCGGACGCCTGCTCAGTGACCTGGTGCAAGACACTCAACCGGACCTGCCCTATTCCCCGGCGGTGCAAAACTTGCCGCGGTTTCCATTTGGCTGTGCCCGCCGGGTCCTGATGCCGCCGGCCTATGCGGTTCTGGGTCTAATGGACTGAAGCGCCGCGCGTTCCAGTTCATAGGCTTGCCAGTCCAGTGCCCCGCCACGTTCTGCACGCCACAGACAGTAGGCCGCCATCCGCCAGTGAAACCACGGCTTCAGGGCCAGGGTTCTGCCCGCAATCCGCGGATCAGGATAGGCCCGCAGAAAACTGTCCTCCTGGGGCTTCTTCAGCGGCTCGCCCCTGTACATCAGCTGCATGGCCGGAGACAGGAACAACGCAAGATCTTCTGCCGGATCACCGATCTGCGGGCACTGCCAATCAATCAGCGTGAGCGTGCCATCATGCGCCAGAAGGTTGCCAGGCACGGGATCCCCGTGAATCAGCTGCTTTTGCTGCAAAGGCGGCACTCTTCCTAGCGGGCGCAACTCAGCCAGCTCTTTCACGTCCGTGCACTTCTTCAGAATATCCTGGGTCTGCCGCTCCAGCGCAGCGCTGCCGTTGACGCCCTCCGGCAGCCCAGGCGGCGCAGCCAAGTCATGAACCCTCCCCAGAAACCGAGCCACATGGGCCGTGTCTTCTTGCCATGGGCTGCCGTTTACATGTGCATAACACAGCCACCTTTGCCCCTCGAATGTCCCGGTCTGGACCAGCGGCGGCACCATTCCGGTACCGGAAAGCGCCGCTAGGATTGCCCCTTCACGCGCCGGGTCATTGGAGAACAGCGGGTTGGCTCCGCCTTCGGCATACAGCTTGATAACCAGTGCACCGGCCCGCCAGACATGATTTGACCGCCCGCCGGTCAGACGCCGGGGGGCGGGAACATGCAGTCCGATTGCGGATAAATACGCAAAGAAACTGGATTGGAACTGATCTGTAAGCGGTTGCAGGGCGGTCTCCGGAGCTTGGCCGCCCTGTTCTTAGACAGTTTTTCCGCCAGCGCCTACTCCCGGATTACCCGGCAGGTTCACGCAACGCGCTGACAGAAGAGGCCAGAACCACGGAACCGCCCGGAGTGATCAGGCCCACGTCACCACCTTGCATCCGGGTTTCGTTCACCATGAAGTAGACTTCGGCGTAGTCCGCAAGCAGCAGATCGTCCCCTTTGCGGCTTTCAATAGTAAAAGTGTATTCGCCTGCCTCGAACGCATTTCCATCATCGTCCAACCCATTCCACTCATAGGGCTCAGCAGAGACCGGAAGTGTTACACGCTGCACTTCAGTGCCGTTTGAGTTCTTCACGACGAGCGTAACCGAATCCGCGGCCGCCGCTGGGTTGGGTGCAATGGTGACAGAGTTGCTGCCATCGAAGTAGCCGGGCGCCACGCCACGCGCCTCCATCCCAACCCATCCTGAGAGAGCTGCCATATTGGCCAGTCCAAGCTGCGATTGCAGCCCTTCCAGCAGTGTGTTGCTCTTGGTTTGCTGCTCGACCATCGAGAACTGCGCAAGTTGCGCGGCATATTCCGTCGAATCCATCGGCTCCAAAGGATCTTGGTTCGTCGCTTGCGCTGTCAGCATCTTTACGAAGGTATCGAAATCTGATGTCAGCCCGGAAGTGCCCTGGGAGGCCGCCGGCAGCGGATTGGATTGTGTCGCGGTGCTGCCCGCGGAAGAAACTGCTGTTGTCATGTGATCAAACCCTCATATCCACGCCGGCCGATCCGAGCCGGAGGTTTTGTGTTACTTGCTCCCCGGCGGTCTCAGCACCGCCGGCTCGTGAGTCTGCCGATCCCCGAGCTTGTCCGGTCCCTTCTTCAGAATCGTCGCCTTCTCCGCCGCTGCCAGCCTGACCGCCGCTGAACTCGAACGAAATGTCCTCATAGCCCATGCGGCGGAACTCCTCGGCCAGCTCATTGATATGACGGCGCATCAAGTCGCCGGTTTCCGGGCGCTCTGTCTGAATGATCATTGTAATGCCTGATTCGCTGGCCACCACCCGCATCTTGACGTGTCCTAGCTCCTGCGGGTTAAGGCTCACCTCAATCTTCTGTTCACCCTTGGCAGCGAAAGCTTCGGCAATCTGGGCTGCGATCATCCGGGGCATTTCCGGCCGGTGCACGGAGTGCGCGCCGAATGAAGCTTCGGTCAGAATCTGACTCAGGCCTGGGGCTTCTCCCGAAAGCCCAAGCGCGTGAAACGGCAAATCAGCCGCGCCTGCGGTTTCTGCCAAGCCGGAAGCCACAAGCGGCTGAAACATTGCCGAAGCCTGCGGGGCCGCCTGAGCTGCTGGCACCGTGTTGATCTGGCCGGTACGGGGTTTCCATACCACCGGTTTTCCCTCTGCAAGAGCCTCCGCCGAAATATCCTCAGAAACCTTGATACTGACTGAACCAAGATCGGAATTGCGTGATGATTCCCGTGGCGACAGCACACCGGATGCAAGTGTTTGCACCGCGCCTTGAGCACCAGCGGCAACTGCCCGGGTAACGCCTTCGGGCTGACGGACCGTCATTTGTTCAATGGCCAGTTCATTTGGCTTTCCAGAAACTGTTTTGCCGGCCAAGGCAACTCCTAAGGACTCACTGCCCCGAACATCACCAAGAACTTCAGTGCCCTTATGCACAGCAATACCCATCTGGGATCTGCTGCCAGCATTTTCAGCAGAAACAGCCTTCTTGGCATCAGTATTTCCGCGAACCGCCTCTGTGCTGCCGGCAAAAGCTTCCTTCCTCTTAACCGAATTCAACTCATGCATGGAATGCGTCGCGCGATCAGCCTCCTGAGGTTGGGCGGCTTCTGCCCTCATGCCGGACTCCGGCAAACCAGAAAACTGGCTGTCACTGGCCTGTCGGCCCGCAGTCACTGGCTTCGCGTCACCAAGCGCAGCCGTATTCGCCACGTCTGCGCCAGGCTTTCCGGAGAAATGCGCTGCTTCTTGGATAGCAGTCTTCTGCAGGGCCTGGCCGGCCGCAGTGTTCGTGCCTTCAATAGCATCTGCGGTTTCAGAACTGTGCGCTGCACTGAGTTCACCCTCCGCTTGCGCCTGGCCCGCCAATTCTGTCAGGTCAGGAACATTGGAATAAGCCTGTTCCAGCAAAGAAGCAGCATTTTCGGCATCTGCATCAGAAGACCCTTCAGAAGTTGCGGACAAGTCCGTTTTTTCTTCACTTTCAGTAGAGCTTTCTTCGTTGCCAGCCGTTCCAGCGGACTTCGCTTCCATCTCTTCTGCTGCTTCCGAAACAGGAGATTCGCCATCTGACAAGCGGGCTTCAGCAAACTCTTCGCTCTGCTCCGATTGAGTTGTCATGTAATCCGAAAAATCACCGGAACTATCTGATTTATTTGAATTTACCTTTGCAGCTGACATAGCTTTGCCACCAGCAGCAGGTTCAGTACCAAGGATCGAATTCATCATCATGTTCTGTTCCAGACATTCTATCTCGACTCGCAAAGACTTAGCCCAAAGCAGTTACGGCAATTTTAACCGGTTGCAGTGCAGTCTCGGAAAAATCGATGGAATTCGACGACCAACCGGAGAACCGGACATGACAGATTTGCTGCCTATTCCCTTGCAAAGCGCAACAACTGCTGCCCCGGTGCGGCCAGCACAAACCGATCCGCTGCGCGAGGCTGCTATCGAGCTGGAAGCTTCTTTTCTTGCTGAGATGCTGAAATCTGCCGGTCTCGGCGAAGCCAGCGAAGCCTTTGGCGGCGGAGCCGGCGAAGAGCAGTTTTCCAGTTTCTTGATCCGCGAACAAGCTGATCAGATTGCCCGCTCCGGCGGCATCGGCCTCGCCGAATCACTTTATCACGCATTGAAGGAGACCCAAGGTGAGTAACCCGGACCCGCAACAACTCATTGACGATCTGGACCAGCTCCTTGATCAGGAACGGACTGCACTCATGGCAGGAGACTTGGCCAAGCTCGAAGGCCTGCTTGCAAAAAAAGAAAAAACCATCGGCAAGCTGAACTCCGTTACGGAACTCGAACGCGAAGCACTGGAGCAGGTTCAGACAAAGCTGTCACGCAACCAGGATCTCCTGGACAGCGCTATGAACGGAATCCGGTCTGTCGCAGCACGGATGGCCGAATTGCGCCGTATCCGCAAAGGGTTGGACGTCTACGATCAGTCTGGACGCAGAACCCGCTTTGGCATCCGCAGCGGTGCTAAATTGGAAAAGCGGGCCTGAGCGCAATTTGGAGAAAATTCTAAAAAACCAAATTCCACCATTAGCACTCCCTTAGCAAATCCTGCGCCAAAGTCGCCTTGCACCTGATGAATGGTGGCGCGGAAGCCGGACGGCGGAACGCACAGTCAGAAAGACGTCACACAGCGCCCCGGTGGGGCAAGTAATTCAGGGGCCAAAGCGCCCCGCAGCTAAAGGAAAAAGCTATGACCAGCATTCTGACCAACAACGGCGCAATGGTTGCTCTGCAGACCCTGAAGTCCGTGAACAACAACCTGGAAGAAACCCAGAACCAGATCTCGACCGGTAAAGAGGTCGGCATGGCGAAAGACAACTCCGCTGTCTGGGCCATCTCCAAGACCATGGAATCCGATATTCAGGCCTACGAAGCAGTGGGTGACGCTCTGAACTTCGGTGAAGCAACTGTCGCAGTTGCCTCCTCTGGTATGGAGCAGATTGTTGAAACCCTGAAGGAGATGCGTGAACTGGCGGTTGCCGGCGTTTCGCAGAACGTTGACCACGCCAAGATCGAATCTGACCTTGAAAAGAAGAAAGAACAGATCGAATCGATCATCGACTCCGCCAGCTTCAACGGCGCCAACCTGCTGGATACCGCAGTAACCTCGCAGCTGGACGTTCTCGGCGGCCTCAGCGCATCCGGCGACGTGATCACCGTTTCGGCGATCGACACCGGCGCATCGCTGGATACTTCCACTATCACCGCGCTGGACTCGACCAATGCGGCCACCGTTCTGGGCGAGATCGAAGGCATGCTGACCTTTGCAATCGACAGCGCGGCTCAGCTGGGTGCTGACAGCAACCGCCTGTCCGACCAGAACGACTTCGTGTCGAAACTGACCGACTCTCTGAAGTCTGGTGTCAGCACAATGACAGACACCAACATGGAAGAAGCGTCGGCCAGGCTGAAAGCACTGCAAACCCAGCAGCAGCTGGCGGTGCAATCGCTGACGATCGCAAACCAGGCGCCGCAGACCCTGCAGCAGCTGTTCCGTTAACAGCCTGATCCGGGGCGCTGATGGCGCCCCGGTCTTCCCCTCTCAGAGAACCTGAAGAATAATACGTTAGGAAAACACGTGAATGCCCTTCTGAAGGCGAAGAGTGCCTACTCGGCGGCAAAGACCCCGACCCGGACAGCAAAGAATTTCGAGTATGAAGTGATTGCCCGCATTACCCGCAGGCTGATCACAGCAACCCAAAAGGGCCGCGACGGGTTCAGTGAACTTGCGGCGGCTTTGAATGATAACCGGAAACTCTGGTCCATTTTCACTGTAGACATCGCTTCGAAAGGCAATCCCCTTCCGGATGATCTCAAGCAGAACTTGTTCGAACTGGCGGAATTCACGAGACAACACACCACCAAAGTGCTTCAGCGCAAGGCCGATGTCCGGCCGCTGGTGGAAATCAATACGGCCATAATGCGTGGCCTCCGCAGCGGAGCATCCTGAAAATGAGCGGACTTGTCCTGAAACTAGCCCCCAAGGAGCGTGTCCTTGTGAATGGCGCAGTGATTGAAAATGGCGACCGCCGCAGCCGCCTGTCGATTGTCACTCCGGACGCCAACATCCTGCGTCTGCGCGACGCAATACATCCCGAAGAGGCCAATACTCCAGTGCGCCGGGTGTGCTATGCGGCACAGCTGATACTGTCAGGTGATGCCGACCCCGAAGAAGAGCGCTTGCCGATGCTGCGCCGGATCGAGGAGCTGAGTCAGGTTTTTACTGATCCAGACAGCCGCTCATCCATCGCGGAGGCTACCGACGCTCTGATCAGCAACAATCATTACCGCTGCCTGAAAGCTTTGCGCACATTGCTGCCTCGCGAAGACCGGCTGTTTGCAGTCCGGCCGTCATAAAAATCGCCCGCCCGGGCAACCGATGCCAGGGCGGGCAAAACTCCCCTAACGTGTCTCATTTTGACGCTGTTTATTTTCTTTCTACGCAGAGCGCGCCGCGAATACTCGCTGCTTAGGCACCTAATGTCACACCGGCACTGAGCAAATTTGAGTAACATGCAGCGATACGCTAGCCTGCGACCTGCGATTTTAGCCCGGCAGCCTTCCCGCAAGAGAAAGGCTGCATTGGCCAGCCGCACAGTGCGTCCGAATCTAGTCGGCAGCTTTCTTATTCGCACAATTCACGTGAAACTTGAGGCTACGAATTCGCTGCCATCCAATTCAACCAGCCGCTGTGCTTCTTCCCGGCGACGCATCGCAAATTTTCAGGCCAGATAAATACAGTTTTGCAAAGTCAGGTGAGACAACGCCTGCCGCAACTCCGGAAAACAGCAACAGCTGGCAGAGCTGCATTTGCAATACGCTTCCTTGGCTTGAGGCGTTCCCGCCGTCTCCGCACGTCTGTAAGCGCCGCAACGGGTGAAGGCGTTCGAAGAAAGCGACAGCAATTGTCGTCTCCAGGTCTCCAAGCGTCCTTAGCAGTTCCAAGCGCACTCCGGCGTTAGCTCAAACCCAGCTTGTCAAAGGTGAACAGACAGTTGACTTAACAGGCTTCACGCGAAGGGAATGAGCGCAAGGCTGGATTCAGGTCATTAGTGTCTGACAAGGTCATCTGTCAGCGCCCGGCTTTGGCACGGCGTAACAGAAGCATTAACCGGTTGAAGCTGCTGGTGATACCCTCTGGGTCCTCGCGGCCAAAGAAAGCATCCAGCTCTGGCCACAGTTTAACTGCTTGGTCCAGCACAGCATCATTGCCCTCGGCATATAGGCCAGCACGTATCATGACTTCCGACTGCTCGTATGCCCCTAGGAACTTTCGCACATCTTGAATGACGGCATTCTCGTCTGCAGAAGCCGCCGCGGGTAAACTGCGCGAGACCGAGCGCGAAACATCGATCGCCGGAAACCTGCCGCGCTCGGCTATTTCCCGGTTCAAGACGATATGTCCATCCAGAACACCCCGCAGGATATCGGCAATCGGCTCATCCATGTCGGAACCAGCCACAAGGACACTGAACACGGCAGTGATATCACCCTGACCATCCCTGCCCGGTCCGGCACGTTCGCAAAGTCCGGTAATCAGCGGCGTCACCGAGGGCGGGTATCCGCGCAACGCTGGCGCTTCGCCCGAAGCCGCGGAAATTTCCCGGTGCGCTTCTGCAAAACGGGTGACCGAGTCGGCCAGAAACAGGACGTTTTTTCCTTGGTCCCGGAAATGCTCCGCCACGGTCATGGCGGCCCAGGCGCAACGGCGGCGCACCAAAGCAGACTGATCGGATGTTGCTGCCACCACAACGGCCCGGCGCATTCCATCTGGTCCCAGCACCTGTTCAACGAAGTGATTCACCTCGCGCCCTCGCTCGCCGATCAGTGCCATGACGACAACATCTGCCTCCATGCTCTGAGCCAGTTTGGCCAGCAGTGAGGATTTGCCGACGCCTGAACCTGCAAAAAGGCCCACGCGCTGCCCCTGCACGATCGGGAGAATCGTGTTGAGCACCGCCTGACCCGTGGCCAAGCGCTCCCCCATTGAGCGCCGGCCTGCGGCCTTGGGTGGAGATGCCATCAGGTCGCGGGGCGTGCAACCTGGCAGCATTGGGCGTCCATCCAACGGCTCTCCAAAGGGGTCAATAACCCGGCCAATCCAATGGTCACTGGGAGAAAACTCGGGTGATGGATGCAGCAAAACCGGATCACCGATGGCCGCGCCATCCGGCGCACGATCAGGCAACATACTGATTTTGCTACCACTAATTTTCAGAACTTCGCCATGCAAGGAATCCTGAGGATCGCGGCGCAACACCAGCCGGTCACCAATTCGAGCCACAGTTGCGAGCCCTGTGATTTCGATTTCACCACCCGAAATCCCTGTCACCCGCCCGACCTGGGTTGCCAGGCGCTTGCCGGCAATTTGACGGGTTAGTGCTTGCAGCTCTGCTTTCATCGCAGCGGCCTCCCTTGATGTCCTGAAAACAATTTCTAAAGGAATCGGGGTTAAGCCTTGATTGAAATCGATCAAGGGAGAAGCCCTGGTGTTCACAGAATTGAACGTATTCAAAATTGCCTATTCCATGGCGACCCACGCCGGCAAACGCCAGGCATTGGTTTCCCAGAATATCGCCAATGCCGATACCCCGGGTTACCACGCCAAGGATATCAAACCTTTCAAAGAAGTTTTTGCCGCAGGCGCCCGCCCGGCCAGTATGATCGCATCCCGCGGCAGCCATTTGAATGGCACCGCAGGCAGCAATCTGGATTGGGCTGTCACCTCATCCGATGCAGGCAGTGACCCCAATGACAATTCAGTATCAGTCGAAACTGAATTGCTGAAAGGGGTTGAAACTGCGCGTCAGCACAAGCGCGCCATGGCGATCTACAAATCCTCCATGAACATTCTGCGCGCCAGCTTGGGCAAGGCTTGAGGGGAATGACCGATGAGTGAATTTTCCAGAGCTCTCTCCGTCACTGCCAGCGGCCTCAAGGCTCAGGCCTCGCGGCTGCGGCATGTATCCGAAAATATCTCCAACGCTGACACACCGGGCTACCGACGTAAAACCGTTCCGTTTGAAGCTGTTCGTGAGCTTCAAACCGATGTGGAGCACGTTCGCACAGGCCGAGTGACCCTGGACCGGCGCGACCTCGAGGAGGTGTATGATCCCTCGCATCCGCTGGCAGACGAAAGCGGGCACTACAAGAGCTCGAACGTCGATCTGATGATCGAGATCGCCGATGCCCGGGAAGCCCAGCGCAGCTACGAGGCCAATCTGAAGATGTTCGAGCAAACCCGCTCGATGTCAGCATCGCTTATGGACCTTTTGAGACGATAACCGAAATTTTTGGAGATCCAGAATGGATATTCGCAGTTTTTCCGCCGCCAGCGGCTACGCCGCCGCCCGCCCTGCCACCAAGGCCGATCCGAACCATGAGGCCGCCAGTGCTGGCGCCCGTCTCAGGGAAAGTTTCGAAAGCTTTGCAACGACCTTGCAGAGCAGCGAGCAGGTTTCCGTGCAGGCTATGACTTCTCAGGCAGATCCGCACGCCCTCGTGCAGGCACTTGCGCAGACTGAACTGGCGGTTGAAACCGCCGTCACCGTGCGCAACAAGGTGGTCGAGGCCTACCAGGAAATCCTGAGAATGCCGGTCTGAGCCATGATGAGCGAAAGCCTCTTCTATGACACCCTGCGCCAGGCCATGTGGGCTGCCGTCACCATGTCGACACCGATTCTGGTTGTCGCCCTGACCGTCGGCCTGTCCATCGGCCTATTCCAAGCTCTGACCTCCGTGCAGGAAATGACGCTGACCTTTGTGCCCAAGCTGACAGCCATCATTGTCGTGTTCTGGATGACCATGGGTTTCATGACACAAACTCTTGTGGCGTTCTTCGATGGCCACATTGTTCCGATGATTGCCGGAGGTTTTTGATGGAAGCCGCAGGTTACGCCACACTTTCCCGCCAATCGGGACTGATGCGCGAAATGCGTGTCATCGCGAATAACATCGCGAACTCCGCCACCACTGGCTACCGCCAGGAGGGGCTGATTTTCTCAGAATTTGTCCAGACCGCTCCGGGCCAGGAGTCGCTGTCGATGTCGCGCGCGAACATCTTCAACACCTCAATGGAGCAGGGTCAGCTTACCAAAACCGGCGGCACTTTTGATTTCGCGGTTGAAGGTGACGGATTCTTCATGGTCGAAACACCTCAGGGTGAGCGCTTGACACGGTCCGGCGCCTTCTCCCCGAACTCTGCCGGCGATCTCGTAACCATGGATGGTTACCGGGTTCTGGACGCAGGCCGGGCACCCGTGTTCGTACCGCCAGATGCCGGGAAGATCGAAGTGGGCGCTGACGGATCGATCAGTGCTAATGGGCGCCTGCTGGGACAGCTAGGGTTGTTCAAACCAGTGGAGAATCACACGCTGGTACGCGAAGACGGGGTGATGTTCCGCGTCGAAGGTGAAATTGAGGAAACGCTCGACGCGAGTGTCCTGCAAGGCTTCCTGGAAGGTTCCAACGTGAACGCGATTTCCGAGGTGACCCGGATGATCGAAGTACAGCGCGCCTATGAGATGGGCCAAAGCTTCCTGGAATCGGAAGATGAGCGCATCCGCAATGCCATCAAGAACTTGATCAAGACCTAGGAGAACCCAGATGCGTGCCTTGAAAATCGCCGCGACCGGCATGAGCGCCCAGCAGCTGCGGGTGGAGACAATCTCCAACAACCTCGCAAACATGAACACGACAGCCTACAATGCGCGGCGCGCAGAGTTCGCCGACCTGCACTATCAGCAGATCTCGCGGGCTGGCACGGTAAATGCCTCCGACGGCACAGTGCTTCCAACTGGCGTTCAGGTGGGTCTCGGCGTGCGCGCAGCGGCGGTGTCAGTGCATTTGGCACAAGGTGCTCTGCAGCAGACCAACAACGATCTGGATGTTGCCATCGACGGCAAAGGCTATTTGGAAGTGACCCTGCCATCTGGCCAGAACGCCTATACCCGGGATGGCGCCTTGAAGCGCACGGCTGAGGGATTGATTGTAACTTCCGACGGGTTTGCAGTTTCTCCTGAAATCACGATCCCTGACGATGCCACCAGCATCTCGATCAATGCCGAAGGTGAAGTCTACGGTTATTTCAATGAAACCACCGAAGGCCAGCTTCTGGGCCAGCTTTCGCTTGCAAGCTTTACCAACCCCAAGGGGCTCGAAGCGATCGGCAGCAACCTTTTCACCGAAACCGAAGCTTCTGGCACTTCCAATTTGTCCACCGCTGGCGAAGACGGGCTAGGCACCTTCCGCCAGGGGTATCTTGAAGCCAGTTCGGTTGATGCAGTACGCGAGGTCACTGAGCTGATCGAAGCCCAGCGCGGCTACGAAATGAACGCCAAAGTCATCTCCGCTGTCGACCAGATGATGGGCGCAACCACACAGGTGCGCTAATGAAACTTGTCCTTGCCTGCCTGACTGCCGCCACCCTATGTGCCCCTCCGGTCTGGGCCGATTATCTGGTTCCGACACGCACGATCCGCGCCAAAGCAATTTTAAACGCCGAAGATCTGGCCCTGAAAAAGGGTGAAATCCTTGGCGCGCTTTCGGACCCTGCGGAAGTTGTCGGTTTGGAAGCCCGCGTCGCTCTTTATGCGGGCAGACCCCTTCGGGCAGGTGATATTGGCCCGCCTGCTATTGTTGAACGCAACGACCTCGTGACCCTGATCTTTCGCCAGGGCGGGCTTTCCATCGCCGCAGAAGGCCGGGCGCTTGGCCGCGGTGCTGCAGGCGAAGCTGTCCGTGTCATGAATCTTTCTTCCCGCACCACCGTCACCGGCCGGATCATCCCGAACGGCTCTGTTGAGGTAAACTGATGTCCAAGAAACTCTCTCCCGTGAAACCACTGCTTTTCGGCCTCGCCCTGCTGGGAGCTTGCGGCCGGATGGATCATTTGGGTAAGGCCCCCTCCTTCACCCCGGCAAATGAATCGCCGGAGCATGTCGCAATGCTTTACCAGGGCCTGCCTGCGCAAACCCAGACCCGGCGCACTGTTGACGGCGCTTCGCTGTGGAGCGGCTCTCAGCAGTCATTGCTTGGAGACCGCCGCGCCATCAAGCGCGGTGACATCCTGACTGTGGTGATCGAAATCGACGAAGAAGCGGAGATTTCCAACGACACCAAACGGTCGCGTTCAGGTTCCGAGAGCCTGAACATGCCGCACCTGCTTGGCCTGCCGCAACGCCTGGACGAGAAACTTCCGGACGGCGCATCATCCGCCGACGCAGTTGAACTTGGCAGCTCCAGCTCTTCGGGCGGAAAGGGGTCCGTAAAGCGCAGCGAAAAGCTGGAATTGCGGGTCGCGGCAACTGTTGTCGACGTGCTTCCCAATGGTGTTCTGGCGATCAGCGGCACACAGGAATTGCGGGTGAATTTCGAACTGAGAGAGCTTCTGGTCACCGGGTATGTCCGGCCTCAGGACATTAGCCGCCAAAACGAAATCACGTACGACAAGATCGCCTCTGCCCGGGTCTCCTATGGCGGCCGCGGCCAAATCACCGATGTGCAGCAGCCTCGCTACGGCCAGCAGTTGCTTGACGTTGTCCTGCCGTTCTGAGGGTTGCCATGCTGTCCAAACTTCTGCCAATTATTTTGCTGATCATAGGAACCGCAGGCGGCATCGGCGCCGGTATTATGCTGGCTCCGGCACCTGAGGAAAATCACACTGCGGCCGGCGCTGAAGCAGCGCCTGAACCCGCCGCTGAAAAGGATCACTCCGAAGAAGGCGAAGAGGATCTGCGCGAATACGTCAAAATCAACAACCAATTTGTTGTGCCAGTTGTCGATCGCGACCAATTGACCTCCCTTGTGGTGATCTCGCTCAGCCTGGAAACGGCCAAAGGCACAAGTGAAAAGATACGGACCTATGAACCCAAGCTGCGGGATGTCTTTCTGCAAGTTCTGTTCGACCATGCAAACATGGGCGGGTTCCGCGGAGCATTCACTCGCTCTGACGTTCTGGAGCCGCTGCGAACCGCCCTGCGTGAGGCCGCGCAAAAACATGTCGGCAAGGGGATTTATGACGTCCTGATCATGGAAATCTCCCGTCAGGACGTCTGACCAGCCTGTACCGCACGAAAAAATGGCCGGTCCCGCAGGACCGGCCATTTTTCTTTTTGAAATGTACCCAAAGATCTCAGCTGTCCAGCAGCCTGTCCATAAACGCTTTCGCCTGCGCAGCCTTCTGGCGCTTGCGCTCGGTTGCAGCCATGGTTTCCACGGCGTGCTTGCGGCCAAATGCCGTGCGCAATTGATCCATCATCCTCAGCTTCTGAGCCGTCGCCTTGGCCAGATCCATGTTCAATTGGCGCCGGGTGCGGGAGTGCCAGCCCTCCCACATAAGATCTGCACCCAAAGCTTTCATCGCGTGATCGCTGCTTGCCTGTTCCCGCGCGGCCTGCACTTGCTCATTGAGTTTGGCCAGCTGTCCGCGCAGCTCCGCTTCCCGCGCCAGCGCAGGCTGGACTTTTGCGTGCTCCTGCATGTACTGCGCAGCGGTTACAGCTGCCATCTGGTCGAGCATCTTCTGCTTCATGTTATTTTCCCCTTGGCGCGCTTTCGCATTTCCTCGGCAAAGCGGATTGCCGCCGCCACTGGCGCATAATGTTCTTCCAGAATCTCATCGCCGATTTCGACTGCAGCATGCAAAGCCCGGGCCGTGGGCGGGTCACTGTGTATCGGCACCGCATTTTCATTGGCCACACGCCGGATCGCTGCAGCCACTTCATCAACCCCCTTGGCAACGCAAACCGGCGAGGCTCCCTTTTCGCGGCTCCATTTCAATGCAACCGCATAGTGGGTCGGGTTGACGATTACCACGTCGGCATTCGGCACCTCGGCCAGCATCTGGCCCATCGCGATCTCCTGGCCGCGCTGGCGTCTTTTGCCCTTCACATGCGGGTCACCCTCGGCGTCCTTCATCTCGTCCTGGATTTCCTTGCGCGACATCATGTTTTTACGGCGGTGTTCAGCATGCTGAAACACCGCGTCAACGACCCCGATCGCCAATGATATGACAAGAGCCAAGAACAGAAACTCGAGCGCGAGCTGCGACAGCATCAGCACGACCGATTGCGGCCCGGTGCCGGAGGACGAAATCATATCCGGGAGCCGATGGCTCAAATAAACACCCAGGCAAACGGAATAGAGCACCAGCTTCAGGAAGCTTTTAAGGAATTCGAAGAGGCCTGACCTGCCAAACTTGTTTTTGGCATTGGATATGATCGACAGACGCGACAGTTTCGGTTCCAGTTTGCTGGGCGCAAAGACCATGGCCCGCTGGCCGATGATTGACAGCAGAACCAACGCAAACGGCACCATGAACCACGGTAAAATTGGCCTTAACAGACTGCCTGCAAAGCCTCCTGTGGGTGCAGTTGCGGAACCGCCGTCAAAAAACAGTGGTGCCAGCCGGTCCGGCTGATCCAGAAAAGCCATCAGCGCGGTTCCCATTCCCTCCACGCTGGCACTTCCCGTCGCGTAGAAGGCAACAATCAGTCCAAGATATGCAGCTGCCACGGACAGGTCGGTGGACTTTGCAACTTCGCCCTTCTCGCGAGCCTTTCGGAGTTTTTGTTCCGTCGGCTCAAATGACTTATCAGAGTCGTCGTCTTCACCGCTCATGGCATTCCGACTCCGGGGTTGGAAAGAAAAGTCATCAGGGCGCGGGACCAGACATCTAAAATCATCGGACTGCCAACCATCAGGATGAATAACCCGAAGAAGGTGATGACCGGTGCGCCGACCATCGCCACCATCAGCTGCGGCATCGCCCGGTTAATGACACCAAGCGCCAGGTTGTAGATAACGGCGGTAATCACAAAGGGGGCTGCAAGCGTGAAAGCCATGGAGAAGCTCTCCGATACGCGGAACACGCCCCATTCTGTCAATCCGGCCGCGGCAGGGAACTGACCGGCGGGAAACATCTGATAGGATCCGATCAGCAGTTCCGCAATGCGGACATGAAGCCCCATCATGACTGCGAGGGTCACACCGGAAATCATCAGCACAGCCCCAAGGGCAGGCATAGGTTCGGCACCGATACCGCCTAGTACCTGAGACAGAGAGGTGCTTTGGGCAGCCATCGTGCCGGCCGTCTGAAGCGCCAGAACAAACATTCGCGCGCCTACGCCAATTGCCAAGCCGATAATGGCTTCGGTCACCGCGAACCGCGCATAGCCCATAACCCCGTCCGGTTCAGGAAAGGGCGGCAGTGCGGGCGCAACCACAAAGGTAAATGCAACAGCGATCGCCAGTTTGACGCGGGCGGGAACATAAAGCTCCCCCATTGCGGGCAGCACTGAAACCATAGCCGACACCCGCAGGAAAACGATTGCCGCATGCCAGAATCCTGCCCCCAGAAGCAGCACCAGCTCCGGCGGCAGGAAATTCAGATTCATGCTTGTACCATCCCGACCAGAGCGGGCCGCGCTTCGAGTCCGATTTCCTCGAAGGACAGGACCGGATTTGTGATCCCGCGCGATTTCAGGATCGTTTTCAAATACCGGCGGCGGCGGGTAGACGTCACCACTGCGGCAAAAACCCCTTGATCGGTAATCGTCCCCAGCTTGTCGCTCAGCCCGTCTGCAAGCCTGTTGAACAAGTCGGGCGGCAACGCGATATCCAGCCCGGCGCCCTGAGAATCAACTTGGTAGGTCGAGAACTTATCTTCCCACTCCGGTGCCAGCTGGATGAGCGGAATGGTGCCGTCTTCTCGCTTCATTTCAGCGACCAGCTGGAATCCGAGGCGCTGGCGCACATGTTCGCAAATCAGCTCCGGCTGGGTGGTGTGCATCCGTGCTTCGGCAATGGATTCAAGTATCAACGGCATGTTGCGGATCGAAACCCGCTCTTCCAAGAGCAGCCGCAACACCGCGTGCAGGGTATCCATCGGCACCTTGTCCGGCACAAGCGCATCCAGCAGCTTGCGGTTTGCTTCAGCCCGGAAACCGTCGGAGAGCTGTGTCATCTCATCCAGCAGACGGCGCAGCGATTTAAGCGTCAACAGGCGGGAGAAATTCTGCTTTATGATTTCTAGAAGATGAGTTGCAAGAATTTCCGGCGGCGTGACAACCGTTGCGCCGGCCAGCGCGGCCTGTTCCTGCGTTTTAGCAGAGATCCAGCGGGCTGGAGCCCCGTAAACCGGTTCCGTGACATCCGTTCCGGGCGGCAGGGCATCATGATTGTCCGGCATCAGTGCCAGAACCATGTCCGGATGCAATGTGCCGCGCACTTGCTCGACCCCTTGCACCTTGATCACGTAAGTACCCCGCTCCAGCTCATGCTGATCTGTCAGGCGGATTTCGGGCAAGATCAGGCCGAATGTGGTCGCGATATGAGACCGCATATTGGCAATCCGCGCATCCAGGCCTGTGCCTGCATCCAGAACCATACTGACCAGGTCCGGCGAGAACTCCAGATGCAGATCATCCAGATCCAGAATATCACCCAGCGGCCGGGATGCCGAGGGATCCGAGGCTTCTTCAATTTTTTCCTCTATCTCCGCTTCTGCATCATCCCTTTTTTTCCTGGCCATCCGGAAAGCAACGAAGCCCAATGCACCACCGCCGGTTACGAAGGGCAGAAACGGCAGACCCGGAACCAACGCAAATAGCACCATCAGAACCGCAACTGTGATCAGCGCAGCCGGATGACGGCCGAACTGGTCGAACAGGGCAATATCGGTTGAACCGGTAGTGCCGCCGCGGGCCAGCAGCAGTGCTGCCGCAATTGAAATGATCACCGATGGGATCTGCGATACCAAACCGTCACCTACGGTCAGAATGGCATAGGTCTCGAAAGCGCTGCCGACCGGCATACCATGGACAAGGACGCCCATGATGAGACCCATCACCAGGTTCAGCAGCGTAATCAGCAGGCCAGCAACCGCGTCACCCTTGACGAACTTCGAGGCACCGTCCAGTGAACCGAAGAATGTGGTTTCCTGCTGATCGCGCTCCCGGCGTTCCTTGGCGGTCTGGTGGTCAATGGCACCTGCTGACATGTCAGCGTCAATTGCCAGCTGCTTACCCGGCATCCCGTCCAGGGCAAAGCGGGCGCCAACTTCGGCCATGCGTGCAGCACCCTTTGTGATCACCATGAAGTTGACGATCAAGAGTACACCGAACACAACAAGGCCCAGGAAAACACTGCCGCCCATAACGAACTGGGCAAAACCTTCGATCACCCCTCCCGCCGCGTCAGTGCCAGTATGACCCTGCCCGATGATCAGTTTGGTCGAGGACACATTCAGCGACAATCGCAGCATCAGCGACGCCAGAAGAATTGTTGGAAAGGAGGAAAAATCCAACGGCCGTTCGATGAAAAGCGTGATTGTAAAGATCAGGATGGCCAGCGCAAAAGAGGCTGCTAGGCCGACATCCAGAACCCAGGCCGGCATCGGCAGGATCATCATCACGATGATCGCCATCAGGGCCAGAGCCAGGAGTACTGTCGGACTGAAAAGTTGCTCTGTCGTTAGCTTAGGCACAGTTCACGCCTCGCGCGTTGTGGTTTCCGATCGAATGGCAATGCCGGCCATGCAGCCCTGTGAGCACCCACGCCAGGGAAAAAACAGATCGGTATTTTCCATTTGGTACCTGCAGCAGAATAAGAACCAGCCCGGGTTCTGTCCGCGTCATTCGGGAACCAGTCTCCCTCCGGCTGGCCAACCAGCGGAGAGACAAGATTGATGTGAAAAGTTTTTTGAATTGCACGCGCGTGCTTGCTCTGGCTCTGCAGCCTGCGGCCGCTGCGCGCTGAAACAGCCCCTGCGGGCCAAGGAATATATAGTTGTCCGGCATTCTGCCCGTTCCAATTCAGGATTCACCCGTTTGTGACGTTACCGGCAGGCGGTTGACAAAGTGTTATCAGCACCGGCTGCCTCATCGAAGAGGCAGCCGGTGAAGCTTCGGTGCTGTGTGTGGTTTACTGATCAACAGCAGTTTGCGCGTGACCGGTACCGATTTGGCTCAGAAGGTCAGCAATACCGCCTCGTGTTCCTTCGCTGCTTTCAACCAGCGCCCGGGCATGGGCCAGCGGCGCCAGCCCTACAGGATCTTGTGCTCTATCGCCGATCTGCGAGGTTACCGAAGCAACGGGTCCGAAAGATTCTGCAGCGTCTGTCCCGATTGCTTCGGCTGCACCCAAGTTCTCTGAATGCCAGAAACCGCGGGCGGCAGCATCCGCCTCATCTTCAGCCAGAAGATATTCCCCTGCCCGTCCATATTCTCCGTTCCGCCAAAGAGCCTCTGCGCGCATCCGGTTGGCTTCGGCCCCGTCAAGACCCATCAGCTCAACAAGGGCCCGGTGCGGCTTATCAAGATCCAATGCAGCTTCAGCCATCAGCAGCCGCCGGGTTTCGTCATCCGTTTCCAACGCGAGTTTGGTCAGCAGTTCATGGGCCTGGGCTGCAAAACCGAGATTCAGCAGCCTGCGCGCCACCTGCGCTGCCACCGGCGCCGCCTCAGCCGGCGTTGCCTGTTTGGAAAACACTAGGGAGTACTGAAGGAATGTTACGTCATCGGCACGCTCTGTCAGAAGCAGCATCAGCGGCTCCAGCGCTTCGGCCCGCGCAACCGGCCCGTCCCTGTCTGATACACTCTTCAATTCTTCGAATGCTTCGTGGAATTGTCCCATCAGTGCCAATGACGCGACCAGAGCGTGACGCAATTCCGCACCCAGTGCAGTTTCGCGATTTTCCAGTTCGTAGGAAGCAATCAGATCCGGCACATCCGGAGACAAAGCCTTACGTTCCTTGACACTGAGTGCAACAAGGTCAATCAGCGCTGCAGGCGCGTTGCCGGTCCGCTCGGCGACCTCGCTGGTCAGCTCTTCGGCCATTGTTTCGGTATCACCTTCCAGCTCAGCAATTGCTGCTTCAGCCAGGTTAATCTCAGGAACTTCCTCAACTCCAGTCCGATCAACTGACCGCAGCACGGCCTCGGCAACGTGATGATTGCCAGCTTCCGCAAACATTTTACTGACCCTAGGACCAAGATGCACTCTCAAGTGCACCGGCAGCTTGGAAAACGCTTGCTGAATGGCATCAGTACTTGCGCTGCGCTTCACAACACCATCAGCCAATGCCCCCCACAATGCACTGTCGCCTTCACAGCGCTGCTGCCCGGACAGCGCGTGATTGACGGGTAAGGGCGTGCCATCCATCAGCATCGCCAATGCACTCAGCAAAACCGCTTCCTGGCTTTCCTGCTGTTCAGGTGGCAGAAAAGTCATGACTGAACGGGCCTCAGCCCCAAAGCTGAAATACAAATAAAGCCGCGCCAGCGCTTGAACTGTTGTAGGGTTCACATCATCAAATTCCAGCACCAAACTGCTGCGCAGCAAGGCCACTTGGTCTGAAAACGGGCTTTCATCTCCCCAGTCCTGAATGGCGACGTCCCGGTCCTTCAAGCAATGCGAGTCTTTGCCGTTGTCATCCATCAAGGCGGCTACCAGCCCAGTTTCCCGGTCAATTGCCGAAGTAACGGAAATGTGGTCAAGCGGGTCAAGCGGCCTGCCAGTCCCACCAAGCGGATCCAAACCCGCTGATGTTTCCGCAGGCGGAACACCATCTAGCGTGACATTCAAAAGACCTTGGTTGGCAGCACGGCCTATTTGCTGGAGTAGGCGGCGTTCGGATTCGCCAACCGCAGCTGCACGCTCAGACTCATCCATATCAAGCAGCAAGCCTGTCTCGGGGATTCTGGCTGGTTCAGCCTTAGACGCGACCTCGGTTGCAGGGTCTTCTTTCTCTGCCCCGGCTTGACTGCTGTGCAGCGGCAGCTCCACGGTTGTCAGGTTAGGAACAGCCCTCTCTGCCAATGCAGGACCCGCTGCTGAATCTGCAGATGCCATCTCTGTTTTCTCGCGCAATTCCGCTGCCTGGCGGCGTTCTTGTTGTCCGGCAACCACCGTTGCAAGCTCAAGCGCAAGACGTGCATCTGCTGCAGCGGATTGGGAAAAATCGAAACGGTAACCCGTTTTTGGCACTGGCGTGGTAAGTGGCAGAACTGCTGCCGCCGTACTGAATTGCGGTTTCGTCGCGGGCTTGCCGCCGTCCCGTATATCAATCACGAGGTATCCGTCTTCCTGGACGTAAGATGCAACTGTGCAATCACACCCCAACTGCAGCCGCAGTGGCTGGCCCGGACCGTTTTGCGCCAATGATTGCAGCCGCGTCCTGGGAATCAGATTGAAGACGCGCGACGTATCGAAAACTGCTTCCGGCGCAGCGATGTTCACCGTTGCTGTCATCCCGCTTTGGGTCAGCGACCAATCAGCCCCGTTTGGCAGCCGCATCACAAGGCGCGTGAACCCCTTGTGCTCGCCTGAGCGGGTCACGATCGTCTGCGCGTGGACAGCAGCAGACGTCATCAAAATAGCTGTGGTGGCAAGTACCCGCCAGATCATGCTGCGTCCTGTTTCACCGACTTCAGGGCTTCTTCAAGTTCCGAAAAGCCTGGACGGAAATGCGAGGGAGTGTTCTGGCGGCCGACCTCGATACAGATGGCCGCGGCATGATTGTGGAGGTTGGCAACCAGCACCTCACGGATCAGCTGATAAAAATGGGAATCCTCTTCGACCACTGCCTTCACCTTACCCGCAAAGGGCGCAACCAGGCCGTAGGACAGGAAAACACCGAGAAAAGTCCCGACCAGCGCGCCGCCAATCAGCTTGCCCAGAACTTCCGGCGGCTGGTCAATCGACCCCATGGTTTTGATCACACCAAGAACAGCTGCCACAATCCCCAGTGCGGGCAGGCCATCAGCCATGGTCTGCAGCGCGTGGCTGGAGTGCAGCGCGTGATGCAGGTTAGCTTCCATCCGCTTTTCCAGAACTTCCTCGACCTGATGCGGGTCATCATAGTTCATCGAGGCTGAGCGCATGGTATCGCAAATCAAGTTCACCGCTTCCTTGTCCCCCAGGATCTTGGGATACTTGTTGAAAACTGAAGAGTTTTCCGGATCCTCGATATGCTGCTCCACTTCAACCGGATTGGCCCTGGCGATGCGGATCAATGCAAACAGCAGGCATAGAAGATCGCGGTAATCATCCGGCTTCCATTTAGGCCCTTTGAATACCTTCCCAATGTCCTTGAGCGTGTGCTTCACACCGCCCATGTCATTGGCAATGAGGAAAGCGCCGACCGCAGCCCCGCCGATCATCATCATCTCAAACGGCAGCGACTTCAGGATGATCGCCATCTTGCCGCCGGCCAGAAGGTATCCGCCGAACACCATGGCAAAGATCACCACAATGCCTACAATCCCGATCATAGGTCCACTCCGAATTTCGTTGGTTTTTATTAGTTTAGGTGAGTCTTCCTAAGGAAAGACTAAGCCGCCGCGCCTAAGTTATTCCTTGGGCACGGATCCGTTGCGTCCGGCCAGCACCACGCTGATTGTATAGGCTGCTTCAGGACTGAGGCCCGCCATGATACCGGCGGCGGCCTCTGGCTGCATCCGTGCCAGGAATCCCGCAGCAAATGCCGGGTCCATTTCCTCGAACAATGCTGAGGCTTCCTTTGGTTTCATCTGTTCGTAAACCGTCGTCAACCGGGATACGTCCGCTTCAGTTGCGCCGTCAGCCAGCGCGAGGGTTGCGCGCAGGTTCTTTTCAGCCTGTTCCAAGGCCGCCAGTTTCATATCAATCGCCTGGTCGGCAATTTCGAGCGCCTTCATCCTGTCCTCGATCTCCGCCTCTCGGGCAGCCAAGACCTCTTCCCGTTGCTGAAAGGCAGCCAGCATTGTCTGCAACTCAGCGGATGTTGGCATCTCGTCACGCTGCGGCTGACCGTTGTGCGCTGCCTCATCTTGTCCCGCCTGTTTGAGGCTGGCCACTTCACGCGCAATTGCTGGCCCGGCCTCAAGTCCCAGCCGCACCACAGCAGAGCCCATCAGCAGCAGCGCCAGCATCATCAGAGTGCCGCTTCGCCGGAATCTTTTAGTTCCCTTCGCCATCACGCCACCCGATTCTGACTGCGGTTATGGCGCACGAACATCAAACCAGAAGATTTCGGTTCATCCTGCGCCTCGGCAGCAGGCTGCGGGTCCGCTTCTTCATAGGCGGCAGCCATTGCTTCGTCTTCAGCCGCTTCGGCACCGGGCGCAGCTGGCGCAGGAGCTGCAGAACCTGCTTCGGGTATGTCGTGCATCGAAGCCATCATCAGTTCCAGCCGCTGCGCCACAGATTCGGCCCGGCCGGTCAGCTGCTGCAGCGCCTTACTGGACCCATCAGACACCTGCTGGGCCGATTGCAGCGATTTGTTCAGGTCATCCACCTGGGCAGACAGAACGGCCACCGCCCCGCCAACACCTTTTTCCAGGTCATTGAACCGCTTCAGCCGGCGCGACAGCACCAGACAATAGAAGCCGGCGCCCAGCGCTCCGGCCGCAAGCAGGATATCAGCAATAATGTCCATCCCGTCCTCCTAGTTCAGTACGAAATCCATGATCAGCAGATCACGCACCCGGCCCTGACCGGTGGCTATATTGATCCGCCGCAGCATCTGCGCTCTCAGTTTCGGCAGAGCCATCGGATCTGCCAGATCCTCCAGCTCCAATGCTCTCAGATAGCTGTTCAGGACATCGACAACCCGCGGGAGGACTCTTTCGACTTCAGCCTGATGCGCCAGGCTGACCTCTAGTTGCGCGCGGAACCTGAGATGCTTCAAACCGCTGGCTTTGCGCAGGGTAATCAGAATCGGGTCCATTTCGATGAAGGCAAGATTGGCGATATCCGTCGCCGTCTCACCTGTGTCCACGCCTTCTGGCGCCACTTCGGCCGCGTGCGCCGGTTCTGGCGCCGCTTTCTGACCAAAGGGAAGAAGGCCTGACTGAACGGCGAAGAATCCGCCGCCTGCCCCTGCCAGCGCCAGCACTGCCCCAATAATCAGGGGCATTTTGCCTTTCTTGGCCGGGGTTTCTGCTTCGATATCTACTGCAGCGTCTGTCATGGCTATCCCTAAAACGTCGTGCAGCTTCTTCATAACCTGCGAGGAACTAACCGAATGTTAAGGCCGATCCGTCAAAACAGTTGCATGCCGGAGAGAACGCCGGTGCGACGGAGGTTAATGTGCAGCAGATCAAGAATGTCTGGGCAGAAATGGACATGAAAAAGCGTCTGATTGCCGTGGGAGCCACGGTGATCATGATTCTCAGCGTCATCGCGATGTCCCATGTGGCAAGCAAGCCAACAATGACACTTCTCTATGCCGGGCTGGAAAGCGGCTCGGCAGGGGACGTGGTGCGGGCGCTGGAACAGCGCGGCACCCAATTTGAAGTGCGCGGCGGGTCGATTTATGTGCCGTCCACGCAACGCGATGAACTTCGTATGACACTGGCCAGCGAAGGTCTGCCTGCCAATGGCGGTAAGGGATATGAACTCCTTGATTCACTTAGTGGTTTTGGCACAACATCGCAGATGTTCGATGCCGCATACTGGCGTGCCAAGGAAGGCGAACTGGCCCGCACCATCGTCGCCAGCCCGCATGTGAGCCAGGCGCGGGTACATATTGCAAATACAGGCTCGAATCCCTTTCAGCGGACTGTAGAACCAACAGCTTCGGTCTCTATCGTACCGATGGGGTCTCCGATCACACCCGCTCAGGCCAATGCAATCCGTTTTCTCGTGTCGTCCGCTGTTACTGGCCTCGCTGTCGACAATGTGGCGGTAATTGATGCCAATGGCGCCCTTATCGGCTCCGCTGATACGACTGCCGCCGCAGCAGCAGGCACCGATGACCGCTCGCAAACGATTCGCGAACGCGTACTGCGGCTTGTCGAGGCCCGCGTGGGCCAGGGCAATGCGGTCGTCGAGGTGAGTGTGGAAACCATCACTGACACCGAATCAATCCGCGAGAAACTTGTGGATCCGAAAAGCCGCGTTGCTGTCAGCACCGATGTCGAAGAGCGTGCTGATTCATCCACAAACCAGTCCGGCGAGGTCACGGTTGCATCCAATATTCCTGATGGCGACGCAGCCTCTGGCCAAGGTTCCAAAGCGAACACCAGCGCTACCCGTGAGAGAATCAACTATGAGATCTCGGAAACTGAAAAGGAAATTCTTCGCGGTCCGGGTGCGATCAAACGCCTGACCGTTGCCGTCCTGATCAATGGCACTGCCGTTACCAACGAGACCGGAGAATCCGTTTTCCAGCCCCGCCCCGAAGAAGAATTGGCAGCAATGCGGGAACTGATTTCTGCGGCAGTCGGCTTTGATGCCGACCGTGGAGACGTGATCACGCTCAAATCAATGGAATTGCCGTCCGTTGAACCGCAGGGCGTCGCGGTGACTTCTTCTTTCATGGACAACCTGAATTTTGACGCCATGTCGCTGATCCAAATAGCAGCTCTCGCCATCGTAAGCCTGATTTTGGGCCTGTTTGTTGTGAGACCGATTTTGTCGAACCAAGGGGCCTCGGCAACTGCGCTTCCAGCATCTGGTGGTGGCGCTGATGGGTTGCCTGGCCTTCCCGGAATGGGCGGCGATGGCTTCATGACCGCGCCTGACCTAGGCGCAGGGCTGGCTTTGGATGGCGAAATTGAAAACAACGAAACCGGACAATTCGAACCACTGGGCGGCCTGCCTGAAATGGGCACGGGAGACATGATGGGAGCCATCGGATTACCTGCCATGGGCGGCAGCGCGGGCGATCCCGTCGACCGCCTGCGCAGCCTTATCGGTGAGCGGCAAGAAGAAACGGTCCAAATCCTGCGTGGCTGGCTGGAAGAGAGTAAGGAGCAGGCCTGATGACGATTGCACATTTGCTAGAAGACTTCGGTATGAAGACACCGGTGGAGCCTGCTCTGCCTTCTATTTCCGAGGAGCTCATTGAGGAACAGCGTCTGGCATCCTTTGAGAACGGCTATAGTGCCGGCTGGGATGACGCGGTGACGGCAAAGGACCAGGAAAACACTCGGATCTCCGCCGAACTTGCCAGCTCGCTTGAAGACCTGAATTTTACCTACCAAGAAGCGCAAAGCCAGCTGCTCGACTCGCTGGATCCGATGTTCAAGGTCCTAACCAGTGCGGTTCTTCCGGATGCAATGGCGGCTTCCTTCGGGCATCATATCGTCGATCAGCTGGCCGGCATGGCCAAGGGGCAGACCGACCAGCCGATGCAAATCGTGGTTTCTCCTGGTGAAGGTGCTGCAGTTCGCAGTCTGTTACCGGAGAAGTTTTCCGTGCCCGTGACGGTGAGGGAAGACAGCGTTCTGTCGCCAGGCCAAGCTTATCTGAGTGTTGGCGGCGCGGAGTGCGAAATCAACTGCGACGCACTTCTCGAGTCCATTCAGGATTCGATCGAAGCCTTTACCTATCACGCAAATGAGGACAGCCACTATGGATGACGCGGCCGATCTGAACATGAAATCTGCTGATGCGAGCAACCCTTTCGTTTCGGTTCCTGTCGAAGTGGTCGTCTCGGTCGGCAAGGCAAGACCATTGATCCGCGACCTTGTCAGCTTGGGTGAGAACGCGATCCTGACTTTGGACAAGCGAGTTGAAGACCCAGTGGATCTTTATGTCGGAGACCGGCTGGTTGCACGGGGCCAGCTGGAAGAACTGGAAGGTGACCAGGCGGGCCAGTTGGCCGTGCGCCTGACGGAAATTGCCGATCTGCAAAGCGGTTTGGGATGACAAATACGACATTTGTGCGGGCGGCTCTGGTCTCAGTGCTTCTGCTGGCTTTGCCGCACACCGCCCTGGCCCAAGAATTGAGCCTTTCTCTGGCAGACGGGCAGTCAATTTCCGCCCGCTCCATTCAGCTGATCCTGCTGATAACAGTACTCAGTTTGGCTCCCGGCCTGCTGATCATGATTACCTGCTTCCCATTCCTGGTGACAGTGCTTTCGATCCTCCGGCAGGGAATCGGGCTCCAGCAGGCGCCCCCAAACATGCTGATAATTAGCCTGGCGCTGTTCCTGACCTATTTTGTTATGGAGCCGGTCTTTACTGAAGCCTGGTCCACAGGCATAAATCCTCTTCTGGAAGAGCGGCTAGAGCCCGGCGAAGCCATCACACGCAGCTTAGAGCCGTTCCGGGCATTCATGGCCAACAGGCTGGACCCGGACACGTTTTACGCAATTGCAGACCTTAGACCCGAGACTCAGGGCCTGGACCCGGTGCCCGAGGCACCTTTGTCGGCTTTGGTGCCAAGCTTTCTGCTGTCGGAAATTGCCCGGGCATTTCAAATCGGTTTCCTGGTGTTCCTGCCATTCCTGGTGATTGATCTCGTGGTTGCCGCGATCCTGATGTCGATGGGGATGATGATGGTCCCTCCAGCCATCGTCTCCCTGCCCTTCAAGCTGGCGTTCTTTGTTGTCGCCGATGGTTGGAGCCTAATCGCCACTGCACTGGTCCGTAGCTACTATCCCTGAACATTCCGATCCGAGCTAAAGACGCCGGGCACATTTTGTGTCCGGCTTATTTCTGCAGCAAAGCCATCTGCAAGCTGCACCAGAAAAGGAATCCGCTGCTGCCCGGCTTTGTTTGAACGTGCATCCGGAATCACAGCCGCGAACGCTTCTTGAAATATAACCTGCCAGTTCGGACATTCATCTTGGATCGGGACCGCACATGTTACCTAGCCAAGACGGCCAGTTTACGCAGCTTTCGTTGAACACACATGCCACCGTAGGCAGATCCGGCCGCTAAGGAACAAAAGAGAGCAAACCGCCCTTTGCTGGGCAGCTTTCTCTTCCAAGCCTGCTGCTGACGGCATCACCAGGCGATAAAAATAACCCGGCCCTTACAAGAAAGGCCGGGGCGAGCGTCGTAAGAAGACCAAGATCAGCGGACCACAAACTCTGCGTGCAAGGCTCCCGCCGCCTTGAGGCTTTTGAGAATGTCGATCATGTCCCGCGGCGATACGCCTAGGGCATTCAGACCGGCGACAACTTCGGACAGCGACGTTGTTTCGGGAACTTCTGCCAGCTGTATTCCTTCCTCTTCCTCGATGGCGGCGCCAGTGCGCGGCACGACAACTGTCTCACCATCAGAGAAGGGGTTAGGCTGCACGACCAGCGGTGTCTCCTCAATGCGCAAAGTCAGATTGCCTTGAGCCACGGCGACACGGGATATCCGAACATCGCTGCCCATCACAATCGTGCCGGAGCGCTGATCGACCACGACGCGCGCCTTGCGCTGAGGCTCGACCAGGATGTTTTCGATCCGTCCTACCGCATGAGCAGTCGAACGTGTGTTGGTACGGCGAATGTCGACTTCTACCGTGCCGGAGTCGCGCATCAGAGCGACATTCCCGCCAAATTCCGCGTTGATCGCCCGCTCAATACGCCCGGCAGTGGTGAAATCAGGTTCCCGCAGCGCCAGCCGCATGGAATTGAGTGACGCCAGGTCAAAATCAATTTCCCGCTCGACCCGGGCACCCGACGGAATTACCCCGGCAGTCGGCACCCCTTGGGTAACCACTGCTGCTTCTCCTTCAGCTACTGCGCCGCCAGCCAGGATCGTTCCCTGGGCAACGGCATAGATCTGCCCATCTGCCGCATTCAGCGGGGTCATAATCAGGGTGCCGCCCAGAAGGCTCTTGGAGTCACCAATCGCAGACACTGTCACATCAATTGTACTGCCGACACGCGCAAACGGCGGAAGTGTCGCAGTCACAAAGACCGCGGCAACATTCTTTGGCCGGAATTGCTCGCCAGTCACGTTGACGCCGAGACGTTCCAGGATGTTGGACATGATTTCTTCGGTGAAGGGCGAGTTGCGCAACCCGTCACCGGTGCCATCAAGGCCAACAACCAGACCGTAGCCGACCAGGTCGTTGCCGCGCACGCCATCAAATTCGACCAAATCCTTGAGCCGGATGGCATTGGCCTGCGCCACTGCAGGCAGCAGAAACAAGCACGCGATGAAAAGGCGGAGAATTCTGATCATGAGATGTACTTCAGCAGGGAAAGCTGGGAGCTGCGCGCGGTGACCGTGTATAGGCCTTCGAGCTGGGTCTGTGCTTCCTGCAGCCGGGTGTAGGTTTCATAGGGGTCGGCTGAGACCAAGTTATTCTTGACGATGCTCAGGCTTGTTTTCGAGGCCTCGTTGCGAGCGTTGATTGCATCCAGGCGCCCTTCAATAAAGCCGACATCGGCCTGGACACTGATCAACCGCTCTTCGCTTTCCGTCAGTTCGCTGCTGGCCTCGATGACCAAGTCGATCTTCACATCCTCGGTCAAGCCGAGACTGGGCTCGTCGGCCAGCGCCGTGATCACATAACTTTGCAGCGCATGTTTGAGGTTGGGATCAGTAGCTTGGATGCCCACGGAAACTTGTTCGCCCTCCCCCACTGTCACGGGCTGCAGAGCTGTTGCCGAGCCATTGTACATTACAGTGTCAAAACCGGCCGGGTCATCAAACCAGTCCTTGACCGCCTGAATGATGTTATTGGCCGTTGTCAGCCCTGACACTTCCGTCAGGATGGCACCCATCAGCGTTCCGGAGTCATTGAGCGGTTTGGTGTCCGTCGCCGTGCCTGCAAAGATGGTGCGGCCGCCGACAGAGGTGTTCATCATGTTGATGGCACTGGACATCCTTTGCTTAGCCTGACTGCCGAATTGCTCTGCATTAAACTCATCCATCGCCGGCGAAAGCGTCAGGATATCATTGCGCATCGCCTGAACCTGGCTTTGAACCTTATCAAGGCTGCCTTGAATGGTGGTGGCAAACAGCTGCACTTCGCTATTGGTGACCATGTAACTGTCAAGTCGGTTCAAGTTGCTTTCCAGGTCCGCCAAGTAGGTAAAATCTCCGCCCAGACGTTCAGTCAGATTCGAGGTTTTCCCGGTTGCAAACTCCTCGGAAAGAGTCGTGACGTTTTCCTTAAGCTCCGCATTTCGGCCGCGGAGAAAGAGGTGCTGCGCCATATCGCCGTAAGAATTAATAATCATGCGTCAGATCCTCAGAAGCGTTTCCATAAGTTCATCTACAACGGAGATGACCCGGGCATTGGCAGCATAGTATTTTTCCACCAGCATCAGATTCTGCAGCTCGGCATCGGTATCGACCCCTAGTGCAAGCTCTGCCTGACTCAGCTCGTTGAAACTAGTTGCCGCGAAGGCCGACCCTCGTGAGGCCGTTTCGTTGTCTTGCGCAAAGCGCGACAACAGGTTCGCGCTCAATGTGCTCGCCGTCAGATCCGATGTCCCAAGGCCGATCGACGACACTGTGCGGGTGGTGTTCAGCGCGTCAGAATAGGCTTGCAGCAGACTCGAGTCGCCAGGGTCGCCCGGTGCGGCGGAATAAAGCCCGTCGCGGAACCGCCATGTCTCTGCGCTGCCCGTTAGAGACACCAGACCATTCAACTCGATCCGGTTGGAAATTCCGACAGTATTGGAAGCGTCAAAGAAACCGCCGTCGTCGGTAAAGATGCCCGCATCGGTCACTCCAATCGTGCCGTCCAGTGCCGGGTCCTGGAAGCGTTCGATCAGATCCCGTGCCATCGCATCAAGGTCTTCCTGCGCTTCCACTGCAGTTTTGTCCCGGATTTCGAACTGGGCCGTGAGTGTGCCGCCCCGCAACGGACCGTCAGGGCCTGTGTCAATGGCCCTTCCGTCGACCTCAAGCCCGGACAGCATGCCATTGCCAAGCGTCATGTGCGGCATGATATCCCGCGACGGGTTGAAGCTCAGCTCAGATGCCTTGCCGTCCAACAGCCTAACTCCACCGGTCGAGTACAGCGTCACCTGTCCGTTGTCGCGCCGAACCACATTGACTGGAATGATCTCGTTCACCTGATCGATCAGCTGGTCCCGCTGGTCATACATGGAGACAGCATCCATGCCTCCAGCTTCCACAACCATGATGCGCGCGTTCAGCTTCTCGATTTCCTTCAGCGCCTGGTTAACGGTGTTGACCTGACTGCTGATCGCGCTGTCCGCGTTGATCCGCAAGTCACGCAGTCCCTCAGCCGTTCGGGAAATCGAATCCGCAAGAGTTTCCGCCTTGACCGAAAGATCATTGAGCCGGGGTTGGGAATCCGGGCGCGAGACAACCTCGATCAGTGAAGATTCAAATTCCGACAACTGCGACGCCAATGACATCTCGTCATCAACGGTGCCGACCAGATCTGACATCCGGTCAAAGAAATCAGCCTGCACCTTGGCCGCGCCGTACTCAGCCTCGGCAACTCTGCGGTTGGAAATCACAACCGGGTCGTTCAGGCGCTGGACATTGCCAATCCGGACCCCGGGAACGCCCGCACCCGGACTGTTCAGATGCAGGACCCGGCGCGTGTAGCCGGGTGTCAGAGCGTTGGCCAGGTTCTCCGAAACGATCTGCGAAGACCGGCTGGCCGCAGACAAACCGGTCATCGCGCTGTTAAGGGCGGAATAGATTGACATTTTCAGCCTGCTTTCATGAAGCCAGAGTCAGGGGGGACATCAAGCGCCTTAGCGCTTGATGTTGGTGGTTTCCTGCAGCATTTCGTCAACAGTCTGAATGACCTTGGCGTTTGACGAGTAAGCCCGCTGGGTCTTGATCATGTCGGTCAGTTCGGTCGCTACGTCGACGGCGGACTCCTCTTGGGCGTAACCCAGGATTTCACCGGTCGGGCCATTGCCTGCATCCCACAGATAGAACGCCCCGGAGTCATCCGTCGGTTTATAGGTCTGGGAGTCCAGTGATTGCATACCGTTCAGGTTGGACACATCCGCCAGCGGTACCTTGTAAATGACCTTGGTATCTCCGGAGTCATACTTTGCAATGACTTCCCCGGATTCGTTGATTTCAACGGACACAAAGGAACCAACCGCGGTACCATCCTTCACGGTTGTGCCAGGAACAAATTCGTCACCCAGTTGGCTCATCCCGTTCTGCTCGCCGATAACTCCGATATTGATCTCGACCGGACCGCTGGCAGTAGTGATCGTGACCGAGCCAGCCGTTGCATCATAGGTGCCGCCGGTAACTGTGGCCACGCTTTGAAGTGTGCCGGCAGTTGACGCACTGTCGTCAAAGGTCAGCGTGTACTCGCCGATAACGGTTGCGCCAGTTGCCGAATCGACGATCTGCATCGTCCATTCATTGGTGCCGGTCGTTGCGGGTGCCACTGCAACCGTCGGAGTATAGGTGATCGACAACTCTTCTGACCGGCCCATGTTGTCAAAATACTGCACGACATGCTCTACCGGATCACCGCTTGCGCCAGGGTCGGTTTCCGAAGCCGGCAGATTTGCGGTCAGGCTGATCTCAGTTGTCGGCTCTGCCGACAGGCGATTCAGGTCGATATGGATCGGTTCCAGAGAATTGCTGGTATCACGCGCAACGTCCGGAATGGTGCCATCAGCAGACGCCGGGAAGCCCATCAGCACAAGGCCGGACTCTGTCGAGAGATACCCATTTGAATCGGTACGGAACGACCCGGTGGAAGTCAGCAGCATTGTCGGGCTGCCGCCAGCCTCCACCTCTGTGATCGAGGCCACTGGAAGCATGCCGCGGCCGCGAACAGCCAGGTCAGTTGCGTTATTAGTCGAAACCAGGGGTCCGCGCTCGTCAATCAGGCGGACATTGGTGGTGCGCACGCCGCCCGCCGAGTAGGCACCGCCGGAGCCGGACAAAACCATGGAGTGGAAGTCGGTCTGCACCCGCTTGTAGCCGCGAGTCGCGGAGTTGGCGATGTTATCGGATATGGAAGCCAACCGGCTGGCGTTGGCGCTCAATCCTGAAACGCCCGCGTTCAGCGACGAAGAAATGGTCATAGCACGCCTTTCTGCTGCATCTAATCATTCTGGATGCAACAGCTAGCGCATGAGCGATTAACGGGCGGCTAACAGATAAAATATGACTCATCCGACGGCCGCCGATTTCCCGGTTTTGGCGGATTTAATCCCGCAAAAGGATGATTTCGATCCTGTCGTTGCGCGCTGCCATAGGGTTGCTGACTGCCAGCTTGCGGTCGGCATGGCCGGTCACGCGCTCAATTCGGGACGCCGCCAGCCCGCCTGATTCGAGAAGCTTGCGGGTTTCATCGGCCCGGTCATGAGACAGTTCCCAAACCGGGTTCTTTGCCAACACCACAGGATGCGACCGGATATGGCCACCAACTGCAACATGGTTGGTCACACCTCCAGACACGCGAGCAATCATTCTGACCAGGTCGCGGAACAAGGCCGTCGGATCTGCCCGGCCCTCTTCGAACAGCGGTGCGTTGTCGCTGGCAAACAGCTCAATGATCAGCCCTTCGTCAGTTACCCGTGTTACTATGTGGCGTGACATCGCGGTAGACACCATGCTCTCGCCGCCGCGCCCGGACAACTGCTCCTCAATCGCACGGAACTTGTCATCTTCCTGTTCCCGTTTGTCATCAGACTCTACACCGGTATCGCCCTGCGCCTTCTGAGCGTTCGCCGGATTGACGTCGGTCGCCCCGGTGCCGGATTGCGGCTGGATATCCTCGGTGAACATACTGTCCCCTTGGAACGCACCGTTTCCGCCGCCGGAAATCCGGCTGAGGGGAATCGACGGCGAGAAATAATCCGCCAGCCCTTTACGTTGTTTTTCAGTCGTCGCGTTCAGCAGCCACATCAGCATAAAGAAGGCCATCATCGCGGTCACGAAGTCGGCATAAGCCACCTTCCATGCACCGCCGTGATGACCATCGCCACCACTGACTTTTTTCTTCTTGATGATAATGGGCGCCACATTGCTCTGTGCGCTCATATCCACCACCACTTTTTTCACCCATCACCGGGATAGCAGCCAGCCCGTTAATCCGGACTTAACAATTAAATTTGCCGGCAGTTCCCCTTTGCGCCACACCATTACCCTCCCGGCCCTTATACGATTGCACTCAATGAGCTTCCCCCACGAGGCGCGGTTAAAACCTGCATCTTAAAAACCTCTTATCTCGACATCGAGAAACCTTATCGAAGGTTGATCAAGAGCAATATCCGGCGCCGTCCGCGGAACTAAAGTCCAGGCAACACAGCAAATGAGACACCGAAAGGAGAATATCATGCTGACCCGCAGAGCCGCACTGATGGGGGCAGCCGGCGTAGCAGCGCTGCCTGTACTTGCCAAAGCCGCCAAGGCCGAAAGCACCACAGTTCACGAGGCCGCCGCGCCTGTGGACCTGTCCAGCCTCCAGCGCATCAAGCGCGAACTGGTCGCACCGCCCTTCGTTCATGAGCACGAACAGGTTGCACCGGGCGAACCCCGGATCGTCGAATTCGAGATGAAGATCGTCGAGAAAGAGATTGAGGTCGACCAAGGCGCTTACCTGCAGGGCATGACCTTTGACGGCTCCATCCCCGGTCCGATGATGGTGGTGCATGAAGGCGATTATGTCGAACTCACCCTGATCAACCCGCCGGAAAACATGCTGCAGCACAATATCGACTTCCACGCTGCAACCGGCGCCCTGGGCGGCGGCGCGCTGACCTTGGTGAACCCGGGCGAGAAGACCGTGCTGCGCTTCAAGGCCACCCGCCCTGGCACCTTTGTCTACCACTGCGCGCCGGGCGGCCCCATGATCCCCTGGCACGTCGCCTCGGGCATGGCTGGCACCATTATGGTGCTGCCGCGCGAAGGGCTGTCGGACCACAAGGGCAATCCGGTTAAATACGACCGCGTTTACTACATCGGTGAAAACGAGTTCTACATTCCGAAGGACGAGAACGGCGACTACATCCGCTATGAGGACGTTGGCGAAAGCTACCCCGACACCCTTGAGGTGATGAACGGGCTGATCCCCAGCCATGTTGTTTTCAATGGCGCGGTTGGCGCGCTGACCGGCGAAAATGCCATGAAGGCGAAACAGGGCGAGAAAGTGCTGTTCGTGCACAGCCAGGCCAACCGCGACAGCCGTCCGCACCTTATCGGCGGCCACGGCGACCTGGTCTGGGAAGCCGGCAAGTTCAACAACGTGCCGGACCGCGATCTGGAAACCTGGTTCATCCGCGGCGGCTCTGCCGGGGCTGCGCTCTATGAGTTCCTGCAGCCAGGCGTCTACGCCTATGTGAACCACAACCTGATTGAGGCTGTGAACCTTGGCGCAACCGCACACGTGGTGGTCGAAGGCGAATGGAACAACGACCTGATGGAACAGGTGGTCGCCCCGACCGAATACTCCGGCTCCTGACCTTCGGCTGGATGTGAAACTGGACCGGGCGGCTGCACAACGCGGCCGCCCGCTTTTGCTTGAAGGGACGCTGACATGAAAATAGAGCTGATCGCCGCCGGACTGGCCGCCGCTATTGGCGTTCCGGGCTTTTGGTTTTCAACGGCCAAAGATCCGGCACCGGGTGCGGAAACCGTATTCATCGCAGCGGATACCATTGCTTACCGTCCCATCGGGAACTTTCACCGCAACGGCAAAAGCGTGGTGCCGCCGGAACAGCTACGTCCAGTGGCCGCTTTTGAGATCATGAAGCATCAAGTTTCCGGCAGTGAATACGCCGCTTGCGTGGCAGCAGGTGCCTGCAAAAAGGCAGACAGTGTTCCGGCGGACGGCGGACAGGCGCAGACACACGTCAGCTGGCACGACGCGACCGCCTATGCCCATTGGTACTCCCAGGAGACCGGCCACAGCTGGCGTCTTCCGGACGAGGCTGAATGGCAGCTGGCAGCAGCAGAAATTTTCGGCGACGAAGCCGTTGAAACGGATAGCGGAGACCCGGCCCAGCGCTGGCTGCGCCAATATGACCGAGGGGTCACCCTGCGCGGGCTGCCCGGGCCTGCGCAGGATCCAAAAAGCGAACCCGGTGCCAATAGCAACGGACTCACTGGTCTTGGCGGCAACATCTGGGAATGGACCGGCGGCTGCATGCAGAACGGTGAAGTCACCAAAGACGGCACTCTCCAGCTTGGAGACCCATATTGCAGTGCTCGCATTACTGGCGGCCGCCACCGGGCCGTGGTGATCGACTTCATCCGCGACGCAAGTGTAGGTGGGTGCGCTGTCGGGCTGCCGCCGGATTATCTGGGGTTCCGGCTAGTGAAAGACGGCTGACATTGCCCAAGCCCTTTACCGGGTGCCAACGAGCGAGATCCGTTGATGCGGATGGCCGCGCTGTGCATCAGCACAGCGCCTCGCCCAACTGAAAAGGACCTCTGGCAGGAGGTCCTGAAACAGGCGGGGGCATTTTGATACCGGATCAAGACGCCCGGCTGTAGCGCACGCCTTCGGGAACGTGGGCATCGAAGCAGCTGGCGATGATCCGGGTCAGCGGCCGGCCCTCGGGCAGGATTTCCAACACATCCTCATCCAGGATCACCAGATCACCGAACCGTGCCGCGATCTGGGCCAGATCCGCATCCAGGCTTGCCGCCAGATCTCCAAAGCGCAGCCGCAGCTCTGCCCGGTCCAGACGGAACTCGCACATCAGCATCTCAATGGAACGGCCGCGCAACAGATCCTCCTGAGTCATCACATGGCCGCGTGCCCCAGTCAGCTGCCCGGCTTCTACCCGCTGAACATAGGCAGGTGTTGCAGCGGCGTTCTGGATATAACCACCAGAAAAGCGGGAGATCGACGACGCGCCAAAACCAATCAGCGTTGGGCAAGTGTCATCTGTATAACCTTGGAAATTGCGGCGCAGATGTCCAGTGCGAGCCGCTACCTCCAGTCCGTCGCCAGGTTTGGCAAAATGGTCGATGCCGATTGCGGTGAAACCTGCCTCTGCGAATTTTTCCGCCGCCAGCCCGGCCAGATGGTAACGGGAAAGGTCGTCTGGCAGCGTCTCTTCCTTGATCAGCTTTTGCCGCTTGGCCACCCACGGAACATGCGCGTACCCGAACAGCGCCAGCCGGTCGGGGTTCAGGCTCAGCACCTTCTCCACCGTGTCCGCCATCCGCGCCTGCGTCTGGTGCGGCAGGCCATAGACCAGATCGGCATTCAGCGAGTTGATGCCCGCTGCGCGTAGGTCTTCGACACAGGCCTTGGTCACCTCAAACGGCTGCGCCCGGCCGATCGCCTGCTGCACCAACGGATCGAAATCCTGGATGCCGATGCTGGCACGGTTCATGCCTTCCGCCGCCAGAGCCGCAATCTTGTCCCGGTCCACCATGGTCGGGTCGATCTCCACCGAGAATTCCCAGTCGTCAGTATGAGGGAACACTGCCTTCACCGCCTGTGCCAGCCGGTGGATCAAAGCGGGTGGCAAGATGGTCGGGGTGCCGCCGCCCCAATGCATCCGCCCCATACGCAAGCCTTTGGGCAGAAGCGGCGCCACCAGCTTCAGCTCCTGCTCCAGCGTGCCGATATAGCTCTCGACCGGGCTCAGCGTCTGGGTGCCTTGGGTGCGGCAGGCGCAAAACCAGCACAGCCGCTCGCAGAACGGGATATGCAGGTAGACCGAAACCGGCACATCCGGATCCAGAGCCTGCAGCTCGCGGGCCTGCTCCGCGGCACCAACGGCTGCAGAGAACACCGGCGCGGTCGGATAAGAGGTGTAGCGGGGCACCCGGCTGTCAAACAGTCCAAGGGCTTGGAAGCGGTCAATCTGTTTCATGACTTTCCTATGCCTCTTTTGCAGATCCGCCTCTTTGCGCAGGATCAAACCGATACACGGAAATGCAAGATGATGAAGATCCGAGTGAGTTCGTCAATATGTTGTATTTAAACAGGAAAACGAAACTTCACGTGCGTTCCCGAAAAACTCCACAGATTCACATTTTCCGTTTGACGCTGCCTGCGACTCCGCGTATACGCCGGTTCCACGACACCTGCCCAGGTGGCGGAATTGGTAGACGCGCTAGCTTCAGGTGCTAGTGTCCGTATGGACGTGGAGGTTCGAGTCCTCTCCTGGGCACCATTCCCCCTTATCGGAAATCTGCACACAGAATCGCGGTCTTCGCACGATCCTGAAAGCTTGAGCGCCCACCGTTTCCGGCAGGCGCAAGGGCAGACTTCAGGCTGCCTGATAGTGCGGAGCCGTTGCCAGGAACCGGCCATAGGCGCTGGCGTCCGGCGGCGCGAATTGCTCCACAAGTGGATTGGACCGCTTCCACTGTGTTGCCCCCATATCCATCAGCAGCTCATCGAAGTGCTTGAAATGGAAAGGTGCCGAGCACAGCCCGCCATAGATTTGCGCCGCCGGCCGCTCCTTGCGGCGCCAGTCGAGCATCATCTGGATGTTTTTGTCCATCTCCTCCCGCGAGGGCTGACGCGCCAGCTTTCCATCGGCATAACGCACCAGCCAATTCGCAACCATCTCAGCCGAAAGAATCGTGCAGAAACTGGAATTAAACCCGACAAAACCCATTTCCGGCAGGTCCGGGTTCACCGCAAGGCGATAGGTCCGGTACTGGCCGTCCGCCTCGATCAGCTTGTCCAGATGCTGCTGCGCCAGATAGGGAATACCCAGCTTCCAGCCGACGGCAGAAATCACCAGGTCCGCGCCGATACGCTCGCCAGTCTCCAGCACGATTTCGTCACCATCGTAGTGCGAGAGTGTGGTGCGATGCGGCTGGATTGAGCCGTCCTTGAAGCCTTCGAACAGACCCGGCGTCACGATCGGCACAGAGCAGGAGACGTCCTTTTCGATCGGGATATCCGGCACCATGTCCCACTTTTTCAGCCCCAGCTGCAGCTTCAAAAGTGTCTCTAACCCGCGGAAATTCGCCCAGATCAGCGGCTTGGCCAGGCCATAAAAGGCTTTATACAGCCAGCTGCGGCCCCAGCCGTTGAACTGCACCTCCTGCGCCCGCATGTAGAGCAGCTTCTTGAAGTTGATGCCGCCGACAAAATACGGCACCCGCCAGACATTCTGCCGGTAGACCAGATGCACCTGCCTGGCGCCGTTCTGCGCCGCATTCACCGCCACGTCGGTCGCGGATTTCGAGCCGCCCAGCACCACCACCCGCTTGTCGCGCGCGTGCTCCGGATCAAGGTACTCCGAGGAGTGCATCACCTCTCCGCCCTGCGCGGTGAAGGCCTCCTGCCCAGGATGGGTCAGGATGTTCTTCTCGGAAAACTGTCCGGTGCAGACCACCGCGAAATCCACGTCCTGAACCCGGGTCTCGCCACCCGCCTCAATCACCAGCCGCCAGCCCGGCTGACCGTCCGGACGCCGGTCCATCTCCAGCACGTTGGTGTTCAGCTGGAACAGCCGGTGCAGATCGTGCTTGTCTGCATAGGAATGCAGATAGGCATGCACCTGCGGCCCCTTGGGCCATTCCGGGTAATCATCCGGCATTGGATGGTCGGTATAGCAGTACAGATCCTTGGGCGACTGCGTCTGCACACCGGGATAAGACCGCGATGGTTCCCAAACACCGCCAAGGTCATGGCTGCGCTCAAACCCCAGTACCTGATGCCCCTTTTCGGCAAAAGCCTTGGCTGCCGCCAGCCCGCTCACCCCGCCGCCAATCACTGCGACCGTCTTTCGCTTCACCATGTCCGCATACCTTATTCCACTGGGGGCGGCAGGAAATCGACCTCATGCAGGGCTGATAGCCGCACCAGCTCCTCCGGGTCGGTGACGCCATCCAGCGCACAGAACAAATCATACAACTTCCTCGACGGGGCCACTCCGAAGACGCAAGACGCTTCGCTCCCCGAGCGATTGAAAATACCGTGCGCCACGCCCATCGGCATCCGCACGGTATCACCCGGCCCGGCCTGGTAGACATCGCCGCCGAATTCAACGTCCAGAGTGCCTTCCAGCATGGTGATCCATTCATCCTGGGTCGGATGGACATGCGGCGGCACAAAGGTCCCGTCCGGAATGATGGCGTGCCAGACAAAAGCGTTTTCACTATGCAGCTTGGGCGTGTACATATGCCCGACCACATTCCAGGATGTGCCGCTCAATCCGTCAGCGGCCTTGGTAATTCCCTGTTCCTGAGCCATTTGTTCCTCCCTTATCAGCTCATTCAAAAGCCTAGGGGCAGTCCACGAAAAGGATTATCCAGAATGCGAAAATAAGCGCATACTGGTGCCGTTGCCTGACCAGGAAACAGTGTTAAGCTACAGATATGCGGATGCTGCAATCTTCAAAAGCATATGAGCCTCTGCGTGCTTGGCGGCAATTCCACAGCCATGACTTCGACCAAGTGCGTGAGCTGGTGGCGCAGAAATTCTGCGATCATCATCTCCTTCCTGCTGAACCCTACCGGGGAACCGGTGCCCGCTTTAACCACGTGCGCGGGCAGGCTTTGTCACTCAATTATCTGAGTTACGGATCTGAGATGCGCATAGACCCCGGTGATCTTGAGGATTTCTACTTGGTGCAGATTCCGCTCAGTGGCGGGGCACTTGTGGCCAATGGCAAAGCTGTGGTGGCGTCTGACCAGTGCACGGCCACGGTCCTAAACCCAACCCTGGGCACGCAGATGACCTGGAATGCAGATTGCCGTATGCTGTTACTGCAGATCAGCCGGGTAGCCCTTCACAGGCTTGCCGAGCAGGCTGTCGGCTTGTCTCTCTCCAAGACTGTTGTCTTCGACACGGCGCTTCCCATCTCCTGCGGCAAGCTGGAAAGGTGGGCACGTCAGTTAGCAGCCTGCATCAACGCCACAGAAAACCATTCCGGCTTTGGAAGCTGGAAGGCGTTGCAGCTGAATTTGATCGAAGAGCAGCTCATGCTAGGTCTTCTGACGCACCACCAAAGCAATATCCGCCACCTTCTGGCCGCGCGTCCTTCCGGGAGCAACCGCCAGATCCGGCGTGCTCAGGATTACATCCACGCCAATGTCTGCGAACCCCTTTCGATTGTGGCCATTGCCGCTGCAGCTGACTGCAGCATCCGGTCACTGCAAGCCGGGTTCCGCAACCACTTAGGCTTGACCCCAATGGAATATTTGCGCGATCTGCGGCTCGATCTGGCCCGCTACCTGATGCTGTCAAGAAACGTAAAAATGCCTGTCAGCAGTATTGCTTATGACTGCGGGTTCTCTCACTTGGGCCGGTTTTCCCAGCACTACCGCGCCCGCTTTGGCGAATTGCCTAGCACTACCAACAGCATTCAGAATTAATCCTCATGATCCCCACTTGCACGGATTTTGCGCAGTGTTTAAACGGGCATCACCTGCCTTGCCTCTTGCGCAAGTCCGGTGCCGCTGTAGCTCAGCTGGTAGAGCACGTCATTCGTAATGATGGGGTCGGGGGTTCGAGTCCCTTCAGCGGCACCAAAACAATTCGGCAAGTTAATTCGTCTCACAAAGCTTTGAAGGGCAACGGCAATTTGCGGTTCGAAAGCCGTCTATCCTGCTGTACCTGCGAGCTCTTAGGCGCAGGATCCTGTATGATCTCGCAACATCGGCGACGTCGAGAATCGCAAGGTTTGGCATTTCCTTGAATTTTTGGCGACCCCGGCAGGATTCGAACCTGCAACCTGCCCCTTAGGAGGGGGCTGCTCTATCCAGTTGAGCCACGGGGCCGTAGGCATCCGCGATACCAAATCCGTCCAGCAATCACAATGGGATGGGTCTCAGCGAAAGCCGTTTTGCCGCGCGCAGTTTCCATTGTGCAGCATGTGATGTCTGCGCTAACGTTGCAGACAGACATAACAAGAGGCCCAGGAACGTGACCACGGACAGCAAGCGCCCGCTTACCCTTCGAGATGTATCCGAAGCAACCGGTGTTTCCGAAATGACCGTAAGCCGGGTTCTGCGCAACCGGGGCGACGTCTCGGAAAAGACCCGTTCCAAGGTGCTGAGTGCCGCCAAGGAACTGGGCTATGTGCCGAACAAGATTGCCGGTGCGCTGGCGTCAAACCGGGTGAACCTGGTGGCGGTAATCATCCCGTCGCTGTCGAACATGGTTTTTCCTGAAGTGCTGACAGGCATCAACAAAGTTCTGGAAAACACCGAGCTTCAGCCCGTTGTCGGCGTGACGGACTATCAGCCTGAAAAGGAAGAGAAAGTTCTTTACGAAATGCTCTCCTGGCGGCCCTCTGGTGTGATCATTGCGGGCCTAGAACACACGGATGCTGCCCGCGCCATGCTGAGCAACGCCGGCATCCCGGTGGTGGAGATCATGGATACCGATGGCAAGCCGGTGGACGCAATGGTCGGCATCTCGCACCGGCGTGCAGGCCGCGAGATGGCCAAAGCCATCCTCAAGGCAGGCTACCGCCATATCGGTTTCATGGGCACCAAGATGCCGCTGGATCACCGCGCGCGTAAACGTTTCGAAGGCTTCACCGAGGTGCTGGCCAAGGAAGGTGTGGAGATCGAAGACCGGGAATTCTATTCCGGCGGCTCAGCGCTTGCCAAGGGGCGGGAGATGACCCAGGCGATGCTGGAGCGTTCTCCGGAACTGGATTTTCTGTATTATTCCAACGACATGATCGGTGCAGGCGGCTTGCTGTACCTGCAGGAGCAAGGCGTCAGCATCCCCGGTCAGATCGGCCTAGCCGGCTTTAATGGAGTTGAACTCCTGCAGGGTCTGCCCCGGCAGCTCGCAACCATGGACGCCTGCCGTCTGGAAATCGGACGCAAGGCGGCAGAGATCATTGCCGCCCAATTGGAAGATCCTGACGCGGATATTGAGAAAAATGTCACTCTGAATCCGACCATTTCTTATGGCGACACGCTGAAACGGCGCTGATGGCGCTGCAGCGGCTTGGCAATCAAGAGGCGCGGCGGCTGTTTATGGACCGCCACGCCCTTCTGGAACAGCCTGCGGGCCCGGCCAAGGGCGCTGATCTGCTGGCGATGATCCATCGGCTTGGGTTTGTACAGCTTGACAGCATCAACACTGTGGCGCGCGCCCATGACATGATCCTGTATTCCCGCCGGCCGGGCTACCGGGCGCAGAACCTTAAACGGCTGTACGAGCGGGACCGCGGGCTGTTTGAGCATTGGACCCATGACGCCGCGATGATCCCGATGGCGTTTTACCCGCACTGGCATCTCAGGTTTCAGCGCGACACCGAGCTCTTGCGCAAACGCTGGCGCAACTGGCGGCGCGACGGGTTCGAGGCGCGGTTCGAAACCGTGCTGAACCATGTCCGGGACCACGGTCCTGTCAGCTCCTCTGATGTTGGCAAGGACGAGAAGAAAGGATCAGGCGGCTGGTGGGACTGGCATCCGTCCAAGACCGCACTGGAATACCTTTGGCGTTCCGGCGCGCTGACCGTAGTAGGTCGCGACGGATTTCAGAAGCGCTATGACCTGACTGAACGGGTCATCGAAGAACACCTGCGCCCCGGCACTTCCTGCAATGAAGCTGCAACTATCAACTGGCTTTGTTCCGCTGCTTTGGACCGGCTGGGATTTGCCACCTCCGGTGAACTCGCCGCCTTCTGGGACACGGCTTCGCCAGCGGAAGCCAAATCTTGGTGCGCCGGGCAGTTGCGCCGGGGCGAGCTGGAAGAGGTTGAAGTAACGCAAGCAGACGGCCAGCTGCGGAAAGTATTCGCCCGTCCGGGAACGATAGAGGCCGCCACGGAACTTGGCCCTGCTCCAGGACGGATGCGGGTGCTCAGCCCGTTCGATCCCGCCCTGCGCGACCGCAAGCGGGCTGAAAGACTGTTTGGCTTCCACTACCGGATCGAGGTATTTACTCCCGCCGCCAAGCGGCAGTACGGATACTACGTCTTTCCGTTGATGGAAGGCGCGCGCCTGGCGGGCCGCATTGACATGAAGGCGGACCGCGACGCGGATCTTCTGCGCGTGACTGCTGTCTGGCCGGAACAGGACATCAAATGGACAGCGGCCCGCACCAGAAGGCAGGAGGCAGAGCTGGAACGGGTTGCCCGCTTTGCGGGCGTTGGCGGCGTGCATTTTGCAAAAGGCTGGTTGCGCTGATCCGCGTTACTCCGGCCGCAGTTGCGCCTGGATAACCTGACGGTAATCCTCCGGCGCGGGCTTTGCAGTGAAGGTTTCGGGCGCAATGAAGACGCAGACGAATTTCCCCTCGAAACACAGCTTGCCATCCTGCCGTGCGTTGACCTTGAAGGTGACCGATTTGCCGCCCAGCTCTGCAGGCCAGACCTCGCATTGCAACCGGTGCCGAGGCGTGACTGGTGAGCGGAAGTCAATGCTCATATGGACAAATGGTGTACCGGTACCGCGGTCCAATTCCATTTGATACCAGCCGTCTCCATCCAGGTGATGTTCCCACCAAGCATCGATCGCTTCCAACGCGAAGGCAGGAAGCCGCCCGGTATAGGCAATCCGTGCCGGGTCGCAATCTCCCCAGCCCACGCGGATTTCATGGATGAAAGTGTCTTGCGCCATACAAGTACTGCCCCGTTTCGACCTGCCGGAGTATCCTATCGGTGCAAACCACTTGCTTCAAACAGCAAAGGCCAGCAAGGCCGCGGCGTCACGAACCGCGACCTTTACGGGACAGGATCAGATCCGGCAGCACGAGCGCATCAATAAGCGCTTCGCACAACCCAACACAGTTGCTGCAACCCACACAAGGCCCCTGCAGGCCTGAAACCTTAGTGGCAAGTGCCTTGACCTTGGGTGCGGCGGCATTGCTGCGGCTGATTTGCATGGCGGGCCTCTCACTATGCGTGGTGTTGGACGTGACCAGCGGAACCCCGAAAGGTGATGCAGGTCAATCCATTTCTATATCAAAAAGTATTTCCACGTGCTGCACCGTCTGTCGGCACGCCCTTCCCCACACGGCGCAGGAAAGGGCTCCGCATCACTGCATCAGCATCAGAGGCAGCAGCGTGATGATCGGGAAAGCCACTAGAATGACCACCCGGATCAGGTCAGACGCCACGAAGAACATGACTGCCTTGTAGGTGTCGATCATCTTGGTCTTGCGGTCCATCGCGTTGATGATGAATAGGTTCATGCCGACCGGCGGGGTGATCAGCCCGACCTCCACCACGATCAGCACCAGCACCCCGAACCAGATGGCGACATATTCCGCCTCGATCCGGTTCACCCGGCCTTCGGTCACGCGGATGCCAAGTTCCTTCATTTGCTCACGGGTCAGTTCGGCCCCTGTTGCGATGGCATCTTGTATCGAGGCAAGCATCTCTGCCCCCATCCCTTCCGGCACACCGGCCTTCAGCACCTCCATCGCCGCATCCGCCTGCATTGCGGGCAAAGAAAGCAGACCAAAGTCCAAGGCAGAGATCACCGGGAAGAAGATCGGGATGGTCAGCAGAATCATCGAAAGCGAGTCCATCAGGCAGCCGAACACCAGATAGAATGCGAGGATCAACGCGAGGACCATCCAGGGGCTGAAGCCCTGACTGACGACCAGGTCCGCCAATTCCTGCGGCACCTTGGTCAGTGCCAGGAACCCGTTGTAAAAGCCCGCGCCTAGCACGATGAAGAAGATCATCGCTGTGGAGCGCGCCGTCACAAGGAAGCTGTCCGCCAGCGTCTCGCGATTCAGCCCGCCATTGGTCCAGGCGATGAACCCTGTGCCAAAGGCCCCCACGGCCGCGCCTTCGGTCGGGGTGAACCAGCCCAGGTAGATGCCGCCAACAACCAGACCAAAAACCAGCAGCACCGGCCAGACATGGAACAGCGCGGCAAAACGGTCGCGCATCGGAACCGGCGGGCGGGTGCCCGCGCTTTCCGGGAACAGGCGGACATAGACAGAAATCGCGATCACATAACCGAGTGCCGCCAGCAGGCCGGGGATGAAAGCCGACAGGAACAGCTTGGCGATATTCTGCTCGGTAAGGATCGCGTAGATCACCAGCACAACCGAGGGCGGGATCAGAATACCCAGCGTGCCGCCTGCCGCCAGAGTTGCTGTCGAAAACCCGCCAGCATAGCCGTATTGCTTCAGCTCCGGCAGTGCGACACGGCCCATGGTGGCCGCGGTTGCCAGCGACGAGCCGCAAATCGCGCCAAAACCGGCGCAGGCTCCAATGGCCGCCATCGCAACGCCGCCCTTGCGGTGACCCAGGAATCCTTCGGCCGCCTTGAAAAGTGCGGTGGACATTCCACCGAGCGTCGCGAAATGCCCCATCAGCAGGAACATCGGCACGATGGTCAGCGAATAGGAGGAGAAGGTGGTATAGGTCTCGCTTTTCAAGCGGCCAAAGGCAACCTGTGTGCCACCTGTCACCCAGATCAGCCCGCCAAGGCCGACCAAGAACATTGAGAGCCCAATCGGAACCCGCAAAAAAATCAGCAGCATCAGAACCGGGAAGGAGGCGATGCCAATTTCAAGAGCTGTCACTGTTCACCCTCCACGCCGTCCCAGATCAGGATGCGGCCGGTAAAGAATTCGATGGTGCGCACGGCACCCATGTAGATACCCACGATGGCGGCAACGATCGCCGCCAGCAGGCTGATGGCGTAGGCCCACCAGATCGGGAACTCGAGCAGGAAGGAGGTTTCGCCGTTGGAAAATTTGCCTGCCAGACCTTCCGCCAGCCGCCAGGCAATCAGCACCAGAACCGCAGCAAAGACAATTTCAGTCACCATCCGAAGGAATCGTTTCACTCCGCGGGGAAACGCATTGGCAACCACATCGACCGAGGCATGGCCAGCTGTGATCTGGCACAGTGGCAGAAAGGCAAAGATTGCAAAGGCCACCCCGGCCTCGACCAATTCAAAATCGCCATTCACTGGTCCGACCCAGCCTGTCATCCATTTTGAAAACCCGGGCGCAATCCGCTCCATCAAATCGCCATGGAAGAAACCGTTGAGCAAGCGCCCAGCGATCGAAAAACATGTCAGAATGATCAGAAGAGTGAGGACCGCACCGCCCAGGTAGGCCATTGATTTGGCCAGCCGCATCATGAGCTTGTGCATGGTTCTGTTGCCTTGTTCCGGTATGCAAAGGGCCGCAGTGCCAATGCCGCGCGGCCCTTCACCTTTATCAATTCAAACGCCTTACTGGTACTGCGGCGTGTATTTTTCGATCAGCCCGCTGGCTTCCTCGATCAGCGCGGCACCGTCGATGCCTCTTTCCTTCATGTCAGCGATCCACTGGTCGTAGATCGGCTGCGCACGTTCGCGCCAGATTGCAGTCTGGTCTTCGTCCAGGGTGATAACGTTGTTGCCCAGATCCAGCGCCATCTCGCGCGAGGGGCCGTCCGAATCCGCCTGGGTGCCGCCGGCAAAGACCGAGAACTCCAGACCAGAGTTTTCGTCGATCGCCTTCTTCAGGTCGTCCGGCAGGCTCTCGTACTTTTCTTTGTTCATCGCCAGGACGAAGGTCAGCGTGTACAGCGCCTTGCCAGTGAACTCGGTGTGGTTCTCCACCAGCTCAGGAACCTTCAGCGCCGCGGTCACTTCCCACGGAATGGTGGTGCCGTCGATCACTCCCTTGGACAGGCCTTCCGGGATAGCCGGAACTGGCATTCCAACCGGAGTTGCGCCCAATTCAGTCAGCAATGCGTTGACCGAACGGCCGCCGCCACGGATCTTCATGCCTTCCAGATCTTCGGGCGTTTCCACCGGACCTGATGTGTGGATCATGCCGGGCCCGTGCACCCAGGTTCCCAGGATGTGCACATCCTTGAACTCGGTGTCCTTCATATGCTTGTCGAACATTTCCCAATAGGCGTGCGACACGGCGCGCGCATTGGTCATCATGAACGGCAGCTCAAACACCTCGGTCGAAGGGTAGCGGCCCGGAGTGTAGCCCACCACGGTCCAAACGATATCGGCCACACCATCAATGGCCTGGTCCATCAGTTCCGGCGGCTTCCCGCCCAACTGCATGGAAGGGAAACGGTCGATCTTGATACGACCCCCGGACGATTCCTCAACGTTGTCTGCCCAGACATCCAGGATCAGCTTCGGCACGTTTGCTTGGGCCGGCAAGAACTGGTGCAGTTTCAAGGTAACCTCCTGGGCATATGCCGGCATCGCGCCGAACATCGCCAGGGCTGCTGCGCCAACTGCCCCCATTAGCTTTCTGCGAGTGGTCATGTTTGTCCTCCCTTTGACCAAGTCATTTGCCAGAATGGTCGCTTTCGCAATTTTACTGCGCCGATCGGCAAATTTCTTTCCATTTCTGCCGCCAAATCCCCCCAAATGGGTTCGTTTAACGAACCAGTTGTCTACCTGCTATTAGGTGCGTTTGTAACCATCAACAGCAGATTATGCATTTTCTACTCATGAAATCTGTCGACCTACGGCTCCAAAGGCGAAACGGCCGCCTTCATGTTACGAAATCTACAGAAGCCCCATCAAAAGTGATACATATTGAATCAGGTGCCTGGCAACAACTATCGAGCCAAAGAGCACAGTGCGTCATTCCGCAGCAGCTAATTCCAGACCGACAGCGGGCAGCCCGTCGACCCCGCCGTGTATTTTGTCACCACTTTGCACAGCCCCAACTCCGGCAGGTGTACCGGTCAAAATCAGGTCGCCTGGACGCAAATGAAAATATCCGGAAAGGTGGCGAATTATGTCCGTAACAGACCAGATCATTTCGGACAGCGTCGCTTCCTGCCGGATCTCGCCGTTCACCTCCAGCCAGATGCGCTGATCTGATGGCCCCCCCCACTCTGGCGCTGGCATCAGCGGCGCCAGCACGGTTCCGTTTTCCAGATCCTTTCCCAGGTCCCAAGGCCGCTGCTTTTGCCGCTCACGAATTTGCAGGTCGCGCCGGGTCATATCCAACGCACACCCATAGCCAAATACAGACGCTCTCGCCGCTTCCGTTGTTGCCCGGAACACGTGTGAGCCCAACGCCACAGCCAACTCCATCTCGTAGTGGAAGTCTTCAGTGCCTGGCGGATAGGGCACAACAGCGTCCGACAGGACCGCGTTTGCGGCCGCCTTTGTGAAATAGAAAGGGGCTTCCCGGTCCACCTCGTTCCCCATCTCGGCGGCATGGGCGGCATAGTTGCGCCCAACACAGAATATCCGCCCAACAGGGTAGCCAAACCCTTTCCCCTTCACCGGAACAACCGGTGCCTCCGGCAGCTTGAACAGAAGTTTCCCCACCAGTGTTTTCCTTATGCGTCCCTGCCTTCAGGCGTCACCCCAAGTCAGAGCCATAAGTGAAGCGGCTGTAAACCCCTGTTGACTTCAGGAACCCGGATTGGTCCGAAACATCACCTGCCAGAGCGCCCAACTTGACCGCCAAAATTCGGCAGCAGCGCAGGGGGCGCGGCGGTTCAGCGGCCTGTGGCGCCGAGCACAGCGAGGCCGGTTCTGGCGATGATTTTGAGATCGGCCGGGAAGCTGCGGCGGCTGAGATAGGCCGCGTCCAGCGCCACCCGTTCGCCGTAGCTGATATCATTGCGCCCCGAGACCTGCCACAGCCCGGTGATGCCGGGCTTCTGGGCCAGATAGGCGGCGGCGCTGCTGCCGTATTTGGGCAGTTCCTTGGTGACGATGGGGCGCGGGCCGACAAAGCTCATCTCCCCCTTCAGCACATTCCAGATCTGCGGCAGTTCATCCAGGCTGGTCTTGCGCAGGACATGGCCCAGGCGGCTGATGCGCGGA
>NZ_JAQNCY010000011.1 GCF_028368855.1 Leisingera sp. SS27 | reverse complement strand
CACTGCGGCGGAGACGATGTTCTCAGACGCAATCAGCTCGATCTCGTCGCGCTGGCGGCCCAGCTCCGCCGTGATCGAGGCATAAAGTTCAGGATCGCGCTCAGAGAGGGATTGGGTGAAAAACAGATCTTTGGACATTCGGGGCTCCTGTCTATCCAGTCCAGCCAAGGCCCGCGGCGACGCAGTTCATCGACTGCATCAGCGGGACCGGCACTGTTGGTGATTTCCTGGCGCGCTCCTCCCGCAGGAGGCGCACCTGGGTCTTGTGAATTTCGCGCAGCATGGTCTCAACCCTGCCGAAACGGGCGCGCAGGCGCGGGAACCGCTGCGACAGGCTGCTGTCACCGGTCAGGAACAGGATCGCCTCGCAGGCAAACTGGTACTCCTTGCGGATGGCGCCAAAGATGCGCGCGCGGATCTCGGCGTCCTGAACCAGCGTTGCGTAATCGGCGGCAATCTCCATATCGCTTTGCAACAGGGTCTTTTCGACCTCGTCCACCACCAGGCGGAACAGCGGCGAGCCCGCGAACATGTCCTGCAGCACCGCCTCGCCGCGCACGCCGCGGAACTTGCGGAAGCTGGCAACCGACGAGCCGAAACCGTACCAGCCGGTGATCATATGGCGGTTCTGAGACCAGGCAAAGACCCAAGGGATTGCCCGCAGGTCATCCAGCGAGCCGGCCCCGAACCGGCGCGCAGGGCGCGAGCCGATCTTGAGCATTGCCAGCTCTTCCACCGGGCTGGCCTGCTGGAAATAATCCAGGAAACCGGGCGCGTTCAGAAGGTTGGAATAGGCCGCCTGGGACATGCCCGCGAGCGCCTCGAACGCATCATCATGCTCGGGGTTCACCGGCGGCGTGCCTTCCTGCAGCGAATGGCGCAGCACTGAGGACGCCATCAGCTCCAGCTGATGCAGGGCCGTGCCGCGGTTGGCGTATTTCGAGCTGACAACCTCGCCCTGTTCGGTGATCCGCATCCGTCCCGCGATGGTGCCTGCAGGCTGGGCCGCAATGGCGCGCTCCGCGGGTGCCCCGCCACGGGAGACCGAGCCGCCGCGGCCGTGGAAGAAAACCGGTTTCATCCTATGCGCCGCCAAGGTGCGGGTGATCAGGCGCTGCGCCTTTTCAAGCTCCCAAGTGGAACACAGGAAGCCGCCGTCCTTGTTGCTGTCGGAATAGCCCAGCATCACCTCGATCCGGTTGTCACTGGATTTCAGCGAACGGCGGGCAAAAGGGACGTCTAGCAGGCCGTCAAGGATACCGGGCGCGGCACGCAAGTCGCCGATGGTTTCAAACAGCGGAACGACCTTAAGCGCAGCCTTTTCAGCGCCGAACCCGGCGTAGCGCGCCAGCAGATAAACGCCGAGCAGATCATCGGTGGAGCGGGTCATCGACAGGATGAAGGGGCCCATTGCCTGGGGATCTTCACCGGCAGCGGCATCGCGCATCAGCCGCAGCAGTTTTAGCAATTCGCCGCTTTGCGGGCTCAGCTCATCCGGGGTCATATAAGGAAGCGAAGCGCTTCCCAGTTCCTTGCGCAGACGAGCGGACCAGTCCGGGCTGCCAAAGTTCGGCACTTCACCGGAGCGTGCCCAGATTTCGGTCAGCGTTTCCGTGGTCACGGTGGAGTTCTGGCGGATATCCAGCGTCACCGTGCGGAACCCAAATACATCCGCCTGCCAGCGGACCGGCCGCACGTAACGAGCCGCCAGGCGGTGCGCGCCGATTTGCTCAAGCGCCTCTTCCACTTCTGTCAGGTCGGCAACAAAATCACCCAGATGTTTATAGGCGCCGGTTTCTTCTGCAGCCGTGGCCTTAATCCGCGCCAGAATCGCGGTCAGCGCCTGGCGGAAGACTTCACCCGGGTTGCGGACCGACAGCGATGCAGCACCGGGGGCCTCGGCAATCACCTTAGCCAGCCGGGCAGAGGCGCTGTCCGGCAGGGCAAACACGGCAGCCGAAATGGAGATCCGCTCGGCAGCAGTGGTCAGCGTCTTCTTGTAGCGCTTCAGGATCGCCGCACGGTTCGCTGTCAGTGCAGCAGCGGTGGCGTCCACCGTCACATTCGGGTTGCCGTCACGGTCGCCGCCGATCCAGGAATGGAACTTGAGGCAGGGTGCGTCGGCGCTCTCGCCCAGCCGCGGTTCGGCAGCGGCGATGTAGCGTTCAAACAGCTGCGGCACCGCTTCAAACAGGCTGTCGCGGAAGAACTGCAAGCCCCATTGGATTTCATCCTGCAGGCTGGGGCGGTCGCGGCGCAGCTCGCCCGTCATCCACAACAGGTCGATTTCAGAGCGCAGATCCTCCAGCAGGTCGGCGCGCTCGCGCGGGGTCCAGCGCTTAGCCTCCAGCGACACCAGCCCGCGGTAGATACGGCGGTGGATCTCCAGGATGGTGACACGCTTGGCTTCGGTCGGGTGCGCGGTCAGTGTCGGGCCAATGGAAAACTGGCTGGCGACCTCCTGCAGCCGCTCCGGCGTGGCCAGTTCACCTGCGAGATCCAATGCGCGGGCAAAGCTGCCCTCGACAACTTCCGGGCCGTCCTGGGTTTCGGCCATGCGGCGGTCGCGCATGGCAGCGTTTTCATCGACGATTTTCAGCAGCTGGAACCAGATGTTGAAGGCTTGCATATAGGCGGTCGCAGGCTGACCGTCAGACAGGTCCCAAGCAGCTTCAGAAACGACCTTGGCTGCAACTTCCGGTGCCCGCTGGCGCAGCACATCCAGCCACAGGGTGTGCAATTCTGCACGAAGACCGGAGGCATAGCTGCTATCTTCCTGCTCCGCATGGGCAGTTTCGGCAGGATCAGCCATCACATCACCCGGTCGCGCGGCTCACGCCCTGCAAAGAAATCGGTCAGGTTATCCAGCACGCGGAAGCCCATCGCCTCGCGCGCCTCCCGGGTGGCACTGCCCAGATGCGGCAGCATCACCAGGTTCTCGCAGTCCAGCAGGTCCGGGTTGATGCGCGGCTCGCCGTCGAACACATCCAGCGCCGCGCCGCCGATGGTTTCGAACCATAGGGCACGGGACAGCGCGAGTTCGTCGATCACCTCTCCGCGGGCTGTATTAATAAGGAAGGCGTCTGGCTTCATCAGGTTCAGCATCCGGGTGTTGATCAGATGCCGGTTTGCAGTGCCGCCCGGGCAGTGCAGAGAGACAAAATCGCACTGCGGCATCAGCTCTTCCAGGCTGTCGGCCTGGGTTGCATTGTAGCGGGCCAGAATCTCGGGCGATACGCGCGAGCGGTTCTGCACCACGATCTTCATGCCAAAGCCGTGGTGGGCACGCCGAGCCATCTCCTGGCCGATGCGGCCAAAGCCGACGATGCCCAGCGTCTTGCCGGAAACCTTGGTGCCGATCAGATGGGTCGGTCGCCAGCCGGTCCATTCGCCGGCGCGCAGCTCGCGCTCACCTTCGCCGGCCCGGCGGGCCACCATCAGCATAAGGGTCATGGCAATGTCGGCGGTGCATTCGCTCAGCACATCCGGCGTGTTGGTCACGGTCATGCCGTGCCCGGCCGCACCATGCATATCAATATGCGAGTAGCCGACACCGTAGTTCGCCAGGATCCGGGCCTGCGGTTTGGCAATGTCGAACGCCGTGGCGGAGATTTTGTCGGTGACGGTCGGCAGCACCGCGTCATAAGACGTCATCGCATCACGCAGCTCTTCCTCGCTCAGCGGCTTGTCGCCCGCGTTCAGCACGGCATCAAACGCCTCGGACAGCTGTGCCTCAACGGCGGCGGGCCAGCGGCGGGTCACCAGAACCTTGGGCTTTGCCATGATGTCGTCTCCCTAACGTGCTTGTGCTATTTTAATGCGCTCCACCCCCGCCATTGCCCCGGGCCAGGGGTGGAGCGTCGCACCTGATCCAGGGCTGGATCAGGCAGCGTTCTTTTTCATCACGCTTGCAATGGTTTCACCGATCACTGCCGGGTTCTCGGCAACGGTCACACCAGCCGCCGAGAGGATCTCCACCTTCTCAGAGGCCGACTCGCCGAAAGCTGAGATGATCGCGCCTGCGTGGCCCATGGTGCGGCCCTTGGGGGCGGTCAGACCCGCGACATAGGCCACAACCGGCTTGGTCACGTGGTTCTTGATGTAATCCGCCGCTTCCGCTTCCTGCGGGCCGCCGATTTCACCGATCATCGCGATGACCTCGGTTTCCGGATCCTTCTCGAACCACTCCAGGATGTCCTTGAAGGAGGAACCGTTGATCGGGTCGCCGCCAATCCCGACCGAAGTGGAAACCCCCAGGCCCAGCTCTTTCAGCTGCGCCGCGGCCTCATACCCCAGGGTGCCCGAGCGGCCGATAATACCCACGGTGCCCGGCAGGTAGATGTGGCCAGGCATGATGCCCAGCAGCGCCTTGCCAGGCGAGATGGTGCCCGCGCAGTTGGGACCGGTCAGGATCATCCGCTTGTCCTTGGGATAGCGGTACATGTAGCGCTTCACCCGGATCATGTCCTGGGCAGGGATGCCGTCAGTGATGCAGACACAGTAGTTGATACCCGCATCCGCCGCTTCCATGATGGAATCCGCGGCAAACGGCGGCGGCACAAACACCAAGGAGGCATTAGCGCCGGTGGCCTCAACCGCTTCTTTCACGGTGTTGAAGACCGGCACGCCCTCGACGGTCTCGCCGCCCTTGCCTGGAACGACACCGCCCACGACGTTGGTTCCGTATTCGATCATGTCCTTGGTGTGGAACCGGGCAATCTTGCCGGTGATGCCTTGGACGATGACACGGCTTTCGCGATCAAGAAGGATGCTCATTTGACGGCCCTCACACGAGTGTTTTGATCAAGGTCGTTTTTCCACGCGCCGACAGCCCGCTCAGCGGCTTCCATCAGCGAGGTTGCGCGGATCAGCGGCAGGCCGCTTTGCGCCAGGATCTTCTGGCCTTCCTCCACGTTGGTGCCTGCAAGACGGACCACGACGGGCACGTCGACCTGCACTTCCTTCAGCGCCTGCACGACGCCTTCGGCAACCCAGTCGCAGCGGTTGATACCGGCAAAGATGTTGACCAGAACCGCCTGCACATTGCTGTCGGACATCACCAGACGGAAGGCCTTGGCGACCCGTTCAGGCGTTGCGCCCCCGCCGATGTCCAGAAAGTTGGCAGGCTCGCCGCCGGCCAGCTTGATGGTGTCCATGGTTGCCATCGCCAGGCCTGCGCCATTCACGATGCAGCCGATATTGCCTTCCAGGCCGACATAGGACAGGCCGCGGTCGGCAGCGCGGGCTTCGCGCGGGTCTTCCTGGCTCTTGTCGCGCAGCTCAGCAATCTGCGGATGGCGGAACAGGGCGTTGTCGTCAAAGGTCATCTTGGCATCCAGCGCGATGACCCGGTTGTCCGAGGTGACCACCAGCGGGTTGATCTCAACCATGGTGGCGTCCAGTTCGGAAAACGCCTGGTAGCAGCCCTTGAGCGTGCGCACCATCTGCTGCGTCATCGCCGGTTCGATGCCCAGGGCAAACGCGATCTCCCGCGCCTGGAAGTCCTGCAGGCCCACGGCCGGCTCAACGGTCGAGCGCACAATGGATTCGGGGCGCTCGGCAGAGATCTCTTCGATCTCCATGCCGCCTTCGGACGAGGCAACGATCATCACCCGCTGGCTGGACCGGTCCAGCACAAAGCCGAGATAGATCTCGCGGGCGATCGGAACCGCACCTTCGACATAGACACGGTAGATGCCTTTGCCCTCAGGGCCGGTCTGGTGGGTCACCAGCTTCTTGCCGAACAGGTTCTCGGTCGCCTCGTAGATCTCAGCTTCCGAGTTGCACAGCTTGACACCGCCCGCTTTGCCGCGGCCGCCGGCGTGAACCTGGGCTTTGACGATCCATTTGTCACCGCCCAGTTCCCGTGCGCGGTAGGCCGCCTGCTCGGGGCTGTAGGCCAGCGCGCCCGGGGGTACGGTCACGCCGAAGTTGCTCAGAACTTCCTTGGCCTGATACTCGTGGATATCCATGGTCCTCTCCTCCTCATGGATGTCGGAATAAGTTACTCAGCCGCCTCAAGGGCTGCGGAGTAGTGCCGGTCGAGCAGGGCGTTGATCGCGTCCATGTCGACGTTTGCGCCCATTTCGTTCATCGCCTTACCGAAGCGGTTGACGATGTCCGTGATGGCCGCAGGGGTGATCTGGTTCAGGATGCCGATACGGACCTGAACCGGCTCCGACAGGGTCGGCCAGATGCCGAAACCGACGGCGCGGCAGTTGCCGACCAGTTCTTTTTCGCGGCCTGCCAGATCGCCGGGGAGGTTCAGAACCACAAGGCTGGTCATGTTGCTGGTCACGTCGCAGCCCATTGCGGTGACGGCGTCGCGCAGCGCTTTCTCGTGGAAGGCATAGTCGCGGGCCTTCTGGGCGCGGCCATGCTGCAGGGTGATGCGCAGCGCCTCGTGGAAGGCGGCAACCGCATAGCCCGAGTGTGTTCGGTGGTAGGTGCCGGCCGCAACGTCCTGGCCGTCCACGATGCCCCAGTGGCGGGCCTCAAGGATCGGATTGTGAACATAGGAATGGCAGCCGTTTTCACGCACGGTCTGGATGTATTTGTCGGTGAAGGACACCGGCGCATAGGTCAGCGGCAGGCAGAGCACGCCCTTCTGCGGGCAGGAGGCCCAGCCGGCAACGCCCGGATAATCGTCGATCGAGAAATCTTCGATGCCCAGCGATGACACAGCGTCGATGAGGCCCATCACGCCGTGCTTCACGCAAGCGTCCGAGAAGCCTTTGAGGTCGTTGATGCGGCCCGAGCCGGTTTCCCAATGCGCCATGAACGCCCACTTGGGTTTCTTCTCGGCCAGCACCTGCTCCACCAGCTTGCCGGACACCGACTCGCCGTGCGGCACATCGACCACGGTGACCGAGGCGGGCTGCGGGTTCATCGCGTCGGCGGCCAGCTCCTCACGGGTGGCGGCTTTCATGCGGATGGTCATCGCGTCGATGCCCGAGAAGGTGCCGTTCTGGAAGGCCACCACGGTGTCGCCTGGCAGGATTGCGTTCAGCATGCAGTCCAGGCCGGAGAAGCCGGTGCCGCCAACGCCGTAGGTGTAGGTGTTGGTGGTGCCCCACAGGTCGCGCAACATCTGCTTGCACTCGATCATGCCGCGCAGCACGTCCGCATGCATGTGGTCGGCCAGGCCGGTGTTGGCAAAGGCTTGCAGCACGCGGGGGTCGGTATTGCCCGGGCCAGGGCCGGCGGCCAGGGTCTCCGGGATTTCCAGGCTGGGAAAGATCGTGGGTTCAGTCATCGGGGTCAGGCCTCGCTGGTTTCGTGTCGGCGATGTGCCGGAGGTCCCGGGCCTTCGTCGCGGCGGTCTTCACTGCGGGAAGGTTTGTTTCCTGTCGTGCAACATCTGTTAACCCAAGGAAAACCCAGGTCGACAAAACCCGCAACATTCCTATATCCTGCTTTTGGGTATCTAATTGGGCGGCTAAAAACCCACCCATACTGGTAAAAATACCATCGCATACCGAAAACGACCCTGCCCTTTTGGGTAGTTTTTGACAAAAGGGCACCAAATGACTCCTATAAGCGACAAAGTTTCCCCGATATCGGTCATGCTTGCTGACGCAAATCCGCTGGTGCTGTCTGCCATGTCCGAGATCTTCGACAAGGACCGGCGATTCTCGCTGGTCGCCACATCCGCCACCGCCGAAGGCTTCCTTGGAACGGTGATGCGGGTGCCGGTCCAGGTCGGGATCATCGACTGGAACCTGCCCGCGCTCGGCGGCGCCAAGCTGATCGAGGTGCTGCGCGACCAGGCCAACGCACCGCGGCTAGTGGTCTATGCCGACGAAAGCAGCGATGTGCCGCGCAAGGCAATGAGCGCTGGCGCGGCCGGCTTTGCCCCGCGCTCCAGCGCCGTCGAGGGGCTGCTGGACACTTGCATCTCTGTCGCCGAGGGCAAAATGGTTTTTCCCTTCCTCGACGTCCGCGGCCTGCAAACCGATCCGATCGAGCAGCTGTCACGTCGCGAGCGCACAATGCTGGAGGCGTTGTCCAAGGGCCTCACCAACAAGGAGCTCAGCAAGGAGCTGGAGATCTCGACCAACACGGTGAAATTCCATCTTTCGAACCTTTACGAAAAGCTCTCGGTCAAGAACCGCGCCCAGGCGATCGCGTTCTACTACGCCAACCGCGCCGCCAGGGGGGATTTCAGCCTCGAGGAATGACCCCGGATTGCCGCCCTGCGCCTCGCACGCGGGCACGCGCACGCGTACGCACACGAGGGCGCGACGCGCGGGCGCGCTCCCGCGCGAATGTATTTAAATGAAAACATTTTTCTTGACAGGAAACGCCCTCATGGGGAATGCCTAAGGAGGAGAGGACGAAACCCCATTGCGAATGAGGAGCGCACCCATGTCGTTTCATACCGTCGAACAGGCCCCTGGCCGCCTGAACCGCAGCGAGCTGGCAATCCCCGGCTCTCAGCCACAAATGTTTGAAAAAGCAGCGAAATCCGATGTCGACGTGATCTTCCTGGATCTCGAAGACGCGGTTGCACCGGACGAAAAAGACCAGGCCCGCAAGAACATCATCGAAGCCCTGAACGACATCGACTGGGGCAACAAATCCATGTCGGTGCGAATCAACGGCCTCGACACCCATTACATGTACCGTGATGTCGTCGATGTGGTTGAACAGACAGGCGAACGCCTTGACCTGATCATGGTCCCCAAAGTCGGCACCGCAGCCGATGTTTACGCCGTCGACATGCTGGTCACTCAGATCGAAGACGCCAAGGGCTACAAGAAGCGGATCGGCTTCGAGCACATTATCGAGACCGCGCTCGGCATGCAGAACGTGAGTGAAATTGCCGCAGCCTCCAAGCGCAATGAATCGCTGCATTTCGGCGTTGCAGACTATGCCGCATCGACCCGCGCCCGCACCACCATCATCGGCGGCGTGAACCCCGATTACTCGGTGCTGACCGACCCGGCGGCCGACGGCTCGCGCGATGTGCACTGGGGCGACATGTGGCACTACGCCCTGGCCCGCATGGTGGTTGCCGCCCGCGCCAACGGCCTGCGCCCGATCGACGGCCCGTTCGGCGATTTCCAGGACAAGGAAGGCTACAAGGCCGCCGCCAAACGTGCCGCGGTTCTGGGCTGTGAAGGCAAATGGGCGATCCACCCCAGCCAGATCGAACTGGCCAACGAAGTGATGTCGCCATCGGATGCGGAAATCACCAAGGCGCACCGCATTCTGGAAGCCATGGCCGAAGCCGAAGCCGCAGGCAAAGGCGCAGTGTCGCTCGACGGGCGCTTGATTGACTACGCCTCGATCCGTCAGGCAGAAGTGCTGGTGGAAAAGGCCGAGCAGATCGCCGGCAACTAAGCCGCCGGCCGCTTTCAAGACCTTACGCCGTCCCGGCATTGGCCGGGGCGGCTAAGCGGCGCTATGCCAGGGAGATGCAGATGACCGGATTGCTGACCACCGCCAAGGCCTTGTTTCAGGCCGCTGTCGACCGGGCAGATCCGGCAAAGGCCCTGCGTGCGCAGCTGGCGTCCTCGCCGCTCTCCCCCCTGCCCGGGGGCGGCAGGAATGTGCTGCTGGCCGTGGGCAAGGCTGCCATCCCGATGATGCGCGAGGCGCTGGTGCTGGTTCCGGATACCGAGCAGGCGCTCGTCATCACAAACCCTGAGAACTACACAGAAATCCTTGGCGCAACCGTTCTTTGCGGCGCCCACCCGGTACCGGATGAAACCAGCGCCGCCGCAGGCCGGGCAGCCATTGAACTGGCGCGTTCCCTTGGCCCGGATGACCGGCTGATCGCGCTGATTTCCGGCGGCGGCTCAGCCCTGATGGTGGCCCCTATCCCAGGCCTGACGCTCGCGGACAAGGCGGCCGTGAACAAACTTCTGCTCGCCTCGGGCCTCGAAATCAACGAGATGAACCTGATCCGCCAGCAGCTGTCGGACACCAAGGGCGGCGGGCTTCTGCGCCATGCCGCACCTGCCCGGGTTCAAGCCTTCATCCTGTCTGACGTAATCGGCGACGATCTGCGCGCCATTGCTTCCGGCCCTACCGTGGCACCGATCGGCACGCGCGCAGAGGCGCGCGAAATTATGCAGCGCTCGGGTATCTGGGACAGTGCACCTGAGGCCGTCAAATCCCATCTCAGCACCAATGAAGAGGCGCAAGAGACGCCGCCCCCGGCCACCAATACCCTGATCGGCTCCAACCGTCACAGCCTCAAGGCGATGATGGCTGCAGCAGCAGAGGATTGGAGCCCGAAACTGATCTCCCACCGGCTGACCGGCGATGTGGCGGACGCTGCAGAAGCCATTGTTTCAGCGGCAGAAAACGCCCCCAAAGGCGGCCCTGTTGCGCTGATCTTCGGCGGTGAAACCACCGTGCAGCTCCGCGGCAGCGGCCTCGGCGGGCGCAACCAGGAACTGGCCCTGCGCGTCGCCAAACTGGGTGCTGAACGGCTGAGCGGCGACTGGCTGTTCCTCTCCGGCGGCACTGACGGGCGCGATGGCCCCACCGACGCCGCCGGCGGCATCGCAACCCCTGCCACTTGGGACGCCATCAAGGCTGCCGGCCTGGACCCGGACGCGCTGCTTGCCAACAATGACAGCTACGCCGCACTCAAGGCTGCAGGCGCATTACTCATGACCGGCGGCACAGGAACCAATGTAGCCGACGTGCAGGTCTTCCTTAGGCGGCCCGGCTGATACCGGGCCACTCCTGCTTTTCATCATTCCTGAAATACTCCCGGCCCGCTGCCCGCAAGGCGGCTTTGCCGCCGAAAGGGGGCTCCCGCTTTGTCAACAGGCGGCGCGCTCAAGCCGTGGCGCGCTTCTCGCCCCACTCGGCCAAATCGTTTACCAGCATCAGGGCCACCCGGCGGAACACCTGGCGCAACCGCTCCACATGCGGCCCTTCCAGCTTGAGATCCTCCAGCGCCTGGTCCATGCATTTCAGCCAGTTCTCGGCATCTTCCTCGGTGATCGGCACATGGGCGTGCATCAGCTTCACGTCCATGTGGCCGTGCTTTTCCTCATAGTAGCGGCGCCCGCCCATGAAACCGGACAAGAAGTTGAACTGTTCGATCCGGGCGTGGTCCATGCCATGCCCCCGCTTGTGCAGCTTGACGATCTGCGCGCCGGTTTCCGTTTCCTCGACGATATCGTAGAACCGCTCGACCAGTTTGCGCAGAATTTCTTCGCCGCCGATCTGCTCTATCAGCTTCTGAACCATGTCATCTCCCTGCCCCCATACGGCCGGTCTCAGGATTGAGGCCGGGTCTTCTTTGGGTCGTAATGCGCAAAGGGTACAATCTTGGCAGGCAGGCGTTTTTGATGCCCGTCAAGTTTGCCGATTTCCACCTCGGTTCCGGTCTCCGAACAGGACACATCCACCCGCGCCAGCGCGATATTTTTGCCCAGCAGCGGCGAACGCATGGAAGATGTCACCTCGCCGATCTGTGCCCGCCCGATGTGGATGCAATCGCCATGGCCCACGTCGATCGCCGAGTCGATGTCCAGCCCGACCAGTTTGCGGGCAGGCGTGGTCTTGCGCCGGATCAGCGCATCGCGGCCAATGAAATCGTCTTCTTTAGATTTCAGCGGCACGGTGAAGCCGATGCCAGCCTCAAACGGGTCCGTCTGGTCGGAAAAGTCATAGCCGGCAAAGATCAGACCTGCCTCGATCCGCACCATATCCAGCGCCTCCAGCCCCATCGGGCGGATGCCGTGGTCCTGCCCGGCCTCCCAGACCGTGTCAAACACCTCACTGGCGTGTTTCGGGTGGCAGAAGATCTCATATCCCAGCTCGCCGGTATAACCGGTTCGCGAGACCACCACCGGGACGCCCTGGTCATCCCCGATGCGTGCGGGCGTGAAGCGGAACCAGCCCAGTTCCCCGAGCGTCGGATTATGGGGCATGGTCCAGATGATCTTCTTCAGCAGATCCCGGCTCTCTGGCCCTTGCACGGCGATATTGTGCTGCATGTCGGTCGAGGACCGGATAAGAACGTTCAGCCCCAGCTTCTCCGCCTGCTCGCGGATCCACTCGCCGCCATAGTCCGAACCGCCGATCCAGCGGAAGTTGTCCTTGCCCAGGCGGAACACGGTGCCGTCGTCGATCATGCCGCCATGCGGGTAGCACATCGCGGTGTAGACCACCTGCCCCACCGCCAGCTTCTTGATGTTGCGTGTGAAGATGTACTGGCACAGCGCCTCGGCGTCCGGTCCGGTGATCTCAAACTTGCGCAGGGCGGACAGGTCCAGCACCACCGATTTCTCGCGGCAGGCCCAGTATTCCTCCAGCGGTCCGGACTCGGCATAGCAATTGGCCAGCCAGAACCCGTTATACTCGATGAAGTTGCGGGTCATCTTGCTGAGGCGGTCGTGGAAACCGGTTTCCTTGGTCATCTTGGGCTCCGATTCAGGGGTCGCGCGGAACGCAATTGCCCGCTTGAAACTCTCTTGGCCGCTGTAGGTGCGGACGTGAATGTCGGTGGGGTTCCAGCCATTGGCGGCGCTGGTGTCATCCGGACAGGCAGAGCTGACACAGACCAGATCGGTCAGCGCGCGCAGCAGCACGTAATCGCCGGGCCGGGTCCAGGGCTCATCGGCATACATCACGCCATGATCGTCCAGGCCGGTGTTGAAGAAGAAGTTGATCGCCATCCAGCCTGCCCGCGGCGTCACACCATGCTGGGCCAGCGTAGCATTGAAGTTGTCCGAACAGTTCACATGGCCGGGATAGCCGATGTCGTCATAGTATTTCGCGGCGCAGGCGAGGGCAAAGGCATCATGCCGCCCCACGGTGTCCTGCACCACCTCGACCAGCGGCAGCATGTCCTGATCATAGTATTTCGCGTGCAGCCCCGGCATCGGATAGGCATGGCCCATCAGCGTGCGCGTGGTGGTCACATCCAGCGCATGCTCGATGCCCTTGTCCAGCTTGCGGGCGGCAAAACACTGGAAGTCTGTGCACTGGCGCCCGTCCACATCGATGATCTGGATGTAGTCGCCGGCCTTCACAAAATAGCTCTCAGCCGTGGCGCTGTGCACCCGCACCTCGTTGACGGGTTCCGCCAGCGGATCGGGCACTTCAAACCGCGCCACCTGCTTGATAACCGCGCGCTTGACCATCACGGTCAATGAGGTCGCGGTGTCCTGCATCTCGAAGTCCATGATCCCGCCGGGCGCCGCGATGATCACCACGCCGTCGCGCTGCACGGCGAAGCTCTCCTCGGTCTTGGCCGGTGTCGAGCTGTCAAAGACCCGCACCGCACCGCCCTGCGCAAGGCCGATGCCGCGCGCCTCCATCCCCATGCGCAGGCCGCGCAGGGACTGATCCGAGGACGTCAGCAGCGCCTTCAGCCCGCCGGCATCGCTGTTCGCCGCAGCACCGATGATCCCGGCATCGATGCGCCCCTTTTCCTCCGCGGCGATGATCTCGCAGGGCTGGCCGCCCTCGTCATTGATCACCGTCACCCGGTCGCCGGTCTCCACCCGGATCAGGATCGCGCCGCAGCCTTCAACCGCATAGCGTTCGGTTCCCTTGGGCAATGAGAACACCGACGGCTGATACTGCCCAGACGGTTTGGGCGGCCCTTTGAAAACCTCAGGGAAGCTCAGGTCATTCATCGCGCATCTCCTGCTGAACTCCGGCCAATTATTGCACGGTCGGAATATTTATTTATTGAAAAGAATATTCCGATACGGCACTCTAATCAACAAACATGTTGATTTTCTGCGGAAAAATGGCGATTGCCCGGGATGCGGCATTTTCCTGGGGGTGAATGCCGCAAACAAAAGGATAACCGCCATGCACTCGCTCGTACTGGGACTGATTGCAGCGCTTGCCTGGGGCATACATGACCTCTGCGTGCGGGTTGTCTCCAAGAAAACCGGCATTCTGCCAGCCATGCTGACGGTGTTTGCAACGGGTGCGATTCTAATGGCTGCAGCAGGCCTTGCCTTGGCGGACTGGCCGGCAATGACCCTGCCCGTAGCCAAGCTCGCCGGGCTCTCCGGCGCCATATACGCTCTTGCGTCCTACGCGCTGTACCGCGCCTTTGCGCTGGGGCCGGTCCGGCTGGCGGCACCGCTGATCGGTGCCTATCCGGTGCTGTCGCTTGGCTTGGCCATGATGCAGGGGCAGCCGGTTGGTCCCGGTCACTGGCTGGCGGTTGCCGCCGTGGTTGGCGGCGTGGGCTGCATCGCGGTGTTCTCAGCCGACGACGACGGAGGCGCCTTCAACCCGCGGACCGCAGGATGGGGCCTGATGGCGGCAATCGGCTTTGCGCTGACCTTTGCAACCGGCCAGGCCGCAGCCCAGGCCGGCGCCGAGCTGCCGGTGCTGATCCTGACCCGCGCGGCTGCAATCCTGCTTGCGGCAGCCCTCGCAATCCTCTTGCGTGCGCTGCAGCTCCCACCCCGCCAAGTCCTGCCGCTCCTTTGCGTGATGGGCGCGCTGGACGCCGCGGCGCTTGGCCTGGTGATCTACTCCGGCACACTTCACCGGCCTGAGTTCGCCTCCGTCAGTGCCTCGCTTTTCGGACTTGTCACCGTGGTTCTGGCCTGGCTGGTTCTGCGCGAAAGCATGACCCGCGCGCAATGGATCAGCGTTGCCGTCACCTTCGGCGGCATCGCCTACCTAGGTTTCTGACGCTCATTTCATCTTTCCGAAAAAACACCCGCCGGAGGCGATCCGGCGGGAGTGTCATTTTCAGCCGTTGCTGTTCTGCGCTGCGCTTCAGGCTGTGAGGCCTTCTGGCTCTGCGAGGTTGTTGGCGCGGCAGCAGGCGGTGACGGTGTTCGCGAGCAGGCACGCGATGGTCATCGGGCCGACGCCGCCGGGGACAGGGGTGATGGCGCCGGCGCGTTCCGCGGCGGAGGCGAAGTCGACGTCGCCGACCAGCACGTTCTTGCCGCCGCGCTCGATCCGGTTGATGCCCACGTCGATCACGGTTGCGCCTTCCTTGATCCAGTCGCCCGGCACCATTTCCGGGCGGCCCACGGCGGCAACCACGATGTCAGCGCGGCGCACCACGTCGGGCAGGTCCTTGGTGCGCGAATGCGCGATGGTCACGGTGCAGCTGTCGCCCAGCAGCAGCTGCGCCATCGGCTTGCCGACGATGTTGGAGCGGCCAATGACAACCGCGTCCATGCCCGAGAGGCTGCCGTGGTGGTCGCGCAGCATCATCAGGCAGCCCAAGGGCGTGCAGGGCACCATCGATTTCTGGCCGGTGCCCAACAGGCCCACGTTGGAGATGTGGAAGCCGTCCACGTCCTTCTCCGGCGCGATCGAGTTGATCACCAGATCCTCGTCCAGGTGTTTCGGCAGCGGCAGCTGCACCAGGATGCCATGCACGGATGCGTCGTTGTTCAGCTGGTCGATCAGCGCCAGCAGATCGGCCTCGGAGGTGTCCGCCTCCAGCTTGTGCTCATAGGAGTTCATGCCGACCTCGACGGTCTGCTTGCCCTTGGAGCGCACATAGACCTGGGAGGCCGGGTCCTCGCCCACCAGCACCACCGCCAGGCCCGGGGTGATGCCGTTTTGCTCTTTCAGCCGCGCCACATGTTCGGCCACCTGGCCGCGCACCTTGGCCGCAAAGGCCTTGCCGTCAATCAGAGTTGCTGCCATTGCTCTCTTCCTTTTTGTGCAGGCATCCGGCCCGCCTTACTCTTCCCGGATCACCCGCGCCTCGCGGGCAATCGACCAGTCCACCAGCTGCCGCCACAGATGCTCGATCAGATCGGGGTCCAGCCCCTGAGCCTCCGCCGCGGCGCGGGCATTCATGACCACTTCCTCAACCCGTTCCGGGATCCGCGCCGGCCAGCCGTTCTGTTGCTTCAGCTGGATCGCCCGGTCGATATAGCCCGCCCGGGCGGCCAGAAGTTGCACCAGCTCAATGTCCAGCCTGTCAATCTGGGCCCGCACCTCTGCCATCGACTGGCAGTCCTGCGGCGGTGTCTCTGTGCTCATGTCTTAAAACTCCAGCGGCCCGGGATGTCCCGGGCCGCTGAATGTCGCATATCTTGTCTTAGAACAAGCCTTCGATCTGGCCGTCCTCGTTCAGGCGGATGGTTTCCGCCGCCGGTTTGCGCGGCAGGCCCGGCATGGTCATGATCTCGCCGCAGACCGCAACGATGAAGCCCGCACCGGCGCTGAGGCGCACTTCGCGCACCGGCACCGAGTGGCCCACCGGCGCACCGCGCAGGGACGGGTCGGTCGAGAAGGAGTACTGGGTCTTCGCCATGCAGACCGGCAGGTTGCCGTAGCCCGCGTCTTCCCATTCCTTCAGCTGGTTGCGGATCTTGTTGTCCGCCAGCACCTCGTCGGCGCGGTAGATGCGCTTGGCGATGGTCTCGATCTTCTCGAACAGCGGCATGTCGTCCGGGTAGATCGGCGAGAAGTTGGCGGAACCGGCGTCGACGATCTCGACAACCTTCTCGGCCAGCGGCGCGGAGCCCTCGGAGCCCAGCTCCCAGTGGCGCGACAGCACGGCTTCAACGCCGTGGGTGGCGCAGTAGGCCTTGACCGCGTCCACTTCGGCGTCGGTGTCGGTGACGAAGTGGTTGATCGCAACCACAACCGGCACGCCGAAGGATTTGACGTTCTCGATGTGGCGGCCGAGGTTGGCACAGCCGGAGTTCACCGCGTCGACGTTCTCAGCACCCAGGTCCGCCTTGGCAACGCCGCCGTTCATCTTCATCGCGCGCACGGTGGCAACCAGCACAACCGCGGACGGTGCGATGCCTGCCTTGCGGCACTTGATGTTCATGAACTTCTCGGCGCCGAGGTCAGCGCCGAAGCCTGCCTCGGTCACCACATAGTCGGCAACTTTCAGCGCGGTCTTGGTGGCAATCACGGAGTTGCAGCCGTGTGCGATGTTGGCGAAGGGGCCGCCGTGCACGAAGGCCGGGTTGTTTTCCAGGGTCTGCACCAGGTTCGGCTGCATCGCGTCCTTCAAGAGAACGGTCATTGCGCCTTCGGCCTTGATGTCGCGGCAGTAGACCGGGGTCTTGTCGCGGCGGTAGGCCACGATGATGTCGCCCAGGCGCTTTTCCAGATCCTTCAGGTCGTTCGCCAGGCACAGGATCGCCATCACTTCCGAGGCCACGGTGATGTCAAAGCCTGCTTCACGCGGGAAGCCGTTGGACACGCCGCCCAGGGACGCGGTGATGGTGCGCAGCGCGCGGTCGTTCATGTCGACCACACGGCGCCAGGCGACGCGGCGGGTGTCGATGTCGCACTCGTTGCCCCAGTAGATGTGGTTGTCGATCATCGCCGACAGCAGCGAGTGGGCCGAGGTGATGGCGTGGAAGTCGCCGGTGAAGTGGAGGTTCATCTCCTCCATCGGCACAACCTGGGCATAGCCGCCGCCTGCAGCGCCGCCCTTCATGCCGAAGTTCGGGCCCAGCGAAGCCTCGCGGATACAGATCATCGCGTTCTTGCCGATCCGGTTCAGCCCGTCGCCCAGGCCCACGGTGGTGGTGGTCTTGCCTTCGCCCGCGGGCGTCGGGTTGATCGCAGTGACCAGGATCAGCTTGCCGTCTTCCTTCGACTGCACAGAATTGATGAACCCCTGGCTCACCTTCGCCTTGTCATGGCCGTAGGGCAGCAGGTCATCGCTGGAAATCCCGATCTTCGCGCCAATCTCCTGGATCGGCTTCTTCTGCGCCTCACGCGCAATCTCGATGTCACTCTTGTAGCTCATGGCCATCTCCCTGCTGCCATCCGTTCCGGTTCACTCCCCGCAGCACAAGTTTAGTGCGAGGCAAGATATATTCCTATTACTCAATTTTTTTTCCTTACCGTCAACACCCTCCTGCCCGGTTTTCCGTGCAAAAGCTGGCGTTTTCCCCTTTTTCGCCGCCGATAGGAAACAGGCGGTTTTTCACCCAGGGTGAAAACGGCGCATATGCGGCAGAGGCCGCCGCAAACAAAAAGGGCCCGGGCATGACCCGGGCCGCGCAAGGTTCAACCCGAAGGCCGAACAGGGGAATCAGTGCCTAGATATCCAGCGTGTTGTCCTTCTCCCAGCGGGAGAAATGGTTAACGAAGGAATTCCACTCCTGCTGCTTCATCTTCAGATAGGCGGCGGAGAACTCCTCGCCCATCATCGCCTTCAGCCCGTCATCCTTGTCGTAGAAGCGCAAAGCATCCAGCATGTTGAGCGGCAGCTTCGGCGCATCGGTGATGGTGTGGCCTTCGGCATACATGTCGATGTCATGGCGCGGGCCGGGATCGGCCTTTGAGCGGATACCCGAAAGGCCCGCGGCGATGATCACCGCCTGCAGCAGGTAGGGGTTCACCGCCCCGTCCGGCAGGCGCAACTCGAACCGGCCGGGACCGGGGACGCGCACCATGTGGGTGCGGTTATTGCCGGTCCAGGTCACGGTGTTCGGCGCCCAGGTCGCGCCCGACATGGTGCGCGGCGCGTTGATGCGCTTGTAGGAGTTCACCGTCGGGTTGGTGATCGCCGCCAGCGCCGAGGCGTGCTTCATGATGCCGCCCAGGAACCAGCCGCCCTGCTCCGACAGACCGAGCTCGGCAATCTGACCAGTGCCCTTTTCCCCGGCAAAAACGTTGGTGCGGGAATCCTTGCCCGGAGCGTCCCAGACCGAGATATGGGCGTGGCAGCCGTTGCCGGTGAGGCCCTCAACAGGCTTGGGCATGAAAGTTGCCCGGTAGCCGTGCTTCTCTGCCACAGACTTGGTCATGAACTTGAAGAAGCTGTGCTTGTCGGCGGTCGACAGCGCGTCGTCGAACTCCCAGTTCATCTCGAACTGGCCGTTGGCGTCCTCGTGGTCGTTCTGGTACGGGCCCCAGCCCAGTTCCAGCATGTAGTCGCAGATTTCGCGCACCACGTCATAGCGGCGCATCACCGCCTGCTGGTCATAGCAGGGCTTCTCCGCCGTATCGAAGGGGTCGGAGATCTGCTCCCCGTCCGGCGACAGCAGGAAGAACTCGGCCTCGATGCCGGTCTTCACATGCAAGCCTTCGTCCGCGGCCTCCTTGATCAGGCGGCGCAGCACGTTGCGCGGCGCCTGGGCCACGTCTTCGCCCTCCATAACGCAATCCGCCGCCACCCAGGCGACCTCCGGTTTCCATGGCAGCTGGATCACCGAAGACGGATCCGGGACCGCCAGCATGTCCGGATGTGCAGGCGTCAGGTCAAGCCAGGTGGCAAACCCGGCAAAGCCGGCACCGTCTTCCTGCATGTCCGCGATCGCCTCTGCCGGCACCAGTTTGGCGCGCTGCCCGCCGAACAAGTCGGTGAAGGAGATCATGAAGTATTTGACGCCTTTTTCTTTTGCGAAAGCAGCCAGATCTGTTGTCATGGTCTTACTTCCTTTCCCTGTTGAACGTATTTCGAAAATGGGGCGCGAACCGTTGCCAGCCGCGCCCCGCCAATCATCAGAACCCTGCTTTGCCCGGGTACCAGTCGGTGCCGGCCAGCGGCACCCGCGCCATGGCGGCGGCCTCCATGGTCAGGGCGCAAAGATCCTCGGGCTCGAGGTTGTGCAGGTGGTTGTGGCCGCAGGCGCGGGCGATGGTCTGGGCCTCCAGCGTCATCACCTTGAGATAATTGCGCAGGCGGCGGCCCGCATCGACCGGATCCAGGCGCTTCATCAGCTCAGCATCCTGGGTGGTGATGCCGGCCGGGTCCTTGCCCTCATGCCAGTCGTCATAGGCGCCGGTGGTGGTGCCCAGCTTCTGGTATTCGCTTTCCCATTTCGGGTCGTTGTCGCCCAGCGCAACCAATGCCGCGGTGCCGATGGCAACGGCGTCGGCGCCCAGCGCCATCGCCTTGGCCACATCAGCCCCGGTGCGGATGCCTCCGGAGACAACCAGCTGCACCTCGCGGTGCACGCCCAGATCCTGCAGCGCCTGCACGGCGGGGCGGATACAGGCCAGGGTCGGCAGGCCGACGTGTTCGATAAACACATCCTGGGTGGCAGCGGTGCCGCCCTGCATGCCGTCCAGCACCACAACGTCCGCACCGGCCTTCACCGCCAGCGCGGTGTCATAGTAGGGGCGTGTGCCGCCGACCTTGATGTAGATCGGCACCTGCCAATCGGTGATCTCGCGCAGCTCCAGGATCTTGATTTCCAGATCATCGGGTCCGGTCCAGTCCGGGTGGCGGCAGGCGGAGCGCTGGTCGATGCCTTTCGGCAGGGTGCGCATTTCCGCAACGCGGTCAGAGATCTTCTGGCCCAGCAGCATGCCGCCGCCGCCGGGCTTGGCGCCCTGGCCGACCACGACCTCAATCGCGTCCGCCTTGCGCAGGTCATCGGGGTTCATGCCATAGCGGGACGGCAGATACTGGTAGACCAGCTTGGTGGAATGGCCGCGCTCTTCCGGGGTCATGCCGCCGTCGCCGGTGGTGGTCGAGGTGCCTGCAGCGGATGCGCCGCGGCCCAGGGCCTCCTTGGCAGGGCCGGACAGCGCGCCAAAGCTCATGCCGGCAATGGTGATCGGGATATCCAGCTCAATCGGCTTCTTGGCGAAGCGGGTGCCCAGTGTCACCTTGGTCTCGCATTTCTCCCGGTAGCCTTCCAGCGGGTAGCGCGAGATCGAGGCGCCCAGGAACAGCAGGTCGTCGAAATGCGGCACCTTCCGTTTGGCGCCGCCGCCTCGGATGTCATAGATCCCGGTGGCCGCCGCACGGCGGATTTCCGCGTTGATGGGGTTGGAAAATGTCGCCGACTGGATCGGGACTGTACGGGGGATGTTATTGCTATCCATGTCTTTTTGATCCCTGTCCTTAGTACGCTTGCGCGTTGTCGACGTCGAAGTTGTAGAGCTGGCGGGCAGAGCCATAGCGCTTGAACTCTTCCGGCTTCGCATCGGCGCCAGCGCGGGCCAGCAGATCCTTCAGGATCTCGATGTGCTCGGGGCGCATTTCCTTCTCGATGCAGTCCGCACCCAGGCTCTTGACCGAGCCGCGCACAAAGAAACGCGCCTCGTAGCAGCTGTCGCCCAGCGCATCGCCGGCATCGCCCAGCACCACCAGGTTGCCGGCCTGCCCCATGAAGGCGCACATATGGCCGATGTTGCCGTGCACGACGATGTCGATGCCTTTCATCGAGATACCGCAGCGCGACGAGGCATTGCCCTTGATCACCAGAAGGCCGCCATGGCCGGTGGCCCCGGCATACTGGCTGGCGTCGCCCTCGACGATCACGGTGCCCGACATCATGTTTTCCGCCACACCGGGACCAACCGAGCCCTCGACGCGGACCGTCGCCTGCTGGTTCATGCCGGCGCAGTAGTACCCGGTGGAGCCCTTGACGGTCACCTCAACGGGTGAGTTCAGACCAACGGCAATCGCATGGCTGCCCTTCGGGTTGACGATTTCCCAGGCAGTCTTGTTGGAACTGCCGTTCAGTTCCTGCAGGGCGGAGTTCAGACCGCGCAGGCCATTTGCTTCAAGATCATATGTCTGCATCTTAGTGGTTCCAGAAGTAAACGGTTGCGGGTTCGGGCTCCCAGACGCGGGCGTCTTCGATGCCCGGCAGGTTCACCAGCGCGCGGTATTCGCTGCCGAAAGCCACATACTGGTCTGTCTCCGCCATCACAGCCGGCTTGCACGCGATCGGATCGCGGACCACGCCAAAGCCGTCCTTGGTGCCGACGACGAAGTTGAAGAACCCGTCCAGATCCTCCAGCGTGCCCTCCAGCGCTTCACCCAGAGTGGCGCCGTGCTGCATCTTCCAGGTCAGATAGGCCGCGCCCACCTCTGTGTCGTTCTGGCTTTCGATCCGCACACCGTCGCGCTGCAGCTTGCGGCGCAGCGAGTTGTGGTTCGACAGCGAACCGTTGTGCACCAGGCACTGGTCCGACCCGGTGGAGAACGGATGCGCGCCCTCGGTGGTCACGGCGGATTCGGTAGCCATGCGGGTATGGCCGATGCCATGGGTGCCGCTCATGCCGCGCACGTCGAAGCGCTCGGCAACCTTCTCGGGCAGGCCCACTTCCTTGTAGATCTCAATGGTATCACCCGCGCTCATGACGCGCATGCCGGGGCGCAGCTCCGCCAGCGCAGCGCGGGCCTCTTCGCTCTTGCCCGCAGGCACATCAAGCACCGCATGGGTATCGATCACCCGGATCGACACATCGGTGCTCAGCGCCTCGGCCAGCGCCCCGTCCAGCCCGTCAAAGGCCGCGTCCGGCGCATCCGACTGAACGGTGAGCTTGGTCCGCCCTTCCGCCTCGGATCCGTAGATTGCAATGCCCGCACTGTCAGGACCGCGGTCCGTCATGGTGATGAGCATATCGGTGAGCATATCGCCCAGTTTTGGCTCTAGTGTTTTGTCTTTCAGAAAAAGACCGACAATCCCGCACATGGGTGTGCCTCCTGCTTTTCATCTCGAATCAACGCTAGCAGTTTGCGCTCACCCGTTCAACTCTAATGAAACTTATTTTCCCCTTAAGGAAACAAAGGGCGCGCCGGTCTGGCGCGCCCCTGCAGGTCTCTACATCAGTATTTTTCCAGCAGAGCGCTTATTTTCTCCTTGTCACCCATCTCTTTAGCCTTATCGAGATGGGCGCCCTCCCGGACAAACTGAATCCTGTGCCAGCCGATCCAGAAGGCCACCCCCAGGACCACCATCAAGCCTTCGGATCCCTGGAACGGGTAGACCGCCCCTACCTCTGCCAGGTCCACGGCCCAGCTGTCATATCCAATCGTCGACATTTCAATTCTCCTTATTCAGCTGGCACAGTGCCGCCATTCAGCGCAGCCTTGTCGGCAGCGATGATTTCGGCCTTGGCGTCTTCGTAGGCATGGTGTTCGGCGTAATCGAGACCTTGCAGCTCGACCTCCAGCGGGATCCGCAGCACGCCGGCCGCGGCCTGCATCTTGGAGATCACAAAGGCCGGCAGGAAACCGAGCACGAAGAACATGATCACAGCGCCAATGGTCTGGCCAACCGGGTTGACGGTGGCATAGCCCTCATAAGGCGAACTCGGCGCGCCCCACAGCAGGAAGCCTGCGATGATCAGGCCCACGATGCCGGAATAACCGTGCACAGCAACCGCACCGACCGCATCGTCGATCTTGAAGGTCCGCTCGACCCAGTAGTGCAGCTTGTAGACGATCACGACACCAACCGCGCCGACCAGCATCGCCTGGATCGGGTGGTACAGGTCGTTGCCAGCAGAGGCGGTGATGATCCCCGCCAGACCGCCTGAGAAGGTCCAGAACGCATCGCCCTTGGACACCACATAGGCTGCCATCAGACCGCCGGACAGCGACATCAGGAAGTTGAAGGTGATCGCAGACAGCGAGGTCGGCGCCAGATAGATGTTAGTCGCCGTCCATGTTTCGCCGGTCAGCAAACCGCCGATTCCTTCGGGCGAAATCGCCGGGATGTTGCAGGCTGCGTAGAACCCCCAGAAGCCGGAGTAGATCAGGAAAATCCCGATGGTCAGCATCCATGGATTATGCGGCGGGATATCCCGCGGCGTGCCGTCAGCAGCGAACTTACCCAAGCGCGGGCCCAGCACCATGATGACGCCCAGCGCATAACCGCCGGCAATCGCGTGGATGACGCCGGATGCATAGGCATCGTGATAGCCAAGGTATTTGACCATCCAGCCCTCGGCATGCCAGCCCCAGGCCGCGTCGATGATCCAGAACACCGAGCCGATCATGACCGCATGCACCCACAGCGCGGAGGAGCGGATCCGTTCAATGACCGCACCGGACACGATCGAGGCCGCGGTCCAGGAAAACAGCAGGAACGCCGCCCAGAACACACCTGTGATCCGGTCCGACAGGTTGGTGCCCATATTTTCCGACCACGGCAGGTTCGCAGCGCCCGCATCATGATTCAGCCCGCCAAAGAACGGGAAGTTCGGGAACGACCAGTAGATCCACCAGCCGAAGAAGAAGAAGGTCACCGTGACTAGCGGAATGATCATGATGTTCTTCATCAGTGTATGCATGTGGTTGCGGTGACGGCTGGCGCCGACCTCATACATGCAGAACCCCACGTGAATGAGGAACATGAAGACAACGGTCACCCAGTAATAGAACTCGGTGAACACCGTCGTTAACGCATTCAGATTTCCATCCAATGTTTTGCCCTCCTGTTGGCATAATCCCGGGCATTTTTGCCTCTTGGGAAAATTATTTTCCTATATTATTGGGTCTCAGGGGGGTGAGCTGTCAATAATCATGTGAAAAATTGTTACCTTTAGGGAAATTGCAGCAGCCCGAAAACGGCGCCTGCCACTCCCGATGCGACCTCTAAGCCTCGGACTTTGAAGGGCTAAACACCTGCCGCAGCGCAACAGTTTCAGGCAGGAGAGCGGGGAAGGAAGAGCCACCCGACCCACGGGAGCAGTGCCAATTTGCGACGGAAAGTCGCGAATCTCCGGCACATCTGCGCAACGATTCTCACTCCCGACGGGCTGCCTGAGGCCCATCGCACCTCCAAGCCGAAGACCAAGAAGACCGTTTCAGGCCAATTCATGCCGCAAACACGTTCAAAAACCGCCTTTTAAGAGAAATCTTTTTCCTGATAGGAATAATCGTTGACATGAGCCCTCCTCCCTTGGCTAACTGGACCGGACCAAAGGAACCAAATCAAGAGTTTTGGTCCGCACCAATAGGGAGACGCAAACAATGGCCATCATCTGGCGGACTTCAGCACTGGCGCAGCGCCACAAGGAAATCGGCGGCGAGCTGGAAGATTGGAACGGCATGGGAACCGCCTGGTTCTATGACCACACCCCCGAGCGCGCCAAGGCCGACTATGAGGCGGTGCGCACCAAGGCAGGCCTCATGGACGTGTCCGGCCTCAAGAAAGTCCACGTCGTGGGCGAGCACGCCGCCCAGGTCATCGACCGAGTCACCACCCGCAACGTCGAAAAGATCATGCCAGGTCGCTCCACCTACGCCTCGATCCTGAATGAGCAGGGCAAGTTCGTGGATGACTGCATCATCTACCGCCTGTCGGTGAACAGCTGGATGGTAGTCCACGGTACCGGCACCGGCATGGAGCAGCTCAGCACCGTCGCCGCCGGCAAGAACTGCTCGGTTGTGTTCGACGACAACCTGCACGACATGTCGCTGCAAGGCCCCGTCGCCGTGGATTTCCTGGCCGAATTTGTGCCCGGCATCCGTGACCTGGCTTATTTCGGCATCATCCAGACCAAGCTGTTCGGCTGCCCGGTGATGATCTCGCGCACCGGCTACACCGGCGAGCGCGGCTATGAAATCTTCTGCCAGGCGAAGGATGCGGTGCACCTCTGGGACAGCATCCTGGACAAGGGCGCGGGGCTGGGCATCGTTCCAGTGCAGTTCTCCACCCTCGACCTGCTGCGCACCGAAAGCTACCTGCTGTTCTATCCGGGCGACAACTCCGAGACCTACCCGTTCGACGATGAGCCCTGCGGCGACACCCTGTGGGAACTGGGCCTCGAGTTCACCGTCTCTCCGGGCAAGACCGGATTCATCGGCGCGGAGAACCACTATGCCGCCGAAGGCAAGGAACGCTTCAAGATCTACGGCGTCATGCTGGAAGGCACCACACCGGCAGATGAAGGCGCAGACCTGCTGCAAAACGGCGAAAAGGTCGGCGTGGTCACCTATGGAATGTACTCCGACGTGAACAAGCACAACGTGGGCATCGCCCGGATGCCGGTGGCTTGCGCCAAGCCCGGCACCGAGTTGACCGTCCGCAACAGCGACGGCACCGAGATCCCCGCCACCGCCGAAGAGATGCCCTTCTACGACAAGGACAAATCGATCCGCACCGCAAAGGGCTGATCCGGATCCCGGGCGCTCCCGTTCGGGGGCGCCCGCTTTCGTTCACCTGGACTGCAGGAAAAGCGACCCACATGTCTAAGACCGAATTCCCCCCTTCAATCACCAGCCGCCCGGTTTACGGTGAGCTTGAGGCCCGCTCCGGCAGCGGCCACCTGATGATCGCCGACGCCGAAGGCGCCGAGGCAATCCTCGATCTGGCCGAATCTGCGGACAAGGATTTCTGGGCCAAGGCCCATGTCATCTACATCCCCAAGAAAACCGGCACCAAATACAGCAGTCAGCTCGAAGAACTGGGTGCGGGCCAATACTATGCAGGCCCCTCTTATGAAGCCGCGCAAAGCCGCATCCGCCGTGCCCTGCAGGATTGCCACATGGGCACCCAGGTATATCTGAGCGGCACCGAAAGCCTGATGGGCCAGGCCATGGCCGAGGCCACAGCTGCCGGCATCCCGCACACCGCGATCCAGACCGAGCACCGCGGCTCCACCGCGCGGCGTATGCAATGCGTGCACTGCAAAGGCATCACCGAAGACGTCACCACCGACCCCTTCGAATGCAGCCACTGCGGCCTCAGCCTGTTTGTGCGCGATCACTATTCGCGCCGCCTCGCCGCCTTTCAGGGCGTGCGGGTGGATGCCGAGGATCCGGGCAACATTCCCGAGAAAGTGGAGCTGTTCAAATGAGTGCTGGCACCGCAAAACTGAATGTCACCGTGGCCGAGGTCAAACCAATCAATGACCTTGTCACCCGTTTCAAATTCGTCCGCACCGGCGGCGGCGACCTGCCCACCTTCTCGGGCGGGGCGCATACCGTGGTGGAAATGCAGGACGGCGACATCACCCGCCTGAACGCCTATTCGCTGATGTCCAACCCGGCCGACCGCGGCGCCTATACGATCTCAGTGCGGCGCGACGATCAGGGCCGCGGCGGCTCCAAGTTCATGCACAACAAGGTCAAAGAGGGCATGGAGATGGTGATCTCCAACCCGGTGAACCTGTTTTCGCTGGATCTGCGCGCGAAGAAACACCTGATGCTGGCCGGCGGCATCGGCATCACCCCCTTCATGGCGCAGATGCACCAGCTGTCGATGATGGGCGGCAATTTCGAGCTGCACTATTCGGTCCGCACAGCCTCTCTCGGCACCTACGCCAAGGAGCTGGCAGAGCGCTACCCGGGCAAGGTGCACATCTACCATGACGACCAGAAAGAGGCGATCGACCTCAAGACCCTGCTCGCCAACCAGCCGCTGGGCACCCATGTCTACGTCTGCGGCCCCAAGGGCATGATCAACTGGGTTCATTCCACCGCCGGGGAGATGGGCTGGCCGCGCGAGGCGGTGCATTCCGAGGAATTCCTGGCACCTGCCTCAGGCAAACCGTTCGAGGTCAAATGCGCGGTCTCCAACAAGATCGTTCAGGTCGGCGAGCATCAATCGCTGCTCGAAGCGCTGGAAGCGGCCGGCATCGACGCCCCCTACCTCTGCCGCGGCGGCGCCTGCGGCCAGTGCGAAACCAATGTCATCGGCTACGACGGCAAGTTCCTGCACTATGACCATTGGCTGACCGACGAGCAAAAGGCAGGCGGCAAACACATCATGCCCTGCGTTTCACGCTTTGAAGGCAAAACCCTGGTCCTGGACCGCTGAGGGAGACAGATATGACCATTCAATTCAACGACGAAACCTTCCACGGCGACTTCACCTTCAAGAACTCGGACTGGGCGATCAAACGCTTCCCCTTCCCGTTCCACGAAGACAGCTACATGTATTCGGTGAACATGGAGCCGCACACCTCCTACCGGCCCGGCTCGGTGTTTGAACGCACCTTCGACGTGGATGAGCACTATGTCTCCGAAATGAAGGACCGCGCCCGGGTGCTGGCAAACGACCCGCTGCGCTGCCAGTCGCTGCCGCATATGACCCTCGCGGGCTGGGACCTGGTCGAGCTGATCATGGAAGCCAAGGCGCGCGAGTATCCGGACCTGTTCGAACTGCACAAGGACGGCAACCGCTGGCGCTGGATCAACAAGCCGCTGGGCATCGACGACACCTTCACCTTCCTCGATGAAAGCACCCTGCCCTACGGCCCGATGGAATACATCACCCGCCAGACCCAGGGCGACTTTGCGGTGCTTGACCAGCGCGACGACAACCTGTGGATGGATGCCGGCATGGTCACCACCCAGGCCGATTGGTCGCTGGATTTCGACATCGGCATGAACTTCTTCGAATGGCACGCTCCAGTGCCCAAGGCGCATGAGATGGGCATCTTCGTGCGGGCGCTGAAGTTCCTTCTGAACATCCAGCAGGGCCAGCCCGCCCGCCGCCTGAACTGGACAATGACGGTGAACCCGCTCCTGGACACCAGCCCCGAGAACTACCACAAGTGGGGCGTGATGAAGCAGGGGCTGACGATGGAAAACATCGGCGAGAAGCAGCACCTGCGGGTCGAGTTGCAGACCTTCTTCCGCCTGCCGCGCTCAAACGCGCTGGTGTTCCCTATCCGCTGCTACCTGATCCGGTTTGAAGATCTTGTAACGGTTCCGAAATGGGCGCGCCGCCTGCACCGGGTGATCCGCGACCTGCCGGAGGAGCTGGCAACCTACAAGGGCTTCATCGACAATCGGCCGCTGATGGTCGAGTACCTGTCGCAGTTTGACGACGGCAGCCCGACCTCGGACGGCATCTGGCCCGACGACGACTGATCCCGAGCGGACTTGCGGGCCGTCCCTACCCCTGTCACTTAGGCCCGCTATACTGACTGCCGTTGCCTCTGGCTCCGGCAGTTTCTTTTTGCCGAACTGAAACAGGCTCTCCCGCCCTAGCATCAGGCCGCAGGCTGCGCCTGCCGCCCGCGCGGCGTTGGGCCGGGCAGCGCGCAAGGCGCGCTGCAGGCGGCAGCCGGCAAGGCAGCCGCAGAACGCAACCGCGCCGCGCATCGCGCGGCGCCACGCCCAACGGTGAGGGGCATCTTCTGATGCCGCGGAACCGGCGGGAGCACCGCCGCCGTGCGTCAGCTCGATTGCGGGTAGGAAATGATCGACAGATAGCGCGCCGGCAGCTTGACCAGCTCCTCGGGCCCGTGCGGCGCATCCGCGTCAAAGAACAGCGTGTCCCCAGGCTTCAGCGGAAACACCTTGTCGCCGTGCCGGTAATCCACCTCACCCTCCAGCATATAGAGCATTTCCACTCCGTCATGCTGGAAGGTCGGGAACACATCCGACTCCTCGGTCAGGGTGATCATGTAAGGCTCCACCATCACGCCAGAGGCATTGGCGCCCAGATGACCAAGCAGCTGGTACTGGTGGCCCGCCCGTGTGCCTGCGCGCTCGGTCTCCGCGCCTTCACCGGATTTGGTGTGCACCGCCTCGCGGCTCTCCTCGAAACGCCGGAAAAATGACGTGATCGGCACGCTCAGCGCGTTGGCCAGCAGCTGCAAAGTGGTCAGCGACGGCGAGGTATTGCCGTTTTCGATCTTCGACAGCATCCCGATCGACAGCCCGGTCAGGTTGGCCAGCTCCGCCACCGTAATCCCCTGCTGCCGCCGGAACGACCGAACTTCGCGGCCGATTGCCACTTCCAGAACTTTTTCTGCACCATCGCGGACCCGGTGCGGATCTTGGGAAAGGTTATTTGCCACTGCGTCACTATCGTCTTTGAGTTTAGCCACTGTGTTATCTTCCTTATGGATGGCGTCTGACAAGCGCGCAGCAGCCGATATGTAAAAACTTTCCCCAGCGCAAGGAATGCTGCGAAAATTATTTTACTGCGGTTACTCATTTTTCCCAACCCCCTACCGCCACAGGAAAGAAAATTGTTGCCGCTGCGCTGCGTCTGCCATCTGAAGTCCAGCGCCCCGTATAGCGGCCCATTTCCCGCGCCGGAATTCTGCGCAACTCAGACGGGCAGGCACACATCGCCACCCCCAAGGGAACCCCGCCCTGGCTGGTCGTTGCGGCTCGTGAACCAAAAAGGCACCAATTCTGCGGCTTACCAACGCAATGCACCGGCATGAGAATCCAAAATGGCGTAAAAACAGCAAGCTAAGACTCCTTTTGACAACCCGTGACAACACCGCAGCACAGAACCAATTCGCCTGAGCATCCTTGCTGACCTGCATTGGAACCGCTAATCTGAACACCAATCACCGCTGTGAAAAACACCTGCAAAACCGCCACCCGCTCCGGCATACGCAGCGTGTGCACAGCACTCAGGAGCAGGGATTCCCGCTCAGACAGCCCGGAACAAAGACACATCATGAGCTCAGCGGAAGACACCACCTCGCAGATCCTGACCACCCACTCCGTTGGCGCCACCGTGCAGGTGGTGATCGACACGCTGTTTGCCCGGATCAAATCCGGCACCTACCCGGTGGATACGCGGCTGCCGTCGGAACGCACGCTTGCGTCCGAACTGGGCGTCGCCCGCAATACCGTGCGAGAGGCTTTGGACGTTCTGGCCACCCAGAACGTCATCCACCGCCGTGCAGGTTCCGGCAGTTTTGTGAAATTCCGCTCCGACCCCAAGCCCGAAGCGACTTCCTACAGCTCTCTGGCAAACGAAGTCTCACCGCTCGACCACCTGGTGGTGCGCGGCATTCTGGAACCGGAGATGGTGCGCCTTGCTGTGATCAACATGACCCCGCGCCAGATCGAGGAGCTGGATCAGATCCTGTCCCGGGTTGAGGCCGTGCGCACCGATCCCGGAGAATTCATCGATGCGGAGGAGGATCTCTACCGCAAGATCGCTGAGGGCACCGGCAACCCGCTGCTGCATTCCTGTTATGAGCTGACGATCGAGGCCTGCCGCTTGTCCTACCGCACCGCACTGCGCCGCCGCCACCTGACGCCGCAGCGGATTCAGGACTATCAGAAACGCTACAACACGCTTTTCAATGCCATCGCCTCACGCGATGTGGAATCGGCGGTGGAGTTCATCAAGCTGCACCTGATCGACGAGCAGAAGCTGCTGCTGCAGGAGGCCTGAACCCGCTTAAGTCTCGACCGCGCGCGAGCTGACTTCGCTGCCCGGCGCATCGCTTTCCAGCCGCTGATGCCACAGCTGCCCCAGCCTCTCCATCTCCGCTTTCAGCAGGGTGGAATGCTGCGACAGCCAGGCGGGGATCGACTTGAAATCTGCAATCCGCGCCTTACCCTCCTGGATTGTCACCACCGGCCAATCGCCCACCAAGGCGTTGGAAATACCAAATATTTCTTCACCCCACCATTCCGCATGACCAAAGGCATGGGTGACATGACCCAACTGCTTCATTGCCGCCAGCACAGATGGCGGCGCGACCGATCCCGCCTTCTCCACCGCGCTGTGCCAGATATCCAGGATCGCCACATATTCCCAGCTCACCGCAGACCAGCTGCCCGGGAAACGCCGGTTGTATTCCTCATAGAACACATGCGGCCGGTTGAAGAAAAACGCCTTCTCCCGCAGCATCGGGTCGTCGAAATCCGGGAACTGGAACACCACACCTTCCATGAAGTCCGGCGATGTCCGCGCCACCAGCCGGTCATAGCCATCCATGGTGCAGCTGATGATCTGCCCCCTGAATCCCTTGGCATGGGCATATTCGGTCATCGCATGCACCATCGGCGCATAAGATGAGCACCAGCACAGGATATCAGCGCCGCTCTCCAGCATCGGATCCACCACAGGCACCGGATCACTGGCGCTGGGATCATACTGTATCTCCCGCAGGATCTGCAGGCCTTCGGCCTTGAACGCCGCCCGGTAGACCGCCTGCGCCGGCAGCCCCAGCAGATCGGCCTGACTGCACAGCGCAACCGTCTTCAGCTCCGGCCTGTTCTCCGCGAGCCATGCCACGCCGGTCACGTTCTGGATCGGATGCGCCTCGCTTGGCGCAATCAGATATGGCGTGTCGGGTGACAGATCGCTGGGCAGCAGGGTGGAGGTCAGCACCTTGTTGCGCATCAGGAAATCGCGCACCGGCGCGAAGGTGTCACCGCCCAGCATCAGCATCAGCTTGACGTTGTGACTCTGGACCAGTTCTACCGCACCTTCCAGCGCGCGTTCGGGATCGTAGCCGCAATCGTAGGAGTGGATCCGGATCGGATACCGGCGCCCTCCAATCAGCACCCCGCCAGCCTTATTAAGGCCGTCCTCCCAGATTCGGCAGCCGTTCAATCCAGGCAGACCCCAGCTCTCCACCGGCCCCGAAAGCGGACCAAGGAAACCAATATTCACTGATTCTGCCATCCCCACAGACAGCCGCGGCAGGGCCGCGCGGGCGGTCAGCTGGTGCACAAAACTATTCGTCGTCATGTTTGAAATCCTACCAATAAAACAACGTGTTTCCAGTCCAATTGCGCCCAAAAACATTCCGCATGTGAAAAAATGTTGACTTATTGGTGCAAGTTTGGACCTAATTGGACCAGACCAAATGATCCAAATTAGAATATTGGTCCGAACCAACGGGAGAACCAGATGACCAAGAAACGTATTGCCATCATCGGCGCCGGCCCATCAGGCCTGGCCCAGCTGCGCGCCTTCCAGTCCGCAGCCCAAAAGGGCGAGGAAATCCCGGAAATTGTCTGCTTTGAAAAGCAGGACGACTGGGGCGGCCTGTGGAACTACACTTGGCGCACCGGCCTGGACGAGAACGGCGAACCGGTGCACTGCTCGATGTACCGCTACCTGTGGTCGAACGGTCCAAAAGAAGGTCTGGAATTTGCCGACTATTCGTTCGAGGAACACTTCGGCAAGCAGATCGCCTCCTACCCGCCACGCGCCGTTCTGTTCGACTATATCGAGGGCCGGGTGAAGAAGGCGGACGTACGCAAGTGGATCCGCTTCAGCTCCCCGATCCGCTGGGTTGAATACAACGAGGACAAGGGCAGCTTCACTGTCACGGTGCATGACCACAGAAAAGACAGCACCTACAAGGAAGACTTCGACCACGTGATCTGCGCCTCGGGCCACTTCTCGACCCCGAACGTGCCGTTCTACCCCGGTTTCGACACCTTCAACGGCCGCGTGCTGCACGCCCATGACTTCCGCGATGCCCGCGAATTCGCAGGCAAGGACATCCTGATCCTCGGCGCCTCCTACTCCGCCGAAGACATCGGCTCCCAATGCTGGAAATACGGCGCCAAGTCGATCACCACCTCCTACCGCTCGGCACCGATGGGCTTCAAATGGCCGGACAACTGGGACGAGGTTCCGGCGCTGGAATCTGTTTCCGGCAACACTGCCACCTTCGCTGACGGCACCCAGAAAGAGGTCGACGCGATCATCCTCTGCACCGGCTACAAGCACTTCTTCAACTTCCTGCCGGACGATCTGCGCCTGAAAACCGCCAACCGCCTGGCCACCGCCGACCTGTATAAGGGCGTGGTCTATGCTCATAATCCCAAGATGTTCTATCTGGGCATGCAGGATCAGTGGTTCACCTTCAACATGTTCGACGCCCAGGCCTGGTGGGTCCGCGACGCGATCATGGGCAAGATCGAAATCCCTTCGGACAAGGCAACCCTGCTGGCCGACGTGAAAGAGCGGGAAGCGCGCGAGGAAGCTTCGGACGACGTCAAATATGCGATCAAATACCAGGGCGACTATGTGCTGGAACTGATCGAGGAGACGGACTACCCGACCTTCGACGTGGCTGGCGCCTGCCAGGCCTTCTATGAATGGAAAGGGCACAAGGCCCAGGACATCATGGCCTTCCGCAACAACTCCTACAAATCAGTGATCACCGGCACCATGGCCCCCGTGCACCACACTCCGTGGAAGGACGCCCTGGACGACTCGCTGGACGCATATCTGCAGAACTAGGCAGATACGCCTGCGCCGTTTTCCCCTTCCTGTACGGCGCAGGCACCTCTTCGCCGCTGTGCGAATCTTACTTCGCAAGCTATAATCCACCTCATGCAGCGCGATAACACCATGACACTCGGCTTTCTGATTTTTCCCGGCTTTCCAATGGCCTGCCTGACCTCGGCCATCGAACCCCTGCGCGCGGCAAATGAAATTGCCGGCTCTGAGACTTTCCGATGGAAACTGGTGTCCGAAACCGGCAGCAGCGTGAACGCCTCCGCCAATGTGGCGTTCCAGCCCGACTGTGCCCTGGACGAGGCCGACAGCGTCGACACCCTGTTTCTCCTGTCCAGCCCGCAAGGCAAGTTTGAGGACCCAAAGGCCTCCAACGGCAAGCTGCGCCATCTGGCCCGTCACGGCACCACCATGGGCGCGGTCTCTGGCGGGGTGTTCCCGCTGGCCCGCTCCGGCCTGCTCGACGGCCACAGCTGCTCGGTCCACTGGTGCTACAAAGCAGCCTTCACCGCCGAATTTCCGTCCCTCGCCACCGTCGATGACGTGATCGTGCTGGACCGCCGCCGGTTCACCGCCAGCGGCGCCGCCGCGATGTTCGACCTGTCGCTCAAACTGATCGAGCGCGCCATGGGCGACGCCGTGATGACAGAGGTCGCCTGCTGGTTCCAGCACCCGATGGTCCGGGCTGAAGGCGTCCGCCAGAAAATCCCCGCCTTCAAGACCGACAGCACCGCCGACAGCCTGCCGCCACCGGTCGCCAAGGCGGTTGAACTGTTTGCCGACAACCTGGAGCATCCGGTTTCGATCCGCGACGCGGCCAGCGAAATCGGCGTCTCGCCGCGCCAGCTGGAACGCAGCTTCAAATCCGCCACCGGCCAAAGCCCGGCGATCTATTACCGCACTTTGCGGATGAACGCCGCCCGCCAGCTGGTGATGTACTCCCGCGACTCGATCACCTCGATCGCGAATGCGGTGGGCTACGCCACCTCCTCCACCCTATCGCAGCACTACCGGGAAAGCTTCGGCGTAACCCCGCAGGAGGAACGCCGTAAGGTGAACCTGTTCCGGGTTCAGGACAACCGGCCGATCCCTTCCGCCTGACGCATTCGGGGCAGTTTCGCCGCAAGTCCCCGTACCACGGCCGCTGACGGCTGCTAAACTCTCCCTATGGGTGCAACCTGTTTTGAGAGGACACGGCGATGCTGACTGCAGTTGCCACATTTTTCATCCGCCGCGCAGAACGGCGGATTGGCGTTAGCCTGGATTACGTCCGCTACATCGCGCGGACGGAGCTCTCCCTGCTGTCGCGTTACAACAAGATTTTCGGCTTTCTGGACCCTAACCGCCAGGTGCCGGCAGCCGCCTACCACGCTGCCCGCCTGCGCGGGGCACTGGCCGCCGATTGCGGCATCTGCGTTGAGGCAGAGATCAATCTGGCGCGGGCCAGCGGCTTGGGTGAGCAACTGATCAACGCGATTCTACAGGCAGATTCCCAGGCCTTGCCGACAGAATTGGCCCCCGTTGTCCGGCTGGCCGACGCGGTCACCTCGCGGCGCGAAGACGACGTTGAAGCCCGAAGCGTTGTTACCGGCCTTTACGGTGATGCCGGTCTGATTGAGCTGTCATTTGCCATGAACGGGGCAGCGATGCTGCCAGGCATCAAACGCGCCATGGGCCATGCAACAGCCTGCGATCTGTCCGTTATGCGGCGCCTCTCCGCAAACCAATAGGAAAACGCCGCGCTGATTATGCGCGGCGTGCCATCTTCCTTGGAAAGATCAGATCACCGACTTCGCCGCCGAAACCAGCGCGTGATGCAGTGACCCGGCGGAAGACCGCGGGCCGATGACCGAGTACCTCTGCCCCGGCTCATGGCAGAGCAGAAACACACCCAGATGCTCCATTGACGTACGGGTGGCATCACCCGCTTTGCCCGCACGGACATTTGCATTGCACAACCGTTCCAGCACGTCAAAACAGCGTGCGCCTTCCATGCCGAAACAGCACCAGCCATCGGTTTGCTCCACCACGGAGCCCGCCTCGCCCAGCGCCTGTTTCAGCTCGCCCGCCAACAGCTCATGACTGTCATGCGGGGCAGAGACCATCCACAGATCAGGCCCCATCCACCAGGCCGCAAACTCCCCGGCCGCTCTCCAGCGTACGGGCTCCGGCAAGGCCCCGCCAAGGAAACTTTCAGCTGCGGAATGAACCGCCTCCAGCCGCCCCTGGCGCGCTGCCAATGAAGCAAGCGCCCGGTCGGTGACTTCCCGGATCAGCAGCCCGGCAAAGGCATCTTCGCGCGGCTCATGCCCGCCCAGCGGAGAGATGGCTTTGAGCCCATGATTATCAAACTTACCCACGGAGACGCTCCCCTTCCGGATCCACAAAATGCGCGCTGACAACTTCGACCTGGATTTCCTTGCCCTCCAGCGGGTTGACCGCGCGGATCACTTCCCCCTTGCGGCTGTCGCCGCGCTTCAGGAAACCAATCCCGATTGAGCAGCCCAGAACCGGCGAATAGGCGGCGGAGGTGATATAGCCCTGATCGGTAGCCGCGCTGACCTCGCCATTGGCGTTCATCAGATGCGCCCCGGCCTGTACCGGATCGGCGGCATTTACCGGTTTGAAACCAACCAGCTTCAGCGCGTCTTCCTGGTTCATGCCTTCGCGTTCGCTCAAGGTATTGCCGATGCAATCCTTCTTCTTGCTGACCATCCGGCCCATGCCAAGGTTCAGCGCCGAGGTGGTGCCGTTCAGCTCATTACCCGCCGCATGGCCCTTCTCGATCCGCATGACACCCAGCGCCTCGGTGCCGTAAGGCACCGCGCCGAACTCCTCGCCCGCTTCCATCAGCTTGCGGATCATCGCATCGCCATAGCGGGTCGGCACCGCGATCTCATAGGCCAGTTCGCCCGAGAAGGAGATCCGGAACAGCCGCGCCCGGCAGCCGCCCGCCACGGTAATCTCACCGCAGCCCATGAACGGGAACGCCTCGTTCGAGATGTCGAACTCAGGGTCCACGACCTTTTGCAGCAGCTTGCGGGCATTGGGACCCGCCACCGCGAACTGCGCCCAGGCCTCGGTGGTCGAGATCAGCTGCACATCCATGTCAGGGAACAGGCACTGGCGCGCAAACTCCATGTTGCGGTAAACCAGAACTGCGTTGGCGGTGGTGGTGGTCACCACAAAATGATCCTCGGCAAACCGCGCCGCGGTACCGTCGTCATAGGCAATGCCATCCTCGCGCAGCATCAGGCCATAGCGGACCTTGCCCACCGGCAGCTTGGCAAAGGCATTGGCATACATCTTGTTCAGGAACTCGGCTGCATCCTTGCCCTGCACATCGATCTTGCCCAGCGTGGTCACGTCGCAGATGCCAACGGAGTTGCGGGTCTGAAGCACCTCGCGGTCCACCGACTGGCGCCAATGGGTTTCGCCAGCCTTGGGGAACCACTGCGCCCGCAGCCACTGGCCCACTTCGACAAACACCGCACCCTGCTCCTCGGCCCATTTGTGGCTGGGAGTTTTACGGGTGGGGCGGAATTCCTCGCCCACCGAGCGGCCTGCCATCACACCGAAGGACACCGGCGTGTAGGGCGGGCGGAACATGGTGGTGCCGACCTCGGGGATCTGCTTGCCCGCCAGTTCGGCCATGATCGCCAGACCGCCCATGTTGGAGGTCTTGCCCTGATCGGTCGCCATGCCAAGGGTGGTGTAGCGCTTCAGGTGCTCGACCGAGCGGAAGTTCTCCTGGTGCGCCAGTTTCACGTCCTTGACGGTAACGTCGTTCTGCTGGTCCAGCCAGGCGCGGCCCTTACCTTCCTTCACATACCAGAAGGGGGTCACGTTGATGGGCGCGTCTTCGGCCTCAGGCAGCTCACCAGCTTTAGCTTCAATGCCCAGCTCGGACAGAGCGGCCACGGCCCCGTCGGCACCTGCGCGCAATGCGGCAGCGGTGGAGAAATCGCCATTGGCGGCACCGGCCACGGCCATGTTCTGCGGCAGCTCGCCCGCGGGCACAAAGGCAGCGATGTCTTCGCGCCAGGCGGGGCGGCCGCGCTGGTGGCAGGTCAGATGCACGTTCGGGTTCCAGCCGCCGGACACCGCCAGCGCACCGCAAGGCACATCGCGGGTGATACCGCTGGCCAGACGCAGGCGGACGGATTCCAGACCCAGACGGCCCCTGGTGTCGATCACCTGCGCACCGGCAAACAGTTCTGCCCCTTCGACCGCAGGCGCATCGGCGCGGGTGTCGATTACCGCGGTCACCTTCACCCCCTTGGCAATCAGGTCCGCCGCGGTGCGATGGCCGTCGTCATTGTTGGTAAAGACCGCAACCGTCTGATCCGGTGTCACCGCCCAGCGGTTGGCATAGGCACGCACGGCACCGGCCAGCATCACGCCGGGACGGTCGTTGTTTTCAAAGGCGATGGGCCGTTCCGTTGCACCCGCCGCCAGCATCGCCCGCTTGGAATAGATCCGCCACAGGATCTGCCGCGGCTTGCCCGCCTCCGGCGCCAGAACATGGTCGGCAGTGCGCTCCACCGCACCATAGATACCGTGGTCAAAGGCGCCGATGATGGTGGTGCGCGGCATCACCCGCACGTTCGGCATCGACGCCAGCTCGGCCTGCGCCTGTTCAACCCAAGCCGCACCAGTCAGATCGCCGATTCCGAAGGTTTCCGCATTCAGGCGCCCGCCCAGCAGGAAGTCTTCGTCGGCAATGATCACCTGCGCCCCGGCCCGGCCAGCCGTCAGTGCCGCCATCAGGCCGGTCGGACCGGCCCCGATGACCAGCAGGTCGCAATGCAGGAAGCCCTTGTCATAGGCATCCGGGTCCGCCGCGAAACTGATGCTGCCCAGACCTGCTGCCTTGCGGATAATGGGTTCGTACAGCTTCTCCCAGAACGCCGCAGGCCACATGAAGGTCTTGTAGTAGAAACCGGCTGTCAGGAAGTTCGAGAACCGGTCATTGATCGCCATGAAATCGTGCTGCAAAGACGGCCAGCAGTTCTGCGAGTTTGCTTCCAGCCCATCATACAGCTCTGCCACGGTGGCACGGGTATTCGGCTCCTGCCGCCCGCCGCTGCGCAGCTCGACCAGCGCGTTCGGCTCTTCCGAGCCGGAGGTCAGCGGCCCGCGCGGACGGTGGTATTTGAACGACCGGCCCATCAGCCGCACGCCGTTTGCCAGCAGGGCCGAGGCCAGCGTGTCGCCCTCGAACCCCTTGAAGCGTTTGCCGTCAAAGGTGAAGGACAGAGGCTTGCCGCCCTTGATTAGCCCGCCGTCCAGTCGGTTGACCTGAACGCCCTTGCGGGCACCGGTGCTGCCGTCAGCCTGAAAGGCAACCGAACCGGCATTTACCATTACATCGCTCATTTGCTGCGTCCCCTTGCCCGGGCCACATCTCGGGCCAGTTCGACATTCAGGATTTCATGGGTCACGGTGTTGCGGGTCACCACCAGCCAGGACCGGTCGCCCTGCTCATGGAACCACAGCTCGCGGTGCGCGCCCGCCGGGTTGTCGCGCAGATACAGGTAGTCGCAGAACTGATCCGCTGCATTGTCGGCCTGCCAGTCCGGCCGGTCGATCAGGCTGGCGTCCCCCAGATAGGTGAACTCCTGGCTGTCCCGCGGCCCGAGGATCGGATGGTTGATAATCATCGCTGCTGTCCTTCCTCAGTGCAGGTTCGGCTGGGCGCCCTGGCCCTTTTCGTCGATCATGCAGCCGCGGCGGAACCGGTCGAGCCGGTAGGCCGTTGCCACCTTGTGCGGGGTATCGGTCGCCAGCAGATGCGCATAACACCAGCCTGACGCCGGGGTTGCCTTGAACCCGCCGTAGCACCAGCCGCCGTTGAAATAGAGTCCGTCCACATGGGTCTTGTCGATGAAGGGGGAGCCGTCCATCGACATGTCCATGATGCCGCCCCAGCTGCGCAGCATCCGCACCCGGCCCAGCGCCGGGATCAACGCCATGCCGCCTTCCATCACGTCCTCGACCACCGGCAGATTGCCGCGCTGCGCATAGGAGTTGTACATGTCCAAGTCGCCGCCAAAGACCAGCCCGCCCTTGTCCGACTGGCTGCAATAGAAGTGGCCTGCGCCAAAGGTGATCACCCCGTCCAGAACCGGCTTCAGCCCTTCAGAGACAAAGGCCTGCAGCACATGGCTTTCGATCGGCAGGCGCATGCCCGCCTTTTCCATCACCCGGCTCGACGACCCGGCAACGCAGCTCGCCACCTTGTTGGCGCCGATGAAGCCCTTGGTGGTTTCCACACCCAGGCATTTGCCGTTCTCGATCTTGAAGCCGGTGACTTCGCAATTCTGAATAATGTCCACGCCGCGAAGGTCGGCGCCGCGGGCATAGCCCCAGGCCACCGCATCGTGGCGTACGGTGCCGCCGCGGCGGTGCAGCAGCCCGCCCTTGATCGGGAAACGCGCATTGTTGAAGTTCAGGAACGGATACATTGCGCGGACGCCGTCGGTGTCCAGAAGCTCCGCGTCCGAGCCGTTCAGGATCATCGCGTTGCCCCGGCGCCGCGCTGCATCGCGCTGCGCGTCGGTGTGCACCAGATTCAGAATGCCGCGCTGGCTGACCATGGCGTTGTAGTTGAAGTCCTGCTCCAGCCCTTCCCACAGCTTCAGCGACAGCTCATAGAACGGCTCGTTGCCGTCCAGCAGATAGTTGGAGCGGATGATAGTTGTGTTGCGGCCCACGTTGCCGCCGCCGATCCAGCCCTTCTCGATCACCGCGACATTGGTGATGCCATGGTTCTTGGCCAGGTAATAGGCTGTTGCCAGCCCATGCCCGCCGCCGCCGATGATCACCACATCGTAGCTTTTCTTGGGTTCCGGATCACGCCAGGTGGGGCGCCATCCCTTGTGGCCCGTCAGGGCCTCCTTGATCACTTTCAGGCCGGAGTACCGCATGATGTCCTCATCAACTGTCTCCGGCAGAATTGTTGAGAAATGCGTCATTTCACAGGGGGATTTCGGACGTCAGTCGCGCCATTTGCGTCACATACAGGAAATCACCAATGCAGACGCAGCATTGACCTTCACAACCCAGCGGACAGATTTAGAAGCCAAAATATTGATTTTAAACACAAAGCAATTCACACACCCAGCATTTCGCCAAAGCGTGTGATCAGACCCATTTGCGTCACGCACCCGGCCATCCGCGCCAAATGCGGCAAAACCGACTCACTCCGGCAGGTCGATCCGATCCAGCTCGTTCAGCAGATCCAGCAGAGCCTCATAGCGCTCAACCCCCATTTTCAGGCGTGTCTGCTCCATCAATTCCAGGCTGGCCTCCAGATTGTCAGCTATGATCTTCTCCCCTGCAGGCGCAATCTGCACAACCTGACGGCGGCGGTCTTCTGTGTCGCGCTCCCGGCTGATCAGCTGCTTCTCCTCCAGCTTCTGCAGAATGCGTGTCAGGCTGGGCAGCAGCAAACAGGCCTTATCCGCAATCTGCGTCGGATCAATCGGCCCGCTCTCCTGCACCACCCGCAGGACGCGCCATTGCTGTTCGGTCAATCCTGCACCGCTCAGCAGCGCCCGGATCGGCCCCATCACACGCTCCCGCGCCCGCAAAAGGGCAATCGGCAGCGAACGGTCGGTGGAGGGCATCATCCTGGTCATATGTGATTATCACCCTGCTTCCGGCTAAACGCAATTGCCGCTTGGGTTTCTTCTGCTTGACTCGCAGCAGTGCAATTGCTAAACATGTTAAGTAATTCAGGAGAGGTACCGCAGATGCCGCACATCACGCTGGACTACTCAGCCAACATGGAAGGCCGCACCGACATCGCAGCGCTGTGCCGCCACCTGCGGCAGGCCGCAGCGGCGACCGGCACCTTTCCCCTGGCGGGCATCCGGGTGCGCGCCTTTGCGGCCAATCACGCCTCCATTGCCGATGGCGATGAACAGCACGGCTACCTCGACATCTCCATCCGGCTGCGCGCGGGCCGTGACATGGACACCCGCAAACGCGCCGCCCAGGCTGTGTTCGACGCGGCGCAAACCTTCCTTGAACCGGCACTGCAGCAGCACTCCATCGCGCTCTCGCTGGAGATGCGCGACATCGACCCCGAGCTTTCCCCGAAATGCGGCACCATCCGCGACCACATACAAAAGGCGGACCCGTCATGAGCGATCTGGCCACAAACATCGAAACGCTGAACAGCCACCTGACGCGCTTCCGCGAAACCGGCATTTTGAACCTGATCGGCGGCGAAAGCCGCCCCGCTGCCTCCGGCGCCACGTTCGAAACATCCTCACCCGTAGACGAAAGCGTGATCTGCCCAGTTTCCAAGGGTGAAGCAGCAGACATTGACGCCGCTGCCGCAGCTGCCAAGGCCGCCTTCCCCGCCTGGCGCGACATGCCCGCCTTGGAGCGCAAGAAAATCCTCAACCGCATCGCCGACCTGATCGTCGAACGCGCCGAGGAAATCGCGCTGTGCGAATGCTGGGACACCGGCCAGGCCCTGCGCTTCATGTCCAAGGCCGCCCTGCGCGGCGCCGAAAACTTCCGCTTCTTCGCGGACAAGGCCACCGCTGCCCGCGACGGCCAGCAGCTGCAGTCGCCGACGCTGATGAATGTGACCACCCGGGTGCCGATCGGCCCGGTGGGCGTGATCACCCCATGGAACACGCCCTTCATGCTGTCCACCTGGAAGATCGCCCCGGCGCTGGCGGCCGGCTGCACCGTGGTCCACAAACCGGCCGAGTTCTCCCCCCTCACCGCCCGCATTCTGGCCGAGATCGCCCATGAGGCCGGCCTTCCGCCGGGCGTCTGGAACCTGGTCAACGGCTTTGGCGAGGACGCAGGGCGCGCGCTGACCGAACACCCCGACATCAAGGCCATCGCCTTTGTCGGCGAGAGCAAGACCGGCTCGATGATCATGAAACAGGGCGCCGATACCCTGAAACGGGTGCATTTCGAACTCGGCGGCAAAAACCCGGTGGTGGTCTTTGACGACGCCGACCTCGACCGTGCGCTGGATGCCGCGATCTTCATGATCTACTCGCTGAACGGCGAACGCTGCACCTCTTCCTCGCGCCTCTTGGTGCAGGAGAGTATCGCAGACGCGTTTGAGGCCAAGCTGATCGAGCGCGTCAACAACATCAAGGTCGGCCACCCGCTGGATCCGGCCACCGAGGTCGGCCCGCTCATTCACAAGGTGCATTTCGACAAGGTCACCTCTTACTTCGAGACAGCCAAGCATGACGGTGCCACCATCGCCGCAGGCGGCACCCGCGTCGGCGATCAGGGCTGGTTCGTCCGCCCTACGCTGTTCACAAATGCCACCAACGGTATGACTATCGCGCAGGAGGAAATCTTCGGCCCGGTCCTCACCGCCATCCGTTTCAAGGACGAGGATGAGGCTCTGACACTGGCCAATGAAACCCAATACGGGCTCACCGGCTATGTCTGGACCAACGACCTCACCCGCGCCCTGCGCTTCACAAACGCGCTGGAGGCCGGGATGATCTGGGTGAACTCGGAAAACGTCCGCCACCTGCCCACCCCCTTTGGCGGGGTCAAGGCCAGCGGCATCGGCCGCGACGGCGGCGACTGGAGCTTCGAGTTCTACATGGAACAGAAACACATCGGCTTTGCCCTGGGCCACCACAAGATCCCGCGCCTCGGCGCCTGACCTCAAGGAAACGCGCAACCCGTCTTTGAGGAGAAGACCATGGGAGAAATCGTTCTCGCCGCCAAATGCACCCATGTGCCCACCATGCTGATGTCGGAACAGCCCGGCCGGCTGGAGGGCGCCCGCAAACCCGCAATCGACGGCCACCGGGAAATCGCCCGCCGCGCCAAGGCGCTCGGCGCCGACACCATCGTGATCTGCGACACCCATTGGGTGATCAACGCAGGTTTCCACATCAACGCCAACCGCCGGTTCAAGGGGTTGTTCACCTCCAACGAATTCCCGCAGTTCATCCAGAACCTGCCTTATGAGTACGAAGGCAACCCGGCCCTCGGCGATGCCATCGCCGCCAAGGCCTCGGACAAGGGCGTCTATACCCTGTCGCACCAGCTCGACTCGCTGGAACTGGAGTACGGCACCCTGGTCCCGATGCGCTTCATGAGCCGCGAGGGCGATTTCAAGGTGGTCTCCATCGCCGCCTGGTGCACTGTTCATGACCACGGCGAAAGCCGGGTGATCGGTGAAGCCATCCGCGCGGCGGTCGAGGCCTCGGACAGCAAGGTCCTGCTGGTCGCCTCCGGCTCGCTCAGCCACAAAATCTGGGCGAACAAGGATTATGCCGCCAACAATGGCACCTTCACCATCAGTTCCGAGTTCAACCGCCAGATGGACCTGCGGGTGCTGGAGCTATGGCTGAAGGGCGACCACGCCACCTTCCTCAAAATGCTGGGCGAATACGCAGAGTTCTGCTGCGGCGAAGGTTCCATGCACGACACCGCCATGCTCTACGGCGCACTTGGCTGGGACAGCTACACCGCCCCATGCGAAGTGATCACCGAGTATTTCCCCAGTTCCGGCACCGGCCAGACCAACGTGATCTTCCCGGTTCAGTAAAACGTGATCTTCCCGGTTCAGTAATAGGAGACCCCCCAATGCCCGTCCCCGCCCCGGACCTCTATCCGCCTTTCAACATCGTGCGGCTAAGCCACGTCGAATACGCCGTGACCGACCTCGCCGCCTCCCGCGCCTTCTATGTGGACACCCTCGGCCTGCAGGTGACGCATGAAGACCCCGAGCGCATTTACTTGCGCGCAATGGAGGAACGCGGCCACCACTGCATCGTGCTGGTTCAGGCGGATGAGGCCTCGGTCGGCGTCCTGGGCTTCAAGCTCTATGATGAGCCCGACCTGGACAAGGCAGCCGAGTTCTTCGCCTCCAAGGACCTGCCGGTGGAATGGGTGGAGCGCCCCCGCATGGGCCGCACACTGCGCACCCGCGACCCCTGGGGCATCCCGCTGGAGTTCTACGTCAAGATGGACCGGCTGGCGCCCATTCACCAGAAATACAGTCTCTATAACGGGGTAAAACCGCTCCGCATCGACCATTTCAACATGTTCAGCGCCGATGTGGACGGTGCCGTCGCCTTCTATGGCGAGATGGGCTTCCGCGTTACCGAGTTCACCGAGGATGACGACAGCGGCAAGGTCTGGGCCGCCTGGATGCACCGCAAGGGCGGGGTTCATGACGTGGCCTTCACCAACGGCCTCGGCCCCCGGCTGCACCACACCGCTTTCTGGGTGCCGACACCGCTGAACATCATCGACCTCCTGGACCTGATGTCCACCACCGGCTATGTCGAAAACATCGAACGCGGCCCCGGCCGCCACGGCATCTCAAACGCCTTCTTCCTCTATGTGCGCGACCCCGACGGCCACCGGATCGAGATCTACTGCTCCGACTACCAGACCGTCGACCCGGATCTGGAGCCGATCAAATGGTCGCTCACCGATCCGCAGCGCCAGACCCTCTGGGGCGCCCCGGCGCCGCGCAGCTGGTTTGAGGAAGGATCGGCCTTCGAAGGTGCTGCTGCGAAACCAAGCGCTTTGAAAGCGCAGCCGATTATTGCACCCTGATGTTCAGGATTGCGCCCGCCCCCCCGGCCGGGCGCAATCCCGCAGGAACAAGGTAGTAAAATGCAGTGGGATGACTTCTCCGAATGGGGCCGCCGGGTCGCGGACTGGACGCAGGATTACCACCTGACCGTCGGCGACCGCCCGGTGCGGGCCAAAACCGAACCCGGTGCGGTGCTGAATGCCCTGCCCCAAACGCCGCCCGAAGACGGCGAGGGGATGGAGACCATCTTCCGCGATTTCGAAGACATCGTGATGCCCGGCATCACCCATTGGCAGCACCCGCGTTTCTTTGCCTATTTCACTTCCAACGCCGCCGCGCCTTCGGTGCTGGCCGAATTCCTGACCGCCGCCATCGCGCCGCAGTGCATGCTGTGGCAGACCTCGCCCGCAGCGACCGAAATGGAAACCCGGATGATGGACTGGCTGCGCCAGGCGCTGGACTTGCCGGGCCAGTTCCAGGGCGTCATTCAGGACAGCGCCTCTTCGGCCACCCTCGCCGCAGTTCTGACAATGCGGGAGAAAGCACTGAACTGGCAGGGCAACCAGCAGGGGCTGTTCGGGCAAAAGGCGCTCCGGATTTACTGTTCTTCAGAGGTCCACACCTCCATCGACCGCGCCATCTGGGTCGCGGGCATCGGCCAGCAGAACCTGATCCGTGTGCCGATCAAGGGCGATTGGCGCGGCATGGACCCCGGCGCGCTGGAGGCCGCCATCCAGGCCGACCTGGCCGCAGGCCACCAGCCTGCGGGTGTGATCCTCTGCGTTGGCGGCACCGGCGTTGGCGCCACCGACCCTGTGGACCGCGTGCTGGACGTCGCCAAAAAATACAGCCTTTACACCCATGTGGATGCCGCCTGGGCCGGCTCCGCCATGATCTGCCCCGAATACCGCCACTACTGGCCGGGGGTGGAGCGCGCCGACAGCATCGTCTTCAACCCGCACAAGTGGCTGGGCGTGCAATTTGACTGCTCCGCCCATTTCCTGAAGAACCCGGATGATCTGGTGCAGACCCTCGCGATCAGCCCGGAATACCTCAAGACCCACGGTCATGACGGCATCATCAACTATTCCGAATGGTCAGTCCCCCTGGGCCGCCGCTTCCGTGCGCTGAAAATCTGGTTCCTGATCCGCACCTATGGCCTCGAAGGCCTGCGCCAGCGCCTGCGGAACCACGTAAACTGGTCCACTCAGTTGCACGAAAAGCTGAAGTCAGAGCCTGATTTTGAAATCGTGACCCCGCCGATGTGGTCGCTGTGGTCCTTCCGCTACGCCCCCGAAGGCGCCACGGATCTGGACGACCTGAACCTCGCGCTCGTGAATGCCATCAACGACGACGGCCGCATCTATCTGACCCAGACCCGCGTCGACGGCCAGCTGGTGATCCGCTTTCAGGCGGGCCAGTTCGAGACCACCGAAGCCGACGTGATGATGGCCTTCGATGTCATCACCGAAATCTCAAGGAGCCTGCAATGACGCGCTTTGCCACCTACTCCGCCAATGGAGAGACTTTCTATGGCGCGGCGACAGATACCGGCATGATCGCCCTGTCGCCGCAGTTCCCTGAGTGGCCCACCCTGCGCGACGTGATCGCGGCGGATGGCCTGCCTGCACTGGCTCAGGCCGCCGCAGGCAAATCCGTCACCCACACGGATTTCACCTATGACATCCCCATCCCCAATCCGGAAAAGATCCTCTGCGTCGGCGTCAACTTTCCGGACCGCAACGCGGAATACAAGGATGGCTCCGCGCAGCCCAAACACATGTCCCTGTTCCCCCGCTTCCCGCGCTCCTTCACCGGCGCCGGGCGCCCGCTGATCCGCCCGCCGGAAAACCACACGCTGGATTACGAAGGCGAGGTTGCAGTGGTGATCGGCAAGCCGGGCCGCCGCATCAAGCCGGAGGACGCCTACGATCACATCGCGGCTCTAACACTGGCGAATGAGGGCACCATCCGCGACTGGGTCCGCCACGCGAAGTTCAACGTGACCCAAGGCAAGAACTGGGAGAATTCAGGTTCCATCGGCCCCTGGCTGGTGCCTTTTACCAACGCTGCCCAGCTGGACGGCGCCCGTATTGTCACGCGCGTGAACGGAGAGATCCGCCAGGATGACACTCTCAACCGGATGATGTTCCCGATCCGCGAGGAGATCGCCTATATTTCCACCTTCACCACCCTGCAGCCGGGTGACGTGATCATCACCGGCACCCCCACAGGCGCCGGCGCCCGCTTCGACCCGCCGAAATATCTGGTCCCCGGTGATGTGGTCGAGGTTGAGGTGGAGGGCATCGGCACCCTGCGCAACACGGTTGAGGATGAGTTCAGCGGGGGAGAGGCATGACCCCGGAGCAGCACCAGGAGGCCGCTGACCGGCTGTTCAAGGCCGAGCAAACCGGCCAGCAATGCGGCCTGCTCTCCTTGGCCTATGCCGGCATGACGCTGGACGATGCCTATGCGGTGCAACAGGCTCTGATAAGGCAAAAACTGGCCTCTGGCCGCAAGAAGATCGGCTGGAAGATCGGCCTCACCAGCCGCGCCATGCAGCAGGCGCTGAACATCACCACCCCCGACAGCGGCGTGCTCTTGGACGACATGGCATTTGAGAACGGCGCCACCGTCCCCGCTGGCCGCTTCATCCAGCCGCGGGTGGAGGCGGAGATTGCGTTCATCATGAAATCCCCCCTCGCGGGCGCCGAGTGCACCCGCGAAGATGTGCTGGCTGCCACGGACTATGTGGCGCCCTCGCTGGAAATCCTCGACACCCGCATCCTGCGCGCAGACCCGGCAACCGGCCAGGCCCGCATAATCACCGACACCATCAGCGACAACGCCGCCAATGCCGGCCTGGTGCTGGGAGCAGAGCGCCACGCTGTTGACGCACACGACCTTCGTTGGACCGGCGCTATCGTGGCCCGGGGCGGCACGGTGGAGGAAACCGGCTTCGGCGCAGGCGTCTTGAACGATCCCGTCACTTCGGTCCTGTGGCTGGCCCGGCGGATGGCCGAATATGGACAACAGATCGAGGCCGGGGATATCGTGCTCTCAGGCTCTTTCATCCGCCCCATCGAATGCCCGCCGGGCACGGAAATCACCGCAGATTTCGGCGACTTCGGTTGTGTGTCCATCAATTTCGCCTGACAGGAGACCCCGCCCATGCCCGCGCCTAAGAACCCCTTCAAACAGGCTCTGTCACAAGGCAAACGCCAGATCGGCTGCTGGATGAGCTTTGCCGACGGCCAGATTGCCGAGATCATGGGCACCTGCGGTTTCGACTGGCTGGTAATCGACGGCGAGCACGCGCCCAACGATATCCGCTCGATCCGCGACCAGCTGATCGCGCTGGCGGCCTCACCCAGCCACCCGGTGGTGCGGGTGCCAGTAGGGGAAACCTGGATGATCAAGCAGGTGCTGGATGCGGGCGCACAGACCGTGCTGGTGCCGATTGTCGAAAGCGCCGATCAGGCCCGCGAACTGGTCCGCGCCTGCCACTACCCGCCCAAAGGCGTGCGTGGGGTCGGCGCCACGGCGGCGCGCGCCACCATGTTCGGCACAGTCACTGAATACATCCAGACCGCCGATCAGGAGGTCTGCCTGCTGGTGCAGGTGGAAAACCGCGCCGGTATGGACGCGCTCGATGAGATCCTGCAGGTCGAAGGCATCGACGGCGTTTTCATAGGCCCCGCGGATCTCTCCACCGACATGGGCCACCAGGGCAACTCCGCCCATCCGGAGGTGCGCGCAGCCATTGGTGATGCCATCACCCGCATCAAGGCGGCAGGCATCGCCCCCGGCATCCTCGGCACCACGGATGAGGCCACCCAGGCCTACGCAGACATGGGCGCGCAGTTCCTGGCGGTTGGCATCGACGTCATGATGCTGGCCCGCAATGCCCGCGACCTGGCCGCCAAGTGGAAGGCTGAATAGCCAGCCTTTCCACTCACAAAGGAAGCCCTCCCGCGCCTGCCCGCCGCCCTGGCAAAGCCAGAGCAACGGCAGCAGCCTTAGGCGTGGCACCGCGCATGGCGCGGTGCCACGCCCAACGGGAGGAAGGTATTTTCAATACCTGACGACGGGCGGGAGCTCCCCCTGCCGCCAGTACCGCACCAGGTTCTAACCAGCGTCAGCGCAGCACCATGCCCTCCGGCCAGCTGAGCGTGGTGTCCAGCTGAATGGTCTCGCTCCTGCCAGCATCCAGCTCCAGGTCCCAAGCCAGAATGCCGCGCTGTTTCTCAACGTTTTCCTCTGCGGGCTGGGGCTTTGCGCTCCACTCGATTTCAAGATCGTCCTGCTGGGAATAAGGCACCTGGTCCAGAACCCGCACGTTCCAGTCCTGCGCAGTCAGGTTCTCCACCGTGATCTCCACCTTCTGAACCTGCGCGTTGCTGCGCGAAATCAGTCCCTGCTCCCCTTCGCTCTGCCCCAGCACATCGCGGCGCAGCTGCAGGCCCTCTATGGGACCGAACCCTGCGTCCATTTCCGCTCCCGGCGCCAGCGCGGCGAAAGGCTCCACCGTCACCAGCTTGCCATCAACAAACCGCGGCACTTCGTCCGAGGCCAGCAGCTGCTCGCCGAAGCTGTTGGTGAAAGTGGCCACCCGGTACGCGGTCTCATCCCGCGACGGCACCGCCACCGCCTGCACATCTGCCTCCGCCGTCAGGCTGTCCATCTCCAGCCGCAGCAGATCGGCGCCAGAGGCAATCGACACTGGCAACCCGAAGCGATAGGTCGCTACGGCACCACCCAGATCCGAACCCCAGCCGCCCTGTGCTTCTTCAATCATGAAAGGTACCTCGACCACCGGCTCTGCCAGCGCAGACATTTCCGCCACATCCTGGCTATAGGACTTCAGCGCCCGCGGCGGCTGCGGTTCCTCGATCCGGCGCAGCCAGGGGTGCAGCACAGACGGGCTGCCTTGCTCACCGGGCACCGCCGTTGACAGGGTCAGCGCCACATCCTGCCAGTTCTCGCCGGTGTCCTGCACCAGTATCACCGCGCGTTTCAGGATCACCTGCTGCTCCGTCACGGTATTCAGGTGCATTTCATAAGACGGCTGCCAGCCGATATTGCCCGCGCCCGTGGTGTAATAGCTCACCTTGACGGCACCTTCGCCCGCCTGCTCCGCCTCGATATCCACCGCGATGTACAGCCGGTCATCATCCTCCAGCGTCAGTGCCGCCAGCGCTGCCTGCGCTGCTGCCAGCTCCTCCTCCAGATCTTCCAGCTGCAGTTCGATCCGGCGCGCCTCAGCCTCTGCCGCTACTGCTGCCTGACTGGCGCCCGCCGCTTCCGCGGAGATCATCCGGGCAATTTCACTCAGCGCAGTTGCATCCGCCTGTGCCAAGCCCTCATTCGCACCCAGCTGCTGCAGGAACCCGATTGAGGCCTCCGCCGCCCGCACCCCGGACCGCGCCCGCGCGGCCTCGTCCCGGACCGCGGCAATCCGCGCCTCAACCTCGCGCACGCGGGCTTCGGCAGCTTCCACCTCGGGGTCATCCGCATCGCGCGGCGGCACGTAATTCTCGCGCAGCAGGGTGGCGACGCGGCGGGCGCCGGCGATCTCCACCTGCAGCGTTTCCAGCAGCGCGGTTTTCGGCACGTTCTGAAGGATCAGCCGGTGGCGGCCTTGCGGCAGCGTCAGCGCGGCGCTGCGGGTGACTTCCGCCAGACCGGAATAGAGGGTTACCTCCGACACCGTGCTGCTGACGGGGATGGTGTCCGCAGCCGCCGCTGCAGCAAATGAAGAAAAGGCAAAAGCCATCAAGGAAAATCGCATTGGCATCTCTCGAAAAAGTATCCGCGGGGCAAATCTGCCCGCCCAATGCCAAGCCTAGCCGCGCCTCTGCCCCAAGGCCACGCAAAAGAAAAGGGCCGCTTCTTGCGAAGCGGCCCCCTGCTCATAAGGTCGAAAAACCTCAGCCCTTCTTCAGGACCTCGCGGCCCAGCAGTTCGGCGATCTGCACTGCGTTCAGCGCCGCGCCCTTGCGCAGGTTGTCGCTGACACACCACAGGTTCAGGCCGTTCTCGATGGTCGAATCCTGGCGGATGCGGCTGATGAAGGTCGCAAAATCGCCTGCGCATTCCACCGGCGAGACGTAGCCGCCCGGCTCACGCTTGTCGATTACCATGATGCCCGGTGCCTCGCGCAGGATGTCGCGGGCCTCGTCCTCGTCCAGGAACTCCTCGAACTCGATGTTCACGGCTTCGGAGTGGCCGACGAACACCGGCACGCGGACGCAGGTCGCGGTGACCTTGATCGACGGGTCGACGATCTTCTTGGTCTCGACAACCATCTTCCACTCTTCCTTGGTCGAGCCGTCTTCCATGAAGACGTCGATCTGCGGAATCACGTTGAAGGCGATCTGCTTCTGGAACTTGTTCGGCGGCACATCGGTGGTGGGGTTGTAAACCGCCTTGGTCTGCTCCCACAGCTCATCCATGCCGTCTTTGCCCGCACCGGACACCGACTGATAGGTCGAGACAACAACACGCTTGATCCTGGCGCGGTCATGCAGCGGCTTCAGCGCCACCACCATCTGTGCGGTGGAGCAGTTGGGGTTGGCGATGATTTTCTTGTTCTTGTAGCCGTGGATCGCTTCCGGGTTGCACTCCGGCACGATCAGCGGAATCTCCGGGTCATAGCGGTAGAGCGAGGAGTTATCGATCACCACACAGCCCGCGGCTGCAGCCTTGGGGGCGTAGACTTTGGTCGCCTCGGAACCCACGGCAAACAGCGCCATGTCCCAGCCGGTGAAATCAAAGGTGTCCAGATCCTTGGTAGTGAGTGTCTTATCGCCAAAGCTGACTTCAGTGCCGAGAGACCGGCGGCTTGCCAGCGCAGCGATCTCATCCACAGGAAACTGGCGCTCGGCCAGGATGTTCAGCATTTCGCGGCCCACGTTGCCAGTGGCGCCAACGACGACGATGCGGTAACCCATTTGTCTGTTTCTCCAGTATTGCCCGGCCCCATGGCCGGCGCGGGAGTGATAATGGTTCCGCGACCAAGTTTAAAGTCCCAGATCAGTCCATGCTGTCGCGGCTGAACAGATAAATTGCGCAGCCGAGCCCCAGAAGCACCAAAAAGAAGCTGAAAATGCCGATGTAGGGCAAGGAAAGGTCCGCACCGGCCATTTCCGCGTGAATGCGGCCAGTGGCAAACTGCATGATTCCCACCCCGCCGATGCCATAGAGATTGAGCAGCGTCACCCCCCGCCCGGCCAAGTGCGGCGGCACAAAGGCACGGCCATGCGCCATGATCACCGGGAAGGACGCGCCGAAGAAACCCACCGCGGCCATCATCGCAACCGGCATCCAGACCGGCGCGCCGGTGGCCAGGATCAGCCCGCCCAGGGCCGCGCACCCCAGCAGGTTGCCGCCCAGGATCAGCCATTTGCGGGTGCCCAGCACCCGGTCCAGCGGCCCGTAGGCAAAGGTGCCCGCAATCATCGCCGCCCCCATCACCAGGGTCGCCAGACCGACGGCCTGGGTGCTGAGCCCGTAAACATCGCTCAGGTACGGCCCGATCCACAGCCCCCTGAGCGCGCCGGACGGCGCATAGGCCACCAGCATCAATGGAAAGATTGCCCACATCACCGGCATCTTCAGCAGGTCCAGCACCGATCCCTTGTGTTCCCCTTCCGGCTTGTCCGGATCGCTCACGGTCAGGAAAATCCCCGCCGCTACCGCAACCGACACCGCCGCCAGCCCGGCCAGCGTGCCGCGCCAGCCGAACAGATCCACCGCCAGCGCCGTCGGGTAGGAGGCCACCAGATTGCCCGCGGACCCGACCCCCAGCATTACCGCCGCCAGCGTTGCGAACCGTGCGGGCGAATACTGGCGTGCAAAGATGTAGTAGGACGCCATCAGCACCGGCGAACAGCCGATGCCGATCAGGAACATCGCCGCGCCCACGTGCCATGGAACAGTGGCCGCCGCAAACAGCGCCGCACCGCCGCCGCCGCCCAAGAGCAGCAGCAGCGACGCCGTCTTGCGGGGCCCTACGTGGTCCAGCGCCCAGCCCACCGGCAGCTGCATGGCGGCAAAGGACAGAAACCAAAGGCTGGAGGCAAAGGCCAGATCATCCGGTGCCGCGCCGATATCCTGCCCCAGCACCCCGGAAAGAACCGCCAGAAAGGCGCGGAAGAACTGGCTCAGCACATATGCCAGGCACAATAAGATCAACCCTGCCTGCATGTTCTGCCCCCTGCATTATTGTTACTAGCGCACAGCTTGCATGTTTGGCGCCGCCGCACAATTTGTTTAGAAGGAGACGGCAGGCCGCGGGAGCGCGTCAGGGAGCTGAAAGACATGACACCGGATTCGTTCTACGCCAGCCTCCCCAGGGTCCGCGAATTCAGTAATCTCTCCGACCCGTCGGTCTTTGCACCGCTGCCCGGCGGCTGGCTGCTCTGCTGCACCGATATCGTGAATTCCACCGGGCTGGTGAAGGCGGGCCGCTACAAGACCGTGAACATGGTCGGCGCCGCAGTGATCGCCGCCATGCGCAACGCGCTCGGGGGCGAGGCCTTTCCCTATGTCTTCGGCGGTGACGGCGCCTCCTTTGCGGTACCGCCCCGCCATCAGGCGACGGCACAGCGCGTGCTGGGTGCCTTGCGCAGCTGGACGGAGGATGAATACGGCATCTCCCTGCGCGCCGCCGTTCTGCCGGTCTCTGCAATCCGGGCCGAGGGGCTGGAGGTGCAGGTTGCCCGCTACGCGGTGTCGGACCACGCTGATTTCGCCATGTTCAACGGCGGCGGCCTGGCCTGGGCGGAGGCGCAGATGAAGGCCGGCGCCTTTGCGGTTGCCCCTGACCCGCAGGCAGACCCGCCTGACCTCGCAGGCCTTTCCTGCCGCTGGAGCAACACGCCCGCCCGCCACGGCATCATCCTTTCGGTGGTCGCCCAGCCTGCCCCCGGCGCCAGTCCGCAGGATTTTGCCCGCTTCGCCGCCGAAGTGCTGGATCTGGCGGCAGAGCTTGAGGACAACGGTCACCCGGTTCCCGAAACCGGCCCCAAGCTGCAATTTCCGCCCGCCGGGCTGACGCTTGAGGCAAAGGCTTCGCACGGGCGGATGCCGGTCCTTCTGCGGCAGTTGCATCTGTTTATTCACAGCGCTCTGGCCGGGCTGATCTTTCTGACCCGGCGCCCTGTGGGCGGCTTCGACCCTGTGCACTACCTGTCAATGCTGCGGGCGCATTCGGATTTCCGCAAATTCGATGACGGGCTCAAGATGACGCTGGACTGCACGCCCGAAATCCGCAACCGCATCCGACAGCATCTGCAACAGGCGGCCGGTGCGGGCCTTGTTCATTTCGGCCTGCACGAACAGGACGCCGCCATGGTCACCTGCATTGTGCCTTCGCCGGTGGAGGAGGATCACATCCACTTTGTCGACGGCGCCGCGGGGGGCTATACGCAAGCAGCCGCCAATCTGGCGGCTGCATTCGGGATCCGCAAAGAAACGGCCTGATCTCAGACCGGCGCGAAGGTGCCCGCCTTGGGGTCATAGCATTCCAGACCGCCCTCACCGATGTCGGTCCACAGCCCGTGCAGGCTCAGTTCGCCTGCCTTCACCGCCGAGTCGATGAACGGGAAAGTCATCAGGTTCTCCAGCGAGGCGACAACCGCCTGGCGCTCGAACTGGCGCGCCTGCTCAACCGGGTCCTCGATATCCTCAACACCGCTGAACTTGGGTTTCAGGATGTCCATCCAGCGCCCGACAAAGCTGGTCTTTTCCTCCAGTTGCGGCGCATGGCCCTTGCACATATCGATGCAGCCCTGCACGCCGCCGCACTGCGAATGGCCCAGCACGATCAGATGCGAGACCTTCAGCGCAGTGACCGCATATTCCACCGCCGCCGAGGTGCCGTGGTGGTCGCCGTCAGGCGCAAAAGGTGGCACCAGGTTGGCGATATTGCGGTGAATGAAAAACTCACCCTGGTCAGCGCCGAAGATCGACGTCACATGCACCCGGCTGTCGCAGCAGGAAATCACCATCGCCCGCGGGCGCTGGCCCTCGGTCGCCAGGCGGCGGTACCAGCCCTGATTTTCCTCGTATGACGTGGCCTTCCAGCCGTGATATCGGGTTACCAAATAGCTCGGGAGAGGCTTGGCAAAATCCATTGTCGAATCCTCGGTTCATTTCGCGTTGCCGGCCGTATTAGCCTGCATTGTCTCAAAATTCGAGGGATTTGATCTGCCCGCGGAAACCTTTTGAAAACTTATGGAACCCAAATTGGCAGATGTGCCGTGGGGGCATGAAGAATTGGGTGAATGTGGTGGCCAATATACTGACAGTGATGCACTCCGAGACTGTGCGCTTGGATCCTGACAAACTTTCCGAACTTTACGAACAGCTCGGCGAAGCCGGCGCTGAAGACGTCGTATGCCGCGCGATTGAAGAAATGGCAGTCCGCCTGACGCATTGCGAGCGTCTGTGGCGGCAGAACGATATGATGAACCTGCGCAAGAGCGCCCGGTCGCTGATTGCCATGGCCGAACAGATCGGCATGACCGCACTGGCCCGCATCGCCAGCGACGTGACAGTGGCAATTGATGCTGAGGACGCGCCGGCCGTCGCCGCCATCCTGTTCCGGCTGATGCGGGTGGGTGAACGCTCGCTGACGGCGGTCTGGGACCAGCAGGACATGTCGATCTGACATTTGTGCAGCCCGCAGGGCTTGCAGGCCGCGCCGCGGCGGCTACTCTGGCGCATCAGAAGTGATTGCAACCGGAGTTTTTCGATGCCGCCAGTCTTTGCCGCACCCGGCCCTGACGCCTGCCCTGTGCATGTTATTGCAAGCGATGCCCTCGACAGCTGGCTCTCTGGCCAGCCGCAGCGCGTTAAGGCCTGGGCATCGGCGCAGGGCTTCACCGGCGCCTGCGGCCAGGCGCTGACGGTGCCGGATGCCGAAGGCCGGATTGAAATGGCCCTGGCGGGCTACGGCAGCGCCGCCCAGCGCGCGCGCCGCCGCTTTGTGCTGGCCGAAGCGGCGCAGAAATTGCCCGCAGGCACCTACCGTATCGCCTCTGGCCTGCCGGCAGAGGACGGCGCCAGCGAAGCCCTCGGCTGGCTGCTGACCGCCTACCGCTTCGGGCGCTACAAGGACGCCAAAGGCGAAACCGCCGCCCTGCAGGCGCCCGAAGCCCTGGATGCCGCCGCCGTGGAATCGCTGGCCGCTGCCGAATGCCTGACCCGCGACCTGATCAACACCCCAGCTTCCGACATGGGCCCGGCAGAGCTGCAAACCGCGGCCGAATCCCTTGCGCAGGAGTTCGGCGCCAAAACCTCCGTTATCCTGGGCGAGGATCTGCTGGAACAGAACTTCCCGCTGATCCACACCGTCGGCCGCGCCTCGGACCGCGCACCGCGGCTGATCGATCTGCGCTGGGGCAGCACCGGCCCCAAGCTGACCCTGGTGGGCAAAGGCGTCTGTTTCGACACCGGTGGGCTGAACTTGAAGCCCGGAAACAGCATGGCGCTGATGAAAAAGGACATGGGCGGCGCTGCCAACGTGCTGGGCCTTGCCCGCATGATCATGGATGCCGGACTGAACCTGCAGCTCAGGGTGCTGATTCCCGCGGTGGAAAATGCCGTCTCCGGCTCCGCCTTCCGTCCCGGTGATGTGCTGATGTCGCGCAAGGGGCTGACGGTTGAAAACAACAACACCGACGCCGAGGGCCGGCTGGTGCTGGCCGACGCGCTGGCCTTGGCGGCAGAGGACGCGCCGGACCTGCTGGTCTCCATGGCCACTCTCACCGGCGCGGCGCGCGTTGCCGTCGGCCCGGACCTGTCGCCTTTCTATACCGGTCACGAGGGCGACGCCGCAGCGCTTGCCGTCAGCGCAGCGCGCACCGCCGACCCGGTCTGGCGGATGCCCTTCCACGAGCCTTACGAGAGCATGATCGAACCCGGCATCGCCGATCTGGACAATGCGCCTTCGGGCGGGTTCGCAGGCTCGATCACCGCCGCCCTGTTCCTGCGCCGCTTCGCCGGCGATACCCGCTACATGCATTTCGACATCTACGGCTGGACCCCCAACGCGTCCCCCGCCCGGCCCAAGGGCGGCGCCCTGCAAGGCGCCCGCGCGCTGTTTGCCGCGCTGCCAGAGATGCTGGAGCTCTGATCTTATGGCTGACCCCCGCCGCTTGCCCATGAATGACCGCATCGCTGCCGCGCACCTGCAGGACGCGCCCGGCGGGCTGGAACGGGTGGAGGACACCGCTGCCCGCATCGGCGTCCCTGTCGCGGACCTCTTGCGCGCGCCTGACGGCGCCCGCGACCGCCAGCTGGTCTACGGCGAGCCGGTCACGGTCTATGACCACCGCGACGGCTGGGCGTTTTTGCAGGCCGCCAAGGATTCCTATGTGGGCTATGTCCCCAGTGCCGCCCTGGCCGCGCCGTTCGAGGCCACGCATTGGGTCAGCGCCCCCGCCACCCATGCCTATTCCGCAGATGATTTCAAATCACCGGAGACCCTTGCGCTCAGCCACGGCAGCCGGGTGCAGGTCCTTGGCGGTGAAGGCCGGTTCGCGGACACCAACCTCGGCTATATCCCGGCCCGCCATCTGTCACCATTGGGAGCCCATGCCGACGATCCGGCGGAGGTGGCAGAGCTGTTCCTCGGCACCCCCTACCTTTGGGGCGGCAACAGCCGCTTTGGCATTGACTGCTCCGGCCTTGTGCAGGCGGCCCTGCTGTCCTGCGGCACAGCTTGTCCCGGCGACAGCGATATGCAGGAGGCAGAGCTGGGCAACCCCGCCCCCGCCGGAGACTACCAGCGCGGCGATCTTCTGTTTTGGAAGGGCCATGTTGCACTGGTGCGGGACGCAGAAACCCTGATCCACGCCAACGCCCACGATATGGCAGTTGCCATTGAGCCCATCGCCGCGGCAATCGAACGGATCGCAGCCCAGGGCGATGGCCCGGTCACCGCACACAAACGGCTGGCGTAGACCCCGGCGCCTGCCACAGGCGGCAAAAATCTTACAAAGATTTTTGGCCGGAATTTTGTGAAAATTCCGGTCCCGCTCCGCCGCAGGCCCTGCGGCTACTCCACGGAGCGGATCAGCTTACGCTCCAGCACCCTCAGCACGGTCTTAAGATCCGCCCCGCGCTTCAGGATATGCCCATCCATGCCGACGACCGAATACTGCCCCTGCCGCTGCCGCAGCTTGGGGCGCTTCTCGATCCGGTAAAGCGGATGCTCTGCCGTGCGCCGGAAAACGGAGAAAACTGCCAGGTCACGCAAGGAGGAAATCCCGTAATCACGCCATTCTCCCGCCGCGACCATGCGGCCGTACAACGTCATGATGACCGACAGTTCCCGGCGGTCAAAGGCGACTTGCTGAGGTATGGGAGATCCGGGAAAAGGCTGCACCTGATCAAAGCTCATAGATAACAGGTTGCGTCATTTCCCCGGCAAATCAAGGTTTATCCCCTTCGAATTTTCGTGTGGTGCAGGATACGCACAGGTGCAAATGCCCTGTTCCGCCCGGCTTTCCCGCCGCTCAGGCTGCCGCCAGCTCCCCGCACTGCACCCCCAGGATCTGCTCCAGCGCCACCCGCCCGGGGGCGGTCAGCAGCAGCCCGCGCTTGTGCCGGTGCCGCTTGACCCAGCCGCTGCCCAGGGCGTGATCCAGGATCTGCCGTCCCATCGGCCCGGCCACATGCAGCTTGCGCTCGGTCCAGTCCAGACAGGGCCGGGCAAAGGGCTGGCGGCCCGGCCGCTCCGGCAAAACCACCCCCAGTTTCAGCCATTCCCCGGCAGGCTCCGCGCGAAACGCGCCCTGCTCTTCCACCAGCATGCCGCGGTCCAGGAAGGCGCGGGTCATCGCGACCGCCAGCGGGCCTGCCAGGTGGTCGTAACAGCTGCGCAGCTGTGCCAGTCCGCCGGCTTTGCGCTGCTGGGCCCGGTGCAGGCTGTCCGCAGGCGCAATCGCCGCCAGCTGCTCCAGCGCGTGCGCCACCTCTGCCCCGGCCAGCCGGTGATAGACGCAGCGGCCGCGTTTTTCCGCCACCACCAAGCCTGCGTCCTGCAGCAGGCGCAAATGCGCCGAGGCGGTTTGCGGCGTCACCCCAGCAGCAGCCGCCAGCTCCTTGTTGGTATAGGCGCGGCCCTCCATCAGCTCGCACAGCATCTGCGTGCGGCTGGCGTCGCTGATGGCCTGGCCAAGAATGTCGAAACGCGGTGTGATCATATCCCTACTCTATGCGGTTTGCGCAGGGACACCCAAGCAAAACCCTTCGCCCCGCGCCGAACTGTCCGCGCGCCCGGTCACGCAAACGAGCCGTGGCAGAACCAGCCCGGCGACAGCGCCCCGCCATGGGCAAAGAACAGCCACAGCCGCGTGCCGCAATCCGTCACCACCACCCAGTAATCGCGCACCCCGCTGCGCCATTCCGGGTCTTCCAGCCACCACTCCGGCGCGATCCGCTCCGGCCCCTCCGCTTCTGCCAGTGCCCAGTCACGGCCGCGCCAGCGGAACTGCTCCGGCACCTGCGGCACATCCGGCGCGTGGACCAGCTCCGGCCGCCACAACAGCAACGGCCGCGGGCGCGGCGGCCGCGGCCAGTCGCCGGCGGCAGGCTCTGACCAGGCCGCCGCCTGCACGGTGAAGGTTTTCTCCGGGATATGGCTCTCCGCCGGGTGATAGCGGGTGATGGCCTCCATCCCCAGCCGCGCGCCCAGCCGGCCGATCAGATCCTCCAGCGCGGTGCCATCCTCCTGCCGCGCCCGCGCCGCGGCACTTGCCTGCAGATGGCCCGCCGGGGTGCGGGCGTGAATGGCTTCGGCCTGCAGGACCTCCAGCCGCAGCATGTCGATGCCGTAGCCCGCATCGATCTGCTCCAGCTTCATCTCCAAGAGCGGCCGGATGCGGGCCGGATCGCGGCTGGCACGGGCCAGGCCCAGTGTCACCGCCTCCATCTCCTGATCGCAGCGGTGCGCCTCCAGCCGCAGCACGCGGGCGCCCTTGCCGCGCGCCTCCAGCCGGGCACAGAGCCGCGGCAGCATCCGGTCAACGCCCGCCAGCAGATCCTCCATCAGCCCGATCGGCTCCGGCAGGGTCAGCCGCACCGCAAAATGGTCCGGGCTGCGCGCGGGCGAAACCGGCTCCGGCGCGCTGCCCATCGCCTGGTCCAGCCGCAGCACCAGCCCCTGCCCGAACCGGCGCGCCAGGCTGGCCCGCGGCTGGCCCAGCAGGTCGCCGATCCGTCTGAGCCCCAGCCGGTTCAGCTGCGCCACCGTGGCGCTGTCCAGACGCAAGGCCGCCACCGGCAGGGGGGCGAGCGCGCCATAGGCCTGGCCGGTTTCGGCAATCCGCCCCAGCTGCGGCACCACCGCCTGCAGCTGCGGCGCCGCGCCGCCCCGGGTCCAGTGGCGCCGCTTGACGCTCTGGCGCTTCTGCGCCCGCGCACGGGTCGCGCGCGCCTCCTGGTCGATGGCATCGCCTGACCGCTCCGGCGCCGCCTCCTCGCCTGCATAGCGCGCCAGCGCCCAGGCCGCGCCCAGGGTGTCCGCCAGCCCCATCCGCACGCTCAGGCCCATTTCCGCACAGTCCTGCCCCGCCGTCTCCATCAGCGCCGCCTCGCTGCCGAACAGATGCGCGCAACCGGTAAGGTCGATGGTCAGCCCGTCCTCCCCGGCCTCCGCCACCCAGGGGCTGAACTTGCCCGCCCAGCGCCTCAGCGCCGCCAGAAACGCCGCCTCCGCCGCCCGGTTGCGCGGCCGCACCACCAGGCCCGCGCACATCGCATGGGCATCGCGCAACGGCTGGCCGGCCTGCAGCCCCTCTGCCGAGGCGGCAAGGTTTAACGCGGAAATAACCTGGGTGTTGGACACTTCCTCGGCAACGGCCAGCGGCCCGGCAATGCCGCCGCGCTCCGCCCGCAGAATGCGTTCGGCGCCAAGGCGCGGAAACCACAGCGACAGAATGCGGCGATGGGGCATGGGCAGATCACGCAGCAGGGGCCGGCAGACGGCAGGTTACAGGAGTTTCAGTGCAGATGTTCCCATTTTGTTCTAATCATTCGATTCGGTCAATCCGGTCCGGAGCCGCAGCATGACCCTGCGCCTATTGAAACCGCTTGCCTGCCTTGCGCTCCTCGCCGCCCTTGCCACCGGGCCTTCTGCCCCGGTCACTGCCGGTGACGGCGCCAGCAAGCATGTGACCCGACGCATCACCCTGATGACCACGCAAAAGGCCGCAATGGATGTGCTCACTGCCATGATGGCCGGGCGCGCCGTCTTCGATCAGGGCAAGGCGCGCATCGCCCGGCGGCAGCTGATCAAATCCACCAGCAGCATCCGCAAGCAGTTCCGCAAACACAGGATGGACCCGCGCAGCCACGCCCGGCCGCAGATCTGGACATCCTGGGATGATTTCGAAGCCCGGGCCAAATCAGCCGAAATTGCGGCCAGAGCCCTCAGCGCCCGCTCCCTGCCCGCCCTGCGCCGCACTCTGCCCGGGCTGATGCAGGGCTGCCTCAGCTGCCACGAGACCTACCGCAGGACCCCCAACAGCTTCACCACGCACTAACCGGGAAAGACCGGCTCAGGCCCCGAACCGCGCCATGAAAGTGTCAATCGCGCCGCTGATCACCCGCTCGCGCTCAGCCTCAGAGAATTCAGTGTCGATCTTGAACAGGAACCGCAGGAACACATCGGCCTTGCACAGCTCGATGAACTGCGCCGCGGCCAGATCGGCATCCGCGATCTTCAGCTCGCCGCGCGCCGCCGCGGCCTCGATATAATCGCGGATCTCGCCATGCAGCACCATCGGGCCGCTTTCATAAAACATCGGCCCCAGCTCCGGGAACCGGTCGGCCTCTGCCACGAAGATGCGGAACAGCTGCAGGCTGAAGCCACCCAGCAGCACTCCGTGCACCCGCTCCGCCGCCGCCCGCAGCACATCCCGCGGCCCGCAGCTGCCCGGTGTCAGCTCCAGCGATGCATCCGCCTGCTGCACGCAGGCAGAGCGCACCACTTCCATGAACAAGACCCGCTTGTCGGGAAAATAGCTGTAGAGCGTCGCCTTGGAGACCCCCGCCGCCTTGGCGATCTTGTCGACGCTGGCGCCCTCGAACCCGTCCGCCAGGAACACCTCGCGCGCGCCGTCCAGGACCTGATCGAATTTCCGGCCGGTGCGCAGGACGCTGGCTTGCTGGTTCATGCGGGCTCCGTTGGCTGCGTAGGGGTCTGCGCCTAATGTAGCCTGCGCCGCTCCATTGCAACAGCAGAACCCGCACCGCCTTGCGCTCCCTCGCGGAACCGTTATGTTTAGAATTATTCTAAATTGAGGGGCGGCAGATGCGTTTTTTCACCCAGCGCAAGCACTTTGTGGAGCTATCAGAACAGGAAATTCTCGCCCTTGCGATCTCCTCGGAAGAGGACGATGCGCGCATCTACCGCGGTTACGGCGAACGGCTGCGCGGTGAATACCCCGCCTCTGCCGCGATGTTCGACGGCATGGCGGCAGAGGAGGACGGTCACCGCGCCCAGCTCATTGCCCTGCACGAGGCGCGGTTCGGCCCGGCGATCCCGCTGATCCGGCGCGAGCACGTGGCGGGCTACTATGCCCGCCGTCCGGTCTGGCTGATGGAGAACCTGAGCCTCGACCGCATCCGCGATGAGGCCAGCGCGATGGAGCGCGACGCAGAGCATTTCTACACCGCCGCCGCCGCCCGCACCCAGGACGCCGCGACGCGCAAACTGCTGGGCGACCTCGCCGCTGCCGAGGCGGGCCACCAGACCCGCGCCGGGGAGTTGCAGGAGGCGCATCTGGACGACGGCACCCGCGCAGACGAGGACCGCGCCGCCCACCGCCAGTTCGTGCTGACCTGGGTGCAGCCGGGGCTGGCCGGGCTGATGGACGGCTCTGTCTCCACCCTGGCGCCGATCTTCGCCACCGCCTTTGCCACCCAGGACACCTGGACCACTTTTCTGGTCGGCATGGCGGCCTCGGTCGGGGCCGGCATCTCGATGGGCTTCACCGAAGCGGCCTCGGATGATGGCGAACTTTCCGGCCGCGGCTCACCGATCAAACGCGGCCTCGCATCCGGCATCATGACAACAGTCGGCGGCCTCGGCCACGCCCTGCCCTATCTGATCCCGGAATTCTGGACCGCAACCACGCTGGCACTGCTGATCGTCTTTGTTGAGCTCTGGGCCATCGCCTGGATCCAGAACAAGTTCATGGAAACCCCGTTCTGGCGCGCCACAATGCAGGTGGTTCTGGGCGGCGCGCTGGTGCTGGGTGCAGGTATGCTGATCGGCAGCGGCTGAGTTCCGCAGCGCAGGCTCTCCCGCCCGCTCCGGAACAGCCAAAGGCTGCCCTCCCGGTTGGGCCCGGCAGCGCTGGCGCGCTGCGGGTGCACGTCATGGAACCGGAATTCTCAGCAGAATCCTCTCCCTGCCCTGTGCGCAGCACAGGGCCACGCCCAACTGTGAAGGGCAGTCCCTGGACTGCCCATGAACAGGCGGGAGCAGCCCCCTGCCCGTTCAAAACCTGCCAAAAAAACAGCCTTTGCCAATTGGTCAGCTCTTGTTACCAATCCCCATGGCCGAGATCTTCTTCCGCACCCTGCCCTTCTTCGCAATCATCGGCCTTGGCTACTGGGCCGGGCGCAGCCGGTTTTTCACCGAGGAAGCCACCGCCTACCTCACCCGCTTCGTCTTCTACTTCCCGCTGTCGGCGATGATCTTCGGCTTTGCCGCCAACCTGTCCTTTGCCGAGGTCTTCGACCCAACGCTGATCTTTGGCTACCTGGCCGGCACGCTGGCGGTCTATTTACTGGTGACAGCCGTCGCCATGGCCCGCGGCCTGGACGTGCCCACCGCAGCGGTGGAAGCGCAATGCGCGGCGATCGGCAATGTGGGTTTCCTGGGCCTGCCAATGATGGCGATCCTTTTCGGTCCGGCCTCGGTGGCGCCGATGATGGTGGTGCTCAGCGTTGATCTGGTGGTGTTCTCCTCGCTGATCGTCATTCTGATCAACGCAGGCCGCGGCCAGGGCCAAGGATCGAACCTGGGGCCGGCAACCCTGAAACTGGTCGGTCTGGGCCTCCTGAAAAACCCTATGATCCTGTCCATTGTCGCAGGCCTCGCCTGGTCGGCTTCCACCCTGCCGATTCCGGGCCCGGCAAATGATTTCCTCACCATCCTCGGCGGCGCCGCCACGCCGGGCGCGCTGTTTGCCATCGGCGCCTCGCTGGCCTCCAAGTCGGCGGAGCGGGTGCATATCTCCGGCTGGCTCAGCTTTGCCAAACTGGTGCTGCACCCGGTCTGCGTTGCCGTCGCCGTGCTGTGGCTGATCCCGGCGGCGCCGTTCTCTGCCGCCGTTGCCATCGCTGCTGCATCGCTGCCGGTGGCGGGCAATGTCTACATGCTGGCGCAGCACTACGGCGTGGCCCCGCACCGGGCCTCCGCCGCAATCTTCATCTCCACCGTGGTGTCAATCGTCACCGTGCCGGCCGTGATCGCCTGGGTCTCCTGACCCTCCGGATCAGAGCCGGATCACATAATCCTTGCGGGTGGTCTCAATCACCTCCCAGGTGCCGCTGAAGCCGGGCCGCAGGATGAAACTGTCGCCCGCTGCCAGCGCATACTCACTGCCGTCGTCGCTGGTGATCACCGAGCGCCCCTGCAGGATCCGGCAGTATTCCCACTCGTCATAGGAAATCCGCCACTTGCCCGGCGTCGACTGCCAGATGCCGCAGTAAAGCCCGTCCCGCTCCTCTGCGTTCCAGGTGGTGAAGACCGGATCCCCTGCCAGCACCTTCTCCGCCGCCGGGCGTTCCACCTCCGCGTCCGCGTCCGCGGCCTCCGGTGTCAGTCTCAGAAAATCGCTCATGGCCCTGTGCCTCCCTCTTGCCTTGGCTGCGGACTGTCCCGGGTTTCGCACTGGCTGTCCAGCACTCCCTTGCGCAAATGCGGCACCCGCCCGGCGGCCAAAGCCCCGGATGTTTGCGAATTCGCAATCCTTGTGCCGCAAAAACCGGCATAGCTGCCGCCCATCCGCTGGACCCTGAGGCCATCAGCAGGTAGCGGTAGGGCTAACAGATTTTGAGGAGCCTCACCCATGGAAACCGTTTCCGAGAACCGCGCCTTTGGCGGCACCCAGGGCGTCTACAAACACGCCAGCACCGCCACCGGCGGCGACATGACCTTTGGCCTGTTCCTGCCGGAGGAAGCCAAGGACGGCCCGGTGCCGGTGCTGTGGTACCTCTCGGGCCTCACCTGCACCCATGAAAACGCGATGACCAAAGCGGGTGCCCAGGCGTGGTGCGCCGAACAGGGCATCGCCATCGTCTTCCCCGACACCAGCCCCCGCGGCGAAGGCGTGGCGGATGATGACGCCTATGACCTGGGCCAGGGCGCAGGCTTCTACGTGAACGCCACGCAAAACCCCTGGGCGCCGCATTTCCGCATGTGGGACTATGTCGCCGAGGAACTGCCCGCGCTCTTGGGCGAGAAATTCGCCATCGACCTGGACCGCCAGGCGATCACCGGCCATTCCATGGGCGGCCACGGCGCGCTGACGCTGGCGATGAACCTGCCGGGCCGCTACAAGTCGGTTTCCGCCTTTGCGCCGATCTCCAACCCGACCGCATCGGACTGGGGCCGCAAGCAGCTGAGCGCCTATCTGGGCGACGATGAAGCCGCCTGGGCCAAGCATGACGCCACCCTGATGATGCGCGAAAAGGGCTTCGACGGCCCGGTCCTGATCGACACCGGCACCGCCGACCAGTTCATCGACCTCCTGAAGCCCGAGGCGCTGGCCCATGCGGTGGCCGAGCGCCGCCAGCAGGCCACCCTGCGGATGCAGCCGGGCTATGACCACAGCTATTTCTTCGTGTCGACCTTCATGGAGGAGCATGTCTCCTTCCACGCCGACGCGCTGTACCAGAACTAAGACCAAAGGACGCGGCCATGAGTGAAGACTTTGATTATGACCTGATCATCATCGGCTCCGGCCCCTCGGGCCGCGCCGCCGCCATCCAGGCGGGCAAACTGCACCGCCGGGTGCTGGTGATCGACCGCAAGGACCGGCTGGGCGGCGTGTCGGTGCACACCGGCACCATCCCGTCAAAGACCCTGCGCGAAACCGTGCTGAACCTCTCCGGCTGGCGCGAGCGCTCGTTCTACGGCCGCTCCTACCGGGTGAAGGACCAGATCGAGGCCAACGACCTGAAGGCACGCCTGCACATGACCCTCGATTACGAGGTCGACGTGCTGGAGCACCAGTTCAACCGCAACCATGTGGACACCCTGCTGGGGCTGGCGAAATTCATCGGCTCGAATGAGGTCGAGGTCGCCACCGAAGCAGGCGAGACCACCCGGCTGACGGCAGAGAAATTCCTGATCTCCACCGGCACCAAGACCTACCGCCCGGAATATGTGCCCTTCAACGGCAGGACCGTTGTGGACGGCGACGAGTTCCTGGAGATGGCCGAGATCCCGCGCTCCCTCACCGTGATCGGCGCCGGTGTGATCGGGGTGGAATACGCCACTATGTTCTCCGCCCTGGACGTGCGCGTCACCCTGATCGAGCCGCGCGAGACCTTCCTCGACTTCATCGACAAGACCCTGATCCAGGACTTCACCCACCAGATCCGCGAAAACGGCGTAGACCTGCGGCTCGGCTCCGCGGTCGAAAGCATCGAGGACGCAGGCGAGCATGTCGAAGTCACCCTCGAAAACGGCCGCCATGTGCGTTCTGAAATGCTGCTGTTTGCGGCCGGCCGGATGGGCGCCACCTCCGCCCTGAACCTCGAGGCCGTCGGCCTCCAGACCGACCACCGCGGCCGCCTCAGCGTGGACCGCAAGACCTACCAGACCGCGGTGCCGCATATCTATGCCGCCGGCGATGTGATCGGCCACCCGTCGCTCGCCTCCACCTCGCTGCAGCAGGGCCGCGTTGCCGCCTGCCACGCGCTGGAAACCCCGACCCTGCCGGAAAGCCCCTGGTACCCCTATGGCATCTACTCGGTACCGGAAATGTCCACCTGCGGCATGTCCGAGGAAGAGCTGAAAGAGCGCGGTATTCCCTATGAGGTCGGCGTCGCCCGCTTCCGCGAAACCTCCCGCGGCCACATCATGGGGCTGGAGCACGGCATGCTGAAAATGCTGTTCTCGCTGAAAACCCGCCGGGTGCTGGGCGTGCAGATCGTCGGCGAAGGCGCGACGGAACTGATCCACATTGCCCAGGCGGTGCTGAACCTCAAGGGCACGGTGGACTACTTCGTGCAGAACACCTTCAACTACCCGACCCTGGCCGAGGCCTACAAGATCGCCGGTCTCGACGCCTTCAACCGGATGCCGATCCCGGAAGAGTTCAAGGTGAAGAAACCCGCCCGCAAGGCCAAGGCCAAACCCGAGACCAAGGCAGAGAAAGCCCCTTCCCCAGAGAAGAAGGCGGCAGAGTGACCGCGCTTTACATCGACGCCGACGCCTGCCCTGTGAAGCAGGAGGCCGAGCGGGTCGCCACCCGCCACGGGTTGCGCATGTTCGTGGTCTCCAATGGCGGGCTGCGGCCCTCGCAGAACCCGCTGGTGGAAACCGTGATCGTGGCCGAGGGCGCCGATGTGGCCGACATGTGGATCGCAGAGCGCTGCGGGCCGGGCGATGTGGTGGTGACGGGCGACATCCCGCTCGCTGCAAAATGCATCGAGGCCGGCGCCCGCGTCCTGCGCCACAACGGCGAGCGGTTTACGGAAGGAAACATCGGCCAGCAGCTGGCGATGCGCGACCTGATGGCCGACCTGCGCGCCGCCAACCCGCTGGGCATGCAGGGCGGCGGCAAGGGCTTCACCAAGGCCGACCGCTCCCGCTTCCTGGATGCGCTGGAGCGCGAACTGCGCGCGGCCAAGGCAGGCCGCTAAGCCATCGCAGCCTTCAGCGGCGCCAGATCGCCCTCCAGAACAGGCCGCAGGAAGGTCCGGTCATAGCGCCGGACAATGCCGTTCTCCCGGGCGAACTGGAACGCCGCCAGGCAATCCGCATCCTCAAAGCTCTTGGCGCGATACTCCTCATAGGCCGCCAGAGACGGGAAGGAAAACAGCGCCACCGCCAGATCATTGGCGCTTTCATGCGGCAGGAAATAGCCGTGATGGGTGCCCCCGAACCGCTCCACCAGCGGGATCCAGGCCTTGGAGTAGATTTCAAAGGCCTCAACCTTGTCCGGGTGAATTTCATAAGTGATGTAACAGGTGATCATGGCCGCCTCATGTGCTGGTTCGCGGCCAAACCTAGGGCCACGCGCCCGCCTTGCCCAATGACATTGCGTGATCCCCCAGTTCGCAAACGCAAATGTGCACCCCCACAGGCCTGCGCCCGGGTCAAGGCGCCGCCCCACACTCGATCAGGCGCGTTCAGGGGAAGGCCTGCACCTGAACCGCTTCTCAGCAGGAAATCCATCCCCTCCCCAATCACCTAACCCCAGCGTTCCGCGGCCCAAAATTCCGGCCCGGAATTTTGCCCGGAAAAATTGCATTTTTCCGCCCCGGCCCATTGCCCGGTCAGATCAAATCCGCCACTGATCAAGGGCAGGAGACGGGAGGGCAACGGCATGAGCGCAGAGATGAAGGTCAGCGTCCCCGGCCTGTTTGCCGCCGCCGGTGCTGGCATCGCTTTCTCCATCATCGACATGATCTTCAAGTTCCTGTCGGGCGACTATCCGCTCTATGAAATGGTGCTGTTCCGCTCTGTAATCGCCGTCGCCGTAATGCTCGCCATCATCATGCCGCTGGAGGGCGGCTATCACCTCTTGCGCACCCACCAGCCGAAACTGCACCTGTTGCGCTGCCTGGTGGTGTTCTTTGCCAACATCTGCTTCTTCACCGGCCTCACCCTGCTGCCGCTGGCCGAGGCGGTGGCCATCGCCTTTGCCACGCCCCTCATCGTCACCACCCTGTCAGCCCTGTTTCTGGGCGAGCGCCCCGGCCCCTGGCGCTGGGGCGCGGTGGTGGCCGGGTTCCTGGGCGTGCTGATCATCATGCGCCCGGGCGCGGACACCTTCCAGCCTGCCGCGATCCTGCCGCTCCTTGGCGCCTGCGGCTATGCCACCCTGCATGTGCTGACCCGCCGCGCAGGCGGGTCCGAGGCCGGGGCGACGCTCGCCTTCTACCCGATGCTGGGCTTTCTGCTTCTCAGCGCGCTGGCCGGGCTGATCTTTGGCGACGGGCGTTTTGCCACCGGCGACAGCCCCGCCTTCGATTTCATCCTGCGCGCCTGGATCTGGCCCGCGCCACAGGACTGGCCCTATCTGATCGGCGTCGGCATCGCAGGCTCCGCCGGCGGCTATCTGGTCAGCCAGGCCTACCGCATGAACGAGGCGGCGCTTGCGGCACCCTTTGAATACATCGCGATGCCGATGTCGGTCCTCTGGGGCGTGCTGATCTTCAACGAATGGCCCGACCTGCAGGTCTGGTCCGGCAGCGCCCTGATCATTGCCTCCGGCCTGGTCTCCGTCTGGCGCGAGACCCGCCGTAACCGCCCCGCCCCGCGGCCCCGCCCGCGCGCAGAAGGCTGAACGCGATGCCTATTGACGCCGTCGTCTTCGACATTGGCCGTGTGCTGATCGAGTGGGAGCCGGAACGCTTTTACGACAGCCGCATCGGCGCCGCCCGCCGCCAGCAGCTGTTCGACCAGGTGCCGTTGCACGAGATGAACCTGAACGTCGACCGCGGCCACCCCTTCCGCGGCAGCGTCTACGCCCTGGCGGACCAGCACCCGGAGTGGACTGAGGAAATCCGCTGGTGGCACGATTCCTGGCTGCAGATGGTCCCTCGAGAGATCCCCCATTCCGTCCGCCTGATGCAGGCACTGCAGGCCAAGGGCACGCCGGTTTTCGCCCTCAGCAACTTCGGCGCGGAAACCTTCGAAACCGCCTGCGCCGCTTACCCGTTCCTGTGCAGCTTTGACCGCACATTTGTCTCTGCGCATCTGAAATGCATCAAGCCGGACCCGGAAATCTATGCCATTCTCGAACGCGAAACCGGGGTGGCGCCGGACCGGCTGCTGTTCACCGACGACCGCCCGGAAAACATCGCCGCCGCCGATGCGCGCGGCTGGCAGACCCATCTGTTCACCGCCCCCGCGCCTTTCGCGGCGCGGCTGGTGCAGGCGGGCCTGCTATCCGGACAAGACGCCGCCTGAGACGGCCCGCAACAGGAGGACAAGGCGCCCATGACCTTCCCGATCATAGGCTTTGACGAGGGCGAGGCACTGCTCGGCTGGAAAAGCTTCACACAGGCGCTGGCCGCCAGCCACGATCTGCCCGAGGCAGAGATCGGCGACACCTTCCTCTACCGCGGATCCGACACGCTGCTCAGCCGATCCGCCTGGATCGACGGCATGGGGCTGGCAGTGAAAACCGCCAATGTCTTCCCCGGCAATCCGGAGGCCGACAAGCCGATGATCAACGGCTCGGTGTGCCTCTATTCCGACGCCGACGGCACGCTGGAGGCGCTGGTGGATTTCCACCTGGTGACCAAGTGGAAAACCGCGGGCGACAGCCTGCTGGGCGCGCTGCGGCTGGCCGACCCGGACGCCCGCGAAGTGCTGATCGTCGGCGCCGGCACCGTTGGCGGCTCCTTGATCGAGGCCTTCTCCGCCGGTTTCCCGCAGGCGCAGATCCGGGTCTGGAACCGCACCGCGTCCAAGGCGCAGGAACTCTGTGCCCAGTACCCCGGCACCAAGCACGCCCCCGATCTGGAACCGGCGGTGCGTGCCGCTGGCATCATCGTCACCTGCACCATGTCCTCGGATCCGGTGATCAAGGGCGAATGGCTCCGCGCCGGCCAGCACCTCAACCTGATCGGCGCCTACCGCCCCGACATGCGCGAAGCCGACGACGTTGCCCTGAAGCGCGCGCAGATCTACTGCGACAGCTTCGGCACCACGCTGGACCACATCGGCGAATTCAAGATCCCGCTGGCCGAAGGCACCATCCAGCGCAGCGATGTGCTGGCGGATTTCTACAGCCTCAGCCGGTTCCCCGCCTATGACCCCGGGCAAATCACCTTGTTCAAGAACGGCGGCGGCGCCCATCTCGACCTGATGACCAGCCACCACATCCTGCAAAAGTGGAAGGCCCGCACATGATCTGGCTGCTGCTCCTTGCCGTCCTTGCCATCGCCCTGGCCCCCTTCCTGCGCGAGCACCTGCGTAAGCCGATGACTGCCCAGGCCCGGCAGACCGCCCCCGGCGCGCTGGCGCAGCTGCCCGGCGGCTGCACCCACTACCGCTGGACCGGCCCGCATCGCGGTCCCGTCGCAGTTTGCGTGCACGGGCTTACCACGCCGTCCTTTGCCTGGAACGGCATCGCCAAGGGACTGGGCGCCATGGGCTATCGGGTGCTGACCTACGACCTCTACGGGCGCGGCTACTCTGACCGGCCCTCCGGCCTGCAGGACCGCGCCTTCTTCCTCAGCCAGCTGGAGGAGCTGCTGGAGGATCAGGAGGCCGGCGATGATATTACCCTGATCGGCTATTCCATGGGCGGCGCCATCGCCACCGCCTTTGCCGCGGCCCATCCCGAACGCCTGCGCGAGCTGATCCTGCTGGCACCTGCCGGTTTCGGGCGCAGCCCGGACCGAGTGACGCAGATCATCCGCCATGTTCCGCTGATCGGGGACTGGCTGATCCACGCGATCTACCCGTCCCTGCATCTCCGCGGCACCGAGGCTGAGCGCAATCTCCCTTCCTCGGTGCCCGGCATCGTCGACCTGCAGCAGCAGGAATTGCGGTACCGCGGCTTCATCCCTGCCGTGCTCGCCTCGCTGCGCGGCATCCTGAACGAGGATTTCACCGCGGAACTGCGCGGCCTGCACCAGAAAGGCGTGCCCGCACTGGCGATCTGGGGGCAGGACGACGCGGTGATCCCGCAGACCGCCGCCGGCCGCCTGGCCGAGCGCGCCCGCTCTGTCCGCCAGGAGGAGGTCCCCGGCGCCGGCCACGGCCTGCCCTATACCCACACCGAGGACGTGCTGGAGATCATCGCGGCAAACCACCGCCGCGGGTTGCTCTGACAGCTGTGGCAGGGCGCGGCGACAGCGCCTTTCAGGTCGATACGACCTGCAACGCACAGCCCGCCTCCCGGCGGGCCAGCCGCGTTACGCCGCCGCCGGGACTGCCGTCTGCGCCAGCGGCCGCTCCTTCACCGGCAGGTGCACAATTGCGCTGAACGCCCCGACGCCGACCCCGATCCACCAGACCAGGGTGTAGTCGCCATAGGCATCATACATCCGCCCGCCCAGCCAAACGCCCAGGAAGCTGCCCAGCTGGTGGCTGAAGAACACGATGCCATAGAGCGTCCCCATATAACGCAGGCCGTAGATATGCGCGACCAGCCCAGAGGTCAGCGGCACCGTCGCCAGCCACAGCGACCCCATCGCAACGGAGAAGATGATGACGCTCAGCGGCGTGATCGGGAACAGGATGAAGGCCGCAGCCGCAATGGTCCGCCCGGTATAGATCGCCGCCAGCAGGTATTTCTTGGAATAGCGCTTGCCCAGATAGCCCGCCAGCAGCGTGCCGCCCACATTGGCCGCGCCGATCAGCGAAATCGCCGCCGCGCCCAGCGCCGAGGTGGTGGTGATGCCAATGGAATGCAGCGCCCCGCCCGGCAGGATCGGCCCGCACATCTCAGTGACAAAGGCCGGGAAATGCGCGGTGACAAAGGCCAGCTGATAGCCGCAGCTGAAGAAGCCGAGAAAGATCAGGGTGTAAGACGGATCCTTGAACGCCTTCTTCAGGATCGCGCCCATGCTCTCTTCCAGTTCCATCTTGCTGGCCGCCTCCGGCGCGCGCATCAGCGGCAGCAGCGCAACCAGCGCCAGCACCACGCCGGCAAACAGCAGGAAAATCGTCTGCCAGGGCAGGAAACCCAGCAGCCACTCCGCCGTCGGCGCGCCGAAGATCTGCCCGGCAGACCCCGCAGCGGTCACAATCGCCAGCGACATGGACCGGTTCTCGTCGGAACTGGCCCGCCCGACCACCGCCAGCACCACGCCGAACCCGGTGCCCGCAATGCCAAATCCCACCAGCCATTCATAGGATTGCATCTCAAACGGCGTCGTTGACCAGGCGCTCAGCACCAGACCAGCGGCATAAACGATGGCACCCATGATGATCGCCTTGCGATCGCCGATCTTCTCGGCAATGGCGCCGAAGATTGGCTGCCCGATACCCCAGGCCAGGTTCTGGATGGCAATCGCCAAGGAGAACTCCGAGCGCAGCCAGCCGAACTCCTCGGCGATCGGGATCTGAAAGACCCCAAAGGAGGCGCGCACCGCAAAACTCACCATGATGATGATGCAGCCGACGATCAGAACGGGGGTAAACAGTGGCGCGGAACGGTCCATCGGCTTTCTCCTGATAAGCCGGTGAACTGTCAGGGAAATCTGCCAAACGGTCAAATCAGGAATTTTGAGCGCATCATTAAGAATATTTGATGTGAGGCGCCGCGAACGGCCTGCACGATACCACGAAGCCTAGGTCTGCCTCACGCGCATAGCCTCGATTTTCTGCGCCAGCTCCTCGGCTGAGACCGCCAGCTCCTCGCGGCTGATCCGCCGGGAGGCCTCAAACCCCAAAGCAGTCAGATCAGCCTGATAGCGGCGCGCCAAATGAGCTGCATCAGCCTCCCCGGGCAACTCCCCAAGCTGCTTTGCCAGCTCAAACGCTGCAGCCATTTCGGCAATCATCTGATCGATGTACTGCCCTGCAAGCTCCCCCAGCTTGGCGTCCTGCTCGGTTGCGCCAAGAAGCGTCTTGACCAGCATGCAGCTGCTGCGCTGCGGATCATCCAGCGGCAGCCGGGCAAAGCGGCGCAGATAGTCCGCCAGCCCCTGCAGCGGTGACGCCGCCGCCTTGAGCGTCGATACAAAATCCGCATGCTGTTTGCGGAAGTACCGCTCCAGCGTCAGGCCAAACAGCGTTTCCTTGTTGTTGAAAGCAGCATAGATGCTGCCCGGCTTCATGTTCAGCGCTGCTTCGATGTCTTTCAACGACGTCGCGTAATACCCTTTTCGCCAGAAAAGGGTCAGCGCCGCGTCCAATGCGGCATCACGGTCATATGGCTGCGCGCGTGGCATAGCCCGATGAATACGCCAGATTTCCCGTTTTGTCTTGCCGCTAATGAATGCCCTGAGCATCACATTTGAGTGATTGCTCAACTTCCCCCATTGAGCAATCACTCAAACTCGCCATATTGCCCGGACAAGACGCAACATTGCCAACCACAGGATCCACGATGACCAATTTCACAATGCACGACGAAACCACCGCCCCCGAAGCCAGCCGGGACCTTCTGGAAAATGCCAAGAAGGCCTATGGCGCCATTCCCGGCCTTTATGCCGTCATGGCCGAGGCCCCGGAACTTCTGAAATCCTACCATGCGGTTCATGCCCAATTCGTGGACTCAGGCTTTACCGCCGAGGAGCTCACCGTTGTCTGGCAGGCAATCAACGTTGAAAACGGCTGCGGCTACTGCGTGCCGGCCCACACTGCCTTCGCCAAAAGCATGAAAGTCGATGATGCCATCAGCAAAGCCCTGCGCGATCAGACCCCGCTGCCTACCGCACGTCTTGAGGCTCTGCGCGATTTTACCCTGACACTGGTGCGGGAGCGCGGCCATGTCTCTGAACAGGATATGCAGGCCTTTCTCGCGGCCGGCTTCAGCACCCGCAACATGCTGGGGGTCATTCTTGGCTATGCCCAGAAAGTGATGTCGAACTACACCAATCACCTGGCCCACACTCCGGTGGACAAGATGTTCCAGCCCTTTGCATGGCAACCCGCCCAGGCCGCCGAATAACCGGCGCGGCGGTTCGGGCTTTCTGCCAGCGCCGCCAATCGCCGAAGCAATGCGAAAACTCCTGGCCGGGCCTCTGCTGCCCGGCCTTATTCATCGCCTTGGCTGTCCGTCCTCAACGCCTCGCCTGATCACGCATCGCCTGCCAAAGCGAGGCAAGCATCATCACCCCGTTCCACTATGTGCCGCTGTATTCGGCGCCCGCGGGCCTGCGTTACTGACGCAGCGCGGATGACTTGCCAGTGACCAACGGCATTTCCTCCCGCTGGCTGCTTTACACGCCCGGCATCAAGGACCCCTTTGAGTTCACCGAAGGGGAGATGTTCTTCTGCGCAGGCAAAATGTCCGACATCCCGGATATCACCGGCGGCGCGCCGGAACTGTTCCTGTGGCGCCGCAACCCGGCCTACCGGAACCAGAACCGTGCCGGCCGCAGCGGGGCCTGCTGCATCGTCCGCAAGGGCGCGCACAAGGACCGCATCCCCGAGACGGAAAACGCCATTCCGGTTGACGGCCTTCCGCATGAGGAGATCGCGGAGATCTTCAACCGCTGCGACACTTTCTATTCCTATGACGAGGCCACCTTCTATTCCCAGTATGCCGCCATCTGCGGCTGCCAGAGCGTGGTGATCCCCGGGGTCTACGCCAGCCGCGCGGAATGGACCCGAAACCACGAACTGGGGCGCTACGGCATTGCCTATGGCACCAGCGCAGCTGAGCTGGAGCACGCAGCAGCCACCCGCCATTTGGTCAACGGGCTGCTGCAGGAGCAGGAAGACCGCGGGCTGAAGACGGTCGAAAATTTCATCGCCTTGACGCAGGACAGGTTCCGCTGACCCGCCGGGCTGCCGCTCCCAATCCTGTGCTTCCCATCCCCCGCGCCCCGCGCTATCCCTGTCCCCATGACCCATCTGACCACGCTGTACCGGCAGAAGATCGACGCAGGCGAATTGAAGCCTGATCCGGCCCAGGAGGCCGTGCTTCCCCATTTCGACCGCATTGCCGCAGGGCTGATGGCACCGCCGGTGAAGCGCGGCTTCTTCCGCAAGGCGGAATTTGAACCGGTGCAGGGCCTCTACCTCTGGGGCGGGGTCGGGCGCGGCAAGTCGATGCTGATGGACCTCTTTGTAGACAGCCTGGACGGCATCCCCTCGCGCCGGGTGCATTTCCACGCCTTCATGCAGGAAATCCACACCAGGATGCATCAGGCCCGCCAGGACGGCGTCGAGGACGCGCTGGCCCCGGCGGCGGCCGAGGTGGCGGAGTCGGTGCGGCTCTTGGCCTTTGACGAGATGCAGATCACCGACATCACCGATGCGATGATCGTGGGCCGCCTGTTCGAGGCGCTCTTTGCCGCAGGTGTCACCGTGATCACCACTTCCAACCGGGTGCCGGATGATCTCTACAAAAACGGCCTCAACCGCCAGCTGTTCCTGCCCTTCATCGGCCTGATCAAGGAGCATATGGCGGTGCATGAAATGGTCAGCAAAACCGACTACCGCCAGCACCGGCTGACCGGCGCGCAGGTCTATTTCGCCCCCGTGGACGGCGAGGCCCGCGCGCAGATCCGCGCGATCTGGCAGGATCTGTCGGGCGGCGGCGCGGCGCAACCGCTGACGCTGGAGGTGAAGGGCCGCGAGGTCACCCTGCCCGCCTTCCGCAACGGGGTGGCGCGCGCCACTTTCTATGACCTGTGCGGCAAGATGCTGGGGCCGGGCGACTACCTCGCCATCGCCGAAGAGGTGAAGGTGCTGGTGCTGGAGGACATCCCCCGCCTCAGCCGCAACAACTTCAACGAGGCCAAGCGCTTCGTCACCCTGATCGACGCTTTGTACGAGGCCAGGGTGCGGCTGATCTGCTCCGCCGCGGCGCAGCCCGAAATGCTCTATGTCGAGGGCGAGGGCACGTTTGAATTCGAACGCACCGCCTCGCGCCTGCGCGAAATGCAGGACAAGGACTGGGGCAGCGAAACGCCATGATTGTCCGTGATACGCCCAGCCGGTGGGAGACCTTCCTGATCCTGAACGGATCGGTGGTGCCGCGCATCCTGCCCGACATTGCAGCCACCGCGCTTTGGGCGCTGCTCTTGCTGCTGCTGGACCGCTATGTCATCGCGATGCCGCAGATTTCCATCGGCGCCATGGGCGTCTTCGGCCTGTCGCTGTCGCTGTTCCTCAGCTTCCGCAACAATGCCGCCTATGAACGCTGGTGGGAGGCGCGCAAGATCTGGGGGCGCATGGTCTCTGACGTGCGCAGCCTGGCGCAGGAACTCAGGATCTTTGCGGGCCACGGCCCGGACGAGGACTTCATCCTGACCCGCATCCTTGCCTTTCACCACCTGCACCGCGCCCAGCTGCGCGGCGATGAGGTGCGGGAGACGGTGGAGCACTGGGTCGGGGCAGAGGCGGCAGAGGCGCTGATGCAAACAGAAAACAGCCCCAACGCCGCCTTGCGCGACATCGCTGCCCGGCTGCGAGAAATGGCAGAGGACGGCCGCATCGACGGCTTCGGCCAGCGCGCCCTGGCTGAACGGCTGGCCGCCTTCCCCGCAGCCCAGGCCGGGAACGAGCGGCTGCTGACCACCCCCCTGCCCTTCGTCTATTCCCTGCTGGTCTGGCGCACGACCTACCTCTACTGCCTGCTCCTGCCCTTTGCCCTGCTGGAAAGCGCCGGCTGGTTCGAACCGCTGGTGGCGGCAGTGGCAGCCTATGTCTTCTTCGGCCTCGCCCGGGTAACCCATGAGCTGGAACACCCGTTCCGCAAACAGGCCAACTCGGTGCCGCTCAGCGCCCTGTGCCGGGTGATGGAAATCTCTGTCTGCAACGCGCTGGGACGCGAGGTGCCGCCCCGGCTGGAGCCGGTGAACCACGTTCTGGACTAGCGGCTGAACGGGTCAGGGGGCGCTGCCCCCTCGGCCTTTGGCCTCACCCCCGGGATATTTCCGGCCAGATGAACAGGAGAGGCGCCGCGTCAGCGGCGCCCGGCCCAACGGGGTGAGACCGGCAGGTCGAAGCCGGGCGGGAGAGCCTCCCCCGCCCCGACGCAATTCAGCCGTTTTCGCGCAGGATATGGCCCGCCAGGTAGAGCGAGCCGCAGATCAGCACCCGCGCCTGCGGGTCCTTGGCGGTGATCGCCTGCAGCGCCGCCATCGTGCTCTCCGCCGTGCCTGCCTCGATGCCCACCGATCGGGCCGCGGCTTCGGTCTCTTCGGCGCTCAGCGTGTTCACCTCATCCGGGATCGAAATCGCGGTCAGGCTGGCCGCATGCGGCGCCAGCGGGGCCATATAGCCGCTCACGTCCTTGGTGTTCAGCATGCCGCAGATCAGATGCGTCGGACGCGCCGGCAGTTTCGCCAGCACATCCGCCAGCGCAATGCCTGCAGCTGCGTTGTGGCCGCCGTCCAGCCACAGTTCGGCCTCCGGCGCGGCCTCGATCAGCGGGCCGGCCTTCAGCTTCTGCATCCGCGCGGGCCACTCGGCGTTTGCCATGGCAGCCTCGCAGGCCGCCTCACCGGCGCCCAAGTGGCGCAGCGCTGCCAGCGCAGCGCCCGCGTTCTGGATCTGATGCGCGCCCAGCAATGCGGGCAGCGGCAGATCCAGCAGGCCGTTTTCATCCTGAAACACCAGCCGGCCGCGCTCTTCCCAGACATGCCAGTGCTGGCCATAGGCAATCAGCGGCGCACCCAGGCGGGCGGCGGTGGCTTCGATCACCTCCATCGCCTCCTCAGGCTGCGGGCCAACCAATACCGGCACGCCGCGCTTGATGATACCCGCCTTTTCGCCCGCGATCTTGGCCAGCGTGTTGCCCAGGAACTGCTCGTGGTCGATGGAAATGGGGGTGATCACCGACACCTCCGGCGTGATCACGTTGGTGGCGTCCAGACGCCCGCCCAGTCCCACCTCCAGCAGCGTGTAATCCGCAGGCGTGCGCGAAAACGCCAGCAGCCCCGCCACCGTGGTAATCTCGAAATAGGTGATGTTATCGCCGTTGTTCGCGGCATAGCACTCGTCCAGCACCTCCGTCAGATGTGCCTCCGAGATCAGCTCACCCGCCAGCCGGATCCGCTCATGGAAGCGCGCCAGATGCGGCGAGGTATAGGCGTGCACGCTCTTGCCCATCCCCTCAAGCCCCGCCCGGATCATCGCCTGGGTCGAGCCCTTGCCATTGGTGCCTGCCAGGTGGATCACCGGCGGCAGGTTTTCCTGCGGATTATCCAGCGCCGCCAAGAGCCGCCAGACCCGGTCCAGCGTCAGGTCGATGATCTTGGGGTGCAGCGCCATCATGCGGGCGAGGATCGCGTCGGAGGTCTGGGTCATCAGCCTGGTCCTGTTCAGCCGGACAATCCTAAGAGCTGCTTGTACGCAAAGGGCAGCGCCCGTCCCGGCGGGGTGGGAAGCGAAGCGCCCGCCCCGTGGGGGGCGGGACGGGCGCTGCCCGGCCTTCGGCCAGGCAATGGTATATAATCGAAGTTACTCGGCAGCTTCTTCGCTGACTGCGCCATCCGCCAGCGCATTTGCGGCCTTGGCGGCCTCTTCCTGTTCCGGCGCGGGCAGATCGCCCGCCACCTGCGGCGGCAGCCCCATCAGCATCCGGATGATGGTGATCAGCTCTTCGCGCATCTCGGTGCGCGGGGTCACCCGGTCCAGCATGCCGTGGTCCAAGAGGTATTCAGCGCGCTGGAACCCCTCGGGCAGCTTCTCGCGGATGGTCTGCTCGATCACCCGGGGACCGGCAAAGCAAATGAGCGCGTTCGGCTCCGCGATATGCACATCGCCCAGCATCGCATAAGACGCTGTCACCCCGCCGGTGGTCGGATGGGTCAGCACCACGATATAGGGCAGCCCCGCCTCTTTCAGCATCTCCACCGCAACGGTGGTGCGCGGCATCTGCATCAGCGACAGGATGCCTTCCTGCATCCGGGCGCCGCCAGCCGCCGAGAACAAGACCAGCGGACGGCCCAGCTTCACCGCTTCCTCAGCCGCGGCGATGATGGCGTTGCCCACATACATGCCCATGGACCCGCCCATATAGGTGAAGTCCTGCGCAGCAGCGATAATCGGGGTGCGGCCGATCTCACCGGCAGCCACAAGCATCGCGTCTTTCTCGCCGGTCTTCTTCTGCGCCGCCTTGATCCGCTCGGGGTATTTCTTCTGATCCTTGAACTTCAAGGGATCGGTCAGCGGCTCCGGCACCGCGATCTCGGTGAAGACACCGCCGTCGAACAGCGCGGTGAACCGGTCGCGCGGGGTGATGTTCATGTGATGGCCGCAGCTGGTGCAGACGTTCTGATTGTCGCTCAGCTCGCGGTGAAACAGCATGGTGCCGCATTCATCGCATTTCTGCCAAAGGTTCTCGGGCACTTCGCGGCGCGAAAAGATCGAGTTGATCTTGGGCCGGACGTAGTTGGTGATCCAGTTCATATTGCTTGCCTCTCCGGGGGCGCGGTTTGCCCCCCAGATAAGGCGCATTTGCCGCAATTGCAATCAGCGGCGTATGGCAAGCCGCGCGCAAAGCCAGCTGACACCCATCAGAAGAAAATCCACCGCCATCCACGGCCGCAGCGCCTGCACGTCGGCCAGATCAAAGGGGATCAGATAGAGCGCCAGCCCATTGAGGCTGGTGGGGGAGCCGAACAGCAACAGAGCAGTGACGTTGTTGAAGAAATGCACCGCCATCGCAGGCCCCAGCGTGCCGGCCCGCGCCGTCAGGTCCGCCATCAGCACCCCGAACAGCCCGGCCCAGGCGGTGATCACCAGCGCGTTGTCCCCGGCCTCGGTCGGCAGGTAATGGCCCAGTGCAAACAGCGCCGAGGGCGCCAGCAGCCAGACCGCAGGGTGGCGGAACCGCGCCGCCAGCGCCTGCTGGATATAACCGCGGAACAGGATCTCCTCCGATCCGGTCTGCACCAGCACCGCGGCGATAGACAGCGGCAGCAGTCCGAACCAGGTCCAGAACGGCAGGTTCCGGGTCATCGGCGGCCCCATGTCATAGGGCGGCAAGGCCATCAGCAGCAGGCTGAGACCCAAGAGATACAGGCTGACCCGCCCGAACTGATGCAGCAGCGGGCGCAGATGGCCGGTCACGGTGGCAAAGCCGCGCTGGTGGAACAGCCGCGCCGCCATCGCCACCCCCAGCGACAGAAAGGCAAAACTGCCCAAGAGCACCAGCATCGCACCCGGTGTGCTGCCATCGGCCAGCCCCAAGAGCCAGTCGCCCGGGAACATCCCCGCCACCACCACCTGCAGCGCCGCCGTCAGGGCAAAGCTGACCGAGGCCACCAGCACCAGCCCCAGCATCAGCCGCCACAGCGCCGGTTGGTGCCGGGCGTAGCGCACCAGCGCCTCATGCGCCCTGTAGCTGTACCTGTCGTGCATAGGTCCTCCGCGCCGCTCCGCGATCCGGCTGCAATCCGGCCCACGTTATGCATTGCTGCAACGCCAAGGCAAGCCAGGCACGCCTGGTGGCGGTTCAGCCTTGCCGCCCCGCCCCCGGCTCCGTAATGATTCCCGTAAAAAACAAGACCGGCAGGACCAGCAGTGATCAGAACAAGCAACGGGAAACCCGTGCCTTTTGCCGCGCCCGGCGGAAAGACGCCCACGCGGCGCGGCGCGGCGGCGGCGATTGTGCTCGCAGCCCTCGCAGCGGCGGGATGCAGCCCCGCGCCCCAAGGGATGCCCTTTGCCTCCCGCACCGCCAGCCAGGCGCCGCAGAGCGGGGTCCAGGTGATGTCCTTTGGCGGCGGCGATGTGCTGCTGGCGGCACCTGGCGCCTATTGTTTTGACCGGCGCAGCAGCCAGCCCGACAAGAACGGCGGCTTTGCGCTTCTGGCTCATTGCAGCCGCATGGGGCGCCAGAACTGGTTCGGCGCCCGCAAGTCTGCGGTGCTCACCGCCTCGATCGGTCCCGCAAAGACCGCGGTTGCCGCACCGCAGGCCACCGACATCGCAGCCATGTTCCCGGGCGCCAAGGTGCTTGAAACCCGCGAGGACCAGCTGCTGCCGCTGGTCAAGCTGGAGTTCCCCGGCGCCGTTGCCGACAGCGCCAGCCCGGTCCACTGGCGCGGCGCCTTTGTGCTCGACCGCCACCTGATTGCGCTGGCGCTTTACGCGCCCGAGGGCAGCCGGGCGCTTGGCAGCCACGGTGCCGCCCTTCTGAACGAGATGACCCACCGCACGCTGGAGGCCTCCACCCTGCCAGCACTGGAAACCGCGGCAACAGCACCTCGTCCCGCGCCGGCAGCGCCAGGACCGGGTCTGCGCCCGCAGCCGCGCCCGGCTGAATTGCAGGCACTGGCGGCGGACGGCACTGCCGGAACAGGAAAAAAACGCGGGCTGCGCCAGCGGATTGCCGGTTTATTTCAATAGCCCCGCCCGGTTACACTGCCGCCAGCTCCACGGCGGCCGGCAGCCGCGGCCGGACGGGCAAGCAAGACCTTTTAACAGGCAAGAGAGAGCACGATGGGCAGGATCATGGACCGGTTGTTTCACCTGCGCAGCCTGCGCCGCTGGCGCGCCGCGGCTGAGGACTCCTCGCGCGCGCCGCTGTCGGAACTGCGCCGCCAGCGCAACCAGGCGCGCCAGCTGCGCACCCATCTGGACCGGCTCATCCACACCGCCGACGGCCGCCTGGCACTGCCGCAGATCGGCTCCTCCTTCTTTCCGCGCCCGCATGGCACCGACTGGTCCTGGCGGCCCCAGATGTGGCGCGGCCCCTTGCCGGAACGCGGTCTTGCCGAAGTCCCGCCCAAGGCCCGCCTGGGCGATGAGGTACAGCTGTTCCACGACTGCAGCGTTTCCGAACTGACCCTGCGCCAGCTCCGCAACACCCGCGAGGAGGACCTCGCCCCCTTCGGCCTGCGCATGGATGTGTTCAAATTCGACGGCTCCTTCCTGTCGCTGGTGATCGACCTGCCGCCCGAGGCGGTACAGGGCATCACCCGCCAGCACCTGCTGCGTATCGACAGCATCATCGAATCCGAGAAACCGATCGAGATCTTCGCACGCCTCAACATCCAGCACGGCCCCAACACCGAACAGCTGGTGCGCGAGCTGCCCCAGGACGACAAGAACATCGTGGTCGAATTCGACCTGGCCTATTCCAAGCTGAACGAAAAACGGATCGAGAAGATCTGGCTCGACCTGATCTTTGAAGCCCCCGACCTGAACCAGGTGGTCCTGCGCGACCTGACCTTCTCGCGCCACCGCCGCGCGGCGATCTGAGGAGCCCTACCCCGTGAGTGACCCGACATGAGCCATCTGACACTGACCAAGATCCGCTTCCGCAACGGCATTTGGGAGGGCAAGATCAGCAATGCCCCCGCCACCGGTGCGCGGCCCGAAATCACCGTGATGTTCCAGGATCAGCCGGTCAGGGACGTGGTTCTGACCGAGGGCCAGAAAGACGGAGACTGGCTGGTGGCCGTGCCTGTGCCGCCAGAGGCCGTGGCCGACGGGGTGCAAACCTTCGTGATCTTCGATGCCGCCGGCAGCACCCGGCTGGGCGATTTCACCCTGATCGCAGGCGAGGCAGTAGCGGACGACCTGCGCGCCGAAGTGGAGCTGCTGCGCGCCGAGCTTGACATGCTGAAGCGCGCCTTCCGCCGCCACTGCCTGGAAACGATGTAGGGGCCTGCCCCTGAACGCTTATTCCAGCGCCTGGAAATGCGCGGCCAGCACCTGCATCAGTTTCGCATGCGGGATCGGGCCATAGCTGCAGCGCGCCACACCCGCCTGCCTTGCGGTCTCCAGCGTGATGCCGCGCATCATCGTGTTGACCGGCACCGGACAGCCCTCGCAGACCCGCGCAATCAGATCAGGGTCCGACAGGCCCGGCACAAAGACCCCGCTGCCGCCGGCTTCCGCATAGGCCGCCGCGCGCTCCAGCGCCTCCGGCACCAGACCGGCGTGTTTGGCGGCGTCCTTTTCCTTCAGAAACAGATCGGTACGCGCATTCACAAAGATATCCGCATCGGCCGCCCGCACCGCGGCCACCCGGCGGGCCTGTTCTTCGATGCTGTAAAAGCCGTCGCCGCCGACCACCTGATCCTCAAAGTTGAGGCCCACTGCACCGGTCTCTGCCAGCCGTTTCACATTGGCGGTCAGCTGCTCCGGCCCGCGGGCGTATCCGCCCTCGAAATCAATGGTGACGGGCAGCTCCGTGGCGGCCACGATGCGCTCTGCGTTGCCCAGCACAAACTCCAGCGGCACCTGTTCGCCGTCCGCAAACCCCTGCGCTGCCGCCACCGGGAAGCTGCCGGTCGCCAGGGCCTTGGCGCCCGCCCCGGCAATCGCCCTGGCGCTGCCCGCATCCCAGATGTTGTACAAAACCACCGGGTTGCCCGGCTGATGCAGCGCCGCAAACGCCTGGGCGCGCTCTGAATATGTCATGCTGAAATCCTCTGTCTGTAGCCTGTTTCAATCTCGATAAGCCGCTGCTTGCGCCACAGGCCGCCGCCATAGCCGGTCAGCGAACCATCGGCTGACAGCACCCGGTGGCAGGGCACCACCAAAGCCAGCTGGTTGCTGCCATTGGCGCGCGCCACCGCCCGCGTGGCCGAGGGGCGCCCGATCTCCGCGGCAAGCTGCGAATAGCTGCGGGTCTCGCCGGCCGGGATGGCCAGCAGCCGCTGCCAGACCTCGCGTTCAAACGGAGTGCCATGCAGCGCAAGCGGGGTCCGGAAGTCCGCGCCTTCACCGGCAAAGAAGTGGCGCAGCTCTTCGGCAACCTGTTCCGTCGGCGCGGGGCGACCAAACCCCAGACCGCCGGGCTGCGCCTTTTGCAGCCTGGCCACCTCCCGCGGCAGCGCCTTGCGGTCGGCAAATTCCAGGAGATGCAGCTGATGGGCGCAGCTGATCGCAATCATCGCCCCCAGCGGCGTGTCGATCCAATCCGCCAGCAGAAGCGCATCCTTGCGGAACGCACCCGGCGCAATCCCAACCAGCTTGGCAAAGGCCGCACGGAAGGCACTGGCGCTTTCGAAACCGGCATCGATTTGCGCCGCAATCACCGGCTCCCCGGCCTTCAGCGCCGTGAACCCCTCGCGCAGGCGGCGCTGGCGCGCCATCTCCAGAAAGGTCATGCCGAAATGCCGCTTGAAGGCGCGCCGCACGGTGGACGCATCCAGCCCCAGCCGCAGCAGATCATCCTCGCCCCAGCGGTAGGCGGGCCGTTCCTCCAGCCGCGCCAGCAGGTCCTGCACCACCGGATCATCACCCGCCGCCGCTGCCAGCGGCTTGCAGCGCTTGCAGGCACGGAAGCCCGCCTCGATGCACTGACCTGGCGTGGCAAAAAACCGGCAGTTTTCAAACTTGGGTTTGCGCGCCGGGCAGGTCAGCCGGCAGAAGATGCCGGTGGAGGTCACGCCGACATAGGCGCGGCCCTCATAGGCGGCGTCGCGGTCAAGCAGCGCCTGGTAGAGCGCGCGGGAATCAGGCAGGTCAAACATCATGCGGTGACCATAGCCCAGCCCGCCCCGCCAGTACGCCGGATATCGGGCGTTTATTGTCAAAACATTGCGACCCAGCCGGGCGAGCGCCTGCCCGCGGGGTGGCGCTGCAACACTGGTGCTGGGCAGTTTATACCAGCCGCGTCCGTACGAATTCTCAATGGAACACTACGTCCGCCAAAGCGCCAGCCCGTGCGGGCGGCCTCTCGCGCTTTGCAAGGCAATGCGCTGCCGGCAGGCACTCGCCCGGCGGCGCTGCGCGCCTTGTTCCGGGCGGGAAAGTTCACTTCTGCCAGGGTGTTGCGCATCCACCGTACGCCCCCTTCACGCGATCCTCATTTCCCTATGACAAACTGCTAAAAGATCGCGATCCCCCGCCATGGTTCCCGCGCGCGGGGCCATGATACGAGGCGCAGGCATCTTTGGGCTGCCTGCGCGACACCCCGGAGACCGGCCCTGATAAAAAGGGGGTCGTCCAGGATATCCTGTCCGAGCAGGCCCCCTGCGGGGTCTGTCCACCTCCACCTGGCGGCGCCGCCCCCTTAATTGGGCTTCAGCGCATAAACGGAACAGCAGTCAAACCTCGCCCAACCCGGCGGCACAGCAAAAATAAAAAAAGGCCGCCCAACCGGACGGCCCCTTCCTGATGCGTGTTTGCGCGGGCCTTACTTCGGACCCAGCGCCACCATCCCCTTCAGGATGTCGATGGCATAGGCCAGCTGGTAATCCTGCTCGCGCAGTTCCGCGGCTTTCTCGGCCTTCTCACGCTCTTCCTCGATCTGGCGGATTTCATCCTCGGACAGGCTGTCGTTGTTCAGGCTGCCGCGCAGGTCGGCTTCCGAACGCGACCGGCGGGTGGACGAGTCGTTCTCTTCCTCAGCCGCCGCGGTCCGGCGCGGCTGCGCCACCACGATGTCGGGCGAGACGCCCAGCGCCTGGATCGAGCGGCCCGACGGCGTGTAATAACGCGCTGTGGTCAGGCGCATCGCGCCCTCGCCCTTCAGCGGCATCACGGTCTGGACCGAGCCCTTGCCGAACGACTTGGTGCCCACCACGATGGCGCGGCGGTGATCCTGCAGCGCGCCTGCAACGATTTCCGACGCCGAGGCCGAACCGCCGTTGATCAGCACCACGATCGGCTTGCCTTCTGCCAGGTCGCCGGGGGTGGCGTTGAACCGCTCGCCGTCTTCCGGGTCGCGGCCGCGGGTGGAGACGATTTCACCGGATTCCAGGAAGCTGTCGGCCACCTTGATCGCCTGGGTCAACAGCCCGCCCGGGTTGTTGCGCAGGTCCAGCACGATGCCGTTGACATTATCCATGCCGCCGGCTTCCTCGATCTGCTTCTTGAGGTTTTCCTCAAGGTTCGGCGTGGTCTGGTCGTTGAAGGTGGTGATCCGCATCACCACGGTGTCGCCCTCGGTGCGGGCACGCACCGCGGTCAGCTTGATGGTGTCGCGGATGATCGAGACATCAAACGGTTCCGCCTCGCCCTCGCGCACCACGGTGATCACGATTTCCGATCCGACCGGCCCGCGCATCAGCTCCACCGCGTCGTCCAGCGACAGGCCCAGAACGCTTTCGCCGTCCACATGGGTGATGAAATCGCCGGCTTCCATCCCGGCCTCATCCGCCGGGGTGCCGTCGATCGGGGAGACAACTTTGACAAAGCCCTCTTCCTGGGTGACTTCGATCCCCAGGCCGCCGAATTCGCCGCGGGTCTGCACCCGCATGCTGGCCGCGTCATCCGGCGACAGATAGCTGGAATGCGGGTCCAGCGAGGCCAGCATGCCGCTGATCGCCGCCTCAATCAGCTCTTTTTCGTCAACTTCCTCGACATATTGCGCACGGATGCGCTCGAAGATATCGCCGAACAGGTCCAGCTGCTCATAGACGTTTGCCTCCCGCAGGCCTTCTTGCGCCAGCAAGGGACCCGCCACATAGGTTGTCGCCACGATCCCTGCCAGCGTGCCGCCAACGGCGGCCATCGCAAATTTCTTCATCAAGCCTTCATCCACCTTTTCCAGTGCGGAACCACGTTTCGGGGTCCACCGGGCTGTTGTCCATTCTCACCTCTATATAGAGCGTTTCTGTCCGGTCAGTTCCACCCCCTTCACCGCTTGTTGACAGAATTGCGTCCGGTTTCGGGTTTTCTCCGCTCATCAATCCGACCGGTGTGCCCTCGGGGATCACCTGTCCCGCGTCGCCGAACACCTCCGCCAGGCCCGACAGCACAAACAGCGTGTCGGGCTGCGGCTCCAGAATAACCACGTTGCCCAGATCCAAAAGCGGCCCGCGGTAACGGATGGTGGCCGCCGTGGGCGATGTCACCAGCGCCCGCGGACGGGCGGCAACCAGCCAGCCGGGCCGGGCGATGCCCGCGGCATCCCGCTCGCCGTAACCGCGCAGCAGCAGCCCCTCTACCGGCAAGGGCAGCGTGCCGCGCAAGGCGCTGATGTCGGCCTCGCTGGCAGCAATCCCGCCATCGGCAATCTCGGCCAGCCCATCGGCAAAGCCCGACAGCGTCTCGGTCGAGGAGATCAGGATAGCGGTGCGCACCGGGTCCTCGGTAAAGCGTTTCGGCAATGTGGTGCGGTCGGCGATGGCAGTGGACAGCTGCACCCGGGCGCTTTGCACGCCCGCCAGACCCTCCTCCAGCGTCTTGGCGGCGTTCTGCTGCAGCAGGCGCAAGCTCTGCACTTCGTCCAGATCCGCCTTCAGCATCTCAGCCCGCGCCTGCAGCGCCGGCGTCACCTCTGCCAGCATCATCGCCGAGCGCGCCGCGCCCAAAGGCCCGGAGGGATGCACCATCAGCACCGGCGGCGGCGAGGTTTCGATGGTCTGGATGATGCCCAAAAGGCCCGAGACCTCCTCTTGCCGCGCCGCCAATTGCGCGCTCAGCTGCCCCTCGCGCCGCGCCACCCGGCGCAAGCCGTCGCGCATCGCGCCCAGCCCCGCCTCATAGGCCTGTACCGCAGAGGTCAGCGCCTTCACCCGGTCGCGGGAGCTGTCCGCATCCTGCAGCTTGACAGAGGCCGTTTCCAGCTGCTCCGCAGCGCTGCGCGCGGCCTCTGCCGGATCCGCTGCCGCCTGCAGCGGCGCAGCCAGCAAGGCCAGCAGCATCAGGCCCGCGCCCCGGATCATGACAGCAGGCTCTCCCCGGTCATCTCCGTCGGTTTCTCCAGCCCCATCAGCTCCAGGATGGTGGGCGCCAGATCGGCCAGGCGGCCATCGCGCAGCTGCGCCCCTTCGGGCCCGCCAACCAGCGCCACCGGCACCAGGTTCAGCGTATGGGCGGTATGGGCGCCGCCGGTTTCCGGGTCCACCATCACCTCGCAGTTGCCGTGATCGGCGGTGACGATCATCGCGCCGCCTGCCTTTTCCAGCGCCTGAACCACCTTGGCCAGACCCTGATCCACCGCCTCGCAAGCGCGCATCGCCGCCTTCAGATCGCCGGTGTGGCCAACCATATCCGGATTGGCATAGTTGGTCACAATGAGGTCATAGCCCACCCCGATCGCCTCGACGAATTTCTCCGTCACTTCCGGCGCCGACATCTCCGGCTGCAGATCATAGGTCGCCACATTCGGCGACTTCGGCATGAAACGGTCTTCGCCCTCCTCCGGCTCTTCCTTGCCGCCATTGAGGAAGAAGGTCACATGCGGGTATTTCTCGGTCTCGGCCAGGCGGAATTGGGTCTTGCCCTGCTTGGCGACCCAGGCCCCCAGTGTGTTGACGATCGCCGCCTTCGGGTAGGCGGTGGTCATGTAATCATTGTGGGCATCGGAATATTCCACCATGCCCATCAGCGCCTCCAGCTTGGGCCGGACGCCTGTGTCGAACTCGGCAAAGCCCGGCTCGCCGATGGCGCGCAGGATCTCCCGCGCCCGGTCGGCGCGGAAGTTCAGGCAGAAGAACCCGTCGCCGTCCTTCACGCCCTCAAACCCTTCCAGCACTGTTGCAGCAATGAATTCATCGGTTTCCGACTGGTTATAGGCATGGTCCACTGCACTGTGGGCCGTGTGGCCGGGCCGCCCCTTGGCGTGAATCATCGCATCATAGGCTTCACTGACGCGGCCCCATCGGTTGTCGCGGTCCATCGCGAAATAGCGCCCGGTGACGGTGGCAATGCGCACGCCTTCGGGCAGTTTCTCCTCCAGCCGCCGGAAATGGCGGAAGGCCGATTTCGGCGCCACATCGCGCCCGTCGGTGATCGCGTGCAGCCAGACCGGCACCCCGGCCTCGTGAATGGCCTTCACCGCTGCAAGAATGTGGTTGATATGCCCGTGCACGCCGCCATCGGAGACCAGCCCCATCAGATGCGCCGCGCCGCCGCTGTCCTTCAGCTGCGCGATAAAGTCCTGCAGCGCCGCGTTTTCAAAGAAGCTGCCGTCCTCGATCGCCAGATCGATCTGGCCCAGGTCCATCGCCACCACCCGGCCCGCGCCGATGTTGGTGTGCCCCACCTCGGAATTGCCCATCTGCCCGGTCGGCAGGCCCACATCCGGCCCATGGGTGATCAGCCTGGCGCTCGGCCCCTTGGCCATGATCGCATCAAAAGTCGGGGTCTGCGCCAGATATGGCGCGTTGGCCTTGCCGGGTTCACCGCGGCCCCAGCCATCGAGAATGCACAGGACAACGGGTTTGGGTGCGGTCATGGATCAGCTCCGGGGCAGGGCAAGGTTGGGCAATGTTCGCAAGCCTTCTAACGCCTTGCCGCGCCGGGGTGAACCGGCTTTCCTGCCACAGTTGGCGTTATCAGGGCGCGGCACCCCGGCAACGCCGCTTCATCTTTCCCGAAACACTCATTCCCCCGCGGCCCGCCTTGGACTGCCGCCCCGGCTCTGCACCCCCTGCCCGCTTCATCTTTGCCCGAACACTCATTTCCCGGCCAGCCCGGCATCCGGTCCTGCCGTGTTCTGCGGCACAAGCACCGGCACCCGCCGTGCCAGATCACTGGCCAAAGTTTCCGCCGGGAAATACCTGCCCAGAACGCCCGGCTGCAGCAGGTCGGCGTTACTGTCCAGAAAGGTTTCCGTATCCGGGTAATTGGTGGCTGCCATTCGTTCGGCTGTCAGACTCAGAAAGGCGAGCGTCACGGTGGCGTTGAATTTCTCCGGCACCCCGGCCGTTTCGGTCAGCCGGCGCAGGCTGCGGGCATAGACCGCCATGCCCTCGAACACCTCGTGGCGGGAGAGGATTTCATAGGCCACTCCCAAATGCGCGCGATGAGTAAATCCCTGCGGTTGCAGGCTGCCCTCAGACAGTTCGGCTGCCATCACCGCATAATCGGTCCGTTCGTTCATTCCGGGTCCTCGGCCAGGCTGTGGCTGTCAGCGGCGGTCAGGTCCAGCCCGTAGACCGCGCGGAGCGCTTCGATTTTCGCTAGGGTTTCTTCAGAGAACGGCGCCTTGCCTTCAAAGGCGTGCAGCGCCATGCCCTCGACCAGTTCCGCCACCGAGATATCCAGGTATTCCGCCAGCGCCTTCATGGTTTTCACCAGCCGTGCCTCCAGGCGCAGGCCGGTTTGCACACGGGTTACTGATTTCATCGCACCCTCCTTTCAGAAGGCTGATATAGGAGCAACTTGAGATGTTATCAAGGTACCAAGATAACCAATATCGTTCCCCGCTTCCTCTTTCCCCAAATACTCAATCGCCCGGCCCGCCCCCTGGACTGCCGACCGTGTCCTGCGGCGTCAGCAGATGCCGGATCAGCGCCACCGGATGGGCCCGCAGGGACAGGCGCATGGCGACGTAATCCTCCACCACCTCCTCGCCCAGGCCCATCTGCGGCAGGTCGGCGGCCGGTTCATAGATCCCCTCGCCCTCCAGCTCGCGGGCAAACAGCGGCAGCGGTTTGCGGGCGGTGACCGCCTTGGCGGCCCACAAGGCCTCGCGCCGGTTGAGGCCGAGCGCGGCAAAGGCATCGGCTTCTGCCAGCCGCTCGATCACCGGCGGCGCAATGCCGGCCTTGCGCCAGACATCCTCGACCTCGTGGTAACCGTTGCCGCGCGCGGCCGTGAGCCAGGCGGCGTCCTCATCGCGCAGGCCCTTCACCTGCCGGAACCCCAGCCGCAGCGCCAGGCCGCCGTGGCCGTCGGGCTCCATCACGTTGTCCCAGTAGGAGTTGTTGATGCAGACCGGCCGCACATCGACGCCGTGCGCGCGGGCGTCGCGGACGATCTGGGCGGGCGCATAGAAGCCCATCGGCTGCGCGTTCAAGAGCGCACAGGCAAAGATCCCCGGATGGTGGCATTTGATCCAGGCCGAGGCATAGACCAGCAGCGCGAATGAGGCGGCATGGCTTTCGGGAAAGCCGTAGGATCCGAACCCCTCGATCTGGGAAAAACAGCGTTCGGAGAACTCCTGATCATAGCCGTTCCTGGCCATGCCGCGCAGGAACAGAGAGCGGAATTCGCTGACGTTGCCGTGTTTCTTGAAGGTCGCCAGCGAGCGCCGCAGCCGGTCGGCCTGTTCCGGCGTGAAGCCGGCGCCAACGATGGCGATCTGCATCGCCTGCTCCTGAAACAGCGGCACGCCGAGGGTCTTGCCCAGCACCTCGCCCAGCGCGTCGGAGGGGAAATGCACCGGCTCCTCGCCATTGCGGCGGCGGATATAGGGGTGCACCATGTCGCCCTGGATCGGGCCGGGGCGGACAATGGCGACCTCAATCACCAGGTCATAGAAATTGCGCGGCCGCATCCGGGGCAGGAAGTTCATCTGTGCCCGGCTCTCGACCTGAAACACCCCGATGCTGTCGGCGCGGCACAGCATGTTGTAGACCGCCGGATCCTCCGGCGGCAGGGTGGCCAGGCTGTAGTCCAGCTGATGGTGCTGGCGCATCAGGTCGAACGCCTTGCGGATGCAGGTAAGCATGCCCAGCGACAGCACATCGACCTTGAGAATGCCCAGCGTGTCGATGTCGTCCTTGTCCCAGCAGATGACCGTGCGGCCCTCCATGGTGGCGTTTTCAATGGGCACCAGCTCATCCAGCCTTCCTTGAGTGATGATGAAGCCGCCCACATGCTGGCTGAGGTGGCGCGGGAAGCCGATGATCTGCCCCACCAGCTGCAGGGTCAGCTGCAGGCGGCGGCTGCTGGGATCGAGGCCGATCTCGCGCATCCGCTCGGCCTCTACCCCTTTGCTGCTGAAAAAACCCCAGAGCTGGGAGGACATGGCAGAGATGGTGTCCTCGGTCAGGCCCATGGCGCGGCCCACCTCGCGGATGGCGCGTTTGCCGCGGTAGTGGATCACCGTGGCGCAGAGCCCTGCGCGGTGGCGGCCGTAGCGCTCATAGATCCACTGGATCACCTCCTCGCGCCGCTCGTGCTCGAAATCCACGTCGATGTCGGGCGGCTCGTCGCGGGCCTCGGAGACGAAACGCTCGAACACCATGGTGCCCAGTTCCGGGCTGACGGAGGTGACGCCCAGACAGTAGCAGACCACTGAGTTCGCCGCCGAGCCGCGCCCCTGGCAGAGGATCCCGCGGGAGCGGGCAAAGGCGACGATGTCGCGCACGGTGAGGAAATAGGGGTCGTATTTCAGCTTGGCGATCAGGGCCAGCTCATGCTCCAGCAGGCCGCGCACCTTGTCCGGCGCGCCGCCCGGGTAGCGCCACCTGAGACCCTCTTCGGCAAGCCGCCGCAGGCGCTGGGGCGGGGTTTCGCTCTCGCGGCCCTCGTCCGGGTAGTCATAGCGCAGCTCATCCAGCGAGAAGGTCAGCTGCGCTGCCAGATGGGCGGCATTATCCACCGCGTGTTCATAACCCCGGAACAGGCGGCGCATCTCGGCCTCGGAGCGCAGGCGCTGCTCCGCGTTGGCCATGGCGGCGCGGCCCAGATCCTCCACCTTGCAGCGCAAGCGGATCGCACTCAGCACATCGCCGAGGCGGCGGCGGCTGCCGTGATGCATTTTGGGCGCGGCGCTGGCCAGGAGCGGCAGGTTCAGACGGGCGGCCAGCTCTGCCAGCTGCGCAAACCGCGCCCGGTCGCCGCCGTCATAGGCCGGCGCCATCATCAGGTGCATGCGGGCGCCAAAGCGGCGCGTCAGCCCGTCCATATGCGGGTCCCATCCATCCGCGCCGCCGGTCAGATGCTGCGCTTGCGGCAGCAGCAGCAGGTGGAGGCCGTCCGCAAATTCCAGGAGGTCGGCAAGGTGCAGGGTACAGCTGCCCTTTTGTGCCCTGAGCCGTCCGGTTGAGAGCAGCCGGGTCAGGCTGCCCCAGCCCACGCGGGTCACCGGCAGCGCGATCACCTCCGGCGCGTCGGTGAAGATCAGCTTTGCTGCCGGGATCAGCCGCACGGTTTCGTAAACCGGGAAGGAGGCGGGCTGCGGAATGCCCGCGGGCCGCGGCGGGCCGATGGGGGTGTTCTGCCGGTCCCAGGCCTGCCGTTCCCGCACCCGTCGCGCGATGTCGCGGCACGCCGCATGGGCGCGCACGATGCCCGCCACCGAGTTCTCATCCGCAATGGCAACGCCCCCCAAGCCCAGCGTCAGCGCGCGCGCCGCGTACTCCTCCGGGTGGGAAGCCCCGGTGAGGAAGGTGAAGTTCGAAAGACAGGCGAATTCAGCAAACATGCCCCGCATGATATTCCCGTTTTGTTCTCATGTGGAGTCCTGCTGGATTGCGGTGCCGCGCCGCGCGCCAGCGCGGCGCCACGCCCAACCGCCGCAGGGCATTCCAATGCCCGCCCGGCGGGCGGGAGCACTCCTCCTGTTCCGATGCGGGATGGGCAAGATCCGGGTCGATTGCCACCGCACGGATCGGGCAGAGTGCTGGCAGCAAAGGAGAAACCCCATGACCAAGATCACCGCTCTGCCCACAGACATTGTCCGCGCCCTGCAGGAAGGCGGCCCCGATGCCCACGGCCAGATGCCGGAGCGCACGGTGTCCGACGGCGGCGGCAACCCCTGCCGCCACTGCCTGCAGTACATCCCCGAAGGTTCAGACATGCTGATTCTGGCCCACCGCCCCTTCCCCGAGGCGCAGCCCTATGCCGAGACCGGGCCCATTTTCCTCTGCGCGGCCCCTTGCGAACGCCATGAAGGGACAGAGGTGCCGGAGGTTCTGGAGCGTGCGCCGGACTATCTGATAAAGGGCTACAGCGCCGGGCACCGCATCGTTTACGGCACCGGCATCGTCATCCCGCAGGCAGAGATGATGGCGCAGGCCGAGGCGATCTTTGCCGATGAGCAGGTGGACTACATCCACATCCGGTCGTCGCGCAACAACTGCTACCAGGCGCGGATCGACCGGGCGTGAGGCCGGAGGTCAGGGTTTCAGGCTCGCCGGGAAGCCCTGTCGAGCTGACGGCGGCTCTGGGCCCGCTCCATCCGCTCTGGGCCGGTCAGGTTTCAAAGGGCGGCAACAGTTCGCAACTGTGCAGCGGCAGCTCTCTGCGCTCCGCTGCCCCCGGTGCAGCCCCTGGCATCAAAAGAGGCAGCCTGGCTCTGCCATCGGGTCCGCTTATGGGAAGCTGACCATAGAATTTCACACCGGCAGCATTCCTGGCACTGTAGCGCTTCTCTACGGCCGCTTCGGGCTGGCGGCCGGGACCAGTGCGGTACCGCTGCAACCATGCTGCCGAAACGCCGCAAGCCGGCAGTGAGTCCAACTTGTCTGGTGCCGCGCGTTGCACGAAGGCCCGGTTTTCTCCTCATGGCCAAAACCATGTCAAAATCAAAGTCAGTTTCACCAGAGGTTTGTGGAAGCGGTTTCTTCAAGGGCTTCGATCAACGCTCCACCGATGACAAAATCGACCATTTTGCCAACCACAAGAAGCGCGCCAAAGCTGAAGGCGGGTTCATGAAAACTCCTGTGCATCGCCGTGCTCTGTTACCTGCATCAGGCTCAGGCCTCATAGCCAATAGACGGCCAAAGCGGCGAGAGCGATTGCTGAGAGGCAGAGTTTGGGGCAGGTTGCGCAGCTCCAAGCAATGATCCTCATGCCTTAGCAATACTGCGAACGGCCGTTTTGGCGACTTGTTCGAACACTGAACGGTCGTTCGACGACGATGCGACGATCATGCCACCCTCAAGGGCTGCAACAATGAGGCTTGCAACATCTTCCGCATCCTTGACCTCGTGCCTGGAGAACAGGGCTGCGAGCCAGGCTCTATTCATCTCGAAGAAGGCCTTGGTGCGCTGATTGACATTTTCCGGCAGCCCGATGGCTTCGGCTCCCATGATAGCGCAGAGGCAAATCGACTCATTCAGCACAAGTGCATTGGAATAGAGTGCAACGAAGCTGTCTATTGCGGCCTTCAGATCGTCCTGATCAATCTTGTCCAATTCGTCCTTGAAGCGTTCGGCATAGCGGGCGACGAGCACCTCTCCGAGATCATGCTTGGTGGGGAAGTGGTAGTGAACGCTGGCGCTCTTGATTCCCACGTCGTTGGCCAGATCGCGGAAACTCATCTCCGAGAAGCCTGCGCTTCGCACTCTTTTCTCTGCTGCAATAAGAATTTTTTCTTTCATTGTCAGTGACATGACGATCTCCAATCTACCAGTCGATAGATATCAGTTGACATGTGGAAAATCAACTCCTAGCTTTTGCCTACCTACTGATTGATAGATACCAAGAAAGGAACTCTCCCAATGGCTACCGGAAACAAACAAAAGCGCGTCTTGCTGGTCATGTCTTCCGTTGACGAAATGGGTATCTCGGGCAAGCAAACCGGCACCTGGTTCGAAGAGGTCGCAACCCCGTACTATATCCTGACAGAAGCGGGCTATGAGGTTGTCTTTGCGTCGCCCGCCGGCGGCAACGCACCCATTGACCTGCTGTCCATGAAGGCGCCGTTCACCACGGAAAACACTGACCGTTTCCTGAACGATCCGGTTGCGCTGTTCGCGGTTCAGAACACCCGCAAACTGCGCGAGATTGACTATTCGACCTTTGATGCGCTCTTCGTGCCGGGCGGCTACGGCCTGATCTGGGACCTGGCCTCGGATTCCTATGTCGTTAAGATGATCCGCGACTTCTACGAATCCGACCGGCCTGTTGCGATGGTCTGCCACGCGCCGGCCATCCTGCGGGATATCAAGAAATCGGACGGCACTTACCTCGTTGATGGCGTCAGCCTGACCGGTTTCAAGAACGACGAAGACAGCGAGATCGAGCTGCTGCATCACCTGCTGTTCTCGCTTGAGGACGAGCTGAAGCGCCGCGGCGCCAACTACATCAGCAAGGCCAACTGGGAAGCCAATGTGGTCGAGGATGGCGCGCTGATGACCGGCCAAAGCCCGGCATCGGCACCGCCGCTGGCCGAGGCCCTGAAAGTCCGTCTCGCAAGCTAAGCCGAACCGGCCGGGGCCAAAGCGTCCCGGCCGGACCCGCCCGGGGGAGGTAATTCAAAACAAATGCCGCGCGAGGAGGCCCGACATGACCGCAAATATCAAGCCTGTTGACGAAGTCGAAATTCTCGTTCTGATCGATAATCAGACCGACAGCCTGTCAAGCGTTCCGGAGGAATTTACCCATGAATGGGTCAACCTGCACAACGCCGGGATGGAGCAGATCTCGGGTGCCGGTCAATGTTGTGCCAACCACGGCCTGGCCCTGATCATCACGGCCCGGCGCGGCGGTACGGAGCATACACTGCTCTTTGATGCCGGCCCTGTTGATTTTGCGGTTGAGTACAACGCGTCGCGTCTTGGAAAATCCTTTGCCTCCATTGAGGCGATCGCACTGTCGCACGGGCACTGGGATCATGCGGGCGGCATCCCCGCGGCGATTGATCTGATCCGCAAGGACGGCCAGACCGGCGAGCTGCCGGTTTACCTGCATCCCGGAATGTTCCGCAAACGCGCTTTTCCGCTCTCAACCGGAGAATTGATCGAAATACGCGAAATCGCCACGCCGGAAGAGCTGGCTGCGCAGGGGGCAACCCCCATTGTCACCGATCAGCCGGTCAGTACCTTGGGCGATATGTTCTATATCTCGGGCGAAATTCCCCGCGTCACGGATTACGAGATCGGGTTCCCCGGCCATGTCCGCCGCACCGAGGACGGAACGGACTGGGAAGACGACCCCCTGCTCATGGACGAGCGCTATGTCGCGGTGAACATCGCAGGCAAGGGGCTGGTGGTGTTTTCGGCCTGTTCCCATGCAGGCATCGTCAACGTGCTTCATGCCGCCCAAAGAGATTTCCCCGGCGTGCCGATCCACGGCCTGACCGGCGGTTTCCACCTTGCCGGCGGCAACGAAGAGATCATCGGTCAAACCGTCGCCGACTTTGCGCAGTTTGATATCGACTTGATCATGCCCGGCCACTGTACCGGCTGGCGCGCGACAAACGCCCTTGAACGCCAATACGGCGAGCGCGTCGTGCCGATTGCGGTCGGAATGAAAATCAACCTTTGAGAAAGGTACGAGAGATGGAAATCAATGCAAACTTTGATGAACGTGCGGTTGTCCATTCGGAAAACGAACCCTGGATCGCCTCGCCGATGAAAGGTGTCGACCGGCGGATGCTGGACCGGATCGGAGATGAGGTTGCGCGGGCAACAACAATTGTGCGCTATGCCCCGGGCAGCGCCTTTTCGGCCCATACCCATACCGGAGGCGAAGAGTTTCTGGTGCTCGACGGTGTCTTTCAGGATGAGCACGGCGATTTTCCTGTTGGCACCTATGTGCGAAACCCTCCGACAACTTCGCACACGCCAAGTGCGGCAGAAGGAGCAACCATTCTTGTCAAGCTTTGGCAGTTCGATCCTGATGACCGCACCCAGCTGACAATCGACACAACTGCAGAGACACCACGCGCGGTCTCCGCTGGCGTGTCAGAAATCCCGCTTTTTGAAGACTCCCGCGAACGGGTCCGGATCGAGGTCTGGGACGCATCGGCAGATGTGACTGTGACCGGGCACAAGGGATTTGAGGCGCTGGTAATCGAGGGCAGTTTCACCGAAGGCGGCGAGACGTTCGAGAGAAACTCGTGGCTGCGTCTGCCGCCGGGTATGGCGTTGAAGGCTACAGCCGGACCCGAAGGTGCACGCCTGTGGGTTAAATCCGGCCATTTGGCAGAACCGCCAATCATCCCAGCGGCAGGATAGACCAATGGCCAGCCCCCTCGCAATTGTCGCCGGTGCCGGTCCCGGTCTTGGTCAGACCCTGGTCTCGTCCTTTGGCCGGAACGGGTATTCTGCCTTTGGCCTGAACCGGACCGTGCCCCAAGGCGCAAGTTCCACGCTGGCTGTTGATCTGACCGAACCGCGCTGGAGCAGAGTAACGCTGCGGGACATGATCTGCACCCATGGCCCGCCCAAGCTTGTGGTTCACAACACGGCTAAACTGGTCATATCGCCGTTTGAGGACACAAGCACCGGCGACTTCGAGGCAACCTGGCGCGCGATGGTCTTATCCGCTGTCAACGTGGCGCATAGTGTATTGCCGGCGATGGCCGGGACCGGCGGCGGGACGTTCATCGTCTCCGGTGCCACCGCCAGCCTGCGCGGCGGCAAGAACTTTGCAGCCTTCGCCTCGGCCAAGGCGGGCCTGCGGGCATTGACCCAATCGCTGGCCCGGGAATATGGGCTCAAGGGCGTCCATGTCGTGCATGTGATCCTTGACGGGATCGTCGAAACAGAGGCCAGCCGGGATCTGCACGACACGGATCCCTCGCGGATGATGCAGCCGGCAGACATCGCAAACACCTATCTCGCACTCGCCAGCCAGCCAAAATCCACCTGGACCCACGAGCTGGATCTTAGACCTATGGGGGAGGCATTCTGATGCAAACGGACATTCTCATCGTCGGCGGCGGCCTGTCCGGCCTCGCCCTTGCCGACCACCTGACGCGCAAGGGCGCGGATTTTCTCCTGATTGAGGCGCAGGACCGCCTCGGCGGGCGGATCCTGACCAAGGACCTTGCGGGCGGAAAATTCGACCTTGGCCCGGCCTGGTTCTGGCCCGGCCAGCCGCGTATGGCGGCCCTGACGCGGCGTTTCGGCATCCCGGTCTTCCCGCAGTATTCAACCGGCGATCAGATGTATCAGGACCGGTCCGGCGCGGTCCAGCGGGCGCGCGGCTATGCATCCATGGAAGGCTCCTACCGGCTTGCCGGCGGTATGGGTGCCCTGATCAGCGCGCTGGCCGGATCATTGGATGCAGAGCGCATCCTGACACAAACCAGGCTGGAAGCCGTTCAGCATTCCCCTGGCAGCATCACGGCGCATCTTGATCGGAATGGCGTTTCTTTGACAGTGGAAGCCAAGCAAATCATGCTGGCCATCCCGCCCCGGGTCATTGCAGATACCGTCAGCTTTGAGCCGGCGCTGGATGCGGCTCAAAGCCGGTCCCTGAAAAAAGTCCCGACCTGGATGGCCGGCCAGGCCAAGATCCTCGCGGTCTATGATGAACCTCATTGGCGCGATGCCGGGCTGTCGGGCGATGCCATGAGCCACCGCGGACCAATGGTTGAAATCCACGACGCCTCTGTTATGGACGGCGGGCCTTATGCACTGTTCGGGTTTGTTGGCTTCCCTGCGGATGTGCGCGCGGCACACAAGGATGACATGATGGACCAGGCCCTGGCCCAGCTCACAGCGATGTTTGGCCAAAAATTGGCGCAACCTCTTGATCTGGTTCTGCAGGACTGGGCGGCGGTCCCGGAAATCGCACGCGCTGAGGACCGCGCACCATCCGGCTCCCATCCTAGCTATGGCTTGCCTTCAAACCTGAGAAGCCTTGCGGCACGAGGCATGCACTTCTGCTCAACCGAGACCGCGCGCGGGTTCGGTGGCTTCCTTGAAGGCGCACTGGAAGCTGCCGAACAAACTGCAAAAGCCGCAGCGCTATCGATGGAACTGGAAGCCCATCGGTCAACCGGCTAACTGCCGTCAGAGGGCAATCAAAAAACTGCCCTATCGTCCTGCGCGCGCAGTGTGGGAAGCGGATGAATCAAACGCAAAAGAAACCGACACTCTCTTAGAGGCGGAAAATCAGTGCTGACTGTCTCTCGTGCGCTTGTTAACTATTCTCATGCCTGCCGAACGGTCCAAGGTCATCAACCACCGAACTAACCGTGTGCTGGTCATCCGCTAGATGGCAGGACTGGCTGCCGAGAACGCGGATTAAATGGCGCTCATGACTGACGCGACCTATTTGACGGCCTACCGCACGGCCTCGCGGTGAAAAATGGTGTGTGGACATCTGAATGGGCGGAGATTGAAGGATCAGGATTTGATCCGGGGTTCAAATGCCTTGAAAACGGCCGCCATGAACACCAGGCCTCATGCCGTTACAGTCGCCTTCGGCCGTCCGATCCGGTTCTTCGTGGCCGCAGGGCAGGTCAGAGATTACACGGGCGCCAGGACGCTCCTGAGAAGGGTGCCCACGGCGGATTGGATGATTGCTGAGCGGGGCTGCGACGCCGGCTGGCTTTGAAATGCCCTGAACGACAAAGGGACACGTCCAAGCCTTCCAGGCAGCAAGTCACGTGACAAACCTCTCCGATGCCACAAGCGCAGATACAAGCGGTGCAACCGCCCTTCTCACGGCATTGCTGCGCAATGCACTGCCGGGCAGTGATTGGGATGACGTTTGGCCTATTGAAGGATCAGCGGCGTGTCGCCACCGGTTTTGGCAGATGCCCGCATGTATTCCTTTTAACCATCGACCCCGCAGCAACTGTCATCTTCTTGCTCTGAAATTCAATGAGGCTGGAGCCATAGAGCAGATGCAGCCTTTCGCAACTGCAGCGAGGTTGTTCGCGAAAGGCTGACGAAAACCGGTACTTGCTATCTATGCCGGATGCTTCGCAACACGCGATCGAAGGGCACATTCGGCTCAGCTCCCTGAATTGAGATCGCCTCGAAGCGGATGCAGGGCGCAGGTCGCTGCAAGCGCAGCACTGCTATCCCCGCACCAGATGTTTATGAGAAGCCGCTCAGCTTTGCCGCCTCTCCGGCTATGCTTATGAGGTGCCGCTCTTGCACAGCTGCGCTGCAAGGTATTGCTGAAAATACCAGACGGTACGCTCCTTCGGCGACAGCCGCCCGGGGGCCGCGGCCAGCGCCTTGGCGTTCTGCGCGATGCTGCCGATGATCGGCTTGTCCTCATCGTTGATACGGTCGAATCCAGCCTTCAGCTCTGCGGCATAGGCGGCGCGCTCCTCCGGGTCTTCGGGCACTGCCCCGGGGTAGTAATCAGCCCCCCAGAACACCTTGACCCTGTCGGTGCCATAGGGCTGCAGCGACAGCCAGAAGGTGCGCTCCGCAACCACCGACATCACATGGCACGGGAAGATCGCGGACAGCACTGCCTTCTCACGCTCCTCATCGCTCAGAAGCGGGTTGTCCACCTGCATGTCGGACTTGCGCTCGTAGGATTTCCCCGGAAGGCGGCCCTGTTCATAGAGGCTGTAGGCTGCGCCGCCGTGCATCGCATTGGCCAGCCGGGTCGGCATCGCCGGTTCGATGGTCTGGGCGTGGGCCACAAACAGGTGGTAACCCTCAGTGAAATTCTGCACCAGGATCTTCCAGTTGGTGTCCCAGATCTCTTCAGCCCGGAACAGGGTGCGGTACTTCGGCAGCTGATAATTCTCCAGCCGCTTGGACAGGCCAGCCAGCCGCGGTCCCAGAGGCGCGGCATCGGGATCAAGCGAGACATAGACCCAGCCCTGCCAGACTTCGACCTGAAACTGCGGCAGGCAGACCTCTTTCTTGTTGAAATTCTCGCGCATATGGGCCGCGCCGATCAGCTGGCCGTCCAGGTTGTAAGTCCAGGCATGATAGGGACAGCTGATCCGGCCGCGGATATTGCCGGAGCCTTCCAGCAGGGTCGCCATCCGGTGGCGGCAGACATTGGACATCGCCCGCAGCACCCCGTCCCGGTCGCGCAGCACCACCACCGGATCGCGCCCGATGGTGGTTGCGCGGTAGTCGCCGGGGTTTTCGTACTCATCTTCCCGGCCGACACAGAACCATTCGTGATTGAATATCTCGTCCAGCTCCAGTTCCAGGAACTCCGGCGACGTATAAACCTGCGGCGGCGTCGCCTCGGCCAGCTCATCCGGCAGCGCGGCATTGCGCGCCACCGCATCCAGCAGCTCATCAACTGACATACGGGGGGTCATTCCAACTCTCCTGTTGCAAGGGAAAACGCGGTTTCGCGTGTTTTCAGTCCGTACTGCAGGGCGCTGCCCTCCAGCAGCTCCCGCAGCGAGGCAGCAAAGCTGCGCGGCAATGCCAGCATGAAGCCCGCATTTGTGCGCCACAGGGTGACGCCCACGTGGTGAAAGGCGGTGGAGGCGGCATGGCCCGCCGGGAAGGATGCCTGCCGCAGGTCCAGTGGCAGGAAATGGTTCAAGAGCGTGGCCCCCTGCGGTCCCGAGACCTGCACCAGGGTCCGGGCGCTGGATAGATCCAGAATTGCAACGGCACTGCCGCTCTGCAGCGGCACAGATGTTTGGCCAGCGCGCTGCAGCAGCCACCATTTCAGCGGCTCGACCCGCAGCAGCGTGCCGTCCTTGCCCTGCGCCGCCCGTCCCGGCCCGGGCGCAGCACCGCAGCCCGCGGCGGCAGCGGCCAGCGCACCGGCTTCCGCCAGCGTCTCCGGCCAGGCGGCGATCTGGGTGAGGCGGAAGCCGGTTAGCTGGCTTAGGGTGACACCCGCAGGCCCAGGCTTACCGCCACGCACAGGCACCAGCTGCTTTTGAAGTGCATTCATCTGGTCATCCATGCATCCGCCCTCCTTCCGGATCGAACATGTGAGGGGAAACGACCTCGACTTCGACGGGAGCGCCGCGCACCGGATCGCTGGCCATCAGCGTCCGCCCGGCCCAGGCCTCGTGGCCGCCCGCGACATAGCCCAACCCGATCCAGTGGCCGAGCGCAGGCGAATGCGTTACCGCGGTGACCCAGCCTTCGCCGAACCCCTCGCCCTCTTCCGGCTGGCAAAGCAGCGCACCGCCATTGAAGGTCTTGCTGCGATCTTTGGGGAAAATCCCGGCCAGCTGCGGGCGGTCTTTTCGCAACAGCTCCGGGCGGTCCTGCAAGGCCTTGCCGATATAGGGTTTCTTTGCGGACGCCATCTTGCCCAGCCCGGCATCGCGGATTGTGACCCGCCCGTCCAGTTCAGCGCCGGTGACATGGCCCTTCTCGATCCGCAGTGTGCCCAGCGCCTCCAGCCCGTAAAGGCATCCGCCCAGGTGTTTGGTTTCCGCCCACAGGAGATCCATCATCGCCTCGCCATCATCGGCGGGTACATAAAGCTCATAGGCCAGCTCACCCGAGAAACTGATCCGCGCAGCCAGCCCCTGGATGCCATTCTTCAGCTTGACCCGGACCACTCCCATGAACGGCAACGCCTCATGCGAGACCGCATCAGGGTCCGCGAGGCAAGCCGACAGCGCCTCACGCGATTTGGGACCGGCAACGGAGACTCCCGCCCATTGATCCGAAACCGAGGTGAGATGCACCCGCAGCCGAGGCCAGCGGGTTTGCAGCAGCTCCTCCAGCCAGACCATGACCTTGCCGGCCCCGGTGGTGGTGGTGGTCATCATGAAGTCATCCTCTGCCAGCCGCCAGGTGGTGCCGTCGTCCATCACCATGCCGTCGTCGCGCAGCATGATGCCATAGCGCGCCTTGCCCACCGCCAGCTTGGCAAAACCGTTGGTATAGACCCGGTTCAGAAACTCCGCCGCATCCGGCCCCTGCACCGCGATTTTGCCCAGAGAGCTGACGTCGCAGACGCCAAGCGTTTCGCGCACCGTGGCGGCCTCGCGCACATAGGCCTCAGCAATGGTTTCGCCGTTTTTGGCGAAGTACCAGGGCCGGTGCCACAGGCCTGCGTCGGTCATGGTGGCACCATGGCGCAGGTTCCAGTCATGCAGCGGCGTACGGCGCAGGGCTTTGAAATGGCCATGCACGTTGCGCCCCGCCAGCGCGCCGATGGCAACCGGGGTGTAGGGCGGGCGGAAGCGGGTGGTGCCCACTGCCGGGATCTCCTTGCCCAGGGCCTCGGCCATCAGTGCCAGGCCGATGATATTGCCCATTTTCCCCTGATCGGTAGCCATGCCCAGCGTGGTGTAGCGTTTCAGATGCTCGACCGAGACAAAGCCCTCCTGATGGGCCAGCCGCACATCATCGCCGGTCACGTCATGCTGCGGATCGACAAAGCCCTTTGCCTTGCTGCCCGGCAGCCGCACTTCGTAAAGCGGCTCAATCGGGCTGGTCCAGCCGCCTGGTGCAGGCTGCATGGCCTCAAATCCCATGGCGCGTTTTGCTGCGGCCTCGCCTGAAGCGTCGCAGGCGGCGGCGTTCCAGACGCCGGCCGCGGCCCCCGCCATATAGACCGGCTCTGCGCATTCGCCTGCCAGAAAACAGGCCAGCTCCGCATTCCATTCGGGTTTGACCCCACGGTGCGAGGCCAGATTCACCACTGGCGACCAGCCACCCGAAACCAGCAGAAGATCGCAGTCCTCGCGGCCCGCCGCCTGCCAGCCGGAACCGGTGTTCCGAGCAAACTGCACGGATTTAATGCCGGATCGGCCTTTCGCCTCCAGCGGCGCCAAGCCGTGTTGCAGTCTGCCCCCTAAGGCGACGTCATTGCCGGAACGCTCGCGGGCGTCCGCCAGCACCACCTCTGCCCCGGCAGCCGCCAGTTCGCCAGCGGTCTGGTAGGCGCTGTCATTGGTGGTGGCGATCACTATGCGCTGCCCCGGCAGGACGCCAAAGCGGTTGAGGTAAGCCCGCCCCGCCGCTGCTGTCATCACCCCCGGACGGTCATTGCCTGCAAAGGCTACAGAGCGTTCCAGCGCGCCGGTAGCCAGCACAGTGGCGTCCGCCCGTACGGTCCAGAACCGCTGCCGCGGCATGAATGGCCCAGGCTCCGGCAGATGGTCCGTCACACGCTCGACCAAGCCGGCCGTGCCATTGTCATAGAGCCCAAAGACTGTGGTCCGCGGCATCACCCGCACACCCGCTTGCTCAACCGCCTTGATCAGGGCCAAGCGTTTTGGTTCTGCAAAGGGATCATTCAGCAGATCCCCGCCCAGTTCAAAATCCTGTTCCGCCAGGATCACGTCGCGGCCTGCCTCGGCGGCCGTCAGCGCGGCGCGCAGACCCGCAGGCCCGGCCCCGACAACCAGCACGTCGCAATAGGCATGGGCATGGTCATAGCAATCCGGGTCAGCCTCGCGCGAAGCCGCGCCCATGCCGGCCGCCTTGCGGATCAGCGCTTCGTATTTCATCCAGAGCCCGGTACCGCGGCCCCACTCAAACGGTGGCAGCCCCATGAAGGTCTTGTAATAGAACCCCGCCGAGAAGAACCGCCCGAACAGCCCGCTCACCGCGCCCGCATCAAAACGCACATTGGGCCAGGCATTCTGGCCGCTCGCCTCCAGCCCGTGAAACAGCTCCTGCATGGTGGCCTTGACGTTTGGTTCCGCCCGCGCGCTGCTGCCAACCGTCACGATGGCGCCCGACTCCTCCAACCCCGCCGACATGATCCCGCGCGGGCGGTGGTACTTGAAGGACCGGCCCAGCACCCGCTGGCCATTGGCCATCAGCGCCGAGGCCAGCGTATCGCCTGCATATCCCTGAAGCGCCTTGCCGTCCCAGCGGAACGTCAGCGGTTTGGAGCGGTCAATCCGCCCGCCCTTGTCCAGACGCCGCCCGCTCATGCCTGGCTCTCCAAAACCGATGCCAGTCCGGGGTGGGCGGGTGTCACACTGCGGATTTCATGGGTCATCGTGTCCCGCTCCACCTTCAGCCACATGCGGCAGCCATGCACATGCTGCCAGGTCTCCAACTGCAGGCCGCAGATGTTATCGCGCAGGAAAACCGCGTCGTGCCAGTCCTGCACCGGCGCATCAAGCGCCGGGTATTCGATAGAGCCGTCACCGCCATAGCTGAATTCGGCATGGTCGCGAGGACCGCAAAAGGGACAGGATATCCGGATCATGGCTTAGCTCCTTATCCGTGCAGCTTGGGATCAGGGCCGGCGCCGCGCTCGTCGAGCTGCAGCCCGCGCTCAAAGCGTTTCAGGTCGAAATCGGCGATCATCGGCGCGGGGCGTTCATTGGCGATCAGATCGGCAAACCACCAGCCCGCGGCAGGTGTCGCCTTGAAGCCGCCGTAGTTCCAGCCGGTGTTCAAATAGAGATTGTCCAAGGGCGTCGGGCAGATGAAGTGGCTGCCGTCCATCGACATATCGACCACCCCGGCCCAATGGCGCAGCAGCTTGACCCGGCCCAGGCAGGGCATCACCGACATCGCCGCCTCTGCCACGTCCTGCACAATCGGCAGGTTGCCGCGCTGCGCATAGGATTTGTACCAGTCCAGATCACCGCCAAAGACCATGCCGCCCTTGTCCGACTGCGAGATATAGAAATGCGCGCCGCCCATGCCGAAGACCACAACCTGATCCAGCAGGGGCTTCAGCGGCTCCGAGACGAAGGCCTGCAGCTTGTGGGATTCAATCGGCAGGCGCCCAAGCCCGGCCATGTTCCACAGCCGCGAGGTATTGCCTGCAACCGCAAAGCCGACCTTGCCGGCGGTGATCCGGCCCCGCGTGGTTTCCAGCGCAGTAATCCGGCCGCCGTCGCGCTCCACCCCCGTCACCGCGCAGTTTTGCAGGATGTCCACGCCCAGCTGGTCCGCGGCGCGGGCATAGCCCCAGACCACCGCATCATGGCGGGCGGTGCCCGCGCGTTTCTGCACTGCCGCCCCCATCACTGGAAACCGCGCGCCCTCGGCGTAGTTCAGGTGCGGCACTGCCTGCTTCAACTGCTCCAGGCCCCAGATCTCTGCATCAGGGGTGCCGGTGCGGCGCAGGGTGTTGTAATTGCGCGCGGCCGCATCAATAGCGCCCGGAGAGTGCAGCAGCGCGATATGCGAGCGCTGGCTGAACATCACGTTGTAGTTCAGTTCGTGGCTCAGCTCTTCCCACAATTTCAGCGAATGCGCATAGAACTGCCGGTTGCCCGGACGCGCATAGTTGGAGCGCACAATGGTGGTATTGCGTCCGGCATTGCCGCCGCCGATCCAGCCCTTCTCCAGCACCGCGACATTGCGCAGCCCGTGGTTCTTGGCCAGGTAATAGGCGGTCGCCAGCCCATGCAGGCCGCCGCCGACGATGATTACGTCGTAATGGCTCTTGGGTTCGGGGTCCCGCCACTGACGAGTCCACCCCTTCTGGCCGGTGATACCCTGCCAGAGCACATTCCATGCGGAAAAACGGGTCATTTATCAGGTCTTTCAGGGGCCTCAGGCGGTGGGTTTCAGCATCCGTCCCGGGTGTTTGAAGATCTGGCCGAAACCCTCCAGTTCATCCATGATCCCGGCGCGGCGCAGGCAGGACCAGAATTGCGCCTGGTTCGACGTGATGACCGGCTTGCCGGTGATCTGCTCGATTTCCTCGACCGCAGGAAGCGAGCGCACGCCGCCGCAGCTGAGGAAAATCGCATCGGCCTCCGGCTGGTCGATCTCCAGCGCGAATTTCTTCCAGTAGTCCGGCGTCACCAGCCCCATGTCCCAGCCGCTGGCGATATTGAGCCCCTGAATGTCCAGCACATCAAAGCCGCGCTCGACCAGAAACTCCGCCTCGGCGGTGTTGATGTCATCCAGATAAGGCGTGCCGACCACCAGCTTCTTAGCGCCCAGCTCGTTCAGCGCGTCCAGCACCCCCTGCACAAGGCACATCGGCTGCGCCCAGGGCGCGCCTTTCCTGATCTCCGCCATCACCCGCTGCTCGCCGATCACGATGGATCCGGAGGTGCAGCTGTAGCTGACCACATCGGGCCTCGCCTCCGGCTGGATGCGCGCCGCCGCGTCGGCCATGTGCTCGATGTGCCTGGCCAGAGTTTCGGTTGTGGTGTGGTCGTCGGTCTTCAGGCGCGTGACGTAGACGGCAACGCCTTCCGGCGCCATGTCCCAAAAATCCCCTTCGGCGGAGGGGTCGGTGGACATCAGGATAAAGCCCAGCTTGGCACGGTGGAACCGCCCGGCATCCATTTCAGGGGTGCGGGGCTTGGACTGGATGGTTTGGCCTGGCTGGAACATCACAGGATGACCTCCTCAACGGACTTCGGATGCTGGGTCAGCTGCTCCCAGCCGTCCTCGGTGATGATGAAACTGTCACCGACCTGGGCGCGGAAGGTGTCAACTGACACCGACCCGTCCACCGCCAGCACCATGCCCGGCTGGATGATCGTGGTATCGCCGGTGACCAGCTGCGGCGCCTCCAGGAAGCTGAAACCGGTGGCCCGGCCGCAACGGAAGGGGTAATCGTATCCCGCCCCCTGGATCACCTCGGCATAGGCGGCATGCACACTTTCCGCCGTCACGCCGGGGCGCAGGGCCTCCAGCGCAGCCTTCTGGCTGGCCACTGCTACCTCATAGACCTTGACCTGCTCGGGATCCGGCTCGCCGATCCAGAAGGTGCGGTCAAAACCCAGTTTGAAGCGGTGAAAATTGGTCATGCCGCAGAAGCACAGGAACACCGGCTCACCCCGCCGCATGATCCGGGTCGAGGCCCGGTGGTGGGTTTTCACGATGTCCTTGCCCGAGGCCATGATCTGCAGGAAATGGGTGTTGGGCGACATGTCGCCATCATCATAATGCGCTGCCAGCAGCTCTGCCGCCTTGCGGGTGCCCGCCTGGCTGGTGGCGATCGCCACCTCGAACTCCGGCACGCCGTCGCCGATTGCGGCCCGGCCTGCATTCATCATCGCGGTGGCGACTTCGCCCGCATGGCGGGCCAGCTGCAATTCCTGCGGAGATTTGATCATCCGCATCTGGTTCAGGATTGGCGTCGTGCTGGTGATGTTTTCCGCGGCGACCAGATCTTTCACATAGGCGCGCACGGGCGGCGGCATATGGCCCGGTTCAATCGCCACCGACGCCGCATTCCGGACTGCACCCGGCAATTCCTCGCGCCATTCGTTGCCCATTCCGTCATTCCAGGCGGCAATCCGGCCCACCCGCGCCGCTGCTTCCGCACTGTTAAGGTCGATGGTTGGGGTGATCAGCAGCGTCTCACCGTCCTTGGGCACCACCAGAATGGTCGGGCGGCCGAACTCCATGTGCAGGTAATCGTAATAACCCGTCAGGTAATAGACATTGTCGTCATCAGTGATCAGCGCCACATCAATCCCGGCCTCAGCCAGCTTTGCCTGAAAACGCGACATTCGCTCTGTGAACATTTTACATCCCCGTCTGTTATGGAGAGCCGCGCGGCAAAGCCCTGCCGCATTCTGGGCCTGATCCGAATGCTACGCTCGAAATCACGCTTTCCAAAGTGACATTCGGTCCGGGAATGTGATAACCAAGGGTTATGAAAAACTACCGCCGCGCCCTGCCGCCCCTCGACTACCTCCTGTTCTTCGAAGCTGTTGCCAGGCACGGCAACTTTACCCGTGCCGCGGAGGAACTGAATGTCAGCCAAGCCGCTGTAAGCAAGAGAATCAAAGTGCTTGAGGACTGGCTGGGCATGACCCTGGTGAACCGCCGCGGCCGCAGCCTGTCCATGACCCGCAACGGCAAGATCCTGGCAGCTAATTCCGGCGAGGCGCTGGATTACCTGCACTCATGCTTGCAGCAGCTGCGGCGCTCCAGCAGCGGCACCCGGCTGTCGCTGGCGGCCAATGTCGCCGTGTCGCAATACTGGCTGACGCCTAGAATCAATGAATACCTTCTCAGCAGTGATGCCGCGCCTGTTACCCTGACAGCCTCGGACAAGGACACTGAACTGTTCGCGCTGGAGACGGATGCGATGATCTACTACGGCCAGGACATCCCGGCCGGCTGGGACGGCGCACTTCTGTTCGAGGAACGCTGGATGCCGGTCACGTCTCCAGCCAAGGCGCAGCGCGCAGGCGGTCTGGCGGCGGCGACCTTGCTTGATTTTGACAAGCTGACTCCGAAATGGGTGAACTGGGGCGATTTTGCCGAACTGACCGGCAATCCCGAAATCGCCCAGGCTGCCAAGGTCAACCTGGGCTCATACGGCAACACTCTGGATACCGCGATCCGCGGCCGCGGGGTGGCGCTTGGCTGCCCCGATGTGCTGCGGTTCGAAATCGACGCCGGGCGGCTGGTGCCGTTGGATGCGTACCAGCTGGCGACCGGACGCAGCTATTTCGTGATCTGGCGCACAGGTCTGCTCACCGAGCAGACCCGAAGCCTTCTGAGGGATGTGGGCATCCCGCTCTGAAACTTACACCGCCTCTCTGACGGCGCTCAGGAACTGTTGCGTCCGCTCCCGCTGCGGGTTGCCGAACAGCTCTGCCGGCGGGCCCTGCTCCTCGATTCTGCCGCCATAGAAGAAACACACCCGGTCCGAGATATCGCGGGCAAAGCCCATCTGGTGGGTGACCATCAGCATGGTCAGGTTATGCTCGGAGACCAGCTGGCGGATCACATTGGTGACTTCGCCGATCACCTCCGGGTCCAGAGCGGACGTCACCTCATCAAACAGCATCACCTTGGGCCGCATCGCCAATGCGCGGGCAATCGCCACCCGCTGCTGCTGGCCGCCGGACAGGCGCGAGGGGTGCTGGTCTTTCTTGGAGATCATGCCGACCATTTCCAAGAGCTCCTCCGACCGGTCGCGTGCCTCCGCCTTGGAGAGTCCCAGCACCTGCACCGGCCCCTCCATGCAGTTTTCCAGCGCGGTCATATGCGGAAACAGGTTGAAATGCTGGAAACACATGCCGATGTCAGCGCGGCGGCTGCGCAGGTGCCGTTCGTTGGCGGGCACCAGCTGGCCGCCTTTGGGCATATGGCTCAGCGGCTTGCCGTCCACATAGATCACCCCGCCATTGATCCGCTCCAGCGTCATCAGCATCCGCAGCACGGTGGTTTTGCCCGAGCCTGAAGGGCCAATGATCGACACCATCTCACCTGCGCTAACATCCAGGTCCAGATCGTCCAGAACGGTCAGCGCTCCATAAGATTTGCGCACCTTGCGAAAGCTCACCATCGGCGTGTCTTCGCCGGTCATCTCAAGCGGAAAGCCAGTCTTGTCCAGCATCTTTACAGTCCCAGTTTGCGGCGCACATACCCTTCGAACAGACGGATCAGACCCGCTGCCGGCAGGGAGATTGCCAGAAAGATAATGCCAACCATCGTGTAGGGTTCCAGGAACCGGTAGTTCTCGGACCCGATGGCATTGGCGGTATGAATAAGTTCGGCAACCCCGATCACCGACAGCATCGGCGTGTCCTTGAAGATGCCGACCAGATAGTTGCCCATGCCGGCCAGCGCCGGCGGGATCGCCTGCGGGATGATCACCCGTCGGTATTTCTGCGCCGTGGTCATGTTGAGCGCGATAGCGGCCTCCCACTGGCCTTTCGGCACGCTCTCGATGCCGCCGCGGTAGACCTCTGACAGGTAGCAGGCATAGTGCAGGCCGATCGCGATCATCCCGGACATCCAGGGGCTGAGCCGGACGCCGAACTGCGGCCCCACGTAGAAGACAAAGAAGATCTGCAGGATCAGCGGGGTGGAGCGGATGAACTCCACAAACTCGCGCACGGTGAAGGTCAGGGCCCTTGACGGCGTACGCTGCGCCAGCGCCAGCATCAGCCCCAATACCACAGCTATGACGTACCCTGCGCCGGCTGCAATCAGTGTGTTGCCAGTGGCGTAGACCAGCCGCGGCAGGATTTCCCAGGTAAAGTCCCATTTCCAGTCGAACATGGCTCAGGTCCTCCCCAGCTTGCGCGCCATATGGCGTTCCAGCCAGCGCATGAACGGCGTCACCAAGAAGCGGGCCAGCACATAGTAGATCAACAGTGCCGCGCCAAAGACCTGCGCCGACAGGAAGGTGGAGGAGTTGATCTGCCGCGCCTCGAACATCAGGTCGGCGACCGAGATCAGCGACACCAGCGCGGTGCCCTTCAGCAGTTCGATCATCAGGTTGCCCCAGGGCGGCAGCATATTGACCAGCGCCTGCGGCAGGATGATCCGCCGCATCCGCTGCGCCGGGCTCATGTTGATCGCCAGCGCCGCCTCCCACTGCCCCTTGGGCACAGACAGGATGCCGCCGCGCACCAGCTCCGCCCCGTAGGCGCCGATATTCATGCCAACCGCAAGATAGCCGGCGGTGAATTTCTCGATCGTCAGCCCGAATAGCGGCAGCACAAAGAAGATCCAGTAGAGCTGCACCACCAGCGAGGTGCCGCGGAAAATCTCAATATAGGTTACGGCAGCGCCACGCAGCAGCGCGTTCTGCGACAGCTTCATCAGCCCCATGCAGAGGGAAATGGCGACACCCAAAGCGGCGGCGAGCAGGAATTGTGCAACAGTTATCCCGGCGCCGGACAACAGCCGCGGCCAGTACTGTGCCAGAAAGTCGTAAAGCCCCATCCGTCATTCGTCTTTCAAACAGAATTACATGCGGCGGAGCGCAGGGCTCCGCCGCACTGTCAGATCAGCGGTTGGCGCAGACCCACTCCGCGGTCTTGTCGCCGGGCAGGTTGCTTGCGGTGTACCCGTAGGCTTCAACGGACTGCATCATCGCGTCGGTGCCGACATAACCAGAAAGCGCTGCGTTGAACTTGGCCATAAAGTCACTGTCCGCCTCGCGGAAGCCGACACCCACCCAGTTCTGCGTCCAATCCGGCAACGCAGCAGGATCGGTGACATCGACGGCATCGTCGTTTTCAGCCAGATGCGCGGCCTCAAAATAGGTCATTCCGCCGGCGTCCGCCCGGCCCGCCTTGACCGCTGCAAGCATCTCGGTCGGTCCCGGAACCTGCATGATCATTGGATCGGTCAAGCCTTCTTTCTTGGCCGCTTCCACGGTGTTGTAGCCTGCGCCAGTGACCAGCATCGCCTCCGCCGCCAGAATGTCCTGATAGTTCTGGATGCCCTTGGGGTTGCCTGCCGGCACGATGAAGGCATCGCCGGCCTGGGCAATCGGCTCGGAGAAGGCAATGTTCTGGCAGCGGCTGTTCAGAATATAAAGCCCGCCTGTGATCAGGTCATAGCGGTTGGCCTGCAGGCCGGGGATCAGCCCGCCCCAGTCGGTCACGGTCGTTTCCACGTTGTCGTGGCCCATTTCCTTCAGGATGCCGAGCGCGATTTCGTTCACAAAACCCTTGGCGTCACCGTTTTCATCCGGGAAGCCCCAGATCGGGATGTTGGAGAAGCCGATGCGGATCGGTTCGCCCGCGGCGATCCGGTCCTCGATCGGGCCGGCCAGAGCTGCAACGCTGCTGACCACAACCGCAAGGGCTGCCGCGCCAATGGTTTTCAATGTTTTGTTAGTCATGATTTCCTCCCAGTTCATCATGGATCAATTTCTAGTGTGACACCGCCGCCCCTTCGGGGCCTTCCGGCAGGTTATGTTTCCGGTGCTGCCCGCCTGCCGGTATGAGCGGCTGGATCCGGAAGGTTTTCTTGCCTCCAACCCGCCTGCAAATCTGCATTTCCCCGTGGAAAAAGGTCTGTTTCGCCCAGGAACAGCTTAACGTACGGTCACAAAGACACATTTCAAAATGACCATTTTTGCTGCCTTTGAATAACCACAGGTTATGAATTCTTCGCCACCGCTCCTTTCTTCCCGGTGCTGTCCCTTATGCCCTCTCAAGCATCCTCTTGCTGTCCGGATCATAAAACGGCGTCAGGCTGACATCCGCTGCGAAGCTTTGACCTTCGACCAGAACCGTGAAGTCGCCCGCGGCCACCGCGGCCTTGTCCGTTTCACCCTCCGGCAGGGTCAGGAAGCACAGGCCAACCGCCGCTCCGAGCGTCTGCCCCCAGGCGCCGGCGGTCACGAACCCCTCCACCTTTCCGTCCCGCAGCACCGGTTCATTGTGATGCAACAGCGGCCCCGGGTCGCGCAGTTTGACGGAGCACAGGAACGGCCCCTTGTTTTCTGCCTTGCGCCCCAGATAGGCCTCGCGCCCGATGAAGGGGACGGGTTTCTCTGTCTTGCAGACAAACTCCAGCCCGATCTGATGCGGTGCCTCGGTATAGGCCATGTCATGGCCCCAGTGCAGGAACCCCTTTTCCAGCCGCAGCGCGTTCAATGCCTCGCCGCCGATCAGCCGGATGCCGAACTCTTCGCCTGCCTGCATCAGCACCTCGAACACGTGCTCGGCAAAATCCGGGGTGATGAAAATCTCCCAGCCCAATTCGCCCGAATAGGACAGCCGCTGCGCAAAAACCGGGGCGTGGCCGATATGGAAATGGCGCAGGCTGTTGAACGGGAACGCCGCATTGGAAAGATCCGCATCGCTGACGGCCTGCAGCAGCGCCCGGCTCTGCGGCCCCATGATGCCCAGCACACCATATGCGGAGGTCACATCCCGCAGCCGTACGTCCTCATCCTCGCGGATCAGGTCGCGCAGATGCAGATAGTCGCGCCGCGTGTGCGAGATCGAGCTCATCACCATGAAGCTCTCGCCCCCATGGCGCGCCACCGTGACGTCGCTCTCGATACCGCCGCGTTCGTTCAGCATCAGCGTATAGGCAACACGGCCATTGGCCATCGACATGTTGTTGGTGCAGGCCCTCTGCAAGAAGCTCTCGGCGTCCCTACCCTCAACCATCAGCTTGCCCAGCATCGAGTAGTCGATCATCGCAACCGCTTCGCGGGCGGCCTTCTGCTCCTCCTGCACATACGGGAACCAGTTCTGGCGGCCAAAGCTGTATTGATACTTCGGCTCCACCCCTTCGGGCGCAAACCAGCCGGGCCGCTCCCAGCCCTGAACTTCGGTGAAACAGGCGCCGCGGGCCTTCATCGGATGATAGAACGGGGTGCGGCGCAGGTTCCGGACGGTCTCGCGCTGGCGGTTCGGCCAATGCATTGCATAGGTCAGCACCAGGGTTTCCGGGCAGCGCGCCTGCAGATAGGGATCGCGCGCCTGAAATTCTTCGCAGCGCTTTGGGTCCATCTCGCTCAGGTCGATCGGCGGATGGCCGTCGATGATCCACTGCGCCAGCGCCTGGCCCGCGCCCGAACCGGACTGAATGCCAGTGGAGTTCACCCCGCCCAGAACAAAGTAATTCGCAATATCCGGCGCCTGCCCCAGGATGAACCGCCCGTCATAGGAATAGCTTTCCGGCCCGTTAAAGAAGGTGCGGATACCAGTTTCCTGCAGCAGCGGCACCCGGTTCATCGCCAGTTCCAGCACCTCCATCACGTCGTCTTCGACAAACGGCAGGCTGTCGAATTCAAAATCCTCGGAGATCCCCCTCATGCCCCAGGGCTTGGCCTGGAAATGGGCAAAGCCGAACAGCAGCTTGCCGGCGTCCTCCTTCCAGTAGGTGCCGTCGCAATAGGACCGCAGCACCGGCAGATCGCTGGGCAGGTTCTCGATGGCCTCGGTCACCAGGTAATAGTGCTCGCAGGCGTGCAGCGGCACGCCGACGCCGTTCTGCCGGCCCAGTTCCCGCGCCCACATACCGCCGCAGTTCACGACATAATCGGCGCTGATCGTGCCTTCAGCGGTGCGCACGCCAACCGCCTTGCCGCGCTCGGTCAGCACTTCCTCGACCTTGATGTTCTCCAGAATTTTCGCACCGCGCATCCGCGCGCCTTTAGCTAGTGCCGTGGTCAGATCGACCGGGTTGGCAGAACCGTCGCTGGGCATATAAATGCCGCCCAGAACGCCCTCTGGATTCATCAGCGGCCAGCGCTCCTGAATGGCCGCCGTTTCCATATAATGTGCCTCAATGCCGAACAGCGCCGCGAAATCCGCTTTTCGCTTCAATTCCGCCATCCGCTCATCGTTAACGGCGATAGAGATCGACCCCGACCGGCGGTAACCCGGGTTCTGACCGGTTTCCGCCTCAATCTCCTGCAGCAGTTCGATGCCGTATTTCGCAAACGCGGTTGTGGCATGGCTGCCCTGCAGCTGCCCGACCAGCCCGGCCGCGTGCCAGGTGGTGCCGCTGGTCAGCTGCTTGCGCTCCAGCAGCACAACATCCGTCAGCCCCTGTTTGGCCAGGTGATAGGCAACGGAACAGCCATGAATGCCGCCGCCGATAATGACGACCTGCGCATGGGACGGGAGCTGTTTGGTCATGTGGTCGGATCCCATGTGTTAAGAGATGATTGGCAGCTCGCGCGGAGCGCGGCGCGAGAGTAATTCCGCGCCATCGGCGCGGATGACGATGTTTTCTTCGTGCAGCATCATCTTGTTGCCGCCGAATGCAAAACCGGGCTCAAGCGTTAGCACCATGCCTTCCTCGATCATGGTATTGTCTCCGGGCATCAGCGATGGCCATTCGGTGACCTGCATGCCCAGCCCGTGGCCCATGCGCCCGATCTGATGGCCGGTGCAGCCGCCGTCCTCCAGCACTTTGGCCATCACCCCCCACAGGTCTGTGGTGGTGATACCTGGTCGTGCCGCTTGCAATCCGGCCTCGGTTGCTCGCCAGGCCAGGTCATAGGCCTGTTTGGCTGCGTCCGCGGCATGGCCAAAGGCATAATTCCGGTCAAAATCGCAGCTGTAGCCGCCCCACAGTGAACCGGTATCCAGAAGCAGCATGTCGCCGTCTGCAATCACCCGGTCCGTGGGCCGGTTGATCACATCCGCAAACCCGCCGGGACCAGAGCTGCCCACCAGGTAAGGCACGTCATCGGCGCCGTGCTGCAGCAGGCTGATCTTGAACTTGGCAAAGGCCTGACGCTCGGTGTCGCCTGCCCGGATATGGTTCGGCAAGTCCTCAAAGGCTGAGGAGGCGATGCTGCAGATCCGGGCGATCTTGGCGATCTCAGACTCGGATTTAACCATCCGCAGACTGCGGACGACATCGGTGCCGTCGGCAAGGCGGATACCGCCTAGGTTCTCCTGCAATTTCCGGAAATCCGCCGCTGGCATCCGCACATGGGTTTCATGCCCCATTGGCACACCCAGGGTGCCGCCGCCGGGCATCAGCTCCCGCAGGGTGTCCGCCAGCAGCGAAATACCGTCGTCCTCCGGCTGCGGCGCCAGCCAAGTGCGGATATCGGAAACCCAGGTCAGCGCCATACTGGGTGCACCGATTTCCGGGATCACCGCCACCGGCGCGCCGCTGGCCGGGATCACCACGAACCAGGGCCGGGTCGGGCTGAGCCAGAAGATGGTGTCGAAGCCGGTGAAATAACGCACCTCCGGTTCGGTGGTCAGCAGCAGCGCATCCAGTCCTCGGCCCGCCATGATCTTCTGGGCGGCTTGCGTGCGCTGCTCAAACTCCTGTGTGGTAAACCCGCGCTCCGCGGCGGGGTGCATATCGGTCATTGTGTTATTCCTGCGGCTTCAACTGGGTGTGAAACAGCATGCCGGCCCCGGCGATGCTGCTGCGCAGGCCCGCAAGACGGGCCAGATGCCAGGCGGTAACCTGATTGCTGGATAGAACCGGCTTGCCGATGGCCGCCTCGGCCTCGGCGATGATGCCCATGACCCTCAGGCTGGTGCAGGACACGAACACGCCATCGCAATCCGCGCGGCCACCGACCTCCTTGACCGCCTCCAGAATGCTCTGAGAGGAAATTCGCGCCACCTTGAAATCGTCGCTCTGGTTAAAGCTGCCAACCGCGTTCACCTGGAACCCGGCGGCGGCCAGATTGTCCCGCATGCCTTCGGTCACCTCGGCGGCATAGGGGGTGATTAGCGCGATCCGCTTCAGCTTCAGCGCGCTCAGCGCTGCCTTGCATGCGGTCAGCGGGTTGGTGGTCCTGGCCCCCGGATGCACGCTGCGCAGGATCGCATCCACCCGGGCCTCGCCGATCATCGTCGCCCCAGACGTGCAGCAATAGCCGATCGCGTCCAGCCCGAAGGCAGCCGGCAGCAGCGCCGCCGCGGCCGGCAGATCCGTTTCCATCTTCCGCAGCGTATCGCTGGTGACTTCCATCTCGTTGGGGATCCGTGCGTGATACAGCGCCACCCCGGGCTGGCGCAGCACACCCGACAGCTCATGCTCCAGGGTTTGGTCCGATTGCAGGACAATAAGGCCGATCCGGGCCGTGCCGCCCAGCCCCCCGTCACTGGTGAATTGCAGTGCTTGAATATCCGGCGCCGCATTCATCGTCCTGCCTCCAAAACCCGCGGGATTTACGCCCCGCTCCCCCTGCCCATCCCTTGCAAACCTTGGCTGCGCCATGCACTCAGGATGTGGAACTCATAAAACTGGTATATACCACCATTCTGGTATATACCAAATGAAAACTTGCGGGACCGCGCATCATGAACGCAGACGATTTGGACAAAACCAAAAGAACACCTGCTTTTCAGATGGTTATTGACCATCTGCGAAATCAGATCCGCAGCGGAAAACTGGCAGCGCATGCAGCGCTGCCTTCGGAAAGAGCCATCGCAGAGCAGTTTGGCATCAGCCGGATGACCGCACGCCGCGCGCTTCTTGCAGTTGAAATGGAAGGGCTCGCCTACAGTTCCGGGCGCCGCGGCCGATTCGTGTCGCCGCAGCGCGTGGCTTATGACATCAGCAAGACCGTCAGCCTCTCGGCCCTGATCGGTCAGGAAGGGCCTGGACTGGCGATCAAGGTGGTCTCCCAGCAGATGGCCGAGGCAGATGCAGCCTTGTCGGCAAAACTGGACGTGCCCGAAGGAGAAGCGCTGTACAAATACACCCGGCTGTTCCTGCTTCGGGACCACCCCGCGTTTGTCGAAGAGGAATACGCCGTTGCCAGCCTTTTCCCCGGCCTGTTCGATCACAGCCTGCAGCAGTCAACCACGGTACTGATGGAGCGGGAGTACAACATGCCGCCGCAATCCGGTGACATTACGATCCGGATGCGCGCATTGAATGAACAGGAGGCGGGATTGCTGAACCTGCCGACCTACAATGCCGGGATTGAACTTGAGCAGGTGATCTGCGGGAAAGACGGCAAACCCTTCTGTTTCGGCCGTCAGATCTGGCGTGGTGAACTTGCGGAGTTCACCGCGCATGCCATCGTCAGAGGGTGATTGAAAATCTGAACAGTGCTATTGAATGGTGAGTTCCAAGCCAGTAGTGCAGCGCGGCGCGCGCCCTATTCCGGACGCTCAGGACACCACCGCCGAAGGTGCCGGCATGGTTGAGCTGCAGTCATCCCGATGCAAACGTGACAGCTTTTGCCGCGCTCCGGTCTGCCGCCGGGCGGTTTCGGACCGGGATCCCGGTATCCGGAAGAAAAGTCTGTTTGCGGTCCTGAACCGGCGTTATTCCATAGAACTTGCGGTAATGAAGCGTCAGGGTCGATGAGCTGGCATAGCCAACAGAATGAGCGATGTCCGAGATGCTGTCCCAGGAATAGCGCACCATCTGCCTGGCTGTCTTGAGGCGCTGGCGGCGGTAATATTCGCCGGGGCTGAGTCCTGTGGCGGTGCGGAAACTGCGTTCCAGCTGGCGAGGAGAAATACCGGCCATGCGGGCGACCTCGCGGATGCCGACAGGAGTTTCGACATTCTCCGAAAAGATGAACATCGCCTGTTTGACCGCAGGCGGCATTTGATCGACCGTACGGCCGCTTTGCAGAACAGGGACTTTTTGCCGGGCACTGACGCTGCGCGGAACAGGATGCTGAAACATGCAAGCAACTTCGTTCATAGCGGCCTCACCAAGCTCATTTTCAATCAGCTCCAGCGTCAGGTCAAACATCGCTGCGGCTCCGGAAACTGTATGAACCGGCCCGTCACGCACGGCCAGACGGTCCACTGCGGTGCAATCCGGAAAAGCTGATTCAAAGGCGCTGCGGAAGCTCCAATGGACGGCGCAGCGCCGTCCGGACAAAACACCGCTGCGGGCAAGCGGGAAGACGCCGCCGGCAGCCGCGCCAAGGATGACACCGTGGCGTGCCAGGTAACGCAGCCGGCCGTGTCCGGAGGCCGGGTCATCAAACCCGGCTTCCGGACCAGAAAGCAGGAACAGGCAGTCAATTGCGTCTGTTTCCGCAAGACTGCAGTCTGCCGAGAAAGGCACGCCTGCCGACGCTGTTGCCTGCGTGCCGGTCTCGGTTATGAGCGACCAGCTGAAAACCTGGTTGCCGGCCAGCTCATTTGCGGTGTGCAGCGTGTCGATGGCCGCAGTCAGGCAAGCCATCGGAAAGCCGGGAAACAACAGGAAGCCGATGCGGCGGATCAGGGCGGGGCCAAAGTCGCTGGAATGCAGTGTCATGATTTTACTCCAGGCCCAGCGCTTCTTTCTTGGACCGCGCCCAAGTGCTTACAAGGTGGTCTACCATCAGTCCCATGAAGGCGACGGCAAGACCCAGCACCAGCCCCTTGCCCACATCTGTGGAAGACAGTGCCCGCTGCATTTCCTGGCCGAGGTCCTGGGTGCCGATGAATGCCGCGATGATCACCATGAACAGCGAGAACATCACCGACTGGTTGACCCCGACCATGATGGTCGGCAGCGCCATCGGCAGCCGCACCTTCCACAGTGTCTGCATCCTTGTGGCGCCGGACATGTCGGCAGCCTCAATCAGGGTTTCCGGTACTTGCCGCAGCCCTTCAATGGTGTAGCGAACCAGCGGTACCGCCGCGAACAGAACCACCGCGCCGACCACGGCCACATCATTGACACCGAACAGCATGACAACCGGGATCAGGTAGATGAAGCTGGGGAAGGTCTGGAGAGTGTCGCAGATCAGCAGCGCGAGGCTTGCGCGCTTCTCGTTGAAGGATCCCCAGATCCCCAGCGGGAAGCCCATCAACGATGCGATGGATACCGCCACTACTACGGTGTAGACGGTGATCATTGCGCGGTCCCACCAGCCGGACATGGCAATGAGGCCAAAGAAGCCCAAGCATACCAGTGCCGAGCGCAGGCCCCCGATGGCCCAGCCGGCCGCCGCGAGCAATGCTAAAATGGCGGCATAGGGCATCCACAAAAATGCATCACGGATCGGGATCAGTACCCAAGTGATCAGAAACCACCGCAGCCATTGAGTGACAGGGTCGATCAATACAATGAACCAGTCCGCAACCGCATCAATCGGCTTGGAGATCGTGAAGGCGTCCCGGCGGCCGATCTGGTCCATCAAGGGAACGAACTGCGCCAGCACGAGGCACGCCAGGGACAGGCCAGCACCGATCAGCAGGAACTTGTTGCGAACGGCAAAGGAGGTGCCCTTCTCGAAGTGCTCAGGCTGCTTGGTGGCCCAGGCCTTGGTGCAGCGGTCCAGCATGACGGCCAGCAGCACGATGGTGATGCCGATTTCGACCGACCGGCCGATTTTCAGCGCCTGCAGCAGCTGCAGCAGTTTCTGGCCGAGGCCCGGCATACCGATGAAGCTGGCCAGAACCACCATGGCAAGGCATTGCATGATCACCTGGTTCACACCAACCAGGATCTCGGTCCGGGCTGTTGGGATGCGAACGTAGCGCAGCAGTTGCCAGCGGGTGGAGCCGCACATGTGGCCGCTTTCGATCACCTCATGCGGGACCTTGCGCAGACCCAAGAGCGACATGCGGATCATCGGCGGCACCGAGAAGATGATGGTGACGATGGCCCCTGCCTTGGGACCGACGCCGATAAAGACGACGACCGGAATCATATAGGCAAAATGCGGCAGGCTTTGCGCAATGTTGAGGACCGGGTTCAGGATCCTTTCAAAGGCCTTGGAGCGCCAGGCGAGAATGCCCATCACAAGGCCGAACAGGATTGAGAACGGCGCGGCAACGACGATCACGGAAAGGGTCTCCATCGCCCATTTCCACTGGCCCATGATGGCGATCCAGACAAAGGTGCCGCCGGTCAGAAGCGACAGCCGCCATCCCTGCAAGGCATAGCCGATGACAAAGCCGATGCTGGCGATCACGGTCCAGGGGATAGGGCCGATGCGGGGCCACCGGTTCTTGCCGTACAGCAGATTGGCAGTCACATCGAGCAGCCATTCGACGCCGTCGGCAAAGGCACGGGTCAGGTAGAGAAGGCCCAGATCGTCGCGGACAAAAACAAAGAGTGCATTGATCCAGTCAGCGAAGGGAAGGATCAGCCACTCTGGCGGCCGCACCAGTCCGGCAGGCAAAACCGAATTGCCAATGGCCAGAAGGCAGGCTGCGATGAAAATCGTCCAGCCTGTCCGGGCCCGCGTCCAGGTCTGAGGCTTGCCCGCAAGAGTCATCGTCTGGTCTGTCATGACCCTGCTCCCAGCAGCACATCGAGTGCTTCCTGGCGGCTCAATGCGCCAACCAAAGTGCCGCTATTGCTGGCCACAGGCAGGAAATCACGGCTGTCATTGACCAGCAGCCGGGCAAGTTCGGCAATGGTCTGCTTGTCGCCGACGGGAACGCCTGTCAGGTTGTGACCGTTGACCTCACGCGCCAGCACGCCGGCGTGGACCACGCGGGATTTCTCGATCTCCTCTGTGAATTTGGCGACATATTCGGTGGCAGGGTTCAGCACAATCTGGTCAGGTGTGTCGCATTGCTCCACCACGCCGTCCTTCATAATGGCGATACGGTCGGCAAGACGCAGGGCCTCGTCGAAGTCATGAGTGATGAAGACGATGGTTTTGCCCAGCATTTCCTGCAGGCGCAGGAACTCGTCCTGCATCTCGCGGCGGATCAGCGGATCCAGCGCGGAAAAGGGTTCGTCCAGGAACCAGATATCGGGCTCGATCGCCAGGCTGCGGGCGATGCCGACGCGCTGCTGCTGTCCGCCCGAGAGCTCGCGCGGGAAATAGTCCTCACGTCCGGACAGACCGACCAGCTCAATCACCTCCAGTGCCCTGGCGCGGCGTTCGTGGCGGTCCTGTCCGCGCATTTCCAGCGGGAAGGCCACATTGTCCAGCACGGTGCGGTGCGGCAACAGGCCGAAGCTTTGGAACACCATGCCCATCTTGTTGCGGCGCAGGTCAATCAGCTCTTTTTCGGACATTTCGCCGATGTTCTGGCCTTCGACCGTGACCTCGCCGCCAGTGATATCGATCAGCCGCGAAAGACAGCGCACAAAGGTCGACTTGCCAGAGCCGGACAGGCCCATGATCACAAGCATTTCCCCCTTGGCAATGTCCAGCGACACATCCCGAACGGCGGCGATATAACCCGCCTGGCGGATCTCATCAAAACCCGGGTTGCCGGTCAGAGACTTCAGATACTGTTCCGGATTGGCGCCAAACAGCTTCCAGACGTTTTTGCAGGAAATGACAGGGGCGGCTGCGGTCATGGCTTAACTTTCTATAGCAGGGAAACCGGGGCAGCAGGCCGCCCCGGCTGATTGACGTCATTGCTGGATTCAGGAGCCGGTCCAGGGTTTCCAGAGGTCTTCATTCTTCTCCAGCCATTCGGCTGCAGCGTCCTCCGGCTCCAACTCGTCAATGTCGACCAGCTTGGCCATCTCGGCGATCTGCGGATTGGTAAAGCTGATCTGGGTCAGCGTTTCATAGGCCGCGGGCCACTTGTCCTTCATGCCGTCCCATGCGGCCTTCTTGAGGTAGCCGTTTGCCGGGTTGCCGCAGTCATAGGTGGCATCCGGATTTGGTCCGACCGCCGGATCTTTGTCGCAGCCCTCTTCCCATTTCGGAAATTCGACAAATTCTCCCGGCCAGACGGCCTCTGCAAAGTTCGGGGTCCAGTTGAAGATCACCACCGGTTTTTTGGTTTTTTCCGCCGCGGCCACTTCCGCCCAGAGCGCCGATGCGGAACCCGCGTTCACCACGGTGAAATTCATGTTCAACGCCTCGACACGCTCGGCATCATGCTTGAGCCAGTCGACCGGTCCGCCCAGAAAGCGGCCCTTATCGCCGGTTTCCGGGGTGGCAAATGCGGCAGCGCACTCGTTCAGCGCTTCCCAGCTTGGCAGACCGGGGCAGGCTTCTTTGGTCCAGGCCGGATACCACCAGTCCTCGCGGGTCACGGCGTTGTGGTCGCCCGCGTCATGCAGGCCGCCTTTAGCCAGTGCCTCGTTGAAGGACTTGCCAAAAGCGCCCTCCCAGACCTCAAGCTCCAGCGTTACATCCCCCAAGCGGACCGATTCATAGACGGCCTGACTGTCCGTGGAAACATACTCGACGCTGTTGCCCATGGACTCGAAAATCTGCCCGACAACATGGCTCATCACGATCTGGCTGGACCAATTATGGATAGGAATGATGATGGGGTCAGAGGAATCTTCTGCCATTGCCATCGGAGCTGCCATCGCCATTGCGGCGGCACTGGCCATAAGATGTTTCCGGAACTTCATTTTTCTCTCCCTGTTTTCGCAGTTCCGGTTCTATCGGCCGGAACCCTCTACTGTTTGAAAGCCGGGCTTTCGGAGACGGAAGCTAAGCAGCAGATGTGAACAGGTCAGCCCGCGCGGATGAACAGGCTGGTCAGCTTTGTTAAAATTTGTTAACTGAAGGGAAAGTTGGAGTGCTGGAGCTGCATGGCGCATATTCTGATCATTGAGGACGAGCCGGTCACCCGGAGCACTCTTGCCAGCTATCTGGATGCGCAAGGCTATGCGGTTTCGCAGGCCGAAACCGCCGAAGAGGCGGAACGGGTCCTGCAGACACGGGATGTCGATCTGCTTTTGGTCGACATCAATCTGCCCGGCAAAGACGGGCTGCAGATTACCCGGGAACAGAGAGCCAAATCCGACATGGGAATCATTCTCGTGACCGGCCGCGATGACGAAGTCGACAGAATCGTCGGTTTGGAGCTTGGTGCGGATGACTATGTCTGCAAGCCGTTCAACCGGCGTGAACTTCTGGCCAGGCTGAAGAACCTGCTGCGCCGCACGCAGGAGGCGCGGCGCCTGGCGCGCCGGGTTTACAACTTTGGAAATTTCCGGTTCGACATCGCTGCGCGGCACCTGCAAACCGTTGAGGGTGAAAGCGTGCCGCTGACCCGCGCCGAATTTGAAGTGCTGGATATGCTGATCAGCCGGGCGGGTGAGGTCGCCACACGCGACGCGCTGATGAGCCGGGTCACTCACCGGCAGTACGGGGCAAACCCGCGGACAGTGGATGTGCTGATCCGGCGCCTGCGCAGCAAGCTGGAAGAGGAACCTGCCAATCCCCGGATTATCACCACCGTGCACGGTGAAGGCTATGTGTTCACCGCCCCCTTGGGTTGACGGCTGTAATCGCGCAACACGCTGGAGAGAGCCTCCAGCACCTGCGGCGCCAGCGCGTTAACCTCGCGCATACACTCTGCGGCGGCAGCCCCGCTGCCATTGGCGGCGGCCTCCTCCAGATTTGCCAGCAGGCCGGCCAGGTCATGCTGACCGAAACTGCTGGCGGCGCCCTTCGCGCGATGGGCTTCCTCCGCCAGCCGGGTGAGGTCCTGCGCCGCATGGCTGGCGTCCATTTTCTCAACGCTCTTGGGAAGTTCCTGCTGAAAAAGGGCGGCGATTTCAAAGGCCCGCTCTGCGCCCAGATCCTGAATATTCTCCTGCATTTGCCGCAACAGGCTGGACCTCCTGTCCTGCTCGGGAGAGGATTGGCGGGCTGACAAATAAACCGCGCCATCGTGGCCCAGTGTGACGCTTTGCAGCGCCTTGGCAAGGCGTTCTGGTGAGACCGGTTTGGCCACGAAACCATTCATCCCGGCCTGTAAGTGGGTTTCGATCTGCTCTTCCTGCACATGCGCAGAGATGCCGATGACCGGCAGCCGAGACAGCCGCGGGTCCGGCAGCGCACGCAAGCGGCGGGTGGCCTCTGTGCCGCTGATGCCAGGCAAGTTGACATCCATCAGTATCAGGTCGAAGCGGGCCTCCGGGAGGAGCGCCAGCGCTGCCTCCGCGCTTGCTACGCATTGGCAGCTGTGCCCCATGCGTTCCAAGTAGCCCTGTGCAACCATCTGATTGATCTCATTGTCTTCCACCACAAGAACCGACAGCGGGCTACCAGTCGGTTTGACCGGAGCTGGCGGGTCTTCCGGCATCAGGTCTGCAGGGTCTCCGGGCGCCAGTTCCACTGCCAGGGTGAAGACAGAGCCGACGTTCTTAGTGCTTTCCAGGGACAGGCGGGCGCCGATTGCCTGTGCGAAATGCCTGCTGATCGCCAGACCCAGTCCCGTGCCGCCGAACTTGCGGGCGGTTTCCGTATCCTCTTGTTCGAATGCCTCGAAGATGCGCGCCTTGGCATCCTGAGAAATGCCTTTGCCGGTATCGCTGACTTCAAAAGTGATCCAGTGCTGTCCGCCCAAGTCGCCATTTGTGCGAACCCGCAGAATGACTTCGCCTGTGTCGGTGAATTTCAGTGCGTTCGACAGCAGGTTGAAGAGGATCTGCCGCAGCTTGGCGGCGTCTCCCTTCACTACTCCGGGGAGGTCTTCTGGCACATCCAGCCACAGATGGATCCCTTTGCTGTCCGCGCCCGGGCGCAGCAGGACAATGATGTCGTCCACAAGGCCGCGCAGTGAAAACGTGACGTCTTCCCGGACCAGCGCACCGCTTTCGATTTTGGAATAGTCCAGAATATCGTTCAGGATCTTCAGCAAGTTCTGACCCGACACCAGTGCAGCGCGCAGGCGTTCCATTTGCCGGGGCGGCAGGCCTTCGTCAGAGAGGCTGCGGAGCATGCCCAGCACACCGTTCATCGGTGTGCGGATTTCGTGGCTCATCATCGCCAGGAATTCAGATTTGGCCTGATCGGCAGCTTCTGCCTTTTGACGGGCCTCGTCGTGAGCCTCAACTTCTTCCCGCAGCCGTTCCGTCTGATCGTCGACAAGAGATTGCAAGTTGTTGCGGTGTTCCCTGAGCTCCTGTTCGTTGCGGTCGCGGACCTTTTCAAGTTCCTGCTTGTCGAGAGCCTGCTGGCGGAACACTTCCACTGCGGCTTCCATACGGGCGATCTCGTCCTGTCCGCGGGGGCGGACGGGATGATCCAGCTGGCCGCGCATAAGCGCCGCCATGGTACCTGCCAGCTGGTTGAGGCGGCGTGTGATGCTGCCGCGCACATAGAACCAAAGAACAGCCAGTGACAGCAGGAACCCGGTGATGGCGGCAAACCCGTTGCGAAGCTGTGCCCGCTGAACATCGGCTGCGGCAGCATTTCCTGAGCTGATCGCCCGCGCCTGTGCCTGATCGGCGACGGTCGAGGCCTCATCTCCGAGCCGCAGCGCTGTGTTCTGTAACTCCTGCTTCAGTGTGTTGATGCGGGTTTCAGTGGTCAGGATGCGGACACGCAGGCCGAAAAGGCCGGCGTTGCCGTCCGTCACGGTTTGCAGCTGGGCGGCATAGCCTTCTGCCTGCTGGCGGCGGCCGGGATCGCGAATTGCCTTTATCCGGCGCGAAACGATATTCAGGCGGCTCGCCAGTGCGCTCTCGATCTCCTCCAGTTCGGCTTCGTTGCCTGCTTCTTCAATTCGGTTGATCAGAAGTCCGATCTCAGCGGTTTGCGACCTCAGCTCGAACATCAGGCCAAGCTGGAAAAGATCCACCTCAATCAGTTTGTCAAGCATATCGGTTCGCGCCTGCTCTTCCACCGGAGAGGTGCCCGGTCCGTACAGGCTCGAAATGACGGCAGTTGTTCCCATCTCGGCATTGGCAACCAGAGTGTCGGCCATACTCAGCAGGTTGTTCGCCGCGGTCAGATTACGGGTGGTCAGCTGTTTGAGCCCGCTGTGCAGCGCGATGCGGGTTTCTACCAGCTCATCTAGCAGCGCCAGCGCCCTTGCAGCATCTGTAACGGTCTCCCGCAGCCGGCTGGATCCGGCTATGCCGCCACGCTCCAGTGCATCCAGCCGCCGGGTGAGCGCTGCGATCTGACCGGAAAGAAACTGTGCCCGGTTTGCCCGTTCCGCCTGGGTCGCCACACCGGCCAGTTCCGGGGCAATGGCTATGATCCGGGTGCTTTCCTCTGCGATGCCACGCACCTCCGCGATGGCGGGGATGGTTTGGCTGATCACTTCTGCCTGGCGGCGTGCAAGCACACGCAATTCGACCAGCCCAAGAATGCCGGCAAGAGTCGGCAGCCCCGCAATGACGATGAATGCGAGGCTCAATTTTCCGCCGAGGCCGAGCTTTCCTAACATTCGGGAACTTTCGCCTGCATTTGCGGATTTCGCAAATTTGAATTTCCCTTTTCCGTCCCGCTGCCTATCCTCCGCCCTCGGAGAAGGGGACCTCATGCGCGCATTTTTTCTATTGCTTTTCTCGTGTTTCAGCACGGCAGCTGTTGCGGACGGCTGGCGGCTGCAGGTGCCGCGGACAGCTTTTGACTACGGCAGCGGGTTAGAGGCAGTCGACTATACGCCGCTCGAACGGGCGGCGCAGGAATGGCGCCTGTGCATTGCCTATCCGCACTTGAAAGATGCCTATTGGCTGAGCGTTAACTATGGGATGGTGGCAGAAGCCGCCCGGCTGGGCGTGTCTTTCAAGCTGGTCGAAGCAGGCGGTTATCCCAACCTCAGGCGGCAAATTCAGCAGACAGAGGCTTGTGTCGCCGATGGTGCCGATGCGCTGATCCTTGGCACCGTATCCTTCGCAGGTCTTACCAGCACGGTAGAGCAGATTGCGGCTTCTGTTCCGGTGGTTGCCGCGGTCAATGACATTGCCGATGCCGGGATCACGGCCAAGGTGGGGGTGTCCTGGACGGAAATGGGGGCCGAGGCAGGCAGGCTGATCGCCGCGCGCCATCCAAAGGGGGCAACTGAAGTCAAGGTCGCCTGGTTTCCTGGACCGGCCAAGGCGGGCTGGGTGGCCTTTGTCGAGGAGGGTTTCCGCGCCGCGCTTGCTGGCAGTTCAGCCAAGATCGCGGTTACGAAATATGGCGATACCGGACGCGAAATCCAGGTGCGGCTGGTCGAGGAGGCGCTGGATGCGGTTCCCGACCTCGACTACATTGCCGGTTCCGCGCCTGCTGCGGAAGCGGCAGTATCGGTGCTGCGCGCCCGCGGCATGCAGGGACAGGTTCAGGTTGTGTCAGATTACATGACCCACGCGGTTTACCGCGGGGTTCTTCGTGACCGCATCATTGCTGCTCCAACAGACTTTCCCGTTCTCCAGGGACGGCTGGCGGTTGAAATGGCAGTGCGTGCAATTGAAGGCAGTTTGCGTTTCAAACACGCTGGGCCTGCCATTAGGATTTTCGACCGCAGCACAGTGTCCGAGAACTTGCTGGACCAGACGCTGGCACCCGCAAGTTTCGTGCCTGTATTCGATTTTCAGCCGCATCAGTAAGAGCAAGGGCGTCAGGGCAGTGCAAGGCCTGACTGCCCCGTTGTTGACCGCTGGCCTGCAGCGGGCCATCCTGCGGCTATGGCTGCCAGCCGCCGCAATGGACTGCGGCATACGTTTTGCGGCTGTCATGACAGTGAGGCCTGCCATATGCCCGAGGCGCAGAAAAAAGGCTATCTGCACGACACCCACCGGCTGTGTGATCCTGCGCAGACGCTGTACAGGGTGCGTCCGCATCTGGCGGAAATGGGGATTACAAGGATTGCCAATCTGACCGGGCTGGACAGAGTTGGCCTGCCCACGGTGATGGTCACGCGGCCAAACTCCCGGTCAGTTGCCGTGTCGCTTGGTAAGGGGCTCACACTGGAGGCGGCCCAGGCCTCCGGCGTAATGGAGGCGATTGAGGCCTGGCATGCAGAGCGGATTAACCTGCCGCTGCGATCCTCCAGCTTTCACGACTTGCAGAAGGAGGCACTGGTTGCGGATGTGGCGCGGCTGCCGCGTGTGACCGGCGCCGGCTTTGACCCGCAACGGCGGACGTTGTGGATTGAAGGCACCGACTTGGCAACTGACACCGGGTACTGGATGCCTTATGAAATGGTGGATACCGACTATACCGGTCCTCCCGGCGGCGGGCAGGGAGCGTTCCCGCGCACCACAAACGGGCTGGCGTCGGGCAACAGCCTGGCAGAGGCTTCCTGCCATGCGGTTTGCGAGCTGATTGAGCGCGATGCGATCACCCTCTGGCACCATGCGGCGCCGGGACCGCGTATTGATCCGGGCACGATTGATGACACACGCTGCCAAGACGCGCTGGACCGCTTTGCCGCGGCGGGTCTTGACGCCGGTATCTGGAATATCACTTCTGACACCGGCGTGCCTGCGTTTCATTGCATGATTTGCGAAGCAGGGTGCCGGACTGGCCATATCGGTATTGGCAGCGGCTGTCATCCGGACCGGGCCATTGCCCTGCTGAGAGCGCTGACGGAGGCGGCACAGACCCGGTTGACCTATATTTCCGGAGCGCGCGACGATCTGGATCCGGCGGAATTCACGCCTGCGTCGGCCGTTGAACGCACCCAGTACGTTCGCCGTCTGCTTTTGCAATGCGAGGCCGCAGCCCGGTTTCAGGATTGCCCGACTTTTTCCTCACCTTCTTTCGAAGAGGATCAGTGCTGGCTGCTGAACAGACTGGAAGCAGCCGGCATAACGCAGGTGCTGACTGTAGACCTGTCACGTCCCGGGTTGGGAGTGCACGTGGTGCGCGCCGTGATCCCCGGATTGGAAGCGCCGCACGATGATCCTGATTTCATTGCCGGCGCGCGGGCACTGCGGGCGGCGGAGGCAGGCCAGTGACTGCTGTGGTGTTCGCCGGACCGACGATCGGGGAGGAGGAGACGCAAGCTCTGCTGCCGGGTGCGATCGTGCTGCCCCCTGCCGGTCAGGGGGATATTTACAATGCAGCGCGCCAGGGTGCCGAAGCAATCGGGCTGATTGACGGCTATTTTGAAGGGGTTCCCTCGGTCTGGCACAAGGAGATCCTGTGGGCAATGGAACAGGGCATTCCCGTGTTCGGCAGCGCCAGCATGGGGGCCTTGCGGGCGGCAGAGCTGTCGTCCTTTGGTATGATTGGCATTGGCAGGATTTATCAGGACTATGCTTCAGGCGTGATCATCGACGATGACGAAGTTGCCGTCCTTCACAGCCCTGCTGAGCTGGGTTATGCGCCGCTGAGCGAGCCAATGGTCTCGATCCGGGCGACGGTGGAACGCGCGGCGGCCAGCTCGATTCTGGACACGGAGCAGGCGGCGGCCGTCCTGCAGGCCGCCAAGACCCGGTTTTATCAGCAGCGGACCTGGAAACTGATTTTGGCGGATCTTCCAATGTCGCCCTGGCGCGACCGGTTTGCGGCCTGGTTGAAGACAGGTGCGGTGGATGCCAAACGCAATGACGCGAGGGAGATGCTGGAACGAATGTCTGAGTTTCTCAACTCAGGGGCACCGGCGGCTGTCCAAACCTGCGAAAGGATGGAACAGACACTTGCCTGGCAGGATTTGGTACGCAGGGCTGAGGTGCAAGAGCGCAGCTTGCAGGAGGCAGACAGCAGGGTACTGGATGAATTGCGGCTGGAGCCGGAGCGCTATGCTGTGTTCCGGAACAGGGCAGCGCTGCGCCTCCTGGCGTTGCAAGAGGCGCGCAGGTCGGGAATTCAGCCGGGGCGGGAAGCCCTTTTGGCGCAGTTGAACAGCCACCGGCAGATGCACAGCCTGTACCGCAGCAGGGATCTGCAGGCGTGGCTGCAGGCCAATGGGATAACTGCCGCGCAATACGAGGCGGAACTGGCCCAGGCAGCCCAAGCCGCTGAGGCGGCCAGCGGTTTGGGCGGCTTGGAACCCAGCATGCTGTCGGAGCTCCGATTGGCAGGCGCCTATGCCGGACTGAAACTGCGGGCAGATGCCAAGCAGGAACAAGCCGCTGAACTGTTGAAGCCGGATGTTTCCATGCAGCAGGCAGAGCGGTGGCAAGCGGCTGCCTGGTATTTCGAGAGCTGCCTCCATCGGGAAATTCCAGAGGATTTGGAGGCATACGCGGCAAGTATTGGAATTGGAGCTGAAGAATTCTTTGAGCTGATCCGGCAGGAATTCATGTATCATCTAGAGTTAGAAGCACGAACTGCGCCGGAAAGCAGGGGTGAGGCAGGGCAAGACGGGTGAAACCTCCGCAGGATTGGAGGCTCTATGGACGACCCCTTTTGGGCGGTGGAGGAAGCACCAGGAACGAGGTTTCTTCTGTTTCCGCAATCGCCGTTCCGGACTGAAAACCCGGTGCTGGAAATGATCGAAATATCCGCGCCGCCGGGTTCGATCGGCCCAGGCCCGTCGGGACCTCGAATGTACACGGTCAATGCCCTGGGCAAGACGATACCTTATGGTGCGATTGTGCAAGGACCTGCTGGTCCGGGCATGTATCTGCCGCCATGGCATGGAGAGCTGCAAGCACAGCCGGAGCCAGATCATGACGGGCATTTCCTCCACATAGAGCCGTCTGATCCCAGGTTCGAAGCGGCGCATCTGTTTGCTGCGGCGCATTTCACCCTCGATGTCTGGGAAGCCTATTTCGGCCATGAGATTGCCTGGCATTTTGCCCGCGACTACGACCGGCTCGAGCTATCTCTGCTTCCAAGCCTGGACAATGCGCATATCGGCTGGGGGTTTCTGGAAACCGGCGGCACCAGTGAACACGGCGGAGAATACCGCGCCTACAGCCTTAACTTTGATGTCGTTGCCCATGAGATCGGCCACGCCATTATTTACAGCATCGCAGGGATGCCGGTTTCGGAAGATGTTCCCGGTGAATATTACGGGTTTCATGAATCCGCGGCGGATATGGTCGCGCTGATCGCTTCCCTGCATTTCGGATCTGTGGTTGAGGGTCTGCTGGAGAACACCAGAGGCAATCTTTACACTTTCAACCAGCTGAACCGTTTTGCAGAACTTGCCGGCAACGCGCAAATCCGGATGGCTGCGAACACCCGGCTGTTGGATGATTTCGTATGCGGCTGGAGCAGCGAGCACGCCCTGTCTGAACCCCTGACCGGGGCGATGTTTGATATTCTTGTAGATATCTTTCACGAACGGCTTCTTGTGCACGGGCTGATTACCCCGGAAATGGAGGACCTGTCAGACCAGCTAGAGGACAGCCCCTATTATGGAGAGGTCATGCAAGCGTTGTTCGATGCCCGCTATGCTGCTGATCCGGAAGGGTTCCGCCTGGCCCTATTGGAAGCCCGGGACATTCTCGGCTCCTATCTGGCTGCGGCATGGAGCATGCTGGATGCAGAGACCCTGACGTATGCAGCGGTGGAGCAGGCGCTGCTGATGGTTGACCAGAAATCGACCGGAGGAGCATTTCATTCAATCATCGAAGGCAATTTTCGGATGCGCGGGATCGGCCTGGTTCAGGCCGGGCCGCGTCTGGGTGAAGCCGGCGAGGACAGTCATGCGCATTCCGTGCGGACACGGGTGCCAGACGATTAACCTGTGTATTGGCTATAAAATTTATCCGTTTTGTGGTACTTTCATCCTGAGGGAGAGTTTTGTGGAAGCCCGCAGTTGCAGTTTGCTGCTGGACCCGCTGCAAAAAGACCTTCTTGTGTAGTTTCAATAGCCACGGGAGTATGTGCGGTGGCCGAGTCTTTACTGAGTTTTTCCGAAGTGCTGTTATTTGGACGCCTCCTGAATGACCTTCAGATCGTTAGATCCGATATCAAGGAAACGGTTCGCGTCGCGACCGTCGAGAAGGTGAACCTCAACAATACCGACACCGAGCTGGACGGGGTTGAGATTGCCGAGAACGATCTGGTTCTGGTGCGTCGAAACAATGCCAATGAGAATGGCATCTATAAAGTCACCTCGGGTGCCAGCAACACATTGAAACTGGTCCCACAACCGAAGATCCCCTTGGGAGGAAGGGTTGCCGTTCTGGAAGGTGTTGAGTTCGGGGATACCGTCTGGACCCAAACTCATACCAAGGACTCTACAAAACAGCTCTACAAGCAAGCCGGGTTGCGCGGGCGCGGCGGAAACAATCTATTGGATGCGCAACTCAGCCTGCATGCCAAATTCGCCCGGATATACGGTTTTGCCTATGAGGGTACCTACTTTGAGCTGCCGGAGCCTACCTTGTTCTTGGTGCATGGCGAGGGCAAGAGCGCGACAGAGAAAGACAAACCCGATGATCAGGGCGCTCGCGCGCCTTTAGACCCTTCAATAACGGGGGTCGCCTCTGCCGAGTATCAAATTTCTAACGATATCAAGGTCTGGGAATACGATAAGGCGGACTATTCAATCCGTATGGATGTGATGACAGGCATGCTGGAACAGGTGCTGCTGGATGTTTACTTCGGCAGCGGTCCCGATATCAGCGGTGCCAAGGTAAGCGGCGCAAAGGTAAGCGGTGCCAAAGTCAGCGGCGCGAAGGTCAGCGGTGCCAAGGTGAGCGGCGCCAAGGTCAGCGGGGCAAAGGCGCGCGGGTCTGGCGACTGAACCGGCTGCTGCCAAACTAGTGGAAGTACGGCGGCGCGGCAGAAACGGGCGCGCCGCAACCCGTTTCAGAACCCCGCTTTCTTAAGCCCTTCGACAAAATGCTGGGTGTCTTCCTCCAGACGGTCGGGCTGCACTTGGGTCCAGCGGTCCAGTGAAAAATTCGGATGCGCCTCGCGATGCCGGGCTGCCATGTCCCGCGCCAGTTCCATCTTGCCGAGTTGGGCATAGCTTGCGGCCAGCATACGCTGGCCCTCGGTCGGGTTGTTCATCTTGGTCAGCGTGTCGATCACGGCATCATATTCCTTCAGATTATAGTAGGCGCCGCCCAGGTGCCAAAGATACTGATCCGGGAAGTAGGGGTTCAGCCGCATCGCTTGTTTCAGGTTGCTGATAGCGGTTTCATTGTCGCCTGAATGGGCCAGCGCATCCGCGTAATCGGACAGCAGGTCGGCGTCATTCGGGTTGAGAGACAGGGCGCGCTGATAGGCGCCAATCGCAGCATCGTGCTCCTTGCGGTAGAGATGCACAAATCCCAGTTCGCCGAATCCGCGGGCGTCAGTCGGATCCAACTCCACAGCTCTTTGCGCAAAACCGAGGGCCGTATCCAGCGCGTGGTCCGAATCCTTGGCCCAGGAATACCGCCAGTCGATGTTCATCGTGCGGGAAATTGCTGCCGAGGCCCGGGCATAGTCCTGGTCCCGGGCGAGGGCGCGTTCGTACAGTGCTTGCGCTTCGTGATTGTCCTGCCGTGTATAACGGAAGATGTACTGCTGTCCGCGCAGAACATAACCATAGGCGGCAAGGTCGGCAGGCGCAGCTTGCGACATCCGTTTGCGCTCCTGTGCTTCGATCAGAACCGCAGTGGCTGCAACAACAGCGTCAGTGACCTCATCCTGTATGGCAAAAATGTCGTCTATTTCCCGGTCGTACCGCTCCCCCCAAATGGTACGGCCGGAATCCGCGTCAATCAGCTCAATCGCAATGCGGATCCGGGAGGCCGCCCGCCGGACGCTGCCCCGTGCGACATAGCGCACGCCAAGCTCGCGTGCGGCATCCTGAGGCGGCATTGACCGCGCCTTGAAGAAGAAGGCGGAATTGCGAGCTATGACAAAGAGGTTCTTGAACTTGGACAGGTTCAGGATGATGTCTTCTGTCAGGCCATCAGCAAACCAGTTGTCACTTGGATCTCCGCCGAGGTTTGTAAACGGCAGCACAGCAACCGAGGGAATGTCCGGCTGCTGCGGCTGCACAGGGTGGTTTGCCGGGCGCAGCGTGGCCGCCATTGCCGCTCCCTCGATCTCGCTGCGGACACAATAAGCCGGGACCGGTTCCGCAATATTCTTGAGCCGCCGCGGACCCAGAAATTCGAAACCGAAGCGAAGCCGGTTGCGGATTTGCTCATACACAGAAGCGCTGACATAGACGCGGCCCGGCTCGGCGATTTCCTGAAGCCGGGCGGCAATATTGACGTTGTCGCCATGAATGCCGCGGTCGTCGACCAGGATTTCACCCATGTGGACACCTGCCCGGAACCGCAGTTGCTGATCCTCAGCCCGGCTGCGGTTGTTCTGGTCTGCGATCCGGTGCAGTTCGACCCCGAATTTGACCGCATCAGTGGCAGTTTCGAACAAAGCCAGGACGCCATCTCCCCGGACCGCAACAACCTGCCCGTCATGCAGCTGGCAAGCGGCTTCCAGCTGCTCCAGAAGGGACTTCAGCGCGCTGTACGTATCGATCTCGTCATTACCCATCAGCCGGGCATAACCGACCACATCCGCAAACAGCACCGCGCCAAGCTGACGCCGGACATGGTTCTCCTTGTCTTGGCCGCTCACAAGCTGTCCTCCCCTCGTGAGAATGGCTGAAACCGGCAGTTTGCCGGATCCGGTGCTGTGTGATGCCAGGCAGAGCGAAACTGCTTAGCCGTCTGGCGGGTCCAACGGGCCTGGCGGCCAGGCCCAGCCGGAGCTTCCTGATCCGCGGAACCGGGCTGTGCAGGCGGCGTCGAGCTCCCGCGCAAGGGCCGCGCGGCGGGTGTTCCATTCGCCGCGCAACAGCCCTACGCAGATCATGTCGTAAAACCGGCCGTCTGCGAACCAGGCTTCCCGCATGGTGCCTTCAGCTGCAAACCCGGCCCGTGATGTCATCTGCTGGCTGCGCAGGTTGTCGGCCCGGTAGTAGGATGTAACGCGATTTAGCCCGATCTGCCGGAACGCAAAGTCCAGAACCAGCGCCATGGAACGAATACCGATACCTTGCCGGCGCCGGCTTTCCTCAATGAACAATGCGATGACAGCATCGCGGTTAACAGAGGATACGCTTTCCAGTCCTGTAATTCCGCAAAGCTCGCCTGTTTCTGCTGTGATGGCAAACCAGTGTCTGCCGGGTTCCTTGGCAGCCTCTGCAGCCTGCCCCCATGAGGTTTCCATGCCTTCTGAATTGAAGGGTGCCCGGACGGAGCGGTCAAAGCGCGCCAGATCGGCGACGTTCTGAAACCAGACGGCCATGGAGGCAAAGTCGCCTTTCTCCAGCGGCCGGAGCCAGAAAGATGGTGACTGCCGCTGCGGCATTTACCTTCCCTTCCATTGTTTTAGGTTCCAAATGAGCGCCCTTGCACCCGGAAGATGAGTCCCAGTCCGACAATACCACATTCTTTTCCGGTTGGGGGCGGTCACTGCAGCATTGTTTGAGGTGATCACTCTTGCGGGGTGACGTGCTCCCCTGAAATGTCCGCGTTTTGAAGCTAGCTCTGTTCAGGGTTTGGTCCTCTACTGACCTTTGGTGATACTCCCGCGGGGTGAGCCCGTCGAGGCTCGAATGCGGGCGGTGGTGATTGTAATCCTCGTGCCAAGCCGCGATCAGGTCTCGGGCTTGGCGCAAAGTGGCAAACAGGTGCTCGTTCAGGCACTCGTCACGCAGTCGGCCATTGAAGCTTTCCACGAAGCCGTTTTGCATTGGCTTGCCAGGGGCAATGTAGTGCCACTCGACCTTGCGGGCCTCTTGCCATTTCAGGATGGCGTTCGACGTCCGTTCCGTTCCGCTCGCCATTGTCCTCGGACCAATGGCGGACAAAGCTCGCTCGCTGACCACCATGCAGGAGGAGCCGCGCAGCCGGGCGATGTTGTCCAGTTCACGCGCCACGCATTGCCCGGAAAGAGACGTGTCGACCACGCAGGCCAGGCACTCCCGGCTGAAGTCGTCAATGACGCACAGACCCGGAAACGGCGCCCGTCTGACAGGCTGCCGGACACGAAGTCCAGCGACCATCTTTGGTTCGGGCCTTGCGGGATTGCCGTCGGCGCACGGGTGCCAATGGCGCGTTTTCGCCCGCCGCGCTTGCGCACCGTCAGGCCCTCTTCGCGGTAGATCCGGTAGAGTTTCTTCCAGTTCACTTGCCAGCCCTCCCGGTTCAGCAGAATATGCAGGCGCCGATAACCCAACCGCCTGCGTTCTCCGGACAACTCTTTCAACCGCTGACGCAGCCCCTGGTCCTCCGGCCTGCTTGACCTTCGCCGATAGACACCCGGATCAAGCCCGCCCAAGGCACACGCCCGCCGCTGGTTATAGTTCTTCTCTGTCATGGCCCAGTCCACGGCACGTTTCCGAGCACCGGGCTTCAGAAGGGTCCGCAGGCTCACTCGAACGCATGGCGTTCGCCTGCTTCCATTCCCAGCATTTCCATGAGTGCGGCGACGTCGGGCATGTGCTCCGCAAGCATCTTCTTCAACTTGACGTTCTCGGCCTCCAGGGCCTTCAGCCTCTTGGCCTCGGACACTTCCATACCGCCATACTTCGAGCGCCATTTGTAGAAGGTGCCATCGCTGATACCGTGCTTGCGGCACAGTTCCTTGGTACCTATCCCGGCCTGGTGCTCCTTCAAGATGCCAAGGATCTGCTCGTCGCTGAACCGGCTTTTCCGCATTGTCTGGCTCCTCGTGTGGAGAACAGGCTAACTTCAAAACGCGGACATTTCAGGGGAGCACGTCAAAACCATCCCAAAGTTCAAGACATGGGCCTCGCAACTGCAGTCGAAGATGTCAGAGGGAGCGCCTCTGAGAGCACGACCACAATACGGTGTTCCTTACCACAATTGCTGGCTGACAGCAAAAATCCCACGCTCTTGTCGGGTACAAGATCTTACGTGATGCTTGCTTGGTCGCATCACACTGCATTTGAACACCATTCAGCGTGGCGTCGCCATTTCTTGATAGAGCTTTGAGTGATCAACACGGACAAGCAGTCATTTGCGCAGCCGCAGTGAAAGGTCGCTTTGTCCCGCGACCTGTAAGTTGCCTCATGAAGCGGTTATGGCTTATGCTGGGTGCATTCTGACCCTTGATAAACGGGACCGTTGTTAAGGAACGATCCCTTTTGCAGGAGCAGGACTTGGCTGTTTTGCCGGGTCAACTGGGCCCTCTGAAAGAGACCGTAGAAATCCGCGCGGCGCGCGCGGATTGCATATCCCAATAGTCGTGGCAGGGCATCGACGGGCTGCGCCCACCCTGCTTTGCCCTCCGGAAGACACGAGGTCTTCCGAAATGAAAATCAGGGAAGGCTTCGCCACTGGCGGAACAGGAGGCGCGAGCGGGGATGTTGGAGACACGAAAAAGGAAAGGTTCTGTCGCAAATGGCAAACTATGTGTCAGCTAAAGTGTTGATTTTAGGTCAGTTGAAAGACCCATGCTCACACTAATCTTTCCTTTTGCGACTCAAAGGTTTTCCTTCGACTGAAGCAGATTTTCACGCTGCGCGCAGCAAAATCGAGCTTGAGCCCAAGGGAGCCATTGTAGTTTCTCGCCGCGTACGCAGCGCAATCGTCACGGCGACTGCACTATTGTCAATGCTGCTCAGCGGTGTGAAATGCGGCTGTCCAAGTAGTACCCTGAGAAACAGACAGCTCGCAGATGCGAGCGGCCCGAATTTGCCCATACAGCCTTTGACCTGCCCCCCGCTGGTCCCTCGTTCATGACGAGAGTCTGCGGGTTTGATTTTGATAGTCGTCGGTTTCGGGCTTGGCAAGCGCGCCGGGCGCGGAGCCCTCAAATTGCTTAAGCGTCCGGCGCGCTTCGGCCGGCGTTTTGTTCCCGAGCCATGAGTGCGGACTGACGGTGTTGTAATCGTAACGCCAGAGCGCCAGCTTCCGGCGGACATCGTCCAGGGTGTCAATTATCTCCTCGTTCAGCAGTTCGTCGCGCAGGCTGCCGTTGAATGACTCGAAAAAGGCG
>NZ_JAQNCY010000010.1 GCF_028368855.1 Leisingera sp. SS27 | reverse complement strand
CAGGCAGATTACCGCCCAGGTGCCGCGCAAGGCGAGGTTGGCATAGGGGATGCGCCGCGCCTTCAGCGCCATGCCGCGGCTGAGCCAGACCGGGATGAAGGCGGAGCCGAAATTCGCCCCCAGGACCAGCGACAGCCCGGCGGCGAAGGGGATGGCGCCGATCTGCACCAGGGTGACGCACATCAGGATCGCCGCCACGCTGGAATGCATCACAAAGGCCAGCGCGCCGCCGACCAGGAAGGCGGTGATATAGTCGCGCGCCAAATAGCCTGCGACCGCAGGCAGAAAGGCGCTGTCGCGGATCGGGTCCATCGCCTCGCGCAGAAACCTGAGCGAAATCAGGATGAAGGCGATGCCCATCAGGATCCGCCCCAGCTGCCGCGCCTTCTTGGCCTCGGTCTTGACGAACAGGTAGCCGCCCGCAGCCAGGAGCACCGGCACAAGCCAGTCGAGCTTGAACGACAGGATCTGGATGATCAGCGCCGAGCCGAGATCGCCGCCCAGCACAATCGCCAGCCCGGTTGGAAAAGCCAGGTAGCCGCTGGCGGCAAAGCCCGATGTGAGCAGCGCCACCGCCGCCGAGCTTTGCAGCACGATCGCCAGGACCAGCCCCATCAGCCCCGCCTGCAGGTGGTTTTGGCGCGCGGTCAGCAGCCGCTGGAACGAGGCGCCGTAGCTGCGCTCAATCCCGGTCCGCACCATCCGAACCGCATACAAGAGCAGCATCGTCGCTCCCGCAAGGCTGATCAGAAAAGTCAGTATCGCCATTTGATTATCCCTTGATCAGCGCCAGCATCTCGGCGTGCAGTGCAGGCGTTGCCGCGGCAACCACCCTGCCATCGGATGCCAGGTCCAGCGGCTGACCGGTCCAGTCCGTAATCACGCCGCCGGCGGCTTCGATAACAGCGGACACCGGCAGGAAGTCGTAAGGCTGCAAGTCATAGTCGATCACCGCATCCGCATGGCCTGCCGCCAGCAATGCATGCGGGTAGCAGTCGTAGGCAAAGCGGCGCGTTTGGCCCGCTTGCATCAGCCGGGTGAACAGCTCCGGGTGATCGCGGTGGATCTTGTCGCCCTCATTCACATAGAGGACCGCTTGATCCAGTCGGGTCTGATCCGACACATGGATGGGCTGCCCGTTGAAAGTGGCCCCCTGCCCGCGCACCCCAAGATAGGTTTCACCCAGCGCGGGCATGCCGATTACCCCCAGCTGCGGAATGCCGTCTTGCAGAAACCCCAGCAGGAAGCCGAACAGCGGATGTCCTGACAAAAAGGACCGGGTGCCGTCGATCGGGTCGATGATCCAGACCTCTGTGCGGTCCATGCCTGCAAAGCCATGTTCCTCGCCAAAGATGCCGTGGCCAGGGAAATGCTGCTCCAAATAAGCGCGTACCGCGTCTTCGACGGCCTTGTCAGCCTGGGTGACGGGGCTTTCGTCCGCCTTGAATTCAATTCCCAAGCTCCCGCGAAAGTAACCGCGGGCGGTTTTCGACGCGATCCCGGTGACCCGCAGGGCATGTTGTATGTGATTTTCTGTTGCAGGCATCTTGGTGGTCTTCATTCCTGAGGTCGGTGCCGGTGGCTGCTGAGCTGGTTTGCCGTGCAGAATTTGTGAAAATGTGGGTTTAGTCAACAGCAATGACGGAAAATGACCGAAATGCCAAGCGTGCACTTGAGTAGCGTTGCAAGCGTTATTTCGGTTGCTCAGGAACAGAGGAGCGGGGTCGCCCTACACTGCACCGGCCAAATGCCGGGTTGCCATGGAAAACAGCTGCGCCTGCGAAGCGATGCCCAGTTTGGAATAGGCGTGGTGGCGGTGCACCTTCACCGTGCCCTCGGCAATGCCCAGGTAAGCTGCGGCGGAAGGGGTGGAATGGCCCTGCAGGATCAGCTGAACCACCTCCCGCTCCCGCGGGCTGAGGACGCCGGTGCCAAAGGTTTGCATCCGGTCCTCCCAATCCGCAGGCTGATGAGCCGCCGCGGTGTCTTCCGCCTGTCCCCACTGGCGCCGGATGGCGGCGGCGATCACCGAGAACACCGCATTCAGCCGTTCCGTGTCTGCCGCCTCAAACCTTTGCTGGCGGGCAAACCGGGCCAGGGACACGATGAACCAGCGCTCCGCCCCGTCCTGCACCAGGATACCGATCTCGTCGCTGATGCTGATCTTGCGGTAGAAGGCCCGGTAGTATTCGGAGCGGTAAAACGCCTCCGGCGCCAGGTCCATCAGCCGGTAGGCGCCGGGTGTGCAGCCGTTGCGGCAGGCCTGATAAAGCGGATCCAGCAGGTAGGGGCCGCTGGCATAGAACTCCACCGTTATCGCCGCCTGCAGCTCATCCAGATCCTGATAGAGCGGCACCGGCGGCTGCGCGCCCGCGTAATGCGAGATGACCATGGAATCAAAGCTGCAGCATTGCGAAAGCACCTGCCGCAGCGCGCCGGGGAAACGCTCTGTCGCAATGCAGTCTGCCAGGGCCGTCATTGCCTTGGCCCAGCCGCCGGGCAACGGCGGGAAGGAAGGATCGCTCATGCCTATACCTAAAGATATATATCCTTGGCCAAGTTTGCCGGCATAAACGCAAAAGTCAAACTGGCTCCAAGTGAATTTTCAGCATGACGGAGACCCAAATGACCGATTCCTCCAGCGTGAACCCAGTGCAGGGCGACCTGGCCTTCACCCGCGACAGCGACCGGGGCGTGGTTGCCGAAGCCAGCTATGCGGGCGCGCTCAGCTTCATGCGGCGGCGCTATTCCCGCGATCTCAGCAGCGCGGATGTGGCGGTGATGGGTGTGCCGTTCGACCTGTCGGTCTCCAGCCGGTCCGGTACCCGTCTGGGACCGCGGGCGGTGCGCTCAGGCTCCAGTCACATTGCCTGGTCGGCGCCCTGGCCATGGACGGTTGACCCTTACGAAGCGCTGCGGGTTGTCGATTATGGCGATTGCGAGTTCGACTATGGCTATCCGCATAAAGTGCCGGGCGAAATTGCCCAGGCAGCACGCGATATCCTGGCCACGGATACGGCGCTTTTGTCGATCGGCGGCGACCATTTTATCACCTATCCGCTTTTGCAGGCCCATGTTGAGAAGCACGGGCCGCTGAGCTTGATCCAGTTCGATGCCCATTCCGACACCTGGGCGGATGAGGCAGGCCGCATCGACCATGGCACCATGCTGTGGCACGCCATCCGCGAGGGGCTGGTGGACCCGTCCCGGTCAGTTCAGGTCGGCATCCGGACCCACAACCCAGACCCGCTGGGCATGAATATCATTGACGCAATTGAGGTGCAGAAAGCCGGGCCGGAGGCGGTGGCTGAAAAGATCCGCGGCATTGTCGGTGATCACAAGACTTACGTGACCTTCGACATCGACGCGCTGGAGCCGGCTTCTGCCCCCGGCACCGGCACGCCTGTCATTGGCGGCCTGTCGCCCTACCAGGCGCAGGAGATCATCCGCGGGCTGGCGGGCACCGATGTGGTGGGCATGGACGTGGTAGAAGTCGCCCCGGCCTATGATATCTCCGAAATCACCGCCATTGCGGCGGCAACAATCGCCAACGATCTGCTCTGCCTCTACGCTGCCGGACCTTCCGGCCAGCGCTGAGGCTAGGCGCATGGAGGGGGCAATGCCTCCTCTGCCGTCGTCCGGACTGCCCCTTTGAGCGAGAAATGCGTGGGGAACATCGCCGACAGGAAACGGAAGATGATCCGGGCTGCCTCTTCCCGGTCAAAGCGGTCGGGGTGCAGCAGGAAGTCGGTCCACATGCCTTCGAGCAGCGCCAGGGTGCCGTGGGTGGCATCGCGCGCCGCGCCGGAGGCATCCGGGGTCCCGGCCTCGCGCACGATCCGGGCAAAGGCGTTGTGGATCATGCCGCGCAGCCGCCCGTCGCGGGTATCGGAATACTCGGCAATTGCGGTGCGGTTGCGGGCCTCGCCGCGGAAGGCATACCAGATGCTGACGTTACGCCGGTTCAGCACCCGCTCGCTGAGGTCGCCGCGAACGATCATCTCAACCCGCTCCTGCGGGCTGTCACCTGCGGTCTGCAAGAGCGCCTCCAGCCCGTCGTAATATTCTTCCGAGGAGTGATGCGCTGCCGCCTGAACCAGGTTGTCTTTTCCGCCGAAATGCAGATGGATCATGCCGCGCGACAGGCCGGCACGCTGGATGATCTCGCTGACAGAAGTCTCTGAGATCCCCTTTTCGGCCACTGAATCCAGCACCGCCCCGATCAGTGCCTGGCGGTTCTGCTCGCGATTCTGTTCCCTTTTACCGGCCATTTGTCTCTTGGATCCTAATCGTTTCCGCTGCTGTTACGCGGTTGCGCGCGTTGCGGCAAGCGCCGCTCCCTGGCCAGTCTAGGCACATATGCAGCGGTTTCTCCAGTAAAAATGGACGTTTGTACATTTTTATAGAATCCTGTTGACAGACCCCTCTTCCAGCCGTCACATTTTCATGGACGATTGTCCATTTTAATGGCGGCATTCCGACAGCGCACCTTGCAATCTACGGAGAGACATGACCGGATTTCTCAGAACTGAGGCTGGAAAGGGCCTGGCGCTCAGCGCCCCGGCGTCGCTCTATGTGGGGCTGCTGGTGGCTGCGCCTCTCGGGATCCTGGTAGCCTACAGCTTCTGGACCCAGACCTATGTCGAAATCGACAAGACCCTGACCTGGGCCAACTACCTGGAAGCCGCCACCGATCCGCTGGTGCGGCATCTGATGCTGCGCTCGATCCTGATTGCCGCGGCGGTGACAGCGGTGACCGTGGCGCTGGCCTATCCGATTGCCTATTTCATCGCTTTCCGCACTCATAAGAAAACCCTATGGCTGTTGCTGATCACCATCCCGTTCTGGTCCAGTTACCTGCTGAGGGTTTTCAGCTGGAAGCTGATCCTGGGCTTCAACGGGGTGATGAACTCGGCGCTGATCTCGATGGGGCTGATCACAGAGCCGCTGACCTTCCTGCTCTATAATGAATTCGCCGTGGTGCTGACCCTGGCCCATGCCTGGGCGCCCTTTGCGATCCTGCCGATCTATGTGTCGCTGCAGAAGATCGACCGCTCCCTGCTGGAGGCGGCAACTGACCTCGGCCTTACCAAGCTGGAGCGGTTCATCCGCGTCACCCTGCCCCTGACCGTGCCCGGCATCATCGCCGCCAGCCTGATCATCTTCATTCCCACCGTCGGCGACTACGTCACCCCGTCGCTGGTCGGCGGTTCGCAGGGCAAGATGGTGGCGAACCTCATACAGGTGCAGTTCGGCCCGGCCAACAACTGGCCCTTGGGCGCGACGCTATCGCTGGTGGTAATGGCCTCGGTCGGTTTTGTCGCCATCCTGTTCGTGATCTTAGCAACCGCGCTGGGGAGGTGGATCCGTTGAGTAACCCGGCAAGCGAACCCCTGAACACTCCGCTGAACGCTGCTGTCAGTAAACCGCGGCGCAGACCCATCCGTTTCCCCTGGCTGCTGACCTATGCCATCGGCTACCTGATTTTCCTGTATCTGCCGGTTCTGCTGCTGCCGCTGTTCTCCTTCAACGACGGCACCATCGTGGCCTTCCCGATGAAGGGCTTCACCCTGAAATGGTACGCCCAGCTGGGTGAGCAGGACACGCTCTTGCAGGCCATGGTGAACTCGCTGATCGTTGGCGCGGTGACCGCGCTGGTCGCCACGTCTCTGGGGCTGTTCGCCGCCCGCGCCTATGTCCGCTACCGCTTCAAAGGGCGCGAACTGTCGGAGGGGCTGGTGATGCTGCCGCTGGTTATTCCCGGCATTATTGTGGCGTCGTCGATGCTGGTGCTGTTCATCTCGCTGGGTCTGAAACCCTCGCTAACCACGGTGATCCTGGGCCATGTGTTTGTCGCGCTGCCCTTTGCGGTCTCGATCATGAAATCCGCCTTTGACGACTTCGACCAGTCGCTGGAGGAAGCCGCCTTCGACCTTGGCGAAAGTGTCATCGGCACCTTCCGCCGGGTGACTCTGCCGATTGTGGCACCGGGGATTGTTGCCAGCCTGCTGGTCACCTTCACCGTCTCGTTCGACGAATTTGTGCTGGCTTTCTTCCTGTCCGGCAACCAGCCCACACTGCCGGTCTATATCTGGAGCCAGATCCGCTTTCCGGCCAAGCTGCCGAACACGCTGGCGCTCGGCTCGCTGCTGCTGCTCGCCTCGGTGCTGCTGTTGCTAACCGCCGAATACTTCCGCCGCCGTTCCGCCAAGTCCGCCTGATGAAGGATACGCAGATGACCACTCAGAACATCATCGAAATCTCCGGCGTGGAAAAGCGGTTCGGCACCTTCACCGCGGTGCGCGACCTGAACCTGACTCTGAAGGAAGGCGAGTTCTTTTCCCTGCTCGGACCCTCCGGCTGCGGTAAGACCACGGCGCTCAGGATGATCGCCGGATTTCAGGACCACGACGCCGGCACCATCTGCATCGGCGGCCAGGACATGGCCCACATCCCTGCAAACAAACGCCCCACCAACATGGTGTTCCAGTCCTATGCGATCTTTCCGCACCTGAACGTCGGCGACAATGTTGCTTTTGGCCTGCGCAAGCTGAAGCTGGGCAAGGCCGAAACAGACGCTCGCGTCGCTGAGGCGTTGGAGATGGTGGAGCTGGGCGGGTTGCAGTCGCGCAAGGCAACGGAGCTGTCCGGCGGCCAGCGCCAGCGGGTGGCATTGGCCCGGGCGCTGGTGATGCGGCCCAAGGTGTTGTTGCTGGATGAGCCGCTGTCGGCGCTCGACAAGAACCTGCGCGAGGCGATGCAGTTCGAAATGCGGCGCTTGCAGCAGAAACTGGGCATCACCTTTGTCATGGTCACCCACGACCAGTACGAGGCGATGACCATGTCCGACCGCATCGGCGTGATGTTCAAGGGCCAGCTCAAGCAGGTCGACAAGCCCGAGGTGCTTTATGCCCGCCCTTGCAGCCAGGAAGTCGCGGCCTTCATCGGCGGCATGAACTTCCTGGATGCGGCTGTCACCAGAGAGGTGAACGGCAAACTGCACGCTGACGTGCAGGGCTTCGGACCGCTGTCCATCGACGTGAACCCCAATGTGGCGCGGCGCGGGCCGCAGCTGCTGGCAGGCATCCGTCCCGAACAGCTGGAGATTTCGGCGCAGAAGCCCGATGGCTACGACGGGTATCTGCAGGGCACCGTCACCAATGCCGCCTTTTACGGCGAGAACGTGCATTACCACGTCACCGCCGGCGGCCTGCCGCAGCCCATCGCGGTATCGGTGCCGAACTACTTCCATACGGTTGATCACAAGCAGGGCGATCCGGTCTGGCTGGGGGTGCAGAACGCCTCAGTCATCGACCTCGGCGCCCGCGAGGCATGAGAATAAAGGGAGGAAGAAAAATGAAACACTTCAAAACGGTACTGGCCGCGGCTACGGCCTTAACCGCCTCGGCAGGCATCGCATCCGCCGACGCCGCCAGCCTGTCGGTTTTTGACTGGTCCGGCTACGAGGATCAGGGGTTCTACGGCGATTACGTTGCCAAATACGGCGGCGCGCCCAGCTACACCTATTTCGGCAGCGTCGAGGAAGCTTTCACCAAGCTGCAATCGGGTTTTGCCGCCGACCTCGCCCACCCCTGCACCGACGGTCTGCGCAAATGGGTGGCGGCGGGGCTCTTGAAGCCGATCGACACCTCAAAAATCAGCAACTGGGACAGCCTTCTGCCGCAGATCAAGGATGTGGACGGCGTCACCATCGACGGCCAGACCTATATGGTGCCTTTTGAATGGGGTAACACCGGGCTGATTTTCCGCACCGACCAGATTGATGAGAGCGCGGTCTCTCTGCAGCTGATGGCCGACCCCGCATATCAGGGCAAGATCGCCATTCCTGATGCGGCTTCCTCTGCCTATGCAATGGCGGCGCTGGCGACCGGTGCCTCCAGCTATACCGATATGTCGGACGAGGAATTCCAGAAAGCGTCTGACTTCCTGCGCCAGATCCATCCGAATGTGCGGTTCTACTGGTCCGATGCGGGCCAGCTGGATCAGGCCATCGCCAGCGGAGAGGTGCTGATGGGCTGGGGCTGGAACCAGTCGGAGCTGAACCTGATCTGGAACGAGACCCCGGCCAAGATGATGCGCGACGTGGACAAGGGCATTGCGACCTGGGTCTGCGGTTATGTGCATCTGACTTCCTCCACCCAGAGCGACGAGCAGGTCTATGACATGCTGAACGCGCTGAGCGCCGAGCCCAGCGGCAAATACATCATCGAAAACTGGGGCTACGCACATGCCAATGCCGATGCCTTCAAATCCGCCGATCAGAGCCTGATCGAGACCTACGGTTTTGCCGATGTGGACAAGTTCTTCGAGGGCAGCCTGTTCTTTGACGCAGTGAACCCGGAACTGGAAGGCCGGATGCTGAAGGAATTCGAGCGCATCAAGGCCGGGTTCTGATCCCCGCAAGCGGCGGGCCCTGACGCCCGCCGCACCGCTCAGACGAAACAAAGACATAAAAGGATGTGCCAGCATGCCAGGCGCAAATGGGTATTCCATTCTGTTCGAGCCGGTGAAGATCGGTCCCGTCACCACCCGCAACCGCTTTTTCCAGGTGCCTCATTGCACCGGGCTGGGCCATGTCCGCCCGCAGGCGGAGGCAGCTGTGCGCGCGATGAAGGCAGAGGGCGGCTGGTCCGTGGTCTCGACACAGGAGACCGAAATCCATCCAACGTCCGACCTTGGCCCCTATGCGGAACACCGGCTGTGGGACAAGCACGACATCCCGGCGCTGCAGCTGATGACAGAACAGGTCCATGCCAAGGGATCGCTGGCGGCAATCCAGCTGGCCCATAACGGTCACCACGCCACCAACCACTTGACCCGCGCCCCGGCGCTGGGGGTCAGCGACCGCCCGATTGATGCGGTCTATCCAAAACAGGCCCGCGCGATGGACAAGCAGGACATCCGTGACCTGCGCCGGTGGCACCGCGACGCCGCCAAACGCGCAAAGGAGGCGGGCTTTGACATCGTCTATGTGTATGCGGGTCACCAGATGACACTGCCGCATCACTTCCTGCTGCCGCAGTACAATACCCGCAGTGATGAATACGGCGGCAGTTTGGAAAACCGCGTCCGCCTGACCCGCGAGCTGCTGGAAGACACCCGCGAGGTGCTGGACGGCCACTGCGCCGTCGCCTTCCGCTTTGCGGTTGACCAGATGATGGGCGCCGGCGGCATGCAGGCCAGCGAGGAAGGCCGTGCCGTGGTGGAGATGCTGGCGGATCTGCCTGACCTTTGGGACGTGAATGTTGCCGATTGGAGCAACGACAGTATGACCACCCGGTTCCAGCCGGAAGACGGCTATCAGATCCCTTACACTGATTTCGTGAAGCAGGTGACGAACAAGCCGGTGGTGGGCGTCGGCCGCTTCACCTCGCCTGACTTGATGGCCTCCCTGGTCTCCAAGGGCGTGCTGGACCTGATCGGTGCCGCCCGCCCCTCCATCGCCGACCCCTTCCTGCCCAAGAAGATCGAGGAAGGCCGGATTGAGGAAATCCGCGAATGCATCGGTTGCAACATCTGTGTGTCAGCTGACAATCTGGGTGTTTCGATCCGCTGCACCCAGAACCCCACCATGGGCGAGGAATGGCGGCGTAACTGGCACCCGGAGGTGATCGCCCCCAAGCAGCAGGAAGAGGCCGCGCTGGTGGTCGGCTCAGGCCCCGCCGGGCTGGAATGCGCGATGCAGCTGGCCAAGCGCGGCTATCAGGTGACGCTGGCAGAAGCGGCAGCGGAATTCGGCGGGCGGGTGCTGAAGGAAAGCAGGCTGAAGGGCCTCTCCGCCTGGAAGCGGGTCGCCGCCAACCGCCTGTGGGACCTGCAGCAGCGCGGCAACGTGCAGATGTTCACCGGCAGCAAACTCGGCGCGGCGGAAGTTGCGGAGCTAGGCATCCCCAATGTCTTCCTTGCCACCGGCAGCACCTGGCACCGCGACGGGCGCGGGCGCACGTCGCCGCTGCCCTTGGAGATCAAAGACATCCCCGTGTTCACCCCTGACGACGTGATGGAAGGCACCCTGCCGCCGGACAATGGCCCGGTGCTGCTTTTTGACGACGATCAGGGCTACATCGGCGGGGTGCTGGCCAGCCATCTGGCCGCCGCAGGCCGCAAGGTGGTGCTGGTGACGCCGGGCGCCATCGCCTCGGCCTTCACCGAACTGACGCTGGAACAGCACCGGGTGCAGGCGGAACTGTTGCAGGCGGGCGTGGAAATCATCCCGCTGCATTCCCTCCAATCCGCGGATGGCAACGGCGCGGAACTGGCCTGCATATATACCAGCCGCACCCGCCGTGTGGACTGTGCCAGCCTGCTGCTGGTCACCTCCCGCCAGCGCGACACGGCACTGTTTGATGAGCTGAAGGGAAACCACGCGGACAGCCTGACGACGCTGGAATTGATCGGCGACGCTGCTGCCCCGGGCCTGATTGCCGATGCGGTCTTTGCCGGCCACCTGGCGGCCCGCAATTTCGAACGCGAACAATCGGCGGCGGATGCCGACTGGTTCCGCCGCGAACTGATTTCCCTTGAAGACATGGGAGGCGCATGATGCCCAAAGACGACCTGCAAGTGATGCGCGAGCTGATGGAGAGCCACCGCGAGGGCTTTGCGCTGGAACGGCATTTCTACACCTCCGAAGCGGTTTATGACCACGACATCAAGATGTTCTGGAACCGCAACTGGATCTGGGTCGGACACGTCAGCCAGATTGCGGAACCGGGGGATTACTTCCTGTTCGATTATGGCCCGGAGTCGGTGATCGTCGTGCGCGACCGCGAGGGCGAGGTCCGTGCCCATATGAATATCTGCCGCCACCGCGGCTCCCGCGTGTGTTTGGAAAAACAGGGCACGGCGCGGGTGTTCTCCTGCCCCTACCACGCCTGGACCTTTGGCCTGGATGGGCGGCTGCGCGGCGGCCGCGCCATGGGACCGGACTTTGATCCTTCGGAATACGGGCTGTTCCCGGTTCAGGTGCAGATTTTCCAGGGCCTCATCTTCATCTGCGCCGATGAAAACCCGCCGCCGCTGGCAAAAAGCCTGGACCGCCTGGCGCCGCTGTCAGCCCCGATGGAGCTGGAGAACCTGAAACTGGCGCATGAGGCCTCCTATCCGGTGCCTGCCAACTGGAAGCTGGCGCTGGAAAACTACCTGGAATGCTACCACTGCGCCCCCTCGCACCAGGAGTATTCCCGCAGCCACTCGCTCAAGGATCCGGCGGATGTGGCGAAATACGGCGCGGACTTGCGCGAACGCTCTGCCGCAATCGGCTTGCCCGCCGAGGAACTGGATTTGACCGGCGCCAACGCACAGGCGCCCGGCGCGGATGTTTATTGGCGCCGCTACCCGCTGTTCCCGGGCTATCAGACCGGCAGCAAGGATGGTGAGCCGCTGGCTCCGCCTTTGGGCGCGCTCACCGGACATGACGGCGGTGCCACCGATCTGGCCATCGGCACGCTGAATTACTTTTTGATCTATGCCGACCATCTGGTGGGCTACCGCTTTGTCCCGCGCGGATTGCAGGAGACCGATATCCAGATCGCCTGGTATGTGCGCGGCGATGCCGAGGAAGGGCGCGATTATGACAAGGAAGCCCTCACCTGGCTGTGGCATGTCACCTCGCTCGATGATGAACGCATCATCCGCCACAATCAGGAGGGTGTGAACTCGCACCGTTTTGCGCCCGGTCCGCTGTCCGAAATGGAATGGAGCCTGCCCGGCTTCTACCGCAGCTATTTCAGCATGATCTGAGCGGCCTAAGTCCTAAACTCTACCGCAGGCCGTCCGCACGGCCTGCCCTGACCCGACCCCGGAGATCTCTATATGGTTGACGTTACCAAGACCCAAACCCGGCGCCGCAGCGGCGGCCGCGATGCCCGTGCCGCAGCCCGCACCCAACCCTCCGCCAGCCAGGCGATCTGGCCGGGCATTTCCGGCGGCCGCTACCGGCCCTTGTCGGATGCCGACATGCAAAAGATCCACCATGCCGCGCTGACCATTCTGGAACGCACCGGCATCGGTGATCCGACCGAGGAACTGCTGGATCTGGTGCTGCCCAAGGGCGCCACGCTCAGCGAACATGGCCGCCTCTGCTTCCCCCGCGCACTGATGGAAGATCTGCTGGCCGGTGCTGCCAATGAGTTTTACGTCCACGCCCGCGGCAGCCGCGCAGGCAAAGACGACATGCACTGCACCAAGGACAAGGTCTATTACGCCAACTCGGGCACTGCGGTGACAACTTTCGATGCCGCCAGCCGCAGCTACCGCCCCTCCACCATCCGCGATGTCTATGACTTCACCCGGCTGGTGGACCGGCTCGACAACATCCACATGACCGGCGACACCGTGCTGGGCACCGATGTGCCGCAGGACTTCGAGCATGATATGTCGATGCTCTACTCCATTCTTGCAGGCAGCGAGAAACCCTCCTGCCTCACCTTCCGCGACCGTTCCCACATCAAGCCGGCGATCGAAATGTTCGACATCGCCTCGGGCGGTGAGGGCAAGTTCCTGCAGAAACCGTCGGTGATCTTCGGCGGCTGCCCGATCGTTTCGCCGCTGCGGCTGGGGCGCGAGAATCTGGAGATCATGATCGACACCGCCAAGCTGGGCCTGACCTGCGATCTGGCGGTGCCGCCGCAGGCCGGTGCGACCTCACCCGCGCCGCTGGCGGGCACGCTGGCGCAGGCGGTGGCGGAAACCCTTGCCTGCGTCGCCATCGTCAACCTGATCAACCCAGGCACACCGGTGGTGTTCGCCGCCTGGCCCTTCATCACCGATCTGCGCACCGGCTCCTTCACCGGCGGATCGGGCGAGCAGGCGCTGATCGGCGCTGCCGCGATCCAGATGGGCAATTTCTACAACCTGCCCACCTCGGTCGGCTGCGGCATGACCGATTCCAAGATCCCTGACGCCCAGTACGGGCTGGAAAAGGCGCTGACCTTCAGCCTTGCCGCCCACGCCGGTGCCAACCGCCTGTGCGAGTTCGGTGGCATGGTCGGTTCACTGATGGGCTGTTCCTTCGAGTCGATGGTGATCGACAACGAGGCGGCTGGCATGATCTCCCGTACCCTACGCGGGATCGAGGTCAGCGACGACACCCTCTCGGTCGATGTGATCCACGATTGCGCCACTGGCCCCGGCCACTTCCTCGGCAACACCCAGACGCTGCAGTATATGGAGACGGAATACGTCTACCCCGACCTGATGGACCGGGAACTGACCGACACCTGGGAAAAGGCGGGCAAGCAGACCATGTTCGACCGCGCCCGCGAGGTGTCGGACAGGATCCTGGGCGAGCATTACCCGAATTACTTCGGCAGCAAGCTGGATGCAGAGGTTCGCGCCAAGTTCCCGGTCAAACTGCCGCCGGAGGCGATGCGCCCCGGCAGATGATGCCGGGGGCCGTGTTCACTGAACCACTGGCTCATGCGCCAGCTCCAGATGCAGCTTGCTGCCGGTATAGGGGCTGGCGGCGATGGCTGCGTCGTCCAACTCCACCCCCAGGCCCGGCTCCTTGGAGGGGATCACATAGCCGTCCTCCCAGGTGATCGCGGACTTGAGACAGGACATATAGGGGCCTTCGAAAGTGCCGATGCTTTCCAGGATCAGGAAATTCGGACTGCAGGCAGAAATCTGAATGTTTGCCGCCGCCACCACCGGCCCGCAATAAAGATGCGGCGCGATCTGCGCCTGCCGGGTCTCCGCCATGGATGCGATTTTCTTGGCCTCCAAGAGGCCCCCGACCCGCCCCAAGTCCATTTGCAGGATCGAGGCCGCGCCAGCCTCCAGCACGCGGGCGAATTCATGTTTGGTGCAGAGCCGCTCACCGGTGGAGATTGGAACCGAGGTGAAGCGCGCGACCTCTGCCATATCGGCGGGATTTTCCGGCGGCACCGGCTCTTCAAACCACAAGGGCTCATAGGGCTCCAGCCGCCGCGCCATCCGTTTTGCGCCCGATACGGTGAACTGCCCGTGGGTACCGAACAAGAGGTCCGCCCGGGTGCCAACCGCCTCGCGAATGCGCTTTACGAACATTTCGCTGCGCTCCAGGTCCTCCAGCCGCGGCTGATGCCCGTCATAGATCGTATACGGCCCGGCCGGGTCGAATTTCACTGCGGTGAAGCCCTGCTCCACCCGCTGCAGCGCAACTTCCGCCGCCATATCCGGGTCGTTGTAGACATTGGGCGTGTCCGGGTCCGGGTACACATCGCCTTCCGGCGGGTACAGGTAAGTATAGCTGCGCAGCCGCTCATGCACCTGGCCGCCCATCAACTCATAAACCGGCTTGCCCGCGGCCTTGCCAATGATGTCCCAGCAGGCCATTTCCAGACCGCTTAAGACCCCCATCACCGTCACATCGGGCCGCATCGTATAGCCCGCACCATAGGATTTCCGCCACAGCTTCTCGATATGATGCGGGTCGCAGCCCTCGAATTGGCGGGCAAACATCTCCTTTGCCATCGCGCAGCACAGATCCGGTCCGAAGGTGGCGTTATAAATCTCCCCCACCCCGGTGATGCCGCAGGCGGTGGTCAGGCGCACAAAGATGAAATAGCGCCCGCCATGGCGCGGCGGCGGGTTGCCGAACACAAAGGTTTCGATGGTGTCGAGTTTCATCTGAATTTCCCTGTCATTCAGCCGCCAAGGGCCTGTTTTCGTTATCTTTCAGAACCATTTCCGCCCCGCGCGCCGCCAGCATCATCGTCGGTGCGTTGGTATTGCCCGAGGTCACATTCGGAAACGACGAGGCGTCGATCACCCGCAAACCCGCCATCCCATGCACCCTGAGCCGCGCATCCAGCACCGAGTCGGTTGCAGTATGCCCCATCCGGCACGTGCAGCTTGCATGAAACACGCTGCCTGCGCGCTCGCGGAAGTTCTCCAGCAGCGCCGTGTCATCCATTCCGGCGATATCCGGCACCCGCCGCTCTCGCGTGACCCGTTTCATCGCCGGGGTGGCGGCCAGCGCCTGCAGCAGATGGCTGGCACGGATTGCGGTTGCCTTGTCTTCCGCCGCCGACAATGAGTTCGGCTCAATCATGGGTGCCTGCGCAGGATCGGCAGACTGGATAGTGATCTGACCGCGGCTGACCGGGCGGCTCGGCTGCACGCACAGCAGGAAGCCGTTGTCCCTGTCGATCTGCGGCTTGCCATTTGCCTGCGTCGAGTAAGACGCCGGGTTGCAATAAACCTGCACATCCGGCAGTGCTGCGCCCGCCGTGCGGACAAAGCCGCTGCACTGGTTCACCGGCACGCTCAGCGGTCCCTTGCGGGTCAGCACATACTGCAGACCGGCCTTCATCTGCTTGGCAAAACTGCCCAGCCGGTCGTTCAGCGTCGCAGTATTGGCCCAGTAGAAATGCGAGACTGCCAGGTGGTCCTGCAGCCCCTGCCCCACCTGCGGCAGGTCATGCGCCACCTGGATACCATGGCGGTGCAGCAGCGCTGCAGGACCAATGCCAGAGAGTTGCAAAAGCTGCGGAGAGTTCACCGCACCCGCGCTCAGGATCACTTCGCGCGCCGCCATGGCGGTTTGCGGCTGGCCCTTCACCCGGAAGGCCACGCCGGTGGCGCGTCCGCCCTTGGTCAACACCTTCTCGACCAGCGCGCCGCTGATCACCGTCAGGTTGCCGCGCTTCATCGCGGGCCGCAGGAAGGCATCCGCCGAGGACCAGCGCCGCCCGTCCTTCACGGTGCTGCGGACATACCCCATGCCCTCGCCGGGCAGGGTATTGGTACCTTCCTCCGCCGCGGCGTTCATGTCCGGCAGAAACGGCCAGCCCATGTCCTGCCCTGCTGCCAGAAAATTTCCGGCAAAGGGGTGCATCCGTTCGCTAAGGTCGGTGACCCGCACCGGCCCCGTCCCGCGCAAGCGGCGGCGGCCCTCGTGCCATTCGTCGTTGGTCTCCAGCGCCTCATAGCTGCGGCGCACGTTGTCCCAGCCCCAGCCGGTGGCGCCTGCGGCCTCCCAGTCGTCGAAATCATGCGGCAGCCCGCGCACATAGGCCATCGCGTTGATGGAGCTGGAGCCGCCAAGCACCTTGCCTCGCGGCCAATAGGCGGCACGCCCGTTCAGCCCCGGGTCCGCCGCGGCGGAGTAGCGCCAGTTCACCTTCGGATCCGAGAAGGTGAAGCCATAGCCAACCGGGATCTTGATCCAGAACCGCCGGTCGCTGCCGCCAGCCTCGATCAGCAGCACCTTGTAGCGGCCATTGGCGGTCAGCCGGTCGGCCAGCACGCAGCCGGCCGAACCGGCGCCCACGATGATGAAGTCGAATGTCTGCGCCATGGCATGCCCGGTCCGTTTGTTTCCCCTCAGATTGCGCAGCGCCTTAGATATAAATCAAACAATGTGTTTTGCCCCTATGACTTAACTGTGCTTAAAGCTTATGCCATGACCGACCTGCCTCACGTAACTTGGCTCAAGGCCTTCGAGGCCGCGGCACGGCTGAACAGTTTCTCCGCTGCGGCGGAGGAGCTGGGTCTTACGCCCGCTGCCATCAGCCAGCAGATCCGCCTGCTGGAGAAGCACCTGAACACCCAGCTGTTCAAACGGCTGCCGCGCGGGGTGGCGCTCACTGACACCGGCCAGGCCTATGCCCAGCCGATCCGCAAATCCTTCATCGACATGCAGCAGGCCACTGCCGGGTTGTTCGGCAAGAAACGCAAGCGGGTTGTCAGAGTGCGGGCCTCGATTTCCTGCGCGGCCCTTGTCATTGCGCCTCAGCTTGGCCGTTTTCAAGCGGCCCACCCGGATATTCTGGTGCAGCTGACCACATCGATCTGGGCCAACCGGTTTGACGAGGAAGGTCTGGACATCGACATCCGCTATGGCGGCGACTGGCAGGAGAGCGACGTTTTGCACCTTGGCCACGAGAACGCGGTTCCGGTCTGCAGCCCCGCCTACCTGCACGATCTGGGCGGCAGCCCGTCCATCCATGATCTGGCCGGGTCCGATGTGGTGCAGATCTTCGGCTCGGAAACCGACTGGGGCCGCCTGTCAGAGCTGCACGGGCTGAACCTGCAGACACCGGCGGACTGGCTCAAGGCGGATTCCTCCCTGCTGGCGCTGCAAACCGTGGCGGCAGGCCACGGGGTGACGATGGTGCTGGAAAGCTTTGCCCGGCAGTACATTGAGCAGGGACTGGTGGTGGTTCCGACGGCGTACAAACTGCCGAAACGGCGCTCGCATTACATCGTGATCAACGACAGGGCGGGCCAGCGGGAGGAGGTCAAATCCTTCTGCAATTGGCTCATGGCGCTGTATCACGCGCTGGTCTGAAGCGGTTTTCGACCCATTTTCGCTGCGGCGGTTGAGGCTTTGCTATTCCAGCAGAGCGTCCAGAGACGCGGCCATAGCACTCCACAATTCCTCTGCCGGCTCAGTACCAACTGAGATGCGGATAAAGCCCGGCGCCACGGCATCACCCCAGCGGGCGCGGCGCTCAGCTGAGGTATGCACCCCGCCAAACGACGTTGCGGAGCGGATCAGCGGGCAGGTGTTGATGAAAGCATCGGCCTGTTCCGCGCTGTCCAGCGTGATCGAGATCAGGAAACCGAACCGCGCCATCTGCTGTTTCGCCAGCTTATGCGAGGGATCGGACTTCAACCCCGGAAAGCGGATCGCCTGCACCAGCGGATGCGCCGCCAGCCGTTCGGCCAGCACCTCGGCGGTGCTGCACATCCGCTCAAAACGCAGCTCCAGCGTCTCCAGCCCGCGGTGCGCCAGCCAGGCCTCCTGCGGGCCGGGGATGCTGCCGCCGAACTGGCGCCACTCGCGCGCGGCTTGCAGGATGTCTTCGTTGCGGGTGGCAAGATGCCCCATCAGCACATCCGAATGCCCGCCCGGTGCCTTAGTGTCGGATGCCACAACCACATCAGCGCCCAGCTCCAGCGGGCGCTGACCCAGCGGGGTCATAGTTGTGTTGTCGACAATGAGAATGCCGTCTGCTGCGTGCACTGCACCTGCAATTGCGCGCAGATCGCAAAGGTCCAGGCCGGGATTCGACGGGGTTTCCGCAAATACCACGTCAAAGCCTTCAAACCCGCCTTCAGCAAAAGCGGTGGTCGGGCGCTGCTCAACAGAAACGCCAAGGTTCTGCAGAAACCTCTCACTGAGGCGCCGGGTGACGTAATACCCGTCCGACGGGATCAGAATCCTGGACCCAACCCTGAGTGTTGCAAACAGCGAGGCCGAGATTGCGGCCATGCCCGACGGAAAGGCCAGCGTTGGCGCGTCTTCCAGGTAGCCCAGCACATGCTCCAGATGCTCCCAGGTTGCATTGTCCACCCGGCCATAACTGGGGCCGCCAGTCCAGTCGCCCGGCAGGTGGTACATGGAGCTTTGCGTCAGCGGCAGCGCAACCGGATCACCTTCGGACAGCGTGTTGCCGCGCAAATGCAGCATGGCGCCGGGTTTGGGGACATTGGGGGTATCCATTTGCGGGCGCCTTTCCTGAGTTCGGGTTGGATGAATTCATAGCGGGCGTCCCGCAAATGAGACAAGGCCGGAAACGTGACGTTCCCGGCCTTCTGCTTCATCTGATTTGAATGGCCTCAGCCCATCCAGCGCCGGACCGGGGCGGCGGAATCCTCCAGCGCCTGGCAGACCACGTCAATCAGGGTCGGGCCGTCGTGGGCAAAGGCCTCCTTGATGGCGTCGTCCAGATCTTCCGGTCGCTCTACCCGCCAGGTCTTGACCCCGAACGCTTCCGCCACAGCGGCGTGGTTGGTGCGGTTGAAGTCCACATTGTAGTACCGCTTGCCGCAATCGTCCCGCTGGCTCGCCTTGATCCAGCCAAAGTTGGCGTTGGAGAACACCACATAGGTGATCGGCGCATTACAGCGCACCACGGTCTCCAGCTCGCCGCAGGTAAAGTTGAAGGAGCCGTCGCCCATCATCCCCACGACCTTGGCTCCGGGCCGCCCGAACCAGGCGCCGAGCGACGCCGACAGCGAATAGCCCAGGGCGCCATGCGCGCGGTTGGTGATATACTGGCGCCCCGGGTGTTTCTGCTGTGAATAAGCGTTGTAATAGGGGCAGCTGGTGCCAGGGTCGGACACCACGATGGCATCCTCGGGCAGGTTCTGGTTCAGCGCATGAATGATCTGCTCCGGCAGCACCTGGTCGGTCTTGCTGTGTGCCAGCTCCTCGAACTTGGCGAACTTGCGCTGCTTGATGTCGGCGATTTTCGAAGCAGCACCGAAACCCGGCAGGTTGCCCTCGCGGCCATCCAGATAGGCGTTCACCGCCTGCAAGCTGAGCTTCAGGTCTGCCACCACACCGACCTCGGTCGGGTAGTTGGCACCGATCACCATCGGATCATTGTCGAAATGCACGATGCGCTGGCCGGATTTCGGCGCTTCCCAGCGCGAGGTGGTGGTGGACCCGGCGCGGCAGCCCATAAAGACAACCAGATCGGCGCCCTCCATCATCTCCCAAGTCTCGTCGGTGCCGCCGTTGGAGCCGACAACCCCCAGCGATTGCGGATGCGTATCGGCCAGCGATCCCTTGCCGGAGATCGAGGTGCCCACAGCAATGTCGAGGCGGGAGGCAAGCCTGCCCAGCTCCTCCATCGCGCCCGAGATCACCACGCCGCCGCCGCAGACGATCAGCGGCGATTTTGCGGACAGGATGGCTTCAGCTGCGGCCTCTGCCGCGCCGGGTTCCGGTGCCGAGCGGTAGGCGGGATAGCTTTGATGCTTGGGGTCGCCCCAGATGTCATCGGCCTGAACATCATCATACTGGATGTCATAGGGCAGCCCCAGATGCGCCGAGCCCGAGCGGCCGGTGGTCATTGCCCGGAACGCCTGGCGCACCATGCGCGGGATGTGGTCGGCGCGCTTGATGACCGTGTTGAATTTGGTCAGCGGCCCCATCAGGACCTCCTGGTTGACCTCGGTCAGCGGGTATTTTCCGTAGGAGCCCACGGAAATGTCGGTGGTGATCGCCAGCACCGCATAGGAGCTTTCGTTGGCCTCGATCAGCCCCGGGAGAATATATGTGGCGCCGCCGCCGGACGGACCCTCGCAGACCCCCACCCGGCCGGTCACGCGGGAAAACCCGTCGGCCATATAGGCCGCGCTGCGCTCATCGCGGGTGAGGATATGGGTGATGCCATGCTCCAGCCGGTTCATCGCATCGTAAAAAGGCAGCGTGGTGTCGCCGCAAAGGCCGAAGATATGGGTGACCCCATGCGCCTCAAGCGCGCGCACCATAGCCTCTGCGCCATTCATCGTGTTCTTCATTGGAACCTCCCAAAGCCTGCATGAAACCTGCCCGGGGAGAGCCCGGAGTTTGCACTCCAAACTGTATACAATAATGTAGATAAATGTGAAGGCAAAATTCCGCCACGCCACAGCTTCGCTTTGCGGCTGTTGGCAAGTCACTGCTGAAGTGTCAGAAAATCGCTTAAAAACAGTGTCCTATTCAAAACGCTGCGCCAGCAGATCTGCCACGTAGCCGCGCCAGGCTACGGCGAAACTCGCCGCAAGCTGTGACAGCGGACGCTCACTGGGTGTCAGAATGGAATAGCCAAAGGGAATCGCCGGCTCAAACGGCAGAAACCGGATCCGCTCCTCTCCCGCATTGCTGCGCCGGTAGCTCTCGGCGCTCAGCACGTCGACAACAGCACAGGCCTGCCCCGCGGCGATGAAGTGGAACAGCGGCAGGAAATACTGCGCATCATAACGCAGGTTGAACTCGGAGCCGGCTGCCAGAAAGGCCTGTGAGGTGGCCTGGTAGGTGTTGTGGTCCGGCTGCAGCGCGCCCATCGGCTGGCCGTTCAGATCGGTGGCGGTGATCACACGGCGGCCGACCAGCGGATGGCTGGCGGGCACTGCGCACAGACAGTTGCTGGGCAGCTCCTCCGCCGTATACAGCTTGCGGTCGCCGCGGAACCGGGTCATGTCGCAGAAGCCGATGTCAAAGCTCCCGGCTGCCACCAGACTGCGCACCTGCGGCGAAGAGCGCGTCGCCAGCGTCACCCGCACCTCGGGTTTGCCTGCCACGAAGCGGCTGATGAAATCCGGAAGCAGAAAGGTCGACGGGCCTGGCATAGCCACGATCCGTATTGAGCCCTGCACCCGGTCGCGCATGTTGGCGAGGTTCTGTTGCGCGGTCTCCATCCGCGCCAGAATCTCCGTTGCCTCTTCCATCAGGTACTGCGCCTCAGGCACCGGAACCAAACGGCGGCCTTCGCGCAGGAACAGCGTGAGGCCCAGTTCCTCTTCCAGAGTCTTGATGGCAGCGCTGATGGCCGGCTGGGTGCGGTGCAGGTTGCGGGCCGCCTGGCTGACAGAGCCGGTCTTCATGACTTCGCGGAAAACCGCAAGTTGGTGGGAATTCATGATCTGTCCTCAGGCGTGAAGCTAACATAAAACTGATTTATATATACAGTACAATTTTAAATTTGAACTTATGTTTTACCTTACCCATGATGCAAAGATCACAGGTGAGCGCTGCGCGCGAGGAGACGCAGCCATTACTCCAGGGAGGATATTATGGGGTTTTTCAAGAAACTGACCGGGGCCGCATTGGCCTGCACCATGCTGACCGGCGCCGCAGTGGCTCAGGACATGACCTTTTTCCGCATCGGCACCGGCGGTGCGGGCGGCACGTATTTCCCAATCGGCGGCATCATTGCCAACGCGATTTCCAACCCGCCGGGCTCGCGCGCCTGTGACGAGGGCGGCAACTGCGGCGTGCCCGGCCTTGTGGCGATGGCGCAGTCGACCAACGCCTCGGCGCATAACGTGAACGCCATCCAGGCGGGCCAGATGGAAGCAGGCCTGTCCGGCGCCGCAACCCTGCATTTTGCCTACCACGGCAAGGGCAAGTTCGAAGGCAATGCCAAGCCCGATCTGCGGGTGATCGCCAACCTGTTCCCGGAAGACCTGCATCTGGTGCTGCCCAAGGGCCACTCGCTGGGCGGGCTTGCCGACCTGAAGGGCAAGCGCGTTGGCATCGCCCAGGCCGGTTCCGGAACCCAGATCGCGGTGGAGCTGATCCTGAATGACCACGGTGTCAACCGCGACAACATCGACGAGGCCGAGCTGAACAACGCTCAGTCTGCCGAGCGTATCGCTGACGGCCAGCTGGACGCCTATTTCTATGCCGCCGGCACACCTGTTGCGGCGATGATCCAGCTCGACAACACCAAGGGCATGGAACTGCACAATTGGTCGGCGGAAGAGGTCAAGATGGCCAACACCACCGTGCCTTACTACATCCCTTCGACAATTCCTGCAGGCACCTACCCGGGGGTGGGCTATGATGTGAACACCGTCGCAGTTTCCGGCATGCTGGTCACCAATGCCAACATGTCCGAAGACCTGATCTATGAGATCACCAAGGCGATGTGGTCCGACACCGCACGCAAATTGCTGGACAACGGCCACCCCAAGGGCAAGGCGATCACCCTGGAAACCGCGCTGGACGGCGTCGCGGGCATCGGTGTGCCGCTGCACCCGGGGGCTGAACGTTTCTACCGCGAAATCGGCATGCTCAAGTAAACCTCCCTTGAACTGCGGCAGCAGGGTGCGCCTTGCTGCCGTTTTTGTTTCCCGGCGCCCCTGTCCGCAATGCGGGTGAATGGCGCGCGCCGGCACGGCCCCCGGACTGGAGACCCCGATGTCCATGGATACCCATCTCGACAACAAGGCGCTGGAGGAGCTGGAGAAGCAGTATGACTCCGCTCTGAACACGCGCGACAACGGACCCAGGCTGACTGGCGTCATTTATTGGGCCAGCATCGCCTTTGCCCTCTACCACCTGTGGACGGCTGGTTTCGGCACCCCGGTGGACCATGTGCATATGGGTATTCACCTTGCGGGCCTGTTCCTGTTCATCTTTGTGGGCTTTCCGCTGATCAAATCGGCCCGCAGCCTGGAATGGCGCGGACCCAATCCGCTGCGCCCCGGAAACGTGCCGTTATATGACTGGGCGCTGACCGGCCTCAGCATGGCGGCGGCGCTGTTCCTTTGGGTCAGCTGGCGCGGCTTTGACATGTTCGGCTTCGACATCGCCGAACAGGCGCTGCGGCAAGGCAACCCGTCCAGCCTGGATGTATTCTTCGGCTCGGTGCTGATCCTGACGGTGCTGGAGATCGCACGCCGCACCATCGGCTTTGTGCTGCCGCTGATCATCCTGGTGTTCATGGTCTATGCGCTGTTCGGCCCCTACATGCCCGCGCAAATCCTCAAGCATCCGGGCGTCAACTGGCAGCAGTTCGTCAACAACATGTACTTCCCGTCCGAAGGCATCTTTGGCGTGACGCTGTGGGTGGTCTCCACCGTGGTGTTCCATTTTGTGCTGTTCGGCGTTGTGGCGCAGCGGATGGGGCTGGGGCAGTTTTTTGTCGACAACGCCATGCTGCTGGCAGGCCGTTATACCGGCGGTCCGGCCAAGGTGTCGGTGGTCTCATCCGCCTTCTTCGGCACAATTTCCGGCTCGTCGATTGCCAACACGGTCTCCACCGGCTCGCTCACCATCCCCAACATGAAGAAACTGGGCTACCCCGGCCATTTCGCAGGCGGGGTTGAGGCCGCGGCCTCGGCCGGCGGGCAGATCACCCCGCCGATCATGGGGGCGGCCTCCTTCCTGATGGCCGAGTATCTGGAAGTGCCTTACACCACCATCGTGATTGCCGCGATCGTGCCGGCGCTGATGCATTATATCGGGGTGATCTCGATTGTGCATTTCACCGCCAAGAAACTGGGCCTGACCGCCTATCCCAAGGATCAGCTGCCCAAGTTCCTGCAGGTCTGGAAGGACGGCTGGTACACGATCATTCCGCTGATCGCACTTCTGCTGGTGCTGTTCTCCGGATATTCGCCGAATATGGCCGCTTTTATCGGTCTCAGCCTGTGTATCGTCGTCGGCTTCTGCGCCTTTGACAAACCGGCCACACTGCTGATCCCCTTTGCCCTGCTCGGCTTCATCTTGTGGAAGGCCTCGCCCTACTCCGGCGAGGGGTATACCCCGGTGATGGCCGGGATGCTGGCGGCGCTCACCATCATCGGCTGCCTGCACCGGAACGAGCGTCAGAACTTCCGCGACCTGTTCGACAGCTTCCACGTCGGCGTGCAATACGCGCTGGCCGTGGGCGCGGCCTCTGCCGCGGTGGGCATCGTGGTCGGTGTTATCAACACCACCGGCGTCGGCTTCCGCCTCGGTTTCATGGTCACCGGCGGCGCGGCGGACATGGCGGCAGCCATTGCGCCCTTCCTGGACTGGACCTCCATCGAGGCGTTCAGCCAGCCGTCGATCCAGCAGTTCCTGTCGCTGGTGCTGATCGCCATGGCCTGTATCCTGATGGGCGCCGGCTTGCCGACCACCGCGCTTTACATCATGCTGGTGGCGGTTGCGACGCCTGCCCTCAGCCAGCTGGGCGTACCGCCGCTCGCCACCCATATGTTCGTGCTCTACTACGGTGTGATTTCCGAAATCACCCCGCCGGTCTGTGCCTCTGCCTATGCAGCGGCAGGGATTGCCGGCTCCAACCCGTTCCGCACCGGGCTTAATGCCTTTACCCTGGGGCTGGGTAAGCTGATGGTGCCAATGGTGTTTGTCTATGCGCCGGTAATGCTGATCGTGCTGCCGGAGTACTTTACCTGGACCGGGTTCATCCAAGTGACAGGCACCTGCGCGCTTGGGGTCTTTGCCATCGCCACCGCTGTCTCGGCCTATTTCCTGGCCCCGCTCAGCGGTGTCTGGCGGCTGCTGATGGCCATCGGCGGCCTGTTGCTGGTGGCGCCCTCCGGCGGCTCTGACATCGCGGCACTTGTTGTGATGGCGCCGGTGCTGATCCAGCAACTGGGCCAACAGCGCAAACTGCAGGCAAAGGCGGTGCAATGAGCGCATCCGCTACCCCTGATGTGACGGTTCTGGGTGCCGGGATCGTCGGTATCTGCTCGGCCCTGTCCCTGGCCGAGCGGGGCCTCATGGTCCGGCTTATCGACCGGGACGCACCGGGCCAGGCAACGTCTTACGGCAATGCAGGCATCATTTCCCCCTGGTCGGTGGTGCCGCAGTCGATGCCGGGCCTGTGGAAGAACGTGCCCGGCTGGCTGCTGGATCCGCTGGGGCCTGTGACGGTCAGGCCCGGCTACCTGCCCAAGGTCGCCCCTTGGGGGCTGCGGTTCCTAGCCGAGGGGCGTGAGGAGCGGATTCACCGGATTTCTGACGCTATGGGTTTTCTCTGCCGCAATTGTGTCGAAGGGTTCCGGCTGCATCTGGCGGGCACCGGCCACGAGTCGCTCGTCAAGGACAGCTATTACGTCCATGCCTCGCGCAACCCGGCGGAGGCTGACCTGAACAGTCTCGGCAACCAGCTGCGGGCCGCGCAGGGCGCTGACATGGAACGGATCGGCGCTGCCGAGCTGCGGGATCTTGAACCGGCGCTGACGCCGGAGTTTCAGGCTGCAATCCTGATCAAGGGCCAGGCCCGGGCGCTCTCTCCCGGCAGGATCGGCGCGGTGCTGGCAGAGAAGTTTCAATCCATGGGCGGTGATATCCAGACCCGGACTGTGCGGGGCATCCTGCCGTCGGAAACCGGCGGCTGGACTTACACCACCGATGCGGGCCAGGACTGGACGCCCAAGCTGGTGCTGGCGATGGGTGTCTGGTCCGGCGAGCTGCTGAAGCCGCTGGGGATCAAGATCCCGATGGAATCCGAACGCGGCTACCACGTGTCGTTCCAGAACCCCGGCGTCGCGCTCAACAACTCAATCATGGATATGGACATGAAATTCGTGGCCTCCACGATGGAGGAAGGACTGCGGGTGGCCGGCACCGCCGAGTTCGCGGGCCTTGATCAGCCGCTTAATCAGAAACGGCTCGACGGGCTGGTGGAGCTTGCCAAAGCCCTGCTGCCGGACTTGCACGCAGACGAGATGGAAACCTGGTCCGGCCAGCGCCCCAGCCTGCCCGACAGCCTGCCCTGCATTGGCGAGGTTGAAGGGTTCCCGGACCTGATCGCCGCTTTCGGCCACAGCCATTACGGCCTGATGATGGCTCCGAAAACCGGACGGCTGGTGGCGGATATCGTCAGCGGAACACCCGTGAACGAAGACCTCTCGCCGTTCCGCACACGGCGCTACGAAAGGATCAAGGCATGACCATCCACCCCGGCGGCCAGAACATCTGCGGCGTCTCCATTGGCGTGCTGGCACTGGAAAGCTACTTCCCCAAGCCGCCCGGCCATATCAAGAACCCTTCCAGCCTGCCCTTCACCACGCTCTATGAAATGCTGGACGGAATTACCGTGCCGAAACTGCTGGCCAACCCGACTGGCGAAATGAAGGACCGGCTGATCGAGGCCGCCCGGCGGCTGGAGGCCAAGGGTGTTCGGGCCATTACCGGCTCCTGCGGCTTCCTCGCCATCTTTCAAAAGGAGATCGCAGCCGCGGTGAATGTGCCGGTGTTCGTCTCCTCGCTGATCCAGGTGCCGCTGGCGCATCAGATGACAGGCCGCACCGTAGGGGTGATCACGGCCTCTGCCGCCAGCCTGACCGAGGCGCATTTGCGCGGCGTCGGTGCAGAAAACACGCCCGTGGTTGTCCAGGGGCTGGATGACGCGGAAGAGTTCTCCACCGTGATCCTGCGCAATGAACGCACTGCAATGGATCTGGCCAAGGTTGAGGCCGAACTGCTGGCCGCCGCCCGCGGCATGATCGCGCGCAACCCGGAGATCGGCCCGATTGTTCTGGAATGCACCGACCTGCCGCCCTATGCCCACGCCCTGCAAGCGGCGCTTAACCGGCCCGTTTTCGACATCATCACGCTGTCTGAGATGGTGCACAGGGCTGCGCTGCGCGCCCCTTTCCACGGTTTCATCACCTGAAAAACGCTAGGGGCTGACACAGAGATTTCCAGCCCTTAGCCCCGGATTTTTTTGTATCACCGGCCGAGGCAATCCCCCTACTGTGGCACGTAACAAACCTTTGCTGCTGGATGTGCCATGCCCCATATTTCCGACAACCTGCTGGACCAGATCCGCGCCCGGTTTGCCCAGGTGGACAATTGCCCCGAACAAGGCGCTCGTATCTTCTTTGAAAACGCAGGCGGCGCACTGACGCTCAATTCGGTGGTGGAAACTTCCGCACGCTACGCCGCGATCCCCGACAACCAGGGCCGCGACAACCCCGGCAGCCACGAGCTGGTTCGGGTGATCAGCAAGGCCAAGGACGACATGCGGGTGATGATGAACGCGTCCGGCGGCCAGTTTTTTGCAGGAGAAAGCGGCACAGAGCTGCTGTTTCGCCTGATCATGAACGCCTGCCTCGGCACCGCGGAAGGCGGCACCGTTCTGGGTTCGACGCTGGAGCATCCCGCCACCCGCTCTGCCTGCGCCCGCTGGGCCGGGGTGGCGCGGCAGACCCATGTGCTGGTCCCGCATGACGACGCCAGTGGTACCATCGCCGCTGAGGCCTATGCCCGTGCGGTCACGCCGGACACGGTTGTGGCAACCATCGTGCACACCTCCCCTGTCACCGGCATGGGCGTGGATGTGGCCGCCTGCGCCGCCGCCATCCGCGAGGTTGCGCCGGAGTGTTTCATCATCGTCGACGGCATCCAGCACGCGGCCCACGGCCGCATTGACCTGGCAGCCTATGGCGTCGATGGCTATGTGATCTCGCCCTACAAGATGTTCTCGCGCCACGGATACGGGCTCGCCTGGATCTCGGACCGCCTGACTGCCCTGCCGCATAACGCGTTGATCGATGGCCCGGAAGACAACTGGGAAATGGGCACCCGCGACACCGGCAGCTATGCGACGCTGTCTGATGTGGCCGCTTACCTGGAGTGGCTCGGCGGCGAGGTCAGCGATGCAACGGACCGGCGCGCAAAATTCGTGGCCGCGGGCGAGGCAATTCATTCCCACGAAAAAGCCCTGACCGACGCGATGATCCGCGGCACCGGCAATCTGCCGGGCCTGGCGGAGATGGAAGGCGTCACCATCCTGGGCGGCCCGGACAATCCGGCCCGAGAGGGGCTGGTGTCGCTGACCGTGGAGGGCGTGCCCTCTGTGGATGTGGTCAAACGCCTGAACGAACAGGGCATCCGCACCCATCTGCGCAAGGCGGACCATTATTCCGGCAATATCCTGACCCCGCTTGGCATGGACAGCTGCGTGCGGGTGTCCATGTGCCACTACAACAGCATCGGCGAAGTGGCGAAGTTCCTGGGCGTGATGAAAGAGATCACTGGATAATCGCCGGATGACCCATCGAATTCTAGGCCATTGGGTCTGAATTCTTCACGGGTCATCCGCCCCCGCCGCAGCTAGGGTCGCCCGGAAGGATTTGGCGGCCCGCCCCGGCCTGCAGGGCGCGCTGTTTCAGGCACGCAGGCAAGGGAACATGACGCATGAAAACCCATGCACAGGCAGTTGTCATCGGCGGCGGGCTGGTCGGCTGCTCGATCCTCTACCATCTGGCGAAACTCGGCTGGAAGGACGTGGTCCTGCTGGAACGCGACGAGCTGACCGCTGGCTCCACCTGGCACGCGGCAGCCAACATCCACGGCCTGCACGACAACAACAACGTGACCCGCATCCAGCACTACACCATGAACCTCTATAAGGAGCTGGAGAAGGAAACCGGCCAGGGTTGCGGCGTGTTCCAGCCGGGCTCCCTGTATCTGGCCAAGACGGAGGAGCGCGAGCACCAGCTGCGCCTGCAGGAGGCCAAGGCGAAATACTACGGCCTGAACTTCCATGAGGTCAGCCGCGAGCAGGCCAAGGAACTGCACCCGCTGGCGCAGTTCGACGACATCCGCTGCATCATGTTCGAACCCGATGGCGGCAATGTGGACCCGTCGGGTGTCACCATGGCCTATGCCGCCGGCGCCCGCGCCATGGGCGCCCAGATCGAACGTTTCTGCCCGGTGATCGGCACCGAACAGCAGCCCGACGGCAGCTGGATCGTGAAAACCGAAAAGGGCGACATTCACACGCAATGGGTGGTGAACGCAGGCGGCCTCTGGGGCCGCGAAGTGGCGGCGATGGCTGGCCTCACCCTGCCGTTGCAGCCGACCGAGCATCAGTATTTCGTCACTGAATCCATCGACGAGGTCGCCAATCTGGGCCGCCGCCTGCCCTCAATCGCCGACCGCGACGGCGAATATTATTTCCGGCAGGAGGGCAACGGCTTCCTGATCGGCGCCTATGAGAAAGACATGCGCTTCTGGGCCGAGGACGGCACCCCGCTGGATTTTGCGCATGAGTTGTTCCCCGACGATCTGGACCGGATCATGGAAAACGTGATCCGCGCGACTGAGCGTGTTCCCTGCGCCGAAACCGCTGGCGTCAAACGCGTCATCAACGGTCCGATGATCTGGTCGCCGGATTCCAACGCCATCTGGGGCCCTGTGCCTGAGCTGAAAAACTACTTCTGCTGCACCGGCATCATCCCCGGCTTCTCGCAGTCCGGCGGCCTCGGCCTGCTGGCCGCGCAGTGGATGATCGAGGGAGAGCCGCAATACGACATGTTCGCCTGGGATCTGGCGCGCTTTGGCGACTGGGCCGACAAGAAATTCACCAAGGCCCGCGTCGAGGACCAGTACGCCCACCGCTTTGCCATCCACTTCCCGAACGAGGAACGCAGCGCCGGCCGTCCTGCCCGTGTGCGCCCCGCGTATGAGATGCAAAAGGAAATGGGCTGCGTCTTTGGCCTCAATTGCGGCTGGGAGCATCCCCTGTGGTTCTCCGGCACACCCGGCACCACTGACACCAACAGCTTCACCCGCCAGAACTGGTGGGAGCCGGTGGGCCGCGAGGTCAGCATGCTGCGTGAAAACGTCGGTGTGATCGACATCTCCAACTTCGCCAACTACGTGATCAAGGGCCCGGGCGCGTTTGACTGGCTGGATAAGCTGGTCGCCAACAAGGTGCCCACTGAGGTCGGCCGCAGCTGCCTCACCCCGCTGATTTCCGTGCGCGGCGGCGTGGCCGGCGACTTCACCATCACCAAGGTGGCGGATGACGAATACATGATGGTCGGCTCCGGCATGGCGGAACGCTATCACCAGCGTTTCTTCAACATGGTCGAGCTGCCCGAGGGCACCACCTTCGAGGTCGCCACCAACCGCATCGCGGGCTTCAACGTGGCCGGTCCGAAATCGCGCGATATGCTGCAGCGGCTGACCAATGCGGATCTGTCGAACGAAAACTACCGCTTCATGCGCTCCCGCACCATCGACGTGGCGGGTGTGGAATGCCTGGCGATCCGCGTGTCCTTCACCGGCGATCTGGGCTGGGAACTGCACTGTGCCGAAGAAAACCAGGTCAAACTGTACTCCGCCCTGCTGGCCGCTGCCGCAGAATTCGATGGCGGCCCCGTTGGCGGCCGTGCGCTTGGCTCTCTGCGGATTGAGAAGGGCTACGGCTCCTGGGGCCGCGAATACAGTCAGGAATATTGGCCACAGGAGGTTGGCCTGGCCGGTCTGATCAAGCTGGACAAGGATTTCCTCCACAAGGACGCCTATCTCAAGGTCAAGGACAACGCCCCGCGCGAAATGCTGTCCGCCTTTGAGATCGACGCGGTGAACGATGCCGATGCCTCCGGCGGCGAGCCGATTTTCACGCCCGACGGCAAGCCGGTGGGCCGTGTCACCTCCGGCGCCTATGGCTACTCGGTCGGCAAGTCGCTGGCGCTGGGGTATGCCAACCCGGCCGTTGCCAAGCCCGGGGATGAGGTCGAGGTCTATATCCTCGGCAAGCCGCACAAGGCACGCATCCTGGAAGCGGCGGCCTTCGACCCCTCAGGCGCACGGCTTCGGGCCTGAGGTCCACCCAGTCAGTCAGCGGGCCGCCTCAATCGGCGGCCCGAAAGGATACGAAAAGGGCAGTATCTGTCCGCGGGCGGAAGCGAAGCGCCCGCCCATGGGAGCGGACGGGCGCTGCCCGGCTTGCAGCCGGGCGAGACATGCTTGCAAGGAATCCGCCAAACTAGGTGGCGATGAGCTAAATCGGCTGCATTCCCGCCTTCAGCCACTCTGCAAATGCGGCCTCATCCACATCGCCAGTGGCCAGGTCCTCCATCATCCGCACGCCCTCCACCGGGTCCGGACGGAACTGGAAGCCGTTCAGGCGCAGAAAGGTCACAGCCGTCACAAAGGCCGTGCGCTTGTTGCCATCCACAAACGCATGCGCCTTGGCGATGCCAAAGGCATAGGCCGCGGCAACCTCCGCCACGCCGGCATCGGAATAGGCCGCCAGGTTCATCGCCCGCGCGCAGCCCATCTCCAGCAGTGCCTTATCCCGCATCCCCGCCGCACCGCCATGGCGCGAGATTTGCCGGTCATGAAAGATGGTCACCGCCGCCAGCGGCACCCAAATGAATGTGCTCACGCCAGCGCCTGAAGCAGGTCGCGGTTTTCATCCATCACGACTTCGGCGGCGGCCAATGCCTCGGCCACCGTTGGATCATGCGCCATCACCCGCAGGCTGCCGTCATCGCCGCGCACCACGAACAGCGTGTCGCCCTCCTTGGCGTCCAGCATCGTCAGCATCTCCGTCGTCAGGGTGATAACGGCAGAGTTTCCAACTTTTCTGATCTTGGTCTCAATCATTGGCGGGCCTCATGTATATATACACGTATATACGCGAAGCGCCGCCAGATTTCAATGCCGCGCGCGGGCAGTCCCGATTGCCTAAAGTTCCATCTCTGCTGCTGCCTTCAGCAGCCAGGCCTTGAAATGCTTGACCGAAGGCGTCGCGGCCTTGTCCTTGAAGGTGGCGAAATAGGTCCAGGGGCAGTCCAGATCGAACGCGAAGGGTTCCACCACCCGCCCGGCCTCCACATGGGCGCTGACCAGGGATTTGGGTAACACCGCACAACCCAGCCCGTTGGCTGCAAATTCCAGCGCCATGTTGGAGGAATTGGTTTGCAGGCCGCCCTTCAGTTCAAGGCCGGTCAGTCCGAAATGCTTGGCAATCTTTTCCCAGTAGACCGGCCGCCCCAGAATATGGACCAGCTTGGCCTGCACCAGTTGCTCAGGCTGTGTCAGCGCCTCACTCGCAACCTGGAAATCCGGCGCACAGACCAGGGCCAGCTTCTCGTCCCACAGCTTGACGGCCGGCCCCATCACATCATCGACATGGTTGATGGTGATGGAAATGTCCGAAACATTGGTCTCCACATCCACCCAGATCGTGCTGTGGATGGTCAGGTCGATATCCGGATGCGCCGCTGAAAACCCCTCGATCACCTTCAACAGCCAGCGCTCCGCCAGGCTGACCGGGCAGGAGATCACCACCTCCCGCTTGTGGCTTTGCGAAATCAAGAGCTGGGTGGCGGAATCAATCTCCTGCAGCGCGTGGCGGACCGAGGGCAGATAGGCCTCGCCCACATCGGTCAGCGACAGCGACCGCGGATGGCGCACGAACAGCGGGCGGCCGATGAATTCCTCCAGGCTGCGCACATGGTTCGATACCGCCGACTGGGTGCAGTTCAGCTCATCCGCCGCCGAAGTGAAGCTGAGATAGCGCGCCGCGGCCTCAAAAGAGCGCAGGAATGTCAGGTGGGGCAGGTTCTTCATCAAACGGGTCCGCTGGCGGTTTCGGGGCCATGTTCCCATGCAATGGATTGGGCTGCAATTCCAAAGGGATCCCGCCCTGAGAGGGTCAGAAAACGACGTCTAGCGCACCCTTCGCGAAATATGACGGCCCTATGACCCCGGTTTATTTGCGGGTCACCTGCGGCGGCTGCCCCTAGGCTTTGGCCAACGCACCAATATGGACCGCCTGACATGACAGCCACATTTGACCGCGCCGCCGATTTCACCCTTGGCCTGACCCCCGGCGATCTGCCGGAAACCACCCGCAAAGCCGCGGCGCTGATGTTCCTGGACACACTGGGCATCACCATCGGCGCCACACCGATGGAGGCGGGCCGCATCGCCCGCGACACCGCGGTGGCTCTGTATGGCGGCGGCGAAGAAGTGCTGGGTGCCCGGATGATGTTTGATGGCCGCCGGGTCAGCGTCGCAGGCGCCGCCTATGCCGCCGCCACCGCCACCGACAATCTGGATGGCCACGACGGCTACTACCCGACCAAGGGCCACGTCGGCGTGGTGGTGATCCCTGCAATCGCGGCTTTGGCGGAAACGGTGCCGGATTTCTCCGGACCTGAGGCGCTGGCGATCACCACGCTCGGGTATGAGCTAGCAGGCCGCGCCGCGCTGTCGCTGCATGCAACTGTCAGCGACTACCATACCTCCGGCGCCTGGAACGCGCTGGGGGTGGCGGCGATTGCAGCCCGGATGCGCGGCTTCAGCCGGGATCAGCTGCGTCAGGCGCTGGGGATCGCCGAATTCCACGGCCCCCGCAGCCAGATGATGCGCGAGATTGCCAACCCCTCGATGCTGCATGACGGCTCCGGTTGGGGCGCGATGGCAGGCATGTCGGCGGCTGTTCTGGCAGAAAAGGGCTTCACCGGCGCGCCCGCAATCACCATCGAGGAAGACCGGGTGGCGGAACACTGGGAGGACCTCGGCAGCTTCTGGCAGATGGAGCATCAGTATGTGAAGCCATACCCGATCTGCCGCTGGGCCCATGCGCCGATCGACGCCGTGCGTCAGGTGATGCTGGAACACGGGCTGAGCCACGAACAGATCGCCAAGATCCGCATCAACACTTTCCACGAAAGCGCCTGCCTCTATCCAGGCATTCCTTCCACCACCAGCCAGGCACAGTATTCGCTGGGTTTTGCCGTTGCCATCCAGGCCGCATACGGGCGGATTGGGGTTGAGCATATTTCCGGCGCGGGCCTTGCCGACCCGCTAGTTGCGTCAATCCACGAGCGCATCACCGTGGCAGAGGCCGCGCGCCATTCCGTCCGCTTCCCCGCCTGCCGGGTGGCTGATGTTGTGGTGACGCTGACGGACGGGCGGGTCATTGAATCCGGCGACGTCCACGCGCGCGGCGGCCCCGAGGCGCCGTTCTCGCAAGAGGGCATCGTGCGGAAGTTCATGGAATTCGCCGCGCCTTCGCTGGGCGAGGCCCGCGCCAGCGCCATCCGCGATGCGGTGCTGGGCTTCACCACTGAAGGCAGCAAATTCTCCGATCTTGGCCGTCTCATCTATGACGTGCCCGGAAACTAAGCCACCGACCTGACCAGAAAGACTGACACATGGCACGCGACAGACGCGGCGGCGGGCGCCGCGGAAAATCCTCCCGCTCCGGCGGCAGTATCGACCAGCTCCCCTGGAGCCAGGTAAAAAACACCTGCCCGGCGTTTGAGCTCCTGAACACGGAGCAGATGGACCAGCTGCACGCCACCTCAATGCGGATCCTGTCAGAAGCCGGCATCCGGGTGATGGGCGAGAACGTGATGGGCATCTTCGAGGCCGCCGGCGCCATCGTCGACCGCGACACCAAAACCATCCGCATCGACGAAAGCATCGTCACTGAAGCACTGAAGACAGTCCCGGCGGAGTTCACCCTGACCGGCCGAAACCGGGACAAGCGGATCACGCTCGGCGGCAACAACGTGACCTTCGGCCTGGTGGCAGGCCCGCCCAACGTGCATGATTGCATCAACGGGCGGCGCTCCGGCAACCTTTCCGACTACCAGAACTTCATCAAGCTGGCGCATCACTTCAACGCCATCCACCTGATCGGCAACCAAGTCACCGCGCCGCTGGAGCTGCCCGCCAACAACCGCCACTTGGACACCTATCTGGCCAATATCGCCTTTGCCGACCTCAGCTTCCACTGCTCCGCCATCGGCCGCGGCCGGGCGCTGGACGGGATCAACATGATGGCAATCTCCCGCGGCCAGACGCCGGAGGAGATGAAAGGCGACCCCGGCGTGATCACCATCATCTCGGTCAACTCGCCGCGGTTGTTTGATGACGCGATGGGTGACGGGCTGATTGCCATGGCCGAATACGGCCAGCCGGTAACGGTGACGCCCTTTACCCTGATGGGGGCGATGACCCCGGTCACCCTGCCCGCAGCCTTTGCCCAGCAGAACGCCGAAGCGCTGTTCGGTGTGGTGCTGACCCAGCTGGTCAACCCCGGCACACCCGTCATGTACGGCTCCTTCACCTCCAATGTCGACATGCGCAGCGGCGCGCCCGCCTTTGGCACGCCGGAAAACGCCAAGGCCAATATCGCCGGCGGCCAGCTGGCGCGGCGCTATGGCATCCCCTACCGGACCTCCAACGCAAATGCCTCCAATGCGGTGGACCTGCAGGCGGCTTATGAGACCATGATGTCCACCTGGGGTGCAGTGCTGGGCGGCGCCAATATCGTCTATCACGCGGCCGGCTGGCTGGAGGGCGGCCTGACCGCGTCTTATGAGAAGTTCATCCTGGATGTGGAGATCATCCAGAATATGATCGAGTTCCTGAAGCCGATGAAATTCGACGAGGACGAGCTGGGCTTTGACGCCATCCAATCGGTCCCGACCGGCGGCCATTTCTTTGGCGCCGAACACACGATGGCGCGCTACGAGACCGCGTTTTACCGCCCGATGCTGTCGGACTGGCAGAACTACGAGAACTGGGAAGCGGCAGGTGCCAAGGACGCGCTGCAACGTGCCACCGGCCTCTGGCAGCAGGCGCTGCGGGACTATGAGGAACCGGTGATGGATCCGGTCATCCGCGAGGAACTGGACGCCTATGCGGCCAGGCGGAAGCAAGAAATCGGGTCCGGCGAGCCTTGATGGAATGGCTGCGAGGGGCCAGCCCCTCGCGCTCCCCGGAGTATTTTTGCAAAGATGAAACAGACGCCGGTTTAGAGCCGATCAAACAGCCGCCCCGGCAGCCCACCGTGCCGCGGCAGGCCAAGCGCCCGCATCAGGCAGAACATCATCGCCTGGTTGGAGGTGACAACCGGCTTGCCCAAGCGCGCCTCGATCCGCTCCACCGCCTCCACCGACCGCATGTCGGTGCAGCTCAGCACGATGGCTTGCGCCTCCGGGTGATCGACCTGACAGGCCAGATCAAACACCTCGTCCGGCGTCAGCTCGCCCTGGCCGTAGTTGCCCAGCTCGCGGCCCACATCCGCGCATCTGACGGTCTCAATCCCGTTCGCCGCCAGAAACTCCTTTGCCTGCGCGTTGATCTCACCCAGATAGGGGGAGGAAAACCCAACCTTCACCGCCCCCAGCGCTTGAATTGCCGCCACCAGCGACCCCGCCGCGGTCAGCGAAACGGCACCTGATCCCGCCTTGATCCGCACCGCCAGATCCGCGTCAAACCCCGGCCCGTGGGTCAGCGTCGCCGAGGTGCAGCCGTAAAGCACAACATCAGGCCGGACGCCTGCAATCATCTGCAGGTCATGGCTGATATCCGACGCCCCCAGCCCCGCCATTTGATCGGCGCCGGGGATCTCCTCCACGTCATAGCCGCCCATGCGCTGGAAATGCACCGTGGTGTCCGGACAGCGCATCAGCATCATGTCGGCCTCAAGGTTGGTGTTGGTATAGGGCACCAGCACGCCGATCCTGGCGCGGGTGCGGGTTTCGCTCTGACCTTCACCGCTCATCCCAGCACTCCCTTCAGAACAGCCAGCGCGCGGTCCATCACGTCCCGAGTGCAAATGGTGGCGCGCAGGCAGTCCTGCAGGCCATAACCGCCCATCCCGCGCATCAGCAGTTTTTCCACCCGCAGCGCCGCGTCCGCCGCCCGTGCCTGCTCCGCTGAGGCAAAGCGGATCAGCACGAAATTGGTATGGCACCGCGGCACGTCCAGACCCAGCGCGCGGCAGCCATCGGCAAAGCGGTCCCGGATGGCGGCGGTTTTTGCCACTACATTCCGCATATGCGCCTGATCGCGCATTGCCGTCGCTGCCATCGCTTGTGACGGGATGGAGATGTTGTTTGGGTTCAAGAGTTTGCGCACTTCCCCGGCAATATCCGGCGGGAAAAACCCCCAGCCGGCCCGCGCCCCTGCCAGCCCGAAGGCCTTGGAGAGCGTCCGCAGCACCACGGTATCGCCGCGCTCTGCCAGCGCGAAGATTTCACCCGGGTTGTTTTCCGCATCGGCAAACTCCGCATAGGCCTGATCCACCGCCAGCAGCACATCCGCAGGCAGCCCCGCGCGCAGGCGCAGGAGTTCACAGTTGGGGATCAGCGTTCCGGTCGGATTGCCCGGATTGCAGACAAAGACGATGCGCGTTTCCGGCGTTACAGCATCCAGAATATCATCCACCGAGACAGTCAAATCCCGCTCCTGCGCCTTGACGTACTCCGCCTGCACCTGCGCCGCGGCCGAAGCCGCAAAGGCATAGCTATAGTCCGTGCCCAAAACCCGGTCCCCCGGCCCGGCAAAGGCGCGGATCAGGCAGGTGATCAGCTCCATCGACCCGGCCCCGCACAGAACCTTTGCCGGGTCCAGCCCATGCACCTCCGCCACCGCGGCGCGCAAGTCCGGCCACTCCGGGTCTGGATAGAGCGGCATCTGATCCAGCACCGCCCTGCCCACCGCAAGTGCCGCCGGGCTGGGTGGGAACGCACTTTCATTCTGCGCCAGCGAGACCGTCCCGGCCCTGCCCAGATCCGCCAACGCATAAGGCGCCATCGCCGCCACATGCGGCACCGCGCGGATCATTTGCCGCCCCCGTAGGCGCGCGCGCCTTCTTCCGTCACCAGACCGCGCTGAAGATCCAGCGCCAGCGCCTCGGAGTCGCGCTCCAAGGGATCGCCAAAACCGCCGCCACCGGGGGTTTCAAAAATCAGGCAGTCGCCTGCCTCCACCCGCAGCTCGCCCTTGCCCGGAATGTCCTGCGCCCCATTGCGGAACCGGATGCGCCCCGGCGCACCGGGCAAGCCGCCCATGCGCCCCAAGGCCGGGAACTTCAGCCGCTCCACCGACAGGAACACGATAAAAGGCGCTCCATTGGCGGATGTCATCTCGATCCGCTGCCCCAGACCGCCGCGGAACCTTCCGGCCCCGCCACTGTCCGGCCGCAGCTCCCGCCGCCATATGATGACCGGGGCGGCCGCCTCGGTGATTTCAACCTGCGAACCATAGACCCCAGAGGGATAGGCCGTCGCTGACAAGCCATCCGCATGGGGCCGCGCGCCGGTGCCGCCGTTGTGGACCGGCTCGATGGCAAATTTCCGGCCGCCGTCGCGGGCAACCTCCGGCGCGTGGCGCATCGGCAGGTCGAACATGCAGCTGGCGCCCTCGGCGGGCACCCGGTCCGGCAGCGCCTGATGCAGGCAGCCCAGCACCAGATCCGGAGTCACCTGCCCCAGCGTATGCCGCATCGCCACCGGCACCGGCCGCTGCGCATTCAGGATACAGCCCTTGGGGCCATCCACGGTGAAGGGCTCCAGCGACCCCGCATTGTTTGGAATGTCCGGCCCCACAATGCAGCGCAGGGCAAACACCGTATAGGCGGTGGCATAGTTCAGCGGCACGTTGATGCCCTTGCTGGAGCAGCCCGAGGTGCCGGTGAAATCCACATGCATGCCCCCTTTCGAGACAGTCAGCGTCGCATGCAGCTCCAGTTCACTTTCATAGCCGTCCATTTTCAGCACATTGCGGTAGACGCCCTCCGGCACCTCGGCGATGGCCTGTAAAGTGCCGCGGCGGGACGTCTCGATGATATAGGCCCCCAGCACATCCAGGTCGCTCAGGCCAAACTCCTCCATCATCCCCGCCAGCCGTGCCGCCCCGGCCTCGCAGCAGGCGATCAGCGCATAAATGTCACCCTCATTGGCAACCGGCTCGCGGCTGTTGGCGCGGACAATGTCCAGCAGCAGCGCGTTCGGTTCGCCCTCCTGCACCAGTTTGCAGGGCGGGATCAGAAGCCCTTCGTCATAGATGTCAGAGCCCTCCGGCCCCATGCCCAGCCCGCCCAGATCCACCAGATGCGAGGTGCAGGAGGTGTACCCCACCACCCTGCCCCCCTTGAACACCGGCATCATCAACAGGAAATCGCTCAGATGCCCCGAGGCCAGCCAGGGGTCATTGGTCATGTAGATATCGCCGGGCTTCATGGTCTCCGCCGGGAAGCGTTCGCGCAGATGCATCACCGCCTCCGCCATGGTGTTGATATGGCCCGGCGTGCCGGTCACCGCCTGGGCCAGCATCTGCCCCTGTGCGTCGAAAATCCCGGCAGAGATATCGCCGCATTCACGCACAATCGGGCTGAAGGCCGCGCGGATCAGGGTCTGCCCCTGTTCCTCCACCACCGCCAGCAGGCGGTTCCACATCACTTGCAGGCGAGCCGGTGACAGGTTCTGTGACGAGGCGGTCATTGCTTTTCTCCTTTCTGATCCCGGATCAGGACAAGATTGCCGATGGCATCCGCATGGGCGGAGAAATCCGCCGAGACCAGCGTGGTGGTCTGCGGCTCTGTAATCAGCGCCGGGCCTATGATCCGGTCACCGGGTTTCAGACTGGCCCGCGGCACAAATGCCACCTGCTTTTCGCGGCCATCCACATCGCAGATGATGGGCCGGTGCGCAGCCGGGGCAATGGTCCGCAGCTCCGGCACGTCCGGCACCGGCGGCACTTCTGCATCTGGAGTCGCGACCCGCACCGCCCAGTTCAGGATCTCGATCTTCATGCCCGGCACGGGTCGGGAGAACTGCTTGGCGTATTCCGCCTCAAACGCCGCCGTCAGCGGACCAAGATCCTGTGCCGTCAGATCACGGTCCGGCAAAGCAATCTCGATCTCATGCCCCTGCCCGCTGTAGCGCATGAAGGCAGTGCGCTGGACCAGCGTTTCAGCCTCGCCCGCCCCCTGCGCCGCCACCGATTGCGCCTCATCAATCAACAGGGCAAACAGCGTGTTGATACCTTCCAGATCCATGTCCTCCAGCAGAGAGTAGCGCGAGCGCACGATTTCAAAGCTCACTGGCGCAAACAGGAACCCCACAGCCGATCCAACGCCCGGATTGGGCGGGATCACGATGCGCGACACCCCGGCGGAACGCGCAACCCTTGTCGCATGCAGCGGCCCGTTGCCGCCAAAAGCGATCATGCTGCGCGCACCCAGATCCTTGCCCGACTCCACCGCGTGCATGCGGGCGGCGCTGGCCATGCTCTCGTCCACGATCCGGCTGACGCCGTCCGCGGCGCCAATCCCGTCCATATCCAGCCGCGAACCAATCACACGGCTCAGCGCCTCTTTCGACGCCTCCGGATCAATCCGGATATGCCCCTCGGCAAAGGTCTCCGGCACGATATATCCCAGCGTGACGTCGCTGTCGGTCACCGCCGGCTCCGTGCCGCCACGGCCGAAGGCCACCGGACCGGGCTCCGACCCCGCCGATTTCGGCCCCACGGTCAGCCGCCCCAGCCGGTCCACCCCGGCAATCGAACCGCCGCCGGCCCCGATCTCGATCATCTCGATCACCGGGATCCGCACCGGCATCCCCGAGCCCTTGATGAACCGCGCCGCGCGGGCAATCTCAAACTGGCGCGAGGTCTGCGGGCGGGCATTGTCAATCAGGCACAGCTTGGCCGTGGTGCCGCCGACATCAAAGGACAGCACCTGCTTAAGCCCCGCCTGCGCCGCAATCCGCGCCGCCAGGATGGCACCACCGGCAGGACCCGACTCCACCAGCCGGATGGGAAACCGCGCCGCGGTCTGGATGGTGCACATGCCGCCGCCTGCGGTCATCATCAGGATCGGGCACGTCACGCCTTCCACAGCAAAACGCGCGGCAAACCGCGCCAGATAGGTCTCCATCAGAGGCTGGATATAGGCGTTTGCCACCGTGGTGCAGAGCCTGTCGAACTCCCGCGCCTCGGGGCTGACTTCGGAGGAGATCGAGACCGTCAGCCCGGGCCGCCGCGCCGCCAGAATACCGCGCAGCCGCCGCTCATGGTCCGGGTTGGCATAGGCGTGCATCAGGCAGACCGCCACCGCCTCGGCGCCGCTGGCATCCAGCTCCGCGATCAGCGCCTCAATCGCGCTGTCCTCCATGGCGATCAGCACTGAGCCTTCAGCCGACATCCGCTCGCGGATGGTCAGCGACCGCTCCCGCGGCACCAGCAGATCGGGCTTCTCAAGATTGATGTCATACTGGGAATAGCGCCGCTCATAGGCGATCTCCAGAATATCGCGGAACCCCTCGGTCGTGACCGTCGCCACCCGCGCCCCGCGCCGCTCAATCAGCGCGTTGGTGGCCAGCGTGGTGCCATGGATAAAACCGGTGACCTCACTTAGGGAACGCCCCGCCTGCGCCATCACCCGCGCCGCGCCTTCCATTGCACCGTCTGCCGGACTCCGGCGGGTGGTCAGCGTCTTTGTTGAGGCCAGAATAGTGTCTTCGCCCGCCACCAGCACGGTGTCGGTGAATGTGCCGCCAATATCAATGGCAAGGCGCAGCGCCTGTGATGCTGTCATGTGTCATTCCAATGTCCGCCGTTGAGAAACCGTGAGAACCCGCAAAGGGCAACGGAACTCAGGCAGCAGCCAAGTTGCACCCGGTTGCGCGGCGGTCCATGCGTTTTGGAATGAAGTTCTGTGTCATGTCTCCATCCTGAGCCGCCGCCGGGCGGCACGCTTGGCGGATTGCGACACGCATTAGGTCAGAAAGCGGCACCTGGCAGGCCGCAAACGGCATCCCTCCCGGCATCCTCCTGCCGGGAGGGATGGGAACTCAGCCGAAATGCAGGGTTTTGACTTCCTGATAATCCTCCAGCCCCAGCATGCCGCCTTCGCGGCCGTTGCCGGATTGCTTGTAGCCGCCGAAGGGCGAGCCGTAGTTGAAACCGCCGCCGTTGATATGCACCGCGCCCGCCCGCAGCCGGGCGGCAACCCGCTCGGCCCGCTCCGGATCGCCAGTCTGCAGATAGGCCGCCAGCCCATAGGGCGTGTCATTGGCCATGCGGACGGCGTCCTCCTCATCCTCGAACGGAATGATCACCAGCACCGGGCCAAAGATCTCCTGCTGCGCTATGGCCATATCGTTGGTCACATCAGCAAAGACAGTGGGGCGCACGTACCAGCCCTTGTCCAGCCCCTCTGGCCGGCCCAGTCCGCCTGCCAGCAGGGTCGCCCCCTCCCCGATGCCCTTCTGGATCATCTCCTGCACCCGGTCGTACTGGATGCGGTCGAACATCGGGCCGATGTGGTCGCCCTCCTGGCTTGGATCGCCCACCGCCTGGCCTTCGGCAGCGGCCTTGGCAATCTCCAGCACCTGATCATAGCAGCTGCGCTCGACCAGCATCCGGGTCGGTGCGTCGCAGCTCTGCCCCGTGTTATACATGCATTCCAGCACCGATGCGGTGACCTTCGCCTCAAGATCCGCATCCGCAAACACCAGGTTCGGAGACTTGCCGCCCAGTTCCAGCGTCACCCGCTTCACCGTGTCGGCCGCGTCCTTGGACACCGCAATGCCCGCCCTCGTCGAACCGGTGAAGGACATCATGTCTACGTCGGGATGGCGCGACAGGCCCGCGCCCACCGTCGGCCCGTCGCCATGGATCAGGTTGAACACCCCCGCCGGATAGCCCGCATCATGGATCATCTGCGCATAAACAGCGGCCGACATCGGCGTGTGCTCCGATGGTTTCAGCACGCAGGTGCAGCCTGTCGCCAGCGCAGGCAGGACCTTGAGCGCGATCTGGTTCACCGGCCAGTTCCAGGGTGTGATCAGACCGCAGACGCCGATCGGCTCGCGCACCAGGATATCGCCATTGGGCAGGGTTTCGCGCAGTTCCTGGCTTTTCAGCGCCGCCAGAATACCTTCCAGATGCCCGATCCCCGAATCGGCCTGCGCGTCCCGCGCCATCGAAACCGGCGCCCCCATCTCAGCAGACATCGCCTGCGCCAGCTCCTCGCGCCGCTCCCTGCTGATCTCCAGCAACCGCTCCAGCAGCGCAATCCGCTCCGCGCGGGAGGTCTGCGAAAAACTCCCGAACGCCGCCTTGGCCGCCGCCACCGCGGCGTTCACATCATGCTCATCCCCGAGGATGATGGTCCCGATCTGCGCCTCCGTGGCCGGGTTCAGCACCGGAAATTCGCGGGCCGAATGCGGCGTCACCCAGGTGCCGCCGATATAGAATTTTTGCAGGTCCATCAGGCTGGTCTCACTGTTGCACCGCCGGGGCGGCTGAGGTTGGGGCAAGGGCGCAGCGCTTCTTGCAGCACCTGCGGCTGCCACTGGTTGGGTCGGGCGGGTCTGGTCCGGCAGCCTGCCCGCCTTTTTGTATGCAGGATAGGCCAAAACCGCCAGCCTGCGGGTCCTTTTCCGACAAAGCAAAGCTGTGGGATAGGCGCATCAGTGACCGGGAAAGACTCCGCACCGCGCCGGAACCGCTTCGCGGACTGCCCCCGCCATGGCTATCCTGCCTGAAAGCCCGCAAAAAAGGGCGCCCTGAGGCAAACCATGAGCAAACCCCGTTGGACAGCCCGTTCCGTGCTGCTGGCAGGCACTTTCCTGTGCGGCTGCACTGTTGTCGGCATTGATTACCACCGCCCGGATTTCGCGGTGCCTGCCAGTTATTATCAATCCCGCAGCTATGCCACCGCCAAAGGCGCCTCAGAGACGTGGTGGCGCGGGCTGAACGATGCCACTCTGAACAGGCTGATCACCGCGGGACTGCAGCAGAACCTGGGGCTCAAGGCCGCCAAGCAGCGCCTGATCTCGGCAGAGGCCCTGCGCCGCGGCACCGGCCGGCCGCAGCAAGTCAGCGGCGATCTGGACGGCAGTTCCATCTTTGCGCGCCCCGAATCCCAGAACGGTTCCACCAGCACCGACACGGCAGAGGTTGGCGCCACCTACGTCTTTGACCTCTTCGGCGAGTTCCAGCGCCGCTCCGAACGGGCAGTGGCAGACCGCGACGCGGAATTCTACCGGATGGCCACCACCCGGCTGGCGCTGATCGAAGCCATCACCCGCACCTACATCGAGGCGCGGTTCTTCCAGCGCGGCGCCGCCGTGACCCGTAAGACGATCCAGCTGCGCCAGCAGATTCTGGCAACTGTGGAAGAACTGCAGGCGGCCCGTGCCCTGCTGGCGCTGGATGTGGAGCGCACCAAGCTTCAGGTCGCCAGCGCCAAGGCGGACCTGCCCGGCTTTGTTGCCAGCTACGAATCCTCTGTCTTTGCCCTGGCAACCCTTCTGGACCGCGACGCGGCAGAGGTCTTTGCGATGATGCAGGGCAGCTATGGCCAGCCCTACCCCGCCAGCCAGCCGGAACTGGGCGTGCCCGCTACCCTGCTGCGCAACCGTCCCGATGTGCTGCTGGCCGAGGCCCAGCTGCGCAGCGCTGCGGCCGATACCGGCATCACCGAAGCGGAGCTGTATCCTTCGCTGGAGGTTTCCGGCTCTGTGCGCGCCACCCGTGGCACCGGTGCTCTCTACCAGATCGGCCCGGTGCTGAACCTGCCGCTGTTCAACCGCCCGGTGCTGCGCGCCTTCCACAAAAGCGCCATCGCCGAGGCCAAGGCAACCGAATACGACTACCGCGCCGCAGTCAGGGCCGCGGTGGAAGAGGTCCAGTCGCAGCAAAGCAGCCTGCGCGCCGCCCGTGAGCGCACCGCTGCCCAGGCCCGCGCCGTCAATCTGGGAACCAAGGTTGCCGATCTTGCGCGGGAAACCTTCAAGGCCAGTGAAATCACCCTGTTCGACCTTCTGAACACCGAAGAAGCGCTGCGCGACAACGAACTGGCCCTGATCACCGCACGGCGCGATCTGGCGCTGGCCTGGGCCAGCCTGCAGATTTCGCTGGGCAAGGGATGGGCGCCGCACCAGGATCCGGGCAGCGCAGTCGTGGCGGTGAATCCTTCAGAATAGGCTGAAACGGGACGCCGCAGACGGGCTCAGGCCTGCTGCGCCTCGCGTTCCATCTGCTCGACCATCTTGCGCGCGCGTTTGCACTGCAATTTGTCCCGCAGCGGGCTGTCGGGATCGACATCCTTGGAGCAGACCACGCATTTGTCGGCACCCGAGATCGCATTCAGGCCGCCGCAGCTGCCCTTGATCTTCTTGCCCATCAGGATCACGCCCAGCGACATGCCCAGGGTGACGATCAGCAGCAGGATGAAGGCCAGAAGAAAGGTGCTCATATGGTGTCCCTCGCAGGAAGCTTGGTGCGCGGCGTCAGTTTGCGGTCAGCGCCTCGAACGCGCTGCTTGCCGCTGTCATATAGGCATCCGGCCCGGCTTGCACGTCCCGATCAATGAAAAACACGGCAAGTTTATGCTCCTCAGCAAGCTTCAGCCCGTTTTCGCGGCCCAGAACCAGCATTGCAGTGGCCCAGGCATCCGCCAGCATGGCGTTTTCTGCGATCACCGTGACAGAGGTGGTCGCATGGGTGACCGGCCGCCCGGCCACCGGATCGAGGATGTGGGAATAGCGTTTGCCCTCATGCTCGAAGTAATTGCGGTAGTCGCCCGAGGTCGCCAGCCCGTGGTTGCTGACCGGCACGATCAGCTGCACGGTCTGCGCCGCCGCATCCGGTTTCTCGATTCCGATGCGCCAGGCCTCGCCCTTGGCGTTTTCGCCCTTGGTCACCAGATCGCCGCCGATCTCGACCATGTAATGCTCAACGCCAAACCCCTGCAGCGCCTCTGCCACCGCATCCACGCCATAGCCCTTGGCAATGGCCGACAGGTTGATGCCGGTTTCCGGCGCGGATTTCCTGAGCGTGCCGGCCTCTGCATCCAGCACCAGCAGCCGCGCCTGGCCGACGCCCTCCAGCGCCTTGGCGATGGCCGCATCCGACGGCACCGGATCTTCGGGCTTGCGCGGCCCAAAGCCCCACAGCTCAATCAGCGGGCCCAGGGTCACATCGAACTTGCCGCCGGTCTTGGCGTGCACGTCCCCCGCCGCCGCCAGCACATGGGCAAATTCCGGCGACACACGCACCGGCGCGGTGCTGCGCTCGGCTGAGAAGGTGGAGACCTCGGAGGCCGGATCCCAGTTCGACATCCTGGCATTGACCGCCGCCAGGGTGCCCTCCACCGCGGACCCCAGCGCCCCGGCGTCCAGATCCTCGCCAATCGCAATCACGCTGTAGGTGGTGCCCATGGTTTCACCCGTCAGCCGCACCTCTTCCGGGTCGCTGCCGAACCAGCAGCCGGACATGGCCAGCACCGCGGGCAGGGTCAGGGCGATCAGGAGTTTTCTGGGCAACGGGCTGGGCATTCGGCAACCTCCGGCGGAAAAACTGGCGCAGCTATGCCCCTGCCCCGCGGCAGAGTCAAACGGAGCGCCGGAGCAGGCCTCAGAACTTCAAAGGCAAAAAGGCCAGCGCCAGCAGGCCCACCGCGGCCGGCAGCCCGTAAAGCCAGGCCCGGAACCGCGCGTTTGGCGCCTCGGACTTCCAGTTCTGCCGGTACAGGTGGCCGCAGACCACCACCAGGAACACGGTCAGCGCACCGGTCACGGGGGTCAGGTAGAGGCTTTCGAACATGTTGTTTTTCCGCTGTTGTTAGCGCTCGCGTCATTTCGCCCCTTCCCGGATCATAATCCGCCGCTAAGATGGGGGTATGACCTGATGCAGGATACAGGAGGAGACCCCGCGCATGGCACCGTTCTCATACCAGCCTCCCACCCGGGGCGACAAGGCCGGGCAGGAAAGCCACAGCCAGTCGGCCGAGTCGAATTTGTCGCACGGCCAATCGACAGTCGCCAGTCTGCTGGAAACCAAGGGCGACGCGATCTTTGCAATCCGCCCCAATGACACGGTCGGCCACGCGGTCGAGGCGCTGAAGGAAAAACGCATCGGCGCGCTGGTCGTCACCGATCAGAACGGCGCGCTGCAGGGCATCCTGTCGGAACGCGACATCGTGCGCCGTCTGGCGGACACGCCCGGCCACACCCTGCCGCAGCTGGTTGAGGAGATCATGACCCGCGAGGTCAAGACCTGCGCGCCCGGCGACCTGCTGATTGATGTGGCCAAGGTGATGAACGAGGGCCGCTTCCGCCACCTCCCGGTTCTGAAAGACGGCAAGCTTGCGGGCATGATCACCGTCGGCGACGTGGTGAACTTCCGCCTGAAAGAGCTGGAATACGAAGCCCTGCGCATGAAGCAGATGATCGTCGGCTGAGGCTTATACCAAGTGGTCCGCCTTCGGGCGGATCACTTCTGGCAGCAGGCTTTGCTGCCATTCACGCTTGATGCAGCGAAACTCCGGTTCGAGCCCTGTTTACTTGTTGCTGCGCCTGCACCAGTGTCGGCTCCGTAGAGGATGGGAACTTTGAGGGCGCATGCCAGATTTGCATGAGTGGATTGATACCGAAGGCGGACCGTTCCTTATGCTAGCGGAAGAGTCGCTGTCGTCATGGCGCGGAACGGAAGGCTGGACGTTTGAGACGCACGGCGAAGATGCTAGTGATTATAGTCGGGCGTGCGACATTTCAGACTGGATCGGTCCAATACGTTGCGGTGACGACACAGGATACGTTCTTGGAGGAGACATCGGGCCTGTTTCATGGATCACCACAGAGGAACTAGATGGCGGTTACTTGGTTCAATGGTTAGGGGTGGACGATGAAGCCGAAATCCTGCCTGCCCTGCGTTCCAAGAAATTCGAAGAGCTAATTTCCAGCGAACGAGCGGAACACATCAGTATCGAAATTCACGAACCCGGTGAAATGCGAGTCATACAGGCTGCAGAAATTGGTGACGACCTTGTAGCACCAAGTATACCAATCAAACTGCGATCTGGGATCTATGATGCAACTTCAGCCTGTCTCGAAACTACATCTCTTATGATTGTGGTCCGAAGGCTTAAGCTGCAATATTCCGCAGCTTAAGCTCGAAGAAGGCAGACATTGGCACAACTGCACCGAAGGTCCGCTCCGTCCCGCAATTCAATTTCTAGCATGTCCCGAACTGAATGCCCTGTTCGCCTCAAAGTAGCCTTGTAATCAGCGATCCAAGGTTCTGTCTGTTCTGCCCTAGTCATATTCAGGCCGGAACCTGATGGTCACGGAAACGGCCCGCCGCCGGTCCATTGCAAACGCTCCAGAAACACCTCCAGATCCTCCGCTCTGTCCAACGGTTCCATCGCCTGTTTGATCGCCGCACCGTAGATCTGCCACATCTGCAGCCGCAGCGCCGCGCCGGTCTCTGTCAGGTGCAGCAGCTTGCCGCGGCGATCCTGTTCGAACACGGTTTCGCGCACCAGCCCCTGTTTCACCATCTGCGCCAGAATGCGCGACAGGTTGGATTGCTCAAACAGCAGGTTGCGGGTCAGCTCATAGGCGCGCACGCCGTCCGCCCCGGCCATCTCGATCCCCCACAGCACGTCATACCATCTGAGCGGCGGCAACCCCGCCGCCCGCAGCTTGGCCTCCATGTCGCGGTGGGTCTGCCGGTGGGCGCGGTTCAGCAGGATCCAGATTGCAGTTTCGCGTGTGCTGGGTGTCATGCGGTCTTCACGAGTTGGTGATCAAGAGAGAGGTTCCGCCGTTGCCGGTGGATGCAGGCAGATAGATGTCATAGCATCCATCCTGGATCAATCGCATCCTCACGTAACAAGAGCCGTTCCCGGCCCAACCCCATCCGACAGGAAGACTGCCATGATGATCAGGATTGCCTCCCTCGCCGCCGCCGCGCTGCTGGCCGCGCCTTCCGCTTTTGCCGCCACCACCTACAAGACCGACCAGGGCCATACTGAAGTCCGCTTCAGCTGGAGCCACGCCGGTGTCTCTATGCAGAGCGGCGAGTTTACCGACGCCCAGGGCACTCTGGTGCTGGATCCGGAAAACCCCGAAGCCTCCACCCTGAATGTGACCATCAAGGCGGACAGCGTCGCCACCGGGTTCGGGCCGCTGGACGACCACCTGTCCAGCGCCGACTTCCTGGAGGTCGCAACCTACCCCGAGATCACCTTTGTCAGCACCGGGATTGAGAAGACCGGCGACAAGTCCGCCAAGGTGACCGGCGATCTGACCATTCACGGCACCACCCAGTCCGTGGTGCTGGACACCACCATGACCCACCTCGGCCCGCACCCGCTGGGCGGCGCGATCGAATACTACCAGGGCGACTGGGCGGCATTTGAGGCCACCACCACCATCGACCACCAGGCGTTCGGCGTCGGCGGATTCTCCACCGGGCCGATCACCATCCATATCGTCAGCGAGCTGAAGGCCGAGTGATTTCTGCCGAGCCGGTGCACGGGGGGTGTACAGGGGGTGCACAGATGTCACCCCCCTCCCCGGCCCGGATTTGAAGACAGCAAAAAGCCCCGGATGTCTCCATCCGGGGCTTCTTGTTCTTGCAGTCTCTCCGGCTCAGCCGCCGAAGTCGTCCAGCATGATGTCTTCGCGGTCCACGCCCAGATCCAACAGCATGTTGATCACCGACTGGTTCATGATCGGCGGGCCGCACATGTAGAACTCGCAGTCTTCCGGCGCCGGGTGGTTCTTGAGGTATTCCTCGAACAGGACGTTATGGATAAAGCCGGTGTAGCCTTTCCAGTCGTCCTCCGGCTGCGCGTCGGACAGGGCGACGTGCCAGTCGAAATTGTCGAACTCCTCGGCCAGCTGGTCAAAGTCCTCGACAAAGAACATCTCTTTCTTCGAGCGTGCACCGTACCAGAAGCTGATCTTGCGATCGCGGTTCTCCAGCCGCTTCAGCTGGTCGAAGATGTGGCTGCGCATCGGCGCCATGCCGGCACCGCCGCCGATGAAGACCATTTCCTTCTGGGTGTCGCGGGCAAAGAACTCGCCGAACGGACCGGAGATGGTGACTTCGTCGCCCGGCTTCAGATTGAAGATGTAGGACGACATCTTACCGGCCGGAATGTCGCTGCTGCCCGGCGGCGGCGAGGCGACGCGGACGTTCAGCATGATGATGCCCTTTTCGTCCGGGTAGTTCGCCATCGAATAAGCGCGCTCGACCGGCTCATCCACGACAGACTTGTACTGCCACAGATTGAAGCGGTCCCAGTCCTCGCGGTATTCTTCCTGCACATCAAAATCAGTGTAGGAGAGCTGGTGGGCGGGCGCCTCGATCTGGATGTAGCCGCCGGCGCGGAAGTTCACGTCTTCGCCTTCGGGAAGCTCCAGCACCAGCGCCTTGATGAAGGTCGCGACGTTGTCGTTCGACCGCACCTTGCAGCGCCATTTCTTGACGCCAAAGACCTCTTCCGGAACCTCAACCTCCATGTCCTGCTTGACCGCAACCTGGCAGGACAGGCGGTCGCCGCAGGCGGCCTCGCGCTTGGTGATGTGGCTTTCCTCGGTCGGCAGGATGGAGCCGCCGCCGGAATGCACACGCACCCGGCACTGGGCGCAGGTGCCGCCGCCGCCGCAGGCGGAGGGGACGAAGAGTTTCTCAGCCGCCAGCGTCTGCAGCAGTTTGCCGCCCGCAGGCACCGAGATGGTTTTTTCACCGTTGATGGTGATGTTGACGTTGCCGGACGCGACCAGGCGGGAGCGGGCAGCCAGAATGATGGCCACCAGCGCCAGCACGATCAACGTGAACAGGACAACGCCGAGCGAGAAAGTTTCCATAACTTCAGACGCTCCTTACAGTTTGACGCCGCTGAAGGACATGAAGGCCATCGCCATCAGACCCGCGGTGATAAATGTGATGCCCAGGCCCTGCAGGCCGTCCGGCACATCGGAATACTTCAGCTTCTCGCGCACGCCCGCCATCGCGGTGATCGCCAGCGCCCAGCCAAAGCCGGAGGAGAGGCCGTAAGTGGTTGCTTCCGCGAAGTTGTAGTCGCGTTCCACCATGAACAGCGAGCCGCCCAGGATGGCGCAGTTCACCGTGATCAGCGGCAGGAACACCCCCAGCGCGTTGTAAAGCGGCGGGAAATACTTATCGAGGATCATCTCCAGGATCTGCACCATCGCCGCAATCACCCCGATATAGGAGATCAGGCCGAGAAAGGTCAGGTCCACATCCGGGAAACCCGCCCAGGCCAGCGCGCCCGGCTTCAACAGGTAGGTCAGCAGCAGGTTGTTGGTCGGGACCGTAATGGCCTGCACCAGCATCACCGAAATCCCCAATCCCAGCGCGGTGGAGATCTTCTTGGACACCGCGATGAAGGTGCACATGCCCAGGAAGAAGGAGAGCGCGAGGTTCTCGACAAAGATGGCCTTAACGGCGAGTGAAATCAGCCCTTCCATCAGTGCGCCTCCACGTTCTGGATTTTATATTCACGCTCTTCGACCTGGTTCGGCTTCCAGGTGCGGAACGCCCAGATCAGAAGGCCGATCACGAAGAACGCCGAAGGCGGCAGCAGCAGCATGCCGTTCGGCACATACCAGCCGCCGTTGTTCACGGTCTCCAGGATGGTGATGCCAAAGAGGGAACCGGAGCCGAACAGCTCGCGGATGATGCCGACCAGCATCAGGATCAGGCCATAGCCCATACCGTTGCCCAGACCGTCGATAAACGACGCCACCGGCGGATTGCTCATGGCAAACGCCTCGGCGCGGCCCATCACGATACAGTTGGTGATGATCAGGCCAACAAAGACTGACAGGGTCTTGGAGATCTCAAAGGCGTAAGCCTTGAGCACCTGGTCCACCAGGATCACCAGCGAGGCGATGATCACCATCTGCACGATGATCCGGATCGAGCTGGGGATCTGGTTCCGCAGGATCGAGATGAACATCGACGAGAACGCGGTCACGAAGGTCACCGCCAGGGTCATCACAAAAGCCACCTGCAGCGAGGAGGTCACCGCCAGCGCGGAGCAGATGCCCAGAACCTGCAGCGTGATCGGGTTGTTGTCGACCAATGGGTCGACCAGCATGTCTTTCTTGGTCTGCGCCATCAGAGCTCTCCCGCTTTAAGGGCGTCCAGGAAGGGTGCATAACCCTCTTCGCCCATCCAGAATTTCACCAGGTTGTCCACGCCGACAGAGGTCAGCGTCGCACCGGCCAGCGCGTCGATGTGGTGCTCCGGCCCGGCCGGGCCTTGCGCCTTGGCGACGCTGATCTGCAGCTCGCCGCTGCCGTCATGCAGCTTCTTGCCCTGCCACTGGGATTTCCAGCGCGGGTTGTCCACCTCGGCGCCGAGGCCAGGGGTCTCGCCGTGCTGATAGAACTGCAGGCCAAAGATGTCGTTGCCGTTCTCCTCAATCGCGATGAAGCCATAGAGGGTCGACCACAGGCCATAGCCGTGGATCGGCAGGATCACCTTGTCCAGATCGCCGTTTTCCTCGCGCAGCAGGTACACGGTCTTGTAGCGCGACTGGCGGCCGATGCCTGCCGGGTCGTTCTCCAGCGCGCGGCTCAGCTCCGGATCCTGCGCGGCGGCCAGACCGTCGAAATTGGCGGCGTCGAACTGATCGGTGAATTCACCGGTTTCCAGGTCCAGCACCTGCGGTTCAAAGGCGGCGAAGGCCTCAGCCACTTTGATGCCCGGCTCATAAAGGCCGGCCACCTGCAGAACGTTCAGCTGCTTGTCGCGTTTGCGGTTCACTTCCTGCACCGGGCGCAGGGACACCGCCGCGGTGGACACGATCATCGAGGCCACCAGGCAGACAGCAACAGCGATGAACAAGGTCTTGCCGACGGAATCCGGCGATGCGGCCAGGAAGCGGCCAATCAGGCCCTTGCTTTGGGTATCAGCCATGGCGGCGCGCCCTCCGTTTGATGTTGGCCTGCACGACGAAGTAGTCGATCAGCGGTGCAAAGACGTTGCCGAACAGGATCGCCAGCATCATGCCTTCGGGGAAGGCCGGGTTCAGCACCCGGATCAGCACCACCATCACGCCGATGAGGGCACCATAGATGTAGCGGCCCGCGTTGGTGTGCGACGCGGAAACTGGCTCGGTCACCATGAACACCAGGCCGAATGCATAACCGCCCAGCACCAGGTGCCAGTACCACGGCATCGCAAACATCGGGTTGCTGTCGGAGCCGATGAGGTTCAGCAGCATCGAGAAGGCGATCATGCCTGCCAGACAGCCCACGATCAGGCGCCAGTTGGCGATCCTGGTGAACAGCAGGAAGCAAAGCCCGATTGCGCAGGCCAGCGTCGAGGTTTCGCCAAAGCTGCCCTGGATGGTGCCAAAGAACGCATCCGACCATTCAATGCCCTTGGCGGCCAGCGCCTGCACACCGTCGGCGGCGGTCACACCCAGCGCGGTCGCGCCGGAGAAGCCGTCGACCGGGGTCCAGACAGCGTCGCCCGACATGTTCGCCGGATAGGCGAAATACAGGAACGCACGGCCCACCAGTGCCGGGTTCAGGAAGTTCTTGCCGGTGCCGCCAAAGACTTCCTTGCCGATCACCACGCCGAAGATGATGCCAAGCGCCACCTGCCACAGCGGCGCGGAGGCCGGCATGATCAGAGTGTAAAGCATCGAGGTCACAAGGAAGCCCTCGTTCACCTCATGGCCGCGGACGGTGGCAAAGATCACCTCGAAGATACCGCCTGCAACCAGCGTCACGATGTAGATCGGCAGGAAATACAGGAACCCGTGCGCGATGTTGGCCATCGGGTTCGCCGCATCCAGCGAGATGCCGAACATCTGCAGGATGGCGATCCGCCAGCCGGTGGCTGCATCAGCCCCCAGCGCGGCAATCGCCGAGTTCGCCTGATAACCGGTGTTCCACATGCCCCACAGGATGCAGGGGATGGTGGCGATCACCACATAGGTCATGATCCGCTTCATATCGACGTAGGAGCGGGCATGCGGCGCCACCGAGGTGACGGTTTTCGGGGTATACAGGAAGGACTCCACCATCTCGTAGACGGGGAAGAGCTTTTCGTACTTGCCCCCCTTCTCGAAATGGGGCTCGATCCTGTCAAAGAAGCTGCGCAATCCCATCCGGCTCAGCCCTCCTTTTCAATCTTGGTCAGGCAGTCGCGCAGCGCCAGCCCGTATTCGTACTTGGCCGGGCAGGCAAAGCCGACGAGGCCCATGTCCTCTTCGTCCAGTTCCAGCGCACCCAGCGCCTGTGCGGTGTCGGTGTCCATCACCAAGAGCGCGCGCAGCAATTGCGTCGGCAGGTAGTCCTGCGGCATCAGCTGCTCAAAGGTGCCGGTGGGCACCATCGCCCGGCGGCCGCCGTTGAGGTTGCTGGTGAGGTTGAACAGCTTGCGGCTGAGCGCCGAGCCCAGCACCGGCTGCACCGCATATTTGCCGCCCATCGGACGGATCCAGCCCAGCGGGATCTGCTTGCGGTCTTCTTCGATAATGGCAACCTGGCGGACAAAACGGCCCAGGAACGCCAGCGGACCAGCCGCCTGGCGGCCCGACAGGATCGACCCGGAGATCACCCGCACCGGACCGTCCGAGGCAATCTCGCCGCGGGTCAGCTCATCGGTGGAGGCACCTGCGACGGTGCGGACCAGACGGGGGCTGCGCGCAGCGGGACCGGCTATCGCAACCACGGTGGAGGGGTCCAGGTGGCCGGTCAGCAGCAGGCGGCCGATGGCAATCACGTCCGGGTAGGACACGGTCCAGACCTGATCGTTGGCGCGGACGGGATGCAGGAAATGGATGTGGGTGCCTGCAAGGCCCGAGGGATGCGGGCCGGAGAAACCTGCAGCCTCAACCCCGGCAAGGTTTGCACCCGGAATGCTGTCGCCTGTCTTCTGGCACAGATAGGTGGTGCCGTCGGTCAGCAGGGTCACGGCCTTGAGGCCGGCCTCAAACGCCTCAGCCGCATCATTGATGATCACGGCGGCGTCGCCAGCCAGCGGTTCGCTGTCCATCGCGGTGACAAAGATCGCGGCGGGCTTGGACCCCGGCTGCGGCATCTTGGAATAGGGACGGGTGCGGAAGGCGGTCCAGAGACCGGCGGCACAAAGCTTCTCGGTCAGGCCTTCGGCAGTGTCAGCATTGCCGGTGGCAGAGAAATCAATGCCGGTATCTTCGGCATCGGAAACAGCGATCACGACGCTTTCCAGCACCCGGCGGGCGCCGCGGTTGATCGCCACGACCTTGCCGGTCACCGGCGCCACCATCAGCGCGGCCTCGGCATCCTTGTGGCAGAACAGCGGGGTGCCGCGGCGGACTTCTTCGCCTTCCTGCACCAGCATGCGGGGTTTCAGGCCCATGTAGTCGGGGCCCAGCACGGCCACCGAGGTGATGGAGGGACCGTCGTGGATCACCTGCTCCGGTGCGCCTGTCACCGGCAGATCCAGCCCCTTTCTCAAGTTAAATGTCTTCATATTTGCGCTACGTCCCTCCAAGGCCGAATCCCGTGGCGGTTCTTACCCCGTTCCGGCAGCGGCGGCAAAGAAAACGCACAAAACGCCGTTTTCCGCACATCCGCACAGCCTGTCCTGATTTCCGGCGCACTCGAATCAAATTCGGCACCGAATGGCAAGGCTGTGCCCCTGCCTGTTTCCCAATTTCCTGTGTACTGCGCGCTTTTATCAAACTGTTGGCGCTCACGCCCTTCGGGAAACCGTCAAAGCGGACAGGCGGAAACGGCAACGCCGTTCCCGCAGGCTCCGCCAGGGCGGGCCAGTCTGCCTTTCAGTCTCAACACGCGGTTGAAACTGATTCTACCAAATACTGCGTATTCAGGCCTCCCAAACGGCCTGCGGCGCGCCCATCAGATCCCTGTCCACCGTTATTCCCAGCCCCGGCGCGTCCGGCACCAGCACGCCGCCGTCCTGCACCGGTGCGTCGAACTCTGCCGTCTTCAGCGTCACCATATCGCGGCAGTCCAGAATGCAGCGCAGGGACCGCTCCGGCACCGTGGCGCCCAGATGGGCGATGGCAGAGAACGCCACGACGGATCCAACAGTATCCTGCACGCTGACCGTGGCACCCGCCGCCAGGCACATGTCCCGGTGCCGCCGCCCATGGGTCAGCCCGCCCGCCTTGGAGACCTTGAGGCCGATGCCGTCCGCCACGTCCTCGGCCAGCATCAGGGCGATGTCCTCATCCTGCTGGACCAGCTCATCCAGAATGATCGGCACAGTGCAGCGCTTGCGCAGCGACATGGTCTCGCGCCAGGTCTTGCAGGGCGCCTCCAATACAAAATCCAGCCCTTCGGGCAGCATCCGCAGCATCCGCAGCGCGGTTTCCGGCGTCAGCCCGCCATTGGCATCAACCAGAAAGAACTCCCCCGGCTGACGGTCGGCCAAAGACGCGCGGATGCGTTCGGCATCAAGCGCCGGTCCGCCTTCACTATTCATGGCGCCGATCTTCACCGAATGGCCCAGATAGCCCATCTCCCGGTGCTGCGCGACGCGGGCGCGCATGTCTTCCGGGCTGCCTGCGTAGATCGAGGAGATCACCGGCAGGCGTTTGCCGGTGGAGCCGCCTAGCAGCTCGCAAACCGGCAGGTTCACCGATTTGCCGAACAGATCCCAGCAGGCCAGGTCGATTGCAGACTTGGCATGGTTGTGGCCCAGCAGCGCCTCATCCATCGCCTCGTTAATCCGGTCCATCTGCCGCGGGTCACGGCCCAGCAGATAGGGCGCAATTTCGGCAATCCCCGCCCTCGCACCCAGGGCATGCGCGGCAATATAGGTGGATCCGAACGGCGTGCTCTCACCCCATCCTTCCAGCCCGGTATCGGTGGTGATCCGCACGAATGACGCGTCAAAACTGCGGTACTCCCGCCCGCCCGACAGCAAGTAAACGCCGCCGGAATACGGCAGGTCCAGCTGATACAGCTCGATCTTTTTGATCTTCATGGCGTTGCTTCCGGGATCATCAGCACCAGCTTGCCGGTGTGCTTCTTGCTCAGAAAATCCTCCTGTGCTGTGGCAATCTCACTTAGCGGATAAGTCTTCGCCACCAGCGGGCGGATTTCGCCCGCCTCGATATAGGAAACCAGATTGGCGAACACCTCATCCTCCTGAAAGGTGCAGCCCATCAGGGTCAGATCCTTGAGGTAAAGCGTGCGCACGTCGATCTCTGAAATCGGCCCGGCGATGGCGCCGGCGGTGGTGTATCGCCCGCCCCGGCGCAGCACGTCCAGGAACGACGGCCACTGCGGACCCGCGACCAGATCAACAACCACGTCGATGGAACCTTCGCCCAGTTCCTTCACCAGATCGGCGTTGCGGTCGACCACGCGGTCGGCACCAAGCGCCAGCACCTCCTCCGCCTTGGCGGCGGAAGACAGCGCAATCACGGTTGCGCCGCGGCGTTTGGCCAGCTGCACGGCGGCGGAGCCGACGCCGCCAGATGCGCCGGAGATCAGCACGGTTTCCGCGCCCAGCCCCACCCGATGCAGCATGTTTTCAGCCGTGGAATAGGCGCAGGGGATCGAAGCAAGTTCTGCATCAGACCAATCGCAGGTCACCGCATGGGTTTCGCGCGCAGGCGCCACCGCAAACTGGGCAAAGCCGCCGTCGCATTCGCTGCCGAAGGTCCAGCATTCATAGGGCCGGTAGTCCACATAGGTCCGCAGCATATTGCGCACCAGAACCCGCTCGCCGATGCGGGATGCGTCGACCCCCTCCCCCACCGCTGCGATGCGGCCGCAGGCATCCGCACCTTGGATGCGCGGAAACTCCAGCGGCTTGCCGGACCAGCTGGCGTCATCGTCGTTGACGCTGTCGAACCCCGAGGCACCGCCCGCATTGGTGTCCGCGTCCACCGCCTTGGAATACCAGCCGATGCGGGTGTTGATATCGGTGTTGTTGATGCCCGCTGCCGCCACGCGGATCAGCACTTCACCCGGTCCGGGCTGCGGTACCGGCACGTCGGTGCGGTAGTCCAGTTTGTCGATGCCGCCGTGGCCGGTCAGCAGGACCGCCGCCATTTTCTCTGGGATCATGCCCTTACCTCCCTCCAAGCATGTTGCCCAAAAGTGGGAACCGGTTTTGGGCTTCTCGAACATGCGCATTTAAAATGCTCAGGCTTGTGCCGCGTGAATGCAAATGAATGCAGTACAAACCTGGAAATTAGATTGGCCGGCCCTCCCCTGCCGGCCAAAACAGGCTGATGCCCCATCGGGACCACCGGCCTGAATCTTGCATCACAGCTCCAGCGGATGCGCGCGGCCGCGCTCCGCCAGACGGCGGTTCAGCTCTTTCGCCTCCGGCAATCCGGCCTCCAGCGCAAAGACAAAGGCGTGGGTCAGGTAGAAGCAGGCGGCGTCAATATTGCCCTCCTCCTCCGCCTGATCCCCAGCCAGCGTGTAGAGCCGGACCAGCTCCGCGCTGTCCTTGTCCTCATGCGCTTTCAGCAGCGCGTGGTCGAGGTCTGCGCACTCCATCGCTCAGCCCTTCAGCGAAATCGCGATGTTCTTGGTGCGCACGTAGTTATACAGCGCCTCCAAGCCTTTCTCGCGCCCGAAACCGGACTTGCCGACCCCGCCGAACGGGGTGGAAATGCCGCCCGCGAACCACTCGTTCACAAACACCTGACCCGCCCGCAGACGGTTCGCCACCCGGTGCGCGCGCGCCAGATCGCGGGTGAAGACACCGGCTACCAGCCCGAACTCAGTCCCGTTCGCCATGGCGATTGCCTCGGCTTCGGTATCAAACGGAGTGAAGCAGGTGACGGGGCCAAAGATCTCCTCCTGCGCGACGCGGGACGCAGGGTCCACATCCGCCAGGATGGTCGGCGCCATGAAATACCCCTCACGCTCCAGCCGCGCACCGCCCGAAGCTGCGCGGGCGCCGCTTTGGCGGGCGGTGGCGGTCAGGGTTTCGATCCCGTCCAGCTGACGGGCGGAGATCACCGGGGTGAGGCCGGGATTTTCCAAGCCATGCCCGACGCTCAGACCGTTTGCCAGCGCGGCGGCGCGTTCGACGGCTTCGTAATAGATCGAGCGGTGCACCAGCACCCGCGACATGGCGGAACAAACCTGCCCGGCGTTATAGAAGATGCCGCTTTGCAGGGAGGACATCAGCGTGTCCAGATTGGCGTCCTCAAAGGCCACCGCGGCGGATTTGCCGCCCAGCTCCATCAGCGCGGGCGTCACCGGATTGGCGGCGGCACGCAGGATCACCTGGCCAGTCGGAACAGAACCGGTGAAGACGATCTGGTCGACGGCGGAGCTTTCCACCAGCCGCGCGCCGAGTTCCGAACCGATGCCGTTCAGGATCGACACCGCGCCCGCAGGCACCTCCGCGCGTTCCAGCGCCACGCCCAGCATTGCCAGCGCCATCGGGTCCAGCTCAGGCGATTTGATGATCACCGAGTTGCCCGCGGCCATCGCGGGCGCCAGCGAGCGCGCCGCAATCGACACCGGAAAGTTCCACGGCACGATCTGGGCAGAAACGCCATAGGGCTCATAGACCGTATAGTCGGCATAATCCGGGCCGAGCGGGATCGACTTGCCTTCGATCTTGTCGGCCATGCCGCCGTAATATTCGAAATACTGCGCGGCCTCTTCAAACTCGTCATGCGCCGCGCTGAGGCTCTTGCCGCTTTCCCGGCACAGCAGATCCGCGCCCTCATCGGCAATACCGCGGATCTCCGCCGCGATGCGCTGCATCAGCTGGCCGCGCTTGGCGGGCTTCATTGCCGCCAGATCGCCGCGTTCGAAACTTGCCCGCGCCGCTTCCAGCGCCTTTGCCAGGCTTTCCTCACCCGCAAGTGCGCAGTCGCCCACGTGCTGTCCGTTACCCGGATCCTCGACGGCCATGCGTGCACCGCCGTCGCCCTCAACCCAGGCACCGGCCAGGAAATTCCTGGCCAGCCCGTCTTTCAGGAAAGAACTCATGCCTCGCGGCCCTTGGTCACCTGATCGGCCACCCAGGCATGGAAATTGTGGGTCGGCCCGTCCATCGCAGGCGAGAACCGGCCCCCATCGAACAGCTCGCCATGGCGGCCCTTCTGCATCCCCTCGACAACAAAGACGTCTTCCTCGAACACGGTCTTCCACAGTTTCGCGTTTTCGGTGCGCAGGTTTTCCAGCTCCGGCGTGTCTTCATTGGACTTCGCGTAATAGAGCTCAATGTGCTCGACGGTGTTCTCGGTGTCGACCGGCTCCAGGATGATCGCAAAGGCATGGTCGCGCTGCACACCCAGCAGTACGTTCGGGTAAACCGCGGTGTACTCGCCGCCCTCATCCCATTTGCTGCTGAGGCCCTCGAAATCCGGGAACAGCTCGCCGTTTTCGCCCTTCAGCTGGCGGTAGACCAGAGTGCCCTGGCCGGAATACTTGCCCGGCACCTCGATGTTGTAGTGATCCTCCAGCCGGGAATAGCTGTTGAGACCCGGATGCACCCACGGCAGGTGGTAGCTTTCGCAGTAGTTCTCGACGGCCAGTTTCCAGTTGGTCTTGACTTCCAGCTTGAAGCCGGAGTCTGCGCCGCCGTGATGCACCGGCGTTTCAAATTCCTTCCAGCGCTCCAGCAGGTCGGCGTGGGCTTCCTCGAACTCCGGCGCGGTGCCGTCGACGTTCACAAAAACCACGTCGCGCCAGACATAGGAGCGGATGCGGACCAGACCCAGCTCGTCCAGCTTGATGTCTTCATGCTTGTTGTTGCCGGGGCCGCCGACATGCGGGGTGGAAACCAGACGGCCATCGAGACCATAGCACCAGCTGTGATAGGCGCAGCGGATGGCGCCGCGGATCTTGCCGGCCTTCTCGACCAGGATCATGCCGCGGTGGCGGCAGGTGTTCTGGAACACGCCAACCTCGCCGTCCTTGTCGCGCACGATCAGCAGCGGCATGCCCAGGAAATTCACCGGCTTCGCGTAACCCGGTTCCGGCACGTCCTTGCCAAAGCCGATGCCGGACCAGTTGGCAAACAGCACAGAGCGTTTTTCTTCTGCAAAAACAGCAGGGTCGATGTAATGGGCGTTCGGCAGGCCGTTGGCAACGTTGACCGGAGCCATCACCGGGGCAAGCGAGTCATGCTTGTTCATCTGGGGTCTCTCCAAGGCAGGAAAAAGATGTGCGCGTTTTGCGCCATTGAAGGCAGAGACCAGATTCACTCAATATCAGGAAAATTCGCTCTGAGGTTAGCTCACCTCACCTGAGCTTCGATTGACCTCGTCAATGACCCAATTGCGCAGCAAACGGGCGGATTCCGACAGGTCCGCATCCGGGCGGCCCACCAGATGGAACCCGTGCGGCGCCGCCAGAACATGCGGGCCGATCGGCACCAGCTGACCGCTGGTCAGCAGGGGATGCAGCAGCCGCTGCCAGCCCAGCACCAGCCCCACCCCGTCCTGGGCTGCCTGCAGCGCCACCGCGTAGTTGTTGACGCGCACGCCCGGTGCGATGGGGCCATCATAACCCAGCTGCTGAAACCAGTCGGCCCAGGTGGTCCAGCTCTTGTCGTCGGATTCCAGATGCAGCAGACGCTGGTGCGCCAGTTCCTCCAGTGGACAGCCGGTGAGCTTATCTGCCAGTTCCGTATTTCCGACCGGCACCAGATGGTCGCGGTACAGCTCCGTCTGCTCCACACGGGCATCCCGTTCGCGCCCGTAACGGATATAAAAATCCACATCCGGTATTCCACGCAGGGGGCGGTCGTTGACGATCTGGTTGACGTTCACATCCGGGTGCTCTCGCCAGAACCGCACCACCGTGGGCGACAGCCAAAGCGAGGCAACAGCGGAGGTGGATCCGATGGTGACGGTATCCCCGGTCTGCCGGTCGCGGATGGTCTTCAGGCTGAGGGATATTTTCGAGAACGAGGTTGCCAGCGCCTCAAACAGCGCTTCGCCTTCCTCTGTCAGCTCCACGCCGCGGTGCTTGCGCTGAAACAGCGGCGCCTGCAACTCGGCCTCCAGCGCCTTGACCTGATGGCTGACCGCGCCGGGTGTGACGGACAGCTCCTGCGCCGCGTTCTTGAAGCTCAGATGCCGGGCTGCGGCCTCAAAGGCCGCAAGCGTGGTCAGCGGCGGCAGGTTATAGTGGCGGCGGGACATCTGCAGCTCCTGGCCTTTGGGCTGGGGTGAATGGGCTTCATTTCAATATGAGGAAAACATCTTTGAAGGCCAGACCGGAAATTTCAGGCGCCAGCCGTTTTTCTGCAAGAAAAACGGCCATGAAAAATCGATTTTTCATGGCCGGAAACCGCGCCGGTTTCCGGCTCCCTCAACCGATCCGCCCGCGCTGCAGCATCGGCGTCACGTTGAAGGCCGCCTTGTAAACGCGCGAGAAATGCCCCGGGCTGTCAAAACCGCAGGACAGCGCCACATCTGTCACCGAGGCCTCTGTCTGGATCAGCAGATTGCGGGCGCGTTCCAGCCGCATCTCCATCGAGTATTTCTTGGGCGAGGTGTTGAGATACTTGCCGAAAAGCCGCTCCAGCTGGCGGGTCGAAATGCCGATTTCCTCTGCAATGCGTGCAGGGGAGATAGGATCGCTGATGTGGTCATGCATCATCTGGATCGCGCGGGCCAGATGGGCGTTGCGCATGCCGTTGCGCGATTGCAGTGAAACTTTCTGTTCAGCGGTGGCATGACGCACAGCGTTATAAACCATCTGATCCGCCACAGCGATAGCGAGATCATAGCCATGATCCCGCTCAATCAGATGCAGCATCAGGTCCGCCGTGGCAGTGCCGCCGGATGCTGTCACATGCTTTTCGTCGGCCACAAACACGTTGCGCACCAGGTTTATCTCCGGAAACGCCTCCATGAAGCTGTCGTGGTATTCCCAATGGATCGCCGCCTGCATTCCGTTCAGAAACCCGGCCTCTGCCAGCACCCAGGCCCCAGAACAGAGCGCGCCCACCGCAACACCGCGCGCCTTTTCCCGGCGCAGCGCGGCCAGCAGCGGCTTGGTCACATGGTTGCGCATATGGATCCCCGACAGAGCAAACAGCCGATCGCATTTCGGAATTGCGTCGAACCCGTAATGCACCAGCGTCACCGATCCGTTTGAGCAGGTTGCGGTCTCGCCGTTCTCCGCCCCGAACGACCAGTCATACAAGTCCTGGCCGCTGACCAGATTGGCGATCCTCAGCGGCTCCACCGCGCAGGAAAACGCCAGATGCGAAAATTCCTCAACCAGGAGAAAGGCGAAATGCTGGGTTTTGGTCATGGGTCAACCGCCTGACAAGAAACGCTGGGCGGGCCTGGCTGCACTGCCCTTGCCGTCCGGACAGGCTATGCCTACTGCCCTGCCTGCGGCAAGCCGCGATGCGCCCGCTGATTGCACACACCATATTTTTTCTGTGTACACAATATGTATTTTCATGTCATAGAGGCCGCGAACCAGAGAATCCCGTTCCGCCGCGGCGGCAGGAGGAACCCCATGAAAGACGCCTCAAAGAACCGGAAGGCCGCGCTCTACAGCCGCCTCAAGACCGCGATCATGACGCTGGAGCTGCGCCCCGGCGCCGATCTGGACGAGGCGAAACTCTCTGAGGAGTCGGGCCTGTCGCGCACCCCGCTGCGCGAGGTGCTGCGCCAGCTTGCGGGCGAGGGCTATGTGGATCTGCGGGAAAACCGCGGTGCGCGGGTCAGCGAGATGTCGCATATGACCCTGCGCGATTTCTTCCTGGCCGCGCCGATGATCTATGGCGCGGTGATGCAGCTGGCTGCCCAGCACGCGACGCCCGAGCAGATCTCAGCGCTGAAAGAGGCGCAGGAAGACTTCAAGTCCGCCCTGCGCACCGGCACCAGTGCCGACCGGGCGATGGCCAACAACCGGTTCCATGAGATCACCGGCGAAATGGCCGACAACATCTATCTGCTGCCGTCCTTTCAGCGGCTGCTGATCGACCATGCCCGCATCGGCATGACCTTCTACCGCCCGCAGGACGCCCGGATGGCGGAAAACCTGGATGAGGCCAGCACCCAGCACGACGCCATCATCGCCGCCATTGAGGCCGGCGACGAGGCGGCGGCAGGCCAGCTGGCCACCGACCATTGGAACCTGTCGCGCGACCAGATCGAGCTGTTTGTCATGCCCGCCGGGCTGGACCTGCCGCTCGGAACCGTTGCCCGCAAAACCCCTGCATGAGGACGCAGATGACCCCTATTTTCAAGTTCGAAGGGATCTACACCCCCGTGGTGACCCCCCATTTCGAAGACGGCAGCGTCAATTGGGACGCGCTGGCTGAGGTGATCGACTACCTGATCGGCAACGGCGTGCACGGTCTGATCTCTGGCGGCTCAACCGGCGAGAACTATGCCCAGACCGTCGAGGAACGGCTGGCGCTGGCCCGCTTCACCCATGAACAGCTGAAAGGCCGCCTGCCGCTGGTGGTGGGCACCGGGGCGATGCTCACCGGCGATTCCATTGCGCTGGCGACCGGTGCCAAGGAGATCGGTGCCGATGCGATCCTCTTGGCCTCACCGCCCTACTCGGTCCCGACCGACCGCGAAAACGCGCTGAATGCGCTGGCCATCGACAAGGCCGCCGATCTGCCGGTGATGCTCTACAACTACCCGCACCGCACCGGCACCATGATGGGCGAGGAGTTCCTGGACCGCGTGGGCCGCTCCCGCAATTTCTGCGGCATCAAGGAAAGCTCGGGCGATATCAACCGGGTGCACCTTCTGGCTCGCGACTATCCGCATATCCAGCTGGGCTGCGGCATGGACGACCAGGCGCTGGAGTTTTTTGCCTGGGGCGCCCCCTTCTGGGTCTGCGGCGGCTCGAACTTCCTGCCGCGCGAACACGTCGCGCTGTATAATGCCTGCGTGATCGAGGGCAATTTTGCCAAGGGCCGCCGCATCATGTCAGCGATGATGCCTTTGATGCGCGTTCTCGAACAGGGCGGCAAGTTCATCCAGACCATCAAATACGGCGTCACCCTGAACGGCATCGCAGCCGGTGCCATGCGGCCGCCGCTGAAGGGCCTGAACAAGGACGACAAACGCGCGCTGGAACAGGTCGTGCGGGTGCTGAAACAGAAGATCGCAGATATCGAGGCGGAGGGCTGATCCATGACACTGCTCACTCAGGACGAATACAAATCCATCGCCGCCAATCTGGACCTGCCGACGGCGGCGTTCATTGACGGCAAATACTGCCCGGCTGCTTCCGGCAAAACCTTTGAAACCGTGAACCCGGCCACCGGCGAAAAGCTGGCGGACATCGCATCCTGCGGTGCCGACGACGTTGATGTTGCGGTTGAGAAAGCCCGCGAAGCCTTCGACGATGGCCGCTGGTCCCGCCTGCACCCGTCCGAACGCAAGGACGTGCTGATCCGGCTCTGCAAACTGATGACACGCAACGCCCGCGAACTGGCAGTGATGGAAAGCCTCGACAGCGGCAAGACCATCTATGACTGCGAAACCGTCGATGTTCCGGAAACCATCCACTGCATCAAATGGCACGCCGAAGCCATCGACAAGATCTATGACCAGGTCTCGCCAGCCTCCGACGATCACATCGCCATGGTGGTGCGGGAGCCCATCGGCGTCGTGGGCCTGGTGCTGCCCTGGAACTTCCCGCTATTGATGCTGGCCTGGAAGATCGGCCCGGCACTGGCCGCAGGCTGCTCCGTGGTGGTGAAACCGGCAGCGGAAACCACCCTGACCGCGCTGCGCGTCGCGGAACTGGCAATGGAAGCCGGACTGCCCCGCGGCGTGCTGAACATCGTGCCCGGCGGCGGTGCCGAGGTGGGCGAGCCCATCGGCCGCCACATGGATATCGACATGGTGTCCTTCACCGGCTCCACCGTGACCGGCAAGCGCTTCCTGACCTACTCAGCCGAGAGCAACGCCAAGGAAGTGGTGCTGGAAATGGGCGGCAAGAACCCGGCCATTGTGATGGACGACGCCGAAAACCTTGACCGGGTGGCCCAGCACATCGTCAACGGCGCCTTCTGGAACATGGGCGAGAACTGCTCCGCCTCCTCCCGCCTGATCGTGCACAAGGACGTCAAGGCAGAGCTGCTGGAGCGCATCACCCATCACGCCAAGGCGTGGAACATCGGCGATCCGCTGGACCCAGAAACCCGCATGGGCGCGCTGGTTTCATCTGCGCATTTCGACAAGGTCTGCGGCTATCTGGAACAGGCAGACAATGTGGTGCTGGGCGGCAAGACACAGTGCGGCGCCTTTGTTGAACCCACCGTGGTCGAGGTGCCGGGCAATGACGCAGTGCTGGCACGCGAGGAGATCTTTGGCCCCGTCCTGTCGGTGATTAAGGTTTCCGGTTTCGACGAGGCAATCCAGATCGCCAATGACACGCAATACGGCCTCTGCGCCTCGATCTTCACCGCCAATGCCAAACGCGCGATCCGCGGCGCGCGGGCCATCCGGGCAGGCACAGTGACAGTGAACAGCTTTGGCGAGGGCGACATCTCGACGCCCTTCGGCGGCTACAAACAGTCGGGCTTTGGCGGCCGCGACAACTCTGTCCACGCCCACGACCAGTACACCCAGCTGAAAACCATCTGGATCGACCTGGCCGACGACGCTGACGAGGCCGTGGATTGACCGCCTACACTGCCAAACGCCTGCCCCGGCAGACCGGCGCGGCGGGATGGAATGCCATCCTGCCGCCGCAGGCCCCGCTGCCGGTGCTGGATCACGACCTGACCGCCGATGTGACCATCATCGGCGGCGGATTTGCGGGCCTGTCCGCCGCCCGCCGCCTGCACCAGCTGGACCCCTCGCTGAAGGTGGCCCTGCTGGAGGCCGGGCGTTTTGCCGAGGGGTCTGCCGGGCGCAACTCCGGTTTCATGATCGACCTGCCGCATGATCTGGCCTCGGACAATTATGCAGGCGACGCATTGGAGGCTGACCGGGCCGCCATCGCCATGAACCGCAAGGCGATATCCTTTGCCACGGAGGTGGCCGGGGACTGCGCCCTGCCGCAGGAGATGTTCGACCCCGCGGGCAAGATCAACGCCGCCGCCACCCGCGCAGGCGACAAACACAACCGCGATTTCGCCGCCCATCTGGAGCGGCTGGGAGAGCCGCATCAGCTGCTGAGCCGGCAGGAGATGCAGGAACGCACCGGCAGCCCGCATTACACTTCCGGCCTCTATGCGCCGGGGACGGTGATGATCCAGCCCGCCGCCTACATCCGCGCCCTGTCGGCGCATCTGGCGGGGCAGATCAGGGTCTTTGAAACCACCCCGGCCACCGGGTTTGAAAAACAGGCGGGCGGCTGGCTGGTCACGACCCCCAAAGGGTGCATCAGCACCGGTAAAGTCATCCTCGCCAGCAACGGCCACCTGGAAAGCTTCGGTTTCTACCAGCGCCGCCTGATGCATATCTGCCTTTACGCCTCGATGACCGAACAGCTGACACCGGAACAGATCAAGCGGCTGGGCGGCGCCTCCCGCTGGTCGGTGACGCCCGCGAACCCGATGGGCACGTCTGTGCGGCGGATTTCCGGCTCTTACGGCGACAGGATTCTGATCCGCAGCTGCTCCAGTTTTCACCCGACGATCGAGACCAGTCAAATGCGCCTGCGCAATGCTGGCTGGGTGCATGACCGCAAGTTCAACGAACGCTTCCCGCAGCTGGAAGGGGTCAAGATGGAACACCGATGGGCGGGCATGCTCTGCCTCAGCCGCAACGGCTCGGCGGCGTTCGGAGAGCTGGACCAGGGCGTCTTTTCCGCCTGCTGCCAGAACGGCCTCGGCATCGCCCGCGGCACCTTGCAGGGCATGGGCATTGCCGAACTGCTGCTGCAAGGCGGATCACAGATTGCCAGCCATTTCCTGGCCCAGCCGCTGCCGCCCAAATTGCCGCCGGAACCCTTTACCTCCCTTGGCGCCAATACCTACCTGATGTGGAAGGAATGGCGGTCCGGGAAGGAATAGCAGGTTGAGGGGGGCGCTGCCCCCGGCCTGCGGCCTCCCCCGGGATACTTTCAGCCAGATGAAGAGGGATCCGGGCCTTGGAGAGCCGTTTTATGGCAGGCTCAGCTTGGCCATCCGCCCGCCGTCGACGGTATAGACCTGGCCGGTGATGAAGCCCGCGTCCCCGGAGGCCAGGAAGGCCACCAGCGCCGCCACTTCCTCCGGCTTGCCGGTGCGCGCCACCGGGTGGATGCGGCCGATATCGCGGCGGAAGGCCTCCGGGTCCGGCATGCTTTCGATGAAATCCATGTTGAGATCGGTGTCAATCCAGCCCGGCGCCACCGCGTTGCAGCGGATGCCCTCGTGCCCGTGGTCCACTGCCACCGCGCGGGTCAGCCCGTGCAGCCCGGCCTTGGAGGCGCAGTAGGCTGCATGGCCCGGATTGCTGCCCAAGCCTTCAATAGAGCCTGTGTTGACGATGCTGCCCTTGGCCTTGCGCAGATGAGGCAGCGCGGCCTGGATCATCAGGAAGGGCGCGGTGAGGTTCACGGTCAGATTGCGCTGCCAATCGGCGAGGGTCATCTCCTCAACCCGCGCCTCCTGCATCATGCCCGCGTTATTCACCAGCACATCCAGCCCCCCTGCCCTGCTGGCGACCTCCGCCAAGACCTGCGCAGGGCAGTCCGGATCGGTGAAATCCGCCGGGATCGCCTCGAACTCCGGATCCGCACCGCGCTGCGCGGTGAACACCCGCGCACCCTCATCGCGCAGCCGCCGGGCAATCGCCTGCCCGATGCCGCTGCGCCCGCCGGTGACCAGCGCGATCTTATTCTGAAACCGCATCATGACACCGGTTTCCCGCCATTGGCCTCAACCAGCGCACCGCACATGTAGCGCGCGGCATCAGAGGCCAGGAACAGAACCACATCGGCAATATCCTCCGGCTCGGCAATCCGGCCCAGCGGCACGGATTTGCCCAGCTCCGCCACCGCGGTATCGGGATCAAAGCCGCGCTTTTCGAACCCGGTCCGCAGCATCGGTGTGTTCACCTCATTCGGGCAGACCGCGTTGATGCGGATGCCCTGATGGGCGTGATCCATTCCCATGCATTGCGTCAGCGAGGCAATGGCCGCCTTGGTCATGCAGTAAAGCGCGTGGTTCGGCCCCGGCGCCTTGCCGCCCCAGCAGGAGGCGGTGTTGACGATGGCGCCGCCGCCCGCGCTCGCCAGGATCGGGATCGCGGCGCGGCAGATGCGGAAGGGTGCTTCGACATTCACCCCCATCGACAGATCCCAGTCCGCGTCCGAGGTTTCGGTCACCGCACCGCGGGTGATGACGCCCGCGTTGTTGATGACGATGTCCAGTCCGCCAAGTGCCAGATGGGCCGCCTGCGGCAAGGCATTGGCGTAATCCGCATCCAGAAGATCACCCGGCAGATGCGCCTCAGCCTCGATTGCACGGGTGTCGCGGTCGGCGGCCGCCACCCTGGCCCCCGCCGCCCGCAGGCGCTGTACGATGGCAGCCCCGATGCCGCCCGCCGCGCCAGTGACCAGCGCGCATTTTCCCTGAAAATCCATAACGTTCTCCACTCAGAATGAGGCTACCGGCGCGCCGAACAGGGTCTCGTCCGGGGTGATGCCCAGACCGGGCCCCTGCGGCACCGCGATATGGCCGCCCTGAATGCGGAGGCCGTTTTCCGCATCATAGTTGCCTTCGATATAAGGCGCCGCCAGCCAGACGCCCTCCAGCAGCCCCGGTTTCACGGTGGCGCCGATGTGGGTGCAGGCCGCGGCAATGATATCGCCGCCCCAGCTGTCGTCGCAGGTATGCGGCAGGTTGCGGGCCTCGCAGATGTCGCGGAAGGTGCGCATTGGATGCAGTCCGCCGATGCGGGTGACCTTCATGCCGAAACCATCCACCAGACCAGTGCCCGCAGCGGTGATCACCGTGTTCAGGCTGGTGCTGTTTTCATCCAAATAAATGCCATGGCTGACCTGAGGGCGGATTTTCTGCAGGTCTTCCAGCGTGTTGCAGGGCTGCTCCATGATAAAAGGCACATCTGGGCATTCCCGGCTGACACGCAGCGCATCCCGCGTGGTCCAGCCCCGGTTGCCGTCCACCGCCAGCTGCATCCCGGAACCGCGAACCACTTCCCAGACCTTGCGGATGGTCTCAATGTCCAGCTCCACCGGGCGGCCGCCGGCCTTGATCTGCAAGCGCGGATAGCCCTCTTCCAGTTTGTCTGCCGCGAGGCGCGCAATATCGTCCGGGGCGCCGACGCCGGTGGCGTAGTAGGACGGCACGCGGTCCGTAGCTGCGCCGCCCAGGAGAGTTGAGACGCTGACACCCAAGTGCTTGCCCAAGAGATCATGCGCCGCGATGTCGATGGCGGCCTTGGCGTAGCTGTGACCGTTCAAGAGCCCGTCCATCTGCCGGTGCAGGCTCACCGGTGCCACCTCGGCCCCGATCAGCCCTTCGGCCATCGCAACCAGCGCCGCGCGGGCACCTCCAGCATGGGCCTCGGCATAGGTGGGGCCAATCGGGCAGGTCTCGCCCCAGCCCGTCAGCCCGTTGTCCGCCACCAGTTTTACCAGCGTCGTGTCCAGCGCCCAGACCTCTGCATTAGCCATCGTGTAGGGGCCGTTTTTCACCGGCAGATCGTGCTGATAGATATGGATTTCCGCGATTTTCATGTTCTGTGCCCTGTAGAAAAAAGGCCCGCCCTCTATCGCGGGGGCGGGCCAGTCGGGGAGGAAACCTAGTAGCTTTGGTTCAGCTCATCCGCCGCGGGGATTTCCCGCTCGCGCCGGGTGATATATTCCAGAAGCTCTTCATTCTTGGCCTGATCCAGCTTTGGCTCCTGGTATTCCGCCAGCAGCTTTTTCGCGCGGGTCAGGGCGCGTTCGGTGATCTCGACGCTGCCTTCAGCCTGCCATTGCTCGATCGAGTTATTGTCGAACAGCTCCGGCATGAAGAATGCCTCCTGGAAGTTCTCCTGCGTATGCGGGTGGCCCAGGTAGTGGCCGCCGGGGCCGACATCCGGCACCGCCGCCAGCGCCTGATCAAAATCATGCCATTTCGGGCCTTCCGCCATCCGGTATGCCATGGCGCATTGCTCTGCATCGACGATGAATTTGGCGACAGAGCAGTGCATGCCCGCCTCGTTCCAGCCTGCCGAGTGCCAGATGTAATTGGCGCCGGCATGCATGACCGCCGACAGGGTGGTGGCGGATTCATAACCCGCCTGCGCATCAAACGTCTTGGCACCGCCCAGCGTGTTGGAAGTGCGCCATGGCACGCCGTAATACCGCGCCATCTGTCCTATCATGAAGTTCATCAGCGAAATCTCGGGCGTGCCCGCCATCGGCGCGCCGGATTTCATGCTGACGGTCGACAGGTAATGGCCATAGATCGCCGGCGCGCCCTTGCGGATCACTTGGGTATAGGCCAGTGCGCTCAGCGCCTCAGCATTCAGCTGCGCAACGGTTGCGGGGACGGACGCAGGCGTATTGGCGCCGCCCAGCACGAAAGGAGAGCACAGCACCGGCTGATTCCTGCGGCAGAAGGCGCGCATGGCACCCAGCATGGTCTCATCCCAGACCAGCGGCGAGTTGCCGTTGCAGTTGCCCGTAACGACCGGGTGGCTGTCGATGAAATCCTCTCCGAACAGGATCGCGCACATGTCGATCACATCCTCGGCGTTCTTGGGGCTGGTGGTCATGCCCATGAACGTCTTGTCGGAGTATTTCATCGACGAATAGGTGATCCGCAGATGCCGCTGGCTGATCGGGTGATCATAGGGTTCCACGATGTGATGCGCCGAGGAATGCATCGCCGGCATCATATGCGCCAGCTTGTGGAACATCGCCAGGTCTTCCAGCATCGGATTGCGGCGCACGTCGTCCAGATCACGCAGGAACGGCGCGCCGGTCATCGGGATGAACATCGAATGCCTGCCGCCGAGACGGATGTTCTTCTTGGGGTCGCGCGCGTGATAGGTGAAATCGCTGGGAATGGTCTTGATCAGTTCCCGCACCAGGCCGTGGTCGAGATAGACCAGCTCGCCCGCGACCTTGGCGCCTGCGCGTTTCCAATCCTCCAGCGCGATGGGGTCGCGGAACTGGACACCCACGTTTTCCAGAATGTCCATCGAGGCGTTGTCGATCATCTCAACCTGGGCACCGTCCATCACCTCGCACAGCGGGATATTGCGGGTCAGGCCCGGCAGCATGTCGAATTTCGGGGCGGTGCGCAGGGCGCGGCGGGCGTGGCGGCCGCCGGAGCGGGTGCGCGGGGCAGTGGCTTGCTCAGTCATCGCAGGGGTCTCCTTTGACAGTAAGTTTCACCAAATGAATCGGGTTTCACCTGCAGGATTGCGAAATCCGGTTGCAAAAACCGACACTCTGCCCGGCGGAACCGTCCTGGGGGCAGGACCCGTTAATCCCGCACAAGGCACAGAACATGCGAATAGACCCTAAATAAGCAGTTTTTCCGGGAATCTCCCTGGCTTTGCGACTCGCGGGCCCCATCGTTTTTGCGCATCATGCATACCGCATCGAAAAATTATCCACAGGCCGTGATTGTGCCTCTGACACCTAGCGCATCATTCAATTTCAATGGCTTACAGGAAATTCAATCGAAATACACCGTGTCTGGCGGGGAACCGGCAAGCCCCGCTGCAACCTCTAACTGAAGGAATCTATTGCACAACTGCGTTCGCATTGCGTATAGAAACGATAAATAAAGCGCTGACGCAAAACAGCGTTACTATCGAGAGGGCAGCAGGTGGCAGTAGCACTCCACATCAATCAGCGTATCCGCGAGAACGCGGAGAACCTCAGTGCGGCCCTCAACAGCCACATGCTGGCCAGTTTTGCGCCGGATGCAAGGAAGGAATTGCGCCTGTTCAGCGCCGGCGAGGCGGCTGAGATGCTGGGGATCTCCCCAAGCTTCCTGCGCAAGCTGCATTTTGACGGCAAATTCCCCGAGGTGCACACCACCCCGGGCGGGCGCCGCCACTATTCCGCCGCCGACCTGATGGAGATGCGCAAGATCCTGGATGCCGCGGCCAAGACGCCCGGCACCTACCTGCGCGGCCGCCGCGAGGGAGACAAGGTGCAGGTGCTGTCGTTCCTGAATTTCAAGGGCGGATCGGGCAAGACCACATCGTCCATTCACACCGCACAGCGGCTGGCGCTCAAGGGCTACCGGGTGCTGGCGGTGGATATCGACCCGCAGGCGTCGCTGACGACGCTTTTCGGATACCGTCCAGAGGTCGATTTCCTTGAAACAGGGACGATTTATGACGCAATCCGCTATGATGACCCCCTGCCCCTGCGCGACATCATCCAAGAGACATACTTCGCCAATCTGGACCTCGCCCCCGGCGGGCTGATCCTGCAGGAGTTCGAACACGAGACCCCGCAGGCACTGATCAACAACGTGCAGCCCGCGTTTTTCTCGCGCATGGCCGCCGCGCTGCAGGAGGTCGAGAAGGATTACGACGTGATCATCTTCGATTGCCCGCCGCAGCTGGGCTATCTGACCATGTCGGCGCTCTGCGCCTCCACCGGCGTGATCATCACTGTGGTGCCGAACATGCTCGACATCGCCTCGATGTCGCAGTTCCTGCAGATGTCCGCCGAGCTTTTGGACGTGGTCTCCAACGCCGGTGCCGCGCTGGAGTTCGATTTCCTGCGCTTCCTTATCAACCGGTACGAGCCGAACGACGGCCCGCAGCAACAGGTGGTTGCATTCCTGCGGCAATTGTTCGGCGAGGAAGTGATGGTCGCCCCGATGCTGAAATCCACCGCGATTTCCGATGCAGGCCTGACCCAGCAAACCGTCTATGAGGTCGAAAGGTCCATGTTTCACAGGTCAACCTACGACCGTGCGGTGGATTCACTGAATCAAGTTAACGATGAAATAGAATCGCTCCTTCAACAAGCATGGAGGCGTTGATGGCACGCAAAGGTATTCTCAGCACGGCACTCAGCAGCCACGCAGCATCCGCTCCGGGGCCGAAACCCAAGATGATGCCCCGCGGCGCGGTCGGCGCGCTGCAATCCTCGCTCAGCAAGCTGCAGGAAAGCGCGGTGCAGGAAATTGACCCGGCGCTGATCGACGACGCCGGTTACGAGGACCGGCTGGGCGGCGACGGCGCCCCGCATCTCCAGCTGGTGGAGAGCCTTCGGACCTACGGCCAGCAGGTGCCGGTGCTGCTGCGCCCGCACCCCAAGGCGCCGGGGCGTTTCGAAATCGTCTATGGCCGCCGCCGCCTCGCAGCCTTGCGCGAACTTGGCATGGCCGTAAAGGCGATGGTGCGGCAGCTGGACGACCACGCGCTGGTGATGGCGCAGGGGCAGGAAAACACCTCGCGCCTGGATCTTAGCTTTATCGAAAAGGCGTCCTTTGCGGCGCAACTGCAGAACGACGGCTATGACCGGCCGACAATCGCCGCGGCGCTTTCGATCGACCTGCCAATGGTCTCGCGGATGCTGAAAGTCGGCACCGCGTTTGAGCTGCCGTTTTTGCGCGCCATCGGCTCCGCCCCCGGCATTGGCCGCGACCGCTGGATGCTGCTGGTCAAGCTGTTTGACGATCCCGCGGCACGGGCGCGGGCCATCACCCGGACAAACCGGCCCGATTTCACCACTTTTGACTCCGACGGCCGGTTCGAGGCGGTTCTGACCCATGCCCAAGGCGTGAGCCAGGAGGTGAAAGCCCCCCCTGCCCCGCCAAAGTCCCGCGCCCTGCCGGGCAGCAACGGCGCCGCTGTGGCAGGCATCAAATCCACCGCCAAGGGCATCACCCTGACGATCTCCGGCAAGGACACGCCCGGCTTTGACGCCTGGTTCGACAAAAACGCAGAAGAGATCATGGCAGAGCTTCACGGCCGCTGGCAAAAAGACCAGCCCGAGCAGCCGGAAGACTGAAGAAGAGCAGAGAAAACAGGACAGGAGGCACGTAAGCAGGCAAAAGAAAAGCCCCCCAGGACATTACATCCCAGAAGGCCGTTCTCAGATTTAGCACCTTTGGAATAGCCCTTCAGACTCCTTAGTGTCAACTCCATGCGCTGCATGGGGGCGGGAATTCTTTGTCTTTCGTGAAAATAATCATGGAACAGGCGTCCCAAATCGCATTTGGGCGGCAGGATCCGTGCGGCCGGCTGGCGGGTACTCACGACAAGTGGGATCTTCTGGCCGCGCTGACGCACGCCGCCGCGGAATTTGAACTGAGCCACCGCACCCTTGGCGTCCTGAAGGCATTGCTGACGTTCTTCCCGGAACGCGCATTGCCAGCAGACCCGGACAGCGCCATCGTGTTTCCGTCGAACCGCAAACTGATGGAGCGGCTGAACGGGATGCCCGAAAGCACCCTGCGCCGGCATCTGGCCGCCCTCACCCGCATCGGCATTGTCAGCCGGAAGAACAGCCCCAACCGCAAGCGTTACGCGCGCCGCAGCGGTGATGACACGGCCCTCGCCTTTGGCTTCGATCTCTCCCCCCTCGCCCGCCATGCCGGTCAAATCTTCGGTGCCGCGCTGGAGGCCAAGGCCCGTGCCGAGCACCTGGCAGTGCTGCGCGACCGTGTTGCCGTTCTGCGGCAGGAACTGCTGGAATTGGCTGACGGCACGGCAGAGGCATTGCTGGAGACGGCCCGCAAACTGCTGCGCCGCAAACCCTGCGAAGCGGACCTGTCGGACATGGCCAAGCTGCTGCGCTCGGAAATTGCCAGCCGGACACCGGAGGAAACGCCGCAAGCCGCCCTGCCCGCTGCAGGCAAAATGAGCGCCCCTGTCAGCCAGAATGAGCGGCACATACAGGATTCAATAAAAAAAGATTCTGACTCTGAAGCGCCGCAGACCAAGACGCGCTGCCCTCAGCCTTTGCATTCAGATGCCAGGGACAGCACAGCTGAGAAAAGCAGTGATCTGGCCACTGTCCTGCGTGCCTGTCCCGAGGTTCAAACCTATTACCCCGGCGCGCTGCGAAATTGGCAGGATGCCGACCGCATCGCAGAAACCCTGTCACCTATGATGGGCATCGACATGCCGGTGCTGAGCGACGCACGCGCGGCCATGGGCCGCAAGGAGGCCGCAACGGCGGTGATCTGCATGCTGGAAAAACTCGGTACCATCCGCAGTCCAGGCGCCTACCTCAGACGCTTGGCGCAAAAGGCGCGAGCGGGTCAGTTTTCCACGGCTCCGATGCTGAATGCGCTGCTGCAGGCAGGGAAACAGGCGGAAGTTGTCAGCTGACAATTTTCGGGAACATCACTAATCCCGCCTGCGTGCGAAACCGTTTGCCGCAGGGAGCACGGATGTGGCGCGCCACAGTTACGAGGGCTGAAAATCACATCGGTGCATGCCGGCACCGGCGCGTTCTGAATGAAATTGTCAGCTGACAATTTTCTCCTTCACCTCGGCTGCGGCTGCAGGGGCCATTGCTTTCCCGGCCTCCCGGCGGCCACAGTGGCGGGGATATTCCCAGCCAGAAGGCAAGGCCCCCATGCTCTCCATCCTGCGTAACCGGACCTACCGGCACCTGTTCCTGGCCCAGATTGTGGCGCTGACTGGCACCGGCCTGGCAACCGTTGCGCTTGGCCTTCTGGCCTATGATCTGGCCGGGGAACGCGCGGGGGTGGTGCTGGGGACGGCGCTGACGATCAAGATGGTGGCCTATGTCACAATCGCCCCCATCGCCGCCGCCTGGGCGGAACAGCTGGACCGCCGCCGGATGCTGATCAGCCTCGACATGGTGCGGGTGGCAGTGGCCGTTTGCCTGCCGTTCGTCACGGAGGTGTGGCAGGTCTATCTGCTGATCTTTGTGCTGCAGTCTGCCTCAGCCGGATTCACGCCCGCCTTCCAGGCCTCGATCCCCGATGTGCTGCCGGAGGAGAAGGACTATACTCAGGCGCTGTCGCTGTCGCGGATGGCGTATGAACTGGAAAGCCTCATCAGTCCGATGCTGGCGGCGGCGCTCTTGGTGCTGGTCAGTTCCTCGACGCTGTTCTGGGGTACCGCGGCGGGGTTTGCGGCCTCAGCCTTGCTGCTCGTTTCAATCGTTCTGCCGTCGCCAGCACCCAAGGCGCCCCGGCCCATCTGGCAGCGCACCACCCGGGGCATCCGCAACTATCTGCGTACCCCGCGGCTGCGCGGGCTGCTGGCAATGAACTGGGTGGTCTCGGCAATGGCCGCGATGGTGCTGGTCAATACCGTGGTGCTGGTGCGCGCCGGGCTGGGGCAGGGGGAAAGCGCGGTGGCGCTGGCACTGGCCTGTTTCGGCGGCGGTTCGATGCTGTCGGCAATGCTGCTGCCTCGGCTGCTGGAGCGTGTTCCCGACCGCAGCGTGATGCTGGCGGGCAGCGCGCTGGGGACTGCCGTGCTGATGGTGCTGGCATTGACCGTGCTGGCGCAGCCATTGGATTTTGCACGGCTGGCAATTGCCTGGTTCTTGATCGGCCTTGGCTATTCCGCCGTGATGACACCCTCGGGGCGGCTGCTGGCACGCTCGGCCCATGCGGCAGACCGGCCCGCGATCTTTGCCGCGCAGTTCACCCTGTCGCATGCCTGCTGGCTGGTGTTCTATCCGCTGTCGGCCTGGCTGATGGCATCCTGGGGGGCAGGGGCCGCAATGCTGGTGCTGGCACTGCTGGCTGCCGCGGGGCTGGCCGCCGCGCAGCGTCTGTGGCCTGCGGATAGCGCAGCGCCGGTTGCGCATGAGCACCCGGACCTGCCGCCCGATCATCCGCATCTGCAGGGCGGCCACCCGCATGCGCATCCGATCATCATCGACGATCTGCACCCGCGGATACCGCAGAAAGAGGGACCCTAGCACCGCCGGCCAAAGGCGCCGCTTATTCATTTTATGACTAGACATAATATCCTAAATGAGTAGCTTATTGCCAAACCGGCAACCAAGCGACTCGGGGAGATTTGCGTGACTGGCAACTACGTTCTGACAGGTGCACGGCTGGCCACGATGGTCGGCTCAGACGCGCCTTACGGGCTGATTGAGGACGGGGCTGTTGCGGTCTCGGACGGGAAAATCGTCTGGGCCGGGCCGCGGCAGGAATTGTCAGCTGACAATTTTCCCTGGAAGCATGTTGATCTGGACGGGCGGCTGGTGACACCGGGCCTGATCGACTGCCACACCCATATCGTATTCGGCGGCAACCGCGCGATGGAGTTTGAGATGCGCCTGAATGGCGCCACGTATGAGGAGGTTGCAAGGGCAGGGGGCGGCATCGTCTCCACCGTGTCTGCCACCCGCGAGTCCGCGCTGGAGCAGCTGGTGCAGGGCGCGCTGCCGCGGCTCGACGCGCTGATTGCTGAGGGTGCCGCGGTGGTGGAGGTGAAATCCGGCTACGGGCTGGACCAGACCACCGAACTGAACATGCTGCGCGCTGCCCGCCGCCTGGGCGAATTGCGCCCGGTGACGGTGAAAACCACTTTCCTCGGCGCTCATGCGACGCCCGGTGAGTACAAGGGCCGCGACGATGACTACATCGATCAGGTCTGCATCCCCGCCCTGCGCGCCGCTTTTGCGGAAGGGCTGGTGGATGCGGTCGACGGCTTCTGCGAAAACATCGCCTTTGCCCCCGCCCAGATCGAACGGGTGTTCAAGGTAGCACGGGAACTGGGCCTGCCGGTGAAACTGCACGCCGAACAGCTGAGCCATCAGGGCGGCACCACGCTGGCGGCGCAGTATGGCGCGTTGTCAGTCGATCACGTGGAATATGCAACCGAAGACGACGCCAAGGCGATGGCTGCCGCGGGTTCCGTTGCGGTGATCCTGCCCGGTGCCTTCTATACCATCCGCGAAACCCAGATGCCGCCGATCGAACACTTCCGCGCGCACGGCGTGCCGATGGCGTTGGCGACCGACTGCAATCCCGGCTCCTCGCCTCTGACCTCCCTGCTGCTGACGATGAACATGGGCTGCACCCTGTTCCGCATGACCCCGGAGGAAGCGCTGGCAGGCGTTACACGGCACGCAGCCCGCGCGCTGGGGCTGGCGGACCGCGGCCGGATTGCCGCCGGTATGCGCGCCGATCTGGCGGTCTGGGACGTAGAGAGCCCTGCCGAGCTCGCCTACCGCATCGGCTTCAACCCGCTTTACACCCGTATTTATGAGGGAAAACGATGATCGAGATGATTCAGATGGTTCCGGGCACAGTGACCCTGGCCACGCTGGAAGATATCTACCGCAACCTGACCCCGGCCAAACTGGACGCATCAGCCCGTGAACCGGTGGAGGCTGCAGCCAAAATGGTTGCGGATGCCGCTGCCGGAGAAGAAGCTGTTTATGGCATCAACACCGGTTTCGGCAAGCTGGCCTCGACCAAGATCGCACCGGCTGACACCGCCGCCCTGCAGCGCAACCTGATCCTCAGCCATTGCTGCGGGGTAGGGGAGGCGCTGCCGGAGGATAAGACCCGGCTGATGATGACGCTGAAACTGCTGTCGATGGGACGCGGCGCATCCGGCGTGCGCTGGCTGGTGATTGACCAGATCGAACAGATGCTGGAGCGCGGCGTGGTGCCGGTGATCCCGTCGCAGGGTTCCGTCGGCGCCTCCGGCGACCTGGCACCGCTGGCACATATGGCGGCGGCGATGATCGGGGCAGGGGAGGCCACGTTTGAAGGCACCCGCATGTCCAGCGCGGATGCGCTGAAAAAGGTAGGGTTAGAGCCTATTGTACTGGGTCCCAAGGAGGGCCTGGGGCTGATCAACGGCACCCAGTTTTCGACCGCCTGCGCCTTGGCCGGACTGTTCGATGCCTGGCGCATGGCCGAGGCCTCAATGACCATCGCGTCGCTGACCACGGACGCCATCATGGGATCTACTGCGCCGCTGGTGGCCGACATCCACTCCCTTCGCGGCCATGCCGGGCAGATCGACGTGGCCCGCGAAATGCGCGCCATCATGGACGGGTCCGAAATCCGCGAGAGCCACCGCGAGGATGACACCCGCGTGCAGGATCCCTATTGCATCCGCTGCCAGCCGCAGGTGGTGGGCGCGGCGCTGGACGTGCTGCGGATGGCCGCCAAAACGCTGGAGATCGAAGCGAATGCCGTCACCGACAACCCGCTGGTGCTGGTGAATGAAGGCCGGATCGTTTCCGGCGGCAACTTCCATGCCGAATACGTAGGCTTTGCTGCTGACCAGATTGCGCTGGCGGTGGCTGAAATCGGCGCCATTGCGCAGCGCCGGGTGGCTTTGATGGTGGACCCGACCCTCAGCCACGACCTGCCGCCGTTCCTGACGCCCGATCCCGGTCTGAACTCCGGCTTCATGATCGCCGAGGTGACCACTGCCGCGCTCATGAGCGAGAACAAGCATCTCGCGAACCCCTGCGTGACTGACTCGACCCCGACCTCGGCCAACCAGGAGGACCACGTGTCGATGGCCGCCCACGGCGCGCTGCGTCTGGCGAAGATGAATGCAAATCTGTCGGTGATCCTGGGCGTCGAAATGCTCTGTGCCGCGCAAGGGGTTGAGGCGCGTGCGCCGCTCAAGACCTCGGCCCGCTTGCAGGACGTGCTGGCGATGCTGCGCGAGGAGATCCCCGCGCTGGCCGAGGACCGCTATCTGGCGCCCGACATTGAAACCGCCAGCGCCATGGTCCGCGCGGGCCGCGTGGCGGATGCCGCTGGCGTGAAGGTGGCGGCATGATCGAAGTGACCCAAGGCGCCTCGCCGCTGGTGCTGGGGCTGCCCCACACCGGCACCGATGTGCCGCCGGAGGTTTGGGAGTGCCTCAATGAGACGGGCAGGGCGCTGGCGGACACAGACTGGCATATCCACGACCTGTATTCCAGGCTGGTGGAGGACATCACGACCGTCCGCACGCCGATCCACCGCTATGTGATCGACGTGAACCGCGATCCCGCCGGACTCAGTCTCTATCCCGGGCAAAACACCACTACTCTGGTGCCGCTCACGGATTTTGACGGGCTGCCGATCTGGCAGGAGGGCAAGGAACCCGATGAGGCGGAAATCACCCGCCGCCGCGACGCCTATCACGCGCCCTATCACGCGGCGCTGATGGCGGAGCTGGAGCGGGTGAAGGCAATCCACGGTTTTGCCATACTGTACGATTGCCACTCGATCCGCGGCGATATCCCCTTCCTGTTCGAAGGCCGCCTGCCGGATTTCAACGTGGGCACCAACATGGGTGAAACCTGTGACGCAGCCATTGAGGCGCTGACTGTGGCCCATTGCGAGGCGGCGGAGGGCTATACCTCCACCCTGAACGGGCGCTTCAAGGGCGGTTGGACCACCCGCCATTACGGGCGGCCTGCGGACGGCCTGCACGCGATCCAGATGGAACTGGCGCAGGCCACCTACTGCCAGGAGAGCCCCCCCTGGACCTATCTGCCGGAGCGCGCAGGACAGCTGCGAGCCCATCTCACCAACATTCTGACCGATCTCAAAAACTGGAGGCCCTCGGTATGAGCGATCCCCGCAAGAACACCCGCGACATCTTCCCGCCCACCGGCCCGGAAATCACTGCCAAGCATTGGGTCACCGAGGCGCCGATGCGGATGATGATGAACAACCTGCATCCCGACGTCGCCGAAAACCCGCATGAGCTGGTGGTTTATGGCGGCATCGGCCGCGCCGCGCGCACTTGGAAGGACTTTGACCTCATTGTTGAGACCCTGAAGAACCTCGACGACGACCAGACCCTGATGGTGCAGTCCGGCAAGCCGGTCGGCGTTTTCCAGACCCACAAGGACGCGCCCCGGGTGCTGATCGCCAACTCCAACCTGGTGCCGCATTGGGCCAACTGGGACCACTTCAACGAGCTCGATAAGAAAGGGTTGATGATGTACGGCCAGATGACCGCTGGGTCGTGGATCTATATCGGCACCCAAGGCATCGTGCAGGGCACCTATGAGACCTTTGCCGAGGCCGGCCGCCAGCATTACGGCGGCGACCTCAAGGGCAAGTGGATCCTGACCGGCGGTCTTGGCGGCATGGGCGGAGCGCAGCCGCTGGCGGCTGTGTTTGCCGGTGCCTGCTGCCTGGCGGTGGAGTGCAACCCGGACTCGATCGACTTCCGCCTGCGCACCAAATACCTGGACGAGAAGGCCGAGACCCTGGACGAGGCGCTGGAGATGATCGAGCGCTGGACCGCCGCGGGCGAAGCAAAATCCGTGGGCCTTCTGGGCAACGCGGCTGAGATCTTCCCGGAGCTGGTGAAGCGCGCCGAAGCGGGCGGCATCCGCCCAGATATCGTGACCGACCAGACCTCCGCCCACGACCCGGTCAATGGCTACCTGCCGCTGGGCTGGACCATGGGCGAGTGGAAGGAGCGCCGCGAGAGTGACAAGAAAGCGGTGGAAAAGGCCGCCCGCGCTTCGATGAAGGTTCAGGTCAAGGCGATGTGCGATTTCCACGCGATGGGTGTTCCCACCGTTGATTACGGCAACAACATCCGCCAGATGGCGCTGGAGGAGGGGCTGGAGAACGCCTTTGACTTCCCGGGTTTCGTGCCCGCCTATATCCGCCCGCTGTTCTGCAAGGGCATCGGCCCGTTCCGCTGGTGCGCGCTGTCGGGCGACCCGGAGGACATCCGCAAGACCGACGCCAAGATGAAGGAGCTGTTCCCCGAGAATGAAGGCCTGCACCGCTGGCTGGACATGGCGCAGGAGCGCATTGCCTTCCAGGGCCTGCCCGCGCGGATCTGCTGGATCGGTCTCGGCGACCGCCACAAGGCCGGCCTCGCGTTCAACGAGATGGTCCGCAATGGCGAATTGTCGGCGCCGGTTGTGATCGGCCGCGACCATTTAGACTCGGGTTCCGTGGCCTCGCCCAACCGCGAGACCGAGGCGATGATGGACGGCTCCGACGCTGTCTCCGACTGGCCGCTCTTGAACGCGCTGTTGAACACCGCCTCCGGCGCGACCTGGGTATCCTTGCACCACGGCGGCGGCGTTGGCATGGGCTTTTCGCAGCATTCCGGCGTGGTGATCTGCTGCGACGGCACCGAGGACGCCGACCGCCGCATCGGCCGGGTGCTGTGGAACGATCCGGCCACCGGCGTCATGCGCCACGCGGATGCGGGGTACGGCATCGCCAAGGACTGCGCGCGCGAACACGGGCTGAACCTGCCCGGCATCCTGGGCTGATAATTCAGCCCGCCAAACAAACCTTGATAGCCGGTTTCCAGTGAGGAGACCGGCTATTTTTCTTGCAGCAGCCGCTCGGCGGTGTGTTTGGCGTCGCTCAGGTGCTGTTCGATGGCGGTGCGGGCGGCTTCTGTATTGCCGGAGACGATGGCCTCGCAGATATCCCGCATATGGGCGGGGCCGGGTTTTTGGCGCTCTGCCGTGGAGAGCGTCACCGCCCGCAGCCGGCTGATGCGGCCGTTCAGACGCTGGGCGATTTCCCAGGCGACGTTGTGGCCGGCGCCGTCAAAGATGATCCGGTAGAACTCGGTTGTGGCCTGCAGCATCGGGGTGGGCACGCCTGCGGCCACGGCCTCCTGCAAGTCCTGCAGCGCCGCTTTCAGCTGTTCTGCCAGCTGCGGTGTGATTTGCTGCGCGCAGGCGGTGGCGGCGGCGGTCTCCAGCATCTGGCGGATATCGTAGATCTGCCGCGCGTCGGCCCAGGTGAGCTGCGCCACAATCGGCCCCTTGCCGGGCAGGATCTCCACCAGCCCCTCTGCCTCCAGATAGCGGATCGTTTCGCGCACCACGGTGCGGCTGACGCCGAGCTGGTCGCACAGGGGGCGCTCCACCAGCCGTTCGCCGGGGGCAAACTGGCCGGAGATGATCGCCTCGCGCATCCGTTCCTGCACGATATCGCGCAGGGTCTGCGGCTGGTGGTCGATTTTGCTCATGATGGGGCTGGTCATGTTTCCTCCGATAGCAACCGGGGCAGGGCGGAACAAGTCTGCATTGACATACTGTATTATGGTATACCATATTATGGCAACTGGAATCAGACAGGAAAGACCCGCCGATGCCCGCCGAAATCCGCAAGACGCTGCTGCATGTCGAAGAAACCCTGATCGAGGGCGGCAAGGCAGCTGAGACGCCGCTGAAAATGATTGCCGCGGTGGCGGTGATCAAAAACCCTTGGGCCGGGCAGGGCTTTGTCGAGGACCTGCGCCCGGCGATCCATGACTGCGCGCCGGGTCTGGGCGAGAAGCTGACGGCGATGGTGCTGGAGGCCGCTGGCGGCGGCGATAAGGTGGAGGGATACGGCAAATCTGCCATCGTCGGGGTGAATGGCGAGGTGGAACATGCCTCTGCCCTTATTCACACGCTGCGCTTTGGCAATCACTTCCGCGAGGCGGTGGGGGCGAAATCCTATCTGGCCTTCACCAATACCCGCGGGCCGGCGAATGCCTCGCTGCAGATCCCGCTGATGGACAAGAACGACGGCGGGCGGCGCAGCCATTACCTGACCATCCAGCTGTCGGTCGCGGATGCGCCGGGCCCGGATGAGATCGTGATCGCCCTTGGCGCCTCCATTGGCGGGCGGCCGCATCACCGGATCGGCGACCGCTATCAGGACCTGAAGGAACTGGGCCATGACGTCGACAACCCTGCAGCTGTCTGAGCCTTACGGCCCTGCTGCCTGCCTCAGGGCAGGGGAGGGGGCGCCGCTGGTGCTGATCCACGGGGTTGGCATGCAGTCGGCGGCCTGGGGGCCGCAGATTGAGGCTTTTGCGCAGACCCATGAGGTCATCGCGCTGGACATGCCCGGCCATGGCGGCAGCGCGCCGCTGCCGGAGGGCACCGAACTGCCGGATTATGTGGCCTGGCTGCATGCTGTGCTGCAGGCGCTGGATCTGGGGCCGGTCAGTCTGGCGGGCCATTCCATGGGCGCGCTGATTGCCGGCGGCTATGCTGTCAGCCATCCGGAAAACGCGGCCCGCGTGGCGCTGCTGAACGGGGTGTTCCGCCGTTCAGCTGACGCACGGGCTGCGGTTGAGGTGCGCGCGGCTGAAATCCGCGCGGGCAGCTTTGATCTGGAAACGCCGCTGGCGCGCTGGTTCGGCAACAGCCCCGCCGACCAAGCGGCGCGGGCGCAGGTGGGTGAATGGCTGTCGGGTGTAAACTTGGCAGGTTACGCCGCCGCCTATACCGCCTTTGCCCGCGGCGACAGCACCTATGCGGACGGCTTTGCGGGCATCCGCTGCCCGCTGCTGGCGCTGACCGGCGATGGCGATCCGAACTCGACGCCCGCGATGGCACAGGCCATGGCGGATGCCGCGCCGCAGGGCAGGGCGGTTGTCATCGAAGGCCACCGGCATATGGTCAACCTGACTGCCCCCGCAGCGGTCAACGCCGCCTTGCAGGACTGGCTGGATACGGAAGGAGCAACGTCATGAGCGAGATCGACCCGCGCGCCCTGCGCAATGCATTCGGCACTTTCATGACCGGCGTCACCGTGGTGACAACGCATGACCCCGAGGGAAACCCCATCGGTTTTACCGCCAACTCCTTTACCTCCGTGTCGCTGGACCCGCCGCTGGTGCTGGTCTGTATTGCCAATTCCTCCAGTAATTATGCGGCCTTCGATCAGGCGGATGGGTTTGCCGTCAATGTGCTGGCAGAGGACCAGAAGGACGTCTCCAACACCTTTGCCCGGCCCGTTGAGGACCGTTTTGCCGCCGTCAGCTGGCAGAAGGGGCCTGAGGGCAGCCCGGTGTTTGAGGGCGTTTCCGCCTGGTTCGACTGCTCTATGCACAACCGGGTTGAGGCAGGCGACCACCTGATCCTGATCGGCCGGGTCGAGGCGTTTGAGACCTCGCCAGCGCCGGGGCTGGGATATGCCCGCGGCGCCTATGTGACAGCAGCGGCGGAGGCCGAAGCCCTGACCCAAGGCGCCAAGCTGATTGTCTCAGCCTTGATCGAGCATGAGGGCAAGGTGCTGCTCATGGGCAACGACCAGGGCAAGCTGACGCTGCCTGAAATCCGCGTCGGCAAGGAGGGCGCCTCTGCCGCTCTGGCCAAGCTGATTGCGGACACCGGCGTCGAGGCGGAGCCGGGGTTCATCTATTCCGTCTACGAAGACAAAGCGCGCGAACATCAGCACATCTCGTTTCTGTGCCAATCGGCCGGCGGCACACCGGCCAAGGGTGTTTTCACGGCACTGACCCAATCCACGCTGATGGACATAGCCGATGCGGCGATGTGCACCATGCTGGAGCGGTTCGCCAGTGAAGCCCGGATGGGCAATTTCGGGGTGTATTATGGCAATCAGACCACAGGGCAGGTCCGCCCCGTGGCGACAGGGAGCAAGGGCGCATGAAATTTTCACTCTTTGCGCATATGGAGCGGATTTCCGAAGGGGACGATCAGAAACGGCTTTATGACGAGTTCATCCAGCTGTGCAAAATCGCCGATGACGGCGGCATGCACGCGGTTTGGACCGGCGAGCATCACGGGATGAATTTCACCATCTCGCCGAACCCGTTCCTGAATCTCATTGACGTGGCGCGGCAGACCAAGAACGTGCGCCTGGGCACCGGCACGGTGATTGCGCCGTTCTGGCATCCGATCCGGCTGGCCGGTGAGGCGGCGATGACCGATATCATCACTGAGGGCCGCCTGGATCTGGGCATCGCGCGCGGCGCGTACTCTTATGAATACGAGCGCATGATGCCGGGTATGGACGCCTGGGAGGCGGGTCAGCGGATGCGCGAGCTGATCCCGGCAGTACAGGGGTTGTGGCAGGGCGATTACGCGCAGGAAGGCGAGTTCCATTCCTTCCCGAAAACCACGTCCTCGCCGAAACCGCTGCAGCAGGACGGCCCGCCGATCTGGGTGGCTGCGCGCGATCCGAACAGCCATGAATTCGCGGTTGCACAGGGGTGCAACGTGCAGGTGACGCCGCTGTGGAAAGGCGACGGGGAAATCGCCGATCTGATGGGCAAATTCAACGATGCCTGCGCCAAACACAGCGATGTGCCGCGGCCCAAGATCATGCTGCTGCAGCACACCTATGTGGCCGACAGCCCCGCCGACGTGAAACGCGGGGCGGAGGAGCTCAATCGCTTCTACTGCTACTTCGGGGCCTGGTTCATGAACAAGCGGGACGTCAGCCAGGGCCTGATTGATCCGCTGAGTGACGAGGAGATTGCCGCGCATCCGTTCTACTCGCCCGAGGCGATGGAGCGCGATCTGGTGATCGGTGAACCGGCGGCGGTGATTGAACGGCTGAAAAACTACGAGGCACTGGGGTATGATGAATACGCGTTCTGGATCGACAGCAGCATGAGTTTCGAGCGCAAGAAAGCCTCGCTTGAGCGGTTCATCACGGATGTGATGCCCGCGTTTCAGTAAAGGAGCGGCAGATGCAGTCTTTCCAGCAGTATATCGGCGGCGCGTTTGAGGACGCAGTCGCCTCGTTCGAAAGCCTGGATCCCGCAACCGGTACGGCCTGGGCGCAGATGCCGGCCGCTTCCGCGTCTGATGTGGACAGGGCGGTGCGGGCTGCGGAGGCTGCGTTCTTCTCCCCCGAATGGGCGGGGATGACGGCCACCCAGCGCGGCAAGCTGCTGATGCGGCTGGCTGATCTGGTGGCAGAAAATGCCCCGCGGCTGGCAGAGCTGGAAACCCGCGACACCGGCAAGATCATCCGCGAGACCTCAGCCCAGATTGCCTATGTGTCCGAATATTACCGCTATTACGCGGGCCTGGCGGACAAGATCGAGGGCGCGCATCTGCCGATCGACAAGCCGGACATGGAGGTCTGGCTGCGGCGCGAGCCGGTGGGGGTGGTGGCCGCCATCGTGCCGTGGAATTCGCAGCTGTTTCTGTCGGCGGTGAAAATCGGCCCGGCGCTGGCGGCGGGCTGCACGGTGGTGCTGAAAGCCTCGGAAGAAGGTCCGGCGCCGATGCTGGAGTTTGCCCGGATCTTTGATCAGGCGGGCTTTCCGCCCGGCGTGCTGAACGTGATCACCGGCGGGCCGGAGGCCGGTGCCGCGCTGACCAGCCACGCGAGCGTCGCCCATGTGGCCTTTACCGGCGGGCCGGAAACCGCGCGCCATATCGTGCGCAATTCGGCGGAGAACCTCGCCTCCACCTCGCTGGAGTTGGGCGGCAAGTCGCCTTTCATCGTGTTTGACGACGCCGATCTGGAAAGTGCGGTGAATGCGCAGGTCTCCGGCATATTCGCTGCCACAGGGCAAAGCTGCGTCGCGGGATCGCGGCTGGTGATCCAGAAGGGGATCAAGGATGCCTTCCTTCAGCGGCTGAAGGAGAAGGCCGAAGCGGTGGTGATCGGCGCGCCGGATGACATGGCAACCGAGGTCGGACCGCTTTGCACCCTGAAACAGCGCGACCATGCGCTGCGGCTGATCGAAGCTTCGGTTGCCGCAGGTGCCAAGCTGGTTACTGGCGGCGCCGTGCCGAAGGGGCAGGGGTTCTTCTTCCCGCCAACGGTGCTCGATTGTTCCGCCGCGCCGGAGGCGCCTTGCCTGTCGAACGAATTCTTCGGCCCGGTGCTGTCGGTGGTGGAGTTCGAGACCGAGGCTGAGGCGATGGAAATCGCCAACAACACGGCTTTTGGCCTCGCTTCGGGGGTGTTCACCCGGAACCTCAATCGCGCGCACCGGATGATCCGGGGCATCCGGGCGGGCATTGTCTGGGTCAACACCTACCGCGCGGTCAGCCCGATTGCCCCCTTTGGCGGCCACGGGCTGTCAGGACACGGGCGCGAGGGCGGGCTGCAGGCGGCGCTCGATTACACAAAGGTCAAGACCGTCTGGCTGCGCACCAGCGATGATCCGATCCCCGACCCCTTTGTGATGCGCTGATTTGCGCAGGCGGGAACGAGGGGGCTGCCTGCCCCCTCGCGCTCCCCCGGGGATATTTCCGGCCAGATGAAGAGGGGATCCACGCGTTGCAGCGGCGGAAACTCTGGACGCGGGCGCGGATCCGGTCACACTGGAGCCTGTACTGCGGCTGATCTGGCCGCAGAGTGTGTGGAGGTGTGTGATGAGTGACGCGGTTTACAAGACAGTGGATGTGGTGGGCAGTTCGCAGTCCAGCATTGAGGACGCAATCAGCGGGGCGATTGCCCGGGCGTCCAGGACCATTGACCACATCGGCTGGTTCGAGGTTGGAGAAATCCGCGGCCATGTCGAGGATGGCAAGGTTGCCCACTACCAGGTCGGCCTGAAGATCGGGTTCCGGCTGGATTGAGCCGGAAGAGCCGCAGGCGGGTGGCGCGGCGGTGCGGATGCGCTATCTGGAGGCGCAGATCCAAATTGGGAGCGTTTCCGGATGCAGATCAGCCCGCGCAGAGTGATCGTGCTGGGCGGCACGGGGTTCCTCGGCCGCCGGGTGGTGCGGCGTCTGCAGCAGCAGGGCTGCAGCGTCAGCGCGGGCACCCGTGCGCCCGGGGCGCTGCCGCCGCAGGAGTGGGAACCGGGGGTGGCGCAGGTGCAGACCGATCTGGCACAGCAGAGCGTCATGGCCCGTGCTCTCAGCGGTGCCGGGTGGGTGGTCAATTGCATCGGCTTTTACACGGAAACCCGGCAGCAGGATTTTCACAGCGTGCATGTGGAGGGCGCCCGCAGGGTTGCCCGGCTGGTGCGGCAGACCCCGGGCCAGCGGCTGATCCAAATCTCCGGCATCGGCGCCAGCCTGCATTCGTCCTCGGCCTATGTGCGGGCCAGGGCCGAGGGGGAGGCCGCGGTGCGCAGTGCCTGCCCGGATGCGGTGATCCTGCGGCCCAGCGTGATGTTCTGTGAGGGCGGCGTGTTCTTCGGGGATCTGCAGCGGCTTGCCGCGCAGCTGCCGGTGATCCCGCTGTTCGGCCGCGGCCAGACCCGGCTGCAGCCGGTCTGGGTGGAGGACGTGGCGGAAGCGGTGGCCCGTGTTCTGGAAGGCCCGCGGGCGCAGCGCAAGGTGTTTGAGCTGGGCGGGCCGGATGTGCTGGCCTACCGTGACATCCTGCAGCGGCTGGCCGCCCGGACCGGCCGCCGCCGCCTGCTGCTGCCGGTGCCGTTTGTTCTGTGGCGGATAGCAGCGGCGCTGCTGTCGCTGCTGCCCAGGCCTCCGGTTACCCCGGCACAGATCGCGCTGATGCGGCGCGACAATACCGTGGGCGAAGGGGTCGCAAGTTTTAGCGACCTTGGAATTGAGCCGCATTCACCGGTGGCCATGGGCCTCGTCTAAGGCCGCTGCCGGCCGGATGCCGTTTTCAGCCGCGCCCACTGCGGCCGGTCTTCTGCACCCAGGGTTTCTCCTGTCCCCGCGCCTCGCGGATGGTCCGGCCGAAATGCCCGCTGAACGACCGCCCCAGAGAGGAGGCAGAGGAAAACCCGCAGCGCAGGGCAATCTGCTCCAGGCTCAGATGGGTTTCCTCCGACAGGTAACGGGCGTGCTGGAGCCGCAGCATCTTGTAGTATTTGCCTGGCGTCATGCCGAGTTCCCGCTGGAAAGCCCGCGCCAGCGTGCGTTCGGACAGCGACACCCGACTGGCCAGCGCCGCCGTGCTTAGCGGGGTTTCGATGGTCTCTGCCATCAGGTTCGCCGCCTTCAGGATCTTGGGCGAGCCTTTCTGCTCCAGCCGCGCGGCGCCGCGGTTCAGCTCCGACTGGCGCGACGGGTCGTAGACAAACATGGTGGAGGCGCCAAAGGCGGCGGCGGAGCCGTAGAGATCCTGAATGAGGCTCAGCATCATGTCGAGCGCGGTGCTGGCGCCGCCGCAGGTCAGGAACGGGCCGGACCGGACAAACCGCGCGGTGGAAACATCGACCTTGGGGAAGGTCTCGGCAAAGGCGTCCAGCTCCTGCCAGTGGATCGTCGCGCTATGCCCGTCCAGCACGCCAGCGGCGGCCAGCAGCCAGGCGGCGGTATCCAGCGCCAGCACCCGCTCTGCCCGCCGCACCGCGTTGCGCAGCCGGGTCAGCAGCGCAGGCGTCACCTGTTCGCGCACGTGGTAGCCCGCAACCAGCACCAGGGTGCGGTTGCCCTGATCCTCGCTGAACGCCCCGTCGGGGGTAATCTGTAAGCCGCTGGAGCTGGTGACGGGCGCGCCATCCAGGGTGCTGACCCGCCAGCCGGCGACCTCCTGGCCGGAGTTCATCCGCACATCGCGCAGCGGCTCCATGGCGCTGGCCAGCACCATGTTGGAAAACCCGTCGAACAGCAGGAATTCGAATAGGGGCGGCTGATTTGGCGGCATTTGTCTGTTTTTTGACCGAAACTGTATAAGCGCAGCGTCAACTCCTGCGCTAATCACGCAGGAAGTCAAGAACCTTGACGATCCGCCGACGCCCGCTCTCTAACCACTGATATCCCCATGACCACTGCGCCTCTTCTCTGGCAGCCGGATCTTTCGGCGCGCCGCAAACCCTTGCTGTCCGGCTTCATGGCACAGGCTTCTGCGATTGCCGGAACACCGCTGGACAGTTTTGCCGCTCTGCACGCCTGGTCGGTTGCGCAGCCGCAGGACTTCTGGCCGCTGGCCTGGGAGTTCTGCGGTCTGATGGGGGATCAGGGCATAGTGCCGCTGCTGTCCGATCAGGACCCGATGCAGGTGCGTTTCTTCCCCGGGGCGGAGATGAACGTCGTGGAGACATTCCTGAAGAACGCTGACGGGCGCGAGGCGATTGTTTTTATTGGGGAGGACGGCCGCCGCATGGCCTGGACCCGCGCCGAACTGAAGCGCGAGGTGGAAATGCTCGCTGCCGCCCTGCGGGAGGCCGGGATCGGGGCGGGTGATCACGTCGCGGGCTATGTCCCGAACATGCCGCAGACCGTTGCGGCGATGCTGGCCGCGGCCTCGCTGGGGGCGGTTTGGTCATCCTGCGCGCCGGAAAGCGGGCCGGACGTGGTGGTTGACCGTTTCGGCCAGATCGAACCCAAGCTGATGTTTGCCGCCGACGGCTATTTCTACAACGGCAAGGTGTTTGAGACCCGCGCCGCCATTACAGAGGTTGCCGCCCGGGTGCCTTCGATTCAGCAGATCGTGGTCTGGCCTTATGCAAGCGATGCCGCGGATTTGCCGGAGGGCACGACCGCCTATGAAGCTTTCAAACAGGCGGACGCCCCGGCACTGGACTGCCGTCCGATGGGCTTTCGCGACCCGCTCTACGTGATGTTCTCCTCCGGCACCACCGGCAAGCCCAAGTGCATTGAGCATTCCGGTGGCGGCACCCTCTTGCGGATGCTGGTGGAGCAGCAGCTGCACTGCGACCTGCGCCCGGGCGATCGGATGTTCTATTACACCACCTGCAACTGGATGATGTGGAACTGGCAGGTGGCGGCGCTGGCCTCCGAGGCCGTGATCGTGCTGTTTGACGGCAATCCGATGTATCCGGGCATGCGCCGGCTGTTTGACCTGGCCGAGGCGGAGAAGGTCACGCATTTCGGTATTTCCGCCAAATACATCGATGCCTCGCTGAAGCGCCGCAACCGGCCTGCGGACAGTCATGACCTGGCTGCGCTGCGGGTGGTTCTGTCCACCGGCTCGCCGCTGTCGCCCGAGGGCTTTGCCCATGTCTATGCCGACTGGAAGGCAGATGTGCAGCTGGCCTCGATCTGCGGCGGCACCGATATTCTGGGCTGTTTCATTGGCGGCTGCCCGCTGCTGCCGGTGCATCAGGGTGAGATTCAGGCGCCGGTGCTGGGGCTGGATGTGGCAACCCTGAACGATCAGGGTGAACCGGTTGAAGGTGTGGCGGGCGAGCTGGTCTGCCGCAATGCGCATCCGTCGATGCCGACGCGCTTCCTGAACGACCCCGGCAATGCCCGCTATCGCGCCAGCTATTTCGAGACCTATCCGGATATCTGGCGGCAGGGCGACTTCACCATCCGCACGGAGCACGGCGGCTATGTGGTGCTGGGCCGGTCGGACGCGACGCTGAACCCCGGTGGTGTGCGGATCGGCACGGCGGAGATCTACCGGCAGCTCGACAAGATCGGCGAGGTCGCGGATGCGGTGGTGGTGGGCCAGAGCATCGACAACGACGTGCGGGTGGTGCTGTTTGTTGTTCCCGCCGAAGGTGCAGCACTGGACGACGGGCTAAGCACAAGGATCAAAACGGAAATCCGCAGTAACGCCTCGCCGCGCCATGTGCCCGCCAAGATCATCGCCGTCACTGACATCCCGCGCACCAAATCCGGCAAGACCGCTGAGCTGGCGGTGCGGGACGTGGTGAACAAACACCCTGTCCGCAACCTCTCCGGCCTCGCCAATCCGCAGGCGCTGGCGCTGTTTGCGGATCACCCTGAACTGCAAGCTTAACCCCAAAGGAGCGAGACCATGCCCCTGACCATGAACCGAGACGTCTTCATCACTGCCGCCGTGACCGGCTCTGGCGGCACCCAGGACAAATCCCCCCATGTGCCGCGCTCGCCCAAGCAGATTGCCGAGTCCGCGATTGCTGCCGCCAAGGCAGGCGCAGCTGTTGTGCATTGCCATGTGCGCGACCCGGAGACCGGTGCACCGTCCCGGAAACTTGAGTATTACCGGGAACTTACCGACCGCATCCGCGATTCCGAGGTGGACGTGGTGCTGAACCTGACCGCCGGCATGGGCGGCGACATCGTGTTCGGCTCGACCGAAGCTCCGCTGCCGGTCAATGAGGCGGCCACCGACATGATCGGCGCCACTGAGCGGATGGCCCATATCGCTGAATGCCTGCCGGAAATCTGCACCCTCGACTGCGGCACAATGAACTTTGCCGAAGCCGATTACGTGATGACCAACACGCCCGGCATGCTGCGGGCCATGGGTCAGATGATGACCGATCTGGGTGTGAAGCCGGAGATCGAAGCCTTTGACACCGGCCACCTGTGGTTTGCCAAGCAGTTGGTGAAAGAGGGAATTCTGGAGCCGAACGCCTTGGTGCAGCTGTGCATGGGCGTGCCGTGGGGCGCGCCGAACGACCTCAACACCTTCATGGCGATGGTCAACAATGTGCCGTCGGATTGGACCTGGTCGGCGTTCTCCCTTGGCCGCGATCAGATGCCCTATGCGGCGCAGTCGGTGCTGGCGGGCGGCAACGTGCGGGTCGGCCTTGAGGACAACCTGTTCCTGGACAAGGGCGTGCTGGCCACCAACGCGCAGCTGGTGGAGCGCGCGGTCGGCGTGATCGAGGGCATGGGCGCCCGGATCATCGGCCCGGAGGCGGTCCGCGAGAAGCTGGGCCTGACCAAGCGCGCGCCGGTGGCGAAGTAAGCCGAAATGCGGGGGTGCCATGCGTGCACCCCCTGTACACCCCCTGTGCACCGGCGGGCGCACCGGGAGGGCGATCAGAGGATAGATCATGAAAACAGCAGCAATCATCGGCGGCGGGGTTATCGGCGGCGGCTGGGCCGCGCGGTTCCTTTTGAACGGCTGGAATGTGCGGGTGTTCGACCCGGACCCGGAAGCGGAGCGCAAGATCGGCGAAGTGCTGGCCAACGCCCGCCGCTCCTTGCCGTCGCTTTATGACAAGGCGCTGCCGGCCGAGGGTGAACTGACCTTCCACGCGGACATGGCCGAGGCGGTGGCAGATGCTGCCTGGATCCAGGAAAGCGTGCCGGAGCGTCTGGAGCTGAAACACAAGATCCACGCGCAGATCCAGGCGCATGCGCCGGCGGCCGCGGTGATCGGCTCTTCTACCAGCGGCTTCAAGCCCTCGGAACTGAATGCCGAAGGCGCTCGCGCCGTGGTGGCGCATCCGTTCAACCCGGTTTACCTGCTGCCGCTGGTCGAGCTGGTGGGCGATGCTGAGACCTGTGCGCAAGCCGCAGATTTGCTGCGCGAGGTGGGGATGTACCCGCTGACCGTGCGCAAGGAGATCGACGCGCATATCGCCGACCGTCTGCTGGAAGCGGTCTGGCGCGAGGGGCTGTGGCTGATCAAGGACGGCATCTGCACCACCGAGGAGCTGGACGAGTCGATCCGCATGGGTTTTGGCCTCAGGTGGGCGCAGATGGGCCTGTTTGAGACCTACCGGATTGCCGGCGGCGAAGCGGGCATGAAGCATTTCATGGCGCAGTTCGGCCCGGCGCTGGAATGGCCCTGGACCAAGCTGATGGATGTGCCCGAGTTCACCGAGGAACTGGTCGACCTGATCGCGGGCCAGTCGGACGCGCAATCGGGCCATATGCCGATCCGCGAACTGGAGCGGCTGCGCGATGACAACCTGGTCGGCATGATGCGGGCGCTGAAGAAATCCGGCAGCGGTGCCGGCGGTGTCATCAACACCCATGAGGCAATGCTGCCCGTGCCGGACGCGGTGGAGCTGCCGGTCACCGTCAGCCGCCCGGTGCCGCAGAGCTGGACCGACTACAACGGCCACATGAACGAGGCGCATTACACCGAGGCCTCGGCCCAGGCGACCGACCGGTTCATGGAGATGATCGGATGCGACGCCGCGTACATCGCCGCGGGCGGCAGCTATTTCACGGTCGAGAACCACGTGCGCTTCCTGGATGAGCTGCACGAGGGTGATGCGCTGACCGTGACCACCCAGGTGCTGCAAGGCGAAGGCAAGAAGATGCATCTGTTCCACCGCTTGCATGGCCCCGAGGGCAAGCTGGCGGCGACGGTGGAAACGCTGCTGTTGCACATGGATCTGACCGCGCGCGGCACTTCGCTGCCGTCGCCGGAGGTGGCGGACAAGCTGGCGTCCTTTGCCGCGGCGCACGCAGGCCTGCCGCTGCCCGAAGGCGCCGGGCGCCACGTGGGCCAGCGCGGATAACTTGGAAACCCGGCGGCTCGCGCGCCGCCGGGTTTCTCTTTGCGGGCCGGGTCTCCTCCCCGATCCGGTCCGCTTTTTTGAAGGTGTGCTGCCCGTCACCACGGCAGCGGGGAGGGCCAAGCCGGAGCGCCGGGCCATCGGGAGGGCTTCATCCCGCCGCGTGCTCCGCTCAGCTTTCCGCGGCTGGAGGGCCCCGGCGCTGAGGCATCAGAAACAATTGGGAGGACCAAATGTCTGAAGACAGTTCCAACAGCCACCTGGTGGCGAAATCCGGATTCTTTACCGGCCTTCACCCGGGGATGAGCATTGCCGCCAAGGGCATGATCGCCGCCTTTGTGATCTTTACGGTCATGAACGTTGAGTTTGCCGGAGGCCTTTACAAGTCGATCCGCAGCTGGATCGAAAACGGGCTCAGCTTCTATTACATCACCCTGTTTTCCATCGGGCTTTTTGTCTGCTTCTGGCTGATGTTCTCGCGTTTCGGCAAGATCCGCCTAGGGGACGACGACTCGCGTCCCGAGTTCAGCAACTTCAGCTGGTTCTCGATGCTGTTTTCCGCAGGCATCGGCATCGGCATCCTGTTCTTTGGCGTGGCCGAACCGATTTTCTACTTCGACAACTCCGAAGTCTGGGGCTATCCCAACAATCCCCATGCCGAACTGGCAGGCCATTCGGCGATGGACATGCAGCGGGCGGTGGACGCGATGCGCGTGACCTTCTTTCACTGGGGGTTCCACGGCTGGGCGTTCTACGTGCTGGTTGGTCTGAGCCTGGCGTATTTCGGGTTCCGCAAGAAGCTGCCGCTGACGCTGCGGTCGGCGCTGTATCCGCTGATCGGCGAGCGGATCTATGGCCCCTGGGGGCACGCGGTGGACCTTCTGGCGGTGTTCGGCACGGTGTTTGGCGTCGCCACCTCGCTGGGGCTGGGCGTCAGCCAGATGGCTGCGGGCCTGAACCATCTGTTCGGTATTGATCCCGGCATCGGGACCAAGCTGGTTCTGATCGCGGTTGTTTCTGTGATCGCAACGATTTCCGCGGTGTCCGGTGTTGGCAAGGGTATCCGCATCCTGTCGGAATGGAACATCTGGCTGTCGATCGTTCTGCTGGCGGCCTTTGTCCTCTTCGGCCCGTTCCAGTGGCTGATGGGCCTGTTCGTGACCACGGTCGGGAGCTATGTTGCCAGCTTCGTTCCGATGGGGTTCTGGACTGCGACCGAAGGCCCGGATGTGGCCTGGCAGGGCGGCTGGACGATCTTTTACTGGGGCTGGTGGATTTCCTGGTCACCGTTTGTCGGCGTGTTCATTGCCCGCATTTCGCGCGGCCGGACCATTCGCGAATTCATGGTCGGCGTGATGTTTGTTCCCACCACCATCGCGTTCTTCTGGCTGTGTATGTTCGGCGGCAACGCGATCTGGCAGGAGCTGCACATGGGGTCCGGTGTGGCCTCGGCTGATGGGGCGGGCATCATCCAGACCGTGCGCGACTGGAACCTGCCGAATGCGCTGTTCGGGACCATCGACAACATCGGCGCCACCAGCTGGATGGGTGACATGAGCTGGGTCAGCTGGCCGATGTCGCTGCTGGCGACGTTCCTGTTGTTCTCGTGGTTCATCACCTCGTCCGACTCCGGCACACTGGTGATCACCACCATGCTGTCGATGGGCGACGACAACCCGCCCAAGAAGTTCCGCATCATCTGGGGGCTGGGCGAAGGCGTGGTGGCGGCGGCGCTCTTGCTGGCCGGGGGGCTTGGCGCCCTGCAGACGGCGTCCATTGCGGCGGCTTTCCCGATTTCCTTTGTGCTGATCGCGATGATCTGGGGCTTGCTGAAATCGCTGCACGACGATCCTTCGGCGTCACCGATCTCAGTTGAGACGATGGCACCGGACGGAACCCGGATAAAGCAGGACCTGCACGCCTGAGGCACGCAAGGTTTCCGTAAAAGGAAAGCGCCGGGCTGGAGAGGCCCGGCGCTGTTTATTTTGATTGCGGATCAGTCGCAGGCGGCGGTGACGATGATCTCGACCTTCAGGATCTCGCGGGCCAGTTTGGCCTCGCCGCAGGCGCGGGCGGGGGCGTGGCCTTCGGGGACCCAGGCGTTCCAGACCTCGTTCAGCTCTGCGAAATAGGACATGTCGGAGAGCCAGATCACGGTCTGCAGCAGGCGGGTCTTGTCGCTGCCGGCCTCGGCCAGCAGGGCGTCGACCTTGGCGAGGATCTCGCGGGTCTGCTCGGCGGCGGTTTCGGCCTCGGACACCTGGCCGCTGAGGTAGACGACGCCGTTGTGCTTGACGATCTTGCTGGAGCGGGCGGTGGTGCCGATGCGGGTGATGGTCATGGGTTTTGCCTTTCCTTGCGTAAGCTGCCGCGGTCATAGCGGCCGCGGCAGCCGGGGGAAAGGGCAGGCCGTTAGATCAGGCCACTTATATGAGGCAGGTCTTTGCAGACAGCTCATCAATCAGCACCCGCTGGTTTTCGCTGTAATCGACCGGCACGTCGATCAGATGCACGCCGCCTGCGGCAAAGGCGGCCTCGAACGTTGTGACCAGATCTTCGGTCCGTTCGATCCGGTGGCCGGTGGCGCCGTAGCTGGCGGCGTATTGCACGAAATCGGGGTTGTTGAATTCCAGCCCCCAGTCGGCAAAGCCGACATGCGCCTGTTTCCAGCGGATCATGCCATAGGAACTGTCGTTCAGCACTGTGACCACGAGGTTGAGGCCCAGCCGCACCGCGGTTTCCAGCTCCTGGCTGTTCATCATGAAGCCGCCGTCGCCGCAGATCGCCATCACCCGGCGGTCAGGGTTCAGAAGTGCGGCCATCATAGCCGAGGGCAGGCCCGCGCCCATGGTTGCCAGCGCGTTGTCCAGCAGAACGGTGTTGGGGTGATAGGCCTTGTAGTTGCGGGCATACCAGATCTTGTAGATGCCATTGTCGAGCGCGATGATATCGTTTTCGCCCATTACTTTGCGGGTGTCCGAAACCAGCCGCTGCGGGATCACCGGGAAGCGCGGATCATCGGCGCCCTCGGCGATGTGGCTGTCGGTTTCCGCCTTCATGCGCTGGAAAAAGCTGCGGTCAAAGTCCAGCGGTCCGCCGAGAATATCTCCCAGCCGGGTGATCGATCCTTCCAGGTCGCCCACCACCTCGGCTTGCGGGAAATAGACCTGATCGACCTGCGCCGCCTTGTAGTTCACATGGATCACCCTGGTGCCGCCCTCGGTCATGAAGAAGGGCGGTTTTTCGACCACGTCGTGGCCCACGTTGATGATCAGATCGGCGCGTTCGATGGCGCAGTGGAGGTAGTCGCCGTCCGACAGCGCAGCGGTGCCGAGGAAGAGGTCCGAGCTTTCGTCGACCACCCCCTTGCCCATCTGGGTGTTGAAGAAGGGGATCTGCACCTTCTCGATGAAGTCACAGAGTGCCGCGCGCGCCTTGCGGCGGTTGGCGCCGGCGCCGACCAGCACCAGCGGCATCTTTGCGGCGCGGATCATGTCAGCCGCTTCGGCCAGAACGGCCTCGTCCGGCACAGCATAGTGGCGCTGGTGGGGGGGAATGACAGAGGCATCGGTCTCCTCTGCCGCGATGTCCTCGGGCAGTTCCAGCAGCACCGCGCCGGGGCGTTCCTCTTCCGCGACCCGGAAGGCTTCGCGGATCAGGGCGGGGATGGTGTTGCCGTGCACGATCTGGTGCGACATCTTGCAGACCGGATCAAACAGGCCCACCACGTCGATGATCTGGAACCGGCCCTGTTTCGACTTCTTGATCGGTTTCTGCCCCGTGATCATGATCAGCGGCATCGCCCCCAGATGGGCATAGGCCGCAGGCGTGGCCAGGTTGGTGGCGCCGGGGCCAAGGGTGGCCATGCAGACGCCCGGCTTGCCGGTGAGGCGGCCATAGGTTGCTGCCATGAAACCGGCGCCCTGTTCATGCCGGGTCAGCACCAGTTTGATCTTGGAGGTGCGCAGGGACTCCAGCAGATCAAGGTTTTCCTCCCCCGGGACGCCAAAGACGTATTCGACGCCTTCAGCCTCCAGCGCGGCCACAAGAAGGTCGGAAGCTTTGGCGGGGCGGTCAGAATCTGGCATGGAGTCTCCTTTGGTTTTTCAGGCGGGCGGGTTATTGCGCGGCGTGCTGCTGGGCCTGTTCCGGGTAAAGCTCAGCCATGGACACGGACCGCCCGCTGTCCTGCACAATCCGCGCGTGGCAGCGGCGCAAAAGCCGCGGTTCGGCGGCGCCGCAGCTGTGGGCGAGGACGGTCACCTCCTTGAGCATGTTCTTGGCGTAAGAGGCGACCCGTTCCGCCTTGTCGGCGGGGTCGAGGCCGAACTGCAGCTTGGGGTTATGGGTGGTGATGCCGGTGGGGCAGGTATTCTTGTTGCACTGCAGCGCCTGGATGCAGCCGAGCGCAAACATGAAGCCGCGCGCCGAGTTGACGAAATCGGCGCCGGCGCAGAAGGCCCAGGCGACCTCTGACGGGTTGACGAGCTTGCCGCTGGCGCAGACCTTGATGCGCTGGCGCAAGCCATAACGGGTCAGCACATCCACCGCCTTGGGCAGGCTTTCGCGCAGGGGCATGCCCATGTTGTCGATCAGGCTCATCGGGGCGGCGCCGGTGCCGCCGTCGGCGCTGTCGATGGTGATGAAATCCGGCGCGCTGGCCGCGCCGCGGGACAGGATTTCCTGGCAGAGACCATCAAGGAAACCATGGGCGCCGAGCACGGCCTTGAAGCCAACCGGCTTGCCCGTCACCTCGCGCACATAGGCGATCATGTCCAGAAGCTCGCCCACATTGGAGGCTTCGGGGTGGCGGTTGGGGCTGATGGCGTCCTCGCCCGGTGTCAGCCCGCGGATGGCCGCGATTTCCTCAGTCACCTTGGCGCCGGGCAGGATGCCGCCCTTGCCGGGCTTGGCGCCCTGGCTGAGCTTCAGTTCGAACATGCGGACGGTTTCATGGGCGGCGACGGCGCGCAGCTTGTCTTCGTCAAAGCCGCCCTCGGGCTTGCGCACGCCGAACTTGCCGGTGCCGATCTGGAAGACGATGTCGCAGCCGCCCTCCAGATGGTAGGGCGACAGCCCGCCTTCGCCGGTGTTGAGCCAGATGCCGGCCTTTTTGGCGCCGCGTGACAGGGCGCGGACGGCAGGCACCGAAATGGCACCGAAGCTCATGCCGGAGATGTTGAAGATCGACGAGGTGGTGTAGGGCGTGCGGGCGTAGGGGCCGATGGTGACTTCGGCAGGCGGGGTTGTGCCGTGTTCCAGGTTCGGGAAGGGGGCGTTGGCGAAATAGACGGTTCCGGCAGGTCTGAGATCGCGGGTGGAGCCGAAGGCGACGGTGGAGTCCACGTTCTTGGCGGCGCGGTAGACCCAGGAGCGCTCAGCCCGGTTGAACGGCATCTCCTCGCGGTCCAGCGCAAAGAAATACTGGCGGAAGAACTCGCCCAGATGCTCGAACAGGTAGCGGAAGCGGGCGATCACCGGGTAGTTGCGGCGCAGGGAGCTGGCGGTCTGGGTCTTGTCGCGGATGTAGATCACGATCACCCACAGGATGCCGGCGCCGATGGCGAAGATGAAGGCATAGGACAGGATTTCGAGCAGCGCCAGGACGGTGCTGGATATCTGGGACATGGTTTCCTTCGCTCCTTTGCGGCCGGGCGGCCCGGCCCTGGCATTATTTTGTTCAAGACTGCGCCAAAGCGGCTGAAATTGCAGCCGCGGGGCGGTCACATCCTCGGGAGCCGCAGCGGCGGCGTGCAGAGCGCTGTCCCAGGATGTAACGTGCCGCCGCCCGGAAAGGTTCCGTCCGGCGCAGGGATTGTTTCCGGAGTGTGCGGCAGGCGCGCGGAAGTTGTCCAGCCTTGAGAGCGGCGGGTGCCTGTGGGCCACTAATGTCTTGCCATGGCGTGTTTTTGCGGCCTATCGACGGGAATGCGCCTGATCCCGTTCCTGATATCCCTTGTGGTGACGATTGCTGTCGCGGCCGGAGTATTCCGGGTGTCCAGCGCCTATTTCCGCTCGGAGGAGGTGTCCAAGGCCGAAGGGCCGCTGTCGCTTTATCAAAGTTCTGTCGTTGCGGAACTGGAGCGGTTTTCCCATCTGACGCATGTGCTGGCGCGGGATGCCGCGGTCATCGGAACGGCCGCCGGTGCAGACACAGGCGCGCTGAACCTGCGGCTGGAGGACTTTGCCGCCAAGGCGGGGCTGGATGCAATTTACCTGATGGATACGTCCGGGGTTGCCATCGCGGCCTCCAATTTCCGGCAGCCGGGCAGTTTCGTCGGGCAGAGCTATGCGTTCCGGCCTTATTTCCAGCAGGCCCTGCAAGGCGGGCAGGGGCGGTTTTATGCCATCGGCACCACCACTGGCCTGCCGGGGTATTTCATCGCGGATGCGGTGCGCGGCCCGGAGGGAACGCTGGCGGGCGTCATCGCGATCAAGATCGGCTTTCAGCCGCTGGAGCAGAGCTGGAGCGGATCGGGGGAGCAGGTCTTGATGGCCAATGAAGACGGGGTTGTGCTGCTGGCCTCTGACCCCGCTTGGCGGTACCGGGTGATGGCGCCGTTGACCGCAGGGCAGCGGCAGCGGATCCAGGCGGCCCGGCAGTTTCCGGGCCAGGCGCTGGAACCGCTGGACTGGCAGGCGGGCGAGGGGCCGCGTGCGGTAATATCCGGGCGGGAGCAGATCCACCTGACAGCAGATATTCCGCCGCACGGATGGACCCTGCATTACTTTGCCAGCGGCGACCGGGCGGTGGCGCGCAGCTGGCTGGTCACCTCGCTGGTTGGATTTGCTGCCGGACTGGCGCTGATCCTGTTCCAGGTGCAGCGGGCGCGCCGGATCGGCGCCGCGCTGGCGCGGGCTGAGCGGGAGGAGGCGCAGCTGCGCCGGGCCAATGAATTGCTTGCGGGCGAGATCGAGGACCGCCGCGTGGCGGAACGGCGGCTGAAGCGCACCCAGGATGAGCTGGAGCGCACCAGCCGTCTGGCCGCCCTAGGCAGGCTGGCCGCCTCGGTGACGCATGAGCTGGGCCAGCCGATTGCGGCCATGCGGAACCATCTGGTTGCCGCGGAAATCGCCCCGGACAATTCTGCTGCGCTGCCTTCCAGGATCGGCGCACTGGTGGACCGGATGGAGGGGATCACCCGGCAGCTCAAGTTCTTTGCAACCCCGGACGCAGAGGTTCAGGCCGCGGTTGACCTGAACGCCGCGATGCGCGCCTCTGCCGCGCTTGTGGCCCCCAATCTGGAGGAGGCGGGGGCCGAACTGCGGCTGGATCTGTGCCCCGGACCGGTCAGCGTGCAGGGCAGCCGGCTGCGGATTGAGCAGGTGATGACCAACCTGCTGCGCAATGCCGTTGACGCCAGCGAGGACAGCGCGGCGCCGCTGATCGTGGCGCGCACCGGCGCTGCGGAGGGCGAGGCCTGGTTTGATATCAAGGACAACGGCCATGGCCTGGGGGCCGCGACGCTGGCTGACTTGCAGGAGCCCTTTGTCACCACCCGCGAAAGCGGGCGGGGCATGGGCTTGGGCTTGGCGATCTCTGCCGGTATCGTGCAGGATCACGGCGGCGCGATGACGGCTCGCAACAGGGAGGCGGGCGGTGCGGTGTTCCGGGTCGTGTTTCCGGTCCGGCCAGCAGAGGAAGATCAGCCATGAGCAGCGCGAGGCCCTTCAGCATTCTGGTCATTGATGACGACAAGGCGATGCGCCAGTCGGTGGCGGAACTGCTGGAGGCCGCGGGCTGGCAGGTCACCGCGGCGGCCCGGGCGGCGGCGGGGCTGGAGCGGCTGGCGGAGCTGCAGCCGGATGTCATCCTGTCCGATGTGCGGATGCCCGGCATGTCCGGGCTGGACCTGCTGGCCGCGCTGCAACCTGCCGCGCCGCCGCTGGTGCTGATTTCCGCCCATGGTGACATTCCGATGGCGGTGAAGGCTATGCAGGACGGGGCCTACAGTTTCGTCGAAAAGCCCTATGAGCCGCGCCGCCTGCTGGCGATCCTGCGCCACGCCGCCGAACAGCACCGGATGCAGCAAAGCAACGCGCGGCTGAAGGCGCGGCTGTTTGCGCTGTCGGGGCTGGACCGGCTGCTGCTGGGACAGTCGGCGCCGGTGGTTCAGCTGCGCCAGGGCATTCTGGACCTTGCGGAGACCGGAACCACGGTTCTGATCGAGGGCGAGACCGGCACCGGCAAGGAGCTGGTCGCGCGTGCGCTGCATGATCTGGGTCCAAATGCCGATGCGCCGTTTCTGGCGCTGAACTGCGCCGCGCTGTCGCCCGCCACCTTTGAAGCGGAAATGTTCGGCACCGAAGGCGGGTCCGGCGGGCGGCTGCTGGCGGCCTCGGGGGGCACGCTGTTTCTGGATGAGGTCTGTTCTTGCCCCATGGAAGTCCAGGCCAAGCTGCTGCGGGTGATCGAAGACAAGCAGATCCTGCCCGCAGGCGGCCAGTGGCCGGTGCCGGTCAGCTTCCGCGTGGTCTCAGCCACCAATGAGGACGTTGGATTGGCGGTGCAGGAGAACCGGCTGCGCAAGGATCTGTTGTTCCGCCTGAATACCATGGTGCTGACCCTGCCGCCGCTGCGCCAGCGCCGTGATGACCTGATGCTGCTGGCAGCGCATTTCCTGGCGCATTTTGCGCAGCTTTACGAAACCGCTGTGCCGGACATCTCTCAGGATGATCTGACCGCGCTGCTGGCGCATGATTGGCCGGGGAATGTGCGGGAGCTGCGCAGCGTCTGTGAGCGCCGGGTGCTGGCCGCGCGCCGCGGCGGCGGCACCATGGCGGACGCTATCCGCATGGATCAGCCCCTGGATGATGTGCCGGATACCCTGCGCGAGGCGGTGGCCGCGTTTGAGCGCGAACTGATCGGCAAGGCGGTGAAAGCCCATGAGGGCCGCATGGATGCCGCCGCCGAGGCGCTGGGGATCGGCCGCCGCACGCTGAACGAAAAGATCGTCAAGCTGGGCCTCGACAAGGACGCCCTTTTGTAGCGCGTGCACCCTGCGGAAATCCGCAGGGCCGCCCGCAGATGCCGCGCGGTTTCCTTCATAGGCAGGGCGCCTGCCGTCCCGGATACTCCCCCAATCATATCCGCATGTTTCTGGGAGGAGCACTGATGCGCACATATCTCAAGGGGGCCGCGCTGGCCGCCCTCACCGCTGCCTTTGGCACCGAAGCCCTGGCCACGGAATGGAACGTCTCGCTGTGGGGCAAACGCCGGGCCTTTACCGAACACGTCGAGAAACTGGCCGATCTGGTCTCTGAGAAAACCGGCGGCGAATTCACCCTGAACATCAGCTATGGCGGGCTCAGCAAGAACAAGGAGAACCTCGACGGTATCTCCATCGGGGCCTTTGAAATGGCGCAGTTCTGCGCCGGCTACCACCGCGACAAGAACCCGACGATCACCGTGCTGGAGCTGCCGTTCCTGGGCGTGACCTCGCTGGAGCAGGAAATCGCCGTTTCGCAGGCGGTCTACCAGCACCCTGCAGTGCAAAAGGATCTGGCGCGCTGGAACGCGACCCTGCTGATGCCCTCGCCGCTGCCGCAGTACAATCTGGTCGGCACCGGGGATGTGCCCGGCACGCTGAAGGACTTTGAAGGGCTGAGTGTGCGCGCAACCGGCGGTATCGGCAAGGCGATGGAAGCGGTGGGCGCAGTGCCCACCTCAATGTCGGCAACTGAGGTGCGCCAGGCGATGGACAGCGGCATCGTCAAGGCGGTCGCCTTTGCACCGCACGCGCATATGTCCTTTGGCACCATCGAAAACGGCACCTGGTGGACCACCAACCTGAACCCCGGCACGGTGAACTGCCCGGTGGTGGTGAACACCGATGCGCTGGACAACCTGTCCGATGAACACCGCGAAGCGCTTCTGGGTTCGGTGGATGAGGCGCTGGCCCATTACGTTGATTTCTACAAGTTCAACTCGCTGGACACCTGGGAGCCCGCGCTGGATGCCGCCCGCATTGAACTGGTGACCTTCCCGGATGCGGAAATCGCTGCCTTCAAGGAGGCCGCCGCGGCACCGGCGGCCCAGGCCTGGATCGAGGAAAACACGGCCCGCGGCCTGCCTGCGCAGGAACTTTACGACCTGGTGACAGGCCTGATCGCCGAGGGCAGCTGACCCTGCCGCGCACCCCGCAGCCGCTGGCTGCGGGGGCTTTTCCGTTTCCCCGAAAAACTGATGGAGTCCCGCCATGGCCGGCTCATCCCTCGTGCTGACAGACGGCAGCCGTCTCAGCGCGCTTGACCAGAACCTCTACCGCTTGGAAAAACCCCTTGCCCTGCTCAGCGGCCTGGCGGTGTTTTCCCTGATGCTGCTGGCCGTTGGCTCTGTCGGCGGGCGCAATTTGTTCAACAGCCCGCTGCCGGGGTACGTGGACTGGATCGAGCAGGCGATGCCGCTGATTGCCTTCATGGGCATTTCGTTCACCCAGCGCGATGGCGGCCATATCCGCATGGATATGCTGGTGGGTGCCCTGAAGGGCCGGGCGCTGTATCTGGCCGAGTTTCTGACCACCGCCGCTGTGCTTATCCTGATGCTGCTGATGGTCTGGGGCAGCTGGGCGCATTTTCAGCGCAGTTTCGACTTTGCCGCGCCGTGGTGGAGCGCCGACAGCTCGATGGATATCTCGCTGCCGCTCTGGCCTGCGAAACTGCTGGCGCCGGTGGCGTTCAGCGTGCTGTGCCTGCGCCTGTCGCTGCAGCTCTGGGCCTATGGGCGGGCCTTTCGCAGCGGCACAGACCACCCCGTTGCCGTCCCGATGATTGCCGATGCCGCCACCCAGGCAGCGATGGAGGCGGATCACGTCTCCGGCCACGACAGCTGAGGAATTTCTGACATGGAACCGATTGAAATTGGGCTGATCGTCTCAGCCGGACTGCTGGTGATGGTGATCCTGGGCATGCGGGTGGCCTTTGCCGCGGCTGCTGCGGGGATGATCGGCCTGATCTGGATCTTCTGGGCCAAGTTCGGCTATGACCCGGCGCGTTTCGGCAAGGCGCTGACCATCGCCGTGAAGACCGCAGGGCAGGTGCCGCACTCCAAAGTTTCCAGCCAGGCGCTGAGCCTTATTCCGACTTTTATCCTGATCGGCTACCTTGCGTATTACGCGGGCCTGACCAAGGCATTGTTCGAGGCCGCCAAGCGCTGGATGGCCTGGGTGCCGGGCGGTCTGGCGGTCTCCACTGTCTTTGCCACCGCGGGGTTTGCTGCAGTATCCGGCGCCAGCGTGGCGACCTCAGCCGTCTTTGCCCGTATCGCCATCCCGGAGATGCTCAAAATCGGCTATGACAAGCGCTTTGCCGCCGGTGTTGTTGCTGCTGGCGGCACGCTGGCGTCGCTGATCCCGCCCTCGGCGATCCTGGTGATCTACGCCATCATCGTCGAGCAGGACGTGGGAAAGCTGCTGCTGGCAGGCTTCATTCCCGGGGTGTTCTCGGCAGTGATCTATGGCCTGCTGATTGTTGGCATGGCGATGGTGATCAAGGACTTCGGGCCGCGCGTCACCGGTTTCACCTGGCGCCAGCGGTTTGCGGCCCTGCCGCCTGCGCTGCCGATTGTGTTTGTGGTCGTGACCATCATCTTCTTTGTCTATAACCCCTTCGGCGGCGATGCATGGGGCACTCCGACTGAGGGCGGGGCCATCGGGGCGTTTGTGGTGTTCCTGATGGCCCTGCGCCACGGCATGCGCTGGAGGGAACTGAAGGATGCGCTGCTGGAAACCGCCAAGCTGAGCGTGATGATCTTCACCATCATCTGGGGGGTGCTGATCTATGTGCGCTTTCTCGGCTTTGCCGACCTGCCCGGCGCCTTTGCCGATTGGATCACCTCGCTGGAGATGCCGCCCATGCTGATCCTGATCTGCATTCTGCTGGCCTATGCAGTGCTGGGGATGTTCATGGACGCAATCGGTATGCTGCTGCTGACGCTGCCGGTGGTCTACCCGGCGGTGATGGCACTGAATGGCGGCGAGGCGGTCTTGGCCGCGGACAGCACCTTTGGCATGTCCGGCCCGATGTGCGCGATCTGGTTCGGCATCCTGGTGGTCAAGATGGCCGAGTTCTGCCTGATCACCCCGCCGATCGGCCTCAACTGCTTTGTGGTGGCCGGTGTGCGCGATGACCTGAGCGTGCAGGATGTGTTCAAAGGGGTGACCCCGTTCTTCATTGCCGATGCGGTGACCATCGCTCTGCTGGTGGCCTTCCCGGCGATTGTGCTGTGGCTGCCGGGGCAGGTCTGACACGCCTTTGATGCGCTGAACCGGGCCGCCTGATGCAGGGCGGCCCGGCTGATTTCAGCGGAAGGTCAGCCGGAAACAGGCGCCGCTGCTGGAGGGGATGACACTCAGGGTGCCGCCGATGGCCTCTGCCGTTGCCTTGACGATGTTGAGCCCCATGCCGGTGCCGCCGCTGTCCCGCCGGGTGGTGAAGAAGGGCTGCAGGATCTTGTCCGCGTTGCCTTCGCTGATGCCGGGGCCGTCGTCCGTGATTTGAAGACAGGTGGCCGCGCCGTCCTGGCAGGCGGACAGCACGGCCTGCTTGGCGCCGTGCTGTTGCGCGTTTTCCAGCAGATGGGTCAGGATGATCTGAAGGGTGGGTGCCGCAACTGGCAGCGGCAGGGTGCCGTTCTCCGCTGTGACGGCAAGGGCCGGGAAGGCCTGTGAGACTTGCGCATGGATTTCGTTCAGGCAGCAGCTTCCTGCCATCGCGCTCTGATCCGCCAGGCTGAAGGCGCGCATGTTGGCCAGCAGGTCCTCCATCCGCTTGCCGCCCTTGTCCACGGTGTCCAGCAGCCGGTGTTTCTGTGCCGGTGGCAGATCGTCGTCGCGCAGTAGTTCTGCGGCGCCCTTCAAGGCGGTGAGCGGCGACTTCAGCTCATGCGTCACATGGGCGGTGTAGGTCTTCAGCGCGTCCTGCTTGCTTTGCAGGCGGCCGGTCAGCGACTGGAAGCTGCGGCTCAGCTCCTCGATCTCGCGGGTGCCAAGCTGGTCCGGCGGCTCCCATGTCTGGCTGCCGTGGCCCGCCAGATGGCTGCGCTGGATCAGCAGTTGGATCGGGCGGGTAATGAAGCGCCAGAACACATAGCCGATGAGCATGGTGGACAGGACAACAAATCCCGCGGCCTTGGCCAGATTGAAGCGCTCGCCATAGAGAAACCGGAAGATGTGGTTCGGGGTGCGGCTGAGGTAGACCGCGCCGATCAGGGTCTGGTCAGCAAAGACCGGCATCGCCACAAAGACGCGCACGCGTGCGCCGCGGCTGAGAGTATAAAGCGCGGGCGGCGCATCCGCGCGCACGCGGGTGCGCGCAACTGAGACGGTTTCGCCTTTCAGCGCGCCCTGCACCTCCTCCACATGGCCCAGGAAGGTGCCGGTTTCGGCGGTGCCTGCAAAGACGTTGCCGCGGGCGTCCAGGAAGCGGTAGCCGGCCAGCGTCTGCGCCTGCGCGGCATTGGCGATGCGGGTCAGCCGGGTTGCGATTTTGCGGTAGGGAGTGCCCGCAGGACCGGAGAGCGGTTTGGCGTCGGGGCGCGGTGGCAGCACGGTTTCGCGGTTGACGGACAGCGACGGAAACACCGCGTGTTCGCCGGAGACCGGGCGCTCGCGGGGGGGCTTGGTGCCGGCCGCGCCTGCGTAAAGTTCTGCGTAGGCCGCCGACATCACTGCGGCCTGAGTCAGCAGGCTTTCCTCGGTCTGCTGCACCAGCTGGCTGTCATAAAAGCGGAACAGGATCAGCCCGGCGAACGGCAGGCACAGGACCAGTGCCAGCACCAGAAGCACCACCGCCCAGAGCCGGGGCCGCCATTTGCGGGACAGCCTGTTGCGGTTCAGCCTGGCGTGCATGCGCCCATCCTGAGGCCGACGCCGTGCACGGTCACGATCCCCTCGGCGCAGCCCGCTTGGGCCAGCTTGGCGCGGATGTTGCGGATATGGCTGTCGATGGTGCGGTCGGAGACATGGATGTTGTAGCCGTAAAGCGCATCCACCAGCTGTGCCCGCGACAGCACCCGGTCCGGGCGGGCCATCAGCGTGGCCAGCAGCCGGAATTCCGACCCTGTCAGGGCCACCGGCGCGGCGGCGAAGCGGCAGAGGTGGCGGTCCGGGTCCAGCTGCAGGCTGCCCTGCGCCAGCACCGGTTCGGGCGCAGCCGGGGCAGCAGGGGCGCTGCGTTTCAGGATCGCCTTGATCCGGGCCACCAGTTCGCGCGGCGAGAAGGGTTTGGTCAGGTAGTCGTCGGCGCCCAGCTCCAGCCCGACGATGCGGTCGATCTCGTCATCGCGGGCGGTGAGGAACAGGATCGGCACGTCGGAGGATTTGCGGATCTCGCGGCAGACCTCCAGCCCGTCCTTTTCCGGCAGGCCGATGTCCAGCACGATCAGGTCGGGGGTTTCCTCCCTGCTGGCATTCAGCGCGGCGAGGCCGTCGCTGGCAAAGACGGTCTCAAAGCCTGCCTTTTCCACCGCGAAGCCGGTCACCTCAAGGATATCGGGATCGTCATCGACAACAAGAATGCGGGCTGGCATCAAATGGGGTCCTTCAATTCTGCTGCTGATAATAGGCTTGGATCCGCCACCTCCGATAGCCCCATTCGCGCCAGTTGGTGATGGTGTTTTTATAGACGTCATAATGCATCGCGCTGCCGCAGACCTGCTGTCCGGTTTCGGTTTCAAAGGCATGGACAACGGGGTAGGCACCAGCGCCGAGGCTGCAGATGTAGTAAGTGTCCTGTTTCACCAGCGTGCTGCCATGAGTCAGGTTGTAGCGGGCGATGACCCCTGCGAAGTTCACGAAACCGCAGATGTAGAGAGTGCCCAGAAGGGCGGCAAAGCAGCGGCGCAGCAGCCAGGCATTGCCGTGGCCGCGGTGAATCTGGACAACTGTCAGCACCAGCCCCGCCAGCACCAGCCCCATCCAGATGAAGGCGGCCACCCGCAGGTAGGTCAGCGCGTAGGCTTCAACGTAGTGGTGCAGCCGGATGGCCGCCGTCAGCACTAGGAACATGTTCTGTGCCAGCCACAGGTAGACCAGGGCACGCAGGGTTTTGTCGGCGCCGGTCATGCTGCGCGTCACCAGTGTGAACACACCGGCCAGCAGCGCCGTCACCACCAGCGGATAGGAACCGCGGTGGGCGTAAGCGGCATAGCTCATCCCCTCAGGCAGGGAGACGCCGCCGGTCAGAATGCCGAGGTCCATCACTGTTTGAACCAGAAACAGCATATTGAACAGCACCAGCGAATTGCGCACTGATACCGGGTTGATCAAAAAGGCGGCCCTGCTGGGGCCGGCCTTTTGCATGGTGGCGGCAGGCGCGGTGCTGCCCAGCCAAGTCTCGCTGAGGTTGAGGCAGGGCCACAGCAGCGCTGCCATCACGGTCCAGAACAGGAGCCGCAGCCAGAACTCCAGCTCGAACAGGCGGCCCGGGTCCAGCTCTGCCAGAAACTCCTCCAGCACCGGGTTGGCCGAGGCCAGCAGCATCAGGAAAACGGCGCCCATGAGCAGCGGCAGCGCCAGCGCGGCCGCCTGGCGGCGGGCGCCTGCGCTGAGGTCCGAGGCAGGCATGGCGCGGAATGCATCGCGCAGCAGCAGCACGGCGCCAAATGTTGGCAGGCGCAGGGCGGTGCGCAGTGCCAGACGTTCGCTGGCGGCCGGACCGTAGACCGCCCAGGCCGTCAGGCAGATCAGGCCGCCAAAGCTGAACAGGACGGACAGGAACTGCAGCTCAATTGCCGCAGGCAGGTTGCTGAGCAGGGCAAATACAGCGGCGCCTGCCCATTCCCGGGCTGTTGGCCGACGGGGCTTCATCGCCATGACTGCGGCAGAGAGGATCAGCGCAAAGACAGCAACCGAAATGCCTGCCGGCTGGTCCCAGAACAGCCAGTCCGCAACGGCAACCAGCGATGCCAGAAGCGGAATTGCATGGCGCATCCGCAAAGAGGCGTAGAGCGGGCCCCTATCCTTGCGGCGGCGGGGCTGCGCCTGCGGCGGCCCGCCTGCGGCCTCCAGCCACCATGCATCCAGCCTGATGCTGTCGGGCACGCCGTGTATGACCAGTTCCTGCCTCATGTCCTGTCTCCTGCTTGCAATGTTCATTGCCTGCAGTGATGCGGCCTGCGCTTGCATCTTTGGCGGGTAGTCTCCGCAGGTTTCAGGGGGCTTTCGTGCAGATTTCGTGCAGGGCTGCCGGGTCAGCCCGGGCCGGGTGCTGCAGGCGGGGTTTGGCAGCTGCGGCGCACATCTTCGGCGAAAAGGGAGATCGCCCGCCGGTGCATTTGGCCGCGGCGGGTGGCGAGGTGAAATGTTGTGACCCAGCGCAATTCCGGGCCGTTCACCTCCCGGAGCCTGCCGCCGCGGACCCATGCGTCCGCAAAATGCGCAGGCAGCGGGCCAAGGTATTGGCCGGTTGCGATCAGCATCGCCAGGGCTTCCATGTTGGCGGCGGAGGCTGCGGGTTCACCGGCGGCAAGACCCGCAAGCGGCAGCCGGTCATAGGACCGCTGGCAGAGCGGGTACTGCGCAATATCCTGCGGGGCGGACTCCTGACCCTGAAGGGTGAACAACGGATGCCCGGCACCGCAATACAGCCGGTGCTCCTCCTGGCACAGGTCCTCATATTCCAGATCGGCGATCTGGTTGCGGAAGGGGGCGATGGCGACATGCAGCGCGCCGGTGATCAGCTGCTGCGTCAGTTCAGCCGGGGAGGCCACGGTAATATCGAGCTGTACGTCGTTCGGCCGCGCCCCGAAACGCTGCAGCGCCTGTGTCAGGTTGAGGCCGGGCAGGCTGCTTACGGCGTCCGCCACACCAATGCGCAAATCGCCGGTCACGGTGCCGCGCAGCTCCATCAGCCCGGCGTCGAAATCGCGGGCGCTGCGCAGCATGCTGCGGGCCCTGCGGTAGACGGTCTCGCCCCGTTCTGTCAGGCGGAAACCGCCGCGCCCGCGGTCGCACAGGCGGTAGCCCAATGAGGCCTCCAGATCGCGGATGCGGATGCTGATCGCGGATTGGGTGATGCCAAGCGCGTATTGCGCCTCGGAGAAGCCGCCGCAGTCGGCAACGGTGACAAAGGTTTCCAGCAATGCGTTGCGCAGCAGTTTCATCGGGTGCTCTGTCTTTTGCAGGTGATCGAGATACATGAAATCACTTTATGTATGGATAAGCAGCAAGATATTTTTTCATGAGAACAGCTGTGATCAACTGCGTTGAAACCTTGCAGCAGGAGACGCAAATGTCCGGACATGGATATGAAACTGGCCGCCTGAACCTGCCGTTCACTGGCATCGCGACCTTTGGCAAGAAACCCTATGTTGCGGATTGGGACAGCATCGACGCGGATGTTGCGGTCCTTGGCGCGCCCTATGATTTCGGCTGCCAGTACCGGTCCGGCGCTCGGTTCGGCCCGCGCGCGGTGCGCGAGGCGTCCACCCTGTTCAGCTTTGGCCATGCCGGCGCCTATGACCACGAGGATGATGCCACCTATCTGGGGGAGGATGTGCGGATCGTCGATCTGGGGGATGCCGACATCGTCCACACCATGACCGGGGAAAGCCACGCCAATATCGAATACGGGGTGCGGAAGATCCTGCAGGCAGGCGCGTTGCCGGTGGTGATCGGCGGCGATCATTCCATCAACATCCCCTGTATACGCGCCTTTGGGGAGGACTGCGCCAGGAACGGCCCGATCCATGTGGTGCAGATCGACGCGCATCTGGATTTCGTTGATGAGCGCCATGGCGTCACCGAGGGCCACGGCAACCCGATGCGCCGCGCGATCGAGAAGGATTATGTCAGCGGCATGACCCAGCTGGGTATCCGCAATGTCTCCTCCACGGCGCGGGAAGGCTACGAGGACGCCCGCGCGCGCGGCTCCGACATCCTGTCGGTGCGGCAGGTGCGCAAGCTGGGCACTGAGGCGGTGCTGGACCGTATCCCCAAGGGCGCGCGGTATTATGTGACCATTGATATCGACGCTTTCTGCCCTTCAATCGCGCCGGGCACAGGCACGCCGAGTCATGGCGGCTTTCTTTATTACGACGTGCTGGAAATCCTGCAGGGGCTGGCGCAGCGCGGCGATGTGGCTGGCATCGACCTGGTGGAGGTGGCCCCGGCCTATGACCCGTCCGAAAGCACCCAGATTTTGGCGGCGCAGCTGTTGCTCAATTTCCTTGGCTTCATCTTTCACAAGCGGGGCTGAACCAGGCTCCGCTGCTTCTTTCTGATTGGAAAAACCCCGGGGAGCGCCTCAGGGGACCATCTTGCCTTCGGCAAATTTCCGGGCGGCGGCCACGGCCTCCGGGTCCGGGGTAACTCCGGTGAAGCCCAGCAGATAACCTTCCAGCCGGGCGGTTCGGGCCTGCATCGGCTCGCGCACTTCCAGCGCGTGGTAGCCGCACTGCATGAAATAGAGGATACGGGCGCGGGCCTCGGCCTCGTATGCAGAGTAGCCGTGGCGTTCGAACATCGCCGTTACCGCGGCCAGGCGCTGTGCATCTGCCGCATCGATGCGGTTGCGCACCTTGCCGTCGCGGCGGGACCATTCGCGGACTGCGAAGTCGAGGCTGGCATCAAACAGGTCCGGGTCGACAAAGCAGCGGAAGAAGTTGCAGACCGCCCAGGAGATATTGGCGGCGGGCAATTCGCAGTGGTCGAGGATGGGTGCGGTATTGCGCGTCTCCCAATCGTCCAGCAGCGCCTCCAGCAGGTGTTTGCGGCTTTTGAAGTACCAGTAGAAGCTGGAGCGCGAGACGCCGAGCCGTTCGCCGATTGCCAGCACCTTGACCCCGGCCACCCCTTCGCTGACCAGAAGGTCGCGCGCCACGTTCAGCCAGTCCTCCGGGGTGACCTTCACATGGCCGCTGAGGGGTTCCTTGTCGGGGTTGTCCCGGTGCAGCACCGGGGCGGCGCGTCTGGCCATGTCAGTTCTCCGGCGGGGCGCCGCCTTCTGCGGTGCGCTTGGCGATGAAGGCTTGAAGCGCTTCAACGCGGGTTTCATCCGTTGCGAGCCGGGTATCACGGGCCAGGATGTCCTTCCAGACCCGGGTGGCGCGCTGGCTGGCGTCCATGCTGCCGCGTTCGGTCCAGGTGCCGAAATTGGCATAGTCATGAACCACGGGCTCATAAAATTCGGTGCTGTAGCGGTCCATCGTCTGAGGCGCGGCAAAGAAATGCCCCTGCGGCTCCACCTGTGTCAGCGCGGTTGCATAGCCGATTTCGTCCGTTCCGGCCTGGGCGCCAGCGCAAAGCTCGGCAATCATGTTCAGCACTTCGGCGTCGGTGATCAGTTTCTCGTAAGAAACCGACAGCCCGCCCTCCAGCCAGCCGGCTGAGTGGATGATCACGGTGGCGCCCGCCATCAGGCAGCCCCAGAGCCCCATCTGGTTTTCATTGGCCGCCTGCACATCGTTGCAGTTTGACGCGGACCCCGCGGCAGAGCGCCACGGCAGGCCGAGGTGCCGCGCCAGCTGGCCTGCGGCCAGCGAAGCCTGGAAATGCGCGGGCGTGCCGAAGGCTGGTGCGCCGGACTTCATGTCCACGTTGGAGGTAAAGGTGCCATAGCACACCGGCGCGCCGGGGTTTGCCAGCTGGGTCAGGGTCAGGGCGGCCAGCACCTCTGCATGGCTGAGGGTGATGGAGCCCGCGACGGTGATCGGCGCCATTGCCCCCATCAGCGTGAACGGCGTGATGATTGAGACCTGGCCGTGGCGGGCAAAGTCGATGAGGCCCTGCGCCATCGGAATGTCCAGCGTGCGGGGGCTGTTGGTGTTGATGATTGTGTAGCAGCGCGGCTCTGCCCGGAATTCCGCATCCGACAACCCGCGGAAGTCGCGGATCATTTCAAAGCAGTCCATCACCTGAGGCGTCCCGCGCGAGTAGATGAAAGGGAACTTGTCGGTCCGGGTCATCTGCGCCTCGGTGGTGAAGTAATGGCGCAGATGGATGGGGACGTCCTGCGGCTCCACCTGGGGCGAGATCATGTGGAAGACGTCAAAATGGTGGGTGAGCTGCAGGTATTCCAGATAATCCCGGGCTGAGCCGGGGCGGCGCCCGCGTTCCAGATCGGTGGCGTTGGGTGCACCTGCACCCGCCTGGAACACCAGACTGCCCAGTTCCAGCGTGATGTCGCGCTCACGGTTGCCCGCCCGGCAGGTGATGGAGCGGGGGGCAGTGGCCAGTGCCGCCTCCACCATGTCGCGGCCGATGTAGACCATTTCGGTACCTTCATCGACGCGGGCGCCGCCCTTGGCGTAGATCCGGCGCGCCTCCGGCTGCAGCACCTTCATGCCCAGCTCTTCAAGCATCATCAGCGCGGTTTCATGTATGTCCGCAATCTGATGCGCCGGGAAGACTTCCATCACCGGGAAGGGGTTTTTCAGCTGGCGGTAGTTCGTGGTGCGCTGCGGGGCCGGGGCGGCGTCGCCCCCGCGCCCCCGCCGCCGGCGGCCGCGTGGATTGCCTTCGTTTTCAAAGGTCATTGGATCAGCCTCTCATCGCTTTGCCGGAGGGGTCGTAGGGGGAGGGCGCAATCACGCGCGCAGGGCGTTCCTGGCCGACGATATGCACGGTCAGTTCCGTGCCTTCGGCGGCGGCGTCGCGGTCCACCATCGCCATGGCGAGCGATTTGCCCGTTGTGTGGCCGTAGCCGCCGGAGGTGACAAATCCGACGCGGGTTTCGCCCTGCCAGACCGGTTCGTAGCCGCTTGCATCGGCGTCCGTGGCCTTCACTTCCAAGGTCACAACAACCTGCGCCGGGCCGCGCACGTCGCGTTCCTTGAGCGCGGCGCCGCGGCCGATGAAGTCCTTGTCCCAGTCGATCCAGCGGTCCATGCCGGTTTGTGCTGCGGTGTAGCCTTGGGTGAATTCAGCGCTCCAGATGCCGAAGCTTTTTTCCAGCCGCAGGCTGAGGAGCGCGTTGAAGCCGATTTCGCGGATGCCGAGGTCTGCACCGGCCTCCAGCAGGGTTTCGCGCAGCGTGATGTGCTCGGCGGCGGAGCAGTGGAGTTCAAAGCCCAGCTCACCCGCAACAGAGAGGCGCCCCGCCTTGAGGCGCAGCATGCCGATGTCGAAGGTGCCGCAGCCCATGAAGGGCAGGTCAGCGATGGGGCCATCCGTCAGCTTTTCCAATACCTCGCGGCTGTTCGGTCCGGAGAGGCTGAAGCCGGTGACGGCATCGGTCACGTCGCGCACCGCGACGCCGTCGCCCATGTGGTCCTGGAACCAGCGCATGTGCCATTCGCGCAGGTAGTAGCTGCCCATGATCCACCAGCTGCCGTTCCCCCAGTTAAAGACGGTGAGGTCGCCCTTGAGGCGGCCCTCGGGCGACAGCATCGGCGCCAGTTTGGCGCGGCCCGGCGCGGGGAGTTTGGAGGCCATCAGTCGGTCAAGCCAGGCCTCGGCCCCTGTGCCCGTCACCTCGAACCGCGAGAAGGCGGAGATATCCAGGAGGCCCACGGCCTCGCGCACTGCCTTGCATTCCTCTGCGACGATGCCAAAGGCGTTGGACCGCTTCAGGGTCGGGGTTTCGGTGAAGTCTTCTGAGGGCGCAAAGTAGAGCGGGATTTCCAGCCCGTAGCTGGCGCCCCAGCGGCAGCCTGCGGCACTCATGCCGTCATAGGCGGGGGCCTTTTTCAGCGGACGGCCTGCGGGCAGCTGCTCGTTCGGGTAGGTCATAACGAAGCGGCGGGTGTAGAACTGGCCCGTGGTTTCCCTGATGAAGCGCTTGTTCTGGGCGTAGTCGCCGAAACGCGCCACATCCATGCCGAAGACATCCGCCTCCGGCTCGCCGTGGATCATCCATTCGGCCAGCGACTTGCCGACGCCGCCGCCCTGCAGGAAACCGGCCATCACACCGCAGGCGCACCAGTAGCCGGGCTTGCCGCGCACCGGGCCGACCAGCGGGTTGCCGTCCGGAGCAAAGGTGAAGGCGCCGTTGACCCAGGTCTTGACGCCGGTGGTTTGCAGCGCAGGGTAGCGTTCGAACCCCAGCGTCAATTCGCGCTCGATGCGGTCGGGGTCTTCCTGCTGCAGTTCGAAGCCATATTCCCAGGGCGCGCCGTCCATCATCCAGTGCTGGTGGTCGATCTCGTAGATGCCCAGAAGAATGCCCTTCTGGTCCTGGCGCATATAGGTGAAGCCTTCGAGGTCGACCGTCATTGGCACTTCGAAATCGAGCTGTTCCAGCTCCGGGATGGTGTCGGAAATCAGATAGTGGTGGTTAAGCGGCGAAACCGGAAGGTCGATCCCCGCCATGCGGCCCACCTGCTTGGCCCAGAGGCCCGCGGCGTTGACCACATGCTCGGCATGGATGGTGCCCTTTTCGGTCACCACCTGCCAGCCGCCCTCCACCTGGTGCAGCTCCAGCACCCGGTTGTGCTCAATCACCTCGGCGCCGCGTTTCTTGGCAGCCCCGGCATAGGCGTGCACGGTTCCGGTGGTGTCGACATAACCCTCGCGGTCGGCCCACATGCCGCCGAGGATGCCCTCTGTGGACATGATCGGACACAGCTCGCCTGCTTCCTGCGGGGTGATCAGGCGGCAGTCGTCGATGCCGATCGACTGAAATGTGCGGTAGGCCGATTGCAGCCATTCCCAGCGGTCCGGGGTACCCGCCAGCGTCATGCCGCCGGTCATATGCATGCCGACAGATTGGCCGGATTCCTGTTCGATCTCGGACAGGAGGTCGATGGTATAGGCCTGCAAGCTGGCAATGTTGGGGTCCGCATTCAATGCGTGAAAGCCGCCTGCCGCGTGCCAGCTGGACCCTGCGGTCAGCACCGAGCGTTCGATCAGGCAGACATCGGTCCAGCCGAATTTCGCCAGGTGGTAAAGTACGGAGGCGCCGACAACGCCGCCCCCGATGACAACGGCACGATAATGCGACTTCATGGCCTTGCTCCCTGTCTGCCGCCACAGGACAGGCGGGAAGCTTCCCCGAATCTGACCTTTGGACATTTCTGTCCAATTCATCGGCGATCCTGGACAGACTTGTCCAGAGAAATTTGCGGGAGCTTACCGCAGGCAGCGTTACGGGCCGGGTGCTGGGGTGCGGGCCTCGGCTTCTGCCCAGGTGCCCGTGCGCAGGGTTTGCGGGGCAAACGCGCCGGGTCCGGTCCGCCAGGGCAGGGCAGCCTCCAGCCACAGGCCTTTGTGCAGGGTGACCTGCCAGCCGCGCTGCGCACCTTCAAAGCCTGCCAGCTCCGGGTGGTCCTCCGCCAGCAACTCCACCGTGCCTGTCAGCAGCAGAAGGCTGCCGGTCTCGAAGTCCGGGAAGGCCAGGCCTGCGCGCGGGTTCAGCAGGAAATTCCCCAGCGTATTGAAGTGGTTGTTGCCGCGAAAATCCGGGATGGTGAGGGTATTGCCCGCGACCCGGACAAAACCGGGCCGCCCGCCGCGGTGAGAAACATCGACGCCCTCGCGTTCAGGGGCTGCGGCAGCGGGAATATGGCTGGCGACAAAGAAGGTGTCGGCTTGTGCGATCCGCGCGCTGTGTTCCGGCAGCAGCCTGGTAAAGGTCTGCGGGGCTGCTGGAGACACGTCATTGGCCGGGGTCAGATCACGCTCCTGAATATACTGTGGGCAATTGCCAAAGGACTGGTCCACCCGCACGTTGAAACCGTTGCGGCCTGCTGAAGTGACCCGCCCGTTCAGCCGGTTGCGGCGGCGGCTGTGCAGTTCGATCCCCAGCAGCCCCAGCGGTGCGCCTTCGCGGATGGCGGCCTGGACGGGGTCTTCAGCGGTTCTGTTCAGCGTGACCTGCAGGTGTTCCGGGTCCGGCGATACGGCAAAGCCGGGCGCACCGCTCAGCAGGCTGGCCCAGGGCCAGCCGTCCGCGTCCACGGCACCGGCAACGAGGAACGGCAGCTGGGCAAAGAACTCCCGGTGCTGGTCTGGCATGAAGGGGCGGATCATCCGGCGGCCCAGCTTCTCTGCCATCTCGCGCTTACCTGCGCGGCGCTGCATTTCCTGTTCGCCCGCGTGAAAGGGCGAGGGGCTGTCTGCGTCATGGGGCATGGGAACCTCCTTTAGCTGAAGCGTTGCGGCGGCGGCCCGGTGGACCGCCGCCAGCGGGATCAGGCAGCCAGCCCGACCTTGGTTGCGGGCATCGGCTTGAAGCCTTTCAAGCTTTCGATATTCGCCAGCAAGGCGCGGACGTTGGGATAGGGCTCCAGTGAGATGCCGCCTTCAGGTGCGTGGGCGATGTAGGAGTATGCGGCCACGTCGGCGATGGTGGGAGTATCCCCGACCAGGAAGCTGCGGCCCTCCATATGGGCGTTGATCTTGCCCAGCACCCGGGCTGCAACGGTGGCGCAGAACTCAGCATCCAGCGGCGCGTTGAAGACGGTGATCAGCCGCGCCGCAGCCGGGCCAAAGGCGATCTCGCCCGCGGCCAGGGTCAGGAATTTCTGCACCTCGGCCTCTTGCACCGGATCAGACGGCAGCCAGGACGGCGCATATTTACGGGCGAGGTAGACCAGGATGGCGTTGGAATCGCTGATGACTGCCTCACCGTCCTCAATCACCGGCACTTGGCCTGCGGGGTTCAGCGCCAGGAAGGGCGGCTGTTTGTGTTCGCCGCCGGCGAGGTCGACGTTCACCACCTCATGGGCGATGCCGGTGAGGCTGGCGAACAGCTCCACCCGGTGGGCGTGGCCGGAGAGGGGGAAGCTGTGGATGCGGATCTGATGTGCCATGTCTGGGGTCCTTTGCTGCGGCAGGGGCCGCTGGTTTCTGAAGACACCCGGTAGATACATCCCGCCAGTCATGGCGATAATATTCCAATTCATAGAATAATTATGTACGATACGTTCACAACTAAAGCTGGAGGCCCTGGGATGGACAAGCTGGACTGCATGCGGGCCTTTGCCGCCGTGGCGGCGCAAAGCTCCTTCACCTCCGGCGCCCGGCAGTTGGGGATCAGCACCAAGCTGGCCAGCAAATATGTCGCCCGGCTGGAGGAACAGCTGGGGGCGCAGCTCTTGAACCGTACCACCCGCAAAGTGACGCTGACAGATACGGGCCGCGCCTATCTGGAGCGCTGCCTGCCGCTGCTGGATCAGTTCGATGAGCTGGAGGACCTGGTGCAGCTGCGCCAGCAGGAATTGGCAGGCCCCATCCGCATCACCGCGCCCACTGGGTTCGGCAGCCGTGAACTGGTGGAGGCGCTGCAGCCGTTCCAGCAGGCGCATCCCAAGGTTATGGTGGAGTTGGTTCTGTCCGACCGCCACTTGCCAATGCTGGAGGAGGGTGTGGATCTGGCGGTGCGCTTTGGTGCCCTGAAGGATTCGACGCTGGTGGCCCGCAAGCTGTGCAGCATGCGGCTGGTGGTGGTGGCGTCGCCGGAGTATCTGGCGGCAGAAGGCGAACCGGTGGAACCAGAGGCGCTGGCGACCCACAACTGCCTGCTGCAGATGACATCTCCGCAACCGGACGCCTGGGTCTTTGGCAAAGGCGCTGCGCAAAGGACCGTCACCGTTGGCGGCAGCTTCCGGGCCAATTCACCCCGGGCGGTGGCGCATATGGCGGCGAGCGGTCTCGGCATTGCCCGCTGCCCGCATTACACTGCGCTGCCGTTTCTGCGCGACGGCAGGCTGCAAGTGCTTTTCGAACAACAGGAAACAGACCCAACAACGCTGTTTGCCGTCTATCCTTCCAGCCGTCATCTGACGGTGCGGATCCGGGCGCTGATTGATCATCTGGCGGGTTGTTTCGGGCCCGGTTGACCGGTGCCGCCTGCACAGGGCTTGCAGTACCGTTTCATCTTTCCCGAAATACTCCGGGGAGCGCGAGGGGTTGGCCCCTCGCACGTGCCGCCGCGACGTCTGGAAAGCATTTGCAGCAATTGGGGCAACAATATTGCCCTAGTTATTTTATGCTTGAAATATATATTCAAGCCTGCGTAGGCTGATCACGAGGGCTGGCGCAAGATCAGCCGCAACGATGCCGGCTGCAGCGGGTCTTGGCTTCTGCCGGGGCGGCGTTACAGTCACAAGCATTTGATCAAGAATCCTGGCCCAAGGGCCGGGGCATATTCTGGGAGGAAAGACGTAATGAAGACCCTTCGGATGCTCGCCATGGCGGCTGCGGTTCCGGCGCTGGCTGTTGCAGCCCAGGCTGACACCAAAATTGGCATGATCACCACATTGTCCGGCGGCGGCGCGGGGCTGGGTGTGGATGTGCGCGACGGCTTTATGCTGGCGATTGAACAGGACGGCCGCGAGGGCGTCGAGGTGGTGATCGAGGACGATCAGCGCAAGCCTGATGTGGCGGTGCAGATTGCAGACCGGATGATTCAATCCGAGAAGGTGAACATCCTGACCGGCATCATCTGGTCGAACCTCGCAATGGCGGTGGTGCCTGCGGCAACCGCGCAAAACGTGTTCTACCTGTCGCCGAACGCCGGGCCTTCGGCGCTGGCTGGCAAGCGCTGCCATCCGAATTACTTCAACGTCGCCTGGCAGAACGACAACCTGCACGAAGCAGCGGGTGCCTATGCCAATGAGGCGGGGCTGAAGAACAGCTTCATCCTGGCGCCGAATTACCCGGCGGGGCAGGACGCGCTGACCGGCTACAAGCGGATGTACGGCGGCGAGCTGGCCGGTGAGATCTACACCAAACTGGGCCAGACCGATTATGCAGCCGAAATCGCGCAGATCCGGGCGTCCGGCGCTGACTCGGTCTATTTCTTCCTGCCCGGCGGCATGGGGATTTCCTTCCTCAAGCAATATGCGGGCAGCGGTGTGGATCTGCCGGTGGTCGGCCCGGCGTTCTCGTTCGATCAGGGTATTTTGCAGGCGGTGGGTGACGCCGCACTGGGTGTGAAGAACACCTCGCAGTGGAACAAGGATATCGACAATGAGGCCAACGCCGAATTTGTTGCCTCCTTCCAGGCAAAATACGGCCGTCTGCCGTCGCTTTATGCCAGCCAGGGCTTTGACACTGCCAATCTGATCCTGAGCGCGCTGGACAAGGCGGAGGTGTCTGACCAGGACAGCTTCCGCGCGGCACTGAAAGCGGCGGAATTCGCATCGGTCCGCGGTGATTTCAAATTCGGCGACAACCACCACCCGATCCAGGACATCTATGTCCGCGAAGTGATCAAGGATGGCGATGTCTTCACCAACAAGATCATTGCCACCGGGCTGAGCGACCATGCCGACGCCTATGCAGGCGAGTGCAAGATGTAAGACCTGACCCGGACGGGGGCGCCTGAGGCGCCCCTGCACACGGCAAGACTACCCCTTCGGAAAATCAAATGACCTATATTCTAGTTCTGGAGCAGATCCTGAATGGGCTCCAGCTCGGGATGATGCTGTTCCTGATGGCGGCCGGGCTGACGCTGGTGTTCGGGGTGATGGGGCTGATCAACCTGGCCCATGGCTCGCTCTACATGGTGGGCGCCTTTGCCGCCGCCGCAGTGGCAGGCTGGACCGGATCCTTCCTGCTGGCGCTGACCGCAAGCCTTGCCGCCGCCGCGGCGGCCGGCGCCCTGATGGAGCTGGTGGTGATCCGGCGCCTCTACCGGCGCGACCATCTGGACCAGGTGCTGGCGACCTTTGCCCTGATCCTGATCTTTTCCGAAGGCACCCGCTGGCTGTTCGGCTCCTTCCCGCTGTTTCTGGATGTGCCGTCCTACCTTTCGGGGCCGGTCAGCCTGCCGGGCGGCATTCAGTATCCGCTGTACCGGCTGACGATCATCCTGATTGGTTTGGCAGTTGCTGCCGGGCTGTTCTTGCTGATTGCGCGCACCCGCATTGGCATCCAGATCCGCGCAGGCGAGGCCGATCGCGAGATGATTGCCGCGCTTGGCGTTGATATTTCCAAGCTCTACACAGTCGTGTTCGCTTTGGGCGCGGCGCTTGCCGGGCTGGCGGGCGCGCTGGTTGGCGCGATCCAGTCGGTGCAGGTCGGCATGGGCGAGCCGGTGCTGATCCTGGCCTTTGTGGTCATTGTTATTGGCGGCATCGGCTCCATCAAGGGGGCGCTGGCCGGCGCGCTGCTGGTGGGGATGACTGATACGCTGGGCAGCGTGTTCCTGCCGCAGCTGTTTGCAGTCTTTATGGACCCGGCCAGCGCGGCCTCTGCCGGGGCGTCGCTGGCCTCGATGCTGATCTACATTCTGATGGCGGCGATCCTCCTGGTGCGCCCCTCTGGCCTTTATGGAGGGAGCGCATGATGCTGACGCGTGAGAGCCTGCTCAATTGGGCGATGATTGCGGCGCTGCTGATCGTGCCGGTGGCGGCGTGGTCGCTGGATGAGCCCTTTATCATCACCTTGGCGACCAAGGCGGCGATCCTGGCGCTGGCGGGGGTGGGGCTGAACATTGCCCTTGGGCTTGGCGGGCTGATCAGCCTGGGCCATGCGGCGTTTTTCGGGATTGGCGGCTATGCCATGGGCATCCTGGCCGCCCATGCCCAGAACTATGAGCCGCTGTTTGAATGGCCGTTCCTGTTTGAGGGCAGCAACCAGATGCCGCTGATCTGGCTGGTGGCGGTGGTCTTCAGCGCGCTGGCCGCGCTGGTGATCGGGGCGCTGTCGTTGCGCACCTCCGGCGTCTATTTCATCATGATCACCCTCGCCTTCGGCCAGATGCTTTACTACTTTGCCATCAGCTGGAGCGCTTATGGCGGCGAGGACGGGCTGTCGATCTGGGTGCGCAATGAATTCCCCGGCCTGAACACTCTGGATCCGATCCAGTTCTTTGCCATCGCCTATGTGATCCTCTGCCTGGCGCTGGCTTTCGCGGCGCGGCTGGCGCGCTCGCCCTTCGGGCTGGCACTGGCAGCGGCGCGGCAGAATGAGGACCGGGTGCAGGCGGTGGGCCTTACGCCCTTTACTCTGCGGCTGACGGCCTTTGTGATATCCGGTGCTATCACCGGGCTGGCGGGGGCGCTGTTTGCCGACTTGAACCGCTTCGTCAGCCCCACAATGCTCAGCTGGCACACCAGCGGCGAGATCATGATCTTTGTGATCCTCGGCGGGGTGGGGCGGCTCTATGGCCCGGTTGCCGGTACCGCGCTCTATATCCTTTTGGAGCATCTTCTGGGCGGCATCAGCGATTACTGGCAGATCTTCCTGGGCGTGCTGCTGCTGCTGATCGTGCTGTTTGCCCGCGGCGGGCTGATCGGGGCGCTGGCTGGACGGGAGAAGGCGCATGGCTGATGTGGTCCTGAAAACCGACGCTCTGAACAAGAGCTTTGGCGCGCTGCAAGCGAGCCGTGATGTCTCGCTGGACCTGCGGCCGGGTGAAATCCATGCGCTGATCGGGCCGAACGGAGCAGGGAAATCCACCCTGATCAAGCAGATCGCGGGCAATCTGACACCCGACAGCGGCACGGTGGAGCTGCTGGGCCGGGAGGTGACCGCGCTGGACACGGTGGCGCGGGCGCGGATGGGGCTGGGGCGGACGTTCCAGATCTCCGCGCTGGCGATGGAATACACTGTGCTGCAGAATGCGGTGCTGGGGGCGCTCGGCGGGCGGGGCCGTGTGTTCCATTTCTTCCGCAATGTGATGAAGGACCCGGAGCTTCTGGAGCGGGCGCGGGATGCGCTGGAGCGGGTGGGTCTGACGGACGATGCAAACCGCCGCACCGCCGACCTGTCGCACGGCCAGCGCCGCCAGCTGGAGGTAGCGGTGGCGCTGACGCTGAAGCCGAGGCTGTTCCTGATGGATGAGCCGATGGCGGGGCTTGGCACCGCCGGATCGAAGGCGCTGACCGGTTTCCTCGACGGCTTGCGGCAGGAGGCGCCGATCCTGCTGGTGGAACATGACATGGACGCGGTCTTTGCACTGGCGGACCGGATCAGCGTGCTGGTTTACGGCCAGATCATTGCCACCGGCACCGCGGATGAGATCCGCGCCAACGCTGAGGTGCGACGCGCCTATCTGGGAGAGGAGGACGCCGCATGAGCCTGTTGTCACTGCAAGGGGTTGAAGCGTCGTACGGACCGGCGCAAGCGCTGTTCGGCGTCAGCCTGGAGATTGGCGAGGGCGAGGTGGTGGCGCTGATGGGCCGCAACGGCATGGGCAAATCCACCACCATCAAGACGGTCTGCGGGATGCTGGCGGCTGCTAAGGGGGAGCTGACGTTCGACGGCCACGACCTGCGCCAGCTGCCATCGCACAGGATTGCGCGGCTGGGGGTCGGTCTGGTGCCTGAGGGGCGGCGCTGCTTTGCACCGCTGACGGTAGAGGAAAACCTGATCGCCGCGGCCCGCCCTGGCCCCTGGGATATGGCCAGGGTTGCAGAACTTTTTCCGCGGCTGGAGGAGCGCCGCACACAGACCGCCGGTTCGCTTTCGGGTGGCGAGCAGCAGATGCTGACCATTGGCCGCGCCCTGATGACCAACCCGCGCCTTCTGATCCTGGACGAGGCGACGGAGGGGCTGGCGCCGGTGGTGCGGCAGGAGATCTGGGCTGCGATCGCCCGGCTGAAGCGCGAGGCAGGGCTGTCGATACTGGTGGTGGACAAATCCTTGAAGGAGCTGTCCGCCGTGGCGGACCGGGCGGTGATCCTCAACAAGGGCGGCAACGCCTGGGAAGGCCGGATAGCCGAGCTGCCTGCGGATGTCGCGGACCGGTTCCTCGGTGTATAGATAGAACCCTGTAATGAGACTTATGTTAAATTAAAATGGCCGGGAGCAAAGGGGTTGCCGGCAGGCTGAAGTCTAGCTCCAGCCTGCCGGTTCGGGTTCAAGCTCTAAACCGGTGCGGGTCTGCCGCAAAACCTTGATCTGCGCTGTCTCCACCCAGGTCAAAGCGGCCGACGATGTCTGTCAGGCTTTGCGATTCATGCTGCAGCAGCTGGCTGGCGGCGGCAGCCTCTTCGGACATGGCGGCGTTCTGCTGGGTCATGTTGTCCAGCTGATGCATCGCGCCATCAATCTTCTCCAGCCCGCGCGATTGCGCCCGGACCCCGTCGGCGATCTCGGTGACCAGCCCCGACACCGCTGAAACCTGTTCGATAATCCGGGTCAGCGCGTCACCGGCGCGGCCTACCATGGCAACGCCATTGGCGACATGCTCCTCGCTGGCGGAGGTCAGGCCCTTGATCTGCCCGGCGGCGTTAGAGGCCCGCTGCGCCAGGGCGCGCACCTCAGAGGCGACCACGGCAAAGCCTGCACCGGCAGGGCCCGCGCGCGCCGCCTCGACGCCGGCGTTCAGCGCCAGGAGGTTGGTCTGGAAGGCAATGTCGTCGATCATGTTGATAATCTTGGAAATCTCTGCGGAGGCCTCCTGGATCTGATCCATCGCTGCCACTGCTGATGTCACCACATCAGTGCTTTGTTCTGCCTCGCTGCGGGCGCCGCGCATGGTGTCGTCCATGCGGCCCGCGCGCTCTGCCGTGTCGCGGATGCCGCCGGTCAGCTCACGGATGGAGCCTGCGGTTTCTTCCAGCGTTGCGGCCTGGCTTTCGGTACGGTGCGCCATTTCGGTCGCCGCACCGCGCTGCTCTTCGGAGAAGCGGCCAACGTTCCCGGCGGCGCCGACCACCTCCGCCATGGACCCGCGCAGCCGTTCGAGACTGCGGTTGAAGTTTTCCCGCAGGGTTTCGTAATGGCCGTCAAACGGTGCCCGGATGTCGCAGGCCAGGTTGCCGCGCTGCAATTCTGATAGCGCGGCGCTCATGCTCTCCACCACCGCCGCGGTGTGACGGGCGGCTTCCACTTCTCGGGCAGCAGCCTCATCCGCGTCCTTCAGCTTGCCGCGGAAGGTGTCGAGGCTGCGGGCCAGATCGCCAAGCTCGTCACCGCGGGCAAGGCCCTGGATTTCCGAATTGTAGTCGGCGTCGGCCAGTGCGTTGGTGGCTTCGCGCAAGGCATGGATCGGGAGGGTGACGCTGCGCGCCGCCAGCCAGGACACGCCGATCGCCGCCAGCAGTGCCGCGCCGATCATGCCCGCGGCGATCAGGCGGATGCGTTCGACCACGGCAAAGGCGGTGTGCTCATCGGTTTCCAGCACCAGAGACCAGTCGAAGCCGGGCAGGTCCAGCGGCATCACCTGGGCAATGGCGCGTTCTCCCAGCGAGGACGGCACGCCGTCGAACTGGTTTGCCTCGCGTGATCTTGCGGCCTGGATCTGCGGCGTTGCGGGCAACTGCTGCAGCACCGGGAAAAGGCCCGCCACCGAGGACGGGCTGCGTGCCACGCCATCGCTGCTGACCACGTAGATATTCTGATGGGTGCCGCCGGACAGGTTGCTGGTCAGTGCCTTGACGACGCCATCGGTGCCGAGCTGGATTGCGATCACCCCGGCGATTTTACCGTTCTTGGCAAACACTGGCGCGGCCATGAAGGCTGCGGCATCCGGGCTGTGGCCGTAGGATGCGAAATCCGCCACCGCGACTGTGCCTGCTTCAGCCTCGAGCGCGGTCTGAAACACTTGCGAGAGGCCGCTGTCCGGAGCTTCCTGGACAGCGGTCAGGAAATCGTCCCGCTTCTTGACTGAATATACCACCTGACCCGCAGGCGTGATCAGATAGAGATCCTGGTAGCCGTTGAGGCGCAGGCTTTGCAGGAAGGTGGGGTGATAAGTGACATGCGACTGGTTGTAATAGGAGCCGTCGCCCGCATCCGTCAGCTCTTCGCGCTGGTCTGCGGCATTTGGATTCCCGGTCGCATAAGTCTGCTTGAGATAGGCAATGGGGTCGTCTTCCTCGACCATGCCGATCACCCGCTCAAAATTACTGATGGCACGGAACACTGCGGGCTGGCCTGCCAGGCTGGAGACATCAGACCGTGCTGCCTTGATCAGGAAACCCAGCGCCTGAGCGCCTGACTTGGCCTCGATCTTCTGGGCGGCAAAGGCGTTTTCCCGGATGCTGCGTTCAGCCATGGAATAAACCAGCACTGACACAGTAACGAGGAACACACCCGTCAGGGCCACCATGATCAGCGGCAGTTTCAGCTTCAGAGGCAGTTTCGTTAGTCGGGGCATTGGCCAGGGTCTCCTGCAGTCTGCGGCGCCCGGTCGCACCGGGGCATTGAGGAGTCATAATCCGGAAAGTCCTGACAAAACGTGTACCGCAAGAGAACCGTAAATGTTGTTTTCCGGAATCTTTGCGGAATTGATGCCGCAAATTTGAACTTTGCACCATTTCAGCGGAAATATTGCCAGAAACCCTTGTTTGAAAAGGCTGGAATGGTTGCTTGTGCCAGTTGCCCGCTGTTGCGGTGACGCAAATTGTCAGCCCGGGACACATTCACATTTCGCAGTTGTTTATTCGCAATCCTTCTGCTGCTGTTGTCTCCGGCAAGGCCTGCAGCAGGTTTTCAAGTTGTCATTTCAGCCAAGCCAGCCCAAAAATCAGCTATGGACAACAAAGACCACGAAATACTGCGGCTGATCCAGGCGAATGCACAGTTGACCGCGGAGGCGATCAGCCAGGAAGTCGGCCTGTCAGCGCCTGCGGTGCAAAAGCGCCTGAAGAAACTGCGTGATACCGGAGTGGTCGAAAGGGAAATCGCGGTACTTTCGCCGGCCAAAATGGGCCGCGAAATGACAGTGATCGTGCAAGTGGTTCTGGAGCGTGAAAGCCGGATGCATCTGGATGCCTTCAAGCGCAAGATGCGCAGAGCTCCGCAGGTGCAGCAATGCTATTACACGACTGGCGAAGCGGATTTCATCCTGATGGTCATCGTCAAAGACATCAAGGAATACGAAGCCTTCACCCAGGAATACTTCTTTGATGAATCCAATGTCAGCCGCTTCACGTCCTCCGTGGTGATGGACCGGGTCAAAGTCTCGCTGGATATCATCTGACGCGGTCAGCGCCGGTCTGTGCCAAACTTTCGGGGTGCTGAGCGGAATGCGCTGCGGTCAATTGGTCGAGAAACAGCCTGGTGATGCGGTTCATTGCCGGACGCTTGCGGGTTACGGCGGCAAACTGGCTCCGGTAGAAGATTTGTTCCGGGAGAACTTTGCGCATCATCCTGTCGCGGACAAATTTATCGGCCAGGTGGTCGGGCAGAAAACCGAGATAGCTGCCTGACATGACGAGGATGGCCAGTGCCTGCTCGTTCTGCACCTTTGCGGCGCGGCGGAATCCCAGTGTCTGGCCAACGTGCAGGTTGGGGGAGTTCACCCGGATACCAGCGTAGTTGGCTGCGCGAACATCTTCCAGGCGGAGGCGGGTGTGATCGCAGTCCATGAACGGATGGCCCATACCGCAGTAGAGAAACATGTCTTCGCCATAAAGGGGTGCATAGTTCAGGCTGGGCGAAGGCCGGTGGAGCGCCAGAATACCCACGTCGGTCTTCCCGCCGATCACGTTGGTTTCGATCACGTTGGGCGGTTCCAGCGACAGGTCGATTTCAACCGCGGGGGCCGCCTTGTTGAAGGCACGGATCGCACCGGCAACAAATGCCTCCGGGTTCGAGGCGCATTGATCGAACAAGGCAATGCGCAGGGTGCCGGCCAGCTGCTGCTTGATTTCATTCACTTCAGCCCGGAAGCCGGAAACGGAGAGCAGCAAGCCCTCGGCGGATTTCAGCACCTTGCTGCCGTCGTCGGTCAGCGAAAACCCGGCCGGGCCGCGGTGGCACAGTTTCAGGTCCAGCCGCAGTTCCAGATCGGCGAGATATTTTGATATGGTCGACTTGCCGATGTTCAGCTCGGTTTCCGCCGCGGCCAGGCCGCCGCTTTCGGCGACGGCCTTGAACACCCGCAGTAATTTCAGGTCAGCATCAGCGACATGTTTGAGGTTTGATTTCCGGGCCATCAAGAAGTTCGATAATTGTGAAACTTTGCGTTCAAAAGTTTACATTCAAGAAACCTGCAACGCAATGTAGCTTCTCGTGGACCAAGGCTGGAACAGGCTGGCAGATGCGCTGTGGAGGGCGCGCCACCCCGGACCTTGGGCCCCAGAATGACAATACGGGAGGAAGTTATGTCATTTCTCAAGAAGGTCTGCACCCTGACAGCAGCCGTTTCCGCCGCTGCACTGCTGACCACCGGCGCTGTTTCCGCCAAGAATTTCAAGATCGCCGTGGGCGACGGCGCTGGCAGCTCACAGGAAGGCACCGGCAAGTTCTTCATCGAGGCACTGGAAGAAAAATCCGGCGGCAAGCACACCGGCACCATGTTCCTGAACGGCCAGCTGGGGTCGGAGCAGGACACCGTCAATGAGGCCGCAATCGGCACCCTGGATATGTCACTGCTGGCGATCAACAACGTCACGCCGTTCTCGCCGACCGTCGGCGTGTTCACCCTGCCTTATGTGATCCTGTCGCTGGAAGATGCGGAAACGCTGACCCAGGGACCGATCGGCCAGGAACTGACCGAAAACACCATCCGCGACGCCGGCGTGCGCATCCTGGCCTGGACTTATACCGGCTTCCGCCGCCTGACCAACTCCAAGAAGCCGGTCACCACCGTGGCTGATTTGCAGGACCTGGTTATCCGCGTGCCCAAGAACGAAATCATGATCGAAACCTACAAGGCCTGGGGCATCAACCCGACTCCGATGGCCTGGTCCGAGACCTTCACCGGCCTGCAGACCAAGGTTGTTGACGGTCAGGACAACCCCTACACCACCATCAACTCGATGAAGTTCTACGAAGTGCAGGAGTATGTGACCAACCTGCGCTACATTTTCTCGATCGAGCCGCTGATCGTGTCTGAGGCGGTGTTCCAGGACCTGTCCGAAGAAGACCAGCAGATCCTGATCGAGGCGGGCAAAGAGGCCACCCTGAAATCGGCCCAGTACCTGCGCGACATTGAAGCCCAGATCAAGGATGAGCTGGTCGCCAAAGGCATGCAGATCGACGATCCGGCAAACGATGAATCCGAATTCATCAAGCTGGCGACCGAAGCGGTCTGGCCGCAGTTCTATGACTCCATCGGCGGTGTCGAGAAGCTGAACACCGTGCTGACCACCATCGGCCGTGATCCGGTCCAGTAAACCTCTGGCTTGAAGGTATAAAAACAACAAGGCAGCGCTACGGCGCTGCTTTGCACAGGGGAGGAGACCATCATGTTCTGGAAATTCCTGGACAACATAGAGAGCTATATCTGCCGAATATTGCTGTCCGGCTTTGTCATTCTGCTGTTTGTGCAGATCGTCTCGCGCGAGGTGTTCGGCCATTCGTTTTCGTGGATCGAAGAGCTATCGGTCTATATGTTTGTCTGGTTCGTCTACTTTGGCGCCTCTTATGCCGCGCTGAAGGGGGCGCATAACCGGGTCACCTTCCAGTTCAAGTTCCTGCCTGCGGGCTGGATCAAGTATATTGAAGCCTTTGCCGACCTCTTCTGGCTGTTCTTCAACTGCTATTTCCTGTGGCTGGCCACCGATTTCGTTTTCAACAAGATGAACAAGTTCTGGAAGTCGCAGACCTTGGGCATAGAGATGAAGTATATCTACATGGTTCTGCCCATCGCCTTTGCCCTGATGACGATCCGCATTCTGCAGGTGAATTACCGCAAGCTGATCCGCGGCGAAGATATCCACGATCCCGACCAGATCGACCTTGATGAAATCAAGGCCGCTGCTGCCGCGGACAAGCGCACGTAACCGGGAGGGACAGGGCTATGGAAACCGAAATCGTCACGATCCTGTTTGGATCCTTTCTTCTTCTGCTGCTTCTGGGCGCTCCGATCACCGTCGCGCTGGGGGTGTCGTCGCTGCTGTCGTTCCTCTATCTGGACGAAAACCCGATCAAATTCGTGCAGATCGCCTTTACCTCTGTCGGCTCTTTCCCGCTGATGGCGCTGCCAGCCTTTATCCTGGCCGGCGCGCTGATGGAGGCCGCGGGGATCTCCAAGCGCCTGATCAATGTGGCCGAGAGCCTGGCTGGCCCGTTCACCGGAGGCATTTCAGCGGCCACCGTGATGGCCTGCCTGTTCTTTGGCGCGATCTCCGGCTCCGGCCCGGCCACCACGGCGGCTGTGGGCATGCTGATGATCCCGGCGATGATCAGCCGGGGCTATGAAAAGGGCTATGCCTCTGCCGTCACGGCGTCCTCCGGCGGTCTTGGCATCATCATCCCGCCGTCGATCCCGATGGTGATCTTCGGCATTGCCGCGCTTGGCATGGCGCCTCCGCCGGAAGCGGTGGAGAAATTCGGAACCTTCCAGTCTGTTTCGATTTCCAAGCTGTTCATCGCAGGGTTCGTGCCAGCCTTCCTGATTGCCACCAGCCTCTTGATCCTGAATTTCTTCATGTCGAAGAAGCGCGGCTATAAGGGCTCTGCCGACGGGTGGTCGATCCGCAATGTCGGCTGCGAGATGTACCGGGGCTTCTGGTCGCTGATGGCGCCGCTGGTGATCCTGGGCGGCATCTACACCGGCTTCTTCACCCCGACCGAAGCGGCCATCGTGGCGATTTTCTATACTCTTGTGATCGGTGTCTTTATCTACCGCGAACTGACATGGTCGTCGCTGTTCCAGTCGCTGGAGGCCACCACCTGGCTGACGGGGCGTGTGCTGCTGATCCTGTTCACCGCAACTGTGTTTGGCCGCCTGCTGGTGGAAAACCAGATCCCGGCGATGATTGCGGACAGCATGCTGAGCTTTACCCAAAACCTCTATGTGATCTGGGCACTGATCATCTTCTTCCTGCTGTTTGTCGGTATGTTCATGGAGACGCTGGCAACCATCCTGATCCTGGTGCCCGTGATGCTGCCGGTCGCCTACTCAGTGGGCATCGACCCGATCCACTTCGGCGTGGTGATGGTCTGTACCCTGGGCATCGGCTTCCAGACGCCGCCACTGGGGGAAAACCTGTTCATCGCCTCGGGTATCTCAAACATCTCGATTGAGACAATCTCGCTGCGCGCCCTGCCTTTTGCGGCTGTGAACACGATTGCGATCTTCATCATCGCCTTCTTCCCTGAAATCTCGCTGTGGCTGCCGCGGCTGTTCGGCTACTGATCTGAAAGGAGACCGGCATGAAACCGATGATCACAAACATCCTGTTTGCCACCGACCTGTCGCATAACTCCACCTTGGCCTTGCGCCATGCGGCCAGTCTGGCCCATGCGACAGGGGCGGAAATTCACGTGCTGCATGTGAATGAACCGATTTCAGAGGATGCGCGCATCACGTTTGAGATGTTCGTGCTGAACGATGAGACCCGGAAATCAGCAGCCAAACGGCGGCATGAGATGGTCAAGCAGATGCTGGCCGAGCGGCAGGCGCGGTTCTGGGCGTCTTTTGAAGGCGACGAGGCCAAGATCCGCGATCAGGTCACCTCAGTTGAGGTGACCGACGGCCACCCGGCGGAGGTAATCCTGCGCCGTTCGGTCGAATTGGGATGCGATCTGATCGTGCTGGGCGCCCATGACCACGGGTTCTCCCACACGTTCCTGGGCACTGTGGCCAAACGGGTGCTGCGCCGCTCGCAGATCCCGACGCTGGTGGTGCCCTACCAGAACGGCGAGGACGAGGACTGATCCTCCCGCAGGCGGTTTCCCCTGGCCGCCTGCATAGGCCATCCCTGCAGCAGGTATCAGCCTTTTGCAGGGATGGTTCTGACGTCCGGGTGCAGGTTCTTGTATGGGAACGCACCCAGATCGCAGGGAAACACGCCGGAGGCCGCAACCGGATAAACTGCGCTGGCGATGGGCTCGAAATCGGCGCGGAAATGGGCGGTGCTTTTCACGCAGATTGTTTGAAAGGACGCGGGATCCAGCCCGATATGAGTGAAATGCGCCAGATCCAGGCATTGGTTGCGGATGCTGGTGACAACCAGGGTGATTTCTGCGCCTGTCCCATGCAGCCGCAGCGCCGCTGCGGGACCCAGCTCCGCTACTCCGCCGCCATACATTTCACCGCTATATCGGCAGCGGCCATCGCCAAGTTCCAGAACCTGAAACTCCGCTTCAAAAGGCTGGTCGCTTGCTGCACCTGAACGGCCGCCGAGGGCCGCGCGGAAGACCCCCCCCTGCCCTGCCTCATGCGCCGCGGCGGCGGTTGCGGGGTCATGGAGCAGCCCCATCAGTACGCCCTGTGCGCCTGACTGCGCCAGCGCAGCTAGCAGGCCGGTTGTGTCAGAGGTGCCGCCTGCGCCCGGATTGTCCTGCACATCCGCCAGCACAACCGGTTTGCTTGCGCGCGGCTGGCAGGCAATCTCTGCGGCTTGCTGTGGCGTCAGCATCGGGTGGCTGAAGTGCGGTTCCTGTTCGGCAAACAGCCTGGCGATATGGTCTGCGGCTTGTGCCGCGGCGCCAGACGTCCGGGCATAGGCCACGCAAGAGGGCCGCGTATCCGGGAAATCCGCTGCGGTGAACCCCAGCGCGATGTCCGCCAGCACCCCTGCCTGCTTCAGAGGCGGCAGCGCTGCATAAAGCTCCCGCGCAGGCGTGGAGCTGGTGTATTGCGCATGCAGCGGAATCAGGCAGTCCATTTGCCGGAATGCCTTGTGCAGCCTGTCGCCCGCCAGCAGGTGCTGCAGCACCGGCACGCAGCGGGCGCCGGTTTCCGCCATGTCGAGATGCGGATAGGTGCGGTAGATCGCGATGAAATCCGCCAGTTCCACCGAGGCTGCTGAGATATTGGCGTGCAGGTCGAGGCTGACCAGGATCGGCAGGTCCGGTCCGGCCCAGGCGCGCACCCGCCGCAGCAGTTCTCCCTCGCCGTCCGGGTGGCTTTCGGTCACCATGGCGCCGTGCAGTTCCAGGAATATGCCACTGAGCGGTCCGGCGTTGCGCAGACCTTCCAGAATTTTCGTACAGACGGCCTCAAAGGCCTCATCGGTAACGTGCGCCGAAGGTTCCGCTGAGCACCACAGGATCGGGACCAGTTCTATCCCCGCCTCCTGTGCCGCGCTGGCAAAGCCTGCGATGGGCAGATTCATGCCGCGGGTCTCGGCGGCCACCGCGTCCCCGTGCAGCATGGCGGGCCAGGAATCCGCCATTTCGAACTCTGCCAGCCCGGCTTTGGTGGTGCCAAAACAGTTGGTCTCATGCTGAAAGCCCGCAATGGCGATCCGCGGTTTGTTTTGCATTAGGTACGTTCCTGCGCCCAGACGGTTTGCCCGCGGCGGATGGTGCGGGTGACTTTGGTGGTCTCAATCTGGTCCGGGTCGTCCAGCGGATTGCGGTTCAGCATTGCGAAATCCGCCAGCTTGCCCGGCTCGATAGAGCCGCGGATGTTCTCTTGAAAGACTTGCCATGCGGCGTCGATGGTCTGGGCGCGCAGAGCCGACAAGGCACTGATCCGCTGCGCCTCACCCAGGCGCCGACCGCTGGCAGTCAGCCGGTTCACCGCGCAATGGGCCAGGTGAATGGGCCGCGTCGGCGTGACGGAAGCGTCGTTGTGGATGGTGTAGCGCACGCCGTAACGCTCAGCCGAGGCGCAGGGGGAAACCCGTTCCGCCCGCTCCGGCCCCAGGAAGGTGTCGTAATGGCGGTCGCCCCAGAAATGCACATGCGCCGGAAAGAAACTGACGGTGATGCCAAGCTTTGCCACCTGCTGCAATTGGTCGTCGCGCAGGGCTTGCCCGTGGATGATGGTGTGGCGGTGATCGGCGCGCGGGTTGACCTCCATTGCGGCGGCCACTGCATCAATGAACATCTGCGCACCGGCGTCGCCGTTGCAGTGGCAGTGGATCTGGAAGCCCAGATCATGCAGTTTCTTCACCTCGCGGCGGTGTTCGGCGGCATCCGCATAGGCCATCCCGCAGGGATGCTCTGGATCCACAGGTTTATGGTAAGGCGCGCTGAGGAAGGCGGTCTGCAGCTGGAACGCGCCGTCGGTGAACAGCTTGCGCGGGCCAAGGGTGAAATGCGGGTTACCGGGCCAGTCCAGCGCACCGGGGCCGTTGGATAGCGCCGGTTCCAGCTCGCCGATCGGAAGCAGCATCAGGTCATACCCCGGGTCTTGATCCGCTGGCAGTGAGGCGAAATGTTCCAGCATCTGCCGCGTGGCCCAGGCGTTCTGGGCGAAAGTGACGCCATGCGCCAGGTATTCGTCGCGGCAGCTGTTGAATCCGGCCCAGAAACGGTCGCGGTCGATCAGGAAATCGGTATCGCCCATCTCTCCCATTGCCGACAGGCCCTCGATCAGCCCGGTCAGCGCGCCAGTCTCCGGGTCGCGCCCGAACCGCCCGCCCAGAGGATCCGGCGTATCGCGGTTCACACCGTGGCGCGCCAGCGCCAGCGAGTTTGCCGCGCCGTTGTGGCCGGAGGCATGGATCACCCAGATCGGGTGCTCGGTGGAAACGCTGTCCAGCTCGATGCGTGTGGGCATCCGGCCCTCGGCGATGGCGGTGTTGTCGAACAGCACCCCCATCACCCATTCGCCCGCTGGGGTTTCAGCCGCCTTGGCCCGCAGCCGGTCCAGCGCGGTTGGGATATCCGGGCAGTCGCCGCTGGGGGCAGAAGCCAGATTGACCCGGAACAGCCGGATGAAGCCGGGATCGGGGAAATGCCCGTGCGGGTCAATAAAGGCGGGGATCAGGGTCTGGCCCTGCAAGTCCACCTCAACAGTGTCCGCAGGCATCTGCGCGCGCAGGTTCGCCTCGGCACCAACAGCGCGGATGATCTCGCCTTCGGTCAGCACCGCCTGGGCGCAGGAATTGGCCGCGTCCATCGTCAGGACAGCGCCGTTGAAATACAATGTGCTGGTCATGGTCTTTCAGGTGTTGAGGGGTTTCGGGCGAAGGGCCGTCAGCTCAAGGGCGCAAGGCAGCGCAACCCGTGGCCGTTTTCGACCTCCCATTGCGGGGTTTGACTGCAGAATTCCTGGGCGAAGGGACAGCGCTCGCGGAACTCGCAGCCCTTGGGGCGGCGCAGCAGGCTGGGCGGTTCGCCTTTCAGGGCGATGCGCTCCAGCCGGGCATCGGGGTCGGGCTCCGGGTTCGCCGAAAGCAGGCAGCGGGTATAGGGATGGCGCGGCTCCTTGAAAATCGCCTCGGTGGTGCCTTCCTCGACCAGCCGGCCCAGGTACATGATTCCCATCCGGTCGGCCACGTGGCGCACGACGTTCAGGTTGTGGGTGATGATCACCATCGCCAGCCCCAGCCGTTCGCGCAGGTCGTTCATCAGGTTCAGAAGCTCCCCCTGCACCGAGACGTCCAGCCCCGCAGTGGGTTCATCCGCCAGGATCAGCTTGGGCTCCAGTGCCAGCGCCCGGGCGACGCCCACCCGCCGCGCCTGCCCGCCTGACAGCTGGTAAGGATAGCGGTCGGCGAAATGCGCAGGCAGGTTCACCATTTCCAGAAGGCGCCTGGCCTCGGCGTCCAGATCCCGGTCCTTCATGCCCTGGATGCGGTAGGGTTCGGTGATCAGGCTGCGGATCGTCAGGCGTGGCGACAGCGAGCCGACCGGGTCCTGGAACATCATCGCAATGTCCTTGCGCAAGGGGCGCAGTTCCCGTTCTGAGGCGCCCCGGATCTCCCGGCCATCAAACTTAACCGAACCGTCCTGTGCCGGCGCCAGCCCGGCAATCGCGCGGATTACCGTGGTCTTGCCAGAGCCGCTCTCGCCCACCAGCGCATAAGTTTCGCCCGGCTCCACGGTGAAGCTGACACCGGCCAGCACATTGACCGGGCCATAGCTGGTTTTCAGGTTTTTGACATCCAGCAGGCTCATTCTGCGGCCTCCTTGTGGTTCAGCCAGCAGGCGGCGTGGTGGCCCTCCTTCAGCTTGGCGAGCGGCGGCACCTGTGACATGCAGCGCGCAGTGGCCTGATCGCAGCGGTCGCGGAAGATGCAGCCGCCGGGCAGGTTGGCCAGGTCCGGCACCTCGCCCGGGATTGTCGGAAGCACCCGGGCGCGCTCCTTGATGTGGCCGGGGTCGCAGTCGATCAGGCGGCGGGTGTAGGGGTGTTTCGGATCATGGAAGATCTCGCGCACCTCGCCGCTTTCGACAACGGCGCCGGCATACATCACCACCACCCGGTCGCAGAGCTCTGCAATCACCCCCAAGTGGTGCGAGATGAACAGGATGGCGCAGTCAAACTCCTGCTGAAGCTCCTGCAATCGTTCAATTATCTGCACCTCCAGCGTGGCATCCAGCGCTGTGGTCGGCTCATCCGCGATCAGCAGATCCGGCTCCGACATCAGCGCCATGGCGATGGCGATGCGCTGGCGCATGCCGCCAGAGAATTCGTGCGGGAACTGGTCCAGCCGGGCCTCCGGATCCGGAATGCCGACCGCACCCAGCATCTGTGCTGCGCGGGCCCGTTTGTCAGCCTTGGACGCCTTGGAGCGGTGCTGAATATCCAGCATCTGCTGGCCGATAGACAGGACCGGGTTATGGGTCTGCATCGGGTCCTGGAACACGATGGAGATGTCTGCGCCGCGCAGATCACGCATCTTGCGCTCCGGCAGTTGCAGCAGGTCCTGGCCCTTGAACCGCACCTTGCCCTGGCGGAAACGTGTGTTCGGCGCTGTCAGCCGCAGGATCGAGGAGATCAGAGTGGACTTACCGCAGCCCGACTCGCCGACGATGCCGACAATCTCTCCCTTGCGGACGTCAAAGGAGATATCGCGCAGGGCCTTCAGATCACCGCGGGCGGTTTCGTAGTCAACGCTGAGGCGGTCGATTTCCAGAAGCCTATCAGTCATCGCTGTTTCCTCAGTTTCGGGTCAACCACATCGCGCAGGGATTCGCCCAGGAAGGTGAAGCCAAGCGTTGCCAGGATGATCGGCAACCCGCCGCCCACCACCAGCCAGGGAGTCTGGCGGATCAGCGAGTAGCCGTCTTTCAAAAGCGCGCCCCAGCTGGGTGTCGGCGGTTTCACCCCGAGGCCGAGGAAGGACAGCCCGGCCTCCAGCGCGATCACGGTGGGAATATCCATCGCCGCCAGCACCGCCAGCACGCCGACGATATTGGGCAGCATATGCACGCCCAGGATGCGGGTCATGCTGGCGCCCATGGAGCGTTCGGCCAGGATGAATTCGGAATTGCGCAAGGTCAGCGTCTGGGTTCGCGCCACCCGGCCGTAAGTCGGGATCGAGGTTGCCATCACCACAAACACCACGGTCTGCAGGCTGGGCCCCACCAGGGCCACCACGGCCAGCGCGAACATCACGGTGGGGAACGAGCGGATAGTGTCAAAGAACAGCATCAGCAGGTTATCGAGCCATTTCGGCCCGTAGCCAGCGATCATGCCCAGCGTCAGGCCTATGGCCATGGCGCCGAAGACAGCCGGCAACGCGACCTGCAGCGCCACCTGGCCGCCCGCAATCACGCGGGAAAACGTATCGCGGCCCAGCTGGTCGGTGCCCAGAAGATGGGTCCATGACGGCCCCTGCAGGCGCGACTTGATGTTCATGCCAACCGGATCGAAGGGCACGATCCAATAGGCGAAGATGGCGCAGAACACGATGGTGCCGACGATGACCAGCCCCATCAGCCCCAGCGGGTCGCGGGCGACGCCGTGGATGATCTGGCCCAGTTCGGAACGGGATTTAGCCATATCTGCGTCCTCCTCAGTTCGCGGTCCGGGCGCGGGGGTCGAGCCAGGCGTTGATCAGGTCGGCCAATGCGGTGGACACCACAAAGAGACCGGTTGAGATCAGCACCGATCCCATCACAATCGGGTAGTTGCGGGTGGTGATGCTGTCGATCACCAGCTTGCCCAGACCGGGTCGGGCAAAGACGATTTCCGCAAAGACGGCGGAGGACAACAGGAACCCCATGCCGACGCCGATCACAGTGACCACCGGCAGGATGGCGATGCGCAGCGCATAGACCATCACCACCCGGCGTTCATGAAGGCCAAAGGCGCGGGCGGTGCGGATGTGGCTTTCACCCATGACTTCGAGCATCGAAGCGCGCACCAGCCGGGCGATATAGCCGACCCAGCTGAGGCCGATGGCAAAGGCGGGCAAAACCAAATGGTTGAGACGGCCCCAGAAGCCCTCGCCCGCGCCGATGGCCGGGAACCATTGCAGGTTCACCGCAAAGATCAGCAGCGACAGCAGGGCGACCACAAAGGCCGGGGCCGCGACGAAGCTTACAGAAATCGCTGCGGTGACCCGGTCAATCAGCGTATTGGGATGTGCTGCGGCATAGGCGCCAAGCGCAATGCCCAGCGTTGCAGACCAGGCGATTGAGCCCAGAATGAGCCACAGGGTATGCGGCAGCTGCTGGAACACGATCTCTGTCACAGACCGGCCCGAGAACACGTCGATCCCCAGATCTCCCTGCATCAGGTTCCCATAGAAGATGAGAAGCTGTTTCCAGATCGGCTGATCCAGCGCCAGTTCCGCCGTCAGCCGCGCCTGCAGCTCTGGCGTGGCGCGCGGGCCCAGCATGATCTGGACCGGATCGCCGGGGACGGCGCGGATCATCAGGAACATGACGGTGACCGCCACGATCAGGATCAGCAGTGCCAGCCCGAACCGCCGGGTTGCATAAAGTAACATGGCCGCATGGCTCCCTTGTTTTCGCTGTGCGGGTGAAAACGGCACGGCCGCGCCGCATTTTGCAGCCGTGCCAGGTCAGGCCCGGGGGGAGGACCGAGCCTGAGGGGAGTGTCAGGCCTTGCCGAAGTAGCGCAGCAGCGCCAGCCCGTCGGGCCGCAGTGCCGGCACCACGCCCGCAGAGTGGATCACCGGCGTTGCCTCATGGGTCAGGAACCGGTAGGCGCCGCTTTCCTCCATCAGATCCTGCGCCCGCTGGTACATCTCGGCCCGTTTGGTCAGATCGGTCAGCTGCGAGGCTTCGGCGTGAATCTTGTCGAACTCGGCGTTGCTGAACTGCTCCCAGTTCCAGTGGCCGACCTGTTCGGTGGTGAACCATGAGGTCGCGTAGTACGGGTCCGGGGTCATCGAGTAGCGGTTCAGCACCAGCTGCAGGTCCTCGTTGTCGGCGCTGGCCCAGAAGGCCCCGGATTCCAGCACGTTGACCTCAACCGTGATGCCGATCTGCGCCAGGGTTGCCTGGATCACCTGCGCCGCGGTGGTGAAGGTGGTTTTGTTCAGCGTGTCGAGCTTCAGCGTGACATTGGTCTCACCGGATTCCGCCAAGAGTTCCGCGGCCTTGGAAAAATCCGCCTGCGGCGGCACCAGAGACTGCGGACGGTGGCCCGCCAGGCCCGGCGCGATGATGCCGGTCGAGGGCTCCGCGGCGCCGAAATAGGCGGCTTCCAGAACCGAAGGCACGTCGATTGCGTGCTGGATTGCCTGGCGCAGCTTCGGATTCTGCAGCTTGGGGTGGTCAAGGTTCATGCCGAGCCATGTGTAATAGAGCGACGGATACTCCAGCAGCGTGCCGCCGTTCGGCACGCCGTCGCGGTAGCGCTGAACCGAGCCAAGCGAGACACGGGTAAAGTCCAGTTCACCGGCTTCAAAGGCGATCTCGGCGGTGTTTTCATCATCAATCGGCAGGATCTCAATGGTATCCCATGCCGGCGCTTCGCCCTTCCAGTCCGGGTTGCGCTTGAGCACGGTCTTTTCCTTGGGCGACCAGCTGTCGCGCAGGTAGGGGCCGGATTCCGCCAGCGGATCGGTGGTTGCCTTGCCGCCTGCGGCCTCCCAGGCTTTTTTCGACACGATGTTGCCGGTGATATAGGGCAGCGCGATCGACCACAGCGGCGCAAAGGGTTCCTTCAGCACGATGGTGCCTTCCCGTTCACCAGTAACCTCGACGTGGCTCAGCGGCCCCATGTCGGGCTTGTTGGGGCTGTCGGTGGCCTCGTCCACGATCCGCTCAAAGCTGAATTTCACGTCCTCGGCGGTCATCGCGCCAAAACCGTTTGTGAATCCGATGTCGTCGCGCAGCGCGAATTTGATGTGGGTTTCGTCGCCTTGCTCGATCATCGCGGCGGCGTCCATTTGCCAGTCCCATTCGCGGCCCGGTTTGTACTGGATCAGCTTGTTGTAGATCGAGGCATGGATTTCCTCGTCGATCACGCCCTTGGAAAACGCCGGGTCGATGCTTTGCATGTCGCCGTAGGAGCGTACGCGCAGGGTGCTGCCCTCTGCCGCCATGGCGCGGCCGGCAAGGCCTGCGGGCAGGGCTGCTGCTGCTCCCAGCGCGGTGGCGCCTTTCAGAAATCCGCGGCGTCCCAGTGCCGTCTTGGTCCATTCGATCTTCATGGTGTCCTCCCTTGGATCAGATCAGTTCCGCCTGAACTCCTCCGGTTTGCAGGCGCCGCACCGGCTCTGACACCGGCGGCGCGTCCTGCAGCTCTTGGGTTCCCCTGGCTCAAACGGCTTGCCCTCAGAAAACGCCTGTTTCACCTTTAACGGAATTGTGTAAACATGCGCGAACTGGCGCGACATGCACTTCTTCCGCGTCAGTTCGCGAAAGGAAATTGGCCATGCCGGAAAATTTTTCCGAAAACCTGCGCTCGCTCTGTGCCGAACATGGCAGCATTGCGCAAATCTGCCGGGAGGTCGGAATCAATCGTCAGCAGTTCAACCGTTACCTCAACGGCACCAGCCTGCCTGCGGCCCACAACCTCCGCCGGATTGCCCGGTATTTCGATATTCCCGAAGCGCGGCTGTTTGCCCCTCGGCCGGAGTTCGAGGCCCAGCTCAGCGATGCTGCCCGAACGACGCCGCCCGGTGCCAGCGACAGCTTTCTGGAACCTTTCCGGGGACAGCAGCGCAATCTTAAGCGCTATCTGGGTTTCTATCATGCATTTTTCAGGACCCCTTCCTGGGGAGAAGGCATTCTTTGTGCTCTGACCCGCCTGGTAGAGAAGGACGGGTTCATCGTGACCAGGAATTTGGAGGTAGCGACTGATCCCGAGCAGAGCATCCGGCAGATCTCCCGCTACGACGGGCTGGTGACTCAGCGCGGCAACCGGCTGTTCATCACTGAGCACGAGCGCGCCCATGAAGGCAGCGTGGCGCAGACCATCCTGTTCTCGGCGCACCGGCAGCAGCTGAAATACCTGCGCGGCATGACAATGGGTTTAGCTTGGCGCCCTTTCCCGCGGCCCTATGCAGCCCGGGCGATCTGGAAACGCCTGGATGACCGGGTCTCAGCACGCGAGGCAATTGCCGCCTGCGGTGTCTATCCGGTGCGCAGCCCGCGGATCGACCCAACAGTGCGGAATTACCTTGAGGCCTCCGCGGCTGAGGATTTTCCGGATATGCCCGGCAGCATTCTTCTTTAAACGAAGGTCGGGCGGCTAGCGGCCGGCCTCCTGCAGCGTGGCCCCGTCCTCGTCTTCGGGCATTTCCTCGATGAGCCTTGTCTCCAGGAGCTGTCCGCTGCGGTAGAGCACCGGGGTGGCGACGGCGGCGATGTGGCTGTTGAACTCGCGCAGGGCGCGCAGGGTTTCCAGG
>NZ_JAQNCY010000001.1 GCF_028368855.1 Leisingera sp. SS27 | reverse complement strand
CTTGGTGGCAAACCTCCGGCCGTGGTTTATTGGCTGAGAAAAGACGAAACCCAAACAGGTCAGCAGGAGCAGAGAGTAGCTTAAGTTACGCCGAAAGCTGTCCAACGATTGGGGAGTAGCTCAGCGCCCGGATGCTGGCTCTGTTCGCATCAAAGTCCGAAGGGCTGCGGCTCTAAGCTCCAACATGGCCTCGCCATAAGCTTCTTGCAGATCGCGCAGCTGCTTCTCGTATTGCTGTCGCACATCCAGCGGGTCGGACTTCAAGGCATTCTCCATGCCCTTGCGCGCATCATCCATCCAGTTCTCAATCTCAGACGGCGCTAAATCATATGATCGGCTCGCCCCGGCCACCGCCGTCTTGCCTTGAACAGTCTCAATGACGAGCGCGATTTCCGCTTCGCCGTCCATCTCTTGATACCGTCTCCCAATGGTCCACTCATCGCTACGTTTTCCTCCTTGTAGCATGAGCAGGTTTTCACTGGGTCGATACATCTGCGGCAAACAGGGGCGGCCGCTCAACCTGTTTGTCACCGCCGGCCAGGTCAGCGACTGCATCGGTGCGCGGGCCTTGTTGAGCAGCCGGCCGGATGTCAACTGGCTCCTCGGGGACCGCGGCTGTGAAGTTGACGGGTTCAGAAAAACATTAAACGACAAGGGGGTATGCTCATGCACCCCGGGTAGGCTGGCCCCTGACTTCAGCGGCATCCGCCGGACCTGGGCTGCCAAGCAATTCCTTTGGAAAACGTTCCTGTATGTCTTTGCCGCCTTGCCGCCTAATTCAGCGAGTGGCCGTCCGTCAGTTCTTCCAGCAAGAAACCCATCAGCTGGTTCTTTCCTGAAAGCCCTGATTTGCTGTAGATCGCATGGGTTTGCGCTTTGATGGTCCCAGTTGCGGCATTGCGGATCTCAGCAATTTCAGCATTGGAGCACCCTTTGAGCACCAGCCGCGCCACCTCCCGCTCGGAGGGCGTCAGTTCCCAGCTGTCGTAATGCGCCTCCAGCAGCCGGTTGAACGATCCAGAGGCATTCCTAAGCTTTTCCTCAAGAGTATCAGTGGCTTTGCGCATCGCCCGGAACTCAACACTGAGGAAACCGATAGCGGCAAGCAAGCCTAAGGTGATGAACAGCTCAAGGAAATGATAGTCTTCCCAAGCCTCCCACCACGCAGGATCTGCGATTTCGATTGCGCCTTCGATCAGCATCAGGATTGTGCAAATTACTGTAAGAAAAAGGGCTGCCTTGATCTTGTTGCCGTTGTTCATCACTGTCTTTTTCTTGCGATTATGCTGAAGAACACTGTCCCGGCCATCCATAAACACAGTCAGTCACATACACCTTGGCTGATGAAGAATTCAATGAACTGAAATGTAAAAGGTGCGCGAGTCCATAATTTTCGCGCAGCGGCAAGCCACGCGCCCGGCCAGAGCGATCCAGGCCAGCTGAATTTTCAGCGGGCGGCAAGCTTGCTGCAAAGAACCGCCCGCGAGGCTTGCCGGGATCACCCGATCACATCCCAAACATAAGATGTACCTATGACGGAACCGTCTGGCGCGTAGGTTGTGGTTGCCGTCTGAAATGGCTGGTCATCGTTCAGGTCTTCCCGGATTCGGGTGGTCAGAACACCGGCTTCAAAGAGAAAAGTGCTCCGGTCCCCGTTGTCCCAGTCAGCAACGTTCTCGGAAAGGCTGCCGTCCGCTGCGTAGGACAGCTGCAGAACAGTCCAGTTTGCACTGCTTTGGGCGCCTGCGCCATCGGTGATGGTGCGCGCCGTTCTGATGCCGTTGACATAGGTGTTTTCGGCAGAACGCGTGGAGCCGTCATCAAAGACGAAATCGTCACGGATGATGTTCCCGTCTGTATCAAAGCTTCGGGTGAGCGTGCTCCAGGTGGCACTGCTTTGGGCACCTGCGCCATCCGTGATGGTGCGCGCCGTTCTGATGCCGTTTACATAGGTATTTTCGGCAGAGCGTGTGGCGCCGTCATCAAAGACAAATTCCTCTCGCGCGATTTGCCCGCTATCATCATAGAAGCGTTCGCGCGTGGCCCAAGGCTCAACACTTTGTTGCCCGCCGCCATCCGTTGAAACGTCTGAGATCAGGACCACGTTTTCATAAACACCCTGAGTCTGCACACCACTGGCGTTCTCAGTAAGCCGATCCACAATCTGGCCGCCCCTGCGGACTTCAATCGAAGTTGCCTCCCCGCCGCTCCAAGTAATCCGGCCGCTTGCGCCATCCGCGAAAATGAAAGTGTCAGTCCCCGCCAGAAGACTGTCAGCGCCTTCGTCCAAGCCGTCCTGAGAATTGTTGTCAGTGATGATCACGCTGTTGCGCCCGCTGCCGAAGGCAAATGTGAAATCACTGCTGTTGCCCAAGTAGACTGCCTGATCCGTGCCTGCGCCGCCTGAGATTGTGTCATCGCCGCCCAGGCCGGTAATCGTGTCGTTGCCGCTGCCGCCATCCAGCGCCTCGCCCGCGGCGGTGCCGGTCACCACCAGATGATCCAGTGCGCCCTCGATGGTGACCACCAGCGCAGCCGGTGTGCCATCCGCGGATGCCAGCGCAAAGCTGTCGGTCACGTTCTGACCCGGCTCCAGGTAGTCCAGCACGGCGGTGCGGGTATAGGTCCAGCTGCCATCTGCAGCCAGGTTGAGATTGCCATAGCTGCCGGTATAGCTGCCCGGCGCCATCTGTTGCGGGCTGTCCGGATCGGTGACCGTGATCCGGCCGCTGGCGCCAGCATCATCCTCGGACATTGCCGCGCTCAGCTGGCCGGAGAACGCCGCCGGATCGTTAACGCCGTTCACTGTGACCTCAAAAACACCGGAAGAAGTCAATCCGTCCGGGTCCGCAACGCTGTAGGGTATCTGCACCACGGCCGGGCTGTCCCCGGCCTGCAAGGCGTCATAGGCACCGTTGGGGTCGAAGGTAACCGTGCCGTCCGCATTCAGCGTGACAATGGCGCCGCCGGCCAGGGTCACGCTACCGCCTGCAGTCACCGGGGTTCCGTCCAGTGCGGTAATGGCCAGTGCTGCACCTTCGGGGTCGCTGTCGTTGGCCAGCGGTGCCAGGGTGACAGCTGAATCCTCGCTGGTGGCGGCTGTATCGCCTGCCACGGCCGGGGCATCGTTCACCGGCTGCACCGTGACTGTCACGGCAGCCTCAGCGGTGCCGCCCTGCCGGTCGCTTACAGTATAGGTGAATGTATCAGTGCCATTGAAATCAGCGTCCGGTGTGTAGACCAGCTGTCCGTTCACGGCCGTCACCGTGCCATTGCTGCCCTGTGTGGCAGCCGTGATCAGCAGATCCGCCGTTTCCGTGTCGCTGTCATTGGCCAGCACGTCGATGGTGACCGCAGTGTCCTCGCTGGTGGTGACCGCATCATCCGCGGCAACCGGCAGGTCGTTCACCGCGGCAACGCTGACTGTCAGCGTGCCGGTGCTGCTGCCGCCGTGTCCGTCGGCAACGGTATAGGTGATCACCTCCACACCGTTAAAGTTCGCACCGGGCGTATAGGTGATGCTGCCCCCTGCGGTGAAGCTGACAGTGCCATTGGCCGGATCCGCCACCCCAGTCAGGCTCAGCGGATTGCCTTCCGCATCGCGGTCGTTGACCAGCACTCCGACAGTCACCGCGGTATCTTCCTGCGTCGCGGCCCTGTCCGGTACGGCTGCCGGCGCATCATTGATCCCCGTCACTGTAAACGCGATTGTTCCGCTGGCAGTGCCGCCGGCACCGTCTGAAACAGTATAGCTTACGGTTTCAGTCACATTCTGATCCAGCGTCAGGTGGTCGTAATTGCCGCCCGGGAACAGGCTGACGGTGCCGTCGCCATTGAGAAACACCAGCGCACCGCTTGCCAGGCTGACGAATTGCCCCGGCTGCACGGCGGTGCCGTTCAGCGCGGTGATGCTCAGCTGCGGCCCGTCGGCGTCGCTGTCATTGGCCAGCGGATTCAGCGTCTGGGTGGCGCCTTGCACGGCGGAAGACGAGTCATTCACCACCACCGGCGCATCGTTCACCGGCGTCACGGTGATATCCACGGTGGCGGTGGCGGTGCCGCCATTGCCGTCCGAAACGGTATAGGTCAGCTGCTCGGCTCCGTTGAAATCCGCATCCGGAGTAAAGGTGATCCGGCCGCCGCTGAACTGCACCTGGCCATTCGCCGCGCCGGTGACCGCGGTCACACTCAGGCCTTCGCCATCCAGTTCGGTGTCGTTGGCGATGACGTTGATCACCACAGACGTATCTTCTGCCGTGGTCGCGCTGTCGTTCACTGCAACAGGCACGTCCTGCACCGGCTGCACGGCCACGGTGATGGTGGCAGTGGCGGTCAAATCGCCGTCGCTTACGGTGTAGGTAAAACTGTCGCTGCCGAAATAATTGGCGTCCGGCACATAAGTCACGGTGCCGTCCGCGTTGACCTGCGCGCTGCCATGGGCGGGCGTGCCCAGAGCGGTGACGCTCAGCGCGCTGCTTTCGGGATCGCTGTCGTTGCTGCGCGGATCAAATGTCAGGCTGCCGTCCTCTGCCACCGTCACGCTGTCGCCATTGGCTGCCGGCGCATCATTCACCCCGGTCACATTGACGGTGACAGTTGCGGTGGTGGTGCCCCCGAGCCCGTCTTCGCGGGTATAGCTGAAACTGTCAGTGCCGTTGAAATTGGCATCCGGCACGTAGGTGAAGGTCTGGCCGTTCTGCACGATACTGCCGTGCGCCGGCGTGCCAACAGACAGCACTGCCCCGCTTTGCCCGTCCGGGTTCAGGTCATTGGCGGTCAGATCCAGCACCACCTGCTGGTCCTCCGCCGTGGTCACGCTGTCATCCACCGCGGCAATCGGATCGGCAACCGGTGTCACCGAGACTGTGATGGTTGCAATGCTGGCGGCGTTTTCCGGCTGGTACTGAGAGCCGACATAGTAGGTGATCGTCTCGGTGCCATTGAAATTGGCATCCGGGGTATAGCGGATGGCGCCATCGGCCAGCACCTCAGCACTGCCATTGGCGGGCTGGTCCACGCGGTGGACCACCATCGCATCGCCGTCCGCGTCGCTGTCATTGGCCAGCACGTCGATGATAACGGCCGTGTCCTCAGCGGTGGTGGCGGTGTCATCCGCCGCCGCAACATCGGTGTCGACCATGACGGTGACCTGGCCATTCCCCGGCGTATAGGCGTGTACTGTGGTCTCAAAGAAATTGTACTGGAACGTGGCCACACCGTGAAAACCCGCATCCGGCGTGAAGGTGACCCGCCCGCCGCTGGTCTCCAGCAGTACGGCGCTGGGGCCGTTCATCAGGCCCGGATGGCCGGGATTGACGAAGTTGGACGTCTGGCTTTCGCCGCTATAGCCGGAAACGGTGCCATTCACCCCAAGCCCGATGGATGTGACATAGCCAGTCATGGGGCCATCGGGGTTGGTGTCATTTGCCAGCAGGTCCGCGGTGTGCACCACCAGCAGCTCATCCGGATTGATGCGGTAGACATCATCCGCCAGCGTGACCGGGTCATAGGTGTTGCGGAACTCGATTATCTGGGTATGCGCGGTCTCGTGCAGCCCGTCGGTAACAACAACAGGAACATAAACTGTTCCGGTAAAGTTGGCGTCCGGGGTGACAGTGAAGGTGCCGTCGCCATTGTCCACGACAGTTGCATTGGCGATGTTCTCTGTCTGGATGCTGACAACGCTGAGGCTGTCGCCGTTCCGATCGCTGAACCCCGAGATCGCCTGCATCGTGTAGGGCGTGTCTTCGGTGGCATTGTAGACATAGGGAACGGCCGTCGGCGCGACCTCGCCAATGATGGTGACAGTGGCGGTCGCCCCGGCTTGGTGGCCTGCATCATCAAAGATGCCATAGGCGATGTCTTCGGTCCCGGTGGTGCCAACCGGCACGTAGTATGCAATCATGTTGTTGACGACCGCAACCTGGCCGATATCCGTCAGCGGCGTATAGGCCGTGAAGATCGACAGGTTTCCGCCTTCGGGATCGCTGTCATTGGCCAGAACATCCAGATACACCCAGTCGCCCGCAGTTACGGTGAAGCTGTCGTTGACGGCGGTGGGTGCATCGTCCACGGGGACGTAGTTCAGGGAAACCGTAGCCGTCCGGGTGCTGACGCCATCGGTTGCCTCATAGGTGAAACTCACCGGCCCGTTGTAGTTCAGCGGCGGGGTATAGACGATCTGCCCGTTGACGATCTCGGCGGTGCCCGCATTGGGCGTGCCAACGCTCACCAGGCTGACGGGATCCCCATCCGGATCAATGTCGTTGGCCAGCACATCCAGCGTCAGGACTTGGTCCTCAAGCACCACCCGGCTGTCGTCCTGCACGGTAAAGGGATCGTCCACGCCGGTCACGGTCACCGTCACGGTGGTGGTGGAGGCATAACGCCCGTCATCCAGCGTGTAGGTAAAGGTATCGGTGCCGGTCTCTCCCGCTCCCAAGCTGTTGAAATCCGCTCCTGGTGTATAAGTGAAGGTGCCGTCGCCGTTATAGGCAACGGTTCCGCCGCCGCTGCTGGTGCTGTCGAACTGGCTGACAACGGCATCCTGCGCGCCCGGATCCAGGTCGTTTGCCAGCGCATCGATTGTGACCGGCGCATCCTCGGTAGTGACAGCGCTGTCTGCGTAAGCCACCGGGTTGTCGGTGAATCCTGCGACGTTGATGGTGACGGTGACGGTTGTCGTCGTGGTCCCGTCAGACACCGTATAGGTGAACGTGTCAGTTGCTGACTGCCCGTCAATGAGCCCGTCAAAGATATTGGCCGGATCATAGGTGAACTGGCCGGTGCCCGGCACCCGCGTGACCGCGGCGCCATTGGCTGAGACCGCGTCATAAGACACGATCTGCATATTCGCGAGACCCGGATCGGTATCATTGGCCAGCACATCGCCGGTGGTCAGAACCGTATCCTCGTCGGTATTGAAGGCCGCGCCGCTGTCATCGCGCGCAACCAGTGTGCCGTCCGCCACGGTCATCTCCCAGGTGGTGATGCCGCCCGCGCTGGCGGAGGATGCATTCAGGTCCAGCAGATCCGGCGAGGTGAAGGTGGCGGTGGTGCTGCCGAAGGTGACCGTATAGGTGTAATTCCCGGCGCTGCCGCTGCGTGCCAGAACGGGTGCGGTGCTGCCGTCGGGGCCTTCAAACACCAGCACATCGCCAATCGCGGCATCCGCCAGGATATCGGCGCCGTCGTTCGAGCCGAACAGGAAACGGTCATTTCCGGCGCCGCCGCGCAGGGTGTCGTTGCCACCGCCGCCGCGCAATTCATTGTCGCCCGCATCCAGCGAGATCGCCTCGCCATGCCTGGTGCCGGTGATTGCTTCAAAGCCCGACACCGTGTCCGTGGCAGCCAGCGTGCCGTCACCGTTCAGAATGCGGATGGTGCCATTACCATTGGCATCCAGCCCGGAGAAATCGACGGTATACCCCGCATCCAGGCGGCTGTAGTCAATGGTGTCGTAATCGCTTTCCCCGGCAATGGTGTCATTGCCCAGGCCCGCGTAATAGGTGTCGTTGCCCGCCCCCAGTGCCACATTGTCATGGCCGCTGCCGGTGCCGATTGCATTGTCAATCGTATGGCCAGAGATAGAAGGCCAAAAATCCGGCTCGAAATCCGGCCAGTCCACCAGATCAACTGTGATGTCGCCGCCCGTCAGATGGATTTCTTCGAAATTCAGATACTCGTGATAGCGATAGACCGGCGCCCAATGCCCTTCTCCGGTTGCCGGATTGTCAATCACGTATTCGTTTCTCCAGAAATCCTGGATGCCGGTGACAAAATAGTAGCTGAAGCTGTCTGAGCGGAAGGTGGCGCTGTCCTCATAGATCAGAGACGAGCCGCTGACATCCACACTCAGAACGTCGTAACCGGCGCCGCCATCCAGCACGGCGTTGCGGGAGACCCACTCAATACCGTTATTCCACTGGATATTGCCAGCCGCCCAGACATCAGTGACCACATCATCGCCCGCGCCCGCATTCACCTCATCCAGGCCATGGCCCAGGCTGATCGTGTCATTGCCGCTTCCTGCGGTCACGACGTCATTATCCGCGCCGGCAAGGATCTCGTTTCCGGCGTCGCCAACTTGGATGCGGTCATTGCCGCTGCCGCCCGAAATCAGGTTCGCGCCCTGCAGGTCGGTGATGACATCATGCCCGCTGCCGCCCATGATGACGTCCCGGCCCGCGCCGCCGTCCAGGGTGTCATTGCCTGCCCCGCCCTGCAGCCGGTCAGCCCCGCCGCCGCCAGTCAGCACATCGTTGCCGTTGCCGCCATAAAGCTGATCTCTGCCGTCACGGCCAACAAGCCGGTCATTGCCCTCTTGCCCGCGGAGGCGCGAGCCGGCGTTCAGCGCATAGATGGTGTCGTGATACTGGCTGCCGACCGCCCACTCAAACCCTGTGACCGTCGCGGTCGTATCGGTGTGCACGACGATGTCATAATAGGTGCCGCCAAACTGGTTGCCGCCGGTGACATGGGTGCGCATCCAGGTCTCGCCGCTTTCCAGGTCCAGCGAGGTGACGATATAGCTGCCGGCGATATCCACCTGAAACGTTCCTTGCACGGCCGCGTCCGGTGCGTAGATCTCAAACGTGTCGATCCCCGCCCCGCCGGCGTAATGCGCGCCGTTGACCAGCTCACCCGCGACATAGTCCTGCCCGGCACCCGCATCGACGGAAATTCTCTGAGTGCTGAAATCCCCGTAGCGGATGTAGTTGATAATGCCGCCGAAGTAATCGACATAGGTGGTTGTCAGCCGCGACGTGTCGATGATCAGCGTATCGCTGTAGCTGCTGCCATAGATCGTGGTTTCTGAAATGGAATCCGTCGAACCCTCGGTCACCAGTTTGACCGAATTGGCCGACTGGCGCATATCGAACAGGCGCAGGCTGCCCAGATGGAACTCTTCAAAGTTCTGATGGGTGGCGATGGTGCGGTAATTCGCCGGGTCAAGACCGTAGAACTCTCCGATGACATAGCGCACCGTATTGTGGTCGACCACGATGTCCCCGGTATAGCCCGCGGGATTGCCCCGTGTCAGTCCAACTGTGCTCAGCGTGTCCCAGCCGTCGCCGCCATTGATGGAACCGGCAGTCACGGTCTGGTAGTAGGGGCTGACGCCAGTCCCGCCTTGGGCATCCTGAGAGAAACTGTAGCTGTCATCACCCGCCAGCAGCGACAGGTTAAGAGACGCAGGTCCGACAACGGAATCCGCATAGGCACTTGTTTGCGTGACGGAAGTTCCGTCCAGCAGGATGAAAACCCCGCCCTGATTGAAGATCGAGCCGGAGTTGCTGGCGTCTGTCACCCATGACGGCGTAAAATTCAGGCTCAGGTACTGCCAGGGGTCGGTTGTGAACGGCGAGCCTGAGGCACGGAATGAGTCCGTGAAAAAGCTGCTTCCCGTCGACACAAAGCGATACGTCTGCGCCTGCCACGCAGGGTTCACTTGCATCGAGATTTCCTGATAGAAATTCGAATTTCCGTACTGAGCCTTCAGGTCATCCAGGATAGATCGATAAGCGCTATTCAGATCGGCAGCGATCAAATAGGCCCGTTCGAGCGCCTGCTGTTCCTCGGTGTTGTCCTTATTTTCAAAACCGATCGGCACGGTACCGCCCAGTTCCTCGATGATAACACCGGTGTAATGGGTCAGCACATCCTGCGGCGAATGCAGCAGCATCTGCTCCAGTGTGGCGATCCGCTGCGGGTCTTCCAGAAAATACGGGAGGATGTAGTCAAACAGGTAATCGCTCAACCCCCAGGAGGCAATGGACACCACCGCCTGTAACGCCGCCACGCCAATCTGCTCAGGGCTGCCGTCGCCCTTGGCAACAGCGACAATCGCCGGTCCCAGGTATGTTGCGATATTGATAACGCTGACTGCTGCTTTGGCTTGCGGCGGCAGCGGCAAGGCCCCCAGGAAAGAGGTCGCGGCTTTGACAGATGTCGTAACCGCAAGTCCAATGTTTTCCGGGCTGGCGTCCCCGTCGGCCAGCTTCTTCACAAAGGAGCGGGCATCGGACATGGCGTTCATAGCCTCCAGGACACCCTGGTTGAATTGTTGCCGTTGCAGGTCGGTGCTGGGAAGATAGGACGCCGCCAGCGGATCAGCCGCAATCCGCGCCTCGAATTGCGCAATCATGTCAGCCGAAAGCTGCGCCGCACGCGCTTCCAGTTCAGCAGGCGTGAAATCCGAGTCCGGCTGCGCGGCTAGGCCCTTGGCCGCTTCGACCTGCGCCAGAAGCGAGTCGGCAATCTGGCTCACCGCCTGAAAGGACAGCGGATTGGCGGCGCCGGCACCGCGTTCCCCCGCAATCAGCGTCGCGGAAATATCCACGCTTTCCTGCTGCATCTCCGCCGCGGTCATCTCCTGGCCGCTGCTGCCGTACAGGCTGGCGTCGCTCAGATCCAGCAGCGGCTCGCTGCCGCTTTCGGCTGCCCGCAGATAGGCTTCGTAAACCGCAAAGGCTCCGGCATCCGTCGTGACAGTTTTGATCACCCGTTCTCTCCTGCGCTGCCCGGCCGTGCCGGGGCATAAATGTCTGCGTCAGAGAACGTTTTGACCGCAGGCGCAAAAAGGCGCTCCGAAAGCGTCCCAATAAAAATACAGCCTGGCGTGTTTCTCTGCCCGGCGCCCTGCCTCTGCATCGCGCCCGCGGTGCTTCTGCACCGTCTTCTGGACCTGTGCCATGGAACTGGGAACAGCCACAATAAACCTATGGGCGGAGGCTATAAACCAATGATCTATGGCGCATAAACCTATTGTGCAGATGGCTGGTTCAATTGCAAAATTACTAGTTTTCACTCACTGGACCAAACCCAAAGGCTGGCAGCCGGAGCAGCTTTTTCATGAAGGTCATCTGTTGTGCCCTGGCCCTCGAAAAGGAGCCGGTGCTGGATCGGAATTCCCTTTGAGGTTTTGAACCCTAAACATGCCTGCAGTGGGCGCTGCGGCTTTTTGTTTACTCTGTCATGCCGTGTCATCCGTCAGGAGTACGTTAAGGAGCAAATTGGCGCGTTCCGCCTGCGGGGGCGCGGCAACTGCTGCCAGACCTGCACCGGGAACCAGGCCGGAACGTTTGACCCCCTGCATTTGTTTTTTTCCGCAGCTGTCGAAGCACGCTGTTTCGGAATTTTTGCGCCAGATGAAGAACGGATCCGCTCTTCATCTGGCCGAAAGTATCCCGGAGCGCGAGGCAGAGCCTCGCTTGGGGGGCTCTGCGCGCTGGTGCGGAGCTTGATGTGCAAGCGGGTTTTCCCCCTCGCCAGACCGGCGGAACAGGCGTAAACCCTAGCCTATGTTCAAACCCATGCCCCTTTCCGAGGCCCAGGGCCTGCCGTTCTGGCGCCGCCCGGTGACGCTTCTGTTCCTGATGGCGCTGGCGATGCCAATTGCCTTCAATACCTGGAGCGCGCTGCTCAACAACTTCGTGATCGAGGCCGCCAGTTTCGATGGCGCCGACATCGGCCTGCTGCACACGGTGCGGGAAATACCGGGTTTCCTGGCCGTTGGCGTGATCGCGGTGATCCTGTTCATGCGCGAGCAGGTGCTGGGGCTGATTTCGCTAGTGATGCTGGGGGTGGCGACAGCGGTCACCGCATGGTTCCCTTCGCTTGGGGGCCTCCTGATGGTGACGCTTCTCAGCTCCATCGGGTTCCACTACTACGAGACGGTGAACCAGTCGCTGCAGCTGCAATGGCTGCCCAAGGACCGCGCGCCGCAGACGCTGGGCTGGCTGGTGGCGGCCGGGTCGGCAGCAACGCTGGTCGTCTACGGGCTGATCGTGCTGACCTGGGAGAGCCTGGGCCTCAGCTATAACACCGTGTTTCTGGCCGCAGGCGGTCTGACCGCAGCCATCGCTCTCTTTGCGCTCTTTGCCTATCCGCAGTTCGATGCGCCGCACCCGCAGACCAAGAAGCTGATCCTGCGCAAGCGCTATTGGCTGTATTATGCGCTGCAGTTCATGGCGGGTGCCCGGCGGCAGATCTTTGTGGTCTTTGCCGGTTTCATGATGGTCGAGAAATTCGGCTTTGAGGTGCATGAGCTGACCGGGCTTTATCTGGTCAACCTTGTGATCAACATGACAGTGGCGCCACTGCTGGGCAAGGCGGTGGCCGCCTTTGGCGAGCGCCGCACGCTGATCTTTGAATACGCAGGTCTCGCAATCGTCTTTGCGGCCTATGGCGGCATCTACTGGTTTGGCTGGGGCGTGGTGATCGCAGCGGTGCTCTATGTGATCGACCATGTGCTGTTTGCCCTGGCGCTGGCGCTAAAAACCTACTTCCAGAAGATCGCCGACCCGGGCGACATCGCCCCCACGGCCGCCGTGGCCTTCACCATCAACCACATTGCCGCGGTGTTCCTGCCGGTGCTGCTGGGGCTTCTCTGGGTCTATGAACCGGGCCTGGTGTTTGCCCTGGCCGCCGCAATGGCGCTGGTGTCGCTGTCCCTGTCCCTGCTGATCCCGCGCCACCCGGAGCCGGGGAACGAGACCATCTTCAGCACATACGCGCGGCCTGCGCCCGCGGAATGACCCGTCCGCCCCGCCAAGGGGCGGAGCACCCGCGCACAGGGTGAGCGCGGGCGCTGCCTGGCCCCGGGCCAGGCGGGCGCTTGACGCGGACGGCGCGGCAGCCTAGGCGCTTGGCAACAGTTTCAGGAGCAACGCCATGCCCACATTCACCGCACTCACCACGCTCACCGCAAAAGCCCAGGCCGAAGCGCTTGGTGAAGCCATGGAACGGCTCATCCCGGAGCCCACCGGCATCGGTGTTTTTGAAATGGAAGACGGTTCCGGTCTGTGGGAGGTTGGCGGCTATTTCACTGAAGCCCCCGACGAGGCAGGCCTCGCGCTGCTGGCCGCGATGCATGAGGCCAAGCCATTCGTTGTTTCGGAGGTGCCGGAAACCGACTGGGTCGCTCATGTGCGCCGCGAGCTGGCGCCGGTCGAGGCGGGCCGTTTCTTTGTCTACGGCTCCCATGACGCGGACAAGCTGCCCGCGGGTAAGGTCCCGCTGCTGATTGAGGCCGCGATGGCCTTTGGCACCGGCCACCACGGCACCACACTGGGCTGCCTCAAGGCGCTGGACCACCTGCTGGACGAGGGCTTCAGCGGTGAAAAAGTGGCCGATATCGGCTGCGGCACTGCTGTGCTGGCGATGGCCGCCGCGCGGGTCTGGAACGGTGCCATCCTGGCCAGTGATATCGATGAGGTCGCGGTTGAGGTGGCCATGGCCAATCTCAAGGCCAACGGCATGGAGGGCCAGGTTACCTGTCTGGAGGCGGCGGGTTTCGACAACCCTGAGCTGCATGCGCAGGCACCCTATGACTTGATTTTTGCTAACATCCTGAAGGGTCCGCTGGTGGCTCTGGCACCTGACCTGACGGCGAATCTGCGTCCCGGCGGCTATACGATTCTCTCCGGGATCCTGAACGAGCAGGCTGACGACGTGGTCAGTGTTTATGCACAGAACGGCGCCAATCTGGCGCGCCGGGACGAAATTGGTGAATGGACAACGTTACTTCTCCGTAAAACGGACTGATTGAACTAAGTTTGCGGCAAATTTGAGATGCTTGCCCCATTTTCGCCGCATTTTTAGCCAATCATGGGCCATCCGCTGGTGGGGGCCAGTTCGGAGACTAGTGATGGTCGAACATCGTGATCAGTTTCATTCGCGGTTGAAGCAAATCAACCGCAAGCATGCGGCCTTGTCCGAGGGGTTTTCCGCGAAGATGCGGCCGGACGGGCTGCTGGTGATCCAGCCGCGCCGGGTGCAGTCCCGGATCTCGGCCCGCACGGTGGTGTTCTTCGCCGCCGCCTTCTTGCTGTTTAAGGGGTTCCTGATCGCGGCACTCGGCACTTCCAGCTATGATAACCGGGTTGTGAAGCTGGCAGGGGGCAGTGCCGTCGAGCGCGCCGGCGCTTTCCTGATGCAGGCGGAACCCGCATCCCTTTACATCGCTCAGAAGATCGGACCGGTGCTGCGCTAAGCGCAGGCCTGCCCTGAAGACGAATGTGAAAGGCCGCTGGCAATGCCGCGGCCTTTTTTGCCGTCTTCAGGAAACGTTTGAGCTGCAAGGCAGCAAAATAGGCAACAAAAAACGCCGCGGCCTGGGTCAGGTCCGCGGCGTTTCCCTGTGCGCCCCTAGGGAGGAGGGGGGCGAAATCAGGAGTGTCTCAGAAGACGGTTTTGCCGGTGGCCACGCCATCGATGTCGCCGCGGCACATGCCGATGTCGGCCAGCTCGCGGTCGGACAGGCCGTTCAGCGCGTTGCGGGTCGCGCGGGCGTCGTTCCAGGCGGCAAATGCGCCGGCTGCGGCGGCAACCAGAGCGCCGAAACGGCCAAACAGGCCGGTGGAACCATAGGTGGTGCGGGTGGTATCAAATGCGGCCATATCCGTGTCCTCTGATTAGCTGTTTGCATCCGTCGCGTCATTGCGATGGGCGGCATCTAGTGGCGGAATATCTGCGCAGCAAGACCTGAAAATGCATGTGTCTTATGCGCTGTGCGCATAGCTTTCCGCCTTGTAAATAAGGGATTTCCCTTGCGGCGCCGAACAGGTGCGAAAATGTCGCTTCCGCCATTATGAACGGTCGTTTCCAGGCCGCACTTGTGCTCTCAGCGAGAACAATCCGATGTGAAAGCAATTGGACATGTTCGCCTTTTGTGCTAGTCGTAGGTCAAAATAATTTCCGGCAAACGGGCCGGCATGCGGGCAGGGGCAGGCACATCATGCGGATTTTGGGAATTGATCCGGGGTTGCGGAACCTTGGATGGGGTGTGATCGAATCGCGCGGCACCCGTCTCAGCCATGTCGCCAACGGGGTGTGCACCTCTGACGGCGACGACCTGGGGGAGCGGCTCTTGTCCCTGCACAATCAGGTCACTGAGATCATCGAAGCCTTCTCTCCGGATCAGGCGGCAATCGAACAGACCTTTGTGAACAAGGATGGCGCCGGCACGCTGAAGCTGGGCCAGGCGCGCGGTGTGGCGCTGCTGACGCTGGCCAAAGCCGGGCTGCCTGTCGGGGAATATGCCCCGAACCGGGTCAAGAAAACAGTGGTGGGCGTCGGCCACGCCGAGAAGGAGCAGGTAATGCATATGGTGAAACTGCAGCTGCCGGGGTGTTTGCCCAAGAACGCCGATGCCGCAGATGCGCTGGCGATTGCGATCTGCCACGCCTATTACGGCGGCACGCAGCAGCGCCAGCTGAGGGAGAAACGCGCATGACCGGCAAACATTCATGATTGGGAAACTGACAGGCCGCCTCGACTACCGGGCGCAGGACCATGTGTTGATCGACGTGCGCGGCGTTGGCTATATCGTCTATTGCTCCGACCGCACCATGGCGGCTTTGCCGGGCGTGGGCGAAGCCATTGCGCTCTACACGGACATGGTCGTGCGCGAAGACCTGATGCAGCTCTACGGCTTCACCTCGCTGGTTGAGAAGGAATGGCACCGGCTGCTGACCTCGGTGCAGGGGGTTGGTGCCAAGGTCTCGCTGGCCATTCTCGGCGCGCTGGGTCCGGACGGGGTGAGCCGGGCGATTGCCCTTGGCGACTGGGCCACGGTGAAGGCCGCCAAGGGCGTCGGCCCCAAGACCGCGCAGCGCATCGTGCTGGACCTCAAGGATAAGGCGCCGGGCGTGATGGCGATGGGGGGCACAGTCGTGGATGCGATGGACGGCCCGGGGCTGGAGGTGGTCGAGGATGCAGAGCCCGCGCCTGCCGCCAAGCCCGTGCGCAAGGCGCCGCCGAAGAAGCCCTCCGGCGCGGCCGCGGCCTCTGCCGGGGCGCTGTCGGCCTTGGGCAATCTGGGCTATGGCCCCTCGGATGCGGCTGCTGCAGTGGCGGAGGCGGCTGCAAATCACCCGGACGCGGATGAGCCGGAACTGATCCGTGCCGCGCTGCGCCTGCTGGCACCGAAGGGGTAATGGGCATGGGATTTGAGGTTTCGTGTTCCGCCCGGCTGTTAGGCCGGGCAGCGCCCGTCCCCACGGGGCGGGCGCTTCGCTTCCACCCCGCCGGAACGGGCGCTGCCCTGACCGCTGCTCCACAGATTGCGGATACTTAGTTATGATTGACGCCGACCCCGCCCTGCGCCCCGAGCCGCTGCCCGAAGACAGTGCTGCGGACAACGACCGCGCCCTGCGCCCGCAGGGCCTTGGCGAATTTATCGGTCAGGCCGAGGCCCGCGCCAACCTGCGTGTCTTCATCGAAAGCGCCCGGCGCCGCGGAGAGGCGATGGATCACACGCTGTTCCACGGGCCTCCCGGCCTTGGCAAGACCACTCTGGCGCAGATCGTCGCGCGCGAGCTGGGCGTGAACTTCCGCATGACCTCCGGCCCGGTGCTGGCCAAAGCGGGCGATCTGGCGGCGATCCTCACCAACCTTGAAGCCCGCGACGTCTTGTTCATCGACGAGATCCACCGTCTGAACCCGGCGGTGGAGGAGGTGCTCTACCCGGCGATGGAGGACTTCGAGCTGGACCTTGTAATTGGGGAAGGCCCGGCGGCCCGCACCGTCCGGATCGAGCTGCAGCCCTTTACCCTGGTCGGCGCCACCACCCGCATGGGGCTTCTGACCACGCCGCTGCGCGACCGCTTCGGCATCCCGACCCGGCTGCAGTTCTACACCATCGACGAGCTGTTTGAGATCGTCAGCCGCAATGCCCGAAAACTGGGCGCGCCCGCCGATGACGCCGGCGCCCGCGAGATCGCGCGGCGCGCCCGCGGCACCCCCAGGATCGCCGGCCGGCTTTTGCGCCGCGTGGTGGACTTCGCGGTTGTCGAGGGCGATGGCACCATCACCCGGGAGCTTGCAGATGGCGCCCTGACGCGGCTGGGGGTGGACCAGCTGGGTCTGGACGGCGCCGACCGCCGCTATCTGAAACTGATTGCGGAGAATTACGGCGGCGGCCCGGTGGGGATCGAGACGATCTCAGCAGCCCTCAGCGAAAGCCGCGACGCGCTGGAGGAGGTGATCGAGCCTTACCTGCTGCAGCAAGGGCTGATCCAGCGCACCCCGCGCGGGCGGATGCTGGCGCAAAAGGCCTGGACCCACCTCGGCATGGCGCCGCCGCGCAGCCAGAACGACCTGTTCGGGTAGCTCCGGTCTTTCCTGTTGCAAGAGGGGCTCCCGCCTGCTGCAGAGGCATCAAAGATGCCGCTGCAGCCGTTGGGCCGGGCGCCGCGCTGCCGCGCGGCGCGGTTGCGTCACGCCGGGGCCGCGCCGCGCCAGCGGCGCCAGGCCCAAGGCTGCTTCCGGCGGCCTGGCGCAGCCAGGAGACCGGGCAGGCGCGGGAGCCCCCCTTGCCGCCGCGCGGTACAGACGGCATAGACGGGACAGCACCAAGGAGACACCCATGACCGCCCAGCTGCCAGACCTGACGCCGGAACAGATCGAAAGCCTGTTCACCCGCCACGACGGCTCTTATGCCTTTGCCCGCTGGGGTCGGCCGGTGGCGCCGATCGTGTTCGGGGTGCAGGACGAGACACTCAAGACCGTCAAGGGCGCGCTGGAGGCAGTGATGACGCTGGCGGGCCACCAAATGGCCGAGACCGATCCGGAGCTGGGATCGAACCTGATGTTCTTCTTCTTCCGCGGCTGGGATGAACTCCTGGGAGTGCCGGACTTGGACCGTTTGATACCGGGGCTGGAGCCTCTGGTCGCACGGCTGAAAGAAGCAGATGCCAGCCAGTACCGTGCCTTCCGCTTTGATGACCAGGGCGGTATCAAAGCTTGTTTCGTGTTCCTGCGGATGAAAGGACCAATGGCGCAGATGCCGGCCGAGACGCTGGCACTCACCCAGGCGGTGCAGGCGGCGCTGATGTGGGGCGATGCGGCCTTTGCAGAAGCCTCGCCGTTGGCGGTGCTGCCGGACACTGGCGCCACCATTCTGCGGCCCGAAATCGCAGGCGTGATTGCTGCCGCTTACGACCGGATGATGCCGGTGGCGGCAGAGGATAAATCCCACGCCCTGCGCCTGTTTGCCCGCCTGCAGGCCCCGGCGGCGGTGCAACCTCAGTCCTGATGCGCGCCTTTGTCGGCCTGCAGCTGCCGGACGCGGCCCTGGACGCGCTGGAACGCGTGCAGGAAGGGCTGACCCTGGGCAGGCACATCCCGGCAGAGAACATGCATCTGACGCTGGCCTTCCTGGATGACCAGCCCGAGGCTGCGCTGCAGGCGCTGCATCAGATCCTGACAGACATCAGTGCGCCGCCTTTGATGCTCACTTTCAGCGGTCTGGGCACCTTTGGCGGCAAGCGGCCGCGGGTGCTGGCGGCTGAGGTGCGGAAATCTCCGGAGCTGGTCCATCTGCTCGGCCGTGTCCGCAGCGCCTGCCGCTCCGCCGGAATTGACCTGCCGCGCGAACGCTTCCGCCCCCATGTGACGCTGGCGCGTTTTCCCCGGAATCTTGAGGCAGGGCAGGTCGAAAAGATTGCCCGTTTCCTGTCTGCAGCAGCGGATTTCAAGCTGGAATGCGAAGCGGACAGTTACGCGCTGTTCCAGTCGACGCTGGCGCCAGAGGGTGCGCGTTATGATGTGCTGGCGGAGTATCCATTGCAGGGATGAGCCGCTTGCAGCGGATTGGCGCGGTCCATAGGGTGCGCGTAAACGCAAGGAGCAGGCAATGAACCACCAATTTCCCGTCCGGGTCTATTACGAGGACACCGACATGGGCGGGATTGTCTATCACGCCAACTACCTGCGCTTCATCGAGCGCGCCCGCAGCGACTGGGTGCGCGGCATTGGCGTTGATCAGAACGCCATGCGCGAGGGCGGGCTGATCTATGTGGTGCGCCGGATCGAAGCGGATTACCTGGCGCCTGCCAGGTTCGACGAGGAACTGCTGGTCACCACCTCCATGCACAATGTAACGCCTGCCCGGATGGTCCTGAATCAGGAAGTCACCCGCGGCGGCCAGCCGCTGTTCCGTGCCCAGGTCACCATTGTTTGCATCACAACGGGCGGCAAACCGGCCCGGCTTCCGGCAGAGATTCGCGCATTGCGGTAACATTTGGCCCCCGTGTGCCTGTTTTAATGGCCTTTGCCATTGATCTGCGCTAGCGTCTTGCCAAATAAGGCCGGATAAACGGCTGGGAAAAAACCGTAGAGCAGGCGAATGGAAGCAGAAACTCTGGCGCTGGCGCAGGAGATTGATTTCTCCATGTGGGGCCTTTTCGCGCGGGCCACCGTAACCGTGAAACTGGTGATGCTGATGCTGGTGGGGGCCTCGATCTGGTCCTGGGGCATCATCATCCAGAAAACCATCAACTACCGTCTTGCCCGCCGGGAAGCGGATGCCTTTGACCGGGCGTTCTGGTCCGGCAACCCGCTGGATGAGCTGTTTGAGCGGCTGGGGTCCGAACCCTCGGGCCAGGCGGCGCGGATTTTCTCGGCCGGGATGAGCGAGTGGCGCCGCAGCCACCGCAGCGATGGCGGGCTGATCCCCGGCGCGCAAGCACGTATCGACCGGTCGATGGATGTCGCCATCGCCAAGGAGACCGAAGGCCTGCAAGGCGGGCTGTCGGTGCTGGCAACCGTGGGTTCCACCGCGCCCTTCGTGGGCCTCTTCGGCACCGTCTGGGGCATCATGACCGCCTTTATCGAAATTGCCGAGCAGCAGAACACCAACCTCGCCGTTGTGGCGCCGGGCATTGCTGAGGCGCTGATGGCGACCGGCCTGGGCCTCTTGGCGGCGATCCCGGCGGTGGTCTTCTACAACAAGCTGAGCGCGGACAGCGACCGCATCATCGGCGGCTACGAGGCCTTTGCCGATGAGTTCGCCACCATCCTCAGCCGCCAGCTGGATTCCTGAGGCCATGGGCGCCGCAGTCCAGCAGCCTTCGGGAGGCGGCGACCGCCGCCGGGGCCGCCGCCGCCGCCGGGGCGCGCCGATGTCCGAAATCAACGTGACGCCATTTGTGGACGTCATGCTGGTGCTTCTGATCATCTTCATGGTGGCGGCGCCGCTGATGACCGTGGGCGTGCCGGTTGAGCTGCCCAAAACCGCCGCAGGCGCACTGCCCGGCGATGAGGAGGAACCGCTGACTGTCACCATGACCGCCGGGGGCGGGGTGGAGATCCAGACAACGCCGGTGGCGCGCGAGGAACTTGTGTCCAAACTGCGGGCGATTGCGGCAGAACGCTCCTCGGACCGGGTGTTCCTGCGCGCCGATGGGCGGATCGCCTATGCGGACGTCATGCAGGTGATGGGCGCGCTGAACGCGGGCGGTTTTTCCAATGTGGGGCTGGTGACTGACACCGGCGGCCCGGCCTTGGACGGGCGGCAGGCCGAAGGCACGGGGCAGTAGGCGGGGACGCACAGGGTGCAGACCGGAACCAAAATCTCGCTGGCAGGCCATGGGCTGTTGATGACATGGGTTGTCTTCGGCGCCTGGTTCCCGTCCGAACCCCTGCCGTCCAACGTGCAGCAGGTGGCGCTGATTTCCGCGGAGCAGTTCGAGAAGCTGAGCCAGCAGCGCCAGGCGCCGCAGGTGTCGCCGGAACCTGCGCCGCTGAATGAGCCCGCCGCGGTGCAGCCCGCACCGGAGCCCGCGCCGCAGCCGGACCCGGAGCCGGAGATCACCCAGCCGGAGCCGCTGGAACCGGCAGAGCCTGACCCGCAGGTGACAGACCTGCCGGAACAGCCGCCGGAACCCGAAGTGCCGGTTGAGGTGCCATCTGCCGCGGAAGAGCCGGAAATCTCCTCACTGGTGCCGCAGGTCCGGCCGGAAACAGCACCACGCCCCGTGGACCGGGTGGCACCGGAACCGGTTGCGCCGCCGGAACCGGACACCAGGATCGACGATATCGTTCAGCCTGAAGTCGCGCCTGAAGAAAGCGCCGAGACCGAGCAAGAAACGCAGGAAGCCACTGCACGCGAGGCCGCCAGCGACCGGATCGTGACCGAGGAAAACGAGGGCGAGGACGTGGCGGCCTCGGCTGCGCCGGCGGTGTCCAAGCGTCCCCGGACCCGGCCAGCCCGGCCCGAGCCGGAACCGGAACCGCAGGTGACAGAGGCGGCCCAGCCGGCGGAGCCGGAGCAGGCGGACACGTCCGATGCGGTGGCGGATGCGCTGGCAGAGGCGCTGGCAGGGGGCGCCGATGTGGAGGCGCCGGAACCTTCCGGCCCGCCGCTGACGCTGGGCGAGAAGGACGCGCTGCGGGTTGAGGTGTCGCGCTGCTGGAACGTTGGCTCGCTGTCTACGGATGCGCTGATGACAACCGTGGTCGTGGGCGTCTCTCTGGCGCAGGACGGCAAGCCGGACACAGGCTCGATTCGGATGCTTTCGAGCACCGGCGGGTCTTCGGCGGCGGCAAAGCAGGCTTATGAGGCGGCGCGGCGGGCAATTATCCGCTGCGGGTCCGCAGGCTTTCAGCTTCCCCCTGAAAAATATTCGCAATGGCGCGATATTGAGATGACATTCAATCCTGAAAGGATGCGGATCAAATGAGGAAAATACTGGCAGCTCTTCTGATCGGTGCCGCGGCGGCGGCAGGCGCGGGCGCGGCCATGGCTCAGGACGGCCCGCTCCGCATCGAGATCGACCAGGGCGTGATCGAACCCTTGCCCTATGCGGTACCGGATTTCGTTCCGGAGACCCCGGCGGCCTCGGAGTATGCTGCCCAGATCGCCCGGGTGATTGCAGCCGACCTGAGCGGCACCGGGCTGTTCCGGGAAGTGCCGGCCAGCGCCCATATCTCCAAAGTGACGGGGTTCGACAACCCGGTGAAATACGCCGACTGGAAAGCGGTGAACGCGCAGGCGCTGATCACCGGCGCGGTCAGCGTCAACGGCAACCAGCTGGCGGTGCGTTTCCGCGGCCATGACGTCTTTGCCGAGAAGGAGCTGGGCACCGGGCTGCAGTTCAACGGCACCACCGACGGCTGGCGCCGGATGGCGCATAAGGTGGCGGATGCGGTTTACAGCCGGATCACCGGCGAGAGCGGCTACTTTGACAGCCGCGTTGTCTATGTCTCCGAAAGCGGTCCCAAGAACGACCGCCGCAAGCGGCTGGCGGTGATGGATTACGACGGCGCCAACGTGCAGTATCTGACCAACAGCGCCTCCATTGTGCTGGCGCCGCGGTTCTCTCCCTCTGGCGACCGGGTGCTTTATACCAGCTATGAGAGCGGTTTCCCGCAGATCCATGTGCTGGACGTGGGCCAGGTGCAGCGCAAGGTGCTGTCCAGCGGCGACGGCACCATGAGCTTTGCACCGCGGTTTGCGCCTGACGGGCGCACCATCGTCTATTCGCAAACCCAGGGCGGCAATACCGACCTGTTCTCAATGGACATCCAAACCGGCGCCAAGTCGCGGCTGACCTCGGCCCCCTCGATTGAGACCGCGCCGTCGTTTTCCCCGGATGGCAGCCAGATCGTGTTCGAAAGCGACCGCTCCGGCAGCCAGCAGCTCTATGTGATGCCCGCGCGCGGCGGCGAGGCGCGGCGGATCAGCTTCGGCGAGGGCCGTTACGGTACGCCCGTATGGTCGCCGCGCGGCGACATGATCGCCTTTACCAAGCAGAACAAGGGCCGCTTCCACATCGGTGTGATGCGCACCGACGGCGGTGAGGAGCGGCTGCTGACGGCCTCCTTCCTGGACGAGGGGCCGACCTGGGCGCCCAATGGCCGGGTGATCATGTTCACCCGCGAAAGCCAGGGCAGCGCCGGGCGGGCGCTGCTGTATTCGGTGGACATCACCGGGCGCAACCTTAAACCTGTGAAAACACCGGACGGGGCCTCGGATCCGGCCTGGTCGCCATTGCAGAATTGAGTGAAGTGAATTGGCGGGATACCCGCATGGTACCTGATCCGGGCATGTGTTAATTTCCGGTCAAGAAACGCAAAAGGGATAGGCAGACAACATGAGCGGTTTGAAATTGGCAATTGCGGCTGTTGCCGTCCTGGGCCTTGCGGCCTGCAGCAACAACCGGTGGGATGACACCGCAAACGGCGGCGGAGCCGGCGCAGGTGCGGGTGCCGGGGCAGGCGCCTTGGATCCGGCAAGCCCGGCTTATTTCCAGCAGTCCATCGGCGACCGTGTGCTGTTTCTGGTGGACCAGTCGACGCTGACGCCTGAGGCCCAGGGCATCCTTCAGGGCCAGGCGCGCTGGCTGACCCAGAACGGTGACTATGTTGTTACCATCGAGGGCCACGCCGATGAGCAGGGCACCCGCGAATACAACCTTGCCTTGGGGGCCCGCCGTGCCAACGCCGCGCGGGAATACCTGATTTCGCAAGGGGTTGCAGGCCACCGTCTGAAGGTCGTGAGCTTTGGCAAGGAGCGTCCGCTGGAAATCTGCTCGAACGAGGCCTGTTATTCCAAGAACCGCCGCGCGGTCACCGTGCTGGCCGGCGGGCTGACGGGGTAAAGCCATGAGCCGGCTGCGTACCGTATTTTTCGCCTCCATGATGCTGCTGCCCGTGATGCTGCCGGTGCCGCTGGCGGCGCAGGACAGCCAGACGCTGGCGGACATCCGCCAGGAGCTGACGGTCCTGCATGTGGAAATCCAGCGCCTGAAGCGGGAGATGTCGACAACCGGGGCACCCTCGGCGGATGTTTCCGGCGATACGGTTCTGGACCGGGTCGCCGCAATCGAAAGCGAACTGCAGCGGCTGACCCTGCAGACCGAGCAGATGAATCACCGGATCGACCGCATCGTCACCGACGGCACCAACCGCATCGGGGACCTGGAGTTCCGCCTGGTTGAGCTGGAAGGCGGCGATCTCGGCGCGCTGAAGGAAACCACGACGCTGGGCGGCGGCGAACTGCCTGCGTCCGGCGGCGCGGCAGTGCCTGCCATCGGCGCAGACACCGCTGGCGGCGAAACCGGCGGCGGTGAGCTGGCGATTGGCGAACAGGCAGATTTTGATGCCGCCGAAAAGCTGCTGGCTGACGGTGCGTATCAGGACGCGGCAGAGAAATTCGCGGCCTTCAACCAGTCCTATCCGGGCAGCCCGCTGGCGTCAGCCGCCGAATTCAGCCGGGGCAAGGCGCTGGACGGGCTGGGCGATACCCGCGAAGCGGCGCGGGCCTATCTTGCGGCCTTTACCGGCAACTCGGCCGGGCCGGTGGCACCCAAGGCCCTGTTCGAGCTTGGCGCGGCCCTGGGCCGGCTGGGGCAGACCGATCAGGCCTGTGTGACGCTGTCCGAAGTCGGGGTGCGCTTTCCGGGTGCTGCGCAACAGGCCGAGGCGGCGGCGGAAATGGCCAAGCTGGGCTGTTCTTGACGGGGCTGCGGCGTGATATCCTGGGGCTGCTGCGCGGGCAGTTCCAGTCCGGGCTGACCGGCAAGCTGGGCATTGCGGTGTCCGGCGGCAGTGATTCTATGGCGCTGCTGCATCTTCTGAAGGAAGCATTTGCGGGCGAGCCGGTCGAGTTGCTGGCAGCAACGGTAGACCATGGCTTGCGGGCGGAATCGGCGGCAGAGGCCAATTGGGTTGGCGAAGCGGCTGCCGGGCTGGGGATCGCACATGAGGTGATCCGGTGGCAAGATGGCCCCGGCAAGGGCAATCTGCAAAAACAGGCCCGTGAAGCGCGCTATGACCTGCTTTGCGGCTGGGCACGGCGCAATGGCATAACAACTCTCTGTGTGGCGCATACTGCCGACGACCAGGCCGAAACCCTGCTGATGCGCATGGCCCGTGCCTCTGGCGTGTCCGGGCTGTCGGGCATGCCGCCGCGCCGGGTGCACAAGGGCGTCACCCTGGTGCGGCCCCTGCTGGAAGTGACCCGAAGCGAATTGCGCCAGTTCCTGCAGGAACGCGGCATTGAATGGTGCGAGGATCCCAGCAACAGCGACTTGCGCTATGAACGGGTGCGGGCGCGCCGCGCACTGGCGGATCTGGCACCGCTGGGCCTGACGCCAACGGTGCTGTCCCGGGTTGCGGAAAACATGAACAAGGCCCGCGAGGCGCTGGATTGGTACGTGTTTCTGGCGGCCCGTGACATGGCCCATGTGCAGGCGGGGGCGGTTGTTCTGTGCCAGCGCAAATTCCGCACCTTACCGAGCGAGACCGGCTACCGTTTGCTGGTTAAAGCGATTCAATGGGTTTCGGGCACTCCCTATCCGCCGCGCCGGGTGCCGATGGAAATCGCGGTGCTGGCCGCACGCGGCGGCGGCGCAGCGACGGTGTCCGGCTGCCATCTGCTGACAACGTCCAAACAGATCTGGATTTGCCGCGAAGCCAAGGCGGTCACAGGCGTCACCTCGCTTCCCGGCCAGATCTGGGACGACAGGTGGAAGGTTTTCGGAGGTGACGCAAAGGGTTGCGAAGTGCGCCCCTTGGGGCGCGACGGCCTGTTTGAATGCCCGTCCTGGCGGGCAACCGGCGTGCCGGGCACCGTGCTGGAGTCCTCGCCGGCGGTGTGGCGCGGGGCCGAACTGACGGCTGCTCCAGTTGCCGGAATGGGCAATGGCTGGTCGGCGGAAACGGTGACAAACGAAGAAGAGTTCTTTGCATCCCTTTTATCGCATTGAACCTGCCCGAATGATCCTTATTTTAAGCGTAACGCAGGCGGCCTGACGGGTGCGCCTAACTGATAGGGAGAACTTTCCTTGGGCAACGCTCGCAATATCGCCTTTTGGGTTGTTCTGTTTCTGCTGATTCTGGCGCTGTTCAATCTGTTCAGCGGTTCCGGCAGCACGATGCAGAGCCGTGAACGCACTTTTTCGGACTTCGTGAGTTCGGTGGAGACCGGCAAGGTCAGCACCGTTACTCTGGACGGGGAACAGGTCCGCTATACCACGACCGACGGGCAGAACTACGTCACCATCAAGCCGGGTGACGCCGAAGTCACCTCGCTTCTGATCGAGAAGAACATCCCGGTGCGCGCTGAGAAGCAGCAGCAGTCGGGCTTCCAGTCCTTCCTGATCACGCTTCTGCCGTTCCTGCTGCTGATCGGCGTCTGGATCTACTTCATGAACCGGATGCAGGGCGGCGGCAAAGGCGGCGCCATGGGATTCGGCAAATCCAAGGCCAAGATGCTGACAGAGAAGCATGGACGCGTCACCTTTGACGATGTCGCTGGCATCGACGAGGCCAAGGAAGAGCTGGAAGAAATCGTCGAATTCCTGCGCAATCCGCAGAAATTCTCGCGCCTCGGCGGCAAGATCCCCAAGGGCGCGCTGCTGGTCGGCCCTCCGGGCACCGGTAAAACCCTGCTGGCCCGCGCCATTGCAGGCGAAGCCGGCGTGCCCTTCTTCACCATCTCCGGCTCCGACTTCGTCGAGATGTTCGTCGGCGTCGGCGCCTCCCGCGTGCGCGACATGTTCGAGCAGGCCAAGAAGAACGCGCCCTGCATCGTCTTCATCGACGAGATCGACGCGGTGGGCCGCCACCGCGGCGCCGGCTACGGCGGCGGTAATGACGAGCGTGAGCAGACCCTGAACCAGCTGCTGGTGGAAATGGACGGATTTGAGGCCAACGAAGGCGTCATCATCCTGGCCGCCACCAACCGCAAGGACGTGCTGGACCCGGCGCTGCTGCGCCCCGGCCGCTTTGACCGCAACGTGACCGTCGGCAACCCCGACATCAAAGGCCGCGAAAAGATCCTGGCCGTGCACGCCCGCAAGACCCCGCTGGGTCCGGATGTGGATCTGCGCATCATCGCCCGCGGCACGCCTGGGTTCTCCGGTGCCGACCTGGCCAACCTGGTGAACGAGGCTGCACTGATGGCCGCGCGTGTCGGGCGCCGTTTTGTCACCATGGAAGATTTCGAATCCGCCAAGGACAAGGTGATGATGGGGGCTGAGCGCCGCTCGATGGTGCTGACCCAGGACCAGAAGGAAAAGACCGCTTACCACGAGGCTGGCCACGCCGTGGTCGGCCTGGCACTGCCGCTGTGCGATCCGGTCTACAAGGCGACAATCATTCCGCGCGGCGGCGCGCTGGGGATGGTGGTGTCGCTGCCCGAAATGGACCGGCTGAACTACCACCGCGATGAGTGCCAGCAGAAACTGGCGATGACCATGGCGGGCAAGGCGGCGGAAGTCATCAAATACGGCGAGGACCACGTCTCCAACGGTCCGGCCGGCGATATCCAGCAGGCCAGCCAGCTGGCCCGCGCCATGGTGCTGCGCTGGGGCATGTCGGACAAAGTCGGCAACATCGACTATGCCGAAGCCCACGAAGGCTATTCCGGCAACACCGCGGGTTTCTCGGTCTCAGCCCATACCAAGGAGCTGATCGAGGAAGAGGTCAAACGCTTCATCCAGCAGGGCTATGAACAGGCGCTGGAGATCCTCAAGGACAAGAACGAGGAATGGGAGCGTCTGGCGCAGGGCCTTCTGGAATACGAGACCCTGACCGGTGACGAGATCAAGCGGGTGATGAACGGCGAACCGCCGCAGGCCGGCGACGATGAGGACGACAGCGAGGATCAGGGCAGCGCCTCGGTCACCGCAATCCCCAAGGCGAAGCCCAAGAAGACCCCGCCTGAGGGCGGCATGGAGCCTGAGCCCTCCGCCTGATGACCCTAGGCTTTGACCCCCGGATGCCGCTGGCCTCCGGGGGTTTTCATTTCCGGCGCTGAATTGCAGCACCACAAAAAAGCATCACGGCACCTCTGGTGCCACCCCGCACGGCCTGTATGCTCGCCGCATCGTCAACGGGTTATGCGAGGGAGAGCGGGCATGCCGGTGCTGCGGAAAACGGAATTCACGGGCGAGATCACGTGGCTGGGACATGTTCCGGCAGGCAGCAGCTTGCGGGCCGCGCCGGTGGAGCGGCTGGACCTGGGGTTTGCCGGAATTGCCGGAGGACGCCACGAAGGCGAAAATCGCGCCTCCTGTGTGCGGGTGAAAAACCTCTATCCCCAAGGCACCGAAATCCGCAACGTGCGCCAGCTGACCATCCTGTCGGAAGAGGAACTGGCCTTGATCGCGGCGGATATGGGGATGGACCGCATCGACCCCGTTCATCTCGGCGCAACCATCGTGCTGCGCGGCATTCCGGACTTCACCTTCGTGCCGCCGTCTTCGCGCCTGCAGGGGCCGGATGGGGTGACGCTGACCGTGGACATGGAAAACCGCCCCTGCGTGCTGCCGGGCCGCGAGATCGAGAAGGATCATGCGGGCTTTGGCGCCCGCTTCAAGCCGGCGGCGCAGAATCGCCGGGGAATCACCGCCTGGGTCGAACATCCCGGCCGTCTGCAGCTGGGCGGCGAACTGACGCTCTTTGTGCCGGATCAGCGCGCCTGGACGCCCTAGGCGGCCGTTTTCGGGGAAATCCGTTTCCTTTAAGGAACTCTGGCAGGGCCTGCGAAAGACGCCACGCCGCATCAAGGCGTGATAATGTCGGAAATCACGCGCGTATTGTGCCGCATTTTGGCTAAGTCTAACGCCAAACCGGCATCCCTGTGCCGGCGATTGTATGCAAACTCAGCAGGAACCTTGCCATGAGCTACAAGAGTGACATCGAGATTGCGCGTGAGGCGCAGAAGAAGCCGATCCAGGAGATTGGCGCGAAGATCGGGATTTCCAGCGATGACCTGCTGCCCTACGGCCATGACAAGGCGAAGGTGAGCCAGGGGTTCATCGACTCTGTGCAGTCGAAGGAAGACGGCAAGCTGATCCTGGTCACCGCGATCAACCCGACGCCTGCGGGCGAAGGCAAGACCACCACCACCGTGGGCCTGGGCGACGGTCTGAACCGGATCGGCAAGAACGCGATGATCTGTATCCGCGAGGCTTCGCTGGGCCCGAACTTCGGCATGAAGGGCGGCGCTGCAGGCGGCGGCTATGCACAGGTCGTGCCGATGGAGGAGATGAACCTCCACTTCACCGGCGACTTCCACGCGATCACCTCGGCCCACTCGCTGCTGTCGGCGATGATCGACAACCACATCTACTGGGGCAACGAGTGCGACATCGACACCCGCCGCGTCGCCTGGCGCCGTGTGGTCGACATGAACGACCGCGCCCTGCGCACCATCACCGCGTCCCTGGGCGGCGTGTCCAACGGCTTCCCGCGCGAAGCGGGCTTTGACATCACCGTGGCCTCGGAAGTCATGGCGATCCTGTGCCTGGCCAACGACCTGAAGGATCTGGAAAAGCGCCTGGGCGACATCATCGTGGCCTACCGCCGCGACAAGACCCCGGTCTACTGCCGCGACATCAAGGCAGAGGGCGCAATGACCGTCCTGCTGAAAGACGCGATGCAGCCGAACCTGGTGCAGACCCTGGAAAACAACCCGGCCTTCGTGCACGGCGGCCCCTTCGCCAACATCGCGCACGGCTGCAACTCCGTGATTGCCACCAAGACCGCCTTGAAAGTCGCCGACTATGTCGTCACCGAGGCAGGCTTCGGTGCCGACCTCGGCGCCGAGAAGTTCATGAACATCAAGTGCCGCAAGGCAGGCATCGCACCGTCCGCGGTTGTGCTGGTTGCCACCGTGCGCGCGATGAAGATGAACGGCGGCGTTGCCAAGGCGGACCTCGGTGCTGAGAACGTCGACGCGGTGAACTCCGGCTGTGCCAACCTCGGCCGCCACATCGAGAACGTCAAATCCTTCGGCGTGCCGGTTGTGGTTGCGATCAACCACTTCGTCACCGACACCGACGCCGAAGTGGACGCGGTCAAGGCCTACTGCGCCACCCACGGCGTTGAAGCCGTGCTGTCGCGCCACTGGGAGCTGGGTTCCGAGGGCTCCGCGCCGCTGGCCGAGAAGGTTGTCGAGATCGTCGACGCCGGTTCCGCCAACTTCTCGCCGATCTACCCGGACGACATGCCGCTGTTCGAGAAGATCGAGACCATCGCCAAGCGCATCTACCGCGCCGACGAGGTGCTGGCGGACAACAAGATCCGCAACCAGCTGAAGGAATGGGAAGACGCGGGCTACGGCAACCTGCCGGTCTGCATGGCGAAAACCCAGTACTCCTTCTCGACCGACCCGTCCCTGCGCGGTGCGCCGGTGGGCCACTCGGTGCCGGTGCGCGAAGTGCGCCTCAGCGCCGGTGCGGGCTTCATCGTTGCGGTCTGCGGCGAGATCATGACCATGCCGGGCCTGCCGCGCAAACCGGCGGCGGAAACCATCCGCCTGAACGAGGACGGCCAGATCGAAGGCTTGTTCTAAGACGCAAAATGCGTCATCTCGCGGCCCGGGGGCATCCCCGGGCCGCGAGAGTTTCAAGCGCAATCCGAAAAGTGGGAACCGGTTTTCGGAATGAATTGCGCGACCACTAAGAATGGTCAGAGCCTCATATGGCCCAAAGCAATGAAAGCCGAGGCTCTGACACATGACCAAGCTGACACCGCCGCAGGACTGCCAGTCGATGGCAGAGGTGCGGGCCCAGATTGACAGGCTGGACATTGAGCTGGTGCAACTTCTGGCCGTCCGGGCAGGCTATATCGATCGGGCGATCCAGCTGAAGCAACAGAACGGCTGGCCGGCGCGGATCCCGGAACGTGTTGAGGAAGTGGTCATGAATGCCCGCGCCGCGGCAGAAGCTCAGGGGCTGGACCCCGATCTGATCGAGCATCTGTGGCGGCAGCTGGTGGACTGGTCGATTGCCCGCGAGGCGCGGGTGATCCGGGAAGAGTAAGGCGGGCCGAATGCCTGCGCAGGAAAGGAAGAGAGCAATGGCAGCAACTCTGATTGACGGCAAGGCCTTTGCGGCCAAGGTGCGCGGCCAGGTGGCCGAACATGTGGCGCGGCTGAAAGAGCAAAACGGCATCACCCCGGGCCTGGCGGTGGTGCTGGTGGGCGAGGACCCGGCCTCCCAGGTCTATGTCCGCTCCAAGGGCAAGCAGACCGTCGAGGTCGGCATGAACTCCTATGAGCACAAGCTGGAGGCGGACACCTCCGAGGCCGACCTGCTGGCGCTGATCGATCAGCTGAACAACGACGCAAGCGTGCATGGCATCCTGGTGCAGCTGCCGCTGCCGAAACATCTGGACGAGGATCTGGTGATCAACTCGATCGCGCCGGAGAAGGACGTGGACGGCTTCCACATCTCCAACGTGGGCCTGTTGGGCACCGGCCAGAAATCGATGGTGCCCTGCACGCCCTTGGGCTGCCTGATGATGCTGCGCGACCACCACGGCAGCCTCTCGGGCATGGACGCGGTTGTCATTGGCCGCTCCAACATCGTCGGCAAGCCGATGGCGCAGCTGCTGCTGGGTGACAGCTGCACCGTGACCATCGCGCATTCGCGCACCGAGGACCTGCCCGACGTGGTGCGCCGAGCCGACATCGTGGTTGCCGCCGTGGGCCGCCCGGAAATGGTGCCGGGCGACTGGATCAAGGAAGGCGCCACCGTGATTGACGTGGGCATCAACCGGATCGAGCGCGACGGCAAGAACGTGCTGGTCGGCGACGTCGACTTCGCCTCCGCCGCGGAACGCGCCGGCGCCATCACGCCTGTTCCCGGCGGCGTCGGCCCGATGACCATCGCGTGTCTCCTGGCCAACACCGTCACCGCCTGCTGCCGCGCCAACAACCTCGCAGAGCCAGAAGGCCTCACCGCCTGAAGCGCAGCGCAGAACAGCAACGGCTGAAAATGACACTCCCGCCGGATCGCCTCCGGCGGGTGTTTTTTCGGAAAGATGAAATGAGGGGCGTTTAAGCGGAGACGGGCACCATGGTGCCTTGCAGGAGGGCGACCAGCTTTTCCTCTTCGCCTGTCACCGCATGGACCTCTGCCGTGACGATCACCAGCCTGCGGCCCGGTTTGATAACCTTGCCGGTGGCGCGCAGACAATCTCCGGCGCCCGGGGCCAGCAGGTTGATCTTCATCTCCGCCGTCATCACTTCGCTGCTCTCTGGCATCAGGGTGAGAGCGGCATAGCCCGCCGCCGTGTCGCCGATGGCGAAGCTGAGCGCGGCATGGGCCACACCGTGCTGCTGGCGGCTGCCGGGCAGGATCGGGGCGGTGATCACCACTTCACCCGGTGCAACGCTTTCGATTTCAGCGCCCAGGGTCTGCATCATGCTTTGTTTGGCGAAACTGCTGCGGATGCGGTCGTCCATCACATCTGTCCTTGTTGCTGCTGAGTGCCAGCATAGAGGCGGCACAGCTGCCATGGGCCTGTGACGCTGCGCCACTTAGCGGGGCATTGGCACCACCAGCGCCTGCGCACCGGTCAGGATCGCCAGCGCATCTGCCGCCATCAGCGAGGTGAGCGCGGGATCACTGCTGCGCAGGCCGCCGGTATAGGTGCCGAAGGCAGGCAGGATCAGCCGCGACCGGTCCAGCAGGAAGCAGGGCCGGGTGGTGCTGCGCACACGTGCCTTGGGGTGGTAGTGGCCGGAGACCTCTGCCGTCGCCAAGGGATCGGCGATGTGGCGGAAGGTGAGGGGGGCAAGATGCAGCTCTGCCATCTGCTCGCCGCCCAGGTCCGCAGGCGCCGGATCGTGGTTGCCGGTGATCCAGATCCAGCGGCGGCCCTGCATCAGGGCACCCAGCTGGGATTTCTCTGCTTCCGGCAAGGCCTGCGAGGCGGCGTCATCGTCGAAACTGTCGCCGAGGCAGACCACCGTGTCAGGCTGCAGGGCGGACACCCGTTCAGAAAGGCGGATGAGCGTGTCCCGCGTCTCATAGGGCGGCAGGGCGCTGCCGCCGCGCCGGATGTGGCGTTCGGATTTGCCCAAGTGCAGGTCCGAGATGCAGAGAAGGCGGTGCTCTTCCCACCACAGCGCGCCGCTGCCAAGGGCAGTAAGGCGGGCGCCAGCGAGGGTGAAGTCATATCCGGTCATGGCTTGGGTTTATCTGTCAGGGCAGCGCAGGCAAGGGTTATTGCGGCAGCTGGTCCAGCCCGGACTGCCGCATCAGCTCCTCCGCTTCCTGCTGCAGCAGTTTTTCCTCCGCCGCGCCCTTGACCGGGACCTTTCCAACCTCCAGCAGCAAAGGCGCCGCGAGGGGGGAGATCCGCTCCAGCCGCCTGAGCGTGATGCGGCCCCGGGTCCGCTCCAGCATCTCCTCTATGCGGCCGAAGTCCACCAGCCCGCGCAAGGCCTCCTCGCGGGTGATGTCCATCAGAAGGTGATCCGGGTCGTACTTGCGCAGCGTGTCATAGAGAATGTCGGAGGAGAACGTCGCCTGCCGCCCGTTCTTGCGTGCGCCCGGCGTGTTGCGCTCGATGAGGCCCGCAATGGTGGCCGCACCGCGGAAGGCGCGTTTCATCACCGCATTCCCAGCCAGCCAGCCCTCCAGCCCGTCGCGCAAAGCCTCCGGGTCGAACAGCGGGGCAGGGTCTGCGACCTCTTGCAGCCCCCAGATCAAGGTAGCGTAGTCGGTGGCAACAAAACCCAGGGGATCCAGCCCCAGTTCCTCCATCCGCTTGGTCAGCAAGAGGCCCAGCGTCTGCTGGGCGTTGCGGCCGGCAAAGCCGTAGACGCAGATGTGCTCGCGGCTGTCATGCGGGAAGCTTTCGATCAGCAGCCGCCCGGCGCGGGGCAGCTCGGAGACCGCGCGCTGCAGGTCCAGCCAGTCCGCGGTGTGGCCGGGCAGGGCGGGCCAGCTGTCTTGTTTGAACATCTTGAGGATGCGGGCGCTGAGCTGGGTGGAGGTGGCGAATTTGGTGCCGGAAAACACCGCGATCTTGGGCTTCCGCCCCGGGTTGCGGCTGACCTCGACGGTCATTTCGCGCAGGCCTTCATAGCGCACGGTCTGGCCGCCGATCAGAAAGGTGTCGCCGGGGGTGAGGGTGGCGGCAAAGGCCTCCTCGACCTCGCCCAGTGGCTTGCCGCCGCGGCTGCGTTTCAGGCGGACCTTGATCAGGTCGGCGTCCTGAATGGTGCCGAGGTTCATGCGGATGCGGCTGGCCGCGCGCGGGTCGCGCAGCTGCCATTTGCCGTCCGGGCGCTGCAGCAGCCGCTGCCACTGATCATAAGCTTTCAGCGCATAGCCGCCGGTGGCGCAAAAGGTGAGGCAGGCATCAAAGGCAGTGCGGGTCAGGGTGGCATAGGCGCCGGCCCGGGTCATCTCGGCATAAAGCTCCTCCGCATCAAACGGGCCTGAACAGGCGGCGATCAGGATATGCTGGCAGAGCACGTCGCGGGGGCCGGGCCCGCGCGGGTCGCCGTCCAGATCGTTTTCGCGCACCGCTTCCAGCGCAGCACGGCATTCGACCACCTCGAACCGGTTGGCAGGCACCAGGAGCGCCTTGGAGGGCGCATTGTAGCGGTGGTTGGCGCGGCCGATGCGCTGGACCAGGCGTTTCACGTTCTTGGGGGCGCCGATCTGGATCACCAGATCCACGTCGCCCCAGTCGATGCCGAGGTCGAGGGAGCCGGTGCAGACGATGGCGCGCAGCTCTCCCCGGACCATCGCCGCCTCCACCCGTTCGCGCTGAACCCGGTCAAGCGAGCCGTGGTGGATGCCGATAGGCAGCGCGTCTTCATTGGCAAGCCAGAGGTTGTGAAAGAAGATTTCCGCCTGGGCACGGGTGTTGTGGAAGATCAGCGTGGTCTTGTGCGCCTTGATCTGCGCCATCACCGCCGGAATCGCATAAGCCGCACCGCCGCCGGCCCAAGGCGGGGCCGCTTCGGTTTCCAGCATCCGGATGTCCGGCGCCGGGCCTGGATCGGCCAGCACGATATCGCAGGGGTCCGGATGGCGGGCGAGGTAGCTGGCGATGGCCTCCGGGTCGTCCACCGTTGCCGACAGCCCCACCCGGCGCAGATCCGGACACAGCGTCTGCAGCCGCGCCAGCGCCAGCATCAGCTGGTCGCCGCGCTTGCTTTCGGCCAGCGCGTGGATTTCGTCCACCACCACCCGCTTGAGCCCCTTGAAGGTGCGGGCGGCATCCTCGTAGGAGGTGAGCAGGGCGAGGCTTTCGGGCGTGGTCAGCAGAATATGCGGCGGGTCGGCGCGCTGGCGCCTTTTGCGGGAGGCGGGCGTGTCGCCGGTGCGGTCGTCGATGCGGATGGGCAGGCCGATTTCCTCAACCGGTGTGCGCAGGTTGCGCTTGATATCCGCGGCCAGAGCCTTGAGCGGTGAGATGTAAAGCGTGTGCAGCCCGTCGTGGGACCCATCGGCCAGCTCCGCCAGGGTGGGCAGAAACCCCGCCATTGTCTTGCCGCCGCCGGTCGGGGCGATCAGCAGGGTGCAGGGTGCCCCGGCCCGCTCCAGCATGGCGTGCTGATGCGGGTGGACGGTCCAGCCGCGGGCGGAGAACCAATCTTGGATGGCCTTTGGAAGTTCGCTCATCCCCTTCTTTTAGGCGAAGGCTCAAAACTTTTCGAAAAGTTTTGGCAAGAGTTTTGGGAAAACTCTTGCCGCCGCCGCGCCTGTTCCCGTGTCACTTCACGATGTGCTCGTCCTTGACGAACATGTTCGCCCAGGCGCGGTCGATCAGCTCCGGCGACATCTGGTAGGGGATGCCCTCAAACTCGCAGATGGAGATCATCTGGTCGATCAGGAACACCGGCTGGTAGTTGGCGTAGATGTTGTTGATCGTCGGGTATTTCTTCTTCAGGAGATGCACCAGCGCCGCCTCGTCCAGCGGCATGCCCTTCTTGCGCGCCACCATGGCAAAGATCTTGAGGAAATTCTCCTGGTTCGGCCCGTCGATCTTGATCTTGAAGAAGATCCGGCGCAGCGCCGCCTGGTCAAAGATCTCATTCGGGTGGAAGTTGGTGGAGAAGATCACCAGCGTGTCAAAGGGCACCTCGAATTTTTCGCCCGATTGCAGCGCCAGGATGTCCTTGCTTTCTTCCAGCGGAACGATCCAGCGGTTGACCAGCGACTGTGGCGGTTCTGCCTGGCGGCCAAGGTCGTCGACGATGAAGATGCCGCCGGTGGATTTCAGCTGCAGCGGCGCCTGATAGGTGCGCGCTGTCGGGTTGTAGACCAGATCCAGCATGTCCAGCGACAGCTCGCCGCCGGTGATCACGGTGGGGCGCTCGCACATCACGTAACGCTCGTCAAAGCGGCGGCGGCGGCGCAGGGCGTTGGGATCTTCCTGCTCCTGCTCAACCGCGGTGTGCACGATCGGGTCATAGACAGTGATCACCTGGCCCGCGTATTCGATGGCGCGCGGCACATAGACGTGATCCCCCAGCGCATCGCGGATGCCGTTGGAGATCGAGGACTTACCGTTGCCCGGCGGGCCGTACATCAGGATCGAACGGCCGGCGCTCACGGCGGGGCCGAGGTGGTCCAGCAGGCTGCCCGGCAGCACCAGATGGCCCATCGCATTGGTCAGCTGGTCCCGGGTCACCTGGATGTTGCGGATCGACTGGCGCTTCACCTGCTCGCGGTAGACCGCCAGCGGCACCGGCATGGCACCGAAATATTCCGACTGGCTCAGTGCATCCTGGGCGCGTGACTTGCCTGCATCGGTCAGCTGGTAACCCATCTCGTTGCCGCTGTTGGCATTGAGGGTGCCGGTGGCCTCCAGCAGGCGCTGCTCGCGCGCCATGTCCACCAGCTCCTGGGTGACAGAGGACGGCAGGCAGATCGCCTCGGCGATCTCGGTCACATTTTCCACGTTCTTGCGGAAGATGGTCTTGAGCAGGATATCCCGCATCATCACCACCGGCAGCTGCATCTGTTCCAGCCCCTTGGGGGCGGGCGGGGCCACAACGGCGAGGTTTTGCATGTTCATGGCGGTGCCTGTTCCTGATATCCGTATCCGGCCCCGCAGTCGGGGGCTTCTGGAAACAGACTATTCAGGACTGTGGCAACAGCGGGGCAGAGCTGCAGCATTTCCGCGAAAGCGCCGTGAAAACCGCCAAAGGCCTAACCTCCGGCTGGCACCGCTGGCGCGCGGCGCCTGATGGCATCAGCTGCCGAATTGCGCGGCCAGACCCAGGTAAATGGCAAGCGTTGCCCCCAGGCACAGGCCCATCGGGAAGCTCTTGCCGGTGTCCCAGCTTTGCCATTGCGGCGCCAGCTGCCGCAGGCGGGTGTATTTGGCAATCCGGTGCGCGGTGAAGCCGGCCAGCAGGGTGGCGGCGAAAACCACCATCAGAAAGCGCAGATCGCCAAGCGCAACGAACGGCGCCGCGGCGCCTGCAAACTTGGCGTCGCCGGCACCGACAGCGCCGGCGGCGTAAAACAGGAAGCCCAGGCCGATGCCGACAGGCAAGTGCAGAAGATGCCAGCCGTAGTCGGCCCAGCTGGGCATGACCAGCGCCCCGATCACCACATAGATCAGGGCCAACAGGTCAACGGCCCAGTTGGGAATGCGCATGCCGCGCAGGTCAGTCAGCGCCACCGTGTAGCACAGCGGCAGCACAAACGGCAGAAACCACAGGGCGGCATGGGCCGGGAACTGCATGGCTCAGCCGTTTTCCAGCGCCGCCAGGGAGCGCGCGGCCTCTTCAAAGTGCTGCGGGTGTGTGGCAATCGCTTCGCGCAGCAGATTTTCGCCAACCTTGACGTCGCCCTGCTTGATCGCGGACAGCGCCAGCGTGTGCAGCAGCAGAGCGCGCTCGGTCTGCTTCAGCGGGATGACCGGCAGGCTGTAGTTGCGCTGTGCGCCGCGGGCCAGAACAAGGTTGTTCTTGGCGGTGAACAGGCTCTGGTCCTGACGGATCGCGTCGCCGAACAGGCGCTCGGCACCGGTGAAATCGCCGCGGGTCAGTTTGGAATAACCCCAGTTGTTCATGATCTTGGCGGGTGTGGTGGTCAGCCCGACCGCAATTTCATAGAAGCTGTCGGCGCGCTTCCAGTCCTTGTTGGCGTCGGCGACAACAGCTTCCAGCCGGTAGCGCTCATAGGTCTCATAGGTCGGCGGCACCTTGTCCAGTTCCGCCTTGGCCTCATCCCATGCGCCGCTGCGCACCAGGGCGCCGGCCAGATGGACGCGGTCCTCGCTGGTGGTATCCTTCATCGACACAACCTGCTTCCAGGCAACGGCGGCTTCGGTGTTGCGCTTGGCGCGGGTCAGCGAATGCGCCAGACCGCGGTGCAGTTCGATCCGGTCCGGGCTGTTCCTGATGGTGCGCTGGAAATGGGCCACCGCTTCATTCGGATCGGCCACGTTCAGCATCACATCGTTGAGATTGCTTTCGTCGATGACGTTCACTTCCTGCAAGGCGCGTTCGACGGATTCATCGGCTTTATCCGCGCAGGCCGACAGGACCAGCGCCCCTGCCAGAGAAGCGGATAGAATAATCTGCTGGCGCATTGGTGCGTCCTTTTTACTGCTCTGCCTCTGTTATGGTGTCTGGCGAATCAGGTAGCTGCCGCCGCCCTGCCGCACCAATTTGTAGTCTTCTTTTTGCGGAGCAGTATGCGCAGGATTTTCAAGTTTTGCGAGTGCCAGGCGTAAATTATCGCGGATTGCGTCACTTTCGCCATTGTCGAGCGCATAAGCGCGATGGAACACCTGCACTGCTTCGGCCGTCTTGCCGCGCTCCATCAGCGTAACACCCAGATTGTTCATCGGTTCCGGCCACTCCGGATCGGCGGCCACGGCCTGGCGCAGCAGGTCTTCGGCCTGTCCCAGGCGCCGCAGGCCCAGCTGGGCGCTGCCCATGCCGGACAGCACTTCCGGTGTCAGCCCATGATCCAGCGCCGCCCGGGTGAAGGCCTCAAGCGCCAGGTTGTACTCTCCCGCGGCCATCAGCCGGTTGCCGACCAGCAGCGCGTCGGCTTCTTCGCCGCGCAGGTCCGCACCCGGCGCCCAGGGGCTGTCCTTGTCCTGTCTCAAACCGCCCGGCGCACATGAAGCCGCCAGCGCAACAGCGCTGGCGGCGGTGAGGGCCAAGAGCAGCCGGGCAGCGGGTGCCCGTTCTGTCAAATTCATTATTGGGGTCCCAGATTGCCCAGATTTGCGATGTTCTGCGCCGAGGGGCCGACCAGGATGATCAGCAGCGGCGGAACTGTCAGCCCCATTGTGGCAAGTGTCATCTTCACAGGCAACTTGTTTGCGGCCTCTTCCGCCCGCATGACCCGTTTGTCACGCATTTCACCTGCATACACCCGCAGCGCGTCAGCGATCGAAGTGCCGAAGCTGGAGGATTGGATCATAACCGTCACGAAGGAGGAGACATCCATCACGCCGCAGCGGGTGCCGAAATCGCGCAGCACTTTGTCCTTGTCCTTGCCCGCCTTCATTTCATGGGCGACCACCTGGAACTCCTCCGACAGCTCCGGGTAGGAGCTGCGCAGTTCCGAGGCAACCCTGACGATGGCCTGATCCAGCGACTGCCCGGCCTCGACGCAGACCAGCATCATGTCCAGCGCATCCGGGAAAGCGTCCGTGATTGCCTCCTTGCGGGCGGCGATGCGGCGGGTGATCCAGTAACGGGGCAGGAAATAACACGCAGCCGCTGGCGCAAGAATGCGGATGGCCATCTGCTGGCCGTCAAACTCCACATCCGCCTTCAGAACATAGACAAAGAACAACCCGCCCATCAGGCCGACAAGCCCAAGGGCAAACTGGGCAAAGTGGAACAGCCGCACAGAGTCCTTGGAGATATAGCCCGCCTGACGCAGCCGCAGCTCCATCGCGGACAGCTCGTCAGCATTCTGCGGCTCCAGGAAATTGGCGAACTTCTGCAGCTGTTCATTGCGCCCGGTCTGCCGCAGCCGCTGCTTCTGCGGTGATTGCCGGGTTTCCGGCTTGATGTTCTTCTGCAGCTTCTTCAGCGGGTCTTCGGGCTGGTTCATGAGCAGGGGAATGGCCAGCAGGATCATGAACAAACCTGCAATGCCAAGCGCCAGAAGCGGGCCGAACGGGCCGAACTGCGCTGTGAGGAAGCCTTCAATACCGGTCAGGAAATCCACGGTCCGCTCCTTAGACTTTGATGTTGGTCAGAATGCGCATGACGATCAGGTTGGCGGTCAGCATTGCGCCCACGACGAAACATGCAGGGATGAACCAGGGGTGGTCCGTGACGTTGTCATAGTAGTTGGGGTCCTTGACCAGGATCCCGATCAGGCAAAGCAGCGGGAAACCCGACAGGAACTTGCCGGACCATTGCGCCTCGGCGGTGATCGCCTTCACGCGGCGGAACAGGCGGAAACGGGCGCGGATCACCTTGGCCAGGCCCGCCAGAACCTCGGCCAGGTTGCCGCCCGACTGCTGCTGGATGGTCACGGCCACCGCAAGGAAACGCATGTCCTGCATGTCCAGGCGCTCTGCCATCTCCTTGAGTGCCTCGCCGACGTCGCGGCCATAGGCGCATTCATCGGAAATGACGCCGAATTCGGTGGCCAGCGGATCTTCGACCTCGTTGGAGACGATCTGAATGGCTGATGTGAACGGGTGGCCGACGCGCAGGGAGCGCACCATCAGCTCTACCGCGTCGGGCAGCTGTTCCTCGATCAGGGCCATGCGCTTGGCGGCCTTCTTGTTGACCCAGAAGAACACCGCGCCCACGCCGATGATCACGGCGCCCAGAATGCGGACCGGCAGCGGCGCGGCAGTGCCGATGCTGAGACCGACAAACGCCAGCCCGGCCAAACCCGCCATGATCACGATCAGCTGCTTGGGGGAAAAGGCGATGGCCGCCTTCTGCGCCCGTTCGGACAGCAGGGAATACAGCGGGATCGACTGCGATTTGGCGTGCTGGCCCATCTCCTTGCGCAGCTGCTCCAGCACCTGCTCGCGGTTGCTGCCCTTCTCCATCATCTCCAGCCGGCGGTTGACCTTGCTGTTCAGGCTGATGGATTTGCCAAAGACAAACAGATACAGGCCTTCGACCAGCGCCAGGATCCCAAAGAAGATCGCGCCGTAGATAAGCGGTTCGGCACTCAGTTCCATCAGCGCGGCTCCATCGTGGTGGGTTCATAGATCGACGGCGGCAGGTCGTAGCCCCACAGGCGGAACCGCTCCGAGAAGTGGCTGCGCACGCCGGTCGCGGTGAAGTGGCCGATGATCTTGTTGTCCGGGGTCAGGCCGACGCGCTGGAACCGGAAGATTTCCTGCATCGAGATCACGTCGCCTTCCATGCCGGTGATTTCGGTGATCGAGGTCATCCGGCGCGAGCCGTCCTGCAGGCGGGAGGCCTGCACGATCAGGTTCACAGCTGATGCAATCTGGCTGCGCACCGCCTTGATCGGCATCTCGATGCCGGCCATGGCGATCATGTTTTCCAGACGCGAGATGCCGTCGCGGGCAGAGTTGGCGTGGATCGTGGTCATCGAGCCGTCGTGGCCGGTGTTCATGGCCTGCAGCATGTCGATCACTTCCTCGCCGCGGGTCTCGCCCACGATGATGCGGTCGGGGCGCATCCGCAGCGCGTTTTTCAGACAGTCGCGCGGCGAAACCTCGCCTTTGCCTTCCACGTTGGGCGGGCGGCTTTCCATCCGGCCCACATGGGTCTGCTGCAGCTGAAGTTCCGCAGTGTCCTCGATGGTCAGAATGCGCTCCGCGTTGTCGATGAAGGAGGACAGCGCATTGAGCGTGGTGGTTTTACCGGAGCCGGTACCGCCAGAAACGATGACATTCAGCCGGGTCGAGACAGCGGCCTGCAGATAGGCTGCCATTTCCTCGGTGAAGGCGCCGAATTGCACCAGGTCATCGATGCCCAGCTTGTCCTTTTTGAACTTCCGGATCGACACCAGCGACCCGTCCACCGCAATCGGCGGCACCATCGCGTTGAAACGCGAGCCATCGGCCAGGCGGGCGTCCACATAGGGGTTGCTCTCATCGACGCGGCGGCCCACGGCGGACACGATCTTGTCGATGATCCGCATCAGGTGCTTCTCATCCTTGAACCCGATGTCGCTGAGTTCCAGCTTACCGCTGCGCTCGACAAAGATCTGATGCGGGCCGTTTACCAGGATATCGCTGACCGTCTCGTCCTGCAGCAGGGTTTCCAGCGGACCAAGCCCGGTCACCTCGTCATAGAGCTCCTTGTTCAGCGTCTGCCGGTCCTCGCGGTTCAGCACGATGCTCTTTTCGGCCAGGATCTCTGTCGAGATGTTGGAGATCTCCGACCGCAGCTCAGACTCCCCTGCGCGCTCCAAAGCGGCCAGGTTCAGGTTCTCCAGAAGCTCCCGGTGCAGCTGGATCTTGATCTCGTTCAGCCGCTCCTTGCGCTTGCGCTCCTTGTCCATCGGGGCCGCTTCCGCTGCCTTACGCTGGACCGGGCGCCGCAGGCTGACTGCAGGCTTGCCGTTTGCACCCGCGGCCGGCTCCGGGGCCGGCGCCGGTGCAGCAGGTTTCGCGGCCTGTTTCTTGTACTTGGAAAACATCAACTCACCCCCAATTCAAGCCGTTCAGGCGGCTTCTGCTTCACTGCGGCCCAGCTCGTGCAGCGAGGCTGCAAGCTTGGCAATTTCCTTGCGCAACGGGTTTTTCGCGGCAGAGACAGCCAGCGGAAGGCCGTGGTCGCAGCTCTGCAGGATCTGCTTGCCGCCGTCAGGCAGCTGCAGGTCGATCGAGATCCCAAGGGATTCGGCCATCCGCTTGACCCGGCTCTTGCCGGTCAGGTCGGTGAACTTGGGTGCCCGGTTCAGCGCGAACCGCAGCTTCTCGAACGGCAGGTCTTCGGCCTGCAGTGCCCGCTTCAGGCGCAGCGCGTTCTGGGCCGACCGCATATCCAGCTCGATCAGCGCGAAATAAACATGTGCCAGGTTCAGCACCGTTTCGGTCCATTGCACCAGCGTGTGCGGCATATCGATGACGACGAAATCGAAATGGCTGCGGGCCAGCGCGATGACCCGGGTGATGTCCTCGGGCGACAACAGATCCAGCGGCACCATTTCGGCCGGCGCAGTCAGGACCTGCAGCCTCTCCTGGAACGGGATCAGCGCCTGGCCGAACAGATCCTCGTCCATGTTCTCCGATTCACCCAGCATTTCCATCACCGCGTCGCGGCGCGGCAGGTCCAGATAGGTTGCGGCCGAGCCCGCCTGCAAGTCCAGGTCCAGCAGGCAGACGGTCGGCTCTTCGTGCTCGCTGAGCGCCGCAAGCTCCCAGGCCAGGTTGACCGCCATGGTGGTGGAGCCGGTGCCGCCAGCCAGCCCGTGGCAGACGATTACCGCGCCTTCGCGCTGGCTGCCGGACTGCAGCTGACTCTGATTCTGCGCCGCTGCAGGAGCAGGCGCCGGCGCCTGCAGCCGCTCGATGGCCGCCTGCAGCTCCTGTTCCGGCAGCGGGTAGGGGACAAATTCGTCCGCGCCCTGGCGCAGCAGCGTGTGCAGCGCGGCCGGAGTCACGTCCTCGGCAATCAGGATCACCTTGATGCCGCGCGCCTTGGCCTGGGTAATGATCTCACCCATCAGCGGCAGGTCGCCCTCGTCGGCGCTGTCGATGGCCAGGGCAATGAATTGCAGCGGTTCCGCCTCAGACTGGCCAAAGAAGGCCAGCGCCTCGGTAAAGCCCAGGTCGCCCCAGGCCTCACCCAATGCGGATTCCATGTCTTCAATCAGGAGGTCGAAATTCTGCACGTCGCGGCTGACTGTGCAGGCAACAATCGCAGGTGTTTCTGTTTGCGGCATACCGCTGCTCATCGCCATCATCCTTGTTCACTTGGGCGGACCGGGCTTTGCGCACAGTCCGCCTCTTGGAAACAATGTCGGCGGCAATCTAGGCGATATTGGGGCCAAAAATCCCCAAATATGGGGAATTGTTACTACTTCGTAACCGACGGGCCGCTAGGGCCCGCCTTATTAGCCTTCGTCGATGGTGGTGATGGTCAGCGAGGTCGGAGGTATCGCGCTCTCGATATACTCGCGGTAAATGACCTTGGCGTATTTGCCGTCCAGCAGGGTCGGGTGCCGCTTCAGGAAGCCGCTCACCTCTGTCACGGTGCGGCGGTTGCGGCGCTCGCGGTCCGGCGTCGGAATCAGCGGCTGCGTCTCGCCGAAGGAGACCACCGCCTCAAGCCGGTTGCGGCTGATGCCGCGCGATACCAGATAGTTGACCGCTGCACGCGCCCGGCGCAGGCCGAGGGATTTGTTGTAGGCATTGCTGCCCACCGCATCCGTGTGGCCGAACACCCGGAACCGCACCTCGGGGAACTGCTTGATCCAATGCGCCTGCCGGTCCAGCACGGCGCGGGCGTCCTGATCCAGTCGTGCGCTGTCGAAATCAAAGTTGATGGTGTTGGGCACTTCCTTGGCGAACCGGCCGGCCAGCTGAATGGCATAGCTGCGGTCGCCCTTCATGACAGCGGTGTTGCTCGTGGTCGCGTCTCCGAAATGCCTTTGCTGCTGTGCGCTGAAGCCTGTGGCGTCAGTGCAGGCTGCGGCACTCAGCATCAGGCCGGCCCAGGCGATTTTTCTGATCATCCGCTCAATTCCCTCTGCTTAGTCCAGCACGTAGCCGTAGGAGCCGTTGAAATCCTGACGCGCAACTTCCGCAGCGGCGCCTTTTGCATTGCGCTCCGTTTTTCCGAACAGGAACAGCTCCCCTTCGCTGGGCGCTTTCACCCGGTCGGTCGGCAGCACCAGCGCTTCGCCGCGGGTCGGTGTGACCAGATGCGCGCTGACAATGATCACCAGCTCCGATTGCGAATGCTGGAAATCGGAGCTGCGGAACAGGGCGCCGAGGATCGGCACGTCGCCCAGCCAGGGCACCTGAGCATTGTTGTCGAGGAAGTTGTCTTCGATCAGGCCGGCGATGGCAAAGCTTTCGCCATCCCGCAGCTCAACTGTGGTCGAGGCTTCACGGCGGGTGAAGGCGCTGACAGTCAGGTTGTTCAGGGTGAAGCCGTTGCTCGGGTCCAGGGCGGACACCGCAGCCACCAGCTCAAGGTTGATCAGATCGCCGTCGACAACGCGGGGAATGAAGCTGAGCTCGATGCCGAAGGGCTTGTATTCAATGCTGATTTCCCCTTCGTTCCCGGTGGTGGGGACGGGGTATTCGCCGCCTGCGAGGAAGTTCGCTTCCTGCCCGGACAGGGCAGACAGGTTCGGCTCGGCCAGGGTGCGGACCAGGCCCTTGCGCTCCAGCGCTTCCAGCAGCAGGCGCACGCGGGCGTTGCCAACACCGAAATCAAACAGGAACGCGCCCTGGATATTGTCCTGAGGTGTGATTGTTTCGGAGCTAAGGCCGTTGTCGGCAGACAGCATCGTGCCGGTTTCAAGTGCTTTGTTGCTCGAACCGGCCGCCAGTGACGCGCTGAGCGACTTGGTCACGGACCGCTGCATCTCGGCGAATCGGACTTCCAGCATGACCTGCTGAATGCCGCCAACCGACATCAGGTTGCTGACACGCTCGGGCGCATACCGTTCCGCCAGGTCCAGCGCCCGCTGCAGGCGGGCAGAACTGGACACCACGCCCGACAGCACGATGCCGTCATTTGCGGTGCGCACTTCGATTTTCTCGTTCGGCAGGATCTGGCGCAGGCGCTCCTTGAACTCTGTCACATCCGCAGCCACCCGCACTTCCACGTTGGTGATCAGCTGCCCGGACCCGTCAAGCAGCGTCAATGTGGTCAGGCCTGGGGATTTACCCAGGACATAAATAGTGCGGTCGGACAGGGACGAGATGTCCGCGATGCCCGGATTCGCGATGCTGAGTTCCGCGAAGGGGGTTTCGCTTTCAACCACCACGGCGCGGTTCATGGGCACATCCAGCGTTGCCGCCGTGCCCTTTTTCACCACCCGCAAGGATTGTGCCGATGCCCCATCCGCACCCGGTATGCCAATAAACGATAGACCCAAGAGGGCCGCCGCAACGAACCTACGAATTGTCATGTGACCTGCCTTTCCGATCACGCCTCATTATTCGGGTCTTTATGCCCGCTCTTTCCGGCACTGTGGGACAGTTCCCGAATTATTGCAAGAATCAATGGCTTCGGCGCCGTTCTTAAGCAGCGCGGCATGTGGGGCCTAAGCAACAGGCAATTCAGCCGCGCTCCGGGAGGAGGCGCGGCTGAACCTTGTAATGTGCTGTAATCGAAGAGAAAGCTCAGTTGGTGCAGGGGATCGGAATGGCCACAACTTCTGCGCCGCGGCGGGTGCGGATGGTGCAGACTTGTTCCCGTTCAACCTCCTGCGGGGCTTCGATTGCGCCAAGGCCCAGAAGCTTGCGCTGGTCCACTTCGATGACCGAGGCAATGCTGTCATCGCCTGCACCCACCAGCGCCAGGGTCAGTTTGCCGGTGCTCTGCGCCTGGGCCAGAGCGGCAACTTGTTCGGGCCGCGCTGCAACTGTGACGGTACGGGCAATGACGGCCCCATCGATATCGTTGCTGGCCTTCTGGTCCACCGCGATCAGTTCCACATTGGTCTCGATCAGGCGGGTGAAGTCACCCTGTGTGGCGCCGGCCTGACGCACCTGGCCGCTCCAGTAGATGTCCACCTTGTCGCCGGGGCGCAGGAAGCCGGAAACGCCAGAGGACACATCCACACGGATCGCAAAGGCCCGCATGCCGCGTTCCAGCCGTGAAGTGATGCCCGCGTCTTCCCCGGGCAGGGTGACCTTGCTGGCCATGATGGCCTCGTTCTTCTCCATGGTGCGCAGAATCACGCGGGGGGCTTCATCCGAACCCGGCGGGAACAGCGCTTCGAGGCTGGTGAACACGCCTTCCGGCAGGCTTTCCTTGGGCCATCGCACCTGACGGACGCTTTCCTTGGTCAGGCGGTGGCCGTACTTCAAAGTATCCGTCGCAACAAAGATGTCGACGGTGGGGATGTTCTCAACCCGGGATGCGCGTTCCTGCGCAAGCGCGTTCTGATATGCGCTGACATACTTCTTCGTCATCATCACGGCGCCGCCGGCCAAGGCAACGCCAACAATCAGTACCAGTACAAAAATACCGCGCATAACTGTTCCTTTCGTGTGGTCTTCAACCCGCCGGGCAGGGGGCGTCAGCGCCGGAATGCCGTAGTGTTACAGGGGCAGCAGCACCTGGATGCAGGCGTACTGCGCAATCAGGCGGTTGTGGCCTGGCTTATTGAAAGACCGAGCTTTGCAGGGCCCCAATGGTGTCGGCAGCGTTTTCGACATAGGTCTTAGTGCTGGTGCTGACTTGCTCAACGCCCGCTCCGATCGACACAAATGCGATACCTGCAATTGATGCAATAACTGCAGTCAGGACAACCCAGTCAACTGTCACCGCTCCATGTTCCTCAGAGCGGAATTTGGCAAAAAGTGAAAACATGGGTTTCACCTTCTTTCTGCTTTTCTTGGGAAAAGAGGCCGCGCATCTTCGCAATGCGCGGCCCCTCAGCTTAAGAAATCGCCGTTTGCGGCCACTGCTTACGGAGTGGTGGTGCCGGTGTCGAAGGTGGTCGGCACTTCGCCGTCAACCGCGGTCAGGAAGTCGCCGGTCGAGCCTGCGATGGTTTCGATGCCGCCACCGATCGAGGAGTAGGCAACGCCAGCCAGGGCTGCAACAGCTGCGGTCAGAACGACCCAGTCAACAGTCACGGCGCCGTCTTCGTCTTTGCGGAAGTTTTTGATGAACTTGATCATAGTTTGGTCCCTCCAAAGGATCTCAGAATTTGGTCCATCCCGCCGTCGCTCTGGAACCTGCTCTCTCACCAGCTTTGGTTCCTGTCCGGCTTGGATGAATACATATAGCCAGTGCAGCGTGGCAGGATTTGGGCTGAAAGCCGTAAAACGCTGCCCAATTTTAACTTTTCGACAAGATCTCAGGTAACTTGCTGTTTTTGCTGGGTTAAAAAATCATTACCAGCGGGACTCCCGTGGTATTTTCGCGCCAGTTGGGGGCAAATATGGCGAATACGCCAGATTCTGGGGTGGAAAAGCTGGTATTCGCCCGCCGGTTTTCCGAGTCTCGGGCGATAAAAACCAACGGCAGGCAGAGCAATGTCCGTGCGAAACGCAATTTTGTCCGCAGCCCTGTGCATCTTGCCCCTGGCGGCAGCAGGGCAGGAGACGCCCAAGCCCTTTCCCGCGTTCGAGGCAAAGCGGGTCAAACCGCCCGCACCGGGGTCCGGCAAGCGGATAACCGTGCAAATCGAGCCCGCGCCTGAGCCGGAGGCGGACAGCCCCCCCCCGGCAGCACCCGCCGCCGGGGAACCTGCCGCTGCGCCGTCCGCCGGGCGCTACACCTGGTTCTGGGACAAGGTCGCGCCGGGGCTGGAGGGGGCCGGGCCGGGGCGGCTGGACGATGCCATGCAGGCGCTGAAGGGCGCCAAGGGGCTGGCGGCCCCCCGGTTGCAGCTGATGCAGGACATCGTTCAGGAGCGCGGCCTGCAGATTCTGACCGAAAGCGCAGGCACCCAGGTATCGCCGGCGCTGGTCCTTGCGGTAATCGCCGTCGAATCTGCCGGCAAACCCGATGCGGTCAGCTCTGCCGGGGCGCAGGGGCTGATGCAGCTGATGCCGGACACAGCTGCGCGATTCGGGGTCAGCGACGCGCTGGAGGCCAAGCAGAACATTTCCGGCGGCGTCCGCTATCTGGATTGGCTGATGAAGGAGTTCGGGGGTGACCCGATGCTGGTTCTGGCAGGCTATAACGCGGGCGAGGGCGCGGTGCGGACCCACAAGGGCGTGCCGCCCTATGCCGAGACTCGCGACTACGTGCCCAAGGTTCTGGCCGCCTATCAGGTGGCACGCGGACTGTGCACGACCCAGCAGATGTTCCTGTCCGACGGCTGTGTGTTCCGGATGCAGAACTGAAGCCGCACCGCCCGGCGGTTCAAGCGGCCCGTGTCAGAGGAGGGGAAGCCGGGCAGGCGTTCGCTCAGAGCCGCCGCGCGCCTTTCTCCGGGGTGGGTGTTGCGCACACAGCGTACGGTGCCTTCACGCGATCCTCACCTGGCTCTGCCACACTCTCAAAAGATCGCGATCCCCCGCCATGGCTCCGCGCATGGGCCATGATACGAGGCGCAGGCATCTGTGAGGCTGCCTGCGCGACACCCCGGAGACCGGCCCTGATAAAAAGGGGGTCGTCCAGGATATCCTGTCCGAGCAGGCCCCCGGCGGGGTCTGTCCACCTCCACCCGGCGGCGCCGCCCCCTTAACTGGGACACAGCGCGAAACGGCACGAAACGAACGAAGCAACTGAGAACTGCAATACAAAAAACCGCCCGGGCAGATGCGCCCCGGCGGCTTGAAGGCCTGCGCCAGAGGCAGGCGTTTGGCTACACCCGCGGCAACAGCGCCGCGTCAGCCGACGATGGTGGCTTCGGTGGCTGCACGCAGCTCGTCTTCGCTGACACCCTCGGCGCATTCCACGATTTTCAAGCCGCCCTCGACCACATCCAGCACACCCAGATTGGTGATGATGCGGTCGACCACGCCCCGGCCGGTCAGCGGCAGGGTGCATTCTTTCAGCACCTTGCTGTCACCATGTTTGTTGGCGTGGTCCATCACCACCACCACACGGCCGACGCCCGCCACCAGGTCCATGGCGCCGCCCATGCCCTTCACCAGCTTGCCGGGGATCATCCAGTTCGCCAGGTCGCCGTTCTCGGCCACTTCCATCGCGCCGAGGATCGCCATCGCGATCTTGCCGCCGCGGATCATTGCAAACGACTGCGCCGAGTCGAAATAGGCGGTCTGCGGCAATTCCGTGATGGTCTGCTTGCCCGCGTTGATCAGGTCGGCATCCTCTTCGCCCTCATAGGGGAAGGGGCCCATGCCCAGCATGCCGTTTTCCGACTGCAGGGTCACTTCCACACCTTCGGGAATGTAGTTTGAGACCAGCGTCGGAATGCCGATGCCGAGGTTCACATACCAGCCGTCCTGCAGCTCCTGCGCGGCGCGTGCCGCCATCTGATTGCGGTCCCAAGGCATTATGCTTGCTCCTTCTTCTGACGGACGGTGCGCTGTTCGATGCGTTTCTCGTGCTCGCCCTTGATGATGCGGTGCACGTAGATGCCCGGCAGGTGGATCGAATCCGGGTCCAGCGAGCCGGTGGGCACGATCTCCTCGACCTCCACCACGCAGACCTTGCCGCAGGTCGCGGCCGGCGCGTTGAAGTTGCGCGCGGTCTTGCGGAACACCAGGTTGCCGGTTTCATCCGCCTTCCAGGCTTTGACGATGGCGAGGTCGGCAAAGATGCCTTCCTCCATGATGTAGTCCTCCATGGCGCCGTCCGGGCCGGTGGGGAACTGCTTTTCCATCTTGCCCTCGGCAATCACGGTGCCAACGCCGGTCTTGGTGAAAAAGCCGGGGATGCCCGCGCCGCCGGCGCGCATGCGCTCGGCCAGGGTGCCTTGCGGGTTGAATTCCAGTTCCAGCTCGCCGCTCAGATACTGGCGCATGAACTCGGCGTTTTCCCCCACGTAGGAGGAGATCATCTTCTTCACCTGCCGGGTCTGCAGCAGGATGCCGATGCCGAAGTCATCAACGCCCGCGTTGTTGGAGGCAAAGGTCAGGTCCTTGGTGCCCGCGTCCTTGATCGCCTGCAGCAGAAGCTCGGGAATGCCGCAGAGGCCAAAGCCGCCCGCGGCGATGAACATGCCGTCGTGAAGCAGCCCGTCGAGCGCTTCAGCGGCGCTGGAATATACCTTTTTCATGGAGATCTCCCATTATGCCGGTTGCGCTGAGTTCTGGCGCTCAGCCGGTGCAGAGTCAATGAATACGGAGAGGGATGCGTATTTCTACGGAAGGCAGGAGGGGAGGGGCTCCCGCGCCTTTCAGGCTCAATTGCCGCTGGCAATTGAGCCAGCAGGCTTGGGCGTGGCGCCGCTTCGCGGCGCAAGACGGGGTTTGCTGAGACGCTCTGACAGGGCAGGTCTGCCCTGTCAGGGCAAACGCCATTGTTTTACAGGTTTGCACCGCCTCAAAGGCAAGCCGCTGACGCGGCGGCTGCGCCGCCCTTGACCCGCTGCAAACCGGAGGCCGGAGGATAAGTGAACCCGCCCGCGCCGCGTCAGCGGCGCCGGGCCCAACGGTGAGGGCGCATTTTAATGCGCCCGGAAACGGCGGGAGCACCCCGCCCCCGGATCACTCCTTGGCGGCAGCTTTCTTCGGTGCCGCCTTCTTCTTGGCGGCGGGCTTCTTCGCCGCGGTCTTCTTCTTGCCGCCTTTGGACGATTTCTCGGCGATCAGCTGCACTGCCATTTCCATGGTCACGTCCTTGGGCTCCACATCCTTGGGCAGGGTGGCGTTCACCTTCTCCCATTTGACATATGGCCCGTAGCGCCCGTCCAGAATGTTGACAGCGCCGCCGCTTTCAGGGTGCTCGCCCAGTTCCTTCAGCGGCTTCGCTGCGGCGCGTCCGCGGCCGCGGCCCGGATTGGCGCGTTTCTCGGCCAGCATCTCCACCGCCCGGTTCATGCCGATCTCAAAGACGTCCAGCGTCTCCTTGAGGTTCACGTAAACCGGCTTTTCCTCGTCCGGCAGCTGGTGCGCGATATACGGCCCGAAGCGGCCCAGGTTGGACTGGATGGCGCCGCCGTCCGGGTGCTGGCCGATCTCGCGCGGCAGGGTCAGCAGGGTCAGCGCCTGTTCCAGGGTGATCTCATTCGGGCCCCAGCCTGGCAGGAAGTCCTTGCCCTGCTTCGGCAGCGAGGAGCGCGGCGGCTTCTTGTTCTCGGGCGTCGCCTCACCGCGCTGGACATAAGGCCCGAAGCGGCCGGATTTCAGGTGTATCTCGTCCCCGTCGTCCTCGCCCAGAATACGCTCATACCCCTCGGCGCCTTCGCCGGAGATCGGCCGGGTGTAGTTGCACTCCGGGTAGTTGCCGCAGCCGACAAACCCGCCGGTGCGCGAGGTCTTGAGATGCAGCTGGCCTGCGCCGCATTTCGGGCAGGTGCGCGGGTCGGTGCCGTCCTCGCGCGGCGGGTAAAGCTGCGGCGCCAGGGCGTCGTCCAGCACGTCCAGCACTTCGGTGATGCGCAGGTCGGAGGTTTCCGAGATGGCGGCCGAGAAATCCCGCCAGAACTTGCCCAGAAGATCCTTGTAGTCGCCGTCGCCCGCGCTCACGTCGTCCAGTTCTTCCTCCAGGTTCGCGGTGAACTCATACCCCACATATTTGCGGAAGAAATTCAGCAGGAAGATGGTGACGATCCGCCCCTTGTCCTCGGGGAACAGGCGGTTCTTTTCCTTGCGGACATATTCGCGGTCCTGGATCGTGGTGATCACGGACGCATAGGTCGAGGGGCGGCCGATGCCCAGCTCTTCCATCCGCTTGACCAGCGTCGCCTCGGTATAGCGCGGCGGCGGCTGGGTGTGGTGCTGCAGCGCCAGCACGGCGCCGTCATCGGACAGAACCGAGGCGTCCTTGCTGGCCTTTTCGGCCTGTGCCGCCAAGGAGGATGCGAACTTCAGCGCCTCGCCCTGCATGATCTGCGGCAGGCGCTTGTCGTCCTCATCCGCCACATCGTCGCGGCCTTCCTCATAAACCCGCATGAAGCCGTCAAACAGCACCACCTGGCCAGTGGCGCGCAGCACAACTTGGCTGTCGGCAGAGCCGATATCGACGGTGGTGCGCTCCAGCCGGGCGCCTTCCATCTGGCAGGACAGGGTCCGCTTCCAGATCAGGTCATAAAGCTTGCGCTGGTCGTCGTCGCTGACCTTCAGGCTGGCGGCATCGCGGCTCATGTCGGTGGGGCGGATACATTCGTGCGCTTCCTGCGCGTTCTTCGCCTTGTTCTTGTAGATCCGCGGGCTGTTGGGAACGTATTCTGAGCCATAGCGCTTCTCGATCTCGGCGCGGGCTTCCTGCACAGCCTCGGGCGCCATGTCGATGCCGTCGGTCCGCATATAGGTGATGAGGCCCGCCTCATACAAACGCTGGGCCGCGTTCATGGTCTGGCGCGCGCCCATGCCGAACTTGCGGCTGGCTTCCTGCTGCAGGGTCGAGGTCATGAAGGGGGCAGAGGGATTGCGGGCCGCGGGCTTGGCCTCGACCGACAGCACCGACAGCTTGCGCGAGGCCACGGCCTGCACTGCCAGTTCGGCAGAGGTGGAATTCTTCAGGCTGTATTTGTCGAGTTTTTCGCCGCCCATGACGGTCAGCCGCGCCTCGAACTCCTGGCCGCGGGGGGTGGCCATCTGGGCGCGCACGGACCAGTACTCCTGCGGATTGAACGCCTCGATTTCCATCTCGCGCTCGACGATCAGGCGCAGGCAGACGGATTGCACCCGGCCCGCCGAACGCGCACCCGGCAGTTTGCGCCACAAGACCGGCGACAGGTTGAAGCCCACAAGGTAGTCCAGCGCGCGCCGTGCCAGATAGGCCTCCACCAGCGGCATATCGACCTGGCGCGGGTTCTGCATCGCTTCGGTCACCGCTTCCTTGGTGATCGCGTTGAAGGTCACCCGGCTGACGGCGGTGTCCTTCTTGATCGAGCGCCGCTTGGTCAGAGCCTCCTGCAAGTGCCAGCTGATCGCCTCTCCCTCGCGGTCGGGGTCGGTGGCGAGAATCAGCGCATTGTCGTCTTTCAGCGCGTCGGCGATGGCCTTGACGTGCTTGCGGGAATCGTTGGCGACCTCCCAGGTCATGCCGAAATCATTGTCGGTGTCGACCGATCCATCCTTGGCAGGCAGGTCGCGCACATGCCCGTAAGACGCCAGAACCGTATAGTCGGGGCCAAGATATTTATTGATTGTTTTTGCTTTGGCCGGGGATTCGACAACTACTACTGGCATAAATTTTGATACCTCTTCGGACCGGTTTGCCGGGTTCTATGGCGGCGCAGGATGTGGGGCGCAAGGGGAGAATGTCAATCCGGGCTCAATGGACGCGGCGCAATTCCTGCCTTTACGGCCCTGTTGCGGGCGTCCGCGCCCTGCCGTTATTGGCTTCGGTCAGGCGGGGTCAATCCTTGTCCTCAGGGTAGGCCCTGGACAGCAGGCCGCCGGGTTCGCGGCAGATCGCGCCTTCCAGCTCAAGGTCGGTTAGGGCCGGAGCCAGGTCCTGCGGCGGCAGGGACAGGTCGCGGATCAGCTGTGTTTCAGAGGTGGGGGACGGGCCGAGGCTGCCGAGGATCTGCTGATGCAGGGCGTGGGTCTCTGCCAGGCTGCGCCGCTGCGGCGGCTGCGGCGGCAGGGCGGCAAGCGCCTGATGCAGATCCTGCGGTGCTGAGGCCGGCACGTCCTGCGGCGGCAGGGCCTCCAGCACATCGCTTGCGTCGCGGATCAGCGTGGCACCGTCCCGGATCAGCCGGTTGCAGCCGGAGCTGCGCGCATCAAAGGGGTGGCCTGGCACCGCCAGCACCTCGCGGCCATAGTCCAGTGCGTCCCTGGCGGTGATCAGGCTGCCGGATTTGGCGGCGGCCTCCACCACCACAAGCGCGCGGGACAGGGCGGCGATGATGCGGTTTCGCTTGGGGAAGTCGCGGGCCTGCGGCGCAAGGCCCATGGGTTGTTCCGACAGCCGCAGCCCGGTTTCGCTGATCTGAGCGGCCAGGTTTGCGTTTTCCGCCGGGTAGACCACGTCAGCGCCGCCCGCCAGCACGGCAATGGTACCGGTTTTCAAGGCGGCGTGATGGGCTGCGGTATCGATGCCTCGGGCCATGCCGGACACCACTATATATCCGGCCTCGCCCAGGGAATGGGCCAGCGACCGCGCCATCCGCACCCCCAGCGAGGAGGCATTGCGCGCACCGACCATGGAGATCATCGGACGGTTCAGGACCGACAGGTCGCCGATAGCCCACAAGAGGGGCGGGGCATCCTTCAGACCTTTGAGCAAGGCAGGATATTCGGGGTCCGAAAAGCACAAAAGCCGCGCTTTGGCGGCTTTTGCGGTCTTGAGTTCTTTGTCCACCGCCTTGGCGGGGCATGTTTCATACCCTTTGATGCCTGCGGAACGTGCCACTTCGGGCAGCGCATCCAGCGCGTTCTGCGCTGAACCATATTCTGCGAGCAGCCGGTGAAAGGTCACCGGGCCAACCCGTTTGGAGCGCAAAAGGCGAAGCCATGAATACCGGTCATCTTCCGTGGTGGGTGGGAGTGGGGGGTGAGTGGAAGAAAGTGTTTCTTCGGTCATCCGCAGCTCCGCCTGTTTGCAGGACCAGAATTAACCTTGAGGGGGTTAACAGGTGGTGAACACGCAGCAATTTTTTGGGAATGCCCTGAAAATTTTTCCTAAGTTGCGATAACTGCTAAAGAAATTCAAATTCAATCAAAGGTTGCGATGTGCCGTTTGCAGCGGCGGGGCCCGGGTGCCTGTGCGCCCGGGCCCCGGATTTTGCGGCAAGCATATGGTTTTGCCGGGAATTTACGCGGCAGATCCGCCAACTGTCAGCCCGCCCATCAGCACGGACGGCTGGCCGACGCCGACAGGAACCCATTGCCCGGCTTTGCCGCAGTTGCCCATTCCGGGGTCCAGCGCCATGTCGTTGCCGAGGCCGCGAATCTGCTTGAGCGCAGTGGCGCCGTCGCCGATCAGCGTTGCGCCTTTAACAGGTGCGCCGACTTTGCCGTCTTTCACGCGGTAGGCCTCGGTGCAGGAAAACACGAATTTGCCGTTGGTAATATCGACTTGGCCGCCGCCAAAGCCCACCGCCCAGATGCCGTCCTTGATGCCCGCCACCAGATCGCCGGGATCGGCCTCGCCGCCCAGCATGTAGGTATTGGTCATCCGCGGCATCGGCGCATGGGCATAGCTTTGCCGCCGCCCGTTGCCGGTGGGGGCGACTCCCATCAGCCGGGCGTTCTGGCGGTCCTGCATGAAGCCGACCAGCACACCGTCCTCGATCAGCGTGGTCTTCTGGCTGGGGGTGCCCTCGTCATCCACGGTGATGGAGCCGCGCCGGTCCGGGATGGTGCCGTCATCCAGTACTGTCACGCCCTTGGCAGCGATCTGCTGTCCCATCAGCCCGGCAAAGGCCGAGGACCCCTTACGGTTGAAATCACCCTCCAGCCCGTGGCCGATCGCCTCGTGCAGAAGGATGCCGGGCCAGCCGGGGCCAAGCACCACATCCATCTCGCCGGCGGGGGCTGGCACCGCATCAAGGTTAACAAGCGCGATGCGCAGCGCCTCCTGCACCTGGGCCTGCCAGTGGGCGGGATCGACCAGCCCGTCAAGGCCCAGCCGCCCGCCGCCGCCGGCCGAACCGCTTTCGCGGCGGCCGTCCTTTTCGACGATGACCGAGACGTTCAGGCGCGCCATCGGACGGGTGTCGCGCACCCGCACCCCGTCGGCGCGCAGGATCTCAACCTCCTGCAGGGAGGCAGCCAGCGAAGCAGACACCTGCACCACGCGTTTGTCGAGATTGCGGGCATAGCCGTCGATCTCGCGCAGTGTCTCCACCTTGACCGGGAACGGCATGGCGCTGATCGGATCGGCGTCTGTATAAAGCTTCTTGTTGGTGGCCTGCGGCGCGTCCGAGTAGGTGCCGCCGCCCGCGCCGACCGCCAGTTTCGCGGTTTCCGCCGCCCGCCGCAGCGAGGCGATGGAGACATCTGTGGAATGGGCATATCCCGCCACATCGCCGTTCACGGCCCGCAGGCCGAAGCCTTCGGAGGCATCGTAGCTGGCACTGCGCAGCCGCCCGTCATCAAAGGAGAGCGCCTCCGACTTGCGGCGTTCGGCAAAGATCTCGCCGTCTTCGGCGCCGTTCAGCGCATCGCGCAGGGTGGCCAGCGCCTCATCCTCCGGAAGCGCGGTTTCGAAGGGTCGGAAGGATGGGTTTTCCATGGCACGGTCCTCAGATTTTTTGATCTAAATCAAGAAAGCGACGGTTTGACGCTTGGCTGCCTCTTTATCTGCACGTCCGAATATGGTTTTAAGCTGCATCAAAGACAACGGGGCAGGTGCGTTTTGCGGAATCATTGATTCCCGTGCATTTCGTGCTGCCGCAGGAACAATACGATCAACCGATCAGGACAGAACATGAAAAACGCTTTGATGCTTTCGGGCCTTTTCGCCGGCCTTTCGAGCCTTCCAGCAATGGCGCAAGAAGGCCTGAAAACCATTGGTAAGCCGGTGGACGGCGGCCTGAACTTCCAGCCGGCGGCGACGTCGCTGATGGAAGGGATCCACAAGCTGGACTGGATGATCCTGGTGATCATCACCGTAATCTGCGTGTTCGTGGCCGGTCTGCTGCTGTGGGCAATCCTGCGGTTCAACAAGCGCGCCAACCCGACCCCGGCCAAGTTCACCCACCACACCCCGATCGAAATCGCCTGGACCGTGATCCCGATCCTGGTGCTGGTGTTCATCGGCTCCTTCTCGCTGCCGCAGCTGTTTGCCCAGCAGGAAATCCCCGAGGGCGACATCAACATCAAGGTGACCGGCTACCAGTGGTACTGGGGCTATGAGTATGAGGACCACGAGTTCGGCTTTGAGAGCTTCATGCTGGCAAAAGAAGATCTGGCCGCAAACGGCTATGCCGAGGACGAGTACCTGCTGGCCACCGACACTGCCGTCGTGGTGCCGTCGGGCAAGACCATCGTGATGAACGTGACCGGCGCCGACGTGATCCATTCCTGGACCATCCCGGCCTTCGGCGTGAAGCAGGACGCGGTTCCCGGCCGTCTGGCACAGCTGTGGTTCAAGGTCGAAGAGGGCAAGGAAGGCATCTACTTCGGTCAGTGCTCCGAGCTGTGCGGCAAGGACCACGCCTATATGCCGATCACCGTCAAAGTGGTGACCCAAGCCGAATATGACGCCTGGCTGGAAGGCGCCAAGGAAGAATACGCGGGCATCCCGCAGGCCTATCAGGTCGCTTCCAACTGATCCCCTGGCGGCATGGGGGCCGAGGGGGCGCCCGTGCCGCACAGTGACAAGACCTGGGTGCGCAAGCTTGCGCACCCGTTGCCGCCAAAGGACCCAAGATGAGCGACGCAAGCATCAACGCAAGCCGGGCATATGAGGACGAGGCCAGCTTTGGCGATTATTTCGCCCTGCTGAAGCCCCGCGTCATGTCGCTGGTGGTGTTCACCGCTCTGGTCGGCCTGCTGGCCGCGCCGGTTTCCGTGCATCCCGTTGTCGGCTTCTGCGCGATCCTGTTCATCGCCATCGGTGGCGGTGCCTCCGGCGCGCTGAACATGTGGTGGGACGCCGACATCGACAAGGTGATGAAGCGCACCAAGTCGCGCCCGATCCCGGCCGGCAAGGTTGAGGCCGGCGAGGCGCTGGCGTTCGGCCTGGCGCTGTCGGGCCTGTCGGTGATCATGCTGGCGCTGGCCGCCAACGTCTTTGCCGGCGCGTTCCTGGCCTTCACCATCTTTTTCTACGTGGTGGTCTACACCATGTGGCTGAAACGGGCGACGCCGCAGAACATCGTCATCGGCGGGGCCGCGGGGGCCTTCCCGCCGGTCATTGGCTGGATTGCGGCCACCGGCACCATGTCGGTTGAGCCCTGGCTGATGTTCCTGCTGACGTTCATGTGGACGCCGCCGCATTTCTGGGCGCTGGCGCTGTTCATGCGCTCTGACTATGACGACGCAGGCGTGCCGATGCTGACCGTGACCCACGGCCGCCGCGCCACCCGCATTCACATTCTGGCCTATACCGTGCTGCTGGCCGTGCTGGCCGTTGGCACTGCGTTCTCCGGTATCGGCGGCCCGATCTATCTGGCCGTGGCCGTTGTGCTGAACGCGCTGTTCCTGCACGGCGCCTGGAAGATCACCCGCCGCAATGAGGATGATTCCGAGGCCGACAATTTCAAGGTGGAGCGCAGCTTCTTCAAGCTGTCGCTGCTCTATCTGTTCCTGCATTTCGGCGCCATCCTGGCCGAGGCCCTGCTGAAGCCCTATGGCTTGGGAGGCTGGTAAGATGGCGCTGCGCAAGGAACATGAGATCCACAAGCGCCGGTCCGGCCTGAACAAGGGCGTCGGCATTCTGCTGGCGGCCTTTGTGGTGCTGATCATGGCGCTGACCATGGTCAAGGTGACCTCTGCCAGCTTCAAGTTTCCCGATGCACAGTCTTCTGGTGAACAGGGGGAGCAGAACTGATGGCGCTGCAAGGACCCCAAAAGACTGTTGTTCAGCTGGTCGGCGTGGTCGTCCTGATGGGCGGGCTGTCCTGGGCGTCGGTGCCGTTTTATGACTGGTTCTGCCGCGTCACCGGCTTTGGCGGCGTCACCGGCGTGGCCAGCGCGGGGTCGGATACGGTTCTGGACCAGACCATCAAGGTCCGCTTTGACGGCTCCAAGGAACGCGGCATGCCGTGGGAGTTCAAGCCCATGCAGCGCGAGATGGAGATCCGTCTCGGTGAAACCGGCCTGGCCTTTTACGAGGCCTACAACCCGACCGACCGGCCCGTGGCAGGGCAGGCGTCCTATAATGTGGCGCCTTATCAGGCCGGCGGGTTCTTTTCGAAAATCGACTGCTTCTGCTTTACCGAGCAGGTGCTTCAGCCGGGGGAGCGGGTGCAGATGCCCGTGACCTTCTATGTCGACCCGGAGATCATTGACGACCGGGACGCGAAATACGTGCATACGATCACGCTGTCGTACACGTTCCATGAAATCGATCTGCCCGAGGGCGTCGCCGCTCTCGACACCGGGGATAACACCGGGGCAGGAACAACCACGAACTAGGCCGCTAGGTGAGGGACACTTAAATGGCGCACGCTAAAAATCACGATTATCATATTCTGCCGCCGTCGATCTGGCCGCTGGCCACTGCCCTGGGCACCTTTGTCATGCTGGTTGGCGCAGTGTTCTGGATGAAGGACATCACCGCCTGGGCCTTCTGGATCGGTTTTGTTGCCGTCCTTTACTGCTCTTATGCCTGGTGGGCGGAAGTTGTCGCCGAGAGCAAGGTCGGCGACCACACGCCGGTTGTCCGCATCGGCCTGCGCTATGGCTTCATTCTGTTTGTGATGTCCGAGGTGATGTTCTTCTTCGCCTGGTTCTGGTCGTTCTTCAAACACGCCATGTACCCGATGGAGACCTACATCGGCACCGAATATGTGAAGCCGGAGATCTATGCCGTCGACCCGTTCCACCTGCCGCTGATCAACACACTGATCCTGCTGCTGTCCGGCTGTGCCGTGACCTGGGCGCACCACGCCCTGGTGCACAACAACGACCGCAAGGCGCTGATCCAGGGCCTGGCCATCGGTATCGCCTTCGGCGTCGCCTTCACCGCGCTGCAGGGCTATGAATACGCCCACCTGCTGCACGAAGGCTGGCAGTTCGGCGGTGATGAGTTCTACTCGAACTTCTTCATGGCAACCGGTTTCCACGGCTTCCACGTGATCATCGGCACCATCTTCCTGACCGTCTGCCTGATCCGCGCGATGAAGGGCGACTTCACCCCCGAGCAGCACGTCGGTTTCGAAGCCGCCGCCTGGTACTGGCACTTCGTGGACGTTGTCTGGCTGTTCCTGTTCTTCGCCGTCTACATCTGGGGCACCTCTGGTTTGTAACGGTTACATGTTTGCGGTTGATTATCCGCAGGCATGAGGCCACACACGGGGCGCGCAAGGGACACCTTGCGCGCCCTGAACTTTGAAGCGGAGCAGCGATGATGCAGCGTGCCATCTTCCTGTTGATCATCGGCGGCGCAGGTCTGGCCATTCTGATCAGCCTTGGCACCTGGCAGCTGCAGCGCAAGGCCTGGAAAGAAGACCTGCTTCAGACGATTGAGGCCAGCATCGCGGATGCACCGGTCGCTTTGCCGCAAGCCCCGGTCAAGGAGCAAGACCGCTACCGGGCTGTTACCGTCGAGGGTGAAATCGAAGGCAATGCGCTGCATGTGTTCTGGGTCACCAGAGACGCCGAGACGGGGTACAGGGTCATTGCCCCTTTCGTGACCACCGATGGGCGGCGTGTCCTGTTGGACCGGGGCTTCATCCCTGCCGCTGAAAAGGCCGCATCTCTCACCATCGGGCAGGCCACGGTCACCGGCAATCTTCTGTGGCCGGATGAGGGCGACTGGACGACCCCCGCGCCGGAAGCCGACACCAATATCCTCTATGCCAGGGACGTTGCCTATATGGCGGAGCGCCTGAACACCGAACCGGTTCTGATTGTCGCCCGCAGCGCAGCGCCTGAGGCCGCGGTCACTCCGCAGGCAGTGACAACGGCGGGCATCCCGAACAACCACTTGCAATATGCGATCACCTGGTTTTCGCTGGCCCTGATCTGGGGTGCGATGACCGTCTACTTCCTGCGGCGCAGCCGCCCCTGAACCCGAAAGAGCTGAAGGCGATGAAATATATCTCGACCCGGGGCCAAGCGCCCGAGCTGACCTTTGAAGACGCAATGCTGACCGGCCTGGCGCGCGACGGCGGCCTCTATGTGCCGTCTGAGATCCCGCAGATGTCCCACGGCGACATCGCCGCGCTGGCGGGCCTGTCCTACGAGGAAACCGCCTTTCGCGTCATGCGCCCGTTCATCGGCGATTGCTTCACCGATGAGGAATTCCGTGCGATCATCAACCGCGCCTATGAGGGGTTCGGCCATGCCGCGCGTGCACCGCTGAAGCAGCTGTCGCCGAACCATTTCCTGCTGGAGCTGTTCCACGGGCCCACGCTGGCGTTCAAGGATTTCGCGATGCAGCTGATCGGCCAGCTGTTCCAGGCAGCACTGGAACGCCGCGGCGACCGGGTGACCATTGCGGGCGCCACCTCCGGCGATACCGGGTCGGCGGCTATGGAAGCCTTCCGCGGCCTCAGCAATGTGGATGTGTTCATCCTGTACCCGCATGGCCGCGTGTCCGAGGTGCAGCGCCGCCAGATGACCACGCCGCAGGACGCCAATGTGCACGCGCTGGCCGTCGATGGCGATTTCGACGACTGCCAGGCGCGCGTCAAGGACATGTTCAACGACTTTGATTTCCGCGACGGCGTGAAGCTGGCGGGCGTGAACTCGATCAACATCGCCCGCGTGCTGGCGCAGGTGGTTTATTACTTCTCCGCCGCCGTGAGCCTTGGCGCGCCGCAGCGCAAGGTGAGCTTTACCGTGCCGACCGGCAATTTCGGCGACATCTTTGCGGGCTTCATCGCCAAGCAGATGGGCCTGCCGATCGACCAGCTGGTGGTTGCCACCAACCAGAACGATATCCTGCACCGCTGCCTGTCGGGGCAGGGGTACTACAAGGGGGAAACCCAGCCCTCGATCTCGCCGTCGATGGACATTCAGGTGTCCTCGAACTTCGAACGCGCGCTGTTCTATGCTTATGACCAGGACAGCAAGGCCATTGCACAGCTGATGGACGAGCTGAAGGAGGGCGGCTTTGACGTGTCGCAAGGCGCAATGCAGGCGCTGGCGGAGAATTACGTCTCCGGCCGCACCTCCGAGGAGGAAACCCTGGCGACCATCAAGTCCGAGCTGGCGGCCTCTGGCGAGCTGTTGTGCCCGCATGGCGCGGTTGGCGTGAAGGTCGCGAATGAGCATCGCAGCGCAGACGTGCCGATGATCACGCTGGCCACCGCGCATCCGGCGAAATTCCCGGCCGCCGTGGAAGAGGCCAGCGGCATTCATCCGCCCTTGCCTGCGCGCATGGCAGACCTGTATGAGAGGCCGGAACGGGTCACCCGGATCGCCAACGATCTGGCTGCCCTTGAGGATCACATCAGAAAGAACATCGCGAATTGACAGTTCAGCAGCACACACTCGCCAACGGGTTCCGTATCGTCTCCGAGCATATGCCGGGCCTGGAATCCGCGGCGGTCGGGATCTGGGTGAGCGCCGGCGGCCGCCACGAGCGGCTGGAGCAGAACGGCATTGCCCATTTCCTGGAGCACATGGCCTTTAAGGGCACCAAGCGGCGCTCGGCCCTGCAGATCGCAGAGGAAATCGAGGATGTAGGCGGCTATATCAACGCCTACACCTCGCGCGAGGTGACGGCCTATTACGCCCGGGTGCTGAAGGACGATGTGCCGCTGACGGTGGATGTGATCGGGGATATCCTGCTCAATCCGGTGTTCGACCAGCGCGAGATCGAGGTTGAGCGCGGGGTGATCCTGCAGGAGATCGGCCAGTCGCTCGACACGCCGGACGACGTGATCTTTGACTGGCTGCAGGAGGAAAGCTACCGCGGGCAGCCGCTGGGGCGGACCATTCTTGGGCCTGCGGAGCGGGTGCGCAGCTTCAGCCGCGAGGATCTGCAGGGCTTTGTCGGCGAGCACTACGGCCCCGGCCAGATGATCCTGGCGGCAGCGGGCGGCGTCGATCATGACGCGCTGGTCAAGCTGGCGGAGCAGCTGTTCGGCCATATGGAGGCCAAGCCGGAGTTCACCGCCGAAAGCGCGCAGTTCACCGGTGGCGAGGCGCGGCAGGTGAAGGATCTGGAGCAGGCGCATTTCGCGCTGGCTTTTGAGGGGCCCGGCTACCGCGATCAATCGATGTACACCGCGCAGATCTATGCCAGTGCGCTTGGCGGCGGCATGTCCTCGCGGCTGTTTCAGGAGGTGCGCGAAAAGCGCGGCCTCTGCTACACGATTTTCTCGCAGGCGGGGTCTTATGCCGATACCGGCTCGATGACGGTCTATGCAGGCACCTCCGGTGAGCAGCTGACGGAGCTGGCAGGCATCACCATCGACGAGATGAAGCGCGCCGCGGATGACATGAGCGATGCCGAGGTCGAGCGCGCCCGCGCCCAGATGAAGGCGGGGATGCTGATGGGGCTGGAAAGCCCCTCGAACCGGGCCGAACGGCTGGCGCGGCTGGTGCAGATCTGGGGCAAGGTGCCGTCGCTGGAACGCACGGTGGAGCGGATCAATGCCGTCACCACCAAGGACGTGCGCGCGCTGGCAGAGACCATGGCAGTGACGGCGCCTGCGGCGCTGGCTTTGTACGGCCCGGTCGCTGATGCCCCGGCGCTGGAGCGGCTGCAGGAGAGGCGCGCCGCCTGATGCTGCTCAACCGCCGCAAGGTCCGTATCGAAACCGAGCGCCTGACCCTCAGGCCGCCGGTGCATGCGGATTTTCACGGCTGGGCGGCGCTCAGGCTGCAGAGCCAGCCCTATCTGACGCCCTGGGAACCCAGCTGGGCGGCGGATCACCTCAGCCGCAAGAGCTTTACCAACAGGGTTTACTGGGCGCGGCGGTCGGTTTCCGGCGGCACCGCGCTGCCGCTGTTCCTGATCCGGCGCGAGGATCAGGTTCTGGTGGGGGCGATCACGCTCGACAACATCCGCCGCGGCCCGGCGCAGGCGGGCACGCTGGGGTACTGGACCGGGCTGCCGTTTGCCCGCCAGGGCTACATGCGCGAGGCCATCGGCGCAGTGGTGCATCATGCCTTCACCAAGCTGGACCTGAGCCGGATCGAGGCGGCCTGCCTGCCGGAAAACCAGGCGTCGCGCGGATTGCTGGAGAAATCCGGCTTCAAATACGAGGGCGTTGCCCAATCCTATCTGCAGATCAATGGACGCTGGCGCACCCATGTGCTTTACGCCTCGCTGCGACACGATCGCCGCGGCAAGACGCTGGCCGGTCAGGCCTAGGGGCAGGACCCGAGGGCGGTCATTCTCTCAACCAGATGCTCCCGCCCGTCGCTGGCGCATCAGAAGATACGCCGCTCCCGTTGGGCCGGGCGCCGCCCCTGCGGTGCGGCGCGGCGTCCTTGGCTGGCGGTGCCGCGCCCTGCGCCAGCAGGGCGCCATGCCCAACTGCGGGGCGGAATTTTCAATTCTGCCTCAGCAGGCGGGAGAGTTTGCGGGTCAAATTTTCAGGGATCAGGGCTGACAATGCCGGTTTGCGCCCTAGAACCTGCCTCATGCGCGCGTTTGCCTCTCTCCTGTGTTTCATTCTGTGCTCCGCGGCCCTTCAGGCGCAGGAGCGGCGGCAGAGCCATTGCATCGCGCTGGCCCGGTCTGCGCCGGGGATGGAGTACCTGCAGCAGGCCAGCTGGCAGGACCCGGTGGCCGAGGACAGCGTGCAAATCCGCTATATCGCGCATGCGTCTTTCCTGCTGCGCACCGCGGGCGGGCTGAATGTCGTCACCGATTTCACCGGCTTCACCGGCGCTGCGCCGATGATCCCGGATGTGGTCACCATGAACCATGCCCATGAAACCCATTGGACCGCCCATCCCGACCCCGCGATCCCGCATGTGCTGGAGGGCTGGGGGCCATTTGGCGCTGGCATAGAGCATCATCTGGACCTGGGTGAGATGCTGATCCGCAATGTGCCCACAGACATCCGCAACATGTTCGGCGGGGTGGAGGCGCGCGGCAATTCGATCTTTGTCTTTGAGGCCGCGGGCCTGTGCATCGGCCATCTGGGCCACCTGCACCATGTGCCGACACCAGAGCAATACGCGGCGCTGGGGCGGCTCGATGTTGTAATGGCGGCGGTGGATGGCGGCATCACCTTGCCGCTCGATCAGATGCTGGAGGTGCTGGGCCGGCTGCGGTCCTCGGTGATCATCCCGATGCACTGGTTCAGCGACACTTCGCTGGAGCGTTTCCTGGCCCGGATCGGCCCGGAATTCGATGTGGTGGATGCAGGCAACAGCGAACTGACCGTGTCGCTGCGCAGCCTGCCCGGCCGCCCGACCATCCATGTGCTGCGGCCAAGGTACCTGCTGGAGGGCGAGTGACCCGTCTTGCCAGCCGCGGGGCCTTGCGGCATGGATAGGGCATGACGCTGAACCCTGCTGATCCCGCCTTTGCTGCCCGTCTTTCCCACCTTCTGCCCCAGGACGTTCTGCGGGATGCCGAACCGCGGTATCTGGAAGAGCCGCGCGGGCGGTATCAGGGGCAGGCGGCGCTGCTGGCGCTGCCGCGCAGCGTGGAGGACGTGTCCACCCTGGTCCGCGAAGCCAATGCCGCCCGGGTGCCGGTGGTGCCCTATGGCGGCGGCACCGGGCTGGTGGGCGGCCAGGTGATGGCGGACGGGGTGGCGCCGCTGGTGATCTCGCTGGAGCGGATGGCGGCGATCCGCGCGGTGCACGCCCCGGAGAATGTCCTTATCGCAGAGGGCGGGGCCATTCTGGCGGACGTGCAGGCGGCGGCGCAGGCAGCGGGCCGCCTGTTCCCATTGTCGCTGGCGGCAGAAGGCTCGGCCCGGATCGGCGGAAACCTTGCGACCAATGCCGGCGGCGTCAACGTCCTGCGCTACGGCAATGCCCGCGATCTCTGCCTGGGGCTGGAGGCGGTGCTGCCCACGGGCGAAATCTGGCACGGGCTGTCGCGGCTGAGGAAAGACAACACCGGCTATGACCTCCGGAACCTGCTGATCGGGGCGGAGGGCACATTGGGGGTGATCACCGCTGCTGCCTTGAAACTGTCGCCCATCCCGGCGTCGCAGGGCACCGCGGTCTTTACCGTGACGGACCCGCAGGCGGCCATTGATCTGCTGGCCCTGGCCCGCGATCACGCGGGCGAGGGTGTCAGTGCCTTTGAGCTGATCCACCGGCAGGGGCTGGACTTTCTGGCGGAGACGCTGCCGCAGGTCCGCCAGCCTTTTGCCGAGGCGCCGGAGTGGTGCGTGCTGATCGAGCTGGGTCTGCCGCGCGGGCTGGAGGCGGAGGACACTTTGGCCGCGCTGTTTGAAGCCGCCGAGGCGGCGGGGCTGGCCAGCGACGGGGTGATTGCCCAGTCGGACAGCCAGCGGCAGGCGTTGTGGGCCGTGCGCGAGCATATCCCGCTGGCCAACAAGGCCATCGGATCGGTGTCCAGCCATGACATTTCGGTGCCGGTTTCTGAGATCCCCGCCTTCATCGAACAGGGCAGGGCGGTGGTGGCCCGGCTTGGGGATTTCCGCATCAACTGCTTTGGCCATCTGGGCGACGGCAACCTGCATTACAACGTGTTCCCGGCCGAGGGCCGCAAGCGGGAGGACGATGACCATTTGCGCGCAGCGGTCAAAGAAGCGGTGCATGATCTGGTGCAGGCCTTCGACGGCTCCTTCAGCGCCGAGCACGGGGTGGGGCGGATGAAGACCGGCGATCTGGAGCGTTATGGCGACCCGGCCAAGCTGGCCGCGATGCGGGCTATCAAACAGGCGCTGGATCCCAATGGCATCATGAATCCGGGCGCGGTGCTGCGCGCGGAGTGAGGCGTGCCGTGAGCGGCGTCCTCCCGCACCCGCGGCTGCCCGGCTGCGCCGGACCGCCTGGCGGCTTTGGGCCCGGCACCGCGCATCCGCGCGGCGCGCCCCTTCCGGCCCAGGGGGCCTGAAGGGGCCATGCCCAACGGGAACAGCCTTTCTCTGGAAAGGCGCCTGACCGGCGGGAGATTTCCGGCCGCACACAGGCGGTCAGCGGGAGATACTCAGAGCCCCTCGAACTCGCAAAGCACATGCACGTCCATGCCCATGTCCTCCAGCAGCCTGCGCCCGCCCAGTTCCGGCAGATCGACGATGAAGGCGCAGGAGATGATCTCGCCGCCCAGCCGTTCGATCAGCTTGATGCCCGCGCCCGCGGTGCCGCCGGTGGCGAGGAGGTCATCCACGACCAGGATCTTCTCGCCGGGCTGGATCGCATCGTCGTGGATCTCCACAATCGCCTCGCCGTATTCCAGCTTGTAGTCCTGGCTGATCGTCGTGCCGGGCAGCTTGCCCTTCTTGCGGATCGGCACGAAGCCGGTGCCCAGCTGGTGCGCGATGGCGCCGCCGAGGATAAAGCCGCGCGCCTCAAGCCCCACAACCTTGTCGATCTGTTCCCCGGCATAGGGGTGCAGCATCTGGTCGATGGCCATGCGGAAGCCGCGCGGGTCAGCAAACAGCGTGGTCACATCGCGGAACATGATCCCTTCATGCGGGAAATCGACGATGGTGCGGATGTAGTCCTTGACGGCTTGTTTCTTGGGCATCTGCGCGGCTCTCTCGGGCTAAGTCGGTGGCACGGCCCGGCAACGGGCCGGGCCAGCAGCGGTTTGGACGATCCAGGGTCCTGTTGCAAGGGAAAGCAGGCGGCGGCCCGCGGCGGTGTTCTGATTAGCGGGCCAGGTTTGTGCTCCAGTGCATCAGCGCCTCCAAGGGCCCGCGTTTTGCAAAGAGGTTCCAGAACCACACCAGCACCATCGACAGGGCGCAGAACCCCAGCGAGAAGCCGAAGATCCGCGTGGGGCTGAGCGCGCCGTCCAGCTGCCCCATGGCCTCCAGTGTGCCCATGCCCAGAAGGATATGCGCCGCATAAAGGCTGAGCGCCTGCCGCCCCGGCGCGGCCAGCCATTCCGCCAGCCCGGCCTTGTCGAGCGCCGGGGTAATGGCCAGCACCAGCCCGGTGACCGCCAGCGCGCTGCCGGAAGCCGACAGGATGTAAAAGGGGCCGGGCGGGATGGCGCTGGTGCCGAACAGCTCTGCCAGTTCCGGGTCCTGGACCAGCATGCCGGGAACGGTGCCCAGCGCCGCGGCTGCAGCGCCCCACAGGACCAGATGCGCCTGCACCCGGCGGCTGGAGAGCTGAAAGCGGCCGGCCCACATGCCGAGGAACAGGAAGGCGGCCCAGGGAAACACCGGGTGCCAGCCGTTGTAGAGTGAATGGCGAATGAAGCCTTCGACGGTCCAGAAGTTCGCATAGGTGAGGGTCTTCCAATCCCAGTTCGCCTCGTATTCCAGGCTGATCACGCTGACGAACCCGATGAGCAGGATCATGGCCGCGGCCCGCAGGAGCATCCGGCCGGGGGCGGTCAGGAGCGGCAGCGCCAGCAGGAAGTAGAGCGCGTAGAAATGCAGGATGTCGGCCTCGAAGATCGTGAGGTTCAAGAGCCCGATCACAAACAGGAACACGGCCCGGCGGAAGACTGTTGTGCGGTCTGGGCGGCCCAGCGACAGGCCAATGCCTGCCAGCACCACAAACAGCGCCGCGGCGCGCCCCTCCAGCGCGTTGGTGAGCAGCGATGCAGTATCAGTGCCCGGCGTCACCCCTGCTGCAATGCGGAAGTTCACCAGCACCATGCCGCAGAAGGCCAGGAAGCGGGCGATGTCCAATCCGTGCAAACGCATGAAAACCCCGTGAAATCAGGAATGTGAAAAGAACTTGTCCTGCTAGGATAAAGGGACTGCCGGCGGCAAAGAAAAGGGGCGGTTTGAAATGACCGCCCCCCGTGTGCTGCTGAAAGGACAGGCTGCCGGTCAGCCCAGAACCCGGCCCGCCACGGCGTCCAGCCTGGCCAGCAGTGCCGGATCGCGTTTCTCTGGGGCGGTCATGATGGCGTATTCCAGCGCCTTGTCGCAGCCATGCGGGCAGTCCTGCCGCTCCTTGCCCAAGAGGCCGGGCAGGCGGCGCACCAGTGCCCGGGCATTGGCGGAGTTGCCCTGCAAAGTGGCAATGATATCCGTGATTTCCACCGCGCCATGCTCCGGGTGCCAGCTGTCGTAATCGGTGACCATGGCGACTGAGGCATAACACAGTTCCGCCTCGCGGGCGAGTTTGGCCTCGGGCATGTTGGTCATGCCGATGACGTCGCAGCCCCATTGCTCGCGGTACAGTTTGGACTCGGCCATCGAGGAGAACTGCGGCCCCTCCATGCACAGGTAGGTGCCGCCGCGGTGGACCTTGACGCCAGCCTCCCGCGCCGCTGTTTCTGCCGCATCCGAGAGCCGCGCGCAGGTCGGGTGCGCGACGCTCACATGGGCGACGCAGCCGGTGCCAAAGAAGCTTTTTTCACGTGCAAAGGTGCGGTCAATGAACTGATCCACAACAACAAAATCACCCGGTGCCATCTCCTCGCGGAAGGAGCCGCAAGCGGAGACGGAGAACACATCCGTTACTCCCAGCCGCTTCAGCGCGTCGATATTGGCGCGGTAGGGGACCTCGGTCGGGGAATGCACATGGCCGCGGCCGTGGCGGGGCAGGAAGGCCATTCTGACGCCGTCGAGCGTGCCGGTCAGGATCTGGTCCGACGGCGCGCCCCAGGGCGTTTCGACCGTGGTCCAGTTGGCATCCTCCAGCCCGTCGATTTCATAAATGCCGGAGCCGCCGATCACGGCGATCATGGTTTCCTGTGTCAAATCCTGCCCTCCTGTTGCTGCTGGTTTTGGATATGCGCAAGCGGGGCGGGATTTGGCAAGAGCGGGGCGGTAAACAGGGGGTGACAGGCGTGCACCCCTTGTGCACCCCCTGTGCACCGGGCGGGTGCCGCAGGCGGGGGAGCCTCCCCTCCCGGCGGCAAAGCCGCCTGCCGGGCAGCGGGACGCGAGTATTTGGGGAAAGATGAAGGGGCTGGAGCCTGTCCGTACCAGAGAGACGCGGTGAGCGCGGCGGCTTGGGTCAGTGGAGCGGAAGCACCCGGCATTTGCGGAATTTGAACAGGCGCGCGTAGCCGCCTTCGCAGAGCGCTGCCTTCAACCTGTCGCTGAAGAACAGTCCGCCCCTGAGTTTTGGGTCATACCAGAGATCCAAGCCTTTGAGTTGTCTGGGGGCGATTGCGATGTCGCCGTCTTTCATGTCCCAAGGCATGCGCCACACATCGGGTGGAGGTGGATTTGGCTGATGGCGCGTTACGGTACGTCCCTTCAATCCCCGGCTTTCTTCCTCCACCAGCAAATTGGGTTTGTCCCAGCCCGCCATGATCGAGAAGTCGCGGTCAACCGGAGTTTCCCGGTCATACTTGTACAGCTGGGCCGGGCAGATCCATGTGGAGCCGAGGTTGAATTGCCGGAAAACTGCGGCGAGGCGCGGGGAAACCTTTGTGCCGCCGCCGCCCTCGAACAATTCGGGCATTTTCTTGGGGAATTTCTGGTTCCGGTACATGGCATAGATCCGGATTGGCAATTCCTCCTCGGCAGGCACGTCTCCCCGCCTGATGGCCTGCCAAGCCGGTTCGGAGCGGTCGATATCAGTGCCGATCACACGGCTTGAATCGTTCAAGACTGCCGAGATCCAAAAATCACCTTCCGCCATAGTGGCTTCCTTATGCTTGTCTGAAATTTGCTGCCATTGCGTTCCGCTTGCAGGTTGGTGTGCAGCGGAGAGCCGGGCTATGTTTTGAAATTTCTGCCAGGGACATGACCCGGTTCCGGCGGCAGGCGCAAGTCTTCAACCGTTGACAAAAGTCATAACTGCCCGCCGGTGGCCTTTCCGTGCTTTGGGCGCAGCGGAACCTGCTGCTGCGGGGCCGCGCCCTTGCCCCGTTGGCATATTTCCGCTAGGGGCGGGCGGCGAACACTCCTCCTCCCGAGCACAGGTACCTGACATGAGACGCGCAGCCATGGCTTTGCTGGCCAAGCAGATTTCTCCGCCCAATCTTTCGATCATGCAGGACGAGGGCTTTACCGTGGGCCGCGTGCGCACCGAGCTTTTGTCGGGCCTGACGGTGGCACTGGCGCTGGTGCCAGAGGCGGTTGCCTTTGCCTTTGTTGCCGACGTGCATCCGCTGGTGGGGCTTTATGCGGCCTTTATGGTCGGTCTGATCACCGCGGTGTTCGGCGGCCGGCCTGGGATGATCTCGGGCGCAACCGGAGCGCTGGCGGTGGTGATGGTGGCGCTGGTGGCTGACCACGGGGTCGAATACCTGTTTGCCACGGTGGTGCTGATGGGGATTTTGCAGATCTTTGCCGGGGTCATGCATTGGGGCAAGTTCATCCGCCTAGTGCCGCATCCGGTGATGCTGGGGTTTGTGAACGGTCTGGCGATTGTGATCTTCCTGGCGCAGATGACGCAATTTACGGTTCCGGGGAGCGAAGGCGAAGAATGGCTGAGCGGCACATCTTTGTACATGATGCTGGGGCTGGTGGCGCTGACCATGGTGATCATCTGGGGAATGCCGAAGATCACATCTGTGATTCCGGCACCGCTGGCAGGCATTGGCATTGTGGCGGTTCTGGTGATCGCGATGGGGCTGGACGTGCCGCGGGTGGGCGACATGGCCTCAATCGAGGGCGGTTTCCCGGCCTTCCACAACCCTTTTGGCACCGGTGAGGGGCTGTACCCCCCGCATATGCTGGCGCCCTTCACGCTGGAGACGCTGTGGATCATCCTGCCTTATGCGGTCATTCTGGCGGCGATTGGTTTGATCGAGAGCCTGCTGACGCTGAACCTGGTGGGGGAGATCACCGGCAAGCGCGGCGGTGCCAGCCAGGAGTGCATTGCGCAGGGCGCCTCCAACGTGGTCACCGGCTTCTTTGGCGGCATGGGCGGCTGTGCGATGATCGGCCAGTCGATGATCAATGTGAAATCGGGCGGGCGGACGCGGATTGCGGGCATTGCCGCGGCGCTGTTCCTCTTGCTGTTCATCGTGGCGGCCTCGCCGCTGATCGAGCAGATCCCGCTGGCAGCCCTTGTGGGCGTGATGTTCATGGTGGTGATCGGGACGTTCGCCTGGAACAGCCTCAAGATCATGACCAAGGTGCCGCTGATGGATGCCTTTGTGATCGTTCTGGTGACGGTTGTGACGGTGATGTCGGACCTGGCGGTTGCCGTCGTTGTGGGGGTGATCGTCTCGGCCCTGGCCTATGCCTGGAACAACGCGCGCCGCATCCACGCCTATACCCGCGAGTCCGAGAGCGACAAGGGCGCCAAGGTTTATGAGATCGAGGGGCCGCTGTTCTTCGGCTCCACCGACGGGTTCATCGAGCTGTTTGATGTGGCGGGAGACCCGGACCATGTGATCGTGGACTTTGCCCGCAGCCGGGTGGTGGACCAGTCGGCGCTGCAGGCGATCGAGGCGGTGGCCGGAAAGTATGAAGCCGAGGGCAAGACACTGGTGCTGCGTCATCTGAGCCGGGATTGCCACCAGTTGCTGACCAAGGCGGGCCACCTGATGGTCGATAGCGACGACGACCCGGAATATGAGGTCGCGGTGGATTACTCGGTCAAGACCGGGATCCTGGGCGGCCACTGAGCGGTTCGGAGTACAAAAAGAAAAGCCCGCAGTTTTGAGGACTGCGGGCTTTTTCTTTTGAAGGGGGCTTTGGGCTCACCATACCAGCAAAAGCTGGTCCGCATCCTCCATCCCCTGATCCGTGCCTGCCACCCGGTTCCCGCCGCGCCAAGGAAAATAGCCGTTTCCCCGCAGAAAGTGCGGGGCCCCTCGGCGATTTGCCTTGGCCCAGCAGGCCCCGCGCGGCTGCCCGGTCTCAGGCGACGGCGGCTCCGGACCGGCAGGTGCAAGGTGCTGGGGTTAGTCCGGGGCGAGGGTTTCCAGCATGTCGAGGTCGCCCGCGAGGAGGGCGGGTTCGGCGCGGGCCAGCAGCTCGGCCGGCCAGTCCCACCATTTGAGGCTGAGAAGGCGGGCGATCTGGGGTTTCGGGAAGCGGAAGCTTTGCACTGCGCCAGGATTGCCGGTGACGATGGCATAGGGCGGGACGGAGCCGCGCACCACCGCGCCTGCGCCGATGATGGCGCCGTCGCCAATGCGGGCGCCGGGCAGGATCAGCGCGCCGTAGCCGATCCAGACGTCATTGCCGATCACCGTGTCGCGGGTGTCGGGCTGGTAGCCTGCCATCTGGGCCGGGTCGAACACCGGAAAAGGATAGCAGCTGAGCCCGTCCTGGGCGTGATTGGCCGAGGAGGTGATGAAGCGGACCCCATGGGCGATCTGGCAGAAGCGGCCGATCAGCAGCCGTTCGCGGGCGCCGGGAAACAGGTAGGGGGCCAGATGCTGCGCCCAGTTCTGTGGCGGGTCGAAATCGGAGGCATAGCTGTAGTCGCCGGCCTGGATATTGGGATGATCCAGTACCTGGGACAGCATCACGGTGCCCTCATGCCGGCTGCCGTCGGGCAGCGTTACGGGGTTTCTGAGGGAGCGGTCGGGAAGCGGCATCCTTGGGGCCTCACTCGCCGGGGCGGGCGAGCGGGAACAGGTCGCGCACCACCGAATAGTCGCGGTAGCCGAGGCGGGCCAGCGGCTGGAACGTTGTGACGTCAAAGGCGCCATCTCGCAGGCAGTCGTCGCGCAGGTGCACGCCGGTGACCTCGCCAAAGACCACCTTGTTGGCTTCGCCCGGCAGGGTGACGATCTGCGTCAGTTTGCACTCAAGGGCCGCAGGCGCGGCGGCGACGCGGGAACAGGCGATGGTTTCGCAGTCTGCGGATTCAAGGCCTGCATGGGCAAACTCATCCGTGTCCTTGGGCAGGGCGGCGGAGCTGGCATTCATCGCATCGCGCAGCGCATAGGACACCACGTTGACGCAAAAGACGCCGGTGGCCTCGATATTGGCGACCGAATCCTTGGTGCCGTCCTGGTCCGGCTTGGCGCTGGTGGAGGCGAACATCACCTGCGGCGGCGTATAGGCGACGGCGTTGAAGAAGGAATAGGGCGCCAGGTTGTTCACCCCGTCCGGCGAGCGGCTGGATATCCAGCCGATCGGGCGCGGCGTGACAATGGCGTTGAATGGATTGTGGGGGAGGCCGTGGCCGTCCTCGGGCCGGTAGAACATTTCTGTTTCCTGCTCTGGTCATAGACGTTTGCCCAAGGCTTACGCCCATGCTAGGCCAAACGCCAGCCTGCAGGGAAGAATGCGGAGGCAGGGACGGCGTGATCGAATTGAGGGCAGAGCAGCCGGAGGACCGGTGGGAGGTTGAGGCGCTCTATGACCTGTGCTTCGCGCCCGGGCGCGAGGCGCTGTCGTCCTACCGCCTGCGCGACGGGGTGCCGCCTGTTGAGGGCCTGAGCGAAGTGGCGCGCGACAGCGACGGCATTCTGGCCGCAGCAATCAGGTACTGGCCGGTTCAGATCGGCGGTGCCTCTGCGCTGCTGCTGGGTCCCGTGGCAGTGCACCCGACGCGGCAGGGCGAGGGGCTGGGCGGGTCTTTGATTCGCGACAGCCTGGCCAAGGCAGAGGAAACCGGCTGGGCCAGGGTGATGCTGGTGGGGGATGCGCCCTATTACCGGCGGTTCGGCTTTACCAGGCTGACAGGGGTGGAAATGCCGCCGCCGACCAACCCGGAGCGGGTTCTGGGGCTGGAACTGCAGGCGGGCGCCTGGGATGGCGTACAGGGGCAGGTGAGCCGCTGGCGGGCTTGAAATTGTGCCTTTCGCTGCCGATCTTCAGAAGGGCAGAGGAGACACATGTGGCAGATGTTCTGACAAACGCGCGGGCCTATACCCCGCAGGAGATCGACGCCGAGCTGGACGCGCTGGCGGCGCGGTACCGGGCGGCTGGCGGGTTCGGCGTTGACCTCTTGAACCGGCTGGGCGGCAGCGGCGAGAGCCTGCTGGAACGGCTGCCGGAACCGGTGCGGGCCGGGCTGACCGGTGCCACTGAAACTGCCCTGCGGGTGGCTATGAAGGGGGCCAGCCAGTCGCGCCGCCTGGTGCCGGATCAGACGCCCGGTGTTGACCGGATGGTGAGCGCGGCGATGGGGGCCGCAGGCGGCGCTGCCGGCCTGCCGGGCGCGCTGGTGGAGCTGCCGGCGACCACCGCCTTTCTGCTGCGCACCATCCAGAGCGCGGCGGCAGAGGAGGGGTTTGATCCCGAGGCCGAAAGCGTGACCTTTGACTGCATCCGGGTCTTTGCCGCGGCTGGGCCGCTGGCGGAGGATGACGGGGCGGATCTGGGGTTTGTCTCGGTCCGGCTGGGGCTGCCCGGGGGCTTGCACAAGCTCATTGCGCAGGTGGCGCCCAAGCTGGGCACGGTGCTGGGGCAGAAATTGGCCGCGCAGGCGGTGCCAATTGCAGGCGCGGTGGCGGGGGCGGCGGTGAACTATGTGTTTTCCGGATATTACCGCGAGATGGCGCATGTGCATTTCGGCCTGAGAAGGCTGGCGGTCGAGGCGGATGTGGCGCCGGAGGAGCTGACGGCACGGCTGCGGCAGCGCTTGCAGGGCCCGGATGCAGCACGCTAGCTGCAAGGTTGACACAGAGACCTCTTGCGCTTGCCGGAAAGGCAGATTTAATCAGCCTTTCCTGCTAAGAGAGTAAGCATGATTCAATACAGCCTCAAATGTGCGGACGGGCATGCGTTCGACAGCTGGTTTCAGTCGGCGGCGGCTTTTGACAAGCTGGCGGCAGCCGGGATGGTCTCCTGTGCGGTCTGCGGCGGCACCAAAGTGACAAAAGCCATCATGGCACCGCGGGTGCGCCCGGGCCGCAAGGCCGTGTCTGCTGTCGGCGAGCCGGAACCGCAGGCCGCTCCGAAAGCTGCGCCTGCGCCTGCGCCTGCGGCCCCCGCAGCTGTGCCCTCTGCGTCAGGGCCGGGCATGCTGAGCCGCCCCTCTGGCGAGGTGGAAAAGGCGCTGGCCGAGCTGCGCAAGAAGGTTGAGGAAAACTCCGATTACGTGGGCGGCAATTTCGTGCGCGAGGCCCGGGCCATGCATCTGGGCGAGGCGCCGGAGCGGGCGATTCACGGCGAGGCCAGGCTGGAAGACGCGCGGGAGCTGATCGAGGAAGGGGTGCCGGTGATGCCGCTGCCCTTCCGTCCCGGACGCAAATCAAATTGAGGGACAGAAAACTGAAGGACAGGGCAGAATGCATGCAGTTGTAACGGGAACCAGCCGCGGGATCGGCAAGGAGCTGGTAAAGCAGCTGCGGGAGGCGGGCCATGAGGTGACGGGCACCTCGCGGGACCATTCCTCGGGCGTCAAGCTGGATGTCTCTGACCCTGGCCAGCAGGCGCGCTTTGCCGCCCAGATCAAGGGCCGCCCTGTGGATCTCCTGATCTGCAATGCCGGCGTCTATATCGACAAGGCAATGGGGCTGGAGGATTACTCGGCAGAGGTTTGGACCAAGACCCTTGCCGCCAATGTGACCGGCGTGTTCCTGACGGTGCAGGCGATGCTGCCGAACCTGCGGCTGGCGGAAGAGCCGAAGATTGCCATCATGTCGTCGCAGATGGCCAGCCACAGCCGGGCGCCGGGGGGCAGCTATGCCTACCGCGCATCAAAGGCGGCGGCGCTGAATATCGGGCGCAACCTGGCAACCGACCTGAAGCCGGAAGGGATTGCTGTCGGCATCTATCATCCCGGCTGGGTGCAAACCGACATGGGCGGGTATGACGGCGATATCACAGTGCAGGAGTCGGTCGCCGGGCTGATCAATGAGTTCGATGTCCTGACCCTGGACACCACCGGCTGCTTTCATACTTGGGACGGCCGCATCCACCCCTACTGAACCGAAACGGCCAGAACGGAGCTCGCGGCGCGCTCCCGCGCCCGCGGGCGCCTGGCTATGCCAGCCGCCCTGATGGCCTTGGGCCGGGCGCCGCGCGGATGCGCGGCGCGGCACCGTGCGGATGCACGGTGCCCTGCCCAACGGGCTGAGGGCCCGGCAGGGTCCGGTGCCGGGCGGGAGCGCGCCGCTGCGCAGGATACTGCGGATGCTGAAAAGAGAAAAGCCGGCGCGCTGGGCGCACCGGCTTTCTTGTTTGCGTGCCGCGCCCCGCAAGCGGGGCGGGGGGTTATTCCCAGCAGCTGACCAGGACGGTCATGCCGGAGGCCAGGCGGGTCATTGCCGCGTTTGGCAGGCTGCCGCCGGAGGCGGGCTGTGCGGCGGGGCTAAGGCCCGCATCGTTCAAGGCGCCGCGGATCACCTCGGCGTTCACTGCAAAGCTGACGCCTTCGGGCAGCTGTTTGCCGCCGGACTGCTGCGGCAGCAGCATCCCCAGCACCGCGCCGGTTGCATCCAGCACCGGGCCGCCGGCATCGCCCGGCTGGACTGCCAGCTCCAGCCGGGCGACATTGGTGTTGCCGTCCAGGCTCTTCACGTCAGCGATCTTGCCCCAGGTGAGGCTGGGTGCGCCGAGCACACCCTCGTAGGAGAAGCCGGAGACCGCGACCTCGGATTGCAGCCGCGGGGAAGCGGTGCTGAGGCCTGCCACAGCGGCGGGCGCCAGCGGCTGTGCGGGTTTGAGCACTGCGATGCCGTCGGCGGTGTTCTTGGCGGCGACACTGGCTTCATAGCCGTGGTCCAGGGTGATCCGGGTGCAGCCGGCCACCACGTCCGAAGTGGTCAGGACGCTGCCATTGCCGTCCACGAAGAAACCGCTGCGCGACAGCTTCGGCTTGCGGATCTCCAGGCCGGAGACCAGGTCGACGCTTTGCACCGCGTCGCCGCCTGCTGCCGGGTCCAGCACGCCATCCAGCCGGGTGAAGCTGGACTGCATCGCGGCCAGAACACGGGCGCGGCGGTCTTCGTCGCCGGCGGGCCAGACCAGGGTGAAGCCCTTGATCTCGCCGTTTTTCAGGCTGGCCTGGGTGAAGGAGACGGTTTTGCTGTTGCGGCCTTCGATGGTGAAGCTGTCGCTGCTGCGCTCGCGCGGGCCGTCCAGCGGCACGATTTCCAGCGTTTGCAGGATGTCGTAGAGGCCGAAGAGGGTGCGCTTGTCGCCGGGCTGGCTGATCAGCAGCAGCTGGGCGCCCAGATCGCCTTTGCTGGTGTAGTGGGCAAAGGGCGATTCATAGCGGTCAAAACCCACTTCGCTGCCTGGGATCTGCAGCGCGATGCCGGCCTTGGCGTCCTCGGCCCGGGCCATGCCGACGGAGATCAGCGGCGCGTTGTACTCATCCATCAGCACCTGGCGCTGGGCGGTGGTCAGAACCCCGGTCGGCTCAAAGCCGCGGGCGGCCTGCCAGTCGCTCATCGAGGCGCGGGTACCGCGCCCGAAAGCGCCGTCGATGCCGGAATTGTAGAAGCCTGCCGCCTTCAGGGCGACTTGCAGCTCCATCCGCTGTTCACGGCTGAGCGCGCTTTCGCTGCGCCGCGCCTGGGCCGGGGTTTCATCGGGCAGGGTGGTCTGCAGGGCGGTTTGCGGCTGTGGTTCGGGCTGCTGGACAGCGGGTTCCGCGGGCGCGGGCGCCGGAGCAGGTTCCGCGGGCTGGGTGGCATCCGCGGCGACCGGGTAGAACTGGCTGCGCAGGTTGCGCTGGAACGCGATGAAACTGTCGCGCGGGATCTGGCCCTCGGCGCGGTAGACCTGCAGCACGCGCTCTGCGTCCTCGCGGGCATAAGGCCCCAGCACAACGCCGTACCAGCCGCCGCCAAGCGCATAGCCGGAAACATCGGGCAGGCGGGCGGCATAGCTGCGGGCCTCGTTTTCGGCCTCGCGCAGGGAGGGGCGGGCGGCAATCTGGATCCAGACGCCATCGCGGCTGCTTTGCGCCGAAACAGGCGCCGTGAACGCAATGGCCAGCGCAATCAGCGGCACGGCCAGAGCGGCAAACAGTTTTTTCATAGTCAGGGCCTCGTATCCCGGAAGTACTCATATTCTTTGAGGCGGAGATAAAGCATTTTGCGGCGGTAAAGGGAACTCCTCATGACAGGGGGAATTCCCGGCCCGTTGCCGCATTCCCGCACTTTTGTTGCCGATGCGCTGCGGGCACCGGGGCAAGGACGGGGCTTCGGTAGGCAGAGGGCGTTGACCCTGCCAAGAGCCTTGCATAGGAAGAACACCGCAATTGCTGCCCCAGATGCCCCCAAAGGGATAAGAGATGACCCAGACCAACGGCGCGCCGCGCTCCTTCCAAGAGATTATCCTGAGGCTCCAGAATTACTGGGCCGCCAAAGGTTGCGCGGTGATGCAGCCCTACGACATGGAAGTCGGCGCCGGCACCTTCCACCCGGCGACCACGCTGCGCTCGCTGGGGTCCAAGGCCTGGGCCGCGGCCTATGTGCAGCCCTCGCGCCGCCCGACCGACGGGCGCTATGGCGAGAACCCGAACCGGCTGCAGCATTACTACCAGTATCAGGTGCTGATCAAACCCAGCCCGCCGAACCTGCAGGAGCTGTATCTGGGCAGCCTTGAGGCGATCGGTGTCGATATGGCGATGCATGACATCCGTTTTGTCGAGGATGACTGGGAAAGCCCGACGCTGGGCGCCTGGGGCCTGGGCTGGGAGGTCTGGTGCGACGGCATGGAAGTTTCGCAGTTCACCTATTTCCAGCAGGTCGGCGGCCATGACTGCCACCCGGTATCGGGTGAGCTGACCTATGGTTTGGAGCGTCTGGCGATGTATGTGCTGGGCGTCGATCACGTGATGGACATGCCCTATAACGACCCGGACGCGCTGATCCCGCTGTCCTATGGCGATGTGTTCAAGCAGACCGAGGAAGAATACGCCCGCTGGAACTTTGACGTGGCCAACACCGAAGTGCTGCTGCGCCATTTCGAGGAGGCCGAGGCCGAATGCGCCGCGATCCTGGCGCAGGAACATCAGGACCCGAAGACCGGCAAGCGCATCATCATGGCGCATCCGGCCTATGACCAGTGCATCAAGGCCAGCCACATCTTCAACCTGCTGGATGCCCGCGGGGTGATTTCGGTTACAGAACGCCAGGCCTATATTGGCCGTGTCCGGGCGCTGGCCAAGCAATGCGCCGATGCATTCGTGCAGACCGAGGCCGGCGGGCATGCGCCCGAGAGCGCGGCCTGAGCAGGGGACAGCACGTTATGGGGAAACTTCTTGCCCTGATCCTGATCGTCTCCGGCCTCGCGGCTGGGGGGGCGATGTATTATCTGCAGGTCTATGGCTTCTATGATGAGGTCGCGCTGCAGCCGGGCCGCGAAGTGATGCTGGTGCCGCTGGATGGCGGTGAGGCCCAGCCGATTGCCTATGCGGATTTCGAGGCGATTGACGCCGACAGCTCGCCCATCCGCTACCGCGCTTGCTTCAGCACCAAGATGACGCCGGACGCGCTGGCGCAGGTCTTTACCCTGTCGGACAAGACCGAGCCGCGCAATGCGCCGGACTGGTTTGAGTGTTTCGATGCCGCCGCCATCGGCGCCAAGCTGGCAGAGGGTTCGGCCAAATCCTTCCTGTCGGTCAAGAACATCTCTTATGGTGTCGACCGCATTGTCGCCGTCACAGACGAGGGCCGCGGCTATGTCTGGCATGAGCTGAATGACTGCGGCCAGAAAGCCTATGACGGCACTGTGGTGGGCGAGGAATGCCCAGCCCGGCCTGAGGCCGGTGGAGGCAACGGATAGTGCCCCGCATCTTGCCCGCCTTTTCTGAATTTTCCGCTGCGCCCGCCCGCGCGGCCACGCCCGAGGATATCTGATGCCCGATCTGCTGATTGAACTGTTTTCCGAGGAAATCCCGGCCCGCATGCAGGCGCGTGCCGCCGAGGACCTGAAAAAGCGCGTGACCGATGGTTTGGTCGAGGCGGGTCTGACATATGCCGGTGCCGCCGCGCTGTCGACGCCGCGTCGCCTGACGCTGGCAGTGGACGGCCTGCTGGCGGAAAGCCCGACCATCTGCGAAGAGCGCAAAGGGCCGAAAGTGGGCGCGCCGGACAAGGCGATCGAAGGCTTTCTGCGCGGAGCAGGCCTCACACGCGATCAGCTGGAAGAGCGCGAAACGCCGAAAGGCGCGGTCTATTTCGCGATGATCGAAAAGCCGGGCCGCCCGGCAGCCGAAATCATTGCCGAAGTGCTGGAAGACACCATCCGCAACTTCCCCTGGCCGAAATCCATGCGTTGGGGCGCGGGGTCCCTGCGCTGGGTGCGGCCCTTGCATTCGATCCTCTGCATCCTGTCGGATGAGGCAGGCGCAGCCGTGGTCGATCTGGACATCGACGGTATCAAGTCCGGCAACACCACCCGCGGCCACCGCTTCATGGCGCCGGACGAGATCACCGTCACCGGTTTTGACGACTATGCCGCCAAGCTGAAGCGCGCCCATGTGGTGCTGGATGCCCGCGAGCGGGGTGAGGCGATCTGGCAGGAAGCGACCAATCAGGCCTTTGCCAATGGGCTGGACGTGGTCGAGGACAAGGGGCTCTTGGCCGAGGTTGCCGGGCTGATCGAGTGGCCGGTGGTGCTGATGGGCGCCATCGGCGAAGAGTTTCTGGCGCTGCCGCCGGAGGTGCTGCAGACCAGTATGCGCGAGCATCAGAAGTTCTTCTCTGTGAAAAACCCCAAGACCGGCCGGATCGAGAGGTTCATCACCGTTGCCAACCGCGAGACTGCGGACAATGGCGCCACCATCCTGGCTGGCAACCAAAAGGTCCTGTCGGCACGTCTGGCCGATGCCAAATTCTTCTGGGAGAACGACCTGCGCACGGCGAAGTCCGAGGCAGGCATGGGGTCCTGGGTGGAGAACCTGGGCAACGTGACCTTCCACAACAAGCTGGGCACCCAGGCAGCGCGGATTGACCGTATCGCCGCGCTGGCGCGGGAGATTGCGCCGGTTATGGGCGCTGATGCCGATCTGGCAGAGCAGGCGGCGCGGGTGGCCAAGGCCGACCTCAGCTCGGAAATGGTCTATGAATTCCCGGAACTCCAGGGCCTGATGGGCCGCTACTACGCCGAGGCCGCGGGGCTGCCTTCAGCCGTGGCCAACGCCTGCGAGCAGCATTACTCGCCGCTGGGGCCGGGCGATGATGTGCCGTCGGAGCCGGTCTCGGTTGCGGTGGCGCTGGCCGACAAGCTGGACACGCTGACCGGCTTCTGGGCGATTGATGAAAAGCCCACCGGGTCAAAGGATCCGTTCGCCCTGCGCCGCGCCGCGCTGGGGGTGATCCGGCTGGTGCTGGAGAATGATGTGCGTGGTTCGCTTTGGAAGCTAAACTTGCGTGGCTTTTCTCAGCACGTAGTCAAGGACGGGTCTGAGTCTGATTTGCTTGCTAGGTTCAAAGAGCATCTCAATGAACTTGTTTCTAGGGATTTGCCCACTGCGGATAGCGAAGCCTCCGAAGAACTGGAGCATGCGCTGAAAACCCCAGCAGACCTCCTCTCGTTCTTCCACGACCGCCTCAAGGTCTTCCTGCGCGACCAAGGCATCCGCCATGACGTGATCGACGCCTGCATCGCGATGGACGGCAACGACGACCTAACGCTGCTAGTGAAACGCGCCCGGGCGCTGGAGGATTTCCTGAAGACCGAGGACGGCACCAACCTCCTGCAGGGCTTCAAGCGCGCCAACAACATCCTGTCCCAGGCAGAGGAAAAGGACGGGGTGGAATACTCCTATGGCGCCGACCGCAAGTTTGCCGAGGACGACAGCGAAAAAGCGCTGTTCGACGCGCTGGAGGCCGGCGGGGCGGCGATCTCTCCGGCCATCGAGGGTGAAGATTTCGCGGCAGCCATGCGGGGCATGGCCGCCCTGCGCGCGCCGATCGATGCGTTCTTTGAGGCGGTGCAGGTCAATGCCGACAGCGACATCGTCCGCCGCAACCGGCTGAACCTGCTGAGCCAGATCCGCCAGGTCTGCGGCCAGGTGGCGGACCTCACCAAGGTCGAGGGCTGAGCGCCAGCGCCCGTCTTCTTCTTTGCCTAAAATACTCCCGCCGGAGGCACCGGCCTTTCCGCAAGGGAAGGCCGGTTTTCCGTATCTGCACCCGCCTGATCCGTTACCGCCCCGTTACAAGACCCTTGCGCCGTCGCGTCTTGGCCTTATGGTGACTTTCAAAGGAGACGTGCTGCAGTGCAGAAAGATTTCGAACAGACCCCGCAGGCCTCGCTGATCACTTCGACAGCTCCCATTGCCACCGCCACCCATGGCGGCCGGGCGAAATGCCTGCAGCGGCTGGTGCGGCTGGACCTGCCGGTGCCGCGCACGGTGGCGCTGTCGTTTGATGCGGTGCATTCCATTGCCGAAGGCCAGATGCCGGACCTGGAGGCGGTGCTGGCCGAATTCGACCCGGAGGCACTGCTGTGCGTGCGCCCGTCCTCGGAGGATCCGGATTGGGGCGGTCCCGGCGCGATCCTGAACATCGGCATGAACGACGCCCGCTACGTTGACCTGTGCGACAGCCTGGGGCGGGAGGCCGCGGCGGCGCTTTATCTGCGGTTCGTGCAGTCCTATGCGGTGCATGTGGCGCGGCTGGACCCGGATGTGTTCGACGATGTCGAGGACGGCGGCCCGGATGCATTGAGCGAGATCCTGCATGCCTATGAGGCGGAGACGGACGAGCATTTCCCGCAGGATCCGGGCGAGCAGCTGGCGGCGGTGCTGCGCTCGATGGCGCGGGCCTGGGAGGGCACCTCGGCTCGGCTGCTGCGCCAGGCCAAGGGGGCGCCGGCCGATGCGGGCCTGGGCCTGGTGGTGCAGGAGATGATCCCCGGCGTGGGCCAGGGCGAATGCGGGTCGGGTGTCTTGCAGCTGGTGAATTCCACCACCGGCATGCCGCAGCTGACCGGGCGCTATCTGAGCCAGAGCCAGGGGCGCGATGCGCTGGGGGCCGGGGCCGGGGCGCTGTACCTGGGCAAGGATGCGCGCGGACTGTCGCTGGAAGACCTGGCGCCGGAAGCCTTTGCGGAGCTGAAGGCCCATGCGGCACTGATGCGCCGGAAGCTGCGCGAGGAAATGCAGCTGGAGTTTGTCATCGAGAGCGGCCGGGTGCATATCCTGGACGGGGTGCGGGTGGCGCGGTCGTCACAGGCAGCGGTGCGGATTGCGATTGCGCTGGCTGAGGACGGGGTGATCCCCAAGGAAGAGGCGCTGATGCGCGTGGATGCGCATATTCTGAATGAGCTGCTGCACCGCCAGGTGGCGCCGGATGCCGAGCGCGACGTGATCGGGCGCGGCATTGCCGCAAGCCCCGGCGCTGCGACCGGAAAACTGGTGTTCACCGCTGCCGGGGCGCAGGCCAGTGCTGCGCGCGGTGAGCCTTGCATTCTGGTGCGCCGGGAAACCTCGCCGGAGGATGTGCGCGGCATGCATGCCGCCGCCGGTGTGCTGACGGAAAAGGGCGGCATGACCAGCCATGCGGCGGTGATTGGCCGCGGTCTGGGTCTGCCGTGCATCGTCGGCGCCTCCAACATGAAGTTCCACAGCAAGCGCAAGACGCTGGAGTCCGCCGATGGCCGCGTGTTCAATGCGGGCGACATCATCACCATCGACGGCAGCAGCGGCCAGGTGCTGGCAGGCCAGCCGCAGATGCTGGAGGCGGCTGAGGACGGGGCGCTGCAGACGCTGCTGGCCTGGGCCGACGAGGTCCGCGATATCGGCATCCGTGCCAATGCCGACACCCCGGAAGACGCTGAAATGGCGCGCAAATTCAATGCCCAAGGCATCGGGTTGTGCCGGACGGAGCATATGTTCTTTGAACCCGGGCGGCTCACGGTGATGCGCGAGATGATCTTTGCCGAGACGCCCTCGGGCCGGGAGGCGGTTCTGGAGCGGCTGCTGCCGATGCAGCGCGACGACTTCCGCGAATTGTTCCGGATCATGGAAGGGATGCCGGTCTGCATCAGGCTGTTCGACCCGCCGCTGCATGAGTTCCTGCCCGCGACCAAGACCGGCCAGCGCGAGCTGTCGGAGGCCTTGGGCATTCCGGTAAGCGATGTGACCCGGCGGGTGGAGGAGATGGACGAATACAACCCGATGCTGGGCCTGCGCGGGGTGCGGCTGGGCGTGACGGTGCCGGAAATCTACGACATGCAGGCGCGCGCCATCTTTGAGGCCACCCTGGAGGCCTCGCAGGAAGGCGAGCCGGTGGTGCCGGAGATCATGATCCCGCTGGTGTCGGCCAAGCGCGAGGTGGAGCTGGTCAAGGCCCGCATCGATGCGGTGGCCGCGGCGGTCAAATCGGAGCGCGGCGAGGATTTCACCTACCGTTTGGGGGTGATGGTGGAAACGCCGCGCGCCGCGCTGCGGGCGGGGGAGATTTCGCCGCATACGGCCTTCCTCAGCTTTGGCACCAACGATCTCACGCAGATGACTTATGGCCTGTCGCGGGATGATGCCGGGCGGTTCATGTCGGAATATGTGAACCAAGGGGTGTTTCCGGAGGATCCGTTCCATGTGCTGGACACCGACGGGGTCGGCGAACTGCTGAAACTGGGGGTGCAGCGCGGCCGGTCGGAGAACGGCGAAATCACGCTGTCGATTTGCGGAGAGCACGGCGGCAACCCCGAATCAATTGCTTTTTGCCGTGACGCGGGCTTTGATTACGTTTCGTGCTCGCCGTTCCGGGTTCCGGTTGCGCGGTTAGCCGCCGCCCAGCTGGCAATTGGCAGCAGAACCGGACAGGTTGCGCCAACTTACGCTAAATATTAAGAAAATTCGCGATAGCCAGCCGCCGGGAGCGGCGGCAGGCCAGCAGGTGCGTTAACCATGCTGTCGCACCCCCGGGCGGCAAGCTGGACGTTCGGGGTCATTTCCTTTAAAGGCTGCGACCGCATGTGGCCGGGGCAACCGGTTGCAAGCTGCTAGGACGGGGGAACCCTGAATGAAATTGTTGACTATGATTGCCGTGATGGCTGCCACCATCACGATGGGTAAAAGTGTTGCTGCCGAAACCGGGCTGGATGCGCTGATCGAGCGCGAGCAGGCCAGTCTCAACGCGGTACCTGCGCGGAAGTTCAGCGGATTTTTCGGATTCCGTTCCAATCCGTTCAAGAACCGCAAGACCAGCACGAAACAGGTGGAGTACTCAAAAGCCTGGCTGGACTCCCAGCCCAAAGCGACCGGTGGCGAACAGTTCGCCTGCCTGGCCGAGGCACTGTACTTCGAGGCACGCGGCGAGACCGTGAAGGGCCAGTTTGCGGTGGCCGAAGTGATCCTGAACCGGGTCCGGAGCGAACAGTTCCCGAACACGCCTTGCGGGGTGATCAATCAGGGGACCGGGCGCAAGTACCAGTGCCAGTTCACCTACACCTGCGACGGCTACGAGGAAGTGATCCGCGAGAAGAAAGCGTATCAGCGGGTGGCCAAGGTGGCGCGCGCGGCACTGGACGGGCTGAAATCGGAACTGACTGCAGGCGCGACCTACTATCATACCACCGCGGTGCGCCCGCGCTGGAGCCGCACCTTCACAAACACCACGCGCATCGGTGTGCATCTGTTCTACCGCGACGATCGCTACCAGACCGCGATGAGCAACTGATGGCATGAAGGCGGCATCCCGGTGCCGCTTTCTGCTACTGGCATGGCGTATGCGGGACTGTTAAGAAGCCGCTGAAAGTCTATTGTTGGGTCCCGCACCTGACACAGCCAGCCAAAGGCCCGTTTCCCATGCCCTCTGAAATCCGCCTTGCCTTTGCGCATCCGTCCGAACGTTCGATGGCCACTGCCGCACCCGGCCCGCTGGACCGGATTTCGCTGCGCGACCATACCGTCGAGGTGGAGATCGGCGCGTTCCAGGCGGAGCGCGGCTCGACCCAGCGGATCAGTTTCAACGTGGTGGTCGAAATTGCCCCGCTGCCAAAGGATCTGGACGACGATGTCGACCGGATCCTGTCCTATGACAAGCTGACCGAAGCCATCGCCCATGAGCTGGCGGCGGAGCGGCTGAACCTGCTGGAGACGCTGGCGGAGCGCGTGGCCGAGCGGATCTTGCTGGAGCATCAGGCGGTGCGCGCCTTTGTGCGGATCGAAAAGCTGGACCGCGGCCCCGGCGCGCTGGGCGTTGAGGTGGTCCGTTCCAAGGATCAGATCAGCCACCTGGCAGAGGAACAGGACCGCCCGCATCCACGGCTGATGTATCTGTCCAATGCTGCCATCGAGAGTGGCAACCTGACCGCCTGGATTGACCAGATGGAATGCCGCAAGCGGCCGCTGATCCTGTGCGTCGGAACGCACCCGCTGGCGGTGCCTGAAACGGGACACAAATGGACCCAGCGGCGGATCGACCTTTTGGCGATTGAACAGAATGCCTGGCGCCTGGCGGCCAAGGATGACCGCTGCGTCGTGGTGTCGACCCGGACCGAGCTGGATTGGGCGATGAAGAACGGCCAGATCTGCGTCTGGGCGCCGTCCAAGATCGTGCTGGATGCGGTGGACGGGCCTTCGGCGCCGCCCTCGAATTCTGTGGCGCTGGCGGCCTGGTTTGCGGCGACGTTTGAAGCTGGCGAGATGATTGTGCTTGGCGGGGATTTGCCTGATAATCCCGGTGTCCCCTTGCGGGCCGTCAGCGTGGAGCAAGCACAACTGTGACATATTACCGGCCGTTGGTTCAGCACGGCGAGGCGCGTCCCGAAGGCGCGGTTCCGCTGGCAGGCAGTTCCTTGTGGTTCACCGAGGTCGAAATCCTGAGCCGCGATGCGCCGCCGCGGATTGTGCCTGCCGGTCTGGTGCCTGAGATGGAGCGCCGCCGCCTGAGCGCGCGGCGCGCGTCGATTGCCGGGCTGGATATGACCCAGCCGCAGATCATGGGCATTTTGAATGTGACGCCGGACAGTTTCTCGGACGGCGGCAAACATGCCGGTATCGAGGCTGGAAAGGCCGCGGCGCTGCAGATGGTGGCTGATGGCGCCACGATCATCGACGTGGGCGGCGAGTCCACCCGGCCCGGGGCTGCCGAAGTGCCCGAGGCCGAGGAAATCGAGCGCACGGCGCCGGTGATCGCGGCAATTCGCGCCGAGAGCCCGGTGCCGGTCTCCATCGATACCCGCAAGGCCACGGTCGGCATGGAGGCGCTGGAGGCGGGGGCGAACCTGCTGAATGATGTCTCGGGCTTCACATTTGATCCGGCGCTGGCGCCGCTGGCGGCGCAGGCCAGCGTGCCGGTCTGCATCATGCATGCCCAGGGCGACCCGGCCACCATGCAGGACGATCCGCAGTACGGAAATGTGCTGCTGGATGTTTATGACTTCCTGAGTAATCAGATCGACCGGCTGGAAGCCATCGGCGTGGTGCGCGAGCAGATCGTGGTCGATCCGGGCATCGGGTTCGGCAAGACGCAGGAACACAATTTGACGCTGCTGCGCAATCTCAGCCTGTTTCACGGGCTTGGCTGCCCGGTGCTGCTGGGGGTGTCGCGCAAGAAATTCATCGGCACCATCGGCGATGCGCCGCGCGCGGATGCAAGGGCGCCGGGGTCGATTGCGGTAGGGCTTGCAGCGCTGGCGCAAGGCGTGCAATTCCTGCGGGTGCATGACGTGGCTGAGACGGTTCAGGCCCTGCGGCTTTGGCAGGCGGTCCGGTAAGGCCTTATTGGCAGGAAAGCATAATGCGGAAACTCTTTGGAACCGATGGCGTGCGCGGCACGGCCAATATCCATCCCATGACCGCGGAGATGGCGCTGCGCATTGGCGCGGCGGTGGGGCGTTATTTCCGGCGCGATGGCACTGGTGTGCACCGGGTGGTGATCGGCAAGGACACCCGGCTGTCCGGCTATATGTTTGAAAACGCGCTGACGGCGGGGCTCACCTCGACCGGCATGAACGTGCTGCTGCTGGGCCCGGTGCCGACGCCGGCCGTGGGGCTGATGACGCGCTCGATGCGGGCGGATCTTGGCGTGATGATCTCTGCCAGCCATAACCCGTCCGAGGACAATGGTATCAAATTCTTCGGCCCTGACGGCTTCAAACTGTCGGACGGTGCCGAGATGGAGATTGAAGCGCTGGTGGAAGCAGGGGTTGAACCGGCTCAGGCTGTCAACATCGGCCGCGCCAAGCGGATTGACGATGCCCGGTTCCGCTATGGCGAGCGGGTCAAAAGCTCCTTGCCGCGCAATCTGGGCCTCAACGGGCTGAAGGTGGTGATCGACTGCGCCAATGGCGCGGCGCACCGGACCGCGCCCGAGGTCCTGTGGGAGCTGGGTGCCGAGGTGATCCCGGTGGGTGTTGCGCCTGATGGCCTGAACATCAACCGCGGTTGCGGTTCGACCCATCCGCAGGCCGCGGCTGAGGCGGTGGTGGCGCATGGGGCGCATGTCGGGATCTGCCTGGATGGCGATGCCGACCGGGTGATCCTGATCGATGAGACCGGCACAGTTGCGGATGGCGACCAGCTGATGGCGCTGCTAGCCAGCCGCTGGGCCGACGAAGGCCTTTTGACCGGAGGGGCGCTGGTTGCAACCGTGATGTCGAACCTTGGTCTGGAACGGTTCCTGGAGGGAAAGGGCCTGGGGCTGGAGCGCACATCCGTCGGTGACCGTTATGTGGTCGAGCGGATGCGTGAAGGCGGGTTCAATCTGGGCGGTGAGCAATCCGGCCATATCGTGATGAGCGATTATGCCACCACCGGCGACGGGCTGATGGCGGGGCTGCATTTCCTGGCGGCGATGGTGCAGACCGGCCGGAAGGCGTCAGAGCTGGCGCACCAGTTTGAAACCGTGCCGCAGCGGCTGCGCAACGTGAAGTTCCAGGCGGGCCAGGTTCCGCTGGAGGACGCGCGCGTGCAGGACGCGATTGCCGCGGCGGAGAAGATGCTGGACGGTCAGGGGCGTCTGCTGATCCGCAAGTCCGGGACCGAGCCGCTGGTGCGGGTGATGGCCGAAAGCGAGGACGCCGAAGTGATGACGCTGGCGGTTGACAGTGTTGTTGCCGCGGTTGAGGCGGCTGTCGCGGAGTAACTGAGGGGGGGGCGTTCAGCCCCCTTTTCTGAAAAGGCGGCTGAGTCTGCCGAACTGGCTGAGGCCGAGGCCGCCCAGGATCATCACCATCGCCAGCAGCATTGAGGGCGGCAGTTCCTCGCCCAGGAACACCGCGCCCAGCACCACCGCCCAGACCGGCACCTGGTAGTTGGTGAGGGTCATGAAGGTCGGCCCGGCCTCGCGCACCACGATCACCCGCAGCAGGTTGGCGGCGGCGGTGGGGATCAGGCCGAGCACGGCGGCGATCAGAAGCGTTCTTGTGTCCGGCATCACCGGCGGGCCTTCGGCCGCCCAGGCGACCGGAAAGATGATGAAGCTTCCGATCACCAGCAGGATGGCAGCCAGACCCACGGGATCCACCGGCGGCAGGCGGCGGGTCAGGATGGAGCTGACCGAGTAGCAGACGGCGGCTGACAGGCAGGCGGCGCGGCCATAGGCTTCCAACTCGGCGCCGCTGGTTTCAAACGCCTTGCCGCCGATCAGCAGTGCGACACCGGCAAAACCGATGCAGAAGCCGATGAGGCGGCGCAGGGTCATCTGCTCGCCGGGGACAAAGAAATGCGCAAGCGGCAGCACCATCAGCGGAATGGCAGCCATGCTGACGCCGGTGAACCCTGAGGAGACATGCTGCTGGCCCCAGGAGATCAGCATGAAGGGCAGGGCGGTGCTGAGGATGCCGATCAGGATCAGCGAGGGCCAGTTGGCCTCAGCCTTGAACAGCCTGAACCCGCGCCAGCCCCAGACCGCACAAAGCAGTAGCGCGGCAAAGCCAATCCGGCTGGCCGCCAGCCAGAAGGGGGTGGTCCCCTCCAGCGCCAGCTTGATCAGCAGAAAGGTTCCGCCCCAGACAAAGCCCAAGGTGGCGATCATCAGCCAGTAGCGCGGAGCGATATCGGGCATGGGGTCCTCGTGCCGGGTCTGCGCGCGACAAGACCCCGCCGGGCGGGCGGGGTCAATGGCAATTGCTTTGTTACCGATCGAACAGTTCGCGCTTTATGCCACGCGCGGGCGGCGGCTGCGGCTGAGAAGGAGGCCGCCGAGGATCAGCGCCAGCGCGGCAAACAGCTGCGGCGGCAGGGTTTCGCCCAAGAGGGCCGCGCCGAAGATCACCGACCAGACCGGCACCTGGTAATTCACGGTGGACAGGAATGCCGGTCCCGCGCTGCGGGCGACTTGGACCAGCAGGACTTGCGCGAGCGCCGTGGGCAGCAGGCCGAGGTAGATAACGGCACCGAGCGGCAGCGCGGCGGGCAGCTCCGGCACGCCCTCGGCCCAGAGCGCGGCGGGGGTCATCATGGCGGCGCCGCACAGGAGGGCTGCGGCGGAAAGCGACAGCATGTTCACCTGCGGGCAGAGCCGGGTGATGATCGAGCCGATGGCGTAGCAGAGCGAAGCGCCGAGGCAGGCGAGCCGGGCCAGCGATTCAAAATCGGTGCCGGCGGAGCGGAAGGCGTCGAGCCCGATCAGCACCACCACGCCGGCAAAACCGATCACGAAGCTGATGGTGCGGCGCAGGGTCATATGCTCGCCCGGCACCAGCAGATGCGCCAGCGGCAGCACAAACAGCGGCACCACAGCCATGCAGACCCCGGCAAAGCCGCTGGCCACGTAAGTCTGCCCCCAGCTGAGCAGGGTGAAGGGCAGCGCGTTGGTGAAGAAGCCCATGCCGATGGCGCAGGCCCAGATGATACGGCCTTCGCGCGTTCGCGGCGAAGGCAGACCGATGCCCATGGCATAGACCACGCTCAGGAGGCACAGCGCGCCGATGGAGATCCTGAGCGCGGCGATGGTCATTGGCGGGAAGCCCCTGAGTGCCAGCGACACCGCCATGAAGGAGGCGCCCCAGATCACGCCGAGGAAGAGGAGCTTGGCCCAATTGGCGGCGCCGGGAGTGTCTGGCATCGGATGCCCTCAATGAAATAAATGAAAAAGGGCGCCCCAAACCGGAGCGCCCTGCAGAGGTAAGGTCAGCGGATGGTTCCGCGGGCGCCTTAGTTCTTCTCTTTGTCGACCATCTTGCCGGCCGAGATCCACGGCATCATGCCGCGCAGCTTGGCGCCGGTTTCTTCGATCAGGTGCTCGTCGTTGGCACGGCGGGACGCTTTCAGTGTCGGCTGGCCAACCTGGTTTTCCAGCATGAAGTCGCGCACGAACTTGCCCTGCTGGATGTCTTCCAGAACCGCTTTCATGCGGGCTTTGGTTTCGTCGTACTTCAGGATGCGCGGGCCGGTGACGTACTGGCCGTACTCGGCGGTGTTGGAGATCGAGTAGTCCATGTTGGCGATGCCGCCTTCATAGATCAGGTCAACGATCAGCTTCACTTCGTGCAGGCACTCGAAGTAGGCCATTTCCGGTGCATAGCCGGCTTCGACCAGGGTCTCGAAACCGCAGCGGATCAGCTCAACCAGGCCGCCGCAGAGAACTGCCTGCTCGCCGAACAGGTCGGTTTCGCATTCTTCGCGGAAGTTGGTTTCAATGATGCCGGAGCGGCCGCCGCCGATGGCGGAGCAGTAGCTGAGGCCGGTTTCCAGCGCTTTTCCGGTGGCGTCGGTGTGAACCGCGACCAGGCAGGGCACGCCGCCGCCTTTGGTGTATTCGCCGCGCACGGTGTGGCCCGGGCCCTTGGGCGCCATCATGATGACGTCGACGCCTTCTTTCGGCTCAATCAGGCCGAAGTGCACGTTCAGGCCGTGGGCAAACGCGATGGCTGCGCCCGGACGGATGTTGTCGTGGACGTACTTCTTGTAGGTTTCTGCCTGCAGTTCGTCGGGCATGGTGAACATGATCACGTCGCACCAGGCGGCGGCTTCTGCGATGCCCATGACCTGCAGGCCTTCGCCTTCGGCTTTCTTGGCGGAGGGGGAGCCTTCGCGCAGGGCAACAACAAGGTTCTTGGCGCCGCTGTCGCGCAGGTTCAGCGCGTGGGCGTGGCCCTGGGAGCCATAGCCCAGGATGGCCACTTTCTTGTCCTTGATCAGGTTCACATCGCAATCGCGGTCGTAATAAACGCGCATGATCCACGTCCTTTCGTTTGGTGTTTGAAGGCATCATAGGCATGTGGGCGGGGAAGGCGATTGCTGTTGCGCATGAATTTCGCAGTATCTTTGCGGTAGTCATTCGCAAATTTCGCTGATAGTGGTGAAATCATGCTTGATGATCTCGACAGGCGCATTCTGCGCTACATGCAAAGCGACCCGGAGCAGTCGATTCCGGATCTGGCCGAACGGCTAGGCCTCACTGCCTCGCGACTGTCGCGGCGGCTGGAGAAGCTGCGCGAGGCACGCGTGATTCTTGGCCAGCGCGCGGTGATCGACTGGCGGGCTTTGGGGTATGAGGTGGAGGTCTCGCTGCGGGTGACGCTGGACAAGACCAATCCACGCGCCTTTGACGAGTTCATCGAGGCGGCCCGCGGCATTGCCGAAGTGATCGAGATCCAGACCTTTCTGGGGCAGGTGGATGTGCGGCTTTCGGTGATTGCGCGGGACATGCCGCATTACCAGCAGATCTACCGCGCGGCCATTTTGAACCTGCCGCATATCACCGACATTGAGGCGCTGATGCATGTGGCGCGGATCAAGTCGGATGAGGTGCTGCCGGTATGAGTGCTTTGGATCATCTCGACTTCGCCATTCTGCGGGCGCTGTCGGAGGATGCGACCATGTCGGCAGGTGCCTTGGGGCGGCAGCTGGACCTCAGCCAGCCAGCCACCTGGCGGCGGATCAAACGGCTGCAGGAGGCGGGCATCATCGCTGGCCGCAGGCTGGAGTTGGATAAGGAGAAGCTGGGGTTCGGCGTCACCGTCTTTCTGGGGGTGAAGCTGGCGACCAAGGGGCGGGTCAGTTTGGAAGATTTCGAACGCGCGGTCTCTGCCATCCCCGAGGTGCAGACGGTGGAGCATGTGCTGGGCATGTATGACTACCGCCTGCGGGTGACGGCGCGGGATATTTCCGATTTTGAGCGCGTGCTGCGCCGCCGGGTGATGACATTGCCGGGGGTGGGGAACGTTGAGGCCAATGTGCTCTTGAGCGAGGAGCGGCGGCCGGGGCCGCTGGGCTGATGGGGAGGCTGGATCTGCAAGGCAAGAACGGAAAGCCGGTGAAGGCGAAACTGCCGGCAGATCATGAATTCGCGGAGCTGATTGCAGAAGCCTACAGGGTTTTTGCGGCACCCAAGCCCGCGGAGACCGGCGTCTGCAAGGGGTGCTGCATGAATCCTGCCATCGAGGCGGATTTTCTGGTGCCTGATATTGCGGACCTGCCGCTGCACTACCTGCAGGACTGGTATTTTGCCGCCGTGTCCGATGCCTTCGGTCAGCCCATCTGGCGCTACCTGCTGCCGCGGGTTCTGGAGGTTCTCGCCAGCGGAGAGGAGCTGGCCTATGTCGGGCTTGAGGTCAGCCTGAGCCGGTTTCCAACCGGAGACGCTTCGCGCTGGAAGGCAGCGGAGTGGGCGGTGCTCGACAGGTTCCGGCACATGTACGTGGACCGGGCTGTCCGGCACGGCGAGGACTGCCTGGATGATGTGCTGTGCATGTTCGGGATTGCTGGATGGCCGCTAGCGGATTTGTTCGCGCAGGTGATGGACGTTCCGGCAGATGCGCTTGCGGAGAGGCTGTGGCGGGACTGGTGCATCGGGCGCCCGTCGATCTGGATCACGGCGTTCTGGGACAATGGCGGCAATTCTGATGCCTTTGCCTTTTACACCTCGCCGGAGCTTTACCGGCGGATGGCGGATCTGCCCTTGGATGAGCAAACGCCGCCAGAGCTGGCGGAAAAGGCGCTGGCGGTGGCCGGGGTGATCGAGCAGGCGGTGGCCTGGGACGCCGACGGCTGAGGCGCGATTGCGCCGGATGGGCGGGCCGCAGCAGAGTGTTTGTTGCCGATCAGAAACCCGCTTGGCGCAAATGCGGGTGTTTTCTGTCGTGCTTGGGCTGTCTTTTCCTTTCCGTTTCGCCAGTATCCCCCTTCGGAGAACGGCGGCGGCGCTGTATGCCATTGTAGGCTTTGCCAAAGCCTGCGGCACCGGCTAGCCGTTAGTAAAGGAAGACAAGGGAGGCCCAGATGGCACTGCTCGATACCGTGGACCCGCAGGGTCTGGATGAATTTTCGGTGGTTTTCACCGACCGCTCGCTCAACCACATGTCCAAGACCTTTCAGACCGTGATGCTGGACATCAATGCGATGCTGAAAGAGGTCTATAACGCCGAGGCGGTGGCGCTGGTGCCGGGCGGCGGGACTTATGCGATGGAGGCGGTGGCGCGCCAGTTTGCCCGCGGGGCAAATGCGCTGGTCGTGCGCAATGGCTGGTTCTCCTACCGCTGGAGCCAGATTTTCGAGGCCGGCGGCTTCACCGCGTCCTCGACCGTGATGAAGGCGCGCCGCACCGGCAATGAGAGCGCCTCGCCGTTTGAGCCCGCGCCGATTGCGGATGTGGTGGCTGCGATTCATGAGCAGAAGCCGGACATCGTCTTTGCGCCGCATGTGGAGACCGCCGCCGGTGTGATCCTGCCGGACGGTTATGTGACCGCGATGGCCGCAGCCGCGCATGAGGTGGGCGCGCTGATGGTGCTGGACTGCATCGCGTCGGGCTGTGCCTGGGTCGACATGAAGGCGACCGGTGTGGACGTGCTGATCTCTGCCCCGCAGAAGGGCTGGAGCGCGTCTCCGTCCGCGGGTCTGGTGATGTTCTCGGACCGTGCGCTGGCGCGGCTGGAGGAGACCACTTCGGACAGTTTTGCCATCAACCTGAAGCAGTGGCGCACCATCATGAAGGCGTACGAGGACGGCGGTCACGCCTATCATGCCACCATGCCGACCGATGCGCTGAAGGCGTTCCGCGATACGATGCTGGAGACCAAGGAATACGGCTTTGGCAAACTGCGCGATGCGCAGTGGGCGCTGGGCAACGGCGTGCGGGCAATGCTGAAGGAGAAAGGCATTACTTCGGTTGCCGCCGACGGTTTCGGCGCGCCTGGCGTGGTGGTGAGCTATACCAGCGATCCGGAGGTGCAGAACGGCAAGAAGTTCCTGGCACTTGGCACTCAGATCGCGGCCGGCGTGCCGCTGCAGTGCGACGAGCCTGCAGATTTCCGCACCTTCCGGCTGGGGCTGTTTGGCCTAGACAAGCTCTATGACGTGGATGCCACCATCGCGCGTCTGAAAGCGGTCGTGGATCAGGTGCTTTAACGCAACATCCGGACTGGGCTGCGCAAGGGGATATTGCTTGTGCGGCCCAGCCCGTGGCGCAGGGTGAGCCAGATCACCCCGAGGCTGATTGCTAGCCAAATCCCGCCCCACAGCATGGTTGCGCCGCCGAATTCCTCAGCCATCATCCGCGCGTCGGAGCGCAGGTAGGACCGCGCGATGGTGTCGTCCCAGATATCAAGCGGCGCGTAGATCATGCTGCTGACCCCGATCACCCGAAGGATCATGTCGTTGATGTTGAGGCTGAGGTAGCGCGATGCGGCGAGCATCAGCGCGCCGGTGGCAAGGGTGAAACCAAGCGCAAAGAGATCCCGGACATAGAAGGCAGCAACAGCGAGGGTAATCGCGCCGAAGACGGCAAGCACCTTGCGGTCCCAATCGGTGCGCAGGGCAATCACGAACAGGGCAGAGCCGATCATCAGGGAGCCGCTGTAGCCAGCCGTGAGCGTCAGGAACCGGCTGCCGCCGCGTGAGACCACCCTGCCGCCCTCGTAGGGGTCAATGGTCAGGCTGACCACGTCGCCGCCGGTCAGCAAGGTCATGGCGGCATGGGAGAGCTCATGCAGGAACACGGTCAGGATCCGCAGGGGCAGCAGTGCCGGGGTCTGCCAGAGGGCGGCAATGGCCAGGGTCAGGCAGAGGAGCTGCCAGTGGCCTTTGACGAAGCGTGCGGCAGCCCGCATGTTATTTCATGCCCATCATTTGACACCCAACCCCATCTGCATGAGCGTCTTGCGCACCGGCGCCAGCGAATACAGAGCATTGAGGCCAAAGGCGCGCAGGTCGCGCAAGGGGCGGGGGGCCAGCATCGAGGTGCGGTTCAGGAGGTCGATGCCTTTGACGCGCAGCAGGATCTCGCTGTGGCGGGCCTTGTGGTAGGCCGCCAGCATTTGCGCGTCGCCCAGTCCTTCGGGGCGGGCCTCGGCCAGTTCCAGCAGGCTGCGCAGATCGCCCAGGGACATGTTGAGGCCCTGGGCGCCGATCGGCGGCACCACATGGGCGGCTTCGGCCATCAGCGCCAGCCGCTCGCCGTTCAGCCGCTCTGCGGACTGGCTGATGATCGGCCAGATGGTGCGGCGTGACGCCAGTTTCAGATCGCCGAACAGCCCGCAGCTGCGCTCGGTCATCGCGGCCTCAAAGGCGGATGGCTCCAGGTTCAAGAGGTCCTGCGCCCTGGGTCCGCGCTCCATCCAGACAATCGCGGAAGAGGGCTGGCCCTGATAGTCCGGCAGCGGCACCAGTGTGAACGGTCCGCCGGAGCGGTGGATCTCGGTGGAGACGTTTTCATGCGGCACCGGGTGGGTGACAGCAAAGGCCAGCGCCTTTTGCCCGTAACGGGTGGTTTTCACCGGAATGCCCGCGGCCTCGCGCATCGGCGAGTTGCGGCCGTCGCAGGCGACCACCAGTTTGGCCGTTACCTGGCTGCCGTCGCTGAGGCTGACGCGCGCCTCAGCGGTCCGGGTGAAGAGGGCGGTGGTGCCGGTGCCAAAGCGCAGATCCACGTTGGGCAGTTCCGCCAGCCGGGCAATCATCTCGCGCCGCAAGAGCCAGTTGGGCAGGTTCCACCCGAACGGCTGATCTGAGATATCGGCGGCGTTGAAATCCTTGACCACCCGCGGTTCGGGCCGGTCGCCGCCGGCATCGACGATGCGCATGATCTGCAAGGGGGCGGCGTGGTCCGCCAGCCGCGCCCAGATCCCGCAGCGCTCCAGCAGGGCCTGAGCGGGCTGCAGAAAGGCGGTGGTGCGCAGGTCAGAGCCTTCGGCGTCGCGTTCTGTGACCGGCGGGGCCGGGTCGGTGCAGATCACGCTGAAGCCGCTGGACGCAAACGCGGCGGTTGCGGTCAGTCCCGCAATGCCGCCGCCGGAAATCAGGATGTCGCAGGTCTCGGCCATGGTCTCAGCCCTCCGTTGTTGCCCTGAAATAGGCTTTGACGGAGGGGGAAGACAAGCCGCAACCTGCCGCGCGGGGAATTAGCCGCGGGTGATGGAGAGCAGAACCAGGAACATCACCGGCACCATGCAAAGCGCGGGAATGTAGAGGCCCGGAATGCCGAACAGCAGGATCGAGCAACCCCAGAGGCTTACAAAGGTTGCCAGAGCGTAGCCGATGTTCTCTTCGGGGCCATAGGCGACCTCCTTGAAGATCCGTCCCAGCAGCGGCACGGCAAACAGGATGCGCTGCCACAGGGTCAGGCGGGCGGGGAGGGTGTATGCGCTCATCGAATGGTCTCCTGCATTTGTCTTCGCGGCGCATATAGGGAGGAAAACATGCAGCAAACAGGTATATTTTGACGCAGTTGCGAAGTTTCGCCGGAATGCAATTGCACACATTCCGCGATGCGGCAAACCACTGCGCAAAAGCGTCCCGGCGCTGGTTCCGGGGGTCAGGTCAAGGCGGCGAGGAACCCCGCCAGATCGTCGGAGTGATGGTGGATATGGTCCGCCTGGACCGGCTCTGGCGCCACATGCACGGTGCGCATGCCCATCTGATGCGGGGCGGCCAGGTTGCGCGGATCGTCCTCGAACATGGCGGCCTGCTGCGGGGCGATCCCGGCGCGGTCAAACACCCGGTCAAAGGCGCGGCGTTCCGGTTTGGGGTGGTAGTCGGCATGTTCGACGCCGTAAACGTCATCGAACAGCCCGGACAGACCGCGGGCGGCCAGCACCCGTTCCGCATAGGGGGCAGAGCCGTTGGTATAGACGATCTTCTTGCCCGGCAGGTTGCGGATCGCGGCCGCCAGCGGCGCGTCCTCCTCCAGATGGTCCATAGAGATGTCGTGCACCGCGACCAGATAAGGGTCCGGGTCCAGATCGTGTTCGCGCATCAGCCCTGCCAGGGTGGTGCCGTGCTCGCGCCAGTAGTGGCTGCGCAGGCGGTCGGCCTCGGCCCTGTCCACCTTGAGCGCGTCCATCACATAGGCGGTCATCTTGACCTCGATCTGGTCAAACAGCCGTGCGGAGGGGTGATAGAGGGTGTTGTCCAGATCGAACACCCATTCGCAAACGTGGGAAAAGGAATGTTTGGGCATGGTGCCGAAGTAGGGGCCCCAAGCGGTATTTGCAATCAAAAGCGCATTTTGCCTGCGGGTTTTCAGCGCGTTGGCGCCATCAGGGTTGATTGCTGGGGGATGCGCTGTAGAGATTGTCGGATCAAAACAGACAGGGACGACCATGAGCCAGAGCCGCAGCAACCAGAAAGATGCCTATGCGCTGATCCTTGAGGCCATCGACTCCGGGATCTACAAGCCGGGCGACCGGCTGGTGGAAAGCGATCTGGCGGAACGCTTTGGCGTATCACGAACCCCGATCCGAGAGGCGCTGCAGCGGCTGGAGACGCAATCGCTGCTGGAGCGCGACGGGCGGTCGCTGATCGTCGCTTCGCTGGACCACAACCAGATGGCTGAGCTCTATGTGGTGCGGCGCGAGCTGGAGGGGCTGGCGGCGCAGCTGGCGGCGCGCCATGCCACCGAGGAAGAGATCAAGGTGCTGAAGGAGATGGTCGAGTCAGACGACAAGCTGATCGGCGACCCGGCGGCGCTGTCCAAGGCCAACCGGCGGTTTCATGAGCAGATTCACCTGGCCTCGCACAACCGTTATCTGGTGCAGCAGCTGGATCTGGTGCACCGGACGATGGCGCTGATGGCAACCACCTCGCTGGCTGCCGAGGGCCGCAGCGAGATTGCCCAGTCGGAGCACAAGGGCATTGTCGACGCGATCAGCCGCCGCGACGAGGCCGCGGCAGGCGAGGCGCTGAAGGAGCACATCTCGATTGCCTTCATGACCCGGCTGAAGCAGGACGCCAGCGGGCGGGGATAACCCGCCACGGCCAGCGCCGGGGCTGGGCCGCGGGTTTTATGCCGTGAGCGGTCTTGTCCCAGAAAAACGGGCGGACGAGCAATTCATGCGCGGCCTTGGCGACGGCGATGGCGCCCATCGGGAAGTAGAGGATCATCGCGGGCGCCCAAGCGGCCAGCCAGGGCCGTCCCATGGCAAAGGCGGCGGTGATGCTGATCACCAGCCCCAGCCCTTCAAAGAAGACCAGCGTGGCCGCCGCCAGCGTCAGCAGCTGCGGCGGCAGGCTCTCTGCGCCCGGGTGCGGCAGACCCAGGGTGAACAGCCAGAACGACCATAGAACGGGGGCAAACAGAAACTGCCCGATGGTGCCCAGAAAGAAGGCCTGAAAGCCAAGGAAGCGCCTCCAGCCCAAGTCGGCCAGCAGCCCCAGCGGCTGGCGCATATGCACAAGGTAGGTCACCATGAACCCCTTGAGCCAGCGGGAGCGCTGCTTGATCCAGGGCCAGGGGCGCCAATTGGCTTCCTCATAGGTGGTGCTGGGCAGCATTTCAGTGCGGTATCCTGCCCGGTACAGCCGGACGCCCAGATCTGCGTCCTCGGTGACGTTGTGGGCATCCCAGCCGCCCAGTTCCTCCAGCACTGTCCGGCGCACGAACATGGTGGTGCCGCCCAGAGGCACCACAAGGCCAAGCCGGGCCATGCCGTCCAGAACGATGCGGAACCAGCTGGCATATTCCAGTGTGAAGCAGCGGGAAATCCAATTTGTGCCCGGATTGTAGTAGTCCAGCACTCCCTGGAAGCAGGCGGTGCGGGCCCCGGCGGAGGCAAAAGCCTGCGCCACCTGATTGAGCTGGTCTGTCTGGGGGGCGTCTTCTGCGTCCCAGACCCCTATGATGTCGCCCCGGCAGAAGTTCAGCGCATAGTTCATCGCCCGGGGCTTGGTGGTCAGCCCGCCGAAGGCGGGGACCTCCACCACCCGGATCCAGGGCGGCAGGCGGGTGCTGATCAAGGCGGCCCGGGTGACGCTGTCGTGCTCCTCCAGCACCAGGATCACGTCTGTCTGCGCCCGCGGATAGCTGAGTTTCCGGATCCGGCTGAGCAGGGCGTGGCTGATCTCCGCCTCCTGGTAGAGCGGCACCAGAATCGAAATCATGGGATAAGTGGTTCGGGCGGGCGGGGCAGGTGCAGGCGCGGCGGATATCCTGTCCGCCCGCGCGTGCCAGTATGAGGCGAGCCCGAAAAGTTTGAGAGCGGTGAACAGGAAAACAGTCAAAAGGGCAACTGCGCTGAGGGTGGCGGGAATTAATGCAGGTGCCTGCCAGGCCAGATAGAGCGCCGGAACGGCCAAGGCGGCCAGCAGAGCGCGGCCCCGGGGCGGCCTCAGAGTCCGGCAGCTTTGGCGCGGGGGCACGCTGCAGCTTGCCTGCCGCACCAGCGCCGGGCTGAAGTGGGCCGTCAGCAAAGCCGTGATTTGCGCTTCACTGGCCAGAACAGGCGTAATCCGTTCGAAATCGCCCTGCAGCTCCCGTTGCAGCGTTTCAAACCGGTCAGGGTGGGCCACCGCCAAGGTGACGGTCCGGCCCAGTTGCATCCAGGGAACAGCGCAGTGGCGCAGCCAGAAAGCGGCAGGCTTGCACGCCAGCAGCCGCGAATTGGCCACCTGGCCGGACAGGTCCGCGCGGGGCATCCGGTACTGGCAGGACAAGGTGTCCTGAACCCGGTCTTCGCTGGCCAGGCCTTCGGCGACCAGCACCCGGCCAAGCGCTGCCCCTTGATGCTGGCGCAGCACCAGCGCTTTCATCATGCTGCTGCTGTCGACCGGCGGCAAAGCGCCGGCGGTCTTACCCTGCTGCGGGGGCTTTCGATGCTGCGGCAGACGAAACTGCCGCAGCGGCTGTGACACAATACCCATCGTCTGCCCGCAACGTTGAAACCAGAGGCGTTCAGGCTGGCGGCAGGGGGTTAAGAGTTGGTAAATGCGGCGTTAACCATGCCGCAAGAGCGGCATGGCCAGCCGGTTTTTTACGCAGATTTACGTTCTGCCATCGCGTCTGCAAAGCGCTCGAACAGGTAGAAGCTGTCCTGCGGGCCGGGGCTGGCTTCGGGGTGGTGCTGCACCGAGAAGACCGGCTTGCCGGCAATGCGGATGCCGCAGTTGGAGCCGTCGAACAGCGAGACATGCGATTCCTCGACGCCGTCCGGCAGGGTTTGCGCATCGACTGCAAAGCCGTGGTTCATCGAGGTGATCTCCACCTTGCCGGTGGCATGCTCCTTGACCGGGTGGTTGGCGCCATGGTGGCCGTGGTTCATCTTGACGGTTTTGGCGCCCAGGGCCAGTGCCAGCATCTGGTGGCCGAGGCAGATGCCGAAGACCGGCAGGTCCGCTTTCAGCACGTCCTGGATCATCGGCACCGCATATTCGCCGGTGGCAGCCGGGTCGCCCGGGCCGTTGGACAGGAACACACCATCGGGGTTGTGCGCCAGCACTTCCTCTGCTGTTGCAGTGGCGGGCAGCACCGTCACGTCGCAGCCGGCCGAGGCCAGGCAGCGCAGGATGTTGCGCTTGGCGCCATAGTCAATTGCCACAACCTTGTGCTTGGGGGCTTCCTGGCGGGCATAGCCATCGGGCCAGGCCCAGCGCATTTCATCCCAGCGGTAGCTTTGCGCGCAGGTCACGTCTTTGGCGAGGTCCAGGCCGACGAGGCCGGACCAGCCGCGTGCCTTGGCGACCAGCGCCTCGACGTCGAAGTTGCCCTCGGGGTCATGGGCCAGTGCCACATGCGGTGCGCCCTGCTGGCGGATCGCGCGGGTCAGGCGGCGGGTGTCGATGCCGCCGATGGCGATGCGGCCGGTGCGGGTGAGCCAGTCCTTCAGCTCTTCGGTGGCGCGCCAGTTGGAGGCCAGCGTCGGATCCCATTTCACCACCATGCCCGCGGCGACGGGATCGCCGGTTTCGTCGTCTTCCGGGGTGACGCCGGTGTTGCCGATGTGCGGGAAGGTGAAGGTCACGATCTGGCCCGCGTAGGAGGGGTCGGTCATGATCTCCTGGTAGCCTGTCATCGCGGTGTTGAAGCAGAGCTCGGCCACGGTGTCGCCGGTCGCGCCGAAACCGGTGCCGTAAAAGACGGTGCCATCAGCGAGCGCCAGGCATGCGGTGGGCTTGGTCGGGGCGGAAGCGGCCATTGCGCGAGTCTCCATGCGGGTAAAATTCATGGGCTTGTAAGGGGAGCGCCCATGCGGGTCAAGCCTGCAAGGGGCGGGCAGGCTGACGCGGGGTCCGGAATTGAAAGTTTACTGAAAACTTGCGCAGAAGCGCCAGAATGGATAACCATCGGTGTCCGGCAACCATGGGGATGCTTTTGCATATGGATACGCGCACTCGGGTCAACCAGGCCCTGAAGCAGGCGATGAAAGACAAGGCCGCCGCCCGGCTGGCCACGCTGCGGCTGATCAATGCCGCCATCAAGGACCGTGAGATTGCGGCCCGTGCCGATGGCGAGGAAACCAGCATCGGCGACGGCGAAATCCTAGCCATTCTCGGCAAGATGACCAAGCAGCGCAAGGAAAGCGCCCGCGCCTATGAGGAAGGCGGACGGCTGGACCTGGCGGAGCGGGAACTGGGCGAGATCAGTGTGATCGAAGAGTTTCTGCCGCAGCAGCTGAGCGATGAGGAAGCTGCGGAGGCAGTGAAGGCCGCGGTGGCTGACACCGGCGCCGAATCGATTCGCGACATGGGCAAGGTGATGGCCGCGCTGAAGGCGAAATACACCGGCCAGATGGATTTCGGCAAAGCCGGCCCGATGGTCAAGGATCAGCTCTGCAGCAAGGGTGATTGCTGATCCGCTGCAGTGAGGCTGATACCGCGCTGGCGCGGGGTGCCTGAGGCACAGGTGTTTTGCAAAGAAGAAGGGCCCGTATCGCGGGCCTTTTTCATGTCTGCTCAGTAGCCAGGGCGGTTTTGAGGTCGCTGTAGAGCGCGACCCGTTCCTCCTCTGACAGGAAGGCGCCGATCTCGACCTCGCGGCCGCCGCCCTGCAGGGTGACGTAATGGGGCACCGGGCCGTCATGGTCGTGCATCTCCACACGGGTCCAGTAGCGGTTGCAGTGCCAGCTTTGGCGGGCCCCGTCCGGATTGATCCGTTCCAGCCGGGCTTCCTCGGCGGTGAGGGTCAGCACTTCGAGAATCTGGTGGTCGCGGCGGCTGCGGTCCAGCGCCCATTTCATGCCGAACAGCGCCAGCAGCAGGAAGGGCAGCAGCCCCCACAGCAGGAAGGACCCCAGGAGCGGCACCAGCGGCACGCAGATCAGAGCGGCAGTGAGGCCAATGAAGCGCACGTAGCCTTTGGGCGGCAGCGATTGGTGCGGCCAGAGGTGCAGTTCGCGCTCGGCGCCGGCCTGCGGGCGGGTCCAGTTATAGGGCATCGGTTCGGGCCTGCTGGGAAGAAAGGCTCTTGCTAAAATGATGAGCCGGAAAGACGGGATGTCCACTGCGGCTGTTCAGCCCGTCACGAGGGCATGAAAAAGGCCCCGGAGCATCAGCGCCGGGGCCTTTCTCTATTTCAGGATCCGGACCCGCTTAGTGCGAATGCGAGCGGTCCCAGTCTTCCTGCTTGGGCAGGATTTCGAAGGTGTGCTCCGGCGGCGGAGAGGGCAGGGTCCACTCCAGTGTGTCCGCGTATTCGTTCCAGTAGTTGTTCTGGGTGACGCGGGCGCCGCGCAGCAGCGAATAGATCACCACGCCGAAGAACAGCAGGAACGATGCAAAGGACAGGAACGCGCCGTAAGACGAAATCTTGTTCCAGTAGGCGAAACCTTCCGGATAGTCGATGTAGCGGCGCGGCATGCCCTGACGGCCCAGGAAGTGCTGGGGGAAGAAGGTCAGGTTGGCGCCGATGAAGAACATCCAGAAGTGGATCTGGGCGCCCAGCTCGTTGTACTGGCGGCCGGTCATCTTGCCGAAGTAGAAGTAGATGCCCGAGAAGATCGCAAACACCGCACCAAGCGACATCACATAGTGGAAGTGAGCCACAACGTAGTAGGTGTCGTGGTAGGCGCGGTCGACAGCCGCCTGGCTCAGCACCACGCCGGTCACACCGCCGACGGTGAACAGGAACAGGAAGCCGAAGGCAAACATCATCGGAGCTTTGAACTCGATCGAACCGCCCCACATGGTGGCGATCCAGGAGAACACCTTAACCCCGGTAGGTACCGCGATCACCATGGTGGCCAGCATGAAGTAGGCCTGCTGGTTCAGCGACATGCCGACGGTGTACATGTGGTGCGCCCAGACGACAAAGCCCAGCACGCCGATGGCGATGATCGCCCAGACCATCGGCAGGTAACCGAAGACCGGCTTGCGTGCGAAGGTGGCGATGACGTGGGAGATGATGCCGAAGCCGGGCAGGATCACGATGTACACTTCCGGGTGGCCGAAGAACCACAGGATGTGCTGGTACAGGATCGGGTCGCCGCCGCCGGCTGCGTCAAAGAAGGTGAAGCCGAAGTTGCGGTCCATCAGCAGCATGGTGATGGCGCCTGCCAGAACCGGCAGGGACAGCAGGATCAGCCAGGAGGTGACGAAGATCGACCAGGAGAACAGCGGCACCTTGAACAGGGTCATGCCCGGGGCACGCATGTTCAGGAAGGTGGTGATCATGTTGATCGCACCCAGGATCGAGGAGGCGCCCGAGACGTGCACGGCGAAGATCGCCAGATCCATCGAGTAGCCGCCCTCGTTCACGGACAGCGGCGGGTACAGAACCCAGCCGACGCCGGAACCGAGCTGGTCATTGCCGCCCGGGGAGACAACCGAGAGGACCGCCAGCGAGGTGCCTGCGACATACATCCAGAACGACAGGTTGTTCATCCGCGGGAACGCCATGTCCGGCGCGCCGATCTGCAGCGGCATGAAATAGTTGCCGAAACCGCCGAACAGGGCCGGAATCACCACGAAGAACATCATCAGGATGCCGTGGGCGGTGATCATCACGTTCCAGAGGTGGCCGTTCGGGGTACATTCCGCAGCGGCGTCTGCGAACAGGCGCGCGCCTTCCAGGCACATGTACTGAACGCCGGGATCCATCAGCTCCAGCCGCATGTAGACGGTGAAGATGACGGAGATGAGACCTGCAATCGCCGAAACGATCAGGTAAAGAATGCCGATATCCTTATGGTTCGTGCTCATGAACCAGCGGGTGAAAAAGCTCCGCTCGTCCTCGTGGCCGTGACCATGAATGGCTGCGTCTGCCATTTAGGTGCCTCCTGCTGCATAACGAAAGGCCCCCGGAGACGGACTCCGGGCGGCCTGGATTCCTTGCGAGTTTTAGTGTGGCCTGCCGGGGCCTTCAATGGCGGAGTTTGATCTGGATCAAGATTTATTGCCGCAGGGGCTTGAATGCCCTGGGAATTGCCCGGTTCAGAGCGCTTGACCTGAGGGCGGCGCGCGCGCACAACCGGGGAAAGCCAGAACAAGGAGCCTGGACGCATGCCTGCCTATGACCCCGACAATATTTTTGCCAAGCTCCTGCGCGGCGAGATCCCGTCGACCCGCGTCTATGAGGATGACGATACCCTGGCCTTTATGGATATCATGCCGCGGGCTGACGGGCATCTGCTGGTCATTCCCAAGACACCTTGCCGCAATATCCTGGATGCCAGCCCGGCGCAGCTGGCGGCGGTGATGCAGACGGTGCAAAAGCTGTCGCAGGCGGTGATCACCGCGTTCGGTGCGGATGGGGTCACCGTGCAGCAGTTCAACGAGGCGGCCGGCGGGCAGGAGGTGTTCCACCTGCACATGCATGTGCTGCCGCGGCATGAAGGCGACCGGCTGCGTCCGCCGGGAACCATGGGCGACATGGAGTTGATCCAGGAACAGGCCGGAAAAATCCGGGCGGCGCTGGCGTAGACCAGCCTTTTCCGTCCGGGGGATTCTTTTGAAATGTGAAAATGCCGCGGCCTGAAGCGGCGGTGTTTTGGTATGCGAATTCGTGCATCTGAAATAAATGTTGAATTTTAGTTGAATTTGATCATAGCTGTTTCGCAAATTGGTTGTAGGTCAGAGAGGGCGGCAGCGCCCAAGTGTTTGGGACCCCAAGAATTGGGGCAGGCCGGCAGTGCATGCCATCCCGGTTCCGGGCGGCATCAGCCGGATATTTTCTGTTTACAGGCAGTCTGCCTGAAACATGCAGGCCAGAAGGCCTGCACTATCCCCTGCGCTTGCCGTGTGCTTGCCGGGTGCGGTGCCTCTTTGACGTCATAAAGCTGTATTGGAGGGGCAGGGGTGACACTCTTGTGCCATGGGCAGGCCTTGTCGCAGGACCAGGTCGTGGCCGCCATTTATGAAACGATGATCCGGCCGGAGCAATTCGACCGGTTCACGCCCGGTGCGCAGGACGGCCCTGGCGCGGCTGGGGCGGACGGAACGCTGCAAGGCCGGCCCAGGGCGGCCCCTGTGCTTCAAGCGCATTTTGCACGGGCGGCTGAGATCCAGGAGCAGCAGTGGCAGCGGGCAGGGCGGCCGCATCCGGGTGCCTATTCAGGCAACTGCAGCCGGTTCTGGCTGCTGGCTGAGGCACGCGCGGATGGCGGCCTTCTGAACGCCTCGCAGCGGGCTGCGCGCCAATTGACCGGCAACGTTCCGCTGCCTGCAGCGCTGGGGCTGACACAGGCTGCGGCTGAGCTGTGGCAAACGTACCTTGAGAACGTGGGCCGCGGGACCTTTTCCTGGCGGGACGTTCTGCTGCTGGCCTCCCGCACCCCGGGCGAGCAGTTCCTGTGCCGTCCGGTGCGTCTGAGCGGCGCTGATGCTTCTGTTGCGGTCATGGCGGAGAGGATGGAAGGGGTGTGGACAGCGGAGGCGGCTGCCCCTGTTGCCGCAGCGCTGGGCCTGGAGGAAACGGATTTCGAGCCTTTGAAAGACGCCGCGGACAGCCCGGGCGGCAAGGTGGATGGCAGGCTGGAACGGGCCGCTGGGCAGGCTGGCGCGCCCGGCCCTGCAGAGCTGATCCGGCTGGCGGTCTTTCTGATGAACGAACACAGCCGGGATTTGGCAGTGTCCCGGGGCGAGGTGCTGCCGCCTTCCGAAACTTTTGAGGACAGTGCCGGTCGGCGCTCCCAGTACTTCCGGCTGGGGGCGGAGACCGGCCAGCCGGTGATTTTCGTGCATGGCATGCTGGACGGGATTGCGCCGCTGCAGCGATTGCAGCCGCAGTTGCGGACTTTAGGCTTCAGGGTCTATGCGCCGATGCGCCGCGGCTATGGCGGTTCGGTGCCGCTGAAGCGCGGAGAGGACCCCGCGGAGGCCTTCGTGCAGCAGCTGATTGCGCTGATGGCGCATGAAAACCTGCAGCGTCCGGTGCTGCTGTGCCATCGCGGCGGGGCGCTATACGGTTTCATCGCAGCCAGCCGCCTGGACAGCCGGATTGCCGGTCTGGTGGCTGCGGCCTCAAACTGCACCATCAGTTCGCCGCGGCAGTTTTCCGGTCTCAGCGGCTATGCGTGGCTGGTTGCGCTGGCCGCCACGCGGGCCAACTGGATGCTGCCTGCGCTGATGAAGGGCTGGGCGGCTGCTCTGCGCTGGTACGGGCACAAGACGCTGTTGCATATACAGACCCGCAGCGGCAGCAAGGAGCGGGCCAGGCTGGCGCAGCTGGACCTGTTGCAGCTGCTTCAGCAAAGCCAGGTGCTGTTCCAGGAACAGGGCGGCACCGGGTTCGTGGCTGATGTGCAGATGCTGCGGCAAGGGGCCCGGACAGGCATGCCGGCCCGGGGTCCGCGATCAGTTTTTGTGCACGGCGGAGAAGACCATGTCTCGCCGCTTTCTGCGGTCCGCGAGATGCTGAAAGGGTTGCCTGATGCCCGCCTGTGCATCAGTCAGGATGCGGGGGCGCTGCTGCTATACCACTTCCCTGACCTGGTGCTGACGGCGCTGCAGGATCTCACATCTGCCTCTGACGGCTGAGGTCAGGTTCCGAAGACCTGTTCGAAACTGCGCCTCAGGGCGACATCCACGTCGGCCATGGTCACCGGCAGGCCCAGGTCCACGAGACTGGTCACCCCGTATTCGGTGATCCCGCAGGGCACGATGCCGTTGAAATGCTCCAGGTCCGGCTCGACGTTGATCGAGATGCCGTGAAAGCTGACCCATTTGCGCAGCCGGATGCCAATGGCGGCAATCTTGTCCTCGGCGGTGCCGCCTGAGAGGGTAAGGGGTTTTTCCGGGCGTTCGACCCAAACGCCAACCCGGCCTTCGCGGATATGGCCTTTGATGTTGAATTCATCCAGGGCGGCAATCACCCAGGTCTCCAGTTGCTGAACAAACCGGCGCACGTCATGCCCGCGCGCGCCGACATTCAGCATCACATAGACCACGCGCTGGCCCGGCCCGTGATAGGTATACTGGCCGCCGCGCTTGCTGTCGTAGACCGGGAAACGCCCGGGATCTGTCAGGTCTTCACGCTTGGCCGAGGTGCCAGCCGTGTAAAGCGGCGGATGTTCAACCAGCCAGATGCATTCCTCCGCCGATCCGGCCGCGATGGCGGCGGCGCGCTCCTCCATGAAGGCAACCGCCTGATCATAATCGACTAAACCGTCTGAAGTGATCCACTCAACCATGGCTGCTGCCGTCCTTTTCCATCCCGTCAGGGGCTTGCCGGCGGAATTGGCGGGAAAACCCTAGGTGCTAACGCTGCCTGTGGAGTATCCTGATTCCGTAGCGAGTATCCATAGGGGGCGAGTATCATGTTTTCCAAGCCGCTCAAGCCGGCCCTGACTGCCGCATTTCTGGCGACATCCGTAACCGGGCCTGCAGCCGCAGACGAATTGGGGGCCGCCATTGCCGGCGCCGTCATCGGCGGTGTCATCGTCAACGAAGTTCACAAGAATAAGCAGCGCCGCCGTGCCGCGACCACCTACCGGCGGGCACCGACCTATTCGGCTGCGCGGGCCGAGAACCGCGAAACCCAGGTTGCGCTCAATTACTTCGGCTTCAACGCGGGCACACCGGACGGGGTGCTGGGGCGGCGGTCGCGCGCGGCGATCACCCAGTATCAGGTGCATATGGGCTACCCGGCCACCGGCCACCTGGCGCCTTATGAACGCACTTTCCTGGTCAGCTCCTATAACCGGGCCCAGGTTGGCGGCCCGCAGGTGATCAAGGCGATGCAAGGCCCGCAGGGGGTGCGCGGCGTGCTGCACACCTGGCGGGATGAGGCTGCGGGCATCCGTGCTCCGGGCAGCACCTATGCCAGCGGCGGCTATGGCGGGCTGCCGCCAGAAGTCAGCCATGCAGTGGATGAGATTGCCGCCAGCTCTGAACCGACGGGAGAGCAGCTGCTGCAGCGCACCGGGTTCATGCAGCTTGCCGACCTGAACGGGGACGGGCGCAACGACTATGTCCTGGACACATCGGTCTCCGGCAGCTCGTTCTGGTGCGGGGCCTCCAATTGTTCGGTGATGGTCTTTGCCTCGACGCCGCAAGGGTACCAGCGCAATGATTTCCTGGCCCGCGGCGTCACCCCGGCCAGCTTTGCCTGCCACCAGGGCACGTGCCGGATGACAGATGCGGGAACAGAAGCACCGGTACAGGCGGCGCAGCAGAACCGCAGCACCGTCATGGCGTTCGCCGGGCAGGAAAGCGCCGCCCTTGGCGGCATCACCCTGTTTGACCAGCAGGAGCAGAGCGCATCGCTCACCAGCTATTGCAGCAAGGTGAGCCTGCTGACCAGTTCGAATGGCGGGTTCATGACGGCAGACAGCATGAACGACCCTGAGCTGGCGCTGGGCGAGCAGTTCTGCCTGGCCCGCACCTATGCCATCAATGCGGGCGAAGCCCGGGCTGGCAAGGTCGCAGGCGCGTCGCAGTCGCAGATCGACAGCCAGTGCGATGCTTTTGGTCCTGCCCTGAAACCCTATCTGGCCAAACTGGGCACTGCAGGCAGCGGTGAAGTGATGGGGGATGTGCAGAAGTTCGTCCTGCAATCGGGCATGTCGCTGGATCAGCTGTCCAATACGGCCGGGATCTGCCTGTTCTCCGGGTACCGGCGTGATGACATGGATGTGGCGCTGGGGTCAGCCTTGATTCTGGCGGGAACCGGCCAGCGCCCCTATGCCGAACTGATCGGCCATCACCTGGCGCTGGGCTTTGGCGCGCCGAATGCGGTGAAGAAGGCGCAGGAATGGTACAGCATGGCGGTGATTGCGCTTGAGAGCGGCGCCGAACCTGTGTTCGCGCCCGGCCAGCCGGGCCGCGCGGAACTGATCAGGGCAGCCTCAACAGAGCTGGCCGGCGGCCGGGTGCAGCCGGTTCAGGCCTCTGGCGGGGCCGCTGCATTGCCCTCTTTCAACAGCGAGTGAGCGCCAGGGCTGACATTGTGAAAAGATAGGAAGGCCGGCAATTCTGCCGGCCTTTTCAGTGCTGCCTCACCACCCCCCCCCCCCGGAATTTTCAAGTGTTTGTTTGGTGCAGTGCGGTTTTAGACGCTACCCGCTTGCTGCGGATATTCCTCAAAGCATGATTTGATGTGCTCCCCATGCAGTTTATGGGTGTGTTTCATTAGGGGTTTGCGATTAAAAACCGCTTTGCCTGCGTCCGGCTGCCCCGGCTGAGCGGGCCGGGCATGACCCTGCACCAGCTGGCCAAGCAGGCAAGCCGGGATGTGCAGGATCTGGCAGCATATGTGGATCACGATCAGTTCCCCGCCTGTTGTGACCAGATGCCAGGCGAGATTGTGCTGCGCCGCCGGATGGCTTCCCGGGGCAACTGAGTGCGCCCTTTGATCTTCTGCAAGCTGGAGGGTAACCCGAAAAACCGGCTGTTCTCCGCCAGTTGGCAACCCAAAACCGCAGCTGCGATATTCTGCGCAAAAAACACGATTTTCGGCTTCACATCGCATCCGGGCTGGTCTATACGCCGCTACACCAAGCCTAAGACAGTGCGGTCGTGGCGGAATTGGTAGACGCGCAGCGTTGAGGTCGCTGTTCCTTAACCGGAGTGGAAGTTCGAGTCTTCTCGACCGCACCATTGTCAAGACTTAAAGTCTTGATTTCATTGAGTTGAAAGGGGCAGAAAATGTGCTGTCCCCACATTCAGCCCCACAATCGTCAAGCGCTTCTTCCAGATCGTTCTACCCATCTTTGAACTTCCGTCACTTTGAGGATGGAGCGGCTGCCGGCTTTGTAGATTTCAAGGTCACCAGCTTTACTGGCGCGATAAATAGTGTCGCGGGAAACCCCAAACCATTTCGGAGCTTCGATAAGCGGAACGTAAATCGGTTTGAAGTCAGGCCATTCTTTCGCTGCGTCGCGAATGAAGGTTACGTCACTGTCGTCGACAGGCTGCTCTAGCTCGATGTTGTTCTGGTGAGGCAAGTGTTTCGTCCTGATCCTGTTTCTCGAAAGCCGCCGCTCGGAGCTTTGGCTCCAGCAAGCGCATGTCGAGTGAATACAGTCGAATCACGATGGTGCGCAATTTATGTAATAAAATCAGTGGTGTGTCAACATTGAGATCGGCGAAGTTTCGCTCAGACCGGATAGGTTGTCGGCACCTGTTGCAGCGCCACATTGGCGAATTGTTCTGCGTAGTATGCGCGAGAAGAGGGACTTCCTTGCCTCATCTCAGGTGTTGGATCTGGCAAGGAGTTGAGGACTTAAACTCAGTGAAACCAACATTTGCAAGATCCTCGACAAGGCTGTCTTCGGCTTCAGTTTCGTTTGGCGAGTCGAAGCTGCTGCATTGAAGTAGGATCGAGAGCCTGAAGCAGAAGGAGCAGCTGATAGCTGCGCAACCATTCATCTGCTTGTCGATCCTTTGTTCAGGGAAAGGATTACTAATTGGCAAGAAACGAGAAAGTAACGAGCGAAGTTGCTGAGGAATGGGTTTTTCCAAAGTTAAAAAAGATCGGTCAACAGGCAGAGTTTAGGGGTGGCTTCAAACTTTCCGACGGAGGGCTCAACTATAGAAAAATGAGTTGGGTTGTCGCTGACTATGGGCAAAAGCATGGAATCAACTTGTTGCGTTCTAGCAGTGAGCCCTTGAGCCAGCTTCTAATGCCCTTGCCGCCCGGCGAGTTCTTGGCCATTACAGACAAGTTTTCCTACCGGAATGACAAAAATTTGCCATCAGTGGCAATGTCTGGGGCTTCGAAGTTGGCTGGCTTCTTGAACTGCTTTGCAGAAATGGAGTTCAGGCAAGGGGCGACGTTTTGGATGATTACCGTTCCCGCGGTGGGATCACGAACTAGCATAGATGGGCTGTTTGCGTCAGTCGACGAAGGCTTTCGCCGCTTAAGAAACCTCGAAGAAGAGCTGGGGCAGGCGGCAGGAGGCGCTGTAGAGCCGGTTATCTGGAAAATGGAAACTCCTTACCGGGCCGACGACAGGACGTTTTTTTTGCATTTTCACGGATTGCTGAAAGTCGAGGCGGGTGCCATGGCTGAGGGGAAAATGATGGACGCCCTTCTTCGTCATGCAAAACGTTTCGGCTACCAGCGGGCAAGCATCGAATTGAAGCGCGTGGCTCGGAGTAGTTTTTCTGCGGCGGCACACTACTGCGTAAAGCCGTCACACGCAGCCTTTCAGATTGCTTCCGCTGATCACTCAGAAGTATTTGTAGCGTTCATGATTGGTGGTAAGAAGAAGCGCCTCTTGAGATGCAAAGGCCGATTTCAAGAATTTCGAAAACAAGCGGACAGCAAGCGGCAGAAGCCCCGGAGGATTATTCACAAGGGCCAAATTGTCTATCGTCTTCTCTCTATGGAGGAGGGGGGTGGGAAAGGCACTGGTCGAGCTGAGGGTGCTGAAGTCGTAAGTGGGCAACTTCGAGCGGGACCTCACGATATCTGCTCAGATGTGCCGAAGCTTGATCGTGAGCGAGAGGGCGGCGTCACTACCCAGGCAAATGTTTTTTGTGGGATCTCAGATGTGGTACCCATCCCGGGCGACAAACTTGCAGCTTGGGCGATTGTGAAGGGCTTCAAACCCCTCGGTGAGACAGGTTGCATGGAAGGCCAGCCGGTTAGTGTTTTGAACGTGGCTCAATCTGAAGCAGTCGTGGCTTGGGAGCGGAACACTGGACGCAGGTTCGATATTCTAGAGCTTCTGGAGCCATTCGCTCAGCAACTTTCTGAGGCAATGCTGGGGCGAAGTAACGTTCAATATTGCACGATAACTTGTAGTGAGGGCGTGAGAGCGGCCATCTCAAAGATTCTGGCGGGCAAGGAGGCCGTCAAGTCGCAGGACAGTGTCTTAGCATCGGCAGCAAAGCACACATAGATGGATATCTATGGCTTTAGTTATGGTTGAACTTGAAATTTGCCTGGCACTTCTGTGATGAATGTGTACCTAGGTCTCAAAAGCATATATTGGCACTGGAAGATGCAATCATCGAACCAACCTTGTTTTATTGATCTGTTTGCAGGATGCGGAGGACTAAGCCTTGGCCTGATGCAGGCCGGATTTCGTGGTCTGTTTGCAGTTGAGAAAGATGATTTCGCTTTTGAAACTCTTCAGCACAACTTGGGATCAGGTGAGCGTAATCTAGGTTACAACTGGCCCGATTGGTTGCCAAAGGAGGCTGCTTGCTTAGGGGACGTCAACGAAAAGTATCAACAAAAGCTGGGCTCACTTAGCGGTAGTGTGGATCTCATTGTTGGCGGCCCACCATGTCAGGGGTTTTCGTCGGCAGGTAAGAGAAACCCTGCCGATCCTCGAAATCAGCTCGTGTCTCAGTACCTTCGCTTCATCGAGACTCTCCAGCCTAGGGCGGTTCTGATTGAGAACGTCAGGGGAATGTCGAGCGATTTCAAGGACTCTACTGAACCGTCAGGAACGAGAAACTACGCGAACTGGATCGTCGAACGCTTGAGTGAAGACTATGATGTTTCACACGAGCTAATTGATGTCAGCCGCTTTGGCGTTCCACAAAGGAGGATGAGGCTTTTCATCGTAGGCATCCGCAGGGATGTTTCTTCTGGGGTAGTTAACCCTCTGGTAGCGCTTGAAAAATCAAGGCAGGCTTTCCTGAGTGAAAAAGGCATACCTGGCGTTCCGGTAACGAGCCGCGAGGCTATTTCCGACCTCGAAGTTTCTAGAAATGGAACCGTGCCAAGCCAGGAGAGTAAGGGATTTCAGGAGATCTCATATATTCAGCCGAAGACGACATTCCAAAGGCTTATGCGCGAGGGTGTTGGCGAACGGCTCACTGACACACGTCTTGCGCGGCACCAGGACCACATAGTCGAGCGGTTCTCCAAAATCATCGAACGATGCCACGCAGAAGGGCGTCTCAATGTTTCGTTGTCTTCTGAATACAGGGCTAGCCTAGGCTTAAAAAAGTCTGCAATCCGTGTATTGGACCCCGATAGTCCGTCTCCGACCATTACAAGTATGCCCGATGACTTGATCCATTATTCGGAGCCTCGCACCTTGACGGTTAGAGAAAACGCAAGGCTACAGAGTTTTCCAGACTGGTTTGAGTTCAGGGGGAAATATACCTCAGGTGGATTGCGTAGAAGAAGTGAGGTGCCCCGATTCACGCAGGTCGCGAATGCTGTTCCGCCGATTATGGCGGAAGCTCTGGGGCGAACTCTAATATCCCTGCTTCAAGAAGCTGATTTAATGAAGGAAGTTAAAGCTCCGACAGTTTCTCTTGGAATTCAAGCAGCTTAAGGCGCAGTGCGTTCATTTGCTCGGAGGTGAATTCTATTCCCTTTCTGTCAATCAGTTTGCGAGAAAAGCCTTCTACTTTAACTGTAACATGGGCCAGATCATTTCTTTTCGGAACAACATTTTCTCGATAGTCTGTGAAGGACTTCAATTTCTCAGTATCTTTTCCAGTTATTTTAAGCAGCTTGCCTAGTAGGCGAAGCCTATCATCGCTCGTGAAAACTGAGTGATGCGACAGAAGGTCATTTGGGTGCTGGGCTTGAAGGATCGTTTCTAGGTTCTCCCCAAAGGCCTTCTTTTTTTGATCGAGCCGTTTAGGGATCTCGGAAAGAAGTGCTGCCTGCTCTTCGCCATGGCTGTCGTCAAATCGTTTTTGAAGGAGGCCAACTATAACGTTGTCAATGTCGCTGGTTGCTCCCATGACGATGCCCCTGGCATGGTCGATGTCCAAGACTTTGCGAACCAGATTCTCAAACACTCCGTGAACTGTGTCAGGCAGTTCGGGGCGATGGCAAACAAAGACCCCTTGAACGTGTTTGTCTGAAACCATTTGAGCAAGGTCTGCCGTACGTTGCCCAGAGTAGAAGACAATGTCTTTATAAGGAAACTCTTGACGAACAATTTCGAGGCCCTCATCGCCGCGTTTACCCGTGCCAAGATCATAGTCCATCAGAACAAGGTCGATGTGATCTCCATAGACGTCATCACTCAGGAAGCTGGACGCCTGCTCTACGCTATTTGCAAATTGAACTTGGAAGCGAAATCCTTCCTTTCGTAGTAACGTGGAGATGCGTTCTTTTTGAGCGATTACTTGGTCTTGTTGGTCCTCGACCCAAAGTACGTTAAATTCCAGCCTCACTTCGAAATCCTAATCAAGAAGGTTGCGCCACGCTTCGCTTCGCTCTTCATGGCTTCAATTGTACCGTTCATTTCACCCAGAACCTGTTTGACATGATAAAGTCCCAAGCCTGATCCATCTGTGGTCGTATAACCCTTCTCAAAAACTCGCGTCAATTCATCTATAGTCTTGCTGAATCCTCGTCCATTGTCAGACACACGAATATGTGTCGATGATTTGGAAGGGTGGGAGATTTCAAACGCAACCCTGGTCGCACGGGCCTTTCGGGCGTTTGCAATCAAATTGTCAACTATCACGGCTACGTCAATCGGCTTGAAGCGTTGAACAACTCCTTCCCCATCTCTCTCAACTGACAATGTGAAGGGACCCACAAGGAAGTCACGAGCAACATCATTGACATATTGCTCGACGTACTCAGCGAGATTTGCCTCAATCTTTTCTGACTCAAGCCGGAAGTTTGCCTTTGTTGCAAACTTCGCAATCCCAGAAATTTTACGGTTTAGAAGAGATACGCCATCCAATGCATCCACGATTTCTGAGGTGGGGACTACCTCTTTACCCGCAATGCTCACAAGGAGGTTCTCGATTCTTTGCTGTATATCAACGGAGTAAATAGTTACTTGATGGTGAAGATTGAGAATGGTGTCGGTATCTAGGTTTGAAATAGATGTGAGAAACAGGTTCCTCTTTTTTTCTTCTTCAAGTTGCTCCGAGTATAATACCGCCTTCTGTTGAGCAGCTTCGGCTTTTGCTTGTGCAGCTTCTTTGGCCTTTCGCTCTTCATCGGCCTGTTTCCTGGCTGCTTCCTCGGATTTTCGAAGCTCCTTAAAACGCCTTTCTGCATGTTCAATAGAGGCAAATAAATCCCGGTCTTGGGATTTTCTCGCAATGGCTCTTAGACTTGTAAGAGAAGCTTCGAACTGTGCAGAACGTTCACTCAGAATTCCTATAAGCCGTTCACTGTAGCCGATTAGTTCAATGCCATCATCGTCAACCAGTTTTGCCACCGCATTGGCCACGCGAGCGCGGCCTGGATCAGTCAATAAGCGAGAGATGTCGCTAGTATTTTTGTCCTCTTTGTCCTTGAATGTGACTGGTACGACATACTTTTCCAGTCTTTTTAAGCAGTGTTCCCAAAAGCATTCACGGAGCTCGCGAACTGCGGCGGTTGCAATAAGTCCTGAGTTTCGGCTAGATGCCTCCTGGAAGTCTTCGTCATCCCCAGAGACATCCAGACGCCCAATCACATCCCGGTTGCCAAGGAACCTAGCATAACCTTGTCCCTTTCGACGCTCCATGCCGAACCAGTCATCGCCGCTTTCACCGATTGGAAAGACGCGAAAGCCATTTCGAAACAAGAAGACCGATCCAAATTGGACCGACGGCACGCCAACTCTGCGCGCGAATGTCATTTTTGCCGAGTGGTTCAGGAAAAAAATCTGACAGCGAAAACCTGATCCTCTTAGCTTGGGGTAGGGGTTGGCTTCCCGAATGTGGTAAATGAGTTCACCGCGATCCGTAAGTTTGCTCTCGATGAGGTCATTTTTTTCATCCATATACACTTCTATGAAGGTGGTTTTCTCCTTCAGTGTTTCGAAGATAAAATTTCCGACTTTTCCATTTACAAGGAGATTTGGATTAAATTCATCTTTGTTGGGCGCTCGTTTTTCCTCTTTCTTGTCGGCTTCTATTTCCTCCGGTGCCCACATAGTAATCTGAAAGTCATCAGTCGTTGCTCCGAAAGGATTGATTAGCTTCGCTAGCGCTGACTTCAGGCTCTTTAGTGCGTCCCTAGTCCATGGCTTTCTTAGAGTTGTTACTGTGATAACTGTGCCAAGGTCACTTCTAAATAGATGTTCTGGCACTTCGAAGGCCGAAGGGCGTTCTTCGTAGGTCACCGGGATTTTCTCAAACTTTTGTTTATGGTCGTCGTCGAACTTATCCCAGTCAATTGTTACTGCATGAACCTCTGAACTAAGCGAGTCTTTTGAGCGGGTCTGAAGATTGACAAAGCGGCCTAACCGGTCAGAAGAAAAGCGACCAATGCCTTTGCTGCCTGCATAGTGCTTACGGTCAGCAACAATGTCTCTGAAGTCCTTGCCCTTGCTTCTGATGCGTTTTGATGAGTATGCGACAAAAAGCCACTTATTCTGAATGTCGTCATAGCTCATCCCCGAGCCATTGTCCGATACGACAATCTTGTCCTTCGAGAAGTAGAGCCCTACGTCTGTAGCGCCGGCATCGAAAGAGTTCTTCACAAGCTCGAAGATTGCTACTTCATCGTCTGTGATCAGTTCGCTGCCGAGAACACTTTTTAAGCCAGTGCTTACATCAAAGTTGAGCTGTGTAGTCGACACGCGAAGTATTCCTTGAGTTGAACGCCCCGGACAAACTTGCAGCTTCTTCTCGCCTTGGCAAGGCGAGTCACCAGCTTTCGGGTGCTACCTAAAGTGAGGGCGAAAGACATTGTTGTCTTAAGCCCGAGAGATGGCTTAGGGCGCTGATAGCTTATATCTCAATCCCTGTAGTTCCGAAACTGTCCTACGGCATGCTCCCAGCACGTTGGAAGGCTAGTTTTCTTACCTGCTAGTGCTTTTGTGAAAACCTCTTCGCGTCATCCGCGGGGCAGGTGCAAAGCCAAGCTCCCTTGCTATGCTATATACGGTTGTTCTGGAGATGCTCATTTCCCTTGCGATTTGGCTAACAGGAAGCCCCAGGTCTAATCGTCGGCTTACGTCATCGCGATTTATTGAAGGTTGTCGTCCCTTGTACTTTCCAGCGGCTCTTGCCTTTTCGATGCCCTCTTTTTGCCTCTTGCGGATGATTGACCTTTCAAACTCTGCGAATGCACCTAGCATATGCATTTGCAAGGTCATTATAGGGTCGTCTTTGTCGGGTTGGCCCGTGAATGAAAGGTTCTCACTGAGGAACCTAATTGATGCCCCAGCGTCGTGGATGCGCTGTACAATAGCTAAGAGGTCGGTCATTGACCTGGCGAGCCGGTCAATGCTCCAAACCTGGACTTCATCTCCGGTCCATAGGAACTCAAGCATGCGTTCTAAGGCCGGTCTTTTTGCGGAACCGCCACTAAGTTTCTCTTCAAAAACTCTGTCACATGAAGCTAAGTCTTGCCGATCTAAATTTTGATCTTCTGAGCTGACACGCCTGTATCCAATTGTTCTCGACATAAAAATTCTTCCGTTCAGTATGAATCTAGAAGTATGCGAAAGTGTGTTAAGTAGACGTATAGCCCACCTTAATTTGGCGCGTTCGAAGGCTTTTTCTTGGAGCTGGATTTGTTGTGTAGGCGTCCACTCTTATTGAACTGCAAAGTTAGTAAGGGTTTCGGAGTAATGTGAATGTTTGTGTTTTTGTAGACTGGTAGGTGAGGTGAGAAAAGTAACTTCTGCTGGAGAGGGGGGGTGTTACTAGTGTCTAGGCGTATTACCGACATAATCTCCATGTGGTGAACGTTGCGGGATTTTGGGAGGACCCGCGTAGCGGTGGGCCCCAAAATCTATAGTAGGTTATGGATTTTCATTTTTCTTTTGGAATGCGCATTGTTTTTTGCGCTGACGCAGAAATATATGTGGGATGAGACGAGTTCCTTACTCTTGCGTTCGGGTGCAGAAAATCCGAACGGCAGCGGATGCGCGTAACGCCACCCGACATGGCCGACGCGCTCGGAGAAGTTTCGGCAAGTCGGCAATAGACCTCGACCGAACGCACTTGAATTGCCATTGGTCCTTTGACCCAGACACGCAAGATTTGGAATCGGTGGAAGAGTGTCCTGACTATAGAGAGGCGTTAGAGATACGCAGAGATCAGCTCAGGGCAAAGAGGGCGAAGAACGGAGCCTTTGGAACAGAAGTAATGTTTACGGCTTCTCCATCACTGTTTCTGACCGCTGGCGGGGCAATCGACCTTGATCAGGCGAAAGCGTGGGCAGAAGCGTGCCTGGGGCTCGCGCAGAAACGCTGGCCTGGTATGTGCGTTGCAGCAAGGCTCGATTTGGATGAAACGACGCCGCACTTGTCCGTCTTCATCATCCCAGTTTACGAAAAAAGCTACTCGGGAAAAAAGAGACAAACGAAACGCGCGCCGCGCCGTGCTGTCTCGCACAACAAAGTATTCGGTGGCCCCGATGATCTGAGCAGGCTTCAACGGTGGGCTGCAGATGGACTCCAAACTAGAGGTTTTGACGTGCAGCGCGGCCGACCTGTCCAAGTTACACGTGCCCGGCATTTTCGACCGGATGGCGATATCTATAAGCGCCTCACTGCGGTTTGGCGGCAGATCAAAAAGCGGGAAGATGACCTGAGGGCGCGTGAGACCATGATTAACTCTTGGATGCAGGAGGTAGTCAAGGAAATTTGGCCGCTAAGTGAGCTAGTGTCAGGCCGACTAAAGGCACAGATTGGATATCTAAAGAAATTTCTGAGCGGACCGGAAAAGAGCCCGCCGGCTGCACCGAAATCTCAAACCAAGAGAAGCGGAAAGGGGCTGGAGCCGACCGTGCCGACTCCCAAGCTTTGACTAAGGTCTAAGTGGAAAAGTAGCTCCGTCATCTCCATCCTCATCATCGTCTCCATCTGCCGGCTCTTTAAGGCCTTCGATAAGGTCGTGGTCTTCCTCGAGTAGACTGCTTTGATGGTATCCCAACTTAGCCATCTTTATACGTTCCTGTGAAATCTGCTGGAGCTCTGTTGCGAAGGGTTCTCTTTGTTCTATTCTGCAACGCATTAGTATGCTGTCGCGTATGGGGCGATTGTAAATCTTGCGGGGCTTTCGTCCTGATGCAGGTTTCATGATTTTTCCATTTCTCTGGTTGGGTAAGTGATGTGTGCTTGGAAGATAAAGAAGGCATTTCTGGAGACGTTATTGTCGATGGAGCTATTGCGCTGAAGAGTGCAAAGATATCTAGCTACTGCCTGTCACGTAGTCTGCCCAGGCTTTCATCAGTGCTCTTCGAGGCTCTAGAAGGTCCGATCTTTGGTACGATCTTTCAGTTTTATTTCCGATTTTGTGAGCAAGGCTGGTTTCTGAGATCTCATACAGTCCAGGGTGATTCTCCCTCGACCAATCTTTAAAACTGCTTCGAAACCCGTGGGGTCGACCGGGTTCATCCAGATCGTTCAACGCTTCAAGTAAAGCGTTGCCGCAAATAGGTTTATTTCGATGACCTGGGAACAAATAGCTGTTCCGGCTGCGCTTGCTGCAATTATCCACAATCCTCATTGCTTCTAGAGCCAGCGGTACACGGAACTCCTCAGTTTTACCTTCTTTGCCCTTCACTCGCAGAGGAGGCACAATCCAAACATTCCCATCAATCTCCTCGAAACGAGCTCCGCAGACGCTGTCTGCGCGCACAACGGTAAGTATTAAGAGACGTAAAGCCATATGACTTGACGTGGGTTTAGACAGTTTTTGATAGAGTGCTGGAACGTCTTGCCAGGGAGTGGCTTTGATGCTTTCGGTCTGGTGAGCCACTGCTGGCAGTTGCCCCAGAGCTTTGTCTACGATTTCTGGATCCACATTGATTTCGTGCGCAACGCAATGCTTCAATATCAGGCGTAACCTCTGATACAGTTTTTCTGCGGTTGGATGATGATCGACCCAAAGTGGTTCGATCACACGTTTTATGTCATTTGTAGTGAGGGTTGAAACACGCCTTTTTCCCAACAGAGGCACGGCATGCATGTCCAGTGGAGACCTCCAACGGCCCGCCAAACCGCCCTTCTTCAATGTGGACTTGCGGTGCTCCAGGCACGCTGTTACGGCCTCTTCTAATGTTGGGTCATAGGCGCTCCGATCCTCGAGTAGTTTTGCGCGCTCCTGGTTCCTTACTTCGATTGGGTCGCGATCCGCGAGTTTAACTTCTTCCCAGTGGTCGCGTGAAATTCTGGCTCCGGCAAGGCTAACAACGGGGTAGGTGCCAAGACCCATATCTCGCCGTCTACCAAAGAAGCTGTAACGGAAGATCCACCTGCCATGGCTCTTCGATTGCTTTTGAAGTTGTAAGCCGCCACCGTCGTAAATGGTTCCTGCTTCCCAATTCTTAACTTTGGTAGCGGTTAGTTTGTGTCTTGCTCTGCTCATTCGTGCTCTTCTGGCCCCACAATCAGCCCCACATTGGGCATGCGTTTCTCTGCAGCACTTCGCAGCTATGAGCAACAATTCACACTCTAATGCATTGAAAATAAAAAGATGTTGCGGCGGCTAGCTACAAGCTGCAACAGTGAGTGTGTCTTCTCGACCGCACCATCATCTTCCTGAAATGTTTTGCTGTATATCGGCGCCCTGTGTTTTGCGGGGGTATGCCTGTTGCCCTTATATCAGCCATGCGGTCTCTTGCAGTCCGCCTGGGGCGTTTGACGGTTCCGGCACCCGGGTTCGCAGAGTATAAGGAAGCCGCCCCTTCATCTGTGGGCGGGGCCAAGAAAATCGCGATGTGAAGCAGCAGTATGTCCAGTCCAGATCCCGGGAAGTGCAGCGGTCAAGTCCTTGAACGTGAATTCAGCGCGCTGTCAGTGGCCGGAGCGGATCTGCTGGATGCTGTGCAAATCGCAGGTCCGGCAGCAAGCGCGGCCCGGCTGTTTTTCCGGTCCGGAACGCCGCGGGAAATCGTTGCAGCCTTGTCCTCGCGCACCGAAGCGGTGCTGCATAATTTCGGCGGCGCTCCGGTTCTGGATGTTCCGGCCGGCAGTGCGGTAAGTCTCGCTGCTGACGGGGAGGAGCTTCCGATACCGCTCCATCCGGACGAGACCGGCCTGTTTGCCGGGCAGAATGTCCTTGCCGCGGTCCGCAACGGGGAAAATGCTGAAACGGCCGCGGATTGGCTGCGCTTTCATGTCTCTCAGCACGGCATGCAGGGGGCCGTTATCCTTGACCGGGCGTGGCCGCAGGACAGCCGCCGTTTCATCCGGGATCTGAGCGAGCACGCCGGCAGTATCCCGGGGCTGGGCAAGGTTGTTGTCATCCATTCCAAGCTGCCCTTGGGCAAAGCGGGGCTGCCGCCAGAGGCGCATCCTTTCAACGTGCCGGGCGCGCCGGGCAAGGACCGGATGGAAATCCCGCCCGCGGATCCCTGGCAGGCACCGCTGGGGGAATTCCTGATCTACGAGATCCTGCGGGCGCGGTTCCTGGCGCGGGCCCGTGCGGTGGCAAACATCGATCTCTTCGACCTGCTGGCTGCGTCTGACGGGCCGAATGTGTTTGATCGCGCCGTGGGCGCCTCTTCCGGCTGCCTGCGCCTGGGCGGGGTGCAGGCCTATCCCTGGCGGGTGCGCAATGGCGATGAACCCGCTTTTGCGGACCATATCTGCACCCAGTTCGACGCTGCGGGCCTGCGGCCGCGCTGGTGTTTGGCGCCTGCCAAGGCAGGGGCAAATTGCATCTGGCGCCTGATCCGTGTGGTTGGCGCGGAGCCGGATCCCGAACACGTCGCCCGGTTCTACCGCTGCATGGCGCTGCGCCACCCGGCGGATACGGTTTCCAGGATCGTGCCGAAAACAAGCCTGGTGGAGACCCCGGAACTGCTGGAACTGGCAACAGGGTATTTCAACGCCAAACCGGTCCGCATTCCCGAAGAGCAGGCGGTTCAGCGCCCTGGCGGCAAGGCGAGAACCGCGATTGTCACTACGATGAAGAACGAGGGGCCGTTCATCCTGGAGTGGCTGGCCTATCACCGGGCGATTGGGGTGGATGATTTCCTCGTCTATACCAACGATTGTTCCGATGGCACCGATACCATGCTGCAGATGCTGCAGGAGAAGGGGATCGTGCAGCACCGCGAAAACCCGTTCCGGGGCACTGATCTGAAGCCGCAGCACGCAGCGCTGCAGGCGGCGGAGGAAGAACCGTTGATCCGCAACGCCGATTGGCTGGTCTGCATGGATGTGGATGAGTTCATCAACATCAAATGCGGTGAAGGGCGGCTGGCGGATCTGTTCGAGGCGGTAGGTGATGCCAACATGATCTCGATGACCTGGCGGCTGTTCGGCAACAACGACGTGCGCGATTTCAGCGGCGGTCTGATCACCCGGGAGTTTACCCGCTGCGCGCATGAGGTCACCCGCAAGCCGCATCAGGCCTGGGGCTTCAAGACGCTGTTCCGCAACAATGGCATCTTCAAGAAACTGGGCGTGCACCGGCCTAAGGGGCTGAAGCCGCAGCTGTGGGAAGACATCCGCTGGGTCAACGGCTCCGGCCGGGACATGCCGCGGGAGATGTTCCGCAATGGCTGGCGGTCTTCGATGAGCACCTATGGATATGACCTGGTGCAGCTCAACCACTACGCCGTGCGCAGCGCCGAAAGCTTTCTGGTCAAGCGCGACCGCGGCCGGGTCAATCACGTCGACCGCGATCAGGGCTTGTCTTACTGGTTCCGCATGAACAACAACGCCGAGGAGGAGCGCTCGATCCAGCGGATGATCCCGGCGCTGGAAGCCGAAATGGCGCGGCTGCTGGCGGATCCGGAGATTGCCGCGGCGCATGAATATTCCTGCCGCAAGCACCGCGAGAAGATCGAAGAGCTGAAACCCCGCGATGACATGCTGAACCTGTTCCGTGACCTGACCAGCGAAAAGCTGTGCAAACTGTCCCGGATGCATGCGCATTTTGGCGCCAATGTTTTTCTTAGCGGTCCGGGCGTGATCCCGGACGAAGTTGCCGAGAAAGAGCCGGGCAGCGATTTCTGGTTCACGGTGGCGCGCGGCGAGACCACGCACTAGGGCCTCCGGCCCTGGGCAATTTGACAGGATTTTGAGTCGAAGGCTAATTTGCGCCAACAAAATAACGCATTCAGGCGGTAGACGTAACGAGGATAACAAAGGGCAGGTATCATGGCACTTCCGGTCATCGCATCACTTTGGGTGGGCGCTGAGCTCAGCTGGCTGGAACAGCTTTGCCTGAAGTCTTTTGCCGACAACGGCCACGAGGTGGTTCTGTTCACTTATGATGAGGTCAAGGGCGTGCCGGAAGGTGTGCGGGTTGCGGATGCCAATGATATCCTGCCTGCGGATCGCATCATCCGCCATGCCAAAACCGGCAGCCCGGCCTACCATGCGGATGTGTTCCGCCTGCACATGCTGCGCCAGACGGATTATGTCTGGGCCGACACGGATGCCTATTGCTGCCAGCCCTGGGAGATCAAGGGCAAGCATTTCCATGGCTGGATCTCGGACAAGAAACCGATGGTCAACAATGGCGTGCTGCGGTTGCCAAAGACCTCCAAGACGCTGCAGGCGATGCTGAAGTTCACCAGTGACGAATACCCCATCCCGCCCTGGTACAGTGCTGAGAAGCAGGCAGAGCTGCAGGCGCTGAAGGATGCCGGGCAGGGGGTGCATGTGTCGCTGCTGCCCTGGGGCGTCTGGGGGCCGGATGCGCTGACCTGGTTCCTGCAGGAAACCGGGGAGATTTCAAACTCGAAGCCCGGTCATGTGATCTATCCTGTGCCGTTCAAACAGGCCGGGGTGGTGCTGAACCCGAACCGCCGCAATCAGGCCGCCAAGCATATCCGCAGCGACACCCTGTCGATCCATTTCTGGGGGCGGCGGTTCCGCAATATCGCCGCCAAGTACGGCGGCGTGCCGCCGGAAGGCTGCTATGTGCATGAGCTGCTGGCGAAACACGGGATCAATGCGGAAGAAACCCGCCATCTGCTGCAGCCCGCACCGGGAACTGAGGTATCCATGACACACGAAATCGATCCCGCAACGCTGGATTTCTCCATGTTCAGCGACCAGGATGTGGCCAACATCCTGTTGCAGCGAAGCGAGCTTGCCAGTTCGGGGCAGACCATCCGGGACTGGCTTGCGGGCGATGAGCAGCTGCTGCTGGAAGAAGCCAGAACGCAGCGGGAGCATATCCTGCATGAGTCGATCCGCATCGCAGAGCGTGAGTGCCAGTTCTTTCTGAAGTCCGCCGACGCCATAGCGCCGAAGCGCTCGGCAGACATCGGCTGCGGATACGCCTTTGCCAGCCTTGTGCTGCACCGGCGTTACGGCTGCGACGTTGTCCTGATTGATATCGAAGAGGGCAACAGCCGCCATTTCGGGTTTGAGGGAGAAGGCGCGGGATACACCAGCCTGGAAACCGCGCGGGCCTTCCTGGAAGGCAACGGCGTGTCGGCGGAACAGATCACTTGCATCAATCCCAAGTCGCAAGATACGGCGGCGCTGGGCGGTTTCGATCTTGTGATCAGCCTTGCCTCCTGCGGGTTCCACTATCCGGTCGGCACCTATGACAGCCTGTTCCGCAGCCAGATCAATGACGGCGGCGGCATTGTTCTGGATATCCGCAAGGGATCCGGCGGCATTGGCGCGATGAAAACCTACGGTGCGGTCGAAGTGCTTGCAAAACATGGCAAATACTCCACGGTCCTGACCCGGGCCGGGCAGGCCGTGTGAAAGGTACGGGAGCGTTAACCAATTGCTGTTATGAGACGGCAGCGGTGCATTGTTTTGCGGCGGGCAGCAGGCAGGGGCGAACGGGCATCTGGAGGGCACAGGAAGGCGGATGAAGACACATGCTGACCAGTGAATTCGACTTCAGGACGGTGCTGCCGGAGCTGGATGCCGACGACGTCGGCAGTGTTGCAGATATCAACGGGCAGGCGCCGGAACTGTGTATCCTGCTGCATCACAGGTTCGGCTGCCGCATCGATCTGGTCTGCCTTGACCGCAAGGGCAGGTCCAGAACGCCCGAAGCATCGGAGCTGCAAACCTGGCTTTCCCGGCTCGAACAGGGCGGGGTGGACAGGGAGGCCATCGAAATTGCTGAGGGCGGAGATGAAGCCCGCCAGTACGACGTGATCCTTGCGCTGAACAGCTTTGGCGTGCGCCACAAGATCCAGAACATCAGACCGTTGCTGGACAGCGCGCTGCACCCGCTGAGCCGGGTCGTGATCGAGATCCGCAAGGGGTCGGGCAGTTACCCGTTTCTCAAGTCCTATGGCGGCTGCAATACGCTGCTGGCGCCCGGGCCGGACGGCAACGGGCTGGCAATCCTGTCTGCTGAACCTCAGGAGTTTCTCCCCCCCTCCGGCGAGTGGTCCAAGCTGGCCCGCGGGCTGGCCGGCAAAGAAGGGTTCTTTGACGAGCTGGAGGAGCATTCCTTTCTGTTCATGCCGCGCGGGGAGACGCTGGTTGTCACCTTCGACAACCTCGACATCGCGATGACCAAGCGGGATGACCGGCGGCCCTGGGGCTTCAGCTTCATTGAGGCGCAGGGCTGGTCGATGCTCGGGGTGATGGCCAATGGCTGGACCTGGTTCCGCCACCAGGAAGTCTCGCGCAAGTTCGAGGAGCTGCGCGACAGCGGATTCTTCCAGCAGTTTTCCCGGGTGGTGTTCTATGGGGCCTCTATGGGCGGCTATGCGGCGGCGGCCTTTGCCGCGGCTGCGCCCGGCTCAACGGTGTTTGCCATCAGCCCGCAATCCACCCTCGACAAGTCCCTCGTGCCCTGGGAAATGCGCTACAAGAAGGTTTGGGACCGGGATTTCTCCGGCCCCTTCGGCGACGCGGCACAAGCCAGCCAGGGGGCAGGAGACGTGCATATCATGTTCGACCCATACTTGGCGGCGGATGCGGCGCATGCGGCCCGGTTCACCGGCTCCAATGTGACGTTCTGGCGGTGCCCGCTTTTGGGGCACCGGCTGGGGTCTTCGCTGCAGCAGATGGGCGTGCTGCAGGAGGTTGCCCGCGGCGCCATTGCCGGGGACCTGACGCCGCATCGCTTCCACCGCCTGCTGCGCAAGCGGCACGGCTTTCCCCGGTTCCAGCGCGAGCTTGCCAATCTGGCACTGGATCGCGGCCATCCGGGTCTTGCGAAACAGGTTTGCGCCTATATCTTGCGTCAGAGGGACGACCGGTTTTTCCGCCGGATGAAGGAACGGCTATGAGATGCGCAGAAGCCCATACGGCAGGCTGCAATCGCGCCGCTGAGTGTTACCGGGGCAGAGGCCGGACAGGAAAATGAGCCAGTCGAACACGGACATACGGGACATCTCCCTGGCCTTCCATATCGGGGCGCCCAATACCGACAACGGCCAGTTGATCTGGTCGCTGCGCAAGGATGCGCAGCCGCTGCTGGACCGTGGTGTCATGATCCGCCGGCCCGGCACCTATTTGACGGCACTGAACCAGCTGATCCGCAAGCAGAACAAGGAATTTGTGACCGATCAGGAGCGGGAGGCGCTGCTGGCAGGGCTGGTCAAGGACCAGGCGGTATCGCGGATCATCCTGACCAATTCCGGCTTTCTGGGGATGCCGGGCTGGATGCTGCAGGGCGGGCGGCTGTACCGCAACGCAGGAAGCAATACTGCAGCCCTGCGCGGTCTGTTTCCCGGCAATCCTTGCGAGTTCTTCCTGGGCCTGCGCAACCCGGCCACCCTGATCGGTCCGGTGTTCAAGTCGCAGTCCGGCAGAACCTGGCGCGAGTTCGCGGCGGATACCGATTTTTTGAACCTGCACTGGTCGGAAGTGGTTGAGGATATCCAGGAGCGCAATCCGGATTGCCGCATCACCGTCTGGTGCAACGAGGAAACGCCGGTGATCTGGCCCAGCATCCTGGGCCGTGTGTCCGGCCTGGGGGACAACTTCCGGTTCAGCGGTGAGCTGGACATCACCCGCGGAATCATTTCCGAGGCAGGTTATGAGCGGCTGGAAGCCTATCTGGCAGGCCGCCCCGGGCTGTCCGAAGACCAGCGGGAGAGGGTGCGCGCCCTGTTCCTGAGCTATTATCATGACGCGGCGGAGATCGAGGAGGAAATCGATCTCCCCGGCTGGTCGCAGGCGCTGGTGGACGACATGAGCGAGTCATATCAGGCCGATGCCGAACTGATCCGCCGGATGCCGGGCGTTACCTTTCTGTCCTGAGGGCCGCCCGGTTGTAGAGCGGTTTCATCAGGATCGCCGTCAGATACATCGGGATCTGGTAGCAGCCGAGGAAGATCAGCAGCGGATCGGTCGTGGCTGCGGGCAGGGCGATCAGGAAGAGAGCGAAGTTTCGGTTGCCGGCGACAACGGAAACCGGCACCGCGCCACTGCCCGCGCGGCGGCGCAATACGGCAAACACCAGTGCCTGCAGGCCCAGGTTGGCCGCCAGGGCAAAGCCCAGCCACTGCAGGACCAGCATTGGGTTTGTCCGCAGCGCAGGCCCGAGCGCGGCCATCAGCCCGATCACAATGACCGCCAGCGCAATCACGGTCAGCCCGTCGATAGCCCTGGCCTGGTCTTCGCGCATCTGCGGCAGGGACAGGCGCCGCAGCAGAAAAGCTGCTGAAACCGTCAGGCCTATTGCGCCGATCAGCCGCCCGGCGGCGCGCAGCACCTCTCCCAGATCGCCAAGGCTTGGCGCCAGCAGGAACACCGGAAGCACTGTCATTGGCATCAGCGCGGTGCCGGTAATCAGCAGGCGGAAAGCCGGTTCCGGCGCGTGCCCCATCAGCGCGGTGATATTGGGGCTGCCGGTCACCGATGGCGCGCTCAGCATCAGGATCAGGGCCACAGCGGCAGGGGTCTGCGCAACGCCGAACAGCGCGGCAAGCCCCAGCGCCAGCAGCGGCAGGGCGACTTGCAGCAGGGCGATGGCCTTCAGTGTGCCAATTCCGTCCGCCAGCCCGCCAGCCGCTTTGCGCAGCCCGATCCGGTAGGCGTTCAGAAACAAAAGCCCGGCCACCATCTGCGGCAGCCAGGGCTGAAGGGTGGCGGCGAGGCCGGGCAGGAGCAGCCCGGCCAAGAGCCCCAGGACCAAACCGGCCCGCCCGTGCCGGGCGGCAAAGGCGAGCGCGCGAAGCATGAAGTCAGACCGGCCCCGGCCTGAGATTGTTGGGCAGGTATGTCGCCAGCTCCGGGAAGGCGATCAGCACAAACACCATCAGCACCATGATCAGGAACATCGGGATCGCGGCCCGGGCGATATAGCTCATCTCGTGGTTGGTCATGCCCTGCATCACAAACAGGTTGAAGCCGATCGGCGGGGTGATCTGCGCCATCTCGACCACAACCACAATGAAGATGCCGAACCAGATCAGGTCAATGCCCGCCTGGCGGATCATCGGCTCTACCACCGCCATGGTCAGCACCACCGAGGAGATGCCGTCGAGGAAGCAGCCCAGGATGATGTAGAAGACCAGCAGGACCATCAACAGCTCCAGGCGCGACAGCTCCCAGCCGGCAATCAGGTCGGCGAGGCCCCGCGGCAGGCCGGTAAAACCCATCGACAAGGACAGGAAGGCGGCGCCTGCCAGGATCAGGGCAATCATCGCGCTGGTGCGGGTGGCGCCCATCAGGCTCTCGGTGAAGGTCTTCCAGTTCAAGGAGCCTTGGCCAAGCGCCAGCAGCAGCGAGCCGATGACCCCGAAGGCCGCTGCCTCGGTTGCAGTGGCAAAGCCCAGGTACATCGACCCGATTACCACCACGATCAGCGCAATCACCGGCGCCAGGAAGCGGGAGTTCTTCACCTTTTGCGCGAAGGTCAGCTTGTCCTCCCGCGCCGGGTTCCAGTCCTTGCCTACCTTGGAATAGATCGCCACGTAGCCCATGAACATCGCCGCCAGCACCAGGCCGGGCAGGATGCCTGCAAAGAACAGCTTGGTGATCGATTCATTGATGGTGACGCCATAGACGATCAGCGTCAGCGACGGCGGGATCATCAGGCCGAGCGTGGCCGCGCCCGTCAGCGTGCCGATCACCATGCGCTCCGGGTAGTTGCGCTTGCGCAGTTCCGGGATCGACATCTTGCCCACCGTGGTCAGGGTCGCCGCGGAAGAGCCAGAGACCGCTGCAAAGACGGTGCAACCGACGATGTTGGTGTGCACCAGCCCGCCGGGTAGCGGTGCCATCCAGGGGGAGAGGCCCTTGAACATGTCCTCCGATAATCGCGTCCGGTAGAGGATTTCGCCCATCCAGATGAACATCGGCAGCGCCGTCAGGGTCCAGCTGGAGGAGGCCGACCAGATGGTGGTCAGCATCACGTCGCCGACGGGCCGTGTGGTGAACAGCTCCATGCCGACCCAGGCCACGCCCATCAGCGCCAGGCCGACCCAGACGCCAGTACCCAAAAGCGTGAACAGCACAAAGAGGAAAAGGATGATGACGGATATGTTTTCCATGTGCCCTTACTCCGCGTGGCTCTGATCTTCGAGATCCCGGGTGATGCGGTGATCGCCGCGGAAAATCACGTGGAACAAATGGTCGGTGAGGGCGATGGCCAGGATGACCGCGCCGATCAGCATGGCGCTTTGCGGCATCCACAGCGGCGTGCGGTCCTGGCCCTGGCTCACATCGTTGAATTTCCAGCTCCAGTAGACAAAGCGGTAGGCGTAGAAGCAGAAGTACCACATCACCGCGGTGCCGATGCCGAAGCACCAGACCTCCAGCACCCGGCGGAAGCCTTCGGGCACCGCATTCAGCAGGATCGACACCCGGATATGGCTGCCGCGGTTCAGCGCATTGGCAAAGGCCAGAAACGACGCCGCCGCCATCGCATAGCCTGCGTAATCCGGCGCACCGGGGAAGACCTCACCAGTCCAGCGGGCGAGCATCTGGACAACGATCAGCCCCAGAATGGCGATCAGGCAGAGGGCGGCCAGAACCCCCGCCGCCAGGTACAAAAAATCGAGACCGGAGCGCAGCCCCCTGAGCACAGTCATAGCAACCCCATCTGCTTTTTCTTGATAAGAAAACGGGCGGCACTTCAGCGCCGCCCGTATCATGCGGAGTGGTTATTCGGCCTTGAACGCGTCAACGATGGCCTTGCCCTCGTCCCCGGCCGCTTCCAGCCATTCATTGGTCATGGTGACGCCGATTTCCTTCAGCTCGCCCACCATCTGATCAGACGCCGGACCCACGGTCATGCCGCCGTCGCGCAGCCCCTGCAGGGTGAAACCGGTGTATTCCTTGGCGCGCCAGTTGCCCGCATACTCGGCCAGCTTGGCGCAGCCCTTGATCACGTTCTGGTTCGCCTCCGAGGTGCCGCTCCAGACATCCGAGTTCACAAACACATAGTTGCGCGGCAGCCAGGCATCCACTTCGTAGAAATAGTTCAGGCTTTCCCAGACCTTGCGGTCATAGCCGGTGGAGCCGGAGGACACCATCGAGTCCGCCACGCCGGTGGCAAAGGCCTGGCTGATTTCAGCCGCCTCGATGGTCACCGGCAGCATGCCTGTCAGCTCTGCAAGGCGGGAGGTGGCGTTGTTGTAGGAGCGGAACTTGATCCCTTTCATCTCGGCCACCGAGTTCACTTCGTTCTTGAAGTAGAGGCCCTGCGGCGGCCACGGCACGGCATAAAGCAGGGTCAGGTTCTGCTCTGCCAGCAGCTTTTCGATGGACGGCTTGGCGGCCTTCCACAGCTTGTCGCTGTCGTCAAAGGAGGTCGCCAGAAACGGGATCGAGTCAAAGCCGAAGAGCGCGTTTTCATTCTGGTGGCCGGACAGCAGCCGCTCGCCAATGGGGGCCTGGCCGGTCTGCACCGCGCGCTTGATGTCGGCGCCCTTGAACAGTGAGCCCGATGGATGTGTCTTGACCTCGATCTCGCCGCCGGTGCCGGTGGTTACGCAGTCTGCAAACTCCGCGCCGGTGGCAGAGTGGAAGTTGGAGGCCGAATAGGCCATCGGCATGTCCCAGGTTTCTGCCGCGGCGGGCAGGGCGGCGGCGGCGGTCAGCGCGGTGGCAGCCAGCAGTCTGGTCAGTTTCTTCATGGTCTTCTCCCTGTTGTGGTTGCGGCCCCTTATGGGGCACTGGTTGGTATCAGATCGCGTATCGCGCCGGGTCATAGGCGCTCATTTCCATGTTCGGGGTGCGGCCCGAAATCATCTGCGCCAGCAGGCGCCCGGTCTTTGGCCCGCCTGTCAGGCCGATATGGTGGTGGCCAAATCCGACCCAGGCGCCGGACAGGCCGGGCACTTCGCCGATAACCGGGATCGAGTCCGCCGGTGCCGGGCGGGCGCCCTGCCATTCTTCTTCGTGTTTCCAGGTGACACCCGGCAGGATGCGGCGCGCGTTCCTGTGCAGCAGCTCAAGCGGCCCTTTCGACGGCCCAGCCTCCAGCCCGCCGAATTCCACGATGCCTGCAATCCGGATCCGTCCCTCCATCGGGGTCACCACGCATTTGGCCGCTGCCACCATCACAGGCGCCTTGGGCATCGCCGAAGGCTCCCATAATTCAAGATGATAGCCGCGTTCTGCTTCCAGTGGTACGGAAATCCCCAGTTTCTCTGCCAGCGGCTTGGACCAGACCCCGGTGGCCACGATAACCGCATCGCACGGAATGGTCTCGCCGCCTGCGCGCACGCCTGTCACCTTGCCGTTCTCGCGCGCCACATCGGTCACAAGGGCCTGGATCAGCTGGCCGCCATTGGCGGCGGCATGGGCCGCCAGGTCCTTCACATACTGGCCAGGGTCGGTGATGATCCCGTGGTCCTTCAGCCGGGCGGCAAAGGTAATATCTTGGGAATAGATGCTGTCGTAGGCCCGGAAATCCGCGCCTTCCAGCTCATCCCAGTGAAAGCCGTGCTTGCGGCGCAATCCCCAGCCAAAGGCATCTTCGCCGAAATGCGCGCGGTTATTGTAGAGGAACAAGTAGTCCGAGGATTTCAGGTGCCGCTCCGCCCCGGTGCCCGCCGCCAGTGCCTGATGATCGGCCAGCGAGTCCCCCACAATGGGCGCCAGCGCTGCCGCAATCCGGGCGGTATCCTCTGCATTGGCATGGCCCATGTATTTCATCAGCCAGGGCGCCAGCTTGGGCAGGTATCCCCAGCGCATGAACAAGGGCTGATCCGGATGCAGCAGCATCTTCGGCGCCTTCTTCCACAGCCCCGGCGCGGTGACCGGCACGATGGAGCAGGAGGCCAGAATGCCGCCGTTGCCATGGCTGGTGCCTTCACCCGGCCCCTTGCCGTCGATCAGGATCACCTGATGCCCGTCGCGCTGAAGCTCGATCGCCGCCGAGACACCGACGATGCCGGCGCCGATAATGGCAACGGTTTTCTTCGTCTCGCTCATGCCGCAACCTTTTTCGAGACCGCGAAACGATCCAGCTTTTCAACATCCGGCTTGATGCCCAGACCCGGCCCGTCCGGCACCACCACCTGGCCTTCCTTGACCTGGAACGGCGTCTCCAGAATGTCTTCCTTCAGGAAATAGCTCGCCTGGTAGAATTCGCAGCCCAGCTTGATTTCGGGCGTGGCGGCAATCATGTGGGTGCCCGCCAGATGCGCCAGCCCGGCCTCGAACATGTCGCCGCCATAGGCCGACAGCCCGTTCGCCGCCGCAATCCGCGCCACCGTCTGGCCGCGGTGGAGGCCGCCCGATTTCATGATCTTGACCGAGACGCCGTCGCAGATGCCCTCGCGCGCGGCCCGCACCATGTCCTCCGGGCCAAAGACGCTTTCGTCGGCCAGCAGAGGCACATCAATCATCTGGCGCAGCTTTGCCATCATGGCGAAGTGGTGGAACCGCACCGGCTGCTCGATGAAATCCGGCTTGAACTCCGCCACATCGCGGACCTGCGCTGGCGCGTCCTCGATGCTGAGGCCCTGATTATAGTCCACCCGCATCCGGAATCCGGGGAAGTCCCTGGCAATCCGCTCCAGCCGCATGATGTCGAATGCATGATCCTTGAACCCGGTTTTCAGCTTGATCAACCCCACCTTGTCCGCCCGCAGCCGGTGCAGAAGGTCGATGTCCTTCCCGAAATCCGGGTCGGCAATCGAGCAGCTGAGCGGGATGGTATCGCGGCATTTTCCGCCCAGCAGCGTCCAGACCGGCACCCCGGTGATCTGCCCGGTCAGGTCCAGCAGCGCGGTTTCCAGCGCTGCCTTGGCCTCGGTGCAATGGGCCACCGCCTTGGCCGCATCCTCCATGATCGCTGCGCGGTCCGCCACCCGGCGGCCTTCCACCAGCGGGCGGATGTAGCGGTCGAGCGCTGCCAGGCTTGCCTCCGGCGTGCCGGTGAACACAGACCAGGTTGAGGCCTCGCCAAACCCCTCGGCGCCGCCCTCGCTGCGCAGGCGCAAGATGATGACCTCACAGGAGCCTTCCACAGACCCGATCCCGTGGTCGCGGCGCGACAGCACGGGCAGCGCAAGATGCCACAGGTCCATCCCGGCAATCTTTTGTTCCAGCACTTTGATCGTCCTCCCAGGTGCGGGGAAAGCGTGCCTTGACTGAAACATCATTACCAATACAAAGAATTGGACAAGATATCATTTTAAATGATGGGGTGATATGTCTCTCCGTTTCCGCCAGCTGCAGGCCTTTCACGCCATTGTTGAAACCGGCACCGTCACCGGTGCGGCGGAGCAGCTGGGAATTTCCCAGCCAGGCATTTCAAACTTGCTTTACCAGCTGGAACGACAAACCCGCCTGAAACTGTTTGAGCGCAGCAAGGGCCGGCTGATCCCGACGCCGGAGGCAGGCGTGCTGTTTCAGGAGGTGGACACGGTGGTGCGCGGGCTGGACCACGTGGCACAGGCGGTCACAGACCTGCAGAACAAGCAGGCGGGCCAGTTGCAGGTCGCCTCGCAGCACTCCATGTCCTTCGGCTTCATGCCCGCGCTGATCGCCCGCTTTGCCCGCGCGCGCCCCGATCTGTCGATCTCCTTTCAGGCGCAGTATTCGCTGAAGATCCAGGAGTGGGTCATTGCCGGCCTGTTTGAGATCGGCGTCTGCGAGATGCCGCTGATCCATGACGGGCTGGAGGTGCATCCGGTCAGCGTCGAAACCCGGCTGGCGATGCCGGCGGACAGCCCGCTGGCTGAACATGAGGTGCTGACGCCTGAACTGCTGGAGGGGGTGCCGTTTATCGTCATGGGGCCGGAACATATGACCCACCGCCGCACCCGCGAGGTGTTTCAGCAGTCAGGTATCCCGCTGAAAACCCGGGTGCATTCGCATCTCTTCAAGAACCTTCTCAGCTTCGTGCAGGAGGGGATGGGGGTCTCGATACTCGATCCTTTTGTGCTGGATTTCGAGGCCGGAGGCGGTTTTGTTTCCCGCCCGTTCCGGCCCCGGATCATGATGGAAATGGCAGTAATCACCTCGAAGTCGCGGCCCCTGTCGGCAGTCGGTCAGGAGTTTCTGACGCTCTTGAAGCAGGAGCTGGCACCCTACACCACGCGCCGGGACTAAGGGGCGCCTGAATTGTATTCAGTTTCGAATTCAATCTTGCGCGGGGCCGGATGCTGTCCTACCTTGCACCGCGAAAAGAACGAACGGCGGAAACATGGCCAAACGCGAAAGCAATGTGGACCGGGTCTATGAGGCGCTGCGCCGGATGGCGGCGGATTTTGCCTTCAAGCCGGACCAGCGGATCAACGAAAGCGCCCTGTCAGAGGTTCTGGGCGCCAGCCGCACGCCGCTGCGCGAAGCGCTGAACCGGCTGGTGGCCGAGGGCTTCCTGACCTTCCAGAACAACCGCGGTTTCTTCTGCCGCCCGCTGACACCCAGCTATATCATGGATCTCTATGAGGCCCGGGTGGCGGTGGAGTGCGAAGCCGCGCGGCTGGCCTGCACCCGCGCCCCGGACGAGGACATCGCCGCGCTGGCGGACTACCTGAACCGGATGGAGCCGGAGTATCAAAGCGCCACCGACCCGGAAGAGCTGCTGGCCATGGACGAAAGCTTCCACGCGCGACTGGCGCAGCTGTCGGGCAACAGCGAGCTGCAGCGGATTTTGAACAACCTCAACGGCCGGATCCGTTACATCCGCCTGATTGATCTTAAACGCATGCGCGACCGGGCCGGGGGCAAGGCACCGGGCGACATCTCCGCCCACCGCCAGATCGTCGAGGGCATTGCAGCCCGCAACACGAAGGCTGCCGTGTCGGCCATGCGCAGCCATATTGAAAAACGCCGGGAGGAGGCGACGGAGGCTGTCCGCATCGCCTTTTCCCAGCTTTACGTGCCGGACGAATAGGGGAGCTCCATGGAACACGGCGGCAAGACGGTCTTCGGCGCGGCGGTTGGCATCCTGATGCTGGAAACCCGCTTTCCCCGCATCCATGGTGATATGGGCAACGCGATGACCTGGGACTTCCCCGTCCACTACAAGGTGGTGCGCGGCGCCAACCCTGCGAACGTCGTGCGCGGCAATCCCAAGGAGCTGGTGGACCTGTTTGTTGAAGCGGGGCGCGACCTGGTGGCCATGGGGGCGGATGGCCTCACCACCAACTGCGGTTTTCTGGCGCTGATCCAGGATGAGGTGAAACAGGCGCTGGGGGTGCCGGTGGCAACCTCCTCGCTGATGCAGGTGCCGATGGTCCAGAACCTGCTGCCCGCGGGCAAGCGTTGCGGTATCCTGACGATCTCCAAGGCGACGCTGACACCTGCCCACCTTGTTGCCGCAGGTGTTGCGCCTGATACGCCCATTGCAGGCACTGATGGCGGCCGGGCCTTCACGCGTGATATCCTGGGCGACGCCGCAGAGATTGACTTCGAGGCCTGCCGTCTGGACATGATCGACGCGGCCCGCGCAATGGTGGCGGACATACCGGATCTGGGCGCCATTGTGCTGGAGTGCACAAATATGGTGCCCTACGCCCGCGATGTGAGGAAGGCGACCGGCCTGCCGGTGTTCTCGATCCATTCCTTCATCAACTGGTTTCAGGCCGGTCTGCTGCCCAAGGGATTTCCGCCGGAACTGGATGATCCGCGGTTTTGAGGGCGGTAACCACTTGGTAGAAAATTACTAATGAAATCTGAAGGATAAGGTCAGCCTTGTTGTCCGAATGTTTCGCGCGCGAAACATTTGGACAGAAGTGCTGACCTTTCTTTTCAGCTCAAAATCAGCAGCCAGAACCACACGGTCAGAATGCTGGCCCCGGTGGCAATCAGCACCGAGGACGCCGCCACCCGCTTGGCCCGCCCGTACATATTGGCAAAGATATAGCCGTTGAAGCCGGTTGCCATTGCCGCGTTCAGCACACCCGACCGGAACAGGTCCTGCGGCAGCGCCAAGGCCGAACCCAGCGTCCAGACAATCGCCGGATGGATCATCAGCGAGGTGAAGCAGACAAACAGGATCGCCCGCATATCGCCTTCGGGGCGGTATTTCACCAGCACGCCGCCAAGCGCAAACAGCGCGCAGGGCAGGGCGGCGCGAATGATCAGCGACAGCGCCTCATCCACCACCAGCGGAATGGCAAACCCGGAGAGGTTCACCGCAAACCCGGCGGCTATGCCCAGAATCAGAACATTGCGGAACATTGCGTTCAGCACCGAGGTCAGGGTTTTGACCCCGCCCGCGCCGCGGTTGCGCACAAACTCCATCGCGGTGATGCCGACGCCGTAGCAAAAAGGCGAGTGGAAGGCGATGATCGCGTAGTTCCCTGTCAGGTTCTCCGGCCCGAACGCGCGTTCAGTAATCGGCAGCCCCAGCAGAACCGAGTTGGAGAACAGGCAGCAGAAGCCAACCGCGATACAGTCCTCCCAGTCCCGCTTGAACAGGATGCGGGCGCCGAACACCCCGATCAGGAAGCAGGTGAAGGCGCCGGTATAAAAGCTCCCCAGCAGCCGCGGGTCAAAGCTGGCCGACAGGTCCAGCTCCGCCATCGCCTTGAACAGCAAGCAGGGAATGGCAAAGCCCTGCGCGAACTTCATCACACCTTCGATGTGGTCCTGGCTCAGCACGCCCCGTGCAGTCGCGGCGTAGCCTGCGCCGACAACCAGGAAAACCGGCAGGATGACGTCAATCAGGCTTTGGAACACTGTGCGGCCTCAAATTGCGCAAATGAAAAAGGGCGCTGTTACGCGCCCCTCAGATCTCCATCCGGATCACCATCCCGTCATAGGCGGGCGTGATGTGCTCTGGTGTCTCGGCATCGATGGTCGCGTAGTCCATGTCGATGTGCATGTTGGTGATGATACCGCGCTTGGGCGCCATCCGTTCAAACCAGTCCAGCGCGTCCTGGTAGCTGAAATGCGTCGGATGCGGGGTCCGGCGAAGCCCGTCCAGGATCCAGACGTCCAGCCCCTCCAGCTCCGGCAGCGCGGCATCCGGGATTTCCTTCACATCCGGCAGATACACCAGTCCGCCGATGCGGAACCCAAGCGCGTCGATGGAGCCGTGGTTCACTTCAAACGGGCGGAACGGGATTTCGCCGCCAGGCCCGTCAATGGTGAACGGTCCGCTGATGCTCTTCAGGTCCAGAATGGGCGGGTAGGGGGAGCCGTCGGGCTGCGCAAAGGCATAGCCGAAGCGGTTCAGCAGGTCGTTCTGGGTCGGCCCGTCTGCATAGACGGGGATACGCTGGCGCATGTTGAAATAGACCATGCGCAGATCGTCGACGCCGTGCAGATGATCGGCGTGGGAATGGGTGTAAACCACCGCATCCAGCCGGCCCACCTCAGCATCCAGCAGCTGGTTGCGCATGTCCGGCGGGGTGTCGATCAGCACCGAGGTTGTTCCATCCGGTCCGTCGCGTTCCACCAGCATCGAGCAGCGTCCGCGGCGGTTCCTGGGGTTCCCCGGGTCGCAATCGCCCCAATGGCCGCCAATCCGCGGCACCCCGCCGGAGGAGCCCGAGCCAAGGATGGTGAAACGCATCTCAGCCATCAGGCGGCGGCCTCATAAGCTGCTGCCTTCCAGAACAGGCGGTCGAAATTGGCCTGTGTCTGCGTGGCAAAGGCGGTGTAGTCCATGCCGAACACCTCAGCCCCCACCTTGCCGGTAAAGGCAGTGTATGCGGGTTCGTTGCGCTTGCCGCGGTAGGGCGGCGGCGCCAGATAGGGCGCGTCGGTTTCCAGCAGGATGCGCTCCACCGGGGCGGCGGCGAAAATATCGCGCAGCTCCTGGCTTTTGGGGAAGGCGGCAATGCCGGACATCGACAGGTAGAAGCCCAGGTCCAGCGCGGCTTTTGCCAGCTCAGCTGAAGACGAGAAGCAGTGCATCACGCAGGAATAGGCACCGTTCTTCATCTCCTCGCCCAGGATGCGCGCCATGTCTTCGTCGGCGGCGCGGGCGTGGATGATCAGCGGCAGGCCGGTTTCGCGGGCGGCAGCAATGTGAATGCGCAGGGACTCCTGCTGCACCTTGGCGCTTTCGGCGGTGTAGTGGTAGTCGAGACCCGTCTCGCCAATGCCGACAAACTTCGGGTGTTTGGCCAGCGCCACCAACTCATCCACCGAAACCAGCGGCTCGTCCGCGGCGCTCATCGGGTGGGTGCCGGCGGCGTAGAACACCGGCGCGTGGGCTTCGGCAATTGCGCGCACGGACGGCTCGTTCTTCATCTTGGTGCAGATCGTCACCATCCGGGTGACGCCGGCCTCAGCGGCGCTGGCGATCACCTCATCCAGGCGGCCTTCGAAGTCCGGAAAGTCCAGGTGGCAGTGGCTGTCCGTTATCTGTGGGGGCGTCTCGGTCATTTGTCCTCTGGTGCCGCTTGCACCGCGCCAAAACCCTAGCGCGACGCGGTTTCCTGCATCTTGAAAACCGTATCTAGGACAAGGGCGGCGGGGTCAAGGTTCACCGCCTGCCCGTGGCGGGCGCGGGCGGTCACTTCCGCGGCAAGGTCGGCCCAGGCGCGGCCCTTGCGCGGATCGGGCGACAAGCGCTGCAGCATCGCGGCCTCCTGTGGTGCCGCTTCCGGCGCTGGCGGTGCGCCGGTGGCGCCGGTGCGTGCCAGCCGAGCCAGCGCCATCTCGGTCAGCGACAAGAGCAGTTCGAACTTCTCAGCCGCGCCGCGCTGGGCAGCGGCCTCAGCCAGGGACATTGCCCGCTGCCGGTCCAGCCGTGGCATCGTGTTCAGGATCTGCACCAGCTCTGAATAGATCCTGAGCCCGCCCAGATTGATCAGCCTCAGGGCTGCACCGACGGATCCGCCAGCAAGGGCCGCGAGGTTCTCCATGTTCTGCGGCAGCTCAACGCCGGATTGCGCCAGCGCCGCTTCCATGTCCTGCGCGGACAGCGGCCCTAAACGCAGGGTGCGGCAGCGCGAACGGATCGTCGGCAGCAGGCGCGAGGGCTGGTGGGAGATCAAGAGGATCGTGGTGCGCGCCGGCGGTTCCTCCAGCATCTTCAAGAGCGCGTTGGCGGCGCTCACGTTCATGTCGTCGGCGGCGTCCACGATCACCACCCGCCGTCCGCCGTCCGTGGCCGACAGGCCGAAGAAGCGGTTCAATTTACGTATGTCATCGACCACGATCTGACTGCGCAGTTTGCCCTTGTCGTCATAAGACCGGGTGATCGGCGCCAGCCCTGGCTCCGCCAGCGCCTGGATGCGGTGGGAAACTGGATGATCAGGGTCAATGTCCAGCGTCTGCGGCGGCGGCGGGGCGCCGAACAGGCCGTCCTCGGCCGGCGGTGTTGCCAGCAGGAAACGGGCGATCCGCCAGGCCAGCGTTGCCTTGCCCACCCCCTGCGGGCCGGTCAGCAGCCAGCCGTGGTGCAGGCGGTCGGAGTTGTATACAGTCAGGAAATCCTGCTCCGCCGCGTCCTGGCCGATGAGACGCAGGGTCTCGCGCGGATGCGGCGCGCCCTCGGCCTGATCGGCGCGGGGAAAGTCTTCGTCAGCGCTCATGCAGCAGGCCCTTCCAGTGCTCCATCCGCCAGCTTGCGGACGTCTGCGGCGACCTCCTCCACCGGGCGGGCGCCGTCGACCACGCGGAAGCGGGTGGCAAATTCCTGCGCCAGCGCCAGGAAGCCCGCGCGCATCTTTTCTTGCAGCTCGACGCCGAAATCCTCGAACCGTTCTTCTGTACCCTGCCGCCCCTTGGCACGGGCCAGCCCTTCTGCCGGGTCCATGTCAATCAGCAGGGTCAGATCCGGTTCGCGGCCGATCATCAGCTTGTGCATCTGGTCCACCGCCGCCCGCAGGTCGCCGCGCGACAGGCCCTGATACATACGGGTGCTGTCGGCAAAGCGGTCGCAGATCACTACTTTGCCAGCCGCGAGGGCGGGTTCGATGGTGCGCTCCAGATGGTCGCGCCGCGCAGCCATGAACAACAGCAGCTCTGTTTCCGCCGACCATCGGTCGGGGTCACCCTCCAGCACCAGGCGGCGGATTTCCTCGGCGCCGGGCGAGCCGCCGGGTTCGCGTGTCAGCACAACATCGCGGCCCTCCGCCTGCAGCGCCTCGGCCAGCAGGCGGCATTGGGTGGACTTGCCGGACCCGTCGATGCCTTCAAAAGTGATGAACAGGCCGCGCCCTGAGCCAGATCCCGTGCCAGCTGTCACAGCGCCCCCTCGGGACCGGTCAGGAATTGCTTGATCAGCACCTGGGCTGCGGTTTTCACCCGCACCACAAAGCCGCCAGCGGGCACATCGCTCTCGGCGACCAGCGGCAGCCGCACCTCCGGCAATTCCTCAGGCTGCAGCACCAGCTCCGCCAGGCGCTGGCCCTGGGCCACCGGAGCCTCTATCGGGCCGCTGTAGACGACCTCGCCCTCGATGGTGCCGCTTGCCAGTGACGGCAGCAGGATTTCCAGGTCCTCCGCGGGCACCAGTCCTACCGATCGCTCGGCCCCCCGCCAAATCTCGGCTTCGGCGATGGGGATGCCCGCCTTGGCAACGGTTTTTTTGGTAAATTGGCGAAACGACCAGTTAACGAGGGCTTCAGCCTCCTCTGCGCGCCCGCGCTCAGTGTCGAGCCCGGAGACCACGAAGATCACCCGGCGGTCGCCCTGCTTGGCAGAGCCGACGAGACCGTAGCCCGCTTCTTCAGTGTGGCCGGTCTTCAGCCCGTCGGCGCCGATGCCCAGCTTCAGCAGCGGGTTGCGGTTGCGGACATTGGAGGGCGCGCGGCCGTCAAACTCGAACTTGGTTTCGGCAAACAGCGGATAGTATTCCGGGAAATCCTCGATCAGCCGCTCGGCCAGTATCGCCAGGTCATGCACCGACATCCGGTGCCCGGCGGCGGGCCAGCCGTTGGAATTGGCAAAGGTCGAGGCGGTCATGCCCAGTTCCTGGCCGCGCTTGGTCATGTAGCGGGCAAAGCCAGCCTCTGTTCCATCCGGGCTCAGCGCCTCGGCGATCACCACGCAGGCGTCGTTACCGGACAGCACGATGATTCCGCGCAGCAGATCCTCGACCCGCACCCGGTCCAGCGTGTCCAGGAACATGGTGGAGCCCTTGTAGCTCATCGCGTGCTGGCTGACGGGCAGGGTCTCATTCAGGGTCAGACGGCCGTCGCGCAGCGCCTCAAAGGCCACATAGAGCGTCATCAGCTTGGACATCGAGGCCGGCGGCAGCGGCACATCGGCGTTTTTTGAAAGCAGCACGGTGTCCGTGCCCGAATCCAGCACATAGGCCGCGCGTGCCTTGGTATCAAAAGCGGCGGCTGACAGTGCCGAAAGGCTTACGGCCAGACCGGCAGCAAGACCCGTGCGCAGAGATGATTTCAGGAGACGCGCCAGATGCGCGCCGGGGGTGTCAGTTCGTGACAGCATAGGCATCAGCGAATCCGGTGTCCTTTACGCTTTTCAGAAGCTGGCTGCGCTCGGCCTTGCTTTGCGCCGGGCCAACCAGCACCCGCCAGAAAGTCTTGCCGCTGGTGGATTGCTTACGCACTTCCGGCACCATCCCGGAGCTGCGCATAGCGTTGGCTGCATGTTTGGCGTTGGCTTCAACGCTGAAGATGCCGATTTGGATGTAGGGTTTTCTGAGCGACGTCTTCTGCTGCTTGGGCGCCGGCGCTGAGGCGGCCTCAGCCTCGGCCGGTGCCGCAGCTGCTTCCGGGGTGGTGGGCGCCGAGGCCTCAATCGCGGCAGCGGCACCGGCAATCGGATCCAGCGGGGTTTCGGAAATCTCGCTGCCAGCCAGCGCGGCTTCGGCCGTTTCCGTGCCTTCCGGCTGGGTTTCCTCCCCGGCGGCAGCGTCCTCCGGCTGCGGTTCCGGGGCGACTTCCTCGCGCCGCAGAGCGGTAACGTTCACTTCAACCGGTGCACCGGCGAGCATGCCCAATGCGGCGGCCGCATCCGAAGACACCTGCAGCCGCGGTCCCGGAATCTCGCGTTCGCGCCGGAACAGGGCGCCGATCACGAACTGGCCGTTGGCATTGTTGCGGATGATCACCCGTTCCGGGTCCTTGGTGTCGGGGTGCGCCACCCAGACCCCGCCGATCGACGGGCGCCCGTCCCACAGGCCGGCCTCGGTGACCTGAAACACGTCGGGCGCCTCCACGTCGCGTTCCACCAGCTTGGTGCTGCTGGAGGTGCGGACCTCGCCTTCTGCCTTGGGCTTTGGCGCCAGGAAGCCCAGTTTCGCTCCGTCCTCGCAAGCTGCCAGGACCAGCAGGCCCAAGGCCGCTGCGGTGATCCGCGGGGCCTTTCTTGCTCTCGACACCGTGTTTGACATGCTTTCATCCTTGCCTGTGCCCGCGGCGCTTTTGCGCCCCTGCCGGAATGCCCGGTCTTCTTGATTTGCGGCATGATAGCCTGCGCTTCCGGTCATGAAAACCCTGCCGGATCACGATGCAAGGGAAAGCCGCGCCGGTGGCAGATTTCCGCGTGTCTGACGGCGGCTGGAAAATTTCTCTTGCGCAGTTTCCGCTGGCCAAGGATTTCCGCTTGCCTCGCCCGGCGTTGCATCCTAAACCGCTGACGGACCGGGGAGGTGGCAGAGTGGTCGAATGCGGCGGTCTTGAAAACCGTTGAACGTGAGAGCGTTCCCAGGGTTCGAATCCCTGTCTCCCCGCCACTAAATCACGAAAACGGCAATTCTCTCCTGAGCCTGACCTGGCTTTTGAACCGGTCAGTTTGTTCTGCTTCAGGCTTTCCGCCTGATTGTTCCCGGATATTCCAAGGTGGCCTGAGCTCCAATTTTCCTTCACGCCTGAGGCATGCCTTGGGCCTGTTTCGACGGCGTTACCCGGCCAGTCTGTCACTCACCGCCTTCTGCGCAAGGTCTGCGGCGCCGGGTCTGGTGCAGTGCACAGGCCGGAGAAGCGCGGGTTAGCGGCAGGCGAAGCAGGGGTAAGCCATAGATTTCTTTCTCCTGCGCTGAGGATGTGAACATTCTCCCCTCTAGAGCCGGCAGGGCGATGGCGCCGGCGGAAGATGCAGGAAAGGTTTGGACATGGCGATCGAAAAAACTGATACGCTGGTTGTCGGTGCTGGTCAGGCCGGGGTGGCCATGAGCGAACACCTGACCAGTCATGGCGTGCCGCATCTGGTGCTGGAAAAGAACCGGATTGCCGAGGCCTGGCGCACTGGCCGCTGGGACTCGCTGGTGGCCAACGGCCCGGCCTGGCACGACCGTTTTCCGAACCTTGAGTTCACGGATACCGATCCGGAGGCCTTTGCCGGGAAGGAACGTATTGCGGATTATTTCGTTGAATACGCCGGGCGTTTCAACGCCCCGATCCGGACCGGTGTCGAAGTGACCAGGGCCGAGCGTATCAAGGGCAGCGGGGGTTTCCGGGTCGAGACCTCAAATGGCGTGATCGAAGCGAAGCGCATTGTTGCTGCCACCGGCGCCTTTCAGCACCCCGTTATCCCGCCGCTGGTGCCGGAGGGCGCAGAGGTGAACCAGCTTCATTCCTTTCTCTACCGCAATCCGGAACAGCTGCCCGAAGGCGCGGTGCTGGTGGTCGGTGCGGGGTCATCCGGTGCGCAGATCGCCGATGAGCTGAATCGGGCAGGCCGCAAGGTTTATCTTTCGGTGGGGCCGCACGACCGCCCGCCGCGGATGTACCGGGGACGCGACTTTGTCTGGTGGCTGGGGGTGCTGGGCCTGTGGGATCAGGCCGCGCTGGAGCCGGGCAAGGAGCATGTGACAATCTCCGTCAGCGGGGCCTATGGCGGTCAGACCATGGATTTCCGCCGCCTGGCAGGCGAGGGGGTGACGCTGCTGGGCCTGACCGAGTCCTATGAAAACGGGGTCATGAATTTCGCCGGCGATCTGCAGGACAATATTGCAGCAGGCGACGCGGACTACCTGAAGATGCTGGATCTTGCGGATGCCTATGCCGAACGCACCGGCATTGAGTTGCCCGAGGAGCCGGAAGCCCGCAAGGCCTTCCCCGATCCGGACAGTCTGACAAACCCGATCCGCGCACTCGACCTGGAAGACGAAGGTATCACAACCATTCTTTGGGCCACCGGGTTCCGTCAGGATTTCTCGTGGATGCACGTCGATGCCTTTGACGGGACCGGCCGCCCGCAGCATCAGCGCGGTGTGTCCGCCGAGCCGGGGATCTACTTCCTGGGCCTGCCCTGGCAGTCGCGCCGCGGCTCGACCTTCATCTGGGGGGTCTGGCATGATGCCAAGCATGTGGCCGACCAGATCGCCATCCAGCGTCATTACGAAGGCTACCGCGCGCCTGATGAGGCCTGACCTTCCGGTTCGCAGCAGCACATGACAGTTGTGCCGGTCAGCGCAGGTTTTGACCGGACACGCCATCCCGCCAGGCCAGGAGGACACCATGGCTCATACCCGTATCCGCAAGTTCAACACCAAGATCACCTACCCGGAACAGAACCTCGACAACGACCTGTGCCAGGCGGTGGTAACGCAGGGCGGCAAGACTGTCTATTTACGCGGCCAATGCCCGCAGAACCTGGACGATGCGAAGAACATTGAAAGCCACGACCCGGTGGAGCAGACCCATAAGGTGATGCAAAACATCAGGCAGCTGATCGAAGAGTGCGGCGGCACAATGGAGCATCTGGTGAAGGTCGTCGTTTACATCACCGATGTGCGCCACCGCGAGGCGGTTTACCGCACCATGGGCGAATACATCAAAGGGGTGCACCCGGTGTCGACCGGCCTGGTTGTGCAGGCGCTGGCACGGCCCGAGTGGCTGGTGGAGATCGACGGCACCGCGGTTATCCCGGATTGATCCGGAAGCGGGAAGGGGGCTGTCTGCCCCCTCTTGAGCCTGCAGCTCAATTCACCCCCGAGGATATTTCCGGCCAGATGAAGAACGGATCCGTTTCCAGTGGCTGTTGAGGAGGAAATACGATGACATTTTCGCTTGTGGCGCGCTGCGCGGAAACGGGCATGTTCGGGGTGGCGATTTCGTCCTCCTCGCCGGCGGTGGCGGCGCGCTGTTCCTTTGCGCGGGCGGGTGTTGGCGCGGTGGCAAGCCAGAATGTGACCGATCCCAGCCTCGGCCCGCTGGCACTGAACCTGATGGAGCAGGGCTTGAGCGCGGCTGAGGCGGTTGCGGAAGTTCAGCGGCGCGGCAGGTTCATTGAATACCGGCAGGTGCTGGCGGTAGACAAAAGCGGCGGCACGGCCATTCACTCCGGGCCGAACTCTCTGGGCATCTGGACGCAGGCAGAAGGCCAGGATGTGGCCTCGGGCGGCAACCTGCTGGCCAACGATGGCGTCTGCCAGGCCATTGTGGACGGGTTCGCGGCTTCAACCGGCCATCTTGGCGACCGGCTGATTGCCGCCATGCGGGCCGGGCTGGCAGCAGGCGGCGAGGCCGGGCCGGTGCATTCGGCAGGCATGAAAATCGTCGACAAGGTGAGCTGGCCTGTGGCCGACCTGCGCTGCGATTGGTCTGAGGACTGCCCGATCGAGAACATTGCCATGGCCTGGGACATCTACAAGCCGCAGCTGGATGCCTACGTCCAGCGCGCGCTCGACCCGCGCGAGGCGCCGTCCTACGGCGTGCCGGGCGACGAATAATCAGGAGAGAGACGATGCTGGACTATTCATTTGACGACTGGAAATCCCGGGCTGCGGCTCTCTCATTCCGCAGTCAGGCCTTTATTGACGGCAAGTTCATAGATGCGGCCTCGGGCAGGACCTTTGCCAGCGTGAACCCGGCAACGGGCGAGGTGCTGGCGCAGGTTTCCGAATGTGATGAAGAAGACGTGAACAGCGCCGTTGCGGCGGGCCGCAGGGCGTTTGAGGATGGGCGCTGGTCGCGGATGGCGCCGGGGGACCGCAAGGCGGTGATGCTGAAACTGGCGGACCTGATCCGGGAAAATCTGGAGGAGATGGCGCTGCTGGACAGCCTGGACATGGGCAAGCTGGTGACCGATGCGGCCACCATCGACGCGCCCGGGTCTGCGCATTTCTTTCAATGGTATGCCGAGGCCATCGACAAGGTCTATGACGAGGTGGCGCCGACCGGGCCGGGCGATCTGGCGCTGGTCAGCCGCGTGCCATTGGGCGTGGTCGGGGCTGTAACGCCCTGGAACTTCCCGCTGGACATGGCGACCTGGAAAGCAGCGGCGGCCTTGGCCGCAGGCAACTCGGTTGTTTTGAAACCGGCGGAACAGTCGCCTTTGTCAGCGCTGCGGCTGGCGGAACTGGCGGCTGAGGCCGGGGTGCCGGACGGGGTCTTCAACGTGGTGCCGGGCTATGGTGCAACCGCGGGCAAGGCGCTGGGTCTTCATATGGATGTGGACTGCCTTGCTTTCACGGGTTCTACCGCAGTCGGCAAGATGTTCATGCAGTATTCCGGGCAGTCGAACCTGAAGCAGGTCTGGCCCGAAACCGGCGGCAAGAGCCCCAACCTGGTGTTTGCGGATTGCGAGGATCTGGACACGGCTGCCGACATGGCTGCCTTTGGCATCTTCTTCAATCAGGGGGAGGTCTGCTCGGCCAACTCGCGGCTCTATGTGGAGCGCTCGATCAAGGACGCCTTTGTCGAGAAGCTGATTGCCCGCGCCGCGGCTACCCAGCCGGGTGATCCGCTGGATCCGGCCTCGAAAATGGGCGCCATCGTGGATGAGAAGCAGACCGAAAGCATCATGCGCTTTGTCGAGGCGGGCAAATCCTCGGCCAATCTGGTGGCGGGCGGCGAGCGGGTGACCGTTGATGGCAAGGGCTGTTTCGTGCAGCCGACGATCTTTGACGACGTGAGCCACGACAACCCGCTGGCCCGGGATGAGATCTTTGGCCCGGTGCTGTCGGTGATCCCGTTTGACCGCGAGGAGGAGGCCGTCGCCATGGCCAATGACTCGATCTATGGGCTGGCGGCGTCGGTCTGGACCGGCAACCTCAGCCGCGCTTGCCGGGTGGCGGACAAGCTGCAGGTTGGCACCGTTTCGGTGAACACTGTAGACGCTTTGTCAGCTCAGACACCGTTCGGGGGCATGAAGCAGTCGGGCTTCGGGCGTGACCTGTCGCTGCACAGCCTGGAAAAATATACCGCGCTGAAAACCACTTGGATCAAATACCGGGCTTGATCGGCCCGGTCCTGCTCCGGCATAGTTGCTGACATGCCTTTGCGTTTCACCTTGCGCCAGCTGGAGTATTTCGTCGCCGTCGGCGAGGCCGGGTCCATTGCCCTGGCCTCGGAGAAGGTGAATGTGTCCTCGCCGTCGATCTCTGCGGCTGTGTCGCAGCTGGAGAACGAATTCGGCCTGCAGCTGTTTGTGCGCAAGCACGCGCAGGGCTTGTCGCTGACCCAGGCCGGGCATCAGTTCATGGATCAGGCGCGCGCCGTTCTGTATGAGGCCGGGGCGCTCAGCCGTCTGGCGGACAATATCTCTGGCTTTGTGCAGGGGCCCTTGTCGGTGGGATGCCTGCTGACCTTTGCCCAGCTGATCGTGCCGGGCCTGCGCCGCCAGTTCGAGGCGCTCTATCCTGCCGTCACCATCAGCCAGACGGAGCGCGACCAGGCCGGGCTGATTGAGCTGATCCGCCAGGCGCGCATCGACGTGGCGCTGACCTATGACCTGAATATCCCGGCGGACCTTAAGTTCAACGCACTGGCGGAGCTGCCGCCCTATGCCTTGCTGAGCGAGGATCACCCGCTGGCGGGCCGCAACAGCGTCACGGTGGAAGACCTGGCCGGGCATCCGATGGTGCTGCTGGATCTGCCGCTGAGCGCTGAGTACTTCCTGTCATTCTTTGAGGGCGCTGGAGTTACACCTCAGATTGCCGAGCGCACACGCGATATGGCGGTGATGCGCGGGCTGGTGGCAAACGGCTTTGGCTATTCCATTGCCAATATACGCCCGGTAACAGACATGGCGCCGGACGGGCGCAAGCTGAGTTTCGTGCCGATCGAAGGCAAGCTGCGGCCGATGCGGATGGGCTTGCTGACCGCTGAGGGCGCCGAGAATGTGCTGACCGTCAAGACCTTCATCAGCTACTGCAAGGAGCGGATCACTGACGGCAGCGTGCCGGGTATACGCATCGGGGACGGCGGCGGCGCTTAGGCGACGGCTAATCAATGCTTCCGTAAGCGCAACTTTCGCCTTTGGGCCGGTCCTGTACCTTTGTGGGGCTCTTGCACCGAAGGAGATGGAAATTGCGCGATCCCCGTTATGATATTCTGTTCGAGCCGATGAAGATCGGCCCGCTCACCGCCAAGAACCGCTTTTACCAGGTGCCCCACTGCAACGGCGGCGGCTACAGGGACCCCTCTGCGGCGGCAGCGATGCGGGGCATCAAGGCGGAGGGCGGCTGGGGCGTGATCTTCACCGAACAGTGCGAGATGCATCACACTTCGGAAATCACGCCCTTCATCGAACTGCGCCTGTGGGAGGACAAAGACATCCCGCAGCTCAGGAAGATGTCGGAGCGGATGAAGACCCACGGTGCGCTGGCCGGGATCCAGCTGGCCTATTCCGGGATCAATGGTCCGAACCTTTATTCCAAGGAGGTGCCGCTTGCGCCCTCTGCGCTGCCGATCCGCACCTTCACCAATGACCCGGTGCAGGCCCGTGCGCTGGACAAGCAGGACATCAAGGACCTGCGCCGCTGGTTCGTGAATGCGGCGAAACGGTCGAAAGAGGCGGGGTTTGATCTGATCTGCCTTTATGGCGCGCATGGGTTCGGCATCTTCCAGCACTTCCTGAGCCGGGCGACCAACCAGCGGTCGGATGAATACGGCGGCAGTCTGGAGAACCGGGCGCGGTTCAGCCAGGAAGTGATTGCGGACATGCGCGACGCCGTGGGCGATACCATGGCAATCACCCTGCGGGTTTCGCTGGACGAGACCATCGGGGAACTGGGTTTCTCCAACGCCGAGGTGCGCGATTACATCGAGATGAACAAAAACCTGCCGGACCTGTGGGACCTGGCGCAGGGGACGTGGGAGGATTGTTCCGGCCCGTCCCGTTTCAAGGAGGAAGCTGCGCAGGAACATCTGGTGCGCGGCATTCATGAGCTGACCGATAAGCCCATCGTCGGTGTCGGCCGCTTCACCAGCCCGGATGTGATGGCCAAGATGGTTAAATCCGGCACGCTCGATTTCATCGGCTGTGCGCGGCCTTCGATTGCCGATCCTTTCTTGCCGAAGAAGATCGAGGAAGGCCGGATCGAGGATATTCGTGAATGCATCGGCTGCAACATCTGCATTACCGGCGACATGACCATGTCGATCAGCCGCTGCACCCAGAACCCGACCTTCATGGAGGAATGGCGCAAGGGCTGGCATCCGGAGAAGATGAACACCAAGGGCGAAAGCTCCAACGTGCTGGTCGTCGGCTCAGGCCCGGCAGGACTGGAAGCGGCCTGGGCGCTGTGCCGCCGCGGCTATGACGTGGCGGTGGCCGAGGCGAAGGACGTGATCGGCGGCCGTGTCACCCGCGAACGCCAGCTGCCGGGACTGAACGCCTGGGGCCGTGTGGTGGACTACCGCGACTATCAGCTGAGCCAGCGCCCGAATGTGGAGATCTACCGCGAAAGCCCGCTGGATGCGGACAGTATTCTGGAGTTCGGCTTTGAAAACATCTGTATCGCCACCGGTTCCACCTGGCGCCGGGACGGGGTTTCCCGCCAGCATGTGGTGCCGATGCCGATTGGTGAGGGTGCAAAGGTCTATACCCCCGACGATCTGATGGATGGCACCATCCCCGAAGGCCGCGTGGTGGTCTATGACGACGACCATTACTATATGGGCGGGGTTCTGGCCGAACTGCTGGCCTCCAAAGGTGCGCAGGTAACGCTGGTAACGCCCTCGGCTTTTGTCAGCGACTGGACCAACAATACGCTGGAACAGGTTGCCATTCATCCGCGCCTTGTTGAGGCCGGGGTGGAGATCGTGCTGAACCGCGGGGTGACGGAAATCCACCCGGGCCATGTGATCAGCAATTGCACCTACACGGACCGCGCCTGGAACATCGAGGCGGATGCGGTTGTGATGGTCGCCTCGCGCACGGGCAACGACAGCATCTACGAGGATCTGCGCGCCCGCGACGCGGACTGGGCGGATGCCGGCATCAAGTCGGTCAAGATCATCGGCGACGCCAGTGCGCCGGGTCCGATTGCCTGGGCGACCTATGCGGGCCACCGCTATGCGCGGGAGCTTGACGGGCCGGACATCGGTGACGCGCTGCCTTTCCGCCGCGAAATCACCGAGCTGGCCGTGGACTGACGATGACAGCGACGCTGGACATACTGGAGCGGCTGACCGGGTTCGACACGGTCAGCCGCAATTCCAATTTGAAGCTTGCCGCCTATGCGGAAGGTTTCCTGATTGAGCGCGGTTTCGCTGTGATGCGGCTGCCGTCGCCGGATGGCGCCAAGACCGGGCTTTACGCCGAGAAAGGCCCGGCGGGGCAGGGAGTCCTGCTGTCTGCCCACACCGATGTGGTGCCCGTGGATGGGCAGCACTGGACCCGCGATCCCTTCCGGCTGACCCGGGACGGAGACCGCGTCTACGGCCGCGGTACCACTGATATGAAGGGCTTTGCCGCCAGTGTCTTGGCATTGGCAGACCGGGCGGCGAAGGCGGATCTGAAAGAGCCGCTGAAGATCGTGCTGTCCTACGACGAGGAGGTCGGCTGTGTCGGGATCCAAGAGATGCTGGAACGCCTGGCGCCGCTGATCGGCCAGCCGCGCGCCTGTTTCGTGGGGGAGCCAACAGGGATGGAAGTCGCCATTGGGCACAAGGGTAAAGCGGCCCTGCGCGCGGTGTGCCATGGTGAAGCCGGCCATTCTGCCCTGGCGCCGAATTTCACCAATGCATTGCACTTGGCCGGGGATTTCTTGGCTGAACTGCGTGCGCTGCAACAGGATTTTGCCGCCAATGGCGCGCGGGATGCGGCCTATGCGGTGCCGTACTCCACCGTGCATGTTGGCAAGATGAACGGCGGCACCGCGCTCAACATCGTGCCGGACCGTGCGGAACTGACATTTGAGTACCGGCATCTGGCGGCCGACCGCAGTGCGGACATTCTGGCCCGCATACAGGCCGCCGCAGAACGGGCCAGCAGGCGTTACCCGGCTGAGGCCCGTATCGAGGTGGAGCAGTGCAACGCTTATCCCGGCCTGGACGTGCCTGCAGACAGCCCTGTCGTCCCTTTTGCGCAGAAGCTCGCCCAGAGCAATACCGCCGCCAAGGTCGCCTTTGGCACAGAGGCCGGGTTCTTTGACCAGCTGGGTGTGCCCACTGTGGTCTGCGGTCCGGGTTCGATGGAGGGGCAGGGGCACAAACCTGACGAATATCTGGAGCTGAGCCAGCTTGCCGCCTGCGACGCCATGATGGACCGGATTCTGGACGATTTGACAACTTGAGAAACACGGCACGGCAATGGCCGCCTGACTTGATGCCCCCGGGCGGATCGGCGCGGCGACTATTGCCGAGGCCATTTACCTGGTCGCGCGGCCTGTGTCCGGCCGACAAGTTCCCGTTCAGCGCGGGGAATTGCGTTGGTGGATAGCTGGTGGTGATCCGGCTGACCGCGTCCCTTGCCATCTTGCGAAACCGGCAGGCCAGAGCTGAGGCAAACCAGCCGCAGCATCTTTTGAAGATCTTTCTAAGGCTCTGGCTGGGCTGCATTTTAGAAGGTTAGGCAGAGACTAACATTTGCTGAGGGAGTCAATTCTTAAAGCAGCCCTCCGCCCTTCCTATGCTGGATTTAACGACACGCGGCAGAGGGGAGGCGCAAGTGCCTGGCAACAAGACAGATGCGATTGATGTGCGCAATGCAGTCAAACGCTATGGGGACTTCACCGCCCTCAAGCGGATATCGCTGACGATCAAGGACAATGAGTTTTTCACCCTGCTGGGCCCCTCGGGCTGCGGCAAGACCACGCTGTTGCGGATGATCGCCGGGTTCGAGGATGTGACCGAGGGCGAGATCCTGCTTTATGGCGACGAGATTGAAAGCCTGCCGCCGCACCTGCGGCCGGTGAACACAGTTTTCCAGAACTACGCGCTGTTCCCGCATATGACCATTCTGGACAATGTGGCCTTTGGCCTGGAAATGCGCGGCAAAACCAAAGCCGCCGCCCGCAAACGGGCAGGTGAGATGCTGGAACTGGTCCAGCTGTCGCAATTCGCTGCCCGCAAACCGTCTCAGCTCTCAGGCGGCCAGCAGCAGCGTGTGGCGCTGGCGCGAGCGCTGGCGCCACAGCCAAAAGTCCTGCTTCTGGATGAGCCGCTGTCGGCGCTGGACCTGAAGCTGCGCAAGGCCATGCAACTGGAGCTGAAGCACTTGCAGCGGGAAACCGGGATCACCTTCATCTTCGTGACCCACGATCAGGAGGAAGCGCTGACCATGTCCGACCGCATCGCGGTGATGTCGGCAGGGGAGATGCAGCAGCTGGGTTCCCCGACCGAAATTTACGAAAGGCCGCGCAACATGTTCGTGGCGGACTTTATCGGTGAAACCAACCTGTTGGAGGTGTCTGTCGATGAGGTCCGCAATGGCCGCGCAGTCTGCCACTTGGGCGGCGGCCATGCACTTACCTGCAATTCGGTTGACGGCATCGGTGAGGGTGCCAAGGTGCATATGTCGGTGCGGCCCGAGCGGCTGTTCATGTCCGACGTGCCGGTGGAGACTGAAAGCCTCAAGGGCCGGGTGGCCGAGAATATTTTCGTGGGCACCGACATCAGCACGCTGGTTGATCTGGCCGAGGGGCCGCAGTTCATCGTGCGCACTTCCAATTCCGACCGCGGCAACAAGCGGATCTTTGAGCCGGGCAGCGAGATTTTCGTCAACATGGAGCTGGGGGCCGGGCGCCTCCTGATGGACTGATGGCAGCAGGCGCAGCAAGCGGCGGCTCGGCCCGCGCAGATACCTACAAGGACGCCCGCGGCTGGCTGCTGCTGCCCTCCTGGGCGGTGCTCGGCATCTTTGTGCTGGGTCCCGTCTGCATGATGCTGATCTATTCCTTCCTGACTAAGGAATTCCGCGGCGGGGTGATCTGGGAGTTTTCCCTGGCGGCTTATGACCAGTTCTTCTTTGACCGCGGGTTGTTCGGGGATGAGCCGCCCACGATCGAATGGACCTATATCACTATCTTCTGGCGCTCGATCTGGCAGGCCGGGGCAGCGACGCTGCTCAGCCTGGTGATCGGCTTCCCGACCGCCTATTTCATTGCCACACGGCCTGAAAACGTGCGCCCTGTCTGGGTGTTCCTGATCACCATTCCCTATTGGGTGAACCTGCTGATCCGCACTGTCAGCATGAAGTTCCTGCTGCGCGACCAAGGGCCGCTGAATGACTTCCTGATCGGCACCGGGCTGATCGACAGCCCCATTCACATCGTCAACACCAACTTCGCAGTGCAGCTGGGGCTGTTCTATTCCTACCTGCCGTTCATGGTGCTGCCAGTCTATGCCGCTGTGGAGCGCTACAACTTCTCGCTGTCTGAGGCTGCGGCGGATCTTTACGCCAGCAAGTGGACCACCCTGCGCCGCATCGTGCTGCCTGCGGTGAAACCGGGCGTGGTAGCGGGCTGCATCCTGGTGTTCGTCCCCTCGATGGGCTCCTTCCTGGCGCCGGATCTTCTGGGCGGCGCCAAGAACTTCATGATCGGCTCCCTGATCGAGGAGCAGTTCAAGGGCAATGCGGGCAACTGGCCGTTCGGCGCCGCCGCCTCAATGATCCTGCTGACCATGGTGCTGATCATCCTGATGTTCTCCGCCCGCCAGCAGGCCAAAGCAGACAAGGCAGGGGGCTGAGCCATGGCGCATGTGAATGACAATATCAAAGCCTACAAGGGCTTCCGCTCCATCACTCTCCTGTGTCTGGTGGTTCTCTATGCGCCGCTGGTGATTGTCACCATCTACAGCTTCAACGCTTCCCAATCGATCACCAACTGGGAGGGGATCTCCTTGCGCTGGTACGCCGAGGTGTTCACCGGGCCGGAAAGCGAGAAGTTCAAGGTTGCTGCCTTCAACAGCTTCACCATCGCCATTATCGCGGCCACGGCGAGCACGGCAATTGCGACCCTCGCGGCAACTGCCATGGTCCGGGGCGGGAACTTCAAGCTTCGCACGGTGTCTTTCGGCCTGATCTCGCTGCCCCTGATGGTGCCGGAGATCGTAACGGCGGTTGCCACGCTGATCTTCTTCAACGCGATCGGCTTCACCCGCGGCTACATGACCATTCTGGTGGCCCATATCGCCTTCTGCATCCCGTTTGCCTATCTGCCGATTTCGGCCCGGATGCAGGGGATCGAGGACAGTTTCGAGCAGGCGGCGATGGATCTGTATGCCACCCGGCGGCAGGCCTTCACCAAAATCCTTATGCCGCTGATGGCGCCGGGCATCATCTCCGGCTTCCTCTTGGCCTTCATCGTCAGCTTGGATGACTTCATCATCACCAATTTCGTCAAGGGTGCAGGTGTCGAGACCCTGCCCACCGCGATCTTCGGCTCGGTCAAGCAGGGCATCAAACCCAATATCATGGCGATTTCGACCATGCTGCTGAGCATCTCAATCGTGATGGTCACCATCAGCTACTTCGTCAGCAAATCCGACAACACAAAATGATCCAACCTGGAGGGAAACACATGAAAAACCTGCTGAAATCCAGCGCCGCAGCCCTTGCACTGAGTGTTGCTGCCAACGCCGCCGCCGCCGAGGGCAAACTGGTGCTGTACCATTGGTTCGAATACATGCCGCAGGAGGTGCTGGACAAGTTCACCGCCGAGACCGGCATTGAGGTGACCATGGACACCTACGATTCCAATGAATCGATGCTGGCAACGCTGAAGGCCGGCGGAATGGGCACTTACGATGTGGCTGTACCGGGCGACTACATGGTCAGCATAATGGCGGGTGAGGGCCTGCTGGACACCATCGCTGACGGCGAACTGGCGAACAAGGGCAACATCGCCCCGGAATGGGCCGACCCCAGCTTTGACCCGGGCCGCGCTTCCTCGATCCCCTACCAGTGGGGCTCCACCTCTTTTGCGGTCAACCGGGACGCCTACAGCGGCGATATCCAGACCACTGCCATTCTGTTTGAGCCCCCGGCAGAGCTGTCGGGCAAGATCAACATGCTGGACAGCCAGGGCGAGGTGATGGCGATGGCCTCTCTGCATATGGGCATCCCGCAGTGCTCCACCGACAGGGAGCAGCTGAAGGCGCTGAATGCCATGCTGCAGAACGCCAAGCAGCATTGGGCGTCTTTCAACTCGGACACCGCCAAAGAGGTTCTGGTGTCAGGCGATGCGGCTGTCGGGCAGATCTACGACGGTTTCGCTGCCAAGGCGCGTGAGGAAGGCGCCAATGTGGAATACGCCTATCCGACCCAGGGCTATGTTGCCTGGATGGACAATGTTGTGCTGCTGAAAGACGCTCCCAACCGGGAAAACGCGCTGAAGTTCATGGATTTCCTGCTGGAGCCTGAAAACATCGCCGCAGTCACGAACTATGCGCAGTATAATGCTGGGGTGACCGGCGTGAGCGAACATCTCAATCCATCGCTGGCTGCGCAGCCGGAAAAGAACCCCCATGCAAATGCGGGTGAGGGCGTGTTCATCGAGGTCTGCAACCAGGAAACCCAAGCGGTCTATGATCAGATCTGGACCAACCTGAAGAAGTGATGCCCCTGTTTACGGCCAAGACAACTGCCCCGGGCCCTGAATGCCCGGGGCAGCATGAGCCGTAGATCCTAGCCTGAACCTCTGCCTCCGGAGCTGTTTCGCAGACGCTTGGAAAGTGCCTGGCGCCATAGCCAGTCCTGTTCAAGATTTAAATACGACTTTACAATACCTATTTTGTGATACATGAATGCGGCGTGCATGTATGGAGAGGTGCCATGAAGGATTCGCCGCACAAGCAGCCTTGGTTGTTCAAGGTGACAGCCGATGAGATTGCCTTGGTTGTCGCCCGTTTTTATTCCCGGGTCCGCGCGGATGCTGTTCTGGGGCCGGTGTTCAATGCCGCGGTCACTGACTGGCCGGAGCATGAGGCGCGCATCGCTGCCTTCTGGCGCGGGGCGATCCTGCGAGAGCCTGGATATTCGGGCAATCCAATGCAGGTTCATCTGGCCAATCCCAGGATCCAAACGGAGCATTTCACGATCTGGCTGGCCTTGTTCCGCGACACCGCGGAGCGGGAACTGAAGCCGGAGACTGCTAAGGCCTTTGCCGCCTTGGCAGACCGCATCGGCAAGGGGTTGTCCTACGGGCTGGAAAACTTCCGGCGCGAGGCGGATGCGCCGCCGGTGCTGACATGACCCGGGGTGCGTGTTGTGCGGAGGATAGCTGACATGCCCGAACCGCTGTACGCCAAGGCCCGGGTCATTTCAGAGCCGCCCGCCCGCGTGGTGCGGCGCTGGCTGGCGGCGGGCTGGACCGATCTGCGCGACAATCCCGGATACTCGCTGGCTTATGGCGCTGCGCTGGTGCTTCTGGGGTGGATCGCAATCTGGCTGCTGGCTGCAACCGGCACCGGCTGGATGCTGCTGCCGCTGCTGGCGGGCGGGGTGCTGGTCGGGCCTGTCGCCACGGTCGGCCTGTACACGGCGGCCCGCGGTCGGCGCGAGGTGGCCTCGAAAGGTCAGATCGCGCTGGTGGGCGCCATCCTGATGGTGTTTGCCCTGACCTGGATCCGGGCAGCGACGGTGCTGTTCGCCATCGTCTATGGCCTCAGGCCCTTTGCCGGCTTTGTTGAGACGCTGGTGCTGATGATCAGCACGCCGGCGGGCTGGGTGCTGCTGATTTCGGGGTCCTTGACCGGCGGTTTGTTTGCGGCGCTGGGGTTTGCGGTATCGGCCTTCTCCTTGCCGATGCTGGTGGAGCGCCGGATCGACGGTTTCTCTGCCATGGGGCTGAGCTTCAACGCCGCCACGCATAATTTCCGGCTGTCGGTCTGGTGGGGGGCGGCGATCACCCTGCTGACCGGGCTGGGAGTGCTGACCGGGCTGCTGGGGCTTGCGGTGATCTTTCCGCTGCTTGGCTACGCTACCTGGCATGCTTATGCGGATCTGTTTCATGGAGGCGGGAATGAGAGCTGACGCCATGGGACCGGGAGGCCAGGAAAGATTTCCTCTGAAAATGGAGTGTCCCGATGCTGGGTAGAGTTCCCTTGGAAGACACCGCCATCCTGTGCGCGCTGGGCCTGGTGCTGCTGGGCGGGCTGGCGATCCTGGGCTGGGGCGTGCCGGTTCCCTATGTGCTGCACGGATGGCTGATTGCGCTGGCGGCGGGATGGGGCGTCCTGTGGATGCTGAACCGGCTGGGTGATACCCGGGCTGAGGTGCCGCAGGTCTATAACGACCGGGTGATCCGCTTTGGCGTGGTTGCGGCGCTGGTCTGGGCCATCATCGGCTTTGCGGTGGGCGACATCCTGGCCTGGCAGCTGGCCTTCCCGGCGCTGAACGGCGATATGGCCTGGACCAACTTCGGGCGGCTGCGGCCGGTGCATACCTCTGGCGTGATTTTCGGCTTTGGCGGCAACGCGCTGATTGCCACTTCGTTCTATGTGGTGCAGCGCACCTCAAGAGCGCGGCTGGCCAGTGAAACCCTGCCGTGGCTGGTGTTCTGGGGCTACAACCTGTTTCTGGTGCTGGCCGCCTCCGGCTATCCGCTGGGCATCACCCAGTCCAAGGAATACGCCGAGCCCGAATGGTACGCGGACCTGCTCTTGCTGGTGGTGTGGCTGGGGTATCTGGCGCTGTACCTGAAAACACTGGCGCGGCGGGCAGAGCCGCATATCTATGTCGCCAACTGGTACTATCTGGCGTTCATCGTGGTGATTGCGATGCTGCACACGGTGAACAACCTCTCGGTGCCGGTCTCGATTGCTTACCCCAAGAGCTATTCGCTGTTTGCGGGCACCCAGGATGCGATGACGCAGTGGTGGTACGGGCATAACGCCGTTGGCTTCCTGCTGACCGCCGGCTTCCTCGGCATGCTCTATTACTTTCTGCCCAAGGCTGTGAACCGGCCTGTCTATTCCTACCGGATGTCGATCGTCGGCTTTTGGGGAATTACCTTCCTCTATCTCTGGGCCGGCTCGCACCATCTGCATTACACGGCGCTGCCGGACTGGGTGCAGTACCTCGGCATGACCATGTCGATCATCCTGCTGGTGCCGAGCTGGGCCTCGGTCTTCAACGGCATCCTGACCATCAATGGGGCCTGGGACAAGGTGCGCACCGACCCGGCGGTGCGGTTCATGATGGTGGCGGTGCTGTTCTACGGGCTGGCGACGTTTGAGGGATCGTTCATGGCAATCCGCTCGGTCAACTCGTTGAGCCACTACACCGACTGGACAGTGGGCCACGTGCATGCAGGTGCCTTGGGCTGGGTTGCCTTCATCACCTTTGGCGCGATGTACAAGATGGTGCCTTGGGTGTGGCAGCGCGAAGGCGTCTACTCCCTGAAGCTGGAGGCCTGGCACTTCTGGCTCGCCCTGTCCGGGACGCTGATCTACGTCGGTGCGATGTGGAACAGCGGTATTACGCAGTCGCTGATGTGGCAGACGTATGATGCCGACGGAGCCTTTCTCTACTCCTTCCTCGACAGCGTGGTGGAGATGCATCCCTACTATGCTGCGCGCGCGGTGGGCGGGCTGCTGTATCTGATCGGCGGCTGCATCGGCGCCTACAACATCTGGATGACGGTGAGCGGGCCGCGCAAGACCAAAACCCTGCAAGCGGGGCCAATCTCCAGCCAGCCCGCGGAGTGATCAGCCATGAGCACACAGCATCAGAAGCTTGAACGGAATTCCATCAGGTTCGCTTTAGCAATCCTGCTGGTGGCCTCGATCGGCGGCATCGTAGAGATCGCGCCGCTGTTCACCATCGAGAACACGGTGGAGGAGGTGGAAGGGATGCGCCCCTATACACCGCTGGAGCTGGCGGGGCGTGACATCTATGTCCGGGAGGGGTGTTATGCCTGCCACAGTCAGATGATCCGCACCCTGCGCTCGGACGTGGAACGTTATGGTCATTACAGCCTCGCGGCCGAGAGCATGTACGATCATCCGTTCCAATGGGGTTCAAAGCGCACCGGTCCGGATCTGGCGCGCATCGGCGGCAAGTATTCGGATGCCTGGCATGTGGCCCATCTGGAGGCCCCGCGGGAGCTGGTGGAGGGCTCGGTGATGCCGGGCTATGCCTTCCTGTCGGACACGCGGCTGGCGACCGGCCATCTGCCCGCAGCGTTGAAGGCGTTGAGCCGCGCTGGGGTGCCCTATACCGAAGCCCAGATTGAAAACGCAGAGAAGGACGCGGTCTGGCAGGCAGACTTCGAACAGAATTTCGAGGGCGAGCTGCAGGAAAGCTATGGCGCAAAAGTGCAGGTGCGCGATTTTGACGGCCAGCCCGGGCGGCTGACGGAAATGGATGCGCTGGTCGCCTATCTGCAGATGCTGGGAAGGCTTGCAGAGCTGGACACGCTGGACCCGGAGGAAAGCAGCCGATGACCCATGATGCCGTTCTTGTGTTCTCCAAGACCTGGGGGTTGGTGTACCTGCTGGTGGTGTTCCTGGCCGCCGTGCTGTGGACCTACTGGCCGTCGCGGCGGCGGATCTACGACGATGCGGCGCAGTCCCCGCTGGACGGGCGGGAGGATCAGCCATGGGAATAAGGGAAAGGGACCCGCTCTCTGGCACCGAGCTTACCGGCCACGAGTGGGACGGGATCAAGGAGATGGACACGCCGGTGCCCTGGGCCTCCCGCTGGGCGTTGTGGGCCAGCATTGCGGTTTCGGTGCTGTTCTGGCTGCTGTACCCGTCGTTTCCGCTGGTTTCCGGCTATGCCAAGGGGCTGCTGGGCTATTCCACGCGGGCGGAGGTGGCAGCTGCGGTGGATCAGGCAGAGGCGGAGCGGGCGCAGGCCTTTGCGCCGTTTCAGTCCGAGGACATTGCAGCGCTGGCGGCGGACCCGGCGCTTGAGGCGCGGTATGGCCTGGCGATCGGCAAGCTTTTTGCCGACAACTGCGCCGCCTGCCACACGACGGGGCTGACGGGGCAGGCCGGATTCCCCGATCTGACGGACGGGCATTGGCTGTGGTCCGGCAGTCCGGAGGAGGTCGAATACAGCATCCGTTATGGCATCAATGCGGCCCATGACGACACCCGGAGCGCTCAGATGCTGGCCTTTGGCGCCGACGGGATGCTGGACAAGGTGCAGGTCAAGCAGGCAGTGGAATTTGTTCTGTCGCTTTCGGCGCGCGCGCATGACGCTGAGCTGGCAGAAGCGGGCAGGGTGGTGTTTGAGGACAACTGCGCGGCCTGCCACGGTGATGACGGGCGTGGCGGCTATGAAAACGGTGCGCCTGACCTGGGGGATGACCGGTGGATCTATGGCGGCAGCCGGGGCGACATTTACCGCAGTGTTTACTATGGCCGGATGGGCGTCATGCCGGCCTGGGAGGGGCGGCTGAGCGATGCCCAAATCCGGATGCTGACCCTGTATGTGCTGTGGAGTGGCAATGATGCAGCGGACTGAGAACTCACAGTCTGAAGAGAACCCGCGCTTCCGCAGGATGATGTACCTGCTGATACTGGCGCTGCTGGCAGGCTACGCCGGGTTCAAGGCCTGGCACCTGTCCGTGGCGTTTGAAGCCTGGGACGGGCAGGTGCTGGAGGGCACTGTTTCCGGTGCTGCCAAGTGAAGAGGGGGTAAAACAGCAGCGGCCTTGCAGGCTGCTGCTGCCTATTTCAAGGCTTGCTCCGCTTCCAGCTTTCGGATCAGGTTCTTCATGCCGCGGTTTCCTTCCAGAACGTCCTTCAGGGTGCGGCTGTCGAGCGCGGCAAAGAAGGCTTCCTGCGCCTCAGACAGGATCGGCAGCAGCCCGCAGGCCGGTGTCATCACACAGCAGCCGCCGTCCTCTTTCATGCATTCCACCAGCGGCGTGCCGTGTTCGGATTTTCGCAGCAATGCGCCGATTGAAATTGCCTCGGGCCGCTTGGCCAGGCGCATGCCGCCGTTGCGGCCGCGGACCGATTCCACATAGCCCTCGTGTGTCAGCCACTGTGAGATCTTGGCCAGGTGGTTGAACGGCAGCTGCTGCATCCCGGCAATTTCGCGGGTGGTCATCAGCCCGTCCTCGTGGGTGGCGAGGTGGATCAGGATGCGCAGGGCGTAATCGGAAAACTTGGTGATCTGCATAAGCGTTGATCCCATAATTAATATGCACTGAAAAGACGTATTTTGTTGACATGTATTCGGGCGGTCCAATAATGGGCATTTGAAATACCTATTAAATGGAGGCAGCGCATGCAGCCAGTTGTTCTTTTTATCTCACTGATCCTGATGGCGGCGCTGTCAGCGGTCTTTGTTGCGGCGGCGCGGGCCTCGCGCGGTCCGGCGCCAGGGCCTGGCGCCAGCGCAAAACGCAGCGGGCTGATCTGGGTGATGACGATTTTGGGCGTGATCGTCTCCGTTGCCTCGCTGCGGGAGTGGCCGCATGCACTGGCCGGCACCGGTGATGCGCTGGAGGTGAATGTCAGCGGCGGCCAGTGGTGGTGGGACATCGACACCACGGAAATCCCGGCGGGCAAGCCGGTCAATTTCAACGTCACAACCGAGGACGTGACCCATGGGATGGGCATCTATGACAGCGATCTGACACTTCTGACCCAGGTGCAGGCGATCCCCGGCTACACCACGCAGATCACCTACACGTTCGAGGAACCGGGCAGCTACCAGATCCTGTGCATGGAGTTCTGCGGCGTGGCGCATCACGACATGGTCAATGAATTCGAAGTCATCGCGGCGGAGGGGTAAATGAGCACAGTATCCGAAAATTATGTGCCCGGGCATGCGGCGGCTGCGCCGCAGGCGGGGGCGGTCAAGCTGACGATGGTCCTCTCTGGTGCCGTGTTTGCGCTGATGATGGTCTTCGGCCTCCTCATGCGCGCGGCGCAGGGGCAGTGGATTGATCTGGACGCCGCGCTTTTCTACCAGCTGCTGACGGCACATGGTGCGGGCATGGTGGGCACTGCGGCGCTGTCTGGTGCGGCCATCATGTGGTACTTCTGCGGCCGCCATCTGGTGCTGTCGGGAGGCATTTTCTGGGCCTTCCTCGGCCTGTTCCTGCTGGGAGTGGTGCTGATCCTTGGCGCCATCTTCATCGGTGGCTACGGTGGCGCCTGGACCTTCCTGTTCCCTCTGCCGGCCCTGTCCGGCGGTGCTTGGGAGGCGGGAGCAGCCGCGGCCTTCATGCTGGGCTATACCGCTATCGGGGTGGGCTTTCTGCTGTATTACCTGGAGCTGGGCCGCCGGATCCATGCGCGCTATGGCAGCCTTGTACGGGCGCTGGGCTGGAACCTGATCCTGGGGCGCGAGGATAATGATCCGCCGCCGCCCGCAATCGTAGCTGCCGCCGCTGTGACCATCTTCAATTCGATCGGGATTATCCTGGGAGCGGCCGTTCTGGTGGCGAGCCTTGTGCATCTGCTGGTGCCGGGGTTTGAGGTGGATGCGCTGCTGGCAAAGAACCTGATTTATTTCTTCGGCCATGTCTTCATTAACGCCTCGATCTATATGGCTGTGACAGCTGTTTACGAGATCCTGCCGGAATACACCGGCAAGCCGTGGAAATCGAACCGGCTGTTTGCAATTGCCTGGAATGCGGTGCTGATCTTTGTGATGGCGGTCTACTGGCACCACCTTTTGCAGGATGTGGTCATGCCGCCCTGGATGCTGGTTGTGGGGCAGCTGGTCTCCTACTTCAGCGGCATTCCCCTGATTGCTGTCACCGCCTTTTCCACCTTCCTTTATGTGCGCGGCTCCAAGATGACCTGGGACCTGGCGTCGTCGCTTCTGGTTCTGTCAGTTGCAGGCTGGTCGGTGGGGTCGGTTCCGGCCTCCATTGACGGGATGATCAGTGTCAACAAGGTGATGCACAACACCATGTGGGTGCCGGGGCATTTCCACACTTACCTGCTGCTGGGGGAGGTGGCGATGGCCTTTGGTTTCATGGCCTGGCTGGTGCGCGGCAAGACCATCTCGCAGATGGACGGTTTGGACCGGGCGGCCTTTGTTACCTACCTGGCGGGTGCCGCAGGGTTCGTGACTGTGTTCCTGTTCTCCGGTGCTGCCTCGATCCCGCGGCGCTGGGCGGTGCACTATGAGGAATGGCTGGCCCACGACCGCATTGGCACCCTGTTCGGCGGGCTGGTTGTGCTGGGGACGCTGGTCTTTGTCCTGCGCTTTGCGGCGCGGCTCGGGCGGCGCGAAGGCTGATGGCCGCCCGCTTTCTCCCTTCGGTTCTCGCCGCCGTGGCCGGCGGCGGGATCCTGTGGCTGGCCACGGACGGGGCCCGGGCCTTCACCAGCGAAGCGGCGCGGCGGCTGGATGTTCTGCAGTCGCCTCGCAAAGTGCCCGAAGTGCTTCTGGAGGATATGGCCAGCCGGCAGGTGCCACTGCTGCCGCAAGCGGGTGAAGTTGTGCTGGTTGAGTTCATCTACACCGTTTGCGGCGATATCTGTCAGACCGCGGCGGCGGATTTTGCCGGGATCCGCGACCACCTGCAGGCGCAAGGGGTGCAGGCCCGGCTGCTGTCAGTCAGCTTCGACCCGGAGCGGGACACGCCGGAGCAGATGTCGATCTATGGAGATGCCCATGAGGCTGATGGGATCATGTGGACCATCGCACGGCCGTCGCAGAAAGATCTTCCAGGCTTGTTGAAGCTGTTTGATGTGACGGTCATTCCGGACGAATGGGGCGGGTTTCAGCATAACGCAGCGATTCATGTGATCAACGGCGATGGCCGGTTTTCAGCGGTCTATGACACGGATGCTGTGCAGGCAGTGGTTGCCTATCTTGGGGAGGCGCAGCCATGAAGATGACCGTCCTGGCCCTGCTTGCCGCAGCTGAGGCCATTGCCCTGCGTCAGGCAGCAGAGGCCAGCCCGATCCAGCATGTGCTGGTGCAGATGCCCTTGCTGGTGCTGGCGGGCGTGCTCATCAGCTGGGATATGCGCGGGCGGCGTGTTTGGGCGGTTCCGCTGCTGCTGACCGCTCTGACGGCCTTTCTGTTCTGGATGCTGCCGCGCAGTGTGGACTGGGCGCTGACGCCAGCCGGGGAGACCGCCAAATACCTGAGCCTGCCTTTGCTGCTTGGCGTGCCGCTGCGGCTGAGCTGGCCGTGGCTGGCTCCCGTTCTGCGCGGCTTTCTCAAGGCCAATGCGCTGTCGATGCTGGGGGTTTTGGGGTTCCTTTACACCCATGCCCCCTTGCGGATCTGCAATTCCTACCTGGTGTCTGCCCAGCAGGATCTGGGATTTGCCTTTCTTCAGCTTGCCGTGGTGCTGGCCTGCATTTGGGCTGTCCCGGTTTTGTTCGGACATCCGCGCTGGCTGCCGTCAGGCAGCGCCGGATGTTCCAAATGCGGAGCATGACGTGACATGACCTATGCCGAGACGGTCCTGAACTTTGCATATCTGGCCCGGCAGAAAAGCCTCCACCTGCGCACGGATCCGCTGGCCTTCCTGATCCTGGCGCTGAAGGCAGGTGCCTTTGTCGGGGCCGGAATTCTCCTGATCTTTTCGGTGGGGCAGGGCGTGGAGGGGGCTTTCCGCCCGATTGTCATGGGCGCAAGTTTCGGTATCGCGCTGACGCTGGTGGTTTTCGCCGGTGCTGAGCTGTTCACCGGCCACACCATGTACATGACGCAGGGCCTGCTGACCGGCCAGACTTGCCTCGGCGACCTGCTGCGCTGCTGGGCGGCCAGCTGGGGCGGCAACCTGGCCGGGGCGCTGCTGCTGGCGGCCGTGTTCACTGCGGGCGGCGGCGGGCTGATCCTGGGCGCAGGCGAGGATGCACTGCTGTACAAGGTGGCAGCGAAGAAAATGCATGGTTCTGCGCTGCAGCTGTTCGCCAAGGCTGTGCTGTGCAACTGGCTGGTGTGCCTGGCCTTGTGGAGCGCGGCACGGGCCAAGGACGACGTGACCAAATGCATCATCATCTTCTGGTGCCTCTATGCCTTCATCGCCGCCGGTTTCGAACACAGCATAGCCAACATGACGGTGTTCTCGGTGGCGCTGATGTCGGATCACCCGGACAGCATCTCTCTGGCCGGTGCGGCCCGTAACCTCGCCTTTGTCACCTTGGGCAACACTTTCTCCGGCGCGGTGATCATGGGCTGGGGTTACTGGCGCGCGGCTTCCCGCCCGCATGTGGACTCCGCTGTGAGTTCCGGATCTGCAGCAAAAACCGGCTGAAAGGGTTCAAGGCGAAAACTTCAAGCTTGATCCGGCGCGCCTCCCAAGCCTTTTCCGGTGGCGAAAAGCAGCAGTGTGCGGGCTGGAGCTGCGGCTCCACGCGGTTTCAGAAGGCGTCCCGTCCGGCGCTCGAATAAGCATTTCTTGTAGAGAGAAAGTGGCAGCCCGTAGGGGAATCGAACCCCTCTTTCCAGGTTGAAAACCTGGCGTCCTAACCGATAGACGAACGGGCCACTCTGTGTGTGAGGCGCTGTTTACTGATTGCGTGGTGCGTGCGCAAGAGGCTTTTTGCAGAAATACGAATATTCTCAGCCAGGCGGGCTGGCACGCTAAATCCGTATTAAAAAACGGAAAAGTCCACAGTGATGCAGCCGCCGCCATGGTTTCCGGCAAAAAGCGCAGTGGCGTTCTTCGTTTAAGCGGCGGTTTTGTCTGTCTGTCCGCGAAGGATCAGGGCCAATCAATCATTTTGACGCTTTTGCGGATTCGCCGCAAATACCGTGCTGATGCGGGATTGCAGCCGACTATAGGCAAGGGACGCGACGGGCGGCACACAGGCCAATCCGCCCGGCGTCATGATTTGACGGAAACCCCGTCAGCCAGAAGCGCGGCTGCGGGCCATATGGTGCTTGCGAACCACGCGCAAGCCCGGTTTTCTGCAACTCCGGCACGGCAAGCGGATGCAGAGCCCCAGGTGCTCCCAAACTCTTTACTTGCAAGACAACTGGCTTCGCCCTGCCGATTTTCAGCAGGCCTGCTTTTTTGCCCAAAAGACCTCTTGCGAGAGACCGCCGAAGGATGGTAAGCGCGGTTTCACAGCTCGGCGCCCCTATAGCTCAGCTGGTAGAGCAACTGATTTGTAATCAGTAGGTCCGCGGTTCGAGTCCGTGTGGGGGCACCATCATTTCAGCTAACACATTGGTCTCGTTTGTGCTTTTGCGCAGGGCTTGTGGCGTGCTTTACGCCTGAGACCAACTCGGCAGTCCTGTCATTGGGGAAGATGGCGGTGCAGCTTGTGCTGATCCTGAAGGGCTTCAGGCGGTTTTCCTTGGATTGCGGGTTCACTGTGGAAAGGACTGCCTGCGGTCAGTGAGGGGTGCGGTGCGGCCGGGCGAGCACTGGATTGCCCATCCGGCCATGGCCGCGTGGAGGACCGGCAAATACAGGTAAAGGCAGCAGGGAGAGAACGCACTGCGGCGGGTTATGCGAGCCGGGCTAAATCTGCAGTTCTGTTTCATGCGGGCGGAGCCCGTATGCTGAAGAGCGCAGGTGCTGCCGGGTCACTGCCGGGGCTGGCCGTTGCGGCCGAAGGTCAGGCTTTCCGTGCTCAGGTCGTCATAGGTGACTTCAACTGCGATCTGCTCGATCGAGCCCAGCGGATAGCTGCGGTAGGGCAGGCCATCCTCTTCCTTGATCATGTTGGGAAAGCCTTCGTCCAGATGGCAGTCCGGCAGCGGCCATATTTCCGGCGGCTGGCCGTTCACCCCCAGCTTGACCTGCGCCAGGCCGCAGCGCCAGGACCAGAGGTGGGTCACATAGAGCAGGTCCTGGCCGTCGAATTCACGGACATGGATCCAGTTGGCCTGAGTCGCGGCCAGGATCGGCTTGACCTCCAGGGCGGTGGTGAAGCGGCCTGTGGCCTCCTGCGGTTCTGCGGCCAGGGCATTTTGCACGGCGGCGGGTGCTGGCGCGGCGGCCGCGGTTTCCGGTGTGCCGCCGTCTGTGCCGGGCTGTGCGGAGGCGGCAATAATGGCCAGGATCACATCAAACATCGTCTCTCTCCCCTAACGGCGCCTTTTGCGTCACAAGGCGTCCCGAAATTTCCAATGGCCGGTTGCGCGGCAGTTTGCCGGCTTATAGCTAGCTTAGCAGGCAAGTCTCTTTGCGGCCTTAACGCGCAGTCCTAACCGCCGGGTGGCGGCGGAAAACGGGGAAAACAATGGCAAATGCCCCCTTCAATGTGATGATCGCCGGCCAGGCGGGCCGGCTGCAGTATGAGGCGCTGCTGTTTGCAGCTTCGCTGCGCCGCTGCTCGCCGGGGTTTGCCGGGCGCCTGTTCGTTGCGGTGCCGCAGACAGGGCCGCTGTGGGACAGGGATCCCGGCATCCGCAACCCGGATGTTCTTCAGGCCCTTGCGGATCTGGATGCGGAGATCCTGCCGTTTGAAAGCAAGGTGTTCGGCGTTGCCTACCCCTATGGCAACAAGATCGAGGCGCTGCTGGCGCTGCCTGAGGGGGAGCCGTTTGTGTTCTTCGACACCGACACGCTGATCACCGGTGAGCTGGCGAAGGTGCCGTTTGATTTTTCCCGCCCCTCGGCGTCGCTGCGGGTCGAAGGCACTTGGCCCAAGCCGACGCTCTACGGGCCGGGATATGCGGGGATCTGGCAGGCGCTCTATGACCGCTTCGGCCTCGACTTCCAGTCCAGCCTCGACCTCAGCCAGCCGGATGAATACTGGAAACGCTACCTTTATTTCAACGCGGGCTACTTCTACAGCGCCTGCCCGCGGGTGTTTGGCGCGCGGTTCCTGGAATATGCGCAATCGGTCAGGAATGATCCGCCGCCGGAGCTGGTGGGGCAGAGCCTCGATCCCTGGCTGGATCAGGTCGTGCTGCCCTTGGTGATCCACTCCCTCGGCGGCGGCCGGGACGCTTTGCCAGCAGGGTATCTCGACGGCAAAACCAGCTGCCACTACCGGCTGTTCCCGCTGCTCTATGCGCGCGAAAGCGACCATGTGGTCGAAGTGCTGCACGAGGTCGCCGCACCGAACCGGATCAAGAAGGTGCTGAAGGGATACGAGCCGATCAAGCGCATGGTCTATCAGGGCCGCGGCGAGAAGGTGCGGGCGCTGTTTGACCGTGAAAACCTGCCGCGCCGCGAGCAGGCGATCCGCAACAAGATCAAGTCCGAGGGGTTCTGGATGCGCTGAGCCGCATCATCCCTGAAGCACCCGTTCGATGCTGCGGGCAAATTGCAAGAGCCGCGCATCTGTTCCCTTTGGTCCGGTAATATGCAGCCCTGCCGGCATCCCGTCAGCAGATTGGCCAAAAGGGATCGAGATCGAGGGTAGCTCCATCGGCGGCGTCAGCGTCACCGTGCGCCAGTCCTCGGTGATCACTCCGTCGCGCAGGTCAGCGGAAAACGGCATCCCCGTCGCGGTGGGCCAGAGGGCGAAATCGTAGCGTTCAAAGAAAGCACAGACCTCTGCCCAGACCCGGGCGCGGGTTGCCTGATAGGCGATCAGCTCTGCCAGGCTGCGTCCCTCGGCCTGGGCGCAGGCAGTACGGAAACTTTCCCCCGCCAGCGCCATGTCCGGTTGCAGCGCTGCACGTATCTGCAGCGCGCATTGGCCGCGGATGACGTCCTGATGCGCCATCAGCGGCTCCAGCGGCGGCGCGTCTTCTGCGGTCTGCCAGCCAAGGCCGCGGCAAAGAGTTTCCGCCTGGGCAATTGCCGCCTGCACGGATGGCTCTACGCTGGCCCCAAAGGGGGACAGCGACAGAGCCACGCGTCCGGTTTGCCGGGCCGGGGGATCCTCCAGGCCCCCCAGCCGCGGCAGGCTTTGCCAGAACCCCAGGGGCTGGCAGGCCGCATTGCCCTGCATCACCTCCAGCATCAGCACCAGATCACGAACGTTCCGCGCCATCGGCCCCGGCACCGACAGCCCGTCAAAGGGTGCCGGGTTCGGGCCATAGGGGATCAGGCCGGAGGTCGGGCGCATCCCGACAACGCCGCACCAGGCGGCGGGCGTGCGGGTGCTGCCGCCAAGGTCGGAACCATCGGCCAGTGCCGCCATGCCTGCCGCCAGCGCTGCTGCCGCACCGCCTGAACTGCCCGCTACCGATTTCTGGGGGTTCAGCGGGTTGCGGGTGGTGCCCGCGACCAGATTGGTTGTCTGGCCGGACAATGTGAACTCCGGTGTATTGGACTTGCCGGTGATCACCGCGCCTGCGTTCCGCAACCGGGCGACATGCAGCGCATCATAGTCCGGCACATGATTTTCAAAACTCTTGGACCCCCAAGTGGTGCGCAGCCCCTTGGTTTCAAAGCAATCCTTGATGGCAACCGGCAGACCGTGGAGCGGGCCCGCAAACTCCCCGCGTGCGGCCATCGCATCCAGCTCCGCCGCCCGTTCCTCTGCCGCGTCCCAGTCCAGGGTGACAAAGGCATTCACGGTGGCCTCCCGCGCCCCGGTCTGTGCCTTGTGGGCTGCCAGTACCTCGCGGGCGCTCAGCTCACGCGACCGCAGTTTATCCGCCATGTCCCCGGCGGTAAGCGCTGTGATATCGGTCATTCGGCAGGTCTCCCGGTCGAGGCGGCGGCGGTGCTGCCATGACCCTAGGGAGCCTCTGCACTGCGCTCCTTCCTGAAACCGTCCTGAAAACCGCCTGCCAGCGACCTTGCCGCGGTCAGCGGCGCAGCCAGCGGTGGACGGCGCGCTTGGCTTGGCCGCAGGCTCCGTCCAGATCAGCACCCTGTGCCAGCAGGCAGGCGATGGCGGTGGCGAGGCTGCATCCGGTGCCGCGTTTCGAAGCAGGCAGCCGCTGCGCCGAATAGCCCCTGACGGCCCCTTGCGGCGTGAACAACACGTCGGTGCTTTCAGTTCCAGTACCATGCCCGCCCTTGACCAGCACCGCCTGTACGCCTTGGCCCAGCAGGGCTGTCGCTTGCGTCTCAAGCGGCCCATCAAAACCGGCGAGCACCTCAAGTTCAGCCAGGTTCGGCGTGATTAGCGCAGCACGGTGCAACAGGGCGCCAAACCCGCCTGCGTCCATCAAAGAGCCTCCGGAGCTCGCCTTCAGGACCGGGTCCAGCACAATGGGCAGCCCTGCTGGCAAGGCGGCCTCCACAGCCTCTGCCGCGGCGGCAGAACCCAGCATGCCGATCTTCACGGCCCCCGGCGCCGGAGCTGTTGCCAGCGCAGCGGAAAGCTGATCGGCCACACCTTCGGGCGGGCAGGGGTGAATACCCAGAACCGCCTCGTCGGTTTGCACGGTGACGGCTGTCACCACCGGACGGACAGTCACGCCCAGTTCCGCGGCCATCGCCGTATCCCGCGTCAGCCCCGCACCGCCGCTGCTGTCGGTGCCGCCGATGGCCAGAATGATTGTCATGTTCCGTCCCCGGCCGCCAGCAAGGCCAGATCACTGTATCCCGCCTGCTGCAGATCCCGCGCCGCGCCCCAGGCCCGCAGCCCGCTGCGGCAGCACAGCACAATCCGCCCCTCGCGCGGCAGCCCGGCGGCGGGCAGATCCGTGCGGGCGATCCGCAGGGCCTGCGGCACCGCCGGTTGCGGTGCCTCTGCCGTGTCCCGCAGTTCGACCACCGTGTCACCGGGCAGAATTTGCGCGGCTGAAACAAAGGGCAGGGTATCCTCCGGTTCCTCAGCCCCGTCAAAGCGGAAGGAACTTACCTGCAGATCCTCCAGCCGGAAGACAAACAGCTGCCCCAGCGGCGAGGGCTGATGACCCAGCAGCGCCTTCAGCACGAGTTGCGCCTGCAGCGCGCCGATCATGCCGACCACCGGCCCCATCACCCCGGCGGTTGCGCAGGTCGCGGCCTGTGCGGGCAGGTCCGGGAACACCGCCCGCAGCGACGGCGCACCACCGCAAAAACCGCCTGCGTAGCCCGATTGCCCCAGCGCGGAGGCTGAAATCAGCACTTTGCCCTGACGCAGGCATTCATCCGACAGGATATAGGAGACCGCAAAACTGTCCGCGGCATCCACCACCAGATCGGCCGCTGCCACCATCTGCTCTGCGTTGGCCGCATCGAGGCGCAGGGCCTGTGCTGTGACCTGCAGGCCAGGATTGGCTGCCAGCACGTGCCGCCGGGCCGCCTCTGCCTTGGGCGAACCGATGTCCGCAGCGGAATAGAGCACCTGCCGGTGCAGGTTGCTCTCCTCCACCACGTCGCCATCCATCACCGTGATCCGGCCCACACCGGCGCCGCCCAGGTATTGCAGCACCGGACAGCCCAGCCCTCCGGCGCCAACCACCAGCACATGGGCGCGGGCGAGGCGTTCCTGCCCCTCTGCACCCACTTCCGGCAGGATCACCTGACGCGCATAGCGGCTCATGCGTCTTCTTTGATCCGGCAGGCCTGCACCCATTCGCGGGTGCGGGCCTCAGGATCATCGGCCAGCTGGATGTCCGTCACCACCGCCGCGCTGTCGGCGCCCGCGGAAAACACCCCCGGCAGCCGCTCCGGCGTCAGCCCGCCGATGGCAACCAGTGGGGTCTCTCCCGCCATTTGCTTCCAGCGCGTCACCCGTTCCAGTCCCTGCGGCCCCCATTTCATCTTCTTCAAGAGCGTCGGATAAACCGGTCCCAGCGCTACATACTCCGGCCCCAAGGACAACGCGCGGTCCAGCTCTTCTTCGTCATGGGTCGACAGGCCGAAGCGGACCCCCTTGCGGCGCAGCGCGGCGAAATCGGCGCTGTCCATATCCTCCTGCCCCAGGTGCACAAAGCCGCAGTTCAGGTCCAAGGCCGCCTGCCAGTAGTCATTCACCACCAGCTGCGCATCATGCACCGCGCAGAAATCCCGCGCCCGGGCGATCTGGCGGCGCACTTCAGCCTCCGGCTGATCCTTGATGCGCAACTGCACCAGTTTCGCGCCTTGAGGAACCAGCAGCTCCAGACGGCCGACATGACCGACAATCAAATAAAACCGTTCCATCATGAAAACTCCGCCATTCCCAGAACAGGGGTTGAGGGCACCGCCATGTCGCGCCGCTCCATCGGGTCGGCGGCAAAGCCGGCACGGCCTGCCTCAACCGCCAGCGCCATTGCACGGGCCATCCCGGCGGGGTCGCCGGCCTTGGCGACCGCAGTGTTCAGCAGCACCGCATCCATGCCCAGCTCCATCGCCTGGGCCGCGTCCGAGGGCCGCCCGATCCCAGCGTCCACAATCATCTGCACGCCCGGAAAATGCGCCCGCATCGCCCGCAAGGCATCCGGGTTGCGCAGCCCCTGGCCGGAACCGATCGGCGCGCCCCAGGGCATCAGCACCTCGCAGCCCGCCTCCAAGAGCTTCTCCCCCACCACCAGATCGTCGGTGGTATAGGGGAAGACCTGGAACCCTTCGCCGCTCAGCACCCGCGCGGCCTCCACCAGACCAAACACATCCGGCTGCAGCGTGTCGGAATGGCCGATCACCTCCAGCTTGATCCAGGGCGTATCAAACAGCTCCCGCGCCATACGGGCAGTGGTCACCGCCTCCTGCGCCGAATGGCAACCGGCCGTGTTCGGCAGGATGCGGCAGCCGGTCTTCTGCAGCTCCTGCCAAAAGGCGGTGCCGGATCCGTCGGCGGTCTCCCGGCGCAAGGACACGGTGATGATCTCCGTGCCGCTTGATTTCACCGCCTCTGCCAGCACCGCAGGAGACGGGTATTGCGCCGTGCCCAAGAGCAGCCGAGAGGTGATCTCTGTTCCGTAAACTCTCATCTCAGCCTCCTTGCATCGGGGCCAGGACTTCCAGGCAGTCGCCCGCGGCCAGCTGCACCTCTGCCCGCTGGCTACGGGCAACAAACGTGCCGTTCAGCGCGGTCGCAACGGCGGAACTGGCAAAGCCGAGCTCCTGAAGGGCAGATTGCAGGTCACTTGCCGAAACTTCATGCGGTTTGGCGTTCACGATGATCTTCATCTGATGTCTCCGGTAGCAGGTGGTCCGCGGCCTGCTGCGCCATCGCGGGCGCCAGCAGAAAGCCATGACGATAGAGGCCGTTGAGGAAAAGCGTGCCGTCCTGCTCCACCAGCCGCGGCAGGTTGTCGGGGAAGGCCGGGCGCAGGCCCGCGCCGGTCTCCACCACACTGGCCTCGGCGAATCCCGGGTGCAGGGCAAAGGCCGCACTCAATAGTTCACTTAAGGACCGCAGAGTAATGGCACGGTCCGAGCTGCTCTCGATCATGGTGCCGCCGATCATGAAATGCCCGTCGCCGCGGGGCACCAGATAGAGCGGCATCCGCGGGTGCAGCAGACGCAGGGTGCGGCAGATCTCCACCTCCGGGCAGTGCAGGATGGCCATCTCGCCGCGCACCGGGCGCAAACCGGGCAGCGGAGCCGCCATGCCGGTGCAATCCAGCGTGATGCGGGCCGGGGCAGGGGTGCCGAAACGGATTTCCACCCCCAGTTTCTGTACCTTCTCAGTCAGGTCGCGCAGCGCCCGCCGCGGGTCCAGATGCGCTTCCTGCTCAAAGAACAGTCCTTGTGCAAACCGCCGCGCCAGCGCCGGTTCCAGTGCGACAATCTCCGCCCCGTCCACGCCCCGGTGGCCCGATGTGCGGCGGGCAAAGCGGGTCAGCTCTGCCCGGTCGCGGGCAGGCGCCACCACCAGCGTGCCGTGCCTGTGGACCGGGGTGATCTTGGCCCACCAGCCGACGGAGCGGCTGCCGAGGGTGATCACTTCCTCCTCGGCGCTTTCGCGTTCGCACCAGGGCGCCAGCATGCCACCCGCAAAGCGTGCGACACTGCCGGCGCCGGGCGCCCCGCTCCGCTCATAGACGGTGACCACCGCCCCGCGCTGCGCCAGTTCATAGGCGCAGGCGAGACCGGCAAGGCCCGCGCCTGCGATGGTGATCATTCGGCCGGTTCCACAGCTTCGGCAGCAGGCACATAGAGCTCGCCGCCCTCGCGGAACTTGGCGGCCATCGCCTCCATCCCCTCTTTCTGCGCCTCGGCGCGGATGTCGTGAGATATCCGCATGGAGCAGAATTTCGGTCCGCACATGGAGCAGAAATGCGCGACCTTGTGGGCCTGTTTCGGCAGGGTCTGGTCGTGGAACTCGCGCGCGGTGTCGGGGTCCAGCGACAGGTTGAACTGATCTTCCCAGCGGAACTCGAAGCGGGCGCGGGACAGCGCATCGTCGCGGCGCTGGGCGCCCGGCAGACCTTTGGCGAGGTCGGCAGCATGGGCCGCGATCTTGTAGGTGATCACCCCGGTCTTCACATCGTCGCGGTCGGGCAGGCCCAGATGCTCCTTCGGCGTCACGTAGCACAGCATCGCGCAGCCGAACCAGCCGATCATCGCGGCCCCGATGCCACTGGTGATGTGGTCATAGCCCGGCGCGATGTCAGTGGTCAGCGGCCCCAGCGTATAGAAAGGCGCCTCGTGGCAGCACTCCAGCTGCTTGTCCATGTTCTCCTTGATCTTGTGCATGGCGACATGGCCAGGCCCCTCGATCATCACCTGGCAGTCCTTGGCCCAGGCGATCTTGGTCAGCTCGCCCAGGGTTTCCAGCTCTGCAAACTGCGCTTCGTCATTGGCGTCCGCAATGGAACCGGGGCGCAGCCCGTCGCCCAGCGAGAAGGACACGTCATACTGGCGGCAGATGTCGCAGATTTCCTCGAAATGCTCATAGAGGAAGCTCTCCTTGTGGTGATGCAGGCACCACTTCGCCATGATCGACCCGCCGCGTGAGACAATCCCCGTCACCCGGTTCACCGTCATCGGCACCATGTGCAGGCGCACGCCCGCATGGATGGTGAAATAATCGACGCCCTGTTCCGCCTGTTCGATCAGCGTGTCGCGGAAAACTTCCCAGGTCAGGTCCTCAGCGATGCCATTGACCTTCTCCAGCGCCTGGTAGATCGGCACGGTGCCGATCGGGACCGGCGAGTTGCGCACGATCCATTCGCGGGTGTTGTGAATGTTGCGGCCCGTGGACAGGTCCATCACCGTGTCGGCGCCCCAGCGGATCGCCCAGACCAGCTTGTCGACCTCTTCCTCCATCGAGGAGGTCACGGCAGAGGTGCCCATGTTGGCGTTGATCTTCACCTTGAAATTGCGGCCGATGATCATCGGCTCGATTTCCGGGTGGTTGATGTTGGCGGGGATGATGGCGCGGCCCGCGGCGATTTCCTGGCGCACGAATTCCGGCGTCACGTAGTCCGGGATATTGGCACCGAAGTCATTGCCGTCGCGGTTTGCATGACAAGGCGACAGCTCGCGCAGCTGGTTTTCGCGGATCGCCACGTATTCCATTTCGGGGGTGATGATACCGGCACGGGCATAGGCCAGCTGGGTCGGCGCCTTGCCGTCCTTGCCGCGCAGCGGGGCAGGCTTCACCGGGAATTCAGGCGTGAGACGGTCGCCCTCGACAAACCCGTTGTCCTCGGGCTTCACGTCGCGGCCCTGATAGCTTTCGACGTCGCCGCGCGCCTCGATCCACTGGCGGCGCAGGGCGGGCAGGCCCTCACGGATGTCGGTCAGCACCTCCGGATCGGTATAGGGGCCGGAGCTGTCATAGACCGGCAGCGGCGCCTCGCCCGCGGTGGGGTGGGTGGAGATCTCGCGCATCGGCACGCGGATGTCCTCATGGACCTCGCCGCTGACGTAAATCTTGCGCGACGCGGGCAATGCGCCCGTGGTGATTTTCGGGTTGGGGACGTTCATCTGGTGTTCCTCCGGGCCTTCGGTTCAAAAACACCAATTGAGCCGGGACGGAGGAAAACGGGCAGGGGGGGTGTACAGCCGGTGTACAGCCGGTGCACGCATGCTGCCTGTCCGAAACACCGCTTGCCGCCGGGGCGCCGTGCGCTGCTTCTTGCTTCCTACGCCAGTATCAACTGGGTCAGGTTCAAAGGGTCGCGCCGCCGGTCCGGGATGCCCCGCACCATGACGCCTCTCAGTCCCTTGGGCGGGACTCCCCTGCGTGCCTATAGGGCTAGGGGAGGTACGGGGTTTGCGTCAACCGGAATCTTTGTAGATTATTTTTTGGTATTAAAATCAGTTTCATATTGGCCTTATTGGCGCGGCATTGGGGCAAATCGCTGCAGCGCAGCTTTGATGCTTGATTGGCGGTCGCAAAATTATCTATAAAACCGGAAACGCCATCCGCGCATGGCCAACAGGTATAGAGAACAGGAGACAGCATGCTGGACGCTGCACCCATCCGCACCGACTGGACCCGCGAGGAAGCGGAAGCGATTTACAACAAGCCTTTCATGGACTTGCTGTTTCAGGCGCACACCGTGCACCGGCAGTATTTCGACCCCAATCAGGTGCAGAAATCCAAGCTCCTCAGCATCAAGACCGGCGGCTGCGCCGAGGATTGCGCGTATTGCTCGCAGTCAGCGCGCAACGGCGCGCAGCTCTCGGCCTCCAAGCTGATCGAAGTGCAGCGGGTGATCGCCGAGGCCAAGAAAGCCAAGGAAGGCGGCGCGACGCGCTATTGCATGGGTGCCGCCTGGCGCTCGCCCAAGGACCGCGACATGGCGGCGCTGGAAGCGATGGTGCAGGGTGTCAAGGATCTGGGCATGGAAACCTGCATGACCCTCGGCATGCTGGACGAGGAGCAGGTGTTCCGCCTGCGCGACGCTGGCTTGGATTACTACAACCACAACATCGACACCTCGGAGCGCTACTACTCCGAGATCATCACCACCCGCACCTTTGCCGACCGTATCGACACCCTGAACCGGGTGCGCGAAGCAGGCATCAAGGTCTGCTCCGGCGGTATTGTTGGTATGGGTGAAAAGCAGCTGGACCGTATCGACATGATGCTGGCGCTGGCCACGCTGGAGGTGCACCCGGATTCGGTGCCGGTCAACATGCTGATCCCGATCGCTGACACGCCGCTGGCCAATGTCGAGAAGCTGGACCCGATCGAATTCGTCCGCTCGGTGGCGCTGGCCCGCATCCTGATGCCGAAGTCCCACGTGCGTCTGTCAGCAGGCCGCACAGATATGTCGGATGAGATGCAGGCGATGTGCTTCTTTGCCGGTGCCAACTCGATCTTTGTCGGCGACACGCTGCTGACAGCGGACAACCCCGAAGAGGACAAGGACCAGCAGCTGTTCGACCGTCTGGGCATCACCGCCATGGCCGCGGGCTGCGACGGCAGCCGCTGATGGCGGGCGCCTTCCCGAGGCATGAGAAATCGCTGGAAGCGCTGCGCACGCGCGGACGCTACCGGCAGCTGATGCCGCGGGACGGGCATGACTTTGCCTCCAACGACTACCTCGGGCTGGCGAGCAGCGATGTTCTGCGCGCCGCCGCCGCAGACGCGCTGACGCGCGGGGTGCCGGTGGGGGCAGGCGGCTCGCGCCTCTTGCGCGGCAACGACGCAGAACATCAGCTGCTGGAGGCTGAGGCAGCCGCGTTCTTCGGCACTGAGGCCGCGTTGTTCATGGGCGGCGGCTTCAACGCCAACCAAGCGATCTTCTCCACCCTGCCGCAGCAGGGCGATCTGGTGCTCTATGACGCGCTGATCCACGCCAGCACCCATGACGGGATGCGGCTGGGCCGGGCCGAGACACGCAGTTTTGCCCACGGAGACGCTGAAGACGCCGCAGCGGTTCTGAAATCCTGGCGTGCTGATGGCGGCGAGGGTCAGATCTGGATTGCGGTTGAGGCGGTCTATTCCATGGACGGAGACCTAGCCCCGCTGGACGCACTGATGGCGCTGGCAGATGCCGAAGGCGCCGTGCTGGTGGTGGATGAGGCGCATTCCTCTGGCGTGTTCGGCAACCTGGGCTGCGGGCTGGCGCATGAAATTGCCCACCGTCCGAATGTTTTGTCCCTGCACACCTGCGGCAAGGCACTGGGTGCTTCGGGCGCGCTGATCTGCGGCCAGCGGGTGTTGATCGAGACGCTGATCAACAAGGCGCGCGGGTTTATCTTTGCGACCGCCCCCTCGCCGCTGAACGCGGCGCTGGTGCGGGCGGCGTTGCAGGAGCTGCAACAGAACCCGGGCCGCCGTGAACAGGCGTGGCAGGGGATTACCCACGCCCAACGCGAGGCCAAGCGCCTGTGCGGGCTGGAGGGTTTCCAAAGCCAGATCCTGCCGGTGGTGATCGGCGACGACAAACGCACCATGGTGCTGGCTGCAGCGATGCAGGGCCGCGGCTACGACATCCGCGGCATCCGCCCGCCGACAGTGCCGCGCGGCACTTCGCGGCTGCGGTTGTCGATCACGTTGAACACGGCGGCAGGGGTCATCACCCAAATGTTCGAACACCTTGCCCGGGAAATGGAGACCAAGCCATGAGCGCGCTGATCGTCACCGGAACCGATACCGGCATCGGCAAGACCATCTTCTCGGCCGGCCTGGTGCAGGCGCTGGGCGCCACATATTGGAAGCCTGTGCAATCCGGGCTGGAGGAGGAAACCGACAGCCAGATTGTGTCCCGCCTGTCGGGCCGCCCGGCGCTGCCCGAGGGCTACCTGCTGCAGCTGCCCGCCTCGCCGCATCTGTCGGCAGAGGCCGAAGGCGTGGAGATCGACCCGAATTCGCTGTCTTTGCCTGAGGTTGATGGCGTGCTGGTGGCCGAAGGCGCAGGTGGGCTGATGGTGCCGCTGAACCGCAAGGTGCTGTATCTCGATCTGTTCGCCCGCTGGCGCGCGCCGGTGATCCTATGCGCCCGGACCCAGCTGGGCACGATCAACCACACGCTGCTGTCGCTGAAAGCCCTGCGCGATGCGGGCTGCCCGGTTGCGGGCGTGGCCTTCATTGGCGACGCGGAACCGGCGGTGGAGGAAACCATCTGCCAGTTCGGCCAGGTGGCGAATCTGGGGCGGCTGCCGCTGCTGGGCGAACTGACCTCTGACGCGCTGGCCGTAGCGTTCCAAGCCAGCATCCGGGTGGACCTGATCAAGGAGGCCTTGGCCGAAGGAGAGATGGCATGAGTGCCGCGAACCTCACCCAGCTGGAATTCGACCAGCAGCACCTTTGGCATCCTTACACTAACGTCGCCAAGCCCGGCCCGACCTTCGTTGTGAAGGAAAGCGAAGGCATCTACATCACCTTGGACGACGGCACCCGGCTGATCGACGCCATGTCGTCGTGGTGGTGCATGATGCACGGGCACAAAAACCCGGCGATCACCAAGGCGATTCACGATCAGCTCGACACTATGCCGCATGTGATGTTCGGCGGGCTGACCCATGATCCGGCCATCGACCTCGGCCGCAAGCTGTTGGAGATCACCCCCGAAAGCCTCACCCGCATCTTCTACTGCGATTCAGGGTCTGTCTCGGTCGAAGTGGCGATGAAGATGGCAGTCCAGTACCAGCACGCGATCGGCCAGCCGGGCCGCAAGGAGTTTGCCACCATCCGCTCCGGCTATCACGGCGACACCTGGAAGGCGATGAGCGTCTGTGATCCGGACACCGGCATGCATCACCTGTTCCAGGGTGCGCTGAGCGTGCAGCATTTTGTGTCCCGCCCGCCGGTCCGCATCCATGAGGACTGGGATGATGACCCGGCGCAGAACGGCCTGGGCGAGCTGCGCGCGGTGCTGGAAGCCAACGCGCAAAAGATCGCCGCCTTCATTCTTGAGCCTGTGGTTCAGGGCACCGGCGGCATGTATTTCTATCACCCGGAATACCTGAACCAGGCGCGTGCGCTCTGCGATGAACTGGGCATCCTCTTGATCTTCGACGAGATCGCCACCGGTTTCGGCCGTACGGGGGAGCTGTTCGCAACCAATTTCTGCACTGTCGAGCCGGACATCATCTGCCTCGGCAAGGGGCTGACCGGCGGCCATATTTCCTTTGCCTGCACCATGACCAACGACCGCGTGGCGGAAGGCATCGGCGGCGGCAACCCCGGCCTGTTCATGCACGGGCCGACCTATATGGGCAACCCGCTGGCCTGCGCCGCGGCTAAGGCCTCGCTGGACCTGCTGACGGGGCAGGATTGGCGCGGCAGGGTGGCGGCTATCAGCGAACAGATGCAGGCCGAACTGGCCCCGGCCTGCGATTTGCTCAACGTTGCGGACGTGCGGGTCTTGGGCGCCATCGGCGTCATCGAGATGAAGCACCGCGTCTCGGCGGATGAGGCACACGCGCGGGCCCATGAAATGGGCGTGTTCCTGCGCCCCTTCGGAACCAACATCTACACCATGCCGCCCTTCATCACCTCGCCGGAGCAGCTGAGCGAGATCACCGCAGGCATGCTGCGGCTGGCACGGGAGCTGTAAACCATGGAGTTCCGCTGGCTCAAACAGGACAGTGCTGCCGAGGCCATCGTGGTCTTCGGCGGCTGGGCTGTGGGGCCGGAGGTGTTCTGGCATCTGGAAGGCGAACAGGACATCCTGTTTGCCAGAGAGTATTCCGATTTGGATGCAGAGCTGCCGGACCTGTCCGGTTATGAGCGGGTCAGCTTGCTGGCCTGGTCGTTTGGCGTGGCCGCCTATGCGCATTGGCAGCAGGGGCGTCCGGATCCGTTCCAGCGCAAGGCAGCAGTGAACGGCAGCCTGCAGCCAGTGAGTCGCGGCGCAGGCATTCCGCCCGCCGTGTTCCGCCGCACCGTGGAAACCCTGAGCGCGGACAGCTACCAGCAGTTTCTGGGCCGCGTTTTCGGTGCCCCTCAGGACGCCGAGGCGCTGGATGTAGAGGCCCGGCGGGCCGAGCTGCTGGCGGTGGAGCGCCGGGGGGATGCTCCGCAGGTTCGGTTCAGCCGGGTCTGGATCTGTTCCGGCGACAAGATCTTCCCGCCAGCTAATCTGGCCCGCGCCTGGGCCGGACAGAACGTGTCGCACCTGGACGCGCCGCATGCGCCGTTCGACCGGTTTGCGCAGTGGGAGGAGCTGTTCTGATGAAGGACATGCAGCCCCCGCATCTGGATCAGTCCCGCGTGCAGCAAAGCTTCCGCCGCGGGCTGGAAAGCTATCATTGCGCAGCCTCGGTGCAGGCGGAAACCGCTGGCCGCCTGGCCCGAATGCTGCAGGAGGAGGGCGCTCCGCGGCACTTTGGCAGTGTTCTGGAATTCGGCTGCGGCACCGGCCACCTGACCCGGCAACTGCTGCAGCGGTTCGGCGCGGACTGCCTGATGTTGAATGATCTTGTGCCGGAGGCTGCACAGCTGCTGCAGACGCTGGAAAAGGAAATTCAGGCTCATACCCGCTTCAGGAGCGGCCCGATCGAAAGCCTGCCGCTGCCGCAGGATCTGGACCTGATCGCCTCAGCCTCGACCGTGCAGTGGATTTCTGATCTTCCTGGTCTGATGGCCCGGCTGGCATTGCATCTGAAGCCGGGCGGCTGGCTGGCGCTTTCGGGCTTTGGCAGAGGCCAGTTCCGCGAACTTGCGGCTTTGGGATCAGCCGCCGCGGCGCCCTGTTACCTGGATGCGGATGAATGGCTGCCGGTCTTGCCGGAAGGCTTGGAGATCCTGCAAATCGAACAATGCCCCGTAGTGCTTGAATTTGACTCTGCTCTGCAGCTGCTCAAGCACCTGCGCCAGACCGGCGTGAACGGCAACGCTCAGCGCGGCTGGAGCCGCAGGCAGCTGCGGTCGTTCGAGGATGCCTACCGCGCGCAGTTCGGGCAGCGCGGAAAGCTGCCTCTGACCTACGACCCGGTGCTGCTGGTAGCGCGGCGCACTGGCTGATTTCAGCGCGCCCTTGAGGCAAGTTTTAGGCGTTTTTCTAACTGAAGGCGCACCGGTTCCTGCGCGCCGTTAATCTTTGTCAACTCCCGCCTGATATCCCGGACCATGGAGCTGCGCCGAGGCGCGGCATGTGGGACGACTGGCAGTACGGGAGTGACGCCAATGAAAATCAATGTGATTGCCGCGGCGTTTGCGGCGCTGGCGGTTTCGGGGGGTGCCGAAGCAGCAGATATGGGGGATGTGGGGGCGCCGATCCGTCTGGCGCTCAATAACTGGACTGGCCAGCATCTGTCCACCTATATCGCTGGCGGCATGCTGGAAGAGGCCGGTTATACCGTCGAATATGTTGAGGCGGAGCTTGGCGGGGTGTTCCCGCGGATCGAGTCCGGAGAGCTGCATGCGATCATGGAGATTTGGACCTCAAGTTCGCCTGCAGGCTACCAAGAGGCCCTGGATGGCGGGGATATGGTGGATCTCGGCGATCTTGGGCTTGATGCGCGCAACGGCGTGGTTGTTCCGCCCTATGTCGCCCAGATGTGCCCGGGCTTGCCTGATTGGGAAGCACTTCGCGATTGCGCTGCGATATTCTCTGCGGACGGCGGGGGGAAAAGGGGCCGCTATCTGGCATACCCTGAATCCTGGGGCTCACCTGGCGGTGACCGGATCCGTGCGCTTGAGCTTCCCTTCGATGTGGTCGCAGCTGAGTCCGAAGCTGCAATGATCGAAGAGTTCCAGAACGCCTACAAGGAAAAGCGCCCAGTCATTGCTACTTTCTGGCAACCGCATTGGGCCATGTCGACATATGCGCTGCAGTTTGTCCGGTTGCCCGGATACGACCCCGCCTGCCAAACCGATCCGGCTTGGGGGCCAAACCCGAATGAGACCGGCGACTGCGATTTCCAGCGCGGCGGCGTTGCAAAGGCTTCCTGGAAAGGATTGAAAGATCGCTGGCCCGCGGCCTACGAAATTCTTGCAAATTACCAGCTCAGCATCTGGGACCAGCAACCGCTGATCAGCCTGGTGGATGTCCGTGGTGAAACTGTGCAGGGTGCAGCGCGCGGATGGCTGGCGGTAAACCGCGCCAAGTGGATGCCAATTGTCGAGGAGGCCACAGGCAAGGGCCGCTCTTGAAGCACTCAAATGTCTCAGCCCCTTCAACAGCGCGCCCGAAAGACGGGGGCGCTGTTTTCAGTTCCGGACGCGGCTTGCGGCTGACTGGTCAGCTGCTTAGGTCCTGCTCCGGCGGGCCGGGATGATTCCAGAACTTGTGTGTTTGCACAAAAACTTGAATCGTCAATCAAATTATTTCGCCATTTGCGTCGCATTTGCTCGACAAGCGGTCGTAATATGTTCCAATACTTGCTTTATCCCCGGCCACACTTGGGGCACCGGCTCCTGCACGTAAAAGAACGAACTGCCAAAATGCCTGGCAGGAGCCTTGAACCGCCGGGTTCCAATGACGCGCCAAGCCGGACAACTGGCGGTGCAACAACAATGACAGGGAGTATTGAGAATGGACTTTAAAAAATATGCGCTGGCGCTGAGCGCCGCAACAATGACGGTTGCCGCGGGCATCGCTTCCGCTGCCGAGCTGGGCGACACCAGCAAGCCGATCAAGCTGGCGGTGAACGAATGGACCGGCCAGCATGTGACCACCCACATCGCGGGCGAGATGCTCAAGGCTGCAGGCTATGACGTGGAATATGTTTCGGCCGGGATGATGAATCAGTTCCAGGCGATTGCCGATGGCGACATCCACGCAACGCTGGAAATCTGGTCCTCTAACGTGTCCGACGAATACGCCAAAAAGGTTGAGGAGGGCACCGTGGTCGAGCTGGGCGATCTGGAGCTGAACGCCCGGGAAGGCATCGCCTATCCGGCGCATGTAGCCGAGATCTGCCCCGGCCTGCCTGCCTGGGAGGCGCTCAAGGATTGCGCCGCGCAATTCGCCACCGCTGAGACGCTGCCTGAAGGCCGCCTGGTTGACTATCCGGCCGACTGGGGCACTCCGGGTGCCGACCGCATGACCGGGCTGGCGCTGCCGTTCAAGGCCGTGCCTGCGGGCTCTGAGGCCGCGCTGATCGTCGAGCTGCGCGCAGCCACCGAACGCAAGACACCGCTGCTGGTCACCTTCTGGCAGCCGCATTGGGCGATGTCGGCTTATGACGTCAAATTCGTCGACCTGCCGCCGGGCGAGGATGCCTGCTTCAGCGATCCGGCCTGGGGCCCGAACCCGGATGCCGTGAACGACTGCGATTTCTCACCCTCACGTATTTTCAAGGCCGCCTGGTCCGGCACCGCCGAAACCTGGCCTGCAGCGTTTGAGATCCTGTCGAACTATACCCTGGCCGTGGAAGACCAGCAGCCGATGATGGGCGCGGTCGACGTGGACGGCGGCAAGGTCGAAGAGGTGGTTGCCGAATGGATGGCTGCCAATGAGGACAAGTGGCGCCCGGTTGTCGACGCCGCCATCAACTGAGCCGCACACGTGACCGGCTCTGAAACGCCCGCCATCACCTGCCGGAATGTCTGGCAGGTGTTTGGCAACAACGCAGACAGCGCCTTGAAAGAGGCGTTGTCGCAGCACGAAACACCCGAAGCAGCCGCGCAGGAATTGCGGGGAAAAGGGCTGATCCCTGCAGTTCAGGACGCCTCCTTTGACGTGAAGGAGGGGGAGCTGTTTGTGATCATGGGGCTGTCGGGCTCCGGCAAGTCGACCCTGATCCGCTGCATCTCGCACCTGTTGCATGCTACCGGCGGCGAGATTCGCATCGACGGCGAGAACATCGTCGAGGCCAGCCCCAAGCGGCTGATTGAACTGCGCCGCAAGAAGCTGGGCATGGTGTTCCAGCACTTCGGCCTGTTCCCGCACATGACCGTGGCGGAAAACGTGGCCTACCCGCTGCGGGTGCAGGGCGTGAAGAAAAAGCAGCGGCTGGCCAAGGCGCAGGAGGTCATCGAACTGGTCGGCCTCGGCGGGCGCGAAAAGAACTTCCCGCGCGAACTCTCAGGCGGCCAGCGCCAGCGCGTCGGCATCGCCCGCTCGCTGGTGGCCGATTGTTCGGTCTGGTTCCTGGATGAGCCGTTCTCGGCGCTGGATCCGCTGATCCGGCGGCAGCTGCAGGATGAGTTTCTGGAGATCCAGGCCAAGCTGAAAACCACCATCGTTTTTATTACCCATGACATCAACGAGGCGCTGAAGCTGGCTGACCGCATCGCCATCATGCGCGACGGCAAGGTTGTGCAGATCGGCACGCCTGCTGACATCGTGCTGCGCCCGGTCGACGACTACGTGCGCGAGTTCTCCAAGGATGTAGCCAAGGGCCAGCACGCGCATGTGTCCTCGGTGATGCAGCCAGGCGAACACCATGTTTACGGCGCCGACGATCCCGGGCTTCGCCAGGACATGACGCTGGACGCAGCCCTTGCGCGCTGCATGGAGTTGTACGAGCCGGTGCCGGTCCGCACGGAGGACGGCAAACTGGTCGGCGTGGTGAATCCAGCAGACCTCGCTGCCGCGCTGCAGGTGGAGCAGGGGTGATGGCGTCTCTCTCAAAAGGCTCGATTGCGGCGCTGATCGCAGCCGTTGTGGGTGCCCTGTGCCTGTTGCTGGAAAGCAGCCTGCCGTGGCTGGTCAAGTTTCCCGCCGCTTGGGTATTGCCTGCAACCGACTGGGTCGGGGCCTTCATGGAATGGTTCCTGGCGCTGATCAAACCAACGGCCCGTGCCTTCTCGGCGCTGATGTTTTACCCGATGGAAGCCGCGAATTACGTGCTGAGCCATACCCCCTGGCCGCTTGTCATTTGCGCCACCACGGCGCTGGCCTGGACCCTGGGCGGGGTACGGATGGCGCTGATGGCGGTGGTGGGCCTCGGCTTTGTGCTCGCATCCGGCTATTGGCCCGAAAGCATGAATACCCTGGCGCTGGTTGCCGTCTCGGTGCCGCTGGCGCTGATTATCGGCGGCGGTATCGGCATCCTTGCCAATGAATACCCCCGCATCCGCCAGCCGGTGCAGACGGTGCTCGACATCATGCAGACGGTGCCGACATTTGCCTATCTCACACCCTTGCTGGTGCTGTTCGGCTTTGGGCCGGTGGTGGGCCTCATCGCCTCCGCCATCTACGCGGCGCCGCCGATGGCGCGCAATGTGCTGCTGGGGCTGGAGCGGGTGGAGCCGGAGATCAAGGAAGCCGCCATCATGGCCGGCGGCACCCGCCTGCAGCAATTGTTCCAGTGCGAGATCCCTTCCGCCGGGCAGCAGATCATGGTGGGCGTCAATCAATGCCTGATGGCGGCGCTGTCGATGGTGATCATCGCTGCCGTGATCGGCGGCTTTGACGACATTGGCTGGGAGGTCCTGCTGACTATGCGCAAGGCCCAGTTCGGCCAAAGCCTGCTGGCAGGCCTGGTGATCGTGATCTTCGCCATCCTGATCGACCGGATGAGCGGCACCCTGACCCAGGACCGGCGCGACAGGCATGACCCGCGTGTTGCTTGGGGCATTTTGGCGCTGGGTGTCGTGGTCAGCGCGGCCTTCTGGGGCAGCGTTCAGCAGCCCGGAACCTACGGCCTGTTCAACCCGGTGGCGGACAGTGTCGACCGCGGTCTCTCGTCCTTTACCAGCGCCAATGCGGAGTTCCTGACCGCGCTCAAGAACAACGTGCTGTTCTATGTGCTGCTTCCGATGCGGATCGGGCTGGATCAGGCGGTGCTGCCCTTTACCTGGGGATTTGCCTGGACCCCGATGATGAGCGCGGCGCTGTTCGCAGCGGGTGCTGCGGCCGGCGCCGTCTTTGCGCTGCGCGGCCAGATGGCACTGGGGGTGATGCTGCTGATTGCTGCCGGAATGCTGGAGACAGGCATCTCCCAGCTGCCCTGGCCGTTTGTGCTGGTGGGGGCGGGGGTGCTGGCCTGGGTCGCAAGCGGACGCGGGCTGGCGGTGCTGACAGTGGTGCTGCTGGCCACCATCCTGCTCTCCGGTCTCTGGGAGCGGGCGCTCTTGTCGCTCTATCTGTCCGGTGCAGCGGTCTTTGCCTGCGCGGTGATGGGCGGCGCCATCGGCCTGGCCTCCGCCGTGTCGCCCGGTGTCTGGCGCGTGGTGCGACCTATCTGCGACATGCTGCAGACCATTCCGCTGTTCGTGTTCCTGATCCCGGTGCTGATGGTGTTCCAGATCGGCGAGTTCTCCGCCTTCCTGGCGATCATCGCCTATGCCATCGTGCCGATGATCCGCTACACGCGGCACGGGCTGGTCTCGACGCCGGATGAGATGATTGAGGCCGCGACCGCTTCTGGCGCCACAACATGGCAGATGCTCAAGGATATCCGCGCGCCTTATGCGGCGCCGTCGATCCTGCTGGGGCTCAACCAGACCATTCTCTATGCCTTTGCGATGCTGGTCATTGCGGCGCTGATCGGCACCACCGGCCTTGGCCAGTCGATCTATCTGGCGCTGGGGCAGGCCGACGTTGGGCTGGGCATCTCGGCTGGCGCGGCGATGGCGATCCTTGCCCTGATCGCCGACCGCATGGTGCAGGGTTTTGCAGAAGAGCGGCGCAAAGCCCTGGGTCTGTGAACACTTCTGGCATAACACAGAAAAAGGCGCCCCAGCGGCGCCCTTTTTGATCTGGGGCAACGTTAAAGCCTGCCCGTCCGCCTATAGCTGCAATTAAGACTGATCAATACCCGGAGAGACCCCGATGGGCTGGCTTGAATTCACCGCTGCGCTGATGCTGTTCCTGGCTAGCCACGCGATCCCCGTGCGCCCGCCGGTGCGGCCCTGGCTGGTCAGCCGTCTGGGTCTGCGCGGCTATTTCATTGCCTACAGTGTGCTGTCGCTGATGATCCTCGCCTGGCTGGTCGTGGCCGCCGCGCGGGCGCCCTATGTCGGCGTGCTGCCCTATTGGGAGGGCTTCCGCTGGGTGCCGCTGCTGGTGATGCCGCTGGCCTGCCTGCTGGCAGTGGGCGGCATGATGCGGCAGAATCCGTTCAGCTTTGGAGGGCTTGGTATCAAGCCCTTTGATCCGGCGGATCCCGGCATCCTGGCAGTCAGCCGCCATCCGCTGCTGGCGGCGATGGCGCTCTGGGCCGGGGCGCATCTGCTGGCAAACGGCGATCTGGCGTATGTTATTCTGTTCGGCCTCTTTGCGGGCTTTGCCTGGATGGGCATGGCGCTGATCGACAAGCGCAAGCAGCGCCAGATGGGGCAGGGGGAATGGCGCCGCCTCAGCCGCAATACCGCGCGGCTGAACCTTGGCCGGCTGCGGCCCTCGGGCGGCGAGGCCGCGCTGGCGGGGGCGGTGTTCCTGGCGCTTTTGCTGCTGCATGCCCCTGTCATCGGCTACAGCCCGCTGCCCTGGTAGGGGTTGACCAAGGGCGCCGTATGACCACCTATGAAACGACACCAGACTGGAGAGAACGACCAATGCACCTGGCCTATGTGATGACCGAAGAACGCGGTGCCACGGACCGTTTGCTAAGCGAATTGGCTGAAAAACTGGAGGCCAAGGGGATCCGCTTGGCCGGCATCGTGCAGACCAATGTGGAATGCTATGACAAGGAGCTGTGCGACATGGACGTGCGGGTTCTGCCCGCGGGCGAGACCATCCGCATTTCGCAATCCCTGGGCGCCGGCGCCCGCGGCTGCCGCCTGAACCCGGAGGCACTGGAGCAGGCGGTCGGTCAGGTCTCTGCCACGCTTCATACGGACCCGGCGCCGCAGCTGATGATCGTCAACAAATTCGGCAAGCACGAGGCTGACGGGCGCGGCATGCGCCCCATTATCGGTGAGGCGCTGGCCTTGGGTATCCCAGTCATTTCCGGCGTCAACAAGATGAATGTGGAACCATTCCAGGCGTTTTCAGATGGCATGGCGGTGGCCGCAGGTCCGGATCTGGAGGCGTTGGTTGAATGGGCGGAACAGGCTGTGGCTGCGACTGCCTGAGCAAACTTTACCGTTTGGAAACAGTGGAGAAGCCTGCAAAGTTCGCGCGGGCTTTTTGCTGCGCGGGGCAGCGCGTGACCTGTCCAGCCTGCTGCTGAACCACCATCGTCTGATCTGAAAAAAGAGAGAAGATGGTGGGCGACCCTGGAATCGAACCAGGCGTGCGTCTCCGCGAGGGAGTTACAGTCCCCTGCCACACCTTGCGGCCTGTCGCCCACTGTCAGTTGCATGTTGCACCTGATGTGGAGGCGTGATTACAAGCAGGCCAAAGGGGCGTCAACCGGAAAAACGCAAGTTTTTCGTGCGCCTCGCAAATTCTTTCTGCCGGAGAGCAAGATGTCCAAGAAACCCAAGTGGGTCGTCGAAAAAGAGCAGGCCAAACGGGCTGCTGCTGCCGAAACCGTATGGCTATTCGGGCTGCATGCGGTGCGCGATGCACTGCTCAATCCCAAGCGTGAAAAACTGCGCTTGATGGTGACCATGAACGCGCAGGCGAAGCTGGCAGATGCGATCGAAGCTTCCGGCGTCGAGGCCGAAGTCATCGACCCGCGAAAGTTCAATCCGCCGATCGACCCGCAGTCGGTGCACCAAGGGGCGGCGCTGGAAGTGAAGCCGCTGAACTGGGGCGGGCTGGCTGAAAACTGCATCGGGGCAGAGGCACCGCGGGTGCTGCTTCTCGACCGCGTCACTGACCCGCATAACGTTGGCGCTATCCTGCGCTCGGCCGAGGTGCTGGGGGCCAGTGCCGTGATCGGCACCCGCCACCACTCGGCACCGGAAACCGGGGCATTGGCCAAGACCGCAAGCGGTGCGCTGGAGCGTCAGCCCTACCTGCGGATGCGCAATCTCGCCGACACCATCACAGAGTTGCAAGGGATGGGCTTTATCGTGCTGGGCCTCGACGGCGAAGCGGAACAGACCATCGAATCGGCGCTGTCGGCCAAACAGCATCTGCCGGTAGCGCTGGTTTTGGGTGCCGAAGGACCGGGCCTGCGCCAAAAGACCAAGGAAACCGTGGACGGGCTCGTCAAGATCGGCGCGGCAGGCGGATTCGGGTCACTCAACGTGTCCAATGCAGCGGCGATTGCCCTTTATGCGTCCATTGCCCGCTGAGGCAGGTGTCGTCACGCCCTGTTCACATCTGCGTAAGCTGTCTTTGCAACGCCATGGCGGTACGGCAGAGTCGCAGGCCTGATACATGCAGTGAATGGAGTGCAATGTGATCCTGCGTCTGGTTCTGATGGCTGCCGCGGTGCTCATCCTGTCCCTGCCGGATGCGGCAAGGGCAGATCCGGCCGTGTACTCCTCGCGTTCCGGGGTCGCCATCGGCGGATATGATGCGATTGCGTTTTTTGAACATGGATCCGCCGAGGAGGGGCAGCCTGTCCATGCCGTCATGTGGAAGGGTGTTGTCTGGCGCTTTTCCTCAGCCCGCAATCGGGCGCAATTCGAAGCCAACCCGCGGGCCTATGCGCCTGCTTTCGGGGGCTACTGCGCCTATGCCATGTCAATGGGTCGGTTGCACGAAGGCAATCCGGAACTGTGGGCAATTGTCGACGGAGAGCTTTTTCTGTTGAATAACAGGCGTGTGCATGTGCTGTGGCAGGCTGACACGGCGCATATGATTGCCTCGGGCAGGATTCATTGGCCGGCAGTCCTCAGAAAATAGCCTGTCATCTCACAAATGTGTGATGGGTGCTTTTATTTTCCGAACCGTGACCCATATACAATACAGACTGCGGAGTGGAACCACCGCAGATCTTTTTCACTGTCCCTCGTTCCATACCTTGCGCCCGGTTCGTCCGGGCGCATTTTTGTATCCAGGCGGCGTTTCCGCCTATGCGGCCGCCAGCGCCGCCGCTAGGGTTCCCGCATGACTGATTACAGCGACGAGCATCTGAAGAAGGTCCTGCAGCGCGCCAAGACGGTGGCGGTGGTAGGCGTATCGATGAACCCGGTGCGCCCCAGCTACTATGTGGCGCGCTACCTGGGCCTGAAGGGCTATAGGGTGATTCCGGTGAACCCGGGCCATGCCGGCAAGATGCTGTTTGGTGAAACAGTGCGGGCGAGTCTCTCGGAAATTGATCTGCCGGTGGATATGGTCGACATCTTCCGCCGCTCCGAAGCGGTGCCGCCGGTCGTTGATGAGGCACTGGAGGCGTTCCCGAAGCTGCAGACCATCTGGATGCAGATCGGAGTGGAGCACGCCGAGGCGGCCGCCAAGGCCGAGGCGCGCGGGGTGACCGTGATCCAGAACCGCTGCCCCAAGATCGAATACCAGCGCCTGTTCGGCGAGTTGCGTATGGGCGGCTTTGCCACCGGGATCATTTCCTCGAAACTGTGACGCCTGTAGCCGGGCAGGGTGCTCCCGCCCGTTCCCGCCGTCCTGCCGGACGGCTTCCACGGTTGGGCAGGGCGCCGTTGCACGGCGCAGATTTTTTTGCTGAGAAGCCCTTGAGGGGCAGGAGTGCCCTCAAGGGCCTTGCCGAGTGTGTTTCAGAGTGGGCGTCAAGGGCACGCCGCGCTGGTGCGCGGAGGCTGCGCCTCCCTTGACCCGCGGCCGGACGGCCGGCCCTGACTGTGGATCAGCCCTTGGGGCGGCTGGCCTTCTCGGCAATGCCGCTGAGGCCCTGGCGTTCTGCCAGCACCTGCAGCACATCGTCCAGCGCCACATCGCGGGCGGCCAGCATCACCAGGAAATGATAGAGAACATCGGCCCCTTCGGAGGCGAGCCCTGCCTTGTCATCCTTCACCGCTTCGATGATCGCCTCAATGGCTTCCTCACCGAATTTCTCGGCGCATTTCTCCGGACCCTTGGCCAGCAGCTTGGCGGTCCAGCTGGTCTCTGCATCGGCGCCCTTGCGTGCGGCGATGGTGGCTTCGAGATCGTGCAGCAGACTCATCACATATCCCTTCAGTTCAGCCGCATCGGGATGCCGGCGGCGGCCATGTGTTCCTTGGCTTCCTGGATGGTGTATTCGCCGAAGTGGAAGATCGAGGCCGCAAGCACCGCGCTTGCGCCGCCCTTGGTCACGCCTTCCACCAGGTGATCCAGATTACCGACGCCGCCTGAGGCAATCACCGGCACGTCCACCGCATCGGAAATTGCTTTGGTCAGCGGCAGGTTGAAGCCGGATTTGGTGCCGTCCCGGTCCATCGAGGTCAGCAGGATTTCCCCGGCGCCCTTGGCTGTCACGGTCCGTGCAAACTCCACCGCATCAATGCCGGTTGGCTTGCGCCCGCCGTGGGTGAAAATCTCCCAGCGGCCTGGCTCCACGGTCTTGGCGTCGATGGCGCAGACGATGCACTGGCTGCCGAACTGATCCGCGGCCTCGGCAATCACATCCGGGTTGGCGACAGCAGCAGAGTTGAAGGAGACCTTGTCAGCGCCCGCCAGCAGCAGCGCGCGCACATCTTCCTTGGTCCGCACCCCGCCGCCCACGGTCAGCGGGACAAAACACTGCTCTGCAGTACGCTGCACCATGTCGAACATGGTGCCCCGGTTTTCATGGGTTGCGTGAATATCGAGAAAGCAGATCTCATCCGCGCCCGCCGCATCATAGGCCTTGGCGCATTCCACCGGATCGCCCGCATCGCGCAGGCCGACAAAGTTGACGCCCTTGACCACGCGCCCGTCAGCGACGTCCAGACAGGGAATGATGCGGGTTTTCAGCATGGATCGTGCCTTTCAAGCTGCTTGCCCCGTGGGTACGCAAACCAAAAGGCAAGCGCAACAGATATGGAGGGATATGCGCGTTTTGGTCCGGACCCCTTGCGCGGTCCGCACGGAACCGCCGGAACCGGGCGGTCTCGCAGAAGTGAATTGCCCCTGCGGGATGACAGCCCCGATGATGTGCAAATGTCCCTGATTTCCGGAGTTTCCGTTATGAAAAAATCTCTTTCCCTCGCAGGCGCCTTGGCGCTCGCCTCTGCATTGCCCGCTGCCGCGGAGCTGGTGACTGTGCCAAGCCAGAAACCCGTGGCCGAAACCATGGATGCGCTGCAGGCGGCAGTGGAGGGCGCGGGCGCCACTGTCTTTGCCCGTGTTGACCATGCAGGCGGCGCAGAGAAGGCAGGAATGAAGTTGGCGGGATCGCAGCTTCTGATTTTCGGCAACCCAAAGCTCGGCACTCCGGCGATACAGGCGGATATGCGGGCAGGGCTCTATCTGCCGCTGAAGGTGCTGGCTTATGAGGACGCCGACGGGCATGTCTGGCTGACCTATCAGGACCCGGCTGAAATGCTTTCGGGCCTTGATATCCCCGCCGATGCGGCGTTCATCGCCAAGATGCAGGGCGCCTTGGGCAAGCTGACTGCAAAAGCAGCCGAGTAGGCTCAGCGCCGCGCGTCCAGATAGCGCGACAGCGCAATGGCCAGCCCCCACAGCAGCCCGGCCCCCATGGAGACCGGGCCGAAGATCAGTGGCCCCCAGGCTGCAAGGACCCCCATGGTATAGGCCGTCTCGCCCAGGTCCTGGCCCAGCACCACGCAGGGGTTGGCAAACCCCTCGTGGATTTCGCAATCAAAGCCGAACCCCAGCAGCATCACAAAGGCTATGCACAGAAGCCACAGGACAATCGGCCCGATGGTCAGGATGGCCAGGATACGGCGGACAAGGCGCATGAGGTTTCCCTTTGCCGGGACGGCGTCAGGCTTTCAGAACCGCCAGCGCCTCTTTCAGGTCAATGGCCCCATCATAGAGAGCGCGGCCCGAAATCGCACCATTAAGCGGCGCGCCGCAGGATTTCAGCGTCCTGAGGTCGTCCAGCGAGGAGACACCGCCGGAAGCAATAACCGGGATGCTGACTGCATTGGCCAGATCAGCGGTGGCCTCCACATTCGGACCCTTCATCGCGCCATCTCGCAGGATATCGGTATAGATGATCGCGGCAACGCCTGCGTCTTCAAACGACTTGGCCAGATCGGTCACCATCACGTCGGTTTCCTCGGCCCAGCCCTTGGTTGCGACCTTGCCGTTGCGGGCGTCGATGCCGACCGCGACCTTGCCGGGGAATTCCCGCGCCGCCTCGCGCACGAGTTCCGGGTTCTCCACCGCCACAGTGCCCAGGATGACCCGCGCCAGGCCTTTGCTGATCCAGCGTTCGATGGTTGCCATGTCGCGGATGCCGCCGCCCAGCTGCGCGGGCACCTTGGTCTGCTTGAGGATCTCCTCCACCGGCGCCGCATTCACCGGCTCGCCGACAAAGGCGCCGTTGAGGTCCACCAGATGCAGCCACTCGCAGCCGGCCTCGACAAACTCCAGCGCCTGCGCGGCGGGGTTGTCGTTGAACACGGTGGTCTTGTCCATTTCGCCATGCAGCAGGCGCACGGCCTGGCCGTCTTTTAGGTCAATCGCGGGGTAGAGGATCATCCGGGCGGTCCTTCGTGAAATCAAGCTGGCGGTGTTTTGCACAACGTAAGGGCAGATTGCAACGCGACCCGAAGTCAACCTTGCCTCAAAGACCGCATCAGGGACAGGCTGCCTGAAAAACAGGGAGGAAATGGAATGAAACATCTACTGGCAGGCATGGCCGTAGCCGTCGGGCTGGCAGGCGCCGCGGCGGCGGATCCGGTGCTGGGTGTCTGGAAAACGCAAGCTGATGACGGCTCCTATGCCCATATCCAGATGGCGAAATGCGGCGCTGCGGTCTGCGGCAAGATTGCCCGTACCTTCAACAGCGAAGGCGAGTACAAGTCCCCGAATATTGGCAAGACGCTGGTGATCGACATGGTGCCGAACGGCGACGGATCTTACGAGGGCAAGGTCTGGCGCCCGTCGAATGACAAGATCTACATCGGCAAGATGGATCTGGCAGGCAGCTCTCTGGCTTTGCGCGGCTGCGTCGCGGGCGGGCTGATCTGCTCCAAGCAAACCTGGACCCGCGTCCAGTAACGCTTCGGGGCTGCTCCTACAGCAGCCCCAGCTGCACCGGGATCGGCGCATAGCCGCGCTTCAGCTGCCGGTCCCGGAACCCCTCGAAAATCGCCAGCGCTTCGGCGTGGCCCGCGAAATAGGTCCGCTTCTGCGCGCCGCCCGGCGCGTTCAGCGGCCCGGACACACGCTCAACACACCAGTCGCCGAACAGGGTCGGCGTCAGGCTCAGCAGGCAATAGCGGTGCTTGCCTTCAGCGTGGTCGTATTTCTCAAAACGGATGTGCAAGGGAGAGGCTGCCGAAGTGACAAAAGGTCCGCCCCGTATGCCTCGAAGCGGACCTCTTGTCTATTGCTCAAACCGGTGAATTGTACCGGCCCCGGCGGCAGCTGCGGCGCTTACACCTCACCGGTGTATTCACCGCGCGCCGGGTAGTTGTTGGGGATCGCGAAATCCAGCGCCGCCACCAGTTCCGCAAAGTGCGGGCGCACAAACGGCATCGTTTGCACAGACCCGTAATAGAGAGTCTGCTCCGGTGTCACCATGAAAAGACCGGGTTCGGCAAACAGCTCTGGTTCCTCGATCCCGATCGAGGTCTTGCCGCGCGAAGTTGAGATATAAAGCCCCCATTCCTTGGCGGCAGACAGCGGCAGATCATAGCCGAACCGCAGCTCCTTGGCTTCAATTTTGTCGGCCATCGCACGGGTGCGCTCCTCGCCGTCGGTGCTGATGGCGATGCAGTTGACGCCGCGCTCGGCAAAGGCCGGTACCTTCTTTTCAAAGTCCTTCAGGTAGGTCGCGCAGATCGGGCAGTGCAGGCCGCGGTAAAAGCAGATCACGGTGCCGCGCTCGGACGTTTCCGAGGACAGGTCGAACTGGCCGTGGTCCAGCGTCGGCAGGGTCAGGTCCGGGGTCTTCTGGCGGGGGATCAGCATGTGAATTGTCCTCGTGAGTGGTGGTTTGGAGTGTGTGAGTGGTGGTGCTTGCCTGAATGTATCGCGCAGTTCATTGTCGTATAAATCCGAAAAACCTGATGAAAACACCGAAAACATGGACCGCCTCACCACATTGATGGACCGCTTCCAGCTCGCCGTGCAGGCCGCTCCCCCTGCCCGGGCCAACCTGATTGCCTTGGCTGATGCGGCAGGAAAGCCAGTGCAGATCCTCTATTGCACCCGCGGCCCGCTGGCGGACCCCGCTTTGGGTGCGGTCATGTGGGCGGCGCGGGTGGAATGGTCGGGGCAAAGCAATCCGTTTTTGGCCGCCTTGCCGCCGATGGTGGAGTATGACGTTTCCAGCAATGCCGAGGCGCAGGGGCTGATCAGGCTGATGCGGGATGAGGCGGAGGGCCGTCATTGCGGCGCGCAATCGGTGATCAACCGGTTGGGCGAGGTACTGATCGTGCGCCTGCTGCGCAGCCAGATCCAGAAAGGCGCGACAGAGCCGGGGCTGCTGGCAGGCCTCGCCGATCCGCGCCTCAGCCGCGCCATCGTGGCGATGCATGATCATCCGGGCCGCCTCTGGACCAATGCCGACCTGGCGCAAGAGGCGGGATTGTCACTGTCGCGCTTCGCGGAAGTCTTTGCCGCCGAAGTCGGAGAAACCCCGATCGGCTACCTGCGCCGCTGGCGGCTGATCCTGGCGCATCAGGATCTTGTGCGCGGCGACCGGGTGGAGGCCGTCGCGCGCCGCTATGCCTATACCAGCCCCGAAGGTTTTACCCGCGCTTTCCGCAAGGTTTATGGCGTAGCGCCGGTTTCTTTGCGCACCGCTGCCGCCTGAAAGTCCCGGCTTTCATCTTTCCGAAAATACTCCCGCCGGAGGCCACGGCGCGTTAGCGCCGTCCCTTCAGGGTTTCCAGGTCAGGAAGTTGCCGATCATCCGCAAGCCCGTGGCCTGGCTTTTCTCCGGGTGGAACTGCATGCCCACCATTGTGTCCCGCCCGATAACAGCGGTCACGTCACCGGCATAATCCACATGCGCCAGCCGCTCAGCCGGGCTGGCCGCGCGGAAATGGTAGGAATGCACGAAATACACGTGATCGCCGCTCCGGATGCCGTCAAACACCGGGTGCGCATGGTCGATCACCAGATCGTTCCAGCCCATATGCGGCACCTTCAGGGCCGGGTCCGCAGGTGCGATCTTCACCACGTCGCCGCCAACCCATCCCAGGCCCGGTGTCTCTTCATATTCATGCCCGGTGGTCGCCATCAGCTGCATGCCGACGCAGATGCCCAGAAACGGGCGGCCCTTCTGCTCCACCGCTTCGACCATTGCGTCATAGATGCCCTTGTGGCCGCGCAGCTCTGCCGCACAAGCCGGGAAAGCACCATCGCCTGGCAGCACCAGCCGGTCGGCCCGCGCAACAACATCGGCGTCAGAGGTCACCACGACCTCGCCCGCGTCCATCTCCCGCGCCATGCGCTGAAACGCTTTTTCGGCGGAGTGCAGGTTGCCGGATTCGTAGTCGATAATCGCGGTCAGCATCTCAGAGTGCACCCTTGGTGGACGGAATCGCATCCGCCTTGCGAGGATCGGTCTCTACCGCCAGCCGCAGCGCGCGGGCCACTGCCTTGAACGCCGCCTCGGCAATGTGGTGGCTGTTGAACCCGTGCAGCTGGTCGATATGCAGAGTGATGCCGCCGTGAGTGCTGAGCGCCTGGAAGAACTCGCGCACCAATTCAGTATCAAAGGTGCCGATCTTCTGGGTCGGCAGCTCCACATTCCAGATCAGGAAGGGGCGGGCCGACAGGTCCAGCGCGCAGCGCACCAAAGCGTCATCCATCGGCAGGTGGCACTCGCCGTAACGGCGGATGCCCTTCTTGTCTCCCAGCGCCTGCACCATCGCCTGACCCAGCGCAATGCCGGTGTCCTCCACCGTGTGGTGGTCGTCGATGTGGTAATCACCCTTGGCGCGGATGGTCATGTCGATCAGTGAATGGCGCGCCAGCTGGTCCAGCATGTGGTCGAAAAAGCCGACCCCGGTCTGGTTGTCATAAACCCCGGTGCCGTCGAGGTTGATCTCGACAGAGATATCGGTTTCCGCGGTCTTGCGGGTCACTTTGGCGGTACGCATCAGCGGCTCATCCTTCGTCATGCTGCACGCGCTTATAAGGCGGGCAGGGGCCGCGGCTCAAGTGTGCCATTGTGCAATGGCGGCAATCTGTTGCAGCAATCCCGGTCTCTTGCGTCCGGCAGCAGCGCGTGCGAGCTTGGATGCAAACAACCGGCCATTCAAAAGGGGCACCCATGTCCACCTGCGTCTTTGTCCAGATCCGCTGCAAACCCGGCACCACCTACAAGGTGGCTGAGGAGATTGCCCTGCGCGAAATCCACTCCGAGCTTTACTCCACCAGCGGCAATTTCGACCTGCTGATGAAGCTCTACATCCCGGCAGGCGAAGATGTCGGCAAATACATCAACGACCAGCTGTTGCAGATCGAAGGGATTGAGCGGTCGCTGACCACGATGACCTATAAGGTGTTCTGAGACATCCGGCAGCAAACCCCTGGAATGCAAAAACGCCCCGCAATGCGGGGCGTTTTCAGATTATCGGCCGCTGCTCAGTCAGGCGGCGATCAGCCCCTGTTCCTTCAGCTCTGCATAGGCCGTATCAACCGCGGTCTTCAGCCGCGCCAGCATGTCGTCCACTTCGGCTTTGGTTATGATGATCGGCGGGCACAGCGCCAGCGCATTGCCTGCCACCGCGCGCAGGATCAGGCCGTTCTCCTGGCAGGCTTTCTGAGCCGCCGCGCCCGCCGCGCCTTTGGCAAAGCTCGCGCCGGTGGTCTTGTTCGACACCAGCTCCAGCGCCGCGATCAGGCCTTTGCCGCGCACTTCGCCGACCAGCGGGTGATCGGTGAAGATCTCCCGCAGTTGCGCCTGCATATAGGCGCCGACCTCTGCCGCGTGTTCAAACAGGTTGTCGCGCTCATAGATCTCCAGCGTTTTCAGGGCCGCGGCACAGGCCGCCGGGTGGCCGGAGTAGGTGTAGCCGTGACCAAAGACGCCAACCTCATTGGTCTGCGCGATCATCGCCTCATACATGTATCCCGGAATGACGGAGGCGGAGATCGGGAAATAGGCAGAGGACAATTGTTTGGCAAAGGTCATCAGGTCCGGCTTGATGCCCATGGTGGTGCAGCCAAAATCCGCCCCGGTGCGCCCGAAGCCGCAGATCACCTCATCGGCCCAGACCAGGATGCCATGTTTGCGCAACAGCGCCTGCAGTTTCTCATAATACCCTTCCGGCGGCACGATCACGCCCGACGCTCCGGTAATCGGCTCCACGATCATCGCGGCGATGGTGTCGGGGTCCTCGGCCAGGATCTGCTGTTCCAGGTTGTTGATGATCCGGTCGACAAACTGTTCTTCGGTCTCATTGCCCTGGCGGCCGGTGTAATAATGCGGCGCGTCCGAACGCAGGATCGACAGCGCCTCCAGCGGCGCGTCGAAATGCGCCAGGTTCGCGGGCAGGGAGGTCAGCGAGCCAGCCGCCACCGTCACCCCGTGATAGCCGCGCTCGCGGGTGATGATCTTGCGTTTCTCCGGCTTGCCGATGGCGTTGAAATAATAGCGCAGCATCTTGTAGTGCGTGTCATTGGCATCCGAGCCGGAGTTGCCGAAAAAGATATAGGCATCTTCCACCGGCACCATCGCCTTCAGCTTCTCGGCCAGCTCCATGATCGGCTTGTGGGTTTTGCCGCCGAAGGTGTGGGTGAACGGCAGTTTGTGCAGCTGCTCGGTGATTGCGTCCATCACCTCGGTGTTGCTGTAGCCCAGCGAGGTGCACCACAGGCCTGCCAGCCCTTCGATGTATTTGTTGCCGTCCGTGTCATAGACGTAGATGCCTTCGCCGCGGTCCAGGCACAGCTGTTCGGTCGCGGTGAAATTGGTGGTGGGATAGATGACTGGGGCCATTGCCAAACTCCTTGCACGAACCGCCCCTCAAATGACCCAAGGGGCGCCTTTTGCCCGTAGCATTGGCCGGCTTTGCGCTGCAGGTCAAAAGGAATTTGATCAAATTATGCGTGTAGCCCTGAAAAAGCGAAAGGCCGCTCAGCTGAGCGGCCTTTTCGGTTCCCGATGGAGCGGGCGATGAGATTCGAACTCACGACCCTTACCTTGGCAAGGTAATGCTCTACCCCTGAGCTACGCCCGCGCTGCCATCCGGTGACGCGGTGAATAGGAAATCCGCGGCTGCACCGCAAGCGGAAAATGACAGGATGGTGAAGAAAATGCCGCCGGTGCTGCGGTGCGGAAAAGCGAAAGGCCGCCCCGAAGGGCGGCCTGTTCCGCTTTCGAATGGAGCGGGCGATGAGATTCGAACTCACGACCCTTACCTTGGCAAGGTAATGCTCTACCCCTGAGCTACGCCCGCGCTGCCATTCAGTGAGGCGGTGTTTAGGGTTTTCCCAAACGGGCCGCAAGAGGAAATTTTCGGAACCTCGCAAGTGACTGTGGATAAGCATTATTCTGTCGTTTCAAGGAAGTCTGCGAGGCGCTCTTCCAAGGCGGCAAGATCCTTGGTCTCGCATTCCCAGATGGTCAGTACCTGCCACCCCGCCGCCTGCAGGGCTGCCAGTTGTTCCGCGTCGCGTTCGGCATTGCGCAGCAGCTTCGGCTCCCAGTAGTCGCGGCGCGAGGCGGGAATGCGCCCGTCGCGGCAGCTGTGCAGATGCCAGAAGCAGCCATGCATGAAGATCACCTTGCGGCGCGGGCCGAACACCAGGTCCGGCTTGCCCGGCAGGTCCTTGCGGTGCAGCCGGTAGCGGAACCCCATCCCATGCACCATCCGCCGCACCAGCATTTCCGGCTTGGTGTTCTTGGCGCGGATTTTTGCCATATTGGCGCTGCGCCGCTCTGGTGTCAGCTTGTCGGCCACGCGATTGGATGCCCTGATTGTCCGGCCATGCGGGCATGGTACTCCGTTTCAATCCGGCAGGAAATGAACTCGCTGGCCGCACAGGGCGGCAGCTCCAGCGCTTTGATCAGCTGGGCGTCCTTGCGTCCCTCCAGCACCACGATCTGCTCACGCCCCAGAATGTCGCGGGTGCCATGGCCGCCGTCAGCACGGATGCGGCGCATGAAATCCTTTTGCTGCGCCACCGCCTCCACCGCGGCGCGGGGAATCGGGCGGCGCTGCATGAGCCGGAACAGTGTGGCCATGCGGGCGTTGCCCGTGTCGCAGTCAAATATATCCTGGACGGCATCCGCATCCGCAGTGCGCCAGAAGTTGGCCGGGTAGGGGTGGTCCTTCAGCAGCCATTGAATGTGTTTGAAACCTTCAGCGGAAATACTGCGCTTGGCATCCTTGTTCTGACCTGCAGTCAGGTATTCGGGCCGGGCCACGATCAGCCCAAGGTAACAGCGCGCCCGCGCCTCATCTGCGGCCACCAGCAGGCAAGCGCTGCCCACAGCTTCGGTCGGAATCATCCAGTTGCTGCCCATGGTGTGCTTGATGTCCACGTCATGGCCCAAAATCACGGTGTCCAGCCGTCCCTTCCGCAGGCCCAGCAGGGCCCGCAGCTCAATCTCCACCCGGGTGCCGATATAGGTCTTTTCGGTTTTCTCCAGTTCTTCGTAAGACCGCCGCCCGGTCTTGGGTGTCATGATCACATCGTCGATGCAGTCGCGCAGCATGAAGGCCACGCCATGCTCGAGCGCCAGCAGCCCGCCGGCGCGCTGGGTGATCTCCATCTCAAGGTGGAGCAGGACGTTGAAATCCTGGTGGTCGAAATCAACCAGGCTGTTGGGAATCTTCTGTTTCATGGCAAAAGCCGCCCGGCGGCCGGCAAGGCAGCGGGCGCGGGGTTAGGCCCGCACTGCATGCAGCTTTGGTTTGGCAATCGCCGCCTTCAGCTCCCGCGCCACTGCCTCTGCCACCGGCGGCGGGAAGGCGTTGCCGACCTGGCGGTAGGCATTGGTCTTGGCACCGGTGAAGTGCCAGGCATCGGGGAAGCCCTGGATGCGCGCGACCATCCGCACCGTCAGGCGCGGCATGTCGTTGTGAAACGGATCCGGCGCCTCGTTCGCAATCGTGCGGCCCTCAACGCCCAAAGCCGCCCAGGCGCGCCGCGCGCGGGTGGGGCCCAGATCGGGACCCCCGTGTTTCTTTGAGCCGCCGACGATGGTCGGCGCGATCTCATCCGCTTTGGCAGCCCAGTCATCTGCCCCGCGCCAGCCGCGTTCCTTCATCAGGTCGACCAGGGTTGCACCGACGGTCGGCGGGTTGTGCGGCAGCGGCTCGGGCCAGTTGAACTGGCCGGCAAACTCCTTGCGCAGGGCGACAATCGCCACCCGCGGCCGCAGCTGCGGGACGCCGAAATCGGAGGCATTGAGCAGCCGCCAGTCGGTTTCATAGCCCAGTTTCGAAAGCTGTTTCTTCAGCTTTTCACGGTAGTCATGAAATACTGCATCCAGAAAGCCGCGCACGTTCTCGATCATCACCGCGCGCGGGCGGGTGGCATCGACGATCTCAATTGCATCATCAAACAGGTTGCGCTCATCCTTCTCGCCCAGCTGCTTGCCCGCGACCGAAAACGGCGGGCAGGGCAGGCCGCCGGCCAAGAGGTCGATGCCTTTGTAGTTGCTTGCGACGTCCTTGAACTTGCGCACGTCCTCTTCCAGCACGTTCCACGCCGGGCGGTTGTGGCGCAGGGTGGCGCAGCAGTGCTTGTCGATCTCAACCAGCGCCGTGTGGTCAAAGCCCGCCGCCTCGAGCCCGAGGGCCTGGCCGCCCGCACCTGCGCATAGTTCTACCGATGTCAGCATTCTGCTCTGCCTGTCCGTTCGCGTTCTTGCTCTGTTCCTATGCGGTAAAGCGATTCCGCACAAGGTTTTCTGCACCCGGCCAGACTATGCGGAAATGCTGAAAAGCGAAAGGCCGCCCCGAAGGGCGGCCTGTCCGTTTTCCCGATGGAGCGGGCGATGAGATTCGAACTCACGACCCTTACCTTGGCAAGGTAATGCTCTACCCCTGAGCTACGCCCGCGCTGCCATCCGGTGAGCGGTGAAATAGGGGCTTGAGGGCGAGGCTGCAAGAGGAAAATCGGCAGCAGGAGAAAAAAACCGCACTGGCAGCGACGGAACGGCGCAGGAGCCTCGTATGACCCTCAAGCAAGAGAAACTTCAGGGGAGACTGAGCCGATGCCGTGCAAGGACTATCTGCGGATCGTCAGCCTGGGCGCTGCGATTACCTTAGGGCTGCTGGTGCACAGTGGTGAGCACAGCAGCGCACCGCAAGCAGACAGCTGGGCAGGCCCGATAGAGATGATCCGCCCGGTGTCGGTTGAGAGGGTGTCCCTGCCGGCCACCCCGGTATTCAACACCTGACGTTGAAGGAAACCGTTTCCCGGCGCGGGAAACGGCCAAAAATCCTGCGAGGATTTTCGGGCGCCATGCCCTTGGTGCACCACCCGTTTGCCGTGCCGGAAATCGGGCCGGAATTCGCGTCGAATTCCGGGTGCTGGCGGCAGCGAAGAAGGGCGCCCGCCAGCCGGCAAGGCGCCCTTCCTGTGCTCCTCGCCAGAACGGCTTAATCCAGTTCGACCAGCAGATCCTTGGCGTCGATCTGGCCGCCGGCCTGAACGTGCACGGCCTTGACCACCGCGTCGCGCTCAGCGTGAATGCCGGTTTCCATCTTCATCGCCTCGATGGTCAGCAGCATGTCGCCTTCATGCACCTGCTGGCCCACCTGCACCGCGACTGACGCCACAACACCCGGCATCGGCGCGCCAACGTGGTTGGGGTTGCCCGCTTCCGCCTTGGGGTTGGCCTGGGTCGAAGACTTGACCAGGCGGTTCGGCACCCGGATCACCCGCGGCTGGCCGTTCAGTTCGAAGAAGACCTTCACTTCGCCCTTCTCGTCGGTCTCGGAAATCGCCTGCAGGCGGATTTCCAGGGTCTTGCCGGGATCGATCTCAGCAGTGATCTCTTCACCCGGCTCCATGCCATAGAAGAAGGTCCGGGTCGGAAGGGTACGCACCGGGCCGTACTGGCGGTGGCGGCCCATGTAATCCAGGAACACCTTGGGATACATCAGGTAGCCGTTCAGGTCCTCATCATCGACCTTGAAGCCTTCCAGCTGCTGGGACAGGTCCGCGCGGACCGCTTCCAGGTCAACCGGCTCCAGATGCGCGCCAGGACGCTCGGTGTTGGGCGCTTCGCCTTTCAGAACCTTGGCAACGATGCCCTCCGGGAAGCCGCCCGGGGGCTGGCCCAGGTTGCCGCGCATCATGTCGACGACCGAGTCGGGGAAGGCGACGTCGGTCTTGGGATCCTCGACCTCATCGCGGGTCAGGCCCTGGCTGACCATCATCAGTGCCATGTCGCCAACCACCTTGGAGGAGGGCGTCACCTTCACAATGTCGCCGAACATCTGGTTCACGTCGGCATAGGTCTGCGCCACGTCAGCCCATTTCTCTTCCAGCCCCAGGCTGCGTGCCTGCGCCTTCAGGTTAGTGAATTGGCCGCCCGGCATCTCGTGCAGGTAGACCTCGGAGGCCGGCGCCGCGAGGCCCGACTCAAATGCCGCATACTGCGCCCGCACCTGCTCCCAGTAGCCGGAGATCTCGCGCACCTTGGCAATGTCGATGCCGGTGTCGCGGTCGGTGTTGCGCAGTGCCTCGACGATGGAGCCCAGGCAGGGCTGCGAGGTGCCGCCGGAGAAGGCGTCCATGGCTGCATCCACCGCATCGACGCCGGCATCTGCCGCCGCCAGGATGGTGGCACCAGCCACGCCGGAGGTGTCATGGGTGTGGAAGTGGACCGGCAGGCCGACCTCTTCTTTCAGCGCCTTGACCAGCTGGCGGGCTGCGGCGGGTTTCAGCAGGCCTGCCATGTCCTTCAGGCCCAGGATGTGGGCGCCAGCCGCCTCCATCTCCTTGGCCATGCCGACATAGTACTTGAGGTCGTACTTGGCGCGGTTCGGGTCCAGGATATCGCCGGTATAGCAGATGGTGCCTTCGCAGACCTTGCCGCTTTCGACCACTGCGTCCATCGCAACGCGCATGTTCTCAACCCAATTCAGCGAGTCGAAGACGCGGAACACGTCGACACCGGTGGCTGCCGCCTGACGCACGAACTCCTGCACCACATTGTCTGGATAGTTGGTGTAGCCGACGCCGTTGGAGGCGCGCAGCAGCATCTGGGTCATCAGGTTCGGCATCCGCTCGCGCAGGTCACGCAGGCGCTGCCACGGGCATTCCTGCAAAAAGCGGTAGGCCACGTCAAAGGTCGCCCCCCCCCAGCATTCAACCGAGAACAGCTGGCTCAGGTTCTGTGCATAGGCAGGTGCCGCCTTGATCATGTCGATTGAGCGCATCCGGGTCGCCAGCAGCGACTGGTGGCCGTCGCGCATGGTGGTGTCGGTCAGCAGCAGTTGCGGCTGCGCCTTCATCCAGTTCGCCACCGCCTGTGCGCCCTTTTCCTCCAGCAGATTGCGGGTGCCATAGGGCAGGTTGCCCACGTCCGCCTTCGGCGCGCGCGGCTCCTTCAGGTCGGCGGCGGGGGCCGCGCGGCCTTCAGTCTCCGGGTGGCCGTTCACGGTGATGTCCGCGATATAGGTCAGCACCTTGGTGCCGCGGTCGCGGCGCTTCTTGAACTGGAACAGGTCCGGGGTCTCGTCGATGAACTTGGTGGTGTATTCATTCGACAGGAAGGTCGGGTGCTTCAGCAGGTTTTCGACAAAGGCGATGTTGGTGGAAACACCGCGGACCCGGAATTCACGAAGCGCGCGGTCCATGCGGGCAATCGCCTTTTCCGGGGTCGGCGCCCAGGCGGTCACCTTGGTCAGCAGCGAGTCGTAATAGCGGGTGATCACGCCGCCCGCATATGCGGTGCCGCCGTCCAGGCGGATGCCCATGCCGGTGGCGGAGCGGTAGGCGGTGATGCGGCCGTAGTCCGGGATGAAATTGTTCAGCGGATCTTCGGTGGTCACCCGGGTCTGCAGCGCGTGGCCGTTCAGTCGGATGTCGCCCTGGCTGGCCTTGCCGGTGGCTTCGGCAATGGTCTTGCCTTCCGCAATCAGGATCTGCGCCTGCACGATGTCGATGCCGGTGACCTCCTCGGTCACGGTATGCTCCACCTGCACCCGCGGGTTCACTTCGATGAAGTAGAACTTGCCGTCGTTCATATCCATCAGGAATTCGACGGTGCCCGCGCATTCATAGTTCACATGCTGGCAGATCTTGCGGCCCAGGTCGCACAGCTCGGCGCGCTGTTCTTCGCTCAGATACGGGGCAGGGGCGCGCTCAACCACTTTCTGGTTGCGGCGCTGCACCGAGCAGTCGCGCTCATACAGGTGGTAGATCTCACCGTGCTTGTCGCCCAGGATCTGAACCTCGACGTGGCGGGCGCGGGTGATCATCTTTTCCAGATAGCCCTCGCCGTTGCCGAATGCGGCTTCCGCCTCGCGGCGGCCTTCCAGCACTTTCTCTTCCAGCTCCTTCTCGGCGTGGATCGGACGCATGCCGCGGCCGCCGCCGCCCCAGGAGGCTTTCAGCATCAAGGGGTAGCCGATCTCGGCCGCTTCCTTGCGGATCGCGTCCATGTCGTTGCCCAGCACTTCGGTTGCCGGAATGACCGGCACGCCGGCCGCAATGGCCACCTTACGGGCAGAGGCCTTGTCACCCAGCGCGCGCATGGTTTCGGCTTTGGGGCCGATGAAGGTGATGCCGTTGCGGGCACAGGCATCGACGAAATCCGGGTTTTCGGACAACAGGCCATAGCCGGGGTGGATCGCATCGGCGCCGCTTTCCTTGGCGACGCGGATGATCTCGTCGATCGACAGGTAGGCCGCAACCGGCCCCATGCCTTCGCCGATCCGGTAGGCTTCATCCGCCTTGAACCGGTGCAGGCCGAGCTTATCTTCCTCGGCATAGACGGCGACGGTGCGCTTGCCCATCTCGTTGGCGGCGCGCATCACGCGGATCGCGATCTCGCCACGGTTGGCAATCAGGATTTTTTTGAAGTCGGTCATGTCACCCTCGGGGTCCGTGCAAGTTGGTGCAGTGTTAGGCGGATATTATCGAACCGCACAACAGTAGTTCTGGGTATTTCCGGCATGATTGCGCTCTCAAGCGGCTTGTCCTTTCCTTTCTGGCCGCGTTTTTTGGGGGTGCTGACTTTGCAACTTACCGCATTGCTTGGCGCTAACATTTGCAGATTCTGCAGAAATTCTGCACATGCAGCATAGTTTTGTAACTTTCTTTGTTGCGGTGCAGCGCAAAGTGACGCTGCGTGTGCGTCATTTTGGCGCAATTCATCCGAATTGGCGCAAAAAGCGCTGGCAGGGCGCGCAATCAGCCCAGGTGACGGATTTGCAAACCGCGCGCTTCGGCCAGGCCGGGCAGGCCCAGCTGGCCCATGTTGGCCTCCAGATCCTTGGCGAGGATGCTGATCAAATGCGCCGGTCCGGCCTCTCCCAGGGCGGCCAGCGCATAGTGAAAGGCGCGCCCCAGCATGATGAAGTCCGCCCCCAGTGCCAGCGCCCGCAGAATGTCCAGCCCGCCCCCGATGCCGCTGTCAAAGATCACCGGCACGCTCACCGCATCCCGCACTTCCGGCAGCAGGCTGATGGCTGGCGGGCAGCCGTCGAACTGGCGGCCGCCGTGGTTGGACAGCCAGATTGCATCCGCGCCTGCCTCCTGCAGCCGCTGCGCATCCGCGGCCCGCTGCACACCCTTTATGATCAAGGGCCCGTCCCAGTTGCGCCGCAGCCAATGCACATAATTCCAGTCGGGCGAGGTGCGCAGCAGGTACCCTATATGCGCCGTTGGCGGCAGGTTGGCCTGGTCGCCGCTGATGTATTTGTCCAGGGTCCGCATATGCGGCATCCCCTGCTGCGCCATTCCCAGCGCCCAGGCAGGGCGCATGGCGATTTGCGCCAACAGGCGGGGTGTCAGCCGCGGCGGCTGTGTCAGGCCAGAGCGCGTCTGCCGTTCCCGGCGCGACGCCACCGGCACATCCACTGTCAGGACCAGGGTGCGGAACCCGGCGTCCTTCGCCCGCTTCAGCAGGTCGGCGCGGATGCCCTCATCCTTGGGCGGATAAAGCTGGAACCAGGCATTTGCCCCCAGATGCGGGGCCAGATCCTCAGGCGACCGGCTGGCCACGGTGGACAGGCAATAGGGAATGCCAGCCGTTCTGGCGCTGCGGGCCAGGATGCCCTCAGCATCCGGCCAGATCAGCCCCGACATGCCGACAGGAGCGACCCCGAACGGGAAGGCGTGCGTGGTGCCAAGCAGTTCAACGCTCAGCTCCGTCTCCAGCGGCCCGTGCAGCACCGAGGGCAGCATGCCGATCCGGTCCAGACCGGCACGGTTTTGCGCCTTGGCTGCCTCCGAGCCGGTGCCGCTGTCCAGATACTCCCACACAAACTTGGGCAGCCGCCGCCGGGCGCGGTGTTTCAGGTCCTCCAGGCCCGGATATGTCTGATGCAGATCCATGCAGGCATTGGTACGCGCAGGCCGCAGATGTGCAAGCAAAAGCGCAAGCACATAATGCAGCTTCCGCGTCCCGTCCTTTTAGGCGGCGCCTTTTTTTCTGGCTTCCTCAGCGGCCAGCTTGTCTTCCTGACGGGGGGCATTGCTGTCCGCAGGCTTCGCCTCAGGGCTGGACTGTTCCGGCTGCGCAGCAGGATCACGCGGCAAAGCACTGTTGCCTGCTGCTATGCACAGCTGATTGCGGCCCTTCGCCTTAGCCTCGTAAAGCGCCTCGTCCGAAGCCCGCAGCAGTTCCTGCGGCAGGGTGCCGTGCATCGGGTAATGGGCAATCCCCAGCGAGATGGTAATCCGCGGCAGTGCCTTTTCGCCGTAACGCACAACGATGTCTTCGACTGTTTGGCGGAGCAATTCCGCCTTGGTGATGGCATCATGGGGGGCAACCCTTGGCAGCAGCAGCGCGAACTCTTCGCCGCCAGGGCGGCAGGCCACCTCGTCGCCGTCGCAGGCCTGTTCCAGCGCGGTGCCAACCGCACGCAGCACCATGTCGCCGGCATCATGGCCGTGGTTGTCGTTGAATTTCTTGAAATGATCGACGTCGATCGACACCACGCTCAGCGGTGCTCCGCTGTTTTGGCTGGCCGCCACGAATTTCCGCAGGGAATCAGTCATGTGGCGGCGGTTGAACAGTCCTGTCAGCGGATCGCGCACTGACTGGTCATGCAGCTGGTCGCGCATCTTCACGTTGGCAATCGCCATGCTGATCTGCTCGGCGCACATCTGCGCCAGCTTTTTGCAGGCGGAAAAATCCCCGGCCCGGCTGGGCCGCGCCCGCAGGTGCATCAGTCCCACGGTTTCGCCATGCGCCAGGATCGGAAAGCAGAAATAGGGCCGCCCGTCATGCGGTTCCGCATGCTCGCAGGTGAATTCCACTTCCGAGGCGCCGAATTCATAGGTGCGGCCGCGGCGCAGCCCCCAGCACTCGCCCGGCTGGATATGATCTTTGTGGCTGCCGCCGTTCCAGCTGGCCCAGCCGTCCAGCACGTCGCGTGAATTGGAGAAGACATAGATGCTGCCCTCCGAATCCGGCAGCAGGTGACTCATGAACTCCGAAACCATGTTAAACAACTCATCCAGAGAGCGGCACGACTGCAGCCATTCATTCAGTTCGCCCAACAGCTTTACCTCCCGCGCCAGCTGCAGCTGGGTCGCCATGATCTCCTGGTCCTTGGCCGAACGCTCCTCAACTTGGCGCAGGCTGCGGCGGTTGGTCCGCATAATCACAACCATGACAATGGTCATTGCTGAAATCATCACTACCGAGATCAGAGCCAGCGAAATGCGGACCCGAGTTATGAAAGTGTTCCGAACATCGGTTATGTCCGAATAAAACTCAATCGCACCGACGAAATAACCGTCATGCATGATGGGGGTGTAGACTTCGGCCACTTCGCGCAGCGGGATGGAACCGTCGGCCTTGACCGCTACCCTCAATCTGTCCACCTCGTTAGCGGGTATCGCTTCGTGCTTGTAGTAGGTCAGGCCCTCGGCAACGACTGTCCGGAAATAGGGCTTATTGTTACGCTCGCCGATGTTTTCTAGCCGCGTGGACCAGAAGATGGTGCCATCCGCCTGAAACAGCTTCAGCCGGTAAACGTCCGAGGTTTGCGGCAACAGACTCAGATATTCCTCGTCATGCATGTTCAGGTCGCCCAGAACAAAGGCATCCTCGCTGCTGGACAGATGCAGCAAGACGGCCCGCCGCCAGGTGTCGGACTGTTTGCGCAGATCCGCCTCCAGCATCCGGTCCACGACGGGCGGCGGTACGGAATAGACCGCCCACGCGGACAGGACGGCCGCCGCCAGCAGCAGCGGGATGGCCATTAAAGTTTTGAGTTTGGAAAGAAACTTCCGGTCTTGCCGGTATCTCATAACAGTCCTCGGGCATGCAGTCTTTGCGCAAGACTTGCGCGGCAGTCTTTATATAAGGTGAAGAAACCCGCCTCTGCTTGTGCCGAATAGGCAAAATGCAATCAAAAGCAGCTCTTCTTGGGGGCACGCGGGTGCGGCCCGGGCAAGTGAACAGACTGTGAACGTCCTCTTTCCGCCGGGACTGAATCACGCTAGGATCACGGCCATGAGCAGTTTTGACGAAATGGACGCCTTTGAGGGCGCATCGCTGTCGTCCCGCGCCATGGCCGCGCGGCCGATGCCGTATATGGACTCGCTGAATCCAGCCCAGCGGGAGGCGGTTGAATGCCTCGACGGCCCGGTGCTGATGCTGGCCGGCGCCGGCACCGGCAAAACCAAGGCGCTGACTACCCGCATCGTGCATCTTCTCAGCACCGGCCGCGCGCGCCCGAACGAGATCCTGTCGGTCACCTTCACCAACAAGGCCGCCCGCGAGATGAAGGAACGGGTTGGCGGCATGCTGGGTCAGGCGGTTGAAGGCATGCCCTGGCTTGGCACCTTCCACTCGATCTGCGTGAAACTGCTGCGCCGCCATGCGGAACTGGCGGGGCTGAAATCGAATTTCACCATTCTGGATACGGATGACCAGATCCGCCTCCTGAAGCAGTTGATCCAGGCTGCGGGCATCGACGACAAGCGCTGGCCCGCGCGGATGCTGGCAAACATTATCGACGATTGGAAAAACCGCGCGCTGACACCGGAGAAGGTGCCGGTTGCAGATGCCGGCGCCTACAACAGCCGCGGCACCGAGTTTTATGCCCAGTACCAGACCCGCCTGCGGGAGCTGAACGCGGTGGATTTCGGCGACCTGCTGCTGCACATGGTGACAATCTTCCAGAACCACCCGGACGTGCTGGAGCAGTACCAGCGCTGGTTCAAATACATCATGGTGGACGAATACCAGGATACCAACGTCGCCCAGTACCTCTGGCTGCGGCTCTTGGCCGGTGCGCACAAGAACGTCTGCTGCGTCGGCGACGATGACCAGTCGATCTATGGCTGGCGCGGCGCCGAGGTGGGCAACATCCTGCGGTTTGAGAAGGATTTTCCCGGCGCCATGGTGGTGCGGCTGGAGCAGAACTACCGCTCCACCGGCCATATCCTGGCGGCGGCTTCGAATGTTATCCGCGGCAATGCCGGCCGTCTGGGCAAGGAGCTGTGGACCGATGCAGGCGAGGGTGAAAAGGTCAGGCTGATCGGCCATTGGGACGGCGAGGAAGAGGCCCGCTGGATCGGCGAAGAGATCGAAGCCATGCAGCGCGGCACCCGCGGCCAGGCCCCCATCGGCCTCAACAGCATGGCGATCCTGGTCCGCGCCTCTCACCAGATGCGCGCATTCGAGGACCGCTTCCTGACCATCGGCCTGCCGTACCGCGTCATTGGCGGACCGCGGTTCTATGAGCGAATGGAGATCCGCGATGCCATGGCCTATTTCCGGGTCGTGGTCTCCCCCGACGACGGCTTGGCGTTCGAACGCATCGTCAACACGCCCAAACGCGGCCTTGGCGACAAGGCGCAGCAGACCATCCAGATGATTGCCCGCGAGAACGGCGTCTCGCTGGTCGAAGGCGCCCGGCTGGCGGTCGAAGGCGGCCATATCAAGGGCAAGGGCGCAGGCAAACTGCGCGAGCTGGTCGAGGGCATTGCCCGGTGGGGCCGCATGGCCGACGACGCGGACATCACCCACATGGAACTGGCCGAGATCATCCTGGACGAGTCCGGCTACACAGCCATGTGGCAGAACGACAAGAACCCGGATTCTCCCGGCCGTCTGGAAAACCTCAAGGAACTGGTGAAGGCGCTGGAGTCTTTCGAAAACCTGCAGGGTTTTCTCGAACATGTCAGCCTGGTGATGGACAACGACAAGCAGGACGCGGAGGAGAAGGTCTCGATCATGACCCTGCACGCCGCCAAGGGCCTGGAATTTCCCGCGGTCTTCCTGCCCGGCTGGGAGGACGGGCTGTTCCCCTCGCAGCGCTCGATGGATGAAAGCGGCCTCAAGGGGTTGGAGGAAGAGCGTCGCCTGGCCTACGTCGGCATCACAAGGGCCGAGGAAATCTGCACCATTTCCTTTGCCGGCAACCGCCGGGTGTTCGGGCAGTGGCAATCACAGCTGCCCTCGCGCTTCATTGATGAGCTGCCTGAAGAACATGTCGAGGTGCTGACCCCGCCGGGCCTCTACGGCGGCGGTTACGGTGCGGCTGCACCGGGTGCGGGCCAGGTGCGGTCCACCATCGAGGAAAAGGTGGCACAGGCGGACGGCTACAACTCCCCCGGCTGGAAGCGGATGCAGGCCCGCGCGGGCCAGTACGGCATGTCCCAGCCCAAGGAGAGCAAGCATCAGGTGATCGACCTCACCGCGACCTCCAGCTTCATCCTGGGAGAGCGGGTGTTCCATCAGAAGTTCGGCTATGGCGCAATCACCGGTATCGAGGGCGACAAGCTGGAAGTGGATTTCGAGAAGGCAGGCCTCAAGAAGGTGGTTGCCAAGTTCGTCACAGCCACAGACGATGTTCCGTTCTGACCTTTCAAATACGCGGGCCGGTTAAACCGGCGGACCGGATCGCGCAGCGATCCGGTCCGGGCGCAGGCGTGGCGGGCAGCAAAGCTGCCCGCCACGCCTGCGCCACCCCTTTCCTTTGAAGTTTTCTTACGGCAGTGAAGGCAGGACTGCGGCTTTACCGCAGCGCAATCATCGCAATGCCTGCGGCAATCAGCACCGCCCAGCCCAGACGGCTGAGGCCGCGCGGCTCCTTCAGCACCAGCGCCGCCAGGATCACGGAAACCGGGATCGACACCTGCCGCACCGCGCTGACGGCGGCCGCCTCGGCGCCCAGCTGGAACACTTGCAGGATCAGCAGATAGGACAGGTAGGACGACAGTCCCGCAAACAGGATGCGCCAGGGGTTCTGCACCCAGCCGCGCACCACACCCAGCAGCGGCGCCGACTGTCCCCGTTCCTCCCGCGCTCGCAAAGCCCCCATGGCCGCCGTCACCAGGATATAGGTCCAGAACAGAAACGGCGCGCTGGTGGTGCCTTGCATTGCGGCAGCATCTGAAATCGAATAGGCCGCGGATCCCAGCATCGCCATCAGGGCCATGGCGAAGGCACGCGGGTCATCCAGCAGCCGCCCCTTGCCCTTCTGGATCATCAGCCCGGCCCAGATGATCAGCCCCATCCCCAAGAGAGCTGCGGCTGAATAGCTCTGCCCCAGCATCAGCCAGCTGAACCCGGCAATGGCCAAGGGCGAAGAGCGCACAATCGGGTAATAGGCTGAGACATTGCCCCGCCGCAGTGCAGACAGTGTGCCGTAGTAGTAAATCGTCAGCCCCAGCGCCGAGGCCAGAACCAGCGGCCAGATCCCGGCGGGCAGGGCAGGGCTGTGTCCCGCCAGCGCCATATGCACAGCGGCAAACACCACCCAGCTGAGGCACACCCCGGTATAGCAGGACACCGGATGCGCCACGCCTTTCAGCGTCAGGTCCCGCAGCGGATGGGTGACCGCCGACAAGAGAACCAGCAGAATCCAGAAGAGCTCCACTTAACCGGCCGCGTCCTGTCCTGGACGGTCCAGATAAGCGTCGAAATGCACTGTGACCTGGTCATCGCTGATCTGCACCACGCCATAGGCCATGGGCTCGACACTGTACTCAGTGCCAGCCCGCTCCGGCACCAGCGGGATCTGGTGGTTGGTGCTGGGCAGCGAGGTGAAACTGTAGCCGCGCCAGTTCACATAGGTCATCCGGTGAATATGGCCAAAGAAGATATGGCGGATGTTCCGCCCCTTCCTGAGCGCCGCGTGAAACGCCTCCGGGTCGCGCAGCTTGATGTCATCGACATAAGGCAGGCCGATGTCAAATGGAGGATGATGCAGGAACAGGAACACAGGCGTATCGCCTGCTGTTTCCAGTTCCGTTTCCAGCCAGGCCAGCCGCTCTGCACACAATTCGCCGTCATGCACATCCGGTCGGCCGGTCAGCGTGTCCAGGAACAGGAACTTCGCACCGCCTGCAGCATGGCTGTGCTGCACATAGCCGCCGCCGCTGCGCGGATGGTCCGCAAAGACCTGCAGGAAGCTCTCCCGCACGTCATGGTTGCCCAGCATCAGGAATGTAGGCAGCGGAAAGGCTGCCAGCTGCTCTTGCAGCCAGCCATAGGCCGCCGGATCGCCCTCATCCGCCAGATCGCCAGAGATTACGCAGAACGCGGCGTCCGCGTGCCATGCGGCAATATCCGCCAGCACCCGGCTGAAATTCGCCGCCGGGTCCCCGCCGTTCAGCGGCACGCCCGGCGCCATCAGGTGGATATCGGTGAGGTGAATGAATTTCATGACGCGGTCCCGCAAATCACTGATGCCTATGCCTGCGATCAAATCAGCAGATGCGGCCAAGGGATAGCGCAAAACCGTCAGCCGCCCGGTCCGGGTGCGGCATTAACTGTGCCGGAATCAAGAAACGGCGGCGCCCAGGGAGGAGGAGGGGCACCGCCGTTCTGTCAAACACCGGGTATCAGGGAGGAGGAGACCCCGGTGATCCAAGGCCGGCTTCTGGCCGGTATAGGGTGCGGCGGCATCAGGGAGGAGGAGGATGCCGCCGCAGAAGACAGGCTCTTCTAAGGGAGGAGGAGAAGGAGCCTGATCTCTATCAGTTGTTCTCGTAAGCCGCCTGGTAGGCGACGCGCTTGATTTCGGACCGGTTCAGGCCCAGGTCTGCCAGGTCGCGGGCGGTCAGCGCAGACAGCTCATTCACGGTCTGGCGGTACAGGCGGTAGCGGACGAACTTGACCAGCAGGGCATCCAGGAAGCCAAGCGGGGAGGCAAAGTTCACCGCGGAGATCTGTTGTGCTGCTGCCATCGTTCTGTTCCTTCGTCTAACCGTCTCGTCGTGTGCCGCTGTGGCATTTCTTGAATGACAATTTAAGGGTATGCTGCGGATGCACAATCCCGTGCTTCGTCATTGCTGCTATGCGGCATATGCATGGGTGACGCAGGGTAGGTCTTTGAAATTGGCCAGGTTTTTCGGCAGTCCGTTATGCGGCTGTATAATTTCCGGGCAGGCTGCTGCGTGCAGCGCATGGGTCTTGCCGCCGCGGATTAACACATCCGCCGCCTTGCAGATGCGGCAAACGCGCAGTCCGGGTTCCCTGCGCGCCTGGGCACACATATATATGGGCCGGATTTGACGCAGGAGAGCAGCAATGAGTGTCACACAGGAACAGATTCGCGCGGTGCTGGAGCGGCTGGCGCTGCCGGACGGCGGCACCCTGGTATCGCGCGACATGCTGCGTGCGCTGCGCATCGAGGGCGGCAGGGTGAGCTTTGTGATCGAGGCGCCCAGCCCCGAGATTGCCAAATTGATGGAGCCCTTGCGCAAGGCTGCCGAGGCTGCGGTGCTGTCTCTGGACGGTGTCGAAACCGTCTCCGCCGCGCTGACGGCCCACGCGCCCCAGCAGCCCGCGCCCAGCCTCAAGGTCGGCGGCCACCCGAAGCCGCAGGCCGAACCGCTGAAGCCCGCCGGGGTCAAGCGCATCCTGGCCATTGGGTCCGGTAAAGGCGGGGTAGGCAAGTCCACCGTGTCCTCGAACCTCGCCGTGGCGCTGGCCAAACAGGGCCGCAAGGTCGGCCTGCTGGACGCCGACATCTACGGTCCCTCCCAGCCCCGGATGATGGGCGCCAAGGGTCGGCCCGCCAGCCCGGACGGCAAGATCATCGAACCGCTGCACGCGCATGGCGTCACCCTGATGTCGATCGGCTTCATGGTGGATGACGCCAAGGCCGTGGTCTGGCGCGGCCCGATGCTGATGGGCGCGTTGCAGCAGATGCTGGGACAGGTGAACTGGGGCGAACTGGACGTGCTGATCGTCGATCTGCCGCCCGGCACCGGAGATGTGCAGCTGACGCTGTGCACCAAGGCAGAGCTGTCCGGTGCCATCGTGGTCTCCACCCCGCAGGATGTGGCGCTGCTGGACGCGCGCAAGGCGCTGGACATGTTCAACACGCTGAAAACCCCGGTGCTGGGGCTGATTGAGAACATGTCCTTCTTCACCTGTCCCGATTGCGGCGGGGAGCATCACATCTTCGGCCATGGCGGTGTCGCGGCTGAGGCCGAGGCGCTTGGACTGCCGCTTCTGGGCGCCTTGCCGATTGATCTGGAGACCCGCCTGGCCGGCGACAGCGGCACGCCCATTGCGGCGGGGGAGGGGCCGATGGCCCAGGCCTATGCCCGCATTGCCGAAGGGCTGATCGGCGGCGGCATGGCCTGAGGCATTCATGCACGCATATCACGCACCTATTTAAAGCGACCTGACTGGCCCGCCGTTCTGGCGGGCCATTTCTGGCTGAGGGCCCCGCGGCTTTGTTGCTTGCAGCCTAACGGGCGCAGATGGGGTTGCGAGCGGGAAATGGGACCGCATGGCACCTGCTGCGCCGCGCGGGAACTCATGGGGCAGCTGGGAAGCCGCGGGCTGGCTGGGAAACCATGGGATCAGCGGGAAATCATGGGCGATATGGGAAATCATGGCCCTTGATCCGCAAAACACCCCTTGAAGTTGCGAATCACTGGGTATTGAAACGCCTTTATGGACCGTGTTCAGCGCGGCTCTTGCCCTCGAGGTGTGAACATAGCGGGAACTTTCCGAAGTCTGATTGCCGGATCTGCGGAATCGCGGGAAACTATGGGAAAAAATTTACCCCTGCAACTCGCATCTACATCTAGTGTTTGTGCTAGCTTTACTCACTATAAGTTCTGAAATTCGCCCCAAATATGCCGCGAATCCTGTGAGATTCCACAGATTCCTTGTCAAGGATTCGACGGTCTTCCGCAGAAAACAGTTGCGAGCCCATCAATTCCCATAGTATCCCTAGTTCATCGAATGAGACGAAGGACGGGGCGCCAAACGACCCCAGAGCCAAAAACAAAACAAGCAGGTTTCATACAGGCCTTCGCTTTCATCGAACCAAGAGATCCGGCGCGCGGGCGAGCAGACATCCCCCCAGGTGGCGCGTGCAGTCGGACATCCCGCAAAGCGGGCCAAGGCGGCGGGTTGATCAGTGGCAGCAGATCAACCCGCCCCTTTTCATTCTGGGGGACGGATTAACGCGAGGGACGCGCGAAAAGGACGGGAAATTGGGCCGCAGGTTCAGAGGCGAAAGCCACCACAAGGTGGACACAAAGGGGCGGGTGTCGATACCGGCCTCCTTTCGCCGTGTGCTGGAAGCCGCCGATCCCAATTGGCAGCCCGGCCAGAACCCGGAACTGGTGATCGTCTACGGCGACCAGCGCCGCAATTTCCTGGAATGCTATACTATCGAGGCGATCGAGGAGGTCGACGCCAAGATCGACCAGCTCCCGCGCGGCTCGATGCAGCGCAAGATGCTGCAGCGCATGTTCCACGGCCAGTCATTCCCGACCAACGTGGACGAGACCGGCCGCCTGGTGCTTCCTGCCAAGCTGCGCCAGAAGATCGACCTTGAGGCAGAGGCCTTCTTCATCGCCGCAGGCGACACCTTCCAGATCTGGAAGCCGGAAACCTACGAGCAGGAAGAGCTGGCCCAGGCCGAAGAGTGGATGGACGACCTGCCAGAGGGCTTCGATCCAATGGAATTCCTAGACGGCGCCGGGGGCGCTTAAGACATGACCCAGGACCAAACAGCTGCCAATGGTCCCCACATTCCGGTTCTCCTCCGCCCGCTGCTTGCAGCCGTGGCGCCGGTTTCGGGCCGCTGGCTTGACGGAACCTTCGGCGCCGGCGGCTATGCCCGCGGCCTCCTGGAGGCCGGTGCAGAGCAGGTGATCGGCGTGGACCGTGACCCGCTGGCCTTTGAACTGGCAAAACCCTGGGCAGGGGAGTACGGCGACCGCCTGATCCTGCAACCCGGTGTGTTCTCCCGCATGGATGAATACGCGCAGGACCTCGACGGCGTGGTGCTGGACCTTGGCGTCTCCTCGATGCAGCTGGACCTGGCCGAACGCGGCTTCTCCTTCATGAAGGACGGTCCGCTGGACATGCGCATGTCGCAGTCCGGCCCGTCTGCCGCCGATCTGATTGCAGAGCTGAGCGAGGCGCAGATCGCCGACATCCTGTTCCACTACGGCGAGGAGCGCGCCAGCCGCCGCATCGCCAAGGCGATTGTAAAAGAACGGGCAATCGAACCGATCACCACCACCCTGCGCCTGGCCAAAATCATCGAAAGCTGCCTGCCGCGCCCCAAGCCCGGCCAGTCGCATCCGGCGACCCGCAGCTTTCAGGGCCTGCGCATCGCGGTGAACGCCGAATATGAGGAGCTGTTCGAGGGTCTTCTGGCCGCCGAACGGGCGCTGAAGCCCGGCGGGCTTTTGGCGGTTGTCACCTTCCACTCGGTCGAGGACCGCATGGTCAAACGCTTCTTCCAGCACCGCGCAGGCAAGACCGGCCGCGCCAACCGCTGGGCGCCGGAGCAGGAAGAGGCTCCGTCACAGTTCGAACTGGTCACCCGCAAGGCGGTGGGGCCGGACGATCAGGAACTGGCCGAGAACCCGCGCTCCCGCTCCGCCCGCCTGCGGGTCGGGCGCCGCACCGATGCCGCACCCGGGCCGATCTCGGCCAAGGAGCTTGGAATGCCGCAGCTGAAAGAGGCGCGCAAATGAAGACTTTGCTGTATGCCGCAACCTGCCTGGCCGTCTTTGGCCTCGCCTTCTGGGCTTACCGCGAAAACTACGCCACCCAGCAGGTGCTGAAAGACACCCGCGCGCTGCAGCGTGAAATCGGCGCTGCCCAGGTGCGCCTCAGCGTGCTGCGCGCCGAATGGGCCTACCTCAACCGCCCGCAACGGCTGCGCGATCTGGCAGAGATTAACTTCGACAGTCTCGGCCTCTTGCCGCTGCGCCCGGATCAGTTCGGCCGCGTCGACGAGGTTTCCTACCCTGTGCCGCCGGAGCTGGAGATCACCAACGAGGTCGAAGTTTCCGGCCTGAACGCGGAGGCGCAGCAATGATCCGCACGCCGCTGCGTCCTTTGGCCCGCATCCTCCACGCCCGCGCCAGCGGAGAAAACCCGGATGTGATCGAAGAGGAAAACATCAGCCTGCGCCATCAGGAGATGCAGGTGCACGCCCGCCAGCGCGCCGAGGGACGGCTTCTGGTGCTGGGCCTGTTCTTCGTCTGCGCCTTTGGCGCCATCATCGCGCGGATGGGCATGACAGCTGTGTCTGAGCCGGCGGAACCCGTGGCCAGCGTCCCCGGCGCCGCCATCGCCGCGCAGCGCGCTGATATCGTCGACCGCAACGGCAGCCTGCTGGCCACCAATTTCGAGACCCACTCCCTCTATGCCCAGCCGCCGCAGATGATCGACCCCGTCGGTGCCGCGGAGAAACTGGTGGAGATCTTCCCCGATCTCGACCGCGAGCGCCTGATCAAGGATTTCACCGGAAAGCGCAAGTTTCTGTGGGTGAAGAAGAAAATCAGCCCTGAGCAGCTTCAGGCGGTGCATGACATCGGTGATCCCGGCCTGATGTTCGGCCCGCGCGAGATGCGCCTTTACCCGAACGGCAGCCTGGCGGCTCACGTGCTGGGCGGGGCCGGTTTCGGCAAGGAAGGCGTGAACGCCGCCGAGGTGATCGGCGTTGCCGGTGTCGAGCGCCAGTTCGACGATTACCTGCGCGACCCGGCCAATGCGGGCAAGCCGCTGCAGCTGTCCTTGGACCTCACCGTACAGGCGGCGGCAGAGCAGGTGCTTTACGGCGGCATGAAACTGATGAACGCCAAGGGCGCCACCTCGATCCTGATGGATGCCCGCACGGGCGAGGTGATTTCGGTGGTTTCCTTTCCGGATTTCGACCCCAACGACCGCCCGCGCCCGCCGACCTCCGGCTTTGATCCCTCAGACAGCCCGCTGTTCAACCGCGCGGTTCAGGGCGTGTATGAGCTTGGATCCACCTTCAAGATTTTCACTGCCGCGCAGGCGATGGACCTGGGGCTGGTCAACGCCGACACTGTGATCGACACCCGCGGGCCGCTGCGCTGGGGCCGCTTTGCGATCCGCGATTTCCGCAACTACGGAAACGAAATGTCGGTAACTAAAATTATCGTCAAATCATCCAACATCGGCACCGCGCGGCTGGCCCAGCAGATCGGGGTGGAACGGCAGAAAAGCTTCCTCGACACTCTTGGCATGCTGGAGCCGACACCGTTCGAGATTTCCGAGGCCGCGGGCGGCAAACCGCTGCTGCCCGCCAACTGGTCGGAGCTGTCGGCGATGACCATCTCCTACGGTCACGGTATTTCGACCACACCGATGCACCTGGCGGCAGGCTATGCTGCGGTGGCCAACGGCGGTCGTTACGTGGCCCCGACGATTCTGAAACAGACCGCGCCGCAGCTGGGTCCGCGGGTGATGAGCGAGGCCTCCGCCGCCGCCGCGCGCAAGATGTTGCGCAAGGTGGTGAGCGAGGGCACCGCCTCCTTTGCCGAGGTCGAGGGCTATCAGGTGGGCGGCAAGACCGGCACCGCCGACAAGCCCAAGCCTCGCGGCGGCTATTATGATGACAAGGTGATTGCCACTTTTGCCTCTATTTTCCCGGCACATGACCCCAAGTATGTGCTGATCGTGACGCTGGACGAACCGTCGATTATCGCCCACGGCGAGGAGCGCCGAACCGCAGGCTGGACCGCCACCCCGGTGGCGGCGGAGATGATCGGCCGGGTCGCGCCGCTTTTGGGGCTGCGTCCGCAAGTTGAACCCGCAGAGGTGACTGGTATAACCCTCACCTCGAACTGACACAGGTGAGGGCCGCCATGAGCAGCAGCAGACCAGACCAGCCCCAGAACCAATTGAGACTGAGCCAATTGGGGCTTACTGCCCGCGGCGGCGCTGACCCGCAGATTTCCGGACTGGCAGTGGACAGCCGCGAAGTGCGCGAAGGCTTCCTGTTTGCCGCCCTGCCGGGCAGCCAGATGCATGGCGCCAAGTTCATTCCGGGCGCATTGGATAAGGGCGCAACTGCGATCCTGACGGATGCCGCAGGGGCGGAAATCGCCTCTAGGGTGCTGGACGAAAGCCACGCCGCCCTGGTGGTTGTCGAGGATCCGCGCCAGACGCTGGCCTATGCCGCCGCCCTGTGGTTCGGCGGCCAGCCGCAGACCGTGGTGGCGGTGACCGGCACCAACGGCAAGACATCTGTTGCGACATTCGTGCGTCAGATCTGGTCAGAGCTGGGCCATGAGGCCGTCAACATGGGTACCACCGGCATCGAAGGCGCCTGGAGCTCCCCGTTGGCCCATACCACACCGGAACCCATCACTCTGCACCGCGCGCTGGCCGCCGCGGCAGAGGCAGGCGTTACCCATGCGGCGATGGAGGCCTCCTCGCACGGGCTGGATCAGCGGCGTCTGGACGGGGTGCAACTGGCGGCTGCCGGCTTCACCAATTTCACCCAGGACCATCTGGACTACCACGAGACATTCGACGCCTATTTTGCCGCCAAGGCGGGCCTGTTCCGCAGGGTGCTGCCGGATGAGGGCGTGGCCGTCATCAACATGAACGACCCGCGCGGCGCTGAGATGCGCGCAGTGGCCGCTGCCCGGGGGCAGGAAGTGATTTCCGTGGGCCGGGGCCTTGGCGATCTGAACCTTATGGGCATGCGCTATGACGGCACCGGGCAGGACGTGCGCTTCTCCTGGCATGACAAGCCCTATCAGGTGCGGCTGAACCTCATCGGCGGTTTCCAGGCGGAAAACGTGCTCTTGGCCTGCGGGCTGGTGATTGCCGGGGGCGAGGATCCGGAGCGGGTGTTTGAAACCCTGCCGCATCTGACCACCGTGCGCGGCCGGATGCAGCTGGCAGCATCGCGCGACAACGGCTCGGCCGTGTTTGTCGACTACGCCCATACACCGGATGCCGTGGCCAGCGCCATCAAGGCCCTGCGCCCGCATGTGCTGGGCCGGCTGATTGCCATCGTGGGCGCAGGTGGCGACCGCGACACCACCAAGCGGCCGCTGATGGGGCAGGCGGCACATGAGAACGCCGATGTGGTGATCGTCACCGACGACAACCCCCGCAGCGAAGACCCGGCCATCATCCGCGCCGCCGTCAAGGGCGGCGCGCCGGATTGCATTGAGATCGGAGACCGCGCCGAGGCGATCCTGCGCGGCGCTGACATGCTGCAGGCGGGTGATGCGCTGATCGTCTGCGGCAAGGGGCATGAGACCGGCCAGACCGTCGGCGACACGGTGCTGCCGTTTGATGATGTGGAGCAGGCCAGCATTGCCGTGGCCGCGCTGGACGGGAGGATCGCATGACCCTTTGGACCGCATCTGAGGCCGCCGCCGCCACCGGTGGCAAGGCGCAGGGCGACTGGGCTGTTTCCGGCCTGTCGATCGACACCCGCACCATCGCACCCGGCGATATGTTCGTGGCGCTGAAGGCCGCGCGCGACGGCCATGACTTCGTGGCGCAGGCGCTGGAGAAGGGCGCAGGCGCGGCGCTGGTCTCCCGCATTCCGGATGGAGTGACGGCCGACGCGCCACTATTAATCGTCGAGGACGTGCAGGCGGGGCTGGAGGCCCTGGGCCGCGCGTCGCGCGCCCGGACGAACGCCAAGGTCGTTGCGGTGACCGGCTCGGTCGGCAAGACCTCGACCAAGGAAATGCTGGCGCGGATGCTCAGCGATCAGGGCCGCACCCATGCCGCCGTTGCCAGCTACAACAACCACTGGGGCGTGCCGCTGACATTGGCACGGATGCCGCGCGATACCGGGTTTGCGGTGATCGAGATCGGCATGAACCATCCCGGCGAAATCGCGCCGCTGGCAAAACAGGCGCGCCCGCATGTGGCGATGGTTACGACGGTGGCGGCGGTGCATTTGGAGGCATTTGAAAACGTCGAAGGCATCGCCCGCGAAAAGGCTGCGATCATGGAGGGGTTGGAGCCTGGCGGCGTCGCGGTGCTGAATGCCGATATCGCAGAGGCCGATGTCCTGCGGGATGTGGCCGCGGACCTGGGCGCAACCACCCGCTGGTTTGGCGAAAGCGCCGCAGACTACACCCTGCATTCCGCCGGGATCGACGGCGAGGAGACCGTTGCCCGCGCCACCGCAGCGGGGCGCGAAGTTGAGCTGCGTATTCAATCCCTTGGCGCCCATTTTGCAATGAATGCCTTGGGCGCTTTGGCCTGTGTCGAAGCCTTGGGCGCCGATCCGGCAAAAGCAGCCGAAAGCCTCGCCCTGTGGTCGCCGGTCAAGGGCCGCGGTGTCCGTGAGAGCATCCAGCTGGAGAGCGGCGCCATTACCCTGCTGGACGACAGCTATAACGCCAATCCGACCTCGATGGCAGCAGCGCTGGCGGTGCTGGCAGCCACGCCGGGGCAGGGGCGGCGGATCGCCTATGTCGGCGACATGAAGGAGCTTGGCCCGCAGGAGGCGGAATTGCACGCCGGGCTGGCCGGTTTGGACGCGGTGCAGGGCATCGACAGGATCCATTGCATCGGCCCGCTGATGCAGGCGCTGCATGAGGCCCTGCCGGAGGCAAAACGCGGCGGCTGGTATCAGTCCAGCGCTGAGGCGGTGCCGGACCTGAATGATGAAATCCGCGGCGGTGACATCGTGCTGGCCAAGGGATCGCTCAGCATGGCACTGGCCAGGATTGTTGACGGCATCCGCGAAATGGGTCACTCCACCCCCACACAAGAAAACGCATAAGAGAACGAGGGAAGGGCTCAGATGCTCTATTGGCTGACCGCTTTGTCGGACGGGGGGGATGTTTTCAACCTCTTCCGCTACATCACATTCCGCGCAGGCGGCGCCTTCATGACCGCGCTGATCTTCGGCTTCCTGTTCGGCAAGCCGCTGATCAACGTGCTGCGCAAGCGCCAGGGCAAGGGCCAGCCGATCCGTGATGACGGGCCGGAGGGGCATTTTTCCAAGGCGGGCACGCCGACTATGGGCGGCCTTCTGGTGGTGGGCGCGCTCTTGACCGCTACCCTGATGTGGGCGCGCTGGGACAATCCCTTTGTCTGGCTGGTGCTGTTTGTGACACTGGCCTACGGCCTCATCGGCTTTGCCGATGATTACGCCAAGGTATCCAAACAGAACACCAAGGGCGTGCCCGGCAAGGTGCGGCTGGCGCTGGGGATTATGATTGCGGTGATTGCGGCGCTCTGGGCTGCGGCCTATCACCCGGCGCCTTTGCAGAACCAGCTGGCGCTGCCGGTGTTCAAGGACACGCTGATCAACCTTGGTATCTTCTATGTGCCGTTCTCGATCTGCGTTCTGGTGGGGGCTGCCAATGCGGTGAACCTGACGGACGGTCTGGATGGGCTCGCGATCATGCCGGTGATGATTGCGGCCGGCACCCTGGGTGTCATTGCCTATGCGGTGGGGCGGGTCGACTTCACCGAGTATCTGGACGTGCATTACGTGCCTGGAACTGGCGAGATCCTGATCTTCTGCGCGGCTCTGTTCGGCGCGGGCCTCGGCTTCCTGTGGTACAACGCGCCGCCCGCGGCGGTGTTCATGGGCGACACCGGCTCGCTGGCCCTGGGCGGTGCGCTGGGGGCCATCGCCATTGCCACCAAGCACGAGCTGGTGCTGGCCATCGTCGGAGGCCTGTTCGTGGTTGAAGCGCTGTCGGTGATCATCCAAGTGCTCTACTTCAAGCGCACCGGGCGGCGGGTGTTCCTGATGGCGCCGATCCACCACCATTACGAGAAGAAGGGCTGGGCCGAGCCGCAGATCGTGATCCGCTTCTGGATCATCTCGCTGATCCTGGCGATGATCGGCCTCGCAACGCTGAAGGTGCGGTAAAACACGCCGTTTGGCCGCCGCGCCGTCACGCTGGCGGGGCAGTTTGAACTCTCTTTTTCATGGAACCGCCCGGGGCTGCTGCTGCGGGCGGTTTGTCTTTGAGGAAGAAGGCGGCGCCGCCGGAGGGGCGGAGCATCGGACAGCCCTTGCCAAGGGGCTGTGCCCGTCTATCGGCCTTTCGCGGGCCCGCCCTGCACCCGATGAAGAGGTGGTCTGAGGGGGCCGGTCTCCTGGTCTTCTTGTTGCAACGCTTGGAGACTAACCTGACGGAGTGAAGATACGGTGAGGGCCGCGTACGGTGGGTAGGCAACACCTGCCAGTTGCAGCCTCCCGCCCGGCGGCACGCCGGGCAGCGCCCGAACCATCCCCGTCATGCCGCAGGCGTGCTTCCAGCACGACGCGGGCGCTTTACACCCCGCCCCTCGGTTCGGGCACTGCCCTCAGTGGAAAACGCCAGCTTTCAACTTCTATGCGATTTGATATTGTCCGGCTCAATTAGTTACTCTGTTCAGGGGAAACGCTTTGCGCGATGAGATTCTGGCATTCCTGAATACACATGGAACGGCTTTGGGCGGTGGGGCTGCATTACTCGCTGGTATTGAGTTCTTCTTTAAGCCAGTCCGAGTTCTGTTTGCTCGGCGGAAAGCGCCAGAGAAAGTCACGCTGGATGAAAAGACAGTTGCTGCCCTAAGTCCTAACCGAGCAGTAGATGGCCCGGCTCTGACAGTGCCGGAATTCATCCGCATACGACGCGATCTGAAAGCAGACTTGGAGCGGGAACTGGCTGAAGCGGACCAGTCGGAGAAAGACCAGTTTCGCGCACGGATAGCCGAGCTGGAGAAACAGATCGCTGATCCGGAGCCGGCTTTGGCAGACGCTCAAAAACGCATCGCCGATCTGGAAGCGCTGCTCGAGCGGTCGGGCAACGGCATAGGCGGTGAGCGCATTGCCGAAGCGCGGACCGCTTTGGAGCAGGGGGACTTCTCCATCGCAGACGGGATTTTTGCAGAAATCGAGGCACATAGAGAACTGGAAGTGCAGGAAGCGGCCCGCGCAGCCTTTGGCCGGGGTGAAATTGCCGAACAGGAAGTGCGTTGGCTGGATGCGGCGGAACACTACGCGCGCGCCGCAAAATTGGACCCGAATTATGAAACCCTGATCAAAGCCGGCACATTCCTTTGGCGGGCGGGACGGCACAAGCAGGCAATCCGCTTTGAAGAGGATCTGGTGGATGTTGCACGCAGCGAATTTGGAGATGAGGATGAAAGAACAGCAACTGCGCTGAATAATCTTGCCGGGAGCTTGAGATCTCAGGGGGAGTACGCGAAAGCCGAACCGCTGTACCGCGCGGCGCTGGAGATTGACCGCAAGACGCTTGGCACAGAGCATTCCGATTATGCCACCGATCTGAACAACCTCGCGGAGCTGCTGCGGGCGACCGGGCGGTATGATGAGGCGGAGCCGCTGTACAGCGAGGCGCTGGAGATTGACCGCAAGACGCTTGGAACAGAGCATCCCGATTATGCCATCCACCTGAACAACCTCGCGGGGCTGCTGCGGGCGACTGGGCGGTATGAAGAGGCAGAGCCGCTGTACAGCGAGGCGCTGGAGATTGACCGCAAGACGCTTGGAACAGAGCATCCCGATTATGCCATCCGCCTGAACAACCTCGCGGGGCTGCTGGAGGCGACCGGGCGGTATGAAGAGGCAGAGCCGCTGTACAGCGAGGCGCTGGAGATTGACCGCAAGACGCTTGGCACAGAGCATCCCGGTTATGCCACCCACCTGAACAACCTCGCGGGGCTGCTGCAGGCGACCGGGCGGCATGAGGAGGCGGAGCCGCTGTACCGCGAGGCGCTGGCGGTATCTGAGCGGGCATTGGGGGGTAAGCACCCGAAAACGCAAACTGTACGCAGGAATTTGGAGATCTTTCTGGCCAAACAGGCAGAATAGCCCCGCTTGCATTCCGGAGGTTCCTCTGTACAGGGTAATCCCCAAAACGGCGGACGTGCGAAAGGGCAGGCTATGATCCCGGTCAAAGGATATGAAGGCGCCAAGGTGGCGGTGCTGGGGCTGGGGCGCTCAGGTCTGGCGACGGCGCGGGCTCTGCGCGCGGGCGGGGCCGCGGCCATCTGCTGGGACGACAACCCGGCGGCACGGGAGGCGGCTGAGGCAGAAGGCTTCACCTGCCGCGACCTGCATATATCCGGTGCTTTTGATGATGTGGCGGCGCTGATCACCTCACCCGGCATTCCGCATCTCTATCCCAAGCCGAACCCGGTGATCCGCGCGGCGATTGAGGCGGGCGTACCGGTGGACAATGACATCGGACTGTTCTTCCGCTCCTTTGCTGATGCTGAGTGGCAGATGTTTGAGCAGCCGCCCAAGGTGGTGGCGGTGACAGGCTCCAACGGCAAATCGACCACGGTGGCGCTGCTGCACCACATCCTGCAGGAGGCGGGCCGTGACAGCCAGCTGGCGGGCAATATCGGCCGCGGGGTCTTAGACATTGATCCGCCCGGCGAGGGCGGCGTGGTGGTGCTGGAGCTGTCGAGCTATCAGACGGAGCTGGCGCGGGCACTGACGCCGGATGTGGCGGTGTTCACCAATCTCAGCCCCGACCATCTGGACCGGCATGGCGGCATGGGCGGCTATTTCGCAGCCAAACGGCGCCTCTTTGCCGAAGGCGGGCCGGACCGCGCCGTCATTGGCATCGACGAGGACGAGGGGCTGTTTCTGGCGGGCCAGCTGTCCGAAGGGCTGGGGGACGACCGGGTGATCCGGGTGTCCGCCGCGCGCAAGCTGACCGGGCCGGGCTGGCAGGTCTTTGCCAGGAAGGGGTTTCTGAGCGAGTATCGCAAGGGGCGGCAGGCGGCCTCCATCGACCTGCGGGAGATGATGGGCCTGCCGGGCGCGCACAATCATCAAAACGCCTGCGCGGCCTATGCTGCGGCGCGCACGCTGGGGCTGGCGCCGCGGCTGATCGGCGAGGCGATGGCCAGCTTTCCCGGCCTGCCGCACCGCAGCCAGACCATCGCTGAGGCAGATGGCGTGCGCTATGTGAATGACAGCAAGGCCACCAACCTGGACAGCGCTGTAAAGGCGCTGAGCGCCTTCAGGAACATCCGCTGGATCTGCGGCGGGCTGGAAAAAGACGGCGGGCTAAATGCGCTGCAGGGGCAAACTGCCAATGTGGTGAAAGCCTATGTGATCGGCCGCGAGGCGGCGGGGTTCGCGCTGCAGCTGGACGTGGAGGCGGAGGTCTGCACCACCATGGCCGCAGCGGTGGAGCGCGCCATGGCAGAGGCGCAGCCGGGTGACACGGTACTGCTGGCGCCGGCCGCGGCGAGCTTTGACCAATATGACAACTTCGAGCAGCGCGGTGATGATTTCGTTGCGGAAGTGAAAGCGCGGCTTGGTTAAGTCGCAGGAGGAAACAGGCATGACCGCAGGCACTTCAACAGAAAACACCGTTATGCTGGCATTTCAGGTCATCCCGCGGCTGCGCGCGGGCAACAACTTCGAAGCGGTGGACGCGGCGATTGCCGTGGTGAAATCCGCAGGCGTGCCGTTCCAGGTGGGGGCGATGGAGACCACCATGAAAGGTGAGCTGGATCACCTGCTGGAGATCGTCAAGCAGGCGGAGAAAGCCTGCCTGGAGTTCGGCGCGGTGGAAGTGATCACCAATATCAAGATCCACACGACCACGCCCGAGGCGCACGATACCTTCTGCACCTATACCCGCGGTGTGACCCCGAACAACAAGGTGTTCATCGAAGAGTGAATGGCGGCAGCCGTGCAGTTGCCGCCATCTGACAGGTCCCAACACCCGCATCCGGCTGCCTGCAGCCGGGTCAAAGACCGATATCGCGCAACAGGTGCTCCGGCAGGTGGCTCAACCGCCTGCGGGCGAGCTGCTGGCCGGCAGCCTGGCTGGCGGGGGCGTCCTTGCGCGGGTGCGAAGCAAAAGCTCTGCTGATAACGTGCCAAAGGGTCATCTGTGAAAGCATTTCAGCCATGGGCCTGATCCTTGTTCTATCTGAACAAGATGTGGCCGCTTGCCGCGTCAATGACCAATTGAATCTCAGCGGCCCTGGTATAAGCTGTCTTGATGGATCGCTCTGTGAACCCCTTGCCGCCGCTGCCGGCGGTGCGCGTCTTTGAAGCCGCGGCCCGGCTGGGCAGTTTCAGCCGCGCGGCTGAGGAACTGGCGATGACGCAGGCTGCGGTCAGCTATCAGATCAAGCTGCTGGAGGACCGGGCGGGCCAGCCCCTGTTCCGCCGTCTGCCGCGCGGAGTGGCGCCAACCGCCGCGGGAGAGGCCTTGCAGCGCCACGCCCGCGAAGCACTGGATCTGTTGCGCCAAGGATGGGCGGATCTGCGCGGCGGCGGCGAGGAGCTGGTGATCAGCACCCTCACCAGTTTTGCCGCCTTCATCCTGGCGCCGCGGCTGGGGCAGTTTCAGGTGGCGCACCCCGGCATCACCACAAGGGTGGACGTCAATCCGCGGGTGGCGGATTTGCTGGCGGGGGAGGCCACCGTGGCGATCCGTGCCGGGCGCGGCAGCTGGCCGGGGCTGGCGGCGGACCTTCTTATCCGCGGCAGCTATACGCCGCTGATAACGCCGGCGCTGATAGAGGCCTTTGGCCCTATGGAGCAGCCCGCCGACCTGCTGCGGGTGCCGCGGGTGGATGCCGGGGACCCGGCCTGGGCCCTGTGGTTCCGCGCAGCCGGCGTAGCGCCGCCAAAGCCAGCCGAGCAGCACAGCCTGGGCACCCAGATGCTGGAAGTTCAGGCGGCCCTTGCGGGACAGGGCGCTTGCTTGCTGACACCGGCCTATGCCCGCGGCCTGATTGCCAGCGGCGCACTGGTGCAGCCGTTCGATCTGGTGACGGAGGATGATATCTCTGTCTGGCTGGTCTACCCGGAGGGGCGCCGCGATGCCCCGGCCATAGCAGCCTTCCGTAGCTGGCTGCTGGCGGAGGTGGCAGAATTCGCCGGGTGAAGGCTGAATTGAGAGAAGGAGGATTTCATTCTCACCCAAGAGGGAAACCCAGCAACTCAGCCTTTGGACATTTCCTGTGACAAAATCTTGAAGTAGCCGGGAAGAGTCTCTCTGAGCCGGTGTCGGCCTTCTGCTGTCAGCATGGCCTTTTTTGACCGCCCGTCGGAAGGGCTTGCCGATATGGTTATCAGCCCGTCTTTCTGCAGCGATTGCAGGGTGCGGGTCATCACCGGTTTGGACACGTCGATGCGCTCGGCGATCTCGTTTGGACTCAGCCAGTCGCGGTCCGGTTCCCGGTCGATCACGATCAGCACCAGGAACCGCAGCTGGGACAGGCCTTGTGCTGCGAAAAAGGCTTCCAGACTGCGGATCAGAAGGCTGGCGCGGCGCATCATCAGAAGCGCGCCGCTGATATGGGCCGGGTCGGCACCGTAAGCCTCGGCATAGGTGCCGACCATTTGCTGCGATGGCAGGTCCTTGAGGAAGAACATTCGCGTCAGGCCAGCGGGGTCATCTTGTGGATTTCCACCGGGGCGGCAAGCCACGCTTCGTATTTGGCGAAGACCGGCGTGATGTAATCTGCTGCGTAATGCGCCGCCAAGGCGTCGTCGCTGGCCCATTCTTCGTCCAGATAGAAGCAATTGCCGTCGCGGCCTTCGGCCAGCAGGAACTTCAGGCAGCCGGGTTCGGCCCGGGTCGGCGCCAGAATGTCCAGCAGGCTTTGGCGCACATCCTGCATATGCTCCGGTTTCGGGGTGATTTTGGCGACAAGCTGAAAGGAGGTTGTCATGGCAGGCTCCGATTTTTATTACCATGGTAACTATATTGGTGGCGCCCGGGGGGGATGTCAAGCTGTGCTCAGCCTTTGGCGGCGATGGCGGTGCCTGCGGCATGGGCTGAGGACCAGGCCCACTGAAAATTGTAGCCGCCAAGCCAGCCGGTCACGTCCACGGCTTCGCCGATCGCAAAAAGGCCGGGGGCGGCTTTGGCTTCCATGGTCTTGGAGGAGAGGCCGCCGGTGCAGATGCCGCCCAGGGTGACTTCGGCGGTGCGGTAGCCCTCGGTGCCTGCGGGCAGCAGATGCCAGGTTTGCAGGGCTTCGCTTAAGCCTTGAAGCGCGGCGTCGGACTGGTCCGCCAGGCGGCCCTTGAGGCCCAGCTGCGGGGCAAGGAAATCCACCAGCTTGCCGGGCAGGTGGCGGGAAAGTTCGGTTGTCAGGTCGCGGCGGCCTTCGGTCTGGCGCTGGTCGCGCAGGAGAGCATAAAGCGGGGTATCCGGGATCAGGTTGACCGTGATCTCCTCGCCCTCGCGCCAGTAGGAGGAGAGCTGCAGCACCGAGGGCCCGGAAAGGCCGCGGTGCGTGAACAAGAGCGCTTCGTCGAAGGCGGTGCGCGCATTGCTGAGACGCGCGGGCAGGGAGACACCCGCCAGCGGCTGAAACCGCCCGTCGGGGAATGTGAAAGGCACCAGGCCTGCGCGGGTCTCTGTCACCTCAAGCCCGAACTGGCGGGCAAGGTCATAGGCGAGGCCAGTGGCGCCCATCTTGGGGATCGACTTGCCGCCGGTCGCCAGCACCAGGTTGCGGCAGGTGACGGTCTGCGCCTTGCCCTCGCGCAGCAGCCGGACGGTATAGCCGTCTGCGGCTTGCGCCACGGCCTCAACAGAGGTGTGCAGCCACAGGTCGGCGCCGGCCGCCCGCATCTCCTCAACCAGCATGGCGATGATCTGCTTGGAGGAGCCGTCGCAGAACAGCTGGCCCAGGGTCTTTTCGTGCCAGGCGATGCCGTGGCGGTCCACCAGTTCGATGAAATCCCACTGGGTATAGCGCGCCAGCGCCGACTTGCAGAAATGCGGATTGGCAGAGAGGTAGTTCTTCGCCTCTGCATACATATTGGTGAAGTTGCAGCGGCCGCCGCCGGAAATGCGGATCTTTTCACCCGGCGCCTTGGCGTGGTCAATCACCAATGTGCTGCCGCCCGCGCGGGCCGCGCACATCATGCCAGCCGCGCCGGCGCCGAGAATCAGGGTGTTTATCCGCATGGCGCGCATCCACCACGGAACCGGTGGCGGCGCAAGGGGCAGGCCGGCGGGCGCGGCCCGGCGGATTGGCGCTGGCAGGCGGGCGGCTTCCTGCCTGTCAAGACGGGCCGCCGCGCGGGCGGTGGATTCTTGCCGAACTGTGTTCTTTTTCTGGCGCCGCGGCTCACGAATCGTTACAGTTTCTGTGAGACCCCGAAAAATGGGGCGGAACGAGGCATATAGTGGCGGTATTCCCATGACTGAGATGGTCTATGGCGCGGTTCCCGTGCAGGCTGGTGAACCGATTCTTCCCAAGTGGTGGCGGACGCTGGATAAATGGACAATGTCCTGCATCCTGATGCTGTTCGTGATCGGGCTGCTGCTGGGGCTTGCCGCCTCGGTGCCGCTGGCGGAAAGGAACGGGTTCGGAAATTTCCACTATGTGCAGCGGCAGGCGGTTTTCGGCCTGACGGCGCTGATGGCGATGCTGATCACCTCGGTGATGTCGCCCACGCTGGTGCGGCGGCTGGCGGTGGTCGGCTTTGCGGTCGCCTTTGTGGCGCTGGCCTTCCTGCCGATCTTCGGAACCGATTTCGGCAAGGGCGCGGTGCGCTGGTACTCGCTTGGCTTTGCCTCGCTGCAGCCATCGGAGTTCCTCAAGCCCGGTTTCATCGTGGTGGCCGCCTGGATGATTGCGGCCAGCCAGCAGATCAACGGCCCGCCGGGCACGCTGATGTCGTTCGCGCTGTGCATGATGGTGGTGATGATGCTGGTCCTGCAGCCGGATTTCGGCCAGGCAAGCCTGATCCTGTTCGGCTGGGGCGTGATGTATTTTGTCGCCGGGGCGCCGATGCTGCTGCTGGTCTGCATGGCCGCGGTGGTCGTGATGGGCGGCGTCTTTGCCTATAACAGCTCGGAACACTTTGCCCGCCGCATCGACGGCTTCCTGAACCCGGATGTCGATCCCACAACCCAGCTGGGTTATGCCACCAACGCGATCCGCGAGGGCGGGCTGTTCGGCGTCGGCGTCGGCGAGGGGCAGGTGAAATGGTCGCTGCCCGATGCCCATACCGATTTCATCGTGGCGGTTGCGGCAGAGGAATACGGGCTGGTGCTGGTGGCGGTGCTGATCGCGCTTTACGCCTCCATCGTTGTGCGCTCGCTGTTCCGGCTGATGCGCGAGCGCGATACCTTCATCCGCCTCGCGGGCACTGGCCTGGTGTGCATGTTCGGCGTGCAGGCGATGATCAATATGGGGGTTGCGGTGCGGCTCTTGCCCGCCAAAGGCATGACTTTGCCGTTCGTCAGCTATGGCGGATCTTCGCTGATTGCCACCGGGATTGCGGTGGGTATGTTGCTGGCCTTTACCCGGACGCGCCCGCAGGGCGGGATTGCCGATTACCTGAACGGCCGCGGCCGCTGACGAGAGAGAAAAGAGACCAGCTGCGATGGCACAGAAAATGCTTTTGATGGCTGCCGGCGGAACCGGCGGCCATATGTTTCCTGCACAGGCGCTGGCCGAGATAATGCTGGCGCGCGGCTGGCGGGTGAAGCTGTCGACGGATGCGCGCGGTGCGCGCTATACCGCGTCCTTCCCCAGCGCGGTTGAAATCTCGCAGGTGTCCTCTGCCACCTTTGCCCGCGGCAGTCTGCTGGCCAAGGCGCTGGTGGCGCCGAAGATTGCCGGCGGCGTCCTGTCGATGGCGATGCAGATGCGCAGTGACCGCCCCGATGCGGTGATCGGCTTTGGCGGCTACCCGTCTATCCCGGCGCTGGGGGCGGCGACGCTGCTGAAACTGCCGCGGATGATCCATGAGCAGAACGGCGTGCTGGGCCGCGTCAACCAGATCTTTGCCACCCGCGTCGCGGGTGTCGCCTGCGGCACCTGGCCGACCGCGCTGCCACAAGGCGTCGCGCATGAGCATGTGGGCAACCCGGTCCGCAGCGCGGTGAAGGAACGGGCCGCTGCCGGCTATATCCCGCCGGGCGATTACCCGATGTCGCTTTTGGTGATGGGCGGCAGCCAGGGTGCGCGCATCCTGTCTGACGTGGTCCCCGCTGCTGTGGCGGCGCTGCCGGAGGAGATCCGCAGGCACCTGCGCGTGTCGCATCAGGCACGCGAGGAAGACCTGCAGCGGGTCAATGCGTTTTATGCCGAACACGGCATAAATGCCGATGTGCAGACGTTTTTCACCGATGTGCCCGCCTGCATGTCGGAGGCGCAGCTGGTGATCTCGCGCTCGGGCGCCTCCTCGGTCGCGGATATCTCGATCATCGGGCGGCCGTCGATCCTGATCCCCTTTGCCGCCGCTGCAGGCGATCACCAGAGCGCCAATGCCCGCGGGCTGGTTGATGCCAATGCTGCCGTAATGATTCCCGAAAGCGCCCTTGATATCCCGGTGCTGGCAGAGCATATGGGCGCGATTCTGAGTAACCCGCAGGCTGCCGCGCAGATGGCAACCGCTGCACTGAGCGCCGGGGTCCCCGATGCTGCCGAACGTCTGGCAGCACTGGTGGAGCAGCTGGCCGAGGAAGGATAACGATCATGAACCCTGCAACCAAACTGCCCGGTGACGTTGGCCCGATCCATTTCGTGGGGATCGGAGGCATCGGTATGTCGGGTATCGCCGAGGTGCTCTTGAACCTCGGGTACATGGTGCAGGGCTCGGACCTGAAGTCCTCCAAGATCACCGAGCGGCTGGAGAAGCTGGGCGCGCGCGTTTTCACCGGCCAGAAGGCGGAGAACCTGGAGGAGGCCGCGGTTGTGGTGATCTCCTCTGCAATCAAGCCGGGCAACCCGGAACTGGACGAGGCCCGCCTGCGCGGCCTGCCGGTGGTGCGCCGCGCCGACATGCTGGCAGAGCTGATGCGGCTCAAGTCCAACGTCGCCATTGCCGGCACCCACGGCAAGACCACCACCACCACAATGATGGCGGAACTGATGGTGGCCGGCGGATTTGACCCGACCATCGTCAACGGCGGCATCATTCACGCCTATGGCTCCAACGCGCGGATGGGTCAGGGCGAATGGATGGTGGTCGAGGCGGATGAGAGCGACGGCTCCTTCAACCGGCTGCCCGCAACCATCGCTGTGGTGACCAATATCGACCCTGAGCATATGGAGCACTGGGGCGACTTCGACACGCTGCGCGACGGTTTCCTGGAGTTTGTCTCCAACATCCCGTTCTACGGTGTTGCCGTCTGCTGCACCGACCACCCCGAGGTGCAGGCGCTGGTGGGCCGGATTTCCGACCGCCGGGTGGTGACCTATGGCTTCAACGCGCAGGCGGATGTGCGCGCCGTCAATCTGACCTACAAGGGCGGCGTTGCGCATTTCGACGTGGTGCTGCAGGCCGAGGACCGGGTGATCGAGGGCTGCACCCTGCCTATGCCGGGGGACCACAATGTTTCCAACGCGTTGTCTGCGGTGGCAGTGGCGCGGCATCTGGGCATGAACAGTGTCGAAATCCGCGAGGCTCTGGCGGCCTTTGGCGGCGTCAACCGCCGTTTCACCAAGGTAGGCGAGGTGGGGGGTGTCACCATCATCGACGACTATGGCCACCACCCGGTGGAGATCGCCGCGGTGCTGAAGGCGGCGCGCCAGGCCTGCGAGGGCCGGGTCATCGCTGTGCACCAGCCGCACCGCTATTCGCGCCTTTCGAACCTGTTCGAAGATTTCTGCGCTTGTTTCAACGAGGCGGACGTGGTGGCAATTGCCGAAGTGTTCGCGGCCGGCGAGGAACCGATCGAAGGTGCCAGCCGCGATGATCTGGTCGAAGGGCTGATCCGCCATGGCCACCGCCACGCCCGCGCCATCCTGAGCGAAGAAGACCTGGAGCGCTTGGTGCGCGAGCAGGCGCGCCCCGGCGACATGGTGGTCTGTCTCGGCGCCGGCACCATCAGCACCTGGGCCAATGGCCTGCCCCAGCGTCTGGAGCGCTAGAGCGATGACGCTGTCGCTGACCCTGGCCGCCGTCTGGGCGCTGGCAGCAAACGTGCTGGCGATGATCCCCAGCCGCGACAACCACTGGCGCCGGGCCTACGTGCTGATTGCGCTGGGCATTCCGCTGCTGGGGTATGTGACCTATGAAAACGGCCCCTGGTGGGGGCTGGCAGTGCTCTTGGCGGGGATGTCGGTGCTGCGCTGGCCCGTGCTGTATTTCGGGCGCTGGGTTAAACGCGCTTTGGGCCGGTAAAACTTCACAAAAGGGCTGGTGGTTCGAAAGGTTTAACCTTTTCTTCCGGTTGGCCTGATACTCAGGCGGGAATACTCTTTGTAACCCGTTTGATGCCGGTACGTGCTTTCCGGCGGTGGAGGCAGGCAATGATCGCCGTTTCTGCAATTTGGCTGGCCTTTGGCCTGATGTGGCTGCTTGGCTTTTACTGCCTCGGCCGGTTCCGGCGGCATTGGCTGGCGGCGTTGGCTGCAGCAGGCTGGCTGGCCACGCTGGTCTGGCTGGAGCAGAAGCAGTGTTTTGCCGATCACGTTCATGATTTCCGCGAGGTTGCGTTGTCCCTTTATTTCCGCGGCCATCTTGTTTACGGACTATGCGCGTTTGTAGGATGGAACTTGGGGCGGAAGCGGCGATGGCGGCGCAAGATCAAGCTATACTTCCGGCGGTGCGTGGCCGCCTTACAGGGCAGAAACCGCTTGCGGAACTGACCTGGCTGCGGGTCGGCGGCCCGGCTGACTATCTGTTCCAGCCTGAGGACATTGATGATCTGGCAGAATTCCTGCGCCAGCTGGACCCGGGCGTTCAAGTGTTCCCGATGGGGGTTGGCTCCAATCTGATCGTGCGCGACGGCGGCATGCGGGCGGTGGTGATCCGTCTGGGCCGCGGGTTCAACAGCATTGAAGCTGACGGCGATACAGTGACCGCGGGCGCCGCGGCGCTGGATGCGCATGTGGCAAAACGTGCGGCGGATGCGGGGATTGACCTGACCTTCCTGCGCACCATTCCCGGCTCCATCGGCGGCGCGGTGCGGATGAATGCGGGCTGCTACGGCAGTTACACCGCGGATGTGTTCGTGTCAGCCACCATCGTAACCCGCCAGGGCGAAATCCGCGAGATCGCGGCACAGGAACTGGACTTCCGGTACCGCCAGACTGCATTTCCCGAGGGCGCGGTGCTGGTTTCCGCCACCCTGCGCGGCACTAAGGGAGACCCGGAAGAGCTGCACGCCCGGATGACAGCGCAGCTGCAAAAGCGCGACGAGACCCAGCCGGTCAGGGACCGCTCTGCCGGATCCACCTTCCGCAACCCGGCGGGTTTCTCTTCGACGGGACGGGCCGATGATGTGCATGACCTCAAGGCCTGGAAGGTGATCGACAACGCCGGCATGCGCGGTGCGCGGCGCGGCGGGGCGCAGATGAGCGAAAAGCATTCCAACTTCCTGATCAATACGGGTGGCGCAACTGCCGCAGATTTGGAAGGGCTGGGCGAAGATGTGCGGAAAAAGGTTTACGAAGATTCCGGCATCACGCTAGAGTGGGAAATCATGCGGATAGGTGATCCGCTTCCCGAATAACCGGAAATCTTGAGCGCCGGCAAAGGCTTCTGCACCGGCAGCTGGAAAAGGAACAGGGCCTGGCACAGGTCCGGGAAGCGGAAATCTTAACCGTGGTAAAGGCACTGTTAATGCGCCGGTAAGATCTTGGGCGTTACGGTGCCGCACAGGCGGCAAGGCACCGCCGGTTTCAGGGGCGTGCAGCCCTGCACAGATCAGCCGGAACAAATCCGGTTCAAATTATAAAGGCGGGCCTGTAACGGGTCCCAAGAAACAGGGGCAAAAAGCCCCGCGTATATTGAGGCGTTTCGTGGTGAGTAAGTCGAGCAGGGCACTCCCGAAAGTCGCGGTGCTGATGGGTGGCCCATCAGCCGAACGCGAGGTATCGCTGTCCAGCGGCCGTGAATGCGCGGCCGCTTTGCGCGGTGAGGGGTTCGAGGTTGCCGAGGTGGATGCAGGCGCTGACTTGCACGCGCGCCTTTTGGATGTGAAGCCGGATGTTGTGTTCAACGCGCTGCATGGGCGCTGGGGCGAGGACGGCTGCGTCCAGGGCGTGCTGGAATGGCTGCAGATCCCCTATACCCATTCCGGTGTGCTGGCCTCGGCGCTGGCAATGGACAAGCAGCGCTCCAAAGAGGTCTACCGCGCCGCCGGGCTGCCGGTGGTCGAAAGCGGCCTGTTCGCCAAGGATGATGTGAGCGCGGGCCATGTTATGGCGCCTCCCTATGTGGTGAAGCCCAACAACGAGGGCTCCAGCGTCGGCATCTATATCGTGCATGAGGCCGCCAACGGCCCGCCGCTGCTGTCGGAGGAAATGCCGGCCGAGGTGATGGTCGAGACCTATGCGCCGGGGCGCGAGCTGACCACCACCGTGGTCGGGGACCGGGCGCTGACCGTCACGGACATTCTGACCGACGGCTGGTATGACTATGACGCCAAGTACAAGCCCGGCGGATCACGCCATGTGCTACCTGCGGATCTGCCGCGGGAAATCTTTGACCTGTGCCTGGAATATGCCCTGAAGGCGCATGAGGTGCTGGGCTGCCGCGGTGTCAGCCGCACCGATTTCCGCTGGGATGAGGCGCGCGGCGCCAGCGGGCTTGTTCTGCTTGAAACAAACACTCAGCCCGGCATGACGCCGACCTCTCTTGCGCCGGAACAGGCGGCCCACTGCGGCATGACCTTTGGCCAGCTCTGCGCCTGGATGGTGGAGGATGCGTCATGCAACCGCTGAGGAGCTGGTTCCGCAAGCCGGAGGAAGGGCGCTGCGACCCGGCGCCGTCGCGGCTGAAATACCGTCTGCAGCGCTGGATGCTGACACCGGGCATCCGCTTTGGCCTGCGCTTCGGGGTGCCGTTCTGTTTGGTGTTTGCGGCGGGCAGCGCCTATCTGGCGGATGAGGCCCGGCGCGACACGCTGGTGGCACTTTATAATGACGCCCGCGCCGCAATCCAGGAACGGCCCGAGTTCATGGTCAAGGTGATGGCAGTGGACGGGGCCGGCGTCAGCGTGGCGCGCGACATCCGCGAGGTGGTGCCGCTGGATTTTCCGGTCAGCTCCTTTGATCTGGACCTGGAGCAGATCCGCGATGTGATCACCGGTCTGGACCCGGTGAAAACCGCCAGCGTCAGGATCCGCCCCGGCGGCATCCTGCAGGTCGATGTTGAGGAACGCGAACCGGCGCTGATCTGGCGCAGCCGCGAGGGGCTGGCGCTGCTGGATGAGCAGGGCATTCACGTGGCCGAACTGGGCCGCCGCAGCCTGCACCCGGACCTGCCGCTGATCGCGGGCAAGGGTGCGGCCGGGCACGCGGCGCAGGCACTGCGGCTGTTTGCAGCGGCGAAACCGCTGGGTCCGCGGCTGCGCGGGCTGGTGCGCGTCGGCGAACGGCGCTGGGACGTGGTTCTGGACCGCAAGCAGCGCATCATGCTGCCAGCCAAGAACCCGGTGCGGGCGCTGGAGCGGGTGCTGGCGGTGAGTGAAGTACAGGATTTGCTGGAACGCGATGTGGCAGCGGTGGATATGCGTCTGGCTGGGCGCCCCACCGTGCGGATGACCGAAAACTCAGTGGAAAACTGGTGGCGGATCCGGCAGTTGAACGGGGGCGGGCAGTAACATGACAGATCTTTATCAATCGCAGCGGGCGATGCGGCAGATGCGGCGTCAGGCGATGCAGCGCGGCGTGGTGGCTATTCTGGACGTGGGCAGTTCCAAGATCGCCTGCCTGGTGCTGCGCTTTGACGGCACCGGGCGGCTCAGCGAGGACGGCTCCATCGGCGCCTTGGCCGGGCAATCCGGGTTCCGGGTGATCGGCGCCGCAACAACGCGGTCGCGCGGAGTGCAGTTCGGCGAGATCAACGCCATGCAGGAGACCGAGCGCGCCATCCGCACCGCGGTGCAGGCGGCGCAGAAGATGGCAGAGGTGCGCGTCGATCATGTGATCGCCTGTTTCTCCGGCGCCAATCCGCGCTCTTACGGGCTGGATGCCAAGCTGGACCTTGAGGGGCAGGTGGTCTCCGAGCATGAGGTGGCGCAGGTGCTGGCCTCCTGCGAGGTGCCGGAATACGGCGCAGGCCGCGAGGTGCTGCACGCGCAGCCGGTGAACTTTGCGCTCGACAACCGCTCCGGCCTGGGCGATCCGCGCGGCCAGATGGGGCAGACCCTTGCGGTCGACATGCATATGCTGACGGTGGATGCCATCGCGGTGCAGAATCTGGTGCGCTGCATCCAGCGCTGCGATCTGGAACTGGCGGGGATTGCGTCCTCGGCCTATGCCTCCGGCTTCTCGGCGCTGGTCGAGGACGAGCAGGAACTGGGCGCGGCCTGTATCGACATGGGCGGCGGCGCCACCTCGATCTCGATCTTTATGAAGAAGCACATGATCTATGCCGACGCGGTGCGTCTGGGCGGCGATCACATCACCAGCGACATCTCGATGGGCCTGGGCATTCCGATGGCCAATGCGGAGCGGATCAAGACCTTCAACGGCGGGGTGCATGCCACTGGCGCCGACGACCGCGAAATCATCGACATCGGCGGCGATACCGGCGACTGGGAACATGACCGGCGCACCGTCAGCCGGGCGGAGCTGATCGGCATTATGCGCCCCCGCGTCGAGGAAATCCTGGAAGAGGTGCGGGCGCGGCTGGATGCGGCCGGGTTCGAATACCTGCCGAGCCAGCAGATCGTGCTGACCGGCGGCTCCAGCCAGATCATGGGGCTGGACGGGCTGGCGAGCCGCATTCTGGGCCAGCAGGTCCGCCTGGGCCGCCCGCTGCGTGTCCACGGCCTGCCGCAGTCTGCGACCGGGCCGGGCTTTGCCTCTGCCGTGGGGCTGTGCCTGTTTGCCGCCCATCCGCAGGATGAATGGTGGGATTTCGAGATGCCCGCGGGCCGTCATCCGGCGGGCACTCTGGGCCGCGCGGTGCGCTGGTTCCGGGACAACTGGTAGACCCGGGCGCGCACGGGCAATTCAATTCAGCCGGAACGGGCAAAGAGGGCGTGACAGCGTCCTCCTGAGCCGTTAGTCTGCCGTTAACGTCCGCGGCAAACGCGGCGAGTCAGCAGGCCGGGCAGTGGCCAGCCAAACCTTGGAACCAACCTCCTCTGCAAAGCGATTTTGCGGATGGAGAGGTTTTGTTGTGTGTGGCTTGTGCTCAATCCGCAATATCTGCTAGGGACGGCGAAATACCGCGGTTTTAGCCTTAGAATGAGGCCTTATTTTGTGGCGTGTCGTGCTTTTTAGGATGACGAAACACCCTCTCCGCGGTAGATTATGGTGAATAGGACAGGAATAAGCCCTTTGCGGGAAGGGCAGGTAACACAGGCGGTATGAGCATGACGTTGAACCTTTCGATGCCCGGGAATGAAGAGTTGAAGCCGAAGATCACCGTGTTCGGTGTCGGCGGCGCTGGCGGCAATGCCGTCAACAACATGATCGCCAAGGAATTGGATGGCGTCGAATTCGTCGTGGCCAATACCGACGCGCAGGCGCTGCAGCAAAGCTCGGCCAAGAGCCGGGTGCAGCTGGGCATCAAGGTCACTGAAGGCCTCGGCGCAGGCGCCCGCCCGCAGGTGGGTTCTGCCGCGGCTGAGGAAAGCATCGAGCAGATCGTTGATCACCTGGCGGGCGCGCATATGTGCTTTATCACCGCGGGCATGGGCGGCGGCACCGGCACCGGCGCCGCGCCGATCATCGCGCAGGCCGCCCGCGAACTGGGCGTGCTGACCGTTGGTGTTGTCACCAAGCCGTTCCAGTTCGAGGGCCTGAAGCGGATGCGCCAGGCCGAGGCTGGCGTCGAGGCCCTGCAGAAGGTCGTCGACACCCTGATCATCATCCCGAACCAGAACCTGTTCCGCCTTGCCAACGAGAAGACCACCTTCACCGAGGCGTTCTCGATGGCCGATGACGTGCTGTATCAGGGCGTCAAAGGTGTGACCGACCTGATGGTCCGCCCGGGCCTGATCAACCTCGACTTTGCAGACGTCCGCGCCGTGATGGACGAGATGGGCAAGGCGATGATGGGCACCGGCGAGGGCGAGGGCGAGGACCGCGCGGTCCAGGCGGCCGAGAAGGCGATTGCCAACCCGCTGCTGGACGAAATCAGCCTCAAGGGCGCCAAGGGCGTGCTGATCAACATCACCGGCAGCCACGACCTGACCCTGTTCGAACTGGACGAGGCCGCCAACCGCATCCGCGAGGAAGTGGACCCGGACGCCAACATCATCGTGGGCTCGACCCTGGATACCGGCATGGAAGGCAAAATGCGGGTCTCCGTCGTGGCCACCGGCATCGACGCAACTGACGTGAACACCGACATGCCGGTGCCGCGCCGCCCGATGTCCGCACCGCTGCGCCAGACCGTCAGCGTTGAGGAAAACCGCGCCGCGCCGCTGGAGCTGGAAACCCCAGTTCAGCAGCCCGTGGCCGCTGAGGCCGCGCCTGCACCGGTACAGGAAGCGCCTGCCGCCGCCGCTCTGGAAGAGCCGTCGCTGTTCGAGGAACTGAACGTGCAGCAGGCTGCTGAGCAGGACCTGGTGGAAGACGTCGTGGAAACCGTGGAGCCGCTGGCTGACGATGGCCTGCCGCCCCCCGCGTATCAGCCGCAAGTGCCGGAATTCCGCCCGCAGGCAGATGTCGCGGAAACCCCGCAAGCTGCTTTTGTGGCCCCCAAGGCGCCGGCTCCGGGCACCCCGTCGCCGCAAGCGCTGGAGCGTCTGCAGGCCGCGGCCCAGCGGGTGCAGCAGCCCCAGGCTCAGCAGCCGCAGGTTCAGCAGCAGATGCGTCCGGCGGCACCGGCTGCCCAGGCTCCGCAGCAGCAGCAACAGGCCCAGCAGCAGCCCGAAGGGCAGCGCCGCTTTGGCCTCAATTCGCTGATCCACCGGATGACCGGCAGCAATGACGCCCCTGCCGCCAAGCAGCAGCCGCAGGCGGTGCGCCAGCAGCCCTCCATGCACGCGCATGCACCGGCAGCCCAGCCGCAGCAGATGCAGCAGCAGCAGGCGGATCCGGACCAGGAACGCATCGAAATCCCCGCTTTCCTGCGCCGCCAAGCCAACTGACGCATCACATATCGCGCTTCAAAAGCCGCCTTCGGGCGGCTTTTTACTTTTTATTTACAGTGAGTTGGTGTGTTTTGAGCGGTGTTCTGCCGAGCTGTTACAGCCATGTTTCAAACCGTTACAAAGATTGAGTTGTGCGTTTTTCAGCAAAACCTTAACTCTCGTCCGCAACACGGCCCCCGAGGCCGGAAACAGCGAGACGAGGCGCAACGTGCAGAACACGCTCAAAGCATCGGTGGCATTCGAAGGGGCCGGCCTGCATTCCGGCAAACCCGCACGTATGGTCCTGATCCCGGCTCCGGCGGGGCATGGCATCGTGTTCAAGCGCACCGACATCGCCTTGGGCAATACCCTGGTTCCGGCCCGCTGGGATCTGGTTGAGCGCAGCCCGCTTTGCACCCGACTGGTCAATGGCTCCGGCGTCAGCGTCTCCACCGTCGAACACATTATGGCGGCGCTGGCCGGCTGCGGCGTGCATAATGCGCTGATCGAAATCGACGGCCCGGAAGTGCCGATCGTCGATGGCTCCTCCGCCCCCTTCGTGCGCGGCATCATGAGCCAGGGCGTGCAGCGCCAGGATGCGCCCATCATCGCCTATGAAATCCTGAAGCCGGTCACGGTCGAGAAGGATGGCGCCCGCGCCACCCTGCTGCCCAGCGACCGGCTGACCATCGAATTCCACATCGACTTTGCCGAGGCCGCCATCGGCCGCCAGAGCAAGTCCCTGGACATGCGCAACGGCAGCTTTGCGCGTGAGCTGTGCGACAGCCGCACCTTCTGCCGCCAGGCAGATGTCGAAGCAATGCAGGCCAACGGCCTCGCCCTGGGCGGTGTGCCCGGCGAGAACGCCGTTGTGTTTGACGGAGAACGGGTCGAGAGCGGTGCGGGCCTGCGCCACTCGGACGAGCCTGTACGCCACAAGATGCTGGATGCGCTGGGCGATCTGGCGCTGGCCGGGGGGCCGATCTTGGGGCGCTATGTTGGCGAGCGCGCGGGGCACGCGCTGACCAACACCTTGCTGCGGGCCCTGTTTGCGGAGCCGGGTGCGGTCCGGGCCGTCGCCTGCGATGCAGCGATGACCGCACGGCTGCCGGGGCAGGGGCTGATCTGGTCGGAAATCCCGGCCGAACAGCGCCGCGTGGCATAAGGCAGAAAACCAAAGAACGAGCGGACAGACTGGCCCGGGACATAATCGTCCCGGGTCTTTTACCGCGGGTTTGCCTGCAGATGAGGGCCCGTGCCGCCGGCCGGCCTTGACCATCGCCGGCTTTCTCTGCCAAGTGAGGGCGGAAGTGGCGAAAGGCGTTTTGCGCGCCATTTGAATATGCTAGAGACGGCATAACCGGGGCGGACACCCGTAAGGCAAAGACGGTGAGGTGAGGCATTATGAACGGCATCTGGGCGGGAGCCAAAACCCTCGGCGCGGTTCTGCTGGTGGCAGCCCTTGCAGGCTGCGGCGGCGACGGCGGCGCGGTGAAGCGCGGCGAGTCGGTCGAGGCATTCTCTCCCGATCAGATCTATGAGCGCGGCGAGTTCGAACTGGCCAACCGGCGCCCCAAGGATGCGGTCTATTACTTCTCCGAGATTGAACGCCTGTACCCCTATTCCGAATGGGCCAAGCAGGCGGTGATCATGCAGGCCTTTGCCTATCACCGGGTCAAGGACTACGAGAACAGCCGCGCCGCCGCGCAGCGGTTCATCGACTTCTACCCGGCAGATGAAGATGCGGCCTATGCCCAGTATCTGCTGGCGCTGAGCTATTATGACCAGATCGACGAAGTGGGCCGCGACCAGGGGCTGACCTTCCAGGCGCTGCAGGCGCTGCGCACTGTGATCGAGGTCTATCCGGACAGCGAATATGCCAACTCGGCGATCCTGAAATTCGACCTCGCCTTTGACCATCTGGCGGGCAAGGAGATGGAGATCGGCCGTTATTATCTGCGCCGCGGCCACTACACCTCTGCGATCAACCGCTTCCGGGTGGTGGTGGAGGATTTCCAGACCACCAGCCACACGCCTGAGGCGCTGCACCGGCTGGTCGAGTCCTATCTGTCGCTGGGGCTGACCGCTGAAGCGCAGACTGCGGCTGCCATTCTGGGCCACAACTTCCAGTCCACCGACTGGTATGAGGACAGCTACAAGCTGCTGACTGCAAACGGGCTCAAGCCCAGGGACCGCGGCAACAACTGGCTGAGCCAGATTTACCGCCAGACGGTCAAGGGGCGGTGGCTGTAACGGCCGCCGCAGCAATGGGGCGGGGCAATGCTGCGCGCGCTTGATATCCGGGATATCCTGATCATCGATCATCTGGAGCTGAACTTTCAGCCCGGCCTGAATGTGCTGACCGGTGAGACCGGGGCAGGGAAATCGATCCTTCTCGACAGTCTGGGCTTTGTGCTGGGCTGGCGCGGACGCGCTGAACTGGTGCGCCAGGGGGCGTCGCAGGGGGAGGTTCTGGCGGAGTTCGAGCTGAACGCGGACCACCCCGCACACGCGATCCTCGAAGAGGCCGGGCTGCCGGGCGGCACTGAGCTGATCCTGCGACGGGTCAACACCGCCGAGGGGCGCAAAACCGCCTGGGTCAACGACCGTCGCTGCTCGGGCGAGGTGCTGCGGGCGCTGTCGGAGACTTTGGTTGAATTGCACGGCCAGCATGACGACCGCGGGCTGCTGAATCCGCGCGGCCACATGGCGCTGCTGGATCAGTATGCCGGTGTGCAGGACCTGCTGGCACAGGTGCGCAGCGCCTGGGGCGCGGCCGCAAAGGCGCGCAAGACGGTGGCGGCGACCCGCGCCGCGCTGGACGCCGTGCGGGCCGAAGAGGAATTCCTGCGCCACGCAGTGGCGGAGCTGGACAAGCTGGACCCGCAGCCGGGCGAGGATGAGGCGCTGGACACCCGCCGCCGCCAGATGCAGGCAGCAGAGCGCATCCGCGGCGACATTGCCCGCGCCCATGCGCTGCTGAGTGAAGGCGCCGAGACGGCAATGGGCGAGGCGCAGCGCTGGCTGGAAGGTGTTGCGGGCCAGGAGGCCGAGGGCGGCCTGGATGAACCGCTGGCGGCTCTCAGCCGTGCCATGATCGAACTGGGGGACGCCCAGGACGGGGTCGAACGGGTGCTGGACAGCCTCGATTTCAACCCCGGTGAGCTGGAGGACTGCGAAGAGCGCCTGTTTGCGATCCGGAGCCTCGCGCGCAAGCATGATGTGCAGCCGGACGAGCTGGCAGGCTATGCGGAAACCCTGCGCGGCAAGCTGGCGGCGCTGGATGCGGGCGATCAGGATCTGGCCGATCAGGAAGCGGCGCTGAAGGCCGCGGAGACAGCCTATACCGAAGCCGCCAAGCAGCTGGGCGCGGTGCGCCGCCAAAGCGCCGCAGCATTGGACCAGGCGGTGATGGCGGAGCTTGCTCCGCTGAAGATGGAACGCGCGGTGTTCGAGACCCGCATCACCACCGCAGAGCCCGGCCCGGACGGCATGGATGCGGTGGCCTTTACCGTTGCCACCAACCCCGGCGCACCGGCAGGTCCGTTGAACAAAATTGCCTCTGGCGGCGAGTTGAGCCGGTTTCTGTTGGCGCTGAAAGTCTGTTTGCGGGGCGAAGATTCCAGCAAGACGCTGATTTTTGACGAGATCGACCGCGGCGTTGGTGGCGCAACAGCAGACGCCGTGGGCCGCCGCCTGCGCAGCCTTGCGTGCAGCGGACAGGTGCTGGTGGTCACGCATTCGCCGCAGGTTGCAGCCCTTGGCGGCCATCACTGGCAGGTGCGCAAACAGGTGGTCGACGGCATGACGCTGTCACAGGTGGTGCCGCTGGCAGAGGCGGAACGGATTGATGAGCTTGCCAGGATGGTGTCCGGTGATACCATCACAGAGGAGGCCCGTGCCGCGGCCCGCGCATTGCTGGCCGGATGACCCGCCGGTTCCATGGCCTGGGTGAGGGTTCTTTAACCGGGATGTGGCAGCAAGGAGCCACAGAAGACAAGAAGACCCGCTGACAGGTTATGGTGCAAGAAATCCGTTCGTCCCTTTCCGCAATCCTCCTGCAATGGCTGGCCGGCCTCAAGGACATCTGGCGGATGCTGCGCCACCGCGGTCCCAGCCAGTTCCAGTTTTGGCTGATCGCCCTGCTGATCGGCATTGCCGCGGGTTTCGCCGCCCTGTTCTTCCGCAAGGGGATCGCGGCGCTGCAGGCCTGGGTTTATGGCGCCCCGGATGTCGACTATCTGCATTCCTACGCGCAGGACCTGCCCTGGTATGTGCTGGTCAGCATTGCCGCGGGCGGCGGGCTGGTGGTGGGGCTGATCCTAGACCGTTTCACTCCGGATGCCCGGGTGCGTTCGGTTGCCGACGTGATCGAGGGCGCGGCGCTGCATGACGGACGGGTTGAGCACAAGGAAGGCCTGGCCTCGGCGCTGGCGTCCTTCATCACGCTCTCCACCGGCGGTTCCACCGGGCGGGAAGGGCCGGTGGTGCATCTGGCCGGGGTGATTTCCACCTGGGTCAGCAACCGGATTAACGCCGATGGCATCACCGGGCGCGACCTCTTGGGCTGTGCGGTGGCTGCAGGCGTCTCCGCCAGCTTCAACGCGCCGATTGCGGGGGCGCTGTTTGCGATGGAAGTGGTGCTGCGGCATTTCTCCGTCAACGCGTTTGCGCCGATCGTGGTGGCCTCGGTCGCGGGCACCGTGATCAACCGGCTGGAATACGGCGACGTGACCGAATTCACTCTCAGCACGCCGGGTGCCCTGCAGTTCTATGTGGAACTGCCCGCATTCCTGATCCTCGGCCTGATCTGCGGCCTTGTGGCAGTGGCTCAGATGCGGGCGATCTTCTTTGCCGAAAAGGTGGGCAACACGGTGCAGCAGCGCCTGTCGCTACCGCGCTGGCTGCGCCCTGCGGTGTCCGGCGCCATGCTGGGCGTGATTGCCGTGTGGTTCCCGCATATCATCGGCGTCGGCTATGAAACCACCGTTCTGGCACTGACCGGCGGCCTGCTGCTGGGGCAGGCGGTGATTTTTACTGTGGTCAAGACCGCCGCCGTGGCGATCACGATGGGCGGGCGCATGGGGGGCGGGGTGTTCTCGCCCTCGCTGATGATCGGCGCGCTGACCGGGCTGGCCTTCGGGCTGATTGCAACCTCGGTGCTGCCGGATGTGTCGGGCACCCACACGCTTTATGCCTTTGCCGGCATGGGGGCGGTAGCAGCCGCGGTTCTGGGTGCACCGATTTCGACCACGCTCATTGTGTTCGAGCTGACCGGAGACTGGCAGATCGGCCTGGCGGTGATGGTGTCGGTCTCCATGTCCACCGCGCTGGCCTCGCGGCTGGTGGACCGGTCGTTTTTCCTGACCCAGCTGGAGCGGCGCGACATTCACTGTGCGGCCGGCCCGCAGGCCTATCTGCTGGCGCTGATCCGGGCAGGCGCCGTGATGCGCCCGATGGGCGACAGCCGCTGTGCCAGTCTGGAGGAGTGCGAGGCCCTGGTGGAAGAGGGGTTGTGCATCCGCGCCGCTGCCTCGCTGGAGGCGGCGATGCCGGTGTTTGACCGCGCCGACGCGGCCTATCTGCCGGTGGTCATGGAAGAAGAGGGAAGGGAGCAGGTCATCGGTGCGCTCTACCACGTGGATGCTCTGAAGGCCTACAACCGCGCCCTCGCAGCAACAGCCGCCGAAGAGCACAGGTAGGCCTGGCGCGGCAGTTGAGGCTTTTCTGAATGAACCCGGAGCAGTTTAGGGGAAAAATGCCCGCTTCTTCCCCTGATATGTGCGTTTTTGGATACAGGTTAAGGATTAATTAATCTGCGGATTGCCCTGCGGCAGTGTCTGGCTCACCATTACGTGAGGAAATCGCAAAAACACTCACATTGGCAGGCACCAAAGATGCGAAAATTCGAAACTGGCCCGCAAGAGGCTGGTACGAACCACAAGGCGAACGAGCGGGAAAACGAACGGGCGGCACTGGAAGCGGTGATCAATTACGCGATCCAATGCGCGCGCGAGGCGGATATTCTGGGCAATGGCGACTCTCTTGAGCAGGCCAGGCAGAATCTCAGCCGGGCCGTCCTGACCTGATCCCCTCCTTCTGCGGCAAGAGCAAACAGGCGCTGATCGCGGCTGCGGCGGTGGGGCACGCTGGCTCCACACTTCCCTGAAATAGAACACCGGCGCCAAGGCACCGGTGCATGGTTTATAAGCTTTTCGCCGTCAGGCAGCCGGCAGGGGCTGCACCAAGGCCCGCGGCCTTGCTCAGACCTGCTCCACCTTGACGGATTCGCTCAGCACAAAGGCCAGATGGCCCTTGATCTGCGCCACTTCCTCCTTGGGATCCTCATAACTCCAAGCGGCATTCTCCGTCACCGAGGACTTGTTGGCGATCGAGAAATAGCTGGCGTCACCCTTGTGCGGACAATGGGTGGTCTTGCTGGTGCGGTCCAGGAACGCCATGGCGATGTCTTCGCGCGGGAAGTAGATGACCGGATCCAGATCGCCCTCCGACAGCTCCAGTGCATTGGAGGTTTCCCCCAATACGGCGCCGCCGGAGCGGACGGTCCAGGTGCCTTCGGCCTTGCGGATACGGATAGTGGTCATGCGTGTTTTCCCATTCTCTTCGGTCTTGTCATCTTGTGTTCAGCCTATGTAACACAGCGGTGTCACAAGGGGGCGGTTGCGGCATCAAGCCACGCCTTTGCGGCGGGGCTGAGCTGCGGGCCGATCTTTGCCAGAACCTCCTGGTGATAGCTGTCGAGCCAGTCTTTCTCGTCTGCTGTCAGCATGGAGGCATTCACCAGCCGCCGGTCAACCGGGGCAAAGGTGAGTGTGCGCCAGCACAGCATGTCGCGCTCCGGGTCGCTGGTGTCAAGAGCCGGGGCGGTTTCAACAACCAGAAGATTCTCGATCCGGATGCCAAAGGCGCCTTCCCGGTAGTATCCCGGCTCATTGGACAGGATCATCCCGGGTTCAAACGGCACATGGCTGGTGCGCGCCAGCCGCTGCGGGCCTTCATGCACGCTGAGGTAGGCGCCGACGCCGTGGCCAAGCCCGTGGTTGAAGTCCTGGCCCGCCAGCCACAGCGGCATCCGGCCGATACATTCGATGTCGCGGCCGGCCAGCCCCTTGGGCCAGCGCAGGCGGGACATGGCGATCATGCCCTGCAGCACGCGGGTAAAGGCGGCGCGTTCCTCCTCGCCCGGGGTGCCGATGGCGATGGTGCGGGTGATGTCGGTGGTGCCGTCCAGATACTGCCCGCCGCTGTCCATCACTAATAAGTGGCCGTCCTCCAGCGTCGTGTCAGTCTCCTCGGTCACGCGGTAGTGCATGACGGCGCCGTTCTCGCCGGTGCCCGCGATGGTTTCAAAGCTGATGTCGCGTAAGGAAGGGTCTGCGCTGCGCAAGGCCTCCAGCTTCTTCACCACGCCGATCTCAGTAATGGTGCCGGGCCCTTGCGCATCCAGCCAGGCCAGCATCTCCACAATCGCGGCACCGTCGCGCAGATGCGCCGCTGCGCTGCCTTCGATCTCGGCGGCGTTTTTGCGCGCCTTCGGCAGCGCACAGGGGTCACCCGCAGGAATCAGCCGTTCGCCCAGCTTGTCCGCCACGATTTGCGGCACAGTGCCGGAATCGGCTGCGACAGAGCCATTGAGGGCTGCTGCGGCCTTGAGGAAATCTTCGGTTGCATGGACCGTGACGGAGGCGTCGAAATGGTCCTTCAGGCCTGCCAGCTTTTCTGCGGCCATGAACAGGTCCACCCGCGCATCGTCATGCAGGATGGCAAAGCCATGCGCCACCGGGTTGCGGGCCACGTCTGCGCCGCGAATATTCAGAAGCCACATGATGCTGTCGGGCAGGGTGATGACCGCCGCCGCCTGGCCAGCGTCCCGCAGACCCTTGGCCAGCCGCGCGCATTTGTCGGCAGCACTTTCGCCTGCATAATCCAGCGGATGCGCGGCCACGGGGTTCATCGGCGGGGCGGGCTGGTCTTCCCAGATCCGGTCCACCAGGTTTTCGCATTGCACCAGGGCGATGCCGCTGCCTTTCAGCTCCTTGGTGAGGGAAGTGATCTGGCCGGCGGCATGCAGCCAGGGATCAAAGCCCACCTTGCCGCCACTGGGCAGCTGATCTTTCAGCCAGTCCGCCAGCTGCACATCGGGCCAGGGCACGGGGGTGTAGTCCGCGGCGACCTGCCGTTTCACCTGGGTGCGGTAGCGGCCGTCAATGAAGACGCCGGCAATCTCCTGCAGCACCGCGCAAAAGCCCGCGGAGCCGGTGAAACCGGTGAGCCAGGAGAGGCGCTCATCATGGGGCGCGACATACTCGCCCTGATGGGCGTCGGCGCGGGGCACCAGGAAGCCATCGAGACCTTCCGTCGTCAGTTCCTTGCGCAGAGCCGCCAGCCGGGGCGGGCCCTGGTCCGGGCGGGCGGTCACATCGAAGGTCTGATACATCGGCGTCTCTCCTGCAGATAAGGCGGGGCGGCGGCAGGGGTCATCCTGAGGGCCGCTGCAAAGAAAAGGCGCGGGGCTGAGCAGCCGCGCGCCCCTTCTTGTCCCAAATCACCCTGCCGCTGGCAAGGGCGGCGGGCAAAGGAAACCGCTGGACCTGACGGCACAACCTGCCTGGGATTTGCAGCATGGGCTCCCGCCCGGCCTTGGGGCATCCGTGATGCCCTGCGGCCCGTTGGGCCAAGCGCCGGATACCGCAGGTATCCGGCGCCGCCGCGCGCATTTGCGCGCGGCCATGCCCAAGGCATAGGGCGGCATCTTTGATGCAGGCCTAAGGCGCGGGAGTGCTCCCGCAGTGCCTAGGGAAACGCGGCAGGCCTTCAGCTGGCGCGTTTGATCCCCATGACGCGGGCACGGGCGCGCGGGTCGCTGTCAAACAGCGCCGCCAGCTGCTCGGTCATGGCACCGGCCAGCTGCTCAACGTCAGTGATCGTCACCGCGCGCTCATAGTAGCGGGTCACGTCATGGCCGATGCCGATGGCCAGCAGCTCCACCTGCTTGCGCTTCTCGACCATCGCAATCACGTCGCGCAGGTGCTTCTCCAGATAGTTCGCCGGGTTCACCGACAGTGTCGAATCATCCACCGGCGCGCCGTCGGAGATCACCATCAGGATCTTGCGGGCCTCGCGCCGCGCCACCATCCGGCGGTGCGCCCATTCCAGTGCCTCACCGTCGATGTTCTCTTTCAGCAGGCCCTCTTTCATCATCAGGCCCAGATTGGTGCGGGTGCGGCGCATCGGGGCGTCGGCGCCCTTGTAGATGATGTGGCGCAGATCGTTGAGGCGGCCGGGCTGCTGCGGGCGGCCCTCGTTCAGCCAGGCCTCGCGCGCCAGTCCGCCTTTCCAGGCGCGGGTGGTGAAGCCGAGGATCTCGACCTTCACGTTGCAGCGCTCCAGCGTCCGGGCCAGTACGTCGGCGCAGATCGCCGCGATGGAGATCGGACGGCCGCGCATCGAGCCGGAGTTGTCGAGCAGCAGCGTCACTACGGTGTCGCGGAACTCAGTGTCCTTTTCGACCTTGAAGCTCAAGGGCGTGGTCGGGTTGGCGACAACACGCGCCAGGCGGCCGGCATCCAGGATGCCTTCCTCGCGGTCAAACTCCCAGGACCGGTTCTGCTGCGCCTGCAGGCGGCGCTGCAGCTTGTTCGCCAGGCGGCTGACGGCGCCCTTCAGCGGCTCCAGCTGCTGGTCGAGATAGGCGCGCAGGCGCTCCAGCTCGGCAGGCTCGGCCAGTTCCTCGGCGTTGATTTCCTCGTCATCGGCATCCCGGAACACTTTGTAGTCCGGATCAGCGTCAGAGACAGGCGGCGGGGCAGGCGGCTCCAGCGGCGCCTCGCCGTCGGGCATCTCCACGTCCTCGGACAGCTCATCATCGGCCATCTCGTCCATCGAGACCTGGGCCTGGCTCTCGTCCTGCTGCTGCTCCTGGCTCTGCTCCGGCGACGCGTCGGCCTGCTCCTCCTCGCTGTCGTCCTGGCCGGTGCTGTCCGGGTCCTGCTGCTCCTCGGCGTTGTCCTCGGCCTCGTCGTTTGCCTCGTCGTCCAGCTCATCCGGGTCGTCGCCCAGCTGGTCGCCGTAGCCAAGGTCAGAGATCACTTGCCGTGCCAGCTTGGCGAAGGCGGCCTGGTCGGCAATGGTCTCGTCCAGGTTCTCCAGCGTGCCGCCCGCCTGGGATTCAATGAAGCCGCGCCACAGCTCCATGATATTGCCTGCACCTTCGGGCAGGTCGCGCCCGGTCGCCAGATGGCGCACCAGATAGCCCGCGGCGGCGGCAAGCGGCGCCTCTGAGGAGGACTTCATCTGGTCATAGCCGCGGCGGATCGACTCGTTGCGGATCTTCACATCGATGTTCGAAGCGGTGCCCGGCATGTGGCGCGCGCCCATCGCCTCGCAGCGGGCGGTTTCCATCGCCTCATAGAGGTCGCGGGCCATTTCGCCCTGCGGCACGTATTTGGCGTGGGTGGCGTCATCGTGGAACTTGTGGCGCAGCGCCAGCGCGTCTGCGGTGCCGCGGGCAAGCAGCACCTCCTCACGCGTCATCCGGCGGGAGACCTGCGGCAGCCGCATGGTGTCACCCGTGAGGCCCGAGGGGTCGACCGTGTAGCTGACCGTCAGCTCCGGGTCGTTGGCCATCACCTTGGTGGCCTCGGACAGGGCCTTCTTGAACGGATCAGCTGGGTTGTCGTTCGGCTTTTTCATGGTCGCACCTTTTCCGCCAGTCAGCATCGCCCTTGCCTGATTCAAAGTCCAGCGAGTGTGCTGCGGATAGGGCAGCGGCCGGCCCGGCGGGGTGGGCGAGAAGCGCCCGTCCCGTGGGGGGGCGGGTCGGGCGCTGCCCGGCCTGCGGCCGGGCGGCATTTTACCAGTTAGCCCAGCGAAACGCTCGCGGCGCTCTCCGGCAGCTCTTCGTCAAAGCAGCGCTGGTAGAACTCGGCAACGGTCTGGCGCTCCAGTTCGTCGCATTTGTTCAGGAACGACAGGCGGAAGGCATAGCCCACGTTTCGGAAGATCTCGGCGTTCTGGGCCCAGTTGATCACGGTCCGCGGCGACATCACGGTCGACAGATCGCCGTTCATGAAGGCTGTGCGGGTGAGGTCTGCAACGGTCACCATCTGGGAGATCTTCTTGCGGCCCTCGGCGGTGTTGTAATGCGGCGCCTTGGACAGAACGATGGCGCTTTCGGCGTCATGGCTCAGGTAGTTCAGGGTGGAGACCAGCGACCAGCGGTCCATCTGCGCCTGGTTGATCTGCTGGGTGCCGTGGTACAGCCCGGTGGTGTCACCCAGGCCAACGGTGTTGGCGGTGGCAAACAGGCGGAAGAACGGGTTCGGGGTGATGATCTCGTTCTGGTCCAGCAAGGTCAGCTTGCCGTCGTGCTCCAGCACCCGCTGAATCACGAACATCACGTCAGCGCGGCCGGCATCGTATTCGTCGAACACGATGGCAACCGGATTGCGCAGCGCCCAGGGCAGGATGCCCTCGTGAAACTCGGTGACCTGCTTGCCGTCGCGCAGCTTGATCGCGTCCTTGCCGATCAGGTCGATCCGGGAGATGTGGCTGTCGAGGTTCACACGCACCGACGGCCAGTTCAGCCGCGCGGCAACCTGTTCGATGTGGGTCGACTTGCCGGTGCCGTGGTAACCCTGGATCATCACCCGGCGGTTGTGGCTGAAGCCCGCCAGAATGGCCAGTGTGGTCTCCGGATCGAACTTGTAGGTGTGGTCCATCGCCGGAACCCGCTCGGATCCCTCGGCAAAACCCTTGACCGTCATGTCGGTGTCGATCCCGAACACATCGCGCACCGAAATCGTTTCGGTCGGTTTCGCATTCATATCCACAAATCCGTCGGTCATCGCAGTCTGTCCTTATCCCTCTTCCCTGCTGTCAGGGGCCAATTCGCGGGATTGGTGCCTGATCTGGCGGCCAAGGGCAAGGGAAAGTCGCGCTGGAAGCCAGCTGAGGGGGCGATTGATCCGCAACTGGACGGGCCGGAGCCTGCCGGCCGGGCGGTTCAGCGCTGCTGGGGAAATTCAAAGCGCCCCCAGCCGGGCAGCAGGGGGCGCGTTTTGCCGGTTATGTCTAGCTTTTGGGGGGACAGCTGCATCCGGCATGCCCTTGCGTAACCGGTTGGAGCGGCATGCGTCAAAGAAATAAAATTTCTATCATAAGTTTTCGGCAAAAGACCGCGCATCGCAACCGGCGGCAGTGCAAAGAAAAAGGGCGGCTGCTGCCGCCCCGGTGTCCGGAAATCCGCCCCCGGCTCACTTGAAGCTGCGGCTGTCCTTGATCTGGTCCCAGGCCCAGCGGACCTCTTGCAGCTGTTCTTCCTGGCTGCGGTCGCCACCATTCATGTCGGGGTGCAGCACCTTGATCAGCTTCTTGTAGGCCTTGCGGATGTCGGCCTTGGACCAGTCGTCCTTGGCCTCAAGGATCTCGATGGCGCGGCGCTCGGTCGGCGGCAGGCGGCGGCCGGTCTTGGCGGCACGGCCCGGGTTCTGCGTTGCATTGGCGCCCAGCACCTGATGCGGGTCCTCAATGCCCAGCCGGGCCCAGGCGCGGGCCTCCGGGTCGCCCAGCGGCTTGGTCTCGCGCTCCCACACCTTGTCCTTGGAGCGCTGCGCATTCAGCTCTGCCTCGGTGGTGCCTTCGAAGAAATTCCACTGGTTATTGTACTCGCGCACGTGCTCCTGGCAGAACCAGAAGAAGTCATCCAGCACATCCGGAGCTTTGGGCGCGCGGAACTTGCCGGCTTCCTCGCAGCCGTCCTTGTCGCACACGCGCTGGGACGTCTCGGAGGCGCCGCTGGCAGCGCGCCGCCCGCGCGGGTTCTTCTTTTTGGCGGAGCGGACGGACATATCAAAGCCAAAGGGATCGGATTTGCTCATGGGGCGCACCTTCTAGACGCATCTGTTCGACTCGGAGGCAGCAGTTTAGTCTAAGGGGCGCCAGATTGAAGGGGGCGCAGGCAAAAAAGATGGGGATGAGCGGAAAATGAACGTGAAGCAGGAAATGGAAGCGGCGCTGCAAGCGGCATTCGAGCCAACCGCGCTGGAAGTGGTCAACGAAAGCCACAAGCATGCGGGCCACGCGGGCGATGATGGCTCGGGCGAGAGCCATTTTGCCGTGATGATCCGCGCCGGCGCCTTTCAGGGCATGAATCGGGTGCAGCAGCACCGGGCAGTGCACAAGGCGCTGGGCGGCATCGTGCCGCGCATTCACGCGCTGGCACTGGACATCGGCGTCTGATGGGGCGCGGCGGGCTTTCTGCCCGCCATGTGCCGGCTTACTTTTCGCCGTCCTTGATTCCGGCCCGGGCCTTCAAGGCCGCCGTCATGCCGGACACCGGGCTCAGTTCCTCGACACCGTCATCGGCTTGCATTTTTGCGGCGCCGGGGCCGGGCACCTGTTCCGCTTCCGGCGGAGCCTCTGGGTCGCCTGCGGCGGCCGTCAGCCGCGGTGTATCGGCCTCGCTGTGACGGAATTCCACCGACGGCGCGGCAGGCTCCTTGCGGCCTGTTTCCCGCACCTTGGCGGGCTTTTCCTCCGCCGCCAGCGCGCGGCGGAACACCATCACGTTGCGCCAGTTGGTGGCGGAGCCCATCATGCCGGAGCGCTCCTCGCTCGGCAGCAGTTCGGCGCGCTGGAATTCCCAGCCCTCGGCAGCCATCTCATTGAGCAGGGTCTCGATCGAATTGGCAAAGCGCGCCTCCGGTGTCTTAACCCCTTTGGCCTTGGTGCCCTTGGCCGGGGCGGGGACAACCTTGTATTCAAATGCTTGCATGGTGCTGATCTCTTGAAGTTTGGCCGCTTTTATCAATCAGGCGGCCAGAGGCCAAGGTGGCGTTTGAACCGGTAAGCGGGAGGCGGCTAGTCCCAGCTGAGTTTGCTCTAATGCTAGGGTGACACAATAAAACTATCGAGCAACTCCTGTGCAGGTTTGAGCAATCTCGCGGTGTTTTGCGGCAGGTTTTTGCTTCTTCCATGGATGGCGTAGAGGAAACCATTGCGGAGGCTCCGGCAGGTTATGCCATAGTCTTCCTGCTTGCATTGATCCAAGAGAGCTTTTGCTACGCCATTTTCTGGGGCAATTGACTTTGTCAGAGTGAAATAGCCGGCTCCGCCTGAACTGTAGCGAGGCCGCAGTTCCTCTGTGCCCACTTGGATCTGGAATAGGCTGGAAACACCATTCTTACGCCGAGTTTGCGGAGCGTATTGCCAGGGAACATCATGCCTGACACCGCCGATCCAGAAAATTTCCTTGTGACCTGTGTCAACCGACATGGACGCGGAGTGCGCAAGAGCAGTTAAAGCGAGCACTGCTGCCGAACCAAGGCTTAGAGCTTTTTGATGCTGTTTCAGAGCGAAGAAACAGATGATGCGAGCGGTGAACACGGTTCCTGCGAAAGATGCAAAAACCCACATCCACACCATGCCGAAGCTGCCGTAGTAGGCCTGGGGATGATACGATTTTGCAATCATGAGGCTCATTGCCGCCCTGGCGAACCAGCAGGCAGTTCCTGCAGCAATGGTCGAAAATACCCAAACGGGAATGTTTTTCATGAGCACAGGTCCTGAAAATTGGTTTGGAAAAAGAAGTTTGGGGCAGTGCTATGCGTTAAGGAACAGTTTCTGCCTCTGGTTGGGCCAGGATTGAGTGGCTGAAGTTTACTGAAAATCTAGCGGACTTCGTGAGCAATTGCTTTTTGCACCAAGGTCAGACAGACCTCCGTGGCTTTGGCCATGTCCTGCACCGAAATCCACTCCAGAGGCCCGTGCACATTCTGCATGCCTGTGAAGATATTGGGTGTCGGCACCCCGAACTCGGTCAGCCGTGACCCATCTGTGCCGCCTCGGATCGGGGCAGAGATAGGCTCGATCCCATGCGCGCGGCAGGCTTCCACGGCCAGTTCCACCGGAGTCATGTCGTTTTCCAGCCAGTACCGCATGTTGCGGTATTGCGGGAAAATCTCACAGATGATTTCTGCCCGCGGTTCGGCGGCCTGCACGGCGTCGCAGACACTGCGCAGCAGGGCGCCCTTGGCCGCCAGACCGTCCATTTCAAAGTCTCGCAGGATCAGCTTGATCTCCATCTCTGAAGACCCGCCGTTCATGTCGGTGATATGTATGAAGCCCTCGCGCCCGTCCGTGGTTTCCGGTGTCATCGTGGCCTGCGGCAGAGTCTGCACGATCTTGGCCGCCAGATGCGCGGCGTTGACCATCTTCTCCTTGGCCCAACCGGGGTGGATCGACACGCCCTTGATACTGACCACCGCGCGGTCGGCGGAAAAGCTTTCATAGACGATCTCGCCCGCGTCGCCGCCGTCCAGAGTGTAGGCAAATTCCGCGCCCAGGTCTTTGGGCAGCTGTTCGCCGACCCCGCGGCCGATCTCCTCGTCCGGGGTGAAGGCAAGGCGGATCTTCGGGTGTTTGATCTCCGGGTTCGCCAGCAGGTGCCGCGCCAGGGTCATCACGATGGCAACCCCCGCCTTGTCGTCAGCGCCCAAAAGGGTGAGGCCGGAAGCGGTGATCAGATCATCGCCCTGCTTGGAGGCCAGATAGGGGGATTTTTGCGGAGACAGCACCAGGTCCGGGTTGTCGGGATAGGTGATATCGCCTCCGTCATACCCTTTGATCACCCGCGGCTTGACGCCGGTGGCATTGAACTGCGGCGCGGTGTCGACATGGGCGAGGAAGCCGATGGCCGGCCCCGGCGCGGTGGCTGGAACAGTGGCCAGCACCACACCGTAGCCGGTTAGCTCTACCTCTTGGGCGCCGATCTCCTGCAGCTCGCTCACCAGCAGGTTCAGCATGTCGAACTGGATCGCGGTGCTGGGCGTGGCGGCCGAGTTCTCGTCGCTTTGGCTGTCGATGGCAGTATAGCGGACCAGACGGTCCTCGAGCTCTTGGTCAAAAATGCGGGTCATGAAACCTCCGGGAATGCGGGTGGAGGAAAGCCGCTTGCGCAGGGAAGGTCAAGGCAGGGAGGTGCGCGAACGCAGGGTGTAGCAGAACAGAAAGGGCAGCCCCCGACCGCCGGGCGAAAGGTCTAAATGGCACTGCCCGGTGCACAAGGGGTGCACAAAGGGTGCACGCATGCCACCCCCCGTTTCCGGCACGAAAAAGGGCGCCGCGAAGGGCGCCCTTTCGGTAACGGATGTGCGGCGGATCAGCCGCCCAGTTTCTTGGCGACCAGCTCGTTAACCGCCTTGGGGTTAGCCTTGCCGCCGGTGGCTTTCATCACCTGGCCGACAAACCAGCCTGCCAGCTTCGGGTTCACCTTGGCTTTCTCCACCTGCGCCGGGTTGGCGGCGATGATCTCGTCCAGGGCAGTCTCAATCGCGCCGGTATCTGTCACCTGCTTCATGCCGCGCTCTTCGACGATCTGGGCCGGGTCGCCGCCTTCGGTATAGACGATTTCAAACAGGTCCTTGGCAATCTTGCCGGAAATCGCATCGGAGGAAATCAGATCAATGATGCCTCCCAGCTGCGCCGGGGAGACTGGGGATTCGGTGATCGAATGATCTTCTTTCTTCAGACGCCCGAACAGCTCATTGATGACCCAGTTCGCTGCCAGCTTGCCGCTGCGGCCCTTGGCGGTTTCCTCAAAGAAGGCCGCCGATTCCACATCCGCGGTCAGCACCGAGGCGTCGTAATCGCTGAGGCTGAAGTCATTGATGAAACGCGCCTTTTTCTGGTCCGGAAGCTCCGGCAGATTAGCAGCGATATCGTCCACCCAGGCCTGCTCGATTTCCAGCGGCAGCAGGTCGGGATCGGGGAAATAGCGGTAATCATGCGCCTCTTCCTTGGAGCGCATGGAGCGGGTTTCGCCCTTGTCCGGATCGTAGAGGCGGGTTTCCTGCTCAACCTTGCCGCCGCCTTCGATGATGGCGATCTGTCGGCGCGCCTCGACCTCGATGGCCTGCTGGATGAAGCGCATGGAGTTCATGTTCTTGATTTCGCAGCGGGTGCCGAGGTGGCTGAAGTCCTGGGTCTCCTGGTACTTCTCGTACTGGCCGGGCAGGCAAACGGAGACGTTAACGTCCGCGCGCAGGTTGCCGTTCTGCATATTACCGTCGCAGGTGCCCAGATACTGCATGATCTGGCGCAGCTTTGCGATATAGGCGGCAGCTTCCTCCGGACCCCGGATGTCGGGGCGGGAGACGATCTCCATCAGGCAGACGCCGGTCCGGTTCAGGTCGACAAAGGACATGTTGGGGTCCATGTCGTGAATCGACTTGCCCGCGTCCTGCTCCATGTGGATACGCTCGACACGCACGTTGCGCGCAGTGCCGTCGCCCAGCTCCACCAGCACTTCGCCCTCGCCCACAATGGGATGATAAAGCTGGGAAATCTGGTAGCCCTGCGGCAGGTCGGGATAGAAGTAGTTCTTGCGGTCAAAGGCGGACCACAGGTTGATATCGGCCTTCAGGCCCAGCCCGGTGCGCACAGCCTGCTCGACGCAGTATTCGTTGATCACCGGCAGCATGCCGGGCATCGCTGCGTCCACGAATGCGACGTTGGAGTTCGGCTCGGCGCCGAACTTGGTGGAAGCGCCGGAGAACAGCTTGGCATTGGAGCTGACCTGGGCATGCACCTCCATGCCGATGACCAGTTCCCAGTCATGCTTGGCGCCCGCGATCACCTTGGGCTTGGGGAGTTCATATGTCAGGTCGAGCATGGTTTTCCGCCGTATCCGAATGTCCAATGTTGGCAAGCGTTCTAGGCCCGCTGGCGGGCAGGGGCAAGGGGGCAATGGCGGCGCGGGAATGCCGGGATCGCATTTGCCCTCTTGGCGGGGTCAGGGCGGACAGCTAGAACTGGCAGCCCGAGCAGAATTTTCAGGAGGCCGCCTTGGACACATCCGCCCGCATCAGCCAGACCATTGCCACGGAAATCGGCGCCGCTGCCAAGCAGGTGAGCGCCGCGGTTGCGTTGCTGGACGAGGGGGCTACGGTGCCGTTTGTCGCGCGCTACCGGAAGGAGGCGACCGGGGGCTTGGATGACACCCAGCTGAGGACGCTTGCGGAACGGCTGGCGTATTTGCGGGAGCTGGAAGCGCGCCGCGCCGCCATACTTGACTCGATCAAGGGGCAGGAAAAGCTGACTGACGATCTGGCCACTGCGATTGCCAAGGCGGAAACCAAGGCGCAGCTGGAGGACATCTACCTGCCTTACAAGCCCAAGCGGCGGACCAAGGCGATGATTGCCCGCGAAAACGGGCTGGAGCCGCTGGCGGATTCCATTCTGGAAAACCGCAGTTCCGATCCGGAGAAGCTTGCGGAAAGCTATGTCACCGAGGCAGTCGCCACGGTGAAGGACGCGTTGAACGGCGCGCGCGACATCCTGACCGAGCGGCTGACGGAAAATGCCGGCCTGCTGGGCCGCCTGCGGGAGTTCCTGCAGCGGGAGGCAGTGCTGACCGCCAAGGTGGTCGAGGGGAAGGAACAGGAGGGCGCCAAGTTTTCCGACTATTTTGCGCATTCCGAGCGCTGGGCCGATGTGCCCTCGCACCGGGCGCTGGCGATGCTGCGCGGCTCCAACGAGGGCGTGCTGACGCTGGACGTGGGCCCGGAGCCGGAAGAGGGCGTGGCACGTGCCGAAGCAATGGTCGCGGCAGAACTGGGCGCGGGCGGCAATGGGCCGGGCGACAAATGGCTGCGCAAGGTCGCTGGCTGGACTTGGCGGGTGAAGCTGTCACTGTCGATGATGCTGGAACTGATGGGCGATCTGCGCGGCCGTGCGCAGGAGGATGCTATTCAGGTATTTGCCCGCAATCTGAAGGACCTGCTGTTTGCAGCTCCGGCCGGTGCGCGGCCGACACTCGGGCTGGACCCGGGCATCCGCACCGGCGTCAAGGCGGCAGTGGTTGACGCGACCGGGAAACTGGTGTCCACAGAGACCTTGTACCCGTTCCAGCCGAAGAATGATCTGCGCGGGGCGCAGGTGTCCATCGTCAAGCTGATTGCGGAACATGGCGTCGAGCTGATCGCCATCGGCAACGGCACCGCCGGCCGCGAGACTGAAAAGATGGTGGCGGAGGTGCTGAAACACCTGCCCGCCAAGATCAAGGCGCCGACCAAGGTGGTTGTGTCCGAGGCCGGCGCATCGGTTTATTCCGCGTCCGAGCTGGCGGCGCGGGAGTTCCCGGACCTGGACGTGAGCTTGCGCGGTGCAGTGTCGATTGCGCGGCGCCTGCAGGACCCGCTGGCGGAGCTGGTGAAGATCGAACCCAAGAGCATTGGCGTTGGCCAGTACCAGCACGATGTGGACCAGCACAAACTGTCGAAGTCGCTGGAGGCGGTGATCGAGGATGTGGTGAACGCAGTGGGCGTAGATCTCAACATGGCCTCGGCGCCGCTCTTGTCCCATGTTTCAGGCCTTGGCCCCGGTCTGGCAGAGGCGATTGTGGCGCACCGTGATGCGAACGGTGCTTTCAGCTCGCGCAAGGACTTGCTGAAGGTTGCGCGTCTTGGTCCCAAGGCGTTTGAACAATGCGCGGGCTTCCTGCGCATCCGGGATGGCAAGGAGCCCTTGGATGCGTCCTCTGTGCACCCCGAAAGTTATGATGTGGCGCGCAAGATCGTGGCCGCTTGCGGGCGCGATATCCGGCAAATCATGGGTGACGGGGCGGCGCTGAAACCGCTTCGGGCGGAGGATTTTGCGGGCGGGGACGTCGGCCTGCCGACTGTGCGCGATATTTTTCAGGAACTGGAAAAGCCCGGACGCGACCCGCGTCCGTCGTTCGTGACAGCGTCGTTCAAGGATGGGGTGGAGGAGATCACCGACCTGAAGCCCGGTATGGTTCTGGAAGGCACGGTGACAAATGTTGCGGCCTTTGGCGCGTTCGTCGATATCGGTGTGCATCAGGACGGGCTGGTGCATGTGAGCCAGCTGGCAGACCGGTTTGTGAAGGACCCGCATGAGGTGGTGAAGACCGGCCAGGTGGTGAAGGTCACGGTCACCGAGGTGGACGTGCCGCGCAAGCGGATCGGGCTGACCATGAAGAAGGACGGTGGCGCCTCAGCCAAGGAGGAGCGCAATACACGCGGTCCTTCCAGGGGCACAGGGCCGCGGCGCGGCGGCAAGCCCGGAGGGCCCCAGGGCGGCAAAGGCAGGATGTCTGCCGGACCCAAGGGCGGGCAGGCGTCCGGGCAGGGCTCAGGCCAAGGCACCGGCGCGCTGGGTGCAGCCCTGATGGATGCCTTTAAGAAAAACTGAGGAGACGGGGCCAGGGCCTCGTTTTCCTTTTCAATAAAGGTTGTCAGGCGGGGCTGAGATGCAGCCCCTGTTCGGTGAAGGAAATCTTCTGACCGCTTTCGATCTCCTCGCGGAACTGGGCCGCGAGGGCTTGCAGCGCGCCGGCATGCCCGCGGGCGGCAAAGCGGCTGACGGAGCGGATCAGAGCGCTGTTGTCGAAGCCTTCCTCGGCATGTGCCCAGACCAGCGGGTGAAGTTCCGTCAGGTGGTCGCGGATCAGCCAGTCGGCGGCCCCGGCAATCCGGAGCCGCGGCACGTCGGCCTGCAGGTCCTGCCCCATGTCCCTGGGCAGGGCAACGGTGCAGTAGGCGGCCAGCAAGTTGATCATTTCCTGCGAGGCGTCGGCCTGCACGATATCGCGAAGCCCGTCCAGGAAGAAACGCGTGTCGACACGGGCGCAGGCCTGTGTGTCGGTGGTGATGGCGTCGAAGTACACCCAGGTGTAGCCACCGGCGCCCCAAGTGGCTTCGGTGCGGGCAGCGGTGCGGCGCGCCTCCAATTCCAGTGCGGCATAGGATCCGGCGCTGCGCGGCAGCATATGCGTGCCCAGCGCCCGCATGTGGCGGTGGTTGGCAGGTGCCAGGTCAATCAGCGCGCTGTAGGTGTCCGCCACCTGCAGGGTGCCGGGGCTGCGGCCGGCGAACAGCGCGCATTGCGCAGCCAGCAGGAACGGGCTGTTCCGGCTGTCCGCTGCCATCGGCTCCAGCAGTGCGGCAGCACGGTCGAAATGGGCTGCGCAGCGGCGCTGGTTCGTGTCCGGCCTGTCCTGGCCGCTGGCGCCGCGCCAGGCCCAGCCGATGTCGATGTGGGCAAGCGCCACCAGGGCCGTCAGATAGGGGTCATGCCGGTTCTCCGCGCGCAACGCTTCAAAGGCCATCAGGCCGCGGATCAGGGCGCGGCTGCGGGCGTCGTGATGTTCGGTCAGCGCGTGTTCTGTGGCGCTCACGACATCGGCGCGGGCGCCATAAGCAATGAGATCGGCCAGCGGCACTCCGCAGCGGGTGGCAGCGCGGGTTTCGTCTGCCGTGCGGATTTGCCGGGACAGGTCGTCCCAGCGTTCCTGCCGGGCCAGGAACTGGCCGCGGTCCTGGGCCTCGGTGCCTTCGGGTGCGTCCTGCGCGCTGAGGACCGCGATGGACAGGCTGTCTTCCGGGCGCTGGGCCAAGGGCTGTTCCGCTGGGGCTGGCGCCTGGCGTGCAGTGGGCCGGGAGCGGCTGGAAACCAGGGCTGAAATCCGGGAGAAAAGATCCAGTGCCTGTCGAGACTGTGTGAGCATTTGCGCTTCCTGATGGGTGGCAGCTTATCGTTGCTGCCAATTTCGTCAGGCAATGGGGCGCAAAGATGGCGGCACTGAGGAAGTTAACGCGCCTGGGCGGTTAATTGCGCACAGCTGTTTAAAATCCGAGCGGATTTTCGCGGAGGGGTTGCGGCGGGTCTTCAGAACGCAGTGAAATGGTGCCGCTCCGTACGGATGCCGCGCTTCTGAAACTCTGCTTCTGTTTCCTGGTGCGGCGGGGTGGCCTCTTGCGGCAGGCGGATGCGTTTGCCGTTCTTGAGGATTAGTGTGGCGCGCACTGAAAAGTCCCAACGGGTATCAAACCGCACCATGGCGATCTCCGCCAGGTCTGCCTTGCCGGTCAGTTTTCCGGTGAACCATTCGATGCGGCTGGCGGAAATTTTTAATCCAGACAACGGGTTGCGGATCAGATCAGCAAGAGCGGGCAGAACGGGAAGGGCCAGCAGGATCACCAGCCACAGAGCTGCATCCAGCACCAGCCACAGTACCAGCAACGCAGCCAGCCAGCCGCCTGTTGCCAGAATGGCCGCCCGGGAGCGGCCCCGGCGGGAGAAGCTGTAGCCCTCCGCCGGGGCTGGTGTGACAGGCGTTTCAGGCATCCAGGATCCGGGTCACCATTTCGGTGGTGTCACGGCTCAGCCCGTCCGTCCCGGCAATCCGGCTGAGCTGGGCGCGGATCAGCGACTGGCGGCCCGCGTCATAGCGCTTCCAGGTCTGGAAGGCGGCGCACATGCGGGCGGTGGTCTGCGGGTTCAGGCTGTCCAGCGCGATCAGGTTTTCGGCCAGCAGCTGATACCCCTCGCCGCTGCCATGGTGGAAGCCCGCGTGATTGCCCGCCAGCGCCCCCATCACCGCGCGGAAGCGGTTGGGGTTCTTCATGTCGAACAGGGGGTGCCGGGTCAGGACCGCGGCGGTTGCAGCCGCCTTTTCAGGTGCGGCACAGGCGATCTGCAGGGCAAACCACTTGTCCATCACCAGCCGGTCGTCCTGCCACTGATCGAAGAACGCCTGGCTCTGCGCCGCGCCGTTCTCAGCCTTCATCAGCCCGCCAAGCGCGGCATACTGCTGGGTCATGTTATCGGCCGAGGCATATTGGCGGGCAGCCTGCTCGCCGCCGTCAAGCCGGGTCAGCAGCGACAGGATGCGGCCGTTGAGCGCGCGTTTGCCAGCCGATTCAGCGTCCGGAGAGTAGGGACCATCGACCGTGGTCGCCGCATAGAGCCGGGGCAGGCTGGTTTCCAATTGCTGCGCCAGCGTCTGGGCAAAGGTCTCTGCCGCATCGTAGATCTTCTGCGGGTCAGGGGTATAGCCGCGCTCATGCAGGGTTTGGGCAATGTCGGACTGGCTGGGCGGTGACAGCACCAGCGCACGGAAGGCCGGGTCCTGATTGTCATCGCGCACCAGTTTTTCCAGCGCGTCCAGATAGGCCGCATCCGGTGCCGCCCCGTCCAGAACCATGGCAACGCGGGTTTCCTTGGCCAGCGCATTACCCGCTTCCCAGCGGTTGAAGGGATCGGTGTCATGAGCCAGCAAAAAGGCGCGTTCGGTGTTGGTGGTCTCGCGCTCCAGGATCACCGGGGCGGAGAATTCGCGCAGGATGGAAGGAACCGGCTTGGAGGCGAGGCCGTCGAAGGTGAAACTCTGCTTGGCCTCGGTCAGCTCCAATACCTCGGTTGCGCGCACCTCGTCACCGTTGGGCGACAACAGGCCCACCGCCACCGGAATGACCCGCGGCGCCTTATCGGGCTGGCCCGGCGTCGGCGGTGTCGATTGCTCAAACGTCAGGGTATAGGTGCCGTCGGCGTAATCCTCGGAAACCTTCACCCGAGGGGTGCCGGCCTGACTGTACCAGAGCTTGAACTGGCTGAGGTCGCGCCCCGTCGCATCCTCGAAGACCTTCAGCCAGTCCTCGATGGTGCAGGCCTGCCCGTCGTGGCGCTCGAAGTACAGTTTCAGCGTCTTGTAATAGTTTTCATCCCCCACCAGCCGTTTAAGCATGCCGATCACTTCGGCGCCTTTTTCATAGACGGTCGCAGTGTAGAAGTTGTTGATCTCCTGAAAGGCTTCGGGGCGCGGCGGATGCGCTAGCGGGCCGTTGTCCTCCGGGAACTGGCGGGCGCGGAGCGTGATCACATCGTCGATGCGCTTGACCGGCTCCGAGCGCATGTTGGCGGTAAACTGCGCGTCGCGGAAAACGGTCAGCCCTTCCTTCAGGCACAGCTGAAACCAGTCCCGGCAGGTGATGCGGTTGCCGGTCCAGTTGTGGAAATACTCATGGGCAATGATTGCCTCAATACGTTCGAAATTGGCATCTGTTGTGGTCTCAGGCGATGCCAGGACGCAAGACGAGTTGAAAATGTTCAAGCCTTTGTTTTCCATCGCGCCCATGTTGAAGTCGTCCACTGCGACGATGTTGAACAGCTCCAGGTCGTATTCGAGGCCGTAGACGTCCTCGTCCCACTTCATCGACTTCTTCAGCGCTTCCATGCCGAAGGCGCATTTGCCCTCATCACCGGGACGGACCCAGATGTTCAGCTCAACCTCCTTACCGGACTTGGTGGTGAAGCTGCCGGGGTGGTTCACCAGATCGCCTGCCACCAGCGCAAACAGATAGGCCGGTTTCGGCCAGGGATCATGCCATTCGGCCCAGCCTTCACCCGCGCCCACCGGATTGCCGTTGGACAGCATCACCGGCTCGTCACCCTCGATCCGCACGGTGAAGGTGGACATCACGTCAGGGCGGTCCGGGTAATAGGTGATCTTGCGGAAACCCTCAGCCTCGCACTGGGTGCAGTACATGCGGTTGGACATGTATAGGCCTTCCAGTGCGGTATTGCCGGCCGGGTTGATCTCAACTTCGGCTTCCCAGGTGAAGGGGGCGCTGGGCACCTCGCACTTGAGGCCGCCGCCGGCCAGCTCCGGTGTCACGTCCTGGCCGTCGATTTTGGCCGAGATCAGCTGTAAGTCCTCGCCGTGCAGAAAGAACGTCTTGTCCGCCGCGTCCGGCTTGGGGGCAAAACGGATCTTGCTCAGGACGCGGGTGGTTTCCGGTGTCAGGCGGAAGGTCAGGTGAACGCTTTCGACGTCAAACCCAAAGGGCGTGTAGTTTTTCAGATAGAAGGTCTGGGGGGCGGTTGCGGGGTTTGCGTCTTTCACAGCGGGACCTCGTTTTTATGGAACCGGACCAGGGGCCGGTGCGTATTCCCTATAGTCGTAGGCAACAGCGGGCGGAGCAGCAAGCCGTCCTGAGCCTCAATTTGTTCAGGAAAGGAGTTCCGCCATGTCCGCACCGGATACCAATGTCGAACGTCAGGCAGAAAAGCACAAACCTTCGCTGCTGGGGACCGGAGCAGCCGTGGTGTTTGCGCTGGTGTCGCTCGGGGTGTTTCTGGCGATGGTCTTCGACCGTGGCGGCGAGCAGGACGCCGTTGAAGTTCCAGCCACGGCGGCGGAGGTGCAAGCCGTCATCGACGGTGCGGCGGACTGACCGGTGCGATGCAAAGCAGCAATTCTGAAGGCGCGCAGCTTGACCTGCGCGCCTTTCCCTCATGCGGGGATTGCGCGGCTGATGCATTTTCGGAATTCTTTTCGGCACTTTCTTGAAAATCAAGAAATTGAGTTCGGTTTCACCGATGGGGTGTTTTGTTGCTGACTGGAAACTTCTGCCCTAGTTAGATGTCAGCATACAGTGGTGTACCGCCCATAAGGAGCAAGTCATGAGCCGGGTCGAGAAACAGGGAATTCAGGTTGCGCCGGAGCTGGCGGAGTTCATCGAGAAACAGGCGCTGCCCGGTACCGGTGTTGAGGCTGAGGCGTTCTGGAAAGGGCTGGCAGAGCTGGTGAACGGTTTCGGGGCGGAAAACCGCATGCTGCTGGCCAAGCGGGAAGAGATCCAGGCCAAGATCGACGCCTGGCATATCGCCAATCGCGACAAGCCGCATGACCACGAGGCCTACAAGGCGTTTCTGACAGAGATCGGCTATCTGCTGCCCGAAGGCGGCGATTTTGAGATTGAGACCCAGAATGTCGACCCTGAGATTGCATTGGTTCCGGGGCCTCAGCTGGTGGTTCCAATTACCAACGCACGCTACGCTCTGAATGCGGCCAATGCGCGCTGGGGCAGCCTGTATGACGGGTTCTACGGCACCGATGCGATGGGCACGCCTGCGCCCAAGGGCGGTTATGACAAGGGCCGCGGCGCGCGGGTTGTGGCGCGGGCGCGGGTGTTCCTGGATGAGGCATTTCCGATCAATGGCGCCAGCCATGCGGACGTGCGCCGCTACCATGTTCAGGACGGCCAGCTGCTCATTGACGACTTGCCGCTGGCACAGCCGGAAAAGTTTGCGGGCTACCGCGGCAATCCCAAGGCGCCTGAAGCGGTTCTGCTGCGCAACAACGGGTTGCATGTGGAACTGCTGTTTGACCGCGCCCACGCAATTGGCGCCCGCGATCAGGCGGGGCTGGCAGACGTACGGCTGGAAAGCGCGATGTCGGCAATCATGGATTGCGAGGACTCGGTCGCCTGCGTCGATGCCGCGGACAAGGTTCAGGCCTATTCCAATTGGCTGGGCCTGATGAAAGGCGATTTGGAGGCGGAGCTGGAGAAGGGCGGCAAGACCATCACCCGCCGCCTGAACCCGGACTTCGGCTACAGCGCGCCGGACGGCTCGGCGATGTCGGTTAAGGGCCGCGCTCTGTTGTGGGTGCGCAATGTCGGCCACCTGATGACCAACCCGGCGGTGCTGGATCAGAACGGCAACGAGGCTTACGAGGGCCTGCTGGATGCGCTGATCACCGTGATGATCGCCAAGCACGATCTGAAGCGCGAGGGCGGCAACTCCGCCCATGGCTCTGTCTATGTGGTGAAGCCCAAGATGCACGGGCCGGAGGAAGTGGCGTTCACTGACCGGATCTTTGCCAAGGTCGAGGACATCCTGGGCCTGCCGCGCCACACCGTGAAAATCGGCATCATGGATGAAGAGCGCCGCACTTCAGTGAACCTCAAGGAATGCATCCGCGCCGCCAAGCACCGGGTCGCCTTCATCAACACAGGTTTCCTGGACCGCACCGGCGATGAGATCCACACCTCGATGGAGGCGGGGCCGTTCAGCCGTAAGGACTTCATCAAGCGGAAAGGCTGGATCGGCGCCTATGAGAACCTGAATGTGGACATCGGCCTGGAATGCGGCCTGTCGGGCAAGGCGCAGATCGGTAAGGGTATGTGGGCGATGCCGGACATGATGGCGGCAATGCTGGAACAGAAGATCGAGCATCCGAAATCCGGCGCCAATTGCGCCTGGGTGCCAAGCCCGACCGCCGCGACCCTGCACGCGCTGCATTACCATAAGGTGGACGTGCTGGCAGTTCAGGCCAAGCTGAAAGAGGGCGGCCGCCGCGCGCATGTTGATGGCATTCTGGAAATTCCGCTGGCGACCTACCGCAAGTGGACCCCGCGCCAGATCGCCCGCGAGGTGGACAACAACGCCCAAGGCATCCTCGGCTATGTGGTGCGCTGGATCGATCAGGGTGTCGGCTGCTCCAAGGTGCCGGACATCAACGACGTCGGCCTGATGGAAGACCGCGCCACCTGCCGTATTTCGGCGCAACACATCGCCAACTGGCTGCACCATGGCGTTGTGTCTGAGGAGGAAGTCATGGGCTCCCTGCGCAAGATGGCCAAGGTGGTGGATGAGCAGAACCGCGGCGACAACAGCTACCGCGCGATGGCGCCGGGCTACGACACCATCGCCTTCAAGGCGGCCTGTGACCTGGTCTTCAAGGGCCGGGTGCAGCCCTCCGGCTATACCGAACCTGTGCTGCATGCCCGCCGGCTGGAACTGAAGGCACAGGAAGCCGCAGCCTGACCGCGGCAAACTGACCGGATGAAACAGTTTCCCCGCAAAAAGGGGTAGTCAAAGGGGGCCTTTTGGCCTCCTTTTCTGTTCCGTAACGTCAGGAGAGGAGGCTGAACACATGGCTGGGATTTCACTGGAGCAGGCACGCACCATCATCCGCGTGGCGCTGGACAAGGGGCATGAGTTGAACCTGAAGCCGCTGTCGGTGGTGGTGCTGGATGCCGGCGGCCATGTGCAGGCGTTTGAGCGCGAAGACGGTGCCGCACCGGGCCGCTTCCCGATTGCGCATGGCAAGGCCTATGGCTCGGTGATGCTGGGCATGGCCGGTAGCGCCCAGATGGCGCGGGCAGAGGCGCAGGCCTATTTCATGGCAGCGGTGAACGGTGTTTACGGCGGTCAGGTGGTGCCGGTGCCGGGCGGCGTGCTGGTGCGCGGCGCGGACGGCGCGGTGATCGGCGCGGTTGGCGTGACCGGCGACACCTCTGACAACGACGCGATTGCCGCCATGGCCGGCATCGAAGCCGCTGGCCTGCAAGGCGAAATCTAACCCTCCCGTGCGCCTGTGAACACTCTGTTGCGCCGTCACTGCGGTTGAACCCGGCCCCTGGCAGAGCTAGATTTTCTGTCAGGGAACGGAGACAAGCACGACATGGCGCGACCCAAAGTAGGCATAATCGGCAATTCCTATCTGCTGAACGATCAGTATCCCGTGCATGCGGGCGGGACGATGAACTCCGAGGCGATTGCCGAGGTGGCAGGCTGTATGCCGCTGATGATCCCCTCAGACCCGCGGTTTGTGACAGTGGCGGAACTGCTGGATACTTTCGACGGTTTCCTGCTGACCGGCGGGCGCCCCAACGTGCATCCCAACGAATACGGCGAGGCCGAGACTGAGGCGCATGGCGCCTTTGACCGCGCCCGCGATGCGATCACCCTGCCGCTGGTGCGCGCCTGCGTGGAGCGCGGCCAGCCGTTCCTGGGAATCTGCCGCGGTTTTCAGGAGGTGAACGTGGCGATGGGCGGTACCCTGCATCCGGAAATCCGCGACCTTCCGGGGCGGATGAACCACCGGATGCCGCCGGACGGCACGCTGGAGGAAAAATTTGCCCTGCGCCATACGGTCAAATTCAACTCCGGCGGGGTGTTCCACCGCCTGTTCGGTGCTGAGGAAGTGATGACCAACACCTTGCACGGCCAGGGCATCAAGCGCCCGGGCTCGCGGGTCGTGATCGACGGCCAAGCGCCGGACGGCACGCCGGAAGCGGTCTATATCAAGGATGCGCCAGGCTTTACCCTGTCGGTGCAATGGCACCCTGAATGGGAGGCTGCAGCGGACCCGGTGTCCCGGCCGCTGTTTGAGGCTTTCGGGGCGGCAGTGCGGGCCTGGGCGGATGCCGGGACCCAGTCCGGCCTGCAAAAATCCGCATAAGAAGGTCTCTGGCGCCTCAGGCCTGAGGGCTCAGGCGGTTCGCCCGTCAGGGCGGACCGCATTGAGGCTTCAGATCAGCAGATCAAAGTCATGCATCAGCGGCAGCCGCCGGGCGCGCTTGCCGGTGAGGTCAAAGAGCGCATTGGCCAGCGCCGGGGCCGCGGGCGGGGTGCCGGGCTCGCCAACGCCGCCGAGATGGGCCTGGGTTTCCAGCACCTGCACCTGGGTTGTCGGCATCGTGTGCATGCGGATGGCATCATAGTCGGGGAAATTCCCCTGTTCCGCTGCGCCATCAGCAAAGGTGATCTCGCCGAAACAGGCTGCCGACAGCCCATAGGCCATGCCGCTGAACATCTGCGCCCGGATGATCGACGGGTCGATGGCCTGGCCAACGTCGCAGGCGATCCAGGCGTTGGAAATGCGGATGCTGCCGTCTTCCTCCACTACCTCAATGACCTCAGCCACCGGGGTGCCGAAGCTGTAGCACATGGCGACACCGCGCCCGGTGCCTTCCGCTGTTTTGCCGGTCCAGCCCGACATATCCCGGACCGCCTCCAGCACGCCGGCCGCAGGGGCCCATTCCCGGCGGGCCATATCCAGCCGGAACTCCAGCGGGTCGGCGCCTGCGGCATGGGCCATCTCGTCGATGAAGCTTTCGACAAAAAATGCGTTGAAACTGTTGCCAACCGAGCGCCAGAAGCCGACCGGAATCTGGATGTCGGACAAATGCCCGGCCATGCGGAAGTTCGGGATTGCATAGGGCGGGTTGAAAAAACCCTCGACATGCACCTTGTCGGGTCCGGCCTGGGGCAGGTCGGCCAGCCGTTTCATTGCCTGTGCCACGGGGGAGGCGGCAGCCACCTTGCCGTCCAGCAGCACCGCCTGGCCGTCCTTCACCCCGCCGCGCATCCGCGCCAGCGCGCCGGGGCGGTACATGTCGTGGCGCATGTCCTCTTCACGGCTCCAGGTCAGCTGCACCGGGGTGCCGGGCATCTGTTTCGCCAGCCGGGTGGCAAGGACTGCATAGTCGAACTCGACCCGCCGCCCGAAACCGCCGCCGAGATAGGTGGTGCGGATATCCACCTGCTCGCTTTCCAGCCCGGCCTCTTCGGCGCATTTCATCTGGGTGTAGGTCGGCATCTGGTTGCCGCACCAGACGGTCAGCTTGCCGTCCTCCAGCAGCGCGGTGGCGTTCATCGGCTCCATGGTGGCATGGGCCAGATAGGGAACCTGGTAGTCCGCCGTCAGTTCAACCGCATCTGCTGGCAGGGTGTCCGCATTGCCGTCGTCGCGCATGACCGAATTGGGCGCGTCGTCAAAGGCCTCTGCGATCTTGACAAAGACCTGATCGGTTTCAGCCGGGTAGGGGGCGTCCTCCCAGTCCACTTCGATGGCGTCCAGCGCCTGCATCGCCAGCCAGGTGTTGCGGGCAACGACAGCCACACCTGCGCCCATGTTCACGACTTGCTCAACACCGGGCATCGCCTCTGCGGCGGAGGCGTCAAAGCCCTTCATGCCGCCGCCCTGGCGCGGGTTCATCCGCAGCGAGGCGAACTTCATCCCCGGCAGCCGCACATCAACGCCGAATTCTGCGGTGCCCGTCGCCTTGGCAGCCATATCGAGCCGGGGCTGGGACTTGCCGATCAGCCGCCAATCGCTTTTGGGGCGCAGACCGGTTTCAACCAGGTCCAGCTTGGCAGCCTCCATCGCCAGCTCGGCATAGGGGATCGCCGTGCCGTCCGGTGCGGTCACAACCCCTTTGGCAGTGCTCAGCTGCGCGCGCTCCACGCCCAGCCGCTCTGCGGCGGCCTGTTTCAGTGTTTCCCGGGCTGTTGCGCCCGCCTGGCGCATCCGCTTGTAGCCGTCCTTCATCGAAGTGGAGCCGCCGGTGCCATGCAGGTTCAGGGTCTTGCCCAGATGGCCAAGCGCCTCGCCGATGGCATGTTTGAAATTGCCAGTGTCGTATCCGCGCCCGGGCAAACCGTCTGCGATGAAGGCAGAGTTGTAATAGCCGGTTGCCGCAGGCCCGTGCAGGACACGGACCTGATCCAGCTCGACATCCAGCTCTTCTGCGATCAGCGCGGCCCAGCTGGTTTTTACGCCCTGGCCCATCTCAGCCCGCGGGGCAAACAGGGTGACACCGTTCTGGTCGATCAGCACGAAGGGGTTCAGTGCGGCCTCGCCATCGCCGGGATTCAGCGGGTTCGGGGCCGGGCGGCTGACATAGTAGGCGCCGAAGGCAACACCGCCCACGATGGCGGCGGAGCCGATCAGGAACGTGCGGCGGGCGATTTTTGCAATGCTGGCCATGGGCTACGCCTCCTGCATCTTCTGGGCGGCGGAATGGATGGCAGCGCGGATGCGCGGGTAGGTGCCGCAGCGGCAGAGGTTGCCCTGCATCGCCTCGTCAATTTCCGCGTCAGAAGGTGCCGGGTTCTCTGCCAGAAGGCTGGCCGCCTGCATGATCTGGCCGGACTGGCAGTAGCCGCATTGCGCCACCTGATGCTCCACCCAGGCCTTCTGTATTGCAGCCATGGCATCAGGGCTGCCGAGGCCTTCGATCGTGGTCACCTCGCCCCAGACATCCGACAGCGCCACCTGGCAGGAGCGCACAGCCTCACCGTCGATATGCACGGTGCAGGCGCCGCAGGCCGCAACGCCGCAGCCGAACTTGGTGCCGGTCAGGCCAACCTCGTCCCGCAAAACCCAGAGGAGAGGCACATCATCAGGCAGATCCACCTGATGGGTTTTTCCATTGATGCGCAGGTCTGTTGGCATGGCGGGACTCCCTTGCTGTGCTCCTGACAAAAGTAACGAGTTTTGTCAGGGTGTCAATTGACATTTTTTACAAACAATGTCAGAAGCGGAAAGATGAACATGGCAGGCATTGATCCGAAACAGCAGGCAATCCTTGAGGCCGCCTGGATGGCGTTTTCAACTTATGGATTCCGCAAAACCTCGATGGACGACATCGCTAAAGGCGCCGGCATGTCGCGGCCTGCGCTGTATCTGCATTTCAAAAACAAGGATGCGATTTTCCGGGCTTTGGTGACTGCCTATTACGGCAACGCCGCATCCGGCGTGCGTGCAGCGCTTGCAGGGCCGGGGCCGCTTCCGGACCAATTGCAGGCGGCCTTTGCGGCCCAGGGCGGTGAAGCGATTGAGCAGATGATGGCCTCCCCGCACGGGATGGAGCTGTTCGAAGTCACCAAACACGTGGCCGGTGCGGAAATCGAAGCAGGCGAGGCCGCCCTGAGCGGGATCTATGCGGAGTGGCTGCAGCGGCAGGCTGCGGCCGGGCGGGCGGTTCTGAGTGGCGATGCCCCTGTGATTGCCCGCACCCTCTGCGCCTCCTTGAAAGGGATCAAGCAGACTGCCGTGGACTACGCGGCTTATCAGGCCGGGGTGCGCCAGCTGGCGGTCCTTGCCGGGGCCGGGCTGACGCCGCGGTGATGCGGGCCGGACAGGCCGGCCCGTAACTGTCTCAGAGTTCGGTGCGCAGGTGCCAAAGCTCGGGGAACAGTTCCACCTCCAGCATCCGTTTCAGATAGCTGACACCGCCGGTTCCGCCGGTGCCGCGCTTGAAGCCGATGACGCGCTCCACCGTGGTGACATGGTTGAAACGCCAGCGGCGGAAATAGTCCTCGAAATCCACCAGCTTCTCGGCCAGCTCATACAGCTCCCAGTGGGTTTCGGTATCGCGGTAGACCTCGGTCCAGGCGGCCTGCACCGCCTCATGCGGCTGATAGGCCTCCGACACATCCCGGTTCACCACCTCATCCGGCAGTTCAAAGCTCTGCGCCAGCGCTTTCAGTGCCACATCATAGAGCGACGGCTGTTCCAGTTCTGCTTCCAGCAGCGCCAGAATGTCCGCGCGGTGGGCGTGCGGCCGCAGCATCGCCTTGTTGCGGTTGCCGAGCATGAATTCGATCTGCCGGTACTGGTGTGACTGAAAGCCGGAGCTTTGGCCCAGCTCATCCCGGAAGGCGGTGTAGTCCGAGGGCGTCATCGTGCGCAGCACGTCCCAGGCGGAATTCAGCTGCTCAAAAATGCGCGCCACCCGCGCCAGCATCTTGAACGCCTGCCGTGCCTCGCCGCCCAGAAGCCGGTCGCGGGCGGCGCTGAGTTCATGAATAGCCAGCCGCATCCACAGTTCAGAGGTCTGATGCTGGATGATGAATAGCATTTCATCATGGGTGTCGGTCCATGTCTTCTGCGCGTTCAGCAGCATGTCGAGCGACAGGTAGTCGCCATAGGACATGCGCCCGTCAAAGGACATCTGGGCGCCGTCTTCGGCGGGATCATAGGGTTTGCTCATCGGAGTCGTTCCTTTTCCTAAAGTCAGTATATGTCAGGGAAAGGAATGCGTCCTCCGGTTCAGGGTGCCGCATTGGGCCAGGCGGCGCCACAGCGCGACCCAGCCCGCCGGGCGGCAGAGCGGAATGTGGTATGCGCGGATGAGGCGCATCAGGTGACGGCGTGGCGGACCATGTATTCCGGCCGGTCCCACAGGGCGTTGGTCATGACATCGGCAATGATCTCAGCCGCTGCGCGCACGTCGCCCTCGTCGATATACAGCGGGGTGAAACCGAACCGCATGATATCCGGCGCCCGGAAATCGCCGATCACGCCGCGGGCGATCAGCGCCTGCATGGCGGCATAGCCTTCGTCGAACTTGAACGACACCTGGCTGCCGCGGAAGGCGGGGTCGCGGGGCGAGGCCAGCTCCAGCTGCGGGCAGCTTTCCTCAACCAGGGCAATGAACAGGTTGCAGAGTTCAATTGATTTGGCGCGCACCGCGTCCATCTCCGCCATGTCCCAGATATTCATCGCCGCCTCCAGCGCGGTCAGCTGCAGGATCGGCGGGGTGCCGACGCGCATCCGGTCGATGCCGCTGCCGGGCCGGTAGTCGAGGTCGAAGGCAAAGGGGGCCTCATGCCCCAGCCAGCCCGACAGGGCTGGGCGGACGGTCTCTGCGTGGCGCGGCGACACATAGATAAAGGCGGGCGCGCCGGGGCCGCCATTCAGGTACTTGTAGGTGCAGCCCACTGCAAAATCCGCCTTGCACCCCGCCAGATCGACCGGAATGGCGCCGGCGGAGTGCGCCAGATCCCAGACCGTCAGCACGCCGTGGGCATGGGCCTTTTCGGTCAGCGCCTTCATGTCGTGCTTGCGCCCCGTGCGGTAATCCACCTCGGTGATCATCAGCACTGCGATCTCATCGGTGATGGCGTCCTCAACCGCTTCCGGGTCCACGACGCGCAGTTCATACTCCGGCCCCAGCGATTTCAGCAGCCCGCTGGCCATGTACAGATCGGTGGGGAAGTTGCCGTTGTCCGACAGCACCACCTTGCGCCCCGGGTTCAGCTCCAGCGCCGAGGCAACCGCCTGATAGACCTTGATCGACAGCGTGTCGCCCATCACCACATGGCCCGGCTCCGCCCCGATCAGCCGCCCGACCCGGTCTCCCAGCGCCTTGGGCTTGTCCATCCAGCCGGCCTTGTTCCAGCCGGTGATCAGCATCTGGCCCCATTCGTCCTGCATCATCGCCGCGACCCGGTCCTTGGCAGCGCGGGGCAGGGGGCCGAGCGAGTTGCCATCCAGATAGATCACCCCGTCGGGCAGGTCGAACATCGCCTTGGTTGCGGCAAAATCGGTCATGAAGGGCCTCGCGTCTGGTGGGTATTTTAAGCTTGAAGCTTTTCCGGTTTGCTATCCTATCCTGGACGTTCTGTCCAGTGCCTAGCCGCCCGCCGGCTGCGGGTCCGGTATCCCGAACTCGGCGCGCTTCTTCTTCGACAGCTTCGCAGTGACCATTTGATAGGACAGGGTGATCTGCTCCTTCAGCTCCGTATCGGTCAGCCCGTTTTCATCATACTGCTGCAGCCATTTCATCCCCCGCGACGCCAGATAGGGCGCCGGACGGACACCGGGGCGCTCCTGCAGCACCTCATAGGCGATGTCGCCAGCCTTGAAGGTGAAGGCGTCCTTGCCATCAGCCCAGCCGCAGACGGCAAACAGCTTGCCGCCCGCCTTCCAGACGTCGGAATTGCCCCACTGCACCACATGCTCCGCCGCCGGGAAAGTGGCGCAGAACTCATTGAATGCCTTGCGGTCCATCACATCTGCCCTCCGGCGATTTCGATGCACTGGCCGTTGACCGACCCGGATCCCGGCCCGCACAGCCACAGCGCCGCCGCCGCCACTTCTTCCGGCTCGATCAGCCGCTTGTGGCGGTTGGCGTTGACCATCACATCCAAGGCTTCAACCGCATTCAACCCGGCGCGCTGAGCGATCGAGGTGATGTTGCGCTCGACAATCGGCGTGTCCACGTAACCGGGACACAGCGCATTGAAGGTGAAAGGCGTGCCCAGGTAATCCTCGCTCAGCGCGCGGGTCAGTCCGACCAGCCCGTGTTTGCTGGCGGTGTAGCAGGCACCGCCCTTGAGGCCTCGAAGGCCTGCAATGGACGACACGGTGATGACCCGGCCCCAACCGGTCTGCCGCATCGACTTGAAACACTCCCGGATGGTCAGGAAAGCGCCATCCAGATTGGTGGCCATCATGTCGCGCCAGAATTCCATCGAGGTCTTGTGCAGCGCCGCGCCTTCGGCGATGCCGGCATTGGCAACGCAGATCTGGACGGGGCCGCGGGCTTCCACGGCTGCCTCGACCTTGGCCGTAACATCCGCTTCGTCGCGCACATCCATTGCAAGGGCATGCAACCCTTCGGTTGCGGCGTCCTCCAGCACCTCCTGCCTGCGGCCAGTGATGGTGACCTGTGCGCCCTCCGCCGCCAAGGCCCAAGCAATGGCCAGCCCGATCCCTGTTCCTCCGCCGGTGACCAGCGCGTGTTTGCCTTGCAATGCCATGTTTTACGGCCTCCCTGTTTTATCGGTCAGCCTATCCGGGCGCTGCTCTGTGGCAAGGCCGCCGTGCCGTCACGGCGCTCTTGGGTTGGTGAAACGCGCGGTTCAGCGGCAGCCAGTGGGACCGCGCCGGTTTGGCCGCCGCATTGTACACAAAGAAATACATAGGCATCCGGACGAAACTATGCAGGATCATGCCGCATGCGGGAAGGGATTCGCCGTTTTCGTGGCATGTGGGGCAAATTGTCCTTTTCTTTCAATCCCGGCCAAAGCGGGCTGGACGCGCAGGCCGGATAAAGGAAGGTTGCCCGCGATGGGTGATATTTCAGACAAATACCTTCAAGGGAGCTGGGCATGACACGGTGGCTGGATGTGCCGCCGGTCTGGCTGGCTGTCTTTGTCGCGGCGGCCTGGCTGCAGGCGGATCGTTTCTCATTCGGCCTCTCCTTTGGCGGGGCCTGGGCTGAATTTCTGGCGGGCATTCTGGTGGGGGGCGGCATCCTGCTGGCGCTGCTGGCAATCACCGAAATGCGGCGCCAGAAAACCACTGTGATCCCGCACCGGACGCCCAGCCGCCTGGTGCAATCGGGGATCTTCAGCCGCAGCCGCAACCCGATCTATCTGGGCGACGTTCTGATCCTGGCGGGCCTCATCCTGTGGTTTGATGCGGTCCTGTCGCTGCCGCTGATACCGGTCTTCCTGTGGCTGCTCGAGAAGCGGTTCGTCATTCCTGAGGAAAGCCGGATGCGGCGTGAATTCCGGGCGGACTGGGCCCGGTACGAGCAGAAGGTGCGCCGCTGGATGTGATGTCAATGCGGCAATGCGGCATGACTTTGCGGCAATGCGGCAAAATCCTTGCGCAATAAAGTTGCGCAATGTAGAGAGAATTATTGTGATCCGAACCCGGGCGTTGCTGGCGCGGGCAAGACGAGGGGAACCAAGAAGGTGAAAATAGGTACACCAAAGGAAACATTTGCGGGTGAAAACCGGGTTGCGATGACACCGGATTCAGCCAAGCAGCTGCAGAAATTGGGCTACGATTGCGCGATTGAGGCCGGGGCGGGGGCTGCTGCGGGCTTTTCCGATGCGGCCTATGAGGCGGCGGGGGTTGAGATCATCAAGACCCCGGCGGCGCTGTGGAAGGCCTGCGACATCGTCGCCAAGGTGCGCCAGCCGGACGCAACCGAACTGAAGCGGCTGACCAAGGGCAAGACGCTGATCTCTTTCTTCAACCCGGCAGGGAACGAAGAAGGCATGGAACTGGCCAAATCCAAGGGCGCCAATGTGATCGCCATGGAAATGGTGCCGCGTATTTCGCGGGCGCAGAAAATGGATGCGCTCAGCTCGATGGCCAATATCGCGGGCTACCGGGCTGTGATCGAGGCGGGCAACAACTTCGGCCGCTTCTTCACCGGCCAGATCACAGCTGCGGGCAAGGTGCCGCCCGCCAAGGTTCTGGTGGTCGGCGCCGGTGTTGCCGGTCTGGCGGCCATCGGCACCTCGACCTCCCTGGGCGCAGTGACCTATGCCTTTGACGTGCGCCCCGAAGTGGCGGAACAGGTCGAGTCGATGGGGGCCGAGTTCGTCTATCTGGACTTCGAGGAAGAGCAGCAGGACGGCGCTGCCACCGGCGGTTATGCCTCGGTTTCCTCGCCGGAATTCCGCGAGGCGCAGCTGGCCAAATTCCGCGAGCTGGCGCCGGAGATGGACATCGTCATCACCACCGCGCTGATCCCCAACCGCGAAGCGCCGGAGCTGTGGACCGAAGATATGGTTGCGGCGATGAAGCCGGGCTCGGTCATCGTGGATTTGGCGGCGGAGAAGGGCGGCAACTGCAAGCTGACCGTGGCGGATGAGAAGATCGTCACCGAAAACGGTGTCACCATCATCGGCTATACGGATTTCCCGTCCCGCATGGCGGCGCAGTCCTCGTCGCTTTATGCCACCAACATCCGCCACATGATGACGGATCTGACGCCGGAGAAAGACGGTCAGGTCAATCACAACATGGAGGACGACGTGATCCGCGGCGCCACCGTGGCGTTTGAGGGTGAGATCACCTTCCCGCCGCCGCCGCCCAAGGTGCAGGCCATTGCGGCCAAGCCCAAGGAGGTCGTGCCGGAACTGACACCGGAAGAAAAGCGCGCCAAGGAAATCGAAGCCTTCAAGGCGCAGACCAAAAGCCAGGTCACCATGCTGGCCGGCGGCGGTGCGCTTTTGCTGCTGGTGGGCCTCTTTGCGCCGGTCAGCTTCATGCAGCATTTCATCGTATTTGCGCTGGCCTGTTTCGTGGGCTTCCAGGTGATCTGGAATGTGGCCCACTCGCTGCACACGCCGCTGATGGCTGTGACCAACGCGATCTCCTCGATCATCATCCTGGGCGCGCTGATGCAGATCGGATCAGGCAGCTTCCTGGTGATCCTGCTGGCGGCGCTCAGCGTTTTCATGGCCGGGATCAACATCTTCGGCGGCTTCCTCGTCACCCGGCGCATGCTCGCCATGTTCCAGAAATCTTAAAGAAGGGCCGAGTTCATGGATTACGGTTTCACCACCGCCGCCTATGTCGTTGCGGCTGTTCTTTTCATCCTGTCGCTTGGCGGCCTGTCGAACCAGGAAAGCGCCAAACGCGCGGTCTGGTACGGCATCGCCGGCATGGGGTTGGCGGTTTTTGCCACCCTGATCGGCCCCGGCTCCGGCCTGTGGCTGCTGTCGATCCTGCTGATCGCGGGCGGCGGTATCATCGGCACCTATGTCGCCAAGAAGGTCCAGATGACCGAGATGCCGCAGCTGGTGGCCGCGATGCACTCGCTGGTCGGCCTCGCGGCGGTCTTTGTGGGCTTTATTGCTCATTTCGAGATCGGCAATGTGGCGGCGGCTGTTGCTGCGGGCAGCACCGAAGATCTCGGCACCTTTGCCAAGCTGATCGCCAAGAAAACCCCGGCGGAGATCTCTTTCCTGCGGGTTGAGCTGTTCCTCGGCATCTTCATCGGCGCCATCACCTTCACCGGTTCCGTGATTGCCTTCGGCAAGCTGGCGGGCAAGGTGACCTCTGCTGCCACCAAGCTGCCGGGCGGCCACATGCTGAACGCCGGTGCCGCAGGCCTCTCCTTCCTCTGCCTGATCTGGTACTTCAGCTCCGGCGGCTTCCTGCCGCTGTTCCTGATGACCCTGGCGGCGCTGTTCATCGGCTACCACCTGATCATGGGTATCGGCGGCGCCGACATGCCGGTGGTGGTCTCGATGCTGAACAGCTACTCCGGCTGGGCCGCCGCGGCGATCGGCTTCTCGCTTGGCAATGACCTCCTGATCGTGGTCGGCGCGCTGGTGGGCTCCTCCGGTGCGATCCTCAGCTACATCATGTGCAAGGCGATGAACCGCTCCTTCGTCAGCGTGATCCTGGGCGGCTTCGGCGGCACCACCGGTCCCGCGATGGAAGTGGAAGGCGAGCAGATCGCCATCGACGCCGATGGTGTGGCCACCGCGCTGGACGAGGCGGACAGCGTCATCATCATCCCCGGCTACGGCATGGCGGTGGCGCAGGCGCAGCAGAACGTCGCCGAACTGACCCGCCGCCTGCGCGCCAAGGGCAAAGACGTGCGTTTTGCGATTCACCCGGTCGCAGGCCGCCTGCCGGGCCACATGAACGTGCTGCTGGCCGAAGCCAAGGTGCCCTACGACATCGTCCTGGAAATGGACGAGATCAACGAGGACTTCCCCGAGACCGACGTGGCGATCGTGATCGGCTCCAACGACATCGTGAACCCGGCCGCCCAGGAGGACCCCAACTCGCCCATCGCCGGCATGCCGGTGCTGGAGTGCTGGAAGGCAAAACAGGTCTTCGTCTCCAAACGCGGCCAGGGCACGGGGTATTCCGGCATCGAGAACCCCCTGTTCTTTAAGGAAAACACCCGCATGTTCTATGGCGACGCGAAAGCAAGCCTCGATACCCTGCTGGGCCTCGTGCAGTAACCGGGCACATTGAACCAATGAAAAGGCGCTCCACCCGGGGCGCCTTTTTTCTTTAGCGGTCTTCATCTTGCCTAAAATACTCCGGGGGAGGCCGCAGGCCGGGGGCAGAGCCCCCTTTGCTGCGTCGGTATACCGTTGCATTCCGGTAACGTATTGAAAAAAAACATTTCTGTACATATTTCCTTGACCGCACTATGGTCCGCGGCATTGCCCCGGAGACCAAGAATGCCGCCGATCCAGGATCACCCGCTGCGTTACCAGCTCACCAATGAGCTGCACGCCCGCCCGTTCCCGACCATGACCAGCCCTTGCACGGTGGTCTATTTGGCCCTGAAACAGCCGCAGGAGGCCGTGCACCGCGACCGGATGCTGGACATGCAGCACCTGATCCAGCTGCTGGACCGTCATGGTGCGCCGCACCCCCAGCCGGGCGCGACCCATCACACCGCCCAGATCGGCCGCCACATGATCAAGTGGGAGCAGCACACTGAATTCGTCAGTTATACCGTCTACCGCGATGGCGTCAGTGCACGTGCCTTTGATCCGGCGGATTTCGATGTCTTCCCGGCTGACTGGCTGGCAGATGCCCCGGGTCAGCGGATCACTTCGGCGCTGATCCGGGTGGTGCCGCGGGTGGCGCCGGGGGTGCTGAAGTCCACCATGCACGACTGGCTCGTACCGGAAAGCCTCGCGGCTTCGCAGGTGCTGGACGACAGCGCCGTGGTGGCCGGTGATTTCCGGATTGATCCGGCAGGCCATGTGCGCTTTGCCATCTTTCCCAATACGGATACCGGCGCCCAGCGGGTGGGCCGTATCGTGCAGCGCCTGTGCGAGATCGAGACCTACCGGGCGATGTCAATGCTGGGCTTCTCCCGTGCCCGCGGGCTGACGCCAGTGATCGGCAAACTCGACACCCGCCTCAGCGAGATGATGGTGGAGATGACTGGGGGTTCCAAACCCGCAGAGGAAATCCTGACCCAGCTGCTGGCGGTCTCGGCTGAGCTGGAGGCAATGGCGGCACAGTCTGCCTTCCGCTTCGGGGCCACCGGCGCCTATGACGCGCTGGTCAGTCAGCGCATCAGCCTGCTGCGGGAGGATCGGCACGAGGGCTTTCAGACTTTTGCCGAATTTATGCTGCGCCGGTTTGAACCTGCGATGCGCACGGTGAATTCCACCGAGAAGCGGCTGGATACGCTGGCCAGCCGGGCACGCAGGGCAGGGGAACTGCTCAGGACCCGGGTGGATGTGGAGCGCTCCGCCCAGAACCAGGCGCTGCTTGCCAGTATGGACCGCCGCGCCGATATCGCGCTGCGTCTGCAGCACACGGTCGAAGGCCTGTCGGTGGTGGCGGTCAGCTACTACGCGATATCCTTGGTCTCCGATTTCCTGCTACCGCTGGCCGAACGCTACGGGCTGACCAAGAAGGTTCTGATTGCCGCCGTGACCCTGCCGGTGATCGGGCTGGTGTGGCTGGGGATCCAGCGGATCCGCAAAAGGCTGCACTGAGGCCGCCCGCGTTCGCGCAAATGAAAAGGGCCGCCCCGGCGGGGCGGCCCTGTTTCGTGTCTGCGGTGGCTGCTCAGCGGCCCCGGATCCGCGGGTCCAGCGCATCGCGCAGACCGTCGCCCAGGTAGTTCACGCTCAGCACCGTCAGCGAGATCGCCATGCCCGGCCAGAACACCCGTTCCGGATGCTGCTGCAGGTAATCGGTGGCATCAAACAGCAGCCGTCCCCAGGTCGGAAAATCCGGCGGAAAGCCGAGACCGAGGAACGACAACGACGACTCTGTGATGATCGCGGTGGCAATGCCCAGAGTGGCCGAGACCATGATCGGCGACAGCACGTTAGGCAGGATGTGCCGTGTGATCAGCCCGCTGTTGGTGGTGCCGATGGAGCGCGCCGCCATCACGAACTCGCGCTCCTTCAGTGCCAGCACATCGCCGCGCACAATCCGTGCAGTCGGCATCCAGCTGGTCACCCCGATGGAGATCACGATCAGGATGAAAATCCCCTGTTCCGGCCCGAACGTGGCGTTCAGCGGCTCGCGGAACAGCAGCATCATGACCAGCAGCAGCGGCAGCAGCGGCAGCGCCAGGAACAGGTCGGTCAGGCGCATCAGCGGCCCGTCCAGCTTCTTGAAGAAACCGGCCATCACCCCGATGAAGGAGCCCAGGAACAGCGCCAGCAGCATCGCGGTCAGGCCCACCGACACCGATGTTGCACCGCCCGCCATCATCCGGGCCAGCATGTCGCGGCCCAGCTGGTCGGTGCCAAAGGGATGCGCCCAACTGGGGCCTTGGTTGCGGGCGCGGATGTCGATCTGGGTGGCTTCAAGGTCCCAGAACAACGGGCCGAGATAGACCGCCAGGATGATGAACAGGAACAGCGCCCCGCCCATCAGCGCCCCGCGGTGGGATTTGAACTGGTCCCAGACGTCCAGCCACTGGCTGCGCGGCGGCTTGGAAGGGACGGGATTGCTCAGCTCAGTCATAGCGGATCCTCGGGTCAAGAATGCCGTACAGCACGTCGGCGATCAGGTTGAACAGCACGATCAGCACCGCAAAGATGAAGGTCAGCGTCTGCACCATCGGCAGGTCGTTGGCCTGGATGGCGCCGATCAGCAGCTGGCCGATACCGTTCACCTTGAACACCTGTTCGGTGATGATGGCACCGCCAAAGATCGAGGGGATGCCAAGTGCAATCACCGTGACCACCGGGATCATCGAATTGCGCAAAACGTGGACCATCACCACCACATACTCGCTCAGACCCTTGGCACGGGCGGTGCGGACATAATCCTGATTGAGGTTGTCCAGCATCGAGGCGCGCATGAAGCGGCTTAGCTGCGCGGTGATCTGCAGCGCCAGCACCATCACAGGCATGATCATCTGCTTCAGCTGATAGACAAAGGCGTCCCAGCTGTCGACCACATGGGTTGTGTCATAGATCGACGGAAACCAGCCCAGCTGCACCGAGAAGATCACGATGACCAGAACGCCCGAGAAGAACGGCGGCACCGAGAAGCCGACCATCGATACGAATGTGCCCATCTGGTCGAACCAGCTGTACTGGCGGTAGGCAGAGTAGATGCCGATCGGCAGCGCGATCAGGATGGCGACCACATAGGCCGTGCCAACCACCCACAGGGTCTGCGGGATACGCTGCACCACGATGTCCATCACCGGCGAGCGGGTCTGCCAGGAGATCACCCTGAGCTTGCCGTCGGCCAGGCCGGTGCCGAAGATGTTGTCGATCAGCACCTGCGGTTCGATCCAGAAAAACTGCACCAGCCATTTCCAGAACCGGATATGCATCGGTTCGCCCAGGCCCAGGGCCAGGCGCATCTTTTCTTTGACTTCTGCGGGGACGGTCAGGGGAACCTGCGCCATCGGGTCGCCGGGGGCGAGCTCCAGGAGCAGGAAGATCACGAGGCTGATGAACAGCAGTGTCGGAACTGCCAGGATCAGCCGCCGGATTGTAAAGGTCAGCATCTGCTAAGCGCCTTTGCAACTTGTATTGAATTCGGAACAGGCGGGGCGGGCGCCCTGCGTCCAGGCCACGCGCAGGGATGCATTGCAGCCCCAGCAGATGGCAAGAGGCCCCGGCATGCGCCGGGGCCCCGGGAAGCAAGCCCGAGCTTACTTGATGCGGTACCAGTCAGCCGCGTTCCACAGCTCGCTGTCCCAGACGTTCAGGTCGACACCGCCCAGGGTGTTGGAATGCGCCGACAGGCGGCCGCGGTGCACCAGCGGGATCATGCCGCCGTTTTCGACCATGATGTCGTTCAGGCGGCGGCCGATCTCGGCACGCGCTTCCAGACCAGCGGTCTTGCTCAGCTCGGCGTGCAGCTGGTCGAACTCCTCGTTGCAGAAGCGCGAGATGTTCTGGCCCTGCCACTGCGTGTCCGGACGCGGTGCCTGGTCGCACAGCCCGTTGCCCAGGTAGGACTGCGGGTCGGTGCCGTCAAAGTTGTTGGCGTACATTTCGACGTCGGCATAGAACTTCTGGAAGGTGTCGGGCGAGCCCGGATCACCGCCAAAGAAGACGGAGGCGTTGATGTTGCGCAGCTCGGTCTCGATGCCGATCTGGCTCCACCATTCCTTGATCAGCGCCTGGAAGTCCTGACGCACGGCGTTGGTCGAGGTCTGGTACAGGATTTTCATCGGCTTGCCGTCCGGGGTCTCCCGCACGCCGTCGCCATTGGTGTCCTTGTAGCCTGCTTCTTCCAGCATCGCCTTGGCGCCTTCGATGTCCTGGGTGGAGCAGTCAAAGGTATCAGAGGCAAAGGCCGCCGGTGCCGGCACCCAGTTACAGCTGACCGCGCCAGCCTTACCATAGCCGATTTCCACCAGCAGCGGGCGGTCGATGGCCAGCGACATGGCCTTGTAGACCGCCGGGTCCTTCAGGAAGGGGTGCGGATGCTTGGCGGTGGAGCGCTCGCCCTCCGGCAGCTCTGGCGACGGGTCGGTCTGGTTCAGCATGATGCGTTCCACCAGCGAGCCGAAGCCCGCAACCGGCTTGCCCTTGCCGCCTGCTTCCATCTGCGCGATCACTTCAGGCGCCAGCTGCAGGTTCCATGCATAGTCGAACTCGCCGGTTTCCATCACTGCGCGGCCAGCCGCGGTTGCATCCCCGCCGCCCTTGAACAGAACCTTGGCAAAGGCCGGCTTGGCCGGATCACGGTAGTTCTGGTTGGCGGACATGGTGATCACGTCGTTCGGTTTGAATTCATCCACCACAAACGGGCCGGTGCCGATCGGGCCAAAGTTGGCGGAGGTGCATTCCGGCGCCTTGGCGCCCATGCAGTTCTCGAACTGGGCCTTTTGCAGGATCGGGCCTTCGCCGCCGACAAACGGACCATAGGGGAATGGGGTCGGCTTGTCGAAAGTCACCTTTACGGTCAGGTCGTCAATTGCTTCGACACCTGTGACACCCTCGTATTTGGTCAGCTGGGCGCAGCCGCCTTCAGGGTGCATGCAGTAATCTGCGGTGAACTTCACGTCATGCGCGGTGACATCGCTGCCATCGGACCACTTCATACCCGGTGCAATCTTCCAGGTGACAGAGGTCAGATCCTCGCTGACGCCGCCATTGTCGACAGTTGGAATTTCCGCGGCCAGATAGGGGACCATGTTGCCCTGCGGGTCGTAGCGCGCCAAAGGCTCAATCACCAGAGACGAGGACTGGATATCCTTGGTGCCGCTTGACAGATACGGGTTCAGGATCGACGGCGCCTGCCAGTAGATGATGTTGACCTGGCCGTCGGACCCGCGCTCTGCAAAGGCTGCAGGCGCAAGCGAAGCCGTGGCAACGGCACCCATCAATAGGGATTTCAGTTTCATCACACACTCCTTGTCGGACACGTTTCGTGTCTTTTTGTTGGCCGGGCCGGAACAGGCCCGGGGGGTTGCCGCATTGCTGCGGAAGTGTAGCACTGGGCCTGCAGGCACAGGGAAAACCATGGAACTGTAGTCCCTTAACACTTTGCCAGAGACGCCGGCATGTGACAGCTTGCAGACAACCACGGGGGTATCGAAACGCTTTTGCGGGTAAATTGCAAATTCCAATTTCGAAGGGGCCATGCATTATTTGCATGAGCATTTTCGGGGAAAGTAGAGTTTACTCCGGGACCTGAGGCCGCCTGTTCCGGCGGTCCAGCCAAGAAAAACAGGGAGCCGTCATGCTGGACAACGCCATTGCATCCATCAGAAATCTGCGGGTGGAGTTTCAGACCAAGGACGGCCCGGTGGTCGGCGTCGAAGACGTCTCCTTTGACGTCAGCCCCGGCGAAACCGTTTGTATCGTTGGCGAATCCGGCTCCGGGAAATCGGTTTCCTCGCTGTCGCTGATGCGCCTGGTGGAATTCGGCGGCGGCGAGATTGCGGGCGGCGAGCTGCTGTTCAACCGCCGCGAGGGCGGCGATACCAATCTGGCGGACTCCGAACAGGAGATGATGAAGCAGATTCGCGGCAATGAGATCGGCATGATCTTCCAGGAGCCGATGACCGCGCTCAATCCGGTGTTCACCGTCGGCCGGCAGCTGACTGAGGGCCTGCGCATCCACAAGAAGATGACGCAATCCCAGGCCGAGGAACGCGCGCTGGAACTGCTGCGCCAGGTCCGCATCCCGGAACCGGAACGCCGTCTGAAACAGTACCCGCACGAACTGTCGGGCGGCATGCGCCAGCGGGTGGTGATCGCCATGGCGATGGCCTGCGAGCCGCGGCTGCTGATTGCCGATGAACCCACAACCGCGCTGGACGTGACCATCCAGGCGGAGATTCTGGCGCTGATGGACCGGCTGAAGCGCGAAACCGGCACCGCGGTGATGTTCATCACCCATGACATGGCGGTGGTGGCGCAGATGGCCGACCGTGTCGTCGTCATGTTCCGCGGCAACAAGGTTGAGGAAGGCACCGTCGAGGAGATCTTCGAAAACCCGCAGCACGACTACACCAAGGCATTGCTGGCGGCAGTTCCGAAACTGGGGGAGATGCGCGGCAAGCATTACCCCGAGCCGATGAAGCTGATGGGCGTCGAAAACCAGAAGATCGAACCGATCAAAGGCACTGACGAGGTGCTGCTGGACGTGAAGAACCTGACCACCCGCTTTCCGGTCAAGGGCGGCCTGTTGCGCCGCACCATCTCCAACGTGCACGCGGTGGAGGATGTGTCCTTCAAGGTCTACAAGGGCCAGACCCTGTCGCTGGTCGGCGAATCCGGCTGCGGCAAGTCCTCTGCGGGCCGCTCGATCCTGCGTTTGGTGGAACCGCATTCGGGCGAGGTGAATTTTGAAGGCCGCAACGTGCTGGGCTTCAATGCCTCCGAAATGCACAAGGCGCGCCAGGACATGCAGATGATCTTCCAGGATCCGTTTGCCTCCCTGAACCCGCAGATGCAGCTGATCGACCAGGTGGCGGAACCGCTGCGCAACTATGGCCTCGCTTCCGGCTCCGAATTGCACGACAGGGTCGCCAGCCTCTTTGACCGCGTCCACTTGCCGCGCAGCTTCATGCGCCGCTACCCGCACGAGATGTCCGGCGGCCAGCGCCAGCGGATCGCCATCGCCCGTGCGCTGGCGCTGAACCCCAAGCTGATCGTCGCGGACGAGGCGGTCTCCGCGCTCGACGTGTCGGTGCAGGCGCAGGTGCTGAATCTGATGATGGAACTTCAGGCCGAATTGGGCCTTTCCTTCCTGTTCATCAGCCACGACATGGCGGTGGTGGAGCGTGTCAGCCATCAGGTCGGCGTTATGTATCTGGGCCGCATTGTCGAACTCGGCCCGCGTGAGCGCGTGTTTGAGAACCCTCAGCACGCCTACACTCAGGCACTGATGAAGGCGGTTCCAATTGCCGACCCGCGCCAGCGCAAGTCGGAGAAGGAGCTGAATTTCAAGCCGATCCCCTCGCCGATTCACGAGGTTGGCTATGAGGCCGCGCCGTCGGAGTATCTGGAAGTGGAGCCGGGCCATTTCGTTCTGACGACTGACAGCGGGTACTGAAACCATGGCCGATAAACTGACACCGCTGGAGATCATGCAAGCGCTGGTCTCCTTCCCGACGGTGAGCTGTGATACCAACCTGCCACTGGTCGACTGGGTGCAGGATTACCTGTCGTCCCATGGCATCGAAAGCCACCGATGGGTGGATCCGGATCAACCCCATAAGGCTGCCGTCTTTGCCCACGTTGGCCCTTGGGAAGAGGGCGCCGTTCTACTCTCCGGCCATACCGATGTGGTGCCGGTTGACGGCCAGCCCTGGGACACCGATCCCTTCACGGTGGTGGAGAAGGACGGCAAATACTTCGGACGCGGCACCTGCGACATGAAGGGGTTTGATGCACTGGCGATCTGGGCACTGGTGGAGGCTCATACCGGCGGTGTCACGCGCCCGTTGCAACTGGCGCTGAGCTTTGACGAGGAAATCGGCTGCACCGGCGCCCCGCCGATGATCGAAGCCATGCAGCAAGTGCTGCCCAAGGGCTCGGCGGTGATTGTGGGTGAGCCCTCGATGATGCAGGCCGTCACCGGTCACAAGGGCGGCACCGGCTATGACACTCATCTGGTGGGCTTTGAGGTGCACTCCTCGCTCATGCACACGGGCGTCAGCGCCATCATGCAGGGGGCGAAACTGATCGACTGGGCCAACCAGCAGAATGCTGCGAATATGGCCGGGGAACCGGGCGAAGTGCAGGCGATGTTCACCCCGCCCTGGACCACCTGCCACGTCGGCATGATCGAAGGCGGCACCGCCCATAACATCACCGCCAAGGACTGCCGCTTCCTGATGGATTTCCGGGTGGTGCCGGGAGAGAGCGCCAGCGACTGGGAGGCCGCCTACCTGCAAAAGGTGCGCGAGGTTGAGGTGGAGATGCAGGCCATCCATCCGGACGCCCGAATTGATGTGTCCAAACACTTCGACGTGCCCGGGCTGGTTCCGGAACAAAACGGCGAAGCCGAGGCGCTGGTGCGCCGGGTGACCGGCGACAACGGTTCGCATGTGGTCAGCTACGGCACCGAGGCGGGCCAGTTCCAGCAGGCCGGTTATTCGGCGGTGATCTGCGGCCCCGGCGACATCGCGCAGGCGCATCAGCCCAATGAATACATCACCGTGGCCCAGTTCGAGGCCGGCCACGACTTCATGCGTAAGCTGGTGGAGAAACTGCGCGGCTACTTCCCGCTGCCTTGAAACGGCGTGTTTCGTGCTCAGATTGATGCTGACGGTGCACACAGGGGTGCACAGGTGGTGCACAGGGGGTGCACGCGTGGCACCCCCGCGCTGGCGTGTTCCGCCACGTCGCGGCAGGGCCGGATACTTGCGAAGCTAAGTTTTTTCGCGGACAGTTTGCCGCAACGGAACCTGAAACAGAAAAGGGGAGGGGAAAATGCCGGCCAAGAACCGCTTTGCCGAGATGCACCAGGAGATCACCGCCTGGCGCCATTACCTGCACGAGAACCCCGAACTGATGTACGAGGTGCATGAAACCGCTGCCTTTGTGGTGCAGCGGCTCAAGGAATTCGGCATCACCGATATCACCTCCGGCGTCGGCCGGACCGGTGTTGTGGCGGTTATCGAGGGCAAGACCAATACCTCGGGCCGCGCCATTGGCCTGCGCGCCGACATGGACGCGCTGCCGATCCCCGAGGCCTCGGGCGTGGACTATGCCTCCAAGACCCCTGGCGTGATGCACGCCTGCGGCCACGACGGCCATACCTCGATGCTGCTGGGGGCTGCTAAATACCTTGCAGAGACACGGAATTTCGACGGCAAGGCTGTGCTGATTTTCCAGCCGGCAGAGGAAGGCGGGGCCGGAGGCAAGGCGATGTGCGACGACGGTCTGATGGACCGCTGGGGCATTCAGGAGGTCTATGGCCTGCACAATATGCCTGGATTGCCGGTAGGCGAATTTGCCATCCGCCCGGGTCCGCTGATGGCGTCTTCGGATGAATTCATTATCACTGTCACCGGCAAGGGCGGCCACGCCGCCGCCCCGCATGAGGCGATTGATACCACGCTGGTGGCCTCCCAGATTGTGGTCTCGCTGCATTCCATCGTCTCGCGCAACGTGGACCCGATCAAGCGCGTGGTGCTGACCGTCGGTACCTTTGAAACCGACAGCACCGCCTCCAACGTGATTGCCCATACCGCCAAACTGCAGGGCACCGTCCGCACACTGGACCCCGAGTACCGTACCCAGGCCGAAGGCTGGGTGCGCCGGGTGGCTGAGAGCACTGCGGCGGCCTTCGGCGCCACGGCGGACATGGAATGGGTTCCGGGCTATCCCGTTACAATCAATGACGAAAGCGGCACTGCCCATGCGGTGGAGGCGGCGCAGGCGGTCTCTGCCAAGGTTGATGCCGAGACCCCGCCGATCATGCCGTCCGAGGACTTCTCTTACATGCTGGAACAGCGTCCCGGCGCCTATATTTTCCTCGGCAACGGCGACACCCAGATGTGCCACCACCCGGCCTATGTCTTTGACGACGAAGCGATCCCGCTGGGATGCAGCTGGTTTGCCGAGCTGGTGGAACGAAGAATGCCCGCGGCCTGAGGCTGCGGGGGAAAGACAACCAAAGGAGTGAGAAATGCCGGTCAAGAACCGCTTTGCCGAACTGCAGGATGAAATCACCGCCTGGCGCCGTGACATCCACGAAAACCCGGAAATCCTGTTCGAAACCCACCGCACCAGCGCGCTGGTGGCAGAGAAACTGCAGGAGTTCGGCTGCGACGAAGTGGTGACCGGCATTGGCCGCACCGGCGTGGTCGGCGTGATCAAGGGCAAGGCGGACACCTCCGGCAAAGTGATCGGCCTGCGTGCCGACATGGACGCGCTGCCGATCCATGAACAGACCGGGCTGGACTATGCCTCCAAGACCCCTGGCGCGATGCATGCCTGCGGCCATGACGGCCACACCGCGATGCTGCTGGGCGCGGCCAAGTACCTGTCGGAGACCCGCAATTTTGACGGCACCGTGGTGGTGATCTTCCAGCCCGCCGAGGAAGGCGGCGGCGGCGCCAAGGTGATGTGCGACGATGGTCTGATGGACCGCTGGGGCGTGCAGGAGGTTTACGGGTTGCACAATTGGCCGGGCCAGCCGCTGGGCACCTTTGCGATCCGCCCCGGTTCCTTCTTTGCCGCGACCGACCAGTTCGACATCACCTTCGAGGGCCGCGGCGGCCATGCCGCCAAGCCGCATGAGACCGTGGATACAACCGTTCTGGCTGCTCAGGCCGTACTGGCGCTGCAGACCATCGCCTCGCGCAATGCCGACCCGGTGCATCAGATCGTGGTCTCGGTGACCTCGTTTGAGACGTCTTCCAAGGCGTTCAACGTGATCCCGCAGAAAGTGCAGATCAAGGGCACCGTGCGCACCATGTCGGGGGAGATGCGCGATCTGGCCGAGAAGCGGATCAACGAGGTCTGCACCGGCATCGCGGCGACTTTCGGCGGCACTGCCGATGTGACCTATCACCGCGGCTATCCGGTGATGGTGAACCACGAGGAGCAGACCGAGTTCGCCGCCAAGGTGGCCGCCAGCGTGTCCGGCTCCTGCGGGGATGCGCCGCTGGTGATGGGCGGTGAGGATTTCGCTTTCATGCTGGAGGAGCGTCCCGGCGCCTATATTCTCATGGGCAACGGCGACACCGCGATGGTGCATCACCCGGAGTACAACTTCAACGACGACGCAATCCCTGCGGGCTGCAGCTGGTGGGCGGAGATCGTCGAGCAGCGGATGCCTGCGGCCTGATCTGAGACGGAGGAGGGGGCCGTCTGCCCCCTCTTGAGCCTGCGGCTCAATTCACCCCCGAGGATACTTTCAGCCAGATGAAGAGGGATCAGGTTGCGCTGCGGCGCTGGTGTCAGTGCTCCAGCAGTTCGCGGTATATGGCGACCAGGGTTTCGGTCTCTTTCTCCAGGGCGAAATTGGTCATAGCGTGTTTGCGGGCGGCCGCGGACCACTCGGCCAGCCGGCCTTCGGTGGACAGGACTTCCTTGATTGCGTCCACCATCTGACCGGTTTCGCCCGGGTCGATCAGCAGGCCAGTCTCATGCGGCGCAATCAGCTCTTCAAAGGCGCCGACACGGGTGGCCACGGCTGGCACGCCGCAGGACATCGCTTCGAGCGGGGTGAGGCCGAACCCCTCCCAGCGCTGCGGAGCAACGTAGAGGTCCAGCGCCTGGTACCAGCGGGAAACCTCCCAGACCGGCACCTCTGGCGGGAACAGCAGGCGGTCCGATAGGCCCGCAGCCTCGACCTTGGCGCGCAGTTCTTTTTCGAACGCCACGTGTTTTTCCGTCGCGCGGCCCATCACCAGGCCCACCGCATTGGGGTGCGCCTTCAGCACCTCGAGCATGGCGTCGACAAAGACGTCGGTGCCTTTCTGCGCCCGGATCCGGCCATAGCAGCCGATCAGGATAGCGTCGTCGGGCAGGCCCAGCTCACGCCGCAGGGCGGCCTTGTCAGCGGGCGGCGAAAACTCCGCGGTATTGATCCCGTGGTGCACCACCTGCGCAGGTTTCTCAAGGTAGGCTGCGCCCTTGGCGGAGGTGGCAATCACCCGGTCCATCTGAGAGATCAGCCACTTGGTATAGCCTGAGTGGCGCCGCTGCGACGCGGAAGTGAACAACAGCTTCAGCCGCTTGCCCAGAAGGTATTTCAGCGCCAGCCCGCCCAGCATTTCAACATTGCGCCGGGCGTGCCAGACGCGGGCGCCTGAGGGGCCGTTGCGGTTCATCAGGATAAGCTGCGCGGTCGACAGATGCGGCATGTCCCCGGGCAGGCCGCTGCCAGCGGTGGCAATGGCGATCTGCTGACGCTGCAAGGGCACCAGCCGCACGATAGTAGAGGTGACGCCGGAGAGGCGGCGCTTGAAATTCGGTGCGATGACTTCGATCTCGTTGGCGTCAACCTGTGCCATCAGGGTCTCCTATCAGGCAGCAGCGCCAGCAGGGCGTCCACCGTCTTGTCCAGTTGATCCGACTGCCGCGAGATGAATGTCCCGGCGGCATCGCGGGCGGGTTGGAAGGCGTCCGGCTGCTCCAGCCACTTGGCAACCTGATCTGCCAGCTCTGCTGCGGACCGGACCTCTGCCGCGGCGCCAAGGGCGGTCAGCTCGGCATAGGTCTCGGCGAAATTATAATGCCCGATGCCGGTGATCACCGCAGCACCTGCCTGCATCGGTTCAAACGGGTTGTGGCCGCCGATTTCACGCAAGGAGCCGCCCAGGAACACCAGCGGGCACAGCGCATACCAGGTGCCGACCTCGCCGAGCGTGTCGGCCAGATAGACCTGCGTTTGGGTGCCGGGCAGCACGCCCTTGCTGCGCCGTGCGCAGCTGAGGCCAGCATCCTTGATCAGATTTTCAACCACGTCGCCGCGTTCCGGGTGGCGGGGGGCGAGCAGCAGGCAGAGGTCCGGGTGCTGCTTCAGCAGCGCCTGATGGGCTTCCAGCACGGTTTCCTCTTCACCCTCGTGGGTGGAGGAGGCAATCCAGACGGCGCGCTCGCCGATATTGCCGCGTAGCTTGTCTAGGGTGTCCTGATCGACCGGCAACGGCGCAGAGACGGCCTTTAGATTGCTGCCGGGATGGATGCGGTCCGGGTCGGCGCCCATTGCCTGCAGGCTGGCCGCGGTCTTCTGGTTCTGTGTGACCATTAGGATGAACTGATCCAGAATGAACCGTGCAGTATCCGGGCGTTTTGTCCAGCCCTCGACCGACCTGTCCGACAGCCGCGCGTTCAGCAGCACCAGCGGGCAGCCCATTTTGCGGGCGCGCACCAGCATTTGCGGCCACAGCTCGCTTTCGACAAACACCCCCAGATCCGGGCGCCAGTTGTTCAGGAAGCGGTTCACCGAGGCGGCGGTGTCCAGCGGCGGGAACTGGTGGCGGCAGCGTGGCGGCATCCTTTTGGCGATCAGCTCAGCCGAGGTGGGGGTGCCGGAGGTGATAAGGAATTCTGCGTCCGGCGCCTGTTCGCCCATGCGGGCAATCAGGGTCAGCACCGACAGGCTTTCCCCGACCGAAGCCGCATGGAACCAGATCAGCCGTCCCGTGGGTCGGGGCAGGGAGGCGTGGCCGAGCCGTTCGCGCACCCGTTCCTCCGGCAGGCCGTAATCGCGCAGCTTGCCCGCGACCTTGCGCCAGGCAAAGGGGGCAATCAGCGCGCTGACACCGCAGTAAAGGGAATAGAGCAGCGTCCTGCGCGCTGGAGCGGTCCCGGGCATAGTTAGCCGCCAGTGTGGCTCATATGGCGGGACATCTGGCCGCCGGCCTCTTGCCGCGAATAATCAAAATCATGGCCGCGGGGTTTGTCGCCGATGGCGGCGCGGATCGCGGCCTCCAGCACGCCGGTGCCTTCCTCATTGGCGCGCAGGGGCGCCCGCAGGTCGGCTTTGCCCTCCTGGCCGAGGCAGGTGTAGATCTCGCCGGTGCAGGTCACCCGCACCCGGTTGCAGCTTTCGCAGAAATTGTGCGACAGCGGGGTGATAAAGCCAATCTTCTGGCCGGTTTCCTCCAGCCGCACATAGCGGGCGGGGCCGCCTGTGCGTTCGGCCAGATCAGTCACGGTGTAGTGGTTTTCGTATTCCTTGCGCACGTCCTTCAGCGACCAGTACTGGCCGATGCGTTCCATGGCGCCGATATCCTCGCCCATCGGCATCACTTCGATCCAGGTGAGGTCGAGGCCGCGCCCGGCGCACCATTCGGTGATACGGGGGAGCTCTTCCTCGTTGAAACCCTTGAGCGCCACCGCGTTGATCTTGACCTTGAGGCCTGCCTTTTGCGCTGCATCGATGCCCTTCATCACTTGCGGCAGGCGGCCCCAGCGGGTGACATCGGCAAATTTCTGTTCGTCCAGCGTGTCGAGCGAGATGTTCACACGGCGCACCCCGGCGGCATAGAGGTCCTCGGCGTACTTCACCAGCTGCGAGCCATTGGTGGTGAGAGTCAGCTCTTTCAGTTCCCCGGTTTCCAGATGGCGGCTCATCGACTGGAAGAAGGTCATAATGCCGCGCCGGACCAGTGGCTCGCCGCCGGTGATCCGCAGCTTCTCGACACCCAGCCGGATGAAGGTGGAGCAGAGCCGGTCCAATTCTTCCAGCGTCAGCAGGTCCTTCTTGGGCAGAAAGGTCATATTTTCCGACATGCAGTAGACACAGCGGAAATCGCAGCGGTCGGTGACCGAGACACGCAGGTAAGTGATTGCGCGGGCGAAGGGATCGATAAGGGGTGCCGTCATGCCTCCTAGGTAAAGCGGGGCACCGCCCGCGGCAAGGGGGGACCGCATTTGTGACTGGCAAAGAGTTTCGCAGCTGGCTAGGGTCGCCCCATGCGTATGACAGTCATTTCCCTTGCTTCGATTTCCATGCTGGCGGCCTGCAATGGGCTGCAGCTGAATTCCTCCATTCTGAACGGCGGCGGCGGCGGCGCGCCGTCGGCGGCCGCGCCGCAGGACCCGGTGCTGCAGCCCGCGCCTGGTGTTGATGTGACCGGGGCAGAGCCGCTGGCGCCAACATCGCCCTCCGCGCCGTCCTTCCTCGGGTCCGCCACTACCGTGGCTTCGCTGGGCGATCCGTCGCTGCCGGGGCTGTGGATGGAAACGCCGCTGGTGGCGGCAGAGCAGCAGGCGCTGATCCGCTCCAACCGCAACACCCAGGTGGTGGTGACGCTGAAGCCGGCCCCGGGCGAGGCATCCGGCGGCAGCCGCCTGTCGATCGGAGCGATGCGTGCGCTGGGCTTGCCGCTGACGGAGTTGGCCGAGGTACAGGTGCTGCCCCCCGCGGGCTGAGCTGTCTGTTGAACCGGCAAAAGCGCCCGCCTGCTTTGGCGGGGCGGGCGCTGCCCGGCGGCTGCCGGGCGGACCCTTTTGCTGACCTAGATGTCTTTCAGGTACTTTGCCGCTTCCTTGCGGGCAAATCCCTTCATATCTTGCCCATGTTCCGCCAGGAAGGCGCGGGTGCGTTCGGCGTCGTGTTTGCTGAGGTCGCGCAGCCACCAGGCCACCGCTTTCTGCATGAACCAGTCGCGGTCGGGCACGTAAGCTGCCGCCCAGCCCAGGATGCGCTCGCGGGCCTCCTGATCAGCGGGCTTCAGGTTGTTCATCTTGGCCCAGGGCAGGGTTGCGACGAGTGCGGCGCGGCGGGTCCACATGTGGTCCGATTGGCTCCAGCCTTCCACCGCGTCCAGACGCGCCGGGTCCGCCAGCAGCCGCTTTGAAATGGCAGAGCAAGCGTGATCGGCAATCGCCCAGCTGTCGAACTGCGGCACCCAGGATTGCAGCAGGTCCCAGACGGCCTGATCGTCTCTGATCCGCGCTTGCGTGAGCAGTTTCCCAGCAGCGATGCGGGCCTCAAAGATATCGGTGTCCCACAGCGCGCGTGCCAGATCAACGCGCTCGGCCACGCTGAGGGATTGGCGCCAGGACTTGGTCAGCTCATTGGTGGCCGGGTTGGGCACTCCTAGCACTTCGCGGGCTTGCTTGTGATAAGACGCCATTTGCTCTGCCCGGCCGGGTTCGGCCCGGGCTTTGAGTTGAGAAAGTGCCTGCGCAGCGGTCAATGAACTCACTCCACGGTCACTGACTTCGCAAGGTTGCGCGGCTGGTCCACATCGGTGCCTTTGGCAACCGCGGTGTGATAGGCCAAAAGCTGCGCCGGAATGGCATAGAGGATCGGTGACAGCGCCTCTTTTACTTTTGGCATCCGGATGGCGCACCAGACGTCGTCGCCTGCCTCGTCGATGCCGTCCTGGTCGGAAATCATCAGCACCTTGCCCTTGCGGGCCAGGACTTCCTGCATGTTGGACACGGATTTGTCGAACAGCGAGTCCTTGGGCGTCAGCACCACCACCGGCATGTTCTTGTCGATGAGGGCAATGGGGCCGTGCTTCAGCTCGCCGGAGGCATAAGCCTCGGCGTGGATGTAGCTGATTTCCTTCAGCTTCAACGCGCCTTCCAGCGCCAGCGGGAACATCAGGCCGCGGCCCAGGAACAGTACGTCGCGCGCCTCGCTGACCTTCTGCGCCGCCAGCCGGATTGCCTCGTTCTGCTCCAGCGCTGACGACAGCACATTCGGCAGCCCGCGGATTGCGGAAGCGTATTCGGCCATTTCTTCGGCATTCATATGACCGCGGTCGCAGGCGGCCTTGAGCGCCAGTGCCAGCAGGACCGTCAGCTGGCAAGTGAAGGCCTTGGTGGAGGCTACGCCGATTTCAGGCCCGGCAAAGATCGGCAGCGCCAGATCGCTTTCCCGCGCGATGGAGCTTTCGGGGACGTTGACCACCGACAGGATCTTGTCCGCTTTTTCCTGGCAGTAACGCAGCGCCGCCAGGGTGTCGGCGGTCTCTCCCGATTGAGAGACAAACAGCGCCAGCGTCTTACCGGGGACCGGCGGCTCGCGGTAGCGGAATTCTGAGGCGATATCGACCTCGACCGGCAGGCGCGCAATCTGCTCGAACCAGTATTTGGCGGTCAAACAAGCGTAGTATGCCGTGCCGCAGGCGACCATCGTTAAGCGTTCGACTTGCGAAAAATCCACCTCGCCGGGCAGGCGCACAGCGTTCTCTTCAACCGGCAGGTAGTGGCGGATGGCTTCAGCAATCACATGCGGCTGCTCGGCGATCTCCTTGGCCATGAAATGCTTGTGGCCGCCCTTGTCCACCTGGGTGGAGTCAATCTGAATGGTCTTGGTTTCGCGGTTCACCAGCTCGCCGCGGGCATTGCGGATTTCTGCGCCTGCGCGGGTGACAACCGCGCGGTCGCCTTCTTCCAGATAGGTGATCCGGTCGGTCAGCGGCGCCAGGGCAATTGCGTCGGAACCCACGAACATCTCGCCGTCGCCATGGCCGATCGCCAGCGGAGAGCCTTTGCGGGCGGCGATGATCAGGTCTTCCTCGCCGTCAAACAGGAAGGCCAGGGCAAAGGCGCCTTCCAGCTGGTTCAGTGTCTTAAAGGCGGCATCTACGGGGGAGTGACCCTCCTTCAGATAGCGCTCCGTCATCAGGGCCACGGTTTCGGTGTCGGTCTCGGTGCGGAACTCCATGCCGCAGTTCAACAGCTCTGCGCGCAGTTCCTTGTAGTTCTCGATGATACCATTGTGCACAACGGCGACGGCACCGGCGCGGTGCGGGTGAGCATTGCTCACGGACGGCACGCCGTGGGTGGCCCAGCGGGTGTGGCCGATGCCTGCTTTGCCGGCCAGCGGCTCGTGCACCAGGAGGTCGGAGAGGTTCACCAGCTTGCCCACCGCGCGGCGGCGGCGCAGGGCGCCGTCATTCACCGTGGCAATGCCTGCGCTGTCGTAACCGCGGTATTCCAGCCGCTTCAGCGCCTCGACCAGGATCGGGGCGGCCTCGTGATTGCCCAGTACGCCGACAATTCCGCACATCACTTGGCTCCCTTCTGCAGGCGGGCCTTCTTGGCGCGCAGCATATCCATCAGCTTGCGCGCGCGGCCCGGTTTGTTGCTCTGTTCGGCGCGGGCAATGGCCAGGTCGCCGTCTTCCACGTTCTTGGTCACCACGGCGCCGGTTGCGGTCATCGCTTCGTTGCCGACCCGGACCGGCGCCACCAGCATGGTGTTCGAGCCGATAAAGGCACGGGCGCCGATTACGGTGCGGTGCTTCATCACCCCGTCATAGTTGCAGGTAATTGTGCCTGCGCCAATGTTTGTCGCTTCGCCGACAGAGGCATCGCCGATGTAGCTGAGGTGGTTGACCTTGGCGCCTTCGGCAATCTCGGCGTTCTTAATCTCGACGAAGTTGCCGATGTGGGTGTTCTCCGCCAGCTCCGCGCCGGGGCGCAGGCGCGCATACGGCCCGACTTTGGCACCGCGGCTGACATGGCAGCCCTCCAGGTGCGAGAACGCGCGGATCAGCGCGCCGCTTTCCACCGTTACACCGGGTCCAAAGACCACGTTCGGCTCAATCACGGTGTCGCGGCCGATGAAGGTGTCAAAGGCAAAATAGACGGTTTCAGGCGCCATCAGGGTGACGCCCAGCTCCATCAGGTCTGCCCGGGCGCGGGCCTGGAACAGCGCGTCCGCCTGCGCCAGTTCCGCGCGGGAGTTGACGCCCAGCGTTTCCGCCTCGTCGCAGGACACGGCGGTCACGCTCAGACCTTCGCGCCGGGCCAGCTCCACCAGGTCGGTCAGGTAGTATTCACCCGATGCGTTTTCGTTGCCGACCTTGGCAATCAGATCAAACATCGCGCTGGCCTTGCCCGCCATCAGGCCGGAATTACAGAAGGAAATCGCACGCTCCGCCTCAGTGGCGTCCTTGAACTCGACAATCTTCTCCAAGCTGTCGCCTTGCATCACCAGCCGGCCATAGCGGCCCGGATCGGCAGCCTCGAACCCCAGAACCACCAGATCGGCGCGCTGGCGGGCCTCGATCATCCGCTCCAGCGTTTCCGCACTGACAAAGGGCGTGTCGCCATAGAGCACAACCACATCGCCCGCGAACCCGTCCAGCGCGGAGCGGGCCTGGTCAACCGCATGGGCGGTGCCCAGCTGCTCCTCTTGCAGGACAACTTCGGCCTCGTCGTCGATCTCAGAGACTGCCTTGCGGACCTCATCTGCCCCGTGGCCTGCCACGATGATGGTGCGCTCCGGCGCCAGCGTGCGGCCTGCGGCCATCGCGTGCTCCAGCATCGGCGCCTGGGCAATCGGGTGCAGCACTTTGGGGAGGTCGGAGTTCATCCGCGTGCCTTTTCCGGCCGCCAGGATGACAAGGGCAATGCTCATAATCGCTTTTCTCTTTGTCTTTTTAGCGCTCCCGTTTTATCCGCTAACAGGCGGGGCGCAAGGGATAGCGCCATCAAACTAGATTGCGGGCTGCAACATGCGGTGGCGGAAAAGTGCCGAAAGGGCAGGACATGCGAACGGTAATCTTCGATCTTGACGGCACGCTGGCGGATACCTCGGGTGATCTGCTGGCCGCGGCCAATGCCTGTTTCCGGCAGATGGGCCTGGGTGACGTGTTAGACCGGCCGGAGGACGCAGCTGTTGCCCTGCGCGGCGGCCGGAACATGCTGGCGACCGGTCTCAAACGGGCGGGCCGGTTTGATCAGGCCACCGTTGATGAGTTCTATCCGGTGCTGCTGGAAGCCTACCGTGACGCCATCGACCACCACACCACGCTCTATCCCGGAGCAATGGAGGCTGTTGAAACCCTGAAAACCGCAGGATTCGGTGTTGGCATCTGCACCAACAAGCCTGAGGGGCTGGCAGAGCAGCTTATGCGCAGCCTTGGTGCGCGCGATGCCTTTGCGTCGCTGGTCGGGGCAGACACGCTGCCGGTACGCAAGCCCGACCCCGAGCCGCTGTTCGAGGCTGCCCGCCGCGCGGGAGGCGACCCGGCCCGGACCCTGCTGGTGGGCGACAGTGACACCGACCGCAACACTTCGGCCAATGCAGGCGTGCCGTCGGTGCTGGTGACCTTCGGCCCCTCCGGCGATGACATGGCAGCGTTGAAGCCGGAGGCGCTGCTCGACCGGTTCGAGGACCTTCTGGAGGTCGCAGACCGGCTGATTGCGTGATCTCGCAACTCAGTTTCGGGAAAACCGTCTGTCCTGCTTCCCCCTTGACCGCTGACGGTCCGCGGCTCACAAACGCCGCATGAGCGAGACATTTACCGGGTCATTCACCCAGCAGGAACCCATTCCCGAAGACGCCATCGAGGCCGCGCTGGCAGTGCTGCGCAGCGGACGGCTGCACCGCTACAACGTGGCAGCCGGCGAAGAGGGCGAAACCGCGCTGCTGGAGCAGGAGTTCGCGGCGCAGATGGGCGCGAAATACTGCCTGGCGGTGGCCTCTGGCGGTTATGCGCTGGCAACCTCGCTGCGGGCCGTGGGTGTGAAACCGGGCGACAAAGTTCTGACCAATGCCTTCACGCTTGCGCCGGTGCCGGGGTCGATTGCCTCGGTCGGGGCGGTGCCTGTGTTTGTCGAAGTGACCGAAGGGCTGACCATTGATCTAGACGATCTGGCAGCTAAGGCAGGGCAGGCCAAGGTGCTGATGCTGTCGCACATGCGCGGGCATCTTTGCGACATGGACCGGCTGATGGAGATCTGCGACGCGGCAGGCATCACCATGATTGAGGATTGCGCCCACACCATGGGTGCCAGCTGGAACGGCATGCTGTCAGGCCGTCATGGTGCTGTTGGCTGCTACTCCTGCCAGACCTACAAGCATGTGAATTCCGGCGAGGGCGGGCTGCTCATCACCGATGGCGAAGAAATTGCCGCCCGCGCCATCATGATGTCCGGCTCCTACATGCTCTATGGCCGCCACTTGGCTGCGCCGGGACCTGAGGTGTTTGAACGGGTGAAATACGAAACCCCCAACATCTCCGGCCGCATGGACAATCTGCGTGCCGCCATCCTGCGGCCGCAGCTGCATGATCTGGACACGCAGGTACAGCGCTGGAACGACCGCTACCGCGCGGTGGAGGAGGGGTTGCGCGGCACACCGGGCCTCACCGTGGTGGAGCGCCCTGCGCAGGAGGTCTATGTCGGCTCCTCGATCCAGTTCCTGCTTCTGGACTGGAGCGAAGAAGCCGTTCAGGAGGCTGTGCGCCGCTGTGCTTCGCGCGGGGTGGAGCTGAAGTGGTTCGGCACGCCGGAGCCTGTTGCCTTCACTTCCCGCTATGACAGCTGGCGCTATGCGGACACCCCGCGGCTGCCGCAAAGCGACCGCATCCTTGCGGGCATCATCGACATGCGGGTGCCGCTGACCTTCAGCCTGGAGGACTGCGTTCAGATCGCCCGCATCATCCGGGCAGAGGTTTCCGCCGTCTATCAGTCCGCCTGATACAGCGGCACCGTCGAGATCGAGACCTTGGCCGACCCGTCTGTCAGCTCTGCCGCGTGGGCGGCATAGATCAGCGTTTGGTTGGCCTCGTCGAATATCCGCTTCACCCGAAGCGATTTCAGGATGATCGAGCGCGACGCGCGGAACACATCCTCGCCATCACGGCCGCGGTCAATGTCGCCCACTGTGATCGGCCCGGTCTGGCGGCAGGCGATGGAGGCGTTTGACGGGTCTTCAAACCAGTTGCCTTTGGACAACCGGTCCAGCAATCCGCGTTCGAAATAAGCAATATGACAGGTTACGCCTTCGACCTTGGGGTCGGCGATGGCCTCGATGATGATGTCATTGCCCACCCAGTCCACGCCAATCTTCCCCACTTCCTCTGCATTGGCAGGGAGGCTCAGCAGGCAGAATGCGGCGGTCAGGGCGTGGGTTGCTCGTGTCATTTGGAACTCCTCTGGATTACAGGCAGGCACGGTTTTCCGCGTCTGTCTCTTAACGCCCGCAAGCGGGAAAAGATCCCTGCCGGCTGAACTGCCAACCGGAATTCTACGAGAATTCCGGCCCGGAAAACACGTGTTTTCCGTTCCGTTTTCCGTGCAGGAAAACGGAGTCTTCTGGTTTCAGGCGGTCATGCGGCTTGGACGCTGCGTCCGTGGCTGCTGGACCGCCATTGACCCGAATCGAAGGCTCCTCTATTGAATTGAACAACTGTTCATATAATCGGCTCTGGCCTGGAGGATCCGCGGGATGTTCAACGCAAGCATGACTTTCGATCTTGGTGAGGACGTGAACGCGCTGCGCGATGTGGTTCACCGCTGGGCGCAGGAGCGCATCAAGCCGATGGCGCAGGAGATCGACCAGAAGAACGCGTTCCCGGCGGAGCTGTGGCAGGAGATGGGTGAGCTGGGGCTTCTGGGCATCACCGTGCCGGAGGAGTTTGGTGGCGCCGGCATGTCCTATCTGGCCCATACTGTCGCGATTGAGGAAATCGCTCGAGCCAGCGCCTCTGTGTCGCTGTCCTACGGCGCGCATTCCAACCTCTGCGTCAACCAGATCAAGCTGAACGGCAACGCCGAGCAGAAGGCGAAATACCTGCCGCGGTTGCTGTCCGGCGAGCATGTCGGCGCGCTGGCAATGTCCGAGGCGGGCGCAGGGTCCGACGTGGTGTCGATGAGTCTGCGCGCGGAGAAGCGGAATGACCATTTCCGCCTGAACGGCAACAAGTACTGGATCACCAACGGACCGGATGCCGACACGCTGGTGGTCTATGCCAAGACCGATCCGGAAGCGGGCTCCAAAGGCATCACTGCCTTCCTGATCGAGAAGGAATTCAAGGGTTTCTCCACCTCCAAGCATTTCGACAAGCTGGGCATGCGCGGCTCCAACACCGCTGAGCTGGTGTTCGAGGATGTGGAAGTCCCATTCGAGAACATCCTGGGCGAAGAAGGCAAGGGCGTGCGCGTTCTGATGTCCGGTCTGGATTATGAGCGCGTGGTGCTTGCTGGCATCGGCACTGGCATCATGGCTGCCTGCATGGACGAGATGATGCCCTACATGAAAGAGCGCAAGCAATTCGGCCAGCCGATCGGGAACTTCCAGCTGATGCAGGCCAAGATTGCCGACATGTACACCGCAATGAACACCGCACGGGCGTATGTCTATGAGGTCGCCAAGTCCTGCGACAAGGGTACCGTGACCCGTCAGGACGCAGCTGCCTGCTGCCTCTATGCTTCTGAGGTCGCCATGACCCAGGCGCACCAGGCGGTGCAGGCCTTTGGCGGCGCGGGCTACCTGTCCGACAACCCGGTCGGCCGCATCTTCCGCGATGCCAAGCTGATGGAAATCGGCGCGGGCACCAGTGAAATCCGCCGGATGCTGATCGGCCGCGAGCTGATGGGCACCATGTAAAAACGAGAACCCCGCGCTATCACAAGGAATGCGCGGGGCTGAAACAGGCCTGGCAGCACGAGGCAAGCCGCCAGGCCTTACTTGGATAACCAAGGATCAGAAGCGGTGCACGTAAGCGAAGTTCACGACAACCGGATCAATCTCAGCGGTGCCGATGGCGGCGCCGTCCAGGGTTGCGTCGGTGTCGATGTCCATCCAGCGGACGTTGAACCGCAGCGCGCCATTGTCAGAGATCTGGTAGTCGGCCCCGGCGTTCACCGCGACGCCAAAGCTGTCGTCCAGCTTGAGCGTGCCAAGCGCGGTCTCTTCCTCAAAGAAGGTGGTGTAGTTCAGGCCAAGGCCAAGGAACGGCTTGATCACTCCCTGGGTGGGGAAGTGGTAGTTGACCGACAGGGTCGGCGGCAGCTGCTTGGCGGAGGCCGCATAGGCACCACCCAAGTTGACGTCATGCTTAAACGGCGTGGCCGCCAGCAGTTCGACGCCCCAGTTGTCACGGAAGAAATACTCAACGGTCAGCGACAGTGCGGTGCCGTCATCAATGTCAGCCAGCGCGCCGGCCAGGGTGCCATTATCGGATTTCGGGTTCACATTGGCGATGCCGACGCCGACAGTCCAGTCGCCTTGCTCCTGAGCAAGTGCGGGGGCGGCCAGCGCGGCCAGGGCGGAGGTCAGCGCAAGCGCGGAAACCATGCGTTTCATGGGGTGCGTCCCTTTTCTTGTGTTCACCTCGACGTGATGCGCCCGAAACGGGTGTCAAACCCTGATCTGAGTCAAGTCGGCGTGCTGTTAGCCTTTGAAAATGCAGTAGAAAATTGCATACCGGCTATGCGTTTCGGGAATGTCTAAATATGCATCAAATTCGTAACATTCCGGGGCTTCAAACAGATGGCAGCTGGGACTTGCCAGGACGGTTGAATATGGCTGCGCAATGCCTGGCGCAGCCAGCCGATGCGCTGGCACTGATCGACATGACCACCCCTGCGCGCCGGGACATTTCCTATGGCGAACTGGCAGCAATGACCGACGGGCTGGCGCGCTACCTGCTGAACCGCATTCAGCCCGGCGACCGCGTGGGCGTGCTGCTCAGCCAGTCGCCCTGGTGCGCGGCGGCGCATCTGGCGGTGTGGAAGGCCGGCGGCATATCGGTGCCGCTGTTCAAGCTGTTCAAACAGGATGCGCTGGCTTCACGGGCCGGAGATGCCGGAGTGCGGTTTGTCTTTACCGATGCCGAGGGCGCGGACCTGCTGGGGGATCTGGCCGAGGCCGTGATGGCGGATACAGTCGGCATTGATGGCGCGCAGGTGCCCTTCGCGGACACGGAACCGGATACCCCAGCCGTTCTGATCTACACCTCCGGCACCACCGGCAGCCCCAAGGGCGCGCTGCACGGCCATCGGGTGCTGACCGGCCACCTGCCGGGTGTTGCCATCAGCCATGATCACCTCGGCCAGCTGGATGATGTCCTTTGGACCCCGGCGGATTGGACCTGGATCGGCGGACTGTTCGACGTGCTGATGCCGGGCCTGGCGCTGGGCGTGCCGGTGGTGGCCGCGCGGCTGGACAAGTTCACGCCGGAGGGCTGCGCGGAGCTGATCGCGCAGGCAGGCGTGCGCAACATCTTCTTTCCGCCGACCGCGCTCCGCATGCTGAAGGCCGCCGGGCAGGGGCTCAGCGGCCTGCGTTCTGTTGCCAGCGGCGGAGAGCCCCTGGGCGCGGAGATGCTCGCTTGGGGCCGGCGTCAGCTGGGCGTGACCATAAACGAATTCTACGGCCAGACCGAATGCAACATGGTGGCCTCCTCCTGCGCCGCTGAATTCGAGCCGCGCCCGGGCTGCATCGGCAAAGCGGTGCCGGGGCATGAACTGGCGGTGATCGACGCGGCAGGCAACCCTACGCAAGGCGAGGGCGACGTCGCCATCCGCCGCGGTTCGGCCTCAATGCTGCTGGAATACTGGAACCGGCCCGAGGAAACGTCGGCCAAGTTCCGCGGCGACTGGCTGGTGACCGGCGACCGCGGCATCTGGGAGGGGGATTACCTGCGTTTTGTCGGCCGCGAGGATGATGTGATCACCTCCGGCGGCTACCGCATCGGCCCGGCGGAGATCGAGGATTGCTTGCTGACCCATCCGTCCGTCGCGACGGTGGGCGTGATTGGCAAGCCGGATGAGCTGCGCACCGAGATCGTCAAGGCCTATGTGGTGCTGAAACCCGGCGCCTCAGCCTCCGAGAGGGAACTGCAGGACTACGTCAAGAACCGCCTCGCACATTATTCCTACCCGCGCGAAGTGGCGTTCCTGGACGCACTGCCGATGACGGTGACCGGCAAGGTGATCCGCAAAGAGCTTAAGGCGCGGGCAGCTGGGGAGATGAACTGATGAAACAGCCGGTCCTTTCCGTTCTTTCAGCCTGTGCTTGCGCTTTTGGCGCGTCTATACCACTTACTGCGGCAGGTGAGGAGACCCCCGTTTTTGATACAGCCGGTTTTCTGAGCGCTTGCACTGGATTTGTTCCCGATGTTGGCTCTGCGGTGCCCATGGACACTCAATGCGTCTCGCAAGCCGTCCGCATGTGCAACATGAGTCAAGAAAACAAGACTTTACAGTACTGTGTTGATAGCGCCGCGGCGTGGTTGGAGGCGGATGGAGCGCGCATCGTTAGCCAGATGCCCGGCTTCGACAAAAGCGTTCTTGATGGCAACGGGCCTGCAGGTCTGTCGCTGTCCATGCCTGCTTTGGGTGACGCTCCCGATTGTACCGAGATTTCGGACCCCAATTTGCCTGCCGAATTAGTGTGCCGCTATTCGGAAGCACTTTCAGAATGGCTCAAACTAAGAGTTCTGATGCGCAGTAAAGATATGACCGGGGAGGCAAGCCAATGATCCAAGGTGTTGCATACCCGGCGTAGGCTGCCCCAACCGGAAATAAAGATCTCAACCCTATAACGGGAGAGTGGACATGAAACTCACATCCAAGGCGATGCCCTCCTCGGAAGGCTTCAAGCAGAACCGCGAGGCGCATCTGGACGCGCTTGCGCAGATCAGCGAGGCGGCAGAGGCCGCGCGCATGGGCGGCGGCGAGAAATCCCGCGCCCGGCACGAAAGCCGCGGCAAGATGCTGCCGCGCCGCCGGGTGGCGAACCTCTTGGACCCCGGCTCCCCGTTCCTGGAAATCGGCGCCACTGCAGCGCACGCGATGTATGAAGGCGCCGCACCTTCGGCTGGCGTGATCGCGGGCATCGGACGGGTGCATGGCCAAGAGGTCATGGTGGTCTGCAATGACGCCACTGTGAAGGGCGGCACCTATTATCCGATGACGGTGAAGAAGCACCTGCGCGCGCAGGAGATCGCCGAGGAAAACCGTCTGCCGTGCATCTACCTGGTCGACTCGGGCGGTGCCAACCTGCCCAATCAGGACGAAGTCTTCCCCGACCGCGACCACTTCGGGCGCATCTTCTACAACCAGGCCCGGATGTCGGCCAAGGGCATCCCGCAAATCGCTGTCGTCATGGGCTCCTGCACCGCGGGCGGCGCCTATGTGCCTGCGATGTCGGATGTCACCATCATCGTGAAGGAACAGGGCACCATCTTCCTGGCCGGCCCGCCGCTGGTGAAGGCCGCCACGGGCGAGGTTGTCAGCGCCGAGGATCTGGGCGGCGGCGATGTGCACACGCGCCTCTCCGGCGTGGCGGATTATCTGGCCGAAGATGACGCTCATGCGCTGGCACTGGCGCGGCGTGCGGTGCAGTCGCTGAACATCACCAAACCGCTGACGGTGAACTGGGCCAGTCCCGAGGAGCCCGCCTACGACCCCGAGGAAATCCTCGGCGTGGTTCCGGGCGACCTGCGCACGCCTTATGACATCCGCGAGGTGATCGCGCGTCTGGTCGACGGCTCCCGCTTTGACGAGTTCAAGCCGCGCTTTGGCGAAACCCTGGTCACCGGCTTTGCCCACCTCAAGGGCTGCCCGATCGGCATCATCGCCAACAACGGCGTGCTGTTCTCCGAAGCCGCCCAGAAAGGCGCGCATTTCGTTGAGCTTTGCAGCCAGCGCAAGATCCCGCTGGTGTTCCTGCAGAACATCACCGGCTTTATGGTGGGGCGGAAGTACGAAAACGAGGGCATCGCCCGCCACGGCGCCAAGATGGTGACGGCGGTGGCGACCACCAATGTGCCGAAAGTGACGATGCTGGTCGGCGGCTCCTTTGGTGCCGGCAACTACGGTATGTCTGGCCGCGCCTATTCCCCGCGCTTTCTGTGGACCTGGCCGAACTCCCGCATCTCGGTGATGGGTGGCGAGCAGGCCGCGGGCGTGCTGGCGACCGTGAAACGCGACGCAATCGAACGCCAGGGTGGCAGTTGGAGCACCGAGGAGGAAGCGGAATTCAAACGCCCCACCATCGAGATGTTCGAGGAACAGAGCCACCCGCTTTATGCCTCCGCGCGGCTCTGGGATGACGGCATCATCGACCCGCGCAAATCCCGCGATGTGCTGTCGCTTTCGCTGAGCGCGGCCCTCAATGCGCCTATCGAAGAAACGCGCTTCGGCGTCTTCCGGATGTAAGATCCGCACTTCATCTGGTTAAAAATATCCCCGGGGGTCCGGGGGCAGGCAGCCCCCGGTCCAGAGATCCAGACAAAGGACCAACCCCATGTTTGACAAAATTCTGATTGCCAACCGCGGAGAGATTGCCTGCCGCGTGATGGAAACCGCCCGTGCCATGGGGGTGCGGACCGTGGCTGTATACTCCGATGCCGATGCGGCTTCGAAACATGTGGCGCTGGCGGATGAGGCCGTGCACATTGGCGGACCGGCCCCGGCGGACAGCTATCTGAAGGGCGAGGAAATCATCCGTGTTGCCAAGGAAACCGGCGCACAGGCGATCCATCCGGGGTACGGCTTCCTGTCGGAAAACCCGAAATTCGTCGAGGCGGTGGAGACCGCGGGGCTGGTCTTTATCGGTCCGTCGGCAGACGCCATTCGCAAGATGGGCCTGAAGGACGCAGCCAAGGCGCTGATGGAGGAGGCCGGCGTGCCGGTGGTGCCGGGCTATCACGGTGCCAACCAGGACCCGGAGTTTCTGGCCGGCGAGGCGGAGAAGATCGGCTATCCGGTGCTGATCAAGGCAGTTGCCGGCGGCGGCGGCAAGGGGATGCGGCTGGTCGAACGGCCCGCCGAATTTGCCGATGCCCTGAGGAGCGCGCAAGGCGAGGCGACCACCGCCTTTGGCAACCCGGATGTCTTGATCGAGAAATACATCCAGCAGCCGCGGCATATCGAGGTCCAGGTTTTTGGCGACGGCGAAACAGCGGTGCACCTGTTCGAGCGCGACTGCTCCCTGCAGCGGCGCCATCAGAAAGTGATCGAAGAGGCGCCCGCGCCGGGGATGACCACCGAGATGCGCAAGGCGATGGGACAGGCCGGCGTCCGCGCGGCCGAAGCCATCGGCTACAAGGGCGCAGGCACGGTAGAATTCATCGTCGACGGCTCTGACGGGCTGCGTCCCGACGGGTTCTGGTTCATGGAAATGAACACCCGCCTGCAAGTGGAGCATCCGGTGACCGAGCTGATCACCGGCGTCGATCTGGTGGAGTGGCAGCTGCGCGTTGCCTCGGGTGAGAGCCTGCCTGCCAAGCAGGAAGACCTCACCATCACCGGCCACGCATTTGAGGCGCGGCTTTATGCCGAGGACGTGCCGAAGGGCTTCCTGCCTGCAACCGGCACGCTGACGCATTTGTCTTTCCCCGCTGAGGCCCGCGCCGACAGCGGCGTCAGGGCAGGGGACACCATCAGCCCCTGGTACGACCCGATGATCTCCAAGGTGATCGTGCATGGTTCCACCCGCAAGGTGGCGCTGTCGCGGCTGGCCCGCGCGCTGGAGGAAACGCAAGTTGGCGGCACTGTCACCAACCTGGCCTTCCTTGGCGCATTGGCGGCGCATGAGGGGTTTGCCAATGGCGACGTGGACACCGGCCTGATAGCCCGCGATCTGGACGCGCTGACCGCGGCGCCGGTGGTGGAGCTGCGCCACAAGGCGGCGGCCGGCATGGTGGCGCTGGATCTGGTGGAGGCTTCTCCGGACACCGGCTTTACCCTTTGGGCGCCCTTGCACCGGGCCGTTGCCCTTTCCCACGCGGGAGAGGAGTTTACGGCGGATGTGCAGGTGGACGGGCCGGACCGGCAGCTTTGGACCATTGATGGCGAAACTGTCGTGGCCGAACGCAGCCAGGGCCAGTGGCGCATCGGTGAGCGCCGGATGCCGGCGGTGTCGCAGTCGGGAACGCTGATCACCGTGCATGACGCCTATGGGCTGGAATTCACCGCGATTGACCCGCTGGACCGCGATGCGGCGGCAGGCGGCGACAGCAATGTGATCGAGGCGCCGATGCCGGGCCTCGTGAAGGCGGTCTTTGCCGAAGCAGGCCAGGCGGTGAAAGAGGGCGACCGGCTTGCCATTCTGGAAGCGATGAAGATGGAGCATTCGCTGCTGGCAGCGCGCGATGGTGTTGTGGCCGAGGTTCTGGCCGCTGCAGGCGGTCAGGTTGAGGCCGGTGCAGCGCTGGTGCGGCTGGAAGAAGAAGACGGCTGACCCGGGTCCGGGGCGGCGCGCCTGCCGCCCCTGCTGTGGTTTGAGTATTTCTGGAAAGATGAAGCCGAAAGGGCATTCCATGGGCGAATTTGCCGAAATCTTCGAGGTTGGCCCGCGCGACGGGCTGCAGAATGAAAAGCGGGAGATCCCGGTTGCGGAAAAGGTGGCGCTGACTGATTGCCTCAGCCGCGCGGGGTTCAAACGCATCGAGGTCGCCAGCTTCGTATCGCCCAAATGGGTGCCGCAGATGGCGGGCAGTGCGGAGGTGCTGGCAGGCATCACCCGCGCGCCTGGTGTGCGCTATGCAGCCTTGACACCTAACATGCGCGGCTATGAGGATGCGGTCGCTGCCAAGGCGGATGAGATTGCAGTCTTTGCCTCCGCTTCCGAAGGGTTCTCCAAGGCCAATATCAATGCCAGCATCGAGGAAAGCATCACCCGTTTCCTGCCCATTCTCGACGCAGCCAAGAAGATCGGCTTGCCGGTCCGGGGCTATGTCTCCTGTGTGACCGACTGCCCATATGACGGAGCCACGCCGCCCGGAAAGGTGGCCGCGGTGGCTGAACGGCTGTTCTCGCTCGGCTGTTACGAGATCTCGCTGGGCGACACCATCGGGCAGGGCACCCCGGAGGCGATCACTGCGATGCTCAAGGCTGTCACCGCGCGGGTGCCCGCGGCACAGCTTGCTGGCCACTACCACGACACCGCGGGCCGGGCGCTCGACAATATCGAGGCCTCGCTGGCGCAGGGCGTGCGGGTGTTCGATGCGGCTGTCGGCGGCTTGGGCGGCTGTCCCTATGCGCCGGGGGCGGCGGGCAATGTGGCAACGGAAGCGGTGCACAAGCGCTTGACCGGACTGGGCTATGACACCGGCCTGAATGCGGAGGTGCTGGAAGAAGCCGCCGCGCTGGCCCGGGCCATGCGCGGCCTGCAATAAGATTTCACCGGAGACACAAGATGTTCGAGACAATCACCCTGGACACCGACGCCCGTGGCGTCTGCACACTGACCCTGAACCGGGCCGAGAAGCACAATGCCATGTCCGGCCAGATGCTGCAGGAGCTGACCATGGCGGCGAAGCGGCTGGCGGAGGACGACACGGTTCGCGTGGTGGTGCTGACCGGTGCCGGCAAAAGCTTTTGCGCAGGCGGCGATCTGGGTTGGATGCGGGCGCAGATGGATGCCGATGCTGAAACCCGGGCACGTGAGGCGCGGGTGCTGGCGGAAATGCTGATGGCGCTCAACACCCTCCCGAAGCCGCTGATCGGCGCGGTGCAGGGCAACGCATTCGGCGGCGGTGTCGGAATGGCGTCGGTTTGCGACGTGGCCATTGGTGCGGATCATCTGAAGATGGGCCTGACCGAGACCAAGCTGGGACTGATTCCCGCCACCATTGGGCCTTACGTGATCGCCCGCATGGGTGAAGCCAAGGCGCGCCGGGTGTTCATGTCGGCCCGCCTGTTCGGTGCGGCGGAGGCGGTCGAGCTCGGGCTGCTAGCCAAGGCCGTGCCCGCGGAGCAGCTGGCCGAGGCGGTTGAGGCGGAGGTTGTCCCCTATCTGAACTGCGCGCCCGGCGCGGTGGCGGCGGCCAAGAAGCTGGCCCGCGATCTGGGCCCGCGGCTGGACGACGGCGTGATCGACCATACAATCAAGGCGCTTGTGGAGCGCTGGGAAGGGCCGGAAGCAGGCGAGGGTATCGCGGCGTTCTTTGAAAAACGCAAACCAGTCTGGCAAAGCTGAAAAGCAGCAAAATTGACTCACGTTTTTCAGGCGGCTGCAGTTTCCCCTGCGGCCGCTTTTCTTATGAAAACACTTGGGAATTATCCCTGTGTTGCAACAGTGCTTTTTCTATCCAAACCCCTGTGGATTAACCTCGCTTTAGTTGACGCTCCCCGGGTGCGGAGGTATGCACAGTTCAAATCAACACGCCAATTGACGCCGCGCGGAAATCCGCCCGGGGAAAGGAGCTGCTCTTGGAAGAGATGTTGAGGGAATACCTGCCGATCCTGGTCTTCCTGGCCGTCGCGGCAGGTTTGGGGATTGTCCTTATCCTGGCAGCCGTCGTACTGGCGGTCCGCAACCCGGACCCGGAAAAGGTCAGCGCCTATGAATGCGGTTTCAACGCCTTTGACGATGCCCGCATGAAATTCGATGTCCGGTTTTATCTGGTGTCGATTCTCTTCATCATTTTCGACCTGGAAATCGCTTTCCTGTTTCCCTGGGCCGTCGGTTTCAAGGATATCAGCGACCTCGGCTTCTGGTCGATGATGGTGTTCCTGGGCGTGCTGACCATCGGCTTTGCCTATGAATGGAAGAAAGGGGCCCTGGAATGGCAGTGATGACCGGACCCAATACGGCGGGCGTGGACAAGGAAGTTGTCACCCGGGCCATCAATGCTGAGCTTCAGGACAAGGGTTTCCTGCTCACCTCGGCTGAGGACATCATCAACTGGGCGCGCACCGGTTCCTTGCACTGGATGACCTTCGGTCTGGCCTGCTGCGCGGTGGAGATGATGCACACCTCGATGCCCCGCTATGACGCCGAACGCTTCGGCATCGCGCCGCGCGCCTCGCCGCGCCAGTCGGATGTGATGATCGTCGCAGGCACCCTCACCAACAAGATGGCGCCGGCCCTGCGCAAGGTCTACGACCAGATGCCCGAGCCGCGCTACGTGATCTCGATGGGCTCCTGCGCCAACGGCGGCGGCTATTATCACTACAGCTACTCCGTGGTGCGCGGCTGCGACCGGGTTGTGCCGGTTGACGTTTATGTGCCCGGCTGTCCGCCGACGGCAGAGGCGCTGCTCTATGGCCTGATGCAGCTGCAGCGCAAGATCCGCCGCACCGGCACCCTGGTGCGCTAAGGAGGGGCGGAGACAACATGAGCGAAGCACTGAAAGAACTGGGCGCCCAGATCGAAGCTAAACGCCCCGATTGCGTGGTGGCCTGGGATGTGTCCTTTGATGAACTGAACATTGACGTCACACCCTCGAACATCGCCGGTCTGGTGGAGTTCCTGAAGCTGGACGCCAACTGCAAGTTTTCGACCCTGGTGGACATCACAGCGGTGGACTACCCCGACCGCGCCAAGCGGTTCGACGTGGTCTACCACTTCCTGTCGATGTACCGGAACCAGCGCATTCGCCTGCGCGCCGCTGTGCGCGAGGATGAAATGGTGCCTTCGGTGGTGAACGTGCACCCCTCGGCCAACTGGTTCGAGCGGGAGGTCTACGACATGTTCGGCATCCTGTTCTCCGGCCACCCGGACCTGCGCCGTATCCTGACCGACTACGGCTTCCGCGGCTACCCTCTGCGCAAGGATTTCCCGACCACCGGCTATACCGAGGTGCGGTATGACGAGGCGCAAAAGCGCGTCGTCTACGAGCCGGTGAAGCTGGTGCAGGAATACCGCCAGTTTGATTTCATGTCCCCGTGGGAAGGTGCCGAATACATCCTGCCCGGCGACGAGAAGGAGGGGGCGCAATGATGGACGGCTCCAAATTTGACGACGGCAGCGTTGACGCGCTGAGCGGCGAGCAGAAGATCCGCAACTTCAACATCAACTTCGGCCCGCAGCACCCTGCGGCGCACGGGGTTCTGCGTTTGGTGCTCGAACTCGACGGCGAGATTGTCGAGCGCTGCGATCCGCATATCGGCCTGCTGCACCGCGGCACCGAGAAGCTGATGGAAAGCCGCACCTACCTGCAGAACCTGCCGTATTTCGACCGCCTCGACTATGTGGCGCCGATGAACCAGGAACATGCCTGGTGCCTGGCCATCGAAAAGCTGACCGGCACCGAAGTGCCGCGCCGCGGCCAGCTGATCCGGGTGCTCTACTCGGAAATCGGCCGGGTGCTAAACCACCTCCTCAACGTCACCACGCAGGCGATGGACGTCGGCGCGCTGACCCCGCCGCTGTGGGGCTTTGAAGAGCGCGAAAAGCTGATGATTTTCTACGAGCGGGCCTGCGGCGCGCGCCTTCACGCGGCTTACTTCCGCCCCGGCGGCGTGCATCAGGACCTGCCGGACGATCTGTTGGATGACATCGACCTCTGGGCGATGGAATTCCCCAAAGTGCTGGACGATATCGACGGCCTCTTGACCGAAAACCGCATCTTCAAACAGCGCAACTGCGACATTGGTGTGGTGACCGAGAAGGACATCCAGGAATACGGCTTCTCCGGCGTCATGGTGCGCGGCTCCGGCCTCGCTTGGGATCTGCGCCGCGCGCAGCCCTACGAATGCTACGACGAGTTCGAGTTCCAGGTCCCCGTCGGCAAGAACGGCGACTGCTATGACCGCTACCTTTGCCGGATGGAAGAGATGCGCCAGTCGACTTCGATCATCCGTCAGGCGATTGCCAAGCTGCGCGAAGCCACCGGCGACGTGCTGGCCCGCGGCAAGCTGACCCCGCCCAAGCGCGGCGACATGAAGACCTCGATGGAAAGCCTGATCCACCATTTCAAGCTGTACACCGAAGGCTTCCACGTCCCCGCAGGCGAGGTTTACGCCGCCGTCGAGGCGCCCAAGGGCGAGTTCGGTGTCTATCTGGTGGCGGACGGGTCCAACAAACCCTACCGCTCCAAGATCCGCGCGCCGGGCTTCCTGCACCTGCAGGCAATGGACTACGTTGCCAAGGGCCACCAGCTGGCCGACGTCGCCGCCATCATCGGCACCATGGACGTCGTATTTGGAGAGATTGACCGCTAATGCTTCGCCGTCTGCATTCCGAACAACCCGAAAGCTTTGCCTTCACCCCGGCCAACCAGGCCTGGGCCGAGGCGCAGATCACCAAATATCCTGAGGGGCGCCAGGCCTCTGCGGTTATTCCGATTTTGTGGCGCGCGCAGGAGCAGGAAGGCTGGGTCACCAAACCCGCGATTGAAGCCATAGCCGATATGCTTGGCATGGCCTATATCCGGGTGCTGGAGGTTGCCTCATTCTACTTCATGTTCCAGCTGCAACCGACGGGTTCCGTTGCCAATATCCAGATCTGCGGCACCACGTCCTGCATGATTTGCGGCGCCGAGGATCTGGTGGCAGTCTGCAAGGAAAAGATTGCCGAGAAGCCGCACACCTTGTCGGCGGACGGCAAGTTCACCTGGGAAGAGGTTGAGTGCCTGGGCGCCTGCACCAACGCCCCGATGGCGCAGATCGGCAAGGACTACTACGAGGATCTGACCGTCGAGAGCTTCACCAGGCTGCTGGATGATCTGGCTGCAGGCAAAGACGTTGTCCCCGGCCCTCAGAACGGCCGGTATGCGGCGGAGCCGAAATCCGGCCTCACCTCGCTGACCGAGTTCGACAGCGGCAAAACCCAGTACAATGCATCTGTGCAATTGGCGACGGACATCAAGGATGGCGTCAAGCGCATCCAGGGCGATGAAGTGCCGCTTCTGACCCCTTGGGTCGGCAAGGACGGCGTTGTTGCGGGCCGCGCTGCCGAAGGTCAGCCGCCGAAGGCGCCGGAAGCACCCAAGCCCGCCGTGAAGCAGGCAGCGGACGCCGCCAAGGCTGCGCCCAAGAAGGCTGCCGCCAAGGAACCCGCTTCGCCGGAAGGGGCTGCGGCGAAACCCTCGGCAGACAGCCAGGCAGAGGAAAGCCAGCCCGAGGTCCTGAAAGAGGCCCGCGGCGGCCTGCCGGATGACTTGAAGCTCCTGAAGGGCGTCGGTCCCAAGCTGGAAGAAAAGCTGAACGAACTGGGTTTCTTCCACTTTGACCAGATCGCCGAATGGACCGGTGCCGAGGTCGCCTGGGTTGATGCCCGGCTCAAGTTCAAAGGCCGGATCGAACGGGATGGCTGGATCGAACAGGCCAAGCGCCTTTCGGTGGGTGACGAGACCGAGTTTGCGAAGCGTGCCAAAGAAGAGCACCTCTACGACGACAAAGAAGACTGATCGGAAGCGGCCCGTTCGGGCCGCCTTCGGGTGATAGGGAACAGATGAGCAAGGAACAGTATCAGGCCATTGCAGCAAAAGGCCGGCACATCGCATTGGTGATCGCCGGGACCATTTCGCTGTGGATCGTGGTCTCGCTGTTCATCGGCCCCATGCTGGGGCTGCCGGGGCGCTATGCGCTCTTGTTCGACTTCGCCGCGCTGGCGGGCATGATCTATGCCCTGGTCAACATATTTCAACTCTGGCGCATGCGCCGGGACAGCCAAAGGTAGGCACACATGCTGAAGGATCAGGACCGGATCTTTACCAACCTTTACGGGATGCACGACCGCAACCTGGCGGGCGCCAAGGCGCGCGGCCATTGGGATGGCACGGCCGGCATCATCGAAAAGGGCCGCGACTGGATCATTCAGACCATGAAGGACTCCGGTCTGCGGGGCCGCGGCGGTGCGGGCTTCCCGACCGGCCTGAAATGGTCCTTCATGCCCAAAGAAAGCGACGGCCGCCCGGCGTATCTGGTGATCAACGCGGATGAATCGGAGCCCGGCACCTGCAAGGACCGCGAAATCATGCGCCACGATCCGCACACGCTGATCGAAGGCGCGCTGATCGCCTCTTTCGCGATGAACGCGCATACCTGCTACATCTACCTGCGCGGCGAATATATCCGTGAGCGCGAGGCTCTGCAGGCAGCGATCGACGAATGCTATGACAAGGGCCTCCTGGGCAAGAACGCGGCAGGCTCCGGCTGGGATTTCGACGTCTTCCTGCACCATGGGGCAGGGGCCTATATCTGCGGCGAGGAAACCGCGCTGATCGAAAGCCTTGAGGGCAAGAAGGGCATGCCCCGGATGAAGCCTCCGTTCCCGGCAGGTGCGGGCCTCTACGGCTGCCCGACCACCGTGAACAACGTGGAGAGCATCGCGGTTGTTCCGACCATCCTGCGCCGCGGCGCCGACTGGTTCGCTTCCTTCGGGCGCCAGAACAACGCGGGCACCAAGCTGTTTGCGATCTCCGGCCACGTCAACAACCCCTGTGTCGTTGAAGAAGCGATGTCGATCGGGTTCGAGGAGCTGATCGAGAAGCATTGCGGCGGCATCCGCGGCGGCTGGGACAACCTTCTGGCGGTGATCCCCGGCGGCTCCTCTGTCCCGTGCGTGCGCGGCGAGAATATGCGCGACGCGATCATGGACTTCGACTACCTGCGCGGCGAACTGGGCTCCGGTCTTGGCACCGCAGCCGTCATCGTGATGGACAAGCAGACCGACATCATCAAGGCGATCTGGCGACTGTCCAAGTTCTACAAGCACGAAAGCTGCGGCCAGTGCACACCCTGCCGCGAAGGCACCGGCTGGATGATGCGCGTGATGGACCGCCTGGTGAAGGGCGAGGCCGAGCTGGAAGAAATCGACATGCTGTGGGACGTGACCAAACAGGTCGAGGGCCACACCATTTGCGCGCTCGGCGATGCGGCGGCCTGGCCGATCCAGGGTCTGATCAAGAACTTCCGCGAGGAAATCGAGGACCGCATCAAGGCCCAAAAGACCGGCCGCATGGGCGCGATGGCGGCGGAATAACTGATGGAAGCCTTCGACGCATATTCCCACGCCTTGGCTGCGCTGGTGATCTTTACCCTGATCACCCTGGCGCTGTCGCCGTTTTCGGCGCTGGCCAAGCAGAAGGCGGGCCTCGCTCCGGGCGCCACGCCGCAGCAGGATTATGCGGACAAGGCCTACCGGCTGAACCGGGCCTATTTGAACGGCTGCGAGACGCTGCCGGCCTTCCTGACCGTGACACTGGTTGCAATCCTGGCAGGCGCGGCGCCGTTCTGGGTGAACCTGCTGGCCTCGCTGGCGCTGGCGGCGCGGGTCGTCATGATTTTCATTCACCTGCAGGGCATCGGCAAACCGCACAGCGGTCCACGCTCTGTTTTTTACGTTCTCGGCTGGGCCTGCATGGCGGGTCTGGCGATCCTGGCATTGGCGGCAGTATTTTGAGCATGATGAAGACATACCGGATGGCCGTGCCTGCGGCCTGCCTGGCGGCTCTGGCGCTGGTTTCGGCCTGCGGCACCTCCACGACCAACAAGAACCGCGAGCTGTACGACGGCGTGGCGTTCAAGGCGAAGGCCAAGCCCATCGACAAGAAGACAAACCCCGCAGTGTTCCAGATCGACATCAAGGGCGTTGAGCGTTCGGTCAAAGGCGCGCGGGAAGCGGCGGCCCATGGCGGCACCACCTACTGCGTGACCACCTACGGGTCCTCAAAGATTGACTGGGCCAACGACCCGCGCGACGAGGAGACCCCGCTGACCATCACCGATGGCCGCGCTGTGTTCCAGGGGACCTGCACCCCGTGAGCGGATTTCCGGCATATCAGGGCCTTACGGTCCGGCTGCTATTGCATAGCAGCAGCGCGCGCCTGCGCATGGGGGCTTCGAAACTGAAGGAGACCCATGCCATGCGTGCCCTGATTGCCGCTGTTCTGTCCACTGTTGTTGCCCTGCCTGCCGCAGCGCTGGCCAAACCATCACTGCGTGATGTGCAGGAAATCGAAGACCCCCTGTTTGCCGTTGCCGTTGCCAAGGAAGTCTCGGACTACTGCGACGATATTTCCCCGCGTTACCTGAAAGGGCTGGGCGAGTTGCGCCGGCTCAAAGCGCGCGCAAACGCGCTGGGGTACTCGGACTCGGAAATCCGCAGCTACATCGAATCTGATGCCGAAAAGGCCCGGATGCGCGCCAAGGGGGAACATCTCCTGGCGCAGAACGGCGTTGACTACGGCGAACCCGAAACATTCTGCGCCTATGGCCGCGCAGAAATTGAGAAAAACAGCGCGATCGGCGTGTTACTGAGGGCGAAATAGACCATGTCTGACCTCCGCAAGATCAACATTGACGGAACCGAGATCGAGGTGGATGGGGCAATGACCCTGATCCAGGCCTGTGAGGAGGCCGGCGTCGAGATCCCGCGCTTCTGCTACCATGAGCGGCTGTCGATTGCCGGCAACTGCCGCATGTGCCTGGTTGAGGTTGTCGGCGGCCCGCCGAAGCCTGCTGCCTCCTGCGCCATGCAGGTGCGTGACCTGCGCCCCGGCCCCGAAGGCCAGGCGCCGCAGGTCAAGACCAACTCGCCGATGGTCAAAAAGGCCCGCGAAGGCGTGATGGAATTCATGCTGATCAACCATCCGCTGGATTGCCCGATCTGCGACCAGGGCGGCGAATGCGACCTGCAGGACCAGGCGATGGCCTATGGCCTGTCGGGCAGCCGCTTCAAGGAAGCCAAGCGCGCGGTGGACGATCTGGACCTCGGTCCGCTGGTTTCCACCACCATGACCCGCTGCATCTCCTGTACCCGCTGCGTGCGCTTCACCACTGAGGTCGCAGGCATCACCCAGATGGGCCAGACCGGGCGCGGCGAGGATGCGGAGATCACCTCCTATCTGAACCAGACGCTGCAATCGAACCTGCAGGGCAACATCATCGACCTCTGCCCGGTGGGCGCGCTGACGTCGAAGCCTTATGCGTTCACCGCCCGCCCGTGGGAGCTGACCAAGACCGAAACCATCGACGTGATGGACGCGCTTGGCTCGAACATCCGTGTCGACACCAAAGGCCGCGAAGTGATGCGGGTCCTGCCGCGCAACCATGACGGCGTGAACGAGGAGTGGATCAGCGACAAGACCCGCTTTGTCTGGGACGGACTGCGCCGCCAGCGCCTTGACCGCCCTTATGTGCGCGTCGATGGCAAGCTGAAGCCTGCCACCTGGGCCGAGGCTCTGTCTGCCGCCGCTGCGGCCATGAAGGGCAAGAAGGTTGCGGGCCTGATCGGCGACCTGGCTCCGGTTGAGGCAGCCTTTGCGCTGAAGCAGCTGGTTGAGGGGCTGGGCGGCAAGGTTGAATGCCGCACTGACAACGCTCGCCTGCCGATCGGCAACCGCGCAGGCTATGCGGGCACCGCCACCATCGAAGACATCGACAGCGCCAAGTTCATCCAGCTGATCGGTACCAACCCGCGCGACGAAGCGCCGGTTCTGAACGCCCGCATCCGCAAGGCATGGCTGTCCGGCGCGCAAGTGGGCCTGGTCGGCCAGCCGGCAGACCTGACCTATGAATACGCCCACGTCGGCACCGGCCGCGCTGCGCTGGAGAGCCTGCTGGACAAGGACTACGGCGCCGTCAAAGATGCGCCCTCCGTTGTGATCGTGGGGCAGGGCGCCCTGCGCGAGGCAGACGGCCTGGCGGTTCTGGCTGCCGCGCAGAAGCTGGCTGCTGATACCGGTTCCAAGCTGATGGTGCTGCACACCGCCGCCTCCCGCGTTGGTGCAATGGACATCGGCGCTGTGACCGAAGGCGGCATGGCCGCCGCCATCGACGGGGCAGAGGTGATCTACAACCTTGGCGCTGACGAGGTGGAAATCGATGCGGGCGCCTTTGTGATCTACCAGGGCAGCCACGGCGACCGCGGCGCGCACCGTGCCGACGTGATCCTGCCGGGCGCCGCCTATACCGAGGAAAACGGCCTGTTCGTGAACACCGAAGGCCGCCCGCAGCTGGCGATGCGCGCAGCCTTTGCGCCGGGTGAGGCCAAGGAAAACTGGGCGATCCTGCGCGCGCTCAGCGCCGAAGCCGGTGCTCAGCTGGGCTATGACTCGCTGGCGCAGCTGCGCCAGGCGCTGGTCGCCGAAGTTCCGCATCTGGCCCGGATCGACGAAGTGGCCGAAAAGGACGGCGAGCCGCTGGAGCGGGACAAACTCGGCAACGCCGACTTCCTGCCTGCGATCAAGGACTTCTACCTGACCAACCCGATCGCCCGCGCATCCCAGCTGATGGCGGAACTGTCGGCTGGCGTGAAAGCCCGCGGAAGCGAGGCAATGGCCGCCGAATGATCCGCCTCGCCCTCATAACGCCCTTTCTGCTGGCCGCCTGCGCAATGGCGCCTGGCAGCGGAGGCGAGCGGCCCGTCCCGGTTTACGAAGGGGTGGAAACCAGCCTGCTGGAGGGCGATCTGGTGCAATTTCACGTCTCCATGCGCGGTGCCGCCGCGCCGGAAGACATTGAGAACTATGCGGAATGCGCCGCCGCGCAATACGCGCTGATCCGGGGTTACGGATTTGCGCGCCATGTGCGCACAACTTTGACACAGGCTGGGGGCAAATCTTCCGCGGATGCGGTTTACCTGATTTCGCCCTCTCTGCCGCGCGGGCTGCGCACCATCGACGCTGATGTCGCGGTTGCGGATTGCGCGGCAAACGGAATACCCACGGTGTGAGGACCTATGGCTGATTTCTTTACCACTCCAGGCGGCATCGCTGTTCTGATCCTGGCGCAAGTGCTTGCAGTTGTTGCCTTTGTGATGATCTCGCTCCTGTTCCTCGTCTACGGGGACCGAAAGATCTGGGCCGCGGTCCAGATGCGCCGGGGCCCGAACGTGGTGGGCGTCTACGGCCTGCTGCAATCGGTGGCCGACGCGCTGAAATACGTAGTCAAGGAGGTGGTGATCCCGGCCGGTGCCGACCGCACCGTCTTCATCCTGGCGCCGATGACCTCCTTCGTGCTGGCGATGATCGCCTGGGCTGTGATCCCCTTCAACGACGGCTGGGTCCTGTCGGACATCAATGTTGCCATCCTTTACGTCTTCGCGGTCTCCTCGCTGGAGGTCTACGGCGTGATCATGGGCGGCTGGGCGTCTAACTCGAAATACCCGTTCCTGGGCTCGCTGCGGTCCGCCGCACAGATGATCTCCTACGAGGTTTCCATCGGCCTGATCATCATCGGTGTAATCATCTCAACCGGTTCGATGAACTTCGGGGACATTGTACGTGCGCAGGACGGCGATCTGGGCCTGTTGAACTGGTACTGGATCCCGCATTTCCCGATGGTCTTCCTGTTCTTCATTTCGGCGCTAGCGGAAACCAACCGGCCGCCGTTTGACCTGCCGGAAGCGGAATCAGAGCTGGTGGCGGGCTACCAGGTTGAATATTCGGCAACGCCGTTCCTCTTGTTCATGGCCGGGGAATACATCGCCATCTTCCTGATGTGCGCGCTGACAACCCTGCTGTTCTTCGGCGGCTGGCTGTCCCCAATCCCGGGCCTGCCCGACGGCGTCCTGTGGATGGTTGCCAAGATGGCGTTCTTCTTCTTCCTCTTCGCAATGGTGAAGGCGATCACCCCGCGCTACCGCTACGACCAGCTGATGCGCCTGGGCTGGAAAGTGTTCCTGCCGTTCTCGCTGGCCTGGGTGGTTTTCGTGTCCTTTGCTGCAAAATTTGACTGGTTCTGGGGCATCTTTGCCCGTTGGACCGTGGGAGGCTAACTTGAAAAAGAAGGTTTCATATCTTCTTGCTGCCGGCGTTCTGGCCATGGCAGCGCAGCCATCGACGGCCGGGCAGCCCTCTGTCGCGCAGGCAATGTCCGCGGTTCGCGATTTTGCGGCCAGCCAGTGCTCTTCGGAGTTTACTAGCGTGACGTCCCTGGCAAACGAGGGGCATACAGCTTTGGATGCGGCGGTATTTGGAGCGGCAGAAAAGGGTGATTGGCATAATGAGTGGCCAATGTCTGGCGTCACGTTGGAGGCAACTGGCTTCTTGGTGATGCTTACGGACTACTCTGCTGAGTCGCTGAAACTGATGGATCTGATGCGCAATGGCGCGACCCAGCCGGATGAAGAACGGTTGAAGAATGGCCGGGCGCTTGCGCAGCGGGTTGCCGCCAAGGCCGCACTTGCACGGTGTCTGATGCCAAGTGCAGAAGAAGTGCCGGAACTGCCGCAAAGAAAGGGGTTCGGTCCTGAAGCTGTACGGAAAGTATTGGCGGATTTGGAATGCAAGCACTGGTTTGGTGCGGGCGACCGATTGGTCGAAGTCGCGAATTCTGAAGCTGCCCCATCCAACTGGGCCGGTTCTGTAGATCCGATCCTGCAAGACACCGTTGGCCGGTGTGAAAGGGAAAATTGAAATATGACCCAAATCGACTACACCCGCGCCGCCAAATACTTCCTGCTGCAGGATTTCTGGGTCGGCTTCAAACTGGGGCTGAAGTATTTCTTCGCCCCCAAAGCCACCCTGAACTACCCGCACGAGAAGGGCCCGCTGTCGCCCCGCTTCCGCGGTGAGCACGCGCTGCGCCGCTATCCGAACGGCGAGGAGCGCTGCATTGCCTGCAAGCTGTGCGAGGCGGTCTGCCCGGCGCAGGCGATCACCATCGACGCGGAACCGCGCGAGGACGGCAGCCGCCGCACCACGCGCTATGATATCGACATGACCAAATGCATCTACTGCGGTTTCTGCCAGGAAGCCTGCCCGGTGGATGCGATTGTCGAAGGCCCGAACTTCGAATTCGCCACCGAGACCCGCGAGGAGCTGTTCTACGACAAGGAGAAGCTGCTTTCGAACGGCGAACGCTGGGAAGCCGAGATTGCCCGCAACCTGGAAATCGACGCGCCGTACCGATGAGCGATCCCAAGAACCCTTTCGAGGCCATGATGGCCCAGGCCCAGCAGATGGCCAAGGCGTTCAACCCGGCGCTGGAGAACTTCTCGCCCTCCGAGGCGTTCAAGGAGTTCGAGGCGCTGTGGCCCACCATGCCCAAAGAGGTCATGGAAATGATGTTCGGCAACACCGTCAACAAGGACGGGCTGGATGCCAAGACCCGGCTGCTGCTGACACTGGCCGGGCTGACAATGCAGGGCGCGCAGGCCGACAGTGCCGTGCGCCAGACCGTGCGCCACGCCCTCGCGGCCGGCGCCAAGAAACAAGAGATCGTGGAAACGATCGGACAGATGTCGGTGTTTGCCGGCATTCCGGCCATGAACCGGGCGCTGGATCTGGCGCAAGGAGTCATGGACGACAAAAGGGACGATGAGACATGAGCGTTTTTGCCTTCTACCTCTTCGCCATCAGCACCATCACCGGCGGGCTGTTCACCGTGATCAGCCGCCAGCCGGTGCATTCGGTTCTGTGGCTGATCCTGGCCTTCCTCTCCTCGGCTGGGCTGTTTGTGCTTCTGGGGGCGGAGTTCGTCGCCATGCTGCTGGTCATCGTCTACGTGGGCGCGGTCGCGGTGCTTTTCCTGTTTGTGGTGATGATGCTGGACGTGGATTTTGCCGAGCTGAAGGCCGAGATGGCGCGCTACATGCCGCTGGCGCTGCTGATCGGCCTGGTGATCCTGATGCAGTTCGTGTTGGCCTTCGGCGTCTGGGAAACCGCGCACAAGGCGCCTGAGCTGCTGGCCAATCCGGTGCCTGCGGACCGCCACAACACCGAGGCGCTCGGCCTCATCATCTATGATCAATATTTCCTTCTGTTCCAGCTGGCGGGCCTGATCCTGCTGGTGGCGATGATCGGCGCGATCGTGCTGACCCTGCGCCACCGCACCGACGTCAAGCGCCAGGACGTGGTTGCCCAGATGATGCGCGACCCGGCCGCGGCGATGGAACTGAAGGACGTGAAACCGGGGCAGGGGCTGTGAAGATGGCGTTAGCAGTCATTGCAAGCACAGCCACGATCGCGGTGGCTTCCGAGCCGCCTCCCAGTGAACTGGATATGCAGGTTCCTTGCCATGGATACGACGGCTCTATGGGAGAGGCACTTCCTGGGCTCCAAGATTGGTACTTCGTTTCTGAAATCGGTTGCCCCGCTCCTGGAGTTACATGGGTGGTCGTTAGTTGCCGAACTGGCGAAGGCCTGGAAATTGTCTCCAAAGGGCAGTTGAAGAATGGGAAGTGGATCGACGTGCAGGAAGAGATTGAGGCACTGCGAACCAGTTACCTGAATAGCAACACTAAGGTGACCTTGGGCGCGGTGGACGAAGATGCCCGTTTATTGGGCGCACTTCCACAGCGCCGAGAAATGAAGCTTGATCCGCAAGAAATGAATTGTCTGGGTACCCAGACAGAGGAAGAGGCAAGCAAATGATCGGACTTGAACATTATCTGACCGTAGCGGCGACGCTGTTCGTCATCGGCATTTTCGGGCTCTTCCTGAACCGCAAGAACGTGATCATCCTCCTGATGAGCATCGAACTGATGCTTCTGGCGGTGAACATCAATCTGGTCGCATTCTCCAGCTTCCTGGGCGATCTGGTGGGGCAGGTCTTCACCCTGTTCGTGCTGACCGTGGCCGCGGCTGAGGCCGCCATCGGTCTTGCGATCCTGGTCTGCTTCTTCCGCAACCGCGGCACCATCGCCGTCGAAGACGTCAACGTGATGAAGGGCTGAAGACACATGGAAACCATCCTCCTCTTTGCCCCGCTGGTTGGCGCGATTATCTGCGGTTTCGGCCACAAGATGATCGGCGAAAAAGCCGCCACCGTGACCGCCACAGCGCTGCTGTTTCTGGCGGCGCTGCTCAGCTGGATCACCTTCCTGACTTTCGACGGGCAGACCGAGACCATCCAGATCCTGCGCTGGATCGAAAGCGGCACCCTGTCGACCGATTGGGCGATCCGCCTGGACCGTCTGACCGCGATCATGCTGATTGTGATCACCACGGTCTCCTCCCTCGTGCACCTCTATTCCTTCGGCTACATGGATCATGACCCGCAGTGGAAAGAGGGCGAGAGCTACAAGCCGCGCTTCTTTGCGTACCTGTCGTTCTTCACCTTTGCGATGCTGATGCTGGTGACCTCCGACAACCTGGTGCAGATGTTCTTCGGCTGGGAAGGCGTCGGCGTGGCCTCCTACCTGCTGATCGGCTTCTACTACCGCAAGCCTTCGGCCAATGCGGCGGCAATGAAGGCGTTTATCGTCAACCGGGTCGGCGACTTCGGCTTTGCGCTGGGGATCTTCGGCCTGTTTTTCCTGACCGACAGCATCAACCTGTCCGACATCTTTACGGCGGCCCCCACGCTGGCGGAGACTCAGGTCTCCTTCCTGTGGACCGAGTGGAATGCGGCGAACCTGCTGGCCTTCCTGCTGTTTGTCGGTGCGATGGGCAAATCGGCGCAGCTGATCCTGCACACCTGGCTGCCGGACGCGATGGAAGGCCCGACCCCGGTGTCGGCGCTGATCCACGCCGCGACCATGGTGACCGCAGGCGTGTTCCTGGTCTGCCGCATGTCGCCGCTGATCGAGTTCGCGCCTGAGGCCGCGGCCTTCATCACCACGCTTGGCGCGGCCACCGCCTTCTTTGCAGCCACAGTGGGCCTGGTCCAGAACGACATCAAGCGCGTGATCGCCTATTCGACCTGCTCGCAGCTGGGCTACATGTTCGTTGCGGCTGGTGTCGGCATGTACTCGGCGGCGATGTTCCACCTGTTCACCCACGCCTTCTTCAAGGCGATGCTGTTCCTTGGCGCAGGTTCGGTGATCCACGCCATGCACCACGAGCAGGACATGCGGAACTATGGCGCGCTGCGCAAGAAGATCCCCTATACCTTCTGGGCGATGATGATCGGCACGCTTGCCATCACCGGCGTCGGCATCCCGTTGAGCGGCTGGGTTGGCTTTGCCGGCTTTGTGTCCAAGGACGCCATCATCGAAAGCGCTTATGCGGGCGGATCGATGTTCGGCTTCTGGGCGCTGGTGATCGCAGCCTTCATGACCTCCTTCTATTCCTGGCGCCTGATCTTCATGACCTTCTACGGCGAGGCGCGTGGTGACAAGCACACCCACGACCACGCACATGAAAGCCCCTGGACCATGCTGGTGCCGCTGGGCGTGCTGGCCCTCGGCGCGATCTTCTCGGGCATGCTGTGGTACAGCAGTTTCTTCGGCCACGCTGATCAAGTCGGCAAATTCTATGGTATCCCGGTAGCGGAAGCGTCCGCTGCCGCGCATGGCGAAGAGGCCGCGCATGGCGACGACGCTGCGCACGGTGAAGAGGCCGCCCATGGCGAAGACGCGGCACATGGCGGCGAGCACCACTATGTGTTTGCCGGCAAGCCGGGCGAAGGTGCACTTTACATTGCGCCGGACAACCACATCCTGGAGGATGCCCACGCGGCTCCGAAATGGGTGAAACTGTCCCCCTTCGCTGCCATGATCGGCGGCCTGGTGCTGGCGCTGTGGTTTTACATCTGGAACCCGTCGCTGCCCGCGCGCCTGGCCAAGCAGCAGCGCCCGCTGTACCTGTTCCTCTTGAACAAGTGGTACTTTGACGAGATCTACAACGTGATCTTCGTCAAACCGGCCGTGGCGCTCGGCCGCTTCTTCTGGAAACGCGGCGATGGCAACACCATCGACGGCTTCCTGAACGGTCTGGCCATGGGCGTTGTACCCTTCTTCACCCGTCTCGCTGGACGCGCACAGTCCGGTTACATCTTCACTTATGCCTTCTGGATGGTGCTGGGCATTGCAGCCCTGGTCACCTGGATGTCGATCGGCGGAGGAGCGCACTGATGGACAATCTCCTTTCTATTGTCACCTTCATCCCGGCGCTTGCGGCGGCCATCCTGGCCCTGTTCCTGCGCGGCGAGGATAAGGCGGCGCAGCGCAACGCCAAGTTTGTTGCTCTCTTTGCCACCACGATCACCTTCCTGGTGAGCCTTGGGATCTATTCTCAGTTCGACCCGGCCAACACCGGCTTCCAGTTCGTCGAGGACCGGGCCTGGATCTTCGGGCTCAAGTACAAGATGGGCGTCGACGGGATCTCGGTTCTGTTCGTGATGCTGACCACCTTCATCATGCCGCTGACCATCCTGGCAAGCTGGTCGGTCACGGACCGGGTGAAGGAATACATGATCGCCTTCCTGCTCTTGGAGACCCTGATGCTGGGTGTCTTCATGGCGCTGGACCTGGTGCTGTTCTACCTGTTCTTCGAGGCGGGCCTCATCCCGATGTTCCTGATCATCGGCATCTGGGGCGGCAAGGAGCGGATCTACGCGTCCTTCAAATTCTTCCTCTACACCTTCTTCGGCTCGGTGCTGATGCTGGTGGCGATGGTCTTCATGTATGTGGATGCCGGCACCACCGATATCGAGACCCTGCTGACCCACAGCTTCTCGGCGGCGTCGTTCGACGTCTTGGGCATCCATGTTCTGGGCGGCGCCCAGACCCTGATGTTCCTGGCCTTCTTTGCCTCCTTCGCGGTGAAGATGCCGATGTGGCCGGTGCACACCTGGCTGCCGGACGCGCACGTTCAGGCGCCGACTGCGGGTTCTGTGGTGCTGGCGGCGATCCTGCTGAAGATGGGCGGCTACGGTTTCCTGCGCTTCTCCCTGCCGATGTTCCCGGTGGGCGCGGACGTGATGACTGATGTGGTCCTGTGGATGTCCGCGATTGCGGTGGTCTACACCTCGCTGGTGGCGATGGTGCAGGAGGACATGAAGAAGCTGATTGCCTACTCCTCGGTGGCGCACATGGGTTTTGTCACCATGGGCATCTTTGCCGCCAACCAGCAGGGCGTTGACGGCGCCATCTTCCAGATGCTGTCGCACGGCTTCATTTCTGCCGCGCTCTTCCTTTGTGTTGGCGTGATCTATGACCGCATGCACACCCGCGACATCGACGCTTATGGCGGCCTTGTGATCCGGATGCCGGCTTATGCGCTGGTCTTCATGTTTTTCACCATGGGCAACGTCGGCCTGCCGGGCACTTCGGGCTTTGTCGGTGAATTCCTGACCCTGATGGGCACCTTCCAGAAGAACACCTGGGTGACTGCGGTGGCTGCAACCGGGGTGATCTTCTCGGCCGGCTATGCGCTGTGGCTCTACCGCCGTGTAGTGTTCGGCGACCTGATCAAGGGCAGCCTGATGGGCATCCGCGACATGACCGCGCGTGAGCGTTTCGTCTTTGCGCCGCTGGTCGTCATGACCCTGCTTCTGGGCGTTTACCCGTCGCTGGTCACCGACATCATCAGCCCTTCGACCGAGGCGCTGATCGCAAACTTCAACCAGTCTCTGGCTGCTGCGGACACTGCGCCCGCCGCGACCCAGATTGCTTCGCACTAAGGGAGCATCAGGCAGATGATCCAAGCTGATCTTACCGTAATCCTGCCAGAGATCGTTCTGGCGCTTTACGCCATGGCGGCGCTGCTTGGCGCCGTCTACACCGGCAAGGACAAGCTGGCGGTGCCGCTGGTCTGGAGCACGGCCGGACTGCTGGCAGTGGTTGCCTTCTGGATTGCCTCCAGCCCGGCCGGTACCCAAACGGCATTCAACGGCATGTTCATCGACGACGGCTTCTCGCGCTTTGCCAAGGTGGCGCTGCTCTTGGGCGCATCCGCTGTGCTGCTGATCGGCCAGGACTACATGGCGCGCCGCGGCATTTTGCGGTTCGAATACCCGGTCCTGGTGGCGCTGGCCGCTGTCGGCATGATGATGATGGTTTCCGCCGGTGACCTGATGTCCCTATACATGGGGCTGGAGCTGCAGTCGCTGTCGCTCTACGTCGTGGCCGCCATGCGCCGCGACAGCGTCAAGTCGACCGAGGCGGGCCTCAAGTACTTCGTACTGGGCGCATTGTCCTCCGGCCTGCTGCTTTATGGCGCCTCGCTGGTCTACGGTTTTGCCGGCACCACCCAGTTCGCGGGCATTATCCAGGTGGCGGAGCAGGGTCACATGTCCATCGGCATGCTGTTCGGCCTGGTCTTCATGATCTCGGGGCTTGCGTTCAAGGTCTCGGCGGTTCCGTTCCACATGTGGACCCCGGACGTCTACGAAGGCTCGCCGACGCCTGTAACGGCCTTCTTTGCCACCGCGCCCAAGGTTGCGGCCATGGGCCTGTTCGCCCGCGTGCTGTTTGACGCCTTCGGCGGCGCAATCGCTGACTGGCAGCAGATCATCGTGGTGCTGTCGGTGCTGTCGATGTTCCTGGGCGCCATCGCGGCGATCGGCCAGCGCGACATCAAACGACTGATGGCATTCTCCTCCATCGCCCATATGGGCTATGCGATGATCGGCCTGGCCGCTGGCACCGAACAGGGCATCACAGCAATGCTGGTGTACCTCGCAATCTATGTCACCATGAACATCGGCACCTTCTCCTTCATCCTGATGCTGGAGAAGGACGGCAAACCGGTTACTGACATCCTGGCCCTGAACCAGTTTGCTGCGCGCGAGCCTGGCAAGGCGCTGGCGGTGCTGATCCTGATGTTCTCGCTGGCAGGCGTACCGCCTATGCTGGGATTCTTTGCCAAGTTCGGCGTGTGGCAGGCTGGTGTTGATGCGGGCCTGATGACGCTGGTCATTGCCTCTGCCGTCGCCTCTGTAATCGGTGCATTTTATTACCTGCGCATCGTCTTCTACATGTACTTCGGTACTGGCGAGGACGATGTGGAGGCGAAGGGCTCCCCGGTTCTGAGCGTGGCGCTGATGGCCTCCGCTGCTCTGATGCTGGTGGGCGTGGTCTACCAGTTCGGCATCGACAGTGCCGCCGCTGCCGCGGCAGCAACCCTTGTAAATTGATCTGCTTTTCAGGCAGGCTAGGGAGGCCCGGTCTTGTGACCGGGCCTTTCCGCATCTAAGGAGCGCATATGAGCTGGCCAGCAGGATATGGGAAACGGGTGCTTGATGAGGTGGACAGCACCCTGAACGAGGCTGCCCGCATCGCTGGGGAACTGGCGGGTCCGGAATGGATCCTGGCCCTGCGCCAGACCCAAGGGCGCGGCCGCCGCGGCCGCGACTGGAAGGACCCCAAAGGCAATTTCGCGGCCACCCTGGTGATGCGCCCGGAAGGTGCCCCGGATCAGGCCGCGCTGCGCAGCTTTGTGGCGGCACTGGCGGTCTATGACGCCTGCGTCGCGGTCACTGGCCGCAGCGAAGGCCTGTCGCTGAAATGGCCCAACGATGTGCTGCTGAAGGGCGGCAAGCTGGCTGGCATCCTTTTGGAAAGCGCGGGCAACGGCAAGGGCGTGAACCACCTGTTCGTCGGCATCGGCGTCAACCTGGTGGAAACGCCGATGAAGGAATGGCTGGAACCCGGCGCCGTCTGGCCAGTGTCGCTGTTGTCTGAAACCGGCGTGCAGGTCACTCCGGAGGAGTTTCTGGAAGCCGTGGCCGAGGCCTTTGCCCGCTATGAGCAGCAGTTCGCGACCTATGGCTTTGAACCGATCCGCACCGAATGGCTCGCGCGTGCGGCCAAGCTGGGCGAGGTGATCACTGCCAAGACCGCGGCGTCTGAGACCGAAGGCACCTTTGAAACGGTGGACGCCAGCGGCAACCTTGTCCTAAACACCGCCAAGGGCCGCGTCAGCATTCCCGCGGCCGACATCTATTTCTAGGAAGGAGCAGCAATGCTTCTGGCAGTTGATTGCGGCAATACCAATACCGTCTTCTCGATCTATGACGGTGAGAAGTTCATCGGCATGTGGCGCACCGCCACTGAGTGGCAGCGCACCGCTGATCAGTATTACGTCTGGCTCAGCACGCTGATGCGGCTGCAGGGGATCGAGGCGGATATCACCGACATGATCATCTCCTCCACCGTGCCGCGGGTGGTGTTCAACCTGCGTGTTCTGGCGGACCGCTATTTCAACACACGGCCGCTGGTGGTGGGCAAACCCGAATGCCTGCTGCCCGTCGCAGTGCGGGTGGACGAAGGCACCGCGGTCGGCCCCGACCGGCTGGTCAACACGGTTTCGGGTTTCGACACCTATGGCGGCAACCTGATCGTGGTGGACTTTGGCACCGCCACCACCTTTGACGTGGTGGCCGAGGATGGCGCCTATGTCGGCGGGGTGATTGCGCCCGGCGTGAACCTCAGTCTGGAGGCGCTGCACCAGGCCGCTGCCGCGCTGCCACACGTGGACATTTCCAAGCCGCAGAACGTGATCGGCACCAACACCGTCGCCTGCATGCAATCCGGCGTGTTCTGGGGGTATGTCGGCCTCGTGCGCGAGATCTGCACCCGCATCAAGGCGGAGCGGGCGGTGCCGATGAAAGTGATCTCGACAGGCGGACTGGCGCCTTTGTTCCAGCAATCTGCTGATCTGTTTGACGCATTTGAGGACGACCTCACAATGCACGGGCTTCAGATCATCCATAAATACAATAAGGATAACGGTACTGACGCATGAGCAGTGATAGATTGATCTACCTGCCCCTCGGCGGGGCGGGTGAAATTGGCATGAACGCCTATGTTTATGGCTATGGACCGCAGGGCAAGGAACGCTTGGTCCTGGTGGACCTGGGCGTGACCTTTCCGGACATGGACACCACACCCGGCGTGGACCTGATCATGCCCGACATCACCTGGCTGAAGGAGCGCGCCGACCGGCTGGAGGGCATCTTCATCACCCACGGGCACGAGGACCACATCGGCGCAATCGCCCATCTTTATGCGCATCTGAACGTGCCGGTCTACGCACGCGCCTTTACCGCAAACCTGGCGCGCCGCAAGATGGAAGAGGCGGGCCACGACCCGGCCAATGTGCACACGGTGCAGGCCTGGCCGGAGACAACCAAGCTTGGCCCCTTCACCATCGGCGTTGCGCCGATGAGCCATTCGATCCCCGAAAGCGGCGCGCTGGTGATCGACAGCCCGGCGGGGCGGGTGGTGCACACCGGCGACTTCAAGCTGGATGCAAACCCGCTGGTGGGCGAGCCCTTTGACCCGGAGATGTGGGCGGAGATCGCCAAGGACGGCATCCAGGCGCTGGTCTGCGATTCCACCAATGTGTTCTCGCAGCATCCCGGCCGTTCGGAGTCTGAGCTGCCGGAAGAAATCACCAAGCTGTTCTCCGAGGCCAAGGGGCTGGTTGCGGCTACCACATTCGCTTCCAACATGGCGCGGGTGAAAACTCTGGCAGAGGCCGGTGTGAAGGCCGGCCGCTCCGTGGTGCTGCTGGGCCGTGCCATGCGCCGGATGATCGAGGCTGCGGTCGAAACCGGCGTGCTGGTGGATTTCCCCAAGGTGATCAGCCCGGAAGACGCCGCCAACGTGCCGCGCGACAACCTGATGCTGATCACCACCGGCAGCCAGGGCGAGCGCCGCGCCGCCACTGCACAGCTGGCGCGCGGCAAGTACCGCGGGCTGGAGCTGAAGGAGGGCGATCTGTTCCTGTTCTCCTCCAAGACCATTCCGGGCAACGAAAAGGGGGTTATCCGCATCATCAACCAGTTCTCCGAAATGGGGGTGGATGTGGTCGATGACAGCTCCGGTCTCTACCACGTCTCGGGCCACGCCAACGGCCCGGACCTGGAGGTGGTTCATAACCTGCTTAAGCCCAAGATGCTGATCCCGATGCACGGCGAGCACCGCCACCTGCGCCAGCACGCGCGGCTGGGTGAGGCCAAGGGCATTGCCAGCGCTGTCGTTGTGAACGGGATGATGATGGACCTGTCCGGAGGTGCGCCGTCTGTGACCGAGTGGATTGAGACCGGCCGTACCTATCTGGATGGATCCGTCAAATACGGTGCGATGGATGGCATCGTGCGCGACCGCATCCGTATGGCGCTGAACGGCCATGTTCTGGTGACGGTGATCCTGGACGAAGAAGACGAGCCGCTGGGTGAGCCCTGGTGCGACCTCAAAGGCTTGCCCGAGACCGGCACCTCCAACGCCGCGCTGGTTGAGGTGCTGGAAGAGGACCTGAACCAGTTCCTGATGCGCGCAGGTGCCAAGACACTGCGCGACGACGACAAGCTGGAACAGGAGCTGCGCCGCATCACCCGTCAGACCGCGCAGGCCGAGATCGGCAAGAAACCCGAGGTGACAGTGGTGGTCAGCCGGATGCGCTGATCCCGCCGGTAGGGCAGGGCAGTTCTCCCGCCCGGCCCATGCCGCATCCAAAATGCTGCAGGCCCCGTTGGGCCTGGCGCCGCAGCCCCTGGCGGGCCTGCGGCGCGGCTTCAGACCGCCACCGTTTGAAAAAGAGAAACGCCGCGGCCCCTGGGGCACGCGGCGTTTTCAATTCAGGTGCAGCTCCACAGGGAGCGGCAGACGTTTCAGCCGTGCAGCGGGCGGGCGCAGCTGGGGCAGGAGACCACCTTGCGCGGAGCGCTGAACAGGGCGCCGAACAGGCGGCGCATCATGGCGGCGAAGGCTTCGGCGCGCAGCTCATGGGCGCGGGCTTCGATGGCCTGGAACTGGGAGATGGTCAGGGTTTTGGTGTCGGTGGTGTTCATGGCGTGGCCCATCATTCATGGCGCGTTTCAGTGTTGAGACTGCATTACGCCGCTTTGCCGGAAATTACGCCGGCCAAGATCGAAGACCCGCTATGCTGCGGTTGCAAAGGTCGCTATGCCGAAACTGCATGGTGTGCGGCGGGCGCCACGAAAAAGGCCGCCCCAGCGGAGCGGCCTCATAACCTGTCTGCAAACGTCGGTCAGCTGGCGCGGCGCTCGGCAAAGCTGAGCGCGATAAAGCTCGGCAGGTGGTCGCCCATGCCGACCACAGCCTTGTCGTCACGCTTGCCGTGCTTGCCGCCGCGGCCCGAGGAGCGCTCCTGCTTCTGCGCGGGCTTTTCATCCCTGCGGCGCTCGCGGCCCTCGTCCTTGCGGCTCTCGCGCGTGTCCGCGTCTGCCTTCTCTGATTTGGCGGGCCGGGCGGGCTTTTCCTTCTTGGGCTCCGGCTTGACCGGGTTCTCGAGCCGCGGAATTTCCTTTTGGATCAGGCCCTCGACAGCGGCCAGCGCCTTGTCGTCACGCGGGATGCAGATGGTGATCGCCTTGCCCTCACGGCCGGCACGGCCGGTGCGGCCGATGCGGTGGACGTAGTCTTCGGCATGGCCGGGGACGTCAAAGTTGAACACATGGCTGACGCTTGGCACGTCCAGACCGCGTGCGGCCACGTCCGAGGCCACCAGAATGCGCAAGGATCCCTCGCGGAAGGCATCCAACGTCTTGGTGCGCTGGCTCTGATCCAGGTCGCCATGGATGGCAGCCGCGTCATAGCCGTATTTCTTGAGCGATTTCGCGCAGATATCCACATCCGTCTTGCGGTTACAGAAGATGATGCCGTTGGTCAGCTTGTCGCCCTCGGCGTCGATCAGCGCGCGCAGAACCTTGCGTTTTTCGCTGCCTTCGCGGTCGCGGCGCGAGGCCTTGAATTGCACCACGGCCTGTTCGATGGTCTCCGACGCAGTGGCCTGACGGGCCACTTCAATACGGGCCGGACCCGACAGGAAGGTATTGGTGATCCGCTCGATCTCCGGCGCCATGGTGGCAGAGAAGAACAGGGTCTGGCGGGTGAAAGGCGTCAGCGAGAAGATACGCTCGATATCCGGGATGAAGCCCATGTCGAGCATCCGGTCGGCCTCGTCCACCACCATGATCTGCACGCCGGTCAGCAGCAGCTTGCCGCGCTCGAAATGGTCCAGCAGGCGGCCCGGGGTGGCGATCAGCACGTCGACGCCTTTGTCGATCAGCGCATCCTGCTCCTTGAAGGAGACACCGCCGATCAGCAGCGCCTTGGTGAGCTTCACATGCTTGGCGTAGGTGTCGAAGTTCTCCGCCACCTGGGCGGCCAGCTCACGGGTGGGGCACAGCACCAGGCTGCGCGGCATCCGGGCGCGGGCACGGCCGCGGGCCAGAAGCGTGATCATCGGCAGCGTGAACGACGCGGTCTTGCCGGTGCCGGTCTGGGCGATTCCCAGAACATCGCGCCCCTCCAGCGCAGGCGGGATGGCCCCTGCCTGAATCGGGGTGGGGTTTTCGTACCCGGCTTCCTCAATAGCTTTAAGGACCTTGGGATTAAGGTTCAGATCGGTGAATTTTGTCATTTGCATCCGTCATTGCGGACACTGACCTGGCCCGCGCGTGTGTGTTGCAGCCGGCTCCGCAAAAGGTCATGCGGTGTGGCAGCTGCCGGCTCGTGGCGGGGCATAGCAAAATCCTATGCGCAGGTCAATTAATGCCGGGTTTTGCAGGGTTTTTGTCGCCGGGATCGGCAAATTGGAAACAATTTTTCCAAAGCCGGGGAAGTGTTTTTGCCGTTTGTCCGCCAGGCCGAGCGGGCGATTCCGCACCAGCCCGCGTTCCTGAAGCTTGCGGAAAACCTCAGGATCCCGGGCGCTGACCTCATCAAAGAAGCTGCGCAGGCCGTCTTGGCCGTGCTCTTCTTCGATCAGCGACAAGAGTTCGTGTGAGTTCAATCCGCCGATCAGCCGCGAATACCCAGGCTTCAATCCAGGCCGGTATGAGCCGTGCTGCAATCGGTAACGGTAAGTGGTTTGCCACTGTTCCCAGCTCAGAGCATGGCAATGGCAAAGGTCAACCTGCTCCAGAACGGTGGACGCTTTGATCCTTTTGCCAGCTAAATACATATTGTGAATGCGCACTTCAGCTTGCGGCACGCCCGTCCGAGCAATGATCTTGCCGGCTGTGTGGCTGAGAAAGCCGCCCTTCAAGAACCCTCCGAAGGCCGGGTATACAGTGCGCGCCTCTGCCTCGCGGTCCGGACTTTTCGGGATCACCGCCTTGAACTGGCCGTCACGTCCTGACAGCGCTTCAATCGGCCGTACCTTGGCGCTCAGGGCGCTGGCAGGCAGGGCCGCGAGCATTTGCCCCAGGTCCGAGGCGGGCCAGAGAAACTCGTCCACGTCGATATGGGCGATCCAATCGGTCTGGATCCGCTGATAGGCATGGGCGGAATTCCGTATCTGGCGCATTTGGTGTTTGACCGGCCGGTAGCCGCAGCAGTTTTGCCAATAGCTGTCATCACACACTGTAACCCGTACTTTGGGGTGCTGATCCAGCTGTGCATAGGCTGCGGGATTTGGTTCATCCAAGTAGATGTGCAGACGGTGCGCGCCCAGGTCCAGATGGTACGCGGCGAAGTTCAATATCGTTTCGGCGTCCGCTTTTATGGTGCTGACGATGCCCCATTTGACGCCCTGATCCGCCATTGCCTGCCTCATGCCTTGCCGTTTTTCACAACCATTTCCGCAGGCAGGAAAAAGCGCAAGCCCCGCAAAGAAAAACGCCCGGGCGATCCGGGCGTTTCAATCAGACCATCATTTCCTTGGTCGCTGTCAAATTCAGCTCGGGGTAATCCCGCACCACCCGGTCGATGTCCCATTGCAGCCGGGTCAGATAGACGATGTCGCCGTCATGATCATGGGCGATGTGCTGCTTGTTGGCGTTGATGAATTTGTCCACCGCTGCCTTGTCGCCGCTGACCCAGCGTGCGCTGGTGAACTGGCTGGCCTCAAACCGCACCGGCAGGCCGTATTCCATCTCGATCCGGCTTGCCAGAACTTCGAACTGCAGCTGGCCGACCACGCCGACGATAAAACCGGAGCCGATTGAGGGTTTGAAGACCTTGGCGGCACCTTCCTCGGCAAACTGCATCAGCGCTTTTTCCAGGTGCTTGGCTTTCATCGGGTCGCCTGCGCGAACCGTTTGCAGCAGTTCCGGCGCAAACGACGGGATGCCAGTCACGCGGATCGCCTCGCCCTCGGTCAGCGTGTCGCCGATGCGCAACTGACCGTGGTTCGGAATGCCGATGATATCGCCGGCCCAGGCTTCCTCCGCCAGTTCCCGGTCGGAGGCCAGGAACAGCACCGGGTTCGACACGGCCATCGGTTTCTTGGTGCGCACATGGGTCAGCTTCATGCCGCGCTTGAAGTGGCCTGACGCCATCCGCACAAAGGCCACCCGGTCGCGGTGCTTGGGGTCCATGTTGGCCTGAACCTTGAACACAAAGCCCGCAACCTTCTTTTCCTCCGGTGCCACCTGGCGCGGCTCGGCTGACTGGGGCTGCGGCTCGGGGCCGTATTTGCCGATGCCGTCCATCAGTTCCTTGACGCCAAAGGAGTTGATGGCAGAGCCGAACCAGATCGGGGTCATGTGGCCCTCAAGCACCGATTGCGGGTCCAGGGCAGGCAGCAGTTCGCGCGCCATCTCGACCTCTTCCAGCAGTTTGTCCAGCAGATGCGCAGGCACATGCTCGGCCAGCTTGGGGTCGTCCAGGCCCTCAATCGCGATGCTTTCCGCCACCTTGTTGCGGTCGGCGCGGTCCATCAGCTCCAGCCGGTCGCGCAGCATGTCATAGCAGCCGATGAAATCGCGGCCGACACCGATGGGCCAGCTGGCCGGGGTCACGTCGATCGCCAGCATTTCCTGGATCTCGTCGATGATCTCAAAGGTGTCGCGGCTTTCGCGGTCCATCTTGTTACAGAAGGTCAGGATCGGCAGGTCGCGCAGGCGGCAGACCTCGAACAGCTTCTGAGTCTGGCTTTCCACGCCCTTGGCGCCGTCGATCACCATCACCGCCGCATCCACCGCTGTCAGGGTGCGGTAGGTGTCCTCGGAAAAGTCCGAGTGGCCGGGGGTGTCCACCAGGTTGAAGCGGAAGCCGCTGAAATCAAAGGACATCGCAGACGCCGAGACAGAGATCCCGCGGTCCTTCTCCATCTGCATGAAGTCCGAGCGCGTGCGCCGTGCTTCACCCTTGGCGCGCACCTGGCCGGCCATCTGAATAGCGCCGCCGTAAAGCAGGAACTTTTCAGTCAGCGTGGTCTTGCCGGCGTCCGGGTGCGAGATGATCGCAAAGGTCCGGCGCCGCGCGATCTCGGCGGGCAGTTCGGGGCGGTTTGCAGCGGTGTCCAACATGCGGGTGGCTGTATCCACAAACCGCGAAAGAGGCAAGAAAAACGGAGTCCGAGGGCCGCGTTGGACCTGTTTTCCCCAATGACATAGGTTGTTTTGCCTATAGTTCGCTAACGCTTTTCCTGTAACACTTGTGCTGTACCTGTGTGTTACAGGGTTTCGATGATCTCTCCCGTTTCAGGAACGATACGTGCAGCAGGATGAATTTTCAGATCATTTCGGCGTTCTCGACGCAGTCGAAATCGCGGTGATTGTCCTGAAACTCGGCGAGGACGGGCTGCCGCGCTACGTTCACATGAACACCAAGTCACGGGAATTTACAAAGTTCGAGCACAGCGATTATGCGGGCAAGACCGCCCTCGAACTTTACGGCGGGGCAACCGGACGCCGTGCTTTGAACCACCATTTGGCCGTGATCAGCAGCGGCAGGGAGGCAACTTACGACATTGTCCTCCCGACCCAGAACAGGGAAAAATACCTCAGCACCACGCTTCGTCCCGTGTTTGGTGCGGACGGGCGCATGGCCTATCTCGTCGGGTCTTCGACAGACATCACGACTGAGCGGGAGCGCGACGAAGCGCTGGAGCTGACCCGGATGGCACTGGATAAGGCCGAGGAGGCCAGCCAGGCCAAGGAACGGTTTCTCGCCAACATGAGCCATGAGATCAGAACGCCGATGAACGGTATCATCGGCATGTGTGAGCTGCTGAAAGAGACGGATCTTGACGAGCAGCAGCAGCTGTTTGCCGATACGATCTTCAATTCCGCGACAGCTCTGCTGACGGTGATCAACGACGTGCTGGATTTCTCCAAGATCCAGGCCGACAAGATCTCCCTGCACGATGCGCCGTTTTCGCTGCGCGACGTGGTTCAGGACGTGGGAACCCTCCTTTGGGCCAGGGCCGCCTACAAGGGGATCGACCTGCGCACCGAATACCCCGAAGACGTGCCGCATGAATTTGTCGGCGACGCCAGCAAGATCCGCCAGATCCTGATGAATCTCCTGGGGAATGCGATCAAGTTCACGGACGACGGCCATGTGACCGTCAGTGTCGCCTATGACCCCGCAGGCACAGCGCTGCCCCTGCATATCCAGGTCTCCGATTCCGGCGTCGGGATCGAGGCTTCGCAGATGAATTGGATCTTTTCCGCTTTTGAGCAGGTTGACCGGCAGGCGGCCCGCGTGATCGAAGGCACAGGGCTGGGGCTGGCCATTACCCGTGCGCTGGCAGAGCGGATGGGGGGCTCGGTCACGGCCTCTTCTGTGCCCGGCGAGGGATCGGTTTTCACGGTTGGCTTGAACTTGCCGCGGCTGGGTGAACAGGCTTCGGGCGGCACGGATCTCGCGCAGTTTCAGGACAGCAGGCGGGCACTGGCCGCCCCGCCCGGCATGGCGGTGCCGGAGCTGCCGCTGGAGGCGCTGAACGGGATTCGCATCCTGGTGGCGGAGGACAACAGGACCAACCAGCTGCTGGTCCGGAAAATGCTGAAATCCACAGGTGCCGATCTGCGCTTTGCCGCTAATGGATTGACCGCGCTGGAGATTTTCACCTCCGAAAGCGCGGACCTGATCCTGATGGACCTGTCGATGCCGGTTCTGGGCGGGCTGGACGCCACCCGCCGGATCCGCGCGCATGAACGGGACGCAGGGCTGCCGGAATGCCCCATTGTTGCCCTGACCGCCAATGCCCAGCCCAGCGATGTTGAGGCCTGCCTGGCCGCCGGGATGAATGATTTCCTGGCCAAACCCTTCCGCAAGAATGAGCTGCTGGCGCGGATCCTGCGGCAGGCAAAACCAGCCTGAAAAAGCGGGGGTGACATGCGTGCACCCCCTGTACACCCCCTGTGCACCCCCCGGTGCCGGGTGGCGGGGCAGAGGCCTGTCCGGAGGTGTTGCGGGGGCACCGTACGCACCGCTGGCGCGGAATTAACCGGATCGGGGCAGGGTGGGATCAGCGCGGGAGTGCCGCCCCGCGCCGAAACCGCCGCCGCCACGGGAGAGAGCGATGCCCAGCAAGCGATACTATGACAATGAAATGCAGCTGGAACTTGATGAGCTGCAGCAATCCCTGCGCCGCGACTGGCTGGACAAGAGCCTGCCCGCCGAATGGGACGGCATGGACAGCTGGGAACGGATCGACAAGCCCAAGACCCGGGTGACGATCCGGCTGGACGCGGACATGGTGAAATGGTTCCGCAAGCTGGGCCCGAACTACAGCCGCCGCATCAACTCCGTGCTGCGGACCTACTGGATGGCGCTGATGGCGGGCTACATCCAGGCCCATGACAAGGACAACACCATCCTGCGCCTGAGCCTGCAGGCGCGCTACATCGCCATGGGCCGGAATGCCGATGGGACGGAGCGGAAGTGAGGGGGGAAGGGGGGCGTTGTGACTATTGCCCCGTTCGGAAAGAAACTTTCTGCATCGGACACGGCTTACGACCGCTTCGAGCCCACTTCAGACCTTGCCACGGTGTCGGTCAGCGCACATGCAGCAAGCCGTGAACGGCGTCAAGCGGCCGTTGACAGGACGGCTATGCGGAGAGTTTTTCGACTTGCGCTTCGATTTTCGACATTACTAATTTCTTAAAACGTCGATAATCTGCTCTGCACAGTCTTGCTTCATCTTTGCGGGCGTCGGGGGTAAAGCTATCGTCCAAAACGCCGTTCATCCGGCGCATTATCTGATCCTCGGCTGGATCATACATATCCAGCCAATTGATATCGTCAGAAAATCTACTTTCGTCCGCGTCCATGAGCCGATCGACGACTTCTGGCAAGGTTCCCATTAAGCTCTGGTTTAATTCAATCAGCTTTTCTTCAAATCCCACAGGAAATCCGGGTTGTCGAGCACACTGATCAATCTCCCGAATAATTGCCTCCCCTCGGCGAAGCGCATCTTCGAGTGGGTCCCGAACCCGAGAGCGGAACTCTTCTAAGTTTACCAGACGCCTAGTATTTCGATCATTAGAAACTCGGGTGTATATCGTGTTTCCAATGTTCCAAAGCAATGAAAGGGAAGTTAACCCAATCGTGGCAATCTTCCACGTTTCCATGCCAGAATATCACTTTTCGAAAGATGGAGCTTGCAGTTTTACCGAGCGAACGCCGAACGACGCTTGGTTCGAATGCGCCGAATTCCTTGTTCGATTTGGCGAAAAACGCTTGGGCTTGCCTTGAAGCGGTAGTGTTCTAAGAACTCTTCGTCGGAATCAAACTCACGCACACTATTCGCAAACATGCCCTGGAAAAATGAGCTGGCAATAGCATCAATACAAGGGGGGACAACGATCACAATCTCGTCTTCAGCCGTGTCCAGTTCATCCAAATCAAAGAAGTCGCGAGCCGCCACACCTCGCTCGTGGCCGGACAGGTTCCGAACGCCCTTCCCTTGGAGAAACGAATCAATGCTAAGTTCAATCATTGTTCTAAGTTGTCCATCATCTTTTGCAGATATTGCGGATCAAGTGTGAAGCGGATACTAATGGCAGTACCCGGCAGGCCTTTTTCTAGGTCAAACACATGGTTTGGGTCGGGCGCCATCCTAGCAGAGTTATCCGCGTTGCACCATTGCACCCTTGCGGTATCGGCACCTGCGGGCTGATAGCATTCGAAGTAAGGACTTTTCAGCTGAACGCAAGAGGTTCCTGACACAATGGTGATCTCTGGCTTAAGATTGTCATTCTCGGACCATCCCAGCAAATTCGTCAGCTCCAGCATCTGCATGAGACCATACCCACCACGGTCAGCTTTGTCTGCTTCCGGCACACAGGTCACACCATCTTGCAATGCAGCGAGCGTTTTTAGCGTCGCAGCTGACTGCGGAGCCCGTGCCGCCCTCATACAATTTAGGAAATCATCTAGGTCCTGCTTTTGTTGATCGGAAGCGCGTTCCAAACTGTCTGCAAAGGTATCTCCAAGAGAAACGATCCCAATATGGGCGATGAACTCGTCATCTTCGTAAACCCTCCGCTTGGCTAAAAAACCGGCAACGGTCCATGAGCCGTCGCGTCTGTTCCCGTCTGAATGCCGTTCGGCATTTTCAAGGAGTTCACCAAGCAGAACTTTGATATGCCCTCTGCCAGCTTGTGTAAGTTGGAGCTGTATCTCATCTCGGTTCAACCATTCGTCGAGAGCATCACAGAACCGGTCAGATGCGTGATCGCGGCTAGGGACATCGAAGTAAATGCTTCGAGACTTGCTTCCGCCGTCCCTTCGGCGGCGAGTTAATGGAAATGCCCAAACGTCATCAAAATCCCTTACCCCCCGGAGCCCTACGTTGAGATCTTCAGCTATTCCAATTGAACCAAGTACCTTCTGCATGGGGACGTCCATTTCGCCCCCTTGGAAAACGGGCAACATATCGTTCCAAAATTCGGTCAGCAGCATGTAGGGCACTACGTCTAAGCAATACTTGTCTTTGAAATTGATCTGTACTGAACTCGACGACGCTTCATGCTCAGCAATGTTTGCCAAGCCTTGAATACATCCATGTGGATTGTCCAAAAGACTGAAACCCGATAAATCTATGTCAAATGGCTCACCGTCAGCCGCCATTCGCCGGTCTTCATACTTGATCCAACGACCTGGGCGGTTTCGATCAGGGAACAAGTGGTCCATTACTAAAGAAGAGCGTTTGTCGCGGAGCAACATTACTAGTTCATCGCGAGTCAATCTGGCCCGGCGTTGGTCGTACTTCTTTTCGCGACGAATGATCTTCTCAACAGCCCTTCGATGCCTCGCTCTTTCTTTTGGCTTCAAGCCATTGATATGCCACTTCTTTCGCAGCACTTTTCTCTTTTGTGCGTCTATGAAACGATATGCTTCTTCACTTTCCGCATCACTGTGAAGTTGCACGTAGCCGTTACTTTTAGGGATGTCTTTTGCCAATCACTCAACCCTCAATCCACATCTCTGTTCTTTAAGCGCCAGGCTCCAAAATGGAAAGAGCGCTACTGCAAGAAAGCGCTGCCTCAGAGCCACTGTAAATGAGCCACAGACGTCGATGACTACAGAATGAAGGGCTGAGCAGTCCCGAACCTAGTCACACGATGTCAGTTTCATGCTGCGCCCAGACGAGCGGCAGCTGTTGATCGCGGCAGCGCGGCGAAAATCGCGGCCTGATCTGGCGAAAAGAAAAGATTTGCAAAGGGCGCTTTTTGCGCAATGCCGCCGCTTCTGGCTGACTGCACTGCACCCGCAGCGAAGGTCTGCAAGGTCCCGCCAGTCCCCCCGATTGATTTTTGCCGCTGCCTTTGCCTAGATACCCGCAAGCCCTTGATTGCAAACCACAGGGAAAGAAGCGGGATGCTGTATCGGATTTGGCTGTTCCGGGCTGCGGCGGCGGGAGTGGTGCTGGCGCTCCTGGCGCTTGCCACCGCGCCGGCCCGGGCGGGGGAGCGGATTGCGCTGGTGGTGGGCAATTCGAACTATGCCCATACCGCGCCGCTGGCCAATCCCGGCAATGATGCGCGGGTGATGGCGGCGGCGCTGGAGGGGGCGGGGTTTGAGGTGACCACGCTCTTGGACGCGGATCTAGGCGGCATGAAGCAGGCGCTCTTGCGGTTCGGGCGGCGGCTGCGCGGCGAGGGGGTGGAGGCCGGGCTGTTCTATTATGCCGGGCACGGGGTGCAGGTGGAGGGCGAGAATTATCTGGTGCCGGTCAGCGCCGCCATCGCCAGCGAGGATGAGATCGACCTGGAAGCGGTCAATGTGAACAGCTTTCTGCGGGTGATGAATTCATCGAATGCCAGCATCAACATCGTCATTCTGGATGCCTGCCGCAACAATCCCTTTGCCGGCTCTACCCGGTCGGCGGCGCGGGGGCTGGCGCCGGTGGATGCGCCGCGCGGCACGCTGATTGCCTATGCCACCGCGCCGGGCGATGTGGCGCTGGACGGCAGCGGCGCCAACTCCCCCTATACCAGGGCGCTGGCCGGGGCGATCTCTGCCGGGGGCGGGCGCACCATCGAGGCGGTGTTCAAGGCGGCCCGCAGCGAGGTGCTGGCGGTGACGCAGGAGCGGCAGGTGCCGTGGGAGACCAGCTCGATCACCGGGGATTTCTATTTCCACAGCCGGCCCGCGGCGGCGGCGCAGCCTGCGGCCGTCGCTGCGGCGCCGGTGGAGGATATCGCCCGGAAGTACCAGCTGGCGGAGCGGATCGGGACCCGCGCGGCCTGGCAGGCCTTTGTTGATGCGCACCGGGACCGGCCGGAGGATTTCTATGTGCTGCTGGCGCTGGAGGCGCTGGCGGGGCTGCAAGCGCCGGCGCCGCAGCCGCCGCGGCATCTGCCGCTGCCTGCCACCCCGGCCTATGCCTGCAACCGGGGGCGGTTCGGCGCGGTTCCTGCGGAGCTGTGCGTCTCCTCCCACCTGGCGCCGCAGGGGCGCAATGCCTATTCAGGCGCGATGCTTTCGGACGGCAGCGCCCGCACCGCCTGGGTCGAGGGGCGGGCGGATGACGGCGAGGGAGAAGTGCTGCGGTTTGCCTTTGACGCGCCGCAGCAGGTCAGCCGGGTGCTGGTGGCCAACGGCTATGGCAAGAGCCGCGACATCTTTCTGAAGAACGGCCGGGTGCGGTCGCTGATCGTGGAGACCTCGGCCGGGGTGCGGCAGGAGGTGGTGCTGGAGGACCGGGACGGGCTGCAAGAGCTGCGCCTGCCGCCTCTGGGGGAGGTGACCTGGATCACCCTCACGCTGAGCGGCGTCTATTACGGCACCAGATACCGGGATACCGCGATCAGCGAGGTGCAGTTCCGCTGATCGGGATTTCAGTGGCCGCATGTCCGGCCCATGCCGGCTGCGGCAGCGGATGCAGGCTCTGCGTCACGCCGTGGCGCATTGCGGCGGGGTGCATATCTCCCACATGTCCTGCAGCGCGCTCAGCACCTTTTTGGTGCCTGCGGAGGAGCTTGGCTTGACGATGTAGCCGCTCACGTTGCGGTGGTAGGCGCGGGCGATGTCCCTGGGGTTGTCGGAGGTGGTGAACATGAACACGATGTTGCCGGAAATCTCTTCCTTGGCGCGCAGTTGCTCGAGAAACTCATGCCCGTTCATGCGCGGCATGTTGATGTCCAGCAGGATGAAGAAGGGGCGCAGCAGGTCCCGCGCGCGCTCAGAGGTGAGGATCTCCAGCGCCTCCAGGCCGTCGCAGGCCCGCACGATCCTGGCTGACGGGGACTGCTTTTTCAGCGTGCGCTCCAGGATGAGCGCATCCACGTCATTGTCCTCAACCAGAAGGATATTCATTCAGTGTTCTCCACGTCAGGCAGCTTTGTCTTGGTGTGCGTCCGGGGCTGCTTGGCCCTTGCGGGGCCAGCTGAACCGGAATTCGGCTCCTTGTCCGATCTCGGATTGGACAGTCACTTCAAATCCATGCTTTTCCACAGATTTTTTAACGATGGCGAGGCCGATGCCAGTGCTTTCCGGCTCCCCCGCGCGGCGCAGGGTTTGAAAGACATCAAAGATCCTGCTGTGGTGCTCCGGGGCGATGCCGCCGCCGTTGTCGCGGACCGAGACGGCATAGCGGCTTCCCATGTCATCCACGGTGACAGCGATTTTCGCGTGCTCCGGATCCGGGTGGTATTTGACCGCATTTCCAACCAGGTTTTCCAGCACGCGGACAAAGTTGAAGGTATCCGTGGAGATCCGGGTTGCGTTGCCGCTCAGCTCCAGCTGGGGGCCGGAGAGGCCAAAGTCGGACCGGAGCGCCTTGATCGTATCCTGCAGGCACAGCTCCTCGTCTTCGGCTGAATGAGCGCCGGTCCGCGCGTATTCCATCACCCCCTGGGTCAGATTGTTCATCCGGGCCACCCGTTCGGTGATCAGGGCCAGGTTGGCGGCCACATCGGGATCTGCATCGGCGGAGTTGAAGTAGTCTTCCAGGTCTTCCTGGATTATCTCTGTCAGCGCTCCGATGCCGCGCACCGGCGTCTTCAGGTCATGGGAGGTGATATAGACAAACTGCTCCAGCTCGTCGTGGGCCTTCTCCAGCTTTGCGGTTTTTTCCTTCAGGTCTGCGGTGACCCGGTCAGCATAGGCCCTGGCGCGCTGGTTGGAGCGCGCCATGAGGAACAGCAGCGAAATCACCAGTGCCTCGATCACCAGGCCGCCGACCAGTATCAGCACTGGCTGGGAGTAGGAATGCGCTTGCCGGAAGCCAAGGCTGGTGCGGAAATCGAGTGTCCAGGTCCGGCCATAGATCTCCAGCTCTACTTTTTCGGAGAACCTGGGAGAGGAGTCGAACTGAGGGTCAGCGGGATCGTGTTCGTCATAGATCATCTCAGCGCCGTCGCTGATACTGAAGCGCACATTCCTGAGGTCCTTGGACAGCAAGCCAGCCATCAGCTTGCGGACCACAAAGGGTGCGTAAACCATGCCGTCCAGATGCCGTTCACCAGGCGCCGTGTCCGCACTGCGCCCGCCAGTGTAAAATGGGGCGTAAAACAGGAAACCCGGGGTGCTGCTTTCATCCTGCACCAGTACAATCGGGCCTGTGATCCGGGCGCCGCCGGTCGCGCTGCTGGCCAGGGCCGCCGTCCGGCGGTTCACTTCATGCGCGACATCCAGGCCAACGGCGGCTGCATTGAGGGTCTCCGGCTCAATAAAGGAGATGGGCAGGCGGATGCTGTTATCATGCTCCGGGTAAACGGAGAATCCCGGGCGTTCCTGGCGCCGGGTCTGCAGATAGCTTTCGAACTGGTCCGGCTCGACATGATGAATGATGCCGATGCCATTAATCCCGGGATAGCGTTCGTCCACACGCAGCGAACGCGCAAATTCCTTCCACTCCTGGTAGCTCATATCGCCGCCATGAGACTGCACGGTGGAGACACCAGCCCAGAGCGCATCCTCATATTTCGCCATCCGGGCGGAAATCAGGCCGACCGCCTGGTCGCGCGCGGCCTTGAAGGCATTTTCTGTGCGGGTCTCGGTCTGCGCTTTTGCATAGTACCAGGCCCCGAAAGTCATCATCAGCGACAGCCCGATGATCAGAGCATGGATCAGCGAAAGATGGCCGCGGCCGAAGAGCCGGCGCCAGTTATGCAGTTCGGGTGAATGTTCCGGCATGTAATCACAATCCCTTGCCCGCCAGGTTCATTGTGCTTTTACGCGATTAACATTGTGTGAACAAAACCCCAGCGTGTACCTCTTCTTTCGAAACGGGTCAGTTGACCGGGCGTCCTTTGTTTCCGCAATGCAGCATCTCTTTCATCCGCAGAAAACGCCTTGATTTTTTGTTGGAACTGCGGTGTGCACGGGGAGGAGGCAGGCCCCAAGGACGGGGCGCACCGGATGGCCGGATGCACTGCCGCCGCAAACCCAGATGCCGGATTGGGGGGTGTCCCGCCTGGCCGTTGGTTCAGTTGCTGGCCACCTGCAGGCCGGCAGCCCGGCTGACCGCGCGGGCAAAGGCGTCACCTGCGGCTGTCGGGCTCAGGTCATCGTTCAGGAGGTTGATCTGCGGCACGCGGCCCTGCCAGGGATAGGGGTTGGCGGCAAACCAGGCGTGGCGCTCGACAAAGGGCAGGCGCTCCATCATCGCAATCGCCTTGCGGGCAAAGGCAGCGTTCTGCGCGTGGCTGGCGGATGCCGGGCGGGTCCAATCGATATGGGCGAATTCGGTCACCCAGACGGGGCGGCCGTATTCGCGGTGGACGGCCCGCAGCCAGCGTTCGAAGTCCTTCACGCTGCCATCCTCGGAATAATAGTGGACGGCCATGAAGTCGACACGCAGCCCCCTGGCTTCCGCCTGATCCATAAAGCGGCGCAGCCAGGAGTTGTGCCCCAAGGTGCCTGATTGAGTGGTGGCCGGGCTGCCCAGGCGCAGCCCGTGGCGTTCCAGTCTGGGCCAGAGTTTGATGGCCTGTTTCACGCTCATCCCGGCCTGATGGCCGCCGCTGCGCCCGTCCGGCTCGTTGAAGCCCAGTAGTGCGCTGACCCTGTGGTCCGAGCGGATGCGCTTGTTCACGTCGCGGGCGCCGTGGATCATCGGCACGAATTCGACAGAGCGGCTTTGACGGCCCTTGTGGTACATTTGATCCGGGCGCCAGTTGTAGTACCAGCCAAGACCGGGGGTGTCCTCGATCCAGGACAGGATGCTGTAACTGGAGTTCTCCCATGCGCCGACGCCTGCTTTTTGCGCCGCGGCCGGCCATGCAACAAGCATGAGCCCCAAGGTGAGGAGAAAGTGCCTGATCATACTGCTCTCTTTTTTGTTGGCAGCAGAATAGCAGGATCTGGTGTGAGTGTCAGTTTGAAACCACTAAATACAGATGCAATTGGCAGCAAATTGCTCGTATTCACGCAACTGTCTGAGGCGAAAGAGAAACGGTTCCGCAGCCTTGCCGCTGCTCAGCGCAGTGAGGAGCGTTTCAGCAGCCGCACCGCGTCCGGCCGGTCCAGGAGGGAGCGGTTCACGTCCAGACCATGGGCGCCGCGGGTGTGGGCCGCTGGCAGGCTGCCGGGCCGGGTGGCCCAGAAGTCCTCGGGCAGAACCTGGCGGGTGACCGGGTCCAGGAAGGTGCTCTCAGCCGCAATGCCTTCGGCATAGATGATGTGGTGCTGGTCGAACAGGATCTGGAAGTAGTCGGTAAAGCCGCCATCTAGCACGACAACGCTGCCGCCGTTCACCAGATCGCGGGCGCGCACCAGCAGTTCCGGTGCGCCGGCGCCGATCTCGTCGCGGCGCTGGTAGACCATCAGCCGGTGGCTGGGGCTGACGATCAGGTCGTTGGAGTTGTTGAGGGCGCCCTTGCGGATCAGGATCGGCGCCAGGTCGCCCACCGCGCGCAGGGTGGACTGGCCGACCCAGCGCACTTCCTGGATGCCGTCGTCGCGGGTCAGCACCCGGTCGCCTGCGCGCATCTCCTCGATCGGGCGCTGTTCGCCGGTCGACAGGGTGATGCGGGTGCCGCGGGTAAAGGAGACACAGGCCGATTGTGCCAGCTTGCGCCGGGCGGGCTCGCGTTCTGCCTTTACCAGAGTGTAGGGCATCTGAGCCTGCAGCGGCGCCAGCGGCACCAGGAAAATGGCGGCGATATAGCCCTCTGCGTCGGCCTCCACCATCACCAGCGTCTCGGTGTTGGGGCCGCGGTCGGGCATCAGGGTCAGCAGGCAGTCAAGATGCAGCACCGCGCCGGGGGCGCCGATGGCGCTGCCGTCCGCAACGGTGAAACTGCCGTCGTGATGGGCGGCGATGCCAAGGCGCTGCGGCGGGGCGGGGCTGTTCAGCAGGTAGATGTCATCCAGCACCAGATCCTCAAGCACGCCAAGCGGATCGCCGGAATTGGCGCCGTATTCCACACGGAAACGCTCGGCCGGGTAGGCCTGAACGGAGGAGAGGCTGGCGGTCACTGTCTGTCCCATCTGCGGGTTGGCCTTGGTCCATATGAGGGAGCGCACGGGGCGCTGTCCAACAGAAATGCCTGCGGAATGTGGCACAATGGCGGTGGAACGGGGCTGATTTTCCGGCAGCTTCACGATTGCGTCAGCGGCCGGCCGGGGCTGGCCTTTGGCAGGCGGGCGGTGCACTCTCCGCCAAACGGCGAAGAATCCGGAGGGAGGACGACGATGGATCTGGGTATTTCTGGCAAGCGCGCGCTGGTCTGTGCCAGCAGCAAGGGGTTGGGCCTCGGCTGCGCGGAGGCGCTGGCGGAGGCCGGTGTGAACCTGGTGATGAACGCCCGCGGTTCAGAGGCGCTGGAGGCCTCAGCGCAGGCCATCCGTGATCAGTACGGTGTCGACGTGGTAACGGTGGCTGCGGATGTCGCAACGCCGGAGGGCCAGAAGCAGGTGCTGGATGCGGCGGAGGGGGTGGATATCCTGGTCACAAATGCAGGCGGTCCGCCGCCGGGCATGTGGACCGACTGGGACCGCGAGGACTTCATCAAGGCGCTGGACGCCAACATGCTGGCGCCGATTGCGCTGATGAAGGCGCTGCTGCCCGGCATGATGGAGCGCGGCTGGGGCCGGGTGGTCAATATCACCTCGGTCTCTGTCAAATCGCCGGTGTCGGTGCTGGGGCTGTCAAACTCGGCCCGTGCAGGGCTGACGGGCTATGTCGCGGGCACCTCGCGGCAGGTGGCGGGCCACGGCGTTACGATCAACAACCTGCAGCCGGGCATCCATGCCACCGACCGCGCCGTGGCGCTGGATGGCGGTGCCGCCAAGGCGCAGGGGATCACGCCCGAAGAAGCGCAGAAGCAGCGGTTCGGCACGATTCCCGCTGGCCGATATGGCACCCGGCAGGAGTTCGGCGCCGCCTGCGCCTTCCTGTGCTCACAGCATGCGGGCTTCATCGTCGGGCAGAATATCCTGCTGGACGGCGGCGCCACCAACAGCACGATGTAAGGAGGGGCAGGGCATATGGATGGCGGGTTTTCCCTGAAGGACCAGTTATTTAACCGTGAGAAGGTCCGGTATCTGGCGGGTCTGTTCGCGGCTGCGGACGGCGGATTTGATGCTGAAGCGTTTGAAACCCAAGTGATGGCAGACCTGCCGGCGCTGGAGCTGAAGCAGCGGATGACGCTGATTGCGGATGTGCTGGCGGATCACCTGCCGGAGGCACTGCACAACGCTGCTCCGGTGCTGCTGAAGGCGCTGCCGCCGCCACTGGACCCGTCGAAAACCGATGATGATTTCGGCGATTTCATCTTTGCTCCCTTGGGTGAGTATGTGGCCGCACGAGGCGTTGAGGCACATCCGGACCTTTCGTTGGACCTGCTGGAAGAAATCACCCAGCGGTTTTCCATGGAATGGGCGATCCGCCCCTTCCTGAACCGCTGGCCGGCAGAGGTGCTGGCGCGGATGGAGGATTGGGCCACACATTCCAGCTATCACGTCCGCCGCCTGGTCAGCGAAGGCACCCGGCCGCGGCTGCCCTGGGGCGAGGCGGTGGGGCTGCGGCTGGATGAGCCGCTGCCGCTGCTGGACCATCTGCATTCCGACCCGACCCGCTATGTGACCCGGTCAATCGCAAACCACCTGAACGACATCGCCAAGAAGGATCCGGATCTGGTTATGGACCGGCTGGAGCGCTGGCAGGAAGCCGGGGTGCAGTCGGCCAAGGAATTGGGCTGGATGACCTCGCATGCGCTGCGCGGGCTGGTCAAGGCGGGCCACCCGCGGGCGATGAAGATGCTGGGTTATGACCCGGATCTGGACTTGAGCGCTGAAATCGCACTGAAATCGCAAAATGTTCGGATTGGCGATGCCCTGGAGTTCTCGGCACATCTGGAGGGGCAGGCGGGGTCACCGGTCCTGGTCGACTATATCCTTCATTTCCAGCGGCCTGGCGGCAAGATATCGGCGAAAGTGTTCAAGCTGAAGCAATCGAAAATTTCTGGCAAATTGTTGAAATTGGATAAGCGCCACAAGCTGAAGGGCAACGCCACAACCTTCAAGCTGGTGCCGGGGCCGCACCGGATTGAGCTGATGGTGAACGGCAAGGTGCGGGCAGAGGCCGCGTTTGAATTGCTGCCGGAAGGGTGAGCCTCAGCCACATCATCGAATTTCTACTCCGCCCGGCCGGAAGGCCGGGCAGCCGCAATGCCCACGCTCTATCACAGTTGCGTCAGGCCTCCCGCCGGCCCGATTGCCCGGGTGGCTGGGGGCCGCTATCCCTGTGCTCCTGACACAGCAGGAAAGGCGCCCCCATGAAACATGAAAACGTGCAGACCTATTACGGCGAGGTGCTGCAAGGCAGCGATGACCTCCAGACCAACGCCTGCTGCACGCCGGACGACATGCCGGATCATGTGAAGGCGGTGCTGTCGAAAATCCACGATGAGGTGCTGACCCGCTACTACGGCTGCGGGCTGATTGCGCCGGAAGCGCTGGAGGGTGCGCGCATCCTGGATTTGGGCTGCGGTGCAGGACGGGACGTCTATGCGCTGTCGGCGCTGGCGGGCGAGCACGGCAAGGTCGTTGGTGTCGACATGACGCCCGCCCAGCTGGAGGTGGCGCGCCGCCATCAGGACTACCACGCTGAGGCCTTCGGCTATGCCAAGTCAAACGTCGAGTTTCACCACGGGTTTATCGAACAGCTGGAGGAACTGGACCTGGAGCCGGGCTCCTTTGACATCATCGTCTCCAACTGCGTGATCAACCTGGCCACCGACAAGAGCGCTGTGCTGCGCGGCGCGCATCATCTGCTGAAAGAAGGCGGGGAGATGTATTTCTCCGATGTCTATGCCGACCGCCGGGTGCCGCAGGAGATGGCAGAGGATGAGGTTCTGTACGGCGAATGCCTGTCCGGGGCGCTCTATTGGAACGATTTTCTGTCAATCGCCAAGGAGGCGGGGTTCAAGGACCCACGGATGGTGACCTCGCGCCTCTTGACCATTGAAAACCCTGTGTTGGAAAAACGGGTGCAGCCGCTGAAATTCCTGTCGGCCACCTACCGGCTGTTCAAGCTGCCCGCGCTGGAGCCGGCTTGCGAAGATTACGGCCAGGCGGTGATCTACAAGGGCACCATCGACCACGCGCCGCACCGTTTGATACTGGATGACCACCATGTGATCGAGGCGGGAAAGGTGTTCCCGGTCTGCGGTAACACCTGGATGATGCTGCAGGACACCCGTCTTGCGCCGCATTTCGAGTTCATCGGCTCGTTTGACACCCATTACGGTATCTTTGCGGGTTGCGGCGGCAATTCGCCTTTCAACGGGCTGGAGCAGGACGGTGCTGCGGCAGGCTGCTGCTAATCACTTCCAGTATGATTGGAATGTAACGCCCGGCCGATGGGGCGGGCAGCGCCCGTCCCGCCCCCCACGGGGCGGGCGCTGCCCTCGTCTCCGTGTGTCCAGAGGGGCAGACCGCTTGCGGCGCTGCCGCTGGGTTGCTATCCCGGCGTGAACCCAAGCGTTTTCATCGGAAACAGCACTGAGGCCTCATGAACACTGCCCCCGCCGGCATCAGCCGCACGATTGCCCCGCCGCGGCTGGAAATCCGCAATATCCGGCGCTTCTTCGAGGGGCGCGCGGTGGTGGACGATGTCTCGCTGCAGATCCGGGCCGGGCAGGTGACCTGTCTGCTGGGCCCCTCGGGCTGCGGCAAATCCACCACCCTGCGGATGATTGCCGGCGTGGAAATGCAGGACAGCGGCGAGATCTATGTCGATGGCAAGCTGATCTGCGACACCGTGTTCCGGGTGCCCCCCGAACGGCGCGAGATCGGACTGATGTTCCAGGATTTCGCCCTGTTCCCGCACCTCAGCGTCGCTGACAACGTGGGCTTTGGCCTGAAGGGCAGCAAGGACGAGAAACGCGCCCGGGTCGAGGAACTGTTGAACCGGGTGTCGCTGAAGCGCTTCATCGACGGCTACCCGCACCAGCTGTCGGGCGGCGAGCAGCAGCGGGTGGCGTTGGCCCGCGCGATTGCGCCGCGGCCGCGCATCATGCTGATGGATGAGCCGTTCTCCGGCCTCGACAACCGGCTGCGCGACGGCATCCGGGATGAGACGCTGAGCCTTTTGAAAGAGGAAGACACCGCCGTCCTGCTGGTGACGCATGAGCCGGAAGAGGCGATGCGGATGGCGGATGAGATCGCGCTGATGCGCGGCGGCAGGATCGTGCAGCAGGGCGCACCCTATAACGTCTATACCCACCCGGTGGACAAGGCCGCGGTGTCTTTCTTCAGCGATGTGAACGTCCTGAAGGCCGAGGTGAACGGCGCGCTGGCACGCACGGCCTTTGGCGAGTTTCTGGCGCCTGGCGTGGCGGATGGCACCGCGGTGGAGATTGTGTTCCGCCCGCAGCATCTGCGCATCGACTTCGACCGCGGCGGGCAGGGGCCGCTGCCGACCCCCAGCGACGGCGTGCCGGCACGCGCGGTTGTGGAGCGCGCGCGATTTCTGGGCAGCGAGAGCCTGGTGGAGTTCCGGATGGATTTCGACGGCTCGGTTCTGAAAGCCACGGTGCCCAATGTGTTCCTGCCGGAGGCAGGCCGGGTGATGTGGCTGACGGTGCGCCGCAACCGCTGTTTTGTCTTTCCTGCCTGAGTGTTAGCGGGCATTCTGCACCCGACGAGACAGGAGGTGCAGATGCAGGGCAGTTATCAGATCAGACCGCTGGCGGTCGCGGAAATCCAGACCGCTGTTGACTGGGCCGCGCGCGAAGGCTGGAACCCGGGCCACCGGGATGCGGCCTGCTTTGCCTCGGCGGATCCGCAGGGGTTCTGGGGCGGGTTCCTGGACGGGCAGATGGTCGCCTGCATCTCGGTGGTGAACTACGTCGAGGTGTTTTCTTTCCTCGGTTTCTACATCGTGGCGCCGGAGCATCGCGGCCAGGGCTACGGCTATGCCCTGTGGCAGGAAGCGCTGGAGCATGCCGGGAGCCGGGTTGTCGGCCTGGACGGTGTGGTGGACCAGCAAGGCAATTACCGACGCTCCGGCTTTGAGCTGGCGTACCGCAACATCCGCTTTGGCGGGGTGCCCGGCAACAGGCCGGCGCCGCCGGAGGGTTTTGATCTGTCGCCGCTTTCGGCACCGACGGCCGAGCTGGAAGCGCTGGACGCGCGCGTCTTCCCGGCGCCGCGCACGGCCTTTTGGCAGCAGTGGCTGGGGGCTGCGGGGCATCGCTCCTTTGCCGCTTACAAGGATGGCAAGTTGGCTGGCTTCGGCACGCTACGGCCCTGCGGCAGCGGCTGCAAGATCGGGCCGCTGGTGGCGGTGTCGCGCCCGGCTGCCGAGGTGGTTCTGGCGCGCCTGCTGCAGGAACTGCCTGCGGGGCAGGAGGTGTTTCTGGATGTGCCGGAACCCCATGCCGCGGCGGTGGATCTGGCGCGCAGCCTCGGTCTTGAACCGGTGTTTGAAACCGCCCGGATGTACCGCGGGCCTGCACCGCTGCTGGACACGGATCTGATTTACGGGGTGACCTCGTTTGAACTGGGGTAGGGGGCGCTGCCCCCGGCCCGGCGGGCCTCCCCCGGGATATTTTCAGCCAGATGAAGGAAGGATCTCAGGATCCGAAAGGATCATAGTCCTGCAGCCGCTTGCCGGGTTCGTCCACGAACAGCTCGGGCAGGGCGGAAGCATCCTCGATCAGGTCGACGCGGAACACGCGGAAGGCATTACGGGTCTCGCACCAGGCGGTCAGGGTCCAGACCCGGCCCCAGTACTCCATGTGCAGCGGGCGGATCTTGCGCTCTGTCAGGGTGCCGTCGATGCGCCGGTAGCTGAGCTGCAGTTTCTGGCGCGCTTTGATGGCAGCGCGCAGGGTTGGCATATGGGCAAGGGCGCGGGCGGCGTCCGAAAACGGGTAGACCGCGAATTTCCAGGCGTCGGCCTCGGCAATGGTCTGTTCCGGCAGCACGGCGTCCACTTTGGCGGCCAGCGACAGGGCGGCGGCCTTCAGGCCGGGGTCGGCAGCCTCTGCCACAATCGCCATGCCGAGGTTCAGCGCTTCCAGCTCCTCCGGCGTCAGGGTGAGCGGCGGCAGGCTGATCTGCTCGCGCACCATGTAGCCGACGCCGCGCTCCCCCTCCACCGGCACCCCGGAGGCCACCAGCGTGTCCATGTCGCGGTAGATGGTGCGGGTGGAGACCTCCAGCCGTTCGGCGATGTCCTGGGCGCGGTGCAGCTTCCCGTCGCGCAGGATCTGGATGATTTCAAAAAGGCGGTCGGTGCGGCGCATGGGGCTAGCCTTTGCGCGGTGGCGTCAGGAGGTCAAGGGCTGCGCCTGGCCCGCAGGCGCAACCTGCAGTGTTCCGGCCTTCAGACGCAGCCCGGCAGGCTTAGGGCGTCATCTGCCACAGCACCTCTTCGTGGCGCATGCTGGCGCTGTCCGGCGCCAGTGCTGCAACAACTTCAGGGGCGAAGTCCTGCTGCATGAAGGTCTGCGCCACTTTCTGCGCCGTTGCCATGTCCTTCCAGACCACATAGTCGGTCCATTTTCCGTCTTCACCCTGGCTCAGCTGGCGGGTGACAAAGCCGTCCTGCGCGCGCACGAAGCCCTCGGTGCGCTGCATCAGGGCTGTGAAATCGGCGGGACTCACGCCATCGGCCAGTTTGAAGGTCACGATTTCGGCGACATGTTTGCTCATCACGTTTCTCCTTTGTTCATGTGATGGGCTGGCTTTACCGACTTGCAACTGACATAAACCTGTCAGTTGGATGCGGGCGGGCGGCAAAAACTTCGGAATCCTGCGCTTGCCGGTGCCTAAAGCACGCGGAGTTGCTTTCGCTCAAAGCCGCGCCCGCGCTAAACCCGTAGCGAATAATTCCACCGGCGCCCGAAATACGCGCCGGATCAAGTAAGGAGAGACTCACATGCTCAACAACATCGGCCTGCCTGGCCTTCTTCTCATCGCTGTCGTGGTGCTGGTCCTGTTCGGCCGCGGCAAGATTTCCTCGCTGATGGGTGAGGTCGGCAAAGGCATCACCTCTTTCAAGAAAGGCATTAACGAAGGCACCAAGGAACTGGAGCAGGACGCCGCAGACGCGGCCAAGGACGTCACCCCAGGCGCCGAAACTGCGACCGAAAAAGACAAGGCCTAAGCGCGGATGTTCGATCTTGGGTGGACCGAACTGCTGGTCATCGGCGTTGTCGCGCTGATCGTCGTCGGCCCCAAGGACCTGCCGGTGCTGTTCCGCAACGTGGGGCGGTTTGTCGGCAAGGCCAAGGGGATGGCGCGTGAATTCAGCCGGGCAATGCACGATGCCGCGGATGAGGCCGGGGTCAATGAGGTCGCCAAAGGGCTGAAGGCCGCGTCGAACCCGATGAGCACTGCCATGGATGGGGTCAAGCAGGCCGCACAGGAAATGGCGTCTTCGATCGACCCCACCAAATACGACCCTAACAGCGAGACCGGCAAGCTGGCGGCGGAACGCGCGGAGGATGCCAAGAAGATCCAGGCATCGACAGCGCGCGCCGCAGCAGAGCGCAAGGCGCGTGAGGCCGAGGAAGCATTGGCCAAGGCTGAAGCGGCTGAGGCGGCGCTGAAGCCCGCGGCAGCGAAGGAAGAAGAGGCCAAGTCATGAGCAAGACGGATGAGATCGACGACTCAACCGCGCCGCTGATTGAGCATCTGGCCGAACTGCGCAACCGGCTGATCCATTCGGTGCTGGCTTTCATCGCCGGCATGGTGATCTGTTTCACCGTGGCGACGCCGGTGTTCAACTTCCTGACCGCCCCCCTGTGCCAGGTGCTGGCCGAGAGCGGCCAGGACTGTGCGCTGATCTTCATCAGCCCGCAGGAAGGCTTCTTTGTCGCGATCAAGATCTCCTTCCTGGGCGGGTTCATCCTGGCGTTTCCCTATATCGGGTTCCAGATGTGGCGGTTCGTGGCACCGGGGCTGTACAAGTCCGAAAAGGGGGCGTTCCTGCCTTTCCTGGTCGCCTCGCCCTTCATGTTCCTTCTGGGCGCCAGCTTTGCCTTCTATGTCGTTACCCCGCTGGCCTATGATTTCTTTCTGGGCTTCCAGCAGTTCGGCTCTGGCGGCGAGGCTGTAAGCAGCGAGGAAGTGAATCAGGGTCTCAGCGTGGTTTTCCAGGGGTCCGCTCAGGAGTATCTGAACCTGACGATCAAGTTCATCGTGGCCTTTGGCCTCTGCTTCCAGCTGCCGGTGCTGCTGACCCTGATGGGCAAGGCCGGCCTGGTGAGCGCTGAGGGGCTGGGGGCGGTCCGCAAATACGCTGTGGTGGCGATCCTGGTGCTGGCTGCACTTGTGACGCCGCCGGATGTGATCACCCAGATCATCCTGTTTGTGGTGGTTTACGGGCTTTACGAGGTTTCGATCTTCCTGGTTCGCCGGGTAGAGGCCAAGCGCGAGGCAAAGCTGCGCGCGGAGGGCTACTATGACGGCGAGGAAATGGAAGCCCATCCCGATGAGCCGGCGGCCGCAGACGCCGAGGACGGCAAGGTCTGATAAGCCTGAGAGGGTTTGAAATGCAAAAGCGCGCCTGAAAGGGCGCGCTTTTTTGCGGTGGACGTGCTGGTCTGCTTTGAGCCCAACCTGTACCTTGGATTTATTCGCTGCGCGCGCTCGCAGCAGCAAAATCGCCGCGACTGCATTATTTTCGGCGCCGCTGCGCGGCATGAAAACCAGCCATTCAAGCATGCTGCGGCGATATCTGTCACCCGAATTCACAGGTCGCAGGACGAAGCGTCAATTCGCTGCGGCTGCGCCAATGGCTGCTGTTGCTCGGCGGATCAACGCCCTCCACGCACCGATAGGGTTCATTATGCCAACTATCGAGCGGCAAGCCCAGTTGTCATCCGATCGCCGCGTCGTACTCGCTCCAGTCAGTTATGATTGGCTCTCCGTTGATAAGGTGCCTCAGAATATGTTGTGGAAGAATAAAATTCTCGAAAACCGATTAAAATCGTAGCTCCGTGGTTTCAATCCTTTGACCAAATTGGAGGTTTCCGTCTTCCAGGAACTTCTTGGGGACATAGGCTGAAGTATATTTCCATTGGTCTACTCTGCTCGGAAAGTCCATCTTGAACATGGGTGAATCATAGAAAAAAATTTTCGAAAGAAGTCTCCAAAGCGGGCCGTGCCAGACGCCCTGCAAATGATCGACAGCACCGTGATCCGGGCCCATCATCAGGCAGCGGGTGCAAAAGGGGGACTCCGCGACAGGGTTTCGGCCGTTCTAGAGGTGGCTTCGCGACCAAGATCCACCTCCTCGTCAACGCGCATGGTCTGCCCATGAGAACCGAAATCACGCCAGGGCAAACGTCCGACTATCTGGGCTTTGACCTGGTCATGGCAAAAAACCTGCCCCAGCATAAGATATTGCTGGCCGACCGCGGCTATGACGCTGACGGCATTCGTAAGTCTATGAATGACCGTGGCGTTCGCCCCGTGATCACCATGCGCCGGTCCCGCAAGAAACGCGTCGGTGTGGATCGTTCCTTGTACCGGCTTAGAAACCTGGTCGAACGATGCTTCAACAAGCTCAAGAACGCCCGCAGGGTCGCAACCCGCTACGACAAGACAGCCGAGAGTTTCCTTGGCTTCGTCGATATTACGTCTATCCGCCTATGGCTGCGCTATTTGTCAACATGACCTAAACATCCACAAGATATGGACTTCAAAGCCAAACGAATTCACTGCTGACCAGATCCATCAAAAAATTGGGATCAATCACCTAGGCGATCCTTCCCCTTATCGAACAGATCCTGATTGCCACAAACCGCATGGCTTGTAGCCAGATAAAAGGAAACCCGAACAAGGCAGCACAAGCTGACCCGACGCCGATCCCACCCCCGAGATCCAACCAAGGGTTGATAGAATCGAAACAATCACTATAATGCAGGTTGTTTTGTTTACGATGTGAGGGGGTATCTGCTGTGAAGTCAACTTTGGTATTAGTCGTTTTGTTCGCTTCGCTGTTTGCAGCATCCCCTTCTTCGCTGCATTCTCAGGTGGGTTGCGACCCTTCGCGCGAAACTTGTCGATAAGACAGCGCCGTAACATTATGTCTGCGGACCTTATGAACGACATTGTCGCGTTGTCTTTTGGCGTTGGCATAATAATCGCGTTTTCCCATGAACGTTTTAACCGGATTTCCTATGAGACCGGCAAGCGTCTGGATCGGCTGGTCCTTTTCCTGACGCCGGATAAGCTGCGCGCGCGTCGACAGGTTACCTATGCCTATTTCATCTACACGCTTTCGCTGATCATCCTCTATCTGATCCTGTGCGCCTATGCGGAGGTTCTGTTGCCGCTAATCGGCGGTCAAAGCCTGTTGCCCGAGATTGGGGCCAGCACGTTGCCGACCGAGGCGTCGACAAGCACGGCCCCTGTGTCAGACGCCTCATCCGAACCGACGACGGGTTTTGCGCCGATGGGAACATCAGCGGCCGAATTCTGGATAAAAAGTCTTGAACCCGCCACGAGTTCCAAGCCTATGGACTCCAGCTCAGGCATCAATATCGCACCGGAAGTGTCCATGGGGCTGGCCCTGATCATGGTTGGGCTGGCGCCATCCATTAAGGCGCTGGTTCGCGTGGATGAATGGCTGCGCATGTTTGCGCATCGCGTTGCAGGAATTCCGACCTGGGTCATCGATACCTCGGACGCATTGCGGTCGAACGCCAAGGTTCTGCGGTTCTTCACAGATGGCGAAGAGGACAATTCCAGCGAATATCTAATTTCGGAACCCGAACGCAAACGGGTCATGGATCTGCACGTCAAGGCCAAGCCCTTTCTGGGTAACCTGGATGATTTCATCCTGAATGTCGAAGTCGTCCTTGTGGCGTCGGCCTGGTTTCTGGATGAAAAGCTGCGAACCACAGGGGCTGGTGACAAAAACCGTTTCGAAGAAATCGAAAATGAACTGCGCCGCCGAAAGAACGAGTTGTTCAGTGCCGCAAACAGTCCCGATCTTTCCCATGAAGGCTGGGATGCAGTGGCCACTGCCGCTGATGAGTTGGCCAGCGATTTCTGCGTGCTGATCGCCCTTTACGACGAACAGGACATCATTCAACCCTATGATCAGCGCCCTGCCCCAAACCGAAAGCCAACGCCGCGCGCGGGCCAGGCTGCGGCAATTCGTAGACGTCCTTTACAAGAACAAGACCGAACCACTAATGCAGCGTCGCGGCAACAATCTGACGCTGTTCTGGACGCTGACAATCGTGCTGAGCTGGACGGTCGCCTGGGCCGTGCTGTGGCCGGGGCGGGCGGAATACAACCTGACATGGGGCTTGCTCAGCAGCGATACTTATCTGAGGATCAGGCTGTATTCGGTCAACGCATTCAACACCTACTGCATTGCCACAATCGTTGCGATCACCATTCGCTGGGTCCGAATGACTTCGGTCGCTGAGGACGGCCAGCGAAAGTGGGAAAACATGCGCTATCCCAACCACTGGACGCGGTGGCTGCCGCAAGCCTTGGGCCTGTTCTTGATTGCCTTCCTGGTTTCTACGACATTGAACATCGCGGTTCAGTTATGGATAACGGAAACTAGGACTACCGAAGCAGAAGCCTGGCGCATGACATTCGAAGAGTTCATGACTTCGATCCGCTGGCGGTTTGAGTACATGGGCCCGATTTCCTTCCGGGCTGCCTGTCTGGCGCTGCTAGTGATCGTGCTTTTAGATGCAAGGCAACGATTGTGGACTGATGCCGGTCGGTTTGAGCAGCGACAGCGCAAGGGGCATCCCTCTAGCGATCAAATGATATCGAATGCCAAAACCTGGAGCGAGCTATCCTTTCTGGACAGTTTGGCCTGGGTCGCGGTGGGTGTGTTCATGATGCTGATCATAACCCCTGTCATGCGCTAACTGTCTTTTCTGGCAGCTTCTCAGGATTATCCGCGGTCGTTCGATCATATTGACGCCGGGTTGATGATCTGGGCGACGCTTTATGCCGCTTTTCTGGCCGCTTTGGTGATGTTCTGCCTGTCCGAGGTTCTTACCCGTCGTGCCTTCTATCGTGCCCCGAAAGAAACCGCAGACAGCATGTCTTCGGACGTTGTGGGGACTGAGAAATGAACGCCATTGTCCGGATAACCCTGCTGAGCCTGATTTGCCTACCTGCGCTTGCAGTTGGACAAGAAACCCAGCTTGAGACCGTTGTAAGCGAGGATCGAAACGTCATCATGGGCGCGCGCACCGATGTGCCGCCCTTTATCTGGAAAGACAAAAAGAGCCAAAAGTACCGCGGACTTTTCTGGGATATCTGTGTCGAAGCACTCGTGCGCTCAGATCGCCCGTTCGACACCGTGCCAATCTCGGCCGAGCAACGGTCGGACCTTTTGTCCAAAGGCAGTTATTGCACAAATGCAGAAGAGGACTACGAAGCCTGCACCACCGAGATCGGGACAGTGGACTTGTTGTGCGATCCAACCACTGTAAACCTGAAACGAATGCAGACTTTCACGGATCTACAGGACAAAAAAACCGGTGAAGGCCTGCAACGTTTTGTTTTTTCCCCCATCCTTTATCTGGCAAATGGATCGTATTTTCAGCGGGGTTACCCCAGAAGGGTTTTTCGAGAACAGCTTGCAACGGTCCTGAAATTTCGATGCGTTCAGTTTCCGGATTTGAAGCCTGTTTTTTGTGGCGGGCGCGAACACCCTACCGGTTGGGAATGGCTTCGCCGACCCGATAAATCGTTGTTTGGCAAAAAGCCGAGCATAGACTGGGCGAGCGCTTGTGATGCCATTCTGGACGCCATGGCGACAGAAAAGGAGTTGCCGACTGATACCAAAGATCAGAAACGAAAAGTTTGGCCTCCGCAAATCTGGCCGGAGCCGGATCCGGTAGAGCCTGAATTCGAGATTTGGGGATACCTTAAAGGGTCGACCATCGGACCATCAGTTGACAAAGCCGCAAAGCTGGCACCCTCATCTGTCGGCATTTGTACGCAGGCATTTGAATCGCATGCCTTGGCGACCGAGGCGTTCTGCAACGGCGAGATTTACCGCTATTTCGGAGATGTCGATCTGGTTCGGGCGGCTATCGAAGCCTATCGCGCCAACCATACGGACAATGACTGCCCCGCAGATGAAACGCCATCTTCCCGGGGGGCTTATGAACCCTATGCCTTGGTTCTTTCCAACGAAAACAGTGGCTTCCCCGAGGACTTCACGCTGGCGCTGTATTCCATGTTCTCCGATGGCACGATTGCCCAGATGTTCAAAGGCCGGTTCGGGGAAAGACGGCAATCACAGTACCTTGAAACGTTGTTCAGAATTAACAGCATACCAACCGGCGACGAAAATCCCAAGGAATAGCACGGCGAATGACCGGCCATCTGACAGACTGTTTTGAATTAAAACTCTGCTGCCTCGCCGGGATCATGAATATTACCGGACCGCCACCAAGCCCTTTTTTAATTTTCGATGACCGGAGAGAGTGGTGTCTGACGACATAGACAAGAAGTTCATTACGGCGCGCGGTATCCGTAAGGACTGGGTCGACTTGCGGGATCAACCGTTTGTGCCCGGCCTGACCATCCTTTGGGACAGTGTTTCACTTGACCAGAACCTAACGGATCACATCGCTGGCACGGATTTGAGGCAGCCAATCTTTGGCGTCCGCAATCAATCGCACTCGCAGCGCTGTGTTGGATATTCTCTGGCCGCTCTGATCGACATTCAGCGCTGTTTGCAACTGCTGCGCCGCCCCGACGGACAGGACAGGTTGGAGCAGAAAAAGGACACATTTCGCACGGATATCGCCAGCGCGGACATGCTGTACCGGATGGCCTATTTCCATGACCGTTATCCGGGCATCGACGAGTTGCAGGGTGTCGAGGGCATCCGCTCGCTCCGCTCTGCCATAAAGGGCTTCTATCATCACGGTGCCTGTCTAGACTGGCCCATGGACACACAAGCCACTGAAGAATGGAGGTGGCAAAGCACAAGCTATTTCCCACAAAGCAAAGACGATCAGGCCAAATACCCGTCTGTCGCCCAGGCAAAAAAGGCGCGTGAAATCGGGTTAGGGGCCTACTTTCGCCTCGCATCATCCCTCAACCACTATCATTCGGCGCTCAACGAGGCCGAGGCCATATTGGTGTCGACCCAAATCCATGACGGGTGGCGAAACGTGACTGCAGCCAGCGGAGGGATCATCCCGTGGCCCCCCAAGGAAGGTCTGATTGGTTATCACGCAGTGGTTCTGACGGGATATGACCGCGACGGGTTTCACGTGTTGAATTCCTGGGGTTCGGACTGGGGCGGATACCGTGGACAAGCGGGCATCGCGCTTTGGTCCTATGCCGATTGGGCAAAAAACATCATTGACGCATGGGTTCTGCGGCTTGGCGTACCCGCACCAAAGGCCTTTGACGCCTCGATCGGCGAACAAGGGTTAAACGGGCTGTACCAACCCATTCAGTCCGGTTCGAAACCCTGTTTCGAACTGATCGGCCATTTCATGCATCTGGACGATGGTCTGCACGTATCGACAGGTTCCTATCCCTCGTTCCCTTCCAGCTGGGGAAAAACCTGCGCCTATCTGAAAGGCACGCTGACACCAAAACGGACAAAGACCGCGGAATCAGAACACAACTACAAGGGCGTGCTGCTCTGGATACCCGGCAGTCTGGAAGGAATAAAACCCTCCTTCGATGCGGCTGCGTCGCGCAAGCACGCGATTAAGAAGCTGGATCTGTATCCTTATTCTGTCTTCTGGTGCAACAGTTTCGCAAAAACTTCGCTGGAGATTTTTGAAGTCCTCTTTGACGACTGCGAGCAACGGGCTGGGGAACGCGCCCAGCATCTGGACGCGTTGATCGAAGAGCGCGTGCGCGGCATCGGCCGGGCCTTTTGGCGGGAAATCGAAACCAGCGCAAAAAAAACCGTGCGCGGTCCAACCGAACACCCGACCGAGCCACTGCAAACCGACGGTCCCTGGCCGGGTTTTGTAACCTGCTTTCTACGCGATCTGATGGAGTTGAAGGACGAAACGCAGTGCGAAATGCATCTGGTCAGTGAAGGCGCCGGCGCTTTGGTCGTTCACGAAATGCTGTCGATGATTGCCGAGGACAGGAAAAGACCGGCTGAGCTGCAGCTTTTTTCGAGCCACGATGCCTCGGCTCTGTTCGATACGCTGCATCTGATTCATCCGGGCATCGGTCTTCGGCGCGCCAGCCAGTATCTGACACCCTGTCTTGAGGCGATGAACGGCGGACAGACCGGCAAGGACCGTTCGCCCAGCCGGTCGCAAACGCCAACTGTCACACCGCGGGTTGATTTGTCCGGCAAGCAACTGTCGGACATCCGGGGCCGGATTTACGTGCCTGCCCCAAACCTCGAAAAAAACCTGCGCTTTGGCCGTTACAGCAAGCCGCTGTTGCATCTGGTGGCGCGCGCCTTTGAAGATCCCAACTATATCCTGTCGGAAACCGGTACTATTCAGCGCGGTCAGCATCGCGATTTTCTGGGTTCTGCCAATATTGCGGGCAATCAGGATTTTCCAGCCCAATCGGCAATTTTCCAGCTCAACCGCATATCGAACCAATCCGAAACCGGCGATCCGGTAACGCAATCGGACCTGATGCGGGACCCCACTATTACCGAAAGTATTTTTCAAACCATCCGGGACCGCCGCAGATAGCCCGGTGTATCAGCATGGAGGACGTTGAGAATGGCAAAAGTTTCTGTTGAACAACTTATGGCGAAAATGGCCGACCCTTCGATTGAAGAAAGCGAACTGGCCCATTATTTCACCGTAGATCAGGAGGCCTCGGGCGCTTTTGCGCCGCAGTTGAAGCTCAACCCGTCCACGGTTCAGATCCCGCGCAGTGCGGATGCCGATCAGCGTACGGCGGCTTTAATGAATTCCGCCAATTGGTTCGCCCGCCTTCGTCGACAATCCCGGTTCCGCAAAGCGCTGTCAAAGGGATATGACGGACCGATCATTGTTTCAGAAGGAGACAGCTGGTTTCAGTACCCGCTTTTGTTGAAGGACACAATTGATCACCTGATGGACGACTATGCCGTGTTTTCGCTGGGCGCGGCGGGTGATTTGCTCAAGCGGATGGCGGATAAACGCGAATATGTCTCGGCCCTGCGCGCAACGGGGGCGGAAATTCTGCTGTTGTCCGGCGGTGGCAACGATCTGGTTGCCGGCGGCGCGCTTGCATCGCATCTTGAAGAGTTCGATCCCGCGCTGCAGCCCGAGGACTATTTGCTGCCATCCTTCCATCGCCTGCTGGACGATGCGCTGCACCACTATGGCCGCATGTTTCGCGAGGTGCAGACCAAATTCCCGCATGTTTCGATACTGTGCCACGGTTACGACTATCCGGTGCCGAACAAGGACCGTTGGCTGGGCAAACCGATGGAAAGCCGGGGCATCCGCAACAGATCTTTGCAAAAGGCCATCGCAGCGCGGATGATGGACAATTTCAACCGTCGACTGCGGCGGCTGGCGAATGCGATGCCGCATGTTACCTATCTGGATTGCAGGGGTGTGGTGGGCGACCACCGCTGGCATGACGGCCTGCACCCGACCGACGAAGGCTATGGCGAGGTGGCAAAGAAATTCCGCCGAGAGATCGAGGTGGTCGCCAATTCCCGCAGCGGCCCGTCGATGATCATCAGCGGCCCGTTCGGCAAGGCGTCAGAACTGTCGCGCGCGATGGCAGCTCCGCCAGTCATTGCCGGTGGTCAGCCAAATGGTATGTCGCTGCATGTCGGGTTGAATACGGTCGATCCCGATCACTATGACGGTTGGGATGGTCGGTTGACGGCCTGCGAAGCGGATGCGCAAGCCATGGAGACGCTTGCAACAGCCGAGGGCTTTGCCCCGACCCACCTGCTGACCTCGGATGCGACACGAGCAAACGTGACCGAGCAGATCCGCCGCGCTGCCCGTGACCTGAAAGGCGGCGACATGTTCCTGATGACGGTTTCGGGCCATGGCGGCCGCATTCCTGATTTCAATCAGGACGAAGATCATGATGGCGACATCAAGATGGATGAAACGCTGTGCCTCTATGACTTCCAACTGGCCGATGACGAGCTTTACATGCTGTGGTCGGAATTCCGGGCGGGTGTGCGGGTTCTGATGGTACCCGACACCTGTCATTCGGGATCGATGGTCAAGTTCGGCCCGGCCACTCCCTCCATGCTGTTCGGACGCCAGGTCGACGCACCGCTTGGGGTACGTGCGATGCCTATCAACGTTGAAGACCGGGTTTGGCGCGCGAATGAGGCTGCCTATCGCGAAGCTTCGCGGTCATACTCGGCCCTCAAGGAAAGCGTGATGACAAATCCGCTGTCGACGCCGGTCAAGGCCTCGGTTCTCAATCTGGGGGCCTGCAAGGACGAGCAGTTTGCCATGGACGGCGCACATTATGGCGCATTTACCGGCGCGTTACTGAAAGTCTGGAACACCGGGCGGTTCCCGGGGGATTACCACGCGTTCCGGGCCGAAATCGACGCCGAAATCGACAGCCCCAGCCAGACGCCGCAACTGTTCGAAAAACTCGTGTCCGACCCCGACTTTACCGGCGACAGGCCCTTTACCCTGCGTCCCGGAGGGGCCGCAACTGCCACGCACTTTCCGACAGCGCCGGTCGCAAGGGCCGAGGATGACGTCGAAGGTGACGGTGAAGAAGCCGATCAAATTGATCAGGCACTGGCAGATGCAATCCTGTCTTCCAAACTGCGCGGCGCGGGGTTCCGGGATTCGCAGGCGGCGCTGACCTGGTCCGACTATGCTGATTTCGACGCCTTCATACGGTCCCTTGGCCTCAGGCATTTTTCCACCGACGAGTTTCTGGTTCTGGGTGGTGCCCACAACACATCCGGTGGCAACTGTCAGGGAAAGAATACCTACCCGCCACGCGCACTGTGGACAAACATTGCGGAAACGGCCCGGGTGCTGGAACATCTGCGCGAACGTCTGGGCAAACCCATCGTGATAACCAACGCCTATCGCGGACCGGCCTATAACGCCTGCATCGGCGGCGCTAGCGGCAGCCAACACATGAAGTTCACCGCGCTTGATTTTCAGGTCCGGGGCATGTCGGCCCCGGATGTGGCGCAGGCGCTGCGTGTGTTGCGTGACCGCGAACACTTGTTCAAAGGAGGGATCGGGCGCTACAACAGCTTTACCCATGTGGACACGCGTGGGAACAATGCCACCTGGCCGCCCGCCTTCCGCAACAGCGCACTGCCCGCCACAACGTCGATGGCACCTGCAGGGCCGCGGAACCTGACCGAGCGTCTGGCCATGATGAACAGCCTTGAACTGGCCCCAATGCGCGGAAGACGGTCCAAAACCGGAACCTCAGCATTTGCCGATCCGGTTGTTCGGTCCTCCAACGCCTTTGATCCCAGTTCAGAGCTTGCAGAAAAGCAGCAGACCCTCTCGGCCGCTGTCAGCGCGTCCAGCGTCATTTCTTTTGTCGAAAACCTGACGCCGGGCCAGAAGGAAGACGTTCTGCTGTCAACGCTGTTTGCGCAGCGTGCTGCGGACAGTCAGTTTGATCCGGTCAATCAGCGCGAAGCCTGGTTTGCACGGTATATGGAGATATTGAGCCTACTTGGCTGGGTCCGCGAAGAGGCACCCTTTACCACAAGCCAAAAAATGCAGGGTAATGGCAGCTTTGACAAAGTGATCCTTTCCACGCTGGCCCAGGTCGCGACAGGAAACCAGTTCGAGATTGTCAAAAGCGCGATCGAGGCCCTGCGCGGTTTGTCGAACGATGATGGAAAGATCAAATTGTTCGACCTAGAAACCTCACAGACGACGGGCGGCAATTTCCAGATCGGTGCCGCTGAGGCGGCCGGAGACGTGATCAACATTGCGCTTGGAGCCTTCAATTTCACTTACGAGGACCAAAAGCAGAACATCCTATTTGTTTCCTGGGGTAAAAATGAGCTCGACTACTGGCTGGCCGCGCAAAACCTGTCGCTGAGCACGACGATCTACGATGCGGTGCGCGAGCTGGTAAAGATCCGACTGGCAGATACACGCAAAACCCTGATCGAAGATATCCCTTTAAGCTGAGTCTGAGCTTTCACCTATCTTTCGCCCATTCTGGCCAATTTTTGGGGTGGGCGAATTCTACGCTATGCAAGGCGTTATAGAGATCCCAGAATAATCGCTAAGCTGTACTGTCCAAACGCTTCTCTTACCCGAGCGCCGCGGCATCCCTTGATATTTTCCATCCCTATTGCTTCCAACCGAAGAGACATAGGCATCGCATAACAGTTCGTGTATCCGCTAGGTCGTGTTGACAAAAAGGATTCACAGCCGCCGCCAACCGTGATTCAAGCTGGTATCTGCGATGGAGACCAGCTTGGCACGAGATTTGATGTCAGACGAGGAATGGGCGTTCTTTGAACGTTTCCTCTTCACTGTCCGCGCCCCGAACGGGCGCAAACCTTCCAACCACCGCCTTGTTCTTGACGGAATTTTCTGGATCGCGCGGACGGGAGCTCCGTGGCGTGACTTACCCGAAGAGTTCGGCAAATGGTCAAGTGTCTACCGCCAGTTCCGGCGTTGGACCCTGGCCGGGCTCTGGGAGCAGATCATGGATGTGCTGAACGCAAGCGGCGCAGTGTCGGACGTGCTGCAAATGATCGGCAGCACCGTGGCTCGCGCGCACCATCAGGCTGCGGGCGCTAAAGGGGGACTCCGCGGCATGGTTTCGGCCGTTCAAGAGGTGGCTTCACGACCAAGAACCACCTCCTCGTCAATGCCGCTGGGCTGCCCATGAGAACCGAAGTCACGCCAGGGCAAACATCTGACTATATTGGCTTTGACTTGGTCATGGCTGACAATCTGCCCCAGCCAAAGATTTTGCTTGCTGACCGGGGCTACGACGCTGACAGCATTCGGAATTCTATGGCCGCCCGCGGCGTCCGGCCGGTCATCCCCATGCGCAAGTGCCGCAAGAAGCGTGTTGGCGTGGATCGTTCGCTGTATCGGCTGCGAAATCTCGTCGAACGGTGTTTCAACAAACTCAAGAACGCCCGAAGGGTCGCCACCCGCTACGACAAGACAGCCGAGAGCTTCCTTGGCTTCGTCGACATCACATCAATCCGCCTATGGCTACGCCATTTGTCAACATGACCTAGCCGCTTCGAATTTCTTCAGAAGTGGATGGAAAGCGCAGCAGCTATAGATAACCTACCTCAGGAATGCCTTGAGATGCCAAAGCTTATCTGGGCTACAACATCCGCCTTGATCGAAAACGCTTCTGATTTTATTTCACCCGTTCACTCGCTTCTGCGAAGCGCGTGCAACTCGAACGGAGAGAATTGGTCAGATGTGTGTGGGAAATTACTTTTATGGCGAACTTTCGGGGATGCTGACTTACTAATTTCTGAAGTCAGCGCCTTCTTCGCTGGTAAAGAGCTCGTTCAACAACGTCAGTCCAGCGTGCAAAAGGAAAGGTTCCGCAAGTTCCTCATTTCTGATTTGGGTGGTTTGGAGCCAAACCTTGGATTGGCGGCTGCACTAGAATGATTTCTCATATGGAACACTATACAGCTTTGGTCCATAAGAAATTCACGTAAAGAACCCAATCAGTGGTCGGCTAGAGCTCATCGCCAGAACGAAAGCCGTCATTGGCGCAGTCGCAGCGAAAGAAAACTCTGTCCGCGTCTCATTTGTCCGGCCTGGCTGCAGCGAAGGGGCGGTTTGAGCTCCGCCGATTTCTTCGGATCTGAACGACCGCAAACGGGAAGATCGCCGCGCTGCCGAAAAACTTGTGCTGCGGGAGTGGGGGTTTTCTGCATCAGCAATAGCCGCATGAGCAAAAGTCCGGAAATCCGGCATAGCTGCCCTTCGTTTATCCTGAAGGTGCTTCGTTGCGGCTGAGCGCTGCTTCGCTGCTCTGAGCTGCCCCGGGGCTGCTTCAGTCAGGTCTGCTGGCCTCCAATGGAGCCGGCCGGTCTTGCGAACGGTGATCCCAACACGCTTTCGTGAAGCACCGTCCGCTGGCGTATCTTTGCCCGGCCCCATGCGGCATCCTGCGCACAGTCCTGGAAAAGGGAGGTTTCCATGAAAACGTTTCTCACTGTCCTGACCTGCTCTGCTGCCTGCGCGCTGGCGTCTGCCTCTTATGCCGAAGACCCGCCGATGGGGTTCTTTGTCACTTCCGTTGGCCTTGGCGACGGCGGCAATCTGGGGGGCTTGGAGGGGGCGGATGCCCATTGCGCCAGCCTGGCAGAAGCGGCGGGCTCAACAGGGCGCACCTGGCGCGCTTATCTCAGCACGCAGGAGGAAGGGAAGCGCGGCATCTCGGCCCGTTCGCGCATCGGCACCGGCCCCTGGTACAACGCCAACGGCGAGCTGATCGCGGTCGATCTGGACCAGCTTCATATCATGCCGAACCTCTATGCCCGTACCGCGGTGGATGAGAACGGCAACCGCATCAAGGGCCGCGGCGACAGCCCGAACGAGCATGACATCCTGACCGGCACCCAGGAGGACGGCACTGCCTATTTCCCCTGGCAGGAGGGCGACAAGACCTGCTCGAACTGGACCTCCAACGGCGAAGGGTCTGCCACAGTCGGCCACCATGACCGCCACGGCGGCGGCAACACCTCCTGGAACGCGGCGCATAACTCGCGCGGTTGCAGTGCCGATAACCTGCGCTCCACCGGCGGCAACGGCTATTTCTACTGCTTCGCGGCAGACTGAGCAGGCAAATCACGGAAAGGCGCGCTTGATCGGACGCGTCTTCCTATGCGGCGTCAACGTGCAGGAAGAAGACCTCGACCGGATCGGATATGCCGCGCACGCTGCGGGTCCCGCAGCTGGAAAACAGGTCCGGGGCAGCCGCAGCGACGGCTGAGGATGCCAGAACGGAATGCCCGGTCGATTTCGTTAGACCCTCGATCCGGCTTGCAAGGTTCACTGCGGCGCCGAGCACGGTGAAATCCAGCCTTCCGGGGCTGCCGATATTGCCATAGCTCACCCGGCCCGCATTCAAGCCGATGCCGATCTCCAGCGGCGGCTTGCCTGTTTCAGCGCGGGCGCCGTTCACCGCAGCAAGCCCGGTAAGCGCCTGCTGCGCTGCCTGAGCAGCCTGGCGGCACTGATCCGCGCGGCTGCTTCCGTCAGCGGCTGGAAAAATGGACAGAATGCCGTCTCCCATGAATTTCAGGACGTCGCCGCCCGCTTCCTCAACCGCCTGCACCACCACGTCGAAATAGGTGTTCAGGACGCCGAACACCTCTTCTTCGCTGGCGGTGTCAGACAAGGCGGTGAAGCCGCGCAGGTCGGTGAACATGACAACGGCGTCCAGCGCCGTGCGCTCGCCGCGTTTGATGGAGCCGTTCCAGACCGCCTCCGACGGGCCATCGCCGAGATAAGTCCGCAGCAGGCTGCGTGACGATTTGCGCATGGTGACGGGTTCCAGCGCGCAAGAGAGGGCGGGCAGGGCGGCCTCTATCATCTCCAGGTTTTCCGCCGTGAACCCGTTGTCCGCCTGGGTGACAAAGGTGCAGCCGTGCATGGACCCGTCGCCGTAATACATGAGCGTTGCATAGTAATCGGTGCCGCCGGCCTCCGCGAACTCATGATAGGAAATGTGATCGGCCTCCGGGTCGAGCCCGCGCAGGCTTTTGTGCAGCGGGCGGCGGTGGGCCAGAATGTACTCAAACGAGCTGCCGACGTAACTGTCCGTCTGCATCACATCATGGGTGACGTCGTAGCTTTCTGCGCCCTCCGGCGTCCAGACCACACCCCAGGCAATCAGCAGCGGGTTCGCGAACCGCTGCCCGATGTTGACCCGCCACAACGGCACGCCGGCCGCAATCAGGTCCGTGCAGAAGCGGGACACGGCCTTGACCGGATCGCCCGACCGGCGGCCTTCGGTTATCATCCAGCGGGAGAGTTCTTCCATGGCGTCCATGGGGACAGGTTATACTTAAGGTTTGCAGCAGAACAGATGCCGGCTTGCCCTTGCCGCTTGCCCCTGAACATGCTTTGAAATCCCGCAACTGACGCACGGAGGCTTCCCATGGACCAGATCGCATTGACCCGCATTGCCGAGGCGCTGGAGCGGATGTCGCCCGCGCCGCTGGAAACCCCGGATTTCAACGCGGCCGCCGCCTTTGTCTGGCATGTTGGACCGGAGCGGCTGGAGCCGGTGGAAGCCGTGAACCGGGTTGATCTGAACCTGCTAGTCGGCATCAACCGCTCCCGCGATACCTTGCTGGAGAACACCCGGCGGTTTGCCCAAGGCTTTGCTGCCAACAATGCGCTGTTGTGGGGCGCGCGGGGGATGGGGAAATCCAGCCTCGTGAAAGCCGTGCACGGGGCGCTGGCGGCGGATCACCCGGAGCTGAAGCTGGTGGAGCTGCAGCGCGAGGATCTGCCTTCGGTCGCGCGGCTGCTGGGGCACCTGCGCGGGTCGGAGCACCGGTTTATCCTGTTCTGCGATGACCTGTCGTTCAGCCATGACGACCAGCATTACAAGAGCCTCAAGGCGGTACTGGACGGCGGTATCGAAGGGCGGCCGGAGAACGTGGTGTTCTATGCCACCTCCAACCGCCGCCACCTGATGCCGCGGGACATGATCGAGAACGAGCGCTCCAGTGCCATCAACCCGTCGGAGGCGGTGGAGGAAAAGGTCTCGCTGTCGGACCGGTTCGGGCTGTGGCTGGGATTCCACCCCTGTGATCAGGATGAGTATCTGGCAATGATCGAGGGCTACTGCGCCGCCTATGGCGTCGAGGTGGACGCAGAGAAGCTGCGCGCCGAGGCCGTTGAATGGCAAGCCACCCGCGGCGCACGCTCGGGCCGGGTGGCCTGGCAGTTCTTCACCGATCTGGCCGGGCGGCACGGGGTGGCCTTGCGCTGAGGCCATGAAGCAGATTTCAGCCGATATCTCCGCTTGCCGTACCGCAGACGAGGTTTACGATGTTCTCCTTGCGGTGTTGGAGGCTCCGGACTGGCATGGGAGAAATCTGGATGCCTTGTGGGACTGCCTGGTCAACGGCGACAATGGCTTGTGCCCACCATTCTCGATTACTTTCAACGGCAGCGAAAGACTGCCACCCAGTTTGGTTGAGTTGCCAGAGAAAATTCAAAAAGTTTTTGATGAAGCGAGGGAAGTCGAGAGTATTGAAGCCTTCTTAGTGCTCGCTTGACCCGAAATTCAGCCAGACGAGTTTCAAAAAAGCCCGGTCAATTGGCCGGGCTTTTCTTTATTAACAGTCTGTTGCTGCTGTCAGTTCAGGTAGTTCAGCGGGTCGATGCTTTCGAAGCCGTCGCGCACCTCGAAATGCACGTAAGCGTCGTCACCGCCGCGCAGCGAGGCGATGCGCTGACCGCGGACCACGCTGTCGCCTTTCTTCACGGTAATATTGCCGACGTTCTGGTAGACCGTCAGCAGCTTCTGGCTGTGGCGGATCACCACGATCGGCACATTGCTGGAATCCTTGGTGATTGCCGCCACGGTGCCGGCTTCGGCCGCATTCACCGGCGCGCCGGCGGGGCCGGCAATGTCGATGCCGTCATTGCTGCCCTTGGAGTAGGTCTTGATGATCTTGCCTTGCACCGGATAGGCCATTGCCGCGCTGCTGCTGCGGGTGGGTTCGGGCAGCTCCGGCTTGGGCAGGGTCTCCGCAGCGGGTTTGACCGCAGCCGGTTCGACCTTCTCCTCCGGCAGCGGTTTGCTGGCGCTGGGCGGCACCGGCGTCTCGGACCCTGCGCCCGGCTCTGTCACTACCACGGGGGCCGCTGCAGCGGCAGGCGTCACCTCGGCGGCGGGCTGCTCTTTCAGCGGGATCAGCAGGTACTGGCCTTCGCGTACCGCAAAATCGCTGCCCAGCCCGTTCCATTCCGCCAGCGACTTCACAGGCACTTGGTAAAGCCGCGAGATGGTATAGGCGGTCTCGCCGCGCTTCACCTTGTGGCGCACCGGTTCCGGGCCGGACTGCACTTTCGCAGGCTGCGGGTTGGGCACAGGCTGGATTTCGGTTGTGGTCACGGAGCCTGCATTGGGCGAGGTCAGCGGCGCGCTGTCGATGGCCTCGCCCGCCAGCGTGGCAATGTCGACAGACCCCGGCGCCGCGGCGCCGGGCTGGCTGGCAGGCGCGCGGCGCGGCAGTGCCAGAACTTCGCCCTGGCGCATCGCGTCGCCGGGTTCCATTCCGTTGAACCGGGCGACCTCGCCGGCGGGCAGGCCGATGCGGGCGGCCACATCACCCACCGTGTCGCCGCGCTGGGCCACGGCCACCTGGTAAGACGGGTAGGAAATCAGCCCGCGGGCGTCGGGCGCAGGGCGGTTCGCGGTGGCGGATTGCGCGGCGGTGGTGGTGTTGAAACCGCCGATCTGGCCGCGCAGGTCATAGTCCAGCGGGCTCTGGCAGGCTGCCAGCGCACCGGCCAGCGGCAGTACGGCCAGCAGCCGGGCCCGGGGCAGCACCGAATGGGGCAGGCCGCGGAACACGGTCCGGGCGGGGGGGATCCGGGTCATTTCGCTCTCCTCAAAACACGCATCCCCTTTTTCGCGGGGATTCTCTCGCGTCAATCACTATAGCCGATGCCTTTTGCGGCTCGGCTGAATTCCGCCGCCAGTTTACGTGTCTTTCCCCAGGCCCTCAAGCAGGGGAACAAAGCGCACCGGGCGCAACTCGTCGTACTCCAGCCCGTCCTCTGTCTTGCGGACCCGGATCAGGGTCTGGACGTGGTCCGACTGGCCGACCGGCAGCACCATGATGCCGCCCGTTTTGAGCTGCGCCAGGAGCGGCCCGGGCGGGTCCTCCGCCGCGGCGGTCACGATGATGCGGTCAAACGGCGCCTGTTCGCTCAGCCCGTGGCTGCCATCGCCGACCAGCGAGGTCACATTGGCCAGCTGCAGCTGCTCAAACACCATCCGCGCCTCGCGCACCAGCCGGGCATGGCGGTCGATGGTATAGACCCGGCGTGCCAGCTTCGACAGGATCGCCGCCTGGTAGCCGGAGCCGGTGCCGACCTCCAGCACCGTGTCGCGCGGGCTGACCTGCAGCGCTTGGGTCATCATGCCCACCACGGAAGGCTGCGATATGGTCTGGCCGCAGGCAATCGGCAGCGGCACGTCCTCATAGGCGCGTTCCGCAAAGATGCCGCGCACGAACAGCCCGCGGTCGATCTCCTCGATCGCCTCCAGCACCTTCTGGTCGGTCACCCCGCGCGAGCGCACGGAGTAGACAAACTGCATCTTGGTTTGCGCGTCGGGTCCGCTCATGCGCCGGTGCTCTCAATTGCTTTCAGCGCGTCCATAGCATCGCGTGCAGTCAGGTCGGCACGCATCGGGGTGACGGAGATATACCCGTCGAGGTTCACGGCCGCATCAGAGCCGGATGCGGTTTCCACATGCTGGTTGCCGCCGCGGATCCACAAATAGCGGCGGCCGGTGGGCGACAGCTGCTCCTCAGCCGAAAAATGGCTGCCGCGGCGGAAGCCCTGCGGCGCGACCCGCGCGCCCTTCACATCCGCAGCCGGCACCGGCGGGAAGTTGATGTTGTAAAACAGCCGGTAGTCCTGATTGTCATGCGGCTGGGCTGCCAGGATCTTCTTCACCAGCGCGGCGCCATGCACGGCAGAGGCTTCGAACGGATTTTCCGTCTCGCGGTTGGCGGGCCCGTAATACTGCGACAGTGCCATTGCCGGGATGCCCTGCAGCGCGGCCTCCATCGCGCCGCCCAGGGTACCGGAATAGAGCGCGTTTTCAGCCGAGTTGTTGCCGCGGTTCACGCCTGACAGCACCAGATCCGGTTTTGACCCATGCATCGCCACATGGATGCCGGCCAGCACGCAGTCCGCGGGCGAGCCTTCTGCGGCGAAGCGGCGCTCGCCCAGCTGGCTCAGCATGGTGGGGCGGGTGTAGCTGATGCAGTGGCCGACGCCGGACTGCTCAAATGCGGGCGCCACGGTCCAGACCTCGCCATCGGGGCCTGCGACCTCATGGGCGATGGCGTCCAGAACCTTCAGCCCTTCGGCGCTGATGCCGTCGTCATTGGTGATCAGAATGCGCATGGGGTGCCTGCCGTCTTCAACCGGGTTTTCGATTGAATAGGACCTGCACCTGAAGGGGGCAAGGATTTCGCAGGGAGAAGCCGGATCCGCGGCAAAGCGGGGCAGGGAGGCAACAGGCGGGACGTCCGGGCAGGACAGCCGGGCGGGGCAGGGGCGGGCTCCCGCGCCTTTGGCCTGCATCAAGAGATGCCGTCCAAAGCCTTGGGCCGGGCGCCGCGCAGGAGCGCGGCGCGGACCGGTCTGAGAGGTCAGTCCGCCAGGATCAGCGGCAGCAGTCGCGCGGCCTCGTCCTGGATCGGCGTCAGCGCTTCGCGGTCCTCGCCCGGGTGGAAACGGGCGCGCAGCGCCGTGGCCATGGGCTGCGGCTCCAGGATCTTGACCTTCGGGCCGGTGCGCTCTGTTTCGGCCTGCCAGCTGCGGGCCAGCGCCATCTGCGCCGCCTTGGTGGCGCCGTAGGTGCCATAGAATTTCTCGCCGGCCTTGGGGTCGTCAAAGAATACCGCGCGGCCAGATTGACCGAGGAGCGGTGCCACATAGGGGATCAGCACCGAAGTGGCGGTGGCGTTGATTGCCACGGCCTTGGTCCAGTCCTTGGGCGCGACTGACGGCGCCGGGCACAGAGCCGTTGCATGGATCGCGGTGTGCAGCCACAGGTCCAGCTCGCCCCAGCGGTCATGGATGCCGCGGCAGAGCGTCGCCATCGCCTCCGGCACGGTGATGTCCATCGGCGCCAGGGTGGCAGAGCCGCCCGCCGCCTTGATGCGGTCGTCCAGCTCTTCCAGCGCGCCGGTGGTGCGGGCGACGGCAACGATGTGATGGGTGGGCGCAAGCGCTTCGGCGAGGGCGTTGCCCAGGCCGCGCGATGCGCCAGTGATGAGAGCGATTTTGTCTGTCATGGCCGCCTTCTTGGGCCGCCCGCGCGGGCAGGTCAAGAGGCGGAAGGCAGCGCCGGGGATTTTCGAAAATCCTTGGCAAATTTCCTGGAAGGAATTTGCGCTGCAGCCCGCCTGATCAGCTGCCCGGCATAACCAGGCGTCTGGTTTCCCCGCGCTGGTTCAGAACCAGACCCTGGGCGTCGATGGCAATCACCTGGCCCTGCGACAGCTTGGTGCCGCGCTTCACTTCACGGGTGCGGCCGGAGGGCAGGCGGATCAGCGCGCTCATGCTGTTCTCAGGCCCGTAGATCCCCAGCAGGCTCAGGTTGCTGCGGTTCACTGCATTGGTCTGGGTTGCCAGCCCCGCCACCTTGGCGGAGGTCTGCTCGTTCGCCATCTTGTCCGTCCTTCGTTGATCGGAAAGGCATCTGGCGTGCCGGCGCAGGTGTTTCAAGCAGGCAAAACGGGCCTCGGCGGAAAGCTGCAGCTGGCTGAGTGGAGGACCGCCGACGGCCCCGCGTCAGGCTGCTTGCACCGGGCCTTGGGTCATGACTCAGGCGTCATAGACCAGCGACGGCAGGTCGTGCCCGTATGCATAAAGCAGCTCCAGAAGCTCCTCCAGCTCTGCCCCGTCCTTTTGCAGCGGGTAGAGCGGGTGGTTCTGTTCGGTGACCTTCAGCTCCGGGTACTGGCCGCCGGGGCGCATTTCCAGCATGCAGCCCGCAGGCAGCGGCATGTCCGGCGGGATGGCATTGGCCAGCCAGGCCGGGCGGTCGCCCAGCTTGTCGGTCTCGCGCATCTCAAAGAGGTCGAGATAGGCGTCGAAATCATCGCGGCTGAGGCTGGCCCAGGTGCCCAGGATGAACTCCTCGCCGCGGGTGCCGTTCAATGGAATTGCCAGCACCGCCCGGACAAAGCGCAGATCGCCGAGGCGGCAGAAGTCCTCGGTCAGGATGTCGCCGCGGGTGGCGAGGACGGCAGAGTTGTCCTCCACCTCAATGTCCTCGGAACAGATGTCGGGCCGGTCGCAGCTGAGGCTGAGCAATTGCGCAAAGGTCGCGCCGCAGCAGCGGCACTGGCGCGGGGAAGTCAGCATGCGGGCAAGATGCGCGTCCAAGGAGCGGCCTTTCGTCAGGAGCATAGGAAAAGGCGCGGGCCGTCATGGCCAGCGCCTCCCCATGCAAAGTTCCGGGCCCTCATAGACGCATGCGGGCCAAAGTTCAAACCCCTGTTGGGGCAGGCCTCAGCCGGTGGCCAGCTTGGAGGCGTTCCAGGAGGCACCCGGTGCGGGCATGTCCTGGATCTTGGCGCTGACCCGGCTGCTGCTTTCCAGCGTCTCCAGGTACTCTTCGGTGACGCCGGTGATGTAGTTGCCGTCAAAGCAGGAGCAATCGAAGCCCTGGATGTCCGGGTTGCCTTCCTGCGCCGCCCAGATCAGGTCTTCGAGTTTCTGGTAGAACAGCGCATCGGCGCCCAGCTCCTCGCGGATTTCCTCGATGCTGAGGCCGTTTGCGATCAGCTCATGCTTGGTTGGCATGTCGATGCCATAAACGTTCGGGTAGACCACCGGCGGCGAGGCAGAGGCGATATAGACCTTCTTGGCGCCGGCCTCGCGGCACATCTGCACGATCTTCTTGATGGTGTTGCCGCGCACGATGGAATCGTCGATCAGCAGCACGTTGCGGTCCTTGAACTCCAGCGGGATCGCATTGAGCTTGCGGCGCACCGATTTCTGACGCTCGGCCTGGCCCGGCATGATGAAGGTGCGGCCGACGTAGCGGTTCTTCACCAGCCCCTCGCGGTAGCGGATGCCGGTGGAGTTGGCGACTTCCAGCGCCACGGGGCGGGCCGAATCAGGCACCGGGATGATGCTGTCGATTTCGAGCCCTGACTCCTGGATCTGCTTGGCCAGCGCCTGGCCCATGCGCAGCTGGGTCTTGTAGACCGAAACGCCATCCATCATCGAGTCCGGGCGCGCCAGGTAGACATATTCAAAGATGCAGGGGGTCAGCTTGCCCTCGACCGCCTGGAAGGTATGCAGGTTGCCGTCCAGGTCGATCAGCACCGCCTCGCCTGCCTTCACATCGCGGACCTTCTCAAAGCCGTTGATGCCAAAGGCCACGTCCTCAGACGCAATGCAGTAATCGTCGCCTTCGCCTTGCGCGGGGCGCTTGCCCAGCGACAGCGGCCGGATGCCATGCGGGTCGCGGAAGGCAAGCATGCCGATACCGGCAATCATGCACAGCACCGAATAGGCGCCCTGCACCCGCTCCATAGTCATCTTGACGCCGGCAAAGATGTTGCGGATCGGCTCGGCGTTGCCATTGACCTTTATCGCATCGGCGACCTTGTCGGCCAGGACGTTCAGCAGAATTTCGGAATCGGAGGTGGTGCGCAGATGGCGGCTGTATTTGCCGGTCACCTTCTCGCGCTGCTCGGCGGTATTGGTGATATTGCCGTTGTGGACCAGGTAGATGCCGTAAGGCGCGTTCACGAAGAACGGCTGCGCCTCGGCGGCGCTGAGGGAGCCCGCGGTGGGGTAGCGCACATGGCCCATGCCGACCCGGCCCGTGAGGGTTTCCGCGTCCGTCGGCCCGAACACATCCTTGACCAGGCCGTTCGCCTTGCGCTCGCGGAAGAACTCGCCGGTGTAGGTCACGATGCCCGAGGCGTCCTGGCCGCGGTGCTGCAGCATCAGAAGCCCGTCATAAATCTCTGCAAAGACTTCCGTGTCCCGGCTTGCGATCCCCAAAATCCCGCACATTGGCTGGCTCCAATCCCGATTAGTCCGATGGCTGATGGAAGCGGCTTGGCCGGCAGTCTAGCGCATTTTTGCGCGCCCGCGCCATTCCGGAGGCACCAAAGCGGCTGGCCGGCAAAACGTCCGGAGCCTGATGGCCGCTTGCAGTCCCGCAACCCGGCGCCGCGCGCATCAGGTCAGGTCCACAAGGGCAGGCGGGCAGCGTCTGCAGCAGCGGCAAGGCGGTGTGGCTCCGAATCCGTTTCCTGTTCGCGCCCTCACATAGAGGCTTTCGCGGCGTCTGTCATCAAAGGATCACATTTCCCTTCTGCGCTGCGGCAATAGGGGCGGTTTGCCGAGTATGCGGGCAGGGCGCGCCGCTGCAATCAATGCAGCGTCAGCAGCGACACTGCGCCGACCAGCACCAGGCTCAGCGCCCAGACCAGATCCAGGTTGAACCAGCCGCGGGACAGGAACTTCAGCCCCAGCCAGTGGTAGACGCCAAAGGCCATGGCGCCGCCCGCCAGCGTCATCGCCAGCGTATGGGCCAAGGCCACCATCATGGCGATGCCCGCGCTGCCGGTCATCAGCGCCCCGGCGGCAGCATGTCCGGCATCTGTTTCCACCGTGGCGCATAGCCCCAGATAGATCGGCACCAGCATCAGCCCGGCGCCATGCGCCATCGCCGCCAGGAACGACCATAGCGCCAGCCGCGACGGCGGCACCCGGGCCAGCAGGCGCGGGTGGCGGCGGTTCCACAGAAGATACAGCCCCAGGGCAATCACCAGGCAGGCGGCGCCGATCTGGATTTCGCGCTGCCATTCGGCCAGCACCAGCAGCATCGAGAACGGAAACAGCACCGCTGCCATCGCCAGAAGATGCCCCGCCGCCAGCGCGGCCAGCGCCCGCCACAGGCTGCCCTGCGCGCGCTCCATCAGCGCGGCTGAGACCGCCAGCGGCCAGCCCATGCCGGGGTTCACGCCGTGATAGACGCCGGAAAGCGCGACGGCCCCCCACAGGGCCGCCGCCGTGCTGATCTCTGCCACGCGTCAGACGGAGGGGTAGCAGAAGCTGTCGGTGGAGCAGTCGCCGCCTTCCAGCCGGATCTGGTGGCTGCGGTAGCCCTTCGGGAACTCGACATAGAAGTCCTTGTCCAGCTCCAGCCCGCCGTTTTCGCCGACGTTGGCCATCACCATCTGGCCGCCCACGGCATCGGGATAGAACTGGTCGTCCCAGGTGGAATAGAGCGAGTTGGTCCAGTAGACCCGCTTGCCGTCGCGGCTGATCTCCACCATCTGCGGGCCATAAGCGAAATCCTTGCCGTTCGGGTGCTTGGCGCCGCGCGCGATGCCGCCAAGCTCGACCTTGCCGGCCAGCTTGGGGTTCATCGGGTCGGAGACATCATACTGATGCATCTCGCCCAGCCCCCAGCAGGCCACATAAAGGTATCTGTCGTCCAGGCTCAGGTCGATGTCGGTGACAAGGGGTGGCACCGCTTCGAACCCCTGCAACAGCGGCGGCAGGTTTTCGGCCTTCTCCGGTCGCGGGTCGATGGTGATGGTCTTCTTGGCCTCAAAGGTGCCATCGTCCTTCTGCCACCATGTGAAGATCGAGCCTTGCAAGTTGGTGGTGTCCACCACCACGCCGCAGAACCCGTAATCGCGTGAGGGATCATGCGCCGGGCGGATTTCCAGCGCCATCTGGTGGTTCTCGCCCAGGTCGATGGTCTGCACGTTCTTGCGCTGGCGCAGGTTCCAGAAGTGGATCGAATGGCCGTATTTGTTGCTCAGCAGGTCCTCTGCCACGATGCCGTTCTCAAACTGCGGCGGCAGGCCCCATTCGGAACTCACCATGTAATCGCGCGGCAGGTTCCACCAGAAATCATAATGCTTGTCCTGTTTGCCGCGGTCCATTTCATAGCGGCCCAGGATCTCGAAGGTTTCGCAATCCATGATGAAGATGCCCGGCGGCCCGTCGGTGCCGTCTTTGCCGCCGCCGCCCAGGGTCGAGACATAGATGCCTTCGGGGCCGCAATGGATGGTGTGCGGGCGCGAGTAGCCGGTCTTGGCAAAAACCTCCTCCGGCTCAATGATCTTGTGGATCTTCGCCTTCAGCGGCTCTTTCACGTCCACCACATAAATCCGGCTGGAGCGGATGCCCGGAATGATCAGGTAGCGCCGCTCCAGGAACGCGTGGCCCGACAGGGGCGACAGGGAGGAGGAGCAGGCGTTCCAGCCGAAATGGTGAAACTCATCGCCCTTGTTGGGCATGATCAGCTGATGAACGATCTGGCCATAGGTATCTGAGCCCGGGTCGACATCGACCACCGCCAGCCCGTCCGGCTGCGAAAAATCCGGGCTCAGCATCAGTGTGAACGCCAGCTTTTCCGCTGGGGCCTCCATCGCCAGTTTGGGTGTTGCGTGAAATGTTGGGTCAGGCCGCAAGTTCATCGTCAAATCCTCCCTAAATACCGGGCGCCGGTTGCTCTGCGGTGCCTTTGGCGCCTGCGGGGATGCTGGCATACATATATTTTCCGGGCAACTTTTTCCGGAAATGCCCCTGCGTATGGAACGTGCGTTCCGCAATTCCGCGGAAATGCCCGGGGTGGAACCCTGCCAGTCTCTCCGGGCCGCCAAAAGAATAGGCCCGCACAAAGGCGGGCCCGAGGGGGGGGGAGGGAATGTCTTGCTGGCTGGCCCTTGGATCAGGCCGCCAGGATGCGGTCCAGCAGGTTGTCCAGCGGGCTGGGAAGACGGGCGTCAATCTCGCCCATGCCGGTCTGCGACAGCGCCCGGCCTTCATCGCTGGCCAGCACCTGGCGGGTCTCGGTCAGCGACAGCTGGTGAAAGGCGGAGTCTTCAACCGCATCCTGGGCGGGCAGCAGCATGCCGCTTTCGGCCCAGACCAGCTCTTCTTCTGCGAATTCAAAATGGATCCGGCCCAGGCGTTCCGGCGCGGCTGCGGTGATACCCTTGTAGCCGGCCAGGGCGATCAGCTTGGCGACAACGACCGGCAGGCCGAACAGGCGTTCTGCAGTTTCCATCTCCAGCGCCACTTTCTGGTCCGAGGGCAGCATCAGGTCGGTGTCATTGCCCAGGGCGCCTGCCGGCACATGCATCAGGGTGGTCAGGCGCGGCACGGCGTGTTTCACCGCCTTCACTTCCTGGGCGCCGCCGTCAAAGGTGAACACCATGTCGCCGGGCTTGACGTCGCGGGCTTGCTTGAAGCCTTCTTCGGTCTCCACCAGCGTATCAGGCAGGAAGCCGCCGCTGCGGATGCGGGCGCGCTTGGGCGCGGGTTTCACGGAGTGCGGCAGGGGATTGGTCAGCAGCAGCACGTCAACCGGCAGGTAGTCGGCGAAATCTGTGGTGTGATCCAGCTGCATTGTTGCGTCCCTTCTGAGCGTCTTCGTCCCGGCGTTTTGCCGTTGAAGCCATGTGGCCTCCGAATTGGGACCAAATTGGGGCAGGGGTGCGTCGCCTTTCGGGATGAGGCGATTTTTTGGGGACAAAAGCTGCTTTTTCAGCGGTATTGTTAACCTTTTCACGGTGCGGGCTGAGGATTTATTAAGAATTGACGCAATTTTTGAGACGCGCCCAATTGCCGCTCGACGCCCGATTCTCTTTGGTTAACAGAGTGTTAATGCGAATTTGCTCTGTTAACGGCTGCACCCAGCATCCTGTGGATAACTGTGTGAACGCATTGAAATTCAAGCAAAACGGGCGCCCCTTGGGCGCCCGCGTATCTGTCTGAAGGTGGTAATCCCTTGGAATTACTGGCCGCAGGCTCCGATCAGCGCCTCATATTGCTCTGTCACCCAGCCCAGGGCCTGCTCCGGATTGCGTTCCTCGATCTTGCCGGTCAGGCGCTCAAACACCTCGGCAGAGCGGCTTTCGTCAACGATTGTGAAGCTCTGCCCGGTCATCACAACATCATAGAGGAAGAAGGCAATCGCGATCAGAAGAATGCCGCGCAGGACGCCAAAGAAGAAACCGGCACCCTGATCCAGCCCGCCAAGCGCAGAACGCTGCACAAGGGTGGAAAACAGCGGCGTGAAGAAGGAGACCACGATCAGCGCCAGGGCAAACACCGCGGCAAAGGCGGCAATGATCGAAAGCTCGCAGCTGTCGGCGATGAAGTCACCGATCACAGGGATTTCCGCCATCAGCGGTTCCACCTGCGGCGCGAAGATGAAGGCCAGGACACCTGCGGCGATCCAGCCGGCAATCGCCATCGCCTCGCGCACGAAACCGCGCGAATAGGCCAGCAGCGCCGATACCACGATGACCAGGGCCACGACCCCGTCGATAATTGTGAAACCTTCCATGTCCCTCGCCCGTTTGCCTGCGATCTCAAATTTTTTGCGACTTTAACCGGCCCCGAAGAATTCGCCAACAAAACCTGCCAGATCGCCTGACTTTCTGAGATTCAGACCGTTTACGGACACGGTTTTGCTGCCGCCCGGGGCAATCGCCGCCGTGAAACCAAGTTTTTGCGCCTCTTTCAACCTGTTTTCGGTCTGCGGGGCGGGCCGGAGGGCGCCTGATAGCGAAATTTCTCCGAAAACCACCGTATCTGCGGGCAGGGCGACGTCTTCCCGCGCGCTCAGCAGCGCCGCCGCCACGGCGAGGTCAGCAGCGGGTTCTGAAATCTTCATACCGCCCGCCACGTTCAGATAGACGTCCAGGCCCGCAAAGGGGATGCCGCAGCGCGCCTCCAGGACGGCCAGGATCATCGCCAGCCGCGAAGAATCCCAGCCCACCACCGCGCGGCGGGGCTGCGAATGGGGGGAGGGCGCAATCAGCGCCTGCATCTCGACCAGCACGGGTCTTGTGCCCTCAATCCCGGCAAAGACCACTGACCCGGGCGAAGGCTCGCCGCGCTCCGACAGGAACAGGGCAGAGGGGTTGATCACCTCGCTGAGGCCGCTGCCGGTCATCTCGAACACACCGATCTCATCCGCCGGGCCAAAGCGGTTTTTGACTGCCCGCAGGATGCGGAACTGATGGCCGCGCTCGCCCTCGAAGTACAGAACCGTGTCGACCATATGCTCCACCACACGCGGGCCTGCGATCTGGCCCTCCTTGGTGACATGGCCAACCATGATGATCGAGATCCCGTGCCGCTTGGCGAATGTGGTCAGCTCATGCGCCGCCGCCCGCACCTGGCTGACAGAACCGGGCGCGCTGTCCACATGGTCCGCCCACATGGTTTGAATGGAATCGATGACCGCCAGCTGCGGCCGCTCCGCCTCCAGCGTCGTCAGGATGTCGCGCAGGTTGGTCTCTGCCGCCAGCTGCACCGGCGCATCCGCCAGCCCCAGCCGCTGCGCCCGCATCCGAACCTGGGCCGATGCCTCCTCGCCGCTGACATAGACGGTCTTGACCCCCGCCTGGGCAAACCGCGCTGCCGCCTGCAGCAGCAGGGTGGACTTGCCAATGCCCGGATCGCCGCCCACCAGAATGGCCGAGGCCGCAACAAGCCCGCCGCCCAGCACCCGGTCCAATTCCCCCACGCCGCAGCAGGCCCGCGGCGGCGGGGTTTCCCGCGCCGACAGATCGGTCAGCTGGATGGTGCGGCCGCGCTTGACGCCCAGCGACTTCTTGGACGGGCCGGAGGACAGCCCCTGATCCTCGGTGATGGTGTTCCACTCGCCGCAGCCCTCGCAGCGGCCCGACCATTTCGAAAAGCTGGCCCCGCAGGCGGAGCAGGAGAAAGATGTTTTTGCCATGGTTCAGATCAGTGGCAGATGTTTCCCTTTTGTTCAAGGGGCGCGAGCTGTTCCGGGCGGATGCGAGGCTCTGCCTCGCGCTCCGGGATATTTGCGGCCAGATGAAGAAGAGATCCTTCATTCATCTGGCATTAAGTATCCCGGGGGAGGCCCGAAAGGGCCGGGGGCGGAGCCCCCTGCAGCACGTCAGTCGGCGCGGCGGGGCGGCTGGATCGGCACCACGCTGCCGCCTTCCGGATCCGAACCGTCCGGCTGGCCCTGCAACTGCGCCGACAGTTCCGGCAGCAGTTCAAACAATTCGCCGCGCAGCCGCCCCAGATGCGACTTGGCGATGCTCTCTTCGATCTCCACGTCGCGGGTCCACTGGCGCAGCTCATGCATGATGATCTGGGCATCCTCCAGCCGCGCCTTGAAGGTCTCCAGTTCTTCCTGGCGCTGCTTCAGAAACTGGCGGGCGCGGGCCACCTTGGCATCTGAATAGGTCTCTGCCAGCTCACGGCTCACCTGGCTCATCTGCGCGGCCACTTCCAGCACATCCGGCTCCAGCCCCTCAAGATCCGGGTGATCGCGCAGGAACGCAAGCCGTTCCTTCACCGCATCAAATTCGGAGGCCAGCGTGAATATGCCTGCGCGGTCGCCGGCATGAGCCAGCTGATAGGCCTGCAGCACGTCCTCCATGTTCATGGAAAACCGCCGGTGCGAGGCCTCCAGCGCCATGATGCGCCCGTTGGCGGGCAGAAAGAACACCAGCATCACTGCTAGCGCGGTCAGCGCGATCTGCGCGGCCATTCCGGCCTGCGGCATCGGTTCGCCGCCCAGGCCCGCCTGCAGTGACAGCCAGGGCCAGACGCCCAGGGCCGACAGTGTGGTTGCCGCCAGCATCGCTGCGGCGGCCAGGCAGATCAGTGCAAAGGCAAACCGCATGAGCGCGGTCTGCGCGGTGAACAGGATGGATTGAATGCCGGCCATAGGCCCCCCTCCAGCAAATGCACGCCCGGAACCGGGGCCTGCAAGGCGGGGGGAGCCCGAAAAGGGCACAGCCGGCCAGGTCCGCGACGGTGCGTTTTCACTTGTCCGGCCTTATGAAATGGAGCGGTTTGGTACCGGATCAAGGGTTTAGCGCGGCTTGTGCTGCATCCTGGCCGTGCGCTCCGTCAGCATACCCAGCACAATCGACGCCAGAATGCAGGCAGTGAAAAGGTAAAGCCCCCAGGCGGTCTCAATGGTTGCCAGGCCAATGCCCTTGGCCAGGGTGATGTAGAGCGCGATCAGGAAAATATCGGCCATCGCCAGCTTGCCCAGCACGTGCAGAACCTTCTGCACGCGGGCGTCCATCAGCTGCCACTGCACCAGCGCGGTGCCGATGGTTTTGAGGTAGGGGGCGAAAATCGCAAAGAAGGTGACGATCAGCGCCAGCACCGCGTCGCTGCCCCAAAGGCTTTGCAGACCCGTGATCACCGAGATCTCGCTGAGGCCGAAGATCGGCAGCAGCCCCGCCCGCATCAGGGGCGCAAACCAGGCGACGGGGTAAAGGATCAGCAGCGTGAGGGTGAGGAGGCGGAGGGTCATAGCAGCTCGTTTTATGCGGTTCCGCCAAGACTTGTGCGTTCGGCGCCGATTATGGAAGGGGGAAAACGGCTGCGAAGCAATCAGCCGGGGCGCCTTGCAGTCCTGCGAGCACTCGACCCTCCCCACCTGAGAGCGCTTTCGCACACGCCCAGGCTCAGGTGCCGGTCTCGCGTTGGATGCCTCCGGCGGGAGTATTTGGTGCAAGGTGAAGAGAGAGAGGATTGGAATGTTGTCAGATCAGCTCACTGCTTGAGAAAACGCCCAAGTGAATTTCACAAGCGGCGCAATCAGAACGTTGGCCAGCCAAACAGCAAATACGATGATGACAGGGTAGTCTTCCGCTCTTGAGCCGACTGGAGACGTTTTCAAAGCATACCCCCACACAAAAAGAGTTGCGAAAAACAGAGAAATGCTGGCCAGGAAATACATCAGCGTAGCGCTGAAATAAGGCCAGCGCAGCGGCAGGGCAATCTCAGCTAATGTCCAGACAGACCAGGCAAGTGCGGCCAGAAAGCCGGTTCGGTAAAAGGCGACCTGCAGTCCCGATCTGTGCTTCAGGAAAAGTGCAATACCTGCCAGCACGGGGAGTAACACTGGGAAATTGAGGGTGATTGCAGTTGTAGTTTCTGTGAAAAGCTCCATTTAACGCACCGCCTCGATCGGCCCCTCCGCGCGGCCGTGGATGAATTGCTCCACATAAGGGTCGCCCGAGGCGTCCATCTCTGCCACCGGGCCGGTCCACTGGATCACCCCGCCATGCAGCATCGCCACATTGTCGGCAATCGCCCGCACAGAGGTCATGTCATGGGTGATGGTCATCGCCGTGGCGCCCATTTCCACCACGATCTCGCGGATCAGGTCGTTGATCACACCTGACATGATCGGGTCGAGGCCGGTGGTCGGCTCATCGAAAAAGATGATCTCAGGCTCGGCGGCAATGGCGCGGGCGAGGCCGACGCGTTTTTGCATGCCGCCCGACAGTTCCGCCGGGAACCGGTCGGCGACATTCGCCTTCAGACCCACCCGGCGCAGCTTTTCAATGGCGATCTCGCGGGCTTCCTCCTGCGGGCGCTTCAGCGCGCCGCGCAGCAGGCGGAAGGCGACGTTCTGCCAGACCGGCAAGCTGTCAAACAGCGCGCCGCCCTGAAACAGCATCCCGAAGCGCGCCAGGAACTTGTCGCGGTCGCCGGAACCAGCGGGCCTGCCATCGACGTAAATCTGGCCTGAGTCAGGCGTGATCAGCCCCAGGATGCTTTTCAGCGCCACCGACTTGCCGGTGCCGGACCCGCCGATGATCACCATCGAAGTGCCCTTGGCAATCTCCAGGTTCATGCCGTTCAGCACGCGGTTGTCGCCAAAGGCCTTGTGGACGTTTTCCATGCGTATCATAGCGAGAAGAACACCCCTGTGAGGACAAAGTTGGCGGCCAGGATCAGGACGGCGGCGGATTCCACCGAGCCCTTGGTGGCGCGGCCCACGCCCTGCGCGCCGCGGCCCGATTGCATGCCGTAATAGCAGCCCATCATCGCCGCGATGGTGCCAAAGGCCGCGCCCTTGACCAGCGAGGAGATGATGTCGAGCGCTTCCAGGAAATCGACGGTGTTCTTGAGGTAGGCCGCCGGGTTGAAGCCGAGGTTCTGCACCGCCACGGTGTAGCCGCCCATGATGCCGATGATGTCGCCGACACCGACCAGCACCGGCACCGTGATCAGCGCCGCCAGAACCCGCGGGGCCACCAGGTATTTCATCGGGTGGGTGGACAGCGTCACCAGCGCATCGATCTGTTCGGTCACCTTCATGGTAGCAATCTCTGCCGCGATGGAGGAGGTCACGCGCGCCGCGATCATCAGCCCGACCAGCACCGGGCCAAGTTCCCGCACCATGCCAATGGCAACGATCTGCGGCACCACGGCTTCGGCGTTGAACCGGGCGCCGCCTGCATAGATCTGCAGCGCCAGTGCGCCGCCGGTGAAAATCGCGGTGAGGCCGACGACGGGCAGCGACAGCCAGCCGACGTTCAACAGCGCCTGAAAGAATTCGCGCGGGTAATAGGGCGGGCGGATCATGTGGCTGAAGGCGCTGAGTGCAAACAGCGCCGCGCGGCCGACAGCCGCCAGCCCCGCCAGGGCGGTGCGGCCCAGCCGGGCCAGGAGAGCGATTGGATTCATCCCAGATATGTCCGCGCCGACCGGTGGCCCGAGGAGGTCAGGATCTCATAGCCGATGGTGCCGGCCGCGTCGGCCAGCATGTCGACGGTCTGACGCTCGTTCAGGATTGCCAGCATCTGCGGAACCTCACCCAGGTCGGTGACATCCACGGTGATCAGATCCATCGAAACGCGGCCGACCACGGGGCAGGGGGTCTCGCCCGCATAGACGTGAATGCCGCCATTTCCCATCGCCCGGTGCAGCCCGTCTGCGTAACCCGCGGCAACGGTAGCGATGCGGCTGGGGCGCTGGGCGACCCAGGCATTGCCGTAACCGGCGCTTTCGCCCGGTTCCATATCGCGCACCTGAATCACCGGCAGGTCCAGCTGCACCACCGGCACTGCATCCGTGAACGGCAGCCCGCCATAAAGCCCGACACCGGGGCGGCAGAGGTCAAAGTGATAATCCTTGCCCAGGAGCATGCCACCGGTGGCAGCCAGCGAGCGTGGCACCTCCAGCCCGTCCGTCATCTCGCGGAAGGTTTTCAGCTGCTGCGCATTCATCTCGTGAGACGGCTCATCGGCGCAGGCCAGATGCGACATCAGGAGCACCGGGTTCTGGCCCAGGGCAATCTCTGCCACCGCGGCCCATTCGCCGTGCTCCATCCCCAGCCGGTTCATGCCGCTGTCCAGCTGCACCCCGAACGGGTGGCCCGGCAGGGTTTCGAAATGGCGCAGCATCTGATCCAGCGAGTTCAGCATCGGCGTCAGCTGGAAATCTTTGAGCAGCTTTGCATCGCCCTCCATATGGCCGGAGAACACCGAGATGCCGGGGCCCGGCCCCAGCGCACGGCGCAGCGCGCCGCCTTCTTCGGCTGCCGCCACAAAGAAATTGCGCGCACCGGCCTTGGCCAGTGCCTTGCCCACCCGGCCTGCATCCAGGCCGTACCCGTTCGCCTTCACCACTGCGGCAGTCTCGCAATTGGTCAGCGCATCCAGATTCCGCCAGTTGGTGACCAGCGCATCCAGGTTGATTGTCAGTTTTGCCGTGCTCATGCGGTGTTCATGACATGGGAGGGGCGCAGGTCAAGTGGGAAAACCCGCCACACAGGCCAATAGTTGCCTGCTTTCAGGGTGCTGGGCGGTCTGTGGCAGCCAGCTCAGGCGGGCATCTGCTGGGTGGCGCAATGGATGCCGCCCCCCAGTTCCGCCAGCAGATCGGTGTCCAGCATCACCAGCTCGCGCCCGGGGTAATGGCGGCGCAGCGCCTCTGCGGCCAGCGCATCAGTGCGCCTGTCGCCGCTTTCAGGTGCGATCACCCCGCCATTGCAGACATAGTAGTTCACATAGCTGCACTGGCTGTTCACGTCCCTGATCCGCCCGGCCTCGGGCCAGGGCAGGGTGTCGACCTGAAGGCCCGCTTCCAGCAGGCGCCGTTGCAACTGCCGGGCCGAGGCATCAAAAGGGTCATTTGGAACAGGCGCGTCTGCCAGCATCATCAGCACGCGGCCCCCGCCGGTAAAGCGGGCCAGCCCGTCGATGTGGTCGTCGGTCACGTCCTGGCCCTTGACGCCCTTGCCCCAGATCATGCGGTCCGCGCCATAGGCAGCCAACAGGGCCGTTTCAATTTCATCGCGGCCAGCGCCGGGATTACGGTTAGCATTCACCCAGCTGCTTTCATTGGCCATCAACAGGCCATGGCCGTCCGCCTCGACCCCTCCGGCCTCGCCCCTGATGCCGCTGTCAAACAGCGGCAGCCCCAGCCGTTCCGCCACCCGGGCAGCGATGCGTTCGTCATCTGGAAGATGGTATCGGCCCCAGCCGTTGAAGTTCAGCTGCCGGACAGACAGTTGCCCGCGCCCGTCGCGCCCGAACAAGGGACCGGAGTCGCGGCACCACAGATCATCTGCAGGAATGTCCCACAGCTCCACCTTGCCCGACAGTTTTCGGCGGGCACGCGCGTGTTCCTCTGGCGCGGCCAGCATCACCACCGGCTCAAACTCCGCAACCGTATTGGCGATCCGCGCAATCTGGTTTTGCACCTGCTTGCGGTAGCGCCCGGTGCCATAGACCTCAGCCGTGACCGGCCATTGCATGAAAGTCAGCTGATGCGGCGCCTCTTCCGGCGGCACCCGGAACCCGTCCTGTGCCATGCCCGGACCTCCCGCAATGGACAGCGCGCCGGCGCCTGCGGCACCGGCCATTGAACCGGCCATAAACCGGCGGCGGTTAATAACCGCCGTCCTCTTGCCCTTGCTGCCAGGCCTTGGCGAGGTTGCCGAAGCGGGTGAACTGCGCCTCGAACGACAGTTCCACCGTGCCGATGGGGCCGTGACGCTGCTTGCCGACAATGACCTCGGCCTTGGCGTGCAGCCGCTCCATCGCCTGCTTCCATTCTTCCATCTTGTCCAGCTCGTGGTCGCCGGGCTTTTCCCGTTCCTTGTAGTATTCCTCGCGGAACACGAACATCACCACGTCGGCGTCCTGCTCGATCGAGCCTGATTCCCTCAGGTCCGACAGCTGCGGGCGTTTATCTTCGCGGTTTTCCACCTGACGCGACAGCTGCGACAGCGCAATGACCGGGATGTTCAATTCCTTGGCAATCGCCTTCATCCCCATCGAGATTTCAGCGATCTCGTTGACGCGGTTGTCCGACATGCCGCGGCAGAGCTGCAGATAGTCGATCACCAGCAGGTCCAGACCGTGGGTCCGCTTCAGGCGGCGCGCGCGCGCGGCCAGCTGCGAGATCGGGATCGCGGGCGTGTCGTCAATGAACAGCGGGCAGCTTTCCAGATCCTTGGCCGCCTGCACAAAGCGGCGGAATTCGCTTTCGGTCATGTCGCCCTGGCGGATCTTGTGCGAGGAAATTTCTGACGCTTCCGCCAGAATACGCCCCGCCAGCTGCTCGGCGCTCATCTCGAGCGAGAAGAAACCCACGACGCCGCCATCCAGCGCCCCTTCCGATCCGTCGGGTTTCACCCCGCGTTTGTATGCCTTGGCGACGTTGAAGGCGATGTTGGTCGCCAGCGACGTCTTCCCCATAGAGGGGCGGCCTGCGAGGATAAGAAGGTCCGAGGGATGCAGGCCGCCGAGTTGTTTGTCGAGGTCCATCAGGCCCGTCGAGATGCCGGCCATGCCGCCACCCCGCTGATACGCCTCGTTTGTCACATTGACCGCTTCGGTGACGGCCTTAAGGAACGATTTGAAACCGCTTTCCGTCTGGCCCTGCTCTGCCAGCTGGTAAAGCGACTGCTCTGCCTCAACGATCTGCTCTTTAGGTTCTGATGCCACGTCTACGCGGCGCGCCTTTTCTGCAATCGATTGGCCCAGGGCGATCAGCTCGCGCCGGATCGCCAGGTCGTAAATCATCTGCGCGTAGTCCCGCACCGCAAAGGCGGAGATCGACGCGCCCGCGAGCTTGGCCAGATAGGCCGGCCCGCCCAGTTCCTTCAGCCCCTCGTGATCCTCCAGGAACGCCTTCAGTGTCACCGGCGAGGCCAGCGCGTTCTTGGAGATCCGCGCCGCCGCAACCTCATAGATGCGGGCATGGACCGGGTCGTAGAAATGCGAGGAGTCGATGATCAGCGCGATTTTGTCGTAGACCTCGTTGTTGGTCAGGATCGCGCCCAGGAGCTGCTGTTCCGCCTCCACCGAATGCGGCAGTTCGTTGTCCGGCATCGCCTGGTCCGCTTGCGCGGGGGCCGGCAGATTGTCCGGCATCGGGGCGGGGGGCGGCATATCGCCGTCGAAAGGGGTAATCTCGTTCATCACTGCTCTCGTCACTCGGCCCGCTTATACGGTGCCGCGCGGGTTTCTCCTATCTGGGAATCTCTGTGGATTCCCTGTGGATAAAGCCGCAGGGTTTGTGGGCCGTTTACCATGATAGGCCAGCAAGCCTGTCCTATTCAGGCTACATGATGCGGTGCGCTGTGGGAAGGCCCCAAGATCTGCGCATCAACCTGTGCGGGAAACGATTCGGGGCAGGCTTGTCCACATCCCGTCCCGTAACGCTTTCCCTTGCGTTAAGCTGCAGGGGGCGCGGCAGGACACCGGGGCCGGCACGGAAGGCGGTTTGTGCACCCTGCGGGGGCGTGCAGGGCGGGCGGTTCCGCCCGCCATCCGATCAGGCCTTATGCGCTTCCTGCCAGGCGCGCGGGTCTTTCAGGAACTTTTCCACCTCGGCCAGCGTCTCTTCGCTGAAACTCTTCTGCGCCTTGGCCTCGGCCAGCACGTCCCACCAGGTGCACAGGTAATGCAGCTCAACCCCGTGGTCGCCCAGGCGCTTGGTGGTTTCGGGGAAGATGTCGTAGTAGAAGATCACCGCGGTATGGCCGCAGGAGGCGCCGGTTTCGCGGATCGCATCGACAAAGGACAGTTTGGAACCGCCGTCGGTGGTCATGTCCTCCACCAGCAGCACCCGCTGATCCTCGGTCATCACCCCTTCGATGCGTGCATTGCGGCCATAGCCCTTGGGTTTCTTGCGCACATAGGTCATCGGCAGCGCCATCCGTTCGGCCACCAGCGCGCCAAAGGGGATGCCGGCGGTCTCTCCGCCCGCAATATTGTCAAACGCCTCGAAGCCGGCGTTGCGCATCACGGTCACGGTCAGGAAATCCATCAGCGTGGTGCGGATGCGCGGAAAGGAGATCAGCTTGCGGCAGTCGATATAGCTGGGCGAGGGCAGGCCGGAGGCCAGCGTATACGGCTCATCCGTGTTAAAGTTCACCGCGCCGATTTCCAGCAGCATCCGGGCCGACAGACGGGCGATTTCTTCGCGGGAAGGGTAGGAGGTGGGGATCATGGTCGGGTCCTTTCTGGCGCCAGGAAAATTCGAATTTTCCTGGCAAATTTCTTCGAAGAAATTTGCGGCTCAGCCGCCGGCGTTCCAAAAAACCGGGAAGCCCGGATCAAACACGGTGACAGGTCCGTCGCCGCTTTCGATCTTCTCCGGGAAAGCCACCGGCGCATCCTGCTTGGTCAGGGTCAGCGTCTCGCTGCTCACCGGCAGGCCATAGAACGCAGGGCCGTTTTCCGAGGCAAAGCCCGCCAGCTTGTCCAGCGCGCCCTCTTCCTCGAAGACATGTGCCAAGAGGGACATGGTGTTGGTGGCGGTGAAACACCCGGCGCAGCCGCAGGCGCTTTCCTTGTTGGGGTCGGTATGCGGCGCCGAGTCGGTGCCCAGGAAATAGCGCTTGTCACCCGAGGTTGCCGCAGCGCGCAGCGCCAGACGGTGCTCTTCGCGCTTGGCGACCGGCAGGCAGTAGTAATGCGGCTTGATGCCGCCCACCAGGATGTGGTTGCGGTTGATGATCAGGTGATGCGTGGTGATCGTCGCGCCCAGATCCTGCTCCTGGCTTGCCACATAGTCGGCGGCGTTCTTGGTGGTGATATGTTCCATCACCACCCGCAGGCCCGGTGTCGATTGCCGGATCGGGTCCAGCACGCGGTCGATGAAAACCGCCTCGCGGTCGAAGATGTCGATGTCGTGGTCGGTGACTTCGCCGTGGGTGCACAGCGGCAGGCCGATCTCGGCCATTTTTTCGAGCACCGCGCGGACGTTGTCGAAATTGGTCACACCGGAGGCCGAATTGGTGGTCGCGCCGGCCGGATAGAGCTTCACCGCTTTGACCAGCCCGCTGGCGTGGGCCGCAGCCACATCCGCCGGATCGGTGTCCTCAGTCAGGTACAGCGTCATCAGTGGTTCAAACGCCATCCCCTCCGGCAGCGCCGCCAGAATGCGCTCGCGGTAGGCCGCGGCCAGCGCCCCGGTCACCACCGGCGGCACCAGATTCGGCATGATGATCGCGCGGCCGAAATGGCGGGCGGTTTCGGGCAGCACGGCCTGCAGCATGGCGCCGTCGCGCAGGTGCAGGTGCCAGTCATCGGGGCGCGGGATGGTCAGCGTCTGGGTCATGCGCGTGCGTTAGCACATGGCGGCGGGGAAACAAAGCGGCAGAATGCTCGCAGGCCCGGCCGGATCAGCGCTTGTCCGGGATGGTGAATTCGCCGCTTTCTGCCCGCTTCTGCATCTCCTCCAGGCGGCGGCGGAACCGGGGTGCCCGCATCCGCTCCGTCACGTTGCGGCACAGAAGCGCAATCAGCACTCCGCGGTCCTCTCGCTCGAGCCGGCCCAGAAGGTTGCGCAGGAAGAAAGGGTTGTTGCGCCGCGCCCGGAACAGCTTGCAGAAAGCCGCCTCCGACAGCTTGCCGCTGCCAGCCAGCGACAGGATGTGATAGAGCATCTCCATCTCGATCAGACGGGTCTGCACCGCGTCCCCCATGTGGCTGGCGCGCAGCCGGGTGACATTTCTGCGGGCAAACAGCGCCGCGTGCATCGCGTCAAGCCGCACCTGCGGGTCATAGATGACAAAGGCCTGCCCGGCGGCATCCAGCATGTCCGGCGCATAGCCGTAGCGGTCGGTGAACGACAGCCGCCGGTTCTCAGCAAAGCGGTCGTCCCATTCGGTCATCCGCGGGTCCAGTGTCGCCTGCGGCTGTACCGCCACGACGGTGGCACCGGGCGAGGCCACGGAATACGCCGCCGCCGCATAGCCGCAGGGGCCTGCGCCGTAGAACAGCACATTTTCAAATTCGTCAAAGAAGCCGTCGTCGACCAGCTGGTCGAAGAAGCCATAGATGCGCTCGTCGCGGAACCAGGTGTCGCCGTCGGAGACGACGCACATATGCGACCAGCCCAGGTTCTTCACCAGGTCGAATCCCAGCGGCTGCGCCTGATCCGACAGGTTGTGGATGCCCTGTATGGTCTCAAACGTCACCAGCAGGGTATTGCCCTGATCGATGAAGGTGGTGAAATGCTTGTCGCCCAGCGGCTGATACATGCCGTGCTGTTCGGCCAGCGCCGCCATCCGGGCCTTCCACTGTGCCGGTTTCAGCCCGGAAAGGTCTTCATCCAGATTTTCGAGTCCGTCCTGCATGACTTCCACCTTGAGTCCCCCCTGCGCCGAGCGGCGGTTTTGCTGATTTACGCCTAGGTGACAAATAAGGCTAAATTTGGAAAAACTAAGGCCTCTTTACTGTCTGGTCCGGGGCGATCAGCGGTCCGTTGCCTGCCTTTTGCACGCTTGCTTCCTTTCAGCCCGGCTGTTTGCTGCCCTCAGCCGCCAGCCCCAGCATGGCAAAGCGCCGCATCTTTGCGCCTTCCTCCGCCGTCAGAACCCTCGCAGGCGGCGACATCAGCAGGCGGGTGAACAATGCCCTGTTTTCTTCCGCCAGCATCAGCTCCAGGAACCGTGTCTTGCGCCAGGCCGCTGCCGTGCCATGCAGCCGGGCCAGTTCCGCGTCGGCCATCAGCTCTGCCTGCAGGGTGCTGCGCAGCGCGGCATAGCGCGCAATTGCGCGGTCCTCGCAGGCGGCATAATTGCGCTCCACCCAGTAATCCATGCCCAGCCGGGCTTGCCGGTTCACCCGGCCGCGTTCAGCTTTCACCACGTAACTTTCCATTGCACCCAAGGGGTAATGGTTCAGCTGCGCCAGGCGGTAATTCGGCTGGCCGTAATCGGAAAACAGCCGCTTGGTCTTGAACGCCGCACCCAGCTCGCGACCCTCGCAATCGAACCAGCGGCAGCCTTCCAGCCGCACCTTGTCGCGGATGCTGCGGGGCCGGTGAATGCCGCATTTCCCATAGGTGCCGTCGTTGCGGTATAGCGTCTTGAACATCACCGCCCGCCAGGGCCAGTGGATCACCTCAGGCGCACATTGGGTGAATTGCTCCGTGACCGGACGGTCCTCATAGGTCGCCACACCGCCATTGCCAAACAGCCGCCAGGTGAGGGGGATGGCATCCGCATCCGGCAGCGCCGCCAGCAGGTCCGCCACCGTGCCACCGCCGGTCTTGATGCAGGGGAACTCGTCGATATCCGCCACCAGCACCCAATCCGCGGTCTTCATCAGCGGGTGCTTGTCCGCCATCTTGAGCGCGGTGAACTGGATGCCCTCGCGGCCATAGGGCCCGTCGTTGCGCACATGCGCCAGCTGCCCCATCGCCTGCAGACGGTCCAGCATCGCATCGGTCCCGTCCTGGCAATCGTTGGAAAACACCAGGAAATCGGTAAAGCCGGCGGCGCGGTAATGGGCCAGCCATTCCAGCAGGAAGGCGCCCTCGTTGCGCACGCAAAGAATGGCCAGCACCCGCATCGTCACACGCCCCCCCAGTGCCGGGCTGCCGGTTGATACCGCATCTGGGATGTCTTGCTCATGCCTCGGCCTTCATTGCTTTGCTGCCAGTCTTACCCGAAGGCAGCTGCGATACAAACCCTGCCGCTTCGCCGCAGCGTCGCACACACCCGCCGCTTGACCGATGCGCCTGCCCGTGGCCTGTTGGGCGGGGCAAGGGGAGGTCAGACATGCAGGCACAATCCATCGAACAGGTGCAGGACCTGCTGTCGCAGCAGGGCTACGTCTGCGGCCGGGCGCTCGCCACGGTGGTGTTCCTGTCGCTGAAACTGGGCCGCCCGCTGTTCCTGGAGGGCGAGGCCGGCACCGGCAAGACAGAGATCGCCAAGGCGCTGGCCGCCGCGCTGGGCCGCCGCCTGATCCGGCTGCAATGCTACGAGGGGCTGGATGCCGCCAGCGCGGTCTATGAATGGAACTTCGCAGCCCAGATGGTGGCCATCCGCACGTCTGAAGCTGCGGGCGAGGCCGCAGGCAGCGCCGGCCGCGCCGCGCTCCAGAACGAGTTGTTCTCCTCTGATTACCTGATCGAACGCCCGCTCCTGCAGGCCATGCGCCCGGATGAGCACGGCGCCCCGGTGCTGCTGATCGACGAGCTGGACCGCACCGATGAACCCTTTGAGGCCTTCCTTTTGGAGGCGCTCAGCGATTTCCAGGTGACGATCCCCGAACTTGGCACCATCCAGGCGCCGGAGCCGCCGATTGTCATCCTCACCTCCAACCGCACCCGCGAGGTGCATGACGCCCTGAAACGCCGCTGCCTCTACCACTGGGTGGATTACCCCGATTTCCAGCGTGAACTCGACATCCTGCACGCCCGCGCGCCCGAGGCCAGCGAACAGCTCAGCCGCGAGATCGTCGCCTTCGTGCAATCTCTGCGCACCGAAGATCTGTTCAAGAAACCGGGCGTCGCGGAAACCATCGACTGGGCCAATTGCCTCCTGGCGCTCGACGTCATCGCCCTCAGCCCCGAGGTGATCGCCGACACCCTCGGCGCCATCCTGAAATACCAGGACGACATCGCCCGCCTGCACGGCTCCGAGGCCAAGCGCATCCTTGATCAGGCCAAGGCCAGCCTGGACGCGGCCTGATGCTTCATCTTTCTGGAAATACTCCGGGGGTATGGGGGCAGCGCCCCCATAAGCACTAGTGCCTGACTACCCGCCGCTCTCCCTGCAGGACGACCCCAAGCTGCTCCGCAACATCACCCATTTTGCCCGCGCCCTGCGCAAGGCGGGGCTGCCCATCGGCCCGGGCCGGGTGCTGGATGTCGTGCGCGCGGTTGCAGCGGCAGGCTTTACCAGCCGGCAGGACTTTTACTGGGCCTTGCACGCCTGTTTCGTCACCAAGCCGGAACAGCGGGTTGTATTTTCCCAGGTCTTCCGCCTGTTCTGGCGCGACCCCCGCTATCTGGAGCAGATGATGGCCGCCATGCTGCCCGCTATCCGCGGCGTGCAGGAGGACCGTCCTGCCAAACCTGCTGAAAAACGCGCGGCAGAGGCGCTGCTGGACGGCATGCTTGACCAGCCGGACGTTCCGGAAGCGGAGCAGGAAGGAACGGAGATCGAGATCGACGCCTCCCGCACCATGTCGGCGGAGGAACGCCTCAGGACGCTGGATTTCGAACAGATGAGCACGGCGGAAATTGCCGCTGCCAAGCGCATTCTGGCGCAGCTGAAACTGCCGGTGACCCCGATCGAGTCCCGCCGCCTGATGGCGGCGCCGCGGGGGCACCGGGCCGACTGGCGCAAAACCTTACGCAATGCCGCGCGGCAGGGCGGCGACCTGCAGCAGATCGCCCGCGCCAAACGCCGCATCCGCTGGCCCAATCTGGTGGTGCTCTGCGACATCTCCGGCTCGATGAGCCAGTACAGCCGCATCATCCTGCATTTCCTGCACGCTGCCGCCAATGCAAAGGGGCAGGGCTGGGCGCGGGTGCATGGCTTCACCTTTGGCACCCGCCTCACCAATATCACCCGGCATCTGCAGCAGCGCGATGTGGACGCGGCGCTGGCCGCCGCAGGGGCAGAGGCGCAGGACTGGGAGGGCGGCACCCGGATCGGCGACTGCCTGCACGCCTTCAACCGCGACTGGTCGCGGCGTGTCATGGGGCAGGGCGCGGTGGTTCTGTTGATCACCGACGGGCTGGACCGCGGCGACCCCGAGGGCCTTTCGCGGGAGATGCAGCGCCTTCAGCTGTCGTCCCGCCGCCTGATCTGGCTGAACCCCCTGCTGCGCTGGGACGGCTTTGCCCCCAAGGCGCAGGGCATCCGCGCCATGCTGCCCTACACCGACAGCTTCCGCGCCGGCCATTCCATCGCCTCGCTGCAGGATCTGGCGCAGGTGATCTCCAGCCCCTCTGATGCGGGTGATAAGGCGCGGCTGATGGCGCTGCTCTGATACGGATGCCGCTTGAAACCAGCGCCGCAAGCGCCGATGTTTAAACGCAAACCCACCGGACACCGGAAGGCCCGCCAATGCAGAACATAACCCCGTTTGAGCACGCCCCGGAAACCGCGCTGGACTGGCACAGGGCGGGCATTGGCGCGGCGCTGGCCACCGTGGTGCAGACCTGGGGCTCCGCCCCGCGCCGCACCGGGTCGCAGCTGGTGGTCTCGGGCGAAGGTCAGATTGAGGGCTCGGTCTCCGGCGGCTGCGTCGAGGGCGCAGTCGTGAGTGAGGCGCTGGAGGCCTTGCAGGACGGCCAGCACCGGCTCTTGGAATTCGGCGTCAGCGACGCGGACGCCTTTGCCGTCGGCCTCGCCTGCGGCGGCACCATCAAGGTGCTGGTGGAGCCGGTGGGCTCGGCGCTGCCCGGGAACCTGCTGGAGGATCTGGTGGCCGCCCGCGCAGCCCGTACCCCGATGGCCTATGAGGTGAACCTCGCCACCGGCGCCCGCCGCCTCACGTGCGCAGATTATGCGGACCGGATGCGCATGGACCGCTCCGGGCTGGAGGAAGACGGGGAGACCTTCGTGGCGGTTCACAACCCGCCCCTGAGGCTGATCTGCGTCGGAGCCGTGCATATTACGCAAGCGCTGGTGCCGATGGCGCGGATCGCGGGTTATGACCCGGTTATCATCGACCCCCGCACGGCCTTTGCCTCATCCGAACGTTTCCCGGATGAGACCCTGATGGACGACTGGCCGGATGAGGCGGTCGAAAAGCTGGGACTGGACACGCGCACCGCGCTGGTGCTGCTGACCCATGACCCGAAGCTTGACGACCCGGCGCTGCAGGCGGCACTGGCGGCAGATGTGTTCTACATCGGCGCGCTGGGCAGCAAGAAAACCCATGCCGCCCGCGTGGCGCGGATGCAGGAGGCCGGATTTACCGAAGACCGGATCGCCCGCATCCATGGCCCCATCGGCCTGGATATCGGCGCTGCCAGCCCGGCGGAAATCGCGGTGTCGATCCTGTCGGAAATGACCGCCGTCCTGCGCGGCAAGCAGCCATGAGGTTCGGCCCGGTTCCGCTGAAGGATGCGGAGGGCGCGATCCTCGCGCATTCGCTGCAGGGCGCCAGCGGCAAGGTTGCCAAGGGCACGGTGCTGACCGGCGAAGACCTCGCAGACCTTTCCGCCGCGGGCCATGACACCCTGACTGTCGCCCGGCTCGGCCCCGCTGACCTGCACGAGGATGCCGCGGCGGAGGCGCTGGCAAACGCTCTGGTGCCGGACCCCTCCGCACAGGGCATCCGCATCTCCGGTGCAGGCACCGGGCGGGTGAACCTCTATGCCGCTGGCGCCGGGCTGGTGCGGCTGGACCCGGAAAAGCTGGAGGGCGTCAATGCAGTGGACCCGATGATCACGGTTGCCACCGTGCCGGATTATCACCGCGCCGATGCAGGCGGCATGCTGGCGACCATCAAGATCATCTCCTACGGCGTGCCCGCCGATGCCATCAGCCGCGCCAGCGAAGGGGCAGGGGATGCGATCCGGGTTCTGCCGCCCGTCCTGTCCTCTGCCACGCTGATCGAAACCACGGTGAGCGAGGACACCCCTTCGGACAAGGGCCGCGCCGCGATGGCGGGCCGCCTGCACCGGATGGGCATAACCCTCACGCCCCGCGTGGTTGTGCCGCATCAGGAAGACGCGCTGGCGGAGGCCATCGCAAACGCGTCCGGGAAGCTGGTTCTGATTCTCACTGGTTCCGCCACCTCAGACACTCACGACGTGGCGCCTCAAGGGCTGCGGCAGGCAGGCGGCACGGTGACCCGTTTCGGCATGCCCGTGGATCCCGGCAACCTGCTGTTTCTCGGCAAACATCAGGAGAGGGTGGTCATCGGCCTGCCGGGCTGCGCCCGCTCGCCAGCCCTCAACGGCGCCGACTGGGTGCTGGAGCGGGTGATCTGCGGGCTGCCTGTGACCTCCGCCGATATCGCTGCGATGGGGGTTGGCGGGCTGTTGAAGGAAATTCCCACCCGCCCGATGCCGCGCCGCGATGCAGAAGGCTGAATGCGGCACTGCAGCGCGGGATTTGTGACGCAAGGTCACAACCTTGGGTAAGCCCTGCTGACGCGAATTTGCACTTCTGTTTCCCCGGAAAACACTTCGCGGAACGGGGGCACCCGTGCTTAACTCCCCTCAGCCAGACAAAAACAAGCTAAAGGGAGGGTACTATGGCCAAGGTCTCCATGACCGTGAACGGCAAGGCTGCCAGCGGCGACGTTGAAGGGCGCACGCTGCTGTCATCATTCCTGCGCGAGCAGCTGGGGCTCACGGGCACCCATGTGGGCTGCGACACCAGCCAGTGCGGCGCCTGCGTGGTGCATGTGGACGGCAAGGCGGTGAAAGCCTGCAGCATGCTGGCGCAAGAGGCCGAAGGCGCCGAAGTTGCCACCATCGAAGGGCAGGCCAACGCCGACGGCTCGCTGAACACGATCCAGCAGGCGTTCCAGGACCACCACGGGCTGCAATGCGGCTTCTGCACGCCGGGCATGGTGATGTCGGCGGCAGCGCTCCTGAAGGACAACCCCAAGCCCACCGAGGCGGAAATCCGCGACTACCTTGAAGGCAACCTGTGCCGCTGCACCGGCTACCATAACATCGTCAAGGCGATCATGGCGGCCTCGGGCCAGGATGTCTCCTCCATCGCGGCGGAATAACCGGACGACCCCAGGCCGGCACCCGGCCTGAGCTGAACAAGGAGTGACTGACAAAGAGGTGCGCCGCAAAGGCAGCACCCTCCAGGGAGGAAGACCAGACATGCCCAAAGATAACGGCATCGGCGCCAGCCCCAAGCGGCGCGAGGACGTGCGGTTCCTGACAGGAGCCGGCAACTATACCGACGACATCAATGTGCACGGCCAGGCCCATGTGCATTTCCTGCGCGCTGATGTGGCCCACGCAACCATCAATTCCATCGATACATCCGCGGCCGAAGCAATGCCCGGCGTGGTGAAAATCTTCACCGGCGCCGATTTCGCCGAGGTGGGCGGCATCCCCTGCGGCTGGGGCGTCACCGACCGCCACGGCAATCCGCAGCAGGAGCCGCGCCACCCGATCATCGCAGACGGCACCATCCGCCACGTGGGCGAGATCGTCGCCGCCGTAGTCGCCGACACGCTGGAACAGGCCCGCGATGCGGCCGAAGCCATCGAACTGGACCTGGGCGACAAGCCTGCAGTGGTCGATATGGCCGCGGCGCTCGGTGACGGCAGCACAAAGGTGCATGAGGATCTGACGTCAAACCTCTGTTATGACTGGGTGTTCGGCAATCCCGATGACGACGCGGTGCAGGCGGCCTTTGACAGCGCTGCACATGTGACGACGCTGGAACTGGTCAACAACCGCCTGGTCGCCAACCCGATGGAGCCGCGCGTGGCCATCGGCGATTACAGCCGCGGCACGGATGAATACACGCTCCACACCACCAGCCAGAACCCGCATGTGATCCGCCTCTTGATGTGCGCCTTTGTGCTGGGCCTGCCGGAGCACAAGGTGCGGGTGATCGCGCCGGATGTGGGCGGCGGTTTCGGCTCCAAGATCTTCCACTACGCCGAGGAAGCTTTCTGCACCTTCGCCGCCCACGCCTGCGGGCGGGCGGTGAAATGGACCTCGACCCGGTCGGAGGCGTTTATCTCCGACGCCCATGGCCGCGACCATGTGACGAAGATCGAGCTGGCGCTGGATGCTGACAACAACTTCACCGCGCTGCGCACCAATACGATGGCCAATATGGGCGCCTATCTCTCGACCTTCTCCACCTCAGTGCCCAGCTACCTGCACGGCACGCTTATGGCGGGGAACTACAAGACGCCGATCGTGCAGGTGAACGTGAAGACGGTCTTCACCAACACGGTGCCGGTGGATGCCTACCGCGGTGCCGGCCGGCCGGAGGCGACCTTCCAGTTGGAGCGCGTCATCGACAAGGCCGCGCGCGAACTCGGCGCGGACCCGATTGCGCTGCGCCGCCAGAACTTCATTACCCAGTTCCCCTATGAAACCCCGGTGGCGCTGACCTATGACACCGGCGATTACGTGGCGACGATGGACAAGCTGGAGGAAGTGGCCGATGTGGCAGGATTCGCCGCCCGCCGCGCCGAAAGCGAGAAGAACGGCAAGCTGCGCGGCTTTGGCATCAACTGCTACATCGAGGCCTGCGGCATCGCACCTTCCAACATCGTCGGCATGCTGGGGGCAAGGGCCGGGCTTTATGATGCGGCCACGGTGCGGGTGAATGCCACCGGGACCGTCAGCGTCTTTGTCGGCGCCCACAGCCATGGGCAGGGGCATGAAACCTCCTTCCCGCAGGTGGTGGCCGAGATGATCGGCATCGACGAGAGCATGGTCGATATCGTGCACGGCGACACCGGACGGGTGCCGTTCGGCATGGGCACATACGGGTCGCGCTCCATTGCGGTCTGCGGCTCGGCCATGGTGCGCGCGACCGAGAAGATCATCGCCAAGGCCAAGAAGATCGCCGCGCATCTGATGGAGGCCTCTGACGCCGACATCGAACTGAAGGACGGCCAGTTCACCGTTGCGGGCACCGACAAATCGGTGGCCTGGGGCGATGTGACCCTGACCGCCTATGTTCCCCACAACTACCCGCTGGAGGAGCTGGAGCCGGGGCTGGAGGAAACCGCGTTTTACGACCCGGCCAACTTCACATACCCATCCGGCGCCTATGCCTGCGAGGTTGAGGTGGATCCCGACACCGGCAAGGTCAGCATTGAACGGTTCTCAGCCGCCGATGATTTCGGCAATATCATCAACCCGATGATCGTCGACGGCCAGGTCCATGGCGGGCTGGGGCAGGGCATCGGCCAGGCGCTCTTGGAAAACGCCGCCTATGATGAAGACGGCCAGCTGCTGTCGGCCTCCTTCATGGATTACGCGATGCCGCGGGCTGATGACGTGCCGTTCTACCAGGTGGATCATTCCTGCCAGACGCCGTGCACCCACAACCCGCTAGGGGTGAAGGGCTGCGGCGAGGCCGGCGCCATCGGCTCACCCCCTGCGGTGGTCAACGCGGTGATCGACGCGCTGCAGTCCGGCGGCAAGAACGTCACCCATATTGACATGCCGCTGTCGCCCGCGCGGGTCTGGGCAGCAATGAATGGATAACGGATCATGGGGGCGCTGCCCCCATACCCCCGGGATATTTCTAGCCAGATGAAGAGCGGATCCGCGTTCTTCAGGAAGGAAGTGAAAGATGTATGAATTCGAGTTTGAGAAGCCCTCAACCGTCGCCGAGGCCGTGGCCGCACTGGCGGATGAGGACGCACAGGCGCTGGGCGGCGGGCAGACGCTGATCCCGACGCTGAAACAGCGGCTGGCGATGCCGTCGAAACTGGTGAGCCTTACTGGCATCCCGCAGCTGAAGGAGCTGAGCGACAACGGCGGCATGCTGACCATCGGCGGCGCGGTCACCCATGCTGAGGTGGCTGCGGCTGCGGCCGGCAGCTACCCGGCGCTGGCGGAACTGGCCAGCCATATTGGGGACCCGGCGGTCAGGAACCGCGGTACCATCGGCGGTTCGCTGGCCAATAACGACCCGGCCGCCTGTTACCCGGCGGCGGCGCTCGGCAGCGGCGCAACTATCGTGACCAACGCCCGCGAGATCACTGCGGATGACTATTTTCAAGGGTTGTTTGAAACTGCTCTGAACGAAGGCGAGATCATCACCGCGGTTCGCTTCCCAGTACCGGAGAAGGCCAATTACCAGAAGTTCCTGCAGCCCGCATCGCGCTTTGCCCTGGTGGGCGTCTTTGCGGCGAAATATGCGGCGGGCGTGCGGGTGGCTGTGACCGGCGCGTCAGAGGAGGGGGTTTTCCGCTGGCATGAGGCTGAGGCGGCGCTGGACGCCAGTTTCGCGCCGGACGCGCTGAATGGGCTCAGCGTTGATGCCGGCAGTATGATCGGCGATCTGCACGGTTCCAAGGAATACCGCGCCCATCTGGTCGGGGTGATGACAAAACGCGCGGTGGCCGCAGCGGGCTGACCAGCCTCAGTGGAAAGACAGGCGCAGGCACCGGTCTCCGGTGCCTGTTTCCGTTTCAGTGCCGCAGATAGGTGGACATCTCTTCCAGCAGGTTCTGGGTCTTGCCGGAGAGCTCGCGGATCTCGGTGGCAATGACGGCAAACCCCTTTCCCATCTCGCCGATGCGCGCCGCCTCGATCGAGGCATTGAAGGAAATGAACTTGATGTTCTTGCCGACCCCTTCGGCGGTGGCAATCGTCGCCCGCATCTGCGCGTCGCGGTCTTCCTCGCGCTGCTGCTGCGCCTCTCGCAAGGTTTGGACCATGTCCTTGAGAAACGCTGACACCGCGGGTTCCAGCCGGTAGAGGCAGAGGGCGGCCAGATCCGGCACCGCACGCACCTGCGCCAGCACTTCGTCCCCGGCGGCAGTGACGGCGCGATGCAGCGGCGCCAGCATCTCAAGACAAGACTTGCGCTTGGCTTCCAGTTCAGCGGGCAGGGCGTAGCTGCAATCCGCCAGCAGGGCCTCCAGCCCGCTGCCGAGCATGTCATGCGCGGCGCAAATCCGCTGCACCGACAGCACCAGAACGTCCTCAGCGCCGCTGCCGTCCGCATCCTGAGGCGCCTGTGCCAGCGCCAGCAGCGACAGCGCGGCGATGCGGCTGGGGCCGATGGCCATGAAGGCGGTGTTCTGAACGTCGGTCAAGCTGGTCATGCGTCTGCCTTCACTGGGGATGACATCTGTATAGGGGGCAGGCGTTAAGGCAGCGCTAACCGATGCAAAAGAAAAACCCCGCAAGCGGCAGCTTGCGGGGGTGCGTCCGGCACCAGCGGTGCGCAGGCTTATTTCTTGGCGAGCGGCCCGATCATCATGATCATCTGGCGGCCTTCCATCTTCGGCATGTTCTCGACCTTGCCGATTTCCTTGACGTCCTCGGCAACCCGTTCCAGCAGCTCTCTACCGAGGTTCTGGTGTGCCATTTCGCGGCCGCGGAAGCGCAGCGTGACCTTCACCTTGTCGCCGTTCTCCAGGAACTTGACGACATTGCGCATTTTCACATCATAGTCATGGGTGTCCGTGTTGGGACGGAACTTGACCTCTTTGACCTCGATGATCTTTTGCTTCTTGCGGGCTTCGCTCTCGCGCTTCTGCTGTTCATACTTGAACTTGCCAAAGTCCATGATCTTGCACACGGGCGGGTTGGCGTTGGGCGAGATTTCAACCAGATCAAGTCCGGCCTCTGCCGCCATGTCCATGGCTTTGGCCGGGTGCACAACCCCGACGTTTTCGCCATCGGCGCCGATCAGGCGGATTTCGGGGGCACGGATTTTTTCGTTGACGCGCGGGCCGGTGTCGCGTTGCGGCGGCGCGTTATGAGGTCTGCGGGCTATGACGGCTATCCTTCTGTCATTGCAAAAAGTGCGGGAACGCTACTGCCCCCGCGCGTGTGATTCAAGCGTTATGGGCGGTATGGCGGCAGGAAAGGCGCTTTTCAAGGCCGCATGTTGCAAAAGGCTTGGAAAACAGGCGTGAATCCGGAACCAGGACTGGGTGGGTTGCGCTGTGCAACAGTTTGAAATGGCCCGATTGCGGCGGCCTTCCGCCAGTTTTGCCTGGCGGGGCGGCGCTGGGCCGCCCGTGATGCAATCGCGGCAAACTTCCCCCTTGAGCTGAGCGCCTGGCACCGCCATCTGGCAGGGCAGATGCCGCACCAGCTGCGGCCCCCGGCCCGGGCGGGCCGGCAGGAGTGAGGAGAGAGACTATGAAACAGTTGTTGATCGTGCTGGCGCTGGGTGCCGCAGCCGTTGGGGCCTATGTGGTGGTCAGCCGCCAGGACGCGCAGGAGCCGGTCCCGGCTGAGGCGCCTGCGGTGCAGGAAGAACAGAGCAGCACCGAGCCGGTAACCTCTGAGGAGCCGGCGGCTGTGGCAGAGGAGGCGGCCCAGGAGGCTGCCGAGGCAGTTGAAGAGGCCGTTGAGGCCGGTACCGAGGCGGCCGGTGCCGCCGTCGAGGCTGCACAGGATGCGGTGAACGAAGCCGCAGAGGCCGTGACCGAAACCGTGGGCGACGCGCTTGACAGCGCAGGTGAAGCGGCCGGGAACGCCACCGGCACTGCGGCGGATGCAGCAGCTGCTGCGGCTGACAGCGCGGTGGATACCGCAACGGGCGCGGCTGACAGCGCCGCAGATTCCGCAGCTGGCGCGGTCGAAGCCACCCAGGATGCGGCAACCGAAGCTCTGGACAGCGCAACCTCCGCCGCTGAGGAACTGCTGAACCAGTCCGGCACCGCCGCAACCGGAACCACAGATGAGGCTGCAACTGCCAGCGAGTGATTGCCCCGCTGCAGGCTAAAAAAGGGAGAGGCGGCCGGGATGACCCGGCCGCCTTTTCCATTCCAGCACTGGCGCGCAGCGCGCCGGGTCAGTTCGGCCGCGCGTGCACCTGCGCTTGGGCCTGCTGGGCAAGGCGCGCCATATGCTGCAGCGGCGCCTGGGCCGCGGGATGGTCCGCCGGGGATTGAGGCACCAGGAACGTCAGAAAACTTTCCCAGCCGCCGCTGGCGCCGCCCTGCTTGCGGGCGCGCTGGATCTGCAGCTGCGCCACTGCGACCAGGTCCAGGGCTTTACCGCCGTCGTATTCCTTGCCGGTAAGGCCTGACAGATGACTGCGGAAGCGGTCGCCCATCGAGTTCAAAAGCAGCATCGGCGCGGTCATCGGCTGGCCTTCCTGCACCAGCGCGTCAAACATCTGGTCGATGTCCTGCGGCGTCATGGCACGCAGGTCGAAACGGGCCTTGATGGCGGCGATCCTGTCCGGCAGCGACGGCTGAACCTTATCAGGGCGGTTTTGGAAACCGGACAGCGCGGCGCGGACGCGGGCCTTGCCTGCTTCGGTTCTGACGGACCGGAAGACGGGCGCCTGCCCGGGGGCCGTTTCATTGTGCATCTGCTGCTGCTCCATTCTGGATCTCAGCAGAAGAAATACCGATTCATCACCAACAAATGATAAACGGGAGGCGGCAGCCTCCCGTCAAAACAGTGTCAAAATTCGGGCAGCCCGCCGGGCGGCCCGGCCCGGGATCAGTCCAGGAATGCCTTTTCCACCACGAAATGCGCAGGCTTCGAATTGGCGCCTTCTTCCAGCCCGTAGGTGTTCTCAAAAAGATCCTTGAGCTCCAGGTTGAAGGCCAGGTTGCCGCAGATCATCGCGCGGTCGCTTTCCGGGTTCAGCGGCGGCACGCCGAGATCGGCAAAGGCCTCGCCGGAACGCATCAGGTCGGTGATGCGGCCCATCTTGGGGCTCTCTTCGCGGGTGGTGGTCGGGTAGTATTTGATCTTCTTCCAGAAGCCTTCGCCGATCACCTCATTGAGCAGTTCGTCGTCCTTCAGGCTCTCGATCAGCTCGCGGCCATAGGTCAGCTCGCCTGCTTCGCGGCAGGTGTGGGTGATGATCACTTCATCGAATTTCTCATAGGTTTCCGGCTCGCGCAGCAGCGAGGCAAAGGGCGCGAAGCCGGTGCCGGTGGCAAAGAACCAGATCCGCTTGCCCGGAACCAGCGCATCATGCACCAGGGTGCCGACGGGCTTGGGGCGCAGGATGATCTCGTCGCCTTCCTTGATGTGCTGCAGCTTGGAGGTCAGCGGGCCGTCCTGCACCTTGATCGAGTAGAACTCCATTTCCTCGTCCCACGACGGCGAGGCGATGGAGTAGGCGCGCAGCAAGGGTTTTACTTTGCCGGTCTTGGGATCGGGGTCGTTCATCAGGCCGATCATCACGAACTCGCCGGAGCGGAAGCGCAGGGACGCGGGCCGGGTGCAGCGGAAGGAGAACAGCCGGTCGGTCCAGTGTTTCACCTGGGTCACGGTCTGGGCGTCGGGCAGCGCCGGCACCGCTTTGGCCGGTTTCGGGTCGGTTGCAGTGTCGGTCACGGGTGTCATCTCATTCATCGGTTCCACTGCCGGAGGAGTAGCCGGCACCTCTGATTAGTCTTTGATACAGGTCAGGAAAACCCCCTGTTTTGCGAAACCGGCCCCGCGTTTGACGCAACGGAGCCGGTTTCAGGGAGCTTTCCCGGGTTCGGGGGCTGGCTTAGCGGGCAGCGGTGCTGCCGCGCAGGCGGGCCTGATAGCTGTGGTCTTTCCAGTTGGCGCGGGCCAGCCACTGGTCCTCGGGCTGGCGGGCGGCCAGCTCGTCTGTCAGTTCGACCTCGTCAAAACCGGAACGGCGGGCCATGGCATACTGGTCGGCAATCACATGGCCAAAGGCGCGCAGGCGGCCCTGATAGCCCTTCAGCCGCAACTGGCGGGCCAGGGTAAAGCCGCGCCCGTCAGCAAAGCTGGGGAACTCCACCCGCACCAGTTCAACGCCGTCCAGGGCAACGTCGTTCAGGTTGGCGTCGGAGGCCAGAACCAGCACGTCTGATCCCTCAAAGCCGGTGGTCCAATCGTCGGCCGCAAAGCCGGTGTCGGTCACGATAACAGTCATCTCACTCACGCTCCTGTGCGTACCATTTGGCCGTCCACAACGTGGATGCCGCATTCTTCTTTGTTCTCTCCGCGCCACCGGCCGGCGCGCGGGTCTTCGCCTTCCTTGACCGGGCTGGTGCAAGGCGCGCAGCCGATCGAGGGATAGCCCTTGGCCACCAGCGGATGGCGGGGCAGGCGGTTCTCATCCATATAGGCGCGCACATCTTCCGGCGCCCAATGGGCCAGCGGGTTGATCTTCAGCCGCCCGGTGCCTTCCTCGACTTCAAAGAATTCGAGAGCAGCGCGGGTGCCGGACTGGAACCGCTTGCGGCCGGTGATCCAGCCATCGTAATTGGCCAGCGCCTTTTGCAGCGGCACCGTCTTGCGCAGGGTGCAGCAGGCGTCCTTGTCGCTGAACTTGAGGGCCCCATAGGGATCCTTCTCGGCGATGTCATCGGCGCGGATGATGCGCACATTGCGCAGGCCCAGCCGCTCGCTCACTTCCTGCTGATAGATCAGCGTTTCAGTAAACAGCAGCTCGGTGTCCACGAACACAACCGGGGTCATCGGGTCGATGATCGCGGCCATGTGCAAGAGCACCACGGATTCCGCGCCGAAAGAGGAGACCAGGGCGATGTGCCCTGCGTCCCGCAATGCGCCCTCCATCACCGAGGTGGCCGAATGGTGGCGGAAGCGCGCATTCAGCGCCTCCGCCTTTGCGGCCAGCTCCCGGTCCCGGAGAAGATCAGCTTCTCCGGCGGGCTTGTTTCCGGCTGTGTGGAACATCAGATCAGGCGACTTTCTTTGCAGCCTCGGGATAAAGCGCGGCCTTGAAGGGATCCATGCCGACCCGGCGGTAGGTCTCGATGAAGGTCTCCTCGGCATTCTCACGGATTGCCAGGTAAGTCTCCACGATCCGCTCCACCGCAGGCACGATTTCGTCATAGGCGAAACCGGGGCCGGTGCGGGTGCCGATGGCGGCGTTCTCCGAAGCGTCGCCGCCCAGGGTGATCTGGTAGTTCTCGACGCCGGCACGGTCCAAACCAAGGATGCCGATGTGGCCCACATGGTGGTGGCCGCAGGCGTTGATGCAGCCCGAGATCTTGATCTGCAGATGGCCGATGTCATGCTCCAGCTTCAGCTCGTCAAAGCGGGTGGCAATCTCCTGCGCGACCGGGATCGAGCGGGCGGTGGCCAGGTTGCAGTAATCCATGCCGGGGCAGGCGATGATGTCCGAGATGAGGCCGAGGTTGGCAGTGGCCAGACCGTGCTCCTTCAGCTTGGCGTGGATCGCGGGCAGGTCCGACTTGTGGACATGCGGCAGGATCACGTTCTGCTGGTGGCTGATGCGCAGCTCGCCATAGCCGTACTGCTCCGCCAGGTCCGCCATCACGCGGATCTGCTCAGCGGACGCGTCGCCCGGGGTCGCGCCATGCGCCTTGATCGAGATCGTGGCGATGGCATGGCCTTCGGCGCGGTGCTGATCCAGGTTGGTGTCGGCCCAGGCACGGAACACCGGGTCGTTCTCATAGGCGGTGTCGAAGGCTTCGGTTGAGGCGGAACGGAATTCCGGCGCCTGGAAGTGTGCCTTGAATTCCTCCAGCAGCTGCTGATCGGTGCCGTCGTACTGGCCGCGGATGGTCAGGAAGGCTTCCTCGGTCATCGCGCGGTAGGTGTCGATGCCGTTTTCCGACACGGTGATCTTGATGCGAGCCTTGTACTTGTTGTCGCGGCGGCCCAGCACGTTGTAGACGGTCAGAACCGATTCCAGGTAGGGAAGCAGATCCGCCTGCGGAAGGAATTCGCGCAGGGTCTTTCCGATCATTGGGGTCCGGCCCAGGCCGCCGCCGACGATGACCTTGAAACCGATCTGGCCGTCCTGCTCAATGACCTGCAGGCCCACATCATGCGCCTTGATCACGGCACGGTCGGTATTGCTGCCGGTGATCGCGATCTTGAACTTGCGGCCCAGGAACTGGAATTCCGGGTGGTCGGTGGACCACTGGCGGATCAGCTCGGCATAGGGGCGCGGATCGGTGACTTCTTCAGCGGCGGCACCGGCGAAATGGTCAGCAGTGGTGTTGCGGATGGTGTTGCCCGAGGTCTGAATGGCATGCAGCCCGACCTTACCCAGCGCGTCCAGCATGTCCGGCAGGTCGCGCAGCTTCGGCCAGTTGTACTGGATGTTCTGGCGGGTGGTAAAATGGCCGTAACCGCGGTCCCATTTCTCGGCCAGCAGCGCCAGCGCACGCATCTGGTCGGGGTTCAGGGTGCCATAGGGGATCGCAACCCGCAGCATATAGGCGTGCAGCTGCAGATAGACGCCGTTCATCAGGCGCAGGGGGCGGAATTCTTCCTCGGTGAGGGATCCGTCGATGCGGCGCTCAACCTGGGCACGGAACTGGGCGTTGCGTTCAGCCAGGAAGGCTTCGTCAAACTCGTTGTACTTATACATTGGCTTGCGCCTCCTGCTTGCCATGGAAGTAGTTCGAGGGGCCGGTGCGGCGGAATTCCTCGCGGAAATGGGTCGGCTCGGGTCCGTTCGGTCCCGCCTTGGCGTCGGCCAGATAGGCGCCGACGATCTTGATGTTCTGCTTCTCTGCTTCCAGCAGGCGCAGCTGGGCGTCTGCCTCATCAGTGATCAGCTCGGCCTCGGACATATGCCGGGTCCAGGTGTCTTCGGCGGTGAAATAGATCACGTCACCCTCGAGCAGGTCGTTGGCGGTGATGACTTTGGGCGTAAAGGCGCGGGCCATTATGCAAGCTCCGTTTTGAGATCGTTCAGGGCTGCCGCCGCCTGGCGCGGGGCAAGACCCAGGAATGTGAGGGCAGGGCCATCGAAACCAGCCGCATCCAAGTCGGCGGGCAGGCGGTCCAATGTGGTTTCCAGCACCCGCTGATCGGGGCGCGAGGCGTTTTCGATGATGGTCACCGGCGTTGCACGGTCAGCGCCATGCATGATCAGGCGGCCCTGCACGAAGCGGGCGGATTTCTTGCCCATGTACACAGCGGCAACTTCGCCCGGGCGTGCCAGTGCGGCCCAGTCGTGATCGGCAAAGCCGGTCATCGCGTGGCCGGTCAGGAACCGGACCGAGGTGTTGCGGCCGCGCTGCGTCAGGCTCTGGCCGATGGCGGCCACGGCTGCAGAGGCGGCGGTGATGCCGGGAATGATGGTGTAAGCTATGCCGGCTTCCTCGCAGGCGGTCAGCTCCTCGTCCAGGCGGGCAAAGATCGCAGGATCGCCGCCCTTCAGCCGCAGCACCTTCTTGCCCTGCTTGGCCAGTTCCACCAGGCGGGCGTTGATGTCTGCCTGAGAGACCTGGACGCCAAAGCCTTCCTTGCCGGCGTCTTCCAGCACCGCTTGCGGGCCAGCCAGTTCCAGGATCTCTGCACTCACCAGACGGTCGTGCAGAATCACGTCGGCGGCTTGCAGCGCGCGCAGGGCTTTCAGGGTCAGCAGCTCTGCATCGCCGGGGCCGGAGCCCGCAAAACACACCTGGCCTGCAACCATACAGTCCATGCTGCCACGGACCTGAGTGGCGGCATTGGCAGCATGTGTCGATGGTGCGGACATTCCTGTACCCTCTTCAGTGTGTTTGACTTGAGGGTAGATATAGGAAATATTCCCGGTATTGCGCTATATGGGCGGATAAATAAGAACATTGGTTTTGCCGCGGCGGGACATCGGGCCGATTGGTCCTCACAAAAGGAGAAAACAGGAATGACGGTGCGGATCGACGGCACGGACCGGAAAATTCTGGCTGAGTTGCAGCGCGACGCCAGCCAGTCGCTGGATGAAATAGCCCGCCGGGTGGGGTCTTCCAAGACCCCGGTGTGGAATCGCATCCGCAAGCTGAAGGAGGCCGGGGTGATCGGCCAGCAGACAGTGCTGCTGGATGCGGATTCCCTGGGGTTCGAGGCCTGTTTCTTTGTCCTCATCCGCACCTCGGAGCATGAGGCGGAATGGCAGGCCAAGTTCCTGAAAGCACTGCAGGAACGCCCCGAAGTGCAGGAAGCGCATCGGCTGGCGGGCGACATCGATTATATCCTCAAGGTGCGGGTGCAGAACGCACGCGCTTATGACGTCTTTTACCAGGCGCTGATTTCAGAGGTGAAAGTGCATAATGTGACTGCGCTTCTGTCGATGGAAGAGATCAAGTCGACCACCATGCTGCCGCTGGGCAGCTGACGGTCAGGAGGAGGTCGTCCTCCCAGTCCCTCACAGAGGCGGGCGCAGCAGCAGGTGGCGCCCGTCCTGCAGCCGCCAGGGCGATGTGTCCTCAGCGGCGCTTGCAGGCACGACCCCGATATCGGCCAGCAGGTGCGGAGAGATCCCGGACAGCCGCTCCAGGTCGCGGCGCGGCACGCGGACAATTTTCCGGGGCGCGTTTGCAAAAGGCTCAGCTTTTCTCAGTCCCATCTGACCTGCGATCCAGCCAAGCAGGCTGCGGACCACACCCTCGTGGGGCCGGATGTCTGCTGTTCCGCAATTTGAAGTCATGGGAATTCCTCCGTTCTGGCCCTTGAGAGATAGAGGCGGAGAGGGCTTGCGCGCAAACCAGTTAATCTCCACCTTGGATCAGGAAAACTGACCCAAGGTGAGATGATGCGCCTGCCGCCCCTCAATTCCCTGCGCGCCTTTGAGGCCGCCGCCCGCCACGAAGGCTTTATCGCTGCCGCAGAGGAGCTGTTCGTGACCCGCGGCGCCATCAGCCGCCAGGTGAAGATTCTGGAGGACCACATCGGCGTGCAGCTGTTTCACAGGGGTGCGCGCGGGGTTGCGCTGACGGAAGCGGGGCGGCGGCTTTACCCGGTGCTGACAGAGGCCTTTGCGAAGATGCTGCAGGAGGTGGAGCGGATCGCGGCGGATGCCTCCGAGCTGCGGGTGATCTGCCCGCCGACCTTGTCGCTGCGCTGGCTGCTGCCGCAGCTGGAGCAGTTCCGCATCGCGCATCCGGAGATCAAAGTGCGGCTGACCACCAGCTTCTACGGCGGCAAGGGGTTTGATCCGGCGGAATTTGATCTTGGCATTTCCGTGCAGAACCGCCGCGGCAGGCCGAAAGAAATCGAGGTGCTGCCGCTGTTTGACATGCATCTGTCTCCGGCTTGCGCCCCCGCGCTGCTGCCGGCCTTGGCAGATGGCCCGGCGGCGCTGGCCGGGCAGCGGCTGCTGCATGAGAACCCGCGCCGCGAAGACTGGGCTGCCTGGGTGCAGCACTTTGGGGTGAAGGAGGTGGACACGGCCAGCGGCGAGACGTTCCCGAACCTCGACATGGCCACCCGGGCGGCGGTGATGGGGGCCGGAGTTGTGATGGCGGATCTGCTTCTGTGCCGCGAGGAACTGGCGCGCGGGGATCTGGTGCTTCCCTTTCCGGACATGACTTGCGGCACGCCGGACGGGGCTTATGCGCTGATCGGCGACCGGCAGAAATGGCATGACCCCAAGGTGGCCGCGTTCCGGGAATGGCTGCTGAACAATCCCGGCATGGCGGCCCTGCCGGCCTTGCCGCAGTGACATCTCGGCAAGGCACGGTAGCAGGCAGGGGGCGCTGCCCCCTCGGCGCCGGGCGCCTCACCCCCGGAGTATTTTTCCAAAGGTGAAAAGAGGGGGGCGCCGCGTCAGCGGCGCCCGGCCCAACCGTGCAAGGGGATCTGTGATCCCCGCTGCGCGGGCGGGAGCGCCCCGCTGCGTCAGGTGCGGGTGACCATCAGCCGGGTGAGCCCGTGGAAGTGGAAGCTGTTGGAGTACTCCGGGTCCGCCGCCAGTTTCAGGCCGGGGCAGCGCTCGAACAGAATGGGCAGGGCGATCTGCATTTCCAGCCGCGCCAGCGGCGCGCCGACGCAGAAATGCAGGCCCCCGCCAAAGCTCTTGTTCACCTTGGGCGGACGGGTTGGGTCGAACGTGTCCGCATCGTCCAGCGCCTTCGGGTCGCGGTTGGCAGACCCCAGCAGCAGCGCCACCTGGTCGCCGCGCTGGAAGGTATGGCCGAACACCTCTGCCTCCTCATAGGCGTAGCGGGTGAACAGATGCACCGGCGGGTCAAAGCGCAGGATCTCCTCCACCAGCCGCTCGATCCCTTCCGGTGCCAGCCAGTCCGGCTGCCAGCCCTGCTGCAGCATGGTCTTCACGCCGTTGCCCAGCGAATGCACGGTGGCCTCATGGCCCGCATTCAGCAGCAGGATGCAGGTGCCGATCAGTTCGTCGGTGGACAGCTTGTCGCCTTCTTCCTCGGCGGCAATCAGCCGGGTGATCAGGTCGTCACGGGGATCGTTGCGGCGTTCCGCGATGTAGCCCTGCAGAAAATCCGTGAACTCCTGCGCTGCCTGCGCTGCAGTGTGTTCTGTCGCCTCTGTGCGCGCGGCCTGATACATTGCCACGATCTTGTGCGACCAGTCCACGAGATTGGCGCCCATCTCTTCCGGCACGCCGAGCAGACGGCAGATGGTCACCACCGGAACCTGGGTGCAATAGGCCTCCAAGAGATCAAAGGGCTGATCCGGAAAAGCGTCGATCAGCTGGTGGCACAGGTCCTTGATCCCCGGTTCCAGCGCCGCGATTCCGCGAGTGGTGAATGCGTGCAGCACCAGGCGGCGCAGGCGGGTGTGGCGGGGCGGCTCGGCATCCAGCATGGAATGCGCCTCCACCGCCAGAAAGGGGGCCAGATGGGCGGGGCCGGTCTTGCGCAGCTCTTCCGGCACCTCGCGGCCGAAGCGGCGGTCGCGCAGCAGCATGTGCACGGCAGCATGGCCAAAGGCGGCGACCATGCCATAGTCCTGCCAATAGTGCAGCTGCCCCCGTTCCCGGGCTTCGGCATAAAATGAATAGGGGTCCTGCACAAAGGCGGGATCGGTGGGGGATTGGCTAAAAGTCTTCATACACCGGTTGTTGCCGTTGCGTCTGGTCAATGCAAGGGGCGCTTTGATAACGTGCCGCAATGAAAACACAGCATTATCTTCGCTGGAGCCTGCCTGCCGGGTTCCTTCTGGCCGTGGCGGCACTGGCGCTTGCGGTCTGGTCCTACGGATACCGTCAGGCGCTGAACGGCCTGGCAGAGCGCAGCGCTGCGGATCTGGCGCTGGCGTCGGACCGCGTCAGCACCCAGTTGCAGGTCTATCAGGAACTGGCGGTTCTGACGGCGGAGCATCCGGTGCTGGCGGATTTGTCCACGCCCGAAGCGCGGTCGGCAGCGGCGGAGCTCTTGCGCGCGGTGGCCGACAAGACCGCGGCGCTGGATGTGTTCTTTGCGGCCGCAGACGGGCGGGTGCTGGCGGCGGCCGAGGGGGTGACCGGCGCCAGCGTGGCAAAGGAGGATTATTTCATACGGGCCGCGCAGGGAGCGCTGGGCACGGGCCATGGGGTGCTGCCTGCGGAGGGCAAGCGGGCCTATTTCTATGCGGCTCCTGCCTTTTCCAGTGAGGGCCGGGTACGGGGCGCGCTGGTGGTGGTCGCGGATGTCGGAGACGTGGAGCAGACCTGGCGCGGCTCCTTGCCGGCGGTGTTCTTTACCGATGAGCGCGGAGAGGTGTTCATTGCCAACCGCACGGAGCTGCTGTTCTGGCAGCGCGGCGCTGACGGGCAGAACCCAAGCGTGACGGGACGGGACTATTTTGCCGGGTATGAGATCTGGAGCCTGGAGGGCAGTCCCTATCTGCCTGCGCAGGCGCTGCATCTGACGGTGGGCTTGCCGGTCATCGGTATGACCGGGGAGATCCTGGTGGATGTGGCGCCGGCCCGGCGGATCGCGTTGCTGCAGGCGGCGGCGCTGGCGGCGGTGTGCCTGGCGCTGGGTGCGATGCTGTTCATCGTGATGGAGCGGCGGCGCACTCTGGCGGAGGCCAACGCGGTGCTGGAGAGCCGGGTCGAGCAGCGCACCCGCGATCTGTCGGCGGCCAACACCCGGCTGCGCCGCGAGGTGCGCGAGCGGGAGGAGGCCGAAGCGGCCTTGAAGCGGGCGCAGGAGGATCTGGTGCAGGCGGGCAAGCTGTCGGCTCTGGGTCAGATGTCGGCGGGGATCAGTCACGAGCTGAACCAGCCCCTGATGGCAATCCAGCAATACGCCGAAAACGGCGCCGCCTTTCTGGAGCGCGGCAAGGCGGAGCGCACCGGCGAGAACCTGGGCCGGATTGCCGATATGGCGGCGCGGATGGCGCGGATCATCAAGAACCTGCGCGCCTTCGTGCGCAACGAAAGCGAGCCGATGGGGCAGGTCGATCTGGTGCAGGTGATCGACGCCGCGGTGGAGCTGACCGCGCCGCGGCTGAAGGCCGACCATATTGACCTCCGGTGGGACGCGGCGGCCTGCGGCGGGGTGGTCCATGCCTGGGGCGGCGAGGTGCGGCTGACGCAGGTCTTTGTGAACCTGATCAACAACGCGGCAGATGCGATGCAGGGGCAGGTGGAGAAGGTGATCTCGATCACTGTCGACACCGGGCCGCGGTTGCAGGTGCGGGTGCAGGACAGCGGCCCTGGCATCAAGGAGCCGGAGAAAATGTTTGATCCCTTTTATTCGACCAAGGCGGTGGGCAGTTCCGAGGGCATGGGGCTGGGGCTGTCGATCTCATACGGGCTGGTGCAGAGCTTTGGCGGCAATATCCGCGGCGCCAATACTGGCGGCGGCGCCGTGTTCACGGTGGAGCTGGAGCCGTGGCGCGAGGGTGAAAAAAAGGGAGACGCCGCATGACCCGCAAGGTTCTCTTGGTGGATGATGACGCGGCGGTGCGCGAGGCGTTGGCGCAGACGCTGGAGCTGAACGATCTGGCGGTGGTGGTCTGCGGCTCGTTTGTGGCGGCCAAGGACCACATCACCCCGGCGTTCGACGGCATTATCGTTTCCGACATCCGGATGCCGGGGCGGGACGGGTTTCATCTGCTGGACTATGCCCGCGGCATGGATGAGGAACTGCCGGTGGTGCTGCTGACCGGTGAGGGCGACATTCCGATGGCGGTGAAAGCGATGTCGCAAGGCGCTTTTGATTTCCTGGAGAAACCCTGCGCGCCTGCCGATTTCCTGCCGGTCCTGGAGCGTGCGCTGAAGACCCGGGCGCTGGTGCTGGAGAACCGGCGGCTGAAGCACCAGCTGGAAACCGGCGACCCGGCGGCACGGCTGCTGTTCGGAACCTCGCCGCAGGCCAAGGAAATGCGGCAGCGGGTGCGGGCGGTGGCGCCAACTGGCGCAGAGGTGCTGGTCACCGGGGCGCCAGGCAGCGGCATATCCAAGGTGGCGGAGGTCATCCACCTGATGTCACCGGCCGCGCGTGGGCCCTTTGTGAAACGCCCGGCTGCTGGGCTGGCGGCTGAAACCGTGGCGGAACTGTGCCAGGAGGCGGCGGGCGGGTCGCTGTTTCTGGATGAGGTGCAGGCGCTGACGGAGGCGGCGCAATACGCGCTGCTTGCACAGCTGGAGCAGGGCGGCGGGGTGCGGATCATCGCGGGCTCCAGCGCCAGTCTGGCAGAGCTGGCGCAGGCAGGGAAGTTCAGCGCCGATCTGTTCTACCGGCTGGATGTGATGCGGGTGCGTATCCCCTCGCTGGCGGAGCGTCCTGGCGACATTCCGGTGCTGTTCCGCCATTACGTGGCGCAAGCCGCAGAGCAGGCAGGGATCGAGCCGCCGGAGATCAGCCAGGACCATCTGGCGGCGCTGATGGCGCAGGATTGGCCGGGCAATGCGAGATCTTTGATGTCGGCGGCGATGCGGTTTGTGCTGGGAATGCCGGAGGAAGCCGCGGCGGCGGCCGGGCTGGGACTGGCAGAGCAGATGGCGCAGGTGGAGCGGTCGCTGCTGATTGCGGCGCTGGGCCGCGCCAACGGGCGCGCGGCGGCGGCCGCCGAAGCCCTGAAGCTGCCGCGCAAGACGTTTTATGACAAGCTGGCCCGCTATGGCATCCGGCCCGAGGATTACCGCCGTTGAGGGCGTTTGGCCGGGAACCTTGCGGTTCGTCTTTTCCGGCGCTGAGGCCGGGGCCTTTAAGGAGGCGGCGCCGCCGGGAAGCCCTGGGGTGGGCCATGGGCGGAGGGAGGACGGGGGTCGCAAGCCCCCATGTCCGCTGAAGCCTTCGGTGCGGGACGCCCCTGAACCCGATGAAGAGATGGTCTCGGGGGCCCTGTGATCTCCTGGTGGTGCGGGGTGTCAGTCCGCACCGGTGTCGCGACGGGATTGAATATCGCAGGCCCGGGTTAAGGAGGCGCAAGCGGTGCGTACGGCGGGGACGCAACACCCTTCTTAGACCGGGTCGCTTGCGGCCCGGTCTGCGCCTGCCTGCCCGTCAAACCACAGGTTTGCCTCCGGCAAAACGGTCAGGCGCAGACCTAACAGTTGCAAGCATGCTCGTGATTCCTGCTGTTTTGTCCGGCGCTAACATTTGTGCGGTTTTCCGCACAAAGCCCGGAAGGCCCTGTGCGGGATTTCGCACAGCTTTTGGCAGGCGCTGCTGACGCGCCTTTGATGTGTCCCGTAAGCCCATGCAAAGACGCGGAGAATCTCGTGGGATGATGATTCCCGAATCAACTGTTGAGCGGTTTTCCGCAACTTGGGATGCTCTTGCCAGGCCTCAGCCCTGCGCTGAGTGCACCATCGGATTTACAGACGATTTTTCTGGGAGGAAAAACCATGAAATTCCTGACAACTGCCGCCACCGCACTGGCACTGGCCGTTTCCGCAGGCGCCGCAAGCGCGGCCTGTGAGGACGGTGAGATCGTGGTGAAGTTCAGCCACGTCACCAACACCGACAAGCACCCCAAGGGGATTGCAGCGGCGCTGCTGGAGAAGCGTGTCAACGAAGAGATGAACGGCACCATGTGCATGGAGGTCTATCCGAACTCCACGCTGTACAACGACAACAAGGTGCTGGAAGCGATGCTGCAAGGCGACGTGCAGCTGGCCGCGCCGAGCCTCTCGAAATTCGAGAAGTTCACCAAGCAGTTCCGCCTGTTCGACCTGCCGTTCATGTTCAAGAACATCGATGCCGTGGATGCCTTCCAGGCGTCCGAAACCGGCCAGGAGATGCTGAACTCGATGCAGCGCCGCGGCCTGCAGGGGCTGGGCTACTGGCACAACGGCATGAAGCAGATGTCCGCCAACAAGCCGCTGGTCGAGCCGTCGGATGCCAACGGGCTGAAGTTCCGCGTGCAGTCCTCTGACGTGCTGGTGGCGCAGATGGAAGCAATCGGCGGCAGCCCGCAGAAAATGGCGTTCTCGGAAGTTTACGGCGCGCTGCAGCAGGGTGTTGTGGACGGGCAGGAAAACACCTGGTCCAACATCTACGGCAAGAAGTTCTTTGAGGTGCAGGACGGCATCACCGAGACCAACCACGGCGCGCTGGACTATCTGGTGGTAACTTCCGTTGACTGGCTGGACAGCCTGGATCCGGCAGTGCGCGACCAGTTCCTGACCATCCTCAACGAGGTAACCGCGGTGCGCAACGCCGAGTCGACCAAGGTGAACGGCGAGGCACGCCAGGCGATCATCGACGCCGGCGGCGTGGTGCGCGAGCTGACCCCTGAGCAGCGTGCGGCCTGGGTCGAGGCGATGAAGCCCGTGTGGGAGAAATTCGCAGGCGACGTCGGCCAGGAAAAGATCGACGCGGCGCAAGCCATCAACGCAGGCCTCTAAAGGCCGCCTCCGGGGTGCCCCGCGCGGGCGCCCCGTGACCGCAGGCGGCGCGGGGATCCGCCGCCTGCACCCATACTTTCCGCAAAACTTGGGAGGCAGCCATGGCGGGGTCCAGAACCGGCCCGAGCGGGCTTATCAATTCACTCGAAGAAACCCTGATCGCGCTTCTGCTGGGGCTGATGACGGCGATTACCTTCGCCAATGTGATCGCGCGCTTCGTGTTCAATTCCAACATTTTATGGGCGCTGGAGCTGACCGTGTTCCTGTTTGCCTGGCTGGTGCTGCTGGGGGCGTCCTACGCGGTCAAGACCCACGCGCATCTGGGCGTTGATGCCATCGTCAACATGCTGGCGCCCGGTGCGCGCAAGGCGGTGGGCTTGTTTGCTGCCGGATGCTGCATCGTGTTTTCGCTGCTCTTGCTGAAGGGCGCCTATGACTACTGGGCGGTGTTTGCCGACTTGCCGCCCACCTCCGGCCGCTGGTTTCCGACCGGGCTGGACATGAAGGCGCGCAGCCAAAGCTTCTATGAGGTGCAGGACGTGCCGATGGTGGCGGTCTTCAAGTTCCTGGAAGACCTGATCAATTACGGCGATTCTTACGAGAAGCTGCCGAAAGTGGTGCCCTACGTGGTGCTGCCGGTATCGATGCTGCTGTTGGTGTTCCGCTTCATCCAGGCGGCGTTCCAGATTGCCCGCGGCGAGGCCGACCGTCTGGTCGCCAGCCACGAGGTCGAAGACGAAATTGCAGAAGTGCAGGCGCAGCGCGGGGAGCATGACTGATGGAAGTGGTAATTCTCTTTGCGATGGTCATTGGCCTGCTGCTGATCGGGGTGCCGATTGCGGTGTCGCTCGGCCTCAGCTCCACCATCTTTCTCCTGATCTATTCCGACAGCTCGCTGGCGAGTGTCGCAGGCACGCTGTTTGAAGCCTTTGAAGGGCATTTCACCCTGCTGGCGATCCCGTTCTTCATTCTGGCCTCAAGCTTCATGACGACGGGCGGCGTGGCGCGGCGGATCATCCGCTTTTCCATCGCCTGTGTCGGGCACCTGCCGGGCGGGCTGGCGATTGCGGGCGTGTTTGCCTGCATGCTGTTTGCGGCGCTTTCGGGTTCGTCGCCCGCGACTGTTGTGGCTATCGGCTCCATCGTGATCGCGGGCATGCGGCAGGTGGGCTACACCAAGGAGTTCGCGGCCGGTGTGATCTGTAACGCAGGCACCCTGGGTATCCTGATCCCGCCGTCGATCGTGATGGTGGTCTATGCGGCGGCTGTGGAAGTCTCCGTCGGACGGATGTTCCTTGCGGGTGTCATTCCGGGCCTGCTGGCTGGTCTGTTCCTGATGGTCACCATCTATGTGATGGCCAAGGTCAAGAACCTGCCGAAGGGCGAGTGGAAGGGCTGGGGCGAGATCATCACTTCAGGCCGCGAGGCCGGCTGGGGGCTGTTCCTGATCGTGATCATCCTGGGCGGCATCTATGGCGGCATCTTCACCCCGACTGAAGCGGCGGCGGTGGCGGCGGTCTATGCCTTCCTGATCGCGTCTTTTGTGTACAAGGACATGGGGCCGCTGTCGAACGGCGAGGGCGAGGCGAAGACGCCGCTCATGAAGAAACCCTATGCGCTGGTCACTGCCTTCTTCCACAGCGACACCAAGCACACGCTGTTTGAGGCGGGCAAACTGACCGTGACGCTGCTGTTCGTGATCGCAAATGCGCTGATCCTGAAGCATGTGCTGACGGATGAGCAGGTGCCGCAGCATATCGCCAATGCGATGCTGTCGGCGGGCTTCGGCCCAGTGATGTTCCTGATCGTCGTGAACGTGATCCTGCTGATCGGCGGCCAGTTCATGGAGCCTTCGGGCCTCTTGGTCATCGTGGCGCCGCTGGTGTTCCCGATTGCCATCGAGCTGGGCATCGACCCGATCCACCTGGGCATCATCATGGTGGTGAACATGGAGATCGGCATGATCACCCCGCCGGTTGGCCTGAACCTGTTTGTGACCTCGGGCGTGGCGGGGATGCCGATGATGGGGGTGGTGCGCGCGGCCCTGCCGTTCCTGGCGGTGCTGTTCGTGTTCCTGATCCTGATCACCTATGTGCCCTGGCTGTCCACAGTGCTGCCAAATGCGGTGATGGGGCCGGAGATCATAACAAAGTAGGCGATTTGCCAAAAAGAAACGCCCCGGGAGACCGGGGCGTTTGTCATTTCAGGGCAGGGGCTTTGCCCCTCTGCGCCGCGGGCGCATTCACCCCAGGATATTTCCTGCCAGATGAACAGGGGATCCGCTCTTCATCTGGCTGAAAATATCCCCGCCGGAGGCACGCGCCGCAAGGCGCGTATCAGCTGGCTTCCAGCGCGGTGATGATCGGGGAGAAATCCGCGGCCTTGAGGCTGGCGCCGCCCACCAGCGCGCCGTCGACGTTGGAGACGGCAAAGATTTCCGCGGCGTTCGACGGTTTGACCGAGCCGCCGTAGAGCAGCCGGATGCTGTCTGCGGTTTCCGCGCCGAAACGGGCGGTGAGCTCGGCGCGCAGGAAATCGTGAACCTCTGCGATCTGCTCCAGCGTTGGCACCTTGCCGGTGCCGATGGCCCAGACCGGTTCATAGGCGATTACGGTGTTTTCACCGGTGGCCGAAGCGGGAACGGAACCTGCAAGCTGGGTGCCGGCCACTTTCAGCGTATCGCCGGCTTCGCGTTCCGCCAGGGTTTCGCCAATGCAGATCACCGCAATGAGGCCCTCGCCGATGGCGGCCTCAGCCTTGGCGCAGACCTGTGCATCGGTCTCCCCATGGTCGGCCCGGCGTTCGGAGTGGCCGAGGATCACGGAGGAGGCGCCTGCGTCCTTCAGCATCGCAGCCGAAAGATCGCCAGTGTGTGCGCCGGAGGTGTTTGCATGGCAGTCCTGGCCGCCGATCGCGACGGCGCTGCCCTTGGCGGTGTCCGCGGCGCGCGACAAGAGGGTTGCCGGCGGGCAGATCAGAATGTCGGCTGCGGGGCGCGCATGGCTTTCCGCAAGTGCCGCCAGTTCCGCGAGGCTCGCGCCGGTGCCGTTCATCTTCCAATTGCCTGCTGCCAGTTTCCGCCGCATGGGGGTGCCTCCGAAATGTGCTGTTTGGGCGTGACTGGTAGCACCGGCGGCGGGGCGGCGCAATTCGCTTGAAGGTTCGGAGCGGGCAGCAAAAAGGGCGGAGAATGCTCCGCCCCGGTGTCTTTCGTACCGGTGCCGCGGATCAGGTTCCGGGCGCTTCCTTGAAGGAGATCGACTCGCCGCAGCCGCAGGCCTCGGCCACGTTGGGATTGTTGAACTTGAAGCCGCTTTCCAGCAGCGACACCTCATAGTCGATCTCAGTCCCGAACAGGAACATCTGCGCCATCGGCGCGATCAGGATACGGGCGCCGTCCTGTTCCACGACCTCGTCATTAGCGTCGGGCGCGTCGACATATTCCATGGTGTATTCCATGCCCGCACAGCCGCCCTTCTTGACGCCGATGCGCAGGCCGGCATGGCCGTCCTTTGCCATCAGCCTGGCGATCTGGGCCGCAGCCTTGGGCGTCATGGTCACCGCCTGTTTGCCGGGAATGCCGAACATGTAAGTCTCCTTGCGCTTCCCCTTTTATCTAGGATGGCTGCGGGGGCGGCTCAACCCCGGATGCGACGGGGAAGCAATAAGATATACCCGGTATGCAGAATTAAAAGAGGCCGCCTCCTGGGCAGGGAGGCGGCCTGTGATGGGGTCCGTCAATGGGGGACAGGGTTCAGAGCCCCATGCAGTTCGCGTAATAGGTGGTGGTGGCGGGCCAGTCGGAGAACACGCCCTGAACCCCCACATCCTGAGCCAGCACGTCCAGCAGCTGGTAATACATGCTGTCGTCAGTGGTGACGTCCTCGACCGATTGGAAGTACCAGCCGCCGCCAGAGGCCAGCGGGCCGGAGCGTTCCAGGGTCCAGGTGATCAGCTTCAGTCCTGCAGCCTTGGCGGCCTTGGCATAGGCCGAAGGAACGATCTTGCCGTCCTCAGCGGTGACCAGCATCCACATCGGCGGGGCGATGTAGTTCACACCCTTGGCGTGCAGCGCGGCAAAGTCGTGCGGGAAGGTCGCCGGGTTGTCCGCATCAAAGCCTTCCAGGTCGTAGCTGGCGTCGAGGTACACCGCCTGCTTGCCGAATTCCGGCTCGTTTTCAATCCAGTAGAGCACGTCGTTCAGGTTGAAGCTTTGCGCCCAGACGTCGGAAGCCGGGATGCCTGCGGCCTTGTATTCGTCGATCAGCTTCTGGGCGTAATCGGCCTGGGAGAAGCCGTTGAAGGGCATCTCAACCGCCGGGCTTTTCAGCTCGGGGGTGAATTTGGCGCCAAGCGATTTGAACAATGCGATCGATTCCGCGTGGGTCATGCTGGTGGCGTCACCGGCAAACAGGGTGGAGCGCCAGTCCGCGGTGCCGCCCTGGTAGGCTTCGGCGGTCAGGGCCGTCTTGTCGGCGCTGTCCATCTTAGGCTGCAGGGTGCGGAATTCGGCCAGGGTGATGTCTGAGGTGCGGCACTCGGCCGCCGCAGGTGTGTCGCCGTCCGCCGGGGTGAAAGGCGTGACGCAGGTGTCCGCCAGATCCGAGGTCAGGATGTTGGTGGTCGTGTGCAGGTCGTTCTGGGCGTGGCGGCAGACCAGCTCCTGATCCTTGGTGAAGGTGACATCGCATTCCAGAATGCCCGCACCCATCTGCGCAGCGGCGATGTTGGATTCGGCGGTGTGTTCGGGGAACATCAGCGGCGCGCCACGGTGGCCGATGGAGAAATCAGTGCGCTGGGGCGTCTGGTCCGCGCAGGACTGCAGCTTGTCCTTCAGCGCGCCCTCCGGCAGCTTGGAGATCAGGTAGGCGGGGCGGGGGCCGTAACTGAGGCCCGCGTCCGCTGCCTCCGGGGGATTGCCGGCAAGGGCTGCGGTGGACACGAGCAGGGCGGTTGCCGAAGTCAGGGCAAGGCGCATGGGGTATTCTCCGGTTGATCAGTTTGCGGCCAGAGTGGCGCGCAAGTGTAACAGCCGGACTGCGCCCGTATGACGGGCGCATCAATTTCCCATGACAGTTTGGATGCGGCTTACATGAAGCCCAGTTCGAGGCGTGCCTCGTCGGACATCATTTCCATGCCCCAGGGCGGCTCCCAGGTCAGTTCGACGTCGACGCTCTTGACGCCGTCAACCGGGGAGACAGCATCGATCAGCCAGCCCGGCATCTCGCCTGCCACCGGGCAGCCCGGCGCGGTCAGGGTCATGATGATCTTCACGTCGTTCTCGCCGCTGATATCGATGGTGTAGATCAAGCCCAGTTCGTAGATGTTCACCGGGATTTCCGGGTCATAGACGGTGCGGCAGGCGTCGACGATGGCCTCGTACAGCGGGTGGCTGACGGAGGAGGGCGCGATCAGCGGGGCGCCTTCGAGCGGTTCGGCAGGGTTGGTCATGATGATCCCGGTTCTATATTCCGACGGTTTATATAGGGAATATGCGCCCCGGCGTCCAGAGGCGGCGGGCATGGCGGGCCCAGGGAAATCTGCCTCACGCTGATGTGAAAATTTGATTTGGGGCTGCACCCGCTCTAAGTTGTGAGTCCCCCGCGATGTTTTTGTAAAGGCTGCCAGATTGCAGCGGACCGGATGCTGTTTGCCGTCCGGGCCGGGCGGGCTGGTGCGCCGGGAGGAGCGATGCGTGATCCGATTGCACCCCTACGCGCTGCTGCGCAGGTTTGCCTGGCGGCCGCCGCGGGCCTGTCGGGGGCAGTTGCTGCAGCTGCCGGGGAAAACTGGCAGTGGCAGCTGACGCCGTTCATGGTGGCGCCCTCCATCGACAGCACAACCGAGCTGGGCTGGACCGGCGGCGATGTCTCAATTGACGCCGGAGATGTGTTTGACCAGCTGCAGGCCGGCGGGATGCTGCAGTTCGAGGGCACCCACTACAGCAATTTCGGCTTCCGCTTGCGCTATGCAGTGCTGGATGCCGATTCCAATGCGCTGTCGTCGGTAGGGCCGGGCGGGGTGCGCTACGACCAGAACCTGGCCGAGGCGCTGGTGGCCTACCGGTTCGGGCGCGGGCTGGACCAGTTCGAGGTCTTTGGCGGCGTGCGCCACTGGGATGTGGATGTCTCGGCCTCCTTGCCAGGGGCCGCCCTGCGGCGCGGGGCGGACTGGACTGATCCCGTCGTTGGCATGCGCTGGGAACGGCGGCTGTCGGACAGTTTCAGCGTGACCCTGGAAGGCGACATCGGCGGTTTTGGTGCCGGTTCGGAAGAGAGCTGGTCGGTGATGGGCGGGCTGGTGCACCACCGCTGGAAACATGCGTCCATCTATGTTCTCTACCGCGGGCTGGGGGTGGACTATGAGGAAGGCATCCGCGACACCGGCAATTTCTTCCGCCATGATGTTGTAACGCACAGCCTGCTGGCTGGCGTCGGGTTCCGGTTCTGACTGCCGGAGCGTGAGCTTGGCGCTGCCGTCCGCAGAAAGGGCCTGCGAGACTCCTGCAGGGGCCATAAGACTGAAGCAGAGGTTTGCACGGCCCGTGGCGAAGGGCAGCAAAGAGGCCAGCCCAGGCGACACAGAACTGGCCCGGCTGTTTCAAGCACCGCGCCAGTTCCATTTGCAGCGTCAATCCCCGGAAAGAAAGCCCGAAGGAAAGGCCTGTTGTAAAAAGCCAGTGCAGGTGCGCGGCCAGAGGCCATTGCAATGCCGGCAACGGCGATGCTCGCAGATTTTTCTCCAGCGCGGGCATGATCGGCCGGCACTGCACCCAAAAAGAGAGGTTACTCGACGGCCTGCATTTCGGTGTCGATTTCGATGACCAGTGTTCCGACCGGGATGGTCATGCCGACGCCGAAGTCTTTGGGTTCGATTTCGGTCCGTGCGTGAAACGCCGCCCAATCGCCTTTGTAGTACTCCAGGAACTGCGCCAGCGGGTGTTTGCCGATGTGGGTCAAAGTGGCCTGGAGTGTCACGGGCTTGGTCACGCCGTGCATGGTCAGATTGCCCGCGATATCAGCGGTCTTGTCACCGGTACGGGTAACGGAGGAGCTTTCGAAAGTGATTTCCGGATAGGTGTCCACCTCCAGGAAGTCCGCATTCTTGATGTGATCATCCAGCGCGGCGACACCGGAATGGATGCTGGTTGCATCCACCATCGCCTTCAGGCTCGCGCCTTCGACATTGGCTTCGTCCAGAACCAGGGTGCCTTCCGCCTTGGTGAATTCACCATGCTGCATCGAGACGCCTGCGTGGCTCCAGGCAACGCGGACTTCGGTGTGACCCTGCTGGGTTTTATAGGTTTTTTCTGCATATGCAGGGGCGGCCAGAAGAACGGCGGCTGCAGTCGCGGTGAGGAAGTTCGGGAAAGACATGGTATCTCCAATCTTGAAGGTTGAGGAATTGAGGTCGTGGGATGAAAAAGCGTGTGTTCCACGCAAATCGCTGGCTTCGGCCGGAACCGGAACACTTTTATGTTCCGGCCCCGGTCTGGCAGGGTCAGGCATCAGGGCTGATAGGGTTCTTCCCGTAGCGTATGGCTGACGAGAAGCTTGAAGAACAGGATTGGCAGGAACCATTCCAGATGTTCGGGATTTTCGAAAACGTAGAGCGACAAAAGCAGGGCGACGCAGTAGATAAGGGCTGCTAACGGGCGCTGCAGATACAGCGGTGTCAGCAGGATCGCTGCACTGGACGCAAGGGTGAAGCCGTAGACCATGGCAATCCAGCCCAGATCGAAGCCCAGAAACGCCCAGCTGAACAAGGTGATCTGGATCAGGTGGATCGCAATGAAGGTCATATGAGCCTGAAAGCCTTCGCCTTCGCGGAAGAACCAGCGCTTGGCGGCGGAGGTCGAATTGGTAATGGCCCCGCCGACCATATCCACCGCCATCAGAACAACCAGAATATACTGCCAGATATTCCAGTCAGCGTTCTGGTAAAGACCGAATGCAACAACGCCGGCTGCAAAGATGAACGGCGGATAAAGCTGAAGGTTCTTTTCCGCTTTTGTTGCGCCTGGGCCGATCAGCGTGTCGATAAAACCCCAGAATCCTGCCCGCTTACCGGGCACCGTCCAATCAATTCTCATCGTCTTGTCATTTCCTTGAAGAGTTGGAGTTTCAGGCGAAAGTCACGCCGTTTTCAGCCATCGGCAGTTTGCTGACCATTGTGCCGTTCAGGGCAGCGATGGCATTGGCCAAGGCCGGACCGGCCGGAGGCGTGCCGGGTTCGCCGATGCCGCTGGGGGCTTCTGCCGAGGGGATGATGTGGACATCAATGGCGCCGATGTCCCCGATGCGCAGCGGCTCGTAGTCCGGGAAATTGAACTGGTCCACTGCACCGCTGCTGAGGGTGATCTGATCGCGCATGACATGCCCGATGCCGTAACCGACACCGCTTTGGATCTGGGCGTCCACAATGTCCGGGTTGACGGCAATGCCGCAATCCACCGCGCATGTGATCTTCTCAATCTTTACGCCGTCTTCCGGATTTCCGGACACTTCGGCAACAAGGGCGACAAAGGTGCCAAAGGACATATGCGCCGAAATCCCCTGCGCATGACCGGCAGGGGCATTGCCCCAGCCGGCCTTTTCCGCAGCCAGTTTCAGAACCGCTGATTTCCTCTGCTGGTTCTTGTCTTCCCCGCCTGCGAGATACTTCAGCCGGTACTCCAGCGGATCGGCCCCGGCGGCTTTGGCCGCCAGATCCATCATCGTTTCCATCACATAGGCGGTGTGCGCGTGGCCGATGGAGCGCCACCACAAGACCGAGGTTGCCTTTTGGGTATCTGTCAGGCCCAGGGCAAATCCGGGAATGCTGTAGGCCGTATCAACAGCCCCTTCCACGGATGTGTGGTCCACGCCGTTATGCACGACGATTTGTTCGAAGGGGGTGCCTTTCATCACGGATTGGCCGGCGATCTGATGCTGCCAGCCAATGATGCCGCCATTGGCATCCAGGCCGACCCGCACCTTGTGGCCGAAGGCAGGCCGGTAATAGCCGCCCTGGATATCATCCTCGCGCGTCCAGACCAGTTTCACCGGCCGCGACCGGTCCGTCATGATAAAGGCCAGGGCCGCTTCGACCTGATAGTCGGCTGTCGGGGTGGCCCGGCGGCCGAAGGATCCGCCAGCGAACATCGACTTGATGCGGATCTTTTCCTGCGGCAGCCCGAAGATTTCCTGATAGGCCAGATGGGTGGCCGTCGGCATCTGCGCCCCGTCATGGAGCACGATGTCCCCGTTTTCGGCCTGCTCAATGGTGCAATTCAGCGGCTCCATCGGGGCGTGTGCCAGCAACGGGAAGTAGAAGGTCTTTTCAATGGTTTGATCCGCACCGTCGATGTCTGCCGCCACAGCAGCCGGATCCGTGCTGTTTGCCCGGTACTGGGGTTCGGCGTCCAGCGCCGCCCGGATTTCGGCTTCGACCTCATCAGAGCTGCGGGTCTCGGCGGCGGAGAGATCCCACGCGGCCTCAACCGCTTCCCGCGCCTGAATTGCGGCCCAGGTGTTTTCCGCATAAACCGCAATGCCCGCCTTGTTCGGCAGAACCGCGGAATGCAGGTAGCCTTTCACGTCCTGCGCGGCGCTGTCGTCAAAGCTGACGGCCAGACCGCCCCGCGACGGCGGGCGCTTGATCAGCACAACCATTTGATTGGGAAGATGCACATCCATGGCAAATTTGGCCTGACCGTTGCCTTTGCCTGCGGAATCCAGACGGCGGGCCGCAGGCGAGCCGATCAGCTTGTAATCCGCCGGGTCTTTCAGGCGCGGGCTTTCAGGTGCCGGGAGCTGTGCCGCCGCCGCCACAAATCCGCCGATGGGCGCAGACTGCCCGGCCGCTTTGACGATCCCCTCGTCGATTGTGATTTCCGCGGCATCAATCCCCCATGCCGCAGCCGCGGCCGCGATCAGCATCTCACGGGCTGCAGCGCCGGCCTGGCGGTACTGATCCCAGGAGTTGACGAGGGATGTGGAGCTGCCTGTGCCTTGGAAAATCCCGAACCTGAGATTGGCATAAAGTTCAGGATCGGACGGCGCGAAATCGAACTCGATCTGATCAAGACGCAGACCGATTTCTTCTGCAATCAAAGTGGAAAGCCCGGTGCTGATGCCCTGGCCAGCCTCATAGTGCTTGACGATTGCCGTCACCACACCATCCGACCCGACTTTGACAAACGGGTTGAACTGAGCCGCGTGTTCCCTGGCGGCTGCCAGACCGCCGCTGGGGCGCATTCCAACAAAAAGAACAGCTGCGGAAGCCGCAGCCCCCTTCAGAAAATTTCGGCGGGACGTGTTCGGGGTCATCTTCAGCCCTCCAGAATTTCAGCGGCGCGCAAAATGCCCGCCCGGATGCGCTGGTACGCAGCACAGCGGCAGGCGTTCCCGGACATGTAATCGTCGACCTCTTCCGCCGTGGGTTTGGGGTTCTCGGCAAGCAGCCCCGCTTCAGACATGATCTGCCCGGATTGGCAGTAGCCGCATTGAACAACATCCAGCTCCAGCCAGGCCTGCTGCACAGCAGACCCGATGGCTCCGTTGCCGACGGCCTCAATGGTGGTGATTTCCGCGCCCTCGGCATCTTCGACGTATGTCTGGCAGGAGCGGACCGGCTCCCCGTCGAGATGCACAGTGCAGGCACCGCAGGAAGCAACCCCGCAGCCGAACTTCGTCCCGGTGAGTTTCAGTTCGTCCCGGATCACCCAAAGAAGCGGGGTCCCCGATCCAGCTTCGACACTATGCGTCTGGCCGTTCAGTTTCAGCTTGATTGTCATGTTCACTTCCCTTTGGCGGAGCCGCCCTGCAGTTGCTTGGAGAACGCACGGCTTGGCAGAAGCTTATTGAAGGTGCCTTCCTCGGTATTGGGAATCACCATATGTTGTCAACATTTGTTGACTGCAGGCGGTGACAACAAGCTTGACTTCCCGCCAAAAGCGATCACATTCGCGTCATGACTTCGGAAAACCCCACCATCCAAACTCAAAAACTGGTCTTCAAAGCTGGAACCAGTCTCAGCACGGAACTGATCCTGGATACTGCCCTCACCCTGGCTGAGGAGGTCGGAAGCCTTGAAAAGCTGTCGCTCCGGAAAATCGGAAAGGCCTTGAATGCGGATCCTACCGCGGTCTACCGCTACTTCCGCAGCAAGAACGAGCTGCTGCAGGCTATGGCAGACCGGATCTACGCAAGGATGCTGCCGGCAAGAGATATAAAAGACGAAGACTGGGCGACCCAGCTCAGAGAAATCGCATCGTCTGTCCGGAGTGTTTACCTGGTATTCCCAACGATCGGGCTGGAAGTGACAAACCTGTCTGGCTCTGATGTCAGGGCAGCCAGTTACGTCATTGAAGCAATCTACCTTGCGCTGGAGAAATCCGGGCTCCCGGAAAGCCAAATTCCGGTGTTCGGAGAAGTTCTGCTTTCCATGGCGATTGGCGTTGGAACCGGTGAACATGTGTTCGGTTCTGATCCAGTCCGCGGCAAGGCACTGGTACGGCAAAAACAGACCAGGCTTGATCCGGCTGAGTACCCGAACTTAATCCGCCACCTGGGCTCCCCGATCCCTTCAAACGAAGACGTGTTCGAACTTGCCGTTCAAATGCTGATCGAAAAGATCTCAGCAACTGCCAATACGAGTACCAAAAGCTGAATACATAATGGAAACCTGCCCAAGGACCGGCCAACTCTCTGTCAAGGAATGTCCCGGCGTTGCACGCTGCCGTCTTCATTCACCGCAGAATGAGCGATGAGAGAGCCCTCCCCGCCAGGGGGATGGCCTTGGGCTGGCAGCCTCAGACAATGAAAATGAAACAGAAGAGCCGCGCACTCCTGACAGCCGGAATTCTCCCGCTCCTAGGCGCGTGTGCTTCCTATGAAGCAAAAGACAAGGTTCAGACCATGAGCAGTTCAGTACCCAGCCATCACACTGCCAATCGCGGCTTCCGGAACCCTCCCGGCAGCCCGGTACGGGAAGGATCCGCCGGAGAGATGCTTGGGTTCATCCTGAACCAACTGCTCTCTTCTTTCAAAATACCTGTTCCCAGCGATCATGTCCTGGGAGTTGAGGAATTCCGCCGTCAATTGGCGCAGGCCAGCAATCCAAGCGTGACTTGGCTGGGGCATTCAGCCTTTATCATTAGACTGGGCGGCAAGGTCATTCTGACAGATCCATTCCTGGGGGAAACCGCTGGCCCGGCAGGATTTGGCCCCAAGCGGTTTGCCGCGGCTCCGATCAGCGGAGCGGAACTGCCTAAGGCCGATGTGCTGCTGGTCAGCCACAACCACTATGACCATCTCGACGCACCGACAATTGAGGCCTACCCTTACAAGGCGGACATCCAGGTTATTGTGCCATTGGGATTGGGAGCATTTTTTATCAGCCGCGGCTATTCAAAGGTAATCGAACAGGACTGGTGGGATGACTGGCAATCCGGCTCACTCAGAATCTCTGCATTGCCGGCGATCCACAACTCCGGCCGCGGGCTTCGGGACAAGAACAAAACATTGTGGGCCGGCTTTGGCATCTACACAGGGGAAGGCAGCATCTGGTTCTCCGGTGACACGGCAAGCGGCCCGGTCTTTGATGAGATCGGCAGGAAGGCGGGGCCCTTCGATTTGGCCTTGGTGGCCATCGGAGCATATGAGCCGCGCAAACTGATGAAGGGAGCCCATGTCACGCCTGAAGAAGCTGTTGATCTGGTAAAGAGAGTTGGTGCGCGAAGCGCAATCGGCATGCATTGGGGAACAATTGCGTTGACGCCGGAAAACCCGTTTGAAGCTCCCGTGAAATTTCGGCAGGCGGCTGAGACGCAGGGTCTGGGGGCGGAAAATGCTGTCGTGGTGAAAATCGGTGAAACCGTAAATTTGTCCGCGGGAGATCTTGCGCTGCCGCACCTTTAGGACGCCAGAAGTGTATCGGGTGCAGGACCACCGCGCAGTCTTCCGTCTCGCGGTGACTGGTCCGGGCCGTCCCGCGCTGTGATGCGCTGCAATCTCCCGCAGCGGGATTTTGGCATTACCGCGCTACGGCCAGGGGAGCGGCGGCGTGCTGGCTGAACTGATGAAGGGCACTGCGGCACTTCTCTTGCCTGCAAGTGCGGCGGACAGCCGGAGCAGCCGGAGGCTGTGTGCGAAGCGAGGGTGCCGGTCCAACAAGGAGAAGATTGACAGTTCTGCCGCGTGAAGCGGCCCGGAACCCAAGCGGGTTCCGGGTGCAGGATCAGTCGTTGATGTCGTGGTTGAAAGTCTTCACCTGGCCTTTGGGCAGGGCAAAGACCCTGCGCATCACCAGCCAGGCTGCCAGCGACAGCGCGGCAAAGATCAGGAGCAGCAGCGGCAGGGTGAAACTGGCGCCGGCCAGCAGCAGCAGGCCGACAATGGCCGCGCCGATGGCAAACCCCAGGAACACAAAGCCTGGTGCCAAAACCTCAAGAATGGCGAGGACCAGCGCGCCCGCGCCCCAGACCCACCACAGGACCCAGAAGGGGGCGTCCATCACCTGCCGCCTTTCAGCAGGCTGAAGGCGTTGCCGAAGGCCTCCAGCGCGTGGGCAGGGACCACAATGGTCTGCTTGCCTTCGCCTTTGCCAAGCGCAGTCAGAGACTCCACCTGTTTCAGCGCCACCTGATACTGTGCAGCCTCCAGCCCGTTTTCGGCAATCGCCTTGGCAACAACTTCTGTGGCATAGGCCTCAGCCTCGGCCTGGATGCGGCGGGCCTTGGCGGTCTGTTCAGCAGCATAAAGCTCAGCATCGGCCTGCAGCTCGACGGCGCGTTTCTGACCCTCGGCCTTGGTCACCTCGGCGCGGCGGGCGCGTTCGGCATTCAGCTGCTGCAGCATGGCGTCGCGGGTGGCCTGGTCCAGGTTCACGTCCAGGATCTCGGCGCGGGTCACTTCGATGCCCCAGTCATCCACTGCGCTTTCGACGCTTTCCTGGATGCGGGAGATCAGCTGGGCGCGGTTCGACTGCACCTCGTCCAGATCCATCTTGCCGATCTCGGCGCGCACGATGCCGGCCACGGTGGTGGCAATGGCGCCATCGACGTCGCGGATCCGGTAGACGGTCTTTTCCGGCTCAAGGATGCGGTAGAAGACAGAGGTGTCGATCTGCACCAGCACGTTGTCCTTGGTGATCGCGTCCTGGGTGGCATTGGGCAGCTGGCGCTCCAGGATCGAGATCTTGTGGCGGGCCACGTCGAGGAAAGGCACGATGAAGTTGATGCCCGGGCCCAGCACCGAATGCAGGCGGCCAAAGCGTTCGACCACGTATTTTTCCGACTGCGGAACGATCTTGATGCCCTTGAGGACAATGATGACCAGCAGCACGGCGCCCAGCAGATACAGCAGGTTGCCGGACAGGAGGTCGAGGATGAGGTCTTCGTTCATGTAAAATTCCTTTGATGGATCAGCGGGGGCCGCAGGAGCCGCCAGCGCAGCCGGTTCCGCCGGCGCGCCGGGCAGCGGCCCTGCGCCCGGTGTCTTGGCCTTGTTCAATGACAGGCCCATTTGTGTGCAATGGTATACAAGTGGGTGTTTGCCGCGGCAGTTTCAAGAGGTTGCGGGCGTATATGACGCGTCGCAGCCCAGACTGGCAAGCCCAGACTGGCAAGCCCGGACGGGCTTGCCGGCACAGGTCAGTTGCTGGAGGGTTTCAGCCGCCGCAGCGGCGCCGGGCGGACCCGGTTCTCGATCTCGGCGTAAATCAGGCCGGCGATGTTCTTGGCGGAGGTTTTCTCGATCCCTTCAAGCCCGGGGGAGGAGTTCACTTCCAGCACCTTGGGGCCGGTTTCCGAGCGCAGCAGGTCAACACCTGCCACATTGAGGCCAAAGGCGCGGGCGGCGCGCACCGCGGTGGCGCGCTCCTCCTTGCTGATGCGGACGGTCTCGGCGCTGCCGCCCAAATGCAGGTTGGAGCGGAAGTCGCCCTCAGCCCCCGAACGTTTCATCGAGGCCACCACTTTGGAGCCGACGACGAAGCAGCGGATGTCCACCCCCGCGGCTTCCTTGACGAATTGCTGTACCAGGAAGTTGGCCTTGAGCCCGCGGAAGGCGGTGATGACGCTTTCGGCGGCTTTCTTGGTTTCTGCCAGCACAACGCCTTTGCCTTGGGTGCTTTCCAGCAGTTTCACGATCAGGGGCGCGCCGCCGACGATCTGGATCAGGCTGCCTGTGTCCTTGGGCGAGGCGGCAAAGGCGGTGGCGGGCATGCCGATCTTGTGCCGGGCCAGGATCTGGTGCGCGTGCAGCTTGTCGCGGCTGGCGGTGATGCCCTCAGACCCGTTGACGCAGAAGGTGCCGAGCGTTTCGAACTGGCGCAACAGCGCGGTGCCGTATTGGGTGACAGAGGCGCCGATGCGCGGGATCACTGCGTCGTAGCGGGGCAGGCGTTTGCCGTCGTAATGGATCTCCGGCGCCAGCGCATTGAGCGCCATGTAGCAGCGGGTGGTGTTGATCACCTCCACCGTGTGGCCGCGGTTTTCGCCTTCTTCCACCAGGCGGCGGGTGGAATAGTTGTCCTCGCGGCTGAGAACGGCGATGCGCAGGGCGCGCTTGGGGGCGGACTTGCGGATATTGGCAGAGGTGTAGACGGAATAGTCCAGCGCCGGCTGGCACATGCGTTCGCCGGGCACCACTGTCACGTTCTCGGTCAGTGCCTGGCGGCCCAGCAGCATGTGCTTGGCCATGCCGCGCCGGTCGGTCAGCGTCAGTTCCACCGGCCAGGACGCGCCGCCGATCTCCATCGGGGTTTCGATCACAAAGCGCATTTCGCTTTCGCCGTTTGACGAAGTCACCTCGCGCCGGTCCTTGATCAGGGCAGAGCAAGGGATTTCCAGATCGTACTGGCCGGGAATGGGATGCACCATGAAGCGCACCTTGGGGGCGTTTGCAGGCCCGAAAGTCTCAATCCCGGTGGCGTGCAGCGATGAGGTGCGGGCGCCGGTGTCGACCTTGACCCGCAGGGCAGGCAGGCCGAGGTCCGGCAGGCTGACCCATTCCTCCCAGCCGAGTTTCAATTGCGGTGCAGGGTCGGCTGTGGACATGAGCTTGGCTCCTTGGCATTAGGGGTGAATCACCGGGATGCCGGTTTAAGTGTAACGGCAGGAATACGAGATGGCAGAGCTTTTCAACTTCGAACTGAAGGCAACCGACGGCAAGGCGCGCACAGGTGTCATTAACACCCCGCGCGGCGAGATCCGCACCCCTGCTTTCATGCCGGTTGGCACTGCCGCAACGGTCAAGGCGATGATGCCGGAAAGCGTGCGCGCGACCGGTGCCGATATCCTGCTGGGCAATACCTACCACCTGATGCTGCGCCCGACGGCAGAGCGGATCGACCGGCTGGGCGGGTTGCACAAGTTCATGAACTGGGAGCGCCCGATCCTGACCGACAGCGGCGGGTTTCAGGTGATGTCGCTGGCAGGACTCAGGAAGCTCACCGAGAAGGGCGTGACCTTCAAGAGCCATGTGGACGGCTCCAAGCATGAGCTGACGCCGGAGCGGTCGATGGAGATTCAGCGGCTGTTGGGGTCGGACATCGTGATGTGTTTCGACGAATGCCCGGCGCTGCCCGCAGACCGCGACCGCATCGCTGAATCGATGCGCCTGTCGATGCGCTGGGCCGAGCGTTCGCGCGAGGCATTTGGGGACCGTCCGGGCCATGCGCTCTTTGGCATCATGCAGGGCGGGCTGGAGCAGGACCTGCGCGAGGAAAGCGCCGAAGCACTGAAAAAGATTGGCTTTGAGGGCTATGCGGTGGGCGGCCTGGCGGTGGGCGAGGGGCAGGAGGCGATGTTCGACTGCCTTGATTATGCCTCCGGTTTCCTGCCCGAGGACAAACCGCGCTACCTGATGGGCGTGGGCAAGCCCGACGACATCGTCGGCGCCGTTGCCCGCGGTATCGACATGATGGACTGCGTGCTGCCGTCGCGCTCTGGCCGCACGGGGCAGGCGTTCACCCGCTATGGTGTCGTGAACATCAAGAACGCCCGTCACCAGGACGACCCGCGCCCCTTGGATGAGCACTGTTCCTGCCCGGCGTGCAGCAATTACTCGCGGGCCTATCTGCACCATGTGTTCCGTTCGAACGAGATGATTTCGGGAATGCTGCTGACCTGGCACAACCTGCATTACTTCCAAGAGATCATGGGGGGCATGCGGGAGGCGATTGCTGCGGGTACGTTTGAGGCCTGGCAGAAGGACTTCCACGACACCCGCGCGCAGGGGGATATTGAGCGGTTGTAAAACCGGTTGCGCGCCGCCTTGACTCAAGTTTGACTGTATTTTCACGGCTGCGGCAGGGGCGGGACACGCTTCTGCCGCAAATTCGGCGTGAAATCGGGCCGAGGCTTGATAAACGACGTGGAGGTCCCTGATGAAAGACGCAATTTCTGCCGGTGTTGCTCATGTTACTCTGCTGGCTGTTCTGGCCATTGGCGTAGCGATGTTTGCGGTCTTGGATGACGGCCAGGCGCTTGCCGGGCAGTCGCGCGGGCTGACCCATCTGGCTGGTCAGCCAGAAAGATAGGACGCGCTGCATTTCAAGACTGTTCGGGCCGGACGGAACCGGCCCCGTTCACCTGTTATGAAGACCTGATCCGCTATCCTGCCGCCAAAATGCGGAGGATGGCGATGACATTTTTGCGTGCGCTGGTTGCAGCTGCCGTGCTGGGCATTGCACCGGCGGTTCAGGCGCAGACTGCGCCCGGATCCCTGGCGGAGGCCTCAAGCTTCTTCAAGGCGCCGCCTCTGGATGGCTGCCGTATCTCCATTGACGACTTGATCAAGGGCGGCTCGCAGGCTTTGCGCGGGCAATGGATCGTGCAGAAGGGGCCGGGCGAAATCTCGCTGAAAACCGGCGGGCGCATTGAAATGGTGCCGCTGCCGCAACGCACCGGCGACCTGCTGCGCTTAAGCTTCCGCAATGGGCGGCTGGTGGCGGATTCCGCGACCTTGGGGTTTCTGCCCATCGGGGTTGAGGACCGGGCGCCGCTGAAGCCCGGCACAGGGCTGAGGGCTGAAAGCGCGGGCCGTGGCGACTTGCCGGACGATACTGAAGTCTTTCTGGATGAACTGGCGCTGGGCGCGCTGCCCTGCGGCGCGGATCAACTGCTGCGGCTGAACCTGCTGGCGGAGCGCGACAGCGGCACCGGAGAGATGCTGCGGCAGGATATCCGTCTTTTCCTGGTCGATCAGGGCCGGATGAGCGGCACCTACCGCGAAACCTGGCCGGGCGGGCGGCTGGAGCGCGGATTGATCACGCTGCTGCGGCGCTGACGGCCGCGGGGCTGATCCCAACAGTGTCAGCCCGGCGCGGCCAGAAGGCATTACTTGCGGCGGCGCGAAAAGAGTCCTTTCCTGCGCGGTGGCGTCAGCTCAACTCCGCAGCTTTTGAAGAATGCCCGGACCTCTGGTGTCAGCATGCCCCGCCCGCTGGCGTATTGGGGCAGGTCAAAACCGCCGCCGTAGTTCATTTCGACAAGCACCGGCCCATCTTCGGTTATTGCGATGTCTGTGGACTGGTAGCGGATTGGCGCGAAAATGCGCGCGGCACGGTCGTTGATCTCCTTCAGTTCGTTCCAGTGCGGCAGTTGCAGGCCCATAAGCCCGCCCTTGGAGGGATGATCCCGAAGGAATTCCGTTTCAACCCCGCGCTGGGCGATTGTGCGGATGCAGCCCGTTTCAATGTCCACTTCACAGGCCAGGTTGCCCGGGCGCCAGAATGCGTCAGCGATATTGTCCCCTTGCGGCAGCTTGATGATGGCAAGAGGTGTGATGACCCTCTCCGGAGTAACCATATTGACCATGCGGACGGTGGCCAATGCGGAACAGTAGCTCGAGAATTCCGAATGGTTGTCCAGCGCCTTCTGCAACAGATATGCGTTTGAGCCGATGTAGTTTTGCATAAACTCCTGATAAGTCAGCGGATCGTGACCGGCGCAATGTACATGGGTGTCATCGGCTTGTTCAATTCGGAACGCGCCGAAGCTGACCATCCCGTTCAGGATTTTGCCAAAAATTGTTTTGCCGGAGTGCTTCTGAAGAAAGGATCGAAGTTCGGAGGGCGTTTGAATTTTCTGTTTGCCGGGAAACAGGCGAGAAGAGGTGTCTAAAACCGCGAGTGTCTGCGGCACGGGAACATCACCGGCTGACAGCATCGTCTCCGCAACGATTTTGTCTTCGGCAGCTCCGGCCCACCGGCGGTCATTGCATTTGTGCGTAATCGGCCAGTGCAGGTCATTCGAGATAAACGCGGCGCGTTCCTCGTCGTTGAAACGGTCGATGTGATAAAGCCCGTTGCGGACGTATTCGACCAGATTGAGACGGGATTCAGATCTGGCGAGCTGACGGAACTCTCTTTGGATCTTGAGCGGCGACCGTCCGGACTTTCTGGCTGCGAAAATTAGAAGTTCCTTGTCGCTGCTGTCTCTGGCCTCAAGATAGCTCTTCTGGTCCAGTTCCGCTGCTGTAAGTGGCCGCTGCTGGTTCATTGTTATGTCCTGTAAAACTGCTGCTTCCTCGGTATTCAGAATGATAGCGCGGGTTAGTGACCAAAATACGGCAAACATTCCTGCAAATTGGGACGCAGGGGGTGCACTTGACAGTTGCAGAGTGCGGTCCGCTGACGGAGGCAGCCTTTGTTAGCTCTTTGCTCACCCTTCCTGCATTTGCGCCCTTGTGGTCCCGGCGCGCAGCGGGCAAGGTGACCCCCAGCCTTGAGGTGCCGCGGTTGAAAACAAAGAGCCGCCCCACCAAGTAAAGACATCCAATGAGGAGACGGGCCAAAGCTGCCAATACCGGGGCCGGGCCGTCTTGCCTAACCAAAGGACCGAGTATGCAAGAGCCACTCAATTCCTCCTACCCAGTCCTGCCGCTGCGCGACATCGTGGTGTTCCCCCACATGATCGTGCCGCTGTTTGTGGGCCGGGAAAAATCGGTGCGCGCCCTGGAAGAGGTGATGGCCGACGACAAGCAGATCCTGCTGTCGAGCCAGATCGACCCCTCCGAGGACGATCCCGAAACAGATAGCATCTACACCACCGGCGTGCTGGCCAATGTGCTGCAGCTGCTGAAACTGCCCGATGGCACCGTCAAGGTGCTGGTCGAGGGCCAGAGCCGCGTGAAGATCACCGAGTTCCTGGAGAACGACAATTTCTTCGAGGCCAAGGCAGAAGAGCTGAGCGAGATCCCGGGCGACGTCACCACCACCGAGGCGCTGGTGCGCACTGTGGGCGACGAGTTCGAGCGCTACGCCAAGGTCCGCAAGAACATCCCCGAGGAAGCGTTGTCTGCCGTGGGCGAAACCGCGGAGCCGGCCAAACTGGCCGACCTGGTGGCAGGTCACCTGGGTATCGAGGTGGACCGCAAGCAGGAACTGCTGGAGACGCTCTCAGTCAGCGAGCGGCTTGAGAAGGTCTATGGCCTGATGCAGGGCGAAATGTCGGTCCTGCAGGTCGAGAAGAAGATCAAGACCCGCGTCAAATCCCAGATGGAGAAGACCCAGCGCGAGTACTATCTGAATGAACAGATGAAGGCCATTCAGAAGGAACTGGGTGACGGCGAAGAAGGTGCAGGCGAAATCGCCGAGCTGGAAGAGAAGATCGCCGCAACCAAACTGTCGAAAGAGGCGCGCGAGAAGGCGGATGCTGAGCTGAAGAAGCTCAAGAACATGTCGCCGATGTCGGCGGAAGCCACGGTTGTGCGCAACTACCTCGACTGGATGCTGTCGATCCCGTGGGGCAACAAGTCCCGCGTCAAGAAAGACCTGAACAAGGCTCAGGAGATCCTGGATGCGGATCACTATGGCCTCGAGAAGGTCAAGGAGCGGATCGTCGAGTATCTGGCGGTGCAGCAGCGCTCGGCCAAGCTGAAGGGGCCGATCCTGTGCCTCGTCGGCCCTCCGGGCGTGGGTAAAACCTCGCTGGGTAAATCCGTGGCCAAAGCCACCGGCCGCGAATTCATCCGCATCTCGCTGGGCGGCGTGCGCGACGAGTCCGAGATCCGCGGCCACCGCCGCACCTATATCGGCTCGATGCCCGGCAAGATCATCCAGGCGCTGAAGAAGGCCAAGACCACCAACCCGCTGATCCTGCTCGATGAGATTGACAAGATGGGCCAGGATTTCCGCGGCGACCCGGCCTCGGCCATGCTGGAGGTGCTGGACCCGGAGCAGAACAACACCTTTATGGATCACTACCTGGAGGTGGAGTACGACCTGTCGAACGTGATGTTCCTGACCACCTCGAACAGCTACAACATGCCCGGGCCGCTCCTGGACCGGATGGAGATCATTCCGCTGTCCGGCTACACCGAAGACGAAAAGCGCGAGATTGCCAAGCAGCACCTGATTTCCAAGCAGGTGAAGAACCACGGCCTGAAGGCCAAGGAGTTCGAGCTGACCGATGATGCGGTGACCGAGATGATCCGCACCTACACCCGCGAGGCCGGCGTGCGGAACCTGGAGCGCGAGATCGCCAAGGTGGCGCGGAAGTCGCTGACCAAGATCGTCAAGAAAGAAGCCGACAGCGTGACCGTGACGGCGGACAATCTGGATGATTTCCTGGGCGTCAAGAAGTACCGCTATGGCCTGGCCGAGCTGGAGGACCAGGTGGGTGTTGTCACCGGTCTCGCATATACTTCGGTTGGCGGCGAGCTGTTGTCAATTGAGGCGCTGCGGCTGCCGGGCAAGGGCCGGATGAAGACCACCGGCAAGCTGGGCGACGTGATGAAGGAATCGATCGAGGCGGCGTCGAGCTATGTGCGCTCGGTCAGCCCGCAGATCGGCATCAAGCCGCCGCAGTTCGACCGGTTGGATATCCATGTGCACGTGCCGGACGGCGCAACGCCGAAGGATGGTCCCAGCGCCGGCCTGGCGATGGTGACCGCGATTGTGTCGGTGCTGACCGGTATCCCGGTGCGCAAGGACATTGCGATGACCGGCGAAGTCACTCTGCGCGGCAATGCCAGCGCCATTGGCGGCCTCAAGGAGAAGCTGCTGGCGGCTCTGCGCGGCGGTATCAAGACGGTGCTGATCCCGCAGGAGAACGAGAAGGACCTGCCGGAAATCCCGGACAACGTGAAGGAGGGGTTGGAGATCATCCCTGTCAGCCACGTGTCCGAGGTTCTGGAACACACTCTGGTCTCCAAGCCCGAACCCATCGAATGGGACGAGGAGGCGGAGGAAGCCGCAGCTGCCAAGGCGGCGCTGAAGGGCTCTGGCGAGGGGGCAGGCGCAACGGCGCACTGACCCGCGGTTCACGCAAGCAAGGAAAAGAAAAGGGCGGACCGAGGAGGCCGCCCTTTTTTAGTTTTCTCTTCCGTTCTGGCCCTTCTTTCCGGGGCGTGTGCGTTCCGGGCTCTCTAAGCAGCCGGATGCCGGTGCTCCCGCCCGTTGCTGGCAGCGTTTTCAACGCCGCCGCGCCGGTTGGGCATGGCGCCGCACCTGCGGTGCGGCGCGCGGCCCGCCCCGGGAGGGGCAGGCCGCCGGGCCCAAAGGCAGGAGGGAGACCGGCCGCAGGCCGGGGGCCATTCAGCCGCGGGAGCAGCCCGCTGCCTCCGGTGCCAAGTAGCGACGGATCAGGCGGCCTTGCTGGCCTTTTCCATCTTGGCTTGCACGGTGGCAATGGCCATTTCCGCAGGGCTGACATCCGCGGCCTTGGCCTGGGTCAGAATCGCCGCCATGGTTTCATCCAGCGCTTGCAGCTTCTCGGCGACAAAGCCTTCACGGTCCTTGATCTTCTGGATCTCGGTCGCGACGTTGATAATGCCTCCGCCATTGGCCACGAAATCGGGCGCATAGAGGATGCCGCGGGCATGCAGTGCTGCGCCGTCTTCAGCCGTGGCCAGCTGATTGTTGGCGCCGCCTGCGACGATATCCGCCTTCAACTGCGGGATGGTTTGCGCGTTCAGGATGCCGCCGATGGCGCAGGGGGCAAACACGTCTGCCTCTGCGCCGTAAATCTCTGCCAGCGGCACTGCCTTGGCGCCGAATTCGGCGATTGCGGTCTCGACACGGGCCTCGTCGATGTCGGTGACAACCAGCTTAGCGCCGGCCTCATGCAGGAACTGGCAAAGGTACCAGCCGACGTGGCCCAAGCCCTGAACCGACACGGTGACGCCGTTCAGGTCGCGGCTGCCGTGCTTGTGGGCACGGGTGGTGCGGATCGCGTTGAAGATGCCGCGCGCGGTGATCGGGGAGGGGTCGCCGCTGGCAAACTCGCCATCAGAAAGGCCGGCCGCGAACCGGGTTTCCTCCGCCAGGACAGCCATGTCGGCGGGGCTCATGCCCATATCCTCGGCGGTGATATAGCGGCCGTCCAGACCCTCGATGGCGCGGGCAAAGGCGCGCAGCAGCTCCGGCGATTTGTCCTTGGCCGGATCGCCGATGATCACCGCCTTGCCGCCGCCCAGTGTCAGGCCCGCCGCCGCGTTCTTGTAGGTCATGCCTTCGCTCAGGCGTTTGACGTCGGTCAGCGCTTCGTCTTCGCTGGCGTAGGGGCGCATGCGCAAGCCGCCGGCCGCCGGTCCCAGATGGGTGGAATGCACGGCAATAAAGCCCAAGAGACCCACAGAGGGCTCCTCGACGCGGTAAATCTCTTCGTGGGTGCTGGACGCAACGGCGGTCACTGTCATCTGGATGGCTCCTGCAAAACTTTTCCAGATGATACCAGCGCGTAAACGCCGGTTTTCACCAAAAAGACCTCTTATATCTGTAACTTTTGGCGGTGCCGGCCATAATTGGAGAAGTTGCTAGAGGAAACCTCCATGGATTCGATTGATCGCAAGATTGTCGCCGCGCTTCAGCGCAACGGGCGGCTGAAGATTTCCGAATTGTCGGAGATGATCGGCCTGTCCCCGACACCCTGCGCCCGCAGGGTCGCAAACCTGGAAGCCAGCGGTGTGATCGCGGGCTATTCGGCGCGGGTGGATCAGGCCAAGCTGGGTCTGCCGGTCACGATCTTTGTGGCGGTGGAGCTGGAGCGGCAATCCACCGATGCTTTGCTGGCATTTGAGACTGCGGTACGCAAGTTCGACCAGGTGATGGAATGCTACCTGATGACCGGCACGCGGGACATCCTCTTGCGGGTGGTGGCGGAGGACCTGCCGGATTTCGACCGTTTCCTGGAGGACCGGCTGATGCGGGTGCCCGGGATTCGCAACACCCGATCCAGCTTCACCCTGCGGACAATGATACAACGCGACGCGCTGCCGTCCTGCTGAGCGGTTCATGGCGGCGGGAGCGGCGCGGGCTGAACCTGAGACCCTGTGGCCAGCCGACCTTCAGCCGCGGCCGCCAGCATGGCAGCGCCGGGCTGCCCGTTTAGAGGCTGCAGACGCGCTAGAGCCCTGCAAAATGCGAAGACAGCGCCGCGCAAGAAAAAGCGCGGGAAGCAAAAATTCTGCCAATGACCCTCTTGCGGAGCCCGCAGCGGACAGTTAAAAGCCTGCCTCACGGGTGATTAGCTCAGTGGTAGAGCGCTTCGTTCACATCGAAGATGTCAGGAGTTCAAATCTCTTATCACCCACCATTATTTCCCAAAGGCGCTCCCTGAAAAGGTTGAGCGCCTTTTTGCTTTCCGGGGTTCCGCTGGCGGCACTGCGGCGCTACCAATTGCCTGAACAACCGGGCAGGGAGCAGATCATGCAATTTCCAAAAATCTGGCTGCTGCGGCACGGGCAGACCGAATGGAATGCCGAACGCCGCATTCAGGGTCAGCTGGAATCTCCGCTGAGCGCGCTGGGAGTGGAACACGCCCGGCGCCAGGCCGCACTGATGGTGCCGGTTCTGATGCAGAATCCGGCCTGTTTTGCATCCCCCCTTGGCCGGGCGCAGCAGACCGCGGATATTGCCTTGGGGGGTGCGCCTTTCGTGACCGATGCGCGGCTGGCAGAGGCCTATGCCGGGGCCTTTCAGGGGATGACGCTGGAGGAGGTCGCAGCAACGTACCCGGATATCCACGGTGCCAATCCGTACAATCTGGACCTTTTCTGCGAGGCGCCGGGCGGCGAGGGATACGGCAGTTTCCATGCCCGCATCCTCGACTTCATGCAGTCGTTGACCGGCCCTTCGGTGGTGGTCGCGCATGGGCTGCTGGGACAAGTGATGCGGGGTATCGTCTGCGGGCTGAGCCGCGACCGGATGGCGGCGCTGCCGAACGGGCAGGGCTGTGTTTATGTGCTGGAAAACGGTATGGAAACGGTTCTGGAATAAGCGGCCCGGATGGGCAAAAAAATCTGCAAAGCCCCCTTGCGCTGACCGGCGGCATTGTCTAAATCCCCGCTCATCGGGTCGTTAGCTCAGTTGGTAGAGCGCTTCGTTTACACCGAAGATGTCGGGAGTTCGAGCCTCTCACGACCCACCATTCAACCCCTTGAAAATACGCACTATTGAATGTCCTGATAGAGCATTTGCGAAGCGCGCGCCGGTTCCGTGAACCTAGTTCGCCTTTCTGAAGTTCATGAAATCCAGCACTTCGGCGGCATCCTGCATCTGATCCGGCAGGAATCGGGCGTAGGTCTTGAACGTGATCTGCACGTTGCTGTGGCCCAGGTACTGCGAGACTTTCTCTATCGGTATGCCCGCGCCCAGCAAGTGCACCGCGGCGGTGTGGCGCAGCTCGTGGATGGTCACGTGGCCGATCTTGGATCGATCGATCGCATTTGAAACGCCCTTGCGGATGCTCTTGACCGGCCCGCCAGCATATTCAACCACGTAATCGCTCATTGCCATGTCGTTCGCGGTCTGCAGCGCGGCCCTGGTGCTGGCGTTCATCGGCACCACGGCCCGGCCCTTGCGGGTCGCCCCATCCTCCCGGCGCAGATTGATCACGCCGCGCTCAAGGTCGATCCGGTCCCACGTCAGATCTAGCACTGCGCCGACACGTGCAGCGGTGCTTAGAAGTAGGATCAGGGCAAGCCGAATGTGCGGATCATGAGCAGCGCTGATGAGCGCGCGTATCTCTCCGGCGTTCAGGATGCGCTTGTCACCTTCAGGTTTGGCGGGCCGCCATATATGAGGCGTCTCCCCCTCGATCATGCGGACCTTCTTGCCGAAGTTCAGGGCGCTCTGCAGGTGTCCCAGCTCCGTCCAGATGGTTCCCTGTTTCTTCCCGGAAGCTTTGCGGTCGCGCTCGTAGGCCTGACACAGGGCCTTGTCGATATCCTGAGGGAGGAACGGGCCGAAGTGCGGCAAGATCGCCTTTCCGGTATATCCCATCGTCTTTGCGGTGGGCTTGTCGCCCAGGTCGGCAATGTAAGCGTCCCAGATCTGCTGCACATCGGCGCCCTTAGGGGTGGCCTTGAAGGTCTCCCGCCGGAATACGTCTATTGCCTCGGCTTCCGCTTCCTTTCTGGAGCGTGAGTCAAGCTGATACCGCTTTCGCTTACCGGTGTCCGGGTCGTCCCAGTAGACGCAGAGGCCGCCGCGGAGGCGTCCGATCCTGATGTTTGACATTCAAATTCCTCAACAGCGGATTTGGGGAAGCGGTACATCTTCCCAACACGGAAGTATCTGATTGCGCCTTGGCGCGCCAGTTGCCGGACGCTTTCGGCTGAGCATCCCCAGCGTTCTGCCAGGGTGTCGGCTGAAAATGGTCGTGCAGGTTCCATCGCTTACTCCTTTCCTGTTCTCGTGGCGGGGAGGGGTTAGGTAGTGCGGCGAAGACGGCGGACTAACTCAAGGGCGCGCCCCTGAGGGTCGCATGGCAATCCGTCCATAGAGCACGTCCCATCACCATCTGCGCAATCACGACACATTGGCATAGGCCCGCCATCAATCGCTTCGCGCAGCTCCGAAAGTTGATTTGAAAGCTCTACGCACTTGGCTCGCCAATCCGTACCACTCTCCCGCTGCATCCTTTCAAGCACCGCCGCAGCTTCGCGTAGCGCTACCGGCAGTGCCGCTTCTTTCTGCTCCTTGGTGAACCCCATCCTTCTCTCCTATCTCTCTTTCTTCGCCGGGAATGCCGACAGTGTGATCTTGACCTTCCGCTTGTTACTGCTGGCGGATCTTCTGCTTGAGCGTGGGCGCTCTATCGCGGGGCCGGTTGATGTGCGTGGGGCGGTCGTGGTCGGTGGGGGCGGGGGTCATTAGGTACTCCCCCAAATCAAAATCGTACCGACTGTCGTAAGAGCGATCCCGGCACCGACGCCGCCGAACAAATACGCCCCAATGGCAGTAACCCCAGCGGTAAAAACCACCCATCCAATTAGCTTCCCAACGTCGATCACTTCCCTTCCTCCTTCTCCAGCTTGGCGAGGGCGTCAGTCAGGGCGATCCATGCAGAGCGGCCAATAGGAACAACGCCAGATACGGCACGCGCTTCACAGTCCGCTTTCACCTCCCTCAGCGCCTCTGCCAGTTCGTCAGCATGCTCTCTGGCGGGGGTGGCGCGGAGGAATAGTTCACCGTCATCATTAGGGTGATGTGCTTGCTCAGACTCCCAGTATAGGAGGTCCTTGCCGTTCTGGACCCCAGCCCAGCCATGTTTGCTAATCTCGCCATCGTCGGGCGCAAACCAAATCCGATCCGGCGCGCTCATGACTGGGGCTCCTGCAGGGCGGCGCGGACGTGCTTGCATCCTTCTATGTCGCACTCAGGACAGACGTAGACTGCGCCGGTTGCCTTTGCTCGCAGGATTGCGTTCTCTGTCTCCAGCCTCTCGATCCGCGCGACTTGGGCCTCGATGTGGTCGGCGCAAGCGGATAGCCTGATGCCTGCTCGCCCTTTGGCGCCGAAGGCAGCTGTGCGGCACCATTTCACTAAATCGGACGACCCCACCTGATCCGCAGGCACAGCCTCCCGCTCCTCACCAGTACCGCCGCAGCGGGGGCAGGTGTATTTGTTGTCAGTCATGGGTGTCGCCTCCAAGCATCTTTGTCGCTGCTTCACGAATTTCATCATCCGTGAAGCCTTCGTTTTGCAGCGCTTTCATCACTTTGTTCCGGCTGGCATTTGAGCGGCTTCCAAGGTCATGCAAGGCAATAATGCAGCGCTCCACGCGCTTCGGATCAGCCTTCATGGTCGGAACCTCCTGCGATGGCGCGGAGAACAGTCGCTATACCGTGCCTGCCAGCAGAGGCCCCGGCCATAGCCAAGCGTTCCACTGCAGAAGCGTCATCCAGCAGCACCATTGCCGCTTCCTGTGGCGACAGCGGGGGCTGTGGAGAGTGGGCGATGATACGTTGATCAAAGTCTTTCTGCGCTTCGGCCTTTGCGGCAGCCTCGTTTTCGCAAACCTGACGTTGAACCGCATGCGTTCTATCTTCGCCTTCAAGCCACCAAGACCATTTTCCTCCCTCACTTGAGCAGGCCACATACTTCATTCCCGGCAAGGGGCGAGCCCAGTCCACAATTCCGGGCTCCCACTGCAGCGGCTTCACTGCCACGGCTGGGGTTTCTACCTCCATCCGCTCCTTGCAGTGCATCAGACCGGCCTTCCACGCCTGGCGGGCGCCGTTTGTGACTGGATCAAGAAACAGGTAGTGCAGCGGGTGCTGGTTCATGTTCATTCCTTGGCCTCGCGCCCACTCCTCGAATGCATCCTGCTCAATGCCGTCGCAAGTACCCGGCTTCATTTCGGTTTGTTCAGTCATTGGGGGTGTCCTCCGGTTCAACGGGGATGATGGGAAATCCGTAGAAGGTGCCGCGTTTCAACGCCCGTGAAATGGCGCCTGGCGAACAATTAAGCGCTTCGGACATTGCGCGGAGGCTTGGGTACATCTTGTCCCGGTACAGAACGGCCTGCGCCCGCATCAGCCTTCCTCCCTCTGGTGCTGGAGGGCGCGGATGCGATTAGATAAATTGTTGCAATCGTGCGCATACTCTGTCCAATCCGATTGGTCGTGGTCAGGGTGCGGTGCGATAAGCGATGCCGCCTCCTCCAGCGCCTCCTTGCGCCCGGCAGCGTGGGCGGCGTCACGTTCGTCAGCAGCGGCGCATGTTTCTCCCCACACACGGTCAAACGATACGTTGTCGTCATACCCTCTGCTTGCCTTTGCTTCGCGCAGCCACTGCTGTCGCTTGTCGTGCGTGTCTCTCAGGTCCGAAATCTCATCGGCGTTTTTTCGTTCGGCAGCCCCCGCGCGCCGGTCGGCCTCGTCCCGCTCTGACGCCAGCGCTCGCATCAGCGCGGCATCTTCTGACTTCCCGTCATGGGAGCAGTGATCAAGGTGCTGGCAGCGGGCCTCTACAGCCTCCGCACTGGTGTCGATGGTCATTCCGATTCCTTCCTCTGCTTCTCGCGCCGCTTCAGTTCTGCGGCCAGTTCCTCATCCGTGAAGCGCTCCAACGGGTTGTTTTCGTGCCAAGGCACAGATTGGTGTGGGGCCTTGCGGAGGGGGGTTAAGGGGTCTGGCATGGGTTTATTATGGTTTATCAATGGTGAGGATCAGAGTGCGGACTCCGGTCCCGCTTTCCTTGAATGCCCCTTCAGGCAGGTGTTCGATCTTCGCGCCCAGGCTTTCCGCCCATGCTCGGAACTCTGTAAACTTCCGCTCTTGGCGAAAGGTGAAGCCGGGTGACATGATTGCCACCAGGCGACCGCCGGGGTGAAGGAATTCATAGGCGTGGCGAACGTGTTTGACGTCTGCGGCCCTGGTGAACGGTGGGTTCATCACAACCCGATGGTAGAGAGGGGATGCCTGCACGGAGAGAAAGTCCGCGCGTTCCACGATTTTGTAAGGGCCTTCCTGCAGAACTTCGACACGCTCCGGATCAAGTTCGAAGCAGTCAACGATGCCGCCCACCAGAACTGCGCGGCGAGCTAGGTTCCCCAAGCCGGCAGAGGGTTCCAGGATAGACATTCCTTGCCTGATCCAGGCTTCCTCGATCACACGAATAGCCAGGTCCTCTGGAGTGTCAAACTGCTGAAAATCCTTCTTGGTGTCGGCGTATTGGCCGGTCAGCAGCAGGGGTTCGATTGCATCAACAGCGTCTTCGGGAAACACATGAGCCTTGGCCTTGCGGTTCCATTTGCCGCCCGCGACCTCCAGAACCTTGTTGGTCGCGGTATAAAGCTTGCGGTCCAACTGGCCGGTTAGGCGCAGGTTTGGGCCGTCCAGTTCTGCTGCGCTGAGGGTGCTCAATACGTCATCAGGAATATCTTTCAACTGTCTCTCTCCTTGTTCACTGCGTCTTGAAAGCAACCGGGGTATTGGTGCGGCAAAATTCGGCTGAGCGGTTCGGTATGATTGGCAGGCGCGGTATGCGTCCGCTTCTGGCTCAGCCGCCCGGTTGCTGTCAGGGCGCAGTCAGCGGGGAACAACTGTCCCGTCGATTTTCTTCTTCCAGCGCGTGCCTTTGCTGCCCTGGATGGTGGATTTCGGCTTGTGAAGGCCGTAGTTCTTTGATCGCTTGCGGGCCTCGACCGACTTCTGCGCAACGTCCTGCTTTGTCTTCACCTTGTGGCAGGGGCGGCGCAGGGCGCGCAGATTGGCCTCCCGGTTCTCGCCGCCAAGGATCAGCGGGTTTTCGTGGTCGAAGTCGATTCCTTCGCCAGCCGCGCCCAGCTTGACGCCGCAGCCGCAGGCGCAGATACCGTCCTGCGCCATAATGATCCGGGCCTTGACGCGCGCCGGGGCCTGGGTGGTGTCGGTCTTGCCGATCCATTCGGATACAGGGCGGGTCATACCTGCGCTCCAATCTCTTTGACGATGCGGTAGACCTGCCGCGCCTCATCGACGCTGCGAATGTTGGCGGTGTGGTAGTCCTTGCGACCCAAGCGCTCCGCCACCTCGGCGTAAACAGCCCTGCGCGTCATGCGTCCTTTCTTCCAGATCGGGTCCAGAATGCGGTGAATGTGCTGACGGGCGCTCTTGATTTCCGGTGTTGGGATGCAGCCCAGAGGGGTTGTCGGGTGGCTGGTCTTGTGGTGGCAGCCGACATGGTTGCCGCAGGTGTCGCACTTCCAGAAAGGCAGCGCGGACAGGTCGCGGCGATGCGGGTAGATTTCCGCCCCATCGGTCAGGCGCGCCGGCACTTTGTCAGAACAGCCGCAGCAGTAGATTTCGCGGGTCATTGGGCGAACTCCTCCTCATACTTAAGGGCCTCGGGATCGGTCAGCCGGAAGCCCCTTCCACCCCAGTAGCGCTGCATTTCATCCATGAAGGCCCGCATCTGCTTTGCGGTCATCAGGCGGGTTACAGGCACGTCCAAGGCCTTCATCGCTTCCAGCTTGGTTTCGTAGTCGAGTGGCCGCATGGTGCGGTCATAGCTCTGCCGGAACGCCTCGTTCTCTGCCCTGAGGATCGGCACCCCGAAGTGCAGCTTGCAGAAGGCGCGAATTTCCTCGTGGGTTTCGTCCTCCTTTTGGCGGGAAACGTCGGTGAACCAGCGTTGCGCCAAGCGGTTCTGCTTGCTGCGCCGCGGGTCTCCCTGCGTGATGGTCACGGTCATGGGGTACGTCGTCCGAGCGCCAATCATCCGCGCCAGGGCGTCGATATCGTCAGCAGAGCGCAGCACCTTGGTAGCCATCACCCAACCCTCGGCATACCGGCGGCGATAACCGCCTCTTGCAGAACATCGAACTCCACCTCGTGTTCACGGGATACCGCTTCCCACAGGGCGTTGCAGTCTTGGCCTTGCGGTGTCTGGCTGGCGGCTGCCTCGCGGGCGAAATAGTCCTGCACAGCGGCGTCGAGCTTGGCGCAGGGCATCAGAAGCCCGCCTGCAGAAAACGCTTGTGAATTTCGCGGGTGCGATAGACGTCATCGCGGCAGTATTCCGCAATCTTGTCATGCTCACCAGCAGCCCATGCTGCAGCCACCTGAGAGCCGTCGAAACCGTCCTTGCCCTGAATGCCGAGGATCTGGCACAGCTCATCCATGCTGATACGGTTGGTGCCGCCGGCCCATGCCGACATGGTGTCCACAATAGACCGGTCCCACGGCTTAGGGTCACGCGGGAAGCTGTTAGGCGTCGGCATCTTCACGCCAAGGTAAATGGCGCGCTTGCGGAGAAAGCCGATATCGAAGCCTGCGATGTTGTGGCCCACTAGCGTTTCACTGTGGTACGGGTCCAGATCATCAAAGAAATCGGCCAGAATATTGCGCTCATCCGCGGTGGTCTTGGCGTGCCGCACGGTGATCGGGCTGTCATTCTTCGCCCATGCGATAGTACACACATGTCCACGCCCGCCGTCGAAGCTGGTTTTTGACAGCGCATCGACCGCCGCGCTCTTGCGGTTATCGGCCAGCCACTTCTCGATGCTTTCAGGCTTCTTGAGATTCCCCGGGGCCTGCACCTTGCGCTCCAGCTCTGCCAGATAGGTTTTGTCTTGGCAGGGGATGGTTTCAATGTCGAAGTAAACGAACCGCTGCGCGGCGTAGGCTTCTTGAATGATGGACATATCAAGCGGCATTGTCGTTCTCCTTAGTAAGGGATTTCGTCGTCCGTGACTTGCTCGGATGGGCTGGGCTTTGCTGCGTCAATCTTGCTTTGCAGGCCCTTAGCCACGGCGTCGAACCTGTTGGCAGGGAACTGTTCCAGGCTGGAAGCACCGACCTTGGCGCATATCTCCTGTTCGGTGACGCCCGCGGCCCTCGCCAGGTCTCGCAACTTGGTGAACTGTCCGGCGGAAACTGGTTGCACCTGCGGAGCGTGGTGCTGCTCAGTCGGGATAAGGTCAGCGTCGTCTTTGTCGCCCGTGGCAATCATTAAGGTTGCGCGGAAGAACTGCTTTAGAGCGTATGACTGGGCCGAGCCGCTGGCCTGCGCACCATTTAACGGGACCGACACCATGATATTTACCGGCCCCAGCTTGTCGCCGCTGGCGTGGAATAAAGTGATATCGTAGAAGAACCGGCCCCAAACGGACTTGCCGCCCTTGCTGTTGACGTTCTCGTATTGCTCAAGCTCTCGAAGAGCGACGATTGGGAACAGCCCGTGACGCGCGCAGATCGGGTTCACAAGAGCTAGGAACTTGTCGATAGACACAAAGTCGTACCCGTCAAACTTGTTCCGATCACTCTTGCCCAGAACCTTCACCTCTGCGACTGCAGCGGCAATAGCTGCGAAAACGCTCTGGTGCGCGGCAGGCTTACCGTCGTTATCCGGGGCTGTGATCGCTTCATGCTTGGTCATGTCTCGCTCCTTTCAAAAGCACCCCGGCGACAGGGAACGGCAAGGTAGCCGCCGGGGTGAGGTGCAGGCGCCAGGGTTTCCAAGCGCCCGGGGAGATTTCAGAAAGCGCCAGCAGCGGCGGCGGTGGTCAGTCCAACGGTGAGGCCGGTTGCGACAGCGCGCCCGCGGGCCTGGTGCTGGTCGAACTTGCGCTCAACGCACTGCAGGGTCGGCACGCGCTCTCGCTCCATTTCATAGCCAATGAAGGCGCAGCGGCTCTGTGCGAACTCCTTGGACTGCTCCGGCGTTGCGCAGGCGGCCACGGTGATCAGAAGGGCAAGGGCTGTCAGTTTCATGTCGTGTCCTTTCACAGTGCGAGGCCCATCAAGTCGAACAGGGCGAACAGGAGGCGCAGCACATAGGGCGCGGCGATGGCGGTTCCGGCAGCAACGAGGAAGGCCAACGCCCAGACGCCAAGCACAAGCGCTTGCGTCCATTCGTCGTGGAAGTGCTGGCCGTTGAAGTCCTCGAACACTTGGGCGCTGGGGCCCCGGTTCTCGGGATCATCCTGCCCCCGGCGGCACTGCTCGAAACCGTGAGTGGTGTTTGCCGCCGGGGTGGTGGCAGCGCGGGAGGTCGCTGCCGGGAGAATGGTTATGTTGGTCATTGGATCACTCCCGAAAAACTGAGGTAGAAGATTGCGAACATGATCATCACGGGAGGCAGTAGGGCTGATGCCGTTGCGGCGGCGGTTGTCTTGAAAACCCGCGCGCTTGCCAGAGTCCACACGAGCAGCAGGCCAGCGGCGGCAAACATTCCGATCACGGCACCAACAGCGTAGATGAAGGCGGTCCAGTCGATCATTTGCAGGCCTCCCGGAATGCCGCCAAGGCTTCACCTTGGCGCTCAGCAGACAGGCCGCCTCGATCTTCGCAAGCCTTCGCCAGCTCCTCCGCCGCCAGAGCGATGCGCTCCAACTGAGGCACGCGGGCGATGCGGCGGGCGTCTGCGTCCTGTGCGGCGGCTACCTGCTCCCGGTGCTCTTTCGTCGGGACGTAATTCCCAGCCTCCCTGGCGCGGCTTTCGCTCAGAACCCAAGACCCGTCTGCTGTCGTCACATATTCTGGGTGGTAGCTCTTGGGCCGGATGAAATTGATGAAAGGCTCTTCCATGCCATCAACCCGGATGCACGGGGTATCCCCCCATCCGTAGATAACCTCATTAACCCACAGCCCCGGCGTCCCCGCCTCACGGTCTGCTTTGATCTGGTCGAAGATGCTCATATCGCTCACTCCGCTGCCAGCGATCCGCCCGGAGTGCGGTCGCCGCTTTCGTATTCGGTTTGGATCTGGTCGCAGAGAAACTGCTCGTAACAGCCAAGGTCTGCCTTGGCGGCCAGAGTGTCCTCGCTGATGAAGTTCAGGAGGTCGCAGGCAAACGGATCGGCCATGTTGCGGCGGATGTTATGGGCGGAAACGGTGACGGCCAGAATGTCGCCGGTCACGGTAAACGTCTCCTGATCGTAGCCGGTGGACGGGTCTGCTGCCTCGCGCTCAACGTCGTAGGAAAACTCCACGTCCACAGCCAACGAGCCGCAGTCAATGTCGAAGTCCTCAATGTGGATCACCTCGGTGTAACGGCGGCGGCGCGGCTTGCTGCCCAGGCTCAGGTTTGCCCGTGTGGTGGCGTATTTGGTCTGGATATTCTCGAAGGCGCTGTGCATCTCGGTTCTCCCGAATGGAGTTAGCTTTTCATCAGGTCCTTGATGATTTCGGAGCCGCGGTACCCGGTCATGTTCTTCACCGCGTTCTCGACCATGGTTTTCGAAAGCTCGTCTCCGATCTTCGCCGCGCCGGAGACAGCAGCAGCAATGATTGCACCCTTCTCGCCGGCGAGGGCCTTTGCGACCGCCGGAGCGACTTCATCCTTCATGAATGCAGAAACGACGTCCTGAACGGACGATGGAAGGCCAAAGCGGATATTGTCGCGCACCTTCTCGATGCAAGCCTCGACGGCGGCCTCTTTGATGCGAGCAGAATTGTCGGTGAGGAATTTGGAAAGTTCTTCTTCGGTCATCTCGGTTCTCCCTTTGCTTGAGAACCAATGTAGTGACCAAAATGGTCACAGTCAACAAGAAAAATGACCATAATGGACATTCACACATGCCGCAGCGGATTCAAGGTGCTCGCAGAATGTCGTTAATCAGCTATAAGGCGAGGCGGCATTTGTCATGAATTGTTCGAGGTATTGATGTCGGAGCAAGCATTCATTCTATCCGCCGCTCTCTCGCACAGGCTGTCCAGCCTGAAGGCAAAGGGCTGCACTGTCCGTGTGACCCACGATTACCAATCTGTGGCGGAGAAACTGCTAGAGATTGGGAAGCCATACCTGACGCCTACGCTTTCCCCAGAGAAAAACGACTTCACATACGATGGGTGTTTTTGGGTGACGATCAGCGGCTCAGGTAAGATGCTTGGAGCGGCAGGCGTCAAACTGGAGCGCTTGGGCAGAGAGCGGGTCTCCGACTACTGGAAGCGCATCCACCAGCGGCAGTATCCAGGCGCAAATGACATTGCAACCATCAAGGAAGTATCCAGCCTGGTTGACGGTCGGCTGTCTGGTGATGTGGTCTATTTCGGCGATCTTTTCTTCAGCCCCGAATTGCGGAAGCTGAAAGCCGTTGAGGATTTTGGCCGAGCGGCATTGTACCATGCGGCGATAACTTGGCGCGCCAACCAGTTTTACGCATTTCTCAAGGATCGGGATTTGCGCCGGGGGTTCGGTTTCCAACTCGGGCTCATGTCCTGCATCCCTCGCGCTCAAGTGTGGTCAACGCCTGCGCCTGAAACAAGGGGGGATCATGAGGCGTGCTGCTATTCCTCGATGGATGACGTGATGAACCTGGCTGAGTTGGACACCGGGATAGCGTAGATCCCGACACCTGGCGCGCCATCGAAAGAGGCGATGGGGAACAGCAGCCGTTTGTAGACCAACTCATCTACTCCAGGCTGCCCGTGCAGGTGAGCTGACAGGCGTTCTATCGTAATGATGCACGCGCCCTTGGCCGCAACTCGGTAAGAGGCCAACAGTTTCTTGCGTGACGCATCTGGAAAGGCGTCCACGGCCCTCTGAAGAACCGATGGCGATCGTGTCGATATCACTTGAGCGGCCAAGCTTCTGCTACCCATGTGAACCAGCCGCAGGGTGCTGTCGCTATCGTCTGGCTCCGCATAAACCAAGATATGATCCTCAAATGCGCGGATCTCGGCCTCGGTTGCGCCGCGTGCGACAAGTTCTGTGATTTCATCCAGGCTGGGGAAATCGTTCCGTGCCAGAGCTGACGTCCGCTCAGACGTTGATATCCCGAGTGCGTCACAGATCCTGTGGAAGCGGGCAATGCCAATATCATTCTTGTCCCTGAAGAGCCGGGACAGGTAGCCTCGACTGTTGCCAGCCTTAATTGATGCCTCTCCAAGACTTAAGCCAAGCTCGGCGCGACGGCTCTCGACTTGCGCTTCTAGCCACAGTATTAGTCTGGTTGCCTCGCCCTTTCCGCTCATGTCGAAAATTTACGACGGGCAAAAAGTGCTTTTGACAGGTGCTGTGGGCTGTGCGCTCATGTCGTCCATAGGTTGATTGCGATTGGGAAGATAAGTGCTGTACTGGGTCTGGAACTTGAAGCTCTTTTTCGCTGCTCGGGCGGCGCTGAAGTCAGGGCAATCTGTTGATGATATCTATTTTCATCAGTCCTGGTTGGCGATCTTTGTGATCTTGTTCGCTAAGTCCAGAGGCAAGCCGCCCAGCTCACCAACGATGATGTAGTCCATCGTTACATGACACCGCTCTTTAATGATGGCGGCAAGCTCTTTGGATGTGGCTCGCTTGCCGCCCTCGATCCGCGACCAGTAGGTGCGTTCGATGCCGAGAAAGTCAGCCATTTCTGCCGGCTGAAACCCCAGTGCAAGGCGGAGCCACTTTAGGCGCTGCCCGATTCTTTCGGGGCGCATTTCCTGTGCAAATTTGGATTTTTGCTGTTGTGCGTCGGTGCTCGTGCTCATGACGCAATCTATCATGACCAAAGTGTTCATGTTCAATAACCATTCAGGTGAGTTGACGAATGACCGAAATGGTCATTATAGTGTGAGGCATGAGCAAAAAGCACCTCACTCAAGCCATCATCGATAAATGGCCAAACAGGAAGGCTCTCCTTGACGATGTCAACGAGAGCCTGTCCCCGAGCGATCAAATTGAAATTGTCGCCATCCACCGCTGGCATCAGCGCGGTTCGATTGACGGCAAGTATGACCTCGCCATCCTCGCAGGAGCCAGCAAACGGAATATCCCTTTGAGCTGGCACGATTTGATGGCGGCGCGTTCTATTCATGATGACCGATGTGGTCACGCTGCGGGCGATGGTCAACCCCGCGTCAAAAAAACGCAAAAGGGCGCGGCATGATCAATACGTCGTGCAATTCGTTTGCCCGAGCGTCGTCGTGCAGTTCGTCCGCACCGGTGTCGATACAGGCATTGGCGTGTGCTGAAGCTGAACGGGTTGCCGCGCCCCAAGATATGCAGACACAGCCGCTATTCGCTGCGCCCGGATCTGTTCATAAGCAATACAGGCGTTCGTGTCCCCTGCTTCGCAAGCTTGGATCAGCCGAGCATCACCTGGGCTTGGCTTTGGTTCTTCACACCCGGCCAGCATCAGAACGGGCAGGGCGAGGGCAATCTTTCTCAGCATCAAGACAGGCTCCTGAAATGCGCGCGTTTCATCCGCTGCAGCTTCAATCGCTGCGTGCGTCCGAGTCAAGCGCAGAGGCCGCCATCCGAAAGATGGGGGAGGGCGCATGAGCTACATTAAGCCTGACCCACTACTAACCGAACGTCCGGGTTGTCGATCACCTCGAATCCCGAGCATTCGTCTGGTGCTTGGCTGCCATCAAGGGCGCCTATGGGTAGTGGGGTCTTTACCAGAAAGTCCGTCTCAGCCCCAAACAGGCGCTGATGCTGAAGCGTGTCCATCCGAATTATTCTGGCTGGCCGCATCCATCCTTCGGTTGGGTGTTGCCACCAGTGCGGCACAAGCCAAAGCCCGCCTTCGTGAGAAATTACGTCGGCTGTCAGGATCTCTGATCCGGCTGCAATGGTGGCGGTCATGATTGCCATTTTGAGGATTCCTTTCGTTCAGCATTGGCGTGTTGCGAAAGGTGCGCGCAGCCGGGGCGGCAGTAAAGCCCTGGTTGCGCAGAACCCACCGCCCTGACCCCCCCATTGTGACCCTGAACTCCCACCAGAGATTTCCGACAGGAGCGCCCCAATGACAGACCTATCCCAGCAGATCACCGACCACCTGAAACAGTGCGACCGCATTGACGACAGCGAGATCCTTCTGGAGCTGGCGCGGGAGCAGATCGACCGGCTGAACCACGAAATGGAAGCGACCAAGGAGGCAGCCCGGGCGCGGGAGGCGATCCTGCGGGAGGCGCTGCAGGGCGTCATGGTCGGCGGCAACCATTTGGCGGCACACCTGCAGGGCTTCATTCCTGCCGGATCGGATCATCGCGATGTTCTGGACCATCTCGGTGCTGGCGTTTCGTATGACATTTGGTGCTGCTGGAATGCGATCATGCACGCCCGCGCCGCCCTGAACGGGGAGGCAGGGGAATGAGCCGCCGCCCCATAACAGACGCCATCCTGGCTGAACTGGCGGCCAATCCGCGCAGGTCTGCGTTTGAAATCGCCGCTGCTGCTGACAGCAGCCCGAAAACAGTTCGGACGGTTGCCAGCCAGCACAGCATCAAGTTCGGAAAGGCCGGAGCGCCACAGCTTCTCAGCGACGACAACAGAGCGTGGCTGCAGACGCAGGCTTGGGCCTCCAAATGCTCCATTATCGACGTCCTCAACGCCATCGTAACAGATGCGCGCTGCGAGGCAGAGGGGGAAGCGTGATGGGCAATCAGGTCAAACTCCCATGGCCCCCCAGGCAGCTATCCCCGAACGCCCGCTGTGACCGCCGCGCTATCTCCGGCATCCGCAGGGAATACCGGAAGGTGTGCGGCTGGACGGCCAAGGCGGCCAAGCTGGAACCGGGCGCGCATGTGGCGATCCGCTTCTGCCCGCCGGATGAGCGGCGCAGGGACCTCGACAACATGCTGGCCAGCCTCAAGAGCGGTCTGGACGGCGTGGCAGACGCCACCGGACAGGACGATAGCGAGTGGTCTCTGAGCCTGGAGCGCGGAGAGCCTGAAAAGGGCGGAGCTGTCTATGTCGAGATCATCAATGAAACGGCCCGAAACGGTGCGGACACACCGGAACGGGCCTGACCGTCACGCGTAGCAAATGGAGAACGCGAGAATGGCTTATGACGATAGTAAAGCGACCCCTCCCGAACGCAATGGGGATGAACAGGGAACATGGAAATCCGTGGGAGCTGTGTCTCAACAGTTGGCGGGCGACCTTGCGCGCCGGAAAGACGCAGCCAAGGCAATTCTGTGCTGCCTGATCGAGGATGACCGTGAAGCGTGGCTTGCAGCAAGCCCGACTCTGAGCCGCAAGCTGACAGAGCAGGAGCTTGCCTCTGTCGCATGGGCCGCCCTTCGCGCCATGCCGGGGGAGGCAGCCTTTGACACAGCCAAGAGCGCGCTGGAATGCGGCTGGGAGTTCCTGCCGCCTCTGGACCCAGAGGACAAGGCAGAGGTTCTGTCTACGGCCCGCATGTGGGCTGCCGGCGCATCGCAGAACGAACTCATGGCGGCGGCGGTTGTTGCTGTTGAGGGGATGGCCCCGCGGTCCAGGACGAGTTTCGCGGGCTGGCTCAAGAAAAAGGGGCTGGTATGATCGGCGCAACCTTCTGTTCCGGCATCGGCGCCCCTGAAATGGCCGCCCCGTGGGTGGACTGGCGCCTTGCATCGGAGATTGAACCGTTCCCCCGCGCCGTTCTGCAGGAGCGTTTCGGATACAAACTTCCGGAGGATCACAACCAGGGCGACCCGCTTCTGTGGGGCGACATGACCGAGATCACGCCGGACCTGCTGCGCGAGCGCGGCGTTCTGATGCCTGAACTGATCGTCGCCGGCACACCCTGCCAAGATTTTTCGGTCGCGGGCCTTCGTGCTGGTCTGGACGGCGACCGTGGAAACCTCACCCTAACATTCGTGGAGCTGCTGCATGCAATCGTCGATGCTCGACCTGATGGAAAACTCGCCGTCCTCTGGGAAAACGTCCCCGGCGTCCTCTCCGACAAAGGAAACGCCTTTGGGTGCTTCCTGGGAGGCCTTGTCGGCGCAGTGGATTCCCTCCTACCAAGCCCCCGGCCAAAGCGAGGAAAATCCAACGCTTTCTGGAAATGGCACAAGGGCGGCGAAATCGAAATCCTTGGAGACGATGGCGAGCCCACAGGAGAGTTCGAAACAGCGGAACCCCACCACCGATGCACATGGCCCGGTGAAGGTATGGTGCAGGGGCCAAGGGCACGGGCAGCATGGTCCGTTCTTGACGCCCAATGGTTCGGAGTGGCGCAGCGGCGCCGTCGCGTGTTCGTTGTCATCGATTTTGGAAACTGCGTCGATCCCGCAGCGGTACTACTTGAGCCAGACCGCCTGCGCGGGGATACTTCGCCGCGCCGAGAAGCGGGGCAAAGACCTGCCCCAACCCTTGCAGCGCGCACTAACGGCGGTGGTGGGCTCGGAACAGACTTCGACTGCGACGGGGGGTTGATCGCAGCGGAGGTTGCAAACTGCCTGCAAACCACGTGTGACGACTATAGCCGTGCCGACGGTTTCAACATGGTCACCCATTCCCTGCGCGGGGAGGGTTTTGACGCAAGCGAAGACGGTACTGGAAGGGGCACACCAATTGTGCCAGTTGCCTTCGACTGCAAGGGCACGGAGGTTCAGAACGATACCTCCGGCGTGATGCCTCCGCTGCGATCGATGGGGCACAACAACAGCCATCAGAACGCCGGCGGTCACGCTGCCGTGGCATTCGATACCACGCAGATTACCAGCGCAGCGAACTATTCAAACCCGCAGCCCGGAGAACCATGCCATCCCCTTGCAGCAGGGGCACATCCACCAGCGCTGGCCGATAGCTGGGCCGTGCGCCGCCTGACACCAGCCGAATGCCACCGGTTGCAGGGCTTTCCCGATGATCACTGCGCGATCACCTACCGCGGCAAACCCGCCGCTGACGGCCCCCAATACAAAGCGCTTGGCAACAGCATGGCGGTGCCTTGCGTCGGCTGGATCCTCGACCGGATCAAAATCTCCCACGAGCAGATGAGGACTGCAGCATGAACGCGAAGCTGCGCATCCTGAAGCACGCTGAGGCTATCTGTCTTGCCCGCTCGAAGAACGAGGAGCAGGTGCTTGTCAAAAAGCTGTTCTTTGCCCTGTGGAAGAAGCTGCCAGCCTTCGAGCGCCAGAACTTCCTCAGCAAGGTATCGAACTATCCGCACGACGTACCGGCCCCGGCGGACCGTTTCCCAGGCCTGAAAGACCCGGAACTGGAGGAAGCAGCCCGCTGGTGGTTCCACGTACTGCGGTCCCTCGAAGGCTCCGACAGTCACCAGTTTGGCAAGTCTTTCATGAGGCTGGTCAAGGAAGGCGACACGCCCAGCCGGAAACAGGCTGAGTACGCCAAGAGCCTGTACCGGGAATGGAGGGCGCTAGGGTCCGTCCTAGCCGGTGAGGACGTGCATTTGGACGTGCTGGAGGCTGCGGAATGATCTGACCCCATAGCTCAGCGATCCGGGCAACGGTCGGAAAGCTGAGAATGGCGAAACTCTTTTGGAGCAAACCGGACACCCGGGCACATCGCAAAGAAACCGCCACACCGTTGCCGCTTTTGACCGTTGGGCGAAACCAATGGGGAAGATCCGGGGAAGTGACCCGACCCTTGCCGAAGCGGCCCCGTCTGGCCCGGCAGAGAAGCGCGCCTACTAAATCCCACCAGCGGGTGAGAGCCGGGAGACGGCCTCGAAGGACTGGGGACCGCCACGGAGGCGGGCTGGGTGAAAAGCCCAGGGGGAAGGCGGATGGCCCACGTTACGGGCAGCGCGTGGATACGGATCGTCAGTGACGGGCTTTCTCTGGCCTCTAGCAGGCCTCTCCCGCCACAGGGAGACGTTTCAATAGCGGGGGGAAGGACGCGGGTCGCGGCCTAACAAGATAGTTTAACGATTAAACTAACAGCAAGGAGCAGACGAAATGAACGCACTTCAGAAGATCAGCGCGCAGCCCCTCGCGCAGTACAGCCCGGCAGAAGCGCGGGCGTTGGAAAACCTGTTCCGGGCGGGGTATCGCCGGGAGTTTGGCGGCCTGCGGAACCCGAAGGCAAAACTGCCAGCCTCCCCATTGGCAAACCCGGTCAAGATCAAGCCCGCAGTGGTGAAGGCGGCGGCCAGGACGGAACAAGTGATGGCGATGGCAGCTAAGCCGGTTTCGTCTTGGGATGTTATGGAAGCGACTGGCTGCACCAAGGCGCAGGCTCTGCGTTCTCTGCGCGACCTGTGCGAGCGCGGGCAGATCGTGAAGATCCGCGCTGCACGTGGCGGCTCGGACGGCGACAGCAGGCCAGCGCTTTTCATTTCGGCGGCTGCGCAGAGGGAGGCAGGGGAGTAATGGATAACCTCCGCGTTTACTTCGGCGGCCAGCGCCCGGCGGACGTTGCCGAGGAAATGTGCGATGCCATCAAGGCGGTGATCTACAGCTACGAGGATCGCGCACCTTTGGCTCTGGCTGTTGGCGTTCTGGAAATCGCCAAGGCTGAAATTCTCCTAGAGGCAGTCCCGGAGGCAGAGGAATGACACTACCGGCAGAGCAATGGTCCAAGCTGACCGAGAACCACAAGTGGGCGCTGCGCATCCTGCGTGACGCGCAGCCGCATGGCGTTGAGCCGAAGGATCCTAGGGCGATGAAGACGGCGATGCACGACCTGTGGCGGTTTGGTTTCGCCGACCGCAAGTTCCAAGACGGAATATCGATGCGGTATCAGATCACGTTCCTCGGCCTGCGGGCAGCCTCCGAGGTACTCGAAGGGGCCGACCAATGACCACCTACGCAATCAACACCACGCGGGGCAGGGGGTAGAGGGATGTGGTATCTAGGCATTACAACAACCAGGCACATCGCCCCATCGCCGGGTGCAGACAAGGAGCGCGGGGAGTTCGCCGTGGAACGCCAGCTTCGCGCCCTTGGCTTGGAAGCAGTCGCTCCTCGCAAGATCGAGTTCAAGCGGCAGGGCAAGAAGCGCCACGCAGAGCCGGTCACATCGGCCTACCTGCCAGGCTACATCTTCGCGGAGATCCCCGCGGCTATGTTCACCAAGGCCATCCAGTGCCGCGGCCTCAGCCCGTCGCTGATGGCCGTAAGCCCGCAGGAGGTGCGCCGGCATGTTCAGCCGTTCTTAAGCAAGGTGGAGCAGGAGAACGCAGAGGCTCAGCGCATCATCGACAGCCGGGACCGTGCGGCCATGTGCCAGTTCGAACCGGGAGCGGCGCTGGAGGTGCTGGCGGGTCCGTTTGCTGATCGGGTGGTGGAGTTCACAGGCATGGTGCAATCTGCCCACGACATGCACCCAATGATCGAGGCTCAGATGGAAATCCTGGGTCGGCTGACGCGCGTAAAAGTTGACCCTTTGGATGTGCGCGCAGCATCTTGATGCACCTGCAAGATGTGGTATAGTCACGGGTAAGGCCGCACCTGGATTGCTCCGGTCGTGCCCGACCACGCGCCCCCGGTTTCGGAACTGAGGAAAGGGCGCGTGCTACTGCATTTCTGGTGACGCGGTGGAGCAGATGGTAGCTCGCTAGGCTCATAACCTGGAGGTCGTCGGTTCGAGTCCGGCCCGCGCAACCAGGGCTGACAAGCGGGGAAAGACCCGCACAGCCGCTTTCTGGCGGTAGCGCTTGTCATCAGGCTGCTTAGGCGGGCCGGATTACTTGCAAGGAGTGCTACCTCCTGAGCGCGGCGGCATCAGGCGCTAAGGTTTCCGTCAGCAAATGTGAACCGTAACCCCCGCCGCCCGCTCTATTCCCCAGCACATCCCCGGCACCAGCACAGGAGCCTGAACTATGGGCACAGCAAGCTTTTCGGTTGGTAAGTATGGCCGCCGCATCAATTCAGGCGGTCTGTTTGCAACAGAGGTAAAGACCTCGGGCGCGTTTGCGACCAGCACGACTGCCGCGAACCTTGAGGACGGCATCGGGGATATCACCCTGGCAGCAGGTGACGTTCTCCAGATCCACGCAAGTGAGGCCATGCGCATCGCATTCGGCGGAACTGCGGCAACGGCATCAACAGGTCATTACATCCCGGAAGGCGCGCAGCGTGAGTTTGAATGCACCGACGCCGGGTTTGTCAGCATCATCGACGTGGCATAACCAGCCACGCCCGTAGACGAGAGAGGGCGGTATGGCAAAGCGGAAGCAAGCATTTCACCCAGATGAGGTGAAGCATAAAATCCAGGCAAGTCAGCTCATTAACCGATTGACGAAGCACGCACTTTCTGACGAGCCGATCATGGACGCGAGTCAGGTGACAGCGGCAACCAAACTGCTGAACAAAGTGCTGCCAGACCTAAAGGCGGTTGAGATGGATGCAACCCATGATGTGACCGACAGCTTGGCAGACCTGCTGGGGCTGGTGTCAGGTCAGAGCAGGCGCATTGGCTCTTGACGCGAAAGTGGTTGATCAGTTCTGCGACCCCTTGTGGCGGCTGAGCAACCTCTACTACATCACTGACAAGGACGGGCAGAGGGTCAAGTTCACACCGAACGATGCGCAGATGGCGTACCTGCAAGAGGCCAGCGCGGAGGATATCATCCTGAAGGCGCGCCAACTCGGGTTCACGACACTAATGTGCATCGTCAGCCTGGATGAGGCAATCTTTCTGAACGACCACAGGGCGGCAATCATCGCCCACACGCTGAACGATGCGAACGAGATCTTCGACAGCAAGATCAAGTATCCGTATGACAACCTGCCCGACCTGATCAAAGAGAGGCGCCCAGCCAGAAACGACCGCGCCGGCCTGTTGAGATTTGAGCACGGCTCTAGCGTTAGGGTAGCAACCTCGGCGCGTTCTGGCACCCTACAGCGTCTTCACGTTTCAGAGTTTGGCAAGATCTGCGCCAAGTACCCGCAGAAGGCGCGGGAGATTGTGACCGGGGCCTTCCCGGCGGTGGGTAAAAACCCCAAGACGATTGAAAGCACGGCAGAAGGTCAGGAAGGGTTCTTCTTCGAGTATGCTGACAAGGCGATGCGAGGGGAGGGGCCATTCAAGTTCCATTTCTTCCCCTGGTGGAAGGAAACGCTTTACACCTATGACCCGGCGGCGGTCCGGTTTCTGCCTGAACACAGGGCATACTTCGACAAGCTCAAGCATGAGCACGGCATTGACCTGACCGAGGGGCAGAAAGCTTGGTGGGTTAAGCAAGAGCAACTGCTCGGTGGCGACATGAAGCGGGAGAACCCGTCAACGCCGCAGGAGGCATTCGAGCAGGCAATCGAGGGGGCCTATTTTGCGGCGCAGCTCTCCCATGCGGACAAGTTCGGCAAGATCGGCAGGTTTCCGTATGACCCGAAATACCCGGTCAACACTTTCTGGGATTTGGGGCGGAACGATCTGAACACCATTTGGCTGCATCAGAGAGTCGGAGATCGTAACCGATTCATTGGCTACTACGAGAACAGCGGCGAACACATCAGTCACTATGCGCGCTGGCTCAAGGAGTGGGCGCAAGAGCGAGACGCATACTTCGGAGATCACTATTGGCCGCACGATGGAAAGCGCGAAGATCTGTTCCTGGAAAATGGACGCCTGGGAGAGGCTGAGCGTCACGGCCTGAAGCCCAAGATTGTCGGCCGGACGGCGACCAAGATGGATGCAATCGACGCGGCCCGTCAGGTGTTCGCGTCATGCGACTTTGACAAGACCGAATGCGCGACCGGAATCAAGCGCCTACGCCATTTCCGCAAAGAATGGGACGACGAGCGGGAGGTCTGGAAGGATCGACCCCGCCACGATGTGAGCAGCCACGGTGCGGATGGGTTTATGACCTTCGCCTGTGGGTACCAGTCCCCAGATCTCTATGACGACTGGGAAGAACACGACGACGCGGACTATGACCGCAATGGAACCACGGGGTACTGATGGAAGCTGAAGCAGATATCATGCTGGAAGAACAGGCCCCGGAGCAGGCGCAAGTGTCGCCTGAGGAGTTTGTTGCCTTCGCGGTCCAGTCCCAGAACCTCGCGGCGGAAATCAGCGAGGAGAAGTTGCGCGAGATCGCCCAGCAAGTTCTGCGGGATTATCACCTGGACAAGGACAGCATGTCCGAGTGGTTCCAGAAGATGGAGCGGGGCATCAAACTGGCGTCTCTGGTGAAGGAGGACAAAAGCTACCCGTTCAACGGGGCGGCAAACGTCAAATATCCCCTGGTGACCTCTGCGGCGCTGCAGTTCAACGCCCGCGCATACCCCGCCATTGTGCCGCCGGACCAGGTGGTGAAAGCCAAGGTCTGGGGCAATGATCAAGGCGGATTGAAAGCGGCGCGTGCGCTTCGCGTCTCCACATTCATGAGCTACCAGCTTTCCGGACCTATCGAGGAGTGGGAGGAGGAGACTGACAACCTGCTGGTGCAGCTTCCCATCGTCGGCACGATGGTGCGCAAGTGGTGGTATGACCCGGCGGCATCCCGCGCTCGCTGCCGCCTTGTCGATCCGGGCAAGTTCATCGTCAACGACAAGGTGAAGAACCTGAACGACGCTCCGCGCTGCTCTGAGGAGTTGCCGCTGTATCCGGTGGAGATTGAACAGCGCGTTCGCTCGGGAAGCTTTGTTGAGTTCGAGTTCACCGAAGACCCGGAGGATGCGCAAGGCCAGCAGGAGTTTGTTGAGCAGCACACCCGCTTGGATCTGGACAAGGACGGATACCCTGAGCCGTATGTGGTGACGGTCCATGTGGAAACGCAGACCGTTGTAAGGCTGGTGGCCGACTTTCGGGAAACAGACGTGCAGTTCACCACTGAGGAGCGCCCCGTTGAGGTGGCAGTGCCGGTGCAAGACCCCGTGACTGGCGAAACCGTCATTGCCACCGCCACGCAGGTTGAGGAATACGCAACCGGCATCCGCAGCATCAAGCGCGGCAGCTACTTTGTGGCCTTCAAGTTCCTGCCTTCTCTGGACGGCGGGTTCCACGGCACCGGCCTGGGACTTCTCCTGGGCGACATTTCGGAGACGATCAACAGCATCATCAACATGCTTCTCGACGCTGGTCACTATGCGTCCCTCGGTGGCGGGTTCATCGGCGCAGAATTCCGCATGAAGGGCGGCGCGCAGCGTCACCGGCCCGGCGAGTGGAAGATGGTGCAGAGCAGCGGTCAGGCGGTGCGGGAGAGCATCGTGCCTATGACCTTCCCGGGACCGGATGCGACCCTGTTCCAGATGTTGGGAATGATGATCGACGCGGGCCGCGAGCTGGCAAGCGTCCAGGATGTGATGACCGGAGAGGCGCCGCGGCAAAACCAGACGGCAACCACCACGATTGCTCTCATTGAGCAGGGCATGATGGTGTTCACCGCGGCCTATAAGCGGATCTTTCGGGCGCTCAAGTCGGAATACTCGCTGCTGGCCGGGGTTAATGCGGAAACAATCACGCCGGAGGAATACAACGCCTTCCTTGATGAGGAACGGCCAGCGGATCCGGCGGAAGATTTCAACCTGTCGGACATGAACATCCAGCCGGTGGCAGACCCTCGCAGCGTTACGAAGATGCAGCAGGCAGCCAAGGCGCAGATGCTGTTCGAGTGGGCGCAGGCCGGGATTGTCGATCAGGGCGAGGCACTGTCCCGCATGTCCGAGGCCATGGATATCGAGGACGTGGAGTCCCTGATGCCGCAGCCTGACCCGATGCAGCAGCAGATGGGAATGATGCAGATGCAGGCCGCGCAGGCGGACCTGGCGCTGAAAATGGCCGATGTGGAACTGAAGCTGGCGCAGGTGGAAGAAACCCGCAGCCAGGTGATCGAGAACATCACGAGAGCAGAGAACGACACAACGCGCGTCCAGCTTGAAGCGAAGAGAAACCGGATGGACGCTCTGTTTAAGACACTGGAGGAAGACCGTGCGCGACTTGAAACAGCTATCCGAGGATTTGGAAGCCTGGAAAGGGCATCCGGTAACGGAGTTGCTGCAGGAGGCAATGCGCCGGGTATGCAAGCGCCGCCGTTCGGCGATGGTGGAGGCCTACCTGTCGGGCCAGCCATGGGACGAGGCGGACCGCAAGGCTTTGCTCTTGGTTGAGCAATGGGCGGAGGATTTCTTTGAAAGCTCCGCAGAAGACGTGAAAGAAGTCATGGAGAGCGAAGATGACAAACCCAAGCGGGATTATTCCCGTTGAATACAACGTCGTGGTGAAGCCCAAGGCGGTTGAGGCAAAAACGAGCGGCGGGCTGTATCTGCCCGACGACACCAAGGAGCGCGAGCATTTCGGCCAGATGGAGGGCGACCTGATCGCCGTATCCCCGGCAGCGTTCACCTACAATTACGAGGGTTGGCCGGCGCACTCGGAGAAGCCGAAAGCGGGCGACCGCGTGGTCTTCTCGAAGTACCAGGCGACCGAGATCAAGGGCGCTGACGGCGAGAAATACTGGCTGATGAAGGACAAGGCGATTGCGGGGGTGCTAGCATGACCGACGACCTGCAGAACGCCCCCGAGGCCGAAGACCTTGACGCCGTTGCCCCGGAGAATCTGGACGCTGTCGGCGAGCAGGAGCAACCCGCCCCGCCTGCGCCGCAATGGTCCGACGAGGACGCCGAGGAGGCCCGCCTGTTCGGCTGGAAAAGCCCGGATGAATGGCAGGGTGACAAGCCCGCTGGCTACATCGACAACCCGGAGGAATTTCTTGATCGCGTGAAGCGGTCGCGGATCTTCTCCACCATGAGCGAAAAACTGGAAACGCAGGAGCGCGAAGCCCGCGAGACTGCCCGCCGCATGGAGGCGATGAACACCGCCGCCCTGGAGCGCCAGAAAGCCCAGTTTGACGCGGACATGGACCGGATTACCAAGCAGCAGCGGCAGGCAGCCGCCGATGCGGACCCGGATCGCTTTGACGAGCTGGAGAACCAGCGGCAAGCGCTGATGAAGCAGCAGCCGCAAGAGCCGGTGCAGACGCCGCAGGTTGACCCCTTTGTCGAGAACTACCGGGCATCTGAGCAAGGCGCCTGGCTGAACAACCCGGTTCTGTTCAACACCGGGCGCGAACTGATCAACGCGCGCCCGGATATCATGCTGCAGCCGCCGCAGAAGCAGGTCGAATTCGCCGAGGCGGAACTGCGCAAGATGTACCCAGCCTATTTCCCCCAGCCGGACAACCCCAAGCCGAAGCCCAAGCCTCGACAAGCGGTTGACCCTGGCGGCCTTGGCGGCGGTGGCGCGGTTGCATCCGGGGCCTTCACCAAACTCCCGGCAGACGCGAAAGCCCAGTTCAAGCGCTTTGTGGAGCAGGGGGTGTTCAAAAACACGAAAGAAGATCAAGAGGAATTCGCCAATGACTTCAATGCAGCGTGAGCAAGGCCGCCAAAAGGAAGACCGCAGCCCGAAGCGCGAAGGCGAGCGCCGCCGCCGCAAATCGGCCGGCCAAACGCTCGGGAAGCTGGGAGTGAATCCCGATCTCCTTGACCACAGCAAATACGCCTATCGCTGGATCAACGACGAGCAGAACGGGCGCATTGTTCTCAAGACCAAACACGACGACTGGGATCTTGTCCCGGAGGACGGTCAGAAAGAAGACAACACCGACCTCGGCGGCAAAGTGTCGATCATCGTGGGCGCACACAAGGACGGCTCGCCCAAGCGGGCCTACCTCGCGCGCAAACTGAAGACGTTCTACGACGAAGACCGGGCCGAAGCACAAGCGGCTCTTGATAAGCAACTCGCCGAGCTGCGCCGCGGGCGCAACCGCGATGGCAGCTCACAAGCTGATTACGTCCCGAACGAAGGCATTTCGATGACCTGACGGGGCGTCCTTCAAGGAACCCATCAAAATGGCAAATGCAGATACTCCCTACGGCCTTCGCGCCGTAGGGCATCCTCGCGGTCTGTCTGGTGCCCGGGTGCGTGCTTATCACGTCCCGGCAAGCTATGGCACGGCCCTTTTCCCTGGTGACCCGGTTGTGAAGACCGGCACCGCAAACACCGCAGCGGTTTCCGCCCCGGGCGCAGGTGATTTCCCCATCGGAACCCTGGCCGAGGTGAACAAGGCAACCGCAGGCGACGGCAACGCCATCACTGGCGTGATTGTCGCTGTGGCAGCAGACCCCGATGCCCTGGGGCGCCGGTACATCCCGGCCTCCACTGGCGGCGTGGTTTTCGTCAATGACGACCCGCAGACCGAGTTCGAGATCCAGGCAGACGGCGCCATTGCCGCTGCTCAGGTCGGACTGAATGCGGTGCTGATCTACACCAATGCGGGCGACACCAACACCGGCCAGTCCGGGGCAGAACTGGACACCACGTCCGATGTTCCCGCCGCGGATGCGTCGAACCAGCTCACCATTCTCCGCGTGATCAACCGCGCCGACAATGAAGCTGGCTCTGCGTTCACCAAGTGCCTGGTCCGCATCAACAACCACACCGAGGCGCACGGCGCCATCGGCATCTAAGGAGGGCTAGACATGGCTGTTACCACCACTGGTTCGCATCCCAAGGCCCTTTGGCCGGGTGTGAAAAAGTTCTTCGGCAAGACCTACGATGAAAAGCCGATGGTCTGCGATATGGTCTTTGACGAGTACACCTCGAACAAGGCCTACGAAGAATACGTTGAGGAAACCGGCTACGGGCTGGCACCGCAGAAGGCAGAGACAGACAGTGTCTCATACGACACCGACGCGCAGGGCTACACCTCGCGGCTGCAGAACGTCACCTATGGCCTGGGCGCGAAGATCTCCAAGGAGGCGATTTCCGACAACCAGTACGAATCGGTTGCAATGCGGAAATCCGGAAAGCTGGCGCGCTCCATGCGCCAGACCAAAGAGAACGTGTTCGCCAATATCCTGAACCGCGGCTTCAACTCGTCCTATCTTGGCGGCGACGGCAAGGAGCTTCTGGCAACGGACCACCCGACGCTGAGCGGCAGCCAGTCGAACGAACTGGCTATTGCAGCGGACCTGTCCGAGGCGGCTCTGGAGGATATGCTGACGCAGATCCGCCAGGCCAAGGATAGCCGCGGCCTCCGTATGCAGCTCCAGGGCATGAAGCTGATTGCAGCACCGGAGAACGAGTTTGAAGCAACTCGCATCCTGTCCTCGACCAACCAGTCCGGGACTGCAAACAACGACATCAACGCCATGAAAGAGTTGGGCATGCTGCCGGGCGGCGTTGTGATTTGGGACTACCTGACCGATCCGGACGCGTGGTTCATCAAAACCGATTGCCCAGAGGGTCTGATCCGCCAGCAGCGCTGGAAGCTGGAAATGACCCAGGACAACGACTTCGACACCACCAACGCCTGCATGAAGGCCACCGAGCGCTACGCCGCTGGCTGGGGTGACTGGCGCGGCGTGTTCGGTTCGCCCGGGGCATAACCTGAGCGGGGCGGCTCCGGCTGCCCCCTCTGCATGAAAGGAGCAGACTATGCCTGCAACCAACTTTCCCAACGGCATCCGCGGCCCGATCCTGAACGCCTCCGAGGCGCAGGAGGCGGCAATCGTGGATTTGACCGACAACAGCGGGGGCACCGCAGCGGACACCATCGCTGCTATCGGCGCCACCTACAGCCAGACCGAGGTGCAAAACGCCATCGCGTCTCTGGCGGCGAAGGTCAACGAACTGAACGCGGCGCTGCAAGCCGCGCAGATCACAGCAAGCTGACCCAACACCGGCGGCCCTAACCGGGGCCGCTGGCAGCAACAGGGGGTGCATCCATGGTTTCCCGTCCCGTCACAAGTCTGCGCAACAACTTCGATCTGCTTCAAGGGGATTACTACCGTGATGGCGAACCCATCGCCCCCGCAGCCGTCACAGTTGTCAGAACAGCCGCAGACCTAGCGGGGGATCTGGACAGCAGCACCCTGTATCTGATTGACGGCGTGATCGACATGGGTAGCCAGTCCATCACCGTTCCCGCGGGCGGCTTGACGTTGAGAGGCCAGGATTTCGGCGTCTCCGGGCTTATCTCAACCGCGGCGGGGTATACAATGTTTGTAACCCCTGGCGGTGGGCATTCCGGCACCCTTCTGATGCGCGATATGTATGTGACCACTTCCGGCGCAGGGTCTCAGGTGTTCAACCTCGACAATCAGGGCAACGGCGGTGCGGTCGAGTGTACCGACTTCAACTTTGTCTCCTGCACCAGCATCGGCACCCTTACAGCATACCGCCAAGGGCTGTGGTCCAACTTTGCCACTATCGCCTGCACAGACGGGTTGACGATGGACGGAACATGGTCTGGCGGCTTTGCCATTCTGACGGCCATCATTGTTGCGGCTGGGGCGCCGTTCACCGGAACGCTGCTAAAGGCTGGTGGTTCGTTGATAGTTAACGGCTCGATCCGCTCTGACCTCAACGCCCTGCAGCTTGATGCCTCGGGAGAAATTTCCGACTTCGCACCGGCAAACATCGCAAATGACGCGGAGTTTAGAATGACAGGTGTGCGCTGCAACCCGGCAGCGACTCCGTTTCCAAACATGCCAGCGACAAGCGTAAAGGCGCGGTATTCGAACTGCGTTGGGTTCCGAAACACCTACGTTGGCTCGCAGTGGTCTATCACTGCAGAAGCCGCAACGACTATCGGCGCGGCGAATACGCCGGTCAAGATGGCTGGGACAACCACTTATGCGGATCAGAACTGGTTCGACAACACGACAGACAACGCCATGCGCTACATCGGGTCGGACCAGATTGGAGTAGAGATACATGGGGAGCTTTCGTTCACAGGAACGAACGGCAACCAGATCAACGTCATCCTGCGGCACTGGGTTGAGAGTTCTTCCAGCTACGTAGACCTGGCAGAAACCGGCCCTTTCACGATGAACGCGGCAGGCAGAGCAGAAAACATCGGTCTGCACGCCTTTTCCGATTTCGACCAAAACGACCGGCTGGAGGTGTGGGTGGAAAATCAGACCACGGCCAACAATGTCACGGCAAAGCTTGGCGGCATTGTGTCAATCAATGAGCGCCCAAGCTGATGCGCAGCGGGCCTGATCATTTCACGCTAGGCGCCTGGAAGTGCGTGTGTGACCGCTGCGGGTTCGACTTCAAGAACAATCAACTCCGCAAAGAGTGGACTGGGTTCCGAGTGTGCAGCGGCCCCGGGACAAATGACTGCTGGGAGCCGCGTCATCCGCAGGACCATGTGAAAGGCAAGCGGGACCGGCAGGCCCCGCCATGGGTGCGCCCTGACAGTGATGGCACGGACGTGTCGCCCGGCTCGGGCAATGAAGTATCCCCGGAGGACCTCTGATGGCTGTGACTGGCACCAAAACAGTGCGGGACATAGTGACCGCCGCGCTGCGCAAGGCGCGCGTTATCGGTCCCGGTGACACACCTGCCGCGGAGGATTCGGATCTTGCCATGGATGAGCTGAACCTGATGCTCAAGGAGTGGCAGAACGAACCGGCGAGCGTGTGGACAAAGGCCGCCGGGACCTTGGCGTTAACCACGGCAGCATCCTACGCCCTGTCCCCGGTTCGGCCTCTGGAAATCGAGAGCGCTAGGTTTAAGCGCAACGGCATCGAGACGCCCATGATCGAAATGACGCGGGAGGAATACGACGCCCTGCCGCAGAAAACGACCACTGGCACACCGACTCAATTCTACTATGACCGGCAGCGCGAGAATGCTCTCTTTTATGTCTGGCCGGTTTTGTCGGCGGCGGCAGGGGAAACCATCGAATTTACCTATCAGCGCGAACTGGAGGATATCGCATCGCTAAATGATGTGGTGGATATCCCAGGGGAGATGTGGCTGACGGCTGTTTACGGCCTGGCGGCCCAGATCACGGAAACCCTTGGCCTCAACAACCCGACCTTGATTGCACGGGCACAGATGCTTCACGACAAGGCATTTGCCTTTGACCGGGAAGGCTCTGTGTTCTTCGCTGGGGAGGGCGCGGAGTAGTGCCTCTGGTCCCTTTCGCACGGCAGAGCAAAGACGCCCCGGGGTACAGCGGTGAGCGGCTGAAAAACCTGTCTCTGCGCCCGTCTGACGGATATTCGCAAGGCGTTCTGATTGGCAGGTCAGGCCTTCTTTCCCAGCACAACCTTGGCAGCGCTGTGCGGGCCATGGAGACGCTGGCCGGGGTGCTGTACGCAGTGGCTGGCGGCACGGTCTACAAGATCAGCGGGGGCACAGCCACGAGCGTTGGCACGGTTCTGGATGATGAGCAGACCCAAGTGGCAGCCAGCAGCACGGAATTGGCGATTGTCGCGGGCGGCAAATACTACATCTGCGATGGCACAGCGACCACGGAATACAGCACGGGTGCCGTGACGTCGCCTAAGGGTGTTGCCTTCATGGATGGCTACTTTCTGGTGATCGGAACATCCGGCGGGCGGGACGATGCTCTGACGGTGAGCGGTTTGGATGACGGAACAACCTTCGGTGCCCTGGACTTCGCCTTCGCTGAGAACGCGCCGGATGCCCTGGTGGCGATCATCGAGGACCATAACGAGATCTGGCTGTTCGGCAGTAAAACCACTGAAATATGGTACAACAGCGGCGCTGCGGCCTTCCCGTTCCAGCGGAACGCCGGCGCCCTGATCGAGCGCGGCGCCACGGCGGGAACAGCAGCCAAAGAGGACAACGCGGTGTTCTGGATTGGCGAGGATCTGCGCGCCTATCGGTCCTCCGGCACATCGCCCCAAGTGATCAGCACACGGGAAGTGGAGGAAGTCCTGTCTGAGGCCGCGCTGGGGCGTGCATTCATTGCCGATGACCGGGGGCATAAGTTCTTCGTAGTTCGCCTGACTGGCCGCCCGGCACTGGCCTACGATCTGACGACGGGTTTGTGGTGCGAGTTCTCAACCGGCCTAGGAGAGGCAGAGTTTGACGGGGCTTGCTCGGTTCGCAACGGCGGAACCTTCTATGTCGGCACCGTGTCCGGGCATGTCGCCACGATGGACCCGGACACCTATCAAGATCTTGGCGGATACCTTGAGGCGGAGGCCATTTCCGTGCCGCTGGTGGAGGCGGATTTTATCACGATCAGCCGACTGCACTTGAACATCGCCGCGGGCGACGTGAACAGCCAGGGGCAAGTGATGCTGCAGGTGAGCAAAGACGGGCGCACTTGGGGGCTGGAGCGGTGGCGGCCCATGGGCGCGCTTGGCGAGTTCTTCCGCAGGGTGGTTTGGCACGGCCTGGGGGCGTCCCGGAGGTTTCAGTTCCGCATCCGCATCACGGATGCGGTGCAGCGCGACATCTACGGGGTGAAGTATAACTGATGGCTGATCTTCCGAGTTTCCGCCCGCGCGGCCTGATTGGCCGGGTTAATCGTGACGGTGGAGTGTCACCAGATCAGGGGTTTCTGCAGTGGCTTGACCTAGTGCTGCGCCGGACGAACGCGCAGGAAAACCAAAGGCCGCCCACCGGAACACTTATCTGCACCCTGGCGAGTGCGGAGCCTGACGATGGGGAGTGGAAGCTGTGCGACGGGCAGTCCCTCAGCGTCTCTGACTATCCCGATCTGTTTGCGGTCATCGGCTACACCTTTGGAGGCGCGGGAGCGTCGTTTTCTCTGCCGAATGCGCAAGATCTGATCATGATGGGCGCTGGCGGCGCCGCTTCCCTGATGGGTACGGCGGGCGCTCTGACCCAAACGCTTACGACTGCGAACATGCCGGCACACTCGCACGGGATCACCGATCCGGGGCACACCCACACATTCACCGGCACGCCGCACAATCATACGGTTACCGATCCGGGGCACGACCACACGGTTACAGACCCAGGCCATACGCACAGCGTTGATGAGGCAGCAGGGGCGGCGGATGCGGCGACAGGCGCAGATGTTACATCAGCCACCGGGGGCGGCACCTCAGGCAGCGCTACAACGGGCGTGACGGTGGACAGCGCCTCTACTGGCGTGACGGTCGGTAACGCAACAGCGGGCGGCACGAACTCCACAGCAACCACCGGGATCACTGTCAATAGCGCAGGCTCGGGCAACGCTTTCAGCATTCTGCCGCCGGTTTTGGGCGTCAATTGGCTGATCAAGACGTGAGGCGAAAATGACTTATACACTCCACGAGCCAGCACGGCCATGTTACACGCATGAGCAGACGGAAGAACCATCGTTTGGTGTCGGGGCTAGCGCCCCGGAACAGACGATGAATGACCGCTTCCGGGTTTGGTTCCGGGGCAACGAGGATGCCTGCGCACTGGCTGAGCAGCTTTGGACAGCGTTGCAGCAGTGGGACGATCTTCACGATGAGCCGGACCATGGCGAGTTCAGCCGTGAACTCCTGCCATTCCTCACCTTCGGCATCGAGTACCAGCCGTTTTACTTCGAACACTCACACATCCTGCGCCCGCAGTTCCTGAACCTGTATCTGCAGTGGACCGCGGCGAACGTTCTGGACCGCGGCGACCCCAGCGACGTGTGCAAGGCGTATGTCCTGCGCGCCGGTTACTACGGGTTCCTCCACGTCATCACCTGGATCATTGGCGGCGACACCTGGGCGCAAACATGCGGCCCGGAAATCTGGCGCAGCTACGGCGAAACCCCGAAAGAGCTTTGGGAGGAATTCAATTGCCCGGACCAGTAGCAGCACTCGCAGGCGGTTCAATTCTTGGCGGGGTAGCTAGCGCCTCCAGCGCGTCTAAAGCGGCCAAGGCGCAGACCGCCGCCGCAGACCAAGCGAACCAAACCCAGCGGTATATCTTTGACCGCAGTGTGGAGCTGACCGAGCCGCAGCGACAGCAGGGCCTGAATGCGCTTTCTGCGCTGTCTTATGAACTTGGCCTAGCGGAGCGACCTGAGAGCAGAGACTACCAGATTGCGGAGGTGTTCACGCCAGGCACCCCGGCGCGGCCTGGGAATGCAATTCAGCCGAACCATGATGGGCTGTATTTCAACCCGTACACCAAAAGCTGGAGCCGAGACCGACCTCCTGCGCTTGGTGGTATCGCAGCAACCCCAGACAAAACCACCTACATGGTGGGAGACCGATCCTTTGACAGCCGGGGGTCGGCTCAAGACTGGATCGATGAGAACAGAGGGTTTGATTACCGGGGATTCCAAGAGACGCCGGGCTATCAGTTCAACTTGGACCAAGGCAACAAGGCAATTGAGCGCATGGCCGCGGCTCGGGGTCTTCGACTGTCGGGTGGCACGCTTAAGGCTGGCGCAGACTACGCCACTGGCCTCGCTTCGCAGGAATATGGCAACTACCTGAACCGCCTCGCTGGCATGGCTGGTGTCGGGCAGACTGCAACTCAGCAGCAGATCGGGGCAGGTCAGAACTATGCCGGCGCAGTCGGTCAAAACGCCTTGGTGGCAGGCAATGCGCGGGCCAGCGGTTACATGAACCAGGCCAACGCCCTAAACAGCACGATTGGCGACATTGCCGGAATTTACACACTGGGCAACATGGGGGTGTTTAGCTGATGGGACCGAACGTTCTTGGCAGCGTGACGCGGGCAGTCGGCACCGGCAATGCGCTGGCGCAGTTCAACCGCAACCGGCGTCTGGACGATGTGTACCAGCAGCACGGGGCCGGGATCGCGCAGGGCAATCCGGATGCGATCAACGCCCTCGCCGCGCTGGACCCCATGGCTGCGCTGAACGTGCAGAACACCCGGCAGACAATGGATCTGCGGCAGCAGTCGGCAGACCGGCAGGCGCAGCAGTTCGATCTGGAAATGCAGCGCTATGCTGCTAGCCTGGATTCAGCAGAGGCAGCGGCGCAGGCCGAACAGATCAAGAAAGGCGTGTTCGCCGCGTCTGGTGCCCAAACCCCGGAGGAATGGGACGCAATCGTTACCCAGTTCGGGCAGCCAGACTTGGTGGGGCAGTTCGGGCAGAAAGATCCTCTGCTGCGGCAGTTCATGACTGCCGCACAGATCCTAGAGCAGCAAGCGCCACCGAAGCCGCTTTCTGGCGCTGGCAAGGTTCAGGCGGATATTAACGCCGGTCTGCTTCCTGAAGGAACGCCGCTCACCGCAAGCGGAACCACAGTCAACGTCGATACTGGCGGCGGGTCCAAACTCTACGAGACGCTGGACAAGAAGCAGGGGGAAATGTTTGCAGCCCTGATCGAACAAGGGACGCAGGTCCCGCAGAATATCGCCATGGTCGATGAAATGGAGCGCATTCTGGCGGACCAGAACACCCCGGAAGGCATCGCTGCGGCGCTTCAATACACCGCCGGCCAATTCGGCATCCCCTCGGAGGGCCTTGACTCTCTGCAAGCTGCACAGGCCATTATCAACCGGCTGGTGCCTGCGCAGCGCCAACCGGGGTCTGGACCTATGTCCGACGCAGATCTTGCACTGTTCAAACAGTCCCTCCCCCAACTCATCAATACCCGTCAGGGCAACCTGATAATCGCGCGAACCCTGCGCGGGCTTGCGCAGTACCAGCAAGGGCAAGCAGCCATTGCCGCAGCAGTGGCGAACCGTGAAATCACCCCTGCAGAGGCCCGGAAGGCGCTTTCGGAGTTGGAGAACCCGCTTCAAGCATTCAAGAAAATGGCGGCGGACGGAAAGACAACAGTGGGCGGTGGCATAGACGCTGAAACTCAATCCCTTATTGATAAATGGGCGGGCGACTGATGGCTGAAGACCTCGACCGCGCCGTCAAGGCGTTCAAGAACGCAGTTGCCGCGGGTGATGATGCTGCGGCAACTCAGATCGCCAAGGCCATCAAGGGGATGCAGGCTGGTTTGCCGGAGCGGGAGGAGATTTCCCACACGGGCGGCCTTTCCGGCCACGCCACCCAAGGAGCACTTTTTGGCTTTGGGGATGAGTACCTTGCGGGCCTCTCAGCGGTTCTGGGCGTTCAGCCTGACGGGCAAGGCGGTGCAAACTGGTTCGACTACTCTAAGCCGATTGGGGAGCGTTACGACACTGCTCTTGGTGAGATCCGGCGTGAGATTGGAGAATACCAGGAGGAAAACCCCGGCAAGGCGCTGACGGCACAGATTGCGGGCGGGGTCGCAACCGCCGGGGCAACAGCAGCGGGCGCTGGCCTGAAGGCTGCTGCAACACCGCTTGGCCGTGTTGCGCAGGTCGCAGGAGGCGGGGCTGCAGCGGGCGCGGTCGAAGGATTCGGCTCTGGTGAGGGTGGCCCGAAAAACCGCGCGGTGAATGCAGCAATTGGCGCGGGCGTCGGTGCGGTTTTTGCCCCCTTGGTCGGCATTGGCCTGTCGAAAGTTGCAAAATTCGCGCAGGACAAGGGCGGTAGGGCGCTTAGGGCAGTTTTCACAAACCGCAGCCTGTATAATTCCCGCACTGGGGAGCTGACCGACGCGGGGCGGAAGCGGCTGCAACAACTCGGGTTTGACGCAAACGAGCTTTCCTCCGAAATGCAGTCTGCATTCGGCGTTGCCGCAGAAAAGGCGGCGCAAAGCGGATCAGACGACGCTGCGACCGTGGCGCGGCTGGCGCGGGCTGAGCGGTTCGGTGTGCCTTTGTCCCAAGGGCAGGCCACCGGAAACGTGATCGACATTGCGCAGGAGGAAGCGTTCCGTGCGGGCGCCAGAGGGCAAAGGGCGCTGGACGTAATGGGCGGCTTTGACCGGGTGCAGAGGGCGGCAGTTGAAGAAGCACGCGAGGGTGTTGGGCAGCGCGTGGGCGCGAATGCGATTGACCGGGTAGATGCAGCAGATGCTGTGATCTCAGGCGTCCGAAAAGAGGCAGAAACCGCGCGTCAGGCTGGCAGAGCTGCCTATCAGGTGCTGGAGGACGCTGGGGCTGCGGTGAGCGGTGAGGCGGTGGAAGGTCTGCGCGGCAACATCCAGAACCGCGTCAGAATGGCGGGCTTCCAAGTCGGGGCGGACACCCCGAATGCAAGCGCCGCTTTGGGGCTGCTGGACAGCATGCTGGGGCAGCCCGGCGGCGCTGTGCCGTTCACGAGCATAGAGCGGGCGCGTCAGTCTCTTGTCCGCATGAACCAAGCCGCAAAGAGCGGCAACATTGGTGCGGATCAGATCGCAATGTCCGAGGTGGTCAGCGCCTTTGATGATTGGGTTGATGACACGATCACCACTTCCCTTATTCAGGGTGAAGGAGCAGCGCTGCCTCTTGCCAAGGAAGCGCGCGCGCTGTGGGGCAAGTACAAGCAAACCTTCCTCAGCCGGAAGGGCGCGGACAACTTCATCCGCAAGATTGTGGAAGACGACCTTTCTCCGGATCAGGTCGCAGGTTGGCTATATGGCGCTGCGACCACCCCCGGCGGCGGCCAAACCTCTCTGGTGGCCCGCAGGGTGCGGGACATTCTAGGCCCCGACAGCGCCGAATGGCAGTCTGTGAAGCGAGCAGCATGGGACCACATCACCAAGGCCCCGGAAGGCAAGGATTTCGGCCCTCAGCGCGTGGCGAACAATCTCAGCGAATTCCTGAACGGCAAAGGCAAAGCCCTGGCGCGCGAAATGTTCTCCCCGCGAGAGCTGCAGCAGATTGGGGAGTTCCGCGACTTGCTGAAAACCCTCGTCCCACCCCAGAAAGCTACCAATCCGAGCGGTAGCGGCTACGAGATCCAGCGTGGATTTATGCAGCTTCTTGGCGCGATGGCGGGCTCTGCTGGCGGGCCTCTGGGTGCAGTTGCGGGGCGCGAAGCCGTCTCGCAGGGAACGGACTTCACCGCGGGCATGGCGGCAAAGGCAGCGGCGCGGGGTATCGTGCGCCAGCCAGCCTCAGTATCAACTGCGGTCGGCGCTGGGGTTGCCTCGGGCGCAGCGGCTCAAAGCGCGACGGTCCGCTAGTTGCCAGGGCGATCAGCGTAACCGTCGATCAAGGTTTGGGTTGGGGGTCGGATGCTAAGGTCCGTGTCAGGGTGAAACCCGGCCCCGAAGCCAAGGCCGGCCATGATCAGGCCAAACCCGTAAAGACCTGCAGGGATTCCAGTCAGCAACGCAAGCCCTGTTTTGCCACGCCCCCATAGGGCGAAAGAAAGCCGGAACAGGTAGATCACTGCTGCCGCCATAAGTATTCCGCTGGCAATAATTTCAGGGGTGAGGGTCTGGTTCATCCCTAAGATGTAAGCACCCCAGCTCAAATATCCAAGCATAATTCAGGAGGCCCCATGCTTCCCAAGCTCCAAACCGCGAACATCGCGGGCAATGCGCTTGCGCAAATGGTTCAAGCCCGGCGGCTTCAGAATGCCTTGGCGGAACAGCCGCGCGGGTCGCAAACGCACCAATACAACGCCCTTGCAGCGTTTGGCGGGCCGACCCGCGCAGCGGCTTCGGCAGCGGATGGCGGGTTGGCGTCAGGCATCGTCAGCACCGCACATTCACTGGGTATTGACCCGTTGGACCTCGCAACAGCCATTTCCTACGAGACCGCCGGCACGTTTGACCCGGCCAAGGAGGGCCCGACAACCCAGTGGGGTCAGCACCGGGGCTTGATCCAGTTCGGGGAGCCGCAGGCGGAGCGGTACGGCGTTGATTGGGGGGACCCGGTGAACACCCAGCTCGGCGAGAATGGTGCAGTTGCGAAATACTTGCGCGACACAGGCGTGCGCCCTGGGATGGGCCTGCTGGATATCTACAGCGCGATCAACGCGGGCGGCGTGGGGCGCTACGGCGCTTCAGATGCGAACAACGGCGGCGCCCCTGGCACCGTGCGCGACAAAGTAGAGGGACAAATGGCGGACCATCGGCGCAACGCCCTTCGCCTTCTCAGCACTTTGAACTCCTGACATCAAAACGAGGTAGGCAATGCCCATTCTGAGCGGTGAAGCCCTTTCATTCCGTGCAGTGGACAGCAATGGTGATCCGGTATCCGGCGCCCTCCTGAAGCTGTATATCGCCGGAACAACGACCCAGGCAACGGCATACACCGATGCAGGGCTGACCACGGCGCACCCGTGGCCTCTGGTCGCAAACGCAGCCGGTATCTTCGACACGATCTACGCCGCGGATGGCGGGTATAAGGTGGACATTCAAGATCCGGATGGGGCGAGCCTCCCGGGGTTCCCGCAAGAGGTTGTCACCTCGCAGTCGGCAGCGGCGGTCTCCACTTTCAACACCCGTGCGGAGGCGGAGGCGGCAATTGTGCTGGCTGTTGTGTTCAAGATCGCCCTGATCAACAACGGCAGGGTTCTGGAATACTACCGTGACGCCTCAGGAACCGCGCTCACTACCGGAGACGGGGCCACATGGTCACCAGCGGGCCGGGCCTATGTGACCCACTGGGCGGCGAACACTACGCCTGGCACCACGGACATTGGCGCTGGTGTTGCGGCGGCGGTGAACTGGGCCAAGGCCAATGGGCGCATCGTCTTTGTCCCCGAGGGGCGCCACTATTGCGGCACCACCACTATCGACTGCGGTCTGGCAGTTGGCTCTACGGTTAAGTGGGGCTTCGAGGGCGAGGACCGGGCGGCGTCCATCCTGATCACCGGCATTGATGATCACAGCCGCGACTTTATTCAGGTCAAATCCCCGAACTCTGCAGAGCGCTGCGGTGGAACACCATCTATTGGCAACTTCCGCATTGAAAGGAACAGCAGCGGCGACCGGCAGCCTATTTTCCTGCACACCTACGGTGTGAGCAACGCCCGACTGCTGCCAATGTCGTTTGCCGGGTCGAACAACAGCCACGCCCGGCATGAAGTCCTGTACAATTACCGGATCAACGACATTCAGAGCTACTTTGGCGGGCGGCACTATCTATACAAGGCAACGGACGGTATTGAGTTCGATATCACCAGCGGCACCACCACTCTCACCTCCACCAGTGCAGTGTTCGCCGCAGGTGATGTTGGTAAAACCATCCGCCTGACCCGCGACGACGGCACCGGGGAGAAGTTCGTGATTGCGTCCTTCACTTCGACCACCGAGGTTGAGGTGACGGCGAACGCTGATTACACCTTCGACAGCGGCACCCAGACGGTTGTTGGCACCTTCGAACATGCCCGTTGCGCCATGACGGCCAGCAGCGCCACGCTAACCGCCAATGCTTCGGTGTTCAGCGCTGAGGACGTGGGCCTATATGTTTACGTGGAGGGCGCAGGAGCAAGCGGCAAGGTGCTGGCCTCGCAGATCTCTGCCTATGTCTCCGCAACAGAGGTGACGCTGGCGGACAATGCGTCCACGACCGTATCGGACGCGGTGTTCTATACCCCGTGCATCGATATCGCCTCGAACCCGGATTACTCCGGCATCAGCGCGTCCAGGCCCGAAACCAATGACCTGGTGATCGAGCGCCTGCATGTGGAGAACTATGCGGGGGTTGGCCTGGGCGTGAACATCGCCACGGACTTCATCATCCTTGACAGCAAGATCCACGCGGAGGCTCAGCCGGTTGATGAGCGGTCCTCGCTCTACTCCATCGCCGGGGCAGACTGGAAGGGCAGCTTCACCGGAATTCTGGCGGCGGACACCGTGGGCCGGGGCGGCAAGTGCCTCTGGATGGATCAGAATGGTGTGCTGAACCTGCCCTATACCCGTCAGTACCTGTCCAGCGGGGAGCCGCTTTGCACGCTCGGCAATTTCCAGTCGGGGGGCTTTGTCTACTATGGCCGCACCGATCTGATTGGCGACATTTCGCAGGGAACGTTCGACGGCGTTCTGGACGGCCTCAGCACCACAGACAGGCGCGTGTTTGTTGATGTTCTGACCGCGACCGACATAGCCCCGACTGAGATGCCGGCGCAGACCGTCGCGGGCAATTTCAAGGGGTGGACGGAAGGCGGCACCGGGACAGTCACCCTGGCGGGAACCACGACGGACGGGGATTACTCCTACAGTTCGCAAGCGCTGGACTGGACCCGGTTCGGCGATGTGGTGTTTTTCCAGATCCGCATTGTCGTCAGCGCCATCAACACTGCTGCTACCGGCAACATGGTGATCAAGGGGCTGCCCTATGTGGCGGCGTCAGCGACACAGGGAGGCGCATACCTGAGCAACTGGCGGTGGGATCTGACCACCACAGGGGCGCACCCAACAGGGCATATCAATGCCGGTGAGACGCAGATCCGCCTGCTTGAGTGCGTGGATAACACTGCGCCTGCGGCCATGGTGCCCGGCGGCGTGCTGGCAAACACGTCCATGACGGTTTCCGGCCATTACAAGATCAAACTGACGTAACACCAAGCCAAAGAGGAAAACATGGCTGAAGCAATTCTCACGGAAGACGACTACATCGCCAAGGCACAGGCGGCTCTGGGCGACCTCAAGTCCTCGCTGCACCAGATTGAGCAGATCAACATGAAGGCGGGCCGGGTTCGCGCGGCAAACGCTGTCATGGGCATCAGGGGGCGGACGATGGAACTTCATGCCGACGCTCTGGAAGTGCTCTACACGCATTATCCCGAGGGTTACGGCGATGAGGTGGGAACCCGCGGCGGCGGTGGCCGGTAACATGTGGGGGGTAGAGCATACTATTATGGCCGTCGTGGCAGGATGTTTCTGCCTCTGGTTTGCCTGCAGGCGCAACTGGTCATGGTTTGGGGCAGCATTGCTGTCCCAGGCCCCGTTTTGGGGTGGCACGCTGGCCTTTCTCGTGACCGGAAACCTGACCCCTGTCAACGTCAACCTTGCGCTTAACCTTGCGGTTGCGGCTATCTTCATCGACTGGGCGCAAAGGTTGCAAAAACGAAATTCCGGCGGTATCGTTCATGTGTGGATTTGCCTTATTTTTCTAGGGGCAAGCACGATGGATGTCATGCAGGTGCTGGCGCCTGCATCATGGTACATGACGGCGCAGGAAGCGGCCCACTATCTCGCGCTGATCGCCATAGGGGGGCGCGCCTATGTTCGGGGCATTGACGGCGCTCATCGGAATTTGCGCGATTCACGTAATTCTTCGCAGGGTGGTAAACTGGTATGAGCAGCGCGAAAACCGTAGTGGCTGCGGGCGCAGCTTACCCAACCGCCGTAGCCGCGACTAGCCTGGCAACGCCGGTTGTCCCCATCCTTGAAGCACCTCTCTGGCTATGGGAAATCAACGGATCAATGGCCGCGGTAACCCCTCAACAAATCATCGTCGGCCTTACGGGCGTTCTCGGTGTTGCTGTTCTTGGCCGCAAGCTGTTCAGCAGAAGCGCCAAGTAGGCGCAAGGAGCAATCCATGACAGTTGACTATCGCTGGGTGCAAGCCCGGCTGCGGGAGCTTGGGTTTGACCCAGGCCCTCTTGACGGTGTGCGCGGGCCTCGCACGGATGCGGCTGTAGTGGCGTTCAAGCGATCAATCGGTTTCCTCCCGCGCCCCTACGTCGGCCCTCTTACGCTGTCTGCCTTGGAACCGCGCCCCGACCATGAGCGAGTGCGGCTGCCGTGGATGCAAGAGGCGGCCAAGATACGCGGCCTGCACGAGCAACGCGACACCTCGCGCTTGCGCAAATGGTTCGACAAGTCCGTGAGTTGGATTGACCCGCGGGACGTGCCGTGGTGCGGTGCGTTTGTCGCCACGGCGCACCGGCTGGCAGATCCACACATCACCTTGCCGGAAAACCCGCTTGGCGCGCGAAACTGGCGCAACTGGGGTAAGTCCACAGATCCGGTGCATGGGGCAACGCTGGTGTTCTGGCGCGTGTCTCCGCAGTCCTGGCAGGGGCATGTCGGGTTTTACCATGGCGAGGACGCAACTCACTTCCACGTTCTGGGCGGCAATCAGTCGAATGCCGTGACTGTGAGCCGGATGGCGAAAGAGCGGCTGCTGGCGTCCCGGTGGCCTGACGGCGTTCCCGTGACCGGGCGGCGCATTCACCTGACGCCTGGTGGCGTCCCGATTTCAAGCAATGAGGCCTGAGAAATGAAAACCTACAAGCGCGAAACTGCGTGGGCACTTTTGGCAGCCCTCGCTGGAGCCTTTGCCTACGGCCACGGGGCCGGGCAAGAGGCCGTGGTTGATTCCGCGAAGTTCATGGCAACGCCCGTGTTCCTGTTTGCCGCTGGCGCATTTGGCCTGGATGCCATCGCCAAGCAGTTCGGGGTGCGGTGATGGGCTTTCTCAGCCGGATCTGGGGATACGTGGCGGCGGCTGGCGCGCTGCTGGCGGGGCTGGCTCTGTGGGGCCGCTCCAAGAAGAAACAGGGTCGGGACGAAACCTACATTGAGATGAGGGCAAAAGACCATGAAACCGCTGACGAAATCCGTGATCGTGTTGACCGCAATCTTGATGACCGGGTGCGCAAGTTGGACGACGCCGGCTGGCGGGACTGAGACCGGCGCGGAGCTGTGCCGCCAGTGGGGTAAGTCCCTGCCGACGCGCTCACGGCAAGACACCCAGCAGACGGCGGACGAGATCCAGGCAGCCTATGCCGCGTTCTCTTTGGCCTGCCCGGACTGGGCGCACCTGATCCCATAAGGAGCAAGACCGATGAAAGCACTCATTGCAACCGCCTTGGCGGCCATTTTTGCTATGCCCGCATGGGCGCAAGCCAACTGTGCGGAGCGGGCGCAGGTGCTGGACATTTTGCGCGGCAAGTACCAGGAGGAAACCATTGCCCGCGGCATCGACGCCCGTGGCCGCATGGTCGAATGGTGGGGGAATTCTGAAACCGGAAGTTGGACGGCAGTTCTGACTAAGGGCGGCCAGTCGTGCATTGTGGGGCAGGGCTGGGACTTCTTTATGACTGAGCCTGCCGTGAACGGGGAGGCGCTGTAATGCCCGGCCTTCGTCTCGGTCTCGGCCTCGGCCTGTCCGCCCGCGCAGCAAGCGTGTCCCCCAACCTCCTTGTCAATGGCGATTTTTCTGACGGAATGACCGGCTGGACGGATTCATCCAGTGCGGGCGGGTCCGCAACGGTAATCGGCGGGGCGTTCGTCATAGACAACGTCACCGGCACCGCGCGGGGCAACCAAATGGTCACGCTCACGCCAGGTGTCTCCTATACCCTGACCTTTACTGCATCGGGCCAGAGCATCCCGATTTACGACAGCGCGGCAGTCAGCATCGGCTCTACCGAATCCGGGGCCAATGAGATCACCTTCACGGCCTCGGCATCGGCTGACCGTATTGGCTTCAGGAATTTCACCACTGGCACATCAGCATCGATTGACGATGTGGTGCTGCGCCTGAACAGCTAACTGCCGTCTGACACCGGCAAGCACCAGAGCGCCACCGGAAACAGAAGTCCAGATAGGAGAATGGCGATGGCGGTAGTTGAGTTTACAGCGTCAAAGCGGGCAGATGATCGGTCACTGCTGACCTGCCCAGAGTGCGCAAGCGCGACATTCAAGGTCGTGAAGTGCGGTGCTTCAAATTTGCCCCGCGTGGAGTGCGCCAATTGCGAGACGATCATGAAAATGGTGAAGGTCGATGTGTAACTGTCAGAGCTACAACCAGCCGGAAAAAACGGGTTCGGTGCCTGAGGTCGTTCTGAGCCAGGCCAAGTACTTCCCCGACACTGGCAAGCCGACAGTGAGCGTGGATGCCTGCATTTCTGATATCATCGAGCGCTTGTGGGCGGCGGGTATCAGGACGCGGCATTCATGCTGTGGTCATAATGGCCGCTTCGGGCCGCCAAGTGTCGGGCTTGATACGGCATACGCGGCCCCCAGGGCGGCAGAGATCCTGCGAGAGGATGGCCGCCCGTGGCGCATCATGGTTGATGCATACTGAGTCCAGATAGGAGCCGCTGCCCGTCCTCCTTCGAATCCGCCAGCGCGTTCACCACGGCTTGCCATGCCAGCCGGGCCTCTGTCCGGTCTGACCGCCCGCAATGGCTGCAGCGGAATTGCATCGGCTCCGCATTCTTCCAGCGCTCTACGGCCCGCTCATCGGTCACGGTTCCATAGTGCCCGCAGGCGCAGTCGATCTGGATGGCGAGCATCTACGAAGTGTTCCCTAGTTCCGTGAACCGGCGCGAACCGGCAAACCCTGCGGAAATGCAGTATGGGGGACTATTAAAAACAGCGCCTCAGACCAAAAAACAATACCTTGTCTGCCTATCTCTTCGTTTACACCGAAGATGTCGGGAGTTCGAGCCTCTCACGACCCACCATTCCCTCCCTTCGTTATCCGACTGCCGCCTGCGTAAGAGGCTGTATTCGCGACGTTTTTCTTTCATTCCATGTGCGGTGCCCGGATCTGCGCATTTTTTTCCGGGAAAGTTCTGAAAAAGGCAAAACACCGCTTGACGGGTCACGGGGCGGGGAATATTACAGCCCAACGTTCGGCAGCGATGCCGCAATGTGCAGCGGGCGGTTGTAGCTCAGTTGGTTAGAGTACCGGCCTGTCACGCCGGGGGTCGCGGGTTCGAGCCCCGTCAACCGCGCCACCGCTGCGCCCCTTCCCGGGGCTGAACAGGGACCGCCCCGGAGGGGACAGGGCCGGAAACGGTCCGCCGCAAGGCGAAAATGCGGTTGTAGCTCAGTTGGTTAGAGTACCGGCCTGTCACGCCGGGGGTCGCGGGTTCGAGCCCCGTCAACCGCGCCACTTTCGCCCGCCGCCCTGGCGTTTCAGGGTCCGCCCCGGATGGGGACCATAGCCGAAAGGCCCATGCGCGGTTGTAGCTCAGTTGGTTAGAGTACCGGCCTGTCACGCCGGGGGTCGCGGGTTCGAGCCCCGTCAACCGCGCCACTTTCTTCTGAACAATCAAATCACATACCGGCAGAACCAGGCTTCAGTCGTGCAGAGCCAGCCTTCATTCGTGCATTGCGTGCCCCGTTCCCGGGGTGTCCTGGCTGAAGGTGTTCCGCCACTTCCCGTCTTCCTTTTCCCAGAGTGACGAGATCAGCATGGTTTTCCAGCCTGCCGCGCCGGATGACCGGAAGGAGGCGCGGTATGAGAGCAGCGCAGCGGCGTCGCCGATGCGGCGCAGACGGGCAGCGCTCAGCCTGTACTCGGCGACCACTGGCCCGTCTTGGAGTTGCGCGCAATGATCGGATTTGCCTGCAAAGCCGCTGGGGTACACGCCCAGAAAACTGTCACAGAGCACTTGTTCGCCCGAGTGCTGGTCGCCAAGGGCCATGGCCTCCCAGACCTTGGTCTCCAGGGAGAGGATTTCGTCCAGTTGCGGGCCGTCTGTCAGAATCGATTGTATCATGACGCCAGCCTGACCGCGGACAGCAGGTCAGGCAAGCGGCCGATGAGCCGCGCCGGACGTCAGAGAGCAGGCGGGGCCGGGGCAGCTTCCGTGTCGTGGCGCCAGCCGGTCAGCTCCGCATCCACCCATTTCTTGAGCCGGTCCAGATCGGGTTTGGGGTTGGATTCCAGATAGCGCAGCAGCACCCTTGTGCCGTGCTGATAGCCAGCGCGGTAGCTTTCCTCCGGGTCCGTCTGATTGCCCTCGAACCCTGGCGGGCGGTTGAACCTGCTTTGCGTCATTTTGATCTCCGTCTTCAGTGGGCTTGCGCGTGGTGCCAAGGGTAAGGCAAGAGCGATAAGCAAGTCTTAACCGGAGTGCGTAAATCGAACATAAAACCGGGGTCTTTTCACCCTGCGGTTCTGCGGCTCAGGGCGGCGGCAGCGGCACCAGGAAATCCAGCACGGCTTCGGCGGTTTCATGCGGAGCGCTGTCGATGAAGAAATGCCCGCCGGGCACGCTGCGCGCTGTCATGTGCTGCAGCCGTGGGTCCCAGGTCGCGGAGACATCATAGGCCCGGGCCATGGCGCCATCGGCTCCGTAAAGCACCAGCGCCGGGCAGTGCACCAGACGGTCCAAATCGCGGGCATCGTCGTGGAAGTCCACTTCTATCGCGGCCCGGTAATCGTTGCACATGGCATGCACGCAGTCCGGGTCCGCCCAGGCGCGCCGGTAGGCCGCCAGCGCACCTTGCGGGAAATCCGACAGCGCCGCGCCTCCCCAGCCCAGCAGGCAGCTCTCGAAATAGGCGTGCGGATCTGCGCCGATCATCCGCTCCGGCAGCGGTGCGGGCTGCGCCAGAAAGAACCAGTGGTAATAGGCGCGGGCGACTTGATGTGTCAGCTGGTCCAGCAGCAGGTGGGTCGGGATGATGTCCATCACGGTGAGGCTGGCGACGGCGTCTGGTGCGTCCAGCGCCAGCCGGTGGGCGGTGCGCCCGCCGCGGTCGTGGCCAGCGAGGTGAAAGCGCGGATACCCAAGCGCCTGCATCAGCGCCAGCTGGTCGGCGGCCATGCTGCGGAAGCTCATGGCCTCCGCGCCTTCCGGTTTGGAGCTGGCGCCATAGCCGCGCAGATCCGCTGTCACCACCGTAAAATGACGGGCGAGGAGCGGGGCAGCTTTCTCCCACATCTCCTTGGTCTGGGGAAACCCGTGCAGCAGCAGAAGCGGCGGGCCGTCTCCGCGGCGGGTATAGGCGATCTGCTGGCCGTTCACTTGCAATGCGCCGGATTCGATGGCGGCTGGCATGGCTCTCTCCCTTGACTGGCGGGTTCGCAGGTATTGGAGCCAGAGCCGCGGTCCGAAGCAAGCCTGCCGCTGCGTTTCGGCGAGGGGGAGTGCTCCCGCGCCTTGGGGCGGCATCAAAGATGCCGCGCAACAAGCCTTGGGCCCGGCGCCGTGCGATAGCACGGCGCGCGCCGCCCTTGGCGGCGCCATGCCCAACGGGAAGAGGGGCTCTTCAGAGCGCCGATGACGGGCGGGAGAAAGCCCCTTTGCAGGGGGATGGAGGGGCGGGCGGTTTGCCCGCCCCGAGGTTGCTTACTTCTGCGTCAGTGCGTTCAGGATCCGTGCCCAGGAGCGGATGCCCTTGTGGAAGCTTTTGAGGTCATACTTTTCGTTCGGAGAATGGATTGCGTCGTCGTCATTGGCAAAGCCCGCCAGCATTGATTCCATGCCCAGGATCGACTTGAAGAATCCCGCGATCGGGATCGAGCCGCCCATGCCGCAGAACACTGCCTCGCGCTGCCATTCGTCCGACAGCGCGGCGCGGGCAGCGGTGAATTCGGGGCGGGTGATGTCCATGACAGAGGCCTTGGAGCCTTCGAGATCGTTGTCCCAGACCACCTTGCAGTCGGGTTTCAGCTGCGCCTCCACATGCTTGCGGATCTTCACCCGCAGCGCGTCCGGGTCCATGTCGCCAACGAGGCGGCAGGTGATCTTGCAATGCGCCTGTGACGGGATCACGGTCTTGGAGCCCGCCCCGTTGTAGCCGCCCCAGAGACCGTTCACCTCCAGCGTCGGGCGCGCCCATTGCTGTTCCAGCACCGAGCGGTCCTTTTCGCCATGCGCCTGGGTGTAGCCGGCGTTATCGAGGTAATCCTTCTCGTCAAAGCCGCAGCCTTCCCACTGGCGCAGCTGGTCCCCGGGCACCTCATGCACACCTTCATAGAAGCCTTCGACGGCGACCTTGCCGGTCTCCTCGTCATAGAAGGAGGCGACGATGCGGCTAAGCTCGCGCAGCGGGTTCAGGCCGGGGCCGCCGTAGTGGCCGGAGTGCAGGTCGATGCGGGGGCCGACCACGGTGAATTCATCCTTCAGCATGCCGCGCAGCTGCGAGGAGATTGACGGCACCCCGCGCGACACCATCGAGGTGTCACAGATCAGCGCGATGTCGGCCTTCAGCTCCTCGGCGTTGGCCTCCATGAAGGGGATGAGCGAGGGCGAGCCGCTTTCCTCTTCGCCTTCGAAGAAGAAGGTGATGCGGCAGGGCAGGGAGCCGTTGACGGCCTTCCAGGCGCGGCACGCCTCGACAAAGGTCATCAGCTGGCCCTTGTCGTCCGAGGAGCCGCGGCCGCGGATCACGGTGCCGTGCGGGGTTTCCTCCAGCTGCGGCTCAAACGGCGGCGTGTTCCAAAGGTTCAGAGGATCGACCGGCTGCACATCATAATGGCCGTAAAACAGTACGTGCGGCGCATCGGTGTTTTCCTCTCCGACATGACCAACCACCATCGGGTGGCCCGGGGTCACGCGCTTTTCCGCCTGGATGCCGATGGAGTTCAGATCGGCGACCAGCCAATCGGCGGCCTTGTCGCATTCGGCCTTGAAGGCCGGGTCAGTGGAAATCGACTGGATCCGCAACAGCTCCATCAGCCGTTCCGTGGCAGCGTCCAGCTCTGCGTCGATCCGGTCCAGAACATCATTCAGTGCCATCTCATGCTCTCCTGTTTTTCGGGGGAAGCCCCGGGAAAGGGCCGATTTGCCGCGGACCCTAGCAGCGCGATTGAGGAGGGGCCAGAGGCCTCAGGGCTGGAAAATCCTGGTATTTTCCACAGCTGAGGTTTCCGATACTGCACATTATATAGAAATTCGGGAAACAGATACGACGCAAACGGCCAAAGGTTGGCCGCAGCTGTCCTTGCCCGGCCTCTGTTTAAGTTTTATTTGACCTGCATCAATGTTGCGCACCCTTGGCGGCGCGTATGCAGTTGATCGAAGGGACTGCCTCAGGTAACCAGTCGTGAACGTGATTGTGGCCTAATCGTCAGAAGACCCGTGCCCTTTACAAAGCCCGCGTGCTCTGCAGGAGCACAATTAGCTATGGAGATGCCGGTGGACTATACCGCGAAACTGGATGCAGCGATTGCCAGCCTTCACGAAGAGGGCCGTTACCGGACCTTCATCGACATCGAGCGCAAGAAGGGTCATTTTCCGCATGCGGTCTGGAACCGGCCGGACGGCACCAAGCAGGACATCACCGTCTGGTGCGGCAACGATTATCTGGGCATGGGCCAGAACCCGGTGGTGCTGGATGCAATGCATGATGCCATCGATGCAACCGGCGCAGGTTCTGGCGGCACCCGCAACATCTCTGGCACCACGGTCTATCACAAGCAGTTGGAGGCCGAACTGGCTGACCTGCACGGCAAGGAAGCGGCGCTGCTGTTCACCTCGGCCTATATCGCCAATGACGCGACGCTGAGCACTCTGCCCAAGCTGTTCCCGGGGCTGATCATCTATTCAGACGCGTTGAACCACGCCTCCATGATCGAGGGCGTGCGCCGCAATGGCGGTGCCAAGCGCATCTTCCGCCACAACGATGTGGCCCACCTGCGCGAGCTGCTGGAAGCCGACGATCCCAAGGCGCCCAAGCTGATTGCCTTCGAGTCGGTCTATTCGATGGACGGCGACTTCGGGCCGATCGAGGAACTGTGCGATCTGGCCGATGAATTCGGCGCGCTGACCTATATCGACGAAGTGCACGCCGTTGGCATGTACGGCCCCCGCGGCGGCGGCGTGACGGAGCGCGACCGGCTGGCGCACCGCATCGATATCATCAATGGAACCCTCGCCAAGGCCTATGGTGTGATGGGTGGCTATATCGCAGCCTCGGCCAAGATGTGCGACGCGATCCGCTCCTATGCGCCGGGCTTCATCTTCACCACCTCGCTGGCGCCAACAGTGGCGGCAGGGGCGGCGGCCTCGGTTGCCTATCTGAAAGGTGCTCATGATCTGCGCGACAAGCATCAGGATCAGGCCAAGGTGCTGAAGCTGCGCCTGAAGGGTCTTGGCCTGCCGATCATCGACCACGGCAGCCACATCGTGCCGGTGATCGTTGGCAACCCGGTGCACACCAAGGTGCTGTCCGATCACCTGCTGGAAGACTATGGCATCTACGTGCAGCCGATCAATTTCCCGACAGTGCCGCGCGGCACCGAACGCCTGCGCTTCACGCCCTCGCCGGTGCACGGGCCCAAGGAGATCGACGCGCTGGTTCACGCAATGGACGCATTGTGGTCGCATTGTGCGCTGAATCGTGCCGAACTTGCCGGGTAACTTACTGATCAGTGTAAATTAACACTGAGTGTGTTACGCTGTTGCTAATCAATCAACGGATCTGAGTCGCACATGTGATTCTTTCACCGTTTAGAAACGATGGCGGCAGGCATAGTATGGGACGGCAGGCATGATCGGGCGCTTTACCCAGCGCAAGCAAGATGAGCATGGCGGAACGGCAGAGCCGAAGGGTTTTGACGATTTCGAGCTGAAGCTTGGCGACGTGATGCGCGGCGAACGGGCGACGATGGGCAAGTCACTGCTCGATGTCCAGCGCGAACTGCGGATCAAGGCCTCCTACATCGCTGCCATCGAAAATTCCGACCCTTCTGCTTTTGATACGCCCGGCTTCATCGCCGGCTACGTGCGGTCTTACGCGCGCTATCTGAACATGGATGCCGAACAGGCGTTCCAGGATTTCTGCAAGGAAAGCGGCTTTTCCGTGGCGCACGGCATGTCTGCTGAGGCTTCCAGCCGCAGCAAGTCAGGCAATGCGCCGGTTGTTGCATCCAAGGGCCTTGGCGGGGATGCCTTTGCCTCTCCGAATACCCCGTTCATTCCCGCACCCAGCAGCATCCTGAGCCAGATTGAACTGCGCGCCGTCGGCTCGCTTATGGTGCTGGCCGGCCTGATTGGCGGCATCACCTATGGCGGCTGGGCTGTCTTGAAGGAGGTGCAGCAGGTGCAATTCGCACCGGTGGATCAGACCCCGGCGGTGCTGGCGGATCTCGATCCGCTGAATGGTGCGGTTCTGGCAGTTGCCGAAGGCACCCAGGATCCCGCGGCGGAGGCATTGGACAGGCTTTACCGCCCGCAGGCGCTGGATGTGCCGGTGCTGGTGGCGCGCGACGCGCCGATTTCCACTCTTGATCCCTCCACACTGGGGAATTTTGCCGCGCCGGATGTGCCGACGATCAGTCTGGCTGAGGCCAGCCTGCCGTTCGAGGGCGCCGGGCCATTGCAGCAGGGCGAGCAGGGGCCGCAAGTGCCTCAGGTTCTGGCCGAGATTGCGCCGGGTGTCGAAATGGTTGCGGTGCGTCCCTCATGGGTGCAGGTCACCGCGGCGGATGGCAGCGTGATTCTGGAAACCATCATGGACGCGGGCCAGCGGTTCCAGGTGCCGGTGACCGAAGACGCGCCGAAGCTGCGCACCGGTGAAAGCAGCGCCATTTATTTTGCCGTCAATGGCCAGCATTTCGGTCCGGTCGGCGAACGCGGCCAGGTTACCAAGAATGTCGAGCTGTCGATGGATGCAATCACCGGCCGGTTTGAGCTGGCGGATCTGCAGGACGGCAGCAACGAGGCGCTGGCGACGCTGGTCGCGCAACTGCAGGCAGCAGTGCAGCAGCCTTCCGAGTAATACCGGCACAGGAATTCTCACAGGACGCCCGGTGCTGCCATTGCAGCGCCGGGCGTCTGCACGTATCTAATCCACAACAGGATCCAGCCGGGACACCAGCCGCAATGTCGATCAATCACATCCGCCCGTGGCGCCACATAGAACGCCGCAAGAGCCGCCAGATTCATGTGGGTAACGTGCCCGTTGGCGGTGACGCGCCGATTGCGGTGCAGACCATGACCAACACGCTGACCACCGATGTGGCGGCAACGGTCGCCCAGGTGCAGGCCGCGGCAGAGGCGGGTGCTGATCTGGTGCGGATCTCGGTCCCGGATGAGGCCTCCTCCAAGGCGCTGAAGGAAATCGTGCGTGAAAGCCCGGTGCCGATCGTTGCCGACATCCATTTCCACTACAAGCGCGGCATCGAGGCCGCTGAAGCCGGTGCCGCCTGTTTGCGCATCAACCCGGGCAATATTGGCGACGAAAAGCGCGTGGCCGAGGTGATCAGGGCGGCGCGCGACCACAATTGCTCGATCCGCATCGGGGTGAACGCCGGCAGTTTGGAAAAGCACCTGCTGGACAAATACGGCGAACCCTGCCCGGAGGCGATGGTGGAGAGCGGTCTCGACCATATCCGCATCCTGCAGGATCATGACTTCCACGAATTCAAGATCTCCGTGAAAGCCTCGGACGTCTTCATGACCGCCGCTGCCTATCAGCAGCTGGCGGAGGCTACCGACGCGCCTATTCATCTGGGCGTGACCGAAGCTGGCGGATTTGTCTCCGGCACGATCAAATCGGCGATCGGCCTGGGGCAGCTGCTGTGGATGGGCATCGGCGATACCCTGCGCGTCAGTCTCTCCGCCGATCCGGTGGAGGAGGTGAAGGTGGGCTTTGAGATCCTCAAATCCCTCGGCCTGCGCCACCGCGGCGTCAACATTATCTCATGTCCCAGCTGCGCGCGGCAGGGGTTTGACGTCATCAAGACGGTGGAAACGCTGGAGGAGCGGCTGGCCCATATCCACACGCCGATGAGCCTCTCGATCATCGGCTGTGTGGTGAATGGCCCCGGCGAAGCACTTATGACAGATGTGGGCTTCACCGGCGGCGGTGCGGGCTCCGGCATGGTCTATCTGGCGGGCAAGGCCAGCCACAAGATGTCCAACGAACAGATGGTCGACCACATCGTCGAGGAGGTTGAGAAGAAGGCTGCCCAGATCGAGGCGGCCCAGGAAGCGGCAGAGTAAGGCATCCGTTCTTCATCCGGCTGAAAATATCCCGGGGTCCGTGGCAGCGCCCCGGTCCCTGCAGATCAGCCTGAAGCTCAGCTCTGCTGCTCGCGGATCTCCGCCACCATCAGCTCCATCTGATCGGCGGGCAGGTAGCCGCGCAGGAGTTCAGTGCCCAGCACGAAGGTCGGTGTGCCGGAGATCGCCATCCGCTGCGCCAGCGCCCGGGTCTGGCGCAGCTCGGCGGTCACGTCTTCGCTGTCCATCTTTGCGAAAATCGCCTCTGCATCCAGCGACAAGCCTTCGGCCAGGCGGCGCAGCGCCACCTCGTTCGGTTCGCCGCCAAATTCGATCAGCGCGTCATGCACATCCTTGTAGGCGTCATCGCCGGCCACCTGCTTGGTGGCGACGGCAAAGCGCGCCGACAGTACAGAGGCGTCGCCCAGTATCGGGAATTCCTTGATCACCAGGCGGATGTTGCCGTCGCTTTTCAGCAGCTTGGCCACCTCAGGCGCAGCGCGCCGGCAGTAGCCGCAGCGGTAGTCCATGAACTCAACCAGGGTGATGTCGCCTTCGGGGTTGCCGCCAACCCAGGAATAGCCGTCGTTGACCAGTTCCTCCAGGTTGTCGGCGACCAGCGCGTCATCGCGCACAGCCTCGGCCTGCTGCTGGCGCTGCTCCAGAAGGTCAACCGCCTCCAGGATCAGCTCCGGGTTCGCCAGGATGTAGCTGCGGACCTCCTTGCCAAAGGCCTCGCGCTCAGCCTCTGACATCGCGCTGATGTCAAATGCCTGCGCCGGTGCGCCCAAGAGGGCGAGGGCTGTGGCCGCGGCGGTGGCGGTGCGGGTGAAAAGGGTCATTTGCGTCTCTTTCTCTTCTGAGCTTGTTCATAGGCCACCAGTACATCGGTTGCCCGCCGCGCGGCGGGGGATCCTGCAGGCAGCTGGGCCACGGCCCGTTTGGCGTGAATGCCGGCGTCATTCAGACGCCCTTGCAACGCATAGCGCTCGGCGGTGACCAGAGCGGCCATGCCGTTTTGTCCGGTCTTGGCGTAGGCCAGCGACATGTCGCGCAGCAGCACGGTGTTGCGGAAGTCGATGGCGCGGGCGCGCTCCATGGATTTGAGCGCTGCCTTAGGCTGGCCCGCCGCCAGCTGGGCGCGGCCGTAACCTGTCAGGATCAGCGGGTCCTTGGGGGCAAGGCTGACGGCCTTGCCATAGGCGGCAAGCGCGGCTGACCACTGGCGGTTCTCGATCAGGATCTGCCCCTTCAGCTCATGATAGAACGGATCGGAGGGGCGTGCAGCCAGCGCGCCATTGATGGCCTTCAATGCTTTCTGGAGGCTGTTCTGCCGGTGATAGGCCGCGGCCTCGCGCATCAGGCGGACGTCCTTGAACTGTTCCTCGCGCACCCGCCGCAGGGTCCATTTCGGAGCCCGGGTGAAGGCCGACAGCTTTCCGCGGACGCGGGCAAACCAATACTGTGCCTCGGCGCTGGTCTGGCCCTTGTCGCCATGGGCCGCCAGATAGGCCTGCGCGGCGCGGATACGGTCGCGGCTCAGGGGATGTGAGCGGGTATAGGGGTCCTGGGTGCCGGCGCTGAGGACTTCCTGGCCGGCAAAGGCCCGGTGCAGGTCGACCAGACCCTGCGGGCTGATGCCGGCGCGGTTCAGATATTCGGCGGCAGAACGGTCGGCGCTGCTTTCCTCGGCACGGGTGTGGGCCAGAAAGCTGCGGAAAGCCGAGCCTTGGGTGCCGATGGCAATGCCAGCAGCGGCATCCCCGCCGCCTGCAGCCGCCGCCAGTGCGGCCAAGGCCAGTCCAAGACCAGCAGCGCTGTTGGCAGAACGCAGGTTCTGCATCCGCCGCGACAGGTGGCCATTGGTGATATGGGCGGCCTCGTGGGCCAGTACGGCCTGCAGCATTTCCGGCGAGGTGACCTTGAGGATCAGTCCGTAATTTACGAAAATCGTGCGGGAATCCAGAACGAATGCGTTGAAGGAGCTGTCGTTGACCAGGAGGATGCGAACCCGGTTCGCGTTCAAACCTGCCGCGCGCAGCACTGGGGCAGCCAGCCGGCTCAGCCCATGTTCGACATCCGGATCGCGCAGCAGCGAGATCGATGCCGCCTGCGCCGCCGCTGCAAATTGAACAAGCGCGCAAACCAGAAGAGCCGGGATTGACGCCAGCCGGAAGAAACGGTCAAAACTCATGCGCGCACATTGGGAGATTAGCATGCGAAACTCAACCCGGTCCGAGGTCGATCCCTTCATTGTGATGGATGTGATGGAGGCTGCCCGCAAGGCTGAGGAGGCAGGCCGCCACATCATCCACATGGAGGTGGGCCAGCCGTCGACCGGGGCGCCGTCCGGGGCGCGGAAGGCACTGGGGAGTGCGCTGGAAAACAATGCCTTGGGCTATACGGTTGCCCTTGGCTTGCCAGCCCTGCGCAAGCGGATCGCACAGCTCTATGGGGAATGGTACAACGTCGATCTGAACCCGGAACGGGTGATCGTGACGCCGGGCTCCTCCGGCGCTTTCCTGCTCAGCTTTACGGCGCTTTTCGACAGCGGCGACCGGGTCGGCATCGGCGCGCCGGGCTATCCTTCCTACCGGCAGATCCTCAAGGCGCTCGGGCTGGTGCCGGTGGACATCCAGACAGCACCGGAAAACCGGCTGCAGCCGGTCGCGGCGGATCTTGCAGGGCAGAATTTGGCGGGCCTGATGGTGGCGTCGCCCGCCAACCCGACCGGCACGATGCTGGGCCACGCGGCGATGGGCGCGCTGATTGATGCAGCGCGGGGCGAGGGCGCCAGCTTCATCTCCGACGAGATCTATCACGGGCTTGAATACGAGGCGAAGGCGGTTACCGCTCTGGAGCTGACCGACGAATGCTATGTCATCAACTCCTTCTCCAAGTTTTTCTCGATGACCGGCTGGCGGGTCGGCTGGATGGTGGTGCCGGAGGATCATGTGCGGGTTGTGGAGCGCATTGCTCAGAACATGTTCATCTGTGCGCCGCACGCCAGCCAAGTGGCAGCGCTGGCGGCGCTCGATTGCGAGGACGAGCTGCGGGAAAACCTGGCCGTTTACGCAAGGAACCGCCAGCTGATGCTGGACGGGCTGCCCAAGGCCGGATTCACCAAAATCGCGCCGCCGGACGGGGCGTTTTATGTCTATGCCGATGTGTCCGACTTGACAGATGACAGCCGCAGTTTCGCCGCCGAAGTCCTTGAAAAGGCGGGCGTTGCGGTGACACCGGGTCTGGATTTCGACCCGTTGCGCGGCGCCACGACGCTGCGGTTCTCCTATGCGCGCTCCACCCATGACATCGAGGAAGGCCTGGCGCGGCTGGCGCTGTTCATGGCGTCCCGCGGCTAAGGCGGGGATAACCGCAGAAGACGGATTTCCAAGCAAACGCAAATTGCCTAGTCTGCCGGCCAAAAGGGCCAGCAGGCCGGGCAAGAGGCAGATATGGGCAGACTGATCACAATCACCGCATTGATCTGGGCATTGGCCGCAGGCGCCTGGGCACAGTCCGGCGGCAGCAGCTTCAGCGGCCTGGCGCGCATCGATGCGGACGCAAGCCACGTGCGGGACGCCGGTCAAGGGGCAGAGATCACACTGGGCCTCAGCCAGGGGGTGCCGTACCGGCTGTTCACCCTCACGGAGCCGCTGCGTCTGGTGCTGGATTTTCAGGAAGTCGACTGGACCGGGCTGACAGCAAAGAATCTGCTCCAGGGGGAACAAGTCACCGCGGCGCAATTCGGCACCTATGTTCCCGGCTGGTCGCGGCTGGTGCTCCAGCTGGCGGAACCTATGAAAGTGGCATCTGCCGGATTGTCGGTTGATCAGGTGACAGCTGAGGCAACGCTGAAGGTCGCGCTGGAACAAGCCGCGGCAAAGGAGTTTGCCGCCAGCGCCGGGGCGCCGCAGGACCCGCGCTGGGATCTGCCTGCACCGGAAGCCATGGAAGCCAAAGCAGCGCGGGATCAAAACGCGCCACTAATTGTCATGCTGGACCCGGGCCACGGTGGTATTGATCCGGGTGCCGAGACAGATGTGGTGATCGAAAAGCACCTGATGCTGCAATTTGCCCGCGAACTGGGTGAGGCGCTGGTGCGGTCCGGTCAGTTCACCGTGCAGATGACTCGCGACGATGACTATTTTGTCTCGCTGGAGCGGCGCATTGCGATGGCGCATCAGGCTGGGGCGGATGTATTTATCTCGCTGCACGCCGACACGATTTCCGAAGGCCGCGCCCATGGCTCCACTGTGTATACCCTGTCCAAGGATGCCTCAGACGCGGCCTCTGCCAAGCTTGCGGAACGGCATCTGCGCGGTGACCTTCTGTCTGGCACCGACCTCAGCCAGGCAGATGATGGGGTGACGGCTGTGATGCTGGACCTGGCACGGCAGGAAACCCAGCCGCGCAGCGACGCGCTGGCAGCGGCGCTGATCGAGGGTCTGCGCGGGCAGGGGCGGCCGATCAATAACCGGCCGCTGCGCTCTGCCGGGTTTTCGGTTCTGAAATCCGCAGATATCCCATCTGTGCTGGTTGAAATCGGGTTTCTGTCCAGCAAACGCGACATCAAGAATCTTGTGGATGCTGAATGGCGATCCAAGGCCGCACGCGGCATTCTGAACGGGCTGATCGCCTGGCGCATCGAAGATGATGCCCGCCGGGCATTGGTGCGGCAGTAGGCACATTTGCGCCGGAATCGGCGGGTGTTGCGCAAATTGGGGCCGGGTGGGGTGAAAACTGCTAGGATTTTCCCGCCTTCCCTGGCGCATATCCCCGGTTTCCCGTTTTGACGCGGGCGGTTGCCATCCCTATATAGGCGGCACCCCGCGTGAAAGGCCAACATCCGTGCTCAGGTTCATATTTTCCTTCTTCGGCTCTATCTTCAGCACCATCACCCTTGGCGTGGCGATGGTGGCACTGACCATCGGAGCGGTGTTCTGGATCTACGGGCGCGACTTGCCGAGCCATGAATCGCTGGCGCAGTACCAGCCGCCGACGATCAGCCGGATCTATTCGGGCGAGGGGCACCTGATCGACGAGTTTGCCAAGGAACGCCGCCTGTTCACGCCGTCTGCGGAAATCCCTGACTTGGTGAAACAGGCGTTCATCTCGGCAGAAGACAAGAATTTCTACAGCCACGGCGGCTATGACGCCCGCGGTATCGCGGCAGCGGCGATTGAGGCCGTGCGGTCGCGCGGCCAGAACGTGCGCGGCGCCTCGACCATCACCCAGCAGGTTATGAAGAACTTCCTGCTATCCGGCGACCGCCGGGCCGAGCGCAAGATCAAGGAGATCATCCTCGCCACCCGGCTGGAGGAAACGCTCGACAAGGAACGAATTCTGGAACTGTATCTGAACGAGATCTTCCTCGGCCAAAACTCCTATGGCGTGACGGCGGCGGCGCAGACCTATTTCAACAAGACACTGGGTGAACTGCAACCGCATGAGGCGGCAACACTGGCTTCGATGCCTAAGGCACCGTCGGATTACCACCCGGTCCGCCAGAAGGATCGCCTGCTGGCGCGGCGCAACTATGTGCTGCGGGAGATGCGCGAGAACGGCTATATCTCCAAGGATGTCTATGACGTGGAAGTGGCGCAGCCGCTGCGCTCGGTTCAGAACGGCGATTTCGAGGGCTTCCGCACCACGCTGCCGCCGCGCGACTATTTCACCGATGAAATCCGCCGGCAGCTGACTGAAGACTTCGGCGAGGGCGAGTTCTTCACCGGCGGCTTCACGGTGCGCGCGACCATCGACCACGACATGCAGGCCGAGGCGGCGTTGGCGATGCGCGGCGGGCTGGAAAAATACGACCGCTCCCGCGGAATCTGGCGGGGCACCGGCATCAAGCTGGAAGAGGATCAGCTTAAGGACGAAGCTGCATGGCGCGCGGCACTGGCAAACACGGAAGTGTCCCGCGACATCGCGCTCGGCGGCCGCTGGTATCCGGCGGTGGTGCTGGAGGTTGGCGACAAGTCCCTGACGATCGGGGTTGAGCAGAGCGAAGGCACGGGGACCGTTCCGCGTTCCGACATCAAGTGGATGAAGGGCAGCTTTGCCGACAATTTTGCCCGCGGCGACGTTGTGCTGGTCCGGGCCGAGAAGAAGGACCATGCCTTCAGCCACTGGTCGCTGCGTCAGGTGCCGGAAGTGCAGGGCGGCTTTGTCGCGATGGACGTGAACTCCGGCCGGGTTCTGGCGATGCAGGGCGGCTTCTCCTACCAGCATTCGGTGTTCAACCGCGCCACCCAGGCGATGCGGCAGCCGGGTTCCAGCTTCAAACCTTTTGTCTATGCGGCAGCGCTGGACAGCGGCTACAGCCCGGCGACCATCGTGGTTGACGCCCCGATTGAGATCAACACGCCGCAGGGACTGTGGCGGCCCAAGAACTCCACCAACAAGTTTTACGGTCCGACGCCCTTGCGCACCGGCATCGAGATGAGCCGAAACCTGATGACCATCCGATTGGCGCAAGAGGTCGGGATGCCGGTGGTTGCAGGGTATGCTGAGCGGTTTGGCGTCTATGACAATATGGGTCCGTTCCTGGCCAACTCGCTGGGGGCAGAGGAAACCACGCTCTACAAGATGGTGGCGGCCTATGCGATGTTCGCCAACGGCGGCGAGCGGGTGCAGCCGACGCTGGTGGACCGGGTGCAGGACCGGTTCGGCAAGACCATCTACCGCCACGACGACCGCGACTGTGTGGATTGTTCCGATCCCGCGCTGGCGCCGGGTCAGGCGCCGCGCATTGTCACCGACCGCGAACAGGTAATGGACCCGATCACCGCCTATCAGCTCACCTCGATGATGAGGGGTGTGGTTGACCGCGGCACCGCATCAAGTGTGATCAACCTGCCGGTGCCCACCGCGGGCAAGACCGGTACCACCAACGATTCCCGCGATGTCTGGTTCGTCGGCTTCACCTCCAACATCGTGGCCGGCTGCTACATGGGCTTTGACCAGCCCCGCCCGATGGGCCGCGGCGCCTATGGCGGCACCATGTGCGGCCCGGTGTTCCAGCAGTTCATGAAAAAGGCGACCGAGAAATTCGGCGGCGGCCCGTTCGAGGTGCCGGAAGGCGGCCATTTCATCAAGATCGACCGCTACACCGGCGCGCGGCTGCCGGATGGGGCGTCGGGCGTTTATGTGGTGGCGGAGTATTTCCGCGACGGGGCGGAGCCGATCTTCGGCCTGACCTATGACGGCGGTTTTGCGATGGGGTCGAACCTGCCGCTGATTGAGGAAGTGCAGCAGTCCGGCCGCCAGGTTACCACGTCCAGCGGCGGCACGGCTGTGCTGGGGCCCAAGGCGACCTTCGGCACCGTCAGTTCCGGCGGGCTTTACTGATCCTGCGAGGGGCGCGGCAGCAGCAGTGCGGCCTCGTGGCGCGAGGCGCAGAGGCGGGCGGTGCGCCCGCCTTCGCCGCTGTGCCATCGCAGGTCCGGCATGATGCGGAAAAGCTCCTCGCGAACCGGTTCCTCCAGGGCTGAGACGGCCTGATCGCCCGGGTGGAAGCTCTCGGAGGCAGCGCCTTCGGCATAGATGATCTCATGCTGGCCGAACAGCACATGCACATATGTGACGGTGCCACCCGGTTCGCGCCGGATGGAGCGGTCGTTCAGCATATGCACGGCTGAGACCAGAACCTCGCTTTCGCCAAACAGCAGGCTGGCCTGGGAACCTGAGAACAGCATCCGGTGCTGCGGCGAGACCAGCAGGTCACGTTCCGCCCCGAACTGGCCTGCCTTGATCCGGATCGGGGCCAGGTTGCCCGACGCCGGGACTGTTGACTGGCTGATCCAGCGCACCGGCTGCAGGCCGTTGTCGCGGGTCATCACCAGATCGCCTGGGCGCAGGGTTTCGATGCAGCGCAGACCCGCTGAAGTGGCGATGCGGGTGCCTGCGGTAAAGCAGATGATGTTTTCGATGCCCGAGAAATGGACTGTGCTGCCATCCAGCAAGGTCGCCGTACCTGTCAGGCTGCCGCCGGTGTTGTCGGTGATGTTGACCGATCCCAGCACTAGCTGGCCGTTGAAATCCAGCGTGTCACCGGTGGTTTGGCCTGTATCGCCGCCGGTCACATAAATGTCGTTGCTGCCGGTATCTCCAGTGTCCTCCACCGTGAAGTAGTCGTCGCCATCGCCGCCCGTGGCAGTGTCGCCTTCTCCGATGATCAGGCTGTCATCCCCGGACCCGCCATCCAGCGAGTCTGCCCCGGCATTGCCGCGCAGGGTATCGCTGCCTCCCCCTCCGAGGAGCGTGTCATTGCCGCTGCCGCCGGTGAAGACATTGTTGCCGCCCAAGCCCTGGACCCAGATGTCCGAGGTGCCGATGGATGCATCCAGCGTGTCATCACCGGAATGCAGGTAGTAGCGTTCAAACTCTGAAAAGGTGACGGTATCGGCACCGACCGTAAAGGTGCCGGCTTCGTCGCTGGTGAAGGTGATGTTGATGCTGGAGCCGTCGCCGTAAAGCTCCAGCATGTCGCCCAGCGTTTCATCGGTTTCGCCGCCGACCAGCGTTTCTCCGTCAGGGTTGGCCCAGACCGCAACCCAATCGTCGCCGCCTTCGCCATAGAAGGTGTCATTGCCTTCATCTGTGTCATAAAGGTCATCCCCGTCACCGCCGTAGACCAGGTCGTCGCCGGTTCCAGCCCACAGCGTATCATCGCCGCTGCCGCCATACAGCGTGTCATTGCCGCTTTGACCGGAAATGGTGTCATTGCCGCCCTGACCGTAGATGAGGTCGTTCCCGGCTCCACCGTCGATGCTGTCGTTGCCGTCCGCAGGTACTTCCGCCGGCACCGTGAAGGTGATGTCGGTGACCATGTAGTCGGAACCGTCTGTGCCATCGGTCTGAAGATTGGCGGACAGCACCAGCTGGTCGAAATCGCCGTAGCCGCTGATATTGACCGTGCCGGAGCCGGAACCGGGTGTGCCCTCTGTGAAATCGCCCTCGGCGACCAGGACCCCGTCCAGGTAGATGGCCCAGTGGCCTTCCTCTCCAAAGCCGTCGGTGTAGAGGTGGCTGAAGGAGAAGCTGGCATCGTCGGTGTCCTGGTCGAAGTCGACGATGATTTCCTCTGAGATGCCGGATGCCTTGTCATAGCCGACCTGAGCGTCAACGCCGCTGTCGGAATCCGATATCGCCCCGGCAACACCAAAGCCGCCGTCGTAATAGTCGATGTTGGCGGCGCTGGCGTTGCCCGCCAAATCCCTGGCGGTCACGGTGAAGCCGCTGCTGGTGTCGGTGACGTTGGCATCGTCGATGCTTTGCTGCGAATCCGTCAGCCCCGCTTCGCTGCTGCTGTCGCCATAGATCGTGTCATCGCCGCTGCCGCCCGCCAGGCTGTCGCCGCCGGAGCCGCCGAACACCATGTCGTTGTCGGCGCCGGCGTTGACCGTATCATCGCCTGCTCCGGCCTCCACCGTGTCCTGATTGCCAGAGGCGCCGCCGCCGCTGCCGTTGTCGATCTGATCGCCGTCGGCATCGGTATAGCTGCTGTCGATGTTGTCGGCGCCGCTGGTGCCCTCCACCGGACCGTCACTGTCGGTATAGGCGGGCGGGTTGTCGGCGGTTGCGGAACTGAAAGAGTCGGGCTGGCCGTAGTCCGGAACGAAATAGACATTGCCGTTGGTGGCCAGGTAATAGACGCCAGGCTCTACCTCGTTGGTATAGGGCGTGCCGCCGTGCGAACCGGTCCAGCTCCAGCTGCCCGCGCCCAGGTTCTGGTCGGTGGTAAAGGAGGAATAGGTAGACGTGATCGTGTCGCCGTGATCAAGCGACCCATCTCCAAGCTGGACAAGATACCCGCTGGGCATAATCCCAATTCCCCAAAATGCACGGCGGGCCAGGCTGCCCGCGCGATCCAATGCTCAGATTTCAGCAGGCTGCGTTAATTCTGCGTATTTTCCGGATCAGATACCGCGCTGCATTTTAGATGCATTTTCCGTATCTCCCTGCGCCTGCCGGGACATGCTGCCCGCTTGCCCGCGGCGCAAGGGTGGTTTATCACGCAGGCCTGATCTCAGATTGCAAGGACCTCCCATGCGCGCGGAAACCCAGAATATCGTCGCAGACATCGAGAAATCGCTGGAACTGCTGGCCCAGCGGTTGAACTGGGAAACCGCCGAGTACCGGCTCGAGGAGTTCAACGCGCGGGTCGAGGACCCGAACCTGTGGGACGATCCGGAGGCGGCACAAAAACTGATGCGCGAGCGCCAGGCGCTGGTGGATTCCATTGATACCTACAAGGGCATCAAGCAGGATCTGTCGGATAACATCGAGCTGATCGAACTGGGCGAGATGGAAGACGACGCCGAGGTGATCAAAGACGCAGAATCTGCTCTGGCGGCGCTCAAGGAGAAGGCGGCTGAGAAGGAGCTGGAAGCGCTCCTGGACGGCGAGGCGGATGCCAATGACACCTTCCTCGAGATCAACGCAGGCGCCGGCGGCACAGAGAGCTGCGACTGGGCGTCTATGCTGGCGCGGATGTATGTCCGCTGGGCTGAGAAGAAGGGCTACAAGGTCGAGCTGCAATCCGAAAGCGCAGGCGACGAGGCGGGCATCAAGTCTGCTGCCTACAAGATTTCCGGACACAACGCCTATGGCTGGCTGAAGTCCGAAAGCGGCGTGCACCGGCTGGTGCGCATTTCGCCCTATGACTCGGCGGCCAAGCGGCACACGTCGTTCAGCTCGGTCTGGGTTTATCCGGTGGTGGATGACAATATCGAGATCGAAGTGAACCCGTCGGATATCCGGGTGGACACCTACCGCTCCTCCGGCGCCGGCGGCCAGCATGTGAACACCACGGACTCGGCTGTGCGGATTACCCACATCCCGACCGGTATTGTGGTGACCTCCTCGGAAAAGTCCCAGCACCAGAACCGCGATATCGCCATGAAAGCGCTGAAGTCGCGCCTGTATCAGCAGGAACTGGACCGCCGCAACGCTGCCATCAACGAGGCGCATGAGGCCAAGGGTGATGCCGGATGGGGCAACCAGATCCGCTCCTATGTTCTGCAGCCCTACCAGATGGTGAAGGACCTGCGCACCCAGCATGAGACTTCTGACACCAAGGGCGTGCTGGACGGTGATCTGGACGGCTTTATGGCCGCAACCTTGGCGCTGAACGTGTCCGGCAAGAGCCGCGCCGACGCGCAGGCCGAAGACTGACCCCAGTGCTGCCCGGAACAGGGCACTCAACCGTGTAGTAAAGGGCAGCCTGCACCGGCTGCCCAATTTTTGAGCGGGTCCAGCTGCGGGCAAAGCGGCAGATATATCATGCATCTGCAAGGCATTTTATTCTGCGGATTTCGCGGCTAGGCTCAAATGAAGCATTTTTGATGCTTCATTTGAAAAAGACGCAGGCTATCCGCAACAGGACAGAAAACCGGGCCTGCCTGAGGGGAGGAGCACCGCGATGACACCAGAAAAGCCTTTTGGCGTGCCGCCGCTGCAACCGGTCACGACGCAGATGCTGTTCGAGGCTCTGCGCCGTGGCTGGGGGGACTTCCGCAGGAAGCCGCTTTACGGGCTGTTCTTTGCAGCGTTTTACGTGCTGGCAGGCTGGATGATGGCCTGGATCACGGTGCGCACAGGCACCACCTACTGGCTGGTGCTGGCGGCCATCGGCTTCCCGCTGATCGGTCCCTTTGCCGCGGTTGGCCTTTATGAGGTGTCGCACCGGCTGGAACAGGGCAGGGGGATTGCGGTCGGACGGATTCTGGGGGTGGTTCTGCAGCAAAGCCGCCGTCAGTTGCCGTCTATCTGCGCCATCATCGTTGTGGTGTTCCTGTTCTGGTTTTTCCTCGGCCACATGATTTTTGCGCTGTTCCTGGGGCATGCGACGATGACCAACATCTCCACCTCGGCAGAGGTGTTCCTGACTGCCAACGGGCTGACCATGCTGGCAGTCGGCACGGTGGTCGGGGCAATGTTTGCCCTGCTGCTTTACATGATCACGGTGATTGCACTGCCACTGCTCCTGGACCGCGAGGTGGACTTTGTCACCGCCATGATCACCAGCTTCCAATATGTGCAGCAGAACTTCTTGGTGATGATGATCTGGGCTGGAATGATTGCGGTTCTGACCTTTGCTGCGCTGCTGCCATGGTTCTTGGGTCTGTTCATGGTGCTGCCGCTCTTGGGCCACGCCACTTGGCACATCTACAGGCTCGCTGACGCGAGTTAGCGTCAACGAAAGGGCTGGCCGGTGTTCAGCAGGCGGCGGTGGAAGGGCAGCAGAGCGTCCTCGTCAGCAAAGCCTGCACTGCGTGCGGCGGCCAGAACCTGAGGTGTATCGCGGCCCAGATGTTCATAAACCATCCGTGTCACCCGCTCCCCGGCACCGTTTTCGCGGACAGTGCGGGCGACGTACCCCGACCAGAAGTTGTTCTGCAGGGACGCCACCCGCGCCAGATAATTGAACGAGTAGGTCATCGCCTTGCGCCGCGCGATGACAAAGGCGACACCGTCTTCGTGGCCGCTGATGTAGCCCCGGAACTCCCGCACCCCGAGACTGGCCGGCAGGCCCTGGCTCTGCATCGCCTCTTTTGCCTCGAACCCCTTGATATAAGTGACGCCACCCTCCCGGAACACGTAGACGAGGCCGATCACGAATTTCTCTTCATTGATGAAGCTTCGGCGCGTGAAACGGTAAAATCCGGAAGGGAAAAACTCCTCGGTCAGTTGTTGAACGCCGTGGCCAAGGAAATCCGCCAGAAATGCACCGTTTACAACCTGGCCCGCCTTTGAAAGCGTTTCCACCGGGTCGAGCAGGATACGTGCGTCTACGTCAAAGAAACGGCAAATGCGGTCAAGAATATCCGGGCGCGGAAAACTCTCGCCGGACAGGTAGCGGTTGAATTGCGTGCGATTGATGCCCAGCTGGCGCGACAGCTCTGAAATCGACCGGTATTGCCGCGCCAATTGACGCAAGTTCGCGCCAAACATGTTCCTCAGGTCAGCTGGAGAGCGGTTCTGGCTGTTCATTCGGGGTCCTGACGGTTTGGCTTTTGCGTAGAATTTTCCCTGTTTGCCGGTAGGTTATGCCAGTTTAGGGCATCGGCACAGCAGTCGGTGCACCCTTGTAGCGTCAGGAGTGTCTCTAGTTCACGTCAGGAGGCTAGCGGAACTGACACAAAATGCAATAGCGGGACTCGTTTTTTGTCATGTTGGCGTCAGCTCAATTGCTTCAGAATTAACGGGCGGCAAAACGAGGACTGGTATGATTGGAGTCATTTTATGGAGCGATGCTCCCCTGACCAAAGCCGTAATCTGGTGCGATGACCAAGGGGACCTTGCTTTTTATACAAATACGGCTGGAACGGAGCATGCCGAACTGAATCCAGGGGACTGGGTTGAGTTTGATGTAACTCTGAGTGGCAATATCAGAGTTGCAGAAAACCTCGCCGTTGTGCTGGAGCAGGGTAGTCCTGATCTGGCAGACCGGTTGAGTGCAACGGCGGAGTGCAAAGCGGCTGAGGCCGGCAGCCAGGAGCAGAAGGTCGTTCCGTTCCCTCTGCAGACAGCAGAAAAGCGGCGCGTATCCGCACCGCTTCGCAACTTTCAAGGATAACACCGGCCCTGTTCGGCCGGTGACGGGGTCAGTTGCCGCGCAGCAGGGCGGCAACGCCGGTGCGGGCAATCTCAGCCAGGCCCAGCGGGCGCATCAGATCCGCAAAGGCATCGATCTTTTCCGGCGCACCGGTGATTTCAAACACAAAACTGTTCAGGGTGCTGTCGACCACATTGGCGCGGAAGATATCCGCCAGCCGCAGCGCTTCGACGCGCTTGTCGCCTTCGCCTGCCACTTTCAGGATCGCCAGCTCCCGTTCCACTGCGGCACCTTCGACGGTCAGGTCGTGCACGTCGCGGACGGACACGATCCGTCCCAGCTGTGCCTTGATCTGCTCAATCACCTGCGGTGTGCCGGTGGTGACGATGGTGATGCGCGACAGGTGGCCGGTATGGTCCACCTCCGCCACGGTAAGGCTTTCGATGTTATAGCCGCGGCCCGAAAACAGGCCGATCACCCGGGCTAGAACGCCGGGTTCGTTTTCCACCAGCACGGCAATGGTATGGCGCTCCTGCACGTCCGAGAACGTCGGACGCAGGTTGTAGGCGGAATGGCGGTTGGAGCCTTTTTTGATTTGCAGGGCAGACATGTTGTGCCTTTCTCTCATCTCTCGCTGCCAAAAGTTTTCAGAAAAACTTTTGGCAAAATTCTTCATAAGAATTTTGCGGTCCAGCCGCGGTTACACCAGCACTGCGCCGCCGGCCTGGATAACGCCCTGCGTCTCGGCTTCGCCCAAGAGCATCTCGTTGTGCGCCTTGCCCGACGGGATCATCGGGAAGCAGTTCTCATGCTTTTCAACCAGGCAGTCGAAGATCACCGGCCCGTCATAGTTGATCATTTCCATGATCGCATCATCCAGATCCGCAGGATCGCTGACGCAGATGCCCTTGCAGCCAAAGGCCTCGGCGAGCTTCACGAAATCAGGCAGCGCCTCGGACCAGGAGTGGCTGTAGCGTTCGCCGTGCAGCAGTTCCTGCCACTGGCGCACCATGCCCAGGCGCTCGTTGTTGAGGATGAACTGCTTCACCGGCAGGCGGAACTGCACTGCGGTGCCCATCTCCTGCATGTTCATCAGCCACGATGCCTCGCCTGCGACGTTGATCACCAGCGCATCCGGGTGTGCCATCTGCGCGCCGATCGAGGCCGGGAAGCCATATCCCATTGTGCCGAGGCCGCCGGAAGTCATCCAGCGGTTCGGATCCTCAAAACCCAGGTATTGCGCTGCCCACATCTGGTGCTGGCCGACCTCGGTGGTGACATAGCGGTCACGGCCTTTGGTCAGTTCTTCCAGACGCTGCAGCGCGTACTGCGGCTTGATGGTCTTGTCCGAGTTCTTGAATGACAGGCAGTTCACCGCGCGCCATTCGTTGATCTGCTTGTGCCACTTGTCCAGCGCCTCGCGGTTCACCTTGCGGCCGCGCGACTTCCAGACCTTCAGCAGGTCTTCCAGAACATGGGCCACATCGCCGACAATCGGAATGTCGACCCGGATCACCTTGTTGATCGAGGAGGGGTCGATGTCGATATGCGCCTTCTTCGACTTCGGGCTGAAGGCGTCGATGCGGCCGGTGATCCGGTCATCGAAACGGGCACCGATGTTGATCATCAGGTCGCAGCCGTGCATCGCCATGTTGGCCTCGTAAAGGCCGTGCATGCCCAGCATGCCCAGCCAGTTCTTGCCGGAGGCCGGATAGGCGCCGAGCCCCATCAGGGTCGAGGTGACCGGAATGCCGGTGGCATCCACCAGTTCGCGCAGCAGCTGGCTGGCCGCGGTGCCGGAGTTGATGACGCCGCCGCCGGTATAGAACACCGGGCGCTTGGCCTTCTCGATGGCCTCGACCAGCTCCGTGATCTCTTCCATATCGCCCTTGACCTGCGGCTGGTAATGCGATGCCGAAGGTTTCGGTCCCTGGTATTTGCCGCTGGCAAACTGCACGTCCTTGGGGATGTCGACCAGAACCGGGCCTGGGCGGCCGGATTTGGCGACGTGGAAGGCTTCATGCAGGGTGCCGGCCAGCGCATCGGTGTCCTTCACCAGCCAGTTGTGCTTGGTGCAGGGGCGGGTGATGCCGACGGTATCGGCCTCCTGGAAGGCGTCGGAGCCGATCATAAAGGTCGGCACCTGGCCGGTCAGAACCACGATCGGGATCGAGTCCAGAAGCGCATCAGTGAGGCCGGTGACGGCATTGGTGGCACCGGGGCCGGAGGTCACCAGCACAACACCCGGCTTGCCGGTGGAGCGGGCATAGCCCTCAGCGGCGTGTACGGCGCCTTGTTCGTGCCGCACCAGGACGTGGCGGATGTCATTTTGCAGAAAGATCTCGTCATAGATCGGCAGCACGGCGCCGCCTGGGTATCCGAAGACTACGTCCACACCCTGATCCTTCAGGGCTTGGACAACCATCTTTGCGCCGGTCATTTCACGTGTCATCTGCTTTTTGCTCCAATTGGCGGCATCGTCCGTTACGCATAAAAAAAGCCCCCGATTTCTGGTCGGAGGCGCATGGGTTCGATTATGGTCTACCGTTACCGGCCCATGCGCTTGGTTCCTACGATTACGACTAGGGTGGTCACTGCCACAGGCTCCTCTTTGCGTTGCGGGGGACATTATGTCTGCCGGACAGGGGCGTCAACCGCGAAAGCTGTCAAAAAACACCTGTTCAGGGACATTTTCTTGCTCACGCCCTGGGGTGCGGCGAAATTTCCGCGAAAATGACGGCGCGTGCCGGTGTGGATTCGTTCAAAACCGGCACTCCCATGTCCCGTTTGTGCCAGATCAGCCAAACCGCAGCGGGCAAGCTCACCCTAAAAGAGGCGACAGGGAAGGACATGAACATGGCTGAACTTGCAGATCTGGTGGACCTGGGGCGCTATCCGATCGACAGGCGTGGCTCGCCCGCCTATGCGCGGATGATGGCGGACGTGCAAAGCGAGCTGGAAGCTGACGGCTGCGCGGTGCTGCCGGGCTTTGTGCACCCGGACGGCATCGCCAGGCTGGCGGCCGAAGCTGATACCGTAGCGGATCAGGGGCATAAGTCGTTCAGCCGCACCAACGCTTACTTCTCCAAGGACGATCCGTCGCTGCCGCAAGACCACCCGGTGCGCCAGTTCTATGACCGCTCCAATGCCTTTATTCCGGCGGATAATTTCGGCGCGGCCAGCCCGCTGCGGACGATTTACGAATTTCCCGGCTTCATGCCCTTCATCCGCGAGGCGCTGGGGGAGCCGGAGAACCGTTTCTTCCGTTATGACGACCCGCTGGCGGATGTGATCATCAACATGGTCGAGGAAGGCGGCGGCTTCCCCTGGCATTTTGATACCAACAACTACACGGTGACGCTGGCGATCCAGAATGGCGAGGCCGGCGGCGATTTCGAATACGCACCGATGCTGCGCACGCCCACGGATGAAAACTACGACGGCGTTGCGCGGGTGCTGGCGGGCGGCTCGCCCTTGGTGCGCAGGCTGGTGCTGCAGCCGGGCGATCTGCAGATCTTCCGCGGCCGTTACTCTTTGCACAGGGTGGCTCCGGTGGAAGGGCCGCGCAGGAGGTATGTCGGTATCTTTTCCTTTGTCGAGACTGAGGGCATGTGCGGCGGGGTGGAGCGCACCAGACAGCTTTACGGCCGCGTCCTGCCGCGCCACTACGAGCGCGAAGGCCTGCGCGCAGACGCGCTGCGAGACTAACAAAACGGGCGCCCCGGGGGGAGAGCGCCCGGACGGGCACAACAATGTTGCGGCAATGCCGGGGATTACTCCGTCAGCGCGTTGTGCCCGAAATACAGGAACTCCTTGTCCATCGCCTGCACATCCGCCGCCGCCAGCGACAGGGAGGCGCCGTCCAGCATCTTGTAGCTTTTCTGGTCCTTCACCCAGGTGTCAGCGGGCTGCAGCGTCGACAGCGTATAGGTGGTGGTCTCCGACAGGTAGTGGGTGGGGATCACCGCCTTGGGTTGGATCCGTTCCACCAGCGCGTTGGCCTGCTCATAGGACAGGATGTGCTCAGAGCCGTCGACCGGCAGGGTCAGCACGTCGATGCGCCCGATGGCGTCCCAGAATCCGTCTGCCGGGTCGGGCCGGTTATCGCCCCAGATCAGAGTACGGATGCCGCCGGTCTCCACCACATATGTCACCATATCCATGTGGCCCGGGTTGTTGGGCGGGCAGGCCTCAACCCCGAACTCGGCCAGGGCGTTGGTCCAGGGATACCAGCCCGGCGCGACGCAGGCGTGTTTGTCGGCGTAGCCAGTGATTTTGAGGTCCGCGAACTCGAACGTGCCCACCATCCGGTCCAGCACCATGGTCGATTGCGGGCGGTCGATGGCGTCATGGTCGAAATGAGTATGGGTGGACATGGTGATATCCACCAGAGTCTCCGGGAACTTCTGCTTGAACCATAATCCCCAGGCACCGGAGGGGTCATCCCGCCACGGATCAAAAAGGATCGATGCGCCGCCGGGAGAGGTGATCTTGATCGCGCAATGGCCGTAGAAATCAATCTTTACCTCGCCATCTGCAAAGGCGGACATGTTCTGCAGATCGATCACATGGTTGTTGTTGCCGGGCTGCAGCCAGTCGGTCGATTGCGCCTGTGCGCTGGTGGTGCCCAGCAGGCTGGCGGCTGTTCCGACGCCTGCAGCACCTGCGGCGGCAAAGAAGCTGCGCCGGGACAGGCCGGGCGCCAGGTCATCCTTGCGGCCGTCCAGCCTGGCCGGATTCAGCTCTTTCTTGTGCTCATCCATTGGTTCCGTCTCCCTGTTGTTGTCTAGCCGCCGCCTTGGCGCAGCGGTGCAAACAGGCTAGGTGCGAGAAGACCCAAGGGGTGCCCCGGAAGAATATGGGGGGAATATGGGGGTAGCCCCCATAGTGAGGGCGCACGGGCGAGCGGCGGGTCCTTGCTGTGGGGGAAATCCGGGCCTTGGCGCTTCTCCCGGTTTCTGGCAGCCTGTCCGGAAAGGATCCGGACGAAGCCGGGCAGCAAAACACCTCGTGGAGCGGGCAGAGAGCATGAACATCACACGGCGTCATTTCGGATTTGGCCTGGCAGCCTTGGGGCTGAGCGCCTGCAGCAGCACGGTGCCCGCAGGCAGCGGCCCCAGCGGAACCGCCAGCCTGCCAGCAGACCTTCGCCCCGTTCCCAATGCAGGCTACGACGCCTGGGTTGCCGCCTTCCGCACGCGGGCAGAGGCCCGTGGCATTTCCAGCGCCACATTGCGCGCCGCCTTCCGCGGCGCGGGTTATCTGCCCGGTGTCGTCAAACGCGATCGCAATCAGACCGAATTCAAGCGCTCGCTTGAGGATTACCTCTCCATCGCGGTCTCTGACGAACGTCTGACCAAAGGCCGTGCTGCCTTTGCCCGCCACCAGTCCACCCTGCGCACGCTCGAGCGCAGCTATGGCGTTGATGCGGAAATCATCTGCGCGATCTGGGGGCTGGAGAGCTTCTTTGGCGAGCGCCGCGGCAACGTTCCGGTGATTTCCGCCACCTCCACTCTGGCCTTTGACGGGCGGCGCGGAGCGTTCTTTGAAAAACAGCTGATTGCTGCACTGAAGATCCTGCAGAACGGCGACATCACGCCCGCCCGCATGACCGGCAGCTGGGCCGGCGCCATGGGGCATACCCAGTTCATTCCGACCTCCTACCAGGCGTTTGCCGTGGATTTCACCGGCGACGGGCGCCGTGATATCTGGTCGGAGGACCCGACCGACGCGCTGGCCTCCACCGCTGCTTATCTCCAGCGCAACGGCTGGACCCGCGGCCTGAAGTGGGGCGGTGAGGCCGGGGCACCGGGCACCCCTTCGGGACGCAGCCTGCAGCCGCAGCCGGGCGGCCCGGTGTTCTCTGTCACCAGCAACTTCAATGCGATCAAGCGCTACAACAATTCAGATGCCTATGCGATCGGCGTGGGTCATCTGGCCGACCGCATCGCCGGCGGTGCCGCGCTGCGCGCCAGCTTCCCTCCGGACAAATACGGGCTGACCAAGGACGACCGCATCCTGTTGCAGAAACGCCTGACCGCACGCGGTTTTGACACCGGCGGTGCCGATGGGGTGCTGGGGCCGAAAAGCCGCGCGGCGATCAGTGCCTATCAGTCCAGCCGCGGCCTGCCGGCAACCGGTGACCCGTCGCAGGCGCTGCTCAGAAGTCTGAACTAGCGGCTACTCCGCCGAACTCAGCGCAATCAGATGCTGGCGCAGGTTCTCGCGCCGGCTGAGGCCCAGTTTCTGGCGGATGTTGTTACGGTGAAAGTCGATGGTGCTGGTTTCGCGCCCCAGGGTGGCGGCGATCTCCTTGGTGGTGCGGCCCATCATGATCAGCTGCATGATCTCGGTCTCCGCTGGGGTCAGCTGTTCCAGCGCTTCTGACATCTTGGACGACAGGGCGGAGGTGATGTTCTTCAGATTGTCCTCGATCATCATCAAATAGGCGCTCTGCAGCTCGCGCCCCGCATCCAGATGTCTGAGCTTGGCCACATAGGGCAGCACCATGCCCTTGATCTGCTGCACGATCTGCTGCTCGCTTTCATGGCGCGACGCCTCCACGTTGTCGATCAGCACCCGCAGCGCGGTGTTGGCCTCCTCCAGCGCCTTGGTGCGGCGCTTGATGGTGTCCTCCCGCGCCCGCACCGTCTCGCGCAGCTCGGCTTGCGCCTGCTTGCGCTGGGCCACCTCCAGCAGAAGCGCCAGATCGCCCTCCACCACCCGGCAGAACTCCTGCAGTCCCTTGCGGAACATCAGCGCGCGTTTGTTGCGCCGGGTGTCGAGCACGCAGATGGTGCCGTAAATCTCCCCATCCGGCCATTTGATCGGATAACCGATGTAGAAGGACATGGCGTGCTCCATGTCCTCGTTGTCCTGCCAGCGCGGCTCACACTGGGCGTCCTCGACCACCAGTTCGCCGTCGTTCTCAAAGACGCCAAAGCAGTAGAGCTTTTCGTTGAGCTGGTACTTGCGGCCAGGAAAATAAGGGTTGTTTTCCGCGGTGTTGGAGACCTTCACCCGGTGGTCCAGATCGACCGTTGCCATGATCAGTGCGGCGGGCACATCGGTCAGTTCGGCCACCAGATCCACCACCCGCTGCCATTTGGCCTGAGTCTGCGGTGGGATTGCGGGCTTGTCTGTACTCATGGCGCAGCTCCTTGACGCGCAAGGCTAGGGCAGGGGCTGCGGATCACAAAGAAAAATCTGGAAGCGGTCAGAAACCGGCGCCGGTGCCCTGCAGCACCCCATGCTCCAGCGCATAGCGGGTCAGGCCCGCAGTGGAGGAAATCCCCAGTTTGCGTTTGATGTTCTTGCGGTGGGTCTCGACCGTTCTGACAGAGATATCAAGCGTTTGCGCGACTTCCTTGTTGGACTTGCCCTGCGCCAGCTCCAAGAGGATGGTTTGCTCGCGCCCCGTGAGCGCCTCGCGGATGTCACCGTCCTTGGGCTTCAGCGAGCCGGCGGCGCCGGTGCACAGATAGGTCTTGCCCTGCATCACCGCATCGATGGCCTGCTTGATTTCGTCGGTCGGCACATCCTTCAGCACATAACCCATGGCCCCGTGGCTGAGCGCGGTGGAGATATACTCGGCGCTGTCATGCATCGACAGGATCAGGATGCGGGTGCCGGGGTGCTGTTCCAGGATGATCTCGGTGGCGCTGAGGCCGCCGAGCTTGGGCATGTTGAGGTCCATCAGCACCACGTCAGGAGCCAGAAGGCCCATCTGGTCCACCGCAACCTGACCGTCGGTCAGGGAGCCGACAACTTCGATATCGTCATAGCTTTCCAGGATCGACTGGATGCCCTCAGCCACCATCGGGTGGTCGTCCACGATCAGAACTTTTACTGGATCCGCCATCATCCCCCCAACGGCAGTTGTCGAACTTTCCAAAGGCTGCGCCGGGTACCGTATCCTCCCCAGGACTTACGGCAATTGCGCTGGCGTGCCTTCCTCGCCCGGCGGCAGCAGGTGGCTCAAGGGCAGGCTTGCCTCGATCACGGTGCCGCTCTGGGTGCCCCGTGATGACAGAATGCGCAAGGTGCCGTCAAGCTGCTCGATCCGCTCTTGCATGTTGCGCAGGCCGATCCCCGGCCCGGTGCGGGCATCACGCGGCGGCAGCCCGCGGCCGTTGTCGGAGATCCGCATGGTGGCGCCGCGGGTATGGCCGCGCAGGTCGATGCTGACCTTGCTGGCCTCCGCGTGGCGCTCGATATTGGTCAGCGCCTCCTGCGCGATACGGTAGAGAGCGATCTTGGAATCCTGATCCAGACGATTGCGGAAAACAACGGTGGAGAACTCGGTTTCGATGCCCGTGCGCACTGCAAAGTCATCGGTCAGCGCCTTCAGCGCCGGCCCCAGACCCAGGTCATCCAGCACGCCGGGGCGCAGATCGCGGCTGATCCGCCGCACCTCCGTGATGGCGGTCAGCAGGTTCTCCGTGCCTTTCTCCAAAGGCGCCGCCGCGCCTTCTCCATCGCCGCGCGACAGGCGGCGGCGGGTGTTGTCCAGGGCATAGCGCACCCCGACCAACAGCTGGCTGATGCCGTCATGCAGCTCCCGCGCAACCCGTCCGCGCTCCTCTTCCTGGGCGTCGAACACCCGCTGGGTCAGCTCCTTCAGCTTGGCATCCGCCAGCCGCCGCTCGCGGATGTTCAGGAACATGCCGGAGGCAAAGACCAGCGCCAGCGACACCAGGGTGATGCCGCCGATATACAGGAACGTGCGCCGCACCCGCGCCTCAACCTCTGCCCGCGAGGCGGCGACCGTGGCCAGCACATCGTCGATGAAAACACCGGTTCCGATCGCCCATTGCCAGTCCTGCAGGCCCAGCACATAGGCGATCATCTGCGCCTCCTCGCCGGTTGAGGGCTTCTCCCAGGTGAAACTGTGCCAGCCGGCGCCGTCGCGGGCGAGGCGGATGAACTCATCCACCACCGGGACGCCTGCGCTGTCCCGCAGCCCGGCCCAATTGCGGTTGATGTACTCGGTCTGACGCGGGCTCACCAGGTTGGTGCCGTCATAGTCGTAGACGAAAAAGAACCCGTCCTTGCCGTAGATCATCGCGCTGAGGATCTGGGTGACCCGCTCCTTGGCCCCCGCATCATCGGGTGCCGCCAGGCCATAGATATGGGCAAAGCCGTTGCGCGCCTGAGTCACGTAATTGCGCAGCTCCGCCTTCTTTGCCTCCAGCAGCTGCATTTCCAGCGCTTGGATCTCGCGTTCGGCCAGGGCGCGCGACTGATAGCCCACCACCAGCGCAATCGCAGTGCCCGCCACGATCAGCGGCAGGGTCATCAGCAGCGACAGCTTCTGCGCGTAATCGGGGCGCAGCAGGGAACGGAACAGACGCATAAGCACTCCGCGGGAATGGGTCAGAATCGTGTACCGAATCATTGCGCAGCCGCCCAGAGGAATCAAAGGGGCAGGGGTGGTTTGCCCTTACTGCGGGAGTCCGCGGTTTTCTCATCGCGTGTGAAATGCATGCGAATTGCTGCAATGACCGGCAAAAACGTTCCGTTCTACGCAGTACTAGGTATTCACATAAAATTCATCGCCGCTAGGCTGACCGCACTCGAACCGATCCGCCTTGGGGGGACCTGGGGCAATCCGAATTGATAATGGGAGGAATAATTAATGGATCGCCGTTCTTTCTTGAAAACATCCGCGCTGGGCGGGTCCGCAGCAGCAGCCAGCACCCTGGCGGCACCGGCCTATGCCCAGGGCAACCGCACCCTGACCATGGTCACCACCTGGGGCCGCGGCCTGGCAGGCGTGCATGACTCGGCGCAGTTTGTGGCCGACACCATCACCGCCATGTCCGACGGCACCCTGACCGTTGACGTAAAAGCCGCAGGCGAGCTGGTTGGCGCGTTCGAAGTGTTCGACGCCGTGACTGCAGGCCAGGCCGACATGTACCACGCCGCTGACTATTATTTCGTCAGCCAGCACCCGGGCTATGCCTACTTCACCGCCGTGCCCTTCGGCATGACCCCGCAGGAACTGGTGAACTGGTACTACCACGGCGACGGCCACGCGCTGCATGACGAGCTGGGCCAGATCTTCGGCCTGAAGTCCTTCATCGGCGGCAACACAGGCCCGCAGGCCGGCGGCTGGTTCAACAAGGAAATCAACGGCCCCGAGGACTTCAACGGTCTCAAGTTCCGGATGCCGGGCCTGGGCGGCAAGGCGCTGGGCAAGCTAGGTGCCTCCGTGCAGAACATCCCGGGCTCCGAAGTGTATCAGGCGCTGTCCTCCGGCGCCATCGACGGCACCGAGTGGATCGGCCCCTGGGCGGACGAAAAGGCGGGTTTCCAGGAAATCACCAAGACCTACTACACCGCGGGCTTCCACGAGCCGGGCGCGGCCCTGTCGGTTGCCACCAACCGCGACGTGTTCGAAGGCCTGTCGCCTGCGCACCAGAAGATCATCGAGATGGCAGCTGCCGCCGGCCACCAGTGGAGCCTGGCGCAGTTCATGAACAACAATGGTGCAGCACTGCAGCGCCTGCAGTCCGGCGGCGTGAAGACCCTGGAATTCCCCGACAGCGTCTGGGATGCCTTCGGTGCAGCGACCAAGGAAACCCTGGACGAGTTCATGGGCGACGAGCTGTTCGCAAAAATCCGCGGCAGCGTCGAAGCGTCGATGAAAGCCTCCTCCGGCTGGATCACCAAATCCGAAGGCGCCTACCGCGTTCAGCGCGACCGCGTGCTCGGCTGATCTGCCTGACCGGCATCAACCGGATCCTCCGCGCTTGCCGCGGGGGATCCCTTTCCAGTTGCGTGACGCGGGGCTGAAGGCCGGCCATAAGGCCGCGCGCCTGACCCGCCGCAACAAAGACCCCCGGGGGAAACATGCAGGAAGAGAGTGGCCTCACCTTCTTCGGCGCCATAGCGGGCGGATTGCTCTGGCTGGTCCAGAACACCGCCGGCGCCTTTTACAATTTCGGCTATGCCATCACCCATCCGCAGCTCTGGCTCGACTGGTCCGACAAGGCCTCGATCATGCGCTTCGTCTACTACGGCGGCTCGGTCGAGTTCTTCTTTGTGATCTTCACCGCCTTCCTGGTGCTGACCGCTGTCGGAATTTATTTCCGCGGCTTCATGTGGGGCATGGTGCGCGGGCTGGAGGGGATGGCCAATACCGTCGGCCGCTTCTTCGCCTGGGCGGGCCTCTTGATGGTTTTGCAGCAGATCATCATCGTCTTCATGCAGCGGGTGTTCGCACGGCCTGACATCAGCTTCGGTTTTGGCATTCCGTTCAGCCAGGACATCAGCTGGTTTGCTGAAGAACTGAAGTTTTACAACGCCTTGGTGGTCTGTCTTTGTGTGACCTATACATTCGTGCAGGGCGGCCATGTGCGGGTGGACCTGATCTATTCCGGCATCAGCTTCCGCGCCAAGAAGGTCGTCGACATGCTCGGCTCGCTCTTGTTCATGATGCCCGCCGCGGTGCTGACGTGGATGTACGGCTGGTTCTTCCTGTGGCGCCACCTGATTGTGCCGAAACCCTCGGCCTCGGACACGCTTGACCGGCTGGTGATGAAATCCCGCGCCCTGCGCTGGAACGTGGAAACCATCGGCTTCAGCCCCAACGGGTTCAACGCCTACTTCCTGTTCAAGATCCTGCTGATCGCCTTTGCAGGCCTGGTGTTCCTGCACGCCATCGCCTTCTTCTACCGCTCCTTCCTGGAGTTTGTCGAAGGCCAGGGCAGTGAAAACAAATACCTCGACAAGGACAGCCTTGGAGAGGGTGAAGAAGCCTACGAAGGCACGCACTAAGGGGACGTCTTAAAATGCTATTTGGACTTGATGGCGTCGAGATCGGCCTGCTCATCGTATTCTTCTGCCTCTTCGGGGGCATTCTCTCCGGCTTTCCGGTGGCCTTTGCCATCGGCGGCGCCGGGATCATCTCCTTCGGGATCATCGCCGCGCTGGACAGCGCCGGCATCCTGATCCACCAGGCTATCGACACCTCGTCGCAGGCCTACCGCGATCTGGTGGGATCGGGCATCAGGCCCGACAAGATATCCGTCTTCCGCTACCCGGACTTGCCGCGCATGGCGGAGCCGGTGTTTGTTCAGGGCTGGGAAGTGGCGCTGGACCGCAATGTCTCCTTCATCGTTAACCGGATGAACGAGCGGGTGCTGGCGGGCGCGTCGATTGAAACCCTGCTGGCGGTGCTGATGTTCGTGCTGATGGGCATCACCCTGGAACGCTCCAAGATCGCCAATGATCTGCTGACCACCATGGCGCGCGTTTTTGGCCCGCTGCCCGGCGGTCTGGCGGTGTCGATTGTGGTTGTGGGCGCGTTCCTCGCAGCCTCCACCGGCATCGTCGGCGCCACCGTGGTGACCATGGGGCTTCTGGCCCTGCCCACCATGCTGCGCAACAACTACTCGCCGGAGCTGGCGACCGGCGTGATCGCCGCTTCCGGCACCCTTGGCCAGATCATCCCGCCGTCCATCGTGATCGTTCTACTGGGCACGCTTGCGGGTGACCTCTACTCCACTGCGCAGGAAACACGCGCAATGGAGGCAGGCTGTTCCGACGCGCTGACGTACCTGGGGGAGCCGGCGGTGGTTTCGGTCGGCACATTGTTCCAGGCGGCGCTGCTGCCGGGGATCATGCTGGCGATCCTCTACGCCACCTACGCCTTTGGTTACGCGCTGCTGAACCCGCATAAGGCGCCGGCTGTCAATATCGAAGGCGGCACTGGCGAAGTGATCACCCGCAACGAAGGGCTGATCTGGTTCCTGGGCGTGCCCGCGGCGCTGATCGGCGGTGCGATCCTGCTGAACAGTTTTAACGTGATTGGCAGCCAGAACATCACCGTTTCCACCTTCTCGGATGCCGGTGAAACCGCCAGCCTGCGCACTTCTGTCGGTGCGGAGTGCAAGGCATCCATGATTGAGCTGCACGGCCAGGAAGCATGGGATGCTGCTGTCGAAGAGCAGAAGGCCATCAACGAGGCAGGAGGTGTGACCCTGGCCGAACGGCTGAGCGAAGAGCAAATCGCCGCCGCCCGTGAAGCCAAGATCGCCTCTGCCGCGCCCATTGGCACAGGTATCACCGTGATCATGGTTCTGCTGGGCCTGGTGCTGGCCTTCGGCCGTGGTGTGGCGCCGTCGCGCGATGCCAAGCCGCTGATCCTGGGTGCCATCGGCATCCTGCTGATTGCATTTGTGGATCTGGTGGCAATTGCGCCCACCACCTCTGCCGGGGTGACCGTGCTGTGGATCGCACTGCCGCTGCTGCTGGCGCTCTACGGCTGCCGCGAGGCCGCGGCCCGCTGCGCAAGGAACGATCTGATCCGGGTGGTGTTCCCGCCGCTGGTGCTGATCGTCGCTGTGCTCGGTTCGATCCTGGGCGGCATCACCAACCCGACGCCGGCTGCGGCGCTGGGGGCAGGCGGTGCCATCATGCTGGCGGCCTACCGCAAGCTGCAGGACGAGGGCAAATCGGGCAAGATCATCATCTGGTCCACCTTTGCCGTCATGCTCTGCATCCTGATCGGCATGAACTTCGATCTGCGGGTGAACCAGGGCGGCGTCAGCGTCGAAAGCTGGATCGCATTCATCGCGGCTTATGCGATGTACCTTTATGCGCTGTTCGGGCTGCTTTACGGCTGCTGGGTTCTGTTCCGCTCCGGCGTGCTGACCCCGGTGGTGCGGGAAACCGCCAAGGTGACCTCCATGGTCTTCACCATCCTGATCGGCTCTCAGCTGCTGAATCTCGTGGTGATCTCCTTTGGCGGCGAACACTACATCCAGCAGTTCCTGAAGAGCTTCGACAACGAGATGACGGTCTTCCTGATCGTGATGCTGGTCTTGTTCTTCCTCGGCTTCGTTCTGGACTTCCTGGAGATCATCTACATCGTGATCCCCATTGTCGGGCCGGTGATCTATGGCGGGTCGTTTGATCCGAAATGGGTGACCATCATGGTGGCGGTGAACCTGCAGACATCGTTCCTGACACCGCCCTTCGGGTTCGCGCTGTTCTATCTGCGCGGGGTGGCACCTAAGGAAGTCACGACGGCCCATATCTACCGCGGGATCGTGCCCTTTGTGCTGATCCAGGTGGTCGGCATCGGTATCCTGTGGATGTTCCCGTCGATCGTGACCATCGTGCCGGCGCTGATCCCGAACTGATCCGGCATCAAAGACAGATACGGAAAAGGGGCCCCACGCGGGCCCCTTTTGCATATTCGAAACAGGCAGGGGCGCTGCCCCTCTGCGCCTTTGGCGCATTCACCCCGGGATATTTTCAGCCAGATGAACAGGGGATCCTAGCGGGGACCGTCAGGCGCGGCCGGCGGCTCAGGCGAACTGGATCAGGTCCCAGCGGTTGCCGAAGGGGTCGCGCCAGACCGCAACGGTGCCATAGGGCTCATGCCGCGGCTCTTCCTCGAACGCCACGCCTTGGCCCAGCATCGCCGCATGGTCGCGGGCAAAATCATCCGTGGCCAGGAACAGCCCGATACGGCCGCCGAACTGATTGCCAATTACGGCCTCCTGCGCGGGTCCTTCAGCGCGGGCCAGGATCAGGCTGCCTTGTTCGGCCCCGGGCGGCAGGATCCGCACCCAGCGCTTGCGGCCCTGGTCCACGTCTTCCGCCAATTGCCACCCAAGCTGGCCGCAGTAAAAGGCGATGGCGGCGTCGTAATCCGGCACCACCAGCGAAATGGCATGGAGGAATTGCATCAGCGTTCGCGGTGAATCGGCTGTTCGGGGAGCTGGATATTTGCGACCTGCTCGGCAATCGGGTCGGTCGACAGCGGGTGGCTGGCGGTCTCGAACTGCGACGGGTCACGCATCTTCTTCCATTCGCTCTGGTGGTAGATTTCAAGTCCGGAGAATTTCGCCTTGTAACCCATCTTCTGGCTGCCGGGCACCCAATAGCCAAGGTAGACGTAAGGAAGACCTGCCTCTTGTGCGATCTTGATGTGATCGAGGATCATAAAGGTGCCGAGCGAGTCCTGCGGCCGGTCCGGGGCGTAGAAGGAATAAACCATGCTCAGGCCGTCCTCCAGAACATCAGTCAGCGACACCGCGGTCAGTTCGCTGCTGCCGGGGGCTGCATATTCCACCACCCGGCTGCGTACGGGGGTTTCCTCAATCATCGCAGCGTATTCAAATACGTCCATATCGGCCATGCCGCCATCCGCGTGGCGGCTGTCCAGGTAATTGCGGAACAGGGAGAACTGGTCTTCTGTTGCCCATGGAGATGTGGCGCGCCGTTCCAGATGCGCATTGCGCTTCAGCGTGCGTTTCTGGCTGCGGCTGGGGCTGAAGGCCGCCACGTCGATCCGTGCCGACAGGCAGGCAGAGCATTCCGAGCAGGACGGGCGGTAGAGCACATTCTGCGAACGGCGGAACCCCTGCTGGCTGAGACTGTTGTTCAGCTGATCCACCCCGTCGCCTTGCAGCGCAGTGAACAGCTTGCGTTCCATCCGGCCCTCCAGATAGGGGCAGGGCTGGGGAGCCGTCACATAGAATTGCGGCGCAATGGGAAGTGTGTGGCGCATCGGAACCCGTTGGCAGTTTCGCGAAACAGGCGGAACAGATCGCCTGCAGTCCCAAGGATGATAGCAACGCGGTTCCGGTGCGCCAAGCGCTGTTATGGAAAATGGTTTAACGCTGTCTTGCCGGTTTCATTCAAACCCGCCGGTTCAGCATCACGGTGCCGAGGAAATGGTCCGTCAGACCTTGGCCGCGTGATGAGGTCAGCATCAGGATCACCGAGATCACCTGCAGCACCGGAAGTGCCAGCGACAGGGTGTAGCCGGCCGTGTGCAACGCTGCCATGCCGCTGTCCATCCGGCGGCCTTCGCCGTCGCGCAATTCGATGCCCGCAAAGCGCATACCCCAGGTGGCAGACCCGTTGGCGATGGTCACGGTCCGGTAGGCAAAGCCGACCGCCAGATACAGAAGCGGCCAGATGAAGAGGCCGGTGAAAGCGGTCAGCACCACAGCGCCGGCGCTGAGTGCAAAGATCAGGATACTGTCGATGATCCAGGCGATCAGCCGCTTGGCGGGCACTGACGCATAGAATTCTGCCTGGTAATCGGGATCGGGCAGGGCGGTCATGCAAGGGGTCCTTTTCTCAATTGGGCTGGGGCGGCATGGCAAAGCCCCGCCCGGACGGATGGGCGGGGCAGCCGGAGGAGCAGGATCAGTGGCGCTTGGGTTCGCCTGGATCCTCGTCTTCGTCCTCCAGATCTTCGCCGGAAGCGGTACGGGCGCGTTCATCCATGAACTCGTCGAACTCCGCTTTGTCCTTGGCCTCGCGCAGGCGCTGCAGGAAAGCCTCGAAGTCATGCTGCTCCTGCTCCAGCCGGCGCAGCGTGTCGGCCTTGTAGGCGTCAAAGGCGCTGTTTCCCGAGGGCTTCATCGCCGAGTATCCGTGGCGGGCCCAGGACTTGCGGTGGCGGCAGGAGGATTTGCTGAACATGCGTTTGCTCCAGATCATGTAGAAGAGAAGGGCCAGGCCAACCGGCCAGAAAAACACGAAACCCAGGACCATTGCGGCGATCCAGGCGCCCTTGCCCTTACTGTCCAGCCAGGCTTCGCTGCGGGAAAACCAGCCCTGTACCGGGGCGGCAGGGGCGGTCGGGGTGAAACTCGTCATCGGGGTCCTCCAGGTTTGCGGGTGAATGTAAATCCTTTTCACATGACTGCATATCGGAAGCCGGCCGTAGGCTTTCAAGGCCTCATGTAAATCTTTTTCACATTTCGGTTCTGAAGGCAGCAGAAGCGGCAGCCTGTCGCGGAAACTGGCGTGCACAGGTAAATCGCAGACCGGTCTGGCAGGAGGGGAAGCGCGGTTATGCTCCGGCTACATGGCCGAATACAGGGGAGATACCGGCACTGCAGTTTCGACAATCAGTCAGAAATCACGGACAGATCCAAACGTCCCCTGAAAACAAATCACTCTTTACTTCGAAATGGCCCCGTAACGGGAGCATAACCGTAACGTTAACATTACCTTAAAATTCAATCTTAACCTATTCGGGTATTCCTGACCCCTGGTAAACCTATGCGGCAGTGCGGCACTTCACCCATTGACGCCATCCTGCCTGCGGAACAGTGTCGTTTCCATGACGACTGGCTTGACGATCTCCCGCATTCCCCGCCCCTATGACCTGGAACTTGGCGTCGAGGCGCGAGCTCTAGTCCCGGAGCTGTCTGGCGAACTGGCAGAGCTGGTCTCCGGTGCCTGCGGCTCCAGCCCTTATCTGAAAGAACTGACGGAACGGGAGGCAGGCTGGCTGCCTCAGGCGCTGCACGATCCGGAGGCCGCGGTACAGCAGGTCTTTTCGGACTGCAGCGCGCTGGAAGCGGCAGAGCTGAAACCGGGCCTGCGCCAGGCCAAGCGGCGGCTGGCGCTGCTGACCGCGCTCTGCGATCTTTCGGGCGGCTGGAGCCTGGAGCAGGTGACCGGGGCGCTCACCGATTTCGGCGCGCTCTGCGCTGATGTGGCGGTCAAGGCGGAGATTGCCAATCTGATCCGCCGCAAGAAACTGCCAGGCCTGACGGAGGACGACGTGGAAACTGCGGGCGGCCTCACTATCCTGGCGATGGGCAAAATGGGCGCGCATGAGCTGAATTACAGCTCCGACATCGACCTCATCTGCCTGTTCGACGAAACCCGGTTCGATCCGGAGGATTTCTACGAGGCCCGCCAGGGCATGGTGCGCGCCACCAAGAACATGTGCGCTGCGCTCAGCGACCGTACCGGCGACGGCTATGTGTTCCGCACCGACCTGCGGCTGCGCCCGGACCCGGCAGTCACCCCCGTGTGCCTGGCGATGGAAGCGGCAGAGCGCTACTACGAAAGTCTCGGCCGCACCTGGGAGCGCGCGGCCTACATCAAGGCGCGTCCCTGCGCTGGCGATATCGCGGCGGGGGAGCGTTTCTTGAACACCCTGCGCCCCTTCGTCTGGCGGCGGCATCTGGACTTTGCCGCGATCCAGGACGCTCATGACATCCGCCTGCGCATCCGCGAGAACAAGGGGACCGGCGGAGCGCTGAACGTACCCGGGCACGACATGAAACTGGGCCGAGGCGGCATCCGCGAGATCGAGTTCTTCACCCAGACCCGCCAGCTTATTGCCGGGGGGCGCGATGAGGATTTGCGACTGCGCGGCACGGTGGAAGGGCTGGCGGCACTGGCCGGCAAGGGCTGGGTGCCGCCAGAAGCGGCAGAGACCCTGACTGCCCACTACCGCGCCCACCGCGAGGTCGAGCACCGCATCCAGATGGTGCATGACGCACAGACCCACAAGATGCCCAAGTCCGAAGACGGCATCGCCCGCATCGCCTGCCTGATGGACCGGGACGCGGCGGAACTGCAGGCCGAAATCAGAACCCGCCTGGAAGAGGTGCATGAGCTGACCGAGGGCTTCTTCTCCCCCGGCGCGGCGCCGCGGCCGGCGCCCTTGGCGGAGGATACGGCGGAGCTGGATGGCGCTATTATCGCCCGGTGGCCCACCTATCCGGCGCTGCGCTCTTCGCGCGGCGCTCGGATTTTTGAAGGATTGAAGCCGGAACTCCTGTCCCGCGTTGCCAAGACCGCCAAGCCAGCCGAAACCCTGCTGGCGCTTGATGGCTTCCTGGCCGGGCTGCCTGCCGGTGTGCAGCTGTTCTCCTTGTTCGGCGCGAACCCGCAGCTCATTGATCTGCTGATCGATATCGCTGGAACCTCCAGCGATCTGTCGGCCTTCCTGTCGCGCAACTCCGGCGTTTTCGATGCGGTGATCGGCGGCTCTTTCTTCGACCCCTGGCCAGGGGCTGAAAAGCTGCGGGAAGAGCTGAAGGCCCGGCTGGAACAGGAGGACGACTATGAGGCGCGGCTCGACGCCACACGGCGCTGGTGCAAGGAGTGGCATTTCCGGATCGGTGTGCACCATCTGCGCGGGCTGATCGATGGCCACCAGGCGGGCGCCCAGTATGCCGAACTGGCAGAGGTTGTGATTGCAGGCATCGCGCCAGAGGTGGTTGCGCAATTTTCAAAAAAGCACGGGCCCCCGCCGGGCCGCGGCGCGGCAGTGCTGGCAATGGGCTCAATGGGGGCGGGGCAGATCAACGCGCAGTCCGACCTCGACCTCATCGTGATTTACGACCCCCAAGAGGTGGAAATGTCCGAGGGCAAGCGCCCGCTGGCCACGCGCCCCTATTTCGCGCGCCTGACCCAGGCCTTTGTCACAGCTTTGTCGGCACCGATGGCCCAGGGCCGGCTGTATGAGGTCGACATGCGCCTGCGCCCTTCGGGCACACAAGGTCCCGTCGCAGTCAGTTTCGCAGGCTTCACCCTGTACCAGCAGAACGAGGCCTGGGTGTGGGAGCATCTGGCCCTCACCCGCGCCCGAACCATCGCAGGCAACCGCAGCCTGACCGGCGAAATCGAGGACTTCCGCACAGGCTTCCTGTCAGAACCGCGCGACCGCGGCAAGGTCCTGCGCGAGGTGGCGCAGATGCGGGAACGACTCGCTGCCGCCAAGACACCTTCGGGTACCTGGGATGCCAAGAACGGGCCGGGGCGGATGATGGATATCGAGCTGCTGTCGCAGGCCGGTACGCTCACCTCTGCCTCCGCCGCCCGGGATGTGGCCTCAGGTCTGCAGGGGGCTGTCGCTGCCGGGTGGCTGAATGACGCGGATGCAGAATACCTGACTGCCGGATACCGTCTATTCTGGTCCGTGCAATGCGCAGCGCGGCTGCTCTCTGCCAAGGCGCTGGACGCCGCAACATTGGGAGAGGGCGGGGCGCAGTTCCTCTGCCGAACCACCGGTTTCAACCGGCTGGACGCGCTGGAGCAGGAGCTGCAGGACCGCTACGTCCGCTGTGCTGCGCTTATTGGGGAAACCTTGGAAAGGGAAGCGGCAGATGAAGACGGGCAGCACTGAACAGGACCCGCGCGGGCTGATCTACGAATCCTACCGGATAGAGGGCATCACCGATGCCCAATGCCGCAGCATCTTCTTTGACTGGGCGCTCGGCATGGATGCCGCGTGCGACAGCCGCGCCGACATCCAGGCGCTGCTGGATCTTTATGGCAGCGCCCAGCCGGAGCATCCGATGACTACGGTGCTGCGCGACGGGCTGCAAGGCGCCGAAAAGCCGCGCCGCCGCGGCGGCTGGCGCTCGCGCGAACGCTGAGGGGCAGGGCGGGCAGACCGTTACCTGCAGCTAAGTGTCTCAACAGACAGGATCGCCGGCAAATGCCGGGCGATTTCCGACCAGCTTTCGCCGGCATCGGAACTGGCGAAGACTGAACCGGAATTGGTGCCGAAATAGACCCCTGCCTCTGTATCGGTGGCCATTGCCTGACGCAGCACGGTGAAGAAACACGCACCCTGCGGCAGCCCATCGCGCTTGGCCTGCCAAGTGTCTCCGCCATCAGTGGACTTCCAGACCGCCGCCGAGGCCTCCGGCGGAAACCGCCCGGCGGCATCTCCGTTCAGCGGCAGCACCCAGATTGTATCCGGATCCTGCGGATGCACTGCTATTGGAAAGCCGAAGGTGGAGGGCAGACCGGCGGTAATGTCACTCCAAGTGCGTCCGCCATCGCTGCTGCGGTAGGTGCCATGGTGGTTTTGCTGATAGAGCAGATCCCCGGGGCCGTGCTGCATGTTGTGCACGCAGTGGCCGGTCTCGCCATTGCGCGGTGCTGCGGGGTGATGATGTTCCGTGCAGACCGTATCATTGGACAGCCGGTTGCGCCGCTGCCAGCTGCTGCCGCCATCCTCCGTGGCAAAGACGCCCGCCGCGGAAATCCCCAGCCACAGCTTCTCCGCGCTCTCCGGATCGCTCAGCAGCGTGTGCAAAACCAGTCCGGCGGCTCCGGGATTCCAGCTTTCGCGCGACGGGTGGCCGTCTAGAGCGGCATTCCTCTCCCAAGTCCTGCCGCCATCCCGGCTGGACAGCAGCGCTGCCGGTTTGGTGCCCGCAAAAAGGACCCCATGCGCTTGGTGCAGCGACCACACAGATTTGAGGTCCTTAAAAGGAACCTCCACAGGTTCCCAGTTGAAAAACGCCGCTGTTTCCGGGTCCGTGGCCGCCCATTCATCTATCTGGCCACTTGACAGCTTGCTGAGCTCCCATGCCTTGCCATCTTGAGAGCGCCAGACCCCGGCGCCCGGCCAGTCGCCGCCGCCGCCCGCCCACAGCATGCCGCTGTCCGGATCGCCGATCACATGGTTGATGCACCAGCCGTCGCAGTAGGGGCCGCTGACAGTCCAGTCCGTGCCGTCCGGTGTCAGAACAAAGGCGCCCTTGGTGGTGCCAAGAAGAACTCTTGCGGATGTGCTCATGGCGGGTCCTCCTGCTGAAAGGTTACCACAGGCTCTTGCCAATGTCGTAACGGCAGGGGCGGTAAGCAACGGGCTGCCCAGCAACAAGGGCATGCGGCCCCTTTTCCTGTCCCGTGCTTGCCGCTAAGAGGACCCTATGACAGCCTCCCCTGATGCGCTCCTGCGCCCCCGCGTGAAAATGAAGCCCAAGTCCAACGCCCGCGCCATCCGGCACGGGTTTCCCTGGGTTTATGCGAATGAACTGGTGACCGACCGGCGCACCCGCAATCTGGCGCCCGGCACCCTGGCGGTGCTGCAGGATGAAGCGCAGCGCCCGCTGGGGCTGGTCTCGGTGAACCCGGAAAGCAAGATCATCGCCCGGATGCTGGACCGCAACCCGGAGGCGGTGATTGATCAGGCGTGGTTTTCCGCCCGCCTGTCGCGTGCGCTGGACATGCGCGAACGCTTGTATGACGCGCCCTTCTACCGGCTGGTGCACGCCGAATCCGATGGTCTGCCCGGCGTGGTGATCGACCGTTTCGGCGCAGCTTGCGTGGTCCAGCCCAATGCCGCCTGGGCCGAGGCGCATCTGGACATGCTCTCTGCCGCACTGGCCGAAGTCACGGGGGCGGCGGTGATCCTGAAAAACGCGTCGGGCCGTACCCGCGGTCTGGAAGGCCTGGATGACGTGAACCAGACCCTGCTCGGCGAAGCCCCCGCCGCGCCGCTTCCGGTGCAGATGAACGGCGCCACCTATATGGCCGACCTTACCGGCGGCCAGAAAACGGGGCTGTTCTTTGATCAGCGCGAAAACCACGCCTTTGCCGCCCGCCTGACCGCACCGGGCGCCAAGGTGCTGGACGTGTTTTCCCACGTCGGCGGCTTTGGCCTGGCGATGCTGGCAGGCGGGGCAGGGCAGGCCACTTGCGTTGACGGCTCCGCCGCCGCGCTGGAACTTGCCGCCCAGGGCGCGGACGCCGCCGGGTTCAAGGACACGTTCACCGCCCGCCAGGGCGACGCCTTCGACGTGCTGACCGCACTGGGGGAAGAGGGCGAAACCTTCGACGTCGTCATCTGCGACCCGCCCGCCTTCGCCCCCTCGAAACAGGCGCTGGAAGCCGGCCTGCGCGCCTATGAGCGCATCGCCAAACTGGCAGCACCCTTGGTGAAACCCGGCGGCTACCTCGGCCTGTGCTCCTGCTCGCATGCTGCCGATCTCACCCGTTTCCGCAACGCCTCCGCCCGCGGCATCGGCAAGGGCGGGCGCCGCGCAGCGCTTATTCACACTGGCTATGCAGGCCCGGACCACCCGCAACTGCCGCAGCTGGCCGAAAGCGGCTATCTGAAGGCCGTGTTCTTCCGGCTGGACTGACACGGGTGAAGCTGCTCCTCGACACTTGCGTCCTCTACCCGACGGTGATGCGGGAGATGCTGCTGGGCGCGGCGCGCCGCGGCCATTTCACCCCGCTGTGGTCCGCGCGGATCCTGGGTGAATGGGAGCGGGCTGCAGTGAAACTCGGCCCCGCCGGTGCCGCGCAGGCCAAGGCGGAGATCGCCCTGATCCGCGCCAACTGGCCCAAGGCGGAGGTCGCTCCGGCACCGGGTGTCGAGGCGCGTCTCTGGCTGCCCGACAGCGCCGACACCCATGTGCTGGCCGCAGCCATCGCAGGCCACGCCGATGCAATCGTGACCGTCAACAACAAGGACTTCCCGCGCCACACATTGGCAGAGGAAGGGTTGCAGCGCCTCGGCCCGGATGAGCTGCTTTATGGTTTCTGGCTGCAGGACAGCAGCGGCATGGAGGCGCTGGGCGCAGCGGTTCTGGACGAAGCCAACCGCTTGTCGGGGGGCAGCTGGGAGATCCGCCCGCTGCTCAAGAAAGCCCGGCTGCCGCGGCTCGCCAAGGCACTCTCTTCTTCTTTGTGAGAATACTCCGGGGAGTTTGAGGGGCCGGCCCCTCAACTCTGCTGCGGCCTCAGCCCTTGGCCCATTTGTCTTCCAGCCGTTCAAGTGCGGCGATGCGTTCTTCGGTCTTGGGATGGCTCATCAGCCAGGCCGGGGCCATACCCGCCCGCTGCTGGGTCAGCGCCTCAAGTTTGGTGAAAAGGCTTTTCTGCGGCGCCAGCCCGATCCCTGCCTTGGTCAGCAGCGCGGCGGCGTATTCGTCGGCCTCATATTCATCGCCGCGCGACAGCCTTGCTGCCAGCAGTGATGTCAGCACTCCGGCAATCCACGGTCCGATAAAGGGGATGTAGCGGCCCAGGATCATCATCAGCGCGGTGCGCAGCGCGTTCTGGCCGGAGAAATCGATCATCCGCTTCTTGGCGTGCCCCAGCGCCACATGGCCCAGCTCATGCGCGATGACCGATGCCATCTCCTCGGCGCTGACGTCGCCGTTCTGGTACTTGCGGTAAAACCCGCGGGTAATGAAGATCCGCCCGTCCGGCGCCGCCAGCCCGTTCACCGGATCGACCTCGTAGATATGGACCGGGATGCGGGCCACGTTCAGCGCCGCTGCCAGCCGGTCCGTCAGCTGTTTCAGCCTGGGGTCCGCCAGTTCGGTTGAGCGCTGGTCCAGCTCCCGGTGGGTGCGCCAGATCGAAATCCGGTACATCACAAGGCCATAGGCAACGGCCAGCAGAATGGGCAGAAGGCGCAGCATGGCACAGATATGGGCGGAAACACCGGCGGCAGCAAGGGCCTGCACCCGCGAAGCCTTGCATTCCGCGCAGGCCGCCATGCAAAATCCGCACTCGCCGCGGCACATCGCATCCTTTAAGGGGAGGCTTCCCAAAGGCATCAGATAACAACGGCTTCCGGCTCATGGCACCGCTCTCTCAGCTCCGCAATATCGCCGACACCGGCGAGACCCTGCACCGCAGCGGCTGCGCACCCTACAAGATCGAGAAATACCTGCAGTTCTATGCCCGCAAACAGGGCATCAATGTGATCGTGCAGGCCACCCCGACCTCGATCTCCTGCCAATTCCCGGATGAGGACAACCAGTTCATCATCCGCCGGCTGGAGCCTGCGCAGATCAACCTCAGCCTGCTGGCGCGCACCATCATCCGCATCAATGCGGTGGAGGACCCGGGAATCGAGGAGCCGGGCCGCTATCCCGGCTGGCTGATCATGCTGGCCAATATCGCCATCCCGCCTGCCTTCCTGACCCTGATCGGCAGCGCGCTCACCACCATCGCGCTCTCGGCAGTGCTGGGCTTCCTGGTCTGGCTCTGCCAGCTGTTCTGCCGCGGCGACCGGGTGATCCTGGTCGAATTCCTGTCGGCGCTGGTCGCAGGCCTGACTGTTTCGCTGGTCAGCAGCATGGGGGTGGAGGTGCCGGTCTGGGGCACCTGCATTGCCGCCATCGTGCTGTTTGTGCCGGGGCTGTCGATTGCCAACTCTTTGGAATGCCTTGCCTTCAATGACGTGATCTCCGGCTCCAGCCTGTTTGCACAGTCGATCTTTGTGCTGATGAAACTGTTCATCGGCATCTATATCGGTGTCAGCATCGGCGCCGCGTTGTGGGGGGCAACGCCGCATGTGGAAAACGTGAACGGGGTCTTGTGGTGGATGCCCTATATGGCGCTGCCGGCGCTGTCGTTCTCGATCGGGGTGATCTTCAACGCCCGCATGGTCGACATCCTGCGGGCGCTGCCGGTCACTGTGCTGGGCATGTGGGGGCCGCTGTACCTGGGCTTCGGCGGCGGCTGGATCGTCGGCACCTGGGTCACCGCCATGTGCATCACTCTCTATGGCACCTGGCTCGCCAAAACGCTGAATCTGACCGGCGCCATCTATATCGTGCAGGGCATTCTGATCCTGGTTCCCGGCAGCCGGGTTCTGATGAGCGCCACCCAGTCGCTGTTCAACGAGACCCTGATGGCGGATGCCAGCATCGGGTTGTCGGCGCTGCTGATGTTCTCAGCCATTGTGGCGGGGCAGGTGACGGCGCTGGCGCTTTATGCGCAGAAGAACCGCAACCTCGCCAGTTAGGCGCTCTGTTCCGCCTCGGACAGTTCCCAGTCACCGCCAGTCAGGGGCGCGTCGGTGGCTGCGGGCCAGCCGCTGGCCGCCACCGCATCCTGCAGCGCGGCATAACACTCGGGATCAATGCCGGAGCCGGACATGCCGTCCATGATGGCATAGGTCTTCTCCAGCGGCAGCGCCGCGCGGTAAGGGCGTTCGGCGGTCAGCGCGTCAAAGATATCCGCCACCGCCATCACCCGCATCTCCTGGGTCAGCTGGCTGGCATCCATCCCGTAGGGATAGCCCTTGCCGTCCAGCCGCTCATGATGCGCGGCGCTGACATCCGCCAGATCCCGGAAGGCATGGATCCGGCTCAGCACCTCGTGGCCCAATACCGGGTGCTGCTTCATCAGGACAAACTCCTCATCCGTCAGCTTGCCGGGCTTGTCCAGGATGGTGTTTGAGATCCCCAGCTTGCCGATGTCATGCAACAGCGCCCCGCGCACCATCCAGCGGCGGCGCTCAGGCGTATATCCCAGCTGGTCGCAGATCAGCCCGGTGTACCGCGCCACCCGCTGCGAATGGCCGTGGGTAAACGGGCTCTTGGCGTCGATCACCAGCGAAAACGCCCGGGCGATCTCATCCTGGTATTCCTCGTCGACGGCATGGATATGCTGCGCCTGCGGAGTGGCAAAGACCTCTGCCTCCAGCCCCGGATCCTGCAGGTCTGCCAGAAACCGCGGCCGCCGGATGACCGCTGTAAAGACCGGCACCAGATCCGGGTCGAACCAGGTTCCGGCGCGCCGCTCCAGCTCCTCTGCCGCAGCTTCAGCGCCCAGATCAGTGGCAAAGACATCCGTCACCTGCGCCATCAGCGCGATGCGTGCAAAAAGCGGGATCGTATTGCCCGCGAGCCCCAGCGGCTGGCCGCCGCCGTCCCAATGCTCATCCAGGCAGGCGATGCCCTCCGCCACATCCTCAGAGAACCGCATCTGCCGGGCAATCGCCGCGCCGCGGTTACAGCGGGTCTCGATCAGCTCGCCGGAGATTTCGCTGTTTCTCGCCAGCACATTCTTCAGGGTCTTCAGGCGGGTCCAGGGCGCGGCTGCGGCAGCTGTGTTGCGCCACAGGAAGCCAAGCCCCTGGCGCAGGCCGCTGACGGTCTTGAAGCTGCGCTTAAAGGCCAGGTCATCGGTCATGTACAGCTGGCAGATCCGCGCGGCGTTGGAACTGCAGCCCAGATCTTTCATCAGCAGCGTGAAATAGAGGTCCGAACGCGCCTGCTGTCCCAGCCCCAGTTCGGCCGCAACCTGCATGCCGATCCAGCAGCAGCGGACGCAATGGCCTTCGGGCTGGCCTTCGGTCAGATCCAGCGCATGGCTGAGCGCGCCCAGCAGCTCGCCAAGCCGCAAGGTATCCTGCGGCGCGGCATCTGCGGCCTGACCGGGACTGAATGGGGAAACGTAATGTGTCATGGGCCTTCGGCAGGGAAAATGCGGAAGGCCCATGACAACACGGACAGGATTAACCTGCCCTTACCCGGCGCAGGATAGGGGTGGGGACTCTGCGCCGGATTTTCCTAAAATGCCCGGGGCCGCCGGATGGCAGCCCCTTGCTCAACAGTGGGGGCCGCCTGCCGGCCGCCCCGGGGCACCCCGGCCCTAGTTCACTCCCAGTTTGCCCGGGAACTCGATATTGATCTCCAGGCTCGACAGCTCGTCGCCGCGCTCCATGCGGATGTCGATCGCCTCGTCGCCGATCTGCACGTGGCGGCGGATCACTTCCAGGATCTCGCGCTGCAGCTGCGGCAGGCAGTCGGGGCGGGCGCCGCCGCTGCCGCTGCGCTCATGCGCCAGCAGGATCTGCAGCCGTTCTTTGGCTGTATTGGCAGAGGCCGCTTTGCGGGGGCGCAGGGAAAATCCGAACATTCTTTACACCGCCCGCCGGAACAGCCGCTGCAGCAAGCCGCGGCGGGGATCAGCAGCAATCCGCATTTCGATCTGCTCACCGATCAGACGGCCCACTGCGTCCTCATAGGCGGCAGCGGCTGCGGACGGGTCATCCAGAACCACCGGCACGCCGAGGTTGGAGGCGCGCAGCACCGCCTTGCTCTCGGGGATAATTCCCAGCAGCGGCACCGCCAGAACCTCCAGCACGTCCTCCACTGTCATCATTTCGCCGCTGTCGACGCGGGATTTGTCGTGGCGGGTGATCAGCACCTGCGCCTTCACCGGCTCTGCGCCGGTCTTGCCGGCCCGGTCGGTGATGCTGTTAAGGAGCCCCAGCACCCGGTCGCTGTCGCGCACCGAGGAGACTTCGGGGTTGGTGACCACAATGGCTTCATCGGCAAAATGCATCGCCATCTGGGCGCCGCGCTCGATCCCTGCCGGGCTGTCGCAGATGATATAGTCGAACTCCTTGCGCAGTTCATCAAGCACCTTCTCGACGCCCGCCTTGGTCAGCGCGTCCTTGTCGCGGGTCTGCGAGGTCGGCAGCACCGCCAGGTTTTCCAGCCGCCTGTCGCGGATCAGGGCCTGCTTCAGCTTGGCGTCGCCCTGGATGACGTTGATGAAGTCAAAGACCACCCGGCGCTCGCAGCCCATGATCATGTCCAGGTTGCGCAATCCGACGTCGAAATCGATCACCACCGTCTTGTGCCCGCGCCGCGCCAGTTCAGCGCCCACCGCCGCCGAGGTTGTGGTCTTGCCGACGCCGCCCTTGCCTGAGGTGACAACGATCACCTTGCCCAGCGGTTCTTCCAATGTCAGGTCCTTGCTCATTACAGTGCCTCCACACACAGCCGGCCGTCGCGCAGGAATACCTGTGCTGCGCGGTTCAAAAGCTCCGGCTCCAAATTCTCGTTCGTCCGGTAAAGGCCCGCCACTGCCAGCAGCTCCGCATCCAGCCGCTGGCAGAAGACGCGCGCGCTCTCGTCGCCCTCGGCGCCGGCCATCGCGCGGCCTCGAAGCAGGCCGTAGACATGGATATTGCCGCGCGCGATCAGCTCCGCGCCGGAGCTGACGGGCCCGACCACCACCAGGTCGCCGCCCTCCGCCACCACCGTCTGGCCGGAGCGCACCGGGCGGGTGATCACAACGTTCTGGGGCGGGCGCAATTTCTTGGGGATTTCCCGGCGGGTGCCGGGGCCGGTGTTCAGCGGCGCGTCCTTGCCGCTCGCCAGCGTGATCAGCCCCGCGTCCTCTGCCGCAGCGGCCTGTGCGGGGGTGGCGTTCTGCACCCCGAAGACCGCCAGATCGCGGCTGCGCAGGCTGTCGGCCAACGCCCGGATCTCGGCAGGGCGGCTCAGCCCCGGAGCCTGCGCCAGATCCAGGATCAGCGGCGCGCCGTCAAAGAAATGCGGGCTCCAGCGCAGCTGCGCGTCCAGCGCGGCATAGAACGCCTGGTCCAGCGGCCCGTCTTCGGGGCGCAAGGCGACCGCGGTGAAATACCGCCCGCGGATCTGGAACGGTTTCACGCTGGCGGCAGGGGCGCTGCCACGCGGTTTGATGTCTTGATGCGGCACGCTCACGCGATGCTCCTGCTCGGAAATGGCGGCCTTGTTTTGCCGCGGCTTTTCCCCTTGGGTAGCGCCAGGCAGGCAGGCCGTTCAACCGCAGCCGGTCAGGGTCGGCGGACATGCGCCTGCCGCCATGCCTGGCGGCGGATTTCCGCAGATGATCTGCCTGGGGTTGCGCAGAAAACGGTTGCCGTCCTGGCAGTGGCGCGGTGCCTAGAGCGCCAGGGGCGCAGACCTGCCGGAGGTTTCCAGCTCCCATGCGGCAGACCAGGTTTCACCGTTGCGCTCCAGAACAAGATAGTTCCGCTCGGCGGCATAGCGCCCGGACTGGCCGGGGATCTTGCGGATGCGGATGGGGTGGCCGGGCAGGGGCGCGTCGCCCAGCCAAGACAGCATCCCCAGCACCCTGGCCCAGGCCCGCGGCGGCGCCCGGTGGGAAATGCCCGAGGCCACCAGCTGGTGCAGCAGCTTGCCGCCGCCAAGCGCCATCTCGCCGCGCGTGGCCAGGTGGATCTCGCCGGAAAGGGCTGTCACCTGCTGGCCGTCCTGGGCCGCCATGTCCCGCACCAGCCGAAGCATCCGCCGCCACGAGGCCCGGTGCGCCCGGCTCTGCCATTGATCGCGCAGGTCGTCCTCGTATTTCTGCATCCGCGGCGTGAGCACCATCAGCAGCTCCAGCAGCGACAGCCGCGGCCCTAGCAGCGGAACGCTCGACAGGATCAGGCTGCGCCCGGCAAAGCTCTGTTTTGCCGCTGCCTTCATCATCCGCCAGCCGCCCCGCGCCATCACCCGGCGGCGGCTGCGTTCCGAGCGCAGGTCGGGGGCCAGCAGCCGCAGGCCCGGCGCTTCGATGCGCCAGCCCAGGTGGCTGCCTTCGGGGTCGGCAAAGCGGGCAGGCAGGTCCCCGTCGCAGCAGCCGTGCTGAAACAGCAGCGCTGCCTCCCGCGCAGCGGCAAACAGGGTCTGGCCGACAGGGGAATAGGTGCGCGAACGGCGCAAGGACCCCCAGCCGTCGCAGATGTCGTGGTCGTCCCATTGCATCAGCGATGGCACCCGGGCGGCGATCCAGGCAAATTCCGGCGCGGCATAAACCGCAAGATACCGTTTCAGGAACCCCTCCCGCAGGTGGCGGCGCAGACTGTTCAGCTCTTCGGGTGCAGGATCGCGGGGGAGGCGGTCCGGCCAGTCTGCGCTCAGGGGGTGTCCATGTGTCACCTCATCCGCATAGACCTGATCACCGCCATGCAGCAGCAGCGAGAAGGGCTGTTCCGCATGCTCCGCGCCCATCCGCGCCCACATCGCGTTACGCTCGGCGCCGTCGCGGTCCAGGTCGCCATGCTCCTCGCCATTGCAGGAGGCATAGGCGATCCGCAGGCCGCCGCCAAAACCGCCGGCCAGCGCATAGCGGGTGCCGTTCCACTGGTAGGCAGAGGGCCGGTCCGCAGGCAGGCTGAACCGCGCTCTGAGCACCGTGCAGGCGCTGATTTCCGCCAGCGGCTCGGGCTGCGCTGCGCCATCCTCCAGCAGCAGCGGCGGCAGGATGGCGCCTGTCGGGGCAATGAAAAGGGCAGACAGAACCATCCGGCCATCACGCAGATCATCGAGGATCAGGATGGGGCCGGTGATTGCGTTCACGGCGGGTCCGCTGGCAGGGCCTGTTGTCCGGGTGATGCTGCTCATACCGCCACGTCACCTAGGTGCGCCCTGCGCTGCATTCAACCGCTGGCGGCATTGTGCTGGGTCATGGCCCGGGTCTGCGGCAGAATTGCCCATGGCTCAACCGGTGCTGCCGTGGTCTGACTATGCCTGCTTATGTCCAGTGCCGCCTTTGCCCCGGCCGCTGCGGGTGTCTTTTTTAAGGAGATTTTGAGATGCAATGGAGCCTTCTCGGCGCTGCGGCCCTGGCTGCCCTATGGATGCTGGTTCATGCCGTTGCGGGCGGCCGCGAGTGTGCCCGGCCGCTGGCGCAGGACCGGCAGCTGCCCGACGCAGCGCGCGAAACCATGCTTTTGTGCTGGCATATGGTCACCGGCTTTCTTGGTCTGATGGCCTTGTTCCTGTTCCTCGGCGCCCGCGGGGCAGCCGGGATGGCGCTGGCGGGGACGGCTATGGCGGCGGTGGCAGCACTGATTGGCTTGCTGCTGCCGCTGCTGCGCCGGGCAGGTTACCGCCTGCTGCCCCAGGGCTGGCTGTTCGTGCCGGTTGCGGGCCTGGGCGCCTGGGGGCTGTGGGCTGGCTGAAGGATTGCAAAGAGGGCCCTCCCGCCCGGCCGGCCTGCATTGGAAATGCAAACCTCCCGGTTGGGCCCGGCGCCGGACCTGCTGGTCCGGCGCGCATTCTGCCTGCCCAAGGCAGGCAGAATGCCCTGCCCAAGGCTGCCAAGGGGTGGCGGCGCCAGCCGCTGCACCTGCAGGCGCGGGAGATCTGCGGTGTCGGAGGCGATGGAGTTTAGCGGCTCAGCTCCCGCATGCCGCGTTCCAGCCCGTCCAGCGTCATGGGCACCATCCGGTTCTCGAAGATCTCCCGGATCATGCCGATCGAATGGGTGTAGTCCCAGTATTTCTCCGGCACCGGGTTGATCCAGAGGTGTGAAGCCCAGGCCTCGCGCGCGCGCTGCAGCCAGACCTGGCCGGCCTCCTCGTTCCAATGCTCGTTTGCACCGCCGGGATAGGCGATCTCATAAGGGGACATTGAGGCATCACCCACGAAGATGCATTTGTAATCCGGCCCGTAGGTGCGCAGCACCTCATGCGTCGGCGTCTTCTCGTTCCAGCGCCGCCGGTTGTCGCGCCAGACGCCTTCATAAAGGCAATTGTGGAAGTAGTAGTATTCCAGATGCTTGAACTCGGCGCGCGCAGCCGAGAACAGCTCCTCCACCACCTGGATATGCGGATCCATAGAACCGCCCGCATCCAGAAACAGCAGGACCTTCACCGCATTGTGCCGCTCCGGCCGGGTCTTCACGTCCAGGTAGCCGTGCTCGGCGGTGGCGCGGATGGTATTGTCCAGGTCCAGTTCTTCATGTGCGCCTTCACGCACCCAGCGGCGCAGCCGCTTCAGGGCGACCTTGATATTGCGGGTGCCCAGTTCGACATCTCCGTCAAGGTTCTTGAATTCGCGTTTGTCCCAGACCTTGACCGCGCGCTGGTGGCGGCTTTCCTTCTGGCCGATCCGCACGCCCTCGGGATTGTAGCCATAGGCGCCAAAGGGCGAGGTGCCCGCTGTCCCAATCCACTTGTTGCCGCCCTGGTGGCGGCCCTGCTGCTCCTTGAGGCGCTCCTTCAGCGTCTCCATCAGCTTGTCGAACCCGCCAAGCGCCTCGATCTCGGCTTTTTCCTCCGCGCTCAGATGCTTCTCCGCCATCTTGCGCAGCCACTCCTCCGGAATGTCCACGGCCTCCATGACTGCCTCAGACGGGATCGCCTCGAGCCCTTCAAAGGTGGCGGCAAAGGCGCGGTCGAACTTGTCGATATTGCGCTCATCCTTCACCATCGCCGCGCGGGCGAGGAAGTAGAATGCCTCAATGTCATAGGTGGCGAGCCCCGCCTTCATCCCCTCCAGAAAGGTGAGGTATTCGCGCAAGCTGACCGGAATCGACGCCTTACGCAGGTTTTCGAAGAAGGGCTGGAACATCGCGGAAGGGTCTCCGGCAGGGGTAAGCTGGCGCGTTCGGGTGAGGGCGGGCGCTAGGCCAGCACCCGGTGGGTCAGGATGGTGGCCAGCAGGCCGAGCACGCCAAAGAGGATGGCATAAACAGCGCCGTATTGCAGCATGTCCAGGGTGTTGCCGCCCCGTTTCTTTGCCTTAAGGGCGCCGATCAGGCCGCCCAGCAGAACGCCGAGGATTACGATCATGGTTCTTTCCGTCCGTTGTCTTTCAGGATCTGTCTCTTGCAGGCCGCATCAGGAGCCGGCGGGCCGCAGCGCTGCAACCTCCTCAAGCCGGGCCTCCACCACCCAGTCCGGGCCAAAGCCGTAGCGTGCCCATCCCAGGCTGTCCAGTCTGACCCGGCGTGCCTCAACCGTCTTGCCCTGCAGGTCCAGGGCCTCTGCCTGCAGCATCAGCAGCGTGGACAGAAGCGCGGCATTTTCATGCGCCGCCGCCGTAGCCGCAGCGGGCTTCAGCCGGGCCAGGGCTGCCGCGCCATCTCCGGTGGCCACGTCATGGGCGGCCAGCTGCACCGCCAGCTTGGCCTGATGGATGGCAGTGCCGCGCTGCGCCTCCAGATAGGTCTGAGCAGTCAGGAAATGCCGCAGTGCCAGCTCCGGCTCGCGGATATGCAGCATCCGTCCCAGCGTATAGTGGCTCATGGCGCGGCGGTGGTCGCTCCAGCCCAGGTCGCGGGCGATTTCCGCAGCCCTGTTGGCGGCGCGCAGCCGCTCCCGCAGGGCGGTCTGCGGCCCCAGTGCCTGTTCGTAGGCGGCAGACCAGGCGCGCGGGGTTGCCGGCAGCGGCCAGGCCGCAACGCTATTCCCGCGCGGGTTCAGCCGGGACAGGATCGCGGGCAGGCGGGCGGCCACTTGCGCGCGGGTCATGCCGGTTTGCAGCTCCGGCGCATAGGTCGCGCGCAGGATCAGCATGTCGAACCCGGTCAGCACCGCGTGCATGTTGTCGTCGTTGAAGATCGAATCCGGCAGCCGGTACAGGTCATTCAGCGGGCCGATGGCCTGCGCCAGCTCCTCGTGCAGGCAGTCGCGCACCTCCTGCGGGCTGGTGTCATTGGGAATGAACACCGCCAGCCGGCTGCGCTCGCGCAGCAGCGCCCAATTGGTGCGCGGGCTGCGCCGGTTGCGCCGGTACTCCGCCAGGGACGAGACATTGGGCACCACGAAACAGGCCGCCTTGGGCAGGGCGCGGCGGATCTCGGCACGGGTGACGGCCTGGATGGTAATGCTGGCGTCAACGGATGCGACCCGGCGGATGGTAATCCCGGCTTCGGCTTGCAAGCGGCTGAGCAATGCGGACAGGTCGCGGTTGAAACCCGGCGGCGGCGCGCCGGTGACGCGCAGGGTGATTGGCGTTTCGAACCGGGTGAAATGGGGCAGGGTGCTGCCGCCCTCCAGCTGGAAATGCAGATCCAGGAAGTCGCGGGCAATCTCCGCATTGGCGCGCTGCGGGGCTTGCGGACGCGGCGCGGCAAAGACCTTGACCGGCGGCAGCGCCAGCGGCGCGGCGGCGGCGCGGGTCGGTGCCTCGACCCGGGCCGTTGGAGCGGTGCAGGCAGCCAGCACAAGTGCCGCCAGAACGCCGGTAGCCGCCTGCATCAGGCGGGGTCCGCCGCGGCGGAGGGTCTTGACCGGTTCAATTGCTGCGTCCACGGGCACTCAGGTGTCTCCCTAGCGGCCCGGCTAACGCAGCCTGGCCCTGCTAACTCTGATAGGGGAATGCGGCAGCGATTTGAAGCGAAACAGGCAGGCGCCGTCAAATGCGCCCGCCCCAAGGTGCTGGCGGTCTGTGCCGCAGGCCCCTGCGGTCAGCGCCGTCCGCGCGCCATGAACGCCAGGCGTTCAAACAGATGCACGTCCTGCTCGTTCTTCAGCAGCGCCCCGTGCAGTTTCGGCAGCGCATCGGCGCCGTTGCGCGCAATATCCTCCGGGCTCAGGTCTTCGGCCAGCAATAGCTTCAGCCAGTCGATCACCTCCGAGGTGGAGGGCTTCTTCTTCAAGCCTTGCGTCTCGCGGATCTCGTAGAACTGGGTCAGCGCGGCGGTCAGCAGCGCTTCCTTGATGCCGGGGTGGTGCACCTCGACGATCTTTTTCATCGTCTCCGCATCCGGGAAGCGGATGTAGTGGAAGAAGCAGCGGCGCAAGAAGGCGTCCGGCAGCTCCTTTTCGTTATTGGAAGTGATGATCATGATCGGGCGGTGCTTCGCCTTGATGGTCTCGCCGGTCTCGTAGACGTGGAATTCCATCTTATCGAGTTCCTGCAGGAGGTCGTTGGGAAACTCGATGTCGGCCTTGTCGATCTCGTCGATCAGCAGCACGACTTTCTCGTCCGCCTCGAAGGCCTCCCACAGCTTGCCCTTGCGGATGTAGTTCTTCACGTCATGCACGCGTTCTTCGCCCAGCTGGCTGTCGCGCAGGCGGCTGACGGCATCGTATTCATAGAGCCCCTGCTGGGCGCGGGTGGTGGATTTCACGTTCCACTCGATCATTCTGAGCCCCAGCGCCTCTGCAACCTGCTTGGCCAGCTCTGTTTTGCCGGTTCCGGGCTCCCCCTTGACCAGCAGCGGCCGCTCCAGCGTCACCGCCGCGTTAACCGCAACCTTAAGGTCATCGGTCGCAACATATTCCTTAGTGCCCTGAAATCGCATATCTTTCCCGTGTCAGCCGTGGTTGCCGTCTTGTTATCACGGTTTTAACCAAACAGCGCCACTATTGTGTAGTGACATTCCTGTCCGATAGGGATAAACGCTGCGGCAGAGGGGGAGCCAAAATGTTGAGGTACAGGTTATGACCAGCATTATGGGCCAGACCGAAGGAGCCGAAATGAAGCAAGAAGTGTTTCTGCCGGACGACTACCGACCGGCTGAAGATGAGCCGTTCATGAATGAACGGCAGACTGAGTATTTCCGACGCAAGCTATTGGAATGGAAGCAGGACCTGCTGGCGGATACCCGCGACACGATTGAGGGGCTGCAGGACAGCACCCGCAATATTCCCGATGTCGCCGACCGTGCCAGCGAAGAGACTGACCGCGCGCTGGAGCTGCGCACCCGCGACCGCCAGCGCAAGCTGGTCGCCAAGATCGACTCGGCTCTGCGCCGCATCGACGAGGGCGAATACGGCTACTGCGAAGTGACCGGCGATCCGATTTCGCTGAAGCGCCTGGATGCGCGTCCCATCGCCACCATGAGCCTGGAAGCACAGGAGCGCCACGAGCGCCGCGAAAAGGTTCACCGCGACGATTAACCGCTGATTTTTGCGGTAAAAACGCGACAAACATGAGCGCCGGGGCCTTTTGCTCCGGCGTTTTTTGTTCCATTGGGAGCAGGCGGAGAAACTGCGGGACCCCCATGGACCTCAAAGGCCTGAAAACAACCGTAATCGGCGCCGGAATCGGCGGCTTGGCCGCAGCGCTGGCGCTGCGCCGCTTCGGGGCATCCGTCACCGTGCTGGAGCAGGCCGAGAGAATCTCAGAGGTCGGTGCGGGGCTGCAGATCACTCCCAACGGGGTCAAGGTGCTGAAGGCGCTGGGGCTGGCCGATGATCTGGCCTGGTGCTCGCAGCGCGCGCGCGCGGTGGTGCTGCGCGGCCACCGGCGCGGCAATCAGGTGCTGCGGCTGGATCTGGATGAATATGCCGCCGGACTGCCCTATTACTTCGTGCACCGCTCTGACCTCATCGGCATCCTGGCCGGCGCGGCGCGCCGCGAAGGCGTGCAGGTGCGGCTTTTGCAAAAGGCCGACCGGGTTGAGCCCGGACCGCAGCCTTTGGTTCACCTCAGCAACGGTGCGCAGTGCAGCGGTGATCTGCTGGTGGGCGCAGATGGCTTGCATTCGAAAACCCGGGTGGCCCTGAACGGGGAACGAAAGCCCTTCTTCACCGGTCAGGTTGCCTGGCGCGCCACGGTGCCCAACCACCTGAATCTGCCGCCGGAGGCGCAGGTGTTCATGGGGCCGGGGCGGCATCTGGTGGCCTATCCCCTGCGCGATGGCAGCCTTATGAACCTGGTTGCAGTGCAGGAGCGCCGGGCCTGGGCCGAAGAGGGCTGGAACCTCAAGGACGACCCGGTCAACCTGCGCGCGGCCTTCCGCGGTTTCGGCGGCAGCGCCGCGGCACTGCTGGACGCGGTGGAGGAGGTTCTGCTCTGGGGGCTGTTCCGCCATCCGGTGGCGGAGCGCTGGCACGGCGAAAACACTGCCCTCCTGGGCGACGCCGCGCATCCGACCCTGCCCTTCATGGCGCAGGGCGCCAACCTGGCGCTGGAGGATGCCTGGGTGCTGGCGCGCTCCCTGCAGGAAGCCGCGGGAATGGCTTCCGGCCTGGCCATGTACCAGGAGCGCCGCCGGGATCGGGCAGAAAGGGTGGTGCAGGCCGCCAGCAACAACGCCTGGAAATACCATCTGCGCGCACCGCTCAGCTGGCCTGCGCATCAGGTGCTGAAACTGGGCGGCCGATTTGCCCCGGACCGCATGGTCAGCCAGTTCGACTGGATCTACCGCCACGACGTCACCGCCTGAGGAGGGCAGAGGCGGACAGGCGCGGCTCCCGCCCGTCGCAGTTTCATTGAAAATGAACCGCTCCCGTTGGGCGGAGCGCCGCGCGGATGCGCGGCGCGGGCAGCGTTCAGATGTCCAGATCCACCCAGACCGGAACGTGGTCGGAGGGTTTTTCGCGCCCGCGCACGTCTTTGTCGATCTGGCAGTCCCGCAGCAGGTCGGCGGCCTGCGGTGTGAGCAGAAAATGGTCGATGCGGATGCCGTCGTCGCGGTTCCAGGCGCCGGCCTGGTAATCCCAGAAGGAGTAATGTCCCGGCCCCTGATGACGGGCGCGGAAGGCTTCGGTGAAGCCCAGGTTGACGATCCGCTGAAACGCCGCGCGGCTTTCCGGCCGGTGCAGGGCGTCCTCGCGCCAGGCCTCCGGGCGCTTGGCATCCTCGGTCTGCGGGATGATGTTGTAATCCCCGGCCATCAGCGCGGGCATCTCCGCGGCCATCAGCGCCTCTGCGCGTGTCTTCAGCCGGTTCATCCAGGCCAGCTTATAGGCGTATTTGCCGCCCGCCACCGGGCTGCCGTCCGCCTCCAGCTCAACCGGGTTGCCATTGGGCAGATAGAGGCCGCAAATCCGGATCGCCTGCTTGCCCACAACCGTGGCCTCGATCCAGCGGGCCTGTTCGTCGCTGTCATCGCCGGGCAGCCCGCGCGTCACGTCCTCCAGCGGCAGCTTCGACAGGATCGCCACGCCATTGAAGCTTTTCTGCCCATGGGTTTCGACGTTATAGCCGCGCTCCTCGAAGATCTCGCGCGGGAAGGCCTCATCCACTGACTTGATTTCCTGCAGCAGCACCACGTCGGGCTGCGCCTCATCCAGCCAGTCCGGCAGCGCCTGCGCCCGGGCCTTGATGCCATTGATGTTAAAAGTGGCGATTTTCATGGCTTGTCTCCGGCGCAGAATTCTTTATTCGGGGCCGATCTATCGCTGAATCAGCGCCCCGGGGCAAGCCCGATGCGCGAATCGCGAATCACCTTTGACGCCGCCGGATGCTGGCGTTTTGCATGGGTGAAAAATACCCCTAGGGTTGAGTTTCTTTACTTTGCAATAATATGCGTGTGAATAACGCGGTGCATATCCTGTGGATGAATTGAAATAATTGAAATTGCGCAAAAAATAGCAGCTTGAAGTTAAAGTAATTGAAACTACAAAATACAATGTGAAATTGCATTTTCTGTTTGCGCTGCGCGGCACCCGTGCCAGCGTCAAGGAGCCTTTTGTCCTTAACGAATGGGGTTCCAACATGACTGCTCAGCGTAAAATCCAAGCCATCCACGCCACCCGTCCGGCCGCAGGCGCCAGCCTGTTCGAAGGCGGCGCAACAGAGATGTTCTCTTCCGGTTCCGCACCCGAATGCACCGCGGATATGTCAGCAGGAGAGGGCGTATCGCTGTTTTCTTCCGGCTCCATGCCGCAGATGGCAGAGAGCTGGGCAGGCGGTGAAACCGGGCTGTTCTCCAGCGGTTCGGCGCCGTCGGCCCGCAGCGAAACCACGGCCGGCGACTTGGTGGAAATGTTCTCCTCCGGTTCCGCGCCTGCATCCCGGGCAGACACGTCTGCAGGCGATCTGGTGCAGATGTTTTCTTCCGGCTCTGCACCTTGCGCTCAATCTGAGGTTGCTGCGGGTGATCTGACGGAAATGTTCTCCTCGGGTTCGGCCCCGGCAGCGCAGGCAGGAACAGGCGCGGGCGAAGGTGTAGAGATGTTCTCCTCCGGCTCGGCTCCGTCGGCAACGGCTGAGGCTGATGCAGGCGAGGGAACGCATCTGTTTTCCTCCGGCTCTGCGCCGGCGGCAGAAGCCCGCACCAGCGATGGCGACGCAACCCGGCTGTTCTCCTCGGGCAGCTGACCTGAGCGGGGCCGGTTTCCCTCCCGGCCCCTGACCTTTGGCGGTTCCGCATCCGGAGCCGCCCTTGCCGCGCCGCCCTTTCCCGCAGGAGGTTTTCATGGCCCAGATCATTCCGTTCTTCTCATCCGCCGCCCGCCAGTCCCGGGCAGCTGCGCAAACCGCGCTGATTGGCAGCTTTGCCACGCAGCGGCGCCCGCAGGAGGATGTGTTCTGGCTCAAGGAAAACGCCGAGTTGCTGAATATTCTGGAATGCACCGGGGCCGATGTTGCCGCTGAGGCCCTGGCACCGCTTCAGGAGTTCTATGACGGTGCGGCGCGGCGCATCAGTTTCTTCCGCCAATATTACCGCTTCATCCTGTCGATCTGCCTGGATCTGGAGGATCTGGGCCTGCCCGGTGAAGCTGGCGCGCAACTGGCGGAATGGGTCGAAGCGCAGGGCCTGGTGCAAGCCGAACTGTCCGACCTTCAGCGGGCCGAGGCCCGCCGCCTGCTGGCGCGCCGCGGTGTTGTCTTGCGGGACGACGGGTTGGATGACCGGCTGCGTGCCTTCATCTCGCGTCCCGAAACCTTTGCCATTCCGAACAAAAAGGCCGCATACGAGCTGACCCACATCGTCTTCTACCTGTCGGAGTACGGCCGCCGCGACCCGCAACTGCCGCAGGCGGCGCTGACCAGTCTCGAGTATGCCGGCCTGGTGGCTTTTCTCGATCAGAACGCTGATCTGCTGGCCGAGATTTGCATTGCCCTGCGCTATGGCGGGCAGCAGCCGCCTGCCGCCTGGGAGGGCTGGCTTGACAGGCAGGTTTCCGCCTTTACTCTATCAGAGCGAGAATTCTCTGGACTTCACGATTCTTATCACGAGTATTTTGTTGTTAACTGGCTCATGATCCTGTCCGGACGAAAACCCTTCCGGCAGGCGGTACCCGAAAGGGGCGTGCAGGTGTCAGCGGTGCGGGGAGGAAGTATCTTGAGAAGCCTTTCAGAAGCCGTTTTCGAGGCTGGAACAGGCCGGCCGGGCTGGAGCGCGGTCAAAGCGCGGACCGAAGCCATGCTGAACGAGGAAGAGCATGGGCTGCTGTGCGCAGCAGAGCGCAGCTGTGCCGGCTTCGCAAGCTTCTTCGAGGGATTTGCCCGGGCGGGCAATGCAGGGGCCGCATGATGGCGTGTTCGCGTAACCAGGCCCTGGGCGGGGCGCTGCTGGTGGTGGCCTATACCGGGCTGATCGCCTCCGCTGACGGGATCACCAAGCTGCTGGCGGGCCAGTATGCGGCGGCACAGCTTTATGCGCTGTCGGGGGCTATGGTCGCTGGCTTTTGCCTGCTGGCCGACAGGATGCCCCGGCAGCGCGGCGGCTTCCGCACCCGCTGCCCGCGGGCGATGGCGTTGCGTTCGGTGGCGACGCTGGTTGCCGCGGTCTGTTTCTTCTACGCCTTCCGGCTCCTGCCCTTTGCTGAAGTGTTTGTGTTCATCGGCCTGATGCCGCTCTTGGCGGGGGCGATGTCTGGCCTCGTGCTGAAGGAGCCGGTGCGGCCGGCGGCCTGGATTGCACTGCTGGCGGGCTTTACCGGGGTGCTGTTCCTGCTGCCGCATAGCGGTGACGGCAGCCATTCTGCGACGGGGCATCTGGTGGCATTTGCCGCGGTTGTTTCCGGCACCTTTTCCATGACCATGGCACGGTTTATCGGCCGGGTTGAGAGCAATGCGCTGGCGCAGGTGTTTTATCCGAACCTCACGCTGTGCGGTGCGATGCTGCTGGCGCTGCCCTTTGTCTGGGTGCCGATGCCGCTGGCGGATGTGGGCTGGGCTGCGGCCTATGCGTTCCTGCTGTTCGGGGCGCGCTGGCTGCTGGTGGTGGCGCTGCGCCTGCTGGCGTCCTATGCGGTCACACCGCTGATGAACCTGCAGTTCATCTGGATGGCCGTCATTGGTGCGGTGTTCTTCGGGGAGTTTCCGCCGGCCTCCAGCTACTTGGGCGGCGCCATCGTGATTGCATCCGGCCTGTATCTGGTCTGGGACCAGTTCGCGCCGGCTATGCGGTGGCGTGTCGCCGGGCGGCTGCGGACCGATCCTTAACGTCTGACCCGGAACCCGTCGCGCCCCGCAAGGGGCGCCGGAATTATGCGATAATTCCGGCTCGGAAAACACGTGTTTTCCGGGCCGTTTTCCGCGCCGGAAAACGGCGGGGCTACATGGAGAACGAAGTGCCGCAGCCGCAGCTGGAGGTGGCGTTGGGGTTCTCGATGGTGAAGCGTGCGCCGATCAGCTCCTCGGTGAAATCAATCACCGCGTTTTCCAGAAACGGCAGGGAAACGCTGTCGACCACGACTTTCTCGCCCTGGCCTTCGAGCACCAGATCGTCTTCCTTGGCCTCATCCAGCGCAATCTCGTACTGGAAGCCGGAGCAGCCGCCGCCCTCCACCGCGACCCGCAGTGCCTGGCCCTGGTCCGCGGCGCCGATCTCGGCCAGACGGGCAAAGGCGCGGTCGGTGACTTTGGGGGGCAGGTTCATCAGCTTTCTCCACGGGCGTAGGTTGCAGCGCAAAGCTTTATATAGAAAGGTGCAATTCACGCGGCAAGATGTGGAGCCCCAGCTTTGGTTAAAAGATTTGAACTGCACGCACCTTATGCCACGATGCCGGACCGCAGCCGCGGACGGCAGGTGCTGGAGGAGGAAAGCTCCTTCCGTTCGCCGTACCAGCGCGACCGCGACCGGATCATCCATGCCAGTGCCTTCCGGCGGCTGAAGCACAAGACGCAAGTTTTTGTGGAGCATGAGGGCGACAACTACCGCACGCGGCTGACCCATTCCATCGAAGTGGGGCAGGTGGGCCGCACCATCGCCGGCGCCCTGAGGCTGAACCAGGAGCTGACCGAGGCGGTGGCGCTGGCGCATGATCTGGGCCATACGCCCTTTGGCCACACCGGCGAGGACGCGCTGCATGCGCTGATGGAACCTTATGGCGGCTTTGACCACAACGCTCAGGCAATCCGCATCGTCACCTGCCTGGAGCGCCACTACGCCGAATTTGACGGGTTGAACCTCACCTGGGAAACCCTTGAAGCCATTGCAAAACACAACGGCCCGGTAGTGGGGGAGCTGCCCTGGGCGCTGGCCGAATGCAATGCGGCCATCGACCTGGAACTGCACACCCACGCCAGCGCCGAAGCGCAGGTGGCGGCTCTGTCCGATGACATCGCCTATAACAACCACGATCTGCATGATGCGTTGCGGGCCGGGCTGTTCAGCGACGATGATCTGGCGCGGCTGCCGCTGTTGGATCAGGCCTATGGGGAGGTGGACCGGCTCTATCCCGGCCTCGACCCGAACCGCCGCCGGCATGAGGCGCTGCGGCGGTTCTTCGGGGTGATGGTGGGGGATGTGATTTCCACCGCCCGGACCCTGCTGGCGGAGACCAGGGTACAAAGCGTCGAGGAAGTGCGGGCGCTGGATCACCCGGTGGTGCAGTTCTCGCCCGAGATCTGGGAGGGGCTGAAGGAAATCCGCGCCTTCCTGTTCACCCGCATGTACCGGGCGCCCTCGGTGATGGAGAAGCGGGCCAAGGTCTCCAAGGTGGTGGAGGCGCTGTTTCCCTATTTCCTGGACAACCCGCAGGACATGCCGGAGCGCTGGCACGCCGAGATCGCGGCGGCACAGGGCCGCACCGCGCTGGCACGGATCGTGTCCGACTATATCGCCGGCATGACCGACCGCTTTGCCCTGCAGCTGCATGAGCGGCTGATCGGGGTGAAGGTCGAGGTTTGAACGCGTCCGGCGGCTGCCGTATCTGCTGTCTTTCTGTCTGCGCGTGTCCTGCCTGGGTGCCTTTCCGGGGCGATTAAGGATGGCGGCGCCGCCAACGGGGGCGGAGGGTAGGGCCGGAACGCCAGCGCGCCCCGGGTCCGGTCAAAAGCTTCAACCATGTGACGCCCCTGCACCTTTTGAGGAAGTGGTCTTGGGGGGCCTGGTCTCCTGTTCGCACGGGGTGCCAGACCCGTGCCAAATGCTGCAGCGGGAATGACAATCGCAGATCCGGGTTAAGGCCGTGCAAGCGGGGCGTGCGCTGCGGCGGGCCTTTGCGCAACACGCTGCGGCGGCTTGATTGATAGAAAATGTTCCCGTAATGTTCTCATCAAATTCAATTGAACAGAAGGATTGCCGGAATGATTGAGGGAAGCTGCTGTTGTGGTGCTGTGAAATTCGAACTAATGGCGCAGCCTGCGCTGATGGGCACTTGCCATTGCTCCCGCTGCCGCAAGGCCGGGGCCAGCACCATCGTGTTTGTGAAGAAGGCCGATTTGCACTGGATTGCGGGCAAGGAGGAGGTGGCGCTGTATCAGCCTGCGCCGCCTTATAAATACGGCCGCTGCTTCTGCCGGATCTGCGGCAGCTCGCTGGGGGAGATCCTGTCCGAGGAGGACAGCTTCCCGATTGCTGCAAATGCGCTGGACGGGGTGCTGGAGGCCGGAAACAGTTTTCATGAGTTCGTGGGCGAGAAACCCGGCTGGTATGAAATCTGCGACGGGGCAAAGCAGTCGCAGGGGCATCCGGCCTAGGCATGACAGTGCAGGGCGGGCGGACTGCCCGTCTTGCGTGCAATGCGGTTTCCCGAATTGGCCGTAAACCGTGTTATGATCTGGCCCTATGATGCCGCAGGGCATCGGCGTTATCCGCGAGAGGAGGCATAACGAGGGGAAAGCCATGGCACGCTGGACCGTCACATTCACGGACAAGCCCGAAATGGACCGGGTGCGCAGCGACAAGAAGCGGCGCGAGGCGCATATCGCCTTTGTGCGCGCACGGCCCGAGCTGCAGATCGGCGGTGCGCTGGCGATGCGGCCGATGCAGGACTTCCCCGGTGCGATCTGGAATGTGGAGGCCGAGACCCGCCAGGATGTGGAGCGGTTGATCCTGCAGGACCCTTATTACGTGGCCTCCTTGCGCACTTACAAGATCACTGAATGGGGCACCGCCTCTGCCATCCAGGGGATGTTTTCATGACCGCCGCAATTGAAGCCCGCAAATCCGCACCCGCACTGACCCGCTGGGCGGTGATGTTCCGCGATGCGCCTGCGATGATGGATATCCGCGCCGATAAAGCCCGTCGCGATGCCCATGTGGCCTATGTCGAGGATCACCCGGAGCTGCGCATCGGCGGCGGGCTGAAACCGGACACGGATGGCGATTTCTGCGGCGCATTGTGGATTGTCGAAGCCGAGGACCGGATCGAGGTGGAGCATCTGATCCATGGCGACCCGTTTTACGTGCCTGCTTTCCGGTCCTATGAGATTTTCACCTGGGGCAAGATCCTGGAAGACCGCACCGCGGTTCTTTGAGCCGGCGCCGTGGCGGCGGCGCAATTTTCTTGATCAAGAAAATTGGCCGGAGAATTCGAATTTTCCGGTGGGTTGCTCCCGCGGCCAGCGGCTGCCCCTGCAATGCTGTTGACCCTGCCTCTGGCCCCCGGTATCCGCAGTGCTGAACAGTTGGGACGCCAGACATGAACCTCTTTACCGATATCCGCACGCTTGTGATTGACAGCCTGACCGCCATGACCGGTGAGGGCGCGCTGCCCGAGGGGCTCGATTTTGCCAATGTGGCAGTTGAGCCGCCGCGCGATGCCGCCCATGGCGACATGGCGACCAATGCGGCGATGGTGCTGGCCAAGCCCGCCAAGATGAAGCCGCGCGACATTGCCGAGGCGCTGGCGGCCAAGCTGGCCGCTGATGAACGGATCACCAGCGCTGAGGTTGCAGGCCCCGGCTTCCTGAACCTGCGGCTGGCGCCTGGCATCTGGCAGGGCGTTCTGAAATCGGTCCTGGACGCAGGCACGGATTTCGGCCGTTCGGACATGGGCGCGGACAAGCGCGTGAACGTCGAATATGTCTCCGCCAACCCGACCGGCCCGCTGCACGTCGGCCACACCCGCGGTGCGGTGTTTGGCGACGCGCTGGCGGCCCTCTTGGCCTATGCCGGCTATGACGTCACTCGCGAATACTACATCAACGACGGCGGCGGCCAGGTCGATGTGCTGGCGCGCTCTGTCTACCTGCGCTACCTGGAGGCACACGGGCAGGAAGTGGCCTTTGCCGACGGCACCTACCCGGGCGACTACCTGGTTCCCGTCGGGCAGGCGCTGAAGGACAAGGTGGGCGATGCCTATGTCGGCAAGGGCGAGGACGTCTGGCTGGCCGAGGTGCGTGAATTCTCCACCGACGCGATGATGGCGCTGATCCGCGAGGATCTGGCCCAGCTCGGCATCAAGATGGACAAGTTCTATTCCGAGAAATCGCTCTATGGCACCGGCAAGATCGAGGCGGCGCTGGCCAGCCTGGAATCCAAGGGCCTGATCTACCAGGGCGTGCTGGAGCCGCCGAAGGGCAAGAAGCCCGACGATTGGGAGCCGCGCGAGCAGACCCTGTTCAAATCCACCGATCACGGCGATGACGTGGACCGGGCGGTGAAGAAATCCGACGGCTCCTGGACCTATTTCGCGCCCGATATCGCCTATCACTATGACAAGGTGGAGCGCGGCTTTGACGAGCTGATCGACATTTTCGGCGCCGACCACGGCGGCTATGTCAAACGGATGAAGGCGGCGGTGTCGGCACTGTCCGACGGCAAGGTGCCGCTGGACATCAAGCTGTGCCAGCTGGTGAAGCTGTTCAAGGACGGCCAGGAATTCAAGATGTCCAAGCGGGCAGGGACCTTTGTTACCCTGCGCGATGTGGTTGATGCTGTCGGCGCGGACGTGACCCGCTTCATGCTGCTCACGCGCAAGAACGACCAGGGCTTCGACTTCGATCTCGACAAGGCGCTGGAGCAGTCCAAGGACAACCCGGTGTTCTATGTGCAATACGCCAATGCGCGAATCTGTTCGACCCTGCGCAAGGCAAATGAACAGGGGATCGCCGCGGATGACGCCACCCTGAACGCTGCCGACCTCAGCTTGATCGCCGATCCGGCGCAGCTGGCGGTGGCAAAGAAGCTGGCCGAATGGCCGCGCCAGGTGGAAATCGCCGCCCGCACCCATGAGCCGCACCGGGTGGCCTTCTATCTCTACGACCTCGCGTCCGAGCTGCACGGGCTGTATCATCTGGGCAAGTCGAACGAAGGTTTACGTTTCGTTAACGAGAGCAGCCAATCGGCAACACATGCGAATTTGGCACTGGCCCGGGCCGTTTCCGTTGTCATTTCCGCAGGTCTTGGTATTCTTGGCGTCAAACCGGCAGAAGAGATGCGATAACCAAAGGGGCGCACGCCCTTGCGGATATAAATCGCGCATTCCGCCGGAACGAGGCAGTTCAAGAGATCTGGGAATGCGGTGCCACAGACGGCGCCGCCACCCGGGCAGTGAGGCGGACAATGGCGTATTTTGCGCAGGCGGGCCACGGCCACGCCTATTCTCAGGGTGATGGCCGGCAGCAGGACGCTGCGGCCGGCAGCTCCTACGGGCAGCAGCACTCCGATCAGCCCTATGCAGGGCAGCAATACGGTGGCCAGCAGTATGCCGGGCCCGGCGCAGAACCGTCTTGCGGCTATGAAGATCCGGCCTATGGTTATCAGCCGGAGGAGCAGGGCTGCGGCGCAGATGACTATGCAGCCTATGCCGCAGCGCCCGCGGGCCTGCGGGCACGGTTCTCCAAGAGCCTGAGCATCCTGGGCGCGGTGGCCTCCATCGCGCTGGTCGCAGGTGTCGGTTTCTGGGGCTACAAGCTGGTGATGCGCGACGTGAGCGGCGTGCCTGTGGTGCGTGCCGCCGAAGGCCCGATGCGCGAACAGCCGGCAAACCCGGGCGGCAGCCAGGCAGACCATCAGGGGCTGGCGGTGAACGCGGTGGCGGCCAGCGGCAGCGCCGAGGCCCCCGCAGACCGTCTGACCCTGGCGCCCGCTGCAATTCAACTGACAGAAGACGACAAGCCGCTGCCGGAACTGGCAGCCGAAGCCGCGCCGGCTGCGGAATTGCCTGCTGTCCCGGCTGAGCCTGAGCTTCCTTCTGCCCCGGGTGCCTCAACCAATGTCAGCGACGAAGCGGTGGCCTCGTTCCAGAATGGCGATATCGATGCGCTGGTGGCTGAGCTTGCGCGCGAAGCCGAGGATGTTTCCGCTGCGGTCCCCGCCTCGGCAGCAGCCCCGGCGATCGTGCAGCCGGAACCGCTGCAGCCGGCACTGGCTGCCGCCGCTGCTTCTCCGGCGGTGCTGAATGCGCCCGGCGTCAAGATCTCGCTGCGGCCCTCGGCCCGCCCCGCACGGTTCAGCCCCGCTCCGGCCGCAGCCGCACCGGCAGCGCGTGCCGGAACCGTGGATGTGGACCCGGCAACCCTGGCCGCCGGCACCCGCCTGGCGCAGCTGGGCGCCTATGAAAGCCCGGAGGTCGCACGCGCGGAATGGGACCGCATCAGCGCCCGATTCCCGGAGTATCTGGAAGCCAAACAGCGGGTGATCCAGCGCGCCGAAAGCGGCGGGCGGACATTCTACCGGTTGCGGGCAATGGGATTCGACGGGCTGTCCGACGCGCGCCGGTTCTGTTCGGCGCTGGTGGCCGGCAATGCGGATTGCATTCCAGTAACCACCCGGTAATGATCTGAATGAAATACTTCTTTTGCCCGGAAATTCCGGGCAATGCCCGCCGGTTCCTCCCCGGCGGGCTGGCGGCATCCTGAGACAGGTGCCTTTGTTCCTTGGAGGACGCAGCAGGAGGCACTCATGACCTACGGAGCCACCATTCTGGACGCAGAGGGCCTGCGGCTGACAGCGGATGAAAAGGCGTTTTTTCGCGACGCGGATCCGTTCGGCTTCATTCTGTTTGCCCGCAACCTGGAAGATGTCGAGCAGATCCAGGCCCTGTGCAGTGACTTCCGCGAGGCGGTGGGCCGAAACTGCCCGATCACCATCGACCAGGAGGGCGGCCGGGTGCAGCGGCTGCGCAAACCCTTGGCGCGCAACTGGCATCCGCCGCTGGAGCATGTGCAGCTGGCCGGAGAAGATGCCGTTCGGGCGATGTACCTGCGCTACCGTCTGATCGCGCATGAGCTGCACGGGCTGGGCATCGACAGCAACTGCGCTCCGATTGCTGATATTGCTTTTGCCGAGACCCACGAATTCCTGCGCAACCGCTGCTATGGCACCAGCGCCGCCACGGTGGCGCGGATTGCCCGCGCAGTGGCCACCGCGCATCTGGACGGCGGCGTGCTGCCGGTTCTGAAACATATCCCGGGCCATGGCCGCGCCACCGCGGACAGCCATCTGGACCTGCCGCATGTGGCCAGCCACCCGGAGACGCTGGAGGACAGCGATTTTGCCGCCTTTACAGCGCTCAACGACCTGCCGCTGGGGATGACCGCGCATCTGGTCTATGACGCCTATGACGACCAGCCCGCCACCACATCGCCGGTGATGATGCGGCTGATCCGGGAACGCATCGGCTTTGACGGGCTGATCATGACCGACGATATCTCGATGAAGGCGCTGCAGGGATCGCTGGCGGACAACGCCCGCGCCTCGATCGAGGCAGGCTGTGATGTCGTCCTGCTGTGCAATGCTTCGCTTGAGGAACGCATCGCCGTGGCTGAGGCTGCCGGCACCATGGGCACGGCGGCACAGACCCGCGCAGACCGGGCTTTGGAGGCCCGGCGCGCGCCCGTTCCCCTTGACATTATGAGCGCTGAAAGAGAACTTGCCGCCCTCATGGGCGGGCAGGTGTATGGCTGAGCAGACACTCTTTTCAGAGGCGGACACGAGCGTAGAGGAACGGCTGGCGGCCGAGGCCTTGATCGTCGACGTGGACGGGTTCGAAGGCCCGCTCGATCTGCTGCTGACCCTGTCGCGCACGCAGAAAGTCGATTTGCGCAAGATCTCCGTTCTGGAGCTGGCAAAGCAGTACCTGGCTTTTGTCGAGAAGGCCAAGGAGCTGCGGATCGAGCTGGCGGCCGACTATCTGGTGATGGCGGCCTGGCTGGCGTTTCTGAAATCCCGCCTGCTGCTGCCGCCGGACCCCGAGGAAGAAGGCCCGTCAGGCGAAGAACTGGCCGCCCACCTGGCATTCCAGCTGGAACGCCTCCAGGCGATGCGCGACGCTGCCGCACGGCTGATGGGGCGCGACCGGCTGGGCCGCGACTTCTTTGGCCGCGGCGAGGAAGAAAGCGTCGCCCGCATCAAGACCGTGACCTATACCGCCAACCTTCTGGATCTGATGCAGGCCTATGCCCGCATCCGCACCAAGGAGGATTTCCGCCCCTTCGTGATGGACCGCGACTCGGTCTTCACCATGGAGGAGGCGCTGGACCGGATGCGGCATCTCCTGGGCTTCACCGGCGACTGGACCGACCTGATCAGCTATCTGCCGGACGGCTGGCACAGCGACCCCGTAAAGCGGCGCTCAGCCACCGCGGCGACCTTTGCCGCCTCGCTGCAACTGGTCAAGGAAGGCAAGGCTGAGCTGCGCCAGAGCGAAACATTTGCGCCGATTCAGCTGCGCAGCCTCGACGAGGATACCTGATGGAAGATCAGATCATGGATGCGGCCAGCAGCTCTGGCCGGACCGAGAATGACACCCTGTTTGACGCGCCGCCGATGGCAGAGCAGGAGCGGATGGTGGAGGCGGTGCTGTTCGCAAGCGCAGAGCCTGTTACCTTGCGCGACCTTGAGGGCCGCATGCCGCCCGGCTGCAACCCGCGCGAGGCGCTGGAGCATCTGCGCAAGCGCTATGAGGGGCGCGGGGTGCGGGTGGTGCGGCTGGGCGATGCCTGGGCGATCCGCACCGCGCCGGACCTCGGCTTCCTGATGCAGAAGGAAACCACCGAGCTGCGCAAGCTGAGCCGTGCCGCCATCGAGACCCTGGCCATTGTCGCCTATCACCAGCCGGTGACCCGGGCGGAGATCGAGGAAATCCGCGGTGTTTCAGTGTCGCGCGGCACCATCGATCAGCTGATGGAGATGGACTGGATCCGCCTGGGCCGCCGCCGGATGACCCCGGGCCGCCCGGTGACCTTTGTGGTGACGCCGGATTTCCTGGACCATTTCGGCCTCGAAAGCGCCCGCGACCTGCCGGGGCTCAAGGAGCTGCGTGCCGCGGGTCTCTTGGAAAACCGGCCGCCGCCGGGCAGCCTGCCGCTGGGTCAGGGCGGCGACGAGGACGACGAGGCAGAAGAACAGGCGGAACTGTTCGAGGAGTGACGCCTGCGCGACACAGTACGCCCGGAAATTGCCGCATTGGTTTTCTAAGATGCCCGCAAGGCTAGGCAGAGGACTGAAGCCATGAACGCAAACTGGATCATCCGCATGGTGCTGCGCCGCCTGATCGGCCGCGCGGTCAATGCCGGGCTGCGCCGCGCTGCGCAACACGGTGCGCAGCGCCTGGGCAAGAGCAAGGGGCCGGCACCGGGGTTCGGACCTGGCCCCAGCCCGCAGCGCAAATTCCGCAATGCAAGGTCACGCATTCCCAAGGTCAAGTAGCGGAACCGGCGGGCAGTGCGCCGGGCTTGTGCCGGAGGCCAAGCGCCTCCGCCGCGCCGCTGAGCGCCAGCAGTGCTGACAGCATCAGGCAGCCTGCGAGGCCCCAGGCAGTGAACAGCAGACCGCCCGCAAAGGGCGCTGCAAACACACAGAGGTAAGTGACGGTGCTGTAAAGGCCCATGATGGCACCGCGCTGCGCAGGCTCCAGCGCCGTAAGCCGCGCCACCAGCAGGTTGAGGGCAAGATGCTGGAACACGCCCCAGATCAGGGCAGCCCCCAGCAGCAGCAGGTATTCCGGCGCAACCGCCAGCATCAGCAGGTAGCTGGCTGTGACCGCCAGCAGCACCGGCGCCGTGGCGCGGGCCAGTCCCAGCCGGTCCAAGAGCGGATCCAGCAGCACCGCGAGGCCAAAGCCGATACCGTAGAACAGCGGTAACAGACCCGCCTGCGTGGTGCTGAGGCCAAGTGCTTGGGTGATATGGGCTCCAGTGAAGAAATAGCTGCTGTAAAAGCCCATCATCAGCAGCGCGGTTGCCGCCAGGCCGCGGAAAATCCCCGGTACCCGCAGCGCGGTCAGCGGCGAGGTCGCCTGGCCGCTGGGGCTGCCTGCCGCGCGCAGCGAAGCAGAGGCGGCCCACAGCAGCAGCGCCGCCGCCGCCAGCGCGCCATAGACCGCGCGCCAGCCCGCGAGATCGGTGGCCCAGGCGCTGACGCTGACACCCAGCACCATCGACACCGTCCAGCCCGCCAGCACATAGCCCAGCACCCGCGCCTCGCGTCCCTTGGGGGCAATCACCATTGCCAGCGTGTAGATCGAGGGCAGGGAGGCTCCGGCCGCCAGCCCGCAGAGCGCCTGCGCGGCCATCAGTGTCCAGACATCCGGCGCCGCGGCACTGGCGCCCAGCCCGGCCCCCAGCAGCAGGAGTGCCGCGCGCATCAGCCGCCCGGCGCCGATCCGGTCCCCCAGCGGTGCCAGCAGCAAGGCTGCAGCGGCGACCCCAAGCCCATAGGTGCTGGCGGCCAGCATCACCTCTGCGGTGGTGGCATTCAGGGTTTGGCTGACGGCCGTGACCACTGGCGACAGCAGCAGCGAGTTGGCACCAATCACGCCAATTGCACTCATCAGGATCAGAATCGGGGTTCGCATGGGTTTACCTTGAAGAATGTTCAGGTATCTTTGCTAAGTGCTGAATGGTGTTCTGTGAAGGGCGGGCGAAAATGGTCAGGGAAAAAACAGATGAGGTTCGGAGAAACGGCGGGTCCTCCCGTGCTCTGGACGCGTTGGACCGAAAGATATTAGGCGCGCTGAGCGTCGATGCGACTTTGTCCTATGCTGCCATCGGGCAGGTGGCGGGTCTGTCGGCGCCCGCGGTGCATGAGCGGGTAAAACGGCTCAGAGCTTCCGGCGCGATCCGGGCGACGGTGGCGCAGCTGGACGGGCCGGCGGTAGGCAAGCCGATGCTGGCCTTCATCCATGTGGACACGGTCGGCTGGGGCAAGACGGCGGAACTCATGTCGCTGGAAGCCTGGCCGGAAGTGGAGGAAATCCACACTGCCACCGGCGACACCTGCCTGATCCTCAAGGTGCGGGTGGCCTCGCCGCATGCGCTGGAGGGGCTCTTGGCCCGCATCTACGACGTAGAAGGGGTGCGCGGCACCCGCACCTATATGACGCTTTCCACGCATCTGGAGCGCACTGTGCAGGCCGGCGTCAGCGCGGAACTGGAGGAGGAACTGTATATCAAGCGTTGAGGGCGCGGTGAAGTGACGGATCTTCCGTCTGGCCGAAGGCCGGGCGCAGCCCTTAGCTGCAGATGGTTACTCCGGCGTCTTGAAATGCTTCGACAGCTTCAGACCCTGGCCTTGGTAGTTGGAGGCAATGCCCGCGCCATAAAGCTGTTCCGGCACCTCGGCCATCCTCTCATAGACCAGGCGGCCGACCACTTGGCCGTGCTCCAGCACAAAGGGTGCCTCGTGGCAGCGCACTTCCAGCACCCCGCGCGAGCCGGTGCCGCCGGCGGCGTCATGGCCGAAGCCGGGATCGAAGAAACCGGCGTAATGCACCCGGAATTCACCGACCATTGCCAGATAGGGGGCCATCTCCGCCGCATAGGCGGGCGGGATATGCACCGCCTCGCGGCTGACCAGAATGTAGAACGCGCCGGGGTCCAGGATGATGCGGCCATCCTTGGTGCGCACCTCTTCCCAGTATTCCTGCGGGTCGTATTCGCCGATCCGGTCCAGGTCGATGACGCCGGTGTGCGGCTTGGCGCGGTAGCCGACCAGATCGGTGCCCGGCAGCTTCAGATCGACGGAGAAGCCAAGGCCGTCCTCGATCACCGCCTCGCCATCCACCAGCGGAGAGCCTGCGTGCAGCATCTTCAGTTCGGCGTCCGACAGCACAGCCTGGCCGGTGCGGAAACGGATCTGGTTCAGACGCATGCCGGGGCGTACCAGCACAGAGAAGGAGCGGGGGCAAATCTCGGCATAAAGCGGGCCGGTGTATCCGGGCTTGATACGGTCAAACTCCTCGCCGCCGTCGGTGATCGTGCGGGTCAGAAGGTCCAGCCGCCCGGTGGAGCTTTTGGCATTGGCGACGGCAGAAACATCCTGCGGCAGCGCCAGCCCTTCCATCAGCGGCACCACATAGACGCAGCCTTTTTCCAGAACCGCGCCGTTGCTCAGGTCGATCCTGTGCATCTCGAATTCTGTCAGCCGGTCGGAAACGCTGCGGTTCTGGCCCGCCAGAAAAGACGCTCGCACCCGGTAGGCCACGCTGCCGAGACGCAGGTCGAGGCTGGCAGGTTGCACCTGGCCTTCCACCAGCGGTGTGCTGACGGTGATTTCTCCGCGTTCCAGCATCATTTCAATGGTTTGGCTGGGCAATACGCCTGTCATGTCCTGTCCCCCTCCGCGCGCCGGCTTTGCGGCGATGCTGTCCCATCCGGGCGCCATGCGCAATCGGCAAAGCTGGTTCCGGATGTGAAAACGCCCGGGTGCGTGAACACCCGGGCGTTTTTCATATGGTCGGGCTAGCAGGACTCGAACCTGCGACCTTCCGTCCCCCAGACGGACGCGCTACCAGGCTGCGCCATAGCCCGTTGCAAAGCCTTCTAACCGTTTTCGCGGCAGGGGCAAGAGGGGGCGGCAAGATTTTTTCCAGCCCCGCAAAGAATTTCAGCAGGGCAAAGCAGTTACCGGAGCGGCCATGGGCCGGGGCCGTTTCCCGGCACGGGAAACGGCCCGGAATTCGTGCCGAATTCCGGTGCGCGGGCCTCAGGGCCTGTTTTGAATAAGCGCGCGCAATTCTTCGGTGCAGGCAGCAATCGCCGCCAGAGACTGCGGCGGCAGGCTGCGGGCTTCGGCCAGCAGCGCCAGAACGCCGGGCTGCAGCGGGGCAGGGGCTGCCGTCGGCTCTTCACCGGGAATTTCTGCCGGCTCTTCGGGAGCATCCTCCACGGCAGGCACCGGCGCTGGTTCTGCAGCCTCTGCTGAAATTTCCTCAGGCGCAGGCTCCGATTGGACATCAGGCTCCGGCAGGGTATCAGGCTCCCGCAGGGCATCAGGTTCCGCCGTAGGTTCGGCTTCAGGTTCGGCTTCAGGCTGGTCCGTTTCTTCGATGCCGCTTTCACCGCCGCCATTGAAACCGCTGGAAAATTCAAGCGCATCCACCTGGCGGGCGGCCTCATCAAGATCATGCGGCGGGAAGGCTGCGGCGGAATCGGACAGAATGTCTTCTTCCGGCTCAGGCGCTGTCTGCACCGGATCTTCGGCGGCAAAGGCAAAATCCATCGGTTCCTCTGGCTGCATCCCTGCGGCGGGAACCAGCGTGTCCTGTTCCGGTTCCTGGTCCGGCAGCACCTCCCGGCCAGGCTCCGCCAAGTCAGCGTCTGCCGCGGGAGGCACGTCTTCCGCCGCGGGTTCTGCAACTGCTGCGCTGTGGTCCGCGCCAAACTCCGCCGGTGCGGCAGCGGGTTCGGGCTCAGGCGCCTGTGCGTCCGCAGACAGAATCGGTCCGGCGTCCGCAGGAGCCTCAGCGCCGGTCAGGTCCTTCTCAGGCGCTTCGGTTCCCGCAGCCGCCGCAGCATCCGGCGCGGAGAGATGTTCCTGGCCGGTCAGCGGCGCGACTTCTTCCAGCGGCGCTGGCGGTGTTACGGGGGCTGCCTCTGCTGCCGTTTCCGGGGCAGTTTCAAGATTTTCCTCTTCCAGCGGCAGCCCGGCGGCGGCAAGGTCTGGTTCCTCCGCAGCTGCGGTTCCGGCGCCTGAATCGGGTTCGGGCAAGTGCTCCTGGCCTGTCAGCGGGGCGATATCCGCCAGCGGGGAGGGCGGAGCAGACGCCGCAGGCTCCGCTGCAGGTTCCGGCACGGTTTCCAAGGTGTCTTCAACGGGTTCAGCTGTTTCCGGCACGGGCGCAGATACATCCTCCGCAGCGCCGGGCATCCCGGAAAACTCCGCCTGCGGTTCCTCTGTCCTGTCAGCTGCCTCAGGCGCGAAAGCAGGCTCCAGGACGTCTTCCATCAGAGATGCGGCGGTTTCCGGTTCTGTGCCGGCGCCATCCGCAAAAAGCTGCTGCGGCTGTCCGGGGGCGGGGCCGGCAACTTGTTCCTGCGTATCGGCACCGTCTTGCAGCGGGCTTGCTTCAATGGGTTCCGGTTCCTGATCCAGCATTGTGGAATCTGCAGCGGACGGTTCTGTGTCCTCTGCTTCCGGCCGCAGCGCCGGTTCGGAACCGAAGGCCTGCTGCGCGGATACCGGCTGATCCTCAACCGCCTGATCCTCAGATGGTGCCGCATCTTCTGCCTGATCCTTGGCCAGTCCGGCTGGCTCGCCCGCGGCTGAGGCGGGATCTGCCGAAGGGGCCGTGTACGCCGTTGCGGCGGCGGCAGGCGCATCTTCGGACGGCGCGGGGCTTTCGCTTGCGGCGGGTGGTGCCAGGTCCATCTGCATTTGCGGCGCAGCTGCGGCTTCGGGTCTTGGTGCGGCGGGGGATGCTGCCGGGGGCGCGGGCGGTCCATCGTCTGCTCCAGCCTGCGGGAAGCCGACAACATTGCTGTCCTCCGTGCTGCCCCCGGCCGAAGCCTCCGCGCTCATCTCCAGCGACTGCTGCCAGTCATCACCCAGCTTGTCCGCGGGCGCTGCCGCTTCAACGGCCGGCTCTTCTTCGCCGTCCAGGGGGTGCGACAGGCTGGCGACATGGGCCACACCCTGCTCGCGCAAAAGCGCCTGCACTTCTTTGATCGACAATCCGTCAACGTGCAGCAGTTTCCTGATGCCGCCCAACAGCTGCATGTCCGCAGGCCGGTAATAGCGCCGCCCGCCGGCGCGCTTTACAGGTTTGACCTGGGTGAACTTGCTCTCCCAGAAGCGCAGAACATGCGCCTGCACGTCCAGCCATTCCGCAACTTCGCTGATGGTGCGGAAGGCGTCCGGTGATTTCGACATGACTTAATAGGTCCCGTTACTTACGGTTGCCGTCTGCCACGCGGTCTTTCATCAGGTGGGAGGGCCGGAAGGTCAGCACGCGGCGCGGCTGGATCGGCACTTCTTCGCCCGTCTTCGGGTTGCGCCCGACGCGGGCCGACTTGTCCCTTACGCTGAAGGTGCCGAACGAGGAAATCTTAACCTGTTCACCGCGCACCAGGGCATCCGACATATGCTGCAGCATGCTTTCCACCAGCTGCGCGCTCTCGTTGCGCGACAGGCCGACTTCCCGGAAAACGGCTTCACTCAAATCCATTCGTGTCAGTGTTTTTTCGCCCATACCAATCCCCGTTGTTTGCCAAAGCATAGGGCGGAGGGAATTTCCCTGTCAATATCAATGAATTGCGCGGGGGAATTCGGGCGGAGAATCTGACCGCGCCGTTACCAGCGCAGCACAACAGCTCCCCAGGCCAGGCCGCCGCCAATGGCCTCAGTCACGATCAGATCGCCTTCCTTGATCTGGCCGCGGTCCTTGCCGACCGAAAGGGCCAGCGGAATGGAGGCGGCGGAGGTATTGCCGTGATCCTGCACAGTTACCACCACGTTGTCCATGCTGAGGCCCATTTTCTTGGCCGTGCCCTGGATAATGCGGATATTGGCCTGATGCGGAACGATCCAGTCGACATCAGCCGCAGACAGACCCGCGCGGTCCAGCGCCGTATTGGCGGTGGAGGCGAGTTTCTCGACCGCATGGCGGAATACCTGGTTGCCCTGCATCCTCAGGTGGCCGGTGGTATGGGTGGACACCCCGCCGTCGACGTAAAGCAAATCCTTGTAGCGGCCGTCGGAGTTGAGGTCGGTCGCCAGGATGCCGCGGTCGGAATTGGTGCCGGGCTGCTCCTGTGCCTCCAGCAGCAGCGCGCCGGCGCCATCGCCGAAAAGCACGCAGGTGGAGCGGTCGGTCCAATCCATGATCCGGCTGAAGGTTTCCGCGCCGATCACCATCACGCGGGACGCCTGGCCCGACGCAATCAGGGCGCTGGCGTTGGACAGTGCATAGACAAAGCCCGCGCAGACCGCCTGCACGTCAAAGGCAAAACCCCTGGTCATGCCCAGCTTGGACTGCACCATGGTGGCGGCAGAGGGGAAGGTGAGATCCGGGGTTGAGGTGGCCACAACAATGGCATCCACATCATTTGCGGTCAGGCCCGCATCCGCCAAAGCGCGTTCCGCTGCCTTGGCGGCCATATCCGATGTGGTCTCTCCCTCAGCGGCAAAATGGCGGCGTTCGATGCCGGAACGGCTGCGGATCCATTCGTCCGTTGTGTCCAGCGTGGCTTCGAATTCCGCGTTTTCAACCACCCGTTGGGGGAGATAGTGTCCTGTGCCAACAACTACCGCGCGTCGCGTCATCCGTCTGCCTGCCTATTTTCAGTCTTTTTCGGTGGCCGCCCGCAATTCGCGGGGGGCAGTATTATCTTGGGTATGCAAACCGGCAGATGCAACCCGCGCGGCCAGCTTTTCGGCGAATCCGTGCTGTGCCAGCCGGAAGGCCAGTTTGACCGCAGCGGAGACGCCCGTGGCATCGGCGCCGCCGTGGGATTTCACCACGGTGCCGTTGAGGCCCAGGAACACGCCGCCGTTGACGCGGCGCGGGTCCATCCGTTTGGACAGCCGTTTCAGGGAGGTCATCGCCAGCACCGCGGCAATCTTTGACAGGAAGGAGTAAGCAAACGCCTCCCCCAATGCGGTGCGCATCAGGCTGGCGGTGCCTTCGCCGGTCTTGATCGCCACATTCCCGGTAAAGCCGTCGGTCACGATCACATCGGCCACATCACCGGGAATATCGCTGCCTTCGACAAAGCCGACAAACTCGTAGTGCGCCTGTTCCGCCTGTTCTGTAATCAGCCCAAAGGCCTCTTTCAGCTCGGCGCGGCCCTTGTGCTCCTCGGTGCCGACATTCAACAGGCCCACGCGGGGGCGGATGATGTCCATCGAGTTGCGCACATAGGAAGTTCCCATCAGGGCGTATTGCAGCAGATCCTCGGCATCCGCCTTCACGTCGGCGCCGACATCCAGCATCACGTTGAAACCTTGCGGGTTCAGCGAGGGCCACAGGATTGCAATGGCGGGCCTGTTGACGCCCGGCAGCTTGCGCAGCCGCAGCATCGAGAGCGCCATCAGCGCGCCGGTGTTGCCGCAGGAGACCGCGCCCGAAGCCTCGCCGTTCTTGACCGCGTCCAGGGCCGACCACATCGAGGTGCCCTTGCCGTTGCGCATCACCTGGGAGGGCTTGTCCTCCATGGTGACCACATCGCGGGCATCGCGAATCTCAACGCGGCCCTTGAGTTCGCGCTTTTTGGCAACCAGAGGTTCCAGCTGTTCGGCAGGCCCATGCAGGATGAACCCGATATCCGGATTCTTTTCCGCAGACATGGCAATGCCGGCCACTACAACAGCAGGGCCGGCGTCTCCGCCCATGGCGTCAACAGAAATAGTGATGCGGCCGGCTTTTGCCTGATTTTGATCGGGTTTACCCGTCATGCGAAAGCCTGCCTGGCATCAGGATCCTGTCCGTGGCTTACGCCGCGTCCTCATCGATCTCGATCTCGTCTGCAGCTGCGACGATTTCCTTGTCGTCGTAGTGGCCGCAGGAGGGGCATACGTGGTGCGGGCGCTTCAGCTCGCCGCAGTTGCCGCATTCGTTCGGGTTCGCAGCAACCAGTGCATCGTGCGCGCGGCGGTTGTTGCGGCGCGATTTGGATACTTTGTTCTGTTGGACGGCCATGTCTCAACCTTTGTCTGTTTGGGCCTTGGGGCCATCCCCGCGGCGCGATTGCATTCTGTTCGATCAGTCTGACGTGCGTTTAGGCGTCTGCCCAAGCATTGTCCAACCAAAAATTCCGATGAGCGCGCGAAAATACTGCGAATCTTCGCTGGCGCAAGCTGTTTTTTAAGGCAGCCGGCGGTGCGGCGCCAGAGATGATTTTCTGCGCTGCAAAAAATCTGCGCTCAGTCCTCATCTTTCAGCTGGCCGCGCAGCGCCGCAAGGCCTGCGAACGGCCGGGTGTCCTCGTCGCGCATCGGCTGCACGCCGTCCTCGGCATAGACCGCCTCTCCCAGTTCGGCGCCGTCTTTGCGCGGGTAGGCGGGAATGTGCAGCGCCAGCGCCTCTGCCATCACCGCAGCAGGGTCGATGTGGCTGCCCAGCGGTTCAATGCTGTCATCCTCGGGCATTTCAACCTCGGCGCCTTCCGGGGTTTCGATGCGGGCCAGATAGGTGATTTCCACCGCTTCCTCGACCCTTGTGGTCACCGGCTCCAGCGTGACCACGCAGTCCTGCACAACGGTTGCCCCCAGCCGGCCTGACAGTTTCCAGTCCTTCTTGCCCATCGCATTGATCGCGCCGCTGAAGCGCAGTTTGCGCAAGGCGTTCACCCCCAGTTCCGCCGCCAGCGCGGCCAGGGCGGCCTTGTCCGGGATGATTTCAAAGGCGGTCGGGGTGTTCTGCGGCAGGTCCGCGACCCGCAAAGCGGTGCTGTCAGACATATTCGGGGACTTTCGTTTCTTGAACCGGAGGCGGTCATTAGGTAATCGGGTTAAAAGACGTATTCAAGCCGCCGGTGATGGCGGCAGGCTGGGGGGCAGTCATGGTTGCAAAGGCATTTCACTTCAAGGCGGTTTTGCGCGGGGCGGTATTTGCGGCAGCGGGGCTGGCCCTGGCGGCCTGTACTTCGGTCTACCGCAAGCACGGCTATGTGCCGGCGCCGGAACTGCTGGCAGAGGTGGTGCCGGGTGTCGACACCCGGGATTCGGTGGCCGAGACCATCGGCATTCCATCCTCAACCGGCGTGCTCAACGAAAGCGGCTACTACTACGTGGCCACCCGGTTCCGCCACTACGGTGCCAAGGCGCCGGAGCCGGTGGCGCGCGACCTGGTGGCGATCAGCTTTGACACATCCGGCGTGGTGCAGGCGATCGAGCGTTACAGCCTGGAAGACGGCAAGGTGGTGCCCCTGGAGCGCCGCGTGACCAGCTCCGGCGTTCAGGACAACACATTCCTGCGCCAGCTGTTGGGCAACCTGGGCAATTTCGCCCCCGGTCAGCTGCTGAACAACGAATAGGACTGCTTCCTGCTCTGTCACTGCGCATATGCTAAGGTCTGAGCTGGAAAGCTGGAGGCCGCTGCCATGGCGGAACCTGACATGCTACTGAGCAGGGGGCGCTATCGCGCCCGGCTGGCTGCAAGTGCAGCGGATGTGGCCGCGGCGCAGGCCCTGCGGGCCCAGTGTTTCCGCTCCGGGTGCACAGACAGCGATGCTTTTGACAGCGAATGCTGCCATGTTCTGGTGGAGGAGCAGCCCGGCGGCGCACTGGTCTGCTGCTTCCGGCTGCTGCTGCTGGACAGTGGCGCGGAGCTGGCGCGGAGCTATTCAGCACAGTTTTATGATCTGACCGCCTTGCAGGCTTTTGAGGGGCGGATGGCCGAACTGGGCCGCTTCTGCATTCACAGGAAACGGCAGGATGCAGATATTTTGCGTGTCGCCTGGGGGGCGATGACGCGCCTGGTGGATGGGCAGGACGTGCAGATGCTGTTTGGCTGCTCGTCCTTTGCGGGCACTTCTGCTGCACCTTACACGGAGGCGTTGGCGCTGTTGCAGCAGCGGCATCTGGCGCCGGCGCAGTGGCGGCCGGGCATCAAAGCGCCCGAGGTGGTGCGTTTTGGCGCGGAACCGCTGCGGGAGGCGGAAACTAAGAAGGCCCTTCAGAAAATGCCGCCCTTGTTGCGCACATACCTGCTGATGGGCGGCTGGGTCAGCGACCATGCGGTGGTGGACCGGCAGATGAAAACGCTGCATGTGTTCACCGGGCTGGAGACCGGCGCCATTCCTGACGTCCGCAAGCGGCTGCTGCGGGCTGTGGCCAGCGGGGACTGAGTATTTCAGGAAAGATGAACGGGGAGCGTTGACGCGATTTTGCCGCCGGGGTAGCTGGCTGGCATGGCACGTATTCCTCTTTTGCAGATGTCCGGCATTTCCCTGACCTTCGGGGGCGATCCGGTTTTTTCAGGTCTTGATCTGGTGGTGCAGCCCGGTGACCGGGTGGCGCTGGTGGGCCGCAACGGCTCCGGAAAATCCACCCTGATGAAGGTGATGGCGGGGATTGTTGAAGCCGATCAGGGCGACATCGTGGTGCCGCCGGGCAAGTCGGTCGGCTACATGGAGCAGGACCCGAAGATGGAGGGTTTTGCAACGCTTGGCGATTTTGCCGCCAGCGCGCTGGACCCCGGCGAAATGTACAAGGTGGAACGCGCGGGCGAAGGGCTGAAGTTCGACCCGGCGCGCCCGGTGGAGACCGCCTCCGGCGGTGAGCGCCGCCGCGCAGCCCTGGCCAAGCTGATGGCCGAGGCGCCGGACCTGATGCTGCTGGACGAGCCCACGAACCATCTGGATATCGAGGCGATCACCTGGCTGGAGAACGAACTCAAGAGCACCCGTGCGGGTTTTGTGCTGATCTCCCACGACCGGGCGTTCCTGCGCGTCTTGACCCGCGCCACTCTGTGGGTGGACCGCGGCGAGGTGCGCCGCCAGGAGAGGGGGTTTGAGCATTTCGAAGCCTGGCGCGACAAGGTCTGGGATGACGAGGACATGCAGCGCCATAAGCTGAATCGGCTGATCAAAGCCGAAAGCCGCTGGGCGGTGGAAGGCATCTCGGCCCGGCGCAAGCGCAACATGGGGCGGGTCAGGGCCTTGCAGGATCTGAAGGCGGAACGCGCAGGTCAGATCAAGCGGCAAGGCGCGGCCGAGATGGCGCTGGAGGCCGGGCCGAAGTCAGGCCGCAAGGTGATCGAGGCTGAAGGCCTGAGCAAGGCGTTTGGCGGCAAGCAGATCGTCAGGGACTTCTCGCTGAAGGTACAGCGCGGCGACCGGGTGGCTTTTGTCGGCCCGAATGGCGCAGGCAAGACAACGCTGCTGAAGATGCTGTTGGGAATGGAAGACCCGGATGCAGGCAAGGTGCAGCTGGGTACAAATCTGGAACTTGCCCTGTTCGACCAGACCCGCGACCAGCTGGACGGCGATTCGACCCTGTGGGAGAATCTGACCGCGGACCCGCTGCTGGGCATTTCCGGCAAGGCGGATCAGGTGATGGTGCGCGGCCAGCCCAAGCATGTAGTGGGCTACCTCAAGGAATTCCTGTTCGACGAGCGGCAGGCGCGGGCGCCGGTGCGGTCGCTGTCGGGCGGCGAGAAAGCGCGGCTGCTCTTGGCGCGGCTGATGGCGCGGTCCTCGAACCTGCTGGTTTTGGATGAGCCGACCAACGATCTGGATGTGGAGACGCTGGACCTGCTGCAGGAGCTCTTGGACAATTACGACGGCACGGTGCTGCTGGTCAGCCACGACCGGGATTTCCTGGACCGGGTGGCGACCGCCACCATTGCAATGGAAGGCAACGGCAAGGCCACCGCCTATGCTGGCGGCTGGAGCGACTACATCGCGCAGCGGGGCCCGCTGGAGGGTGCTGAGAAGCCGGAGAAGGCGAAGCCTGCCAAGGCAAGGCCCAAGCAGGAAAGCCAGCCCAAGGACGGCCTCAGCTTCAAGGAGAAGCACCGGCTTGAGGCGCTGCCGGCTGAGATTGAACGGCTGGAGGCGGAGATCGGCAAGCTGCAGGAGCTGATGAGCGATCCGGAGCTGTTCACCCGCGAGCCAGTGAAGTTCAAGAAGGCCACCGAGGCGCTGGTGGAGCGGCAGGAAAAGCTGTCCGCCGCCGAAGAGGAATGGCTGGAACTGGAGGAGAAGGCGGGGGGGTGAGGCTGGTTCTTCAGTTAGGTCAGGACGCCTGACCAAATGTTTCGCGCGCGAAACATTTGGTCAAAGATGCTGTCGTAAAACTTTGTAAACTATCAAGAAAGATGAACTGAGGGTGAAGGTTGCGGGCGCAAGCTTTACCTTTTCGCTATCTCTGCCGGGAGCGGGCGGGATTGCCTGTCACGGTTTCGCCGGCAGCGACGTCTTTGGTCACCACGGCGCCTGCGCCGACAATGGCGCCGTCGCCGATTGTAACGCCTGGCAGGATGATCGCGCCGCCGCCGATCCAGACGTTTGCGCCGAGCGTGACGGGATGGGCGATTTCCAGGCCCTTCGCCCGTAAGTCTTTGTCTTTGTGGTGCTGGGCGCAGTAGATCTGCACATACGGCCCCAGCATGGTGCCATCGCCGATGCTGACAGGGGCAGTGTCCAGAATGGTGCAGCCTGCGTTCATGTAGACGTTGCGGCCCAGGCGGATGTTGATGCCGTAGGCGCAGTGGAAGGGCGCCTCGATCAGGCAGTTTTCACCGTGGGCGGCAAAGAGGCTGGCCAGCGGCGGGCTGAGCTGGGCTCCCGGATCGGGCGCTGCGGTGTTGTGCTGATGCACGGCAACCCGGGCCTTGTGCTGCAACGCCCCCAGTTCGCTGTCCTGGCAACGGTACCAGTCGCCATCCTGCATTTTCTGCCGTTCGGTTTTGCTCATCCGGGCCTCCTGACAGGAGTGAAGGGCGGGGTGAACGGATTGTCAATCGGCGTGGTGCTCCCGCGTCCGCAGGTGCCTTGGCTGCGCCAACGCGCCTTTGTGCGGCCTTGGGCCAGGCACCGCTGGCGCGGTGCGAAGGGACTTTGCTGAGAAGCGCTTGAGGGGCAGGAGTGCCCCTCAAGACGCCATCACGAGTGTGTTTCTTGTTGAGGCCGCCTCTCAAGGGTGAACGGGTCAAGCGCCGCCGCTTTGGGCTCCGCCCGTTCGCAAGCGAAACGCTCCCCCGGAGCGTTTCCAGGGAGCTTGCTCACCCCTTGACCCGCCCGCAACGGAAGGGGCATCAGCGCATGCGCAGGGCGCCGTCGATGCGGATGACCTCGCCGTTGAGGTAGCCCATTTCGGTGATGAAACCGGCGAGACGGCCGAATTCGCGCGGGTCGCCCAGGCGGGCGGGGTTGGGAACGTCGGCGGCCAGCTGCTGCTGCACCTCTTCCGGCAGGCCGGCCAGCATCGGGGTCATGAAGATGCCGGGTGCGATGGTCATCACCCGGATGCCCAAGGACGCGAGATCCCGCGCCATTGGCAGGCACATGCCGGCAACCCCGCCTTTGGAGGCGGCATAGGCAGCCTGGCCTTTTTGGCCGTCAAAGGCCGCAATGGAGGCGGTGTTGATGATCACGCCGCGGGCGTTGTCCGCGTCGGGGGTGTTCTTGGCAATCTCGACAGCGGCGAGGCGGGCGACGTTGAAGGTGCCGACAAGGTTGATGTCGATTGTGCGCTTGTAGGCATCCAGCGGATGCGCACCGTCCTTGCCCACGGTCTTGGCGCCGGTGGCAATGCCGGCACAATTCACGCAGGCGGTGATCTTGCCCATCATTTCCACCGCATGGGCGATGGCGGCAGAGACCGACTCTTCGCTGGTGACATCTGTCTGGGCGAAGTACCCGCCGATTTCCTCGGCCACCTGGGTGCCGCGCTCGGCGTCGCGGTCGAGGATGGTGACCTGGGCGCCTTGTTCGGCGAAGTAGCGCGCGGTGGCCTCACCCAGGCCGGAGGCGCCGCCGGTTACAACGGCTGCGGTGTCTGCAAGTTTCATGAGCGGGGCTCCTCCCGGTTATCTGAACGTGTGTTCATATAATGGAGGGGCCGGGCATCTGTCCAGCGGGACGGGGCGTCGCGGGGGGTTACGCGCCCATCAGGCGGCGGTCGAGCAACGACAGCGGTTGCAGCAGGCGGCCCAGCGGCGGCCAGAGGCCCCAGGTGCCGCCCAGCCGATGGAGCCTTGCGCCGGTGCCGAGCTTGAAGCGGGCAAGGCCCGCGGCGTCCTCGGAATTGATGAGACCGAGGTCGAGGCGGCAGATGCCCTTGGCAGCGAGCCAGTTCGCGGCCTCCCACAGCAAAAGCGGGTGGGCGCTGAGCTGCTTGCCGCGGGCGGTGGTGTGGGCGATGTGGTAGGTGGCGGTGCTGCCGTGGGTGAGGATCAGGATGGCTGCAATCGGCTCCTTGCCTTCAAACGCCTGGAACAATTTTGCCTGCCCCTTGTTTTCGCGTGCATAGGCGAGAGTGAGGCCGATGGGCCAGCTGCGGTATCCGCGCCGGGTTTGCTGTGCCGCGTCGGCCCGAAACAGCCAGTGGCGCACGTCATGGGGCAGGTTCTGGCGGGCGAGGCGGAGGTTTTGCGCCTCACCGTGTTTAAGCCGGTTGCGCCATTTCTGGTGCAGGGCTGCGCGGCGCTGGTCCGGCTCGCCTGTCAGATCCCAGAGCGCGGCATGGGCGGGTGTGGCCAGCGGCACGGCGCCGAGGCGTGCAAGGTGCGGGGCCGGGGACTCGGGCGACAGGATCAGCGGCGTCCGGGCAAAGCCGCCTGCGCGCAGGGCTGCCAGCAGGGGCGTGGGATCAGTCAGATCTGCCCGGTTTACCATTGCCAGCCGCAGTCCGCCGGGGAAGCGGCGGCGCAGCACCAAAGTACCCTCCAGCGTCAGCGGCTCCTGGCCGCAGGCCATCAACGCGCGGGCAAATTCCGGCGCTTGCTGGAGGGCACGGGGCTGGGGGCGGGCGGTTGCGGCTGCTGGCAATTCGGGATCGGAGGCGCTGTCGAACATGGGGCCATTAACGCGCTGGAAACCTAAATCATGGTTAATTTTGAGTATGAGAAAAGCAAAACGGATCATGGGGCGGACGGCTGCTGCCCCGCGGATGACCAAGGCGGCAGCGCTGCTGATCGCCATCGGCCTGTCGGTGCCGGTTTTTCTGGTGCTGACCCTGGTGGAGGCGCTGTTTTTCTGAGGCAGGATGATTTGCTGAGAGGCGCCTAAGGGCAGGTTTGCCCTTAAGGCGCCTGTTTCAGTGTATCCCGGCCATCCCCGCCTCAAGGGGGACCCGTGCTGCGCACGGCCGCTTGGGCGGCCCTTGACCCGGGGCTGGCCTGAGTGGGGCGTTACGGGGATGTGCTGGCGCGCCGCGCAGCGGCGCCCGGCCCAACCGTGAGGACCCGTCTTTGAAGGGGCTGGAACGGGCGGGAGCATCTGCGGGCAACAAAAAAGGGAGCGCGGCGGCTCCCTTTTTCGGTTTTATGTCAGAAGGTTCAGCCGTCCAGCCGCACCAGCGCGTGGCGCTTTTTGCCGGCGCTCAGCTTGATCGGCGAGGACAGTGCGCCTGCGTCGATCATCAGGCCGGCATCGGTCAGCGGCTGGTCGTCGATCCGGGCGCCGTTTTCACTGATCAGCCGCTTGGCGTCCTTGCCGGATTTGGCGAGGCCGGATTTCACGATCAGCTGAACGATCGAAATGCCGTCGCCGAGATCGGCAGGCGTCAGCGACAGGGTGGGCAGGTCATCGCCCACGCCGCCTTTCTCGAATACCTCGCGGGCGGTGGCCTCGGCAGCCGCCGCGGACTCGGCACCATGGAGAAGCTTGGTCACCTCATTGGCGAGGATCACCTTGCCCTCGTTGATCTCAGAGCCTTGCAGGGCGCCGATGCGCTCGCATTCCTCCACCGGCAGTTCGGTGTAGAGCTTGAGGAAGCGGCCGACGTCAGCATCGGTGGTATTGCGCCAGAACTGCCAGAACTCATATGGGGAACGCATTTCGGCGTTGAGCCAGACCGCACCGTCCTGCGACTTGCCCATCTTCTTGCCGTCCGAGGTGGTCAAGAGCGGCGAGGTGAGGCCATAGACCTCATGCTCGATGGTGCGGCGCGTCAGGTCGATGCCGTTGACGATATTGCCCCATTGGTCCGAGCCGCCCATCTGCAGGATGCAGCCGTAGCGGCGGTTCAGCTCCATGAAGTCATAGGCCTGCAGGATCATGTAGTTGAATTCGAGGAATGACAGGGACTGCTCGCGGTCGAGGCGGGACTTGACGCTCTCGAACGACAGCATCCGGTTCACCGAGAAATGGCGGCCGATGTCGCGCAGGAATTCCAGGTAGTTCAGCCCGTCCAGCCATTCGGCGTTGTTCAGCATCAGCGCCTTGTTCGGCGCGTCGCTGTCGTAGTCGATATAGGCCGAGAACACCTTCTTGATGCCCGCGATATTGTCGTCGATCTGGGATTCGGTCAGCAGCGGGCGCTCATCTGCGCGGAAAGAGGGGTCGCCCACCTTGGTGGTGCCGCCGCCCATCAGGGTGATCGGCTGGTGGCCGGTCTTCTGGAACCAGCGCAGCATCATGATCTGGATAAGCGAGCCGACGTGCAGCGATTTCGCTGTGGCGTCAAAGCCGATATAGGCCGGGCGCACACCTTGCAGCAGGGCGTCGTCCAGGCCCTGATAATCGGTGCAGTCCGCGAGGAACCCGCGTTCCATCATGACTGCGACGAAATCCGATTTCGGTGTGTAGGTCATAACATGCCTCGGTCTATGGTTTTGCACCATGCCCTATAAATCGCATTGACGCCGGTTGGAACCTGTTTTCCCGGCAAAATATGCGCTGTAGTATCCCCTGCAACGGGCGGTACGGCCCGGATCCTGAAGGATGGGGGCAGGCCATGAGCAGGGCCATTGCAAAAACGGGTGCGGTCAGGGCGCTGGGTGCGATGAGCGGCACCTCGCTGGACGGGGTGGATGCGGCGGTGGTGGTGACCGACGGCGCGCGCATTCACGGGTTCGGCGAGAGCAGCTACCGCGAGTATTCGGCGGAGGAGCGCCGGGTGCTGCGGGCGGGCCTTGGCAAGTGGGCGGGGCCGGAGGTTGAGGCCGCGGCAGCGGTCTGCGATGCGGCCCATGCGGCGGCGCTGGCGGAGTTCGGCGAAGTGGAAATCATCGGCTTTCACGGCCAGACGCTGGCCCATGCGCCGCGGCTGCAGGGCACGCTGCAGGTCGGCGACGGTGCTGCATTGGCCGAAAAGCTGGGCAAGCCGGTGGTCTGGGATTTCCGCACGGACGATGTAGCGATGGGCGGCGAGGGCGCGCCGCTGGCGCCGTTCTTTCACTTTGCCTGCGCCAAATACATCGGCGCTGAGAAACCCTTGTGTTTCCTGAACCTGGGCGGGGTTGGCAACCTGACTTATGTGGATCCGCGGTTTGACAGGCCGGAGGAGCCAGGAGCGCTGTTGGCCTTTGACACCGGCCCGGCCAATGCGCCTGTCAATGATCTGGTGCAGGAGCGTTTGGGCATTCCCTGGGACGCGGACGGCAAGGTGGCGCGGTCCGGCACCGTTGAAACCGGTGCGCTGGAGCTGTTCCTGGCCGAACCCTATTTTTCAAGAATGCCGCCCAAGTCGCTGGACAGGAACGATTTTGCTGAGATGGTTGAACTGGTCAATGAGCTGAGCGACGCGGATGCTGCGGCCACCCTGATAGCCATGTGCGCCGCCGCCGTGGCGCAGGGCATGGAGCATTGCCCCGAGCCGCCGGAGATGGTGCTGGTCACCGGCGGCGGGCGGCACAACCCGGTGCTGATGGAGATGCTGCGTGTGTCGCTCGATTGTCCGGTAAAGCCGGTGGAGGACGCAGGGCTGGACGGCGACATGCTGGAGGCGCAGGCCTTTGCCCATCTGGCGGTGCGGGTGGCGCGCGGGATGCCGACATCAGCGCCTGGGACCACTGGGGTGCGCGCTTGCGTGGGCGGCGGCGTGGTGAGTGTGCCGGGGGTGTGAGGTTGTGACCGGGCGGACAAGAAACTTCGAAGTTTCTTGGCAAATTTCTTCGAAGAAATTTGTGCGGCCTCTGGCGGCGGATCAGCGGGAGAGCTGGCGGAGGTAGTCCGCCGTGAACTCCCCGTACCCGTCTGACGTCGACTTGAGATGTGCTTGGGTCATGGTGTGGAATGCGGGAAGCCGGTGGAAAGGCACGTTCGGAAAGGCGTGATGCTCGGCGTGATAAGGCATGTTCCAGGCCAGAAATCGTACCAGCCGGCTGGTGAAGGTGGTGCGGGAGTTTTCCAGCATATTCGCGACCGGGGGACAGAGGCCGTGCTCCGCCAGTAAGTAGGCCCGCAGGAACGGCTGGCCGATCAGAAGCGGCACGATCCAGAGCCACAGAACCAGGGGCGACATCAGCAAGGTCGGCAGCGCGGCGGCGTAAAGTGCCAGCAGCAGCCGGGCCTCCATCCGCATGTCCGCGTGGCGGCGTTCCGGCAGGTATGGAGAATCGATGGTGCCGAAGGCGTTGCGCCAGATGGTCTCTGCCATGCCGCGCCAGTAGCCCCAGCCGCTCAGATACAGGAACCATTGGCTGAAGGTTTCAGGCCGTCCGCCATGTTCCAGCTCCGGGTCGCGTTCGGGGTCATTGGTGTATTTGTGATGCGCCAGGTGGAAATAGCGGAACCATGTGAAGGGCAGCGCGATGGCAAGGGCGCAGAAATGGCCCGCAGCCTCGTTCAGCCACTTGCTGCGGAAAGGGGTTTGGTGGGTGCATTCGTGGCTGAGGGTGAAGAGAAAGACCAGCAGTATGCCTTGCGGCAGCATCAGTAGCGGCCAGAGCGGCACTTGCAGCGCAATGCCTGCGGTGCAGGCGCCGAGAACAGCCAGATAAAGTGCCAGATGCCGCAGGCCAGCGGCGTTGGAACGGGCGGTCAAGGCTGCCTTGGTGTCCGGCGGCAGCGATTTGATAAGGCGCGTATGTTCCGGTTCGGCAGACATACGGACAGTCTCGTCCAGTCCGATGATTCGCTGCAAGGGCGGGTCAGCCGTGCGGGATGTCGAAGCCTGGAGCAGCCAGTTCAAACCCCTCAAACTCGAACCCCGGCGACACCGTGCAACTGACCAGCGTGTAGTCTCCGGTGCTGCGGGCGGCCTGCCAGTGGCCCTTGGGCACAATCAGCTGCGGCGCGCCCCGGGTCAATTCCGGGGTGAGCAGGTGGTCCTGAGCCGGGCCCTCATCGGTCGCCGCCAGCGACAGCACCAGCGGTGCGCCGGCGTGGTAGAGCCAGATCTCGGCGGCATCGACCCGGTGCCAGTGGCTGGCCTCGCCTGCCTTTAAAAGGAAGTAAATACAGGTGCCTGTGGGGCGGCCTTCATTTTCCGCACGCCAGGTTTCCTTGTACCAGCCGCCCTCCGGATGCTGCTGCAGTCCCAGGTGTTCGATGATCCGGTCTGCGTCCATTGATGCTGCCTCCGCTTTGGTGCTGGTAAATCTCTATTCCAGTCATATGTTTGGGCCATGACATTCACGATCCCCTTTGACAACACCTATGCTGCCCTGCCGGGGCAGTTCTACTCCAAACTGCCGCCGCAGGCGGTAAAGGCGCCGCGGCTGGCGGCCTTTAACGAGGATCTGGCGCGGATCATGGGGATCACACCCGGCGAGGCCGGGGAGATGGCGGCGGTGTTCGGCGGCAATCAGGTGCCTGAGGGGGCTGATCCGCTGGCGCAGCTTTATTCCGGGCATCAGTTCGGCACCTATAATCCGCAGCTGGGCGACGGGCGCGCGATCCTGCTGGGCGAAGTGGTGGGAACGGACGGCAGGCGCCGTGATATTCAGCTGAAGGGCTCTGGCCGGACGCCGTATTCGCGCAATGGCGACGGGCGGGCCTGGCTGGGGCCAGTACTGCGCGAATATGTGGTGAGCGAGGCGATGCACAGCCTGGGCATCCCGACCACCCGCGCGCTGGCGGCGGTAGAGACGGGTGAGACCGTATGGCGCGAAGGGGGCTTGCCTGGCGCGGTGCTGACGCGGGTGGCGGCGAGCCATCTGCGGGTGGGCACCTTCCAGGTGTTTGCCGCGCGCGGTGACAAGGCCAGCCTGCAGCAGCTGACGGACTATGCCATTGCCCGTCACTGCCCAGAGGCGGAAGGCCCGATGGGCCTGCTGCGGGCCGTGCGCGATGCGCAGGCGGAGCTGATAGCCGCCTGGATGTCCGTGGGGTTCATTCACGGTGTGATGAATACCGACAATTCCGCGATCTCCGGCGAAACCATTGATTACGGGCCTTGCGCCTTCATGGATGTCTATCACCCGCACACCGTGTTTTCCTCGATCGACCGGGGGCGGCGCTATGCCTATGCCAACCAGCCTACGATTGCGGTCTGGAACCTGGCACAGCTGGCGACTGCGCTGATCCAGCAGATGAAGGACCCGCAGGAAGGTGTCGAGGCGGCAACGGAAATCGTGCATGCGATGCCCGCGCTGACCGAGGCGGCCTGGCTGCGGCGGTTCCGCGCAAAACTGGGGATCACTTCAGAACAGGAGAGTGATTTGGAGCTGGTTACTGCCCTGCTGGGGCGGATGGCAGAGAACCAGAGCGATTTCACCAATACCTTCCGTGCCCTGGGTGAAGGCAAGGCGCGGGACCAGTTCACTGATCCGGCGGCCTTTGATGCCTGGAAGCCGGACTGGCAGGCGCGGCTGGAAGGGGAACCGGACCCGCAGGCGGTCATGCGTGCGGCGAACCCTGCTTTCATTCCGCGCAACCACCGGATCGAGGAGATGATTGCCGGTGCGGTGGCAGGCGACTATGCGCTGTTCCACCAGTTGAACGCTGTGCTGTCCAACCCTTATGAGGATCAGCCGGAACATACTGACTTGCAGCGCCCGCCGCTGCCGGAGGAAGTGGTGCCGGCGACCTTCTGCGGCACCTGATCCCTTGTTCATCTGGCCTGAAATATCCCCAGGGGTGAATTGAGCCGAAGGCTCAAGAGGGGGCAGGCAGCCCCCTTATTGCCGCATCATTTCCGGTTGATCAGGAACACTCCGGCGGCAACCAGCGCCAGGGCGGCCCAAACCTGCGGGCCGATCACCTCATCCAGCAGCGCCCAGCCCATGAGCACTGCCAGCACTGGCGACAGAAAGCTGAAAGAGGCCACCGAACTGGCGCGGTAGATCTTGATCAGCTGGAACCACAGGAGATAGCCAAGGCTGGCGATGCAGATGCCCTGGAAGGCCAGCCCCCAGAGGTGCAGGGGTTCCAAGGCTCGGATCAGCGGGCCGAACAGCGGCGCGGCAGCCGTCAGCAGCACGGCGGAAACCGCCAGCTGGAACACCAGCTGGGTGACCGGCGGCACTGCCGCAAGCGGCGTGATGCGCAGGCACAGCGCGATGCCGGCCCAGCCGAAAGTGGCCCCCAGTGCCAGCAGATCACCCGCCAGGCTGGCGGTGCCGCCGCCGCGGTCCAGAACCGCCAGTGCCACCCCGCCCATCGCCAGCACCAGGCCCAGGCTGCGCACCCGGGTCAGCTGTTCGCCGGGCAGCAGCAGATGCGCGGCCAGCGCCAGCCAGACCGGCATCGAGTAGAAGATGATCGACGCGCGCGAGACGGAGGTCACATCCAGTGCGATGAACAGGCAGATGAATTCAAAGCAGAACAGGAGGCCTGCAACCACGCCCCAAAGCGCGGCGCCGCGGGGCAGCGGGCCGAGCCGCGGGCGGCGGAGGGCGATCCAGACCGCCAGCACCAGGAGGCCGATGGCTGAGCGCAAACCTGCCTGGAACACCGGGCCAAAGCCGCCGCCGGTCACCTTGATCACCACCTGGTTGAAGGCGAGGAGAAGGGCAAAGCCGGTCAGCAGCGCGGCACCGGAGGTATCGATGGGGCGTTTTTCTGTCATGGCGGCCACTGGAGGCGGGCAGGCGCGTCAAGTCAAGCGGAACCCGGCGGCGCTGGCGGATGGATCGGGGCTGTACGGCGGCACGGGTTTTGCGCAAGATCGGGACATCGAAAGGGGGGCGGATGCCGACAATCAAACGGCCTGATACGCTGCGGATTGCCACTTACAATATTCAGAAATGCATCGGGTTGGACCTGCGCCGGCGGCCGGAGCGTATCTTGCAGGTGCTGGACGGGATCAGGGCCGATGTGGCCGTACTGCAGGAGGCGGACAAGCGCCTGCCGCCGCGCCCGGCTGCACTGCCGCATTTTCTGGTGGAGGAAACCGGCTGGCAGGCGGCGGACCTGGGCGGTGCGGGGTCGCTCGGCTGGCATGGCAACGCGGTTTTGTACCGCAACGGTGTTGAGTTGCGGGGCAAGGGTCATATTGCGCTGCCGGGGCTGGAGCCGCGCGGCGCGGTTTGGGTGGAACTGGACACTGGCTTGGGGCCGGTGCGGGTGATTGGTGCGCATCTGGGGCTGACAGGCCGGGCGCGGCGCGAGCAGATGCATGCGCTCGCAAGGGCTGCCAAACACGATGACGCTGCAGTTATTCTGGCTGGGGATTTCAACGAATGGTCGCGCGGAGCGGTGCTGGAACATATCGCCCCGGCGCTGAAGTTCCTGCCGCCGCGGGCCAGCTTTCCGGCGATGCGGCCCCTTGGAGCGCTGGACCGGATTGCCCATTGCCAGCGGCTGACGGCGGTGGCGCATGGGGTGCATGGCAAGCGGCCGGCGCATATCGCCTCTGACCATTTGCCGGTCTGGGCGGACTTGCGGGCGGTGTGAGGCGGGAGCGCTCCCGCGCCTTTTCCGGCAGGTTGCCGTCAGGCTTGGGCGTGGCGCTGCTGCGCAGCGCAGCGGGGCTTCGCCCGTTCGCAACTGAAACTGTCCCCCGGACAGTTTCCTGATCGATACTCATTGCTGAGAGGCGCCTAAGGGCAGGTTTGCCCTTAGGCGCCAATTCAAGTGTGTGATCCGCCAGCGCCGCGTCAAGGGCACGCCGCGCGTGACGCGCGGTCCCTGCGGGACCCTTGACCCGGCGCTGGCGGAGAGCGCTTAGCGCGCGCGCTGTTTCTGGCTGCGGCGCTGGGCGTTGCCGGGCTTGCCGCCCTGCGGTTTTCCCTGCCCGCTGTTGCCGCCGCCACCGCCGCGGCGGCGCGGGCCGCCGGGTTTTCCGCCGCCGCGTCGCCCGCCGGGACGGCCGCCCGGTTTGCCTGCGGGGGCCGCCGGATCAGGCATCGCTTCCCAGGGGCGGCCGGAGGCCACAGGGATGGTGAGTTTCATCACCTTCTGGATCGCCTTCAGTTCTTCCATCTCATCCGGGGCGCAGAAGGCAACCGCCTGGCCGTCCTTGCCTGCGCGCGCGGTGCGGCCGATGCGGTGGACATAAGCGTCCGGCACATTCGGCAGCTCGAAGTTGTAGACGTATTTCACGTCCGGGATATCAAGACCGCGGGCGGCGACATCGGTAGCAACCAGCACCTTGATCTCGCCTGCCTTGAAGGCGGCCAAAGCGCGCTCGCGCTGGCCCTGGGATTTGTTGCCGTGGATCGCAGCGGCCGAAAAGCCCGCCTTGTCCAGCGTCTTCATCAGCTTTTCCATGCCCCATTTGGTGCGGCCGAACACCAGGGTGCGCTCATCCTTGTGTTCGTTCAGCAGTTCCTTCAGCAGGTCCAGTTTGGCGGCCTTGGCGATGAAATGCACCGACTGGGTGATCTTGTCGGCGGCCTTGCCCGGGGGCGAGACCTCAATCCGGACCGGGCTTTGCAGGTAGGAGTTGGCGATCTCGTTCATCTGTTTGGGCATGGTGGCCGAGAACAGCATGGTCTGGCGTTCCGCCGGGATCAGTGCGGCGATCTTGCGCAGGGTGTGGATGAAGCCCAGGTCCAGCATCTGGTCGGCCTCATCGAGCACCAGGAAGTCGCAGGAGCCAAGGTCCAGCGCGCCGCGGTCGAGGATGTCGATCAGGCGGCCCGGGGTGGCGACCAGGATGTCGGTGCCCTTGGCGATGCGGGCGATCTGCGGGTTGATGGAAACACCGCCCACCACCAGGCCCACTTTCATCGGGGTGCCCTCGGTCAGGCCCTTCAGCGTGTCGGCGATCTGGTTGGCCAGCTCGCGGGTCGGCGCCAGCACCAGGCCGCGCACGGTCATCGCCGCGGGCTTGCGGCCGTATTCCAGCATCCGCGCCACCAGTGGCACGCCGAAGGCGGCGGTCTTGCCGGTGCCGGTCTGCGCCAGGCCAAGCACGTCCTTGCCGTTCAGCGCATGCGGAATGGCGCGGGCCTGGATCGGGGTGGGGTCATTGAGACCCATGTCCTTGAGGCGGTTCAGGAGCTTTTCGGGCAGCCCCATGGTTGAAAATTCAGTCACATTCATATCCTTGTGCGGCCAGGCAATATGCACAGGCCGGTGCCGCGGATCAGAGCCGCGGATGGGGTGGGGCAGGGACCTCAGACGTACGCTGGCCGGATGCCAGGCCGCTGGCCTCTGCAATCCCCACGCGTGATCTTGGGAATGGCGGCATATCACTAGACCCCGGAATATGGTCATGCGCTGGATGCGCGTCCGGTCTCATGGCCTCTGCTCACGCGGCAGGGAGGGATGCCTGTGCGCCAAATGGCTGTGGATAAGGTGTTTGTCAAGCTTTGATACGGGTGAAAAGCCTGTTTTCGCCGCAGAATGCATCCGTTAAAGAGGAAGGTCAGAAAACCGCGAGGAAGAGATGCGAAAGACGATTATCGCCCGCTGCGAGGCCAAGGGGCTGCGCATGACCGGCCAGCGCCGGGTGATTGCCCAGGTGCTGCAGGACAGCGATGATCATCCGGATGTCGAGGAGCTGTACACACGGGCCAGCGCGATGGACGCGGGGATTTCCATCGCCACAGTGTACCGCACGGTGAAGCTGTTCGAGGAGGCGGGGATTCTGGAACGGCTGGAGTTCGGCGACGGGCGGGCGCGGTATGAGGATGCTGAACGCGAGCATCATGACCACCTGATCGACATGAACACCGGCGAGGTGATCGAGTTCTGCGACCCGGAAATCGAGGAACTGCAGGAGCGGATCGCCCGCAAGCTGGGCTATGAGCTGCGCGGGCATAAGCTGGAGCTTTACGGGGTGCCGGCCAAGAAGGCCTGAAGCTGCCGGAGAACTGGCCACGCTACAGCTTGGCTTCGCCTTTGATCTGCACCGTGATCTTGTAGGACTTCATCAGTTTCATTTGCTGGGCCAGATAAGCGGCATTGCCTGCGTAGCGCAGCTTGAACCCTCTGACTGTTTTCTTCTTGGGGACCCAGTCCCAGCGGAAGTCATAGACATCGTTCACAGTTCCATCGAATTCGAACGTCTTGCCCTTGGGGGTCAGATTGCCGGAGAGGGACGCCTGATACAGTGTTCTGGCCAGGTCGCGGTTCTTGACGAAGAAGATCGTCTCATTCTTCAGCTTGACCGGCTTCTTGTGCTTGCCAGCAATCTTGCGCAGTTCCGCGCTGTTCAGGATGGCTTGCGAGATTTTTGATTTCACCCCGTGGCTGATGTTTCCCTTGCCATCAATGGAGCGTTTCATGTGCTCATAGGCGATGGGATAGCTCTTGTTTTCCGCCTTGTTGGCATCATGCATGGCTGCCCTGATTTCATCCACGGCGGATTTGCCAAGTTCGTCGATTGCCTTTTCGGCGTCCTTGGCGGTTTTGATCAGTGAATTCAGCGGGTCGAAGTCTGGCATCAGGGTGTCTCCTGCTGGATATGGAAACGGAAAGCGGTGCAATAAGCGGTGCGGTGCGGCGAAAAACCGGTGCGCTGCCAGCCTGCCGCGGCTGAATCCGGGAGCCGCCATTCCTTAACATATATCATAAGTCTTGATGGTCACCGTAACGACTTGTCATGGTAGGGGGTCGGAAACGGAGTTGCCCGCGCCGGGGCGCTGATGTTTTTTGCCCGGATGGCCTGGCGTGCTGCTGGTCTGCATTACGGGACGCGCGAACATGAACAACCTGCACGGCATTCTTCTGGTCATCGCTTCAATGGCGTTCTTCACGCTTGAAGACATGTTCATCAAGCAGCTGTCCGGTACCTTGCCCGTCGGCCAGATCCTGATCTGCCTTGGTGTTGGCAGCGGGCTGGTCTTTGCGGTGATGGCCAAGATGCAGGGACACAACCTGTTTGCGCCGCGGTCCTGGCGGCTGCGCCCCGTACTGCGTGCAGGGACAGAGGCGGTGTCGGCAATGGGCTTTGCCTCGGCGCTGGCGCTGGTCGACATCTCGGTTGTGGCAGCCGTGTTTCAGGCAACGCCGCTGGTGATCACCATGGGGGCTGCGCTGTTTCTGGGGGAACAGGTCGGCTGGCGGCGCTGGCTGGCGATCTGCGTTGGCTTTGCGGGTGTGCTGCTGATCATCCGGCCGGGGCTGGACAGCTTCGAGCCTGCGGCATTGCTAGTGGTGATTGCGGTGCTGGGGGTGGCCACGCGGGATCTGATGACCCGGGTGATGGACAGTGCGGTGCCATCCACCATTGTCAGCTTCCAGGCGTTCCTGGCGGTCATTCCGGCAGGCCTGCTGCTCTTGGCCTTTACCCCTGGCGAGGCGCAGATGATGGAGCAGAACGAATACCTGATGATGGCAGGCGGCGTTCTGTTCGGGGTCTTGGGATATTACGGCATCGTCACCGCAATGCGGGTGGGGGATGCCTCTGCGGTGACGCCGTTCCGCTATACCCGGCTGCTGTTCTCCATCCTGGCGGGCGTGCTGGTCTTTGGCGAGCGTCCCGATACGCTGACGCTGACGGGTGCTGCGCTGATCATCGGATCGGGTCTTTACACCTTTGTGCGCGAGCAGCGGCTGGCACGGCGGGCCCGCCGGGCGGCGGCTGCTGCGGCCTGACGTCCCGGCTGGCGGAAATCCTCTGTCCTGTTGGCGCAAACAGCGTCTTGTTAGCCCTAACCTGCCGCTTTTATGTGTGTTAGCGATAACGATCCCGGTTTACTTTCCTGCAGCGGCTGGTATGACGCTGGCAGCAAAACGCGCCGCTTTCAGGCCAAACCAAGGATGGACAGATGAGCACCATTATCGACATTCACGCCCGTGAGATCCTCGACAGCCGGGGCAACCCGACGGTTGAGGTCGACGTGATCCTGGAAGACGGCACCATGGGCCGTGCCGCCGTGCCTTCCGGTGCCTCGACCGGCGCCTATGAGGCGGTGGAAAAGCGCGACGGCGACAAGTCCCGTTACATGGGCAAAGGCGTGCTGGAAGCGGTTGCCGCTGTGAACGGTGAGATTGCCGAAGAGCTGGTGGGCTTTGACGCCACCGAGCAGGTTGCAGTCGATCAGGCGATGATTGAGCTGGACGGCACCGAGAACAAGGGCCGCCTGGGCGCAAACGCCATTCTGGGCGTGTCGATGGCGGTGGCCAAGGCAGCCGCAGATTTCACCACCCAGCCGCTCTACCGCTATATCGGCGGCACCTCTGCCCGCGTGCTGCCGGTGCCGATGATGAACATCATCAACGGCGGCGAGCATGCCGACAACCCGATCGACATCCAGGAATTCATGATCATGCCGGTTGCCGCGGACAACATCCGCGAAGCTGTCCGCATGGGTTCGGAAGTGTTCCACACCCTGAAGAAAGAGCTGTCGGCGGCGGGCCTCAGCACCGGGATCGGCGACGAGGGCGGCTTTGCCCCCAACATCGGCTCCTCCCGCGAGGCATTGGACTTCATCCTGAAGTCGATCGAAAAAGCCGGCTACAAGCCCGGTGAGGAAATTTACCTGGCGCTGGATTGCGCGGCGACCGAATACTACAAGGACGGCAAATACGTGCTGGCGGGCGAGGGCAAATCCCTGTCCTCCGAGGAAAACGCCGACTATCTGGCGGCGCTGGTCAATGACTACCCGATCATCTCCATCGAAGACGGGATGTCCGAAGACGACTGGGACGGCTGGAAGCTACTGACCGACAAGATCGGCAACTCTGTGCAGCTGGTGGGCGACGATCTGTTCGTGACCAATCCGGCGCGCCTGGCTGAGGGCATCGAGCGCGGCGTTGCGAACTCGATGCTGGTGAAGGTGAACCAGATCGGCTCCCTGACCGAGACCCTGAAGGCCGTCGATATGGCGCACCGCGCCCGCTACACCAACGTGATGTCGCACCGCTCCGGCGAGACCGAGGACGCCACCATTGCCGACCTTGCGGTTGCCACCAACTGCGGCCAGATCAAGACCGGCTCGCTGGCGCGCTCTGACCGGCTCGCAAAGTACAACCAGCTGATCCGTATCGAGGAAGCGCTGGGTGAAGTGGCCGAATACGCAGGCCGTTCGATCCTGAAGTAAGATTGCGAAGCCCCGCCATTCCGGCGGGGCTTTTCCTCCCAGGATTCATTCAGATGTGCCGATTTGAAAACTGTTTTTCTCTATCTTTTGAGCTTGCCGGTCCTGAAGGACAGTGTTGACCGTTTGATCTTCCTGTCCATGAACCACGACAGGCTGCCGTCTCTGGATCAGCGTTATGCCGATCATCCGTTGGCCTCCGCTCTTCACCTAATTCCGGGCATCTTCTTTTTCCTGATTGGACCGCTGCAATTCTCCTCTGGAGTTCGCAGGCGTTTGCCAGCGGTGCACCGGACATTGGGCCGTTTGTTCATTCTTTGCGGTGTGACCTCATGCCTTAGCGTCATGTATATGGTGCTGGTTTTCCCGGCGCTTGGCGGGGTTTTGACCCAGGCCGTAACTTTTGCGATATGCATCAGCATGATGGCCGCAATGGCGTGTGCATACAATTTGGCGCGGTGCCGACGCTTCGTTTTGCATCTGCGTGCGATGCGGCTGGCTTTCGCTCTAGGCATGACGGTGTCTACCGCGCGGATTTATATCGAACTGGCTGACCAAATGATGTCGGTCCCGTTTGAGCAGAGTTTCACTGCTGCATCTGCTGCGGGTTTGGTGACGAACCTGGGTGTTCTTCTGGTGCTGGAAGCGCGCAGCGGCACTTCTCGAAAAGCGTAGGAGTGCATTAGCTCTGCTTTAGCCACTAACTCTTCCAGCTCTGGAAGGGGAGCATGCTGGTTGGATAAGTGGCGGATCTGGAGAAGTAGAGATAAGGCTGCTGGGAGAATTCTTGAGAGGCTGAAATGCAGGTACCTGGTACGGACAATAGCTTTCAATGCGGCCATGCGGAGCTGCTGCTGCGCTCCTATTTGCAGGTAGTTGGCCGGCCGCTTCTGGAGGGCGCAGATGCCGAAGCGCTCTATCATGCGCCGTTTCCGGTGCTGTCGCACAACACCGCCGCCGACCCGGTTTTGACTTATGGAAACCTGGCGGCGCAGGCATTGTGGGAGATGGGCTGGGAACAGTTGACCGCGATGCCGTCGCGGCTGACGGCAGAGCCTGCGCACCGGGAGCAACGGGATATGATGTTTGCCGAGATGCGGGCCAAAGGCTTCATCGGGGATTGTGCCGGCGTCAGGATCAGCGCCTCTGGGCGGCGGTTTGAGATCCGCGGGGCGGTAATATGGCCGCTGCTGGGACCGGACGGCGTAAAGCTGGGCGAGGCGGCAAGTTTCCGGGATTACAGGTTCATCTGACAGTATACCTGCCGGAAACGGCATGTGTGGCCCGGATCACAGACGCTCACAATGACGTCATGGTAGCGTGTTCCTACGCGGTGCAAAGGTGCTGCGGGAAAGGGGAACAGGCCATGCAGATGCGGATGTTGCGCACAGTGGCAATCTGTGCAGTTCTTTCAACCCTTTTAGGGTGCAGCGGTCCGGGGATGTACCCGTTCAGCGGTCAGGCCGCGTCACCGGATGATCCGGTCCAGCGGCTGAACCTTGGCGGGGAAATACGCTGATACCAGGGCTGCGGCCTGAACACGGGCTGCAGCCAAAGATCTGGCGCCCTGTCCGGGGGGAGGGCGCCAGATCAAAAATCATTAGCAGGCTGCGGTGTAATAGGTGCCGTCACCGCGGGAATAGGCGCACTGATTTGACTGGTTGTTCTGGGCGACCAGGGTTCCGGCGGCAGCGCCGCCAAGCGCCGCGATAAGCCGCCAGTCGTCGTCAGCCTTGAGCGCGTCAGCGGCGATCAGGCCAGCTGCGGCGCCGCCTGCCACACCGGCAACGGTGCGCTGTTCCGGGGTCAGGTTGGTACAGGCGCCAAGGCCCAGTACGGCGGAACTTGCGAGAGCAGGGATCCAGCGGAAAGTCATTTGATATCTCCATTTTCAGGTCCGGTGCGGCTGTATTGCGGGCCGCAGACGGGACTGTAACGCCGGTCCCGGCAGGATGGTTCCTTATAAATGCGCGCAGTCATCACAGCAGCGCAATTCTGCCGGAGGGGGGCGCACAGCGGCGGGCTTTTGCCGGGGAGGGGTGGAAGAGCCCGCCGTGAAGTGCCGCATTTCAGTTCGATCTCAGGCCTGGAAGCCGGGTGGCTTCCGGGCCGTATTTTGTTCATCAAACTGCCTGTGGCGCAGCCGTGTCAGAGCTGTTTGGTCATCAGAATGTAGTTTTTGCGCGGCTGGAAGCGGGTGCGTAGATAAAGCCGCTGTGCGGTTTCGTTTTCGCGGTCGACCTCCAGATGAAGGGCCCGCATGCCAGCGGTTGCAAGAGTTTTCGGCAGTTCGGTCAGCACTTCGGTAGCAATGCCGCGGCCGCGCACGGCGGGGCGGATGTAGAGTTCATCGACAAAACCGTCCATGCCGCCGAATTCCACCGACCAGCCGAAGGTGATGACAATATAGCCGATCGGCGCACGGGTGGGGCCGATCAGGTAGACGGCACCGTAAGGGTGGCCGTTCAGCAAAGGCTCAATGCCTGCGCGGCGGTGCTCGTCGCTGCTGTCCAGGCCGGATTCGGCATGAAAAGCGGCCACCAGCGCCAGAACGGTTTCCATATGTTCGAGCTTGGCGAGATGCAGGGCGGCGCTCATAGGCGGGCGAGCCTTTCGGTCAGAAGGGTGAAGAAGCCGTCCGCGTCGGCATCGCCTATGAACAGGGCATTGGGTTTGCGGTTGGTGACGCCCCACCAGTCGGCGACAGTCATGCCAAGGGTGAGCTCAGAAGCGGTTTCGATCTCGACATTCACATGGCGGCCGGAAAACAGCTCCGGCTTGAGCAGCCAGGCAATGACGCAGGGGTCGTGCAGCGGACCGCCTTCTGAGCCGTATTTCTCCACATCAAAGCGCTCGAAAAAGTCGAGCATTTCGGCGGTGAAATGCCCGACGCGGGTATCGAGGGCGCGGATTGCTTCGACGCGCGGCTTGGTGGCCAGCACTTTATGCGTCACATCGAGCGGCATCACTGTGACCGGCACGCCGGATTTGAACACACTTTCCGCGGCCTCCGGATCGACATAGATGTTGAATTCCGCTGCCGGGGTGATGTTGCCAACCTCGAAGTAGGCACCGCCCATCATTACGATTTCCTGAACCCGGGGGATGATGTCCGGGGCTGTGCTCAAGGCGGCAGCGATATTGGTGAGCGGACCAAGCGTGCAGAGAGAGACAGTGCCGGGTTCATGGCTGCGCAGTGTGTCGATGATGAAATCGACGCCATGCCCGTCAGCCAGAGGCATTGCGGGCTCCCACAGGTCCGGTCCGTCCAGGCCGGTCTGGCCATGCACATGTTCGGCGGTGATCAGCGGACGGGCAAGCGGCGCCGCGCTGCCTGCATATACCGGCACATCCGTCCTGCCTGCAGCCTCGCAGACGATGCGGGCGTTCTTGCTGGTCAGCTCCAGAGGGACATTGCCCGCCACGCAAGTGACGCCAAGCAGGTCGAGGTCTTCCGGACTGGCCAGCGCCAGCAGGATGGCGACGGCATCGTCCTGGCCGGGATCGGTATCGATGATGATTTTTCTGGCGCTCATGGCGGTCTCCGCTGGTCGTGAGCTGTGAGACTACGCGCTGCCGAACCGGGATTGAACCGGCAGGGCGCGAACCTTTGCAAATTTCCGGAGATTTTCTGCGACGGAAGTTTGCCGCCCCCGCGTTTGCTTTCTATAGTTGCCTGACGCAGCGTCACGGGCGGGATGGCCCGCAGACGCCGCCAGTGATTGCTCAGCCCGATTCCGGGCCTTATTGGTACGGCTTTGTTCAGCCGGAAACACATTGATTTGCATGGGGAAAGTGAGACATGCCCAAAGAGCCCAAAGTTGTTGGCGATATCCTGAAAGACAAGAAAATGACCGCCGCTTATATGGATTATTGCAAGCGGCGGTACTGCCTGAATGAGTTCATGTTCACCCAGAACAAAGGCAACCCGGAATCGCTCTGGACCCGTTACATGGACCAGAAGAAAGGCAAGGAGCCGGTCAACATCACCTCCAAGACTCATCTGGCTGCCAAAGCGCTGGCCGATAAGGGCGATTTCAAGAGCGGCGACTGGAAGAAAATCATCGCGACCGGCAAGGAAGAGGTCGTGAAGATGCTGAACAAGGATGTGATGGGATTCACCGGCGGCGATGAATACAAGAAATACGTGGCCGAAAACGCGATGGGGGACCCCAAGAAGGCGGCCAAGCTCTTGGGCATCACCGATGTGAAGAAGCTGAAGGAAGTGATGGTGAATGTCGCCGTCGACGACAAGAAGACCGCCGAAAAGCTGTGGAAAGAGCTGGCGAAGAAGGAAAAGATCCTGGAAGACTACAAGGCAATTTCGTCTTCGTTGAAGAAGGCCAACCTGGTCTGATCCAGCCGCGCCTGAGGCCCGGCGGCTGCGCCGCCGGGATTTGAGTATTCAGGCAAAGAAGAAGGGACAGGGCGCGTTCAGGCGCGCTCGTCTGACTTCACTTCATCCCAGAGCGCATCCATTTCCGCCAGATCGCTGTCTTCGGGGCGTTTGCCGCGCGCGGCGAGCTTGGCTTCGACGCCTTCGAAGCGGCGGGTGAACTTGGCGTTGGCGGCGCGCAGGGCGGCTTCCGGCTCAACCCCCAGGTGGCGGCCCAGGTTGGCCATCACAAACAGGAGGTCGCCGAATTCCTCTTCGACTTCCGCGTGGGTGAGGGTGTCGCGAGCCTCGACCAGCTCGGCGCATTCCTCGGTGATCTTGGCGATGACATTGTCGGCTGACGGCCAATCAAAACCGACGCGGGCCGCGCGTTTCTGGAGTTTGTAAGCGCGCAGGAGCGCGGGCAGTCCAACCGCCACACCGTCCAGCGTACCCTTCTGTTCCTTGCCTGCGCGTTCTGCCGCCTTGATTGCCTCCCAATCCTGCGTCTGCTGTTCGGCGGATTTCTCGCGGGACTCATCGCCGAACACATGCGGATGACGGGAGACCATCTTGTCCGACATGGTCCGCACCACGTCCTGAAAGGTGAAATGCCCGGCTTCTTCTGCCATCTGTGCATGGAAGACGGATTGGAACAGCAGGTCGCCCAGTTCGCCCTTCAGTTCCTGCCAGGCCTCGCGCTCGATGGCGTCGGCAACTTCATACGCCTCTTCAATGGTGTAGGGGGCGATGGTGGCGAAATCCTGTTCGATGTCCCAGGGGCAGCCGGCTTGGGGATTGCGCAGGCGCGCCATGATTTCCAGGAGGCGCTCGATGCCGGCGGACTGGTCGTGGATCAGGTCTGTTTCTTGCATTGCGGCTGCTCTTTTTCCGGTGTCAGATGCATCATCCCGAGTCTGGAGCAGGAGTCCACCCCGATGCCCGTTGTGAACCGTATTGCCGATTACGCCGAGGAGATGAAGGCCTGGCGGCGGCATCTGCACCAGATCCCGGAGCTGGCGCTGGACCTGCCCAAGACTGCCGCATTTGTGGCGGAGCGGCTGCGGGAGTTTGGCGTGGATGAACTGCATGAGGGCATCGCGCAGACGGGTATGGTGGCGATTATCAACGGGCAGGGTGAGGGCCCGACCATCGGGTTGCGCGCCGATATGGACGCGCTGCCGATCCCTGAGGAAACCGGGGTGGACTATGCCTCCGGCCATGCGGGCAACATGCATGCCTGCGGCCATGACGGCCATACAACGATGCTGCTGGGGGCGGCAAAATACCTGGCTGAGACGCGCAACTTCAAGGGACGCGTTGCGCTGATCTTCCAGCCCGCCGAGGAGGCGATCGGCGGCGCACGCATCATGGTGGAGGAAGGCATCATGGAGCGGTTCGGGATCAGCGAGGTCTATGCGCTGCACAATGCGCCCGGCCTGCCGGAGGGTCATTTTCTGACGACACCGGGCGCACTGATGGCTGCGGTTGATACCTTCCACATCCACATCCAGGGCAAGGGCGGCCATGGCGCAATGCCGCATGAAACCCGTGACCCTGTGATGGCGGCCTGCGGCATGGCGCAAGCGATCCAGACCATCGTCAGCCGTAACCATCACACGCTGGAGGATCTGGTGGTATCGGTCACCCAGATCCACACCGGGACCGTCGACAACGTGATCCCGGACACTGCCTATATCAACGGCACCGTGCGCACGTTTAACCCCGATGTGCAGAAGATGGTGATGCGGCGGATGAAGGAAATCGTTGCCGGGCAGGCGGCGAGTTACGGCGTTGAGGCAGAGCTGGACTATGAGATCGGCTATCCGGCCACGTTCAACGACGCCGAAAAGACCACCTTTGCGGTGGACGTTGCCAAGGAGATTTCCGGCGATGCGAATGTGGAGGCTGACGGCGGACGCGAGATGGGGGCAGAGGATTTTGCCTATATGCTGCAGGCACGGCCCGGTTCCTATCTGTTCCTGGGGCAAGGTGATAGCGCAGGGCTGCATCATCCGAAGTATGATTTTAATGACGCAATTGCACCGGTGGGGGCGTCGTTCTTTGCCCGGCTGGTGGAACGCGCGCAGCCGCTGAACAGCTGAAACGCGGCGTGTCTGCACCAGTCTGCGGGGCCGGTGCAGCAGCGGCTGTCTGCGGTCTTTGACACCAGCGGTGCAGGTGTTATTGCCGGACAAGAGGCGGCGCGCTTCTGCCGTATTCTTTGCTGGAACGTGAGAGACTATGACCGACTTCAATCAACCTATCAGCGGCAATGACCTGGCACGGTTTTCCGGGCCGAACACTTTCATGCGGCTGCCGCAGGCGACTTCGCTGGATGGATTGGATGTGGCAGTGCTGGGTGTTCCGATGGATATTGGCACCTCTTGGCGGTCGGGCACCCGTTTCGGCCCCAAGCAGATCCGCGCCGAGAGCGCGATGCTGCGGCCCTACAACATGGCAACCGGGGCGGCGCCGTTTGACAGCCTGAACATTGCCGATATCGGCGATCTGGCGATCAACACGTTTTCGCTGCCGGAATCACTCCGTATTATTGAAGACAGCTATGACGCGATCCTGTCCGGCGGGGTGATCCCGGTGGCGATGGGCGGCGATCATTCGATCACCCTGCCGATCCTGCGCGCCATTGCCAAGAAATACGGCCCCGTGGCTCTGGTGCATGTGGATGCCCATGCGGATGTGAACGACGAGATGTTCGGCGAGCGCGAGACCCATGGCACTGTCTTCCGCCGCGCCTATGAGGAAGGGCTGATCGTCCCGGACAAGACCTACCAGATCGGCATCCGCGGCACCGGCTATGCCGCCACCGATTTTTCCGAGGCGCAGGGCTGGGGGTTCCAGCACTTCCCGGCGCAGGAATTGTGGAACCGCTCGCTGCACCAGATGGGTGCGGAAATTCGCCGCGATATCGGCAATAGGCCGGTCTATGTGACCTATGATATCGATAGTCTTGACCCGGCCTATGCGCCGGGCACCGGCACGCCGGAAATCGGCGGGCTGACGACGCCGCAGGCGCTGGAACTGATCCGGTCCCTGAAGGGGGTCAACATCGTGGGCTGCGACCTTGTGGAGGTGTCGCCGCCTTATGACCCGTCGGGCAACACTGCCCTGGTGGGCGCCAACCTGCTCTATGAGCTGTTGTGCGTGCTGCCGGGCGTGGCAACGAGATAAGCGGTCCGGCCTCAAGCGGAAGGCCGGGGGAGGGCCGCGTGAGGAGGAGGCAAGAGGTGACCTTGAAACCGCATTGAGGCGGCTGATGCTGCTGGGCTGGCTGTTGCTGGCCGCGATTATCGCCGGGCTGGGGTTTGTCCGGCTGGCGCCGAGCGATCCGCTGGACTGGAACACCCAGCCGGAGCTGAGCGAGGACAAGGAGTTCCGCGGCGGCGTGTTCCGGGTGGTCCGGACCGGGCCGGACGGGCTGGAGCGGTTCCACCGCATCGCCAGCCACGCGCCGCGCACCAGCGTGCTGGCGGGCGGGCCAGACGACGGCATGGTGACCTATATCACCCGCACCCAGGTTCTGGGCTTTCCCGACTACACCACCGCGGCGCAGGACGGCGATCTGCTGAAAGTTTACGCGCGCCTGCGGTTCGGCCGGTCTGACCTCGGCGCCAACAAAGAACGGATAAACACCTGGCTCGCGGAAATGGAAGTGGCTCCGACGGCTGTTTCTGCCGGAGAGTAGGCGGCGGCTCCCGCCTGTACTCGGCCTTTTTGCAAAAAGCCTCTTACAGTTGGGCCGGGCGCCGCGCAAAGCGCGGCGCAGGCTCATCCGCCTTCGGCGGAAGAGCCTTGGGGTTTGCTGAGAAGAGCTTCAGGGGCAGGGCTGCCCCTGAAGAAACCAATTCGAGTGTGTTTGCTGATGCCGCATCAAGGGTAAGCCGTGCTGGCGCGCGGTGGCTGTGCCACCCTTGACCCGGTTCTGTGATTGTTGATTGTGGTTTGCAGAGCCTTGTTCAGAAAAGATTTTTAGGCGCTGAGCATCAGTGCCGACTTGAATATGGAGAACATTTCATGACCCCTGGATTTCCGAAGCCTGTGCTGTCTCTTGCTTGTTGCGCGCTGTTTGCTGCCTGCGGTGGAGTACCTGCAAGCAATGAGCTGCAATTCGACAACGACGGGAATGGCCGTTTCAGCGGAAGTGCGGGTTCAGGCTGGACGGTACAGGATATCAACACCTATGCCGTCAATCAGATATGCGGCGGCGGTCCTGTTTCAGGCTTCAGTGTCAGAGTTTTGCCAACTGCCCCTGACTACAAGATTTTTTCAGGCGCTTGCGCATCCGGAGAATATAGCGTGTCTGCCGCAGACGCAGGTCAGAACTATGTTGTGGCCGCCCCGACCGCCCCTGCCACTCCGAAGCCAGCCCCGGCGGCGCCGGTGGTGACGCCGGCAGGCAACAGTTCAGGGTGGGACGGTTCCACTCCTTTTGTGGATTGATCGGGCTGGTGTCAATTGGGGGGGAAGGGCAGCGCGCGCAAGGCAAAGGCACGGATACTGGTCTTCGCCCTTCAATCCCGTCATAGGCAGCCTTGCTGCTTCAAGCGCGGTTGCAGGCCCCGTGGACGAGAGAATGCCGGCACAGCTGCGCGCGGCAAAGGTGCTTTCACTGTGCGGCAGAGATTGCACCCCAGCGGCTGCGGCTGCGGTTTAAATCTTCGGGAGCTCTGGTGGAGCTGCTGAAGAACTGCGCACATCCCCCAGCGACGCCGACAGGCAGCTGCTTTGCACCTCGCGCCACATCGGCACGTTCAGGGACATCTGGCATTGCGCCATGAACATGCGCCCGTCCACCTGCAGGCAGCGCAGCTCACCCAGTTCCACGCGGGAGCCGGATTTGTCTGTGCAGTAGCAGTCGATGGTCTTGCCGCCGGGCCCCTTCACATCCGCCAGCCCCAGGCCGGGCAGGGTGAGGAGGATTGTGGCAATAAGGGCTCTGGCATGTCGCATGGCTCTAGCATATCACATGGGGGTCATTTGGCCAAAACATGAACAACAATAGGCGCGCCCATGGTTCCCGAAGAACGGCTGGAACAGATCCTGCAGCGGTTTCAGTATCTTGAAGCCGCAATGGCGGATGGTGCCGGGGGCGGGGATATTGCCGCGCTGGCCAAGGAATACTCTGACCTGCGTCCGGTCGCGGAGCAGGTGACGGCCTACCGCAAGCTGCAAAGCGATCTGGAAGAGGCGCAAGCGATGCTGGCGGACCCGGACATGAAGGATCTGGCCGCGGAGGAGATCCCGGCGCTGAAGGCGGCGATCCCGGAAGCCGAGCACGCGCTGCAGCTGGCGCTGCTGCCCAAGGATGCGGTGGACAGCCGCCCGGCGATGCTGGAAATCCGGCCTGGCACCGGCGGTGACGAAGCGGCGCTCTTTGCCGGTGATCTGCTGCGCATGTACCAGCGCTATGCCGAGGGGCAGGGCTGGAAGTTCGACATCATCGAGGAGCAGGCGACCGAGCTGGGCGGCATCAAGGAAGTGGTCGCCCATATCAAGGGTGAAAATGTCTTTGCCCGGATGAAATATGAATCCGGTGTGCACCGGGTGCAGCGGGTGCCTGCAACGGAAAGCGGCGGGCGCATCCATACCTCAGCAGCCACCGTTGCTGTGCTGCCGGAGGCAGAGGATGTGGATATCCATATCGATGCGAATGACATCCGTATCGACACCATGCGCGCGTCGGGCGCCGGCGGGCAGCACGTGAATACCACCGACTCCGCCGTGCGGATCACTCACCTGCCGACCGGGCTGATCGTCACCTCGTCGGAGAAGTCCCAGCACCGCAACCGCGAAATCGCGATGCAGGTGCTGAAGACGCGGCTGTATGATCTGGAGCGGCAGCGGATTGACAGCGAGCGGTCAGCGGACCGTGCAAGCCAAGTGGGCTCGGGGGACCGCTCAGAGCGCATCCGGACCTACAACTTTCCGCAGGGGCGGATGACGGACCACCGTATCAACCTGACGCTTTATAAGCTGGACCAGGTGATGGGCGGCGACCTGGAGGAGATCATCGACGCGCTGACCGCGGACAATCAGGCGCGGCTTCTGGCCGAGATGGGGCAGTGACCATGGCAGAGACCGCGGCAAAGGCAATGGCGGCAGCGACAGCCAAGCTGCGGGCCGCCGGGGTACAGGATCCGGCCCGGGATGCGCGGGTGCTGCTGGCCCATGCCGCGCGCATCGAGGCCAGCCGGGTTACTCTGATCGCGCCTGAGGAGCTGGCACCGGAAATCGCCGAACGCTATGAGCAGCTGATTTCCCTGCGGGCCGTTCGGGTGCCGGTGTCGCATCTGATCGGCGAGCGGGAGTTTTACGGGCGCCGGTTTAAGGTCTCGCGCGATGTGCTGGATCCGCGGCCTGAGACCGAGATCCTGATTGAAGCGGCACTGGCGGAGCCTTACGCGCGGGTGCTGGATCTGGGCGTCGGCTCCGGCTGCATTCTGGTGACACTGCTGGCAGAGCGGCAGGAGGCCACCGGTCTGGGCGTCGATATCAGCGAGGCAGCCTGCCTGCAGGCCAGTGCCAATGCGGTGCTGCACAGGGTGGAGGCGCGCGCCGACATTCAGCAATCGGATTGGTTTGAAAAGATCGAGGGGCAGTTCGACCTGATCGTGTCGAACCCGCCCTATATCGCGCTGGATGAGATGGACGGGCTGTCGGCAGAGGTGCGGGGGCATGAGCCGGGCATTGCGCTGACCGATGGCGGCGATGGCCTGGGTGCCTACCGTCAGATCGCCGCACAGGCCGCCGCACATCTTGCACCGGGCGGGCGGGTGCTGTTGGAAATCGGTCCGACCCAGAGCCGGGCGGTCAGCGCGCTGCTGGAAACGGCGGGCTTCAGCGGCATCGCGGTGCTGCCGGACCTGGACGGGCGTGACCGGGTGGTGCGGGCGCATTCCCCCTCAAATCGCGGATTTTAACGCGGTAATCCGCAGATTCGGGTGAAAAAACACAGAAAAACCTTTTGGCCCCCTTGTCTGCGCTCCCGGAACATGGTTACTCAAGATGAGCCGTATAGAGGTGAACGCTTTTCAAGCATTCCCGCGGCATCAAGCCCAAAAAAGCTAACGATCCGGCGCTGAGGCGCGCTGCACAGGGTCAACGGCGCATTAACTCAAGGCTTATGATAGGCATATGAGATCGTCCAAATCACGTTCCCGCTCCAAGTCGAACCGGAATCGCCCGAATGGCGCCAATGTGGTCAACCGGGTGTTCGACAGCTCCGGTCCCGAAGGCAAGGTGCGCGGAACCCCGCAGCAGATCATCGACAAGTACAACCAGCTGGCCCGCGATGCGCAGCTGAGCAATGACCGGGTTGCGGCCGAGAATTTCCAGCAGCACGCAGAGCATTACCTGCGGATGCTGAACGAGGCGCAGCGCGAGATCGAGGCGCGCCGCGAGGAGCAGGAGCGCCAGAACCGCGAACGCCAGGCGGAGCGTGACCGCGAGCGGGCTGAACGGCTGGAGCGCCAGGAGCGCGAGGCCGCGGTTTCTGCGGCTGCTGAGAGCGACCCGGCAAGTGCGCCGCAGCCTGAAGTGATTGACCCGCGCGGTGACAATGGCAACGGGCAGGACAGCGGTCTGGTCGAGACCCCGGAGAGCCAGAGTGCCGCTCCGGCTGAGGGGGGAGAAGAAGCAGCCCCGAAGAAAGCCCCGGCGCGCAAGCCCCGTGCCCGCAAGCCTGCAGCCAAGGCTGACGGTGGCGAGACCGCGGGCGAGGGTGGTGAAGCCCCGGCACCGAAGAAACCTAGCCGCCCGCGCGCCAAGCCGAAGCCGAAGGCCGAGGATGGCCCGGCGGAAGCTGCCGAATAAAGGCAGCAGACAGACAATCAAAACCCCCGAAGCTGACAGCTTCGGGGGTTTTCTTTTGGAGAACCGCTAACGTTGCGTTCAGGTGTCGTGCCCCAGAACCCGCAGATAGCGGCGCACGGCTTCGGGAAAGCCGAGCATCAGGGCATCTGCGGTCAGGCCATGGCCAATGGAGACTTCGGCCAGATCGGGGATCGCCTGGCGCAGACCGGGCAGGTTTTCGACGGTCAGGTCATGGCCTGCATTCATCATCAGGCTGTTGCCCTCAGTGCCCAGTGCGCGGGCTGCATCTGCCGTTTGCCGAAGCATGTCCAATTCGCGCGCGGTGGCATCAGGATCTGTCTGGTCAGCATAGGGGCCGGTGTAGAATTCGATCCGGTCGGCACCAGCTTGCAACGCCATTACCGGGTCGTTCGGATTGGCGTCCACGAAGTAAGAGACCCGTATGCCGGCCGCCTTGAACTCCTCAGCGATGGGCAGGAGCATCTCGCCATCGGCGGCAAAATCCCAGCCGTGATCTGAGGTGGACTGCTCCGGCGTGTCCGGCACCAGTGTCACCTGATGCGGCTTGTTCTCCAGCACAAGGTCGATGAAATGGCGGGTCGGGTAGCCCTCGATGTTGAACTCGGCCTTGGGGAACTCCTCGGCAATCAGGCGGGACAGGGCAGGCAGGTCGGAAAAGCGGATGTGGCGTTCATCCGGGCGCGGGTGCACGGTGATACCGTGGGCGCCGGCCTGCAGGATTGCACGGGAAATGTCGATCAGGTTCGGCCAAGGCACGTCGCGCCGGTTACGCAGGTAGGCAACTGCGTTGACATTCACGGACAAAAGGGTCGGGCGCGCAGTAACGGCTTGGGTCATCTGATGAACAGGCTCCGGTATTGTCGGGAAAGGAGGGTCAGGCCTTGGCGACTTCACGCGCAAGAGCGCAGAAGGCCTCCAGGCTCACTTGTTCGGCGCGCTCGGTGGGCGGGATGCCAGCCGCGGTCAGCTGCGCCTCGATATCTGGAGAGATGCCCTTGAGCGAGGCACGCAGCATTTTGCGGCGCTGGTTGAAAGCGGCGGCCACGACGCGAGACAGCACTGCGGCGTCGGCCTCGAACCGCGGTTCCGGCAAGGCGTCCAGGTGCACCACGGCGCTGGAGACCTTGGGCGGCGGGGTGAAGGCTCCGGGCGGCAGCGACAGCACGATGCGCGCATCCGCCCGCCACTGCGCCAGGATTGCCAGGCGGCCATAGGCCTTGGAGCCGGGCTGGGCAACGATGCGCTCTGCCACCTCGCGCTGGAACATCAGGGTGAGGCTCTGCCAGAACGGCGGCCAGTCCTTGGGCGTCAGCCAGCGCACCAGAAGCTCGGTGCCGACGTTGTAGGGCAGGTTGGCGGCAATGCGGATCGGCGGGGTGAGGTGTGCCAGCGGATCGATTTCGAGAGCGTCGCCGTTGATCACCTCAAACCGGCCTGGATAGGCGTCTGCGATCTCCTGCAGCGCGGGCAGGCAGCGGCTGTCCTTCTCCACAGCCAGAACGCGGCGGGCGCCCTCGGCCAGCAAACCGCGGGTCAGGCCGCCAGGGCCGGGGCCGATTTCCAGCACGTCGCAGCCGGTCAGATCTCCGGCTTGCCGTGCGATCTTGGCAGTGAGGTTGAGGTCGAGCAGAAAGTTCTGGCCCAGCGACTTGCGTGCCGACAGCTGATGCGTCGCGATCACTTCGCGCAGAGGGGGAAGGCTATCGATAGCGCTCATGTCATCTGGACCTCAGGACGTGACGCGGGCGGTGCGCCGGAGTTTTCATGCCTTCGGCGGGGATATTTCCGGCAAGAGGAAGAATCAAGAGCTGGCGGCCATGGCCTGCGCCAGCTTGAGTGCCTCGATCAGGCTGGAGGGGTTGGCCTGACCGGTCCCCGCGATGTCGAAGGCAGTGCCGTGATCGGGAGAGGTGCGGATGAACGGCAGGCCCAGAGTCACATTTACGCCCCTGTCGAAATCCAGCGTTTTGATCGGGATCAGTGCCTGGTCGTGGTACATGCAGACCGCGGCATCATAGCGGGCGCGGGCGGCGGCGTGGAACATCGTGTCAGCCGGGTGCGGGCCGGTGACATTCAGGCCTTCACTCTGCATTTGCGAGACCAATGCATTGATCCAGTCGAGTTCTTCCCGGCCCATGGCGCCGCCTTCGCCTGCGTGCGGGTTAAGGCCCGCGACAGCGATGCGCGGTGCAGCAATGCCGAACTGGCTTCGCAGGCCGGCGGCGGTGATTTCTATGGTTTCGCGCAAGCCTTCCGGTGTCAGCGCGGCAGGCACGTCCGACAGGGCGATGTGGATGGTGGCGGGCACCACCCGCAGCTGCTCGCTGGCCAGCATCATAACAACCCGGTCCCGGCCCGCCAGCGCGGCGAGAAATTCGGTATGGCCGGGATAGGCAAAACCTGCGCCGTCGATCAATGCCTTTTTGTGAATAGGGGCAGTGCAGACGGCGGAGGCCTCACCTGCCTGGACCAGCTTTACAGCGGTCTCAATAGATTGGATCACGCCAGCGGCATTGGCCGGATCGGCCGTTCCCTTGACAGCATTGCCGCCGAAGGCAAGCGGCAGGACAGGAAAGCCGCCCACGCAGGCCGGGGCCGCCTCAGCAGGGGTGGAAATCCTGCAGACCGGCGTGCCTGAAGGTAAATGCCTGGGGTCGCCGATCCAGAAGAACGGGCAGTCGCCCCGCAGTGCTTCCCAAGCCTTGACGGCGATTTCCGGGCCGATGCCTGCTGGTTCTCCGCAGCTAAGGGCAATGGGCCCGGAAAGGGTCATTTGATGTCGATCCGGGCGTCGGCGCGCAGTTGTTCGAGAAAGCTGTCCGTCAGCGATGTCATCCGCTGCGCCACCAGCGCATTGGCCACGGTTTCGCGGTTGGCGCCTTCACCGAGGTCGGCGGTGCGGCCGCAGAGCATAAGAACCATAAGCGTCTGGCCGTTGTTGCGGGTCAGCGCAGTGGAAGTCTCAGTGGGGTCGAGCTTGGCCAGTTCCAATGCGATGTCGCGGGGAATGTCAGCAGGCGGCAGGCTTTGGATGTCCAGCACCGACGGGTCCTGACCTTGAGCGAGGCCGTAGAAGTCCTCGCAGGTGTCGACGCTGTTCACAACTTTCTGTGCTGCTGCCAGTCCTTCAGGTGTGCGCCCGCCGGGAACGAAGTAGGTTGCGTATTCGATCGCGGTGTAACGCGGTGCAGCGCCTTCAACCTCGCGCACGCCGCGCATCTGGAACAGTGCCACGGCGTTTTGCAGCGGCAGCGGTTCGGAGATTTCACCCGGCTTCAGTGCCAGTGCGATTTCCTGCAACTGGGGCGGCAGTTTGGTCAGTGGCATCCAGGGCAGGCGGCCGCCTTCATTGCGGCTGGCCGCAGCCGAGTACTGCGCCGCTGCGGCGGAAAAGCTGTCATAGCCCTTGAGCCGGGAAACTTGTTCAATCAGCTCTTCTACCTGAGCTGCATTCTGGTCATTGATAGGCACAATGAATTCGCTCAGCAGCACCTGGACGCTGCCTGTGCCTGCGGACCCCATAGCCCGGTCAATTTCTTCCTGGGTCGGGCGTGCCTGGGCCAGAAAACGGACGCGCGTGTATTCGCGCCAGCCCAGACCGACCCTGGTGAAATCGCGCAGAGTCTGCGGAGCGACCCCCTGCTGTTGGAGGGCAGTCAGGAATTCGTTCAGCGACAGGTTGGCGCGGCCCGCCATTTCTTCCATGCCGGCAGAAATATCCTCATCGGACAGTTCAATGCCGGCCTGTTGCAGCACTTGCAATTTGAGCCGGTCATTGATCAGCTCCTCGCGCGCGGTATCCAGCGGGTCGCCCGGAACCCTCAGCGCCGCCTGGAAGCGGGCGCGCTGTTCCAGCTCATACCGGGTGATGACCTCGTCATTTACCGTAATCGCGGGCGCAAAAAGATTCTGTGCCCCGGCCGGCAGGGCGGTCAGGGAAAGACCTGCCGCCAGCGCCAGCGCGGTTGCGGACTTGAGGGCACGGGAAAGGAAGGGAGCCGGGAACCGGGATTTCACGTCTTGCTGCATGACCGCCTGTACTGTTTGTTGCCGCTCTTTACGGAAAAACCGCTGAGGGAGATGGTAAAGCCGAAATCCGTTGTCGGCTCAACACTTGTTGTTGAGGTATAGCGGCGGTTGACCGAAAGGTCGACCGTTACGCATTCGTTCTGGTAAGCCAGACCCAGACCGGCCCTGGTGGCACGGGCGCCGGAAATGTCGTAGCGCAGCCGGGCGCTGGCAGACCAGCTGGGATTGATGTCGTAGCGCCCGTCAACCCAAATTTCCGAACTTTCCTCGGTCCGTTCCTCGACAGGATCGGTGCCAAGCCACAGATACGTGCCGGATAGGCTGGAACGGTCCGTGTGCCATTCACCGCGGACCTCGGCCTTTGAGAAGTTCAGCGAGCCGTTCAGCAGGCCGCGAGTGGAGATCGCCAGCCCGTCGCCAAACTTGATTTGGCCGGCCAGCAGAAGGTCTGAGGAAGTACCGCTTAGCCCCGAGCTCTTGGTGAAGCGGGTGTCGTCTTCACTGCGCAGCACTTGGCCGATAGTTGCGTAGGCCTGCCAGCCTTGGGGGGAGTAGCGCGCCCAATTGGCGCCATAGACCAGTGTAAACCCGTCCTCGCGGGCATCGGTTGCAGGGAAACGGGACAGCGACAAAAGATTGCCCTGATCGAACTCGACGAACCGGCTCTCCTCACTGACCACATTGCCGCTGCCTTCGTCGCGCCATCCCAATTGCAGGATCGGCTCCAGATACTGGGTTGCGCCATTGGTCTCGCGACGGGTCATCGGCAAGCGGAAGGTCAAAGCGCCACGGGGCGTCAGGCGGGTGACTTCGTCGGTGAAAAAGGCATCGTCATACGCCCTGGAGGCGTCAGCCGCTGCGCCTATTTCCGCTTCTGCGAGGATCCCGTAGCCAAACCTCCAGGTGCGGAGCCAACTGAGGTCGGCCGTCAGCCGGACGATGTCCCGGCCGGTGGCAGAATCCTCGCTCAGGCCGTCCCCCCGGTTAGTTGAGCGGCGGTAACGCCCGTTGCCTTGAAGCGTAAGCCGGACTTCACCGCCGGCGATGCCGGGAAAAAAGCGCTTCTGAAAGAGCGCTTCGGCGATGCCTGATGGGATTTCATCGGGGTCTTCGTCTGAGCGGAGCGTTTTATAGTGGGTCAGCGACGTGCGCAGCAGGCTGTCGCGGCGGACCCGGGAAAGCTCCAGTCTGGACCGCAGCCGGTCCAGGTCAGGCAGGCCGTAGTCCGCTAAGTAGGCATCGTCCGAAACCACCTTTGCGTCAAACGTGAGACGGTAATCCCGCGGCAATTCGAACTGGCCATTTCCGAAGATGTAACCGCGGTCCTGATCCGGGAACAGATCGTCACGGGTATAGGCGCCGTTGAATTCGATCCGGCCGCGCCGGAAAGCCTGCCGGTAGCGCAGGTCCAGCGTCCGGGTACTGGAAGAGACGTAGGGCGCGATCGTCAGATCCTTGTGCGGGCCAAGGGTGAAGAAATAGGGCACCTTGACCCCGGTGCCGAGGTTCGAAGTCGAGCGCACGGACGGAATCAGAAAGCCGCTGGTCCGCTCCAATGAGGGATCCGGCAGGCGGAACGCCGGGAAATAGAATACCGGGACATCCAGTACCCGGAGCTGGGCGTTCTCAAAATACAGTTGGCGTTCCTGCTGATCGTGGGTGACGCGCTCAGCACGGATCTGCCAGAGAGGCGGGCGCCCGTCTTCGCAGACGTGACAGGAGGAAACTGCTGTCTTGTAAAGCTGGGTATAGCGGCCGCTGACCCGTGTCATCTGCAGCGAGGCAAGCTGAAGCTGCTGCTGCAATACCATGCGGGCTCCGTCCAGCAGTCCGTTGCGCAGGCTGCTGTCCATTTCCGCGGCGTTGGCCAGAATGGTGATATCACCGTTCTGATCGATGCGGATCGGGCCTTCGATCTGCAGGGTGCCGGTGCCTTGATCAAAGGTGATCTTTTGCGCGCGCAGGCGGATATCGCCTTGGAAAGCTTCTACATTGCCTTCTGCCACGAGTGTCCGGTCCGGGGTGATGAACACCTGATCAGCGACAAGCATTGCAGGCTGGGCCGGATCTTGGGCCGCGGCAGTCTGAGCCTGAGAGGCAGGAGCAGACAGAGCCAGCCAGGGCAGCACGGCGGAAAGAAGCAGCGCCCGGCGCAATTTACCCGTCTTCGGCATGGAGTAGCAGTCCCAAAGTCAAAAGTATCGCGGCAGCGGGCGGCGCCCAGGCGGCCAGCGCCACCGGAATTTGCCCGTTCTCGCCGAGGATTTGCGCGAAATTGCGGATGAAATAAAGCCCGAATCCCAGCAGTACCGCCATCATCACCGCCAGTCCGGTGCCGCCAAAGCGGGCGTGCCGCATGGTGAAGGATGCACCGACCAGAACCATGGCTATCAGAAACAGGGGGCGGGCCAGTTCCGCTTGCAGCCGGACTTCGTAGCGTTTGGTGGTAAAACCGGCGGCTGAAAGTTCGCGGATTGTGGAGGGCAGGTCATAGATCGAGATGCCGCTGGCGGTACCGAGTGTGCCGCGGATACGGTCTGTGGTCAGTGTGGTTGGCAGGCGCAGCTCTTCATGCCGGGCCGCTCCGGTTTCGGGGTTGATACCGGCTGTCAGCGGCCAGGCCTTAGCGTTGGTCAGGACCCAATGGCTGCCGTCAAGCCTGGCCGTTTCAGCGGTTATGCGGCGCACCGGGCCGCCCGCATTGGTGTAGGCATGAATCGAAACATCAATCAGGGTGATTTCAGCGGCATCGCCGCTGTAACCCTTGGCGTGAATGACCGACTGGCCGCGGGCGCCGCCCTGGCGCAGCCACAATCCCTCTCCGCTCAGCGACAAGGCCGAGGGGCCGCCGTTGTGATAGGTCTCTGCGAGGTCCTGGTAGCGGTTGGCAGTGGCGGCTGCGATGGGATTGAGCATGGTAACGGCCAGGCCGCCGATTGCTGCGGCCACCAGTACCGGGGCGGCCAGTGCCCGAATGCCAGACCGGCCGATGGCACGGGTCACCACCAGCTCGCTGCTGCGGGCAAGGCCAACAAACAGCACGATGGTTGACAGGATCATGATCAGCGGCAGGAACTCACTGAGTGCTGCAGGAATGTTCAGCAGGGTCAGGCCAACGAGCTGTCCCAGGCTAAGGTCAACGGATTCGAACCGGCGGATCTGCTCGTTCAGATCAATCAGCACCACCAAGGTCATCAGGACAGCAACAATCACCAGAAACCATTGCGTGAAACGGCGCGCATAGTAGAGGTCCAGTTTCATGCCGGGGTCTCCGGTGCCAGTGCCCGAATCCGTTTGGGGCGGGCGGAGAGGATCAGAAAGACCAGTGCCACCGCCAAGCCCAGCAGGGTGGGCAAGTAGATCAGCGGCCATAGATCGGGGTTCTGAAGAACGGGTTCGGACACCACGCCGCGCAGGCCTTCAACAAAGATCAGGATAACAAAAGCCAGCATCGCCTGCCGCCAGACGCCAAAACGCGAAAATGTGCCCAGCATCAATGCGGAGAATCCAATCAGCGTCACCGCAATGCAGACCAGTGCGCGGGCAAAGCGCAGGTGCAGCTCTTCGGCCTGGGCGCCGGCGGAGTAACCGTCGCTTTGAGTGACGGCCGCAGTGCGGGTCATCAGCTCCAAGCTGGGAATTGCGCGAATGTTGCGGGCCGGGTTCTCAGCTTGGCGGGCCAGAGAACTGATATCATACGAAAAATCAGTGAAGAAAGTTGTCGAAAGCCGTTGCGACTTGTTCTCGAGCCGCTGCGCCATGCCTTCCACCATGATCAGGTGCGCGCTTTCGCCGTCCCGCACGAGAAACGCGCGGTTACCGGTATATGTGACTGTGACTTCCGGGTCGCGGCGGTCTGAAAGGAAAACGTCCTGAAGGGTCCCGTCCGGTTCAATCTGCCGGATATAGAACGTGACACCATCAGCAGGGTGCAGAAAGTCGCCTTCGCTCAGCAGTTTGGCGGTGATGTTTCGCGATACTTCGCTTTCCCGCAGTTCCAGCTGATTGATCGAGGCAGGCAGCAGATAGTGCGTCAGCGCCGACATCATCAGTGCGGTGATAAGGCCGAATACCAGCGCCGGGCGGGCCATTTGCCAGGGACTGGTTCCGGTGGCGCGCAGGACGGTCAGCTCGCTTTCGCTGTTCAGCCGGTTGGTCACCCAGACTGCAGCGCCGAAAGCGGCAATCGGCAGCACCATGCGGATCAGGTTCGGAAGGGTGAGCGCGGTGAATTCCAGAAACACGAGCGCGGACTGTCCGTTGCCGATCAGCGTGTCAAACAGGACAACGGCCCGGTTGACCCAGAACACGGCCACCAGAATCAGGGCAAAGAAGCCGAAGAAGAGCAGATACTGTGACAGCACATATCTGTCGTAGCGTGACACCCGATCCCCCCAGATCTTGCCATTGTTATTTTTGCGGACCTTAGTGGATTTGATTGGCGGGGAAAACTGCATTCTCGTCCCGCCCGTCAATCGGCGGCTGACCGCAGGTGCCGGCCTGCGCCGCCGGGTCTTTCCAACTGCCGCTCTGCAGGATACCTCTGGTGCCAAGAACCAAGAGATTTTCAGCAGGAGCGCGCAAGAATGAGCAGCCTTACCCCGATCCGTTTCGTCGACTACGACCCCAAGGCGATAGCAGAGATGACTGGCCGGGTCGCGGTCATGGTGACGCCGGACGGCAGCATGGACCAAGCTGCGCGCAGCGCCAACCGGATGTCCAAGGGGGCAATTGCCCGGCTGATCGACTCGGAAGGGTTCAAGAAGGCGAAGGCAGGCGATGTGATTTCCCTGGGCTGGCCAGCAGGCATGCAGGTTGAGGCGCTGGATGTTCTGGTGCTGCCCCGCAAGCTGTCTCCGGTGGAGGCGCGGCAGGCGGGGGCCAAGCTGGTGAAGGGGGCTGCAGGCAAGCGGCTGACCGTTATGGCTGGCAGCATGAACAAGGCTGCGGATCTGACTTTGGGTATGGCGCTTCGGGACTATGCTTTTGATAACCACAAGTCTCCCAAAGGCAACAAGCCGGAGGGAGAGGTTGTCGTCGCCTCCAAGTCACCGGCTGAGCTTGAGGCCGCTTGTGCGCCGCTGCTGGCGGTGGCCGAGGGCGTACATATGACGCGTGATCTGGTCAATGAGCCTGCAAATGTCCTCACCACCACTGAATTCGCCCGCCGCATCGAAGAAATGAAGGGCATTGGCCTGGAGGTTGAGATCCTGGAAGAGACGGATCTCGAAAAGCTAGGCATGCGCACGCTGCTGAGTGTCGGGCAGGGGTCCGAGAGCCCCTCCAAGGTGGCGGTGATGCAGTGGAAGGGCGGCGCCAAGGATGCAGCACCGCTGGCGCTGGTCGGCAAGGGCGTGGTGTTTGATACCGGCGGTATTTCCCTGAAGCCCGCGGCAGGCATGGAAGAGATGACCATGGACATGGGCGGCGCCGGTGTCGTGGCAGGCGCCATGCGCGCGCTGGCGCTGCGCAAGGCCAAGGCAAATGTGGTTGGCTTGGTTGGCTTGGTGGAGAACATGCCCTCTGGCAACGCCACCCGTCCTGGCGATGTGGTGAAGTCCATGAAGGGCGACACCGTCGAAATCATCAACACCGACGCCGAGGGGCGCTTGGTGCTGTGTGATGTCCTGTGGTACGCGCAGGAGCGGTTCAAGCCCGCAGGTGTGATCGATTTGGCAACCCTCACCGGCGCGATTATCATCGGGCTGGGGCATGAAAACGCCGGTGTCTTCTCCAATGATGATGACCTGTGCAATGCCTTCCTGAAGGCTGCCAAGTCTGAGGACGAGGGCGCTTGGCGGATGCCGCTGGGCAAGGCCTATGATGAACAGCTTAAGTCCCGCATTGCCGACATGAAGAACGTTGGCGGCCGCCCTGCGGGCTCCATTACTGCGGCGCAGTTTCTGCAGCGGTTCATCAAGGACGATGTGCCCTGGATCCATCTGGATATCGCCGGCGTGGCATCGGTCAGCAAGGACACGGACTATGCGCCCAAAGGTGCCACCGGCTGGGGCGTGATGGCGCTGAACCGGCTGGTCGCGGACAAGTTCGAGGCGGAATAGGCCGTTATGGGAGCCGCCTATTTCTATCATCTGACGCAAAGGCCGCTGGAGGAGACCCTGCCGGTCCTTCTGGACAAGGCGCGCGGGGCGGGCTGGCGCATTGCGGTGCGCGGGCGCGATCCGGAGCGTATGGCCTGGCTGGATGACCGCCTGTGGCAGGGGCCGGAAGAGAGTTTCCGGGCTCATGGCCTTGCGGGCGGCCCCCATGACGCGCTGCAGCCCATCCTGCTGACGGCGGGCCCTGAGGCGGCCAACAATCCGGAGTGCGTGATGGCGGTGGATGGCGCCGCTGTCAGTGCCGAAGAAGTGCAGGCGATGAGCCGGGTCTGTATCCTGTTTGACGGCACCGATCCCGAGGCCGTGCAGCATGCGCGCACCCAGTGGAAGGCCCTGACGGATGAGGGCTGTTCCGCCCAGTACTGGTCCGAGGAAAGCGGTCGCTGGGAAAAGAAGGCCGAAAAATAGGCGGATCTACGGTTGCGGCACCTGGTGTTGGCAAAAATTTGCCGATGCCCCATTAGATTTGTTTCACAAGGGCAACAATTACTCGATTTTTCGTCACTTGGCCTTTATCCCTTCCAGCACAAATCCCGGTCAACCGGGAAAACGACCAGGACACTGGGGGGACAGATGAATTTCGTACGTGCGGTCAAGCGGCTGCGGATGCTTCCTATTGCCGGCGTCGGCCTGCTTTTCCTGGCCAATTGCGGTGATGTTCAGAACGGATCCGTCAGCCGGGCAGAGGCCGAGGCTGCGCGGCTGGAGTATGCCGTTCAGGAAGTTCAGTATTTGCAGTCCAAAGGCCGCCGTGTCTGGTGTGTGCCCTTTGCCCGCAACGCCAGCGGGATCGAAATTTTCGGAAATGCCAAGACCTGGTGGGGGCAGGCCACGGGTCAGTACAGCCGCAGCAAAGAGCCGGAACTGGGTGCCGTGATGGCCTTCAGTGCCACCCGCTCCAACCCGCTGGGGCATGTTGCTGTGGTTTCAAAAGTCGAGGATGCGCGAAGGATCCGGGTCAACCACGCCAACTGGCACCGCAACAAGATCTCGCTCGGCATGGCGGTGATTGACGTGTCGGAAAAGAACGATTGGTCTGCGGTCCGGCTGGAAAGCTATCCGGGCGCGTTCGGCCGGGTTTATCCCGTCAAAGGATTCATTACGGCTGAACCCGGCAACAGCTGACGCTGCTGCCAAGAGACCGTTTCAGTGGCCTTGAATGCCGCCGCGTTCGATCATCTTGAGGGAAATCTCCTTGAAGGCCGTGCGCCACAGCGCCTCCAGCTCCAGGGTCATCTCCTTTCCGAGCGCGTGGCGCAGGGTGTCGATCAGGGCTTCTTCCATCGGGGCGAAGTGTTCTGTCAGGACGCCAAGAGACGCATGAGTCTTGCCGAGCTGTTGAAATTGCGGGGCCACGGCGCTTTCATCATTCAGTCTGGCAACAATCACGCCCAGTGTGGTCATGAACTTCATTCCCTGGCCTTCCAGATCCTCGCGGAACAGCTGGCGCAATTCAGGCGCATGACGGAACAGCGAGTCATAGAAATATGAGGGCGACTTGCCGGTTTCCTCTTTCAGCTTGCTGTAGCTTTGCTGAAGTTGTTTCAGTTCGTCATCGGTCACGGCGGCTTGCTCCTCTCTTTGTTGGGTTGATTGAGTTCCAATCTAAGGGGCAAGCGGGCGCAGAACTTTGATCCGCCTCAATACATTGCAGGCCGAAGTTGCGCGTTTGCGGCCGTCAGCGTGTAAGTAACAACGCGCCGTTGCGGATTTCGATGCTGGACCAGCGCTGCAAGTAGCCCATCCCCAGCAGGGATTGTTCCAGCTCTCCCTGATTGACCCACACGCGCAGGTTCTTGTCCGAGATGCCGCCCAGCGAGATCTCATCCACCCAGACAGAGGCTGTCCGCACCTCGCCATTGGCGGTGCTGGCGCGGCCGAGGTAGGCAAGGCTGGCGGTGTCGATGCCTGCGCTTTGGGCGTCACGTTCATTCAGCACAACCTGACTGGCGCCGGTGTCGACGAGGAATTCGACCGGGACGCCGTTCACGTCCAAGGTCAGATAATAGTGGCCGTCCGGTGCGCGCGGCACCTCGACCCGGCCCGCGTCGATGGCGACACTTTGCTGCGGGCGAACAGTTTGGCGGATGTCTTCCCACAGCCCGTATGAAGCGATCACGCCAAGAAAGATGAAGCCCCAGACGGCAAACATCTGCATCGTCTTGCCGAGGCTTTGACGGTTCTGGACAAAGACCCATGACCCGACCGCGACCAGCAGGATGATCAGATAGATAAACCGCCCGATTTCATATTCGCCCATGTGCTCACCTCCTGTTTATTATGTAGGCGGGCCGGGACGTTATACTAGCCTGCAAAACCGAAGTCGCGCAGGCCGTCCAGCACGAACTGCACCGACAGAGCTGCCAGCAGCATACCCAGAAGCCGGGTGACTACAGTGATGCCAGTCTTGCCCAGCATCCGTTCGAACAGGCCGGAAAACAGGCACATTACCAAGAGGATCGCCAGCACGGCAATCACCACGCCCATTACCATGGCAAAGCCTGCAAAGCCGGGCTGCTGGCCTGTCAGCAGGATCACCGTGGCGATGGAGCCGGGGCCCGCCATCAGCGGGATTGCCAGAGGAAAGACGGATGGGTCGTCAAAGTCATCTTCTTCGCTGCGGTCCTCGCGGCGCTTGTTGCGGCGTTCGAACAGCATGTCCAGTGCGGTCAGGAACAGCAGCACACCGCCGGCCACCCGGAACGCGGGCATCGAAATACCGATGAAGCCCAGCACTGCTTCGCCAAAACCTGCAAAAATCGCCAGCAGCACGGCTGCAGTGATGGTCGCCCGCAGCGCGATGGAGCGGCGGCGGGAAGACGACATGCCCTGCGTCAGGGCGATGAAGACCGGTGTCAGGCCGATCGGGTCGACGATCACGAACAATGTCACAAAGGATGTGATCAGGAATGCCGTGTCGATCATTGTGCTTCTGCCTGTTCCAGTTTTTCCAGCGCCTTCATCCAAAGATCCTCGGCACGGTCCTGCGCTTCCATCACTTCGGCATATTTGCGCTGCCAGACCACAGCCTCGTCCTTGCGGCCTTCCTCGTAGAGCGTGGGGTCCGCCAGCTTTTTGGCCAGTTTGTCCCGCATTTCGCTGACTTTTTCGAGCCGGGCCTCACCCTTGCGGACCTCTGCACGCAGGGCCAGGATGGTGTCCCGGGAGGGGCGCTTGGGCTTCTCTGCCTTGGGTTTGCCCGCCGGTTTGTCGCGTGTCAGCAGCAGGTCGCGGTAGGCGGGCAAGTCGCCCTCAAAGGGTTTCACCGTGCCGCCGGACACCAGCCACAGGCGGTCCGCCACCAGGCTGAGGAGGTGCATGTCGTGGCTGACCAGAATGACCGCGCCGGAATAGGCCGTCAGCGCCTCGACCAAGGCCTCGCGGCTTTCGATGTCCAGGTGGTTGGTCGGCTCGTCAAGGATCAGCAGATGCGGCGCGGGCAGGGTGGCCAGCAGCAGTGAAAGGCGCGCTTTCTGCCCGCCTGAGAGGCGGCCCACGGCTGTATCGGCCTGATCTGCGCCCAGTCCAAATCCGGCCAGCCGGGCGCGCAGCCGCGCCTGGCCTTCGTCGGGGCGTTCGCGCTGCAGGTGCTGCAGTGGCGTTTCGTCGATGTGCAGCTCATCCACCTGATGCTGGGCAAAAAAACCGATCCGCAGCTTGCTGGACTGGGTCATCCGGCCCGTCATCACATCCAGGCGGCCCGACAGCATTTTGGACAGGGTGGATTTGCCTTCGCCGTTCTTACCCAGCAGCGCGATGCGGTCGTCCTGATCGATGCGCAGGTCCAGACGGCTGAGGATCGTGGTGCCGTCATAGCCGACAGAAGTGCCCTCGGTGGCGATGATCGGCGGCGACAGTTCTTCGGGTTCGGGGAAGGTGAACACGGTACGCGCGGCGTCTTCGGGCGCACGGATGGTTTCCATCTTCTCCAGCATCTTCACCCGGCTTTGCGCCTGTTTTGCCTTGCTGGCCTTGGCCTTGAACCGGTCCACAAAGGCCTGCAGGTGGGCGCGGCGGGCGTCCTGTTTCTTGGCCAGGGCCGCCTGATTGGCCCGATTGGCGGCGCGCTGGCGGGCAAACTGGTCATAGTTGCCGGAATAGAAGGTCAGGCCCAGGTCCTCGAGATGCAGAATGCCATTGACCGAGCGGTTCAGCAGTTCGCGGTCGTGGCTGATGATGATCACCGTATGCGGGTACTTCACCAGATAGGCCTCAAGCCACAGCGCGCCTTCCAGGTCGAGATAGTTGGTCGGTTCGTCAAGCAGCAGCAGATCCGGTTGGGAAAACAGCACTGATGCCAATGCGACACGCATCCTCCAGCCGCCTGAGAAATCGGAGCAGGGACGCTGCTGGGCGTCGTAGTCGAACCCCAGTCCTTTGAGGATAGAGGCGGCGCGGGCCTCGGCTGACCAGGCGTCAATGTCGGCCAGGCGGGTTTGGATTTCCGCAATCCGGCCCGGGTCCTGTGCGGTCTCTGCCTCTGCCATCAGTTCGGCGCGTTCGGCGTCCGCTGCCAGAACAGTATCGATCAGCGACACATCCGAGGCGGGCGCTTCTTGCGCCACACCGCCGATCCGTGCCCGGCTGGGCAGGGAAATGCTGCCGGATTCCAGCGACAGCTCATTTCGGATCAGCCGGAACAGCGTGGTTTTACCGGTGCCGTTGCGGCCGACCAGCCCGACTTTGTGCCCGGTGGGGATCGTGGCGCTGGCGCCATCGAACAGGAGGCGGCCTTCGACCGCATAGGAGATATCGCTGATACGTAACATGAGCCGAGCACTGCGGCAGTGCTGCGGTGTTGTCAATGGGGGAGGGGAGCTGGCGGCGGCTGGCAGCCCCATCATGAGCAGCTGTTAATTCAGATGCTGTGCGAGATCGTCGAAGGCATAGGAGGCAAAGCCGACCAGCGGGTTGCCGTCTTCGCGGCTGAAGGCAAAGACGTGGATCTCGTCATGGCGCAGGGTCGCGCGGCAGAAGGTGCCCGGTTTGGCAAGCTGCGCCGGGCAGCTTTCCAGATCTGTATGGGCGATGGCTGTTTCGAATATACCGTAGGTCATGGGTATGGCAGTTTCAGCGGCAACCGCCGGGGCTGCTGCAAGGGAGGCGATCAGAGCAAATGCAGGTTTCATCATTCAACCTTGTTTCAAGTTTCAACCCTGTTCGCGCTGCAGTACCTGACAGAAAAAATCAGATAAGTGCAACCCCGAAACGGCAGCTGCGTCAAAGCTGCGCAATCCCCTCTTTATCCTGTCACAGAGCCATGCTATCGGGGCGGCAATTCGTAACGGGCCGGGCATGACGTCCGGCTTTTCAGCACAGGAGTCTGCCCCATGGCACTGGAACGCACTTTCTCGATCATCAAGCCCGATGCAACCCGCCGCAACCTGACCGGCGCAATCAACGCCAAGTTTGAAGAAGCCGGCCTGCGCATCGTGGCACAGAAGCGCATTCACCTGACCAAAGCGCAAGCGGGTGAGTTCTACAAGGTGCACGCCGAGCGTCCGTTCTACGACGAGCTGTGCGAATTCATGGCCTCCGCGCCGATCGTTGCACAGGTTCTGGAAGGCGAAAACGCCATCGCCAAGAACCGCGAAGTCATGGGCGCCACCAATCCGGCAGACGCCGCGGCCGGCACCATCCGCGCTGAATTCGCTGAATCGGTTGGCGAAAACTCCGTGCACGGTTCCGACGCACCGGAAACCGCTGCAGTGGAAATCGCTTACTTCTTCTCCGGCCTCGAGCTGGTCGGCTAAGCAATAGGCTTAACTGGTTAAGAGAGGCTGCAGCCTGCGGGTTGCAGCCTTTTTCGTATCCACGCAGCCTGTTTTCCTATCTACAATGGGCGCCCAAGCGGGTGGTGCCGGCCCCGCGTAGGTTTCCTCTGCGGGCCTCGGTTACCAGCCCAAGCGGGAGACAGCCGCAGTTCCCGCGGAGCTGTTAAGCTGGAAAACTTTCGCTGGCCCAAGCGTTTAGGCAGTGGTTCCCCTTTTCTTCCATTTCCCTCGAAACGGCGGCGCAGCAAGGCGGTGTTGCGGGTGTTGGCTTTCCAAGCAACGTCAAACAAGTCACCGGCGAGAGGGATCGAGCCTATCAGCGTATCGATCCCAATGTTGGCCGCCATCCGCGCCAGCACCGGCGCAGAGGCCCCCATCCGGAAGCCGCGGTAGAGAATGTAGCCGGCGGGGGCCAGGGCAAGCGCGTCCCCGATGCCCGGCATCAGGCCCGCAATACTGTCCCAGCCAACCCGTACCCCAACCAGCGGAACACGGAAGGCGCGGTCCATACGCTGAGCGAGACGTTCAAGCTTCTCCAGCTCACTATTCTGATGGCTCGGCAGTTCAGGCATGGCTAGGCGTCCGTGCGATGATCCAAACCGCGTGCACGATGCCGGGGATATAGCCGAGAAGCGTGAGCAGGATGTTCAGCCAGAAGTGCTTACCCAGACCCACCTGCAGGAAAACGCCCAGCGGCGGCAAAATGACAGCGAAGATGATGCGGATCAGGTCCATTCCGGAACTCCCTTTGGTGTGTCAGCTCTTGGGGGCACAACGCAGAAAGTGTGGAATAGTTGCAGATTTTCCGGAGGCAGTTTTCTTGTCCGGGATCTGAGCGGCCTATAACAGCCAGCCGTTTCAATGCAGGCACTGGAGTCAGAGCGTCTCGAGGTCTGACTGGGTTGCACGCACACCAATGGCGTCAAGCTCTGCCAGCAATTTGGAACCAGGCTGAGGCCGCGCTTCTTCCTTGATGGCATCAAAGCGTTTGCGGAGCTCTTCCTTCTCCTTGCCCTTGCAATCATTCCATGACCGGCCTTGCAGGGCCATGACCAGCACGTAATAGCCAATGAAATGCGGCCGGGTGCCGGTTTGCAACAGCCGGGCGTAGGCTGCATCGGCGCCAAGGGCGCGCAGGTCCTCAGCGAAAGCAATACCCGCGCGGTGGCAGGCTTCTTCGTAGGCAGGGCCGAGATTGCGGATAGAGGAAATCGCTGTGTTCATGGTTTGTTTCTACCCGGGGCGCTTACCGTTGTCACGCGAAATCAAGCATCTTTGAAGATTGCAGTTCGGTGTTCTGACGCTGGGTCCCGTGCTGGATTGAGTGATTGACAGTCGCAAATGCGGCAGAAACGCTATCCGGACAACAAGAGGGAGGGTGGCGGATGAACGGTGGATCGCATGTGCCTGCGAATATTAAGGAATTTGATCTGGCAAATCCGCCGGAGGGTTTTGTCGAGGATCCCTTTCCTTACTACGATGCCTTGTTGCGCGAGACCCCGGTGCTGCCGCAGCCGGATGGGTCATTGCTGGTTTGCCGCCATGCGGATCTTGACCGGATCTACCGCGACATAGCTTTGTTCTCTTCGGACAAGAAGCGTGTTTTTGGCCCGAAATACGGCGAAGGCTCGCCATTATTTGAGCATCACACCACCTCGCTGGTGTTCTCGGACCCGCCTCTGCACACTAGGGTGCGCAAGATCATGACGTCAGCCCTGACGCCGCGGGCTATTGCAAAGATGGAGCCGGGGCTGGTTGAAACCGTCGATGTTCTGCTGGAAGAGATGGCGGGCAGGGATCAGGTGGATCTGATCGGCGATTTCACCGCTTCCATCCCGATCCAGATCATCGGCAATCTGCTGGATGTTCCAATGGCGGAGCGTGCGCCGCTTCGGGATTGGTCCCTGGCAATCCTTGGTGCGCTGGAGCCTGCGCTGAGCGAGGCGCAATTGGCGTCAGGGCATCGTGCAGTGGAGGAGTTCAAGACCTATCTGCAGAACCTGATTGCCCGGCGCCGTGCCAATCCAGGCGATCTCGAAACCGACGTGTTGACCCGGCTGATCCGGGGCGAGGGCGCCGAGGGCTCGCTCAGCGAGATTGAGCTGATCCAGAATTGCATCTTCATCCTCAATGCAGGTCATGAGACCACGACCAACCTGATCGGCAACGGGCTGGCGTTGCTGAATGATCACCCGGAGCAAAGGCAGCTTTTGCTGGCGCAGCCGGAACTGATCAAGTCCGCGGTGGAGGAAATGCTGCGGTTCCGCTCTCCGAACCAGCTGGGCAACCGCGAAACCACAGCGGAGGCGGAGATTGGCGGCATCCAGGTGCCTGCGGGAACCAACCTGCATTTGGTGATCGGCGCCGCGAACCGCGATCCGGAAGTGTTTGAGAACCCGGAAGAGTTTGACATTACTCGGACGCCGAACCGGCACCTGGCCTTTGCCGGCGGGCCGCATGTCTGCGTCGGGCTAACGCTGGCGCGGCTGGAAGGCAAGATCGCCATCGAACGTCTGCTGCGCCGGTTCCCGGACTACCGCATTTTGCCAGACCGGGTGCAGGGCGGGCGGATCCGCTTCCGAGGCTATGCAGCTTTGCCCGCGGCGCTGGGGTGAGGGGGCCGCTGCCGTCAGCCTGCCGCTGATCTGTAGGCGCTTGGTGGCGCCCCGGTCCAGCGGCGAAACGCCCGGTGAAAGTTGGCGGCAGAGGAAAACCCGGTGTCCTGCGAGATTTCCTCGATGCTTTTCAAACCCGATTGCAGGTCGCGGATTGCCAGGTCGCGGCGCAACCCGTCCTTGATGGCTTGAAATGATGTGTCTTCTGCATCCAGCCGCCGCATCAGCGTGCGGGGGGTCACACTTAGTGCCCGCGCGGCATCTGCCAGGTGGCAGTTTTCCCAACTGCTCCGGTACAGAAATTCCCGCACTTTCAGCGACTGGGTGTGTTCACGGAACCCGGTGAAGATCCAATCACGGGGGGCGCGGGCCAGAAATGCATTCAGCTCTGCATTGCTGCGATGGCCGGGCACGCCAAGAGGCTTGGTTTCAAATGCGATCTCGGAACAGTGCACGCCGAAGCTGACGGGGGCAGGGAATATGACCGCGTAGTCCTGGGCAAAAGCGGGACGTTCAAAGGCAAACTGCACTGCGCGGACCGGCACCTCATAGCCTGCAAGCCAGGACAGCAGACCATGCGCCAATTTCAGGATCAGCATGTGGCCGAACCGCTGCACGGGCTGCTCGCCCTGCGGCACCAGTTGCAACACGGTGCTTGCACCATCCTCAATGAGTTCAACCTGATAGTCGTCCAGCAGCAGGTTCCAGAAGGTGGAGAACCGGTGCAAGGCGGCGGGCAGGGTGCTGGCTTCGCGCACAGACGTCAGCAAGTGCTGCAAAGCTCTGGGCCGGACCGGACGGCTCCACAGGCCTGTCATCTCGTCCCCGGTTTCAACTGCGGCTATCTGATAGAGCCGCACGATCTGATCCAGTGTGACCCGGTGCGTCAGCTGCCCCTCCGCCAGATGCAGCCCGGCCCGCTGCAGGAAGGACGGCAGTTGGCTTTCCGTGCTGCACTGGCGCAGCGCGCGCAGCCAGTCTTCGGCAAACTGCGGCGACACAGTTGCAAGGCTGGAGGAATCTGGCGGCGGGATCTGCATTGTGTATGGGTGTGTTGTCACTTTTTGAAAGCATTATGTCTGTAATGAACGTGGAATGGCCGTCTTGCAACGCGTATCTGGCATTAGGGAACACTAATCCGGAGCTGCGGAAATGACCTATCAGGCGCCCATTCGCGAAATCATGTTCAATATTGAGCACCTGCCACCCTCGCCGGAAGCAGGCGCTGTTGGCGGTGGGATCGAACTGGAAGATGTTGGCGCTGCGCTAGAGGCGCTGGGACGCTTCTGCTCTGACATCGTTGCGCCGTTGTCCCGCGTTGGGGATGAAACCGGCGCGCGGTTCGAGGGGGGCGAAACCGTTTTGCCTGAGGCCTATACGCAGGCCTATGCGCAATTCGCCGAAATGGGCTGGCAAAGCTTGCCGCACCCGGAGGAGTTTGGCGGCATGGGGTTGCCGCGGGCGGCAGCAGCGGCTGCGACTGAGATTTTGAATGCATCTGATCTGAGTTTCGGCCTGTGTCCGCTGCTGACCGATGGCGCGGTGGAGGCGCTGCTGCTGACTGGATCTGATGCACAGAAACAGACGTACCTGGAACGGATGATTTCCGGCCAGTGGTCCGGCACCATGAACCTGACTGAGCCGCAGGCGGGTAGCGACCTAGGCCGGGTGCGCTGCAAGGCGGAACCGGCTGCAGATGGAACCTATGCGGTGTCCGGCACCAAGATATTCATTACCTATGGTGAGCATGGGCTGACGGAGAACATCATTCACCTGGTGTTGGCCCGCACCCCAAGTGCTCCGGCCGGCCCCAAGGGGCTGAGTCTGTTTATTGTGCCTAAGTTCCTGGTCGAGGAGGACGGCTCCTTGGGCCGCCGCAACGCGGTCACCTGTGTCAGCCTGGAACACAAGCTGGGCGTCCGCGCAAGCCCGACCGCGGTGCTGGAATACGACGGCGCGACCGGTTTTCTGGTTGGCGAAGAAAACCGCGGGCTGGAGAATATGTTCGTGATGATGCGCGCCGCCCGCTTTGCCGTGGGTGTGCAGGGTGTTGCAGTGTCGGAACGCGCCTGTCAGCATGCATTGCAATACGCGCAGGAGCGCGTGCAAAGCCGCCCGGTGGATGGCAGCACCAAAGATGCGGCTCCGATCATCCGCCACCCGGATGTGCAGCGGATGCTGTTGCGGATGCGGGCGCTGACCGAAGGCGGCCGGGCGCTGGCGATTGCCACTGCGGGCTGGCTGGATCTGGCCAAGCAGGGTGACGCTGAGGCTGAGGATATGGCCGAATTCCTGGTGCCGCTTGTCAAGGCATTCTGCACCGAGCGGTCGTTGGAGGTCACTTCCCTCGGGGTGCAGGTGCATGGCGGCATGGGCTTCATTGAGGAGACCGGTGTTGCCCAGTTCTACCGTGATGCGCGGATCCTGCCGATCTATGAGGGCACCACTGCGATTCAGGCCAATGACCTGCTGGGCCGCAAGGTGCTGCGGGACGGCGGTGCAACTGCCCGCCGTTTTGCCGGGATGGTACAGGAGACCGAGCAGGCGTTGCAGGGGGGCAATGCGCAGGCGCAGGCCGTGGCAAAGCGGCTGGGCGAGACGCGACAGATGTTTGAGTCCAGCCTGAAGTGGCTGCTGAACACCGCAGGTAAGGACCTGAATGCAGCCTTTGGCGGCAGTGTCCCGTTCCTGATGCTGACTGGCAATCTGGCAGCTGCCTGGCAGCTGGGCCGGTCCATGCTGGCGGCCAGCGCCAAGCTGGAGCAAGGCGAAGACACGGGCTTCATGACCCGGAAAATTGCAACCGCAGTTTTCTACGCCCAGCACATCCTGGTGGAGTGCGGTGCCGAAAACCTGCGCATCACCGAAGGCAGCGCCAGCCTGGGCGATGCCGCACTCAATCTCTGAACACCTAATCACAGCGGCACGTCTCGGTGCCGGAAAACAAAGAAAAGGCCGGACTCATGACCCAAGCGGCAAATGCGCAATCCTATGAAAACCTAGAAATTGAACAGAAGGACAATGGCGTCAGCATTGTCCGGCTGAACCGCCCGACCAAGCGCAACGCGCTGGATACCGCAACCATCGAGGAACTGGTCTGCTTCTTCAGCAACGCCCACCGCAACGGTGTTAAGGCCGTGGTGCTGGCCGGGAAGGGCGATCATTTCTGCGCTGGTCTTGATCTGGTTGAACATTGGAAAGCAGACCGCAGCCCCGACGATTTCATGCATGTGTGCTTGCGCTGGCATGAAGCCTTCAACAAGATGGAATACGGCGGCGTCCCGGTTATCGCTGCTCTGCAGGGCGCGGTTGTCGGCGGCGGGCTGGAACTGGCCAGCGCGGCCCATATCCGGGTCATTGACCAGAGCACTTATTTCGCCCTTCCAGAGGGCCAGCGCGGTATTTTCACCGGCGGCGGTGCCACCATCCGGGTCTCTGACATGATCGGCAAGTACCGGATGATCGACATGATTCTGACCGGCCGCGTTTATCAGGGCCAGGAAGCGGTCGATCTGGGACTGGCGCAATACATCACCGAAGGCTCGAGCTTTGACAAGGCGCTTGAACTGGCGGACAAGATCGCTGAAAACCTGCCGCTGACCAACTATGCGATTTGCTCGGCAATCAGCCATCTGAACAACATGTCCGGTATGGATGCTGCCTATGCCGAGGCAGTGGTGGCGGGCGTAGTGAACACTCAGCCTGCAGCGCGCGAACGGCTGGAGGCCTTTGCCAACAAGACCGCTGCCAGGGTGCGCCCCAACAGCTAAGTCTGGACAAAGCACCGCCGGAGGCAGGGACGTCTGGCGGTGCGCATGCAATCCGGGACGCGCCAATAGCCCAAAAAGAAAAGGGCTTAGCGAGAGAACGCTAAGCCCTTGAATTCTTTGGCTCCGGCGGTAGGGATCGAACCTACGACCAATTGATTAACAGTCAACTGCTCTACCGCTGAGCTACGCCGGAACATGAGGCGTCGTATAGGATTTCCGGATTGCTGCGTCCAGAGGAAATTCTCATGCGGAGGGAAATTTTTTTGTTCCACAATAAGCGGGTCTTGAGGCGGGCATGAAAGGGATAGCAAGGTGGATTTGCCCCCTTCTACAGGTTGGCCGTCATCCTGTAGCCCGGTGCGAAAAACAGTTTTGCCAGCGTCACGGGCTGGCCCCGCAGCCAAGTGATGCGCTCAGCGGTAAAGATCGGGTCACCCGCCTGTGCGCCCAGAAACTCGGCAACACTCTGGTCGGCCTTGGTCGCCAGGAAGCTCAACTCCAGATTGGTGAAGGGCACCTTCTGCACCAGCCAGTCGTTGGGACCAGAGCAGGAGAAATCCGCCTCCAGAACATCAGGTACGCTGTCCGGAACGATCCAGCGCACCTCATACTGAAACGGCGCGCTGCCGGCATAGTGCATGCATCTGAGGTGCAGCACATCCAGGCCCTGCGGGATGTCCATTCTGGCACAGAGCCATGCCGGAGCCGGCAGGACGGTGCGCTCTACAAGCGCGTATCGGTACTCGGATCCGTTCTCCGTGATCTCATCACGGACCAGCGGAATTGCAAACTGAGCCTTTCTAACCGGTGAGTTCAGAACCCTGGTGCCAGCCTTACGCTTGCGCTCGAGATAGCCTTCCTCGGCCAGTTCCCGCAGCGCCCGGTTGACGGTCGTGCGGGTGCTCGAAAACTCCTCGGCGAGATCGGTTTCACTGGGCAGCAGGCTGTCCGGAGCCCAGATCTTGTTGTGGATGCGGTCCAGTACCACCTGTTTGATATCGCGGTAGCTCATGTTTGCCCGTGGTGCGGCCATGCTGCCTCCAATAAAATTTCTTAATGCCTATATATATAGACATAAGGGGCTTGGAAAGCGCGTAGCTGCAGGGACGGCGGCTCTGGCAGGCTGCAAATGCAAAAAAGCCCTCAAGCGGTTGAGGCTTGAGGGCTTTTCATGGCTCCGGCGGTAGGGATCGAACCTACGACCAATTGATTAACAGTCAACTGCTCTACCGCTGAGCTACGCCGGAACGGTTCGTGCCGTATAGCGTTCCCGGAATGAGGCGTCCAGAGGGCGGCGTGCACTTTTTTGAAAAAATTCAGTTTCCCGAAAGTTCGAATACCGAGGACGCTGACAGAACGTTCTGAGGAGACGCCATGCCGCGGCCTGTAAGGTCCACAAGATGGGCAAAGACATTGCGTTCCGCAGCATTCAGCAGGGCAGGCGGGGTTTCGGTATAGATTTTCTCTGCCAGTTCACGGGCTGTCGCCGGGGACTGTGCCAAGGCTCCTAGAATTGCTGTTTCGCGTGACTTCCTGTGGGCAATCAGCCAGTCAAGCCGTGCAGCCGGGTCGGAAACCGGCGCGCCGTGGCCTGCGTGAAAAACCCGCCAGTTGCGCTGTTGCAGGCGGCGGCAGGAGGCCATGAAGTCGGTCAGGTCGCCATCCGGCGGCGACACCAGGGAACTGGCCCAGCCCATAATGTGGTCGGCGGTAAAGCAGGCATCTTTCCACGCCAGCGCGATGTGGTTGCCCAGGTGGCCGGGGGTGTGGATCACTTCCAGGTCCCAGCCGTCTCCGCTGATGACTTCGCCATCCTCCACTGGGACATCCGGGGTGAACTCCTTGTCGATTCCCTCTCCACCGCCGGCCAGCCCGTTTGCTGCCAGGCGTGTCATGATATCGCTCCGTCCAGCCTGAGAGCCGCCAAAGGCATAGACCGGTGCACCGGTGGCGTGGCTTAGGCCCCGGGCCAGTGGTGAATGGTCCAGGTGGCTGTGGGTGACAATGATATGGGTGATCTTCTGACCCGGCTGCACTGCGGCAAGGATTACCGCCAGATGCGAGTCAGACGCCGGCCCCGGGTCGATCACCGCAAGCCCGCCGGTACCCAGCACATAGGTGTTGGTGCCGCGGTAGGTCATGGGGGAGGGGTTCGGCGCCAGAATGCGGCGCAGGCCTGGCTCCAGTTCTTCTGCCAGTCCGGGTTGCGGGTTGAAGTCGTCCGGTGCCTGCATAGTCCTGCCTCATTGATGATTTCCCGGTCCGGGCAATCTTCCCTCTTTCCCCGGCGCCCTATAGGCTTAGCCCATGTTCTTCCAATGGCTCAAACGATATATGCCGCGCAGCCTTTACGCCCGGGCGGCCCTGATCCTGGTGGTGCCGATCGTGGCGCTGCAAATCGTGATCTCTGTTGTGTTCATCAAGCGCGACCTTGAGGATGTGACGGTGCAAATGACGGCAACCATTCAGCGCGAGATGGAGCTGCTGCGCCAAATCGCGGATGCCGCGCCGGACCAGGAAGCGGCGCTGGCACAGATTGCGCCGGTGCTGCAGCCGCTGCAGATGCAGGCGCGGTTTCTGCCGCCTGGCGCAGCGCTGCCGGAAGATGAGTTCAGCCTGATCGAATTCTCTGGCCGTGTGGTGCGCGAGGAAATGGAAAAGAACTTTCCGGGATTCCTGGCGGCACGGTTCCTGCCTGACCGGATGGTGCAGGTCTATTTTGGTTCCGCGCATGGGTTGGTGGAGCTAAGCTTTGACCGCCGCAGGCTGACTGCCGCGGCGCCGCACCAGCTGATTGTCACCATGCTGCTGTTCGGCTTTTTCATGATGATGATCTCCTTTCTCTACATGCGAAACCAGCTGCGGCCGATCAAGCGGCTGGCCAACGCGGCAGAGGCCTTCGGGCGCGGGCGCGCGGTTCCGTATTCGCCATCTGGTGCAACAGAGGTGCGGGCGGCGGGCAGCGCCTTTCTGGATATGCGTGCGCGGATCGAACGGCAAATCGAACAGCGCACGCTGATGCTGTCGGGGGTCAGCCACGATCTGCGCACGCCACTGACCCGGATGAAGCTGGAACTGGCGATGCTTGATGAGGAAGACGCAGCGCCGATGCTGCGTGACGTTGATGAAATGCAGGCGCTGCTGGATGCGTTCCTTGACTTTTCCCGCGGTGCCGCTGTCAGCGAGCCGGAGCCGGTGGATCCGCAAGAACTGGTTCGCGATATCATCAGTGACTGGCAGCGGCAGGAGCAGCAGGTGACGCTGGGTGAAATGTCCGGAGAGGGGCAGGTCATGCTGCGCCGCCAACCAATGCGCCGCGCGGTTGCAAACCTGATTTCCAATGCTGTGCGCTATGGCACCCGGGCACGGGTTTCCGTTGCGATGACAGACAAGTCGATGCGGATCCGGGTTGAAGATGACGGACCGGGCATTCCGGCTGAACAGCGCGGCGACGCAGTGCGCCCCTTCACCCGTCTGGATCCGGCCCGTAATCAGAACCGTGGATCCGGCGTCGGGCTGGGGCTGGCAATTGTCGCCGATACCGCGCGTGCTCATGGCGGCACCCTGCGGTTGGGGGAAAGCGCGGAGCTGGGCGGGTTGAAAGCGGATATTGTTATCGCCCGCTGACAGCACGAGGGTCAAAGCACATTGGCAGCCCTGCAAGGGCTGCCAATCTATGGGTGCTCGGATCCGGGCTTGCTGCTCAGCCGGCCGTCACGCAAACTCTTTGGACAGGGTATTGAACCCGGTTTCGATGGCAGAGGCAGCCTTGACCAGGTTTTCTCCGCCGGAGGCTATGCTGGTGACCGTAGTGCTAAGGCCCAGGCTGCCGACCCAGATAACCCATTTGGCCCAGACCGGGTCTTTGTGGCGCAGGGCATCAACGGCCTTTTGCGAGTTGTCGCGGAACTTCTCGGCTGGCTTGATGCTGACGTGATAGGCTTCGATACTCTTGATCAGCTTGGCGGTTTCCTTGCGCGTGGCCTCCATGGCAGCGAACAGCCCGTCCAGTTTCTTGCTCTTGTAACCGCGGTCCTTGGCCATTTTGCCCAGCTTCTTCTCGATCTCCTTGTCGAGCTTGCTCTGCTTGTCGAGAAGCTTGTTCAGTTCCTTGCCCAGTGCGGCAATTTCCAGATCTATGTTCTTGAGCTTGGCTTTGTAGGTTTCCAGATGCTTGTCGACCCGGTTGAAACCCGCGGTTTCGATCATCAGGAAATCGGCCAGAAACTCCTTACCGATCTCCTTGGCTTTCACCTTGGCCTTGGACTGCTTCTCATAGGCCGAAACCAGTTCCTTCAGCGCCTTTTCCAGCTGGCCGTGCACCTTGACGATATCCGATGTAACCTTCTGCACCGCACGCGCAACTGAAACGATGCTTTGCGCAATGCCATAGATGCTGGCGGCAATCGACACGCCGCCGGTAACAGCACCCGCCGCAAGCGACGCGGTGGAACCGATGGCGGCAGCGCTGCCAAGAACGATCGCGCTCACCACCTTGATGCGGTATTTCTTGCGGTCCTTGTTGGCCTGTTTCCATTTGTCGAAATGCTTGGTGGCAACTTGCTCAATCGACTTTTCGTATTTGGCAAAGATCTTCTTGATGTCAGCGTCCAGCTCTTTGCATTCCTTGTCGCTCAGCGGCATCACAGAGCCCAGGTTGTTGGCTGCATCGACCCGCAGGCAGCATTCGTTCAGAAGTTTTTTGTATTCCTTGGTCGCATCATCATAGAGCTTGGCAACAAAGCGGGCATCAGTGTCGAGTTCAGCGGCCACCTTTTTGTCAACTTCCACGGTGGCAGCGAAGTTCATGTTGCCGAGCTGAACGAATTTGGGTTTGACCTTCTTGGTGACCTCGTTCTTGACGTCTGCCTTGATGATGGTGAGTTTTTCGGTCGCCATAAATGTCGTGCCTCTAATTGTGTTTCTGGCGTGAGCAGGATCTGGAAACGGAATCAAAATCGCAAGGGAACATAGGGGGGAACTGCCCGGGGCCACTTTACCGGGCTGTAGTGTTTATGAAAGCAAAAGCTGGGCGTGATATGAAGGCAGGCTTAACCACTGCGCGCGGAGATGCGCTTGCCAAGCAAGCAAAGCGCTGCCGGACATGATCGCTCGGCGGAGAAAGCGGTGAAGATGGTAGGCCCGGCAGGATTCGAACCTGCAACCAAAGCGTTATGAGCGCTCTGCTCTAACCGTTGAGCTACAGGCCCGCCATGGGTTTGTGGTTAGGAAATGAGGCAAGGAAGGTCAAGCGGTGATTGAAGAGGCCGCCGGCGTTTCCTCCGGTGAGCGCCTGTGCAGGGCTTCCAGCTTGGCCATCGTGTGCTCGATGGTCAGGTCCCGGCGGCGGTCTGGCGTGCGGCGGGAAGGGTAGACAGCAAACACGTCCTTGAGCGGAGCCTCATACCCGGGCAGTACCTGTTCATACTCCCCGCAGGCCAGTTGTTGTTCCACCATGAACCGGGGCGCGCGGGTATACCCGGAGCCGCTGCTGACAGCGCGCATGATCAGGTCGGGGTCATCGGCGGTGAAGCCTACCTGTACCGGAGCCGGATACTCCTGCCCGCCGCGGCGCAGAGGGAAAAAGCCGCGGGTCTGGTCCTCGTGGTGCTGGATGAACTTGAGCCGTTTCAGCTCCTCCGGCGTTTGCGGCCGGCCCTGACGGTCCAGATAGTCCGGGGTGGCAAACAGCACCGTTTCAAGGGTGGAGATCTTGCGCCCGAATCCATCAGTATCGCCCAGTTGCCCGGTGCGGATCGCCAGATCATAGCCTTCTCGCACCACATCGACCAGCCGGTCCTCCAGCCGCATCACGATGTTCAAATCCGGGTGCTCCCGGTTCAAGTCCAGTAGCATCGGGCCGATCACGCTGCGCCCGAGAAAGGAGTTCACGCTGATGCGGAAAGTGCCTGAGACACTGCCATCCAGCGCGTCCACTTCTGCTGTCATGCGGTTGTAGCCGCTCAGCAAGGCTTGCGCGTGGCTGTAGACCAGGTCGCCCGCGCGGGTGGCATGGATGCCTTTAGCGGTTCGGTGCAGCAACTGCTGCCGCATCGCAGTCTCCAACTGCTTGATCTGCTGGCTGACCGCCGACTGGGTGATGCCGCGGCGCTGGGCCGCGCGGTTCAGGCTGCCTTCATCGAGGGCAATAGTGAAGGTTTCCAGCAGAGTCAGCTTGTCCATATTTGGCCTATTAGGATTGCTAATACCTGTTATCGGCGCTGCAGGGCTGCAAGCATAAAACTCACCACCTTAAGTCCGGTGTGCAGGGGATTTCCCTGAAACAGATATTGGAGTTTCTTATGACAATCAATCGCAGGGCATTACTGGGCGGGATCGCAGCAGCTCCGGCGGCACTGGCAATGGGCTTTGCAGGCCGAGGCTGGGCCGCGGCGGCTGAGGGGGTAACAGCGGTTAAGCCTGTCATCCATTCTTTCAGGCTTGGAAATGCCCGGATCACGGTGCTGCTGGACGGGCATCTGCCTCTGGGAACCCAGCTTTTCAACGCCTATGACCCGGCCAAAGCTGAAGAAGTCCTGGCGCAGGGGCTGCACCGGATGCAAAACGATTCATTGCAGATCCCGGTCAACGGTTACTTGGTTGAACGCGGTGATAAGAAGCTGCTCATAGACACCGGAACGGCGCAGCTCATGGGGCCGGGGCTTGGTGCGCTTGGCGACGGACTGGCTGCGGCCGGGGTTGTGCCGGAGAGTATCGATACAGTGCTCCTGACCCATATTCACCCGGATCATTCCGGGGGGTTGATCACGGGGGATGGCTCCGCGGCATTTGCCAATGCCGAACTGGTGGTGGCGCAGCGTGAGTGGGACTTCTGGCATGACGATGCCATCATGGCAGGTGTGCCGGAAAGCAGCCGCGGGTTCTTTGACATGGCCCGCCGCTCGGTCGCGCCATATGCGAACCGTCTGCAACTGCTGCAGGGAGAGGGGGAAGCCGCGCCCGGTTTCACTGCGCTGGAGCTGCCGGGCCACACGCCGGGCCACACCGGTTTCATGCTGGAGGCAGGCGGTGAAGGGCTGCTGTTCTGGGGGGACATCATTCACAGCGCCGCGTTGCAGTTTGCGCTGCCGGAGTGGACCATTGCCTTTGACACCGATCCGGCCCAGACGGTGGAGACCCGGCGCAAGATGCTGGACCGCGCGTCGGCCGACAATCTGCTGGTCACCGGCGCGCATCTGGACTTCCCCGCGCTGGGCCGGGTGCTGCGGCAGGGTGAAGCCTTTGCCTATCAGGCGGCGCCTTGGCAGTTTGGCCTCTGAGACCGTCAATCCCCGCGCCGCGCCCCATATTCGGGGTGCGGTGCAATCGCTTGTTTCCTTCCGTTCCGCCTTGCGCTAAAGGCTGCCGCAACGTGTTGGAAGGAGCCATGTGATGACCAGCGGCAAGAACGGCCTGACCTATGCAGATGCAGGTGTGGACATTGATGCGGGCAATGCCCTGGTTGACCGGATCAAACCGGCCGCCAAGCGCACCAACCGCCCCGGCGTTGCCAGCGGCCTGGGTGGTTTCGGCGCGCTGTTCGATCTGAAGGCCGCGGGTTACAACGACCCGATCCTTGTCGGCGCAACCGATGGCGTCGGCACCAAGCTGCGGATCGCCATCGACACCGGCGTGGTGGATGGTGTTGGCATCGACCTTGTGGCGATGTGCGTCAATGACCTCGTGTGCCAGGGTGCCGAACCGCTGTTCTTCCTGGACTATTTCGCCACCGGCAAGCTGGAAACTGATGTGGCCGCCCGTATCATCGAAGGCATCGCCGAGGGTTGTGTGCGGTCCGGCTGCGCGCTGATCGGCGGTGAGACGGCAGAGATGCCGGGCATGTACCCCGAGGGCGACTTTGACCTCGCAGGCTTTGCTGTCGGTGCAATGGAGCGCGGCACCGCGCTGCCTGAAGGCGTGGCTGAGGGCGACGTGCTGCTGGGGCTGGCGTCTGACGGCGTGCACTCCAACGGCTATTCGCTGGTGCGCAAACTGGTCGAAGTCTCCGGCCTCAACTGGGATGCGGATTGCCCGTTTGGCGAAGGCACCCTGGGTGCGGCGCTGCTGACACCGACCCGCCTGTACGTCAAACAGTGTCTCGCCGCGGTGCGGGCAGGGGGCGTGCATGCGCTGGCCCACATCACCGGCGGCGGCCTGACCGAGAACCTGCCGCGGGTGCTTCCCGAGGACCTGGGTGCCGACATCGACCTGAACGCCTGGAACCTGCCGCCCGTGTTCAAATGGATGGCAGAGACCGGCGGTATCGCCGAAGCAGAGATGCTCAAAACCTTTAACTGCGGCATCGGCATGATCCTGTCGGTTTCCGCGGACCGCGCCGATGAACTGGTCAAGGTGCTGGAGGGTGAAGGCGAAACCGTGGCCCGTTTGGGCACCGTCACCGCAGGCGTCGGCATGCGCTACTCGGGCAAGCTGCTGTGAGCCACAAAAAGGTTGCTATTCTGATTTCCGGCGGCGGCTCCAATATGGTGTCGTTGCTGGAGAGCATGACCGGCGATCATCCGGCGCGGCCCTGTCTGGTTCTCTCCAACAACGCCGATGCCGGTGGCCTGGCCAAGGCTGCGGCGGCAGGTGTCGCAACCGCCGTTGTGGACCACCGTCCGTTCAAGGGCGACCGGGAGGCTTTTGAAGCAGAGCTGGTAAAGCCGATCTTTGAGACCGGTGCAGACATCGTCTGCCTAGCCGGTTTCATGCGGGTTCTGACGGCCGGGTTCGTTTCGCAATTTGAGGAGCGGATGCTGAACATCCACCCCTCACTGCTGCCCAAATACAAGGGACTGAACACCCATGCCCGCGCGCTTGAAGCGGGCGATGCAGAGCATGGCTGCACCGTGCATGAGGTGACACCGCTGCTGGATGACGGTCCCATTCTGGGGCAGGCGCGGGTGCCGGTGCTGGCAGCTGACACGCCGGACACGCTGGCCGCGCGGGTGCTGGTGCAAGAGCACGCCCTGTATCCGGCCGTGCTGCGCCGCTTTGCGTCGGGCGACAAGACGCCGGTGCAACTGCCCTAACGCAATAGTTGCACGGCGGCGCTGTTGCCATGCCAGTTCTGCGGCTCAGCCTGCTGGTCCGGCGCCATCAGTGCGGGCAGGCCAAGCAGCAACAGCAGCACTGCAGCCGCCAGAACCGGAATCAATCCGCGGGACAGGGTGAAGCCACGGGATTTGGCGGGGGAAAGGTCAAGTGCGGTCATTGAGTGTCCTCCTGTGACGGGTGTGCCACCAATCTAGGAGTGCAGCATTCATTATGAAAATGAATGTTTGCCTGTTTGTTCATCACGGATCGTGAACGCCGGTGGCGCCCGTGTGCCGAAGGCCACAGCAGTGCCAATGGAATTCCTTGACCATGCCGGCACCTGTTTGCATTGGCCGGAACAAGCGCGTATCACGGCCCGGTCTTACTGATAACGAAAAGCCGTAATTGATGAAAACTCTGACCTCTACCGAAGAACTGCAGGCCTTCTGTGAAGCTGCAGCGCAGCATGCCTATGTCACGGTGGATACCGAGTTTCTGCGCGAGCGGACCTATTACTCCAAGCTGTGCCTGATCCAGTTGGCCTTTGCCGGGGATGGGGAGAACGACGCGGTTCTGGTTGATCCTCTGGCCGATGGTATCTCTCTGGAACCGCTGTATGAACTGTTCCGCAACGAGAATGTGGTCAAGGTTTTCCATGCTGCGCGCCAGGATCTGGAAATCTTCTGGGTTGATGCGCAGGTCTTCCCCAAGCCGCTGTTTGATACCCAGGTTGCGGCGATGGTCTGCGGCTTTGGCGAGCAGGCGGGCTATGAGACGCTGGTGCGCAAGATCGTTAAACAGGGGCTGGACAAGACCTCGCGCTTTACCGACTGGTCGCGCCGCCCGCTCAGCGAGGCGCAGAAGACTTATGCGCTGGCGGATGTGACCCATCTGCGCAAGATCTATGAATTCCTTGCTGCGGAACTGGAAAAAAGCGGCCGCGCCCATTGGGTGACGGAGGAACTGCAGGTGCTGACGGATCCCGCGACCTATGACATTCAGCCCCAGGATGCCTGGAAGCGGGTGAAGACCCGCACCAATTCCGGTAAGTTCCTGGCGGTTGTTCGCGAACTGGCCGCCTTCCGAGAGGCATATGCGCAGAGCAACAACGTGCCGCGCAACCGGGTGTTCAAGGATGATGCGCTTGTCGAGCTGGCCTCGACCAAGCCGCGCAATCCGGGGGATCTGGGCGGCTCCCGCCTGCTGCTGCGCGAAGCGCGCAAAGGCGCGATTGCCGAAGGTATTCTGGAGGCCGTGGCCAAGGGCGTTGCCTGCCCGGCAGAGAAGCACCCGAAGATGGACCGCAGCAAAGAAAAGCTGCAGGTGAATCCGGCATTGGCGGATCTGCTGCGGGTGCTGTTGAAAGCCAAGACTGAGGCGGAGGGTGTTGCAGCCAAACTGATCGCGCCGAGCGCCGATCTGGATGCAATTGCAGCAGGTCTGCGCGATGTGCCAGCCCTCAGCGGCTGGCGGCGCGAGGTGTTCGGTGCTGATGCGCTGCGGCTGTGCGAAGGCAAGATCGGACTGGCAGCCAAGGGGCAGGACGTGAGAGTCGTTGAGCTTTAGGTTTCCAGTCTGGTGTCAGTAAAAAAGGAAAACGCCCGCTTCAGCGGGCGTTTTCCTTTTTATTGGTCAAGTGGTTCAGCGCCGGCGGCTTTCGCGTGCGTTTGACTCGCCATTCACCCGGACGAGGCGGACCTCCTCCAGATCCTGGTTCGACAGAGTGCGCGCTGCATGCAGCGTGCGGCTGAACTCACTGCCGGTCAGGGTCGGTTCTTCTGGGTAAACCACGCGGAAGTCGTATGCCAGCACCCCGTCCTCAGTGTCTTCCACAGGGCGCAGCTCGACCTTGAAGGCGCCCTGACGCTCGGCAATGCCGGTCGCGTGGATGATCGCTCCGGAGGTCGTCCGTTCAATTTGCAGTCCGGAGATCTGGCTGATCAGAACGCTTTTATCTTTGGGTGGCTTCTTGGCAAAGATGCCGCGGGCATTGCTTTCCTGGGGCAGCAGCGGGTTGACGTTTTCCGCCACCTCTACCTCTGCCGGTTCCGAGCTGCCAAACCAGTTGGTCGGGTTCAGCCGCGAATCCCGCCAGCCGCACGCTGAAAGCACCAGCGCGCAGGCCAATGTAAGAGCCAGTGGTTTATGCATTTGTCCCCGCCCATTCAAATTGTCTTTGCAACGGATTACCTGATTGGGTGCAGCTTGAAAAGCGGTTGAAAAGGGGCGGGCAGGGGCTTAGGTGCTGATCTGCACCTAATGCGGGTTTAGAGGATTGACCGACGATGGCCACTGCCGCCTTTGAAGAGATCGTGGAAGACTTCGAGTTCATGGAGGACTGGGAGGACCGCTACCGTCATGTGATCGATCTGGGCAAGGCAATGGAGCCGCTCGACGAAGCGTTGAAAGTGCCTGCGACCAAGGTGGACGGCTGTGCCAGCCAGGTTTGGCTGCATGCCACTGTCGAGGGCGGCGGGTTCCGGTTCGATGGCGACAGTGACGCCATGATCGTACGCGGCCTGATTGCGGTGCTGCGCTGCCTCTACAATGGGCTGCCAGTGGCCGAAGTCGCGGCAGTGGATGCCAGGGCCGAGCTGGAACGTCTGGGGCTCAATGAACATCTGTCTTCGCAGCGGTCAAATGGGTTGCGTGCGATGATCGAGCGGATCCGTGAAACAGCGATGGCGCAGGCCTGACGCCGGGCGAGGGGGCGGCCTTTCGCGTTTTCTGGAAAGTTGAAAAGGGGTTATCGGGCCCAGTTTGACATGGCAGTTTCCAGATCGCCATAGCCGGTGTGCCGGTGCTCGAACTCCAGCCCCATGCGGTCTGCGCATTCCTGCGCCTTTTCCAGCAGCTTGGGATCGCTGGTCTGGGACTGGTAGACCAGTTTCGTGTAATTGCCGAACACCATGTCCCGCAGTTCCGGATTCTTGTCGAGGCCCATTGGGCGCCAGACAAAGGCGTCGAATTGCTTGACCAGAAAGTCTGTGAGGTAGAAAGCGGTAATTTCGCCTTCTTCCGAATGGCGGGCAAAGGTCTCGTTGCCCTCGAAGAAGGAATAGCAATGCGGGCCTGCCACCATCTCCACGCCCAGTTCCGCGCATTTACGCTCCAGCGCGCCGCCAGTGCCGCAGTCGGCATAAACCACGAAAATCTTGTCATAAACGGCTGAATGCTTGGCCACGGCGCCGTCGACGGCGTCCACGATCTGCTCGGGATAAAGATGCAGCTTGGCAGGCAGGCAGGTGAGGTCGATGTGATCCATGCCGTTAGCGTCCTTGATGGCAAGGATCTCGCGCGCCAGCGCGCCGCAGGCAATCAGCAGGATGCGGCCGGTCTTCTTTTCAGGTGCGGCCAGGCCCTGTTCGGTGAGGGATGTTTCCTCAAGCGTCCGCCCGGTGGGAGGGCGGAAGGCAGCCCGCTCGGTCAAGCGGGCTGCACGTCCTTTACGTGCCAAATCAGGCGCTCATCGAGTTGTGCTTGCGCGCAACGAAGTCCTTGGCCATTTCCACGGCCACGGCTGCGTCACGGCAGTAGCCGTCGGCGCCGATTGCCTTGCCGAACTCTTCGTTCAGCGGTGCGCCGCCAACCAGCACGATGTAATCGTCGCGCAGGCCCTGCTCGACCATGGTGTCGATAACCACTTTCATGTAGGGCATGGTGGTGGTCAGCAGAGCCGACATGCCGAGAATGTCCGGCTTATGCTCTTCCATGGCTTCCAGGTAGTTCTCAACCGGGTTGTTGATGCCGATGTCGACCACTTCAAAGCCTGCGCCTTCCATCATCATGGAGACCAGGTTCTTGCCGATGTCGTGGATGTCGCCCTTGACGGTGCCGATGACCATGGAGCCCACGCGCGGCGCGCCGGTTTCGGCCAGCAGCGGCTTCAGGATAGCCATGCCGCCCTTCATCGCGTTTGCCGCCAGCAGCACTTCAGGAACGAACAGGATGCCGTCGCGGAAGTCGGCGCCGACGATGGTCATGCCGCCAACCAGCGCTTTGGTCAGAATGTCGTAGGGAACCCAGCCGCGTTCCAGAAGGATATTCACGCCTTCTTCGATTTCCTCTTTGAGACCATCATAGAGGTCGTCAAACATCTGCTGAACAAGTTCCTCGTCATCGAGTTCCGAGAGGATGATGTCTTCTTCGTCCGACATGCGCCTAATCCTTGCTGACGGGGGAATCCCCGGTGTTGGCCTATTTCTGAGGCTTTTGTGACAGAATGCTGTTTGCGAACTGCATTATTTGCGACATTGCCGCGTTTCTAACCGACGTATAGAGACAATTCCGGCGCAAGAATAATGAAGATTCCACATGGAAATCTTCGATTTTACCCATTTGTTCTTTATTTGTTCTCCTGCGGCCGCTATTTTGCGCCCATGCTGCCTGAAAACACGTCACACACCATGCGCCGCAAAACGCGTGCCAGCCTCAGTAATGCGGCAGGCCGTTTCGAGATGGTTCGGGAAGGGGTGGATGATGGCTGGTTCCAGGAACTGCCGGATGCCGTGATTCCCACTGAGGTGCGCCAGGAAACGGCGCGCACATTGATCACTTACAACCGCTCTCCCGATCTGCCGTTCGACCGGTCTATCAACCCCTACCGCGGTTGCGAGCATGGCTGCATTTACTGTTTCGCGCGGCCCACCCATGCTTATCTGGGACTGTCGCCCGGGATGGATTTTGAAACCCGGCTGATTGCACGCCCGAACGCTTCCCAGGTTCTGCGCAAAGAATTGTCGGCACCGCGCTACAGGGTGGCTGCAATTGCGCTTGGCGCCAACACGGACCCCTACCAGCCCTGCGAGCGGGATCTGCGCCTTTCGCGCGCCTGCCTGGAGGTGCTGCGCGACTTCAACCACCCGGTGGCAATCGTGACAAAGGGAGCAATGGTGGAGCGGGATCTGGACATCCTGGCACCGATGGCGGCCAAGGGGCTGGTGCGGGTGGGGGTTTCCCTGACCACACTGGACCCGGACCTGTCCCGCCGGATGGAGCCGCGGGCGCCGCTGCCCGCCCGCCGGCTGGCTGCGATCCGGCGGTTGACTGCGGCCGGGGTGCCGGTGCGGGTGATGACCTCGCCTGTTGTGCCGGGGCTGACGGATCATGAGCTGGAGGCACTGCTGGCCGCGGGAGCGGAGGCCGGGGCTGATGCTGCCAGCTGGATCATGCTGCGGCTGCCGCGGGAAGTGTCGGAGCTGTGGCAGGAGTGGCTGGAAGAACACGAGCAGGGCCGGGCGGCCAAGGTGATGGCGCGGTTGCGCGAGATGCACGGCGGGCGCGATTATGATCCGCGCTGGGGGCATCGGATGCGGGGCGAAGGACGTTATGCCGAGATGATCGCTCAGCGCTTCAAGGCGGCCTGCAAACGGCTGGGCCTGCGGGAGCAGACGGAGGCACTGCGTTGCGACCTTTTTGCGCGGCCTCCGCAGCCGGGCGACCAGCTGGCGCTGTTCTGACCGGTTGTTGAACAATCCGGGCGGCTGAAGTGTGCTAAGGTTGGCATCACTCTGACAAGAAGGAGCGTGTCCAATGAGCATAGTTGCTATGAAGGCGCGCGTCACAGGGCGCGTGCAGGGCGTGGCTTTCCGCACCTGGGCGCGGGCGGAGGCGTTGCGCCACGGATTGTCGGGCTGGGTCCGCAATGAACCGGATGGCTCTGTCCGGGCGCTGCTGATAGGGCCCGCAGCCAGCGTCGCGGATATGGTGCGCAAAATGGGCCGCGGCCCCGGGGCAGCCTCGGTTAAGGATGTACTGACAGAAAGAACCGATCCGGACCCTGGGATCAGCGGCTTTAGTATCACCGGATAGGCCGGGCAGGCCTAAAGAAAGCGCCGCGTGTGAGGACGCGGCGCCTTTCGTTCTGTCTGTGCCAGCTAGCGGTCAGGCGCGGCGGCGGCCGCGGCGTCCGCGGCGTTCGCCGCCTGCGGCTGCATCCTCTCCGGTGCCATCGCTTTCAGAGGTGAAGGGGCCCAGCACTTCGACGATTTTCTCCAGCGCCGGTGCCTCGCCGCGCGGGCGGCTGTCCAGCGCATCACGCATGGAGCGCAGGTGGTCAGGCATGGTGCCGCAGCAGCCGCCAATGATCTTGGCGCCGGAATCGCGGGCCATTACCGCATATTCGCCCATCAGTTCCGGAGTGCCGTCATAGTGGATGTGGCCGTCGACGTATTTTGGAATGCCGGCATTGCCCTTGGAGATGATCGGGCGTTCGGTGCCTTGCGCGGCAAAGCCCAGCACTGTGCGCAGGATGTCGGAGGCGCCGGTGCCGCAGTTTGCGCCAAAGGCCAGCGGCGCGTTGTCGAACTCTTCCACCAGCTGCGCCAGGTCAGAGGAGGTCACGCCCATCATGGTGCGCCCGGCGGTGTCAAAACTCATGGTGCCGCACCAGGGCATGTCTGCCAGCTTGAACGCTTCGGCAGCGGCACGAAATTCTTCGGGGGCGGAAATGGTTTCCAGCCACAGCACATCGGCGCCGCCTTCCTTCAGGGCGTCGGCCTGTTCGTGGAACATCTCAACCGCCAGGGAATGGGACATCTCCCCAACCGGCTCGAAGATTTCGCCGGTCGGTCCGACGGAACCGGCAACGGCAATCTTGCGTTCCGCCTTGTCAGCGACTTCGCGGCCCAATTCGGCTGCAATGCGGTTCAATTCACGCACGCGGCCCTGCGCGTCGTGCAGTTTCAGGCGCGCAGCGGTGCCGCCGAAGCTGTTGGTCAGGAACAGGTCGCTGCCCGCATCAACCGATCCTTGGTACAACGCCAGGATTTTCTTGGGCTCATCAACGTTCCACAGCTCCGGTGCATCGCCGGATTGCAGGCCCATGGCAAAGAGGTTGGTGCCGGTCGCGCCATCCGCCAGCAGCACGTCCCTGGTGTCCAGCAGCTGTTTGAAGGTGTTTGTCATCAGTTGTGTCCCGTGTCAGCGCGCCGCCCCTGCGGGCAGGTCGGCAAATTTGTGGTCTTCCCCTGTCTCACGCCGGGCGGGCAAGGGCAATTTCATTTTCCTCATCTTCATTATGAGATCACTGACAAGCTGCCGCAAAGCCGCCGCCGCAGGGTGATATGCGGCATGGCATAAAGCACAAGCCGCCGTGCTCAGCCTTAAAAACTTCTGCCGCGGCAAACAAAAGGTTAAAGCCGCGGCCCGCCAGCCGCCAAAGGGCCTCAGCCAGCCTCGCTCAGGATCTGGTCTTTCGCCTGCGGAAGCAGTTCGGCGCGTTTCGCCCTGATTTCATCCGCGGAGGCTTTGCCCTGCAACGCGTCTTCCAGCTTGCGCACAACGTCCTCGTGGCCTGCCTCTTCCAGATCCGCGGCCACGACGGTTCCGGCAAATGTATCGGCGTCCGTGCCGCTCAGCCCCAGCAAGCCGGCGGCCCACAGGCCCAGCATTTTGTTGCAGCGCGCCTGCGCATTGAATTGCATCTCTTCGTCGTGGGCAAATTTGGCTTCAAATGCCTGCTCGCGGTCGTCAAATGTTGTCATGGTGCATCCTCATTAACCGGTTGAACCCCATCTATGATAGGAGTGTGATAGGGGGGCAGGGCAAGAAAAAACTCTGCCGGATAAGGCCTTAGTTTCTATGTTCCCGGGCAGTGCCGGCGTTGCGGGCCTTGTGCCTGCTGCGGCAAGCTGCGGAGGGATTGCCCTGTATCGGTGCGCCGCGCCGCTGCAAGCTTGCGGCTGAGGCCCCCTTGCACTATGAGAGCGGCACATCGCAGGGCCGGATTCCCGGCATTGACCCGAAAGGTTCCCAATGGCGCGTCGCAAGAAGATTTACGAAGGCAAGGCCAAGACTTTGTACGAGGGCCCCGAGCCCGGTACTATCGTGCAGTATTTCAAGGATGACGCCACCGCCTTCAACGCTGAAAAACACGACGTGATTGAGGGCAAGGGTGTCCTGAACAACATCCTGAGCGAGTTCTTTATGCTCGGCCTGGCGCAGATCGGCGTCCCGACCCATTTCCTCAAGCGCCTCAACATGCGCGAGCAATTGGTGCGCAGCTGCGAGATCATTCCGCTGGAAGTGATTGTGCGCAACTATGCGGCCGGTTCGATCTCCAAGCGTCTCGGCATCGACGAGGGCACCCAGCTGCCGCGCCCGGTGGTGGAATACTGCTACAAGGATGATGCCCTGGGCGATCCGCTGGTCACCGAAGAGCATATCGCTGCCTTCGGCTGGGCCAGCCAGCAGGACATGGATGATATTCTGAGCCTGGCGCTGCGTGTGAACGACTTCCTGTCCGGTGTGTTCCTGGCTGTGGGTATCCGGCTTGTAGACTTCAAGATCGAGATCGGCCGGATCTACGAGGGCGACTTCCAGCGCCTGGTGATTGCGGATGAGATCAGCCCCGACAGCTGCCGTCTGTGGGACATCAAAACCGGCCAGAAGCTGGACAAGGACGTGTTCCGCCGCGACCTGGGCAGCCTCACGGATGCCTACAGCGAAGTGGCACGCCGTCTGGGCGTGATGCCGAACAATCCGCCCGCGCCGGGCAAACCGACGCTGGTGAACTGAGATAGGGACCCGCAGCGCCTGCAGCGCCGCGGGTCTTTGAGTAATTTTGGAAAGATGAAGCCCGGCAGGGCTTCGCCATCGAAAACCTGAGGGATGATGCGATGAAGGCACGGGTGCATGTGATGCTTAAGAACGGGGTTCTGGATCCGCAGGGCGAGGCTGTGCGCCACGCGCTTGGCGCTCTGGGCTTTGATAAGGTTGAAGGCGTGCGTCAGGGCAAGGTGATCGATCTGGATCTGGCCGAAGGCGCGACCGAGGCAGATGTGACTGCGATGTGCGAGAAGCTGCTGGCCAACACCGTGATCGAATCCTACAGCATTGAGCTGGCCTGATGAAGGCGGCGGTTGTTGTTTTCCCGGGTTCGAACTGCGACCGCGACCTGTCGGTGGCGTTTGAACAGGCCGGTTTCGACGTTTCGATGGTCTGGCACAAGGACAGCGCGCTGCCCGAAGGCGTGGATATCGTGGGTGTGCCGGGCGGGTTCTCCTATGGCGACTACCTGCGTTGCGGCGCGATCGCAGCCCAGTCGCCGATTTGCAAGGCGGTGATTCAGCATGCGGACCGCGGCGGTTATGCCATCGGCGTCTGCAACGGCTTCCAGATCCTGACCGAAACGGGTGTGCTGCCAGGCGCGCTGCTGCGCAATGCCGGGCTGAAGTACATCTGCCGCACCGTGAACCTGAAGGTGGCGACCTCTGATAGCGTCTTTACCCAAGGGTATAACGCGGGTGATGTGATCGGCGTGCCGATTGCCCACCACGACGGCAACTACTTTGCTGATGCAGAGACCGTTAAGGCGCTGCAGGATCAGGACCGGGTGGCCTTCACCTATGAAGAAAACCCCAACGGTTCCGTTGCGGACATCGCGGGCATCCTGTCGGAAAACCGCCGTGTTCTTGGCATGATGCCGCACCCGGAACGCGCTGCGGACGAGGGCCACGGTGGCACCGACGGCGCGGCAGTCTTCCGCGCATTGGCGGGGATGGTCACCGCTGCGTGACTTGAGGATATGCCGTGGCGGTCATAGGGTATCTTTATGACCGCCACGCGCTCTGATGAGACCAAAAACAAGCCCAAGTCCGGGTCCCGCACGATTTCTTGGCGGGCGCGGCTTGCGCTTGTTCTGTTCATGGCCGTGGCTGCAGTCACGGTCTGGACCACCAACCGGGCGCTGACCCACCGTTTCACCGAAAGCACCCGCAACCGCGCTGAGCTGCGGCTGGCGCTGTACTCCGGCAACCTGCTGAGCGAGCTGCGCCAGCACGCCATCGTGCCGCAGCTTCTGGCCCGCGACCAAACGTTGATCTCTGCGCTTCAGTCCAGTGATTTTTCCCTGTCGACCCAGCGGCTGATTTCCTTTGTCGATGAAATCGGCGCGGCCTCAATCATGCTGCTGGCGCAGGACGGGCGCACGGTGGCGGCGACCGACCGCAACCGGCTGGGGGAAAGCCACCGCAACGCGGCTTATTTCGTTGATGCGGTGCGCGCCAAGTCGACTGTGTTTTCGGTCATCCCGCGGGAAGTGGGGGGCTACCGGTTCACCTACTCCCGGCGTGTGATTGATGCGACCGGGGTGCTTGGCGCAATTGTTGTCGAGGTCGACCTGCAGAAGTTTGAACGCGCCTGGGCCGGGATTTCGGATGCGGTGCTGGTCACTGACAGCACCGGTAACATCATTCTGGCGACCGAGGCGCGCTGGCGCGGGCTGAAGGAAGATGATGCGCTGACGCTGCAGACGCCCGAAGGCGCGATACAGCGGGCGATCCGTGCCACCACTGACTGGACGGCGCTCCCGCCGGATGCCTACCTGCAAGGCGAAGCCGTGATGCGGCTGGAGACGCGGGTGCCGTTCCAGGGCTGGCGCATGGCGACCTTCACCACCTATTCCTCTGTCCGGGAGCGTGTGAATGCGGTGCTGGCGCTGGAGATCATGGGATTCGCCATCCTTCTGGCGCTTGCGTTCTATTTCCTGAGCCGTAAGACCGCGCTGCGCATGGCGCTGTTCCAGCGCGAGTCGGCAGAGCTTCGCGTATTGAACGCTCGCCTTCAGCGGGAAATTGCCGAGCGTGAACGCATGCAAAAGACCCTTGCCGTGGCGGAGCAAAGCCTGGCTCAGAGCTCAAAACTGGCGGCTTTGGGCGAAATGTCTGCCGCTGTCAGCCACGAGCTGAACCAGCCGCTTGCGGCGATGAAAACCTATCTGGCCGGTGCGCGGCTTCTGCTGAACCGGAACCGCCCGGACGAGGCTCTGGCCTCCTTCGGGCGCATCGACGATCTGATCGAGCGGATGGGGGCAATCACACGGCAGCTCAAATCCTACGCGCGCAAGGGCGGCGACGCGTTCAGCCCTGTAAACTTGGGCGATGCGCTGGCCTCCAGCCTGTCGATGATGGAGCCGCAGCTGCGCCAGCGCCATGTGAAAATAACCCGCATCCTGCCGGAAGAACCTGTTATGGTAATGGGCGACCGGATGCGGCTGGAACAGGTGATGGTCAACCTCTTGCGCAATGCGCTGGACGCCACCAAATCCGTGGCGGACCCTGAGGTGGAAATCCTGCTGGCAGCGGGTGAGACAGCAACCCTGTCGGTGCGTGACAACGGGATGGGTATCAAGGACTTCGACAATCTGTTTGAGCCTTTTTACACAACCAAGCAGCCCGGCGACGGGGTTGGATTGGGGCTTGCCATCTCTTCAGGGATCGTCAACGACCTTGGGGGACGGCTGACCGCCCGCAACGGGCAGAACGGCGGGGCGGTCTTTGAAATGCAATTGCCGGTCCTGGTGGACGGTATCGAAGCTGCCGAATAGGCAGCGCGGAGTGATTAGGAGTGAACGCGCATGGCCCAGGCTATGAAAATCGCGATCGTGGACGACGAACAGGATATGCGGCAGTCGATCAGCCAGTGGCTGGCGCTGTCTGGCTATGACACGGAGACTTTCTCCAGCGCCGAGGAAGCGCTGAAGGTGCTCGGCCCGGATTATCCGGGAATCGTGATCTCCGACATCAAGATGCCGGGCATGGACGGCATGCAGTTCCTGAAGAAGCTGATGGGCAGTGACAGCGCCCTGCCGGTGATTATGATCACCGGCCATGGCGATGTGCCGATGGCGGTGGAAGCGATGCGCGTCGGTGCCTTCGATTTCCTGGAAAAGCCTTTCAATCCGGATCGTATGTCGGAGCTTGCCAAACGCGCCACTGGCGCACGCCGGCTGACGCTCGACAACCGAGTGCTGCGGCGCGAACTGTCCGACGGCGGCCAGATCATGAAAAAGCTGATCGGTCAGAGCCCGGTGATGGAGCGGCTGCGCGAGGATATCCTGGACCTTGGCCAGGCCGACGGCCATGTGCTGATCGACGGCGAGACCGGCACTGGCAAGACACTGGTGGCCCACGCGCTGCACGCGGTCGGAAGCCGTGCAGGCAAGAAGTTCGTGCTGATTTCCTGCGCTGCATTGGAGGAAGGGGCGCTGGCCAAGCGTCTGTTCGGTCCGATGCTGCCCGAAGACAGCATGCTGCCTGCCATCGAAGAGGCCCGCGGCGGGACCCTGGTACTGGAGGACATCGACGCGCTGTCAGAAACCCTGCAGGCAAAGCTGCTGAGTGTGATCAACGAGCAGGGCACCCCGGCGGAAACCCGGATTGTTGCTATCTCCAACCTGCAGGAAGCGGGCAAGACCTGTGAGGACGCGCTGCGCCCGGATCTGTTCTACCGCCTGGCGGCGTTGCGCATCACCGTGCCGCCGCTGCGTCAGCGCGGCGAGGATATCCTGACCCTTTTCACCCGTCTCTCGGAGCAATTCTCTGAGGAATACGGCTGTGACGCGCCGCAGGTGAGCGCTCAGGAAGCCGCACAGCTCTTGCAGGCGCCCTGGCCGGGCAACGTGCGCCAGTTGATAAACATCGCCGAACGCGCAGTTCTGCAGTCGCGCCGCGGTTCCGGCACCATCGCGTCGCTATTGATGTCTGATCACGAGGAGATGCAGCCTGTGATGACCACCGAAGGCAAGCCTTTGAAAGAATATGTGGAAGCCTTCGAGCGCATGCTGATCGACAACACCATGCGCCGCCATAAGGGCTCGATCGCCAGCGTGATGGACGAGTTGTGCCTGCCGCGCCGGACCCTGAACGAGAAAATGGCGAAATACGGCCTGCAGCGGTCGGATTACCTGGCCTGAACTGAAAGCAGGTGTTTCCCGCGCCGGGAAACGGCTCAGAAAGCACCTGTTTTCGGTTTCGGAAGTCGCGTCAAATTCCGTATGCCTGCAGGAAAACTAACCTGAAATTAACGGCTTGCCTGATAAGGGCTGGCCGTTTGCATTTTCAGACCCCGTGGTGACGAATGTCCATTGTCATTACCTATCCACAGGCCTTATGCTGGCGCAACGGGCCGGAAACCGGCAAGTGGTTCAGCCCGTTCTGATGAGTTTCGCTGGCTTCGGCTTTTGTCCGGCATGATCCGAGAAAGCAGCAGCCAGACCGATTGGTCCTCTTGCATAAAGAGGACAGTTTAGCGCCCAAGCCGGACTTCAAACCGGTAAAGGGATAACAAGGCAGGCGCGGGCACACCCCGACTGCCGGAGAAGAACCGCGATGACGCGCGCGAGAGCGAAGAGCACTGAGGCAGGAAGGCCGGGCATTGACCCCGGGACCATCTGCTGCACCGCGCCGTCCATTATCGCCCTGACAAGACACCACCCGAAACGCGCGCGGCCGCCTGGAAGCAGGAGGCTTGCGGGCGCACAGGGCAGGTGCACCAAGGACCCATGGCAAAGAAGATGCTTATTGACGCCACCCACGCGGAAGAGACCCGCGTTGTGGTGGTCGACGGAAACAAGGTTGAGGAGTTCGACTTTGAATCCGAGAACAAACGCCAGCTGGCTGGCAACATCTACCTCGCAAAAGTAACACGCGTCGAACCGTCCCTGCAGGCGGCCTTTGTGGACTATGGCGGAAACCGTCATGGTTTCCTGGCGTTTTCCGAGATCCATCCGGATTATTACCAGATCCCCGTCGCGGACCGTGAGGCCCTGATGGAGGAAGAGCGCGCCTATGCTGAGGCGATGCGCGCCCGTGATGAAGACGAGGAAGAGAAGCCGGCGAAGCCCAAGCGCTCGCGCCGCTCCAAGTCTTCTGCCAAGGCAGCCAAGGCGTCGTCCAAGGATGCCGTGGAAACCAAGGAAGTTGAGCCTTCTGAGGCAGCCGGTGAAATCGCCGGTATGGAAACCATCGACTTGACTGACAGCTCTGAAGCTGCGGATGTCCCGGCAGAACTGGCAGAGGTCCCTGAAGGTTCCTCGCCGATGGAGCGCGTGGCCGAAACCCCGGTGGAAGAGCCGGATGAGGGCGAGGCTGCAGAGGGTACGCCTGCAGCCGAAGCCGAAGAGGCTGCAGCAGAGGCTGTTCCGGCTGAAGACGCCGCGGCTGGCGGGATACCGGTCGAAGAAGCCTCGGCTGAAGCCGCTGAGGAAAACGAAGCCGAAGCAGAGACAGAAGCAGAAGCCGTTACTGCGGAAGCTGAGGCTGTGGCTGAAGAAGCCAAGGAAGACGGCGGTGCTGACAGCGATGATGACGGCGACGACGACGGCGAAACCAGCCGCGCTGATGCCGCCGCCAAGGATGAAAGCATCGAGTCGGTTGCCGACGAGGACGACAGCGAAGACATTCGTCCGCCTCGCAAACCGCGCCCGCGCCGCTACAAGATCCAGGAAGTGATCAAGGTGCGCCAGGTGCTGCTGGTGCAGGTCGTCAAGGAAGAGCGCGGCAACAAGGGTGCAGCGCTGACCACCTATCTGTCGCTGGCCGGCCGCTACTGCGTGCTGATGCCCAACACCGCCCGTGGCGGCGGCATCTCTCGCAAGATCACCAACGCAGCCGACCGGAAAAAACTGAAAGACATTGCAACCGAACTGGACGTGCCGTCAGGCGCAGGGCTGATCGTGCGCACTGCCGGTGCCAAGCGTACAAAGTCCGAGATCAAGCGCGACTATGAATACCTGCAACGGATGTGGGAGCAGATCCGCGAGCTGACGCTGAAATCCATCGCGCCGGCCAAGATCTATGAAGAGGGCGACCTGATTAAGCGCTCGATCCGTGACCTTTACAGCCGCGAGATTGACGAGGTTCTTGTGGAAGGTGATCGCGGCTACCGCATCGCCAAGGACTTCATGAAGATGATCATGCCGTCCCACGCCAAGAACGTGAAGCACTATCAGGAAGGGCTTCCGCTGTTTGCGCGTTATCAGGTGGAAAGCTACCTGGCGGGCATGTTCAACCCGACAGTGCAGCTGAAATCAGGTGGTTATATCGTGATCGGCGTCACCGAAGCGCTGGTGGCGATCGACGTGAACTCCGGCCGTGCCACCAAGGAAGGCTCGATCGAGGAAACCGCGCTCAAGACAAACCTGGAAGCTGCTGAAGAGGTGGCACGCCAGCTGCGTCTGCGCGACCTCGCAGGCCTGATCGTGATTGACTTCATCGATATGGACGAGCGCAAGAACAATGCCGCCGTCGAAAAGCGCATGAAGGACAAGCTGAAGACCGACCGTGCCCGCATTCAGGTGGGCCGGATCTCGGGGTTCGGTCTGATGGAAATGTCGCGCCAGCGCCTGCGTCCCGGGATGATCGAGGCGACCACCGCGCCGTGTCCGCATTGCCACGGCACCGGTCTGATCCGCTCCGACGATTCGATGGCGCTGTCGATCCTGCGCCAGATCGAGGAAGAGGGCACCCGCCGCCGTTCGCGTGAAGTGCTGGTGCGCTGCCCGGTCTCCATCGCCAACTTCCTGATGAACCAGAAACGCGAGCATATCGCTCAGATCGAGGCGCGCTACGGCCTGTCCGTGCGCATCGAAGGCGATGCGCATCTGGTCAGCCCGGACTTTGTGCTTGAGAAGTTCAAGACCGCCTCGCGCAACGTTCCTGCCGCCGCAGCTCCGGTGGTATCGGTCGACACCTCGATCATGGATCAGGTGGATGCAGATGAGGCCAAACAGGACGAGGATGAGGCACCGGCCGTACCGGAGACCGCGGATGAGGCATCGCAGGACGACAAGCCCAAGCGCAAGCGCCGCCGCCGCCGCCGCCGGAAGGGCGCCAATGGCGAGCAGTCTCAGAACGGTGAGACCGGCGAGAACAGCGACGAGGCGTCTGACGATCCGGAACAGCCCAAGGAAGAAGCCGCCGAGGCATCCGAGGCTGCTGCTGACGGTGAGGAAGCCCCTGCGGAAGAGGTGAAGGAGAAGAAACGCTCCCGCACACGCACACGCTCCCGCAAGGCGAAGGCCAAGCCAGCCGAGGCAGAATCTATTGCCGGTGAAGAGGTCCCAGCCGAAGAGGCGGCGCCGGCTGAAACAGCTGAGGAACCCGCGGCGGCTGTGGAGGTTGCCGAGGCAGCTGATGCGCCGGTGGCTGAGGCCGACGAAGCTGTAGCTGAGCCGGCTGCCGAGGCTGAAACCGCAACTGCAGGCGCTGAAACAGCCCCTGTACAAGAGGAAGCTCCGGCCCTGGAGGAGGAGGCGTCCGCAGAAACCGAAGAAGTCTCTGCAGAGAGCGCTGAAGAATCCGCAGAGGAAACTGCTGAGGCAGAAGAATCCGAGGCGGAAGCAGAGCCCGTCGCAGAAGAGGCCGCACCTGCAGACCCTGCACCTGTACAAGAGGAGAAGCAGCCAGCGCTGGCTGGCGCCGAGGCGGAGCCGGAACCGGCATCCCCGCCCAAGCCCAAGCGCCGCGGCTGGTGGTCGATGGGCGGCTGAGGCTGAATGAAAAATGATTTTGGAGAAGGCAGGCCGTTTGGCCTGCCTTTCATTTTGTGCGTTCTGTTGTTTGCGGCTGCCGTTTTCCGGCGCGGAAAACGGCCCGGAAAACGCGCGTTTTCCGAGCCGGAATTCGCGCCGAATTCCGGTTCCCTCGCGGAGATGCCTCAGCTTCCTTTGGCTTAGCTGCCCTTGCGGATCAAGTAGACCTGATGGCCGTCACCGGCGCTGTGGCCAACAAACTCATGGCCTGCCTCATTGCAGAAATGCGGCACGTCGATCACTGCCGCCGGATCATCCGCCAGCAGCTCAAGAACTTGGCCGGGCTGCAGCGATTTCAGCCGCTTGCGGGCCTTCAGGACGGGCAGGGGGCAGAGCAGCCCGATTGCGTCTACTGTCTCTTTGATCTCGGTCATGGTGTGCAGATAAGCGGGATGTTTCATGCTGTCCACAAGGATGTGACCAGCCGTCCCCGTGACGTTGGTCCGCGGCTGGCATAAGTGTTGGAACATGTTTGGAATCGAGATCATCGACGCAGGGCTGCTCCCTGCCATGCTGGTGGCGCTGCTGGGCGGCGTGATCAGTTTCCTGTCGCCCTGCGTGCTGCCGATTGTGCCGCCCTATCTGGCCTACATGAGCGGCGTGACCATCGGTGAGATGCAGGGCACTGCCGCGGCGCGGCGCAAGGCGATCATCGCTGCGCTGTTCTTTGTTCTGGGTCTGTCGACGGTGTTCCTGCTGCTTGGCTTCACGGCCTCTGCCTTCGGCGCTTTTGTGCTGAAAAATCAGGAGCTTTTCGCGCAAGTTTCAGGTGTGGTGGTGATCATTTTCGGCCTGCATTTCCTGTCTGTGTTCCGCATTCCGCTGCTGGACCGCGAAGCGCGGATGGAGGCGGGTGAGTCGGGTGGTTCTGCCTTGGGTGCCTATGTGCTGGGTCTGGCCTTTGCCTTTGGCTGGACGCCCTGCATCGGTCCGCAACTGGGCGCAATCCTGTCGCTGGCGGCCTCAGAGGCCTCAGTGAGCCGCGGCACCATCCTGCTGGGTGTTTATGCCGCGGGCCTCGGTGTGCCTTTCCTGCTGGCGGCTATGTTCCTCAACCGGTCGATGACGCTGATGAACAAGATGAAGCGCCATATGGGGCTGATCGAAAAGGTGATGGGCGGCCTGTTGCTGTTTGTCGGCATCATGCTGGTCACCGGCTTGTTCACCACCTTTTCCTGGTGGCTGCTGGAGACGTTTCCGGCCTTGGCAACTTTGGGCTGAGACCAAGGAGTGCGAGGGGCCTCAGGGTCCCTTTTCCTCACGGTTTCCCGGCCTTACTCTTGCCGGATTGCACTGCTAGTCTGAACCCGGAAAGGCAGAGCAGGTCAGCGTGGATCAAACCGGTTCCAATCCTCAGCAGGTGCGCAGGCGGCGGGTGTTCTACATCCCCGGCTACGATCCGATTCATCCGCGCCGGTACCGGGAGCTTTACAGGAAGGAAAGCGCGGCCCAAGCGGAGGTTTCCGGTTACAGCCTGACTCTCTCTCCCAAGCAGACGAAAGGCCCCTATGGCTGGCATGCTGCCGCAGAGATGGACGGGCAGCGGTCCGAGTCGGACATAGAGGTGCTGGTCTGGTCCGACATCGTGCGCGGCAGCATGGATGCCACGATTGCGGGCACCTATTGGCTGCTTGTGCGGACCGCCTGGATCTATATCTCCACTGGCGCGCTGCGGCGGCTGACGCGGTTGCGCAAGGGGCCGGTTATCGCGGCGTTTTACCCGGTTGGAATGCTTTTGCTGCAGGCGCTGCTGGCGCTTTTGCTGGCATCGGGCTTGGCTCGCGCGTGTGGCATTCTTGCCGGGCTGCTGAGCCTTGGCGGCCCGCTGACTACCTTCATGGGCTGGAGCCTTGGGCTTGGCGGGGGCTATGCGCTGCTGCGCTGGTTCAAAAAGCGCGATGGCAAGTTCTTTGCCTATTACCTGATGCACGACTACGCGCATACTGCTGCCACTCGGGGTGCCATCGCACCGGAGATGGAAGTCCGGATGGGCCAGTTTCGCGCTCTGATCGCAGAGGCTTTGCAGGATCAAAACGTGGATGAAGTGCTGGTTGTCGGCCATTCCTCCGGCGCGCATCTGGGGGTGTCAGTGCTGGCAGACCTGATCCGCGATGGGCTGCCGCCGGAACGGCCGGCCCTGGGATTCCTGACGTTGGGGCAAGTGGTGCCAATGGTCTCTTTCCTGCCGCGGGCGCGGCGGTTGCGGGGGGATCTGCAATACCTGTGCCAGCGTGAGGAACTTGCCTGGGTGGATGTTACTGCGCCGGGGGACGGCTGTGCCTTTGCCCTCTGCGACCCGGTGTCGGTCAGCGGTGTCGCCCCTGCAGGCAAGCGCTGGCCGCTGGTGTTCTCTGCGGCCTTTACTCAAACGCTCAGCCCGGATCGCTGGAAGCAGCTGCGCTGGCGGTTCTTCCGGCTGCATTTCCAATATCTCTGTGCCTTCGACCGGCCAGGTGACTACGACTATTTCCGTATCACAGCCGGACCGCTGACGCTGGCGGAGCGCTACAGGAACCGCAAGCCTTCAAAGTCCCGGATCGACGTGCCCGTGTCGAAGTTCACCTCGGTGGCTGCAGAATGAAACACGTGATCCCGCCCAAACCGCCTGCTCGGCCTGAACGGGTGTCGCTGTGGCGGTATGTGCGGCTGTTCCGTCAGGACATCCTGTCAGCCCAGCCTGCGAAACTGTACAGCGCTTGGATGGCGGAGTTCCGAACGCCGTTCTTTCGCTCTTTCCTTGTGAACCAGCCGGATCTGGTGAAGCTGCTGTTGAAAGAGCGCCCGGATGATTTTCCAAAGTCAGACCGCATTGCCGAGGGGTTGAAGCCCTTGCTTGGCAACTCAGTGTTCCTGACAAATGGCGAGGCGTGGAAACGGCAGCGGCGGATCATTGACCCGGCCTTTGAAGGCGGCAGGCTGAAGGATACCTTTCCGGCAATGCGGGCGGCGGCTGAGGCCGCCGTGGCGCGCCTGGAAGGGCGGCAAGGGCAGGTGGAGATCGAGGAGGAAACTTCACACGCAGCAGCAGACGTGATTTTCCGGACGCTGTTCTCAATTCCGATCGAACATGAGGTGGCGGGGCAGGTCTTTAACCGCTTCCGTGACTACCAGCGCAGCCAGCCCTTGTTGAACCTGGCCGCCTTTGTACCGTTGCCGCGCTGGATGCCACGGTTCTTCCGCCGCGGCACCCGGCAGAACGCGGCAGAGATCCGGGCGCTGATCGCGCAGCTGACGGCCGAACGCATGGCTGCGATCGAAGCGGGCAACGCGCCGGATGACTTGGCGACCAAGATCATGACCACCCGTGACCCTGAAACCGGCAGCACATTTGATGCGGCTGAGATGGTGGATCAGGTGGCGATCTTTTTTCTCGCTGGCCATGAAACCAGCGCCTCTGCTTTGGCCTGGGCGCTTTACCTGATGGCACTATACCCGGATTGGCAGGAGAAAGTGGCTGCGGAAGCGGCTGCACTGGAGGATGAAAGCTTTGCCGTAGTGTCAAAGCTTAAGATCAGCCGCGATGTGTTCCGCGAAACGCTGCGTCTGTATCCGCCGGTGCCGATGATGGTGCGCGAGGCCGCCTGCCCGGAACGCTTCCGTAACCGGGACGTTCCGAAGGGCGCGCAGATGGTGCTGAGCCCCTGGCACCTGCACCGGCATGAGCGGCTGTGGGAAAACCCGGACGGGTTTGATCCGGCGCGCTGGCAGACGGAGAATGGGAAACAATGCCAGCGGGACGCCTATATCCCGTTCTCAGCCGGTGCCCGCGTGTGCACAGGTGCCGGATTCGCAATGGTGGAGGGGCCGCTGATCCTTTCGATGATCTTGCGGCGGTTCCGGATCGAACCGGCTGCGGGGAAGGTGCCGGTGCCTGTAGCGCATCTGACTGTCCGATCAAAGAAGGGGATCTGGCTGCAGCTGTCGCCTAGATAGCCAAGAAAATTCGAATTTTCTTGGCAAATTTCTTTGAAGAAATTTGTGTCACTGGATGATGCGCACGGCGTCCTGATTGCAGAAGATGACAACCTGACCGGCGTTTTCCACGGCATGAAAACCCCGATGCTGCAGTTCCCGCCGAAACCGGTCCCAGCCGAGCAGCCGTTCAATATCGCGCTTCTGCCGCCGGATCACACCGCCTTTCGCAGCCGCTTGAGAGCGGAACAGTTGCTGTGACCACGCGTCAGCGGAAAGAGGGGCAGGAACCGGCATAAACTAACAATGGCAATTTGTGGTTAAAGCGCTCTTAACCGCCGCAGCACAAACAGCCGGATCGCAGATGCCAGCCCGCAATCCTCCCCACGGGTTTCATCAATTTCTGCAGCCAAATCATTGATAGCCCGGCCTTCCTGCACTGCAATCTCTCGGAAGGCATCCCAGAAATCATCTTCCAGCGACACCGACGTCCGGTGTCCGCGCAGGGTCAGGGAGTGCTTTCTGGGGCGGCCGTTCATTTGTCGCGCTTATGTTCGTCCAGGCGGCGGGCGTCTTGCGCGTTACGCGCCTTGTCCAGTTCTTTCTCTGCCTTGGTCCGCCCGAAGGTCACAGCGTTCTCGTCAGCGCGGGCCTTTTTTTCGGCCCGCGCTTTTTCCTTTCTGTACCGGTTCAGATTGACCGGCTTGCCCATCAGTCCTTGGGCCCGATCATCTGCTCGGGGCGCACCACGGCGTCAAAGGTCGCCTCATCCACGAAGCCAAGCGCAATCGCCTCTTCCTTCAGGGTGGTGCCGTTCTTGTGAGCGGTTTTGGCGACCTTGGTGGCGTTGTCATAACCAATTGTCGGCGCCAGTGCGGTGACCAGCATCAGCGATTCCTGCATCAGCTTCTGGATGCGCGGTTTGTTGGCCTCGATGCCCATCAGCATCCGCTCGGTAAAGCTGTCGGCGGCATCGCCCAGCAGCTGGATCGACTGCAGCAGGTTGTAGGACATCATCGGGTTGTAGACGTTCAGCTCGAAATGGCCCTGGGAGCCTGCAAATTTGATCGCCGCGTCGTTGCCCATCACATGCGCTGCCACCTGGGTCAGTGCCTCCGCCTGGGTCGGGTTCACCTTGCCCGGCATGATTGAGGAGCCGGGCTCGTTCTCCGGCAGGATCAGCTCGCCCAGGCCGGAGCGCGGGCCGGAGCCCAGGAAGCGGATATCATTGGCAATCTTGTAGCAGCTGCCCGCAATGGTCGCGAGCGCGCCGGACAGGAACACCATGGCGTCATGCGCTGCCAGCGCCTCGAATTTGTTCGGCGCGGTGACAAAGGGCAGGCCGGTGATTTCGGCCATATTGGCGGCCACAGTCTCGCCCCAGCCTTTCTGGGTGTTCAGGCCGGTGCCGACGGCAGTGCCGCCCTGTGCCAGCTCGTAAATGCCGGGCATTGCCGCCTCGACCCGTGCCAGGCCCTGGCGGATCTGATGCGCGTAGCCGCCGAATTCCTGGCCCAGGGTCAGCGGGGTTGCGTCCTGGGTGTGGGTGCGGCCGATCTTGATGATGTCCTTGAACTCTTCCGCCTTGGCCTCCAGCCCTTCGGCCAGTTTCGTGAGGCCCGGCACCAACACGTCGCGCACGGACATCGCTGTGGCGATATGCATGGCGGTCGGGAAGGTGTCGTTGGAGGACTGGCCCATATTGCAGTGATCGTTCGGGTGCACCGGGTCTTTGGAGCCGATCACGCCGCCCAGGATTTCAATGGCGCGGTTGGCGATCACCTCGTTGGAATTCATGTTGGACTGGGTGCCGGATCCGGTCTGCCAGACCACCAGCGGGAAGTTGTCGTCGAACTTGCCTTCAATCACCTCACCAGCCGCCTGGATCACCGCATCTGCGATGGTCGCGTCCAGTTTGCCTGAGGCCTTGTTGGCCATGGCGCAAGCCTGCTTGATGACGCCAAGCGCGCGCACGATTGCCACAGGCTGCTTTTCCCAGCCGATCGGAAAGTTCATGATCGAGCGCTGAGTCTGTGCCCCCCAGTATTTCTCTGCCGGGACTTCAAGCGGGCCAAAACTGTCGGTTTCGGTGCGGGTTGCGGACATCCGTCTGTCTCTCCGTTGAGTATGCGATTGTATGCCGTTTAGCCTGCGCCGGTTTGCAGCGCAATTGGCCAGTTGCGCGCAGCATAGCCAAAAGGGCCGCAAGGTATAGTGTTGAATTGGCACAACCGCGCGCGTGCCATTGCCTGAGAACATGCTATGCTTAAGGTGCGTGAAACGGGCTCTGCTGCATCCGGAAAGGAAATGAATGTGCCAATCCGCTTGTGTCTTGAATTGTCATTGAAATCTCTTGCCGCTTTGATTGTGGCGGGCGGAATTCTCGCGGCTGCAGCCGGGCAGGGGATTGCAGCCGGAATTGCGCAGTTCGCAGGCGAGTACTCCGGCAGTGTCGAAATCGTCAAGGCCGACGGCGATACCGATCCGCGCGACATGAGCGTGGTGATCCGCGAAATGAAGAAAGGGTTCACCATTAAATGGACCTCCACGACCGAACGGGACGACGGCAGCAGGAAATCCAAAACTTACGAGATTGAATTCCAGACGTCGCGGCGCAACGGTGTCTATTCTGCAGCAATGAAGCGGAATGTCTTCGGTCATGAAGTGCCGCTTGATCCAATGGAAGGCGAACCCTTTGTTTGGGGTCGGATCACCGGCGACACTCTGACCGTGTTTTCGCTGTTCATACATCCGAACGGCGACTACGAGATGCAGCAGTACGACCGGACTCTGGCGGACGGCGGGCTGGATCTGGTCTATACGTCCCGTCTGAACGGAGAGCCGCAGCGGCAGCTGAAAACTTTCCTCGTCCGGCACTAACGGTCTGCGCTCGCACTAATGAAAAAGGCAGCCCGCCGGGCTGCCTGATCTTGTGGCCGGCACTGGCAGCCTATTTGCGGAAACTGTCGAGCGAGACCACATCCGCATCCTTTTTCTTGGCCTCCGGCTGGTCATCAGCACTGGCAGCTTCGTCCTCCGCGTCCGGTTCTGCGGAGTAGCCGTCAGCGTCCTCATCGGCGCTTTCAAACCGCAGGCCGAACTCCACCGAAGGGTCCACAAAGGTGCGGATTGCATCATAGGGGATATAAAGAGGTTCAGGCGAGTCGCCGAAGTTCAGCGTGACCCCGAAGCCGTCTTCATCAACCGTCAGATTGTCAAACCAGTGCTGCATGACCACGGTCATTTCACCCGGGTAGCGGTCGGACAGCCAATCCGCCAGTTCCACGTCCGGATGGGCAGTGTCGAAGGTTATGAAAAAGTGATGGTTGCCAGGCAAACCATTATCCGAAACGTCCTGCAGTACGGTCCGGATCAGGCCGCGCATGGCAGAGTGCATCAGGTTGCCATAGTCAATTTCACGGGACATGCAGTCACCCTTTGTTCATTTGCTGTTAAGCATAGGAGATTCTGCCGGAAACAAAAGAGCAGCCTTGCGGGAGGAAGGAAAATTTTTGCTGCAGGTGAAGTCCTTTGATGCGCCGCAGTCAGCTGATTGCAAACGGTAATTCTGCGATGGACAGGCCGGCAGCCGCCATGAGAGCCAGCAAAAGCAGCATATTGCCGCGCACCGCCCAGGCTGCCAGCGGCGCTAGCAGAACCAGCAGCAGGGCTGGCGTGTTTACGCTGTTCCAGGCCGGGATAGGAACGTGCAGAACACCGGCCTCAAATACACCGGTTGCGGCAAAGGCGACATGCATCAGGAACCACACTGCCAGGTTCAGTATGACGCCAGCAACAGTGGCGGTCACGGCCTTCAGCGCCATCCCGAGGCGCGGATGCGCTGCAATGCGCTCCACATAAGGGGCGGCGGCAAAGATCCACAGGAAGCACGGTATGAAAGTGGCCCAGAGCGCCACTGCCCCCGCTGCCAGAAACAGTGTGATGCCGCCTTCGAGCAGGCCCGAGAGCATGGCGACAAACTGAGTGACAAGGATCAGCGGCCCGGGCGTGGTTTCCGCCAGTCCCAGGGCGTCGATCATCTGGCCTGCACTGATCCACCCGAACTGGCTGACGACCGTTTGGCTGATGTAGGCCAGCACCGCATAGGCCCCGCCAAAGGTCACCACAGCGAGCTTGGAAAAGAACCAGCCGATATCCGCCAGGAACGAGGCTCCTGACAGGCTCAGGGCAATCAGCGGCAGCAGCCACAAGGCGCCCCAGACGGCAATCGTCCGCAGGGTGCTGCCATTGCTGGCGGGCGGGGTGTGCAGCGCTTCGGGGGCATTGGCATCCTTGCGCATCAGACCGGTACTGGCGGCAGCCAGAACAACCAGGGGGAACGGCAGGTTCAGCAGGAACAGCGCTGCAAAACCGAAGGCTGCCAGTGCCCAATCCGCCGGATGTTTAAGCGCCTTGCCAGCCAGTCGGCGCAGCGCCTGCAGAATGATGACCACCACTGCAGCCTTGACGCCCATAAACGCGGACTGAACCGCGGGCAGGGTGCCGTATTGCGCATAGAGCCAGACCAGTGCCGCTATCACCGCTGCCCCTGGCATCACAAACAACAGCCCGGCCAGCAGCCCGCCTGCGGTACCGCGCATCCGCCAGCCGGTATATGTCGCCAGCTGCATAGCTTCCGGTCCCGGCAAGAGCATGCAGAAACTGAGCCCGCGCAGGAAGCTGTCCTCGCTCAGCCAGGGGCGGTCCTCCACCAGCTCCTTGTGCATCACCGCGATCTGGGCTGCCGGGCCGCCAAAGCTCAGCACGCCGATGCGCCCGAAGACACGGAACATCTCCGCCCAGGAAGGCTGACTCATGATGTCCGGTCCGCGGGCCAGTCGTGGCCTTCGCCGCGCCCGTCCCGGGCCCAGCGGTATAATGCGTCATAAAGGATCATGCCTGCCTCAAGCTGCTCATGGTCGTCTTTGAACTGGCGCGACAACCCAACTGAAAGGGCCAATAGCCCCGCAGCCTCGGGCGCCAGGCCGTGCCTGTTTGTGTCGGCGCCTCTCACAACCCGGGCCAGAGTGTCAAGTGCCGGGGTTCTGAGGCCGAACTCATCCAGCATGGTGTCAAAGGTGCAAAGATCCCCGCGGTGCGACCAGAACACATCCTCGACGTCAAAAGGTGTGGCCGCAAAGCGTTCTGCGACACCAGCAACCTCAGAGGGAGCGACAAACAGGAACCGTGCCGCTGGATCCACAAAACGCCGGATCAGCCAGGGGCAGGCAACGCGGTCGATCTTGGGGCGATGGCGTGTCACCCACAAAGTGCTGCCGCCAACAGGCGCGGGCAGGGCGCCGGCGGGAATGCGTGGAGCGCCCTCCAGATCGCGCCAGCCATACATGCCGCCTTGCAGATGCTCTGCCTCTATCCCGTCATTGCGCAGCCAGGCGGCAACACCCTGCGACAGCTTCAGGCCTTTCTGGCAGATCACAACGCATTTCTGCCCGCCTAGACGTTTCTTGAGGCTTTCGATTCCGGTATGCGGGTGCCGGAAGGAACCGGGGATCAGATAGGGATCTGCGGCAAAGTCTTCATCTGTGCAGATGTCCACCAGAGCCGGCGGGTTTGACGTGCCGATCAGGCGCGAGAGCTGGGCAGGGGTGATTTCATTCGGGGCAGCCATGGGCATGTCTCCTCGCGAGCAAGGGTAACATGCGAACCTTGGGCTGTCGCCTCACGGGGCGTTCGCGTCTCTCCCCATGAAAGCCATGAGACCTGAGCCTACGGGTCCGTGTCAAGCCCGGACCGTTTCCAGTCAAGGGTTTCCCCGGTCATGCAGGCGTCAAGTGCATCCGGCGGCAGCTGGCCCAGGTTTTCAAACAGGGTGAAGTAGTCTAGCTGGCTGACTACTTCGGCGATCTTGCCGCCTTCGAACCGGACAATGAAATGATCGCTGAAGCGAAATGGTGTCCGGTCGCGCGGGTTTTCGGTCTCGACAATCACCCGGGCTGCCAGCCAGTCACCTTGTTCAACTGCCAGTTCCGCAGATGCCATTATTGGTCCAAGGAGACCGCTGAACGTTTGCGCAAACTCCTTGACTTCGTCGACACAGACAGGTTCCCGGGTCATTGCACCGCGGACTGTGGCGTCCTCCGTCAGAAGTTTATCCGCATAGTTGAAGTTCCTGTTGCCCCAGGTTTCGTTCAGCCAGAGGAGCAGAGTTTCAATCTTTGACATCGCCACTTCTTGGTCCTTCCAGCGGTCACGCGTGTTTACTCAGGAACCATTTTTGAAGATGGAGTTTCAAGCTTAAAGCGGTCTGAAACTGCTTGGGGTGTGTTGGAATTCCACCTGGGCACTTGTTTTGCGCAGAAGACGTATGGCGCAACAGGACACTGGTGTGAAAGTGCAGGTTTCTGTTGCCAGGTACCTGCGAACCCCGCCTTACGCGGCTAGGCGCAAGGGCTTAGATTTCGATTCCTCGAACTGCTTACGCAGCCAGAGCAACCGGAGCACGATTGTCGTTTGCAATTGTACTGTTTGGGCCGGTACGGTGGCACCCCGCCGAGACAAAGCAAAACCCCTTTAGACGTCCGTCGATCCTGTTTCGGCCCCATGATCCCCAAACGAAGGATGTTGGTGGAGCCGCCGGGTACCGCCCCCGGGTCCGATCCGCTTATTACGAGCGCGTTTATGTCCATAGTTCCACGAGGGAACAGAAGTCATATAGTCGGCTTCCCGGCGGTTGCAAAGGGGGGAACCGGAATCCTGCGAGGATTCCGGCCAGTTTTCCGGCGCGGAAAACCGGCGCTTGCGGCAACTGATGCGCACAAAAATCCTCGCAGGATTTTTGGCCGTTTCCCGCGCCGGGAAACGGCGGCGCTACTCAAGCTTCCGGATTGGAGCGCTATTGCAGAAGATGATGACCTGCTCGCGGTTCTGCACCGCTTGAAACCCGCGGGCGCGCACTTCCGCCAGAAAAGCCTCCATCCCGGCGTAGCGTTCAATGTCACGGCGCTTGCGGCGGACCACGCCGCCGTTCTGCACTGCCTTGCATGCGAAAATATCTCACATCCAGATATCCGGGGACAGGGAGGAACCGGGTTTGACCATGCCGGGAGTGTCCGGATTCTCGGTTAACAAAACCTTACCTGCCAGACCGGGCGGCAAAGACATCTGAGGCCAGCTTGCGGGTTTCGTCCTCAAGATCCTGCAGGCCGCTAACCGCCGCGCCGCTGTTGCCGGCCTCAATGGCATCGGCAATCCGGGTATGAAGGCCGGTGATCACCGCGCGGTCACGGGCGGTGAAGGTAATCATGTTCATCAGGGGCTGCATCGCCTCGACAGCGCCAGCCAGCTGATAGGACAGCACCGGATTACCGGCCCCGTCCACCAGAGCGCGGTGAAAGGCCACATCGGAGGCGCAGAAGGCCACATCCGTAAGCCCCGGCTGGCCTTGACGGAAGATCTCCGCCCGCATGGTCGCCAGCTGGTCAGCGCTGCGGCGGGCGGCCGACAGCGGGGCGCAGGCCCGCTCGAGCGCATAGCGCGCCTCGCATGCGGTATCAAAGCTGACTTCATTCATGCTCAGCAGCAGGGTCGAGGTGGTGACCTGCTGCGCATAAGCATCCTCAAAGCTCAACCGGTTCACAAAGGCCCCGCCGGACGCCCCGCGCTGGGTGCGGATCAGCGATTGCGCCGCCAGCCGCTTCAGCGCCTCGCGGACAGTCGGGCGGGACACCTGGAAATGATCCGACAGCTCCGCTTCGGACGGCAGCCGCTCATCCACGATCAATTCGCCCGAGATGATGGCATCCTTGATGGCTTGCGCTATCTGAACCGACAGATCGGCGGGGCTATTGGGGTCAATCTTCATGCTTCTGGTCCTGGCAATGAGCTGTGCAGAGGAGAGCTGCAGGCAAGAATTCATTTGTCTGACATTTAAAAGTCTGACATTTAGATCCTAAGGCGTGAGTCGGGGGAGGGCAATGCCCGCCTCCGCTGAGCTCAGGCCTTTGCGGCAATGGTTCTGCCGCGTGCAGCCAATTTCCTGAAACGCTCAAACGGAGACTTGAGCATGGCAAGCATCTTTCCTTCCCGCCGCATCCGGCGCACACCCTTTTCCCCCGGTGTCGAGGCCGCGGGCGTCAAGGGCTATACGGTTTACAATCACATGCTGCTGGCAACGGTGTTTGACAGCCTGGAATACGACTGCGCCCACCTGAAAGAGCATGTGCAGGTCTGGGATGTCGCCTGCGAGCGCCAGGTCAGCATCAAGGGACCGGATGCTCTGCGGCTGATGAAGCTGATCAGCCCGCGCGATATGGACAAGATGGCAGACGACCAGTGCTATTATGTGCCGACGGTCGACCACAAGGGCGGCATGCTGAACGATCCGGTGGCGGTGAAACTGGCCGCGGATCACTACTGGCTGTCGCTGGCAGATGGCGATCTGCTGCAGTTTGCGCTGGGGATCGCCATTGCCAAAGGGTTCGATGTGGAGATCACAGAGCCCGATGTCTCGCCGCTGGCTGTGCAGGGGCCCAAGGCGGATGAGCTGATGGCCCGCGTTTTTGGCGAAGCGGTGCGCGATATCCGCTTCTTCCGCTACAAGCGGCTGAACTTCCAGGGCGCGGACCTGGTTGTGGCGCGCTCCGGCTGGTCCAAGCAGGGCGGGTATGAGGTTTATGTCGAAGGTTCCGACCTGGGCATGCCGCTGTGGAACGCGTTGTTTGCGGCAGGCGAAGACCTGAACGTGCGGGCTGGCTGCCCCAACGCCATCGAGCGCGTTGAAAGCGGACTGCTGAGCTATGGCAACGACATGACCCGCGAAAACACGCCGTATGAATGCGGGCTGGGCAAGTTCTGCAACTCGCCGGAAGACTACATTGGCAAGGCCGCGCTGGCGGAGCAGGCCGCAAACGGTCCGCAACGCCAGATCCGCCCGCTGGTGATCGGCGGAGAGATCCCGCCTTGCCTGGACGCCTGGCCGCTTTTTGCGGATGGGCGCCGGGTTGGAGAGGCCGGTTCGGCCATTTTCTCGCCTGAATTTCAGGTGAACGCCGCGATAGGCATGGTGGACCGGTCTCATTGGGCGCCGGGCACTGCGTTGGAAGTTGAGACCCCGGCAGGAATGCTGCCGGCAACAGTTCAGGAGAAGTTCTGGCGGTGATGCAAAAACGCCGGGGGCGCTGCCCCCGCCGCGGCAGGCCGCGGCTCCCCCGGGATAATTCGGGCCAGATGAACACGGGATCTGGTTCGCGGTACAGGAAAGGATGGCAAGATGTTCAATGCACTGGTGGTGAACAAGGACGAAGACAGCGGCAAGACCTCGGCCGCGGTGGAGCAGATCAGCCTGGATCAGCTGCCAGAGGGCGAGGTGACGGTGGCAGTGGAATACTCCACGGTGAACTACAAGGACGGGCTGTGCATCGGGCCGGGCGGCGGGCTGGTGCGCAAGTACCCGCATGTGCCTGGAATCGACTTTGCCGGCACCGTCGAGGCGTCGTCGGATGACCGCTACAAGCCGGGCGACAAGGTTGTGCTGACCGGCTGGCGCGTGGGCGAGGCCCATTGGGGCGGCTACAGCCAGAAAGCCAATGTGCGCGCCGACTGGCTGGTGCCGCTGCCCGAGGGACTGGACAGCCGCCGGGCGATGGCCGTCGGTACGGCGGGGTTCACCGCGATGCTGGCCGTGATGGCGCTGGAGGATCACGGGCTGGAGCCCGGACATGGCCCGGTGCTGGTCACGGGGGCCGCGGGTGGTGTCGGTTCCGTCGCCACCGCGATCTTGGCAAACCTCGGGTATGAAGTGGCCGGGGTGACCGGACGTCCGGAAACCGCGGACTACCTGAAATCGCTGGGTGCAACGCAAATTGTGGCGCGTGAGGAGATCAACGAGACCACCAAGCGCCCGCTGGAAAGCGAATCCTGGGCAGGCTGCGTTGATGCGGTTGGCGGCGCCATGCTGGCGCGGGTGCTGGGGCAGATGAAATACGGCGCCTCGGTGTCTGCGGTCGGCCTGGCAGGCGGGGCGGCGCTGCCGGCCACCGTCATTCCCTTCCTGCTGCGGGGGGTGAACCTCTTGGGCATCGACTCGGTCATGCAGCCCTATGAAAACCGCGTCCGGGCCTGGCAGCGGATCGCCAGTGATCTGCCGATGGACAAGCTCGAGGCGATGATCCAGCCCGCGGCACTCAGCGATTTGCCTCAATTGGGCGCGGACATCCTCAAGGGGCAGGTCAAAGGCCGGGTGGTGGTGGACGTTAACGCCTAAATCCTTATAATAGCTGGTATCTGTCGGAAGACGCGCGGCGATGTTCGCGCGTTTTTCGTTCGGGGCGCGGCACCGCCGCTGCCTTTGGGGGTGCACTGCCGCAAATTGCGGCCCCGTATTTTTCTGCGCCCGGCGTTCTCCTGGCCGCTTTGCCCGAGACGCAAAATGTTGAAGCAAAGGAGGGAGACCGTGTTTTCAAAAATCATGGTGCCCGTTGATCTGGCCCACGCCGCCCGCCTGGATAAGGCGCTGCAGATGGCTTCGGATCTCGCGCATCTTTACAAGGCCCATGTGATCTTCGTGGGGGTGACCTCACCCCAGCCCGGTCCGGTTGCGCATAACCCGCAGGAGTTTTCAGCCAAGCTGGATGCCTTTGCCGCCGAACAGGCCGGCAAACGGGGCATTTCTGCTTCCGGCCATGCGGTTGTCAGCCACGATCCTGCGGTGGATCTGGAGGCGGCACTGCTCAAGGCCTGCAGTGATACTGGCGCCGGTCTGATCGTCATGGCCAGCCATATTCCGGGTGTCAGCAACTATCTCTTCCACGCACACGGCGGACGTGTTGCAGAAATGGCACCGGTTTCGGTTGCCGTTGTTCGCGGCGACTGATGCACGGGACGCCGGTTGCGGTGCAAGCCCGGGCTAGCCCGGTTTAAGTTTACAGGGAAGGAGGCCGAAATGGCTGACGAAACCACCAATCAGGGTATCCCCGCCCCGGAAGGGGAGGCTGATATCATCGACACCGAATATGAGATCGGCCAGGACAATATCGAAACCCAAATCGGCCCGTTCGGGGTCGACATCCATAACCCGGTGTTCCTGGTCTCAGGCCTCGTGATCGTGGCCTTCGTATTCTACGCGCTGGCGCTACCGGACCAGGCTGGCGCCTTTTTCAACTGGCTGCGCCCCGCAGTCACCAGCAGTTTTGACTGGTTCTTCTTCGGAGCGGCAGACCTATTTGTGCTTTTCTGCTTGTTTCTGATCGTTTCCCCCTGGGGCAAGGTGCGCCTGGGAGGCAACGAAGCCACGCCTGATTACAGCTACATGGGGTGGTTTGCGATGCTGTTTGCCGCAGGCATGGGCATTGGCCTCATGTTCTACGGCGTCAGTGAGCCGATGAGCCATTTCTCAACTGCGTTCGGCGGCACTGCGGAGCCTGAGGGCGGCGGCGCCCGAACCGATTGGGCTCCGCTTGGCGCTGCTGCGGGGGATGAGGCCGAAGCGGTACGCCTGGGCATGGCGGCCACCATCTTCCACTGGGGCCTGCACCCCTGGGCAATCTACGCGATCGTGGCATTGGCTTTAGCACTGTTCACCTACAACAAGGGTCTGCCGCTCACCATCCGGTCTGCCTTCTACCCGATCTTCGGCGAACGCGTTTGGGGCTGGACCGGCCATCTCATCGACATCCTGGCGGTCTTTGCCACGCTGTTCGGCCTCGCGACCTCGCTTGGCTTCGGTGCAACCCAGGCCAACGCAGGCCTGAATGAGCTGTTCGGCGTGCCGACCGGTGCCACCACCGAAGTCATCCTGATTTCCGCGATTACGGCCGTTGCGCTGATCTCGGTCCTGCGCGGCCTCGACGGCGGCGTGAAGGTGCTGTCGGAGATCAATATGGGGCTGGCCTTCCTCTTGCTGGTCTTCGTGCTGCTGGTCGGCCCGACCATGGCCATCCTGACAGGGTTTGCCTCCAGCCTGATGGCCTATGTGGAGTATTTGCCCGCTCTGTCCAACCCGGTCGGCCGCGAGGATGTGAACTTCAGCCAGGGCTGGACGGCGTTCTATTGGGCCTGGTGGATCAGCTGGTCGCCGTTTGTGGGCATGTTCATCGCCCGCGTCAGCCGCGGCCGCACTGTGCGGGAGTTTGTGATCTGCGTGCTGCTGATTCCCAGCCTCGTCTGTGTCCTGTGGATGAGCGTTTTCGGCGGCACCGCCATTCACCAGGTGCTTTCTGACGGCTTCACCGGTGCACAGGACGCGGCGCTTGAACTCAAGCTGTTCAAGATGCTGGGAGAGTTGCCGCTGGCCGGGATCACTTCCTTTGTCGGGATCATTCTGGTGGTGGTGTTCTTCGTGACCTCCTCCGACTCCGGATCGCTGGTGATCGACACCATCACCGCTGGCGGCAAGGTTGACGCGCCGGTGCCGCAGCGGGTGTTCTGGTGCATCTTCGAGGGTGCTGTTGCCATCGTGCTGCTGCTCGGCGGCGGGCTTGGCGCGCTGCAGGCGATGGTGATCTCAACCGGCCTTCCGTTCACAGTGGTGCTGCTGCTGATGTGCTGGGCCATTTTCCGGGGGCTCCAGACAGAAGCGCGCTGAAGCATCCGGCCTGTAAGAACCGAACGCCCCGGCACAGTTGCCGGGGCGTATTTCATTTTCAGCTGTTGTACTTGAAAAAACCCAGCGAATTGCCATCCGGATCGGTGGCATAGAAGAACCGCCCGGGCGGGATCTCGATGGTTTCAGAGACCACCTTGCCGCCTGCGTCCGTGACGCGCTCCATCACGTCTGCCAGCTCGCCTTCGGCAGTCAGATGCAGGGTCGGGCCGCGGCCATCGCCTGCAGGTTTGCCGGGGTAAAGATGCAGGGAAACACCGGTTGCCTCATCAGCAGGCTTGAACATCGCAATCGGATTGGGTCCGCTGCTGTCGATGCTCAAATCGGCGCCGGTTACCTTGCTGTAGAACGTGACCGCTGCGTCCAGATCGCTGACGGGCAGTTCGCCCCAGACCAGAAAATCTTTGGGGGTAAAGGTCATAACGTATCCTCCTTGATATGATGCCGCCAGACTGCCATGCCCTCCTGACAGTTTCCGGCATCAGCCATCCCGCTTGACCAGACCGCTGCCGGTACGTTACGACCCTTGCGTCCTGTCAGGTCTTTTGCGCCTTGCAGGGCTGCCTGCGATCCCTCAATCCTTGTGCGGGAGCGCGGCTCGGCTGGAAGACCTGCCATGTTCGGGGTGATCCCTGGCATGTGCCGGTCGCCCCCTGAACCGCAGCGATTGAGGAGACACGCGATGAGCGTTTTGGATATTGATTTCGTCCGGGCACAGTTCCCCGCCTTTGCAGAACCCAGCCTGAACGGGCAGGCGTTCTTTGAAAACGCGGGCGGGTCCTACACCTGCCGTCATGTGATAGACCGGCTGACCCGCTTTTACACCCAGCGCAAGGTGCAGCCCTACGCACCCTACGAGGCGTCCCGCCTTGGCGGCGCGGAAATGGACGAGGCCCGCGCCCGCCTGGCCGCGCTGATGGGCGTCGCCACGGATGAGCTGAGCTTTGGCCCCTCGACCACCCAGAACACCTATGTGCTGGCGCAGGCCTTCCGCAAGATGATGAAGCCGGGCGAAGCAATCATCGTCACCAACCAGGACCATGAGGCCAATACCGGCCCCTGGCGGCGGCTGGCTGAGGAAGGCATCGAAGTCCGCGAATGGCAGCTGGATCCGCAAACTGGCCATCTGGATACAGCGCAGCTGGAAAACCTGCTGGATGAAAACGTCCGCCTGGTCTGCTTCCCGCATTGCTCCAACGTGGTGGGAGAGATCAATCCGGTGGCGGAGATCACCGCGCTGGCCCATGCCGCAGGCGCCTTTGTCTGCGTCGATGGTGTCTCCTATGCGCCGCACGGGCTGCCCAATGTCGACGAACTGGGTGCCGACATCTACCTGTTCTCCTCCTACAAGACTTACGGCCCCCATCAGGGCGTCATGGTGATCCGCCGGGCGCTGGGCGCGCTGCTGCCGAACCAGGCGCATTACTTCAATGCGGGCGATCTCTATAAACGTTTCACCCCGGCCGGCCCCGACCACGCCCAGGTGGCCGCCTCCGCTGGCATGGCAGATTATTTTGAGGCGCTGGCGGCTCATCACGGCCACAGCGGCAGCGCCTCCGAAACCGGCGCCTTTGTCCACGATCTGATGCGCGCGCATGAGATCAAGCTGCTGCAGCCGCTGCTGGACGCAGTGAAGGACCGCAACGATCTGCACCTGCTGGGCCCGTCCACCGCCGAAAACCGCGCGCCCACCGTGGCCCTGGCCCTCAACCGCACAGCTGAACCCGTTGCGGCACAGCTGGCAGAGCACGGCATCATGGCCGGCGGCGGCGATTTCTACGCCGTGCGCGCGCTGGAGGCGATGGGCATTGATCCAGCCGAAGGCGTGCTGCGTATCAGCTTCACGCACTACACGTCCGAGGCGGAGGTCGCCAAGCTGATCGAGGCCTTGGACCGGGTGCTGTAACAGGAACCGCACAAGGACAAAGACATGAGCAGCCATGCCCCGGTCATCTGGTGGATCAGGCGGGACCTCCGCCTGGCAGACAATCCGGCCCTCACGGCTGCTGTGAACAGCGGCGCAGCTGTGCTGCCTGTTTACATCCTCGACAAACAGGACGAGACGCTGGGCGCCGCACCCAAGTTCCGCCTCGGACTGGGGCTGGAGCATTTCGCGCGAGAGCTGGAAAAGGCCGGGTCGCGCCTGATCCTGCGCCGCGGCGAAGCGCTGGCGGAGCTTCAGGAACTTATCAAGGAAACCGGGGCAGGGGCCGTTCACTGGTCCCGCCTCTACGATCCGCAGGCCATAACCCGTGACACGGAGGTCAAGCAACAGCTGAAGGCCCAGGGGATTGCGGCCAAGTCCCACGGCGGGCGGCTGCTGTTTGAGCCCTGGTCTGTCGAAACCAAGACCGGCGGCATGTACAAGGTCTTTACCCCGTTCTGGAAATCCGTGCGGGTGCGCGACGTGGACAGGCTGCTGCCTGCGCCGGGCAAGCTGCCCGCTCCGGACAGATGGCCTGACAGTGATGACCTGGCTGCGTGGAACTTGGGCGCCGCCATGCGCCGCGGCGCCGAAGTTGTGGCGCGCTATTGCCGCGTGGGGGAGGCTGCGGCGCAGGCGCGGCTGGATGAATTCCTGGAAGACAAGGTCTTTGCCTACAAGGACCGCCGTGACTTTCCGGGCGAGGACGCAACCTCCGGCCTGTCGGAAAACCTCGCCTGGGGCGAAATCAGCCCGCACCGCCTTTGGCACCGGGGCCGCGCAGCCATGGAGCAGGCCAGCCACGGGGGCGAGACCTTCCTGAAGGAGGTGGTCTGGCGCGAGTTTGCTTATCACCTGATGTACAATTCACCGCATATTCTGACTGACAGCTGGCGGGAGGAATGGCAGGATTTCCCATGGTTGCAGGAGGTAACCCCGAAAGTGCAGGCCTGGCAGCGGGGCCGGACCGGATACGGCTTTGTCGATGCCGCCATGCGGGAGCTTTTCGTGACCGGAAAGATGCACAACCGGGCCCGGATGATCGCGGCAAGTTTCCTCACTAAGCATCTGATGACGCATTGGAAAATCGGCATGGGCTGGTTTGCCGACACGCTGGTGGACTGGGATCCGGCCTCCAACGCTATGGGCTGGCAGTGGGTTGCGGGCTCCGGCCCTGATGCTTCGCCCTTCTTCCGCGTGTTCAACCCGTCGGGCCAGCTGGACAAATTCGACCCTGATGGCGCCTACACCCGCCGCTGGATTGCCGAAGGCCGGGGAAATCCGCCGCAGACCGCGCTTGATTTTTATGACGCAGCACCGCTGTCCTGGGGCCTGTCACCGGACGAGGCGCGGGCAGAGCCGGTCATCAGCCTTCAGACAGGCCGGGACCGGGCGCTCAACGCCTATCACGACAGCCGTGAAGACCGATGACGCATAGTTTCCTTGCCTCAAAGCCCCCTGCGGCCTAGCTTTTTCCCATAGCACGCCTGTTTCCTGCACAGGGGGAAGCGAATGAAGTTCACGTCCGTTGAGGGCCAGAAAGACCTGCCGCGCTACTTTCCGGCAGTGTTTGCCAAGGTAAAGGCCATGGAGGTCGGGCAGCTGGATATTCAGCTGCCGGACGGGCGCATTTTCACTGCCAGGGGACGCAAGCCGGGTCCCGCGGCGGATCTGATCATCCACCACCCCGATTGCTTTGCCCGCCTGATCCGCGAGGGCGATCTCGGCTTCTCGGATGCCTATCTCGAAGGCTGGTGGAGCACTTCCGACCTGCAGGCCTTTATGGATCTCGTGCACATGGGGGCGGATACCGTCTATGACGGGTTTCCGGGCCAGGGGCTGGCGCGGGCCTATGAACGGTTCCGCTTCTGGCTGCATCGCAACCACCGCCGCCAGGCAAAGAAAAACATCGCCCATCATTACGATCTGGGGAACGCGTTCTACCAGCTTTGGCTTGATGACACGATGACCTATTCCAGTGCCCTGTTCCGCAGCGGCCAGGACAGTCTTGAGGCGGCGCAGACCGCCAAATACGCCTCCTTGGTCGATCAGATGGGGGTGCAGCCCGGCGATCATGTGCTGGAAATCGGCTGCGGCTGGGGCGGCTTTGCCGAATACGCCGCCAAGGAGCGCGGGTTGAAGGTGACCGGGCTGACAATCAGTAAGGAACAGTTAAGGTTTGCCCGGCAACGAATTGAAAAGGCAGGTCTTTCCGGGCGGGTGGAATTGCGCCTGCAGGACTACCGCGATTGCCGTGGGCAATTCGACGGTATCGCTTCAATAGAGATGTTCGAGGCGGTTGGCGAGAAATACTGGCCCGCATATTTCGGCGCGGTCCGCGACCGTCTGAAGCCCGGCGGCAACGCGACCCTCCAGATCATCACCGTGGCAGACAGGCGCTGGGAGGTCTACCGCAAGGGTGTAGATTTCATCCAGAAGCACATCTTTCCGGGCGGCATGCTGCCGTCACCGGCGGTGCTGCGCGCCCAGGTGGAACAGGCGGGCCTGGACGTCGTGCGGTCGATCGAATTCGGAAGCAGTTACGACCAGACACTCAGGCGCTGGCACGACACCTTTAACACCCGGTGGGACCGGATCGCAGCCCTTGGCTTTGATGAGCGGTTCCGAAAGATGTGGAACTTTTACCTCACTTCCTGCGCAGCTGCCTTTAGGACTGGAAATTGCGACGTGACGCAGATTACAGTTGCGCATCGCTAACTGAACTGCGTTACGGAACTGACCTGATATGCCTACCGGAGCCCGCCTTGCCGCCGCAATTTCTCTGGCAACTCTGGCGTTCATTGTCTCGTTTCTGGTCATGCCGCTGCTGCCTGAGGGCACCAACTTCGGATATTTCGTGCACATCAACGTGGTGCTGGGGCTGCTTTGCGGCTGGATTTTCATGGGCAAGCGCGCCGGCCGCGGGGTTGTGCCTGCGATCAACAATGGCCTGACGGGCATGGCCGTGCTGGTGCTGTGGGCGCTGTTTGTCCAGGGCGCTTGGGAAATGTTCCGCCTTGCCATGCGGCACCGCTACGGCGGCCCGTTTGAGGCGCTGTCGCAGATTTTTGTCATCGGGATGGAATACTTCTTCCTGATCGCCGTGCCGTCGGTGCTGATACCTTTGGTGGTCGGCGGCGCGCTGGCCGGCCTTGTGACCGAAAACGCTTCGCAGCGCTGGCGCTGAAAACAATTACAAACGACAGGTTGTCTCCCGTGGCTGATCTCTTCTTCTTTGGCACGCTGCGCCATTTGCCTTTGCTCGAGCTGGTTCTGGGCCGCAGCCGGGACGTGCTGAGGGCGCAGCCCGCCAAACTGCCTGGCCACGGTGTCTATCAGGTTGTTGGTCAGCCTTTTCCCGCAATCGAGGAACGTCAGGGTGCCGCTGCAGATGGCGTTCTGGTGCGGGATCTGTCGCAGGCCGATCTGGATGCCTTGAACTTCTATGAGGGCGGCTTCGGCTACGCGCTCAAGCCAGTTACAGTAGAGCTGGAGGACGGAAGCACGGCCGCGGCTGACGTCTATTTCCCGGAGCCGAGGCTTTGGCAGACTGCGGAGCCCTGGGACCTTGCGGCCTGGGTCGCAGACTGGGGTGCGCTCTCCTTGCGCGCTGCTGAGGAAGTGATGGCTTATCATGGCCGGATGAGCGCTGAGGAGGTGGCCCGCAGTTTCCCCTCCATCCGCCGCCGCGCCGCTGCCTGGCTGGCAGGTCAGGCCCGGCCCGGCGACGGGGTGCATGTGCTCAGCCGCGATGTGATCGTCCATTCCCACAAACGTGCCCACCTGAACTTCTTCGCAATGGAGGAGATGGACCTGCAATTCCGCCGTTTCGATGGCAATATGAGCCCGGTACTGAACCGGTCGGCGTCCATGGCGGGCCATGCGGCTGTTGTGCTGCCTTATGACCCGGTGCTTGACCAGGTGCTGCTGGTGGAACAATTCCGCGCACCGCCCTTCATGATGGGGGACGCTCACCCCTGGATGTGGGAGCCGGTTGCAGGTGTGATCGACCCGGGCGAGACCGCCGAGGAGACCGCCCGGCGCGAGGCTGTGGAGGAGGCGGGGGTCACCCTCCAGCACATGGAGGCTGTTGCGCGCGGCTATCCTTCCAGCGGGGCTTTGGCGGAATATATTCATATTTTCATTGGCATAGCGGATCTTTCTGATGTCTCGGGCGGCGGTGGCGTTGCCGGCGAAGGCGAAGATATCCGCAGCAAGACCCTCAGCTATGAGGAGCTGATGGCCGGGATCGATGCGCAGGCCTATCAGGACATGCCGCTGAGCACGGCAGCGCTGTGGCTGTCACGGCACCGTGATCGTCTGCGCGCACAGCATTCCTGACCCGCTTCCCGCCTTGTGATCGGCAATCCGCTTGGATACACCATGGGGGAACGATCGAAAGGGATACCATGCGCATTGCACGCGATCTGGCTGATGCCGTCGGCCATACACCTCTTATCCGCCTGAACCGCGTCAGCGAAGAGACCGGCTGCGAGATCCTGGGCAAGGCGGAATTCATGAACCCGGGCCAGTCGGTCAAGGACCGCGCCGCGCTCTATATCATCCGCGACGCCATTGCCCGCGGAGATCTGAAACCGGGCGGAACCATCGTTGAAGGCACCGCCGGCAACACCGGCATCGGCCTGGCACTGGTCGGCGCTTCGATGGGCTTCAAGACGGTGATCGTGATCCCGGAAACCCAGTCCGAGGAAAAGAAGGACATGCTGCGCCTTGCTGGTGCCCAGCTGGTTCAGGTTCCCGCAGCGCCCTACAAGAACCCCAACAACTACGTGCGCTATTCCCAGCGCCTGGCTGAGAAACTGGCCAAGACCGAACCCAATGGCGCCATCTGGGCCAACCAGTTCGACAACGTCGCCAACCGTCAGGCCCATGTTGAAACCACCGGCCCGGAGATCTGGGAACAGACCGGCGGCAAGGTGGACGGTTTCGTCTGCGCCGTCGGCTCCGGCGGCACCATTGCCGGCGTCGCCGATGCGCTTCAGCCCAAGGGCGTGAAGATAGGACTTGCAGACCCGATGGGCGCGGCGCTCTATTCCTACTACACCAAAGGCGAGCTGGCCTCTGAGGGCAGCTCGATCACCGAGGGCATCGGCCAGGGCCGCATTACCAAGAACCTCGAAGGCTTCACACCGGATCACAGCTATCAGATTTCCGACGCAGAAGCCGTGCCTTACGTCTTTGATCTGCTGCACGACGAGGGCCTTGTGCTGGGCGGTTCCTCCGCGATCAACATCGCCGGTGCCGTGCGCCTCGCCAAGGAAATGGGGCCGGGCAAGACCATTGTGACCGTGCTGTGCGACTACGGCACCCGGTACCAGTCCAAGCTGTTCAACCCCGATTTCCTGCGTGAAAAGAACCTGCCGGTGCCGGAGTGGATGACCCACACGCCCGCATCGATCCCCGGTGTTTTTGAGGACGTATGACACCTTTGATAACCGCTTTGCGGAATGTGCTGCTGGGGCTGGTCCTTGTGACTGGCCTCGCAGTGCCTGCGCTGGCGCAGCTGACCGCTGAGTCCCGCGCCTACTATGAGGACTGGCTCAAGACCGCGACCCGCGCGGAAGAAGTGATTGACGCCAGCCGCGCTTCCAGCGCCGCACTGGAAACACTGCGCAAGGAGCTGACCACCTACCGCCAGCGGTTTCTGGAAGCGCGGACGGAAAACGGCGACCGTATCAAGACATTGGAAGGCCAGATCAGCGCCCTTGGCAAGGCGCCGGAAGAGGGCGAGAGCGAACCCGAGGACATCGCCCGGCTGCGCGCCTCCCTGGAAGAGCAGCTGCGCGACCTGAAAGTGCCGCGCATCGTCTCCGAGGAGGCCTACAGCCGTGCCAACGGCCTGATTTCCGAGATCGACAAGATCATCCGCGAGCGCCGCACCCGCACCCTGCTGGAGCGCGGCCCGTCGCCGCTGAATCCGGAACACTGGCCCGGAGCCTTGCGCACCCTCAACCGGTCGGCAAGCTCGATCTGGAATGAGACCGCCTCAAGGATCGGCAGTGCCACCACTGCCGAACGCATAAACAACAGCCTGCCGGCGCTGCTGCTGCTCTTGGGAATTGCCGCGTTTCTGCTGCTGAGGGGGCGCCCCTGGGCCCATGCCGCGGGCGACTACTTGCGCCAGTTCGGCAGCAGCGGCCGCGGTGTCTGGGGCTTCATTGTGTCGCTGCTCGAAGTCATTCTGCCTTTCATCGGCATCATCTGCCTGGCCGCTGCGGTGGAACTTTCGGGCATCCTCGGCAGCCGCGGCACGCTTCTGCTGGACTATGTCCCAGGCTGGGCGCTGCTGGTCCTGTCATTCCACTGGCTGGGCAACCAGCTGTTCTCGGGCCGTATCGAAAACGATCTGGTGCCGGTGCAGGAGGGGCGGCTGAATGAAACCCGGCTGATGGTCGATATCCTGGCGGTGATCCTGGTGATGCAGGATGCACTGGTAAAGCTGGAAAACATCGAAACCATCCCGTCCTCCGTTCACGCAGTTGCCAGCTTCCCGCTGATCACCGCGGCCGCTCTGGTGCTGCTGCGGCTGCACCGGATCGGTGCCAAACGGCGCCAGAAGCAGACGGCGGACACCGCAGAGGACGGTGCCATTGCCGCCGGGGCCAACCGCATCCTGACCTTTGCGCGGCGCGCCAGCTACTTGCTGGGCTTTGTTTCTCCGCTGCTGGCCGCGCTTGGCTATGTCAACGCGGCTGAGGCGCTGATCTACCCCGCGGTGTCCACTCTGGCCCTGCTGGCCGCACTGCTGGTGTTCCAGCGGTTCCTGGGCGATGTCTACGGCTGGCTGTCCGGCAAGGGTTCTGCCGCGCGGGAGTCGCTGTTTGCGGTCCTGATCGGCTTCCTGCTGGCTGCCCTGGCGCTGCCGCTGCTGGCGCTGATCTGGGGCGCGCGGGTGGCGGACATGACCGAGCTCTGGTCGCGCTTCCTCGAGGGCTTCCAGATCGGCGACACCCGTATATCGCCCACCGCCTTCCTGACCTTTGCGGTGGTCTTTGCTGCAGGCTACGCGCTGACCCGGCTGATCCAGGGGTCCCTGCGCAATTCGCTGCTGCCCAAGACCAAGATCGACCCGGGCGGCCAGAACGCCATCACCTCAGGCCTGGGCTATGTCGGCATCTTCCTGTCGGCAGTGATTGCCATTTCCATGGCAGGCCTCGACCTGTCCTCGCTGGCCATCGTTGCCGGTGCACTGTCGGTCGGCATCGGTTTCGGCCTGCAGACCATCGTGTCGAACTTCGTCTCCGGCATCATCCTCCTGATCGAACGCCCGGTCTCCAAGGGCGACTGGATCGAGGTCGGCGGGCTGATGGGCTACGTGCGCGACATCTCGGTGCGCTCCACCCGGATCGAGACCTTTGACCGCACCGATGTGATCGTGCCGAACTCGGACCTGATCAGCGGAACCGTCACCAACTACACCCGCGGCAACACCGTGGGCCGGGTGATCGTGCCGGTTGGCGTCGCCTATGGCACCGAACCGCGCAAGGTCGAGGCCATTCTGACCGAGATTGCCAAGGCGCATCCGATGGTGCTGCTCAATCCGGCGCCTTATGTGGTGTTCCAGGGCTTTGGTGCCGACTCCCTGGATTTTGAAATCCGCGCTATCCTGCGCGACGTGAACTGGGTTCTGTCGGTGAAATCCGACATGAACTATGAAATCGCCAAGCGCTTCCAGGAAGAGGGTATTGAGATCCCCTTCATGCAGCGCGACATCTGGATCCGCAATCCGGAGGCGCTTTCAACCGGGGGCGCGGCGCCTGCCAGCGCTGCCAGCAGCAGCCCTCCGGCCCCGGCAATACCGCCCAGGCCGGACGTGAGCGATCTGCAGCAGGACCAAGAGGGAGAAGGGGAAGCCGATGCCGACAAGTGAACCGCTGTTCCGCAAGGACGCCTATGCCCGGATGACCGAGGCCGAAGTGGTGGCCCACTCTGATCAGGGCGGGATCGTGCTGAACCGGACCTTATTCTATGCCACCGGCGGCGGCCAGCCTGGCGACAGCGGCCAGCTTTTGTGGGCCGGCGGCCAGTGCTCCATCGCAACCACGGTCAAGGGCGGGGAGGGCGCGATCATTCTGGTCCCGCATGAAGGCGAGCCGCTGCCTGCGGTGGGCACCACAGTGACCCAGACGCTCGACTGGGACCGCCGCTATGGCCACATGCGGGTCCACACCGCACTGCACCTATTGTCAGTGGTGATTCCGCTGGAGGTGACCGGCGGCTCGATCGGTGCGGACAAGGGGCGGCTGGATTTCAATATGCCCGAGGCGCCGGAAGACAAGCAGGCGCTGCAGGCGCAGCTGCAGGCACTGATCGACCGCGATCTGGCGGTGACGGAGGACTGGATCACCGACGCCGAACTGGATGCCAACCCGCAACTGGTCAAGACCATGTCGGTGTCACCGCCGCGCGGGGCAGGACACGTCCGCCTGGTGCGGATCGGCACGGAAGACGAGCAGGTGGACCTGCAGCCCTGCGGCGGCACCCATGTGAAGCGCACCGGCGAAATCGGCCGCATCCGCCTTGGAAAGGTTGAGAAAAAGGGCAAACAGAACCGCCGCGTCTACCTGCATCTGGAGGCCTGAAAAAGTTTTGGGGGTAAGTGAAGTTTTTGCAGTTTCAGCCCTTGCAATTCCCCGGCTGATCCTTCAAAAGCCCCCTCAACGGAGAGGTGGCCGAGTGGTCGAAGGCGCACGCCTGGAAAGTGTGTAGGCGGGAAACCGTCTCCAGGGTTCGAATCCCTGTCTCTCCGCCATAACCCTGAAACTGCCGTTGAATGTACGCCCCCTGCCGCACTGCAGGGCGTTGCAATCCGTCCGGCTGCTTCGGGTTTGAATAAATTCCCCTGGACTATCACCTTGTTCACGCGCGGCCGGTTGCTGCCCTTTTGCTGCCTTGATTCGTGTCTTGCAGGGTAATCTTTGGTCTATCCGGGAAACAAAAGCCGCGGATCGCGCATAATTGATTGCCGTATGGGCCCCAATCTCAAGGCGGCATCGGCAAAATGAGGCAGACGGCGCTGAGCGCGCCCGGAAAGTTCCATGTTTCGGATTTGGAAACCAAATCTGCCCTGAAACCGCCCGTACATGGTGGGAACGGCATGTTTGCCCCCATCCAACACGCAATTTGGGGCAACATCTGGAAACAGTCACCGGTGCCTGAACCTTGAACAGACCGCAATTATCCGATCGGGCGGCGAAATGAGGGGAATTTTAGGCAATTTTTTGGCTTTGTCGCCCGCCGCGCCTAAAGTATTCATGATTCAGCCCATTGGGGGGGCATGTTCTGCAAGCTGCTGGACTGTGGTGGACTGCTAAAATTTAATTTTAAGTCTTCGTGCCGTTATAAGCACATTCCACTGATCCGAAAAGCGACTGCAATCCGGCTGCGTGCTGCTTGAGCACGCAAACCAGAACGCATGCGCGGTCTGGCCCTCTTCCTGCATGGGCGGGTGTTTTTTGGGCGGCATTCTGCGTGGCTGCGCGATTGCCAGGCTGGTCCGGACGATGGGGCTTGGGACCTGCCCGGCAAGGAGAGGGTGAAGACTATGAGCGACGAAAATCCGAATCCGGAACTGGACGGAATCGTAGAGGGGACCGCAGGCAATGACCTGATTGACGGGGCCTACACCGGCGATCCTGAAGGCGACATGGTTGACAATGCAGACGCCATAGATCCCGCAGCAGGGCCTGATGACGACGTCATCGTCGCTGGCGGCGGCGATGATACTGTCTACGCGGGTTCGGGCAGTGACACTGTGGACGGCGGCAGCGGAAACGACCTGATTCTCGGCGATGGCGTCTCGGGTGTCTATGAACCTGTAAAGATCACCATCTCCTCGACCAGCGCTACTTTTCAGAACCAGGTCTTTGCCTACACCATCGATCCGGAAACCGGTGAGATCAGCAATATTGTCGTGCTATCTGAGGATGCAAATGCGGATGTGGGCGAGACCTACACCTATGATGCGCCCGCTGGCGCGGTAATCGGCGTTGGCATCATCAGCCCGCAAGGAACCTTCTATTCCTCGGGTTACGGCGAGAATGCCGATCTGAACCCCGACGGGCTGGACCATACCAAGGGGATCTACGAGTTCCCCGATGGATCGGTGCAGCTGGGGTTCGAGGATCTGCGCAATCTTGGTGACAGGGACTTCAACGACGTCAAGCTGATCGTTGATCTGGGCACCTCCGGCACGACGCTGGACAGCGCGCACTACGACTACTCCTCCGACCCCGTGGACCCGGTTGTGCCGGGTGATGACAGCCTGAGCGGCGGCGAGGGCGACGACACCATCCTTGGCGGCGGCGGCAATGACACCATCGACGGCGGCGACGGATCCGACTCGGTGGAAGGCGGCGATGGCGACGATGTGATCGACACCTCCAGCGACAGCGGCACACCTCTGCCTGACCGCGGCTTCCCGGGTTACACCGGCACAGACCCGGATATTCCGTTCATACCGGCCGATGCCGATCCCTATGACGACCGCGACACGGTTCTGGGCGGGGCTGGCAACGACACCATCTCCACCGGGGATGACGCCGACCTGATCGACGGCGGCACCGGCATGGATGTGATCGACGGCGGCATCGACGACGACACCATTGATGGCGGCGCGGATGCCGACCTGATCACCGGCGGCGAGGGATCAGACCTCATCGAAGGCGGCAGCGGCGGCGACACCATCTATGGCGGGCTGGACCCGGCTTTCCCCGACGGGCTGAACATCACCGACGACGGCAGCGATGGCCGCCCCGCGGACCCGGATCCCACCAACGGGATGGATACGATCTACGGCGGCGCCGGCAATGACGTGATCTATGGCCAGGATGACGACGACGAGATCTATGGCGGCACCGGAAATGACACCATCGATGCAGGCATCGACGATGACTATGTCGAGGGCGGTGACGGCAACGACCTGATCACCGGCGGCCAGGGCGCTGACACGCTGTCGGGCGGTGACGGCCGCGACACGTTCATCGGCGGCACTGCTGGTGACGTTGTTGACGGCGGCTCCGGCGGCGACGACTTTGACACTCTGGACCTGACAGGCAGCGGCCCGTTCGAGCTGACTGGCGTCACGGTTGATCCGGATGGCAACAGCCTGTCGGGAACCGTGAACTTCCTCGATGAAGACGGCGGCGTGACCGGCTCGATGACCTTTGGCGAGATCGAGCAGATCATTCCCTGCTTCACACCGGGCACGCTGATCGCCACGCCGCAGGGGGAGCGCAAAGTCGAGGACCTGCAAGCCGGTGACCGGGTGATCACCCGCGACAACGGCATTCAGGAAATCCGCTGGGTCGGCACCCGCACGCTGCAGGCCGGTGATCTGAAAGGCGCCGCGCATCTCCAGCCGGTTCTGATCCGTCAGGGCGCCCTGGGCAACGGCCTGCCGGAGCGTGACATGATGGTCAGCCCGAACCACCGGGTGCTGGTCGCCAACGACAAGACCGCGCTCTACTTTGAGGACCGTGAAGTGCTGGTTGCGGCGAAGCATCTGACCGGCCTGGCTGGCGTGGATCCGGTCGAGGTCGATAGCGTGATCTACATCCACTTCATGTTCGAGCAGCATGAGGTTGTGCTGTCCGACGGTGCCTGGACCGAAAGCTTCCAGCCCGGCGATCAGTCCCTGCGCGGGCTGGACAATGCACAGCGCAATGAACTGTTCGAACTGTTCCCGGAACTGAAATCGCAAAAGGGCCGCGAAGGTTACACCTCCGCGCGCCGTTCCCTTCGGAAACACGAGGCGCATCTGCTTGTGCACTGAAAAGTGCAGCTGCCGTCTTGGGGGAGGCGGTGGAAAAGAGCGTAGCGCAGGAAGGCAGGGCCTTGTGCCCTGCCTTCTCTGCTTTTGCAGGGATCAGCGGTTCTGGCGCCAGGCGGCCCAGTCGTGCGGCGTGTCCAGATCGGTCACCGCGTGCCGGCCTGGCAGCGGAACGGGACGGACCGTCTCAGCCTTCAGGATGCTGCGGGCGCCTTGATCCCCTCCCAAGGACTTTAGGGCTTTGAAACAGCGCTGCGGAAACAGCACCGGATGGCCTGGTGTGCCGTCCTGTGCCGTGGCGCGCAGGATGGGGCTGTCATGTCCGCCGAAATGCGCGGCAAGGCGCAGCATGTCCTGGGCCGTTATTTCCGGCATGTCGGCGGGCAGGATCATCACCGACTCTGTTCCTGCTGGCAGCGCTGCAATGCCGCGGCGGATGGAGGCGGCCATGCCCTCAGCCGCATCCGGCACCGGAACCTGGATTGCATCGCCTGTTGCTGCCGCCCGCGGATGAGACGGGCCGGGCAGGGTGACGAAAACCTGTAGCCCGGTCAGCCCGGCGCGGCGGCACATCAGGGTGAGAAGGGGCTGGCCGTCCACCTCCTCCATCAGCTTGTCGCGGCCCTGCATCCGGGCGGAGGCGCCGGCGGCGAGCAGGAGAATAGCGATGGCGGTCATGACTGTTCGAACCTCGGCTTCTGCCGGGCTGATGGATGCCTCCGGCGGGGATATTTTTAGCCAGATGAAGAGGCGGATCCAGTGAAAGCCGCATAGGTCAGTAGGATTGACCGAATGTTTCGCGCGCGAAACATTCGGGTGCCGGCACTGACCTATGTGTTGCGCGGGTTTCGCGGCGTCAGCGTGCGCTGATATGGCAACGGGGCGGATTCAGGTCAGGCGGGCTGACCTGAATTCAGTGCTTTTGGGGCTCAGCCGCGCATCCGGGCGCCGTCGGTGTCGAACAGCGGCTGGGTGACCAGCCGGGCCTTGTACATCTGGCCGAGGATTTCGATTTCCACTTCAAGGCCTTCAACGGCTTTCCCCGTGGGGACAAACCCCAGCGCGATGGATTTCTGCGCATAGTGCGAGTAGCCCCCGGAGGTGCAGAATCCCACGACTTCGCCGTCGAGCCAGATCGGTTCATAGGCCACGACATCGGCGTCGTCTGCCGCGACCTCAAAGGCGCAGAGCTGGCGGGCGGGGCCCGCGTCGCGTTCGGCCTCAGCTGCCGCGCGGCCGATGAAATCCGCGGGTTTCTTGAAGGAGATGAAGCGGTCCAGCCCGGTTTCCGCAGCGGTGTAGTCCGGCGAGAATTCCCGCAGCCAGGAGCCGAAGAACTTGTCCAGCCTGAGCGACATCATCGCCCGCATGCCAAATGGCTTCATGCCCTGCGCTTGGCCCGCAGACCAAAGGCTGTCCCACAGGGACCGCTGGCTGGGCAGGTCGCAGTAGATCTCATATCCCAGATCGCCGGTATAGCTGACCCGCTGCACGATACAGTCGGCCATGCCGACGGTCAGGCGGCGCACATCCATGAAGCGCATGTCCGAGATGTCCCGGCGGGTACAGGCCTGCAGCACCTCGCGCGCCTTGGGGCCTGCAATCTGGAAGCCGTTGCGGGTGTCGGAGATGTTTTCGAGGTGAACACCGTCGTCCAGGTTCTGCAGGAACCAGCGCATGTGGTAGGCTTGGCTGCCGTAGGAGGCGGTGAGCTGGAACTCTTCTTCCGCCCCTGATTTGCCAAGGCAGGAGATGGTGAAGTCGCCGATCAGGCGGCCCTTGGGGGACAGCATCGGGGTCAGCGACAGGCGGCCCGGCTGCGGCACCCGGCCGGCCATGATCCGGTCGAGCCAGGAACGGGCGCCGGCGCCCTTGATCAGGTATTTGCCGAAGTTGTGGACCTCGTTGATGCCCACATTTTCGCGGACCGCCTTGACCTCGCGCGCGGTGGCCTCGAATGCGTTGGAGCGGCGGAAGGAGGGGGTCTCGTAGCGCGGCTCGTCCCCTGTCGCGAAGTAGTTCGGGACCTCCATGCCGTATTGCGCGCCCCAGACCGCGCCCATGCCATCGAAAACGTCGTACATCGGGGTGGTGCGGAACGGGCGGGCCGCGGGCAGCTCCTCGTTCGGGTAGGCGATGGAGAAGCGTTTTTGATAGTTTTCAATGACTTTCGGGCGGGTGTAGCCCGGGGTGATCCAGTCGCCGAAGCGGGCGCAGTCCATTGCGAATGTGTCGCGTTCGCATTCGCCCTCGACCATCCATTGGGCCAGCATCAACCCGACGCCGCCGCCTTGGCTAAAGCCAGCCATGACGGCGCAGGCGGACCAGTAGTTGCGCATGCCGGGCACCGGGCCGACCAGCGGGTTGCCGTCAGGCGCAAAGGTGAAGGGGCCGTGGATCACTGATTTGACGCCTGCGGCCTCCAGCGCCGGGAAGCGTTTGTAGGCAAAGGCAATGGAATCCTCGATCTTGTCGAAGTCATCGGGCAGCAGCTCGTGGCCGAAGTCCCAAGGCGTGCCATCGACCGCCCAGGGTTTGCAGGGCTGTTCGTAGAACCCGATGCAGAGGCCGCGGCCCTCTTGCCTGAGGTAGCTTTCGCCGGCCGGGTCCATCACATGCGGGTGCTCGCCGCCGCCGTCGATGATTTCGGCGATCATCGGCACCTCGTCGGTGACGATGTACTGATGCTCCATAGGGTGAAGGGGGAAGTAAACGCCGGCCATGGCGCCGACCTCGCGCGCCCAGAGGCCGCCTGCGTTGACCACATGCTCAGCGTGGATGGTGCCCTTGTTCGTCACCACGTCCCAGGTGCCGTCCGGGCGCTGGTTGGTCTCGATCACCTTGCAGTGGGTCTCAATCGTGGCGCCGCCCATGCGCGCGGCCTTGGCATAGGCGTGGGTGGTGCCGGAGGGGTCGAGGTGGCCGTCGAGCGGATCGTACAGCCCGCCGATGATGCCATCGACATTGGTGACGGGGGCGATCTTCTTGATTTCTTCGGGGGAGACGATTTCGGTCTCCAGCCCCATGAAGCGGTGCTTGGCGCGTTCCGCCTTCAGCATGTCGAAGCGTTCCTGGGTTTCAGCCAGGGTGACGCCGCCGACGTGGTGGAGGCCGCAGGACATGCCGGTGATCGCTTCCAGCTCTTTATACAACTTGATGGTGTAGCCCTGCAGCGCCGCCATGTTGGTGTCGCCATTGAGGGTATGGAAACCGCCCGCCGCGTGCCACGTCGAGCCGCTGGTCAGCTCCGAGCGTTCGATCAGCACGACGTCGGACCAGCCGAGCTTGGTCAGGTGGTAGAGGACAGAGCAGCCGACGACGCCGCCGCCGATCACTGCCACGCGGGTGGTGGTTTTCATGTGGGCCTCCCTGATAGGTGTTCCCTGCATTCTGTACAGAAGTGAACAGTAGTCCAGAAGAAAAACGGCACGCTGTGCCGCTAATGGGCTGTGAGGTTATTCCGAGGTGCGGAACCGGCTGTTCTGGATGAGGAAAATTGCCGTTAGAGGGGCGGCGAGGAGAAGGACGCCGACGGTGATCAGCAGCATGCCCAGCTGGGAATAGTCGGCGGGCGTGGTGATGGTGCCCGCCGAATCTGTGACCTCGCGGGTGACCACAAAGATCTCGTTCAGGTATTTGGTGCCGAGGCTGGAGGCTGAGAGCGCCAGGTTGGTGAAGGAGGCCATGACCGCAAAGAAAGTGGCCTTGAGCCCTGAGGGCGCGTTGCGGGCGATCCAGGCGAGCATCGGGATCATCGCGACCTGGCCCAGCGGCGATTCCACCGCGGTGTCGACGATGGCGATGAAGCGGGCATCGACCACGCCTCCGGTCATCGCTGCGGTCCAGTTGTGGGCGCCGTAGTAGAGCGCGATGTTGGGCAGGCTGAGGACGGCCTCGGTGATGGCCAGGAAGGCGACGATCCAGGCAATCGGACGGCTGGCCATCAGCGGGCGGAAGATCAGCATGCCGGCAAGTGTCAGTAGCGAGGTGATGAGGGACAGGACTGAGAGGAACTGCTGGTCAAAACCCAGCACGTCAATCTCGAACCAGGTGGCGCCGGGGCCGCGCAAAGGCGTGGCGCGGTAGACGAAGATGATGATGGCGGTGCCGATCAGGGCGCGGGCTTGGTCGGTGGGCAGCACCGCAACCAGCTGGCGCATCAGGAACAGGACGATGGCCATGGAGCCGCCAAAGACGATTTCCTGCGAGTAGGGGACGTCGCCGAGGCCCACGGCCAGGGAGAGTGCGACGAAGGCGCCGCCGCCGATGAAATACCAGTGGTTCGGGGTGACCGGTTCTCGTGGGAGGTCGATGCGTCTGCGGATTTCTGGTTCGGCCAGGCCTGCGCGGCGCAGAGCGGCGGCCTTGCGCCACTTTTGCCAGATCGCCAGCGCCACGCCGGACAGGGAAATCACCGGGATCAGCAGGGCGAGGGTGAAGACAAAACCGTAAAGCGCGCCTTTGTCCGCTTGCGGCAGGGCATCGGCGCCGTCGAACAGCGCGACATTCAGCGCGGCGGCGGCGCTGGATCCGCTGATAAGCGCGATGCGGCCGAAGGTCTGCATGGTGGTGTGCAGGGATTTGGTCTCAGCCTCGGGCAGGGGGGTGCCCTGAGCGTCAACATGCGGCACCGCCTCCACCGACATGGCGTCCGCCACCACATCCTGCAGCACGAAACCGCAGGGCGCCAGCAGGGCGGCGGTGACGTACCAGGCGCCCAGCGGCATCAGCGCGCCCATCATTTGGGGGTGCAGCACGATGGCAGCCAGGATGCCATAGCTGGCCGCCATCAGCGCGGCGCCTGCGAGGATCAGCAGGTATTTCCAGCGCCAGATCAGGTCGACCAGATGGCCCAACGGCATCTTCAGCGCCCAGGGCAGCCCGACCCAGAACGCCAGACCGGCCAGGAAGGCGGCGGAGAGGTCCAGGTATTCCTTGACGTAAAAGGACGCGGCGACGGTGCTGATGCCCTGCGCGCCATAGGCGAAATAGATCAAGAGCGGCGGCAGGAAGGACCAGCGCAGCTGCCGGAACAGCTCCAGCACGATGCTGTCGAACCAGCCCCAGGCCAGCACTGCCGCGCGGGTCATTGCCGCCCTCCCGTCAAGAAAGCGGCCGGATCTTCAGCTCGGTCACGCGGTTGCCCTCGCGCGCCGTGACTTCAAAGCGGAAGCCATGGAACGAGAATACCTGACCCTTGACCGGGATCATCTGGGCCTCGTGTATGACGAGGCCCGCAACGGTATTGGCCTCGTCATCCGGCAGGCTCCACTCGATGGCCCGGTTCAGGTCGCGGATGGTGGTGGCGCCTTCGACCAGATAGGAGCCGTCGGCGGTCTTTCTGGCGACGCTTTCCTCTGCGGGGTCGAATTCGTCGGTGATCTCGCCGACGATCTCCTCCAGGATGTCCTCCAGCGTGATCAGCCCTTGCAGGGCACCGTATTCATCAACCACCAGCGCAAAGTGGGACCGCATGCGCAGGAACTGCCGCATCTGCTCGTCCAGGGTGGTGGTTTCGGGCACGAAGTAGGGGGCCTTGGCCACTTCCGCGATGTCAAAGGACTTCAGCCGGCCGGAATCCCCGCCCGCGCCGCCGGCCTGCTCATACATCGCACGGAACAGGTCCTTGGCGTGAACCACACCGATAATGTTCTCCTGTTCGCCGCGAAACACCGGCAGGCGGGTGTGCTGGCTGTGCAGGCATTGCTCCAGGATGGTTTCGGGTTCTGCGTCCGCGTCAACCATTTCGATGTGGGAGCGGTGCAGCATGATCTCCTCGACAAAGCGGTCGGAGAGGTCGAGCGCGCCCAGAATGCGGTCGCGGTCTTCCTTTTCGACCACACCTTCTGAGTGGCCAAGCTGCAGGGCGCCCGCGATTTCCTCGCGCACGGCCATGATGTGGCTGTCGGGGTCGATCTGCACACCGAAGACGCGCAGCACGCCGCGCACGAAAAGCCGCACCGCGCCCACGATCGGCGACAGGATCATGACGAGGAAGCTGATCGGGGCAGACACCGCCGAGGCGGCCTTCTCGGCGTTGGAAATTGCGTAGGTCTTGGGCAGAACCTCGGCAAAGACCAGCACCAGGAGGGTCATCACCAGCGTCGCCATCGCAACACCGCCTTCACCGAAGAGCCTGGTGAACAATGCGGTGGCGAGTGATGCTGCAAGGATGTTGACAACGTTGTTGCCCAGCAGGACCGAACCGATCAGGCGCTCATTATCTTCGGTAATGAAGAGCGCGCGCTGCGCCCCGCGGGAGCCCTTGTCGGCCTGGGCGCGCAGCTTGCCGCGCGAGGCGGCGGTCAGTGCGGTTTCCGAGCCCGAGAAGAAGCCGGAAAAGACGAGGAGCAGCACGATGGCCCCGGCAGTGGTCCAGAAGGCGCTGTCGAGAACGGTGGAGGCGGTGTCCATGAGGAGGCGGGTGTCCGGTCAGTTGATTGTTCGCAGTATTTATGGGGTCTTAGCCCCGCCGCTTCAAGCGGTGCCGTCAGCTGCGCTTGGCCAGCGGGTGATGTTCCAGCACCAGTTCCTGAAGCCGGGCGTCCAGAACATGGGTGTAGATCTCTGTGGTGGCGATGTCGGCATGGCCCAAAAGCGCCTGGATCGCACGCAGATCGGCGCCGTTTGCCAACAGGTGGGTGGCAAAGGCATGGCGCAGGGTGTGCGGCGTCACCTTGTCCGGGGAGATGCCGCCGATCACTGCCAGTTCCTTGATCAGCAGATAGAACCGGTGGCGGGTCAGGTGGCCGGATTTGCCGCGGGACGGGAACAGGAAGCGCGAGGGCGGGTGGCTCTTGGCTTCGCGCTCAGCTTCCGTCTCGTCCCGCACCAGCAGCCATTGCGCCAATGCTTCGCGGGCCGGCGGCGACAGCGGCACCATGCGTTCCTTGCCGCCCTTGCCCAGGATCAGCAGCATCCGCGGGTCGCCGCGGGCGGCGGAGACCGGCAGCGAGACCAGCTCGGTGACCCGCATGCCGGTAGCATAGAGCAGCTCCATCAGGCAGGTGTTGCGCAGCCGGTCGGCCTCTGTCCGGCCGGTCTGGCGGGCGGCGTCCAGCAGGCGGTCGACCTCGATCACTTCAAGGGTTTTGGGCAGCCGCTTTTCCCGTCCGGGGCCCCGGATCTGGATTGCGGGGTTGTCCTCGCGCCAGCCTTCCTCAAATGCGAAACGGTAGATCTGCTTGGCCGCCGACAGCCGCCGGGCGCGGGTGGCACGCGCCAGTCCCTGAGCGTCGCAGCTGATCAGATAAGCCTCGATATTGTCTTGAGTGGCGGTCAGGAAGCTGAGTTTGCGGTGTTCCAGCCAGGCGGTCAGATCCTTGAGGTCGCGGCCATAGGCCAGCAGTGTGTTCTGCGAGGCCCCGGTTTCCGCCGCCTGGGCATCCAGGAAGGTGGAAATCCATTGCAAGTTGTCGCGCGGGGCTGCCATGTCAGCCGTGCTCCAGCAGCATCAGCTGGAGGGCGGCGCGGCGGGCGGTGTCCTCCAGCCCGACGGCGCGGAAGGCGGAGAGGGCAGCGGTCAGATCGCCAAGATTGCCGTCGGCCCCTTGGGCAAAGAGCACCATGCTGCGCAGGATCGCCTCGCCAAGCTGGCCGTTGTCGAGCAGCCGGCGGATGGCGGGTGGCGCGGAAGCCTCCGCAGCAAACCCCAGCGAAATGGCGTCTGCCAGCGGTGATGGCGCAGCCGCATCGCCGGGCCGGCCCTGGGCAAGGGCCGCCAGGAAATGGTCTGCCGCGCCAGAAGCCTGAGCGTCATGGGCAGCGGTTTCGTAAGCCGGTGACAGCAGGCGGATCCGCCAGGCAAGCTGGGCAGACGGGCCTGTAAGCTCTGCGCGCGCCAGCGGCTCGGCAAAGAGATCTGCAAAGACGGTTTCGGTGCCGGCTTCCTGCATGGCCTTCCAGGCGCGGGGCAGGGATCTGGCTATGGCGTCAGGGCTGCCGGAACTCAAGTCGTCTTCGAGTTTCTGAACCGCCGAAACCCGATCCCAGATGCCGCCGGAGGCGGCCGGCCTGCGGGCGCTGAACAAGCCCAGATACTGGTTCGGGTTGAGCGCGCCGGCGCGGGCCAGCCGCTCTGCCGCTTCCAGCTGCGCCTTCCAGCCGGCAATGTCGCGCAGGTCGGCGGCGGCAAATGCCGGCGGCAGCGGGGCGGTCGGCATGCTCTCGCCAATGGTTTCAAACAGCCGGAAGGTCAGCGGGTCAGGATGCGCCGGGCGGCGCAGCGGCGGGGCCAGTTCGAACAGGTCCGGATTCAGGAACCTGTCGAGCAGATCCATTTGGTCCTTCGGCAGCAGCTCCAGCGCGTGGGCCGTTTCCAGCATCAGCGCCGCGGTCGGCCAGTCGCCGCGCCGGGCTGCGCAGAAAATCCGCACGGCGTAGCTGTCCGACAGATGCGGCGACGCGGTGAGGGCCGCGCAGGAGGCATCCTCGCTGCCGGTGAGCAGGGTGGCGTCGAACCAGCGCGCAAAGCGGTCTTTGCTGTCTGCCGGGCCTGCGTGCTCCACCAGTGCCTGCGAGGGATCGGTGGCCCCCAGTGCCAGCAGCCGGTCGAGCCGGGCCAGCAGGATCCGGTCGCCGGTGGCGGCGGGCGGGCGGGTTTCCGACAACAAGAGGGTGAACAGCAGCGCCTGCATCGCCGGGCTGCCGCGCACCGGCACGGTTTCGATCAGATGGGTAATGTCATCGGCGGAACTGCCGCGCCAAAGGTCGGCAGGCAGGCCGGTTGCGGCAGCAGGCACCAGCCCGACCGGAGGCAGCAAGGTTTCCAGCGGCGTGACGGATATTTGGGGCAAAGCAGCGGTTCCCGCGACGGGCGGTTCCAGCAGCACCGTGCCCGGCAGCCCGACCCTGGGTGCCGGCTGGTTCAGCCAGTCAATTGCCGCCAGCGGTTCGTTGGCAAGCGCGCTGCCTGCCAGCATCACTCCGGCGGCAGCCGCCTTAATCCGCATTCAGCACCACCGGTTTGCGCACTTCGCTGCTGGGCGCGCTGAAATCGGCACCGAACCAGGGGCCGACATAGGCATATCCCACCAGCCCGATTGCAGCCAGAACCAGCAAGTAGACCAAATACTTAATCAATCGCCCCATAGTGCATCCAATGCCTGTTTCCTGCTCTTTTGCCCAAGTTATATATTCCCTTTTCGGCAAGATCACGTCATTCACTGAAGAATGAGCGAAAAAGAGCAAATCAGCGGCCAGAAGGCAGCAGCGCCGGTGCCGGGGAAATTGAAGAAGACCATCGTGATGGTGGGCATGATGGGGGCGGGCAAGACCGCCGTGGGACGGGCGCTGGCGGCCCGGCTGAACGCGCCGTTTCTGGACAGCGATCACGAGATCGAAGCCGCCGCCAACATGACCATTCCGGAGATCTTCGCCCGCGACGGCGAGCCGTTCTTCCGCCAGAAGGAGCGCCAGGTGATCGCGCGGCTGCTGGAAGAGGAGCGCGGTGTGCTGTCCACCGGCGGCGGGGCCTTCCTGGCAGAGGAGAACCGGCAGGTGATCACCGCCAAGGGTGTCTCGGTCTGGCTGAATGCCGACCTTGAGGTGCTGTGGAACCGGGTGCGCCATCGCGACACCCGCCCGCTGCTGCGCACGGCCGACCCGCGTGCGACACTCAGCAACCTGTATCACCAGCGGGTGCCGCTTTATGCCAAGGCGGATGTGGCGGTGGTCTCGGACGGGCAGGCCTCGATTGAAACCATGGTGGACCGCGTGCTGGATGCCTTGAAGGCACGCCCCGATGTATTGGAGTGGAACTGATGGAGCGCACGGTTCATGTGCCCCTGGGCGAACGCGCCTATGATGTGGTGATCGGCCCCGGCCTGCTGGCGCAGGCGGGGGAGCGGATCAAGCCGTTCTTGAGCCGCCCGCAGGTGGCGGTGCTGACGGATGAGACCGTGGCGGAGAAGCACCTGGACGCCCTGCGTGCCGGGCTGGCCGCTGCGGGTGTGGAGATGACTGCGCTGGCGCTGCCGCCGGGTGAGGCGACCAAGGGCTGGCCGCAGTTCACCCGCTCAGTCGAATGGCTGCTGGAGCAGAAGGTGGAGCGCGGCGACGTGGTTGTGGCCTTTGGCGGCGGGGTAATCGGCGACCTGGCGGGCTTTGCCGCTGCCGTGCTGCGCCGCGGCGTGCGGTTTGTGCAGATCCCGACCTCGCTCCTGGCGCAGGTCGACAGTTCCGTGGGCGGCAAGACCGGCATCAATGCCCCCCAGGGAAAGAACCTGATCGGCGCTTTCCACCAGCCGTCTCTGGTGCTGGCAGACACATCGGTGCTGGAAACCCTGACCGCCCGGGATTTCCTGTCCGGCTATGGCGAAGTGGTGAAATACGGCCTGTTGGGCGATTCGGAGTTCTTTGCCTGGCTTGAGCAGAACGGCCCTGCGCTTGCCGAGGGCGATGTGGCTGCGCGGGTCGAGGCGGTGGCGCGGTCGGTGCAGATGAAGGCCGATATCGTGGTGCGCGACGAGACCGAACAGGGCGACCGGGCCCTGCTCAATCTGGGCCATACCTTCTGCCACGCGCTGGAGGCGGCCACCGGGTATTCGGACCGGCTGCTGCATGGCGAGGGCGTGGCGATCGGCTGCGCGCTGGCGTTTGAACTTTCGTCGAAGCTGGGCCTGTGTTCGCAGGAAGACCCCAGCCGGGTGCGCGCGCATCTGAAGGCGATGGGCATGAAGACCGATCTGGCCGATATTCCGGGTGATCTGCCCGGAGCCGGGGCGCTGCTGGATCTGATGGGGCAGGACAAGAAAGTGGTTGCCGGCCAGCTGCGGTTCATTCTGGCGCGCGGCATCGGCGAGGCGTTCGTGACTGGCGACGTGCCGCCGGAGAAGGTCCTGGAGGTGCTGAGCAGCGCAGGTGCCTGAACCGCGGTGCACAGAACGCAGACAGTCAAAGGGCAGCCGCAGAGGCTGCCCTTTCTGTTTTGCCGGCGGTGCCGGGGTCAAGCGGCGCTGCTGTTCAGATCCTGGTCCCAGCCGTCGTCGCTGTCATCAAAGTCGATGGCCAGCGGTGGATGCGCCGCGGGCGCGGGAGCGGCGCTTGCCGTCGATCCCAGCGTGAATTGTGTGACCTGCTCCCGCAGTTCCTGCGCCTGATCGGACAGCGATGTCGTCGCCGCGGTGGTTTGCTCGGCCATGGCGGCGTTTTGCTGGGCCATCATCTCCAGCTCGCCGACGGCAGTGTTGACGTCGTTCATCTGCGCCGACTGGTCCTTCATGCTGCCGGCGATTTCGACCACCAATGAGGAAATCTCACCGACCTGCTCATTCACGGTGGCCATCGCCTGGCCGGCCTGATCCACCAGCGCGGCGCCGTTTTTGACCTGGTCGGAACTGCGGGCAGTCAGTTCGTCGATCTGCTGCACGGCATCGGCGCAGCGCTGTGCCAGCATCCGCACCTCGGAGGCGACCACTGCAAAACCGCGGCCTGCTTCGCCAGCGCGGGCGGCCTCGACCCCGGCGTTCAAGGCCAGCAGGTTGGTCTGGAAGGCGATGTCCTGGATCACCTTGGTGATCTGGGAAATCTCTTGAGAGGATTCCTGAAGCTTGTCCATGGCAGAGATCGTGTTCTTTACCACCTCGTCACAGGATTTGACCCCGTGCTGGGCGCTGTCCGCCAGCATTTCGGCGCGGCCGGCATTTTCCGCAGTCCGCTTCACGTTGCCGGTCAATTCGCCCATTGCCTGGGTGGTTTTTTCCAGCGTCGCCGATTCCGCCTCGGTGCGGTGGGCCAGGTCCATGGAGGCCTCGGCAATCGACTTGGTGCTTTCATCGACGCTGCTGGTCAGTTCGGCAATCACGGAAACTGCTGCACTGAGCGACGTCAGCGAGTCGTTGAAGTCCATACGGATCGATTTGAACTCCTCCGGAAAGAATTCCTGGATCGGGTTGTCCAGCCGCTTGTGCTGCAGGTCCGCAAGGGCGCTGCCGATGCTGCGGGCGACGGTCAGGATCTCCTCGCGGCGGTCCTTCTCCTCCTGCACGCGCTCTTCCTGCTTGCGCTGGGTGACGGTGCGCAGGTCCACCACATTGCGGGCAACCGCGCCGATCTCGTCACGGCGGGTCGCGCCTGGAACCTCAACTTCGGTTTCGCCGGAGCCAAGTTTTTTCAGCGCCACATTCAGGACCGACAGGTTCCGGGTCATGTCGCGGGCGATCACCAGGCTGAGCAGCAGAACGAGCCCCAGCATGACAACGGCGAAAATGGCCATCTCTGTCAGCATCAGCTTGTTGTGTGCGTCAAAGGCCGCCATGTCGCGCTCCAGATGCTCGATCAGCAGCATTTCCTTCTTTTGCAGCACCTCGATGGCCTTGGTTGCGGCTGCGAACCATTGCTCAGCCGTAACGCCTTCACCGTCTGTGCCGTGCAGAATTGATTCGCGCATTTCATCGAATTTCTTCATGGCAGGATCGCTGAACAGGCCTTTGACGGCGTCGCGGTCCTCAGCGGTTGCGAAATTCTTGAACGTGCTCAGGCGTTCCTTGAACAGTTCATGATCGGCAACGAACGCTTCGCGGTCTTCAGGTTTCCAGCCATGATTGAACCCAACGGCGCCGGCGGCACGTTCCAGGCCCGCGGCGTCGATTGCGCGCATGAAGAAGGGCAGTGCCACGGCTTCCTGAGAGATCACGGGGTCGTCAATGCCCTTGGCCAGTGCCAGGCCGGTCTGGATGAGGGCCTCGTTCAGGTCCGTGTAATAGGAAATCAATGCCTTCAGTTTCAAGGAATGGGTGTCAATCTTCTGGCGGATGTCCTTCTTGCGGGCCAGTTCCGACTTGGCAAAGGCGATTGCCTCTGCGGACTCGGATGGCAGCGACGCCGGGTCGACGTGGCTGATCTCCTCAAGATAGGCGGCCATTTTGGCGTCATTTTCCTGGCGCACCTTGACCAGTTTCTCCGGCGGTGCGCTGGCGGCGCTTTCGAGATAGCTTGCGCTCAAACCGCGTTCCAGCTGCAGATTGTGGACCAGACTGCTCATATGTTCCATCACCTGACCGGCAAAAACCGTGTCGGCCTGTGCCTTGCGCTGCAGATCGAGCAGCGTTTGCCCGATGAACCAAAGGCTGAGCAGCAGAGGAGCCGCCAGAAGCATTCCGATCTTGGTGCTGATCGAGAGATGCTGCAGAAAACGCATACCCATATTCCGAATCCTTGATGTACCTTTTCACGACATATCCATTCACCATCCGTGATATGTCTTAATTTTTGCCTAGCCTTGCTGTGCGGGCGGTTAATAGGGGCTGGGGCAGCTATGGAAGGCGGGTGTTCCGCTCCGGTTTCCGGTGCTGGGGTGTGCAACTGGTAAAGCGCTGAAAGATTGGCCGTATATGCCGCCGCAATCAAGCAGGGCGGGTGGGGCGGAACCTTCTGGAAGAGTGCAAACGGAACTCTTTAGCGCCGTTATTGCGCGGGGACTTGGAAGCTTCGTAAAGGCACGGGTAAGGCAGCGTTAAAAGAAAAGCCCTCCGGCCCGGTTGGGACGGAGGGCTTAAGCAGAAGCTGCCCGGTTTCCTGAGAGGCCCGGCTGGGCTCAGAACGGGATTTCGTCGTCGTCGATGTTGTGGGAGGCGCCGCCGCCAAAGTTGCCGCCGCCGCCGCCCTGGGAGCCGCTGTCATAGCCGCCGCCGTAGCCGCCGCCTTGATTGCCGCCGCCATAGCCGCCACCGCCCTGGCCGCCGCCACCGCCGCCTTCGCCGCGGCCGTCCAGCATGGTCAGCGTGCCGCCGAAACCCTGCAGCACGATTTCGGTCGAGTACCGGTCCTGGCCGCTCTGGTCCTGCCATTTGCGGGTCTGCAGCTGGCCTTCGACGTAGACCTTGGAGCCCTTGCGCAGGTACTGCTCGCACACGCGCACCAGGCCCTCGCTGAAGACAGCGACGGAGTGCCATTCAGTCTTCTCACGGCGCTCGCCGGTGTTGCGGTCCTTCCAGGTTTCCGAGGTGGCAATCCGCAGGTTGCAGACCTTGCCGCCGTTCTGGAAGCTGCGCACCTCCGGGTCGCGGCCCAGGTTGCCGATGAGCATGACTTTGTTGAGTGAGCCGGCCATAGGGTTCCGTCCTTTATTTCCTGAATATCCTGTCATTGACCGGACCGGTGCGAATCCGTCCGGGCTGTTTTGTCAGCACACTATAGACCCCGGCAGGGTGAGGAAAGCAGCTCTCTGGGGATGGTTTTGCGCTTGTTTCAGCGCCAAACCCGGGTTCTTGCGCCTGTGTTGCTTTAAATTTGCTCCGCATTAGTTATATTTGCGCAAAGTGGGACAGTGTCGGGACAGCGGAAATGCGCAAGACCGTTGCGGGTTTGGTAATTGCCATGGTTGGGGCAGGGCAGCCTGCGTCTGCCGATATGCTGGGAACAAAGAACCGGCGGGATCTGTTCGCTGCGCACACCAGGGTGCTGGATGGACGCGCCGCGACCCAGTACAAAAACTCTGTCCGGCTTCAGCCCCAGACCTTCAGTATCCCTTCCGCTGGCGGCACGCTGCCTTACAGCGGCAAGTACCGCGGCCAGTATCTGGAAATGGCGCGCAGTGCGGCGCGCCAGCATGGCGTGCCTGAGGATCTGTTCCTGCGTCTGGTCCAGCAGGAGAGCAACTGGAACCCCAATGCCAAGTCGCACAAGGGTGCCCTGGGGCTGGCGCAGCTGATGCCGGCCACAGCGCGGGCCCTGGGTGTGAACCCGGCGGTTCCGCAGCAGAACCTGGAAGGCGGCGCCCGTTATCTGGCGCGCCAGTTCCGCAAGTTCGGCTCCTGGCGGCTGGCGCTGGCGGCCTATAACGCGGGGCCTGATGCGGTGAAGAAATACGGCGGCGTGCCGCCCTACAAGGAAACCCAGAACTACGTCCGCAAGATCTGGGGCAGCTGAGGCGGCGCAGGCGTTAACCTGTGGATAACTTTCCTTAATGCCGCGTTAACTCCGCCGGAGTGTCAAGCATTTGCCTTAATTTTTCGTGAATCTGTGCGCAGGTTCTGGAGGGAATGCCTTGTATATCAACAGCTTTGACGAGCGTCTTGACCGCATTGACTGGCAGCCAAGCGCGGTGCCGACCCGGCATATGATCGACAGCGTTCTGGCAAGCCGCCTGCCGGTGCAGCCGCGCAGTGCGATGCTCAGCCTGGCGGGCGCGGTGACAGGTATCCTGATTGGCGTCGGGCTGAAGGGCATGGCGGTTCCGGACGCGCCTTGGGGGCCGGACAGCGGCTTGGCCGGACTGGCAGGCAGCGGCCTGACCCTGGCCGGACTTGCGGTTTCAGTTGCTGCGGCTCTGATTGCGGCAGCCAAGGGCAGCAAGGCGCCGCGGCTGATGCAATTCGCCTCAATCAACCTTCTGATGATTTCGGTGCTGCTGCTGAGCTGAGACCGCCCCCGTGGGAGTGGGGCATTGCTGCGATGCTGCGCATGAAAAAGCCGGGGTGTTAGAACCCCGGCTTTTTTGCGGCGTGTTGTTCCGGCGCCTTACTCGGCTGCGACCTTGATCACCGGCGTCATGCGCTCCAGCACGTCGTCGCTGAGGTGGCATTTGATCTGGTGGCCGCCGTCCAATGTGCGCACCGGCGGAACGTCCTTCTCGCACAATCCACCCGGCACTTCGGACTTCCAGCGGCAGCGGGTCTGGAACGGGCAGCCCGGCGGCGGGTTCATCGCCGAGGGGATGTCGCCCTCCAGAACGATGTGCTCTTTCTCCACGGAGGTGTCGGCGATCGGCACCGCGCTGAGCAGCGCCTCGGTATAGGGGTGGTAGGGCGGTGCAAACACCTGATCAGTGTCGCCCAGTTCGACCACATGGCCGAGGTACATCACCATCACCCGGTCGCTGAGATAACGCACAATCGACAGGTCGTGGGAGATGAACAGGAGTGTCGTCTTCTCGTTCCTCTGGATCTCCATCAGGAGGTCGGTGACCGCGGCCTGCACCGAAACGTCCAGCGCTGAGACGGGTTCGTCCGCCACCACGATCCGGGCGCCGCCGGCAAAGGCGCGGGCGATGCCCACACGCTGCTTCTGGCCGCCCGACAGCTGCCGCGGCATCCGGTCGGCAAAGGCGCGGGGCAGCTTCACCAGGTCCAAGAGCTCCAGCATCCGCTTGCGGCGTTCGGCCTCGGAATTGCCGATACCGAAGATTTCCAGCGCCCGCATGATCTGGCGGCCTACGGTCATCGACGGGTTCAGCGTGTCAAACGGGTTCTGGAATACCATCTGCACGTCGGAAACGGTTTTGGTGTCGCGCTCCTCGATCGGGATCTGCTCGATGTTGCGGTTGTCGAGCAGGATCTGGCCCTCGGTAGCGGTCTCCAGCCCCATCAGCACCTTGGCAAAGGTGGACTTGCCGCAGCCGGACTCGCCGACGATGGCAAGGGTTTCGGACTCGCGGGCCTCGAAGCTCAGCGTCTCGTTGGCTTTCACCACCTTTGTATCGCCGCCGCCGAACAGGGCGTTGGCAGCCACCTCGTAGTATTTCTTGAGGTTGTCCATCTTGAGGACGACCTTGCCGGGCGCGGTCTTTTCCTTCTGCTCGCCGACCGTGATCGGCGCATTCCAATCGATTTCCTGGAACTTGAGGCAGCGGGTTTCGTGGCGGTCGTTGCCATGCACCGGCGACATCGGGATGACCATGTCCTGATCGCAGCGGCCTTCCTCGAAGTAATCGCAGCGCGGGCCGAAGTTGCAGCCGGGCGGGCGTTCGTGGGGCAGCGGGAAGTTGCCGGGGATCGCCACCAGCGGGCGCGAGTTCTTGTCGGCACCCGGCAGCGGGATTGAGCGGAACAGCGCCTGGGTATAGGGGTGCTGCATCTCGTCAAACACGTCGTGGATGGATCCGCGCTCCACCGCCTCGCCGGAATACATCACACAGAGCCGGTCGCAGGTTTCCAGAACCAGGCCGAGGTTGTGCGAGATGAACAGCATCGAGGTGCCGTATTTCTTGCCCAGATCCTTGACCAGCTCGACCACCGCGGCCTCCACCGTCACGTCCAGCGCGGTAGTGGGTTCATCGAGGATCAGGAGTGATGGCTTCGACATCAGCGCCATCGCAATCACGATCCGCTGTTGCTGGCCGCCCGACAGCTGGTGCGGGAAGGAGTTCAGCATCCGTTCCGGGTCGGGCAGGCGCACGTCGGTCACCACTTCCAGCGCGCGCTGATAGGCTACCTTCTCGCTGACGCCCTCGTGGATCATCGGCACTTCCATCAGCTGCTTTCCGATCTTCATCGCCGGATTGAGCGAAGCCATCGGTTCCTGATAGATCATCGCGATCTCGTTGCCGCGGATGTCGCGCAGCTCCTCGGCGCTCATCTCCGCCAGATCGCGGCCCTTGAACTTGATGGTGCCGCCGACGACACGGCCGTTCTTGCCAAGGTCCTGCATAACGCCAAGCGCCACGGTGGATTTGCCGCAGCCGGACTCGCCGACCAGGCCGACCGCTTCGCCAGGCTGCACGGTGACCGAGAAATCCATCACCGCCGGAATTTCGCGCAGCCGGGTGAAGAAGGAGATCGACAGCTTGTTAATCTCGAGGATCGGGCCGTCGTAGTCTGCCAGTTTGTTCATATTCTTTTCTCCCTGTTGAGGCTGGAAGAGACAGGATCCCTTTCATCTGGCCTCAAGTATCCCGGGGGTCCGGGGGCTGGCCCCCGGTCCCGCCGGTTTGGATCAATCCTTCAGGCTTTCCTCGCGCAGGCCGTCGGCCAGCAGGTTCAGGCCCAGAACCAGCGTCAGCAGCGCAAAGGCGGGCGGCAGCGCCGGGTGCAGGTAGATCGACAACAGCTTGCGGCCGTCATTGATCGTTGAGCCCCAGTCCGGGCTTTCCGGCGGCAGGCCAAGGCCGAAGAAGCCCAGGGTGCCCAGCAGGATGGTCGTGTAGCCGATGCGCAGGCAGAAATCGACGATCAGCGGCCCGCGGGCGTTGGGCAGAATCTCCCACAGCATGATGTACCAGGGGCCTTCGCCGCGGGTCTGGGCCGCAGCCACATAGTCGCGGGTTTTGATGTCGAGCGTCAGGCCGCGCACGATACGGAACACCGTGGGCGAGTTGACGAAGACCACCGACACGAACACCACCAGGATACCGCCGGGGATATCGAAGAAGTCCAAAACCTTGGGCAGCCCCGGGATCTTGAAGCCGGTGCTGGTGTTGATCAGGTAGCCGCCGCTGGAGACCAGCTGCAGATACAGCCATATGGCGATGCCAAGAACACCGGCCAGCAGCGGGTTGCGCAGCTTGGGACGGGTGTAATAGCGCGAGTTCAGCAGCACCCCGATGAAGACAATGGGGAACATGAACAGGACGATCGCCATATAATTCGGCACGCCGGTTGCGACGATCTCGGGCGTGACCAGCAGGTAGAACAGAAGGATCACCGGGAAGGCCAGGATCAGGTTTGCCAGGAATGACAGGATGGTGTCCAGCCGTCCGCCGTAATAGCCGGCAGGCAGGCCCAGGGTGATGCCGACCATGAAGGCAAACAATGTGGCCAGCGGGGCGATCTGAACGACCACCCAGGCGCCCTTGATCAGGCGGCTGAACACGTCGCGGGCCAGGTTATCGCCGCCCAGGAGGTACCATTGGTATTCTTCCTCGCCGAGGCCGCGGACCGGGGTGCCGGGCACCTTGTTCTTCATGCCGGAGACTTGAGACAGCGGATCATGCGTCACAATCATGTCCATCGCACCGTAGATGCCGGTGAAGACCCAGAACATAACCAGGGCAAAGCCGATCATGCCGATGGGGCTGTCAAACAGTTTGCCATACAGCCCGAGGCGGCGTTTGAAGGCCGCAGAGAGGGCAAAGAGGATGAGGAGCGAAATCCAGACCGGCGACAGCTGGTAGAGAATCCGCGCGGTGATATCGAGTGCGCTAAGAGGTTCCATGCTTTGCTGCCTTCCTTAGGAGATCCGGATACGCGGGTTGAGGTACACGTAGCCTATGTCGGAAATCATCTGGGTGATCAGAACAACGAAGACGGACACCACGGACACAGCCAGCAGCAGGTCGATGTCGTTGTTTCCGGCAGCTTGCACCAGGATGAAGCCGAAGCCTTTGTAGTTGAACAGGGTTTCCACGATCACCACACCGTTCAAGAGCCAGGGGAACTGCAGCATGATGACCGTGAAGGGGGCGATCAGCGCGTTCCGCAGCGCGTGTTTGATGACGATATTGTGGAAGCTCACACCTTTGAGACGGGCGGTACGGATGTATTGCGCGGTCATCACCTCGGTCATCGAGGCGCGGGTCATCCGGGCGATATATCCCATGCCGTAAAGCGCGATGGTCAGCACCGGCAGGAAGAAGTTTTCAAACGTGGGGTTATCGGTGGCCGCAGTTGCGGTGCCCTTGAACCACTTCAGACCGACGGTGGACGAGGTGAAGACCGCAATGAAGATAACACCAGAGACGTATTCGGGCGTCGCCGTCGTCAGGATGGAGACGGTCGATAGGCCGCGATCCGTTGCGGAGCCTTCTCTCATCCCGGCCAGCACGCCGATGATCAGGGCAGAAGGAACCATCAGCAGCAGAACCCAGCCCATCAGGCGCAGCGTGTTCTGCAAGCGCTCCGAGATAATGCTGGCCACATCTTTCTTGAAAACGCTTGAGTATCCCCAGTCCCCTTGCAGGATACCGCAGAAGGTGGGCGCATTTGCAGCCTCCTCTGCACTCACGGCACCGGTGATGCAGCGGCCGGTGACACCTTCCTCGTTCTCGCGGGTCCAGCCTGGCAGCACGCCAAGCCATTCGCCGTAACGGCTGATCATCCAGCCGCTGTGGCCGTTTTTGTCGAGCCAGCTGGCCACGGCCTCATCCGTCATGCGGAAGTTGCCCTGGGTTTTGGCGAGTTTTTCGAGGTTGGGGTAGAGGTTCGTCAGGAAGAACACGATGAACGTCAGGCACAGGGCCGTCAGCAGCATCACGCCCGAACGGCGGAGAATGAAAAGTCCCATTTGGGTCCCCTGTCAGTCTGGCGGATCGGACCCGGCTCGCGGTGCGGGTCTCTTATCTTTTGAGCTGGAAAGCACCGCCCCTGAGAAGGGGCGGTGCAAAGGTCAGGAGCCGGTCGGGCTTAGGCTGCCCAGCCCCACTTGTAGTGGTGGTGTTCGAAGGAGACGTGCATGTCGGCACCGACAACACCCTCGCGCATGTGGCGGTACAGCGAACGCCAGTAGGGCTGGATGGTCACGCCTTCTTCCTGGATCAGGGCCTGGCCCTTGGCCGAGATTTCACGGCGCTTGTCAGCGTCGGCAATCGAAAGGGCCTGCTCCAGCAGGGCGTCGAACTCAGGGTTGGACCAGCCGAACTCGTTCCAGGCTTCGCCCGACTTATAAGCCAGCGCCCAGATCTGCACGCCCAGCGGGCGGTGGTTCCAGTTGGTCGAGGAGAACGGGTACTTGGCCCAGTCATTCCAGAAGGTCGAGCCGGGCAGAACAGTCCGCTTCACCTTGAAGCCCGCGTCGCGCAGCTGTGCCGCCACCGCGTCGGTGGTGTTCCGGCGCCAGTCGTCGTCAATCGACAGGATTTCATGCTCGAAGTCCATCATGCCGGCTTCTTCCATCAGCGCCTTGGCGCCGGCGGGGTCAACCGCCTGCGGCGGCAGTTCGGCATATTCCGGATGGATCGGGCCAACGTGGTGGTTTTCTGCAGGCTCGCCGCGGCCGCCATAACCCAGTTCCAGGCAGACAGAGTTGTCGACGGCCATCTGGATCGCCTTGCGGACGCGCTTGTCTGCATAGGGTTTCTTGCCGTCGATTTCCGCCAGCTGGTTGGTGCGGATCACGATCGAGGACATGGTCACAACTTCGGACTTCTTGTAGCCGAGGCCGTCCATCACGTCGATGAATTCACCAACCGACTCATAGAGCATGTCCACTTCGTCAGATTCCAGTGCCGCCAGCCAAGACGACGGATCAGTGCCGAAATCCACGTATTCGATGCGATCCAGCGCCGGCTTGCCGTAAATTGCCTCGCCCCACCAGGTGTGGTCGTCGTTGCGTTCCAGAACTGAGCGCACGCCGACTTCCAGCTCTGTCAGCAGGAACGGGCCGGTGCCGACGTTCTGGGTGAAGTCGTTGGTCTGGAAGGAAGAGTGCACGATGGCCGCCGGGTAGTCGGCCATGCCTGCAATCAGCGAGATGTCGGACGCCGGCAGGTTCAGTTTGACGGTGTGGCTGTCCACAACCTCAATGCTGCCTTCAACCGCCTGGCCGGTGTCGCCGTCGACCAGGGTTGCGAAACGGCCGGCCATCGAGTTGCCTTCCAGGCCCTTATCGCACCAGCCGGCGATGTTGCGGGCAACATCTTCGGCGGTGAAGTCGTCACCGTTGTTCCACTTCACGCCTTTGCGGACGTTCAGCGTGTAGACAGTTGCGTCCTCGTTGATTTCCCAGCTCTCCAGCAGCATGCCGGTGAAGGAGCCGTCGTTGTTGTATTCCACCAGGTATTCGATGGTGCCGCGGGTCTTGTTGGCCATCTGCGACCAGTCAAAGGTGCGCGGGTCCTTCAGCGGGCGGACTTCGGTCTGCACGCGCAGGGTGCCGCCCTGCTTTTTCTCTTCAGCCGCCTTAACCGGGGCGGCCAGGCCGATCATGCCATAGGCCGCTGCCGCGGTAACGCCCAGCGAAGTGGCGCGGGTCAGAAACTCACGGCGGTCCAGCTTGCCGTCCAGCACTTCCTTGGCGTGCATCTTGGCGGCCCAATGGATCGGGGCTCCGTTGATGGTGTCTTTGGTCATTTAGGTCTCCCTGTCATTCCGTTCGGTCATTTATGTGCAAAACGGATATTGGCCCGGCTGTGTGCCGGGCGTTTTTGGTTCAGGTTTTGGATTAAAGTTTCCCCATGCCTGCATTCCGGCAGAGATACGGCGTTTCGTCAATGCACAGTTTCGTCGTTTCCGTGTAAAAATACGACATTTCTGGCGTCGGTTTTATTAATACGGACGGCATACATCCGCATACTGTTCAAAACTGCCCAGTAGTTGGGGCGGGCAAGTGTGCAAAATTGCGGCCCATCCGGCCTGTGCCGGGAAACTGTTGAGGGATCAGGCTATTGCGGCTGCCTGCGGGCGGGTTCCCGCAATCCGCGAGGGGGCTGGCCGGTGTGCTGCGAGATGAAGCGGGTGAAATAGGCTGCACTGCCAAAGCCCAGCCGGGACGCGATGTCGCGAATGGGAAGGTCTGAAGTGATGAGCAGTGTCCGTGCGGCGTGCAACTGGCGCTCTGTGAGCAAGGCTGCTGCGGTCTTGCCGGTTGCGGTCTTGCACACCCGGGTCAGATGCGTCGGTGTCACGTTTAGGGCCGCCGCGTGGTCTGCCATGCTGAGCTGTCCGGCTTGGAGGCTGGTGATACGCTGGCAATAGGCCCGGCAGAGGCGCTGCGCTGCGGTTTGCTTGCCTGTTGATGCCGGCTGGCGCCGAAGGGCGACTGCGGCCAGCTCGCACCGGGCCTGAACAGCCTGGTTCCAGTGCGGCTCGCGTGCGGACTGTTCGCGGCTGATGGCCTCAAAGTGCCCGGCCAGGCTGGTCTGCTCCTGCAGGCTGGCGAACCTCTTGTGCACGGGCTCTTCGGGGAACGGCGGCAGCAAGGGGCCCGACATCGTCAGTACCTGGCCCAGGCACTGGCGGCCGAAATCCGCGGACCATAACGTGCCTGCGGGAATGAAGATGACGCTATGCAGCCCAAAGCCGCGCTGTTCGCCGTTCAGCAGGAGGCGGCCCTGTCCGCGGGTGATCCAGATCAGAAGATGGTCGCAGCGGCTGTGTGCCAGACGGGTTTGCCAGCTGCCGTCCGGAGCCAGCCGCACCAGCGGAGCAGCATGGATATCTCTGGGGAAGTCTGAATCGAATGGCATAAGCAATTTTTGGCAGAGGATCCGGAGTCAGTGGCTGAAACTGCTCATGAATTGCTGATTCTGGCAAGTTTTCGCTTATCAGCCTGGAAGATGCTGAAAATTTGAAGGGCTTGCGGCCGGCATCCGCTGCTCAGGTCATTGAGACTTGGTGCCAGTTTTTCATCCTGGCGCGGAACCAGCTGCGCTGACGTTTGGCAAACTGCCGGGTGGCAACCGCCGCACGCTCTTCCGCGTCCTCCAGTGTCAGGCGGCCTTCGGCGTAGCCCATCAGTTCCGGCACGCCAATGGCCTTGCAGGATGGCAGGACCGGATCATACCGGCTGCGCATGGCTTCGATTTCCGCCATGGCGCCCTGATCCAGCATCAGGCCAAAGCGCCGGCGGATGCGGTCCTCCAGCCAGGTTTTGTCCGAGTTGAGGACCATCGCCGTGCAGTTTTTGAGCGGCAGGGCCGGGGCTGGGGTGTCGTCCTGCCAGCTTGCCAAGGGGCGCCCGGTGGCCTTCAGCACTTCCCAAGCGCGCTGCACCCGGGCGCGGTTCATCAGGTCGATGCGGCTGGCGGTTTCCGGATCCAGTTCTGCACGCAATGCCTCCAGCGGCAGGCTGTCAGCTTCGGCCCGCACTGCGGGCGGAGTGGCGGGAATCTCGGCCATGCCTTCTGTCAGAGCAGTGAAGTAGAGGCCGGTGCCGCCGACGATGATCAGACGCTCCGGGCCATTGAGCAGGGGCAGCACCTCACGCAGCCAATGGCCGGCCGAATACTCCGCGTCAAAAGCCACATGGCCGTAAAGCGCATGCGGCGCCTGCGCCTCTTCCTCTGCCGAAGGGCGGGCGGTGATCACCCGCCAGCAGTCATAGACCTGGCTGGCGTCGGCATTGACGATGACGCCGCCTTGGCGGGCCGCAATATCCAGCGCCAGCGCTGATTTTCCTGAGGCGGTGGGGCCAGCAATCAGCACAGGCTTGCCAGGGTCAATGTCGGGCAGGTTCATCCGGGTTCAGTCCGTCTCTTGGGCGTGTTCCGCAAATATGCGCGGAAACTGCGCTGCGCGGATTGAAACCGTCAGCGATTTACTTCATTTTGCCGCGCAAATTAACCCTCACATCTTCTGGAGCGCAACATGCCTCAACCGCAAGAAAAGCCGGAACTGGATCCGGCCGCCGCCTATAAACGCGTCATGCTGAAAATTTCGGGCGAGGCATTGATGGGCGACCAGGGGTTCGGCCTGCATCCGCCGACCGTGCAGCGCATCGCCCGCGAAGTGAAAACCGTGCACGAAATGGGGGTGGAAATCTGCATGGTGATCGGCGGCGGGAACATTTTCCGTGGACTGTCCGGCTCTGCCCAGGGGATGGAGCGCACCACCGCCGACTACATGGGGATGCTGGCCACGGTGATGAACGCGCTGGCAATGCAGTCGGCGCTGGAAGGTCTGGGGGTGTTCACCCGGGTGATCTCCGCTATCCGCATGGATGAAGTCGCGGAGCCCTACATCCGCCGCCGTGCCGTGCGCCACCTGGAGAAAAAGCGGGTCTGCATCTTTGCTGCGGGCACCGGCAATCCCTATTTCACCACCGACACTGCAGCCACGCTGCGCGCCAACGAGATGGCCTGCGAGGCCATCTTCATGGGCAAGAACGGCGTGGACGGGATCTACGACAAAGATCCCAAGGAGCACGCTGATGCGGTCCGCTACGACGAGATCAGCTATGACGATGTCTTTGCTAAACGCCTTAAGGTGATGGACGCTTCTGCCATCGCACTGGCGCGTGACAACAACCTGCCGCTGATCGTCTTCCCGCTGGATGAGCCGGGCGGTTTCCGCGGCATCCTGTCGGGTGAAGGTACCTACACCAAGGTGCAGGGCTGAGCTTCTGAGACGCCACAGGAAAAACCGCTGGCGCTCTGAGCGCTGGCGGTCTTGCTTGTCAGGCCGAAGCCTGGGTCAGAGCGGCTTGATCAATTCCGTGAATTCGGCTGCGGGCAGGCTAGATCTTGCAGCACCGGCGGCGGCGAATCCTCCGCTTGATCGCTATACATCAGCCTTCCAATGGCTTATGAGCCAATGGAAGACCGCCTCAGATAAGGGGAGAGAGCAGCATGTCTGATGATTTTGAACTGGATACCGACGATCTGAAACGCCGCATGGAAGGCGCCATGGCCAACCTGCGCACCGAGTTCGCCTCGCTGCGCACCGGCCGCGCCTCGGCTTCGATGCTGGAGCCGGTGATGGTGGATGCCTATGGCTCAATGACGCCGATCAACCAGGTTGGCACCGTGAACGTGCCGGAGCCGCGCATGGTAACCATCAACGTCTGGGACAAGGGCCTGGTTGGCAAGGTGGAAAAGGCGATCCGCGAATCCGGCCTGGGCATTAATCCGCAGCTGAACGGCACCATCATCATGCTGCCGATCCCGGAACTGAACGAGGAGCGCCGCCGCGAGCTGGGCAAGGTTGCCGGCCAGTACGCCGAGCACGCCCGGGTGTCGATCCGCAACGTGCGCCGCGACGGCATGGACCAGATCAAGAAGGCCAAGGCCGACGGCATGTCGGAAGACGACCAGAAGTTCTGGGAAGCCGAGGTTCAGGACCTGACCGACGCCATGATCAAGCATGTGGACGAGGCGCTTGAGACCAAGCAAGCCGAGATCATGCAGGTCTGACGGGCTGTAATGCCAGGAGACGCAAACCCGCAAGTGCGCGCTGCCGGAGAAGCTCCGGCGGTGCGTTCCGGCCCGCGCCATGTGGCCATCATCATGGATGGCAATGGCCGCTGGGCGCAGGCCCGGGGCCGGCCGCGGCTGTTCGGCCACCATGCCGGCGCGCGCCGGGTCCGTGAAGTTGTCGAGTGCTGCCCGGGTCTGGGCGTGGAATACCTGACCATTTTTGCCTTCTCGACAGAGAACTGGAAGCGCACACAAACCGAAGTCACCGGTTTGATGAGCCTGTTCCGCCGCTATATCTCCAAGGAAATGAATGCCTTGGCTGAGAAGAATGTGCGGGTGCGGTTCATCGGCGACCGGGTGCGGCTGGATGCCAAGCTGACCGGTCTCATGGACAAGCTGGAGCGCAAGACCGAGGGCAACAGCGGCACCCAGCTGACCATCGCACTGAACTATGGCGGCCGCGACGAGGTGGCCCGGGCCACCAAGCGGCTGGCGCGGGACGTGGCCGAGGGCCGGCTGAACCCTGATGACGTCGATGAGGAAACCCTGCCGCGCTACCTGGACACCCATGTGCTGCCAGATCCGGATCTGGTGATCCGCACCAGCGGCGAGGCGCGGATCTCAAACTTCCTGCTGTGGCAGTCGGCCTATGCAGAATACGAATTCATCGACACTCTTTGGCCGGACTTCACGGCTGAGGAACTGGCGCGGCTGTGCAGCAGCTATGGCCGCCGCGACCGCCGGTTCGGGGCTGTTAAGACATGAGCGGTGCCAAGGACCGCTGGGCGGATCTCTTGCCGCGGGCTTTGTCCGCCGTGGTGATGATCGCTGCGGGCGGCGTTGCCGTCTGGTCAGGCGGGCTGATCTTCAATGCAATGATCGCGCTGTGCTGCGGCGGCATGGTGTGGGAATTGGTCCGGATGCTAATGCCGTCGCGCAGCGGCACGGCGCTGCAGCTCGGTGCGATTTCGGCCGCCGCGGTCCTGCTGGCGTCCCTGCTGCCTGCCTTGTGGGTGCTGCCGGTTCTGGCGGCGCCGGTGGCAGCCGGTTTCAGTCAGATCAGCGAACGTCGGCAGTACTTCACTGGTTTTGCCCTGTGGGTGCTGCTGGCGGGTTTCGGCTTTATCTGGCTGCGCGGACAGATGGGCATGGCCTGGATGCTGTGGCTGGTCTGCATTGTGGTGGTGACGGATGTGGCCGGGTACTTTGCAGGCAAGGCCATTGGCGGACCCAAGTTCTGGCCCCGTGTCAGCCCCAAGAAAACCTGGAGCGGCACAGCGTCTGGCTGGATTGCGGCCGCCATCGTCGGCGCAGTTTTTGCAGGACAGATGGGGCAGGGGTTTGGCTTTGTGATCCTGTCGGTTCTTTTGTCGATGGCCAGTCAGGCCGGCGACGTTGCCGAGAGCGCCCTGAAGCGCAAAATGGGCGTCAAGGATTCCAGCGCGCTGATTCCCGGCCATGGCGGCCTGTTCGACCGGTTCGACGGTATGCTGGGCGCGGCGGCCATGTTCTTGGCCGTAGCCGCCTTCTGGGGATAACCAGTCAGGAAAGACCATGCGGAAAATCTCCATCTTCGGTGCCACCGGATCGATTGGCCAGAACACCATCGATCTGATCCGCCGCGCGCCCGAAGCCTACGACGTCGTGGCACTGACTGGCGGTGCCAATATTGCCCAGCTGGCCGAAGACGCCATTGCCTTGCGCGCAGATGTGGCCGTGACCGCTTTTGCGGACCGGCTGCCGGATCTGCGGGCGGCGCTGGAGGGGTCTGGCGTGGAGGCTGCTGCCGGGCAGGCGGCTCTGGTCGAGGCCGCGGGGCGGCCCGCGGATTGGATCATGTCCGCGATTGTTGGCGCTGCCGGGCTGGCGCCGGGGCTGGAGGCGTTGAAACACGGCACCACGCTGGCGCTTGCCAACAAGGAATCCTTGGTTTGCGCAGGCAAGCTGCTGCTGGAAACCGCGGAAAGGCACGGGGCCCGGCTTCTGCCAGTGGACAGTGAACATTCGGCGGTGTTTCAGGGCCTTGCAGGCGAGGACATGAACGCGGTTGAACGGATTGTCATCACCGCGTCGGGCGGCGCTTTCCGTGACTGGCCGCTGGAGGATCTGCCCAAGGCAAGCCTGGCGCAGGCGTCCTCGCATCCCAATTGGGACATGGGTCAAAGGATCACCATCGACAGTGCGTCGATGTTCAACAAGGCGCTGGAAGTCATTGAAACCCGTGAATACTTTGGCGTTCGACCTGAGCAAATCGAGGTGCTGGTGCACCCGGAATCGCTGGTCCATGCGCTGGTCGGCTTCAACGATGGCGCGCTGATGGCGCATCTGGGCGCTGCTGATATGCGCCATGCTATCGGCTATGCGCTGCATTGGCCCGCGCGGCAGGCCCTGCCGGTGGAGCGGCTGGACCTTGCCCGCATCGGTCAGCTGAATTTCCGCGCCCCCGATCCGGCGCGCTATCCGGCGCTTCGGCAGGCATATGAGGTGATGGAGCGGGGCGGCCTGATGGGGGCGGCCTTCAACGCAGCCAAGGAACAGGCGCTGGATGAATTCATCGCCGGGCGCATCCGGTTCACTGACATGGCAGCGGTGACGGCGGCAGTTCTGGAGCGGATTGAGGCGGAAAGCGACCTCATTGATGCCGCAATGACACTTGATAACGTGACCCGGGTTGACCATGTCGCCAGGAAACAGGCGGCTCAGGCCGCCGAAGAACGCATAGGGTAGATCTTTGGACGTACTTTCTTTTGTCCCGCAGTTTGGCGGTTTTCTCTATACCATCGCCAGCTTTGTCATTGCCTTGTCGGTGATCGTGGCGGTGCATGAGTACGGCCATTACATCGTCGGCCGCTGGTCAGGCATCCATGCAGAGGTGTTCTCTCTGGGCTTCGGCCCTGTTCTGTGGAGCCGGGTGGACAAGCACGGCACCCGCTGGCAGGTGGCTGCGCTGCCGTTTGGCGGCTTTGTGAAGTTCCTGGGTGATGCCGATGCGGCCTCGGGCAAGGATGCACAGGCTATGGAGGCCGCTGCGGCTGACCCGGCAGCCTTGCGGCGCACCATGCATGGCGCGCCCCTGTGGGCACGGGGGGCAACAGTTGCGGCAGGCCCGGTGTTCAACTTCGTGATGTCCGCGCTGATCTTCACGGCCATCGCGTTCTCGCAGGGAACCATGCGCGATCCTCTAACGATCGGCTCCCTTGAGACGCTGCCCGGAGCTGCAAACGGGCTTCAGCCGGGGGATGAGCTGATTGCAGCGGGTGGATTGGCAGTGCCCGACTACCTGGATTCAGACGCCTGGGAGGCGTTCCGGGAGGAACTGCCCCAGGAACAGCCGCTGGACTATACCGTGCGCCGGAAGGGCGAGGAGCTGACGGTCAGCGGGCCGTATCTTTACCCGCCTTTTGTGCGGGGCGTTGTTCCGCGCAGCGCCGCCGCTGACGCGGGGCTGGAGCCGGGTGATGTGATCGTTTCGGTCGATGGCGCGCCCTTGGTGTCTTTCGATCAGTTGAAGGAACTGGTTGAGACAGCCGACGGCCGGGTGCTGGTGCTGGATGTGTGGCGCGGCGGCGAAACCGTCGAGATGGCGCTCGCACCGCGGCGCACGGACGAACCGCAGCCGGATGGCGGTTTTGCCACCCGCTGGCGGATCGGAATTGTCGGCGGTCTGGCGTTTTCGCCGGCAACCGAATCCGCAGGGTTCGGCGAAGCGCTGGCGGCGGGCACTTATCAGGTCTGGGCGGTGGTAGAGACCTCTTTGTCGGGCCTGAAGCACATGATCACCGGCGCGATCAGCACCTGTAATCTGTCCGGCCCGATCGGAATTGCCGAAACCTCTGGTGCGATGGCCAGCCAGGGGGCAGAAAGCTTCATCCGGTTTATCGCGGTTCTGTCGACGGCCGTAGGGTTGTTGAACCTGTTCCCTGTGCCTGCGCTCGATGGCGGACATCTGATGTTCTACGCTTATGAGGCCGTTGCAGGCCGTCCGCCCAGCGACAGGGCGGTTCGGGTTCTGATGACCTTTGGCATCGCGGTGGTGTTGTCGCTGATGCTGTTTGCGTTGGGTAACGACTTGTTCTGCTGAACGGGCACCGGTTTAAAGTTCCCGGCCAAGGGCGGCCACAGTGCCGCCCAAGTGCTGCCACAATCCCGCATTAACTTTTCTTCAACCCGCTGGCAGGACCTTCTGCTGCTTGCCGGCGGCTGGGTGAAGAACTGGGGAAAGTGATGCACGTACTCTCGCAATCATATCACGGCCTTGGCCTTCTGGTCCGGCTGAATTGGGACCGGGCACTGACCGGTTTCGCGATCTTTGGTGCGCTTGCTGCAGGCGCCTGGCTCGCCTCTTTGTGATTCCCGCAACCGGCGCGGCAGCCCGCTGCGCGCCTTACCCCGATGAAGCGCCTTAGTTGGTTTTGACAAGCGCTTTCAAACCCGGTACGCACATCCCAAAGCTGCTATAATAATCGGGTTCTGAAAAATGGTTTGGGGGAAAATCGCAGGCAAGTCCTGTGTCGAGCGCAAGTCGGGCATCAATATCTTGTACCGGAAAGTTTCTGCTATTTCTCTGGCAGTTGCGCTGGGTTACGCGCTGGCACCGCTGTCGGCTGAGGCGCAAAGCTACCGTTTCAATTCGGTGCAGGTCGAAGGCAACCAGCGCATCCAGACGTCCACGGTTGTGGCCTATACCGGCATCGAGCGCGGCCAGACTGTCAGCGCGGGCGAGCTGAACGATGCCTACCAGCGCATTCTTGACAGTGGCGTATTTGAAACAGTGGAAATCGTGCCGCGCGGCAGCACTCTGGTGATCAAGGTCACTGAATTCCCGACCATCAATCAAATCAGTTTTGAGGGCAACAAACGCCTGAAAGACGACGCGCTCACCCAGATCATCGAATCTGCTCCGCGCCGGGTGTTCAACCCCAGCCAGGCAGAGCGTGACGCCGCTTCAATCGCCGAAGCCTACAGTGTGCAAGGGCGCCTAGCCTCACGCGTGACCCCGCGGATTATCCGCCGCAGCAACAACCGCGTTGACCTGGTCTTCGAGATCTCCGAAGGCGATACCATCGAAGTGGAGCGCGTTTCCTTCACCGGCAACCGCGTCTATTCCGACCGCCGCCTGCGCCGGGTCCTGGAAACCAAGCAAGCCGGCCTGCTGCGCGGCTTCATCCGCTCTGATACGCTGATTGAGGACCGGCTGGAGTTTGACAAGCAGGTGCTGCGGGACTTCTACCTGTCGCGCGGCTATGTTGATTTCCGCGTGAACAGCACCAACGCCGAAGTGACCGAAGAACGCGATGCAGTGTTCCTGGTCGTTGACGTGACAGAGGGGCAGCAGTTCAAATTCGGCAATATCACTGTCAGCAGTGAAATGGCTGAGGCGGATGCGGACGAGTTCGCATCGACCCTGAGGATCAAGCCGGGTGTTACCTACACGCCGACGCTGGTCGAAAATGCAATCGACCGGATGGAAGGTCTGGCCGTCCGCAAGGAAATCGACTTCCTGCGGGTCGAACCGCGGGTCACCCGCAATGACCGCGACCTGACGCTGGACATCGAATTTGTTCTGACCCGAGGCCCGCGCGTCTTTGTCGAACGGATCGACATTGAGGGCAACACCACCACGCTGGACCGGGTTGTCCGCCAGCAGTTTGCCTCTGTCGAGGGCGACCCCTTCAATCCGCGTTCCATCCGCAACAGCGCGGAACGGATCCGGGCGCTTGGATTCTTTGCAAATGCGGATGTTGAAACCCGCGAAGGCAGTTCTGCCGATCAGGTGATCGTCGATGTGGATGTCGAAGAGCAGCCAACCGGCTCGCTGAACCTGGGTGGTGCATACTCGGTGACCGATGGTTTTGGCCTTAGTATCGGCCTGACGGAAAACAATTTCCTGGGCCGCGGGCAGCGTCTGTCTTTCAATATTGCAACCGCAACCGAGTCAGATTCGTATGTTCTGGGCTTCACCGAACCCTATCTGCTGGGACGGAAGCTGCGTTTCGATCTTGATCTCGGTTTGAATGAAACGGATTCCAGTTTCTCGGAGTATCGAACCAAGCGTGTATTCTTCCGACCGGCACTGACATTCGACACCGGGGAGGATACTTCTCTACAAGTCCGCTATACGTGGGATGCGGATGAGATGCTGTTTGATGATGACGATACCAACCAGAATCTGGCAGGACCAGTGGTGCGGAACGAGATCGCGCAGGGCGAGCGCAACGCCAGTGCGATCGGGTTTACCTACCGCTATGACAGCCGCCTGACCGGGCTGGATCCGACCGCAGGCTTCCTGGTTGAAATCGGTGCGGACTATGCCGGTATCGGCGGGGATTCCGAGTACATCAAGGCAACAACCAAGCTGATTGCACAGAAGCAGATCTTCAACGAGGAAGTGACGATCCGCGCGACCCTTGAGGCTGGAGCCTTCCAGTGGGAAGGCAGCGGCAGCAGCCGCTCTATCGACCGATTTGTTCTGACGCCGTCTGTCATGCGCGGTTTTGAACCCGGCGGTATTGGTCCGCGGGACCAAAGCCCCGGCAATCCGGGCGGCGGCAATTACAACGACTTCCTTGGCGGCAACTATTACGCTGTTGCGCGTTTCGACGCAGAGTTCCCGCTCGGCCTGCCTGAGGAACTGGGGATGCGCGGCGGCTTGTTCTACGATGTCGGCGGGCTTTGGGGCCTTCAGGATGTTGACACAACAGGCGCCACCATTGTCGGCCGCAACAGGTCTTTCCGCCATGTGGTTGGCGTATCGCTGCTGTGGACCACAGGGTTTGGCCCGCTGCGGTTCAACTTCTCCAAAGCTCTCCAGAAAGAGGACTTCGACGAAGAGCAGACCTTTGACCTGACCTTGCAGGCGAGGTTCTGATCTGGTGCCGCGGTTTGCGCCCGGAAACTGGGCAGCGTTTGGCCTTGCCCTTGCGCTGAATTGGTTTTCGGCGCCATTCGGACACGCCCAGGACGCCAATGCAAACGGAGGAACTGAGTTCCAGCTGGGGCTGCCGCAAAGCGGTATCCTCACAATCCAGCCGGACCGCCTGTTTTCCGAAAGCGCCTTTGGCAAACGGGTGGAGCGAGAGATTGAGGCCGAAGGCGCGGTTCTGACTGCCGAAAACCGCCGGATAGAAGCGGAACTGCGCCAAGAAGAACTGGAACTGACCGAACGGCGCAATGGGATGGAGCCGGAAGCCTTTCGTGCCTTGGCGGATTCCTTTGACGAGAAAGTGCAGGAAACCCGCCTCCGCCAGGATCAGAAACTGCGGGAGATCTCCCAGATGGGTGAGGATGCCAGGCGTGAGTTCATAGCGGCGTCGCTGCCAGTGCTTCAGCAGATTATGCGCGAAACCGGTGCAGGCGCGATCCTCGACCACTCCTCGGTGTTTCTGAGTGCCGATGCCGCCGATATCACGTCATTGGCAATTGCGCGGATTGATGCTGTTTTGGGGGATGGTGCCGCGGACGAGGCTGGCGAACACTGAGCGTGCGAACTTGCCCAACGGCTGTTCGCTTGCTAGGGACAGCGCAGTATTTTTCACGTAGACGGGAAACCACGCATGACCACCGAGCTGCAAAGCGCTGACATTCAACTGATCCAGCGGATCCTGCCGCACCGCTACCCGTTCCTGCTGGTCGACAAGGTGGTCGACATCGACAGCTATAAATCGGCCCGGGGCATCAAGAATGTCACCATGAACGAACCGCATTTCCAGGGTCATTTCCCGGGCACGCCGATCATGCCGGGTGTCACTATCGTCGAGGCGATGGCGCAGACCGCGGGTGTGATGCTGGGTGTTGGCATGGATATGGTCGACACCGATCTGCTGATCTACTTCATGAACATCGACAAGTGCAAATTCCGCCGCAAGGTGGTGCCGGGCGACGTGCTGGAAATGCATGTGGAAACTCTGCGCGGCAAGCCGGGCGGCAAGATCTTCAAGTTCCTGGGCCGGGCAACGGTTGAGGGGGAAGTGGCCGCAGAGGCTGAGTTCACCGCAATGGTCGACCGCCAGGCCGAGGGCAGCTGAGATGAGCAAGATTCACCCCAGTGCCGTGATAGAAGAGGGCGCCAAGCTTGGAAGGGACTGCGAGATCGGCCCGTTCTGCGTGGTTGGCGCTGAAGCGGTTCTGGGGGACCGGGTTGTTCTGAAATCCCATGTCGTTGTTACCGGCGATACCGAAATCGGTGACGAGACAGTGGTTTTCCCCTTTGCGGTGCTGGGTGAGATCCCGCAGGATCTGAAGTTCAAGGGCGAGAAGTGCAAGACCGTGATCGGCAAGCGCAACCGCATCCGCGAGCATGTGACGGTGAATGCCGGAACAGAGGGTGGCGGCGGTGTGACCAAGATCGGTGATGACGGATTGTTCATGGCAGGCTGCCACATCGCCCATGACGCCCAGGTCGGCGACCGGGTGATCGTGGTGAACTCTGCCGCGGTGGCGGGCCATTGCGTGCTGGAGGATGATGTGATCATCGGCGGGTTGTCCGGTATCCATCAATGGGTGCGGATCGGACGCGGTGCCATCATCGGTGCGGTCACAATGGTGACCAATGACGTGATTCCCTATGGTCTGGTTCAGGCGCAGCGCGGCGAACTGGACGGGCTCAACTTGGTGGGCCTCAAGCGCCGAGGTGTCGCCCGCAGCGACATTACTGCCTTGCGTGCAGCCTTCCAGATGCTGGCCCAGGGCGAGGGCACCTTCCAGGAGCGTGCCAAGCGGCTGGGTGATGAAACCGAGAGCCAGTACGTGCAGGAAATCGTCTCTTTCATCACCGGCGAGAGCGACCGCTCTTTCCTGACACCGGGGGGCTGACGCGATGCTGGCAGTGATTGCAGGGACCGGCGCGCTGCCGGCTGAAGTGGCCGCGCATGCACCGGGCCGTCCGCTGATTTGCGCGATGGCAGGGGCCGAGCCGGATATGGTCGATCCTGAGATCACCTTCCGGTTTGAACAGCTTGGCAGCTTTCTGGAGCGGCTGCAGGCGGCAGAGGTGACCGAGATTTGCCTGGCAGGTGCCGTGCGCCGACCTCAGATTGACCCCTCTGCCATTGATGCGGCCACGATGCCGCTGGTACCGGTGCTGCAAGCGGCGCTGGCGGCCGGTGACGATGGCGCCTTGCGGGCCATCATGGGCATTTTTGAGCAGGCCGGTTTTGCCGTGCGCGCCGCCCATGAGGTGGCGCCGGACCTGCTGATGGATGCTGGCGTGCCGACCAAAGTGCAGCCGGGCGAGCTGGACAAGGCGGATGCGGAACGCGGCGCAGAGATCGTCGCGGCAATGTCGGCGGCTGACATCGGGCAGTCCTGCGCCGTGCGCAAGCAGCAGGCAATTGCGGTTGAGAACCTGTTTGGAACGGATTGGATGCTGGCCGCCCTGCAGCAGCGGCCGGACGGTCAGGGCGGGTTGCTGTTCAAGGCGCCGAAACCCGGTCAGGACCGCCGCGCAGACCTGCCCGCGATCGGGGTGGAAACGGTTGAAGCTGCGGCCAAGGCCGGCCTTTCCGGTATGGTGCTGGAAGCGGGCGGTGTCATCGTTCTGGATCAGGATGCCGTGGTTGCGGCCTGTGACCGGCTCGGTCTGTTCCTCTGGCTGCGCGAGGCATGAGCCTGCGGGTCTTCGTCCTGGCTGGCGAGCCTTCGGGCGACCGGCTGGGCGGCGCGCTTATGGCAGGCCTGAAACAACTGTCACCCGGCGTTCAATTCGATGGTGTCGGCGGGACGCTGATGGCGGAGCAGGGGCTGACCTCCCTTTTCCCCATGGATGAGCTGTCGGTGATGGGGCTTGCAGAAGTGCTGCCCAAGTACCGCCACCTCAAGCGCCGGATCCGCGAGACGGCAGAGGCTGTCATCGAGAGCAAGCCGGATGTGCTGATCACGATCGACAGCCCGGATTTTTCCCTGCGCGTGGCGCGGCTGGTCAAGGAGCGCAGTAATATCCGAACCGTGCACTACGTTGCACCTTCGGTCTGGGCGTGGCGGCCCAAGCGGGCGCAGAAGATGGCGGAAGTCATCGACCATGTGCTGGCGCTGTTGCCGTTTGAGCCCCCCTATATGGAAGCGGCTGGGATGGACTGCGACTTTGTCGGCCACCCGGTGGTGGCGGAGCCGCAGGCCACGGACGCAGAGATTGCCGCATTCCGCAGTGAATTCAGCCTGAACGGCGCGCCTTTTGTGCTGGCGCTGCCCGGCTCGCGCCGGTCTGAAGTCTCGCGGCTGGCACCGGAGTTCGGCAAGGCGCTGCTTAAGTTCTGTGCAAGGCATCCAGACTACCGGATTGTGGTTCCTGCAGCTGGACCTGTTGCGGGCTTTGTGCAGGACGCCTTGCAGAACTGGCCGGGCGGAACGGTGCTGGTCGATCCGAACAAATATGACGCCGCTTCGGCCAAGGCGCACAAACGTGCAGCCTTTGCCTCTGCCAGCCTGGCGCTGGCCGCGTCCGGCACGGTGTCGCTGGAACTGGCCGCAGCCCGTACACCGATGGTGATCGCTTATAAGTTTCAATGGCTCACCTGGCAGATCATGAAACGCATGGCACTGATCGACACGGTGACGCTGGTCAATCTGGTGAGCGATACCCGCGTGGTGCCGGAATGCCTGGGGCCCGATTGCACGCCAGAGAACATCTCCGCCAGGCTGGAAGCGCTGGCAGAGAACCCAAGCGACCAAATGGACGCGATGGAATTGACCATGGCGCGCCTGGGGCAGGGTGGAGAGGCTCCGGGTCTGCGTGCCGCGCGGGCGGTTCTTAGCCGGCTGCCAGCTGGCTGAGGCCACGGCGCAGCGGATGCAGAGCCTCCGCCGCGTGTCTTCCGGTGGCGCGGATGCTTGGGCATCCGCGCGGCGCTTACCGCAGGGCTGCTGCGGAAAAAACACCGCTGCGAAAGCCGAAAAATTTGCTGGTTTTGCTGAGAAGCGCCTGAGGGCAGATCTGCCCTCAGGCGCCAATCCGAGTATGGTTTTAAGGTGCCGCGTCAAGGACAAGCCGCGCGTGCCGCGCGGAGGCTGCGCCTTCCTTGACCCGGAGTTGCGGGCAGGGGATCAGTAGCCGCGCCAGATCCAGCCTCCGCCGAAGATGCGGCTGCCTTCACTGGCGTAAAACACACATGCCTGACCGGGGGAGACACCTTCCTCCGGCGTCAGCAGCTCCACCTCGGCGGTGGTATCGGTCAGCGGCCGGATGATTGCCTCGCGCGGCGGGCGGGTGGAGCGGACCTTGACCTTCAGATGCCATTCTTCGCGGGAGGTAAAGGGTTCATCGCCCAGCCAGTTGATCTCGCGCACCGGGATGGTGCGGGTCGCCAGCAGCTCCTTGGGGCCGACAACCACCTGTTTCTTGTCAACGTCCAGCTTCACAACATAAAGCGGCTCTGACAGGCCGCCGATGCCGAGACCGCGGCGCTGGCCGATTGTGTAGTGGATGACGCCCTCATGGCTGCCCAGTACCCGGCCGTCCGAGTGCACGATTTCGCCCGGTTCTGCCGCACCGGGGCGCAGTTTTTCGATCACGCTGGCGTAATTGCCGTCCGGAACAAAGCAGATGTCCTGGCTGTCGGGCTTGTCCGCTACCGCAAGGCCGTATTGTGCTGCCATCTCGCGGGTGGCGTCCTTCGAGGGCAGGTGACCCAGCGGAAAGCGCAGGTAATCCAGCTGCTCCGGCGTGGTGGAGAACAGGAAATAGCTTTGGTCGCGGTTGGCGTCCTCTGCCGAATGCAGTTCCGGCCCGTGCTCGCCCATCTTGCGCTGGATGTAATGGCCGGTTGCCATGCAGTCGGCCTCCAGATCCTTGGCGGTTTCCAGAAGGTCTTTGAACTTCACCCGCTCGTTGCAGCGGATGCAGGGCACCGGGGTAGCACCTGCCAGATAGCTGTCGGCGAACTCGTCAATCACCGCATCTTTAAAAATGTTCTCATAATCCAGAACGTAATGCGGGAAGCCGCGCTCCTCTGCCACGCGGCGTGCGTCGTGGATATCGATGCCCGCGCAGCAGGCGCCCTTTTTGGCCAGCGCCGCGCCGTGATCGTAAAGCTGAAGCGTGACGCCCACCACGTCATAGCCCTGATCGGCCAAATATGCAGCAACAACAGAGCTGTCGACGCCGCCGGACATGGCCACCACCACCCGGGTTTCCGAGGGCGGTTTGGCAAAGCCGAGCGAGTTCAGTTCCAGGTCTTGGTCCAGCGCCATGGGGCAGCTCCTAAAGGCAAGGGGGCAGGCGCCGCAGAATATATGAAAATCCTAAGGACTCTCAAGGGGCGTGGTTCATGCAGCGTTAAGCCTGATGGGAAATTCTGGTGCCAGACCCAACGAGCAAGATCTTCAGAGGGAAGAAAGATGTTTTTGAAGAAAGTCGACGGGCCGCGGGCAGTCACCCTGCCGGACGGAACCATCATGACCCGGGCGGATCTGCCGCCGGAAACCACCAAGCGCTGGGTGGCCTCGCGCAAGGCGGCTGTGGTGCGCGGTGTTCTCTACGGGCTGCTGCCGCAAAAGGAAGCGATGCGCCGCTATGGGCTGAGCGAGGAAGAGTTCCGCAGCTGGGTCGCGGCCGTTGCCGATCATGGCGAAGAGGCCCTGAAAACCACACGTCTCAAGAAATTCCGTGATCAGGACGCAAAATAAATCAGGCCGCCCTTGAGTTGAAATTCTAAATTAACCATCATGGTAACGAGGCATTAACTTTTTTCCACCAAGGTTAACGCGACCTGAGGGAAACAGTGTACAGGCGGAGAAAATAATATGCGCATTCTGCTGGTTGAGGATGATCCGACCACGGCAAAAAGCATCGAGCTGATGCTGACCCATGCCAACCTGAACGTTTATACGACGGATCTGGGGGAAGAAGGGATCGATCTGGCCAAACTTTACGACTATGACCTGATCCTTTTGGATCTGGGGCTGCCGGATATGAACGGCCACGAGGTGCTGCGCCAGCTGCGCATGTCCCGCATCGAAACCCCCATTCTGATCCTGTCCGGTGCCGACGATACTGAGAACAAGATCAAGGGCTTCGGCTTTGGTGCGGACGACTATCTGACTAAACCTTTCCACCGCGAGGAACTGGTGGCGCGGATCCATGCGATCATCCGGCGCTCCAAGGGCCATTCGCAGTCGATTATCAAGACCGGCAAGATCGCGGTCAACCTGGACGCCAAGACGGTGGAAGCCGGCGGCAAGGCCGTGCATCTGACCGGCAAGGAATACCAGATGCTGGAGCTTCTGTCCCTGCGCAAGGGCACCACGCTGACCAAAGAGATGTTCCTGAACCATCTTTATGGCGGCATGGATGAGCCGGAACTGAAGATCATCGATGTTTTCATCTGCAAGTTGCGTAAGAAACTCAGTAACGCGACGGATGGCGAGAACTATATCGAAACCGTCTGGGGCCGCGGCTATGTGCTGCGCGATCCGCAGGAGGATCATATGTCTGGCGGTCAGCGGATGGCTGTCGGCGCCTGAAAGGATGAACACCCCGGCGGCGCGTGAAGGCGTGCCACCGGTTGCAAAGACCTGCCAACCGGCGGGTCTTTTTGTTTTTGCGGCTTCCGCAAGCTGACTGTCAGATGCGCTGGACGCGGCGGGCGCAGAGCCTTATCACCGGAGGGGAGAACGAAGAGGGACCGCGCGTGGCAGGAATGACAGAAAAAGACGTGGCCGGCCTGACGGCAGAGGACGCAAAGGCGGAGTTTCTGAAGCTGGATGAGCAGCTGCGCGCGGCGGATCTGGCATATCATCAGGAGGATGCGCCGGAGATCAGCGACGCGGAATATGATTCGCTGAAGCGGCGCTACCGGGCTCTGGCAGACGCCTTTCCCGGTCTGGCGGAGGCAGCCACCCAGCTGGACACAGTCGGCGCGCCGGCGGCCTCCGGTTTTGGCAAAATCACCCATTCGGTGCGGATGCTGTCGCTGGGCAACGCGTTTGAGGATGAAGACGTTGCCGACTTCGACCGCAGTATCCGAAAATACCTCGGCCTCGGCCCTAAGGATGCGTTGGCCTTTACCGCGGAGCCCAAAATCGACGGCCTGTCCCTGTCACTGCGCTATGAAAACGGCACGCTGATCCAGGCCGCAACCCGCGGCGATGGCAGCATTGGCGAGAACGTGACCGCCAACGCCCGCACCATTGCCGACATCCCGCAGCAGCTGGAAGGCGCGCCTGAGGTTCTGGAGGTGCGCGGCGAAGTCTACATGAGCCACGCGGATTTCGAGGCACTGAACGCCCGGCACGAAGAACGCGGCGGCAAGACTTTTGCCAACCCGCGCAATGCGGCGGCGGGTTCCTTGCGGCAACTGGATGCAGAGATCACCCGTGCGCGCCCTTTGCGGTTCTTTGCCTACAGCTGGGGAGAGCTGAGCGCACCGCTTGCAGAGACCCAGATGGACGCCATTGCCCGGCTCGAAGCTTTAGGTTTTCAGACCAATCCGCTGACCCGGCTCTGTGCCTCCACTGAGGAGATGATAAGCCACTACCGCAGCATCGAGGAACAGCGCGCGACGCTGGGCTACGACATCGACGGCGTCGTCTACAAGGTCAACGACCTGGCGCTGCAGGCGCGGCTGGGGTTCCGCTCCACCACGCCCCGCTGGGCGATTGCGCACAAATTCCCGGCCGAACTTGCCTGGACCCGGCTGGAGGCCATCGACATTCAGGTTGGCCGCACTGGCGCGCTGAGCCCGGTGGCGCGGCTTGGCCCGGTGACCGTTGGCGGTGTGGTTGTGTCCAATGCAACGCTGCACAACGAGGATTACATCCTGGGCCGGGATTCCAAGGGTGAGGAAATCCGCGGCGGCAAGGACATCCGCATCGGTGATTGGGTTCAGATCTACCGCGCGGGCGACGTGATCCCCAAGGTGGCGGACGTCGACCTGTCCAAACGCCCCGACAACGCAGAAGCCTACCAGTTTCCGCATGCCTGTCCCGAGTGCGGCAGCCCTGCCGAACGGGAAGAGGGCGATGCGGTGCGCCGCTGCTCCGGCGGCATGATCTGCCCGGCCCAGGCGGTTGAGAAGCTGAAGCACTTCGTCTCCCGCGCGGCCTTTGATATCGAAGGGCTGGGAGCCAGGCAGGTCGAGCAGTTTCACGGTGATGGCTGGATCAGGGAGCCTGCGGATATCTTTGATCTGCAAGAGAAATACGGCTCCGGCCTGCAGCAGCTGAAGAACCGGGAAGGCTGGGGCGAAAAGTCTGCGGAGAACCTGTTTGCTGCAATTGAGGAAAAGCGCACCATCCCGCTGGCCAAGCTGATTTTTGCCCTTGGCATCCGCCACGCGGGCGAGGTTGCGGGCCGCGATCTGGCGCTGCACTATCTTGACTGGCAGGCAATGGCGGATGCGATCGACGCGGCCCGCCCGGCTGCCCTGGCGCACCGGGCCGCGGATGAGGCTGAGGAGACCGAACGCCAATGGGCTGCGGATGAGGGCCGGCGCGCGAAGATTTCCGAAACCCGGGCTGCAGCCGTTGCTGCTTGCGAGGTTCCGGCGGAGGCTTCCGCGGCCTGGGCCGACCTTACCGGCGTCGATGGCATCGGCGCGGTGCTGGGCCTTTCCTTGTCTGATGCCTTCGCCAACCCGGAGGAGCGCGCAGCGTTTGACCGGCTGGTGGCCAAACTGACCATCGTCGCGCCCGATGCCCCTGCCGCGGACAGCCCGGTGGCCGGAAAAACCGTGGTGTTCACAGGTACGCTGGAGAAGATGACCCGGGCCGAGGCCAAAGCCCGGGCAGAGGCGCTGGGGGCCAAGGTCTCAGGCTCTGTCTCCAAGAAGACCGACATTCTGGTGGCGGGACCGGGGGCTGGCTCCAAGGCCAAGAAGGCCGCGGAACTGGGTATCCGGACGATGGACGAAGACGGCTGGCTGGAGTTGATCGCAGGGGTATGAGCGGGCGTCCGGAGATCCTGTTTCCGCTGTTTGCCGGTGCCGAGACCCTGCAGGGTGTCGGCCCGAAAACGGCGCAGACCCTCAGCCAGATTGATATTGAAACGCCGCGTGACCTGCTGTTTTCGCTGCCTTATTCGGTGGTGGACCGCCGCCGCCGCGACACCATCCGCGGGGTCGACCTGCCAGCCACGGTGACGGTGGAGGTGACCATTGGCCGCCACCGCCCGGCGCGCAACCGCGGCGGCGCTTACCGCATTCACGTGGAGGACGCAGAGACCGAGTTCCAGCTCGTCTTCTTCCATGGCCGCAGCCGCTATCTGGAGGCGCAGCTGCCCGAAGGATCCCGGCGGGTGGTCTCGGGCAAGCTGGAGCTGTTCGACGGTCTCGCGCAGATGGTCCACCCGGACCACATGCTGCCGGTGGAAGAGGCGCACGGCATCCCGGAGTTTGAGCCGGTCTACAGCCTGACCCACGGGGTCACGCAAAAGACCATGTACAAGGCGGCGCAAAGCGCGCTGGCGCGGATGCCGGAACTGGCGGAATGGATCGACCCGGCGCAAATGCTGAGGGAGAACTGGCCCGCCTGGCATGAAGCCTTGCACTTTGCCCATGCGCCGCAGGGGCCGGATGACCTCAGCCCGCAGGCGCCGGCACGGGCGCGCCTGGCCTATGACGAACTCTTTGCCCATCAGCTGACCCTGGCACTGGCGCGCCAGAAGGAGCGCAAGACTCGTGGCATCCAAAGTGCGGCCACCGGACGGTTGCAGTCCAAGGTGCTGCAGGCGCTGCCGTACCGGCCCACAGGTGCGCAGGCCCGCGCGATTGAGGAAATCTCAGCCGATATGGCCTCGGACAAACGCATGAACCGGCTGCTGCAGGGCGATGTGGGCGCCGGGAAAACCCTTGTTGCTTTCATGGCTTTGCTGGTTGCGGTTGAAACCGGCGGGCAGGGGGTGATGATGGCCCCGACCGGCATTCTGGCACAGCAGCACATGGAAGGTCTCACGCCGCTGGCTGAAGATGCGGGCGTGGTGATTGAGATTCTGACGGGCCGCGACAAGGGCAGCGAACGCAAGGCCAAGCTGGCGGCGCTGAAGCGCGGCGATATTCATATCCTGGTCGGAACCCACGCGGTGTTCCAGCAGGACGTGGAATTCTGCGACCTGCGCCTGGCCATCGTTGATGAACAGCACCGCTTTGGCGTGCGCCAGCGGATGGAGCTGGCGGAAAAAGGCAAGGGCGCCGATGTGCTGGTGATGACCGCTACACCGATCCCTCGGTCGCTGGCACTGGCGCAATACGGTGACATGGATGTCTCGGTGCTGGATGAGAAGCCCCCGGGGCGCAAGCCCGTGAAGACCGCTGTCATCAGTACAGAGCGGATGCAGGAGGTGGTGGACCACCTGCGCAAAGCGATCGCTGAGGGGCGGCAATGCTATTGGGTTTGCCCGCTGGTCGACGAATCCGAGCTGAGCGACCTGACCGCTTCGGAGGAACGCTTCAAGCACCTGCGCGCCATCCTAGGCGAAGGCACGGTTGGGCTGGTGCACGGCCAGATGCCGCCCGCCGATAAGGACGCGGCCATGGCGGCCTTTGTCGAAGGTAAGACAAAGGTTCTGGTTGCGACCACGGTGATCGAGGTCGGGGTGAACGTGCCCAATGCCTCGATCATGGTGATTGAGCGGGCGGAGATCTTCGGTCTTGCCCAGCTGCACCAGCTGCGCGGGCGGGTGGGGCGCGGCAGCGCCGAGTCGACCTGCCTTTTGATGTACCAGCCGCCGCTGACCGAAGGCGGACGCAAGCGGCTGGAGGTGCTGCGCGAGACTGAGGACGGGTTCCGGATCTCGGAAACTGATCTGCAGATGCGCGGAGCAGGCGATATGATCGGCACCGCGCAATCGGGCCTGCCGCGATTCCAGATTGCCGACCTGGAACGCCAGGCCGGGCTGATGGCTGTGGCGCAAAGTGATGCGCGGGCGCTGCTGGCTGCTGATCCAAAGCTGGAAGGGGAACGCGGCAAGGCGGCGCGCGTTCTGTTGTGGCTGATGAAGCAGGATCAGGCGATCCGTTTGATTTCAGTGGGTTAAGCAGCCGTTAGGCGTCTGTTCCGCCTTAGTGTTCCCCTATGTTCGCAAATGTTCTCAAAAAGTTCTTTACAGGCGCGCCTGAAAATGAGAACAAAGAGGCAACAAGATTGCCAGAGAGCAGCATCACAGACTGGAGGAGGCCCGAGCCATGATTGCACAGATCAAGACCACCATTCAAAATGCCCATTCGACCCTGCTGCAGGACGCCATCGGCGCGGCCTCGCTGATGGTGATGCTTGTGGCGGCGCTGCACCTGCCGGGGCTGTTCTGATCCCCTTACCGTTTTCCTGAATGCCACTGCTGTGCCGGGCCGGCCCTTTCCTGTCCCGGACTGTTTTTTGGGGATCAACCGCCTGTCCCGATCCCCCTCGGCCCGATCTTTGACTGAATTGCCTCAAGATCCTGCCTGGCCCGCCCGGGTCCCGCACCGCAGAGCATGACTGCCGCCGCCATCTGCCCGGATGTGCGGCGGTTTTTTCATGTCAGAAGGAGGGAGAAGCACGCATCGCCCGCTCAAGCAACGGGCAGCACACATTGGTAATTGTGCAATGGTAACGGGCGGCGCCCTTAGGCGCACTGCTCCTTGGCTGCGGCCTGCATGGCTTCCAGCGTTGCCTCCAGCGCGAGCATGATCGAGGCATGGCGGTTCTTGAATTCCTTTGCAGGCTGCAGAACTTCCAGCCCGTCAAACGGCGCATCAGGGACCGGTCCGTCTTGGGTCAGCATGGCCTTCAACTGATCGCGGGCGGTTTCCACTTCCTGCAGCGTCCGTCCGATCACGTTGGCACCAGTCACCGCGGCAGAGGCCTGACCCAGGGCACAGGCCTTCACGTCCTGGCCGAAATCCGTGATCCGGCCGTCCCCTACCTTGATGTCGACCGTCACGGCAGAGCCGCACAGCGGCGAGCGCTTCTTGACCGTGGCATCCGGTGCCTGCAGCCGGTCCAGATGCGGAATGTCGGCGGCCAGCGCCAAGATGCGCGAGGAATACAGCTTGATCAGATCACTATCGCCAGACATCGCTTTCCCGGTCTTTCCCATTTTGCAGGTTCCCCATACATAGGGAGCCGAACAGCAGATGCAAAAGGTTTTTGCCCCATGTCTTCGCCCAAGTCCTTTGACCCCTCCAGCCTGACCTATAACGATGCCGGTCTGATCCCTTGCATTGCGCAGGATGAAACCTCCGGCGAAGTGCTGATGATGGCCTGGATGAATGCCGATGCGGTGGCGAAGACGCTGGAGACCGGCAAGGTCACCTATTGGTCGCGCTCGCGGCAATCATTCTGGATCAAGGGTGAAACCTCCGGCCATGTACAGGAACTGGTGGATCTGCGGATTGATTGCGACCAGGATTGCCTGTTGGCGCTGGTGCGCCAGACCGGGGCGGCCTGCCACACCAACCGCCGGACGTGTTTCTATACCGCCGTGCGGGACGGGGAAGAGGTTGAGCTTATGAAGCCGATGAGCTGATCCGATTCGTGTACGGCCCTGGCGGGCCGTGCCTCCGGCGGGGATATTTTCAGCCAGAAGAAGCGAGCAGGCCCACCATGTCCCGGATGTCCTGCGGGGTGACGCCCTCGGCGCGGTATTTGGCGATGGCGCGGGCGTCGTCGCGCTTGGCCAGCCGCTTGCCTTGATCGTCGCGGATCAGGCGGTGGTGGTGGTAGGCAGGTGTGGGCAGGCCCAGCAGGCACTGAAGCAGAACGTGGATCTGGGTGGCTTCGAACAGGTCGGCACCGCGCACGGCGTGTGTGATTTGCTGGTCCGCATCGTCCACAACCACCGACAGGTGGTAGGAGCTGCCCATATTGCGGCGCACCAGAATGATGTCGCCGACAGCTGCGATCAGCGCGTCAGGGTTCAAGGCATGCGTGCCCTGAAAATCCGGCCCCGTCTCCGTGAAACTTCGCAAGTCCGCGGCGCGAACCGCTTTTTCCATATTCAGGCGGATCACGTCCGGGCCCGTCGTGTCCGTCGGCTGCCGGCCGCGGCAAGTGCCGGGGTAGATGCGCCCATCCGGGCCGAATTGCGGCACACCTTCCTGCGGGGCGCCAGCAGCGGCCTCTATGTCGGCGCGGTTGCAGCGGCAAGGATAGGTGAGACCCATTGCGGTCAGCTGGCCCAGTGCTTCCTGATAGCGGGGCAGCCGCTCTGACTGGCGCATCACCGGTTCGGGCCAGCCGAGGCCGAGCCAGCGCAGGTCCTCGTAGATCTGCGCCTCCCATTCAGGGCGGGTGCGGGATTGGTCAATGTCTTCGATGCGCAGCAGGAAGGTGCCGCCTTCGGCCACTGCCATGTCATGCGCCAGCATGGCAGAATAGGCATGGCCCAGATGCAGTGGTCCGGTTGGCGACGGCGCGAAACGTGTGGTGAATGTCACGCTTTCTCAATTACATAAACGGTGGACTTCAGGTCGATTCCGGGGAGGTGATCCCCGTGTTCCCGGAATAGCAGCCGTGCTGCTGAACAGTCCAGCCATTCATTAAGCTTGCCGGTATAGGCATGGTCGGCCAGCGCGTGGTCGTTATAGGAAAAGGCAAACAATCCGCCGCGCGGCAAGGCGTGCATGATTGTGTCGAACACCGCAGGCGGGGCTGCGCCCGTGCCCAGAACGCCGCAGCCGGTGATCAGCCGGTAGGCGCCGCGCGGGATCGGCTGTTTTTCTGCGGGATCGATCCGCGTCAGCGTGCGGTAGGCGCCTTTGCTGCGGGCCTGGGCCAGCATTTCCTCCGATGGCTCCATACCGTCCACGGTTTCAAACCCTTGCAGCCGCAGGGCCAGGCCCGCCAAGCCGGTTCCGCAGCCGAAATCCAGCACGGGGTCGCTCATGTCCGTTTGGTATTTTGCCAAAGCCCGGGCAATCCGCCCCGGTGTCGCGTAACCGTTTTCGGCAATCTCCGCGTCATAGGAAGCGGCCCATTGGTCATAGTGCTCCAGGGTCGCTTCCGGTGTTTCAAGGCCGTACGCCTTGTCCAGAAACTTTTCGCTCATGGGAAAAGTTTAGGCGCGGGCAGGGCTTTTCGTCTAGGAAAAGTTTTTCAGCCACTCCTGCCAGACATCCTTGGCGCGGTCGGTATAGGCCTTGTAGCGGTCCTTGCGGCCGCGGCGGCCGCCCTTGAGGCCGTCAACCGGGCGGAACAAGCCGAAGTTCACGTTCATCGGCTGAAAGGTCTTGGCTTCAGCGCCACCGGTGATGTGATGGATCAGAGCGCCCATGGCGCTGTCCTGCGGAACAACGGGCAGCTCTTGGCCCAGGATCTCTGCCGCAGCCAGGCGGCCTGCCAGCAGTCCCATGGCCGCGCTTTCCACATAACCCTCAACCCCGGTGATCTGACCGGCAAAGCGAATGTGGGGCCGGGACTTCAGCCGCATCTGGCTGTCCAGCAGCGTGGGCGAGTTCAGGAAAGTGTTGCGGTGGATGCCGCCGAGCCGGGCAAAGCTGGCGTTTTCCAGCCCGGGGATCATCTTGAAGACTTCTGTCTGGGCGCCGTATTTCATCTTGGTCTGAAAGCCCACGATATTGAACAGCGTCCCCAGGGCGTTGTCGCGGCGCAGCTGCACCACCGCATGGGCCTTGACCTCCGGCTGGTGCGGGTTGGTCAATCCCACCGGCTTCATCGGCCCGTGGCGCAGGGTCTCGCGGCCGCGTTCGGCCATCACCTCGATCGGCAGGCAGCCGTCGAAATAGCCAGCGGTCTCGCCCTCGTGAAACTCGGTTTTGTCGGCAGCCAGAAGTGCGTCGATGAAGGCCTCATACTGGTCCTTGTCCATCGGGCAGTTGAGGTAGGCGGTGCGCTCCTCCTCGGTCTCGCCCTTGTCATAGCGCGATTGCATCCAGGCCTGCGACATATCGATGGATTCGGCATAGACAATCGGCGCAATGGCATCGAAGAAGGCCAGGGCCTCGGCCCCGGTTTCCGCTTGAATGGCCTTGCCCAGCTCCGGCGAGGTCAGCGGGCCGGTGGCAAAAATCCAGTGGCCATCGCTCGGCAGTTCGGTGATTTCTTCATAAGAAACAGTAACATTCGGATGCGCCTTCAGCTTGGCGGTCACCGTTTCGGCAAAGGGGTCGCGGTCCACAGCCAGGGCGCCGCCTGCGGGCAGCCGGTGCTCATCCGCGGTGGTCATGATCAGCCCGTTTGCCGCGCGCATCTCCCAATGCAACAGACCCACGGCGTTCTGCTCATCATCATCCGAACGGAAGGAGTTCGAGCACACCATCTCGCCCAGATTGCCGGTCTGGTGGGCAAAGGTCTCTACCTTCGGGCGCATTTCGTGGATCACCACCTCAACGCCCATGTTTGCCGCCTGCCAGGCCGCTTCCGAGCCGGCCATGCCGCCGCCCACGATATGCAATGTCTGTGCCGAATGATCTGTCATGCCCGCCACATAGGGCAGGGGGCGGGCGCGTGCAACAGGCTTGGGGCGGGCCGGACGCCGTTCGATGCGGGAGGGGGGGGAGATTTGGGGCCGCCGCTGCAGGAATGGATCACCGGGGTGAGAGAACCGGTTGGAGGGACCCTTCTGCAGCAGCAGCCCAAATTGTGCCGGTCTGCGACCTTGCCCAATCTCTGCCATCTTTCTGCCCGAATTGAAAGCCGGGCATTTGGCTTATTACGGAAACATTACGTTCCGATTGGTAAACAAAGGCTAAAGCTTTCCGTTAATTTTCGGAAAATTTCACTCCTGCCAGTCGGGGGCGCGTTTTTCGATAAAGGCGGCCATGCCTTCGATGGTGTCGCGGTGCATCAGGTTCTCGACAATCACGCCGCTGGTATAGGCATAGGCCTGGTCCAGCGGCATCTGCAGCTGCTCATAGAACGCCTGCTTGCCGATCTTGACCGCCGCCCCCAGTTTGGATGCGATGGTTTCCGCCAGCCGCGTGGTCTCCGCCTCCAAGTCCTCCAGCGGCACAGCACGGTTGGCGAGCCCCAGCTCAACAGCCCGGGCCGCGTCCACGAATTCGCCGGTGGTCAGCAGCTCAAACGCCTGTTTGCGGGGGATATTGCGCGACAGCGCCACCATCGGGGTAGAGCAGAACAAGCCGATGTTCACGCCGTTGACGCCGAACCGGGTGCCTTCCGCCGCCACTGCAAGATCGCAGGAGGCAACCAGCTGGCAGCCCGCCGCGGTGGCAATGCCGTGTACTTGGGCAATGACTGGCTGGGGCAGGGATTGCAGCCCCGTCATCACGCTGGTGCAGCGGGCAAACAGATCCTGGAAATAGGCTTTGCCGCCATCTTCGCCTGCGCGGCCTGCGGTCATCTGCTTGATGTCATGGCCTGCACAGAATGCCTTGCCTGCGCCGGACAGAATCACAACCTTGACGCGGCTGTCTTCGCGCAAGGCGCCGATCTGCTCCTGAAGTGCGGCCAGCATCTCATCCGACAGCGCGTTCAGCTTTTCCGGCATGTTCATCGTAAGCCGTGCAATCGCGCCCGTGTCGTGACGTTCCAGAATTGCCATCTTGCCCTCCTCGCAAATCCGGGGGCAACTCTATGCGGGGCGGACAGAAAGGGAAAGCATGGCGCTGGCATTTGATGTCGCAGGTCTGACAGCATACCTGCATGAGATTTTTCCGCAGGTGCGGGATGACTTTGTCATCGACGCGATGGAGGAAAGCCACCTGAGGATGCGGCTGTTGACGGCGGAGCGGCACCTGCGCCCCGGCGGCACTGTCTCCGGCCCGTCGATGTTCGCGCTGGCCGATTGCGCGGTCTACGCGCTGATCCTGGCCCATCTGGGGCAAGAGGCGCTGGCGGTCACAACCAACTGCTCGCTCGATTTTATGCGCAAGCCCGCGGCCGGTGCCGACCTGATCGGCGAGGCGCGGCTGCTCAAGCTGGGCCGTGTGCTGGCTGTGGCAGATGTGCTGATCTATTCCGAAGGCATGGCAGAGCCGGTGGCGCGCGCCTCGATGACCTATTCGATCCCGCCGAAACGCTAAAGAGCGGTGGCGAAAGACTGGCCCACCTTGACCAGTGTTTCGCGGCCCTTGGCGCTGTTTGCCACCAGATCATCGGCGAACCGCACTTTAACCGGCTCGAACACCACCACCACAGTAGAGCCGCCGAACTTGAAATAGCCCTTCTCGTCCATCTTCTGCACAGCGCCAGAGGTGCGGGTGTTGACGATGGAGCCGACGCCGAAGGCGCCGACCTCTACAAAGCAGTAGCTGCCCAGGTTTTCAGTTTCGATCAGTGTCCAGGTCCGCTTGTTCTCGCCGAACACATCCGGCCCGGCGCCAAGCGCAATCGGGTTGACCGAATGCAGCGCGCCGGGAATGTCCTTCGACGCTGTGATGCGGCCTGCGGCTGGGAAATGGTAGCGGTGGTAGTCCGCCGGGCACAGCCGAACAATCGCCAGCGCACCGCCGATGAACCGATCGGCAATGCCGGGCAGCATGGTGTGCACCGACATCGGGTAGCCCTTCACGGGGACAAACACGTCCCCGGCCAGCTCCGGAAACACCAGTACCCGGCCATCGGCGGGCGAGACAACTTGCTTCGGGTCCGTGCTGAAGGGGCGGGCTTCGGGTCTCAGATTGCGGACAAAGAAGTCGTTGAAACAGCCGTAGCTGTCTGCCGGTGCGGTGGCCTCGCTCATGTCGATGGACAGTTCGTCGACCACTGCCGCGATCTTGCCCTTGGAAAACCGCGAGTTGAACCAGGCGCCCATCAGGCGGCTGATCAGGCTGGATCGGAACAGCAGCTTTTCCACCGGCCGTGCACTGGCGTTCTGATAGGCCCAGCGGATCCATTTTTCACCCAGCACCGCCTCTTCAAAGGTTTCGCCGGTCTCGCGGTCTACAACAAGAATGGGGTCGCGCTGCATCTAATCTGCCAAATCTGGTTTTCGTCCCGCTGCGCCTAGCAAAGCGCGCGGGCGGGGCCAAGAGCGGATGTTTAATGCGGCGGCTGCCAGGCTCACCTCCGCAGGCGCCAGGGCGCAAATAAAAAAGGCCGGGGCGAACCCCGGCCGTCAGGTTGTTCCTTTGCCCAGGGGATCACGGGCGCCAGAACGGAAGAGTGGCTTCATAATGGGCGTCCTCACGGGTCAGCCCGATGTCTTTCAGCTGCGTGTCGCTCAGATGTTTCAAATGGGTTCGTGTGCGATGGCGCAGGCTCCACTTGGTCACCAGCACGGCAAAAGAGACGGCCCATTGCGCCAGCACCGGCAGGGCCGGGCGGCTGTTCAGATAGGACATGTTCGATTGTGCCATTTGCATATGCTGTGCCATGGGAGGCTTCCTTCGTATTGTGTTGATACAATCCTGTTGATTTGTCGTAGTGTTTTGATACAAAGGGGGTGAGAGGTTGTCCAAGGATGGATTGTAATGGGTACAATTTGGCCGCAAACGCTGGGTGAGACAAAAGGTCCCAAGTACAAAAAGGTCGCAGATACAATCCGCTCTGCTGTCGAAATGGGCAGTTTAAAAATTGGTACAAAGCTGCCGCCGGTGCGTGACCTCGCGTATCAGTTGAGTATAACGCCCGGCACTGTCGCCCGCGCTTACAGTATCCTGACCGATGAGGGTGTGCTGGAAGCCGAAGTCGGGCGCGGCACTTTCGTAGCCGAAAAGAAGAAGCCGGTGCCCGATGACGTATGGTCGCGGGAGCTGCATCTTCTGGAGGCGCGCGATCCCGGCCATGTCAGCCTGTTCAGCCCGCGGATTGCCGACATGGGCCAGGTGGCGGCGGTGCGCGAAGCGCTGCACAAGGTCGCTGAAGGCGAGGCGCGCAACTTTCTGAACTACCCGACACGCGACGCCTATCAGCCAGTGCGCCAAGCCGCTGCGGATTGGATTGCCAAAGCGCCGGTTGGCCCGGTCAGTGAAAAGGACGTGGTGCTGACCCATGGCGGCCAAAACGCCATCATGGTAGCGCTGCAGGCGATACTGCAAGGCCCGCAGCCGGTGATCATGGTCGAGGATCTGACCTATGCAGGTTTCCGCCGCGCGGCGGAGCTGCTCAGGGCGCAGGTGGTTGAAGTCGCCATGGATGAGCACGGCATCCGCCCGGATGCGATGGAGCTGGCAATCCGCAAGTCCGGCGCCTCCGTCATCTGCACCAGCCCGGAAGTGCACAATCCCACCGGGCTGTTCACACCTCTGGAACGGCGCAAGGAGATCGTCCGCATCGCCCGCCGCCATGGTGTGCAGATTGTCGAGGACGACTGTTACCGGCTGGGGGAATCGCGCGCGCCCAGCTACCGGGCGCTGGCGCCGGAACTGGCATGGCATGTCTCCTCGATCTCCAAGATCCTGACCCCGGCCCTGCGCGTGGGCTTTGCGCTGGCGCCGGAGGGGAAAGCGGCAGACCTGCGGCGGGTGGCGGAATACGGCTATTTCGGCCTGGCGCAGCCTCTGGCGGAACTTGTGCGGATCCTGCTCAGCGATCCGCGGCTGCCTGGCTTGGTGAAGGCCGTGAACAACGAAATGGCCCGCTATGTGCGGGTGGCGGTCAACGCGCTTGGCGGTTTCGACTTGACCTGGAACCCTGAGGTTCCGTTCCTCTGGCTGAAACTGCCGTCCGGCTGGCGCGCCGCCGCCTTTACCCGTGCGGCAGAGGCCAACGGCGTGCAGATCCGCTCGGCAGATGAATTCGCTCTGCGCGACGGCCGCGCGCCTCATGCGGTGCGCATTGCCATCAACGCGCATGTGCCGCTGAAACAGTTCGAGGAGGCAATGCTGCGCCTGCGCGCCCTGCTGGACAACCCGCCGGAGCAGATCAGCGTGTGAATTCGTGGGGTATTATAATACCTAATTTTTAACACATTGTTTTGTAACGGTTTATTCTTGTTTGCTGGTGTTGACTGAGGCTGCGGATACCCGTAAACCCCGTCCATCGAATTCAGGCCGAAGACCTCTGGGATTCTGCCTTCACGACAAACAGGATTGACCTGCCATGAAAACCTTCTCTGCTACTCCGGCAGATATCGAGAAGAAGTGGATCATCATCGACGCCGAGGGCGTGGTGCTGGGCCGTCTTGCCTCGATCGTTGCCATGCGCCTGCGCGGCAAGCACAAAGCGTCCTTCACTCCGCATATGGACATGGGCGACAACGTCATCATCATCAACGCCGAAAAGGTGCAGATGACCGGCAAGAAGCGCGATGAGCACTTCTACTGGCACACTGGCCACCCGGGCGGCATCAAGTCGCGCACCAAGCAGGAAATCCTGGAAGGTGCACACCCGGAGCGCGTTGTGACCCAAGCGGTCAAGCGCATGCTGCCGGGCAACCGCCTGTCGCGTCAGCAAATGACCAACCTGCGCGTTTACGCCGGTGCCGAGCACCCGCACGAAGCCCAGGCCCCTGAAGTTCTGGACGTCAAATCCATGAACAAGAAAAACACCCGGAGCTGATACCGATGGCTGATCAGATCAACACTCTCGAAGAGCTCGCAGCTGCAACCGGTGTGGAAGCAGTGGCTGAAGAAACCATCGCGCGTGAGCCGGTTCGTGACGAACTGGGCCGCTCCTATGCCACCGGCAAGCGTAAAGACGCTGTTGCCCGCGTCTGGATCAAGCCGGGCTCCGGCAAGGTCGAGGTGAACGGCAAGGAAATCAACAAGTACTTCGCCCGTCCGGTGCTGCAGATGATCCTGCGCCAGCCGTTTCAGGTTGCCGGCGTCGAAGGCGAGTTTGACGTCTACGCCACCGTCAAAGGCGGCGGCCTGTCCGGTCAGGCCGGCGCGGTCAAGCACGGCATCTCCAAAGCACTGCAGTTGTACGATCCGTCGCTGCGCGGCGCGCTGAAAGCAGCAGGCTTCCTGACCCGCGACAGCCGCGTTGTGGAACGTAAGAAATACGGTAAGGCCAAAGCCCGCCGTTCGTTCCAGTTCTCCAAGCGCTAAGCTGGGAACCATATGGTTTTGGAGGGGCTCGCCGCTGGCGGGCCCTTCTGCATTTCCGGTGCTGCGGAATTCCGGCTGCCTTCAGGGTTCCTTTAGAAAGATTTCCTAGGGTGGCCTGGAAATCCTGGGACGGGAACCGGAAGGCAGAACAACATGACATCACCAGAGCAATTCAAGACTGCCCCAATCGGCAACGGCAAACTGGAAATCGGCCGCTTCACCCATGGATATGAGGACATGGAGATCGAAGGGCAGGGTGGTGGTGCAAATGTGGCGGTGGGCTCTTTCTGCTCGATCGGACGCGGTGTTCGGGTGATGCTGGACCAGTCTCCGGCGCTGGAGCGGATAACGGCCTTTCCCTTCGGCGAAATCTTTACAGATCACCTGGGCGGGTCCGAAACCCATGCTCCCCGGCCGGGCTGCCAGGATGTGGTGGTTGGCAATGACGTCTGGATCGGTGCCAATGCAACCTTGCTGGGGGGGGTGACGATCGGTGATGGCGCTGTGATCAGCCCCAATGCGACCGTAACCTGCGACGTCGGCGCCTATGAGGTCTGGGCCGGAAATCCGGCGCAGCTGGTGCGCGAGCGCTTCGATAGGGCGGTTTGCGAAAAACTTCTGGCGCTGCGCTGGTGGGACCTGCCGCTGCCGCTGATCCAGGAAATGGCACCGCTGCTGTCCACACAGCCCACGCTGGACCTGATCGAGGGGTTGCAATGCATCGTGAGCGATCTGGTGACCTTCACCGATGAAAGCGCGGCTTGACCGCGCAACAGGCTGAAAAACCTCTGGTTTCCAGTCCGGACTCCAGCCCGGGCTGCCCTTGTGGCTTCCAGGCGTTAACATTTTCGCAAAATTAGCGTAACATAGGCGGACCGCTTCCTGATGGGGGACAGCTGTCATGCCGCAAACGATCTACGAGAAATACGGCGGGTTCAGCGCCATCAGCCGGGTCGTGATGACCTTTTACGAACTGGCGCTCGACTCCGACCAGATCGGCGACTACTTCGCCGATGTCGACATGGCACGGCTGATTGATCACCAGACCAAGTTCATTTCCTCGCTTCTTGGCGGCCCTGCGTCTTTCAGTGACGACAGGCTTGAGGCGGTGCATAGGGCCCTCGGCATTACCCACGAAGATTTCGATGAGATGGGCGCACTGCTGCAGGACGCGCTGGAGCAGCATGGGCTGTCGGAGCCGGACATCCGCACCACGCTCAGCGCCATTGAGGGCAAGCGCAGCATTATCGTCACCCGGGACGCGGCATGAGCATTGCCGCCATCAATGAACAGCTGTTGCGAGCGATCGGCGTTGGCGTGGCCGTGGTCCGGGCCTCTGATCTGGGATTTGTCTTTCACAACCAGCCCTTTGCAGAGTGGTTCGGCACACCGGGCGAGGGCGCGGCGCTGACCGATGCCATCGATGGCCTGCAGCCCGAAGACTTGGGGCCGCTCTGCGACGAGGGGCTGCGCTATTCCGCGGAGCTGAAGATCAAGCGCAAGCGCCGCACGCTGGTCTTTGCGATCAACATCTCCCAGGCCAGCCATCTGGACGAGGCGCTTCTGGTGGTGGAATGCCAGAACATTACCCGCATCCGCGAACTGGAGAGCATGATCGACAGCTACTCCACCATGGTGGAGCGCAATACCCGCGAGCTGGAGCGTGAGAAGGAACGGGTGGAGAGGCTGCTGCTCAATCTGATGCCGCGCTCGGTCTATGAGGAGTTCAAGACCTTCGGTGTTGTTACTCCGCAGCTCTATCCCAAGGTTTCGGTGGTGATGCTGGATTTTGTGAACTTCACCGATTTCGCCTCCCGCACCGATCCGACGGTGACGCTGGGAGAGCTGAACGACATTTTCACCGCGTTCGACCGCATCGTCGAGCAATACGGCTGCGAGCGGATCAAGACCATCGGCGATGCCTATCTGGCGGTTGCAGGCATGCCGGAGCCGACGCCGGACCACGCCACCGCCGTGGCCCATTGCGCCACCCGCTTCCTGCGCTACCTGGACCGCCGCAACCAAAGCCATCAGCACAAATGGCAGGCGCGGATAGGTCTTGGCACCGGCTCTGCCGTGGGGTCCGTGGTGGGTATTCAGAAGTACGTCTATGACGTCTTCGGCCCCGCAGTGAATCTCGCCTCGCGGCTGCAGGTCTTTGCCAACCCGATGAAAATCGTCGCGCCAGACGAAATGAAGGATGCCCTGTCCGAGGAATTCCACGTCACTGACATCGGCCCCGAAGACATCAAGGGCATCGGCGAGGTGAACCTCGTGAACGTCGGCGATGAATTGAGCGCACCGCAGCCCAGCGGCCGGTTCTAGCTGCCGGATTAGTTGTCCGGCCCGATCAGCCCCAGTCCGCGCAGGTAGATGCCGATGCCGCTTTCCAGCAGATCCTCCGGCGGAAACGGCGAGGCGGCACCGGGAGAGTTGCGCGCATAAAGCTCCACTACCCCGTGGCTCATCGCCAGCACATGGGCAGAGAACATCGAGGCCGGCGGGCGTTTTTCTGCCGGGATGTGCTGGCTCAGGTCCGCTGCTGCGCGTTCCAGAATTGCGCGTGCCCGGGCGGCGGCGTCGGCCAGTTCGGGTGTCCGGTTCACCGAAATACCGCTTTCGAACATGGCGATGTAGTGGCCGGGATGTTTGCGTGCAAATGCCAGATAGGCCCGCCCGGTTGCCTCAAACGCAGCCAGCGCCGAGGGCTGATACTTGTCATAGGCGTGCTGCATCAGGTCGGCGAACATCACATAGCCCTGGCGCGAGGCTTCCGCGATCAGGTCCTCGCGCCCCTCGAAATGGCGGTAGACCGCAGCCGGTGTAACGCCCGCCTGCTTGGCGGCTTCCGACAGGGTAAAGCCGGTCGGCCCCTTGGCTTCGATCAGCTGCAGGGCGGCCTCGACCAGCGCCTGGCGCAGGTTGCCGTGATGATAACCGCGTTTAGGCATCCCAGATATCCGGGCCTCCGCTTATTTCCGTGTCCAGAGAACCAATCGCCTTGGCGTCCTTGCTGGTGTAATCAATCGCGTGCAGTACGCTGCGCATCGCCGCCAGCCGCGCCCGCCGTTTGTCATCGGACCGGATGATTGTCCAGGGGGCCTCAGGGCTGTGGCTGCGCGCAAAGGTTTCTGAAATGGCGGCGCTGTAGTCATCCCATTTCTCCAGCCCTTTCACGTCGATGGAGCTCAGCTTCCATTTTTTTAGAGGGTCGGATTCCCGCGACAGGAACCGTTGCAGCTGCTCTGCCCGGCCCACATTCAGCCAGAACTTGAACAGGTGGATGCCGTCCTCTGCCAGCGCCTTTTCAAAGTCGGGAACCTGGTCAAAGAACCGCTCCCGCTGCGCATCCGAGCAGAATCCGAACACCTTTTCGACAACACCGCGGTTGTACCAGCTGCGGTCAAAGAACACGATTTCGCCGCCCGACGGCAGCTGCTGCACATAGCGCTGAAAATACCATTGGCTCTGCTCGGCTTCAGTTGGTTTGGGCAGTGCCACGATGCGCGCTCCGCGCGGGTTCAGGTTTTCGCGGAACCGCTTGATTGTGCCGCCCTTGCCGGCCGCATCGCGGCCCTCAAAGACGATGGCGATCCGCTGGCCCGTGGCCTTGACCCAGGACTGCAGCTTGACCAGTTCAATCTGCAGCGCCTCAAGCTCTTTGTCATAGGCCTTGCGCTTCATCAGCTTCCTGTGCGGATAGCTGGGGCTGAGGATTTCATCCTTGTCCGCGCCCTTGATGGCCTTACGGATCTCCTCCGGTGCGCCGCTCTGGAAATAGCGGCTGATGGCCCCGTCAAACGGCAGCGGCATGTGCAAAACCCTCCTGTCCTCAATCCTTTATATGGGAAAGGAGTATGGAATGTGAATCGCTTTAACGCAAATTTGCACAGGCCGCAGCAGGAAGCTGCGGGGCAGGTCTGTGAACGCCGCACCTGGCCGCCGCGGGCGGGCGCCAGCGATTCATATGTTGCGCCAGGGATCAGTTGCCGCAGTCTCAGACTTTGAGTTTTTTGCGCAGCCGCCGGATTTTGGATTTAAACTTAAAACCCTTCTCCAGGCTCACGCTGTTGGTCGCCTTCCACCACTCCCGGTCCTTCGGCCAGCTGCGCCAGACAATGCCGTCTGCTGCCTGCAGATGAGAGATGCATTCTTCCTCGCCTTCCTTTGCGACAAGTGCACCGTCTTTGGAATGATACCAGGTCATTTTCTGGCAAACGCGGCCTCTGCCGTCGATGTGCCATTTTCCGACACCGACGCTGTTGGGGTGCTGCGCGCAGTAGCCTTGCGCCTCCCAGCGCGGCCCGTAGTAGACACCGCCCTGGCATTTCTTCCAAATTTGCGTATTGCCGCCGTACAAGTTGGCAAGTTCTTGTGCCGCGGGGACTGCCGCATTTTGCGGTTTGGGGTCAGCCGTGGCCTGTGTCGTTGAAAAAGCCGCGCTGAGAATCGTTACCAAGACGGCGAGATGAGATGATTTCATGGTGCCCTCCATTACCAGAGGTATAGTATAGCACGATTTGTGTAGTGGGTTGCGGAGGTTGTATTTGGGCCGCCATTGGCCGCGGTTACTTCGCTTTAACGCAAATTTGCGCGCTCAGCAGCGCGGCGGACCGCATCAGCAACATCGTCCGTTGCGACGTGCTGCGGCATGTGGCCAATGCCCTCCAGCAGGGTCAGGCGCGCGCTGTCCACGTCCCGGGCCAGCCCTTCGGCATGGAGATTGAGGTTCACCAGATCATCCTCAGTGCCGTGGATCACCTCCAGCGGGACCGTGATGCTGCCATAGTGCTGCGAAAGCTCTGTCACTTCCTCCAGCAGGTTCGCCCGCTGCCGGGCGTTGGCCCTGAGCGAGCTGCGCCGCAGCGACAGGCGGGTGCCAAAGTGTTCCGCGTATCCCTTCGGCACCGCTTGCGGGGCAAAGATCTCCTGCAGAGAGCGGCTGACCACGGCATCTGGCACATAGGCCGTCAGCAGCGGCACCGCCACCGCACTGCCAAAGCGCGAGGAGGTGAGGCGGTAGAGCGGATCCAGCGGCGAGGTCCAGGGGTAGGCCACGCCAGACACCGACACCAAGGCAGATAGGCTTTCAGGGTGATCTACTGCCCAAGCCAGCGCCACGGCGCCGCCATAGCTCTGGCCAAGAACCAAGGGTTTCTCGGCGCCCATCTGCGCCGCGGCCTGGCGCATCACATCTGCCTGCTGGCGAATGGTTGCGCCCGTGCCGTTCAACGGGCTGGAATACCCCAGGCCAGGCCGGTCGAAGATCAGGATGCGGAACTCATCAGCCAGCGCTGGTGCCAGCCGGAACGTCATGTCGCGGGTGTTGCCGCTGGAGCCATGCAGCAGCACCAGATCCGGTGCGCTGCCCTTGGGCCGGCCCATTTCCACCACATGCACCCGGTGGCTGCCCACCACCAGAACCTGGCCCTGCGGCGGATGGCGGGTCTCAGCCGCAGCCTCGCGCCGGCCTGCCTGCCAGAGCGTGAGGGCAGTCCCCGCTGCCACAGCAAGGCCTGTCCAGATCAGCATCCTAGCGGCCGATCTCATCCATGTCATAAGGCGTTGTCTGGTAAATCTCATTGATCCAGTTGCCATAGAGAAGATGCGCGTGGCTGCGCCAGCGGTTCTGCGGCTGGCGGCTGGGGTCATCGTCCGGATAGTAGTTGCCCGGCACGTTGATCGGGGTGCCGTTGGCCACGTCGCGGTCGTATTCCTGCTTCAGCGTATCGCTGTCGTACTCAAAATGGTTGAAGATATAGAGCGCGCGGTGCGCCTTGTCCTCGATCAGGCAGGGGCCGACCTCGTCACTGCCTAAAAGTGTCTTCAGCCCCTCGGCGGTATCGACCTCCGCTTGCTTCATCTCCGTCCAGCGGCTGACCGGGATCACGAAATCATCCGAGAACCCGCGCAGGTACGGCGAGGCCGGCGCCAGGTTCTGGTGCCGGAAGCAGCCGAACGCCTTGTGGTCCAGCATGTGCTTCTTCACGCCATGGAAGTGGTTGATCATCGCCATGCCGCCCCAGCAGACGCCAAAGGTCGAATGCACATTGGTCTGGGTCCACTCGAACACCTCGCGCATCTCGTCCCAATAGGTGACCTCGGGAAAGTCCAGATGCTCGATCGGCGCGCCGGTGATGATCAGCCCGTCGAACTTCTCGTGCTTCACTTCCTGAAAGGAGTGATAGAACTCCTCCATATGCGCGGCAGCGGTGTTCTTGGTCTGATGCTCGGTCATCCGGATCAGGCTCAGCTCGATCTGCAAGGGCGTCGCCCCGATCAGCCGGGCAAACTGGTTCTCGGTCTGGATCTTCTTGGGCATCAGGTTCAGCAGCCCGATGCGCAGCGCCCGGATGTCCTGACGCGCCGCCTGATCCGGCGACATGACCATCACGCCTTCGTTCGTCAGAACGTCATAGGCGGGCAGGTCAGCGGGGATCTTGATGGGCATGTCAGTATCCTGATTTGCGGAAAGTTGTACGATATAGCGGAGGTTGTCAGATAAGCGGGTTAGCCGCGGTCCTCAAGGGCCTTGGCGATCAAATCCACGAAACCAGCCTCATCCTTCACGGCGGAGATCTGGCTGGCAGTCACCGTGACGCCCCAATTGTCCGCCATCGCCTGATAGCGCGGCTGGCGGTGCGCCAGCGCCTGGGCATAGGTCCAGCGGATAAAGGCATCGGGGTCCACATCCGCCTCAGATATCTTGTTTTCCTTAAGGTATTCCTGCCAGACCCGGTTCAGGAACTCCGGCTGGTAGGACATCGGCTTGGGGGCCCTGTCAAAGCGGCGGACCAGCTCGGCGGTGTGTTCCTCGCTTCCCTTAATCCAGACCATCAGCGTGTGCTTGCTCAGCTCGGACAGGATCTGGTCGTTCGGGTCATTGGCATCGACCCACTCACAGATCGACCCGCCGGTGTCGCAGATGAAATTCGGATAGCCATAAAGCTGCTGCGCCCGGTCCGCGAAATACTCGGTGTCCAGCAGGGCGCGGATTTCGGCGACACGGAACTGCTCCTGGCGGCGCTTGTACTCGGCAATCGGCAGACCGCCCTTGGCGGTGTCGCCGGGCTTGCCCAGATAGGCAGAGACCGGGCGCAGGTTCTCGAAAGTGATGTTGGAGCCGATGAAGATCGAATCCGTCAGCAAGAGTTCGCGCAGAAAGGGCACCTTCATTGCCTCGGCCTTGGCGTTGTCGGCAATGTATTCACCCATATAACGGGTGCCGATGCGGTAATCGATGGAATAGTGGAACCAGCTGCCGGCGCCGCGCAGAACGTTGCTGACATAGGTTTTGCCAAGCCCGGACATGCCAAAGAACAGCACCCGTTTGTTCGGCGCGTCGCGCCAGTCCTGTGCGGAAGAGTAGAGCATGGAAATTTCAAGTCCCTGAAGGTGTCACGCCTTGCTAGCTACCCGTAGGGGCCGGGTCAATTCCATGCGCGCTTCAGCCGCGCCAAAAGAAAACCCCGCCCCTCGGAAGGGACGGGGCAAACTGCCCGGCAGGTTTCTGGTTTAGAAGTGGAAGCCGACCTTCAAGCCAAAGCTGACCGCGTCGTTGTCCTGAAAGTTGGTGACCGGGCTGCCGCCAGGGGAGGCCACCGCATCGCCCAGCTGGGTATAGCGGACGCCGGCAGAGACGGTCATGTTGTCCTGCTTGTATTGCACGCCGACCCGGATCGCTTCATAGCCATGCGTCGGTGCCAGCGGAGAGACCAGGTTGTCGCCGTCCGAATCCGAATAGATCAGCGCCACCGAACCGGACCACTTGTCATTGAAGGCGCGTCCAACACCCAAGGTGTAAGTAATCGAGTCGTCCAGATCAATCAGATCGACGGAGCGGCCGGCCAGGGTGCTCAGGCCCGGAACCACCAGATCTGTTACGCTGTGCTCAGCCCAGCGGATGCCGCCAAACAGCAGCGTGTCCTGGGCGATGCCGGTCTGGAAGTCCAGGTTCACCGATTGCGGAGTTTTGGTTTTTGTTGTGGTGCTTGCGGTGGCGCTGGTGGCAAAGGTCTCGTTCAGGTTGAAATCATGCTCGATCTCAGAGCTGTAGGTCAGTGCAACCCGCAGGGCGATATCAGGAATTTCATAGGCCACGCCTGCCACCCAGCCAAAGGCGCCGTCCTTGTCCACCTTCACGTTGTATCGGCCGCCGATGGAGGTGTAGGCCCCGCCTTGCAGATTGATTTCGCCGTCAAGCTCCTGGTAGCGCAGGCCGCCATGGACACTGAAGCGCTCATTGAACTTGTAGCGCAGCAGGGCGGTGATCGAGTTCGAATCCGCTTGTGCGGTCGTTCCGCCAAGCAACAGGGACCCGGTGGTCGGGTAGTTCACATCCACGCCCCACGGCTGGTCAAAGATCAGAGCGAACGACAGCTGTTCATTGATGTCGCGCTTGTAGCCGGCGCCAAACATGTTGAACCGCTCACCGACATCGCCAGTGGCGGAGCCGAACGGGTTCAGCGAGGTGCGGTCGTTGCCCGACAAGTCCACGGATGTCGTCGCGAACGAAAATTCGGCATAGTTGCCTTCTTCAAAGATGATCCCGATCGGCTGGCCGGTGCGGTCCAGACCGCTTGCCATGGCAGAGCCGGATGCCAGCGCCAAAGCCGCCGAAGTTGCAAGATAGCGTTTCATTGTTCCTCCCTGAGTTGCGGCCAGTGGAAGCCGCTTTACGCAAACGTAATCGGGCGGATTTCGGCAAATCAACATTAACCGCACGGCAACTAGACCGATTCAATCAGCTTTGCGGAGTTCTGCGCGGCTGGCCTGCAACTATATTAAGATAATTTGCAATGCAGATGATGGCAGCGCCGCCCAGCACCCAGGCATCCAACGCCTCTCCGTAGATCAGCATGCCGAGAATGGCGATGGCAGGCAGGCGGGCAAAATCCACCGGCACAACCACGCTGGCGGGGGCCAGCGACAAGGCCGTGGTCAGGCAGAAATGCGCAGTCAGCCCGGCAATGCCGATCAGCACCAGCCAGGGCAGGGTGCTTGCATTGGGCAGCACCATGTCACCATCCCACCCGGCCGCCAGCAGCCCCATGGCCAGCTGCATGGACGTCAGCCAGAACAGGATCGAGGCGGTATGCTCATGCCGGGTCAGCCGTTTGGTCAGGATCGCCGTGAGAGCAAAGAAGATGGCACAGCTGGCTGCTGCCGCCAGGCCAAGGCTCAGCGTCTCCGGGCTGGGCCGCGCGACAATCAGAATACCGGCAAAACCCAGTGCTGCCGCCAGCATCCGCCGTCGGGTCAGCGCCTCGCCCAGCAAGAGCGGCGACAGGATGATCACCCACAGCGGCGAGGTGAACTCCAGCGCAAAGACCTGGGCCAGCGGAATCAGCGTCACCGCCAGAAACCACAGGTTCTGGCCGGTGAAGTGGAACAGGTTTCGCAGCAGATGCACGCCCAGCCGCTGCCGCCGCACCTGATGCCAGCGGCCTGCGGCGCTCAGCACGGCAACCACGATCACCACCCCCACCAGGCTGCGGTAGGCCATGATTTCAAAGGTGTCCAGCGTTAGCCCGGCCTCGCGCCCGGCAATCGCCATGGCAGAGAAGGACACAATGGCCCCAACCATCCACAGCGCTGCCAGTCCCGCGCGTGTCTCGCCCTCTGCCATGCCTGCCCCCTTGTTCAACTGGGGAGAACAGAGGCGGAAAGCTCTCCGCGGGTCAAGGCCTTAGGCCCCAGCGCCGCAGATTGCAGGGCCGGGGTGTGAAATTCATCGCTTGGCTGCTGCTGCGGCTGCCTGAAGCCTGCCGGCTCTCAGGCCGCTGCCCTGCGCAGGGTTGGTGAATCCAGGGAGCGGCCCGATTTGATATAAGCAGCCGCGGAGGCCACCGGGTCAAAGTTCAGCCGGTTCAGCAGTGTCCGAATTTCGAGGGTCAGCGCTTCGGTCACATCGGAGGGATTGCGGGTCGCGTTCTTCTTTTCCGGGAGCTTCGGCACGCCGTTAAAGCCCAGATCGGCCAGCAGCCTTGCAGCGCCTTCGGGCTTTGTTGCTTCTTCCAGCTTAGCTTCTACAAAATTGACCTGCTGGCCGTATTTCAGCAGGTAATAGGCATAGCGCGCCTCCATCTCCAGCGCGTACCAGATGGCGCAGCCGACCTGGCCAAGCGACAGTAAACCGGCAGGGTCTACGATCAAATTGCTGTAGCCCATGTCCAAGTACCACTGCCACCGGATGGTGATATTCATGAAGTCATTGCGGCTGACATAGCTCGCGCATTGCTTGGCCAGGTCGCGGCGCAGGAGGATAACGGTGGTGCGGCTGCGGATGGGGCTTCCCGCCAGCGCTTCGATAAGCCCGCATTTGCCCAAAGTGTGGTTGGATTCGGCGTAAGGCGCTTGCAGTGACGCCAGCTTGTCCTTCCAGAACTTCTGCATCCGGGTATTCATGCCGTAAGTGTTGAAGGTCCGCATGTGCCTGATTTCCGGCATTTGTGTGCCGAAGTCATCAATGTTCAGCGGCTCATGTATGGATTTGATCCGAAGATTGTCACCCAGGAACTGCGCCAGCCAGGCCGTACCGGTGCGCCCTGCAGAAAGAGTGAAGAAAAAGTCGCTTTTCTGGGCCTGCGCCGGCTTGGGCGCCGCAGGTGCCATGCCAGGGCGCGTATAGCCGAATTTGCGGATCTCCACCGCGCATTGCTCCGCCACGACCTCTGCCGCCTCCGGATGCCGGGCATAGAGTGTTTCGGGATCAGCTCCGGTGCGCGGACTGATGTTCCCTTTGGCACGCAGGCTTGTAAACCGCTCCCACAGCCCGTCGATGCCAAGCGCCGCGATGTCCTCTTCCAGGTGCTCGTAACGCAGGAAAACGTCTGGTGCAGCCGGTCCTTCCAGCGGCGCGATCTGGCTGTTTTCTGCCAGCAGGCCGGGCAACTGGCGGACAAATTGCCCGAACGGAATGCCTGCCGCGTCCGCCTTTTCCCAATAGTAACGTGAGATGATCGCGTCATAGGGGTCCCGCCATATGGTGACCTTTGTGTAGCTGCCCCAGATCTCTTGCGGGATGAGGGGCTTGGCTTGGGAAGCCGGAATGTGGTTAAAGAACTCTGCTTCCGTCTCTGTGCCATCAGGCCAGATTTGGTGCTGATAGTTTTGCGCACCGGGATAACCCAGTTCTGCGCGGATGTTTTCATCATCAGGAGAAATCGGAGTGATGATACTGGTCCCGTCGCAAAAGCTGGATAAAGCGATTTCAAACGAGGTGCCGCCCACCTTTTTGGTCTTGATGAAGATGAGTTTCAGCGGGTGGCAAATAATCATTGGGTTCTCCAGGCCGTCGGCGTCCTGGAGACTATCCCAAAATCGCCTGACAAATTGGTTAACCGGACGACGCAGAGATTTCAGCGGCGGACCGGGTGAACGGTTGGAAAAGGTGACCGCGGCAACAAAAGGCGGCCCGGTTTGCAAACCCAGGCCGCCTGAATTTGCGTATGATTTCATTGGGAAGGGGGCGGGCTAGAGTTGTGCGCCTAGCAGGACGCTGCGGGGCTCGCAGAAGCAGTGGGATTTGTGGCTGCTAGAGGATCTCGTGCAGCAATTGGGCCTGTGGGTGCCGCGCAATCGTCTCTTGGCCCCTCGCGCCAAGCTGTTCGAGCCCGGTCTCGTCCTGCAGCGCTTCTTCAATGCCCGCTGCCAGCCCGTCATAAGGAAGAGACAACAGCCCGTCACGGTAGCAGTCGTCGATCCGGGTAGTCGGGTTCACCTCTGCTGCCGTGGGGATGCCATTGGTCATCAGGTAAAAGGCGCGCACAATCTCGAAGATCTGCGTTTCATAATAGTGAAGGTTCAGCACGAGCCGTGAGCGCGCAATCCAAGCGTCGCGCTCAGCGCCGAAGACGCCGCTCAGCACTTTGACCCGCAGACCACGGGAGATTAGATCATCAAGCACCAGTTTGCGCCGCTGATTGATACAGCCGTAGAACAACACTTCGACATCGCGCTCTTCCTGCGACGTAATACGGCAAAGCTCCTGTTGAAAACCGAGTTGGAGTTTTTCCACGCGCTTGACGCCAAATTCCCTGAGGTAGCCAACGTTCACGTCGCTGTAGTCCCACAGGGTGAAGTCGTGCGAGAACCACTCCAATATCTTCTTGTTCCATTCGCCGAACGTTCCGCCCAGCTGTTCGGTGTTCAAAATAATCGTTCCCGGCGGCATCTGCGAAGCAAGGGCTGGGCTTAGCAGATGCACGCCGATCAGGATGTTGCGGGCAGTTGGGTCTATCCCGTTCTTCTTCAAAGCCGCCTCATGGCCGAGTTCGCGCAGCGCAAACAGCAGCAGGTCGGCGATCTCGTAAAACGCACCGGAGTGAATGTAGTTCTGGGGTTCTGCCAAGCAGATATTGTATCTTTGTGTCATGGGATGCCAATCGGACCTCAGCCTGCCGCTGCTTCGGGCAGCTGCCCGGCAGCAGAGCGCCGCTGATACTGGAAATTGTCAAAGTCCATGCCGTAGATCTTCTCGGCAACGGCCAGGCCCTCATCGCTCAGCACCAGATCACCGAGGTCAAACCCGTCTGGCGTGCGCAGGTGGTTGCTGTGGGTCATCTGATGGCTGGCCGGGTTGCCGAACAGGGCCGCATCGATGAAGGCCTTGGCCTTCTGCGCGCCGTTTTCTTCAAGCTTGAATACCTGGTAATTGGCACCGGGATAGAAAAAGCCCGACTGAGGGTAGAAATGGCCGTCCATCCAGCCCTTGTTCAGCACATTCTCCAGCAGGCGGGTCTTGACGAATTGGTCCAGGGTTTCATCGCTGCCGATCCGGCGCTCCACCAGCCGCTGGAACTTATAGGCGCTTTCAAGACGGGTAATCGGATCGCGCACGATGGTGAAAAAGCCGGTGAAAAATTCCTTGGGAAACAGCCGCCCAATCGATTCCCCGTCGATGTGCTGGGGAGACGAAATGTTCCAATGCTGCTGCGGCGGATTGGCGACATACTGTTCATCCAGAAATGCCAGGCTGACGCCGTTCAGGCCCTGAATGTACCGCTCAATGGATGTGCCGCCGCACTTGGGAATATGCGCGAAGTGCAGCAGCACGTCTTTGTATTTGATCAAGGGCATTTTGCGCCTCCATTAGCCTCGAAGCAGTTGGCCGCCCGTGGTCAAACCGGCGGCCAAGCGTTGCGTTCAAGATGGCGCAAATTGTTTAAACGTTCTTTAAAACAGGCGTGGTTTCCACCGTTGTTTCAAAGCCCGTGAAAAGCCCAGATCATTCCCACTCGATGGTGCCCGGAGGCTTCGAGGTGATGTCATAGGTGCAGCGGTTGATGCCTTTCACCTCGTTGATGATCCTTGTGGCGGTCTCGCCCAGGAACTCGTGGCTGAACGGGTAGTAATCAGCCGTCATGCCATCAACTGACGTCACTGCGCGCAGGGCGCAGGCATAATCATAGGTGCGGCCGTCGCCCATCACGCCGACGGTGCGGACCGGCAGGATTGCCACGAAGGCCTGCCAGATTTCGTCATACAGACCGTGCTTGCGGATCTGGTCGATATAGATCGCATCCGCCTCGCGCAGGATCTCCAGCTTTTCGCGGGTGATCTCGCCGGGGCAGCGGATCGCCAGGCCCGGTCCGGGGAAGGGGTGGCGGCCGATAAAGCTCTGCGGCAGGCCCAGCTCACGGCCGAGCGCGCGGACTTCGTCCTTGAACAGCTCGCGCAGCGGCTCGACCAGCTTCAGGCCCATCTTCTCCGGCAGGCCGCCGACGTTGTGGTGCGACTTGATGGTGACCGAAGGCCCGCCCGAGAAGGACACCGATTCAATCACATCCGGGTACAATGTTCCTTGCGCCAGGAACTCGGCGCCGTCGATGGTGTCGGCGTGTTTCTGGAACACGTCGATGAACAGCTTGCCGATGATCTTGCGCTTGGTTTCCGGGTCGCTTTGCCCGTCCAGCTCGCCCAGGAACAGATCGCTCTCATCCGCGTGGATCAGCTGGATGTTGTAGTTGTCGCGGAACATCGCGACGACTTCTTCCGCCTCGTTCTTGCGCAAGAGGCCGTGGTCCACGAACACGCAGGTCAGCTGGTCGCCGATTGCCTCGTGGATCAGGATCGCGGCGACGGACGAATCCACACCGCCGGACAATCCGCAGATCACCTGCTTGTCGCCGACCTGCGCGCGGATCTTTTCGATCATCTGTTCGCGGTAGGCGCCCATGGTCCAGTCGCCTGAAAACCCTGCCAGCTTGACAAAGTTCTCATAGAGCTTGGCGCCGTTCGGGGTATGGTGCACCTCCGGGTGGAACTGCACCGCATAGAAGTTGCGGGAGACATCGGCGGTGATTGCATAAGGCGCGTTGGGGGAGGTGCCGTAGACCTCGAACCCCGGGGCGATCTTGCTCACGTGGTCGCCATGCGACATCCAGACCTGCTCGCGGTCGGCGTCATTGGCAAACCAGCCCTCCAGCAGCGGCGGTGTTTCCACCGTTGGGGTCACATAGGCGCGGCCGAATTCTGCGGTGCCATGGCCGCTTTCCACTGTGCCGCCCAGCTGGTGCATCATCACCTGCTGGCCATAGCAGATGCCCAGGATCGGCACGCCATAGTCGAAAATCTCCTGCGGCGCCCGGGGGCTGCCCTCGCGGGTCACGCTGTCCGGCCCGCCCGAGAAGATCACTGCCTTGGGCGCCAGCTCGCGCACAAAGTCCATGGTGACATTCTGATAGGGGTGGATTTCGCAATAGACGTTCAGCTCGCGCAGGCGGCGCGCAATCAGCTGCGTGACCTGGCTGCCAAAGTCGATGATGAGAAGGCGGTCATGGGATGTCTCTGTCATGCACGCGCCATAGGGCAGGAACGCGTTTTCCGCAAGGGGGTTTGGCTGCCTTGACGGGCAGCGTGCGTGATTTCACGGCAGATCGGCATCCCGCGTGCCGAAGGTATGCAAAAGTCCACCAGTGCGGTGGAAAATGCTTCGGCAATGTCGCTTTTCAACTTGAATGGCCGCAATCCTGCGGCGGCAGCGCGCGCGGGGGCTATAATACCCTTCGCAATGAAATGCCTGTGGTGAGGATAAACCATGACAGAAGCAGCCCCGCGCCGTCGTGCCCGCGGTTCCGGCGGCGGTGCCGCCCGCCGCGCCGAGCGCACCAGCGTCAAGATCGAAACCGCCAAGTACATCGAGCGCAACATTCCGAACTTCGAGATCCTGAACGAGGAAGCGCTGGAGATCATCGAGTACAACGCGGACACGATTCTGGAAGAGGTCGGCGTCAATTTCGTTGACAACCCGGCGGCGCTGCAGCGCTGGCGCGAGGCCGGCGCCGATGTCCAGGGCGAGCGCGTGCGCATCCCCCGCGGCCTGGCCCGCAAGCTGTGCTCCACTGCTCCTGCGGAATTCACCCAGCACGCCCGCAACCCCGAGAAATCGGTGGTCATCGGCGGCAAGAACCTGGTTCTGGCTCCGGTCTATGGACCGCCGTTCGTTCGCACCCGCAGCGGCGGCCGCCGCTATGCGACCATGGACGATTTCAACAAGTTCGTGAAACTGGCCTATATGTCCAAGTGGCTGCACCACTCCGGCGGCACCGTTTGCGAACCCACCGACATCCCGGTGAACAAGCGCCACCTGGACATGCTGATGGCGCATATGACCCTCAGCGACAAGCCGTTCATGGGCTCCGTCACCGAACCCAGCCGCGCGCAGGACTCCGTCGACATGGCGGGCATCCTGTTCGGCAAGGAGTTCGTGCAGAACAACACCGTGATGACCTCGCTGACCAACATCAACTCGCCGATGACCTTCGACGACGTGATGATGGGCTCGCTGGAAGTCTACGCCCAGAACATGCAGGCCTGCATCATCTCGCCGTTCATCGTCGGCGGTGCCATGGCGCCGGTGTCGGTGGCTGGCACCCTCACGCAGGTTCTGGCAGAGGTTCTGGCCGGCATCGCCTACAACCAGCTGTGCCGCGCCGGCGCGCCTGCGATCTTCGGCGCCTTCGTGTCGTCGATCGACATGAACTCCGGCGCCCCGACCTTCGGCACCCCCGAAGCGTCGCTGGTCACCTATGGCGCAGGCCAGCTGGCCCGCCGCCTCGGCGTGCCGTTCCGCTCGGCCGGCTCCTTCTGCGGCTCCAAGCTGCCGGATGCGCAGGCGGCTTATGAAACCGCCAACTCGCTCAACATGGGTCTGATGTCCGGTGTGAACTTCATGCTGCACTCTTGCGGCTGGCTTGAAGGCGGCCTGGTTGCCGACTTCGAGAAGTTCGTGATGGACGCCGACCAGCTGGGCACGCTGCACGGCCTCGCCAAGGGTATTTCCGTGGACGAGAACGGCCAGGCGATGGACGCCATCCGCGAAGTCGGCCCCGGCGGCCACTACCTCGGCTGCGCCCACACTCAGGCGAACTTCAAGTCGGCGTTCTGGAAATCCGAAGTGCTTGATTACAAGCCGTTCGAACAGTGGGAAGAAGAAGGCGCGCGCGACACCTATGCGCTGGCCGAAAGCCGGGTCGAGAAGCTGCTGGCCACCTACGAGCAGCCTGCGCTCGATCCGTCCATCAAGATGGCGCTGGACGAATATGTGGCCGAGAAGAAGGCCTCCATGCCCGACGCCTTCATGTAAGCGCGGGCCTGAATATCAGGGGCAGGGGGCCGCACCCTCTGCCGCAGGAAAACGGCGGTCCCTTTGGGCCGCCGTTTTTACTTTTGACCGTGCCGTCAGACAGGCGGCTTCGCCCGCCAGCGCAATCAGCACATCTACATGGCGGATCATTGAATACCCGGCTTCGCCAGTCTTGCGAGCCTTGTTCAAGCCATCCTCAAGTTCCAGCAGCAGCATTACTGCGGCGGCAGGCTTGGGCACCTCGCCGTAGCCCAGAATGCGGCGCAGGTCGCGTTTGCGGCAGTAATTACAGGCACCTAACCGGGCCGCCCGCGCCAGAATCCTCGGGCGCCGCAGCAACGAAACGCGGCTGAGTACATCCTGCATGACCGTCTCCTTTCCTATCTCTGATCTGGCTCTGCTATAACACAACCTCAGGTGGTGTTGCGGAAAGGGGGCGACCGGTGAACGGTCCGTTTTGTGATGATTATTTTTTTCTGGAAACAATGATGTCCGATCCGCGCTTTTGTCCAACTTCAGCCGGGCGTAATGGGACAAGCCGCAGGCACCTTTGAGTGCGGCTGGCCCGGCAGCCTGGCTCACGACCGGGGGTTACGAATGCAAAATATGACTCAGGCACCCTTTCCAGGCTGGGTGCCGCTGGAAACATGCCGCTACCTTCAGCACACCGAGGCGGGTCGCCCGATCCGCCAGCTGGCCCGCAAGGCAGGATGCCATCCATCCACCATCCTGCGCCAGGTCCGGCGGGTAGAGGTCCTGCGGGACGATCCGCTGATCGATGAGGTGCTGACCTATCTGGCCGGGCGCTATAAGTCGGCAACGGCAAAACCGCGCCAGGAAGACAAGCCCTCCGCCGCAAGCCGCAGCCTGCGGTCGGGGTTCGAGCGGGAGGCGGCCAGCGTGCTGACCCTTCTCAGCCGCGGCGGTGCGGTCCTGGCCGCAGCAGAAGGCATGGAAATGGCCGTTGTCGTGCGCGAAGGCCAGGAGGCCGACGGGCACAAGGTCGCGGTGTCGCGGCCCTTGGCCGGGGCGCTGGCGCTGACCGGCTGGATTGCCTGTTCCCGCAAGGGCCGGATCAGCCGCTATTCGATCACAGCAGGCGGCCGCGCGGCACTGAACCGGATCATTGCAGATCAGGAAAACCGTGCCCGCGCCCGGCTGGAGGGCGGCTTTGCCGAAGCACAGGCACCGTTTGAGGCGCCTGAGGCGGGCGAGGCCGGGGGATTGGGCCGAAAATCCCGTTACAGCGGGGCTGAAACGCCGCTGGAAATGCTGGCCCGGCTGCTGGACAAGGACGGCAAGTCCTTCCTGACCCAGCCGATGGTGCGGGCCGGGCGGCGGCTGCGCGAGGATTTCGAACTGGCGCAGATCAGCAGCCACCTGATGCAGGAAGAACTGTATTTCGCCCAAGGCAGCCACCCGATGCGCAGCACCAGCCATCAGGCAGCGGCGGCAGCCTATCAGCGGATGACCGGTGCGTTGCAGAAGCTCGGGGCCGGTCTCAGCGACATCGCCCTGCGCTGCTGCTGCCATCTGGAGGGGCTGGAAACGGCGGAACGCAATCTCGGCTGGCCCGCCAGATCCGGCAAGGTGGTGCTGCGCATCGCCCTGCAGCATCTTGCGGAATTCTATGGCGAGACCTGCCCGCAGCAGGAGGAGATGATCGGCTGAAGCCGCCGCCGGTACCCTGCCGGCCGGAACCGCTCTATCCCATATCGAATTTGGCTTTAGACTTCAGTGCCACGATATTGCCGGTGGCATCCGCCTGTAAAAAAACCTTGAGACGGCGGATGCTGCCTTCAACGGAGCGGGGGAAATACGCATCTGCGCCACCTGGACCCAGGCCGGTTTCCGCCTTCAGCTGCTTTTTGAAGTTCAACCGAACCTCAATGGTGGAAGAAGCAATCGCCTGCAGGCGCTGCTGGCTGTAAGCCGCAGCGCGGGCTGCAAGATTTTCAGCTGGTTCAGGCGCGGTTCCGGGTTTGGGCTTCTGTCCTTTGACAACCGGATGCCTCAGCCAATTTGCCGCAGCTTCCTGCAGCCCCTTCGCAGCTTGTTTTTGCACATCTTCCAGCAACAGCGTCTTCATGGCTGCTTTGGTTGTTCCGGGGTAATTGCCAGATGCATATTTGGTTTTGGTGAAGGGAAAGAAGCATTTTCCAGAATGAATATCGATGTCGGCGACCAGGATCGAGTTCGCGTCAGGGATTTCGGAATGCGCATAGCCGAACAGCTGCCTGCAGGCTTCCTTGATCATCGTCCGCAGGTCGGAATTGTCAGACGCCGAAAATGACTTGGCCTGAAAGATCTTGTCGACCGGTTCGCCTATCCCTTCCGTCGGATCGAATTTCAAGTTCTTGCCTGCTTCGTCCTTCTGATTTTTCCCGAGGGTTTCCGCAATGACCGGCTCGAACATCTGCTGGCCGGTTGCCGGATCAATGACCGGCTGCCCTTGCTCGTCGAGCACCGGCTGAAACTGGGGCTGTCCGTCCGTTCCTACGGCCTGCTGCCGGATCACCTCCTTAACCTTATCAGAGGGCCGCTTTTTCACACCGACATCGCCCTTTTTCAGGCCCGGAAGGCCGGGAATGAGCAGCCGCCCTTTCTGATACTGGCGCAGCAGTATGTCGGCTTCATGCTTATAGCCGCGGATGTTGGACCACATCGGTTTCAGCTGGCTGATGACATGGCGGAACATTTCCTCGATCTGAACTGACTGTTCTTGCGCATCAGCCCTGATTTGACTTTGTGCATTGCCGGTTAGATTGGCCTCGATGCGCTGAGCCTCAACCAGAGTCGCAGGGCGGCCCTGCTGTTGTTGCACTGCTGCCAGCGTCTGTGCCAGTTGTTGCTTGACCGCTTGGGCCGCCTCATCCGAAAGCACCGGTGCTGCTGCCCGTGCCTTGGCCTCTGCCAATGCGGCACCGAGCTGGGTCATGTTTGTGATCAAAGCCTGAAGATCGGCAATCATGCCCGACAGGCGCTTTTCGACGTTCTGCATGCTGTTCCCCCTGCGGGTCGGCACCAGCCGGACCTCCGTCTGCGATCCTAGAAGAACGAACAGTTAGCGGTCAAATGGGGCCGCCGGGCAGGTCCATGAACAGAAAAAGGCCCGCCGGGGCGGGCCTTGAACTTGGTGCAGCTGCGGGCGGGATCAGGCTGCCACTTCTGCCTTGGCGTCTTTCAGGTGCTTCAGCACGGTCTCCGGGGAGGACACGCCATAGGGGTCTTCGCCGTGGTTGTCGGACAGGCCCGGCTCTTCGAACCATGCTTCGACCACACCGTTGTTGACGATGGCCGCATAGCGCCAGGAGCGGTTGCCGAAGCCCAGGTTGTCCTTGGCGACCAGCATGCCCATCTTGCGGGTGAACTCACCGGAGCCGTCCGGGATCACTTCCACGTTTTCCAGCTCCTGCGCGCGCGCCCAGGCGTTCATCACGAAGCTGTCGTTCACGGACATGCAGTAGATCGCGTCGATGCCCTCGGCCTGGAAATCGGCAAAGCCTTTTTCAAAGCCCGGCAGCTGGTAGGTGGAGCAGGTCGGGGTGAAGGCGCCCGGCAGCGAGAACAGCACAACGCGCTTGCCTGCAAAGTAGTCAGCGGTGGTCTTGTCTTCCCAGCGGAACGGGTTCGGGCCCTCGATCGCTTCGTCACGGACACGGGTGTGGAAGGTCACGTCGGGCAGCTTAACGCCAGCTTTCATCTCAGCTTGCTCCTGATTGAGGATTTCATTCGGCGGGCAGGCTTAAAATGATTCTAAGCTGGCTTCAACACATCCCTGTGAATTGCGTGCAGGTTTCCTGCGCCAGTCCGCGCAGGCAGCGGTCCGGCGCCGGAAAATCTTGCGAAAACGGCATCTTCGGCCCCTTGCGGGACGTTACGCCGCAGCCTTCTTGATCGTGACCGTGGTGCCGCGGATCTTGCGTTCAGCGGCCGCTGTCAGGTCATTGAACTTCTTGAGCGTCGCCAACAGCTTCTTCTTGTCCTTGGAATCCTCGATGGCGCCCGGGAACTTCTTTTTGGCGGTCTGGTACTGGTCGTTGATCTTCTTCAGATCCTTGTATTTCGCCGCTGCCGCCTTCAGCTCCGGCGCGGCGGCCTTCAGATCCTCGCCCGCCTTGTCGATGGCTGTCACGCAATGGGTGTTGATTGCCTTCACCAGCGCGCCGACCTGGTTTGTGTACTTCTTCAGGTTCCGGTCCACCAAGAGCTGCGGCAGCTCTGTTGCGTCCTTCTTCTTGTCATGGCCCTCTGCCTTTTCCTTGAGGATCTTGTCGACCGTCTTCTGGAAATTCGCCCCATAGAGCTTCTGCGCCGCGTTCAGCTTGCCCTCATACTCGGACGCCTTCCTGACCGCGGCAATCTCCTTCTCCAGATCGCTTTGAAGCGCCTCGATGTCCTTCTTCGAGGCGGAGGACTTGCCGCGTTTCTTCAGGTCCTTCTCGATGTCCTTCAAGAGCGCCTGCTGCTTGGCCATATGCGCCCTGGCATCGGCGCAGAACCCCTTCATCGCGCCGACTTCCTCCTGGTGGATATCCACCGCCTTGTTCCAGGTGACCAGCCCGTCCTTGAAATGCTTGTTCTTCTGGAAATCGGCCAGCTTCTCCGATTTCACCCCGTCCTTGCGCGCCTTGGCCAGGCTCTCGCGGAAATAATCCTCGCCCTCCCAGGCGTTGCCCAGCGAAATCCCGATCCGCTTCTTCAGCTTGTCGCCTTCTGCGGTGGTGAATTTCTTGGTGCCAGCGGCCAGCTTCTTGGCCTCTGCCTTGAATTTCTCCAGTTCCTTGGCCATGCGTCCCTCCCTGAATGATCTCCGTTGAAACGTGCTTGCTTGCGGGAATTATGTGTCCCGCTGCGCCGCTTTGGCAAAGGAAAACGGCACATTTGCGGAGTTTGAGCCATGACAAGGAGGCAGGGCAGGGTTGACGATATGACCGTGCCAAGCCAGATCAGCTATGTTAAACCGCTCACAAAGCCAAAGGCCGGAAGGGAAACCCACGTGAGAGACCTTAAGATCCCGGAGCAGCGCCACCCCGAAAAGGCGCATCGTCCCGACAATGCTCAGCCCAAGAAGCCAAGCTGGATCCGGGTCAAGGCGCCGGGCGGCAAAGGCTATGCCGAAACCCACAAGATTATGCGCGACAACAAGCTGACCACGGTCTGCGAGGAAGCGGGCTGCCCCAACGTCGGCGAATGCTGGAGCCAGGGCCACGCCACCATGATGATCATGGGTGAGGTCTGCACCCGCGCCTGTTCCTTCTGCAACATCGCCACCGGCAAGCCGCCCGAGGCGCTGGATGCGTTTGAGCCGGGCCGCGTCGCCCATGCGGTTGAAAAACTGGGTCTCAACCACGTGGTGATCACCTCTGTTGACCGCGACGATATCGAGGACGGCGGAGCAGAGCATTTTGCCCAGACCATCCGCGCGGTGCGCCACCGCTCGCCGAATACCACCATTGAAATCCTCACCCCGGACTTCCTGAAATGCGATCCCTCGGTGCTGGAAACCGTGGTCGAGGCGCGGCCAGATGTCTTCAACCACAACCTGGAAACCGTGCCGGGCCTTTACCCCGAAGTGCGTGCCGGCGCGCGCTATTTCCACTCCCTGCGCCTGTTGCAGCGGGTCAAGGAGCTGGATCCGTCGATGTTCACCAAATCCGGCATCATGGTCGGCCTGGGCGAGGATGCGCAGGCGGTGAAGCAGGTGATGGATGACATGCGCGCCGCCGACATCGATTTCCTGACCATCGGCCAGTATCTGCAGCCGACGCCCAAGCACCACGCGGTCGACCGCTTTGTGACGCCCGAGGAGTTCAAGACCTATGAAAAAGCCGCCTATGGCAAGGGCTTCCTGATGGTCTCGGCAACCCCGCTCACCCGGTCCTCCTACCATGCCGGCGACGATTTCGCCCGCCTGCGTGAGGCCCGCAACAAGAAGCTGGGCCTGGCATGACGCCTGAGCGTCTGGCGCAGCTCAGCGCCTTTCGCCAAGCCCTGCACCAGATCCCCGAAGTCTCCGGCGCCGAGGAAAAGACCGCGGCCATGGTGGCAGACTATCTGCGCGGGCACGCCGCCGACCAGCTGCTGACCGGCCTCGGCGGCCACGGTGTTGCGGCGGTTTATGAGGGCAGGGAAGACGGCCCCACGGTCCTGATCCGCTGCGAGCTGGACGGGCTGCCGATTGAGGAACTGTCGGATCAGCCCTACCGCTCCACCCATGCGGGCCGCGGCCACCTGTGCGGCCACGACGGCCACATGACGATGGTGGCGGCGCTGACCCAGGATCTGGCAGCACAACGCCCCGCGCGGGGCCGCGCCGTGCTGCTGTTCCAGCCTGCTGAGGAAACCGGCAAGGGAGCCGCGGCAGTGATCGCCGATCCGGATTTCGGGCAGATCGCACCGGACTATGCCTTTTCTTTGCACAACCTGCCGGGGTTGCCGGTGGGGCAGGTGGCCTTGTGTTCCGGTGCTGCCAACTGCGCGTCGCGCGGAATGCGCATCAGGCTGGTTGGCAAGACCTCTCACGCAGCCGCGCCGCAGGACGGGGTGTCGCCTGCCGGTGCGATGTCCCGGCTGCTGCCGGGGCTGGTTGCCCTGGGCAGCGGCGGTGATTTGGGGCCGGAGTTCGCGCTGGTCACCCTGACCCATGCACGGCTGGGTGAAGCGACCTTTGGCATCGCCCCCGGCGAGGGCGAGGTCTGGGCCACATTGCGCACAGTGACGGATCCCCGGATGGATCAGCTCGTTGCAGATGCCACTGCATTGGTGGAGCAGGTCTGCGCAGCGGAGGGGCTGGGGTTCTCCATCGAATTTGACGATGTGTTTGACGCCTGCACAAACCACCCGGAGGCGGTGGAGATGTTGCAGGCCGCCTGTACAGCCGCAGGCAACCCGGCGCAGATGAGGGACTATCCCCAGCGCTGGTCAGAGGATTTCGGGCAGTTCGGCAAATGCGCCAAAGCGGCGATGTTCTGGCTGGGCTCCGGGGAGGCGCAGCCGCAGCTGCACAACCCGGATTTCGATTTCCCGGACGCAGCAATCCCGGCCGGAGCCGGGATCTTTCTGCAAGCCGTCAGAAATCTGCTGGGCTGAACGTCAGTTCACCAGCGCGTCAACAACGGCCACTGCGCCGATAATGGCCAGCGTGTCCTTGACGACCTCAAAGATCTTGTCGCCCTGGCGCACATAGCGGTGCCCGTCACGCGGCGGGTTCAGCCCCCAGCGGCCGTAGTCGTCAATGTAGACCCAGTCGTCCCCGCGAATACGGCCGTCGTAATGGTCGTGATCGTGACCATGGCTGTGCTTGCGGTGATGGCGTTTTTTCACCTGGCCCGGCGCATAATGGGCGGCGCTGTTGCTGTGGCCCGGCGCCCATTTCGGCGGCCCCGCATGGGTGGCTGCGGGGGCAAGGGTCAGAGTCATGGCCGCGGCTGCGGCGGCAGTCAGAAACTTTTGCATGGCGGATCTCCTGTGATCGCTGCGTTTGCCAATCACATGGGGCAGGCGGTGGGGAAAGGCAAATCCGTTGCGCCGGAATACGCCGCCCTTGCCCCGAAACCGGCGGAGGGTCGCCGGTTCCCGATTGCGCTGTATTTATCGCTGTTTGTGGCAGTTTTGCACAAGACCCCGGGGCAGGGTGTCTGACCGGTGCACAGGCGGTGCACAGGCGGTGTACAGGGGGTGCACGCATGTCACCCCCGGTCCTTGGCCGGTTCAGCCCTCGTCGGTGAACCGCACTTTGCCGATATGCGGCAGGTTCCGGTTGCGCTGCGCATAGTCGATGCCATAGCCGACAACAAATTCGTCGGGGATCTCAAAACCCACCCAGTCAGAGCGGAATTCCACCTCGCGCCGCGACGGCTTGTCCAGCAGTGCAATGGATTTCAGCCGCGCCGGATTGCGGCTTTGCAGCAGGTGAGTGACGTGGTTCAGCGTGTGGCCGGTGTCGACGATATCCTCCACAACCAGCACGTCACGCCCTTCAATGGCGCCGCGCAAGTCCTTGAGAATACGGACTTCCCGGCTGCTCTCCATCGCATCGCCATAAGAGGACGCCTCCAGGAAATCGACCTCAATCGGCAGGTCCAGTTCCCGCACCAGATCGGCGATGAACACGAAACTGCCGCGCAAGAGGCCAACCACGACCAGCTTGTCGGTATTGCCGAATTCCTTCTGGATTTCCTCGCAAAGCTCCTCGATCCGCGCGGCGATTGCCTTGGCCGAGATCATCACATCAATGACATATGGACGCTGTGTCATGGCTGCCCCCTTGAATTTCCCGCGCGTACATAGGACATCACGCCCGGTAATTGTAGCAGAAAATCAGCGGACAGATGCCCACACACTCGGAAACCCGCCAGATGCCCTATTCGGCGCAGCAGATGTACGATCTGGTGGCCGATGTCGCGCAGTACCCCAAATTCCTGCCCTGGTGCGCCGCAGCCCGCATCCGCAGCCGTGCGCCGATGGGTGAAGCGGAGGTGATGGAGGCGGATCTGGTGATCTCCTTCAAGGTGTTCCGCGAACGCTTCGGCAGCCGGGTAACTCTTTATCCCGGCGAGAGAAAAATCGACACAGAGTATCTGGACGGCCCGTTCCGCTACATGAAATCCCACTGGATTTTCACCCCGCGCGAGGATGGTACATGCGACGTCGACTTCTTTGTTGATTTCGAATTCAAGAACGCGGTGCTGCAGGGCATCATCGGCGTGGTTTTCAACGAGGCGATGCAGCGCATCGTGCGCGCGTTTGAGCGCCGCGCTGCGGAGCTTTACAGCTGAGGCACTGCCGCGCGAGATAGCTGTTGACCTCAAGCGGGCCTGAAGTCGTATCACCGGCTGGAATTGTCATTTGGCATGGAAGGAACACCCCGCAATGGAGCAGGAATTCTGGCAGGCGCGCTGGCGCGAGAACCGCATAGGGTTTCACGAGGCCGCGCCCAACTCTTTGCTGACCAAGCATTTTTCCCAGCTTGCACTGGAGGCAGGCCAATCCGTCTTTGTGCCGCTTTGCGGCAAGGCACTGGACCTGGATTGGCGGCTTTCCAAGGGATTGCGTGTGACCGGTGTGGAGTTCAATCAGGGCGCGGTGGAGGCGGTCTTTGCCCGGCTGGGGCTGGTGCCGGAGGTCTGCCAGGCAGATGGGCTAATCCGCTATCAGTCAGGCGAACTGACCCTTTACACAGGCGACTTCTTTGACCTTTCCCCAGTGCATATCGGGCAGGTCGATGCAGTCTATGACCGGGCAGCGCTGGTTGCGGTGACACCGGAGGACCGGCAGGCCTATGCAGCGCATCTGAACCGGATCACCGGCACTGCCAGGCAGCTGCTGATCGGCTTTGACTATGATCAGTCCCTGATGGACGGGCCGCCGTTTTCGGTGCCCGGTTCAGCGGTGCATGCGCTTTACCAGGTCAGTCATGAAATCCGTCTGATCGAGGAGCGCGCCGCCGACGGACGTATCGGCGAACGCTGCAGCGCGCTGGAACAGGCCTGGCTGTTAACTCCCTTGGTCTGAAACAGAAAACGGGTCCCCGAAGGGACCCGTCCGGTGCAAATTGGCACCGTCTGCCGTGAGTGGTGGCATCCGTCATGGCCGGGGTCAGCTGTTCATGTCGTATGCGCGCTCACCGTGAACAGAGAGATCGAGGCCGTTGGTTTCGCTTTCAAGATCCACGCGCAGGGATGTGATCAAAGCGGAGATCTTCACCAGCGCGATGGTTACAACCGCGGTGAAGATGCCGACGATCACCAGCGCGCCCAGCTGTGCAGCCCAGGCACCGGCGCCGAAGACAGCGATCATGATGGTGCCGAAGATGCCGCCGACGCCGTGCACGGCAAAGACATCCAGGGTGTCGTCGATCTGCATCTTGTTGCGCACCAGGTTGACCATCTCCTGGCACAGCACGCCGGCGACGGCACCGATGATCAGTGCTTCCACTGGGCCGACAAAGCCGGAGGCCGGGGTGATTGAGGCGAGGCCCGCAATGGTGCCGGTGACCAGGCCCACAAGGGAAGCCTTGCCGTATTTGATCTTTTCCCACAGCGCCCAGGTGAGCGAGGCGGTAGCGGCGGAGATATGGGTCACGGTCAGTGCCATCGCCGCGCCGCCGTCCGCCGCCAGCTGCGAGCCGCCGTTGAAGCCGAACCAGCCGACCCAGAGCATCGCGGCGCCGATCATCACATAGCCGGGGTTATGCGGCGGGATGGTGCGGTTTTTGCGCGGGCCCAGGAAGAAGGCGATGATGAGTGCAGCAAGGCCTGCGGTTTCATGCACCACAATGCCGCCGGCAAAGTCCTTGACGCCCACGTCGCCGAAGATGCCGCCGTCCGCCAGGAAACCGCCGCCCCAGATCCAGTGCACCACGGGCGCATAGCACAAGAGCATCCAGAGGCCTGAGAACACGAGGACGAAGCCAAAGCCCACGCGCTCCACATAGGCGCCAACGATCAGCGCCGGTGTGATGATGGCAAATGTCATCTGGAAGGCAAAGAACAGAACCTCAGGCAGGGTGCCCGACAGGCTGTCGGCGGTGACGCCGTTCAGGAACATCTTGTCCAGACCGCCCCAGATGCCAGAGGTGCCGCTTCCAAAGGCAATGGTGTAACCGAAGGCCAGCCACAGAACGCTCATCAAACAGGCAATTGCGTAGCAATGCATGAAGACGCTGAGCACATTGCGGGCGCGCACAAGGCCGCCGTAAAACAGGGCCAGCCCTGGCAGTGTCATGAAGAGGACCAGGGCCGTGGCCACTATGATCCATGCGGTATCCGCTCCGTTCATCCGATTGTTCCTTCCCCTCAAAAACCGGTGAGGTCAGGAGAAAGCGCAGACCGTGCGCAGAAAAAAGCGGCAGGGGTGCGGGAGGCGCACAAAAACGGGGCTTTTTTGCAAGTGCTGAAAAATTGAGCGCCGCTGCCGGTCAGCTGCCCGTTTCGCGTTCGATTTGGGAAACGGCCCGCGCCAGCAGCTCCAGCGCGTGGTCACGGGTGGCTGCGCGGACTTTGGCGCGGCCGATGGCGCCGAATTCCACGGTTTCCGTCATGGCCGGCCGGCCAGCGCGGGCCAGGCCAAAGCAGACGCGGCCCTCGGGTTTGAACTCTGACCCGCCGGGTCCGGCGATGCCGGTGACGGAGACGGACAGGGTGACGCCTGCGTTCCGCACCGCACCTTCGGCCATTTCCGCGGCAACTTCCTCGCTGACGGCGCCCACGGCCTCCAGCGTTTCGGGGCGCACCCCCAGCATCTGCATCTTGGCGGCGTTGGAATAGGTGACAAAGCCACGGTCAACCACGGCGGAGGAGCCCGGGATGTCCGTCAGCGCGGCGGCAATCATACCGCCGGTGCAGCTCTCAGCCGTGGCGATGGTGATGCCGGCAGCCGTTGCGCGCCTGATCAGCTCATCCGTGCTCATGGTTACATCCCCAATACGCCGTGCGACAGGAAGGCAAGCGCAGCGACGCAGATGGCGGCCAGAATGCCCGCGATGATGTCATCCATCATCACGCCGGTTGCGCCCTTCTGCCGGTCGGCCCAGCCGACGGGGCCGGGCTTCAGGATATCGAACAGGCGGAACAGCACAAAGGCCGCGATCCAGCCCGGCCAAAGCGCGGTGATCTCGATGTCATGCGCCCAGGCCGGGTAGGACACCGCCCAAAGCGCGGTGAACTGCCCTGCGACCTCGTCCAGGACAAATTCCGAAGGGTCCATGTTTTCGCGGTTGCGTGTCATCGCTTCCGCCGCCCAGACACCCACGACCATGCAGATTACGGTCGCCAGCGCCAGCAGCAGGAACCCGCCCAGCTGGTGCAGCGCATAGGCCATGGGCAGGGCTGCAAGCGAGCCCCAGGTGCCGGGGGCCGGACGCAAATAGCCGATGCCGCCCACAGTGCCGATCAGGAAGGCCAGACGCGATCTCTTCATAGTTTCACCAGTGCTGCGGTGGCGATGGCGGCGATGCCCTCGCCGCGGCCGGTGAAGCCGAGGCGCTCCGACGTGGTGGCCTTGATCGACACGCGGTCTGCGCCGATGCCCAGGATCTCAGCCATCACAGCACGCATTCTGGCGGCGTGCGGGCCAACCTTGGGGTATTCGCAGACCAGCGTGCAGTCGACGTTCGACAGGGTGAAGCCCATCTCGCGCGCCAGATTGGCGGCGTGGCGCAGGAAAATCTCGCTGGAGGCGCCTTTCCACTGCGGGTCCGAGGGTGGGAAGTGCTGGCCGATGTCGCCCTGCGCCAGCGCGCCATAGATGGCGTCGGTGACGGCGTGCATGCCGACATCGGCGTCGGAGTGGCCTTGCAGGGTTTTCTCATGCGGAATTTCCACCCCGCAAAGGATCACGCTGTCGCCGGGGCCGAACCGGTGCACGTCGTAGCCGTTGCCAAGCCTGATATCCATGTCTGCTCCCAGAATGCGTTCTGCCCGGGCGAAATCCTCGGGGCGGGTGATTTTGATGTTGTCCGGCTCGCCCGGAATGATGCGGACGTCATGCCCTGCAGCGCGTGCAACCTCGACATCATCTGCGGCTCCGCCGGGGTGGGCAAGATGTGCCGACAGAATGTCCTGGAACCTGAAACCCTGGGGCGTCTGCGCGGCAAACAGGCCATTGCGGTCCTGGGTGCCGGTGACGGTGCCGTCTGCTCCAGTCCACAGCGCATCAGTCACGGCAAGCGCCGGGGCTGCAGCAGGTGTTTCGTCCAAGGCGTTGAGAATACTGTGGATTAAGGCAGGGCTGACGCAGGGCCGGGCGGCGTCGTGGATCAGCACCTTGCCCACGCCGTGCGGTTCCAGCGCTTTGAGGCCGTTCAGAACGGAGGCTGCACGTTCTGCGCCGCCTTCAGCCAGGATCAGGCCGGGTTTGCCGGAGAATTCCTCCCAAGCGGCGGTGTCATCCGGTGATAGCACCAGAACCGTGAGGCCAACACCCGCCCTTTCAAAGGATTCCAGCGTCCAGTCGATCACCCGGCGGCCCTTCAGCGGGCGCCACTGTTTGGGCGTGCCGCCGCCTGCGCGGGTGCCGCGGCCGGCGGCGACGATCAGGGCGGCTGTGGTCATGCGGTCCTCATGCGGAAGTTCCCGCATTGTTTATGAGGTGGCGCAGGAAGTGGCAATCACCCGGCGGAATGTGATTAAAAAATAGGCAAATGATGTCCGGGAGCGGCTTGCGGAGGCGCATTTCATTGCTGCATAGCAGAGGCTTCGGGTAAAAACCTCTCAGTTGCACAAGGATTAGGCAGTTGTCCTTCACGCTTGGAACCACCTCCATGTCCCCGCCCATCGCCTTGGCGCCGATGGCGGGAATCACCGACCGGCCGTTCCGGGATCTGGTCCGCTCCTTTGGTGTGGGACTGATGGTGAGCGAGATGGTGGCAAGCCAGGAGATGGTGCAGGCCAAGCCGGGCGTGCGCGAGCGGGCCGAGCTGAGCGCGGATGTAGAGAACACCGCGGTGCAGCTGGCGGGGCGGGACGAATACTGGATTGCCGAGGCGGCGAAACAGGTTGCCGGGCAGGGCGCACGGATCATCGACATCAACATGGGCTGCCCCGCCAAGAAGGTGACAAACGGCTATTCCGGCTCAGCCCTGCTGAAAACGCCGGACCATGCGCTGAAGCTGATCGAGGCCGTTGTCGGCGCCGTGGATGTGCCGGTCACGCTGAAGACCCGGCTGGGCTGGGACGACAATTGCCTGAACGCACCGGATGTGGCGCGCCGGGCCTGTGAGGCCGGGGTGCAGATGGTGACGATCCACGGCCGCACCCGCTGCCAGTTCTACAAGGGCTTCGCTGACTGGGCGGCGATCCGGGACGTCAAGAAAGCGGTGACTGTGCCGCTGCTGGCCAATGGTGACATCGTTGATACTGCCACTGCCCGGCAGGCGCTGGAGCAGTCCGGCGCCGATGGCGTGATGATCGGGCGCGGGGCCGAAGGAAAGCCCTGGCTGCTGGCGGAGGTGACCCATCATCTGTGGGGAACTCCAGCGCCGGAAATCCCGGAAGGGGATGCATTTATTCAAATGGTTTCAGATCATTACCGGGCGATGCTCGACTTCTACGGACAGGACCTGGGGGTGCGCGTCGCGCGCAAGCATCTGGGCTGGTACATGGATGAGGCCGGAGCCGGCCCCACCATGCGCCGCGCAGTGCTGACGGAGAAGAACCCGCAAGAGGTGCTGGCCCTGCTGCCGGAGGCGCTGAGCGCACAAAACTCGGAGGCCGCCGCATGATGGAAAGCACTGCTCTGTGGGCCTCTATGCCGGTGCCGGCCTTTCTGATCGACGCCTGGGACAAGATCTCTGATGTGAATGCGGCCGGCGAGGGGTTCCTCAACACCTCGCGCAAGGCGCTGCTGGGGCAGCCGGTCTGGGACACATTGGCCATCGACGCCCCGATCGAGGAGGCCTTTGCCCGCGCCCGGGTGCAGAGCACGCCGCTGTTTGTGAATGACATCGATGTCGGCTCCGGCAGTCGGGCACCGCTGCAATGCGGGGTGCAGATTGCCCCCATGCAAGGGCAGGAAGGCGTGATGCTGCTGATGGTCACCCCGCGGGAATTGGCCGGGCGGATGACACAGACCCATTCCGCCAAATCCGCCGCCGCCTCTGCCATCGGCATGGCGGAAATGCTGGCGCACGAGATCAAGAATCCGCTGGCGGGCATCACCGGAGCTGCGCAGCTGCTGAGTATGGGGCTGGGGCCGGAAGACCTGGAGCTGACTGACCTGATCGTCAGCGAAAGCCGCCGCATCGTGAAACTGCTGGAGCAGGTGGAGCAGTTCGGCAACCTGACTGAGCCCGCATTCCAGCCGGTGAACCTGCACGATGTGCTGGACCGGGCGCGTCGGTCGGCGCTGCTGGGATTTGGCGCCCATATGACCATAACCGAACAGTACGACCCCTCGCTGCCGATGGCCTGGGGCGATGCGGACCAGCTGCTGCAGGTCGTGCTGAATCTATTGAAGAACGCCTCGGAAGCGGCTGATTCAAAAGGCGGAAGCATTCATATCCGCACCTTCTATGAGCATTCCTTCCGGCTGCGCCGCAGCGATGGGACGGGCAAGCTGCTGCCCCTTCAGATCGAGATCACCGATGACGGGCCGGGGCTGCCGGACAAGATCAAGGACGATATTTTCGACCCGTTTGTTTCAGGCAGGGAAAACGGCACCGGGCTGGGCCTTGCTTTGGTGAGCAAGATCGTCTCGGAGCACAATGGCTGGATTTCCGTAAGCTCGGTTCCCGGGCGCACGGTGTTCCGGCTGTCGCTGTCGCGCGTGCCGCGTGACGCAAAACCGCAGGAGAGCTGATCCATGGACGGCACCGTTCTGGTCGCTGACGACGACCGCACCATCCGCACTGTACTGACCCAGGCGCTGACCCGCGCGGGCTGCAAGGTGCATGCGACCTCTTCACTGACGACGCTGATGCGCTGGGTCGGCGAGGGCAAGGGCGATGTGGTGATATCGGACGTGATGATGCCGGACGGGAACGGGCTGGAAATGCTGCCCAAGATCCAGGCGGACCGGCCGGGGCTGCCGGTGATCGTGATCTCGGCGCAGAACACCATCATGACGGCGATCAAGGCAGAGGAGGCGGAGGCTTATGACTATCTGCCCAAGCCCTTTGACCTGCCGGAATTGATGAAACGCACCGCCAAGGCGCTGGCGGCCAAACGGGTCGCGCCAGTGCCGCGCGCCGATGCAAAGGAACGCCCCGAAGAACTGCCCCTGATTGGCCGCAGCGAAGTGATGCAGACACTGTACCGGCTTATCGCCCGGGTTATGAACACCGATCTGCCGCTGCTGGTTACGGGTGAAAGCGGTACCGGCAAGTCGCTGATCGTGCAGGCAATTCATGATTTTTCGGACCGGCGCACATTGCCGTTTGTGCATGCGGATGCTGCGGATCTGATCGCGCTGGAAGGCCCGTCGCGGCTGCTGGCGCAAGTGAAGGGCGGCACGCTGGTCATTGACGAGCTGGCAGACCTGCCGGAGGAGGCGCAGGCGCGGCTGGTCCGGATGATGGATGTTCCGGGGGATCACGCGCCGCGGTTCATTGCCTCCAGCCAGAAGGATCTGTCCAAGGCGATGGAAAGCGGCGATCTGCGCCAGGATCTCTATTACCGGATCTGCGGATCGGAACTGCATGTTCCGGCGCTGAGGGAACGGGTGGAGGACATACCGCTGCTGGCAGAGCATTTCCTGATCACCGCTGAAAACGACGGGTCACCGCACCGGGAACTGAGCGAAGCTGCACGCGAGGTTTTGCGCCGGTTCTCCTGGCCCGGCAATGTCCGGCAGCTGGAAAATACCGTCCGCCGGCTGGCGCTGACATCACGCAGCGAAGAAATTACCCAGGCGGATGCCGAGGCTGTACTGGGACCGCAAGCCGGCCCGCAGCCAGCTGCGGCGGGATTTTCCGATGAGAAGCTGTCAGAGGCAGTGGGCCGCCATTTGCAGCGGTATTTTGACCTGCACGGGGACATACTGCCGCCGCCGGGCCTTTACATGCGTCTGCTGCGCGAGGTGGAGGCACCGCTGATTGAAATTGCCCTGGCCGCAACCGGTGGCAACCAGGCAAAATGCGCGGATTTACTGGGGATCAACCGGAATACCCTGCGTAAGAAGATCACCGATCTGGATATTGAGGTGACACGCCGCCGCAAACTGATGTAATATCGCCACAGAAATGTGGCCTTGTTGTGAATTTCCTAGGCAGGGCCACGAGATATGGCGGTGACTCGCAAAGAGTCGCACATCAGGATGAGGGCAGTAAGTGGCGCATAAGTCACATCTGAGGGCGGCGTACGGGCCGTTTGCGGCCTTGGACCGGTGGCGGAGAACCCGCCGGGCGCGCAATATCGGCACCATTGGCCTGGTTCTGCTGGGCCCCGTCCTTGCATTGGCAACCTTCCTCATTATCGGTCCCTTCGGGCAGGGCGCTTCTTCGCGATCGCTGCGGCTGATCCTGCTGGCTGACCTGGTATACATCCTGACCATCGCCGCCCTGGTGATGGCCCAGATCCTTCGGCTGTTTGCGGCGCGGCGTTCCAAGTCGGCCGGCTCCCGGCTGCATTTGCGGCTGATCGGGGCTTTCGGGTTTCTGGCGCTGATTCCCACTGTCATTGTCGCGGTCTTTGCGGTGCTGACGGTCAACGTGGGTCTTGAGGGCTGGTTTTCGCAGCGGGTGCGGCAGGTGATCGGCAGTTCACTGGAGGCAGCGGAGGCGTATCAGGCTCAGCAGAAGGGCGATCTGACAGAGGATGCCCGTGCGTTGGCGCGGTATCTCGACAGCAGCCGGTCGCGCAGTTTCTTCATCAATGATGCTGAATTGCGGCTGGTGCTGGCGCAGGGGCAGCTTCAGGTTCAGCGGGGGCTGCGCGAAGCCTATATTGTCGACAGCGCAGGCCTGATCCGCGCACGCGGCGAGCGGTCTTATGAATTCGATTTTGAAAAGCCCAATGACCGCCAGATCAGCACCGCCCGCGAGGACGGCCTGCTGCTGATCGAGGATTGGAACAACAGCGAATTCCGTGCGCTGGTGAGGCTGGACGCCTTTGTTGACCGGTTCCTGTACATCAGCCGCGATGTGGACGGCGAACTGCTGAACCTGCTGGATGACACCCAGGAAACTGCCCATCTGTATCAGCAGCTCGAGAGTGAGCGCGGACGGGTGCTGTTTGAATTTGCGCTCTTGTATATTGGCTTTGCAGTAATCCTGATCCTGGCAGCGATGTGGCTGGGAATGTGGTTTGCAGAGCGGCTGTCGCGTCCGGTGGGACGCCTGACTGTCGCGGCGCAGCGGGTCGGAGCCGGCAATCTGGACGTGCAGGTTCCGGTCGAGCGGGACGGTGACGAAATCGCTCAGCTGGGAGACTACTTCAACCAGATGACCCGGGAACTGAAGGCGCAGCACGGCCGGTTGATCGACAACACCCGCCAGATCGAGCGGCGGCGGCGGTTGTTTGACTCGGTGCTGTCCTCCGTGACCTCCGGAGTTGTAGGTCTGGATGCGGACGGGCGGGTGACCTTCGTCAACCGCTCAGCTGAACGGCTGCTGGACTGGCAGGAAGACCAGCAATCGCTGGCACTGGCCGTGTCGGTGCCGGAGTTCGGGCCGCTCTTCGCAGAGCTGATTGAAACCGGTGCCGAGGTTGTGCAGGAAGAAATCAAGGTAACCCGCCAGGGGCAGCTGGAAAACTTGCTGGTCCGGATGTCGCCGCGCCGTTCAGAGGAAGGCGGGCTGGAAGGCTATGTGGTGGCCTTTGACGACGTGACCGATCTGGTCAGCGCCCAGCGGATGGCGGCCTGGGGCGATGTGGCCCGCCGCATCGCGCATGAGATCAAGAACCCGCTGACCCCGATCCAGCTGAGCGCGGAGCGCATCAAACGCAAGTTTGCGCCCAAGCTGGGCGAGGAGAACAGCGACCAGCTGCAATCCATGACTGACGTGATCGTGCGCCAGACCAATGACCTGCGCAGGATCGTCGATGAGTTCTCCAAATTCGCCCGCATGCCGGAACCGGAGCGGCGCGAGGAGGATCTGGTCAAACTGGTGCGGGACGCGGTGATCCTGCAGCAGCAGGGCCAGCCGGACGTCCTGATCACGGCGGATCTGCCCAAGGCAGAGATGCCCTCGGATCTGGACGCAACGATGATTGGCCAGGCGTTGACCAATCTGATTAAGAACGCAGGCGAAGCTATCGAAAGCCTGCAGCAAAAAGGCGCTCCGGAAGGCCTCGTGCCGGAAATCCGGGTGTCCGCCCAGCAGGCAGGCAATGCCTATGAGGTCCGGATTGCTGACAATGGCATCGGTCTGCCGGAGGACCGGGCGCGGCTGTTTGAGCCTTATGTGACCACGCGGGATGCGGGCACCGGGCTGGGGCTGCCGATCGTCAAGAAAATCATCGAGGAGCACGGGGGCACGCTGACGCTGGAAGATGCCCCGGTGTTCGAGGGACACGCGCATAACGGCGCAATGGCGGTGATCCGCCTGCCCGCCGCAGCCCAGAAAGCGGCGGCGCCTAACAAGAGCACAGTGAAAGCAGGTCTGACATGAGTGACATTCTGATTGTAGATGATGAGCGCGACATCCGTGAACTGGTCTCGGATATTCTGGAGGACGAGGGTTATGCCACCCGCAAGGCCGGCAATTCCGACGAATGCATGGCTCAGCTGGAGGCGGCTCAGCCGGCTTTGATGATCCTGGACATCTGGCTGAAGGACAGTCAGATGGATGGGATCGACATTCTGAAGGCGGTGAAGCGGGACACCCCGGATGTTCCGGTGGTGATCATCTCAGGCCACGGCAATATCGAAATCGCGGTCGCTGCGATCAAGCAGGGCGCTTATGACTTCATCGAGAAGCCCTTCAACATCGACCAGCTGATGGTGGTGATCCGGCGTGCGATGGAAACCTCGCGCCTGCGCCGGGAGAATACGGACCTGAAGCGCAAGGACACCGGCCCGGCAGAGATGATCGGCACCTCTGCGGCGTTCCGAACCCTGACCGGCCAGCTCGACAAGGTGACCAAATCCAATGGCCGGGTGATGCTGACCGGCCCAGCGGGCAGCGGCAAGGAAATCGCGGCGCGCTATATCCACGCCAATTCGAACCGCGCCTCTGCGCCGTTTATCACCGTGAATTGCGCCAGCATTGAGCCCGACCGGATGGAGGAAGTTCTGTTCGGGCGCGAATCCTCTGAGCGCGGCGTGGAACCGGGGCTGCTGGAGCAGGCGCATGGCGGCGTGGTGTTCTTTGATGAGGTCGCCGACATGCCGCTGGGCACCCAGTCCAAGATCCTGCGGGTGCTGGTGGACCAGCAGTTCCAGCGGGTTGGCGGATCGGACAAGGTCAAGGTGGATCTGCGGGTTGTTTCTTCAACCAACAAGGACCTGGACGCCGAGATCGAGGCCGGCACCTTCCGTCAGGAGCTGTATCACCGCCTGAATGTGGTGCCGGTGGCTGTGCCGTCGCTGGCGGACCGGCGCGAGGATATTCCGCTGCTGGCAGGCCACTTCATTGCTCAATTCAACGAAGCCCAGGGCCTGCCGCTGCGCGAGCTGACGGATGAGGCGGTGGCGCTGATGCAGACCATGCTGTGGCCAGGCAACGTGCGGCAGCTGAAGAACCTGGTGGAGCGGGTGCTGATCCTGGGCGACGGCAGCGGCCCGATCGAGGCCAAGGATCTGCCGCGCGAGGAGGAAAAGCCGCAGGAAGAGGGCCGGGTGGTGCTGTCCGGCGCGCTGGCGACACTGCCGCTGCGCGAGGCGCGGGAGGCGTTCGAGCGTGAATACCTGCTGACCCAAATCAACCGCTTTGGCGGCAATATCAGCCGGACGGCGTCCTTTGTCGGCATGGAGCGTTCGGCGCTGCACCGCAAGCTGAAGTCGCTGGGGGTGGTGACGTCCAACAAGGCAGGCGCCCGGGTGGCGCATGTGGAGAACGAGGAAGAAGAGGCCTGAAAAGCTGCGTGCGCCCGGTTTCAGCCGGGCGCTTTTGCGGTCAGAACAGGTCCTGGCGGATCGGGTTCAGCGCGAAATGAACCTGCGCTGCCAGCCGCAATTGATCGACGGCGTCCCCGGGCACGGTTGCGGGCAGCCCTGCCTTGCGGGCCCAATCTGCCAGTTCCCGGCGTGAGGCCGGGCCGAATTGGCCGTCAACGGCAATGCCAGACCCGAGCCCGCGCAGCACAGACTGGGTGGCAGCGGCGATGTCTGCCTTGGTCATTCCGGCCAGCAGCTCCCGTGCCGCGGCCCTTGCGTCCGGGTCATTCAGGGCCATCGCCTTGCCGGCCCGGGCCGCGGCGGCATGGGCCGGGACACGGTCAGACAAGCGGTTCAGTGCCACCCAGGCGCCGTTCGCACCGCCCCAGGCATCGCCGCGGGCAAGGCCCATGTCATACCATTCCAGAGCTTCCGCAGCGTCGCTGCCGGGCAGGTCGCCGTTCATGATCATGCGGCCAATCTCACCCGGGGCATGCGGGTGGCCCAGCTGGGCGGCCTCCGCAAACAGCGCGCGGGCCTTTTCCTTGTCCACCGGTTTGCCGGCACCGCCGTCGCGGTAGACGTAGCCCAGATTGGCTGTCCCATAGATGTCGCCGCGCCCGGCGGAGGCCTCCAGATATGTCAGCCCGCGCTCCGGCTGCGCCAGTTCATCGCCGCTCCACAAGAAAAAATAGCCAAGCTCGTTCATCGAGTAGGTATGGCCAAGCTCGACAGCACGGCTCAGCAGGTCGTAGCCGCGCTGTTTTTCCTCAGGCGTGCTGCTTTTGCGCAGGAGCCGTTTGCCGCGTGCATGCATCGAGAAGGGGTCGCCGGCCTCAATGCCCTTGTCCCAAAGCGCAAAGGCCTTGTCAGGGTCATAGGGGATCGGCACCGTTTCGCGGTCCACATTTGGCGTGACATGCAGATAGGCCACCGCGTTATAGGCGCGGATGTGGCCCAGTTCCAACGCCTTTTCAAAGGCTTCGTAGGCGTCCATCAGCCGCCCCTGGCCCTGCAGCGCACGTCCAAGCTGGTAGTGCAGACGGCCAAGATCCGGCGCGGCCTCAACAGCCTCCCGGCAGGCGGTCTCAGCCGCCTTGAGGTCGATTTCATTGGGGAAACGGAACAGGCCAACACCTTGCAGGTCAAGCAAATCGCCGGCTTCCAGGTCGCACTGGCGGGCGATCATCTCGAGGTTCACGGTGACATCGCGCACCGCATCTGCCTGTGCCAGCCGCAGTACCATCCGGTCCCTGCGGACCTGGCCGCCGTCCTTGCGGGCGGGCAGCTCAGTGAGCTTGGGCGCATAGCTGACGCTGAGCGCACGGCCGTCACCGGATTGCAGCGATGTGACGCCGGAAGACGAATTTTCAACAATCGAAACCGTTGTGCCCGCTTGAACATAAGGGCTGATTTCAGGCGCCAGCTCCAGCGCCCGGCCCAGCGGCACTTTGACAGACAGTTCCGCCGGGATCTGATCAAGGCTGGCGGCCACGGTCCCAGATGCGGTGTCCGTACTGGCCGAGGCAACATTCAGGGACCGCTCCGCAGGGCGCAGGTAGATCTTCTGCATCAGGGTGGAGCTCTCCCAGGGCACCTGCGTATTGCCGGTAGCGCTGTAGACATCGCTGCGGATGGCTGCCAGGACGGTCATTGCGTCCTCGTCCGGGTTGTCCGGGAAGTGCCGCACAACGGAAGCGGTATAAGGGCTGTTGCTGCCGGGCTCCCCATCCAGCGCGGTGGCGCCGGGGGAGGTGGAGAAGGCCACCAGCGTGTTCAGCGGCGGGCGGAACACATCAAAACCTTCGCGCGCCTCATAAAGCTGGGCACCGACCTCGGCATTGAGCTTGGCCTGCGGCACAGGATTGTCGCGGCAGGAATCCAGCATCAGGATCTGGCTGCCGGCCTTGCCGCCCAGAATGGCGGATACCCGGTCAAGTGTGACTGACTGGAACGGCAGGTCGTGGATCCCCGTAAGCTCGGCATCGCTGGTCAGCAGATAATTGCGCCGTCCCAGCTGAATGCCGTGGCCCGCGTAGTAGAAAAACACCTGGCTGCCTTCGCGGATGTTGAGCGCTGCCTGCCGGAGCAACGCCTCGAACCCGCGCTTGTCCAGATCGTAGCCTTCATAGACGGTATAGCCGAAGGTCTTGAGCATCTCTGCCATCGCCTCGGCGTCCTTGCGGGTGTTGGTCAGATCGCTGACGTGGTCGTAGTCCTGTATGCCGATCACGATGGCGGTTTCGGGGGCGGCACTGCCTTCGCGGGTTTCATAGGCTGCCTGCGCCGCCGCAGGCAGCATCCCTGCACAGGAAAGGGTCAGAGCCGCAAGCGCGGAAGGGATGGGGGAATGGGCTGTCATGGTTTTGTTCGGGTTCAGCCCCAGCCGCCACCGCCGCCGCCGCCTCCAGCACCGCCGCCACCGCCGCCGCCTGAACCGGCGCCACCGCCGCCCGGCGGGCCGATGGTTGTTGCTGCAGGAGCGGTTGTTGTGCTGGCCGGGGCTGTGGAAGCGGGGGCCGGTGCGGGCGCCGGGCGCGATGCCTGGGTGCTGTAGCTGGCAGGTGCTGCCGCCGGTGCAGGTGCCGCCGCCGGTGGTGGAGCAATCGGAGCCACCGGTTCACAGGCTGCGGCAACAGCTGCCACAGGCAGCGCGGCAAACAGGAAATGTATCCGCATCGGGTACCTTTCTCTTTTGAGAATACTGGTCAAAAACAATTGGCGTTCAGCTTACTTGAACTTAGGCCGCAAATCAAAAATGTCCTGCCGCGGAGCGGCTGATCACAGCCGGAGGTTCAGCCGCCGCTGCGGATGACGGTGCTGCCGTCGCGGTTACGCTGCGCGCAGGATGCTTCGCTCAGCGGTGCCAGCCGTGGCCCAATCGGGGTGCCGGCACTGCTGCGGGTGCAGCGTTTCAGCGCAATCTGCTGGTAGCCCTTTGAGGCCATGCAGGATTTTTCCAGCCGCTGGCGCAGTGGTCTGTTGACATCAACGGTGTAGATGCTGCCTTCGGACCAGTATCCAGGGTAATAGTGGCAATTGCCGTTGTGGCAGACCTGCCGACCGGGGTGGAAAACCGGCGGATGCTGGCGGATTTGATTGGCGACCGGGGCGTCTTTCAGAGCCTGGGTCGCGCAGGCCAGTTCGTCACTTTGCAGGCGCGACACCTCTGCCCCTTGCTTGTAATAGACGGGCAGGGGCCCGCAGGCCGTTGTAAAGGCCAGAAAAACAGCGCCTGAGGTAGCGGTGAAAATGCGTTGCATACCGAAAGAATGGCCGCAAACTGAGGAAGTTACAATTAATTTGACCGTGAATGCGGCATCTGTCATTCACGTCAGGCAAATCTCTGCCCGAAACTCCGCCAAGGGACATGTAAATGAAGGTCATTATCTGCGGCGCGGGCCAGGTCGGCTGGCAGATCGCCCGGCACCTGTCCGGTGAGCACAATGATGTCACGGTGGTCGACAGCAATCCGGAACTGGTGCGGCGCGCGACCGATACGCTGGACGTGCAGGGCATCCATGGCTTTGCCTCCTACCCGGACGTTTTGGACCGGGCCGGGGCGCGGGACGCGGATATGATCATCGCCGCCACCCACTCGGACGAGGTCAACATGGTGACCTGCCAGGTGGCGCATTCCGTGTTCAAGATCCAGCGAAAGATCGCGCGCTTGCGGGCCAAAAGCTACCTCACCGCAATCTATTCCGACCTTTATCAGCGCGAGCATCTTCCAATCGATGTTGTGATCAGCCCGGAGCGCGAAGTGGCCGCGGCCGCGATGCAGCGGCTGTCAGCGCCGGCGGCCTTTGACACCGAGACCTTCATGGGCGGCAAGGCGCAGCTCTTGGGGATCCAGATCGACGCCGAGTGCCCGGTGGTGAACACGCCGCTGCGCCAGCTGACCGATTTGTTCTCCACCCTGCGTGCGATCGTCGTGGGGGTCCGCCGCGATGGCACCCTGTTTGCGCCAGAGCCGGGCGACCAGCTGTTTGTCGGTGACAGCTGTTATGTGTTTTCCCATGCGGACGATGTGCCGCGCACCATCGAAGTCTTTGGCAAGAAAGAAAAACGCCAGGACCGGGTTGTGGTGGTCGGCGGCGGCAACGTCGGGCTGGAAGTGGCCAAGGCATTGGAGAGCAGCACGTCCCGTATCCGTGCCAAGGTGATCGAGAGGGACCGCCGCTGCGCCGAACGCGCTGCCGAGGAGCTGGAGCGCACCATCGTGCTGAACGGCGACGGGCTGGACCGTTCCCTGATGATCGAGGCTGGCATCGACAAGGCGGATGCAATGCTGGCCGTGACCGATGACGACAAGGTCAACATGCTGGCTGCGGTGCGGGCCAAGGCAGAGGGCTGCCCGCTGGCGATTGCGCTGATCAACGATCCGACCCTGGTGCCGCTGCTGCCGCACCTGGGCATCGACGCCTATATCAACCCGCGGTCTACCACTGTCAGCTCGATCCTGCGCCACATCCGCTATGGCCGGGTGCGGCAGGTCTACTCGCTGGGCGACGCTGAGGCAGAGATGATTGAGGCTGAGGTGCTGTCGACCTCGCCGATTGCCGGGCAGATGATCCGCGAGACGGACTTTCCCGAGGGCGTGCTGGTTGGCGGCATCCTGAAGAACGGCGAGATGCTGCGCCCGTCAGGTGAGACCCGGATCGAGGAAGGCGACGTGATCGCGCTGTTTGCAATGGCCGATGACGTGCCCGAGGTGGAGCGGCTCCTGCAGGTGTCGATCGACTACTTCTAGCATGCGCCGTGTGGTCAAAGCCCCTATTGGCGTGTTGCGCCTGCCGCTGTTCCTGCTGATCTGGGGCATTGCGTCTTTGGCAATGTGGCTGCCGGCCATCCATGCGGTGGTGCTGGATGACCATCACACATCGCAGAGCTTTTTCTATTCCGGACTGGCGGGGCTGATCCTGGTGGTTCTGATTGCGCTGTCGATGGGCAACCGGGTGCCGCGCTACGGGATGCCCGGGCAGCTCTTGTCGCTGCTGGCAACTTTCACCGTGCTGCCGCTGTTCCTGGCGGTGCCGGTGCAGGACGCGCTGGTCAGCACCCGCTACCTGAACGCCTATTTCGATATGGTCAGCGCCATTACCACCACCGGCGCCGATATCTGGGCCGATCCCGGCCGCCTGCCGCCCAGCGTGCATCTGTGGCGGGCGATGGTCGGCTGGCTGGGCGGGCTGTTGATGTGGGTGGCCGCCTCAGCCGTGCTGGCGCCGATGTCGCTGGGCGGCTTCGAAGTCACCGCCAAGGGCGAGCCGGGCGGCGGCATTGCCGGGCCGGGCCATATGGAGCGCGCGGATCCGCGCCGCCAGTTGCTGCTCGTCACTCGGACTCTGGCGCCGGTCTATGCCGGGCTAACCATGGTTTTGTGGCTCTTGCTGATGATCACCGGCGAACAGGCGCTGACCGGGCTCAGCCATGCGATGTCGGTGATGGCAACCTCGGGCATCTCCGCCACCGGCGGTGTGGAGAACGCCGGCAGCGGGATCGCCGGCGAGATGGTGATGTTCCTGTTCATGTTCTTCGCGCTGTCACGTCTGACCTTTTCCAGTGATACGGTGACTGCGGGGCAGGGGCGGCTGGACAAGGACCCGGAGTTCCGCACGGGGCTGCTGATTGTCTTCGGTGTGCCGCTGCTCCTGTTCCTGCGCCATTGGTTTGCCGCCTTCGAGGTGGATGCAGGTGAGGATCTGCTGCAGGCGCTGCGGGCGTTCTGGGGCACGCTGTTCACGGTGATGTCTTTCCTGTCCACGACCGGTTTCGAAAGCCTGCACTGGGAGGCCGCGCGGACTTGGTCCGGACTGGAAACGCCGGGAATGATCCTTTTGGGGCTGGCCGTCTTCGGCGGCGGTGTTGCCACCACCGCGGGCGGGGTCAAACTGCTGCGGGTTTATGCGCTCTACCTGAACGGTCTTCGGGAAATGGAGCGGCTGGTCCACCCAAGTTCGGTCAGCGGCGAAGGCGACCGGACCAAGCGGCTGCAAAAGAACGGTGCCTTTGTCGCCTGGATTTTCTTCATGCTGTTTGCCCTGTCGCTGGCGCTGGTCAGCACCGCGCTGGCAGCGGTTGGTTCCAGCTTTGAACAGTCTCTGGTGCTGGCGATTGCCGCGCTCTCGACCACCGGCCCGCTGACCGAGAGCGCCAGCAGTGCGCCGATCGTGCTGAACCTGCTGACCGACCCGGCCAAGCTGATCCTGTGCATCGCCATGGTGCTGGGCCGGCTGGAAACACTGGCCTTTATCGCGCTCTTGTCCCCGAACCTCTGGCGCAGCTGACTCTTCCCGCGGGTGAAAAGTGTTTTTCGGGTGGAAACTTATATTTTCTTTGTTCATACTGAATTTTAACGTGCGTGCTGGTCCGCAGCGCGCGGCAAGAACAAAGGCGAGATAATAAAAAATGGCTTCGGACAGACAGAATCTTCAGGATGCCTTCCTGAATCACGTTCGCAAAACCAAGGTTCCGGTTACAATCTTTCTGATCAACGGGGTCAAACTGCAGGGTGTGATCACCTGGTTCGATAATTTCTGCGTGCTGCTGCGCCGCGACGGACAGTCGCAGCTTGTTTACAAACACGCGATCTCGACCATCATGCCGGCCCAGCCGATCAGTCTCTATGAGGGTGAAGACTCCAATTGATGGAGCATGACAGGAAGCAGACCCGTGCCTGGGTCCTGCATCCGGAAATCAAATCTGACATGGGACGCCGCGAGGCTGCTCCCGCGCTTGAGGAGGCCGTTGCGCTTGCAGCGGCCTTGCCCGATCTTGATGTGATCGGATCAAACGTGGTGCGCCTGCCCAAGGCGCATCCGGGGATGCTGTTCGGCTCCGGCAAAATCGAAGAGCTGGCAGGCATCCTGAAGGCGAATGACATTGAACTGGTCCTGATTGACGGGCCGGTTTCCCCCGTTCAGCAGCGCAACCTGGAGAAGGCCTGGAAGGTCAAGATCCTGGACCGGACCGGGCTGATCCTGGAGATCTTCTCGGACCGGGCGGCGACGCGTGAAGGCGTGCTGCAGGTCGAAATGGCGGCGCTCAGCTATCAGCGGACGCGGCTGGTCAGGGCCTGGACCCACCTGGAGCGCCAGCGCGGTGGACTGGGCTTTGTCGGCGGACCCGGCGAAACCCAGATCGAGGCCGACCGGCGGGCCATCGACGACCAGCTGGTGCGGCTGCGCCGGCAGCTGGACAAGGTGGTAAAGACCCGGACGCTGCACCGCGCCTCGCGCGCCAAGGTGCCCTATCCGATCGTGGCGCTGGTGGGTTATACCAACGCTGGCAAGTCGACGCTGTTCAACCGGCTGACGGGCGCTGAGGTGATGGCCAAGGACATGCTGTTCGCGACCTTGGACCCGACCATGCGCCGGGTGCAGATCCCCGACGGGCCGGAGGTGATCCTGTCCGACACCGTCGGTTTCATCTCGGACCTGCCGACGGAACTGGTTGCCGCTTTCCGCGCCACTCTGGAAGAGGTGCTGGCGGCGGATGTCATCCTGCATGTGCGTGACATCAGCCATGACCAGAGCGAGGAGCAGGCAGAGGATGTGGAGGCGATCCTGACGTCGCTGGGTGTGGACGAAAACCGCGCCCGGATTGAGGTCTGGAACAAGCTGGACCAGTTGTCTGAAGAAGAAGCCGAAGCCCGGCGGCAGCGTGCGGCGCGCGAGGAAGGCATCCATGCGATCTCTGCCCTGACCGGCGAGGGGCTGGAAGGTCTGCTGGCGGATATCGCGGAGCAATTGCAGGGCGTGCGGCACGAGGAACTGCTGCAGCTGACCTTTGCGCAAGGCAAGCAGCGGGCTTGGCTGTTCAAGGAAGACCTGGTGCAGCGCGAGGAGCAGACCGAGAGCGGTTTCGATATCACCGTGCTGTGGACAGACCGGCAGAAGGCCAAGTTCGAGAGGCTGTGAACTTCCATATTGCTTACAATAAAAAACGGGCGCTGATGCGCCCGTTTTTTATTGCCTCGGTGCAATCCGGGTTATGCCGACAGCCGCAGCACGGGCCAGTTCTTCGTCCAGCGACATTGGAATGTATTCGCCGCGGCGCCACAGCTGGGCCATGTCGTCATAGTAGCGGGACAGCGGGTGGCCGGACTGCCCGGTGGCAGTGATAAAGACGGAACTGTCCGGGTCGGCAAAGTCATAGACCCCGCGGTAGCCCGCGGCGTGGATGTTCTGGAACGGCTCAGGGTCCTTGCCGGAGCTTTTGCCGCGCTGCAGGGTGTTGTCGCCGCCGCTGGTGGACTGGCGGATGTTCACGAAATAGCGCAGCAGCGGCATGTCGCCCAGAACGGCATGGTCCTGCACCGCCTGATGCGCGTCGCCCCAGCGCAGCGATTCCAGCGCATCTCCATAGCGTTCTTCAATCCAGATCAGCGCATCATCCAGCGCCAGACGGGCCATGTCGGTGCAGCTCTCCTCAGGCGCGCTTTGGCGCACGTCGCACCAGGCCGAGGCACCGTCGACGTTGCGGAAAACACGCTCGATAAACAACGGCTCCACGTGGCGGTAGGATTTTGCGACCGGACCCAGTTCGTCGGTGATCAGGCGGGTCTGCAGCGCGCGCAGCCAGGCAGCATAGATCAGCGGTTCCGGCAGGTGCTCGTTCATCTCGCCGTTCCACTCCGACAGCAGGGTGAGGGCGATCTGGCGCTGCCGCTCGCGGGTGCCGGCAGGGGCGGCCTCACCGGTGAACCACAGGTTTGCGCCAATGAGCGGCAACAGGGTGCGCGCGGTGTAGGAGACCGTGTCCAGCTGCGCCTCAATGAAGCTGTCGCGGGTATGCACCTCGCGGTTCTGCATCAGCTTTTCCCAGCGGTGGATGCGCTGGGTGTCGCCCCAGTCAAAGGAGACATGCTTGGGGAACGGGCGGTCGAGGATCTTGTTGTTTGTGTTGCCCAAGATGCCGCCGGCAGGCGCAACAAACTCCGGGTTTTCCCCGTACGGCGCCTGGCCTTGCCAGCGGTTTTCCGGGCGCCAGCCCTGGCTGGGCATCCGGCCTTTGCTTTGATGGTTTGCATCACGCAGCGGAAAAGCGCCAACGGTTTTCAGCGCGATGGTGTCCTTGTCAGCCAGTGTCAGGTTCTGCGCCGGGGCAACGAAATCCTCGCCTGCCGTGATCGCCTCCTGCACCGAGGCGCTGCGCATCAGGCCGATGGTGGCACTCATTGAGGTGTCCTTGGGGCTGAGAACGGTCCAGCCGAGGGAAACCACGTGGCCGGGCGGGGTAATGTCCGCCAGGTTGAACATGGAGCCGGGCAGAACCGGGCCGTTGTCGGTCCAGCGCAGGGTTAGGGTGACGGGCGCCTCGTCCTTGATCTTGATGATCGAGGGGCGGGTGACGAATTTCTTGTAGCCGTCAACGCTCAGGTATTCCTGCGGGTTTTCCGGGTTCAGCCGTTCGATAAACAGGTCCTGGTCGTCCATGTAAGAGGAAGTGACCCCCCAGCCCAAAGCATCGGACCGGCCGGTGATCACCGCGGGGATACCGGGGATGGTGCCGCCGATCACGCCGCCGGTCGCCAGTTCCAGCCGGGCCAGATACCAGACGCCCGGGGCACTGAGGCCCAGATGCGGGTCATTGGCCAGAAGCGTGCCGCCTGCTGCAGAGCGGCTGGGAGCGGCGGCCCAGGCGTTGGAGGCGCCAGCGAGACCGCGTGGAGCAACCGGGAACAGCAGGCTGTTTTCCTCAATGGGTGTGGCAGAGGCAAACTGCCGGGCGCCGGGCACCAGTTCCGCGTATTCGGGCAGGGCGGTGACACCTTTGCCCGGCGCGTCCGGCAGGATGTCCCGGATGCGCTCCGCATCGTTCAGCGCCAGCGAGGTGCGGGCGCGCAGGATTTCTTCCTTCATGTGGCCGGAGAGCTGCAGCGCCATCAGCTTCATGATCGCAATGCTGTCGGCGGGCTGCCAGGGGGCGAGCGGCATCTGAAACAGGAACATTTCCGGCGCGCCGCGGCCAAGCGCGTCCTCGTTGATTTCCAGCAGCCGGGCATTGACGCCATCAGCATAGGCCTTGAGCGCGGCCATCGCCTCAGGCGATTGCACTTCTACCGACTGCCGCGCCAGATTGTAGAGGTCGAGGCGGCGCAAGTAGGTGTCGGTCTCCACCGTGCGGGTACCGAAGATTTCCGACAGGCGGCCTTGGGCTGTGCGCCGCATCACCGCCATCTGCCACAGGCGGTCCTGGGCATGGGCATAGCCGAGGCCGAAATACACGTCTTCATCGCTGGCGCCGAAGCTGCCGAAGATATGCGGCACATTGGCGTTATCGCGCACGATTTCAACAGGCGAGGAGAGGCCGGGAAGGGCCAGGTCCTTGTCGTATTCAGGCAGCGATTGCGAGGCGAGGTAATAAACCAGCGCGGCAGCCAGAAGGCTCAGCAGAATCAGGCCCGCAGCAAGGCGCATGAGCCAGCGGAAAAGAAGTCCCATCAGCGGTTGTTTTCCCTTGGGTTTTTGTCATTTCCAGCCGCATGGCAGATTGCGCCCCGCGGCGGCGGTGTTAGGGTTGGCGCCAACATATGCGAAGTCAGATCAGGGGAAAAGCAGATGGCAAAAATCGCGTTTCTGGGGCTTGGAGTCATGGGCTATCCGATGGCCGGGCACCTGCAGGCCGCGGGCCATGAGGTCACCGTCTATAACCGCACCGAAGCCAAGGCCAAGGCCTGGGTCAAGGAGCATGGCGGCCATTTTGCGGCAACCCCGCGGGCAGCAGCCTCGGGCGCGGAGTTCGTGATGGCTTGCGTTGGCAATGATGACGACTTGCGCTCGGTCTGCCTGGGTGCGGACGGGGCCTTTGCAGGCATGGCCAAGGGCACTGTCTTTACCGATCACACCACGGTGTCGGCCAAGGTCACGCGCGAGCTTTATGGTGCTGCGGCGGAGCAGGGGATTGCCTTTGTCGATGCGCCGATCTCAGGCGGCCAGGCGGGAGCGGAGAACGGGGTGCTGTCAGTAATGTGCGGCGGTGATGAAGACGCCTATGCGCGTGCAGAGCCAGTGATTGATGCCTATGCCCGCATCTGCCGCCGCATCGGAGAGAGCGGCGCGGGCCAGATGACCAAGATGTGCAACCAGATCGCCATTGCAGGTCTGGTGCAGGGCCTCAGCGAGGCGCTCCACTTTGCTGAAAAGGCAGGGCTGGACGGACGCGCGGTGGTTGAGGTGATCAGCCAGGGCGCGGCGGGCAGCTGGCAGATGGCCAACCGGTACGAGACCATGCTGGATGATCATTTCGAACACGGTTTTGCGGTGGATTGGATGCGTAAAGACCTGGGGATCTGTCTGGATGCGGCCGATGAAACCGGCGCCAGCCTGCCGGTGACGGCGCTGGTTGATCAGTTCTACAAGGAGGTGCAGAAAATGGGCGGCGGGCGCTGGGATACCTCGTCGCTGTTCAAGCGGCTGCGCAAGCTGGACGGTTGAGACCAAAGAAAATGGCCTTTCCAATTGGAAAGGCCATGCCTCCGGCGGGGATATTTCCAGCCAGATTAAAAGGCGGATCCTGCCGCCTCCGTCCCGTGGTCTTAGGGAATGATGCGAGTGTATTTGGTGCCTTCCAGGGTGGCGCCAACACGCAGGCCCGCCTGGGCAAAGACCACGGCCAGCACCGGTGATGTCAGGGTGTTGGTGTCGGCTCTCAGAGATTCGCCTTCGTTCATGATGACGAACTCGGCATCGGCGCCAGCCGCCCAGCCCTGCGAGCGCCGGAAGTCTGCCAGTGCGTCTTGGGTCATGAAAAACAGCACGTGGGCGTATTGCTGAGCGCCTATCTGAAGCCCGGCGTTGCCCTTGTAGGTGGCGTAGTAATCGACGGTCACATCATTGATCCGCAGCGCGCCGCGGCCATATGCGCCGCCAAAGACAAAGCCCGCCTCTGTGACCAGCGGCATCACCAGCATGCCGGCAGCCTTGTCCGCCAGGGTGCGGGTGTTCGGGTACTGGTTGTACATATAGTTCAGCGTGGCATCGACACGGGCGTCGATGGTGGCGGCATTGCTGTTGCCAACGCCATTGCCGCAGGCGGCAGTGACGCCTGCGCCGGCCAAAGCGGTCAGGGCGAAACCGCGGCGGGTCATGCGGGTAGAGGAATTATCGCTCATTTTTCAGGTGCCTGTAATGATTTGCTCCAAGGCCGGTTCGATCCGGCTCTGGGGCCGTGTATACGCGGAAAACCGCTGCCTGTCATCCGCTGCGGTGCGGATATTGGCGGCTTCCCGCTGAAGTGATCCGGGGCGGCCCGCAGTGCAGCGTCAGCCGTTCAGCAAGCGCGCCGCGGCGGGAGCAAAATACGTGAGGATGCCGTTGCAGCCTGCGCGCTTGAAGGCCATCAGGCTTTCCATCATCACCTTCTCACCGTCGACCCAGCCGTTCTGGGCCGCGGCCTGGATCATCGCGTATTCGCCGGAGACCTGATAGGCGTAAGTCGGCACGCCAAAGGCGGATTTCACCCGCTGGCAGATATCCAGATAGGCGATGCCGGGTTTGACCATTACCATGTCGGCGCCTTCCATCAGATCACGTTCGATCAGCCGCAGAGCCTCGTCGCTGTTGGCCGGGTCCATCTGATAGGTTTTCTTGTCGCCCTTCAGCGCGCCGGATGCCCCAACCGCATCGCGGAACGGCCCGTAGTAGGCTGAGGCGTATTTGGCCGAGTAAGACAGGATCGCCACATTGTGGTGGCCTGCCTGTTCCAAGGCCGTCCGCATGGCGCCAACGCGGCCGTCCATCATGTCGGAAGGGCCGATGATGTCGGCGCCGGCGTCGGCTTGGGCCAGCGTCATCTTGACCAGCGCCTCAACCGTGGCGTCATTGACGATCTCGCCATCCACCACATAGCCATCGTGGCCGGTGATATTATAGGGATCCAGCGCCACATCGGTCATCACAGCGATATCAGGTGCCGCGTCCTTGATGGCGCGGATGGCACGGTTGGTCAGGTTGTCAGGGTTCCAGGCCTCGGCGCAGTCCTCGGTCTTGAGCGAGGCATCGGTGTAGGGAAACAGGCAAATCGCCGGAATACCCAGCGCCTGGGCTTCAACCGCGGCTTCGGTGATCTTGTCCACCGAGCGGCGCATCACGCCTGGCATTGAGGCAATAGCCTCCTCCACGCCTTCACCGTCGCGGACAAATACAGGCCAGATGAAATCGGACGGGGTCAGGGTGTTTTCCTGCACCAGATTGCGGATCGCCTGGCTGGCACGTGTGCGGCGCAGGCGGGCGGCGGGAAAGGGCGCGACGGTGGGCTTCATGGCGGTCTCTCGTTTTGGCTGGCCCATGGGTGGCATGGAAGCCGCCCCGGGAACAAGAGGCACATTCGCCGCGCTTGGGAACTTGTGCGCTCTGCGGGCTTGCCTGCGCGCGTTTCCCGGTTGATATAGGGCCAGTTACATAAAACAGGCCCCAAGGGCCGGCAGCGGCAAGATGGGGGCTGGAGTGGATCTGTTTCAAATCCTCTATGAGATGATTGACCTTCGGTCGTTTTCCAACCTCTGGTACTGGATCGCGCTGGCGGTGATGTGGTCTTCTGCCAGTCACAGGGTACTGGGGGTTCCGTTCGACATGGTCCAGCGCGCACGCCGCCGCGCAGGGCAGGCCGAACAGGACCTGGAGGACATGGTCCGTGTCAACGTGAACCGGCTCCTCTACATTGCCGAAGTGTCCGGGCCCTGGCTGGTGGCGCTGGCTTGTTTTTTGCTGTCCGCCCTGGCGACGCTTGGCTTTGTTTTCCTGATGGAATTCGCCCAGGCTGTGTTCCTGCTCGCTTTCCCGATGTCCTTCGTTGGTGTCATCAGCTATTTCACGGCGCGCCGGATTGCACGGGATGGGGCTTCGGGCGAGGACCTGTGCAAGCGGCTGGCCTTGTGCCGGCTCTGCATCCAGTTCGTTGGGGCAATCTCAATTCTGGTCACCGCCTTCTGGGGCATGTATCAGAACCTCTCGATCGGCGCCTTGGGCTGAGGGGCAGGGTTCCAGGCGAACCCGGAAAGGAAACTGCATGGCACAGCGTGCAATCACCATGGGCGGCGCTCCTGAGGGGTATGATGCCCGGCTGATCCTGAAAGAAGTGCAGAAATCCGGCGCGCCGGTGCTGCATGTGGCGCGAGATGACAAGCGGATGGAGGCAATGCGGGCGGCCTTGGCCTTCTTTGCGCCTGACATGCCGGTGTTCGTGTTTCCAGGCTGGGATTGCTTGCCTTATGACCGGGTATCGCCGAATGCGGATATCTCCGCGGCGCGGATGGCTGCGCTGGCGGCGCTGGTGCACCAGATGCCCAAGCAGTTCGTGCTGCTGACCACGCTCAATGCCGCGAGCCAGCGGGTACCTGCGCGGGAGGTGCTGCGCGAGGCCGCCTTCACTGCCCGTGTCAATCAAAGAGTGGATGAAGAAGCGCTTCGCAACTTCTTGGTCCGCATGGGTTTTTCTCAAAGTCCGACGGTGATGGAGCCGGGTGATTATGCCATTCGCGGCGGCATCATCGACATCTTCCCGCCGGGCGAAAGCGGCCCCGTGCGGCTGGACCTGTTCGGCGATGTGCTGGACGGCGCCCGCCGCTTCGATCCGGCGACCCAGCGCACCACCGAAAAGCTGGAGGTGGTGGAACTGGCGCCGGTCTCCGAGGTGATCCTGGACGAGGCAGCCATCACCCGGTTCCGCCAGAATTACCGGATCGAATTCGGCGCGGCAGGCACTGATGACCCGCTCTATGAGGCCGTCAGCGCAGGCCGAAAGCATCAGGGGATCGAGCATTGGCTGCCGTTTTTCCATGAGAAGCTGGAAACGCTGTTCGACTACCTGCCGCAGGCGACCGTCACGCTGGACGACCAGCTGACACCGGCCCGGCTGGCGCGTTGGGACAGCATCGAGGACCAGTACGGCACCCGCAAACACGCGCTGGAGCAGAAGGGGCGGATCGACACCGTCTATAAACCGACGCCGCCGGGTTTGCTGTACCTCGATGATGCGGCTTGGGAGGCGGCGGTTGCGGATATGCGGGTGGTGCAGTTCCATCCGCTGCCGCAGGCCTCCGGCCCTGGCGTGGCGGATGCGGGCGGCCGCATCGGGCGCAATTTTGCACCGGAGCGCCAGCAGGAAAACATCAGCCTTTTCGGAGCCTTGGCGGCGCACATAAAGGTGCGGATGCGAGAGGGTCCGGTCCTCATCGCCTCTTACTCCGAAGGTGCGAGGGAGCGGCTGACTGGGCTGATCGAGGACGAAGGTCTGGCCGAGGCCATCCCGGTGATGGATGGCACCCGTATCGGAAAATCCGGTTTGCATTTGGCGGTCTGGGCGCTGGAGCACGGGTTTGAGGCGCCGGATATGACGGTGATCGCGGAGCAGGACGTGCTGGGCGACAGGCTGATCCGGGCACCGAAAAAACGCCGCAAGGCAGAGAATTTCCTGACTGAAACCCAATCGCTCAGCCCCGGCGATCTGGTGGTGCATGTGGACCATGGCATCGGCCGCTTCAAGGGGCTGGAGGTCGTCACCGCCGCAGGTGCGGCGCATGAATGCATCCTGCTGGAATATGCCGAACAGTCCAAGCTGTACTTGCCGGTCGAAAACATCGAGCTTTTGTCCAAATACGGCCATGACGAGGGCCTGTTGGACCGTCTTGGCGGCGGAGCCTGGCAGGCTAAGAAGGCCAAGCTCAAGGAACGGATCCGCGAGATGGCGGACAAGCTGATCCGCATCGCTGCCGAGCGCGCGTTGCGGAAGGCGCCGGTGATGGATCCACCGCCGCATGCGTGGGAGGAGTTCTCTGCCCGTTTCCCCTATCAGGAGACCGACGACCAGCTGCGCGCCATCGAAGATGTGATGGAGGATCTGCACTCCGGCCAGCCGATGGACCGCCTCATCTGCGGCGACGTCGGCTTTGGTAAGACCGAGGTGGCGATGCGTGCGGCCTTTGTTGCCGCGATGTCGGGGCTGCAGGTGGCGGTGGTGGCGCCCACGACACTGCTGGCCCGCCAGCACGCTGCCTCCTTTGCGGAGCGGTTCCGTGGTTTTCCCCTGCAGGTCAGGCAGTTGTCGCGCTTTGTTAGCACCAAGGAAGCCAGCCAGACCCGCGAAGGATTGTCCAAGGGAACCGTCGACATCGTGGTCGGCACCCACGCGGTGCTGGCAAAGAACATCAAATTCCAGAACCTCGGCCTCTTGATCATCGACGAGGAACAGCACTTCGGCGTTGGTCACAAGGAGAGGCTGAAGCAATTGCGCAGCGACATTCACGTGCTGACACTGACTGCGACGCCGATCCCGCGAACCCTGCAGCTGTCCCTGACTGGTGTGCGCGATCTGTCGATCATCGGCACGCCCCCGGTCGACCGTCTGGCGATCCGCACCTATGTCAGCGAATTTGACAGCGTCACCATCCGCGAGGCGCTGCTGCGCGAGCATTACCGTGGCGGCCAGAGCTTTTATGTGGTGCCGCGGATTACAGACCTGCCGCACGTGGAAGAGTTCCTGAAGGCGCAGCTTCCGGAGCTGACTTACGTTGTGGCACACGGCCAGATGGCGGCAGGCGAACTCGATGACCGGATGAACGCCTTCTATGACGGCAAATACGATGTGCTGCTGGCCACCACGATTGTGGAAAGCGGCCTCGACATCCCAACCGCCAACACCATGGTTGTGCATCGCGCCGATATGTTCGGCCTGTCGCAGCTCTATCAGATCCGCGGCCGGGTCGGGCGCTCCAAAACCCGCGCCTATGCCTATCTCACCACCAAGCCGCGCCAGCGGCTGACCCCTGCGGCAGAGAAGCGCCTGCGGGTGCTGGGTTCTCTCGATACGCTGGGCGCAGGCTTTACTCTCGCCTCGCAAGACCTTGATATCAGGGGCGCCGGCAACCTTTTGGGCGAGGAACAATCCGGCCAGATGCGCGATGTCGGCTATGAGCTGTACCAGTCGATGCTGGAGGAGGCGATTGCCAAGATCAAGGCGGGCGAGATGGAGGGGCTGTCGGACGCCGACGATCAATGGGCGCCGCAGATCAACCTGGGCGTTCCGGTGCTCATCCCCGAGGATTACGTGCCGGACCTCGATGTGCGCCTGGGTCTTTACCGCCGCCTGTCGTCACTGTCGACCAAGGTGGAGCTGGAAGGTTTCGCGGCTGAGCTGATCGACCGTTTCGGCAAACTTCCGAAGGAAGTGAACACGCTGATGCTGGTGGTGCGGATCAAGGCGATGTGCAAACGCGCAGGCATCGCCAAGATGGATGGCGGCCCCAAGGGGGCAACGATCCAGTTCCACAACGACAAATTCGCATCGCCGCAGGGGCTGGTGGAGTTCATCCAAGGCCAGAACGGTCTGGCCAAGGTGAAGGACAACAAGATCGTCGTGCGCCGTGACTGGAAGAAGGACGCCGACAAGATCAAGGGCGCCTTTGCCATCGCCCGCGATCTGGCAGAGAAGGTCGTTGCCGAGAAGAAGAAGGCGAAGGCGGGGTAAAATACGCCAAGGAAATTCAAATTTCCTTGGCAAATTTCTTCGCAAGAAATTTGGTCAGCCGCAGCAAGAGTTGGGCGTCATCGCCGCCTGAGCGCAGAAACAGGATGCGCCCACGGCCCGGTCAGCCCGCGCCAGTGCCAGGTCCAACTGCTGTTGTATGTGCTGGATTTCAACAGTTTCACCGCGCGCCTTCAGGCAGTCGTGAAGCCCCTTCAGACTCCAGATATTGCCGGGATGCACGGAGGCGCGCGACAGGGTGCAGTCCAGCCCGAGGTCGGCGCGGTAGACGGCTTCGGCTTCCTCAATATGGCCCTGTTCAAACAGCAGCGCCCCCAGCGCGTGGCGGGTGGGCTGCATCCAGCCCCAAGGCTCATCGTAAGGCAAGTTGTCGTCCAGCTCAGCCGAGCGGCGCAAATGGGTGAAAGCCGCGTCGTAGTTACCTTTGCGGTACTCGATTTCTCCGCGCAGCATTTCGGTTGCGATTTCAAGCAGATCACTGACTTTGTTGTTGTGCAGGCGGCGGGCCGTTGGCACCCGTGCTTTGGCGGTCAGGAAATGCTGTTCCTCTGCTTCAGCTTCCGCCACGCGTCCAGTTGCGGCATAGGCAATGGCGCGGGCGTAATGGGTGTTCGCGGTCAGCGTGCAGAAGAGGTCCCGATCCTCCGGGAGCTCCAGCGCCATCGCCTCCTCCCAGCGTCCGAAGCGGACCAGGATATGCGGGTGCATTGCCAGGTAGCTTTCAAAGAAATCCGCGATGGGCGGGCTTTCGACCTTCAGCATTTCCGGCGGGGTGGTGTCCAGAATGCCCTGATTGGCCGCCAGCGCCGGTTCAAGCTGGCCCAGGAACATCGCGCCGTAGATGACGAAGTGGTAATTGTGCTGGCGGTAGCCGGTATAGATGTTGAATGCGCCTTCGCGCTGGTAGAATTTCAGGTCCGCCTCGATCGCCTTCTGGTTCCAGTGCACGGCACTGTGGTAGTCGCCGCAGAGCACATCGATGTGGGTGGGCATATGCACCAGGTGTCCCGCATCCGGCACCAGCGTGCGCAGCACATCCGCGGCTTTCAGCGCCTTTTCGGGCGTGGGCGACATCTCCATCAGATGCACGTAGAGATGCAGCAGGCCAGGGTGCTGCATGGCCCCCGGGGCAGTCTCCATCGCCTGTTCCAGCACCTCCTGCGCCTCCAGCGTCGCGGCACCTTCTGCGGGCAAACCGGTCTTCAGATCCCACATTTTCCACGGGGTGAGGTTCAAGAGGCTCTCAGCGTATACCGTGCGCAGATCCAGATGATCCGGGCAGGCAGCAAAGGCCGCGCGCATCGCCTCAGCGAACTCATAGTCCCAGGCGTGCATGTCTTCCCCCGGTTCGCGTTGGGGGTAACGGGTTTGAATGGCACGGATCAGCCGCTGTTCAGGCTCAGTACAGCCTTTGATAAACGCCAGTGCGGACTGTGCTGCGTCATAGGCCTCAGTCAGCGCTTCGGCACGGCTTTTGGCGTCGCGCAGGTCCCACGGCAGGTTGTAGTTCGGCCCAGCGGCATAGGCGGCGCCCCAATGGGCCATGGCACATTCCGGGTCGTGTTCCAGCGCGCGGCGGAAGCAGGCGATGGCCTCCTCGTGATTGTAGCCATAGGTCCAGACCAGTCCCCGGTCGAACCAGCGCTGCGCCTCAGGCGACGTTGTGGTCACCGGGCAGGAATAGCTGCCGAGATCGTAATCATAGCCCATGAAAAACCTCCCCCTTCACATGGGAAGGTTAGGGAGCGGCCAGGGCACGGGCAAGGCGCTTATTCTGCGGGCAAGCGCGCCTCGGCTTTGGCCATTTGCAGCATCAGCAAGAAGGCGATGCAGGCCATGATCAGGAGACCTGCCGCCAGCGGCACCAGCGAGCCGTCAAACAGCAGCCCGACAGGCGCGGCGACGGCGGCGGCCAGAACGGTTGAGATCGCTCCGATCACCGAGGCCGCCATGCCGGCGATATGGCCCATCGGTTCCATCGCCATGGCATTCAGGTTGCCGACTGTGGTTCCGACCATAAAGAACACGCTGGCCTGCCAGGCCACAAACAGGCCGAACATCCAAGGGTCCGGCAGGCTCCAGCCGCTGATCAGCAGCATCGTACCGGTGATCAGGATCTGTGCAGCCAGCGAAACGGTAACGATGCGGCGCATGCCGATCCGCACAACGATGGCGGCATTCAGCAGGCTGGCGGTGCCGGAGATCACCGCAACCAGCCCGAACCACAAGGGGAAGCTGTCTGCACGGTCAAAGATGATGTCATAGACCGGCTGCACCATGGTCAGCATGGTGAACAGCATGCCCAGGCAGAGCGTCTGCACCATGATCGACAGGCGGACTGTGGGGTGGGTGAGCATCTCCTTGACCGCAGCCATCAGCAACGGCGCGCGAAAGGCACGGCGGTCTTCACGTGCCAGCGTCTCCGGCAGGCGGACGCTGGTCCACAGGACAATGACGGCGGCAAACAGCGCGAACAGCAGGAAGATGGTGCGCCAGCCGGACAGCGCTATGATTCCTGCGCCCATCAAGGGGGCAATGGCCGGAACAATCATGAAGATCATCATGGCGATGGACATGAGACGGGCCATTTCGCGGCCAGAGTAAAGGTCGCGGACAACGGCAACGCCTACGATCCGCGGACCGGCGGCCCCAATGCCCATCAGCACGCGGGAGATCAGCAAGACCTCCAGCGAGGGCGACAGCCAGGCGGTCAGCGCGGCCAGGACATAAAGGGCGCAGCCCGTGGCCACCACGGGCTTGCGGCCAAAGGCATCCGACAGCGGGCCGGTGAAGAATGTGCCAAGCCCCATGCCCAGGACAAAGGACGTCAGCACCAGCTGCGCCCGGTTGACGTTGCCGGGACTCAGCGTCTGGCCGATTTCCGGCAGGGCAGGCAGCATGGCGTCGATCGACAGCGCAATGGTGGCAAACATCATTGCAATCAGGGCAATGAATTCAGCCTTGGCCATGCCATGGGCCGGGTTTTGAGCCTGGGGTTGGGACATCTGAAACCTCTAACAGCTCTTCAGATGGATCCGGGGAATGAGGCCGGTCTGGGAGCCGTCCGCATCCGCTATCACAAACCCGCCAGCCGGGCCAGCGCCCGGCTGCACAGGAATCTGTGCATCGTTGCGATGCTAAGCAATTGGTAGTGGTTTACTCAGTCCCGGCTGCTTTCAACTGCTGCAGGATATCTTCGATCACCTGCTTCCACAGTTCCGGCGGCTGGGCGCCCGGCACCGCGTGCTGATTTGCAACGATGAAAGTCGGCACCGAACTCACGCCCATTTTGCGGGAATGCGCGTCGCGGTCACGGATGGCTTGCACATCGCTGTCGCCTTCCAGCAGGCGGGCGGCAACATTCGCCTCCATGCCTGCCTCCTGCGCCACGTCCGCCAGCACCGCGTGGTCGCCGATATCCCTGGCGTCGACGAAGTAGGCCTTGAACAGGGCGTCGACGACCTGCGTTTGCTTGCCTTCGACCCCGGCCCAGTGGATCAAACGGTGCGCGTCCAGGGTGTTGGGGGTGCGCTGCATGGCTTCGAAATTGATCGTCAGCCCGGCCTTTTCCGCGTGCTCTACCACCGGGGCATAGGCTTTGACCGCACCCTCCTTGCCGCCGAATTTGCGCTCCAGGTATTCGCGCCGGTCCATGCCTTCGCGCGGCATGTCAGGGTTCAGCTGGAACGGGTGCCATTCGATGACGAACGGATGGTCCGGCACCTCCGCCAGCGCCTTGTCCAGATGGGTCTTGCCGATATAGCACCAGGGGCAGATCGGGTCGGACAGGATGTCGAGCTTGACGGCGGGCATTTGGGTCATCCTTTGAACAGGGCAGGCAGGGCGCGGCGCAACAGTTTTCCGTTGGCGCCGCTGGGCAGCGCGTCCAGATGGACGTATGCGCGGGGCTGCTTGTAACGGGCCAGGCGCTCGGATGCAAAGGCCTGCAGGTCTTCTGTCTTCAACTCTTCGGGACCGGTGTAGAAGGCTGCAATAATGTAAGTGTCTTCCTTCACCTCCACCGCGGCGGCGCCGGCATGGGTGATGCCAGGGTGGGCCGCCAGAGCGGTTTCAACTTCAATTGGCGACACCCGGTAGCCGCCTGCATTCATCATGTCGTCACTGCGGCCCAGATAGCGGACCTGGCCGTTCGCAGACATTGCCCCCAGATCGCCGGTCAGGAACCAGTCGCCCTGATAACGGGCGGCGGTTTCCTCCGGCGCGTTCAGATAGCCCAGCATCAGGCCGGGGTCGGACCGGTGGATGGCGATGGTGCCTTCTTGATCCACGGGGACCGGCCCGTCCGTGCCAACAACCGCCACTTTGCGGCCCGGCTGCGGCTGTCCCAAGGCGCCGCCCTGTGCCGGGTGCGCGGGCGAGGAGGAGATGAAGGTCGAGCACTCCGACATCCCGAAAGCCTCATAGAGGCAGCAGCCGGTTGCGGCTTCCCAGGCCTCGTAAACATGGCGTGAGAGCTTTTCACCTGCGCAAAGCCCGTGCCGCAGATCCGGCAGGTCCAAAACGCCGCCGCGCAGGAATTTCCTGTAGACGCCGGGGGCCGCGGCAAAGATTGTGGCGCGGTGGCGGTGCAACAGAGCGGGCAGCTCTTCCGGGGGCGTGTCAGGGGCAGGGATCAGCGCAGTGGCACCCGCCGCCCAGGGGTCCATAAGGCCGGTGCCGAGGGTATAGGTCCAATTGAAGGCACCGGCATGAAGCAGCCGGTCTTTCTCTGTCAGCCCGTACCAGCCGTCGACCATCATCTGCCGCGCCCAGACTGCCCGGTGGGCGTGCGCCACCGCACGCGGATTTCCGCTGGTGCCGGAGGTGTAGACCACATAGGCCAGTCGCTCCGGGCTGCCAAAGGCGTACTCACAAGGAGGCAGATCGTGCATCTCAAGCAGCTTGGCAGTCGTAAACTGCTTCGGGTGACTCGCGCAGGCCACAGCCGGATCGCGCAGCACGGCCGCGGGCTGAAGATCTGCTATCATACGTTCGGTTTCCGCCACCGTCAGCTGCGATGAGGTCGGCACCGGGACCAGACCGGCAGCGATAGCACCCAGATAGGCGATGGGAAACTCGACAGTGTTCCCCAGCCGCATCAGGACTATGTCACCCGGCACCAGGCCGGCCCGCAGCAGCCCGGTGCCGGTGCCGCGCACAGCGGCCTCCAGCCGGGCATAGCTCCAATTGTCGCAGTGCGCGCCGTCAAGTACGGACAGCGCAGTCTTGTCCGCCAGCCGCACGGCATGGCGCAGCACATGGGCCGCAAGATTGAAGGGTGAGGGGCAGGGCGCACAAGGTCCCTGATCAAAAACCGACAGCATGGCAAATGGCTAGCCTGCACTGTCCTGCGTTGCAAGGCGCGCGGGTGCGGCTTATAGAGTCCCCATGAAAAGCCGCGATCCGAAATCCCTGATCACCATCGCCCGCGCGAACGGCGGCGACGATCAAGCCGAACCCCTGGACCTGGGCGCCCGCGTGCGCGAGTTGCGAAAAGCGCGGGAGTGGACGCTGGAACATGCGGCCAATCAGGCCGGGCTGGCACGCTCGACCCTGTCCAAGATCGAAAACGGCCAGATGTCACCGACTTACGAGGCTTTGAAGAAGCTGGCCGAGGGGCTCGAGATTTCGATCCCGCAGTTGTTCACACCGCCGCAGCGGGACCAGGTGAACGGCCGCATGACAGTCACCAAATCCGGTGATGGCTCAGCGCACGCCACCGCCACATATGAACACGAACTGCTGGCTGACGGGCTGACGCGCAAGCAGATGCTGCCGTACCGTGCACGGGTGCGGGCGCGATCGATGGAAGAATTTGATGGGTGGGTGCGCCACGACGGCGAGGAATTCCTCTATGTGCTGACCGGCGTGGTCAAGCTCTACACGGAATTCTATGAACCGGTGGAAATGCGCCGCGGTGACAGCGCCTATTATGACGCGGCAATGGGACACAATGTGATTTCCGTCAGCCCCGAGGACGCAACAATCCTCTGGGTGACATCTCTGGCCTGATGCTCCGGGCTAGTGCTTGCGCCCGTCCAGCTCTCTCAGCAGGCTTTCGATATACAGGAAATCGTCCACCTCTTCCTTGGCTTCGTTCATGGTAAGGTGATGGGTCCGTGCCAAATAGGCGACGAATTTGTCCCTGTCGTCCAGTATGGACGGCGCGTTACTGGCTTTCAGATGAGGAAAGCGCTGTTTGATGCGGGGCATCCTGTCAATCCAGCTGGCAGCTGCTGCTTGTACAGGCATTGGGGGGCACTCCCTGACAAACGGATTATGGTTTTCGGACCCCCATCCTAACACTTTTTGTGAGATTTTGTAACGTCCGCCCCAAGGTGCCGGCCTGGGGCGGTATCTGTAAGCGGTTCTTTGCTGGTTGTCAGCGTGGTGCAAACAGCCTTGGCAGCACGAGGTGGCCAATTCCAACCGCGATCAGCTGCATCAGGATGAACATTGGTATGTGGCCGGGGTAGATGCCTGCAAAGGTGTCGCTGAAGCCGCGGGCGATGGTAACGGCGGGGTTGGCGAAGCTGGTCGAGGAGGTAAACCAATAGGCGCCCGTGATATAGAGCCCGACCAGTGCAGGCACTGCTTCGGGTCTTGAGCGCAAGCCGCCGAAGATCACGAACAAGAGGCCGAATGTGGCCAGGATCTCGGAAAACCACTGCGCGGTGCCGCTGCGGTGCATCGTGGCCGAGCTTTGCAGGATTGCAAGGTCGAACATCACATGGCAGGCCCAGACGCCGAGGATGCCGCCGCCGATCTGAACCAGGACATAAGGGGTGACAGCGCTCCAGGCATGCTCGCCGCGTAGGGCAAAGGCCAGCGTCACAGCCGGATTGAAATGGGCGCCGGATACGGGGCCAAGGGTGGTGATGATGGCATAGAGCATACAGCCGGTGGCAACCGCATTGGCCAAGAGCGCCAGGGCCACGTTTCCAGCCGCCAGCGTCTCGGCCATGATGCCGGAACCGACGACGCCGATCAGCAGCATGGCGGTGCCCAGCCCTTCAGCCAGCAGTTTTTGCGCGGTCATGCGATCTCTCCGATCCGCTTGAGCTGCTGAGAGAGATCGGTGGAGGACATGGTTTCAATCGGCAGTTCAAGCAGCGCCTTGGCGCGCTTTTCCAGCGTGAAATAGGCTGTGCGGAATGCCTTGTCCCACTCCGGTTGATCTGCTGCCGCCGGATCTTCAACTCCCCAATGGGCGCGCACCGGAGCGCCGGGCCAGACCGGGCAGGTTTCACCGGCGGCGGAGTCGCAGACGGTAATCACCATATCCATCTCCGGCGCATCGGCGCCTGCAAATTCGTCCCAGCTCTTGGAGCGCGCGCCGACGGTGTCATGGCCCAATTCCCCCAGCAGCGTCAGCGACTGCGGATGCACCTTTCCGGTAGGGCTTGAGCCCGCCGAAAAGGCGCGGGTGCGGCCTGCGCCCAGAGTGTTGAAAATCGACTCCAGCAGGATGGAGCGCGCGGAATTGCCGGTGCAGAGGACCAGAATGTTCATTTTGTATGTCCGTGCTTTCGTTTCAGTCGGATGAATTCAGTTGGCCGATGCCGTCAAGCCGGTGCTGCAGCGACATGCGGTCGAGGGTTTCAAAAGGCAGTGATGCAAACGCCTTGATCCGGTTTCTGAGCAGACCATAGGCCTGCTGGAAGGCAAGGCGGCGTTCGGCGTCGGTACCTTCGGCTTTGACCGGATCGGCGAGGCCCCAGTGGGCGCTCATCGGCTGGCCGGGCCAGGCCGGGCATTCCTCATTGGCGGCGTGGTCGCAGACGGTGAAGATGAAATCCATCTGCGGCGCGTCCTGCACGGAAAACTGTTCCAGGTCCTTGGAACGCAGGCTGCCGGTATCAATACCCTTGGCCTGCAGCAGCAATATCACCTCCGGGTGAGGCCCTGTCGAGGGCCGGGTTCCTGCAGAGAAAGCGCGAAACCTGCCGCCGCCTTCCTGGTTCAGTATGGCTTCGGCCAACAGGGACCGGGCAGAGTTGCCAGTGCAGACGAACAGGACATCAAACGGACGTTCGGTTGTCGGCAAAATCTTTTCTACCCCGGTGACAGAGGCGCAGATATCGGGCCTGTTTCGGCAGCAGCCGGATAGCAGGCCGTCGAACATGCCTCGCAGGCCAGGCAGGTCCGCAGCATAAATCAAAGAGGTGCCGCAGCGCTGTTGGGTGATCAGGCCAGCGTTTTTCAGGGCTGACAGATAGGAAGACGCGGTATTGGCCTTGAACTCCAGCGCTTGCGCAATCTCGCCTGCCGGCACGCCATCCGGGTAGCGCCGCATCAGCAGCCGGAACAGTGCCAGCCGGTTCGGGTGCGCCAAAGCGGCGAGTTTTTCCGATAGTTCTATTTCCATATTTCGTGAAATATGGAAATAGTCTGCGGCTGTCAACAGACTTGGTGTTGCGCGCAGAACCTTCCTGCGCAGTCAGTCTTGCTGATACCACCAAACGTCCGGCATGAACCCGGTGCGGTCGCCATAAATCGGCAGGTTCTCCGGGAAGCGCATCTCCTTGATGTGGGCGATGCGGCCGGTGTCAAAGCTCCAGAATGGAATGACATAGCGCCCGGCGGTCAGCACCCGGTCCAGCGCCCGAACCGCGGCCGTGAAATCCTCAGGCTCCGTAGCGGTCAGCATGGCGTCAATCATCGCCTCCGCCGCCGGACTGTCCATGCCCATCAGGTTGCGGCTGCCGGGCTGATCCACGCCGTCGCTGCCCCAGTAGTACCGCTGCTCGTTGCCGGGGCTCAGCGATAGTTCCCGGCGGAACCGGGTGAGATCAAAGTCATAGGCGTTCTCCCGTTCGGCATATTGCGCGTTGTCCACGGTCTCAGCCGTCAGGGTGATGCCCAGCCGCTCCAGCGCGCGGGCGTAAATTTCTGTGACCGTCTTCATCTCGCCGTCGCCCTGGCGGATCAGCACGCTGAGGTCCAGCGCGGTACCCTCCCCATTGCGCAGCACCCCATCGGTCACGGTCCAGCCGGCGTCAGCCAGCAGTTTCATCGCCTTGCGCAGGTTGCCTCTGTTGCGTTTGCTGCCGTCGCCCTGGGGTAGGGTGTAACCCTCCAGCGTGCCGGGCAGCAGGCCGTCCGCAAAGGGATCCAGCAAAGACCGCACCTTGCTCTTTGCCGGGCCGGGGCGCATGCCCAGAACCGAGCCGGAGAAATAAGAGGAGATACGCTGTTGGGTGCCGCCGGTCACCGTGCCGTTGATGTACTCGAAGTTAAAGGCCAGCAGCAGTGCCTCGCGCACGCGCCAGTCGTCCAGCGGTGCGCGGCGGGTGTTCATCACCAGCCCGGTCATGCCGGAAGGGCGCTGATGCGGGATCTCGCTTTTGACAACGTCGCCGCGGTTGATCGCCGGGAATCTGTAAACACTGTCCCATTTGTCGGCATTGAACTCGCGCACCGCGCTCAGCTCGCCCGCCTTGAAGGCCTCGAACAGCACGGTTTCATCGCCGAAGAAGTCGATGCGCAGCTCATCAAAGTTCTGGGTGCCGAGGCGCAGGGGCAGGTCCTTGCCCCAATAGTCCGGGTTGCGGGTGAGGGTGACAAAGCGGCCGGGCTCATAGGCATTGACCACATAAGCTCCAGTCCCAACGGGTGCGCCATTGATTTCATCGGAGTTGAATTCCAGTCCCTCCCACTGCGCCTTCTGAAGGATCGGGCGCAAGCCGGCGATCAGCGCCAGCTCGCGGTCCTCGACGTTGAAGGTCAGCCGCAGGCTGCGCGGCCCGGTCTGTTCGATGGTCTCCACCTTGGTCCAAAATCCGCGGTAACGCGGATGGCCTTTGGTGCCCAATGTCTCGTAGGACCAGATCACATCGTCGACGGTCACCGGGCTTCCGTCCGAGAATCGGGCCTCCTGCCGCAGGGTGAATTCGACCCAGGACCGGTCCTCCGGCACCTCAATCGATTCGGCCAGAAGACCGTAAAGGGTGAACGGTTCGTCCCAGGAACGGCCCATCAGGCTCTCGTATCCCCAGAACCTCAGCTGCCACGGAGTGGTCCCCTTGAGGGTGAACGGGTTGAGGCTGTCAAAGCCTCCGGTGTTGCCGAACACAACTTTGCCGCCTTTCGGCGCGTCCGGGTTCGCATAGGGTAAAGACACAAAATCCGGTGGCAGTGCGGGGTCGCCGTACATAGCTATGCCATGGGCCGATTCTGCCAGCGCATAATTCGCGGTAACTGCCAGGGTGATTCCAGCCAGTGCCGCGCGAAGAGTCCGGAAATTTTCTTTTCGCTGATTCACAACAATCCCGCTCTGCCCTTATTTTCTTGCCTCCGCACGCTACGTGCGCTTTTTCGTCTTTTCAAACTTTTAGCTTGGACGAAAGCCGGAAATTGCTTATAAAGGGATCACTGCTCGATAGGTTTCTTGCCTGTATGAAACCTGCCTCAATAACTAACGCCCGCCTTGTGCGGGCGTTTTTTTCTGCCCGTTTCTCTCATTTGCGAGCGGTGAAAATAGCAGGAATGACCTTTGCGGCATCCGTAGTCTTACGCGTTTCTTTTGCATTTGCAGCATGGCACAGTAGCGGCAGTTTCAATCAGCCAAGGGGCAGGGTGCGATGACATTGCAAGGCAAGACCGCCGTTATCACCGGATCGAATTCAGGGATTGGCCTGGGGGTGGCCCGAGAGCTGGCACGCGCAGGGGCCAATGTGGTGCTCAACTCCTTTACCGACCGGGAGGAGGATCACGCGCTGGCAGCTGAACTCGCCCGTGAGTTCAGCGTCAAGGCCCAGTACGTGCAGGCCGATATGTCCAAGGGCGCCGACTGCCGGGCGCTGATCGAAAAGGCCGGGGCCTGCGATATCCTGATCAATAATGCCGGCATCCAGCATGTGTCGCCAATCGACTCGTTTCCGCAGGAAAAGTGGGATGCCATCATCGCCATCAACATGAATTCGAACTTCCACACCATGGCGGCGGCGCTGCCGAAGATGCGCGCAGCAGGCTGGGGAAGGATCGTAAATATTGCGTCAGCGCATGGGCTGACCGCCTCGCCCTACAAAGCCGCCTATGTGGCCGCCAAGCACGGCGTGGTCGGCATGACCAAGACAGTGGCGCTGGAAACCGCTGAGGAGCCGATCACCTGCAATGCGATCTGCCCGGGCTATGTGCTGACACCGCTGGTGGAGGCGCAGATCCCCGACACCATGGAGAAATACGGCATGGGCCGGGAAGAGGTGATCAAGAAGGTGATGCTGGAGCGCCAGCCGAGCCGCGAGTTCGCAACGGTGGAGCAGCTGGGCGGCACTGCCGTGTTCCTGTGTTCGGACGCGGCGGCGCAGATTACCGGCACCACCATCAGCGTCGACGGCGGCTGGACCGCGCTGTAGGCTTTCGGGGAAACGGCGGGAGGGGGCCGGCCCCCTCTTGCCCTTTGGGGCAATTCACCCCCGGAGTATTTTCACAAAGGTGAAACTGGCAGGTGGCATGTGGTGACACGGATTAATCTGGCCCTGCAGGGCGGCGGGGCGCATGGGGCCTTTACCTGGGGCGTGCTAGACCGGCTGCTGGAAGAGGAAGAGATCGAGGTTGCGGGCATCACCGGAACGTCAGCCGGCGCGCTGAACGGCGCTGCGTTCAAGGCCGGGATGGTGCAGGATGGGCGCGCGGGTGCCAAGGCTGCGCTGGACGGGCTCTGGGCGCGGATGGGCGCGGTCGGCGACATGCGGTTCAATCATTGGCTGACGCGGTTCGACGCGGTGGCCTGGGCTGGCGCGCTGGAGGCGGCGATGCCGTTTTCGCCGCTGGAAAGCCTCAGCCAGGTGATCTCTCCTTATCATTACGGTCCGTTCTACAAGAACCCGCTGCGCGAGGTGGTTGAGACGTTCAATTTTGCCGAGGTCTGTGCAGGCGAAGGGCCGGAGCTGTTCATCTGTGCAACCTGCGTGCGGACCGGCAAGATCCGCATCTTCGAGGCGGAGGAGATCAGCACCGATGCCATCCTGGCGTCCGCCTGCCTGCCGGACCTGTTCCAGGCGGTGGAGATCGAGGACCCTGAAACCGGCAGGATGGAAGCCTATTGGGACGGCGGCTATACCGGCAATCCGGCGCTGTTTCCGCTGTTCCACGACGCGCTGCCGGGGGATGTGGTGATTGTGAACATCAACCCGCTGGAGCGGGAGGAGGTCCCCAAGACCCCGCAGCAGATCCGCAACCGGGTGAACGAGATCAGCTTCAACTCCTCGCTGCTGCGGGAGCTCAGGGCGATCAACTTCGTGCAGCGGCTGCTGGCCGATGGCACCATTCAGCAGGGGCGGATGAAAGAGGTGCGGGTGCATATGATCGCGGATGACGATCTGATGACGCAGCTGTCGGTCACCACCAAGCTGTTCCCTGTGCCGCAGATCCTGGCACGGCTGAAGCAGGCAGGACGGGATGCGGCAGAGGGGTTTCTGACCCAGAACCGGGAAAACCTTGGGGTGCGTTCGTCGGCTGATCTGCCGGCAATGTTCGGCTAGGCGTCTTCTTTTTCCAGGGCCTTCGGCTTCTTGCCGTTCTCCACTGGTTTGGTGGGGTCCTTGGGGTTCGGGTAGACGAGGCCTGCCGAGATCACCAGTTTTGCCGAGTCCTCCACCGTCATGTCCAGTTCGATCACGTCCTCCTCCGGTACAAACAGCAGGAAGCCGGATGTGGGGTTCGGCGTGGTTGGGAGAAAGACGCTGACCAGCCCGCCGCTGGTTTCCGCGCGCTTGGCAATCTCACCTTTGGCATGGGTGGAGATGAAGCCGATGGCCCAGATGCCCTTGCGCGGGTATTGCACCAGGCAGGCCTTTTCAAAGCTGCGCTCGGACTGGGCAAAGACGGTCTCGGAGATCTGCTTGATGCCGGAATAGACCGTGCGCACGACCGGCATCCGGTCCACCAGGCTTTCGGCAAAGGTGATAAGCGAGCGGCCGATGATGCCCTTGGCGATCCAGCCGACGATGATGGTGAACAGCAGGAAGATGATCAGCCCGACGCCGCGCAGGTTGATGCCGATATACTGCTCAGGCCGGAACGTGTGCGGCACCAGCGGCAGCACCACGCTGTCGATCCAGCCCATGACAGACCACAAGAGCCAGATGGTAAGCCCCACCGGCGCGATCACGACGATGCCCGTAAAGAAGGAGGCGCGCAGGCTGGCGAACAGGCCGCGGCGGCGTTGGGGTTCTTCGTCGAATGGCGTGGTCATAGATCAGTTTTCCAGGAATTCCGCGTGGAACCTAGGCACTGTTTTGGGGCGGAGCAATGGTTTCCGCCCCAAAAATCAACTCATTGTGCGAGATTGTTGAGTTCCTGTGCGATCTTTGCCGCCAGCCGCGCATTGTTGCGCACCAGTGCGATGTTCGCAGTAAGCGAGCGGCCTTCGGTCAGCTCGAAGATGCGGGACAGCAGGAAGGGGGTCACATCTTTGCCTGCGACGCCTTGGGCATCTGCTTCGGACTGGGCCTGGGCAATCACCGGTGCCAGTTCCTCTGCCGCGATCTGGGCGTCTGCCGGGATCGGGTTGGCAATCAGCTGGCCGCCGGGCAGGCCCATGGCCTGGCGGGTGGCATGGGCGCGGGCGATTTCAGCGGGCGCGTCCATGCGCAGCGGCGCATTCAGGTCTGACTGGGCGGACCAGAAGGCGGGAAAGCTGTCCTGCCCGTAGGCAATCACCGGCACGCCCTGGGTTTCCAGCACTTCCAGCGTTTTCGGCAGGTCAAGGATTGCCTTGGCGCCTGCGGCTACCACCGTCACCGGGGTCTGCGCCAGCTCCAGCAGGTCGGCGGAGATGTCGAATGTGGTTTCAGCCCCCTTGTGGACACCGCCGATGCCGCCGGTGGCAAAGACGGAGATGCCGGCCAGCCGTGCCGCAATCATGGTTGCTGCCACGGTGGTCGCGCCTGTGCCGCCAGTGGCGATACAGGCAGGCATGTCCGCGCGGGAGATCTTGGCAACGCCCTTGGCCTGACCCAGCGCCTGCAGCTGATCGGGTTCCAGACCTACATGCAGCACGCCATCAATCACTGCCATGGTGGCCGGCACGGCGCCGGCATCGCGGATGTCCTGCTCCACTTGTGCTGCGACCTCGACATTCTGCGGGTACGGCATGCCGTGGGTGATGATGGTGCTTTCCAGCGCAACAATAGCGCGGTTCTCGGCCTTGGCGGCCTGAACCTCTGACGAATACTGAATGTCGATCAAAGCGGGGGTTCTCCTGAAACGTAGGTCGCCGCAGCCTTGAGGGCTGAGGCCAAAGCGGTCTTGCGGTCTTCGCCCCGTGCCTCGGCAACGATATGGGCGGCCATGAAGGTATCGCCTGCGCCGGTCACGCGGGCAACGGTGACGCGGGGCGGGTGCAGGGTGATGGTGCCCTCGGTATCGGCCACGGTGGCAGAGGCGCCGCCATCGGTGACCAGCACCCGCGCGGCACCACGGTCCAGCATCGCTGTGGCGGCAGTTTCGCTGTCGGTGAACTCCGCCTGGCACAGGATGCCGGCCTCTTCCAGGTTCACATAGAGCGTGCCGCGGGTGCGGGTCAGGAAGGGGCGCAGCCGTTCCGCCTTGCCCGGCGAAGCAGGCGCCACGCGCAGGTCGGCCTTGGCAAAGGCCGGGCTGGCGACGATGTCATCCAAGAGCGACAGGGTCAGGTTGCCATCCAGCGCCACCTGGCCCTCATAGGGTGCGGCCTCTGTGCCCAGCGAGCCATCGGACAGCGGCCGCAGGATCTTGTCGCCTGCAGCCTCCAGCGAATGCGCGTCGGCAATGGCGGCAATCAGCCCGTTGGCGCCCTCGACAGCCATGTAGCGGTCGGTGGGCAGGTCCTCGGAGCGGTAGATGTGATCGGTGATCAGGCCGAAGTGGCCGCAGGCATGGATCAGCTCGTCACCTTCGGGGTCGCGGCCCACGGCGGTCAGCAATGCAGGCTTCACACCAAAGCGCGACAGGGTCATGGCGATGTTCATGGCAACGCCGCCGGGCAGCCGGGTGATGCGCCCGGGCATGTCCGATCCGCGCTGCATTTCACTGGTGCAGCGGCCGATGATGTCCCACAGGACCGACCCGATGCACAGGATGGCGGGTGTCTGAGAGTTTGGGGCTTGTGTCATATTGACCTATTGCCGCCTTTGGCAGGCCTCTGCAAGCCGCTTCACCGGGCGGGCACCGCGAATGTCAGGGCCGCCCAAAGGCTTTCCCAAACGTAATCCTTGCCATCGGGGGCAGGGCGCAGAACCACGGCGTCCAGCAGATAGCTGTGTCCGGGAGCAACCTGGACGATGGTCTCCCCCCTCACGTCCGTTGGCTGGGTCGTGATGGAGACTGTGCCATCCGGGGCCTGGGCAAACACCTCAACCTGCGCGTCTGCCCTCGGAGCACCCTGATACAGTACCCGGACCCGAAGCCCGTCTGCCAGGTTGTCCGTATAGGGATTGGCCAGGGCCACGATCTCGGTCTCCAGCCCGGTGGCTTTGTCCGCTCCTTTGCCATCGCCAATGGCAACCAGCGCCTTGGCATAGCGGGTGTACTGCTCAACGAATCCCGCGTCCGGCAGACCGCGCGCCTGGTGCTGTGTGCGGATATCGCCAAAAGCCTTGTGATCAATGAACGCTTGGAACTCTTTCCAGCTGTCATAGGTAATGGTCTGCGGCCGGGTCTGGTGGATCATCACGGCTAGCCCGTCCTGCAAGGTGCTGGCGGCAAAGGCGGGCATATCCCCCATGCGGCCAAGGTAGGGCACGGCGGTTCCGCCCTGAAAAACCTCGAACCGGGCGATGCGGTGATCCAAATAGGGCTGCTCCGCCCCGTTGAACTCCTGTCCGTTGCGCAGTTTAGCCACCACCGGCTCCCCGGAATTCACTTGATATTTCTGCGGCTCAATCCAAAACTCGTGGGATAACACTGGCGAGGCCCCAAGGGTCAGCCCGGCACAAAGAATTGAGCAGAACAGGCGGTATTGCATGGAAATGTCCTTGGCTGTCAGACGCGGCATCATTTGGCTGCAGAGCCTATTTGCGCTGCTGTTCTGTGTGGTTGCAATAGCTGCGTCCCCAGCCCGCGCGCATGAGGTCACGCCCGCGATTGCAGATTTTACGGTGAAGGACGGGCAGATCACGCTGGAACTGCGTCTGAACGTGGAGGCCTTTGTTGCGGGCATAAACCTCGATGGGCTCTCAGATACCAACCAGACCGCACAGGCCGCTGACTACGATGAACTGCGGGCGCTGACGCCGGAAGAGCTGACCCCAATGGTCAAGCTCTTTGCGGAGGAATGGCTGGAGACGGTCTCCATTCGTGCAGCGGAGCCTGTTGATCTGGATGTCACACGGATCACCATACCGGAGGTCGGCGACGCCAGCCTGCCGCGGGCGTCCTTCCTGGAACTGGCCGGGGGCATTCCTCCGGGCACAGGCAGCCTGCGTATCACTTGGCCCAAGGGGTCTGGCGGGGTGGTTCTGCGGCAGAACGGGGTGGATGAGCCGTATACGGGATACCTGCAAGGCGGAGAGACCTCACCGCCGATCCCATTGGGAGGCGGCGCGGCCAAGACGCCGGTTGAGGCCTTCATGGAGTACATTCCTGTCGGCTTTACCCACATCCTGCCCAAGGGGCTGGATCATATCCTGTTTGTGCTTGGGCTGTTCTTCCTTAGCCCGCGGGTGAAGCCGCTGCTGTTGCAGGTGAGCCTGTTTACGGTGGCGCATACCATCACGCTGGCGCTGGGCGCGCTGGGCATAGTCAATGTGAACCCCGCCATTGTCGAACCGCTGATTGCCTTGTCGATCGTGTTTGTTGCGGTCGAGAACATCTTCGCCCGCAAGCTGCACACATGGCGCAGTTTCGTGATCTTTGGATTCGGGCTGTTGCACGGGCTCGGCTTTGCCTCTGTGCTGGGGGAGTTCGGTTTGCCTGAAAATCAGTTCCTGCCCGCGCTCATTGGATTCAACGTGGGGGTGGAATTCGGCCAGCTGGCGGTGATTGCCGTCGCTTACCTCGGGGTGCGTCTGTGGTTCGGGCGGCATCCGAAGTACCGCGGCCGGGTGGCGATCCCGGCCTCTGTCACCATCGCGATGATCGGCGGTTACTGGTTTGTGGAGCGGGTGTTCCTGTAAACACCCTGCAGAACGTCAGCCCATCGCCCGCAGCAGCACCTTGAGCGCAGCCAACGGGTCTTCCGTGTGCCAGATCTCATCACCAATGCCAAAGAAGTCTGTATAGGGCGCGATGCCGCGCACCAGATCCTCAGTCAGGCCGCCCTCGGCCACAACCGGCACCTCGATCATCTTGGACCACCATTCAAACAGGTCTGCTTCTGCCTGCGCGCCATCGCCCAGGCCGGAGGTGCCCACCGGGCCAAAGCTCACGTAATCCGCGCCTGCCTCACCGGCCACCATGCCGTCATGCTGCGAGGCGCCGCAGAAACAGCCGACAATCGCATCCGGCCCCAGCGCCTTGCGCGCGGTGCGGATGGATTTGGACGCATCGGTCAGATGCACGCCGTCCAGGCCCAGCCGTTCCGCCAGGATCTGATGGTCGGAGATCACCAGCGCCACATCGCGCGCCATGGTCACTTCGCGCAGCGCATCGCCAGCGCGGCTGAGGGTGTCCTGATCGCGGCTCGCCATGTCCAGGCGCACACAGGCCACGTCGACCTCATCCAGCACCCGCGCCAGCTGGCCGGGGAATTTGCCCAGCTCGAAACTCGGCGGGGAAATCAGATAGATCTGCGGCTGCTCCGGTGCGTCAGCAGGGCTTCCCATGGCGGTGCTCCATTGTTCAGGCGGTTTGACGGTGTTTAGCCGATTTCTTGCAGGACGCAAGGATTTGCGGTGGTGAAGCCCCGGTAAATTAAGCCCAAACCCGCGCTGGACCTTGCCCCGCAGCCGCGCGGGCAGTACAGCAGTGCCGATTTTGCCGGAGAATACGATGCCCACCGATACGCCCCAGCCCGCCTTTGTCCTTGTCCGCCCGCAGATGGGCGAGAATATCGGTGCCGCGGCGCGGGCGATGTGGAACTTCGGCCTCGACCGGATGCGCATCGTGGCGCCGCGCGACGGCTGGCCGAACCCCAAGGCGGTGGCGATGTCTTCGGGTGCGGGACGGCTGCTGGACGAGGCGCAGCTTTGTGCGGATGTGCCGGAGGCGCTGGGCGACTGTACTTATGTGTTCGCCACCACCGCCCGCCAGCGCGGCCTGACCAAACCTGTCTACAGCCCTGAACGCGCCATGCAGATCGCGGCTGAGAAGATCGCAGCGGGCGAAAAGGTCGCGGTGATGTTCGGCCCGGAACGTGCCGGGCTGGAAAACGAGGATATCGCCAAGGCGAACGCCATCATCTCGGTGCCGGTGAACCCGCTCTATGCCTCGCTGAACCTGGGCCAGTGCGTGCTGCTCACGGGCTATGAATGGATGCGCCAATCCGGCGAAGTGCTGCAAGAAACCACCGACCTTGGCCGCAAGGGCGAGTGGGCCACCGGTGTTGAGGTTGAAAAACTGGTGGAGCATTACGAGGACCGGCTGGACGAGGCGGGCTTCTTCTTCCCGCCGGAAAAGGCCGAAGGCATGAAGACCAACCTGCGCAACCTGTGGTCCCGGATGCGGATGACCCGCTCGGATGTGCAGATGCTGCACGGGATCATGCGGCAGATGGTCCGCTGGAAAGAGCGTGGCGGCGAGTAAGCCGCTCTGGACCTTTGAATAACCCGCCCCTAGCTTGGCACCACAGACAAAGAGGCAAGCATGAGCAAGCGCAGCATTTTCGAAGAGGTTGAGGGCGAGAAAAAGGACGCGCCCGCAGGCCAGCCGGGGCTGATCGACCGCGGCCGCGGCGGCGCCCGCAAGGCGATCCGCGCCTGGCTGATGGTGCTGTTTGCGCTTGTGATTGCAATGATCGTGGTGGGCGGTCTGACGCGGCTCACAGACTCTGGCCTGTCGATCACAGAATGGCGCCCCGTGACCGGAGCCATCCCGCCGATGTCCGAAACGGAATGGCAGGCTGAATTCGACAAGTACAAGGAAATCGACCAGTGGCGCATCCAGAACCAGTGGATGGAACTGTCTGATTTCAAAGAGATCTACTGGTGGGAATGGGGCCACCGCCAGCTGGGACGTTTCATTGGCGTAGTCTGGGCGCTCGGCTTCCTTGGCTTCTTTGCGGCCCGCAAGATCCCGGCGGGCTGGACCGGCCGACTGCTGCTGCCTGGCCTTCTGGGCGGCGTGCAGGGCGCCATCGGCTGGTGGATGGTGGCCTCTGGCGTCACCCAGGGCGAGGGGATGACTGCGGTGGCCTCCTACCGGCTGGCGGTGCATCTGGGGCTGGCGTTCGTGATCCTTGGCTTCATTGCCTGGTATGTGCTGATGCTGGGCCGCGAAGAGCGCGAGCTGATGCAGGCGCGCCGCGCCAAGGAAGCCAAGCTGTTCAGCCTGTCTACGGGCCTGATGCATTTTGCCTTCCTGCAGATTTTGCTGGGCGCGCTGGTCGCAGGGATTGACGCGGGCCGCTCCTATACCGACTGGCCGCTGATGGGCGGGCAGGTGATCCCTCCGAACCCCTTCATGATCGACCCGGTGTGGAAGAACTTCTTCGAAAACCCCGGTCTGGTGCAGTTCATTCACCGGGTGGCAGGCTATCTGCTGTTTGCCTTTGCTGTGGTCGCCTGGCTGCGGGGACGCAACTCGGCCCACGCGCGCACCCGTTTCGCGTTCAATGCCGTTTTTGCGGCGCTCTCCGTGCAAGTTTTGCTGGGGATCATCACCGTGGTTTATGCTGCGCCGCTGCACGCCGCGATTACCCACCAGCTGGTGGCTGTGGGCGTATGGGTACTGATCCTGCGCGCCCGCTTCCTGTCTGCCTATCCCATTGCAACCTCGATCAAGGATCAATGAATTATGAGCGCATTTGTCGAATTGATGGCCTTCCAGCGCGAAACCCAGGCGCTGGGGCAGATTGCGGGCCGTCTGGGCTGGGATCAGGAAACCATGATGCCGCGCGGGGCGGCGCCGCAGCGGGGTGAGGAGATGGCCGCGATGGAGGCGGTGCTGCACGCCCGCCGCAGCGACCCGCGGGTGGCGGAGTGGCTGGAGCAAGCGGTTGCCCCCAATGAGGCAGGTGAGGCGCAGCTGCGCGAAATCCGCCGCAGCTATGAGCGCACCGTCAAGGTGCCCGCCGATCTGGCCAAGAAGATCGCTCAGGTTACTTCTGTCGCGCAGGGCCAATGGGCCGCGGCGCGGGCGGATGAGGACGTGGCGGGTTTTGTCCCGGTGCTGGAGGAAGTCGTTGCGCTGAAGCGCGAGGAGGGACTGGCGCTGGCGGCGGGCGGTGATGTCTATGACGCCATGGTCGAGGACTATGAGCATGGCATGACAGGGGCTGCGATCGCGGAGATCTTTGATGCCATGCGCCCCGGACTGGTGGAATTGCGTGCCAAGGTGCTGGAAAAACCCGCGCCAAAGGGGCTGACCGGCACATTTGACGAAGCCGTGCAGATGAAGCTGACCCGAAAGCTCGCCAGGCAGTTCGGCTATGACATGTCCCACGGCCGGGTCGACAAGGCAGTGCATCCGTTCTGCTCCGGCGCGGGGCTGGACGTGCGGATCACCACGCGGACCAGCGAAAGCGATCCGTTCAACTGCTTTTATTCCACCATTCATGAGGTCGGCCATGCCGCCTATGAGCAGAACATCAGCCGCGATTACCTGCTGACCCCGCTGGGCAGCGGCGTGTCCATGGGGGTGCATGAAAGCCAGAGCCGGATCTATGAGAACCAGATCGGCCGCAGCCGCGCCTTTACCGGCTGGCTGTTCGGTGAGATGAAGGACGCCTTTGGCGACTTTGGTGTTGCCGATGCGGATGCTTTCTATGCCGCCGTGAACACGGTGCACAAGGGCTATATCCGGACAGAAGCGGATGAACTGCAATACAACCTCCATATCATGATGCGGTTCGGCCTGGAGCGCGCGCTGATGAGCGGCGATCTGGCGGTGAAGGATCTGGAAACGGCCTGGAACGACCGGTTCGAGGCGGACTTCGGTTATGCCGTGGACAAACCGTCCAACGGCTGTTTGCAGGATGTGCACTGGTCGGTGGGCCTGTTCGGGTATTTCCCGACCTACACGCTGGGCAATGTCTATGCCGGCTGCCTGTATCAGGCGCTGCGGCGGGATGTGCCGGGGCTGGATGCAGAGCTGGCGGAAGGCAACACCGAAGGCGCAACCAATTGGCTGAAGGAAAACCTGCAGCAGCACGGCGGCCTGCGCAGCCCGCGCGAAACCATCAGGCACGCCTCCGGCATGGAGCCCGGCCACGCGCCGCTGCTGGCCTACCTCGAAGAGAAGTTCAGCCTGCTCTACGATCTCTGAATCGGGTTTGAACTACCGCTAAGGCCCTCTGGCGGCAGCGGAAATCCCGCTGCCCCGAAAATGCCGCATTTTAACAGTATTCTCTTAATCCTTGGGGGTGTGAGTAAGAGAGTAATCTGATGCATACAGCCGTCGCCTACCTGATCTTTGCCAGTTATGTGCTGGGAGCCACCCTGGTCTGAGGCATCTGCCCGTCAGATCAGCGCCATCCGCTCCGCCCGTTCCGGATCCGGGAAGGGCCGGTAGAGACCGATGTCGGCGGTGGCGATCAAAGCCCTGACGTGGGAATAGAGCTTCTCAACCTCCTCGTCATGCTCACCCAGCACCCGGAAGGCCTGATCCAACTGGGTCATGTCCCGGAATTCGATCTCCAGGAGGAAGTCGCGGCAATTGTCGCTGGCCATGTCCAGTTTGCGCCGCAGCAGGCGCCAGCTTTGGACCACGCCGCGTTCCTGCAAGTATCCCATCCATTGATCGACCGCACTGGCAAAACTCAGCGCCTTAGCCTCATGCTGCAGGTCGATGGAGCAGTGGTACAAGTTCATTGGGGCAATCCCTTCATGAGAAATCAGAACTTGCCGCAACAATATCCAAGATCTGTTAGGGGGCCGTTAACAAAGCGAACGCCGCCCCGGCAACGGGACGGCGTTTAATGTTTCCAATGGGATGGGGCGTAAGGGGCTTATTCCTCGCTGCCATCCTCTTCCTCGCCGTTCTCGGCAATCCAAGCGACAGAGACAACTTCCTCGCCCTTGCCGGTGTTGAACACCCGCACACCGCCGGCAGAGCGAGAGCGGAAGGAAATGCCATCGACCGGAACCCGGATCGACTGTCCCTTGGAGGTCGCCAGCATGATCTGGTCGTCCATTTCCACCGGGAAGGAGGCAACGATCTCGCCGCCGCGCATCGCCTTGTCCATCGCGGTCACACCCATGCCGCCGCGGCCGCGCACCGGGTAGTCGTGCGAGGACGAGAGTTTACCGGAACCGCCCGAGGTGATCGTCAGGATCAGGTTCTCCGCCGCAGACATCTCTGCATAAAGCTCGGTGGAGAAATTTGGATCCTCCGGTGCGTCCTCATCCGAGGCCTCGGCATCGTCGGTCAGACCGGCCATCGCGCGGCGCATTTTGAGGTAGGCGGTACGCTGCTCCGGTGTGTATTTGGAGTGGCGGATCACCGACATCGAGACCACATCGTCCTCGCCGGTCAGCTTGATGCCGCGGACACCGGTGGATTCGCGCGAGTTGAACACGCGCACGTCGGTGGAGCGGAAGCGGATGGCGCGGCCCGAATTGGTGAACAGCATCACGTCGTCATCTTCCGAGCAGATGCGCACGTTCACCAGTTTAACGGAGCCGTCTTCCGGCAGTTTCATTGCGATCTTGCCGTTGCGGCGGACGTTGGTGAAGTCCGACAGACGGTTGCGGCGCACGTCTCCGCCGGAGGTAGCAAAGACCACCTGCAGGTTTTCCCATTCCTCATCCGGCACATCGACCGGCATGATGGCAGCGATGGAAACGCCTGTGGGGATCGGCAGGATGTTGACGATCGCCTTGCCCTTGCCGGTGCGCCCCGATTGCGGCAGACGCCAGGTCTTGAGCTTGTAGACCATGCCGTCGGTGGTGAAGAACAGCAATTGGGTGTGGGTGTTGGCCACAAACAGCGTGGTCACCACATCCTCTTCCTTGGTCTGCATGCCGCTCAGGCCCTTGCCGCCGCGCTTTTGGGCGCGGAAGTCGGCAAGCGGAGTACGCTTGATGTAGCCGCCGGAGGTCACGGTCACAACCATGTCCTCGCGCTCGATCAGGTCCTCGTCTTCCATGTCGCCGGACCAGTCGACAATCTCGGTTCGGCGCGGCACGGCGAAGTTGTCACGAACTTCGCGCAGCTCATCGCCGATGATGCCCATGATGCGCTCGCGCGAGGACAGAATCTCAAGGTATTCCTTGATCTTGGCTGCCAGTTCTTCCAGTTCGTCGGTGACTTCCTTGACGCCGATCTGGGTCAGGCGCTGCAGCCGCAATTCCAGGATTGCCCGGGCCTGGGTTTCCGACAGGTTATAGGTCCCGTCGTCGTTCATCTTATGAGTCGGATCGTCGATCAGGCGGATGTAGTCTGCAATATCGGCGGCTGGCCAGCGCCGGGTCATAAGCTTTTCACGCGCTTCAGCCGCATCCGCGGAGGAGCGGATCGTTGCGACGATTTCATCGACGTTGGAGACCGCCACAGCCAGACCGCACAGGATGTGGCTGCGCTCGCGGGCCTTGCGCAGCAGGTGCGCAGTACGGCGGGCCACGACATCCTCGCGGAAATCGATGAAGGAAGTCAGGAAACGGCGCAGGGTCAGCTGTTCGGGCCGGCCGCCGTTCAGGGCCAGCATGTTGCAGCCAAAGGAAGTCTGCATGGGGGTGAAGCGGAACAGCTGGTTCAGCACCACCTCGGGCGTGGCGTCGCGTTTGAGTTCAACAACAACCCGCACGCCGTTGCGGTCGGATTCGTCCTGAACATGGGCGACGCCCTCGATCTTCTTCTCGCGGACCTGCTCGGCGATCTTCTCGATCATCGCGGCCTTGTTCACCTGATAGGGAATCTCGTCCACGACAATGGCATAGCGGTCCTTGCGGATCTCTTCGACGCGGGTTTTCGAGCGGATGATCACGCTGCCGCGGCCCTCTAGGTACGCCTTGCGCGCACCGGAGCGGCCCAGCATCACACCGCCGGTCGGGAAGTCGGGACCGGGGATATAGTCGATCAGCTGCTCGCTGGTCAGATCCGGATCCTCGATCAGTGCCAGAGTGGCGTCGATCACTTCGCCCAGGTTGTGCGGCGGGATGTTGGTGGCCATGCCGACCGCGATGCCGCCGGCGCCATTGACAAGCATGTTCGGGAAGCGGGCCGGGAGCACGGTGGGCTCGCGGTCCTTGCCGTCGTAGTTGTCCTGAAAATCGACAGTTTCCTTGTCGATGTCAGACAGAAGGAAGGCGGCTGGTTTGTCCATCCGCACTTCGGTGTAACGCATGGCCGCAGGATTATCGCCGTCCATCGAGCCGAAGTTGCCTTGGCCATCCAAGAGAGGCAGCGACATCGAGAAGTCCTGCGCCATGCGCACCAGTGCGTCATAGATCGCGCTGTCGCCGTGCGGGTGGTATTTACCCATCACGTCGCCCACTGGACGCGCCGACTTGCGGTAGGCCTTGTCATGGCTGTTGCCGGATTCGTGCATCGCATAGAGAATGCGGCGGTGCACCGGTTTCAGACCGTCCCGCAGGTCCGGAATCGCGCGGCTGACGATGACCGACATCGCATAGTCGAGATACGAGTTGCGCATCTCGGTTTCGATGGAAACGGTCGGCCCGTCATAGGCCGGGCGTTCCGGCAGGTTTTCGTCCATGTTTTCAGGAGTTTCCGGCGTATCGCTCACGTTGGCTGCCCGCTCTTTCTTCTGGGTCTATATATTGTGTTCGCACCCTATCAGAGACCGTATATGGGGCGCAAGCACACAGCCCCCGAAAGCCGGAAACCTGCTGTTCACGCATCGGTAACGCACTGTTTTTGAGGAAATTAACCAATTGCAGCCTAGCATCAATCTGAGGGGGTAAGAATTGGAGGCTAGAGATGGAGACCAGCGAAACCGAGCTGATGCTCAAGGGATACGGGCTGACCACGGCAGAATTCACCTATCACATGCCGGATCATATCCATGTTTTGAATACCTTTGTCTGGCAGCAATACGACCTCGCGCCGGACCACCCGCGGCTGTTTGAGTTCATCGAATTCTGGCATCGCGAGATCGAAGGGCCGCTGCATTCGGTGCGGTTCAATCACCGCAAGATGATCGGCCCCGGCGAATGGCGCAACGTGGTCGGAGAATTTCAGATCCACTGACCATATTCACCGGTCAAATCCATTGTTCCGGATCAGCGCCAGGCATAGACCGCGCAGCCGGTTGAGCCGCTGGAGGTGAAACTGCGCCCGTCCGCGGCAAGACGGCCGCGCCAGGTGACGGTGATGCCGGGAAAATAATCCGTGCCGCTGATCTGCTGGCCGTTCAGATAGACCTCAGTGTTGGCGTTCTGGCCCAGTGAGTCGCTGAGCCGCCCGTGGTATTTATTGCCGCCTGCATGGGTGTAATGGACGTTTCCCGTGACCTTGACCACCAGGGCGCAGGTTGCCTTGAACTTCCAGGCGCCTGCCAGCGGCGCAGCGGCTTTTGCTGGTGCAGGTGCCCGGGCGGAGGCAGTTCCGGGCGCAGGTTTGCAGATTTCCCCCGACTTCTGGCGCAGTTCTTCCAGCGCGTGGGCGGTGCCCAGATCATCGGCGCCGAGGGTGCTGTCTGCCGCTGCCAGATAGGCGGCAAAGGCGCTGCGGGTGCGGGGGCCGGCAATTCCGTCGGGGCGTCCAGAGTGGCAGCCGATTTCGTTCAGCGCTGCCTGTGTGTCGCGCATCACCGCCTTGGAGTCCGGGATGACCGGAACGTCAGGCGGTTCCGGCAATTGTTCAGCGGCTGCTTCCGGCAGGGGGTGCGTGGGCTCCAGGCCTTGCCGCAGCTGCAGGGCAACCGTGTAGGTGTATTCGTCTTCGCGGCCCGTGTAGCGTTCCAGGAAGCTGTCGAGGGCCTGAGGAGTTCCTATCGAACGGGCGACCTCAAAATCTGTCTGCATTGTGCTTGCAGGCAAGGGCGCAGGTTCAGCTGGCAGGGCGGCTTGTGTGAAATAGAATTCCCCCAGCATTTCATCATAATAGGCAGGCACCTGGCGGTGCTGGACGGTCAGTGCCAGATCGCGCACCTCGCGCCGCAGTCCTGCCACCAGCGTGCGCAGCTCCAGCCCCGGTTCGGACAGCAGCGGCAGCAGCGCACGGGTGAAGACGGAATTTTCTGCGGTGTCTTGCTCGTTCAGCCGGTCCAGCGCCAGCTGGCCAGCGCCGGCGGAGAAGATCACGAAGGTGCCTTGCGGGGCCGCAATACGGCCCAAGCCGCGGGTGGTGCCGATGCTGCGGCCCTCGACCAGTTCGAACGGGTTGTTGCGGCAGGCGTCTATGACCACCACGGCGGAGCGGGCGCCGGTCTTGCGGACGCGGTCCAGAAGATCCGAAAGGGCAATGGATTCGGATTTCACAAAGTCGCTGCCGCCAGCACTGGGGGCCGCAATGTCCGTGGGCAGCAGGTAGTTCTCGCCGTCGATCTCCACCCCGTGGCCGGCAAAGAAGACAAAGGCCGCATCGCCGGGTTCCAGACGGGCGGTGAATTCAGAGATTTTCTTGTTCAGTCCGCGGCGGTCCTGGTCCAGAGCAGTAGTGACGGTGAAACCCAGCTCATTGAGTTTTGTGCCAATGGACTGAGCATCCGCGCGGGCCTTGGCCAGAACGGGGACGTCAGAATAGCTGTTGTTGCCAACGACCAGCGCCATCCGGTTCTGTGCTGATGCCGCGATGGGAATAAGACACAGAAAAAGAGCAAACAGAAAACGCATGATGGAACCCCGGCAGACAATATGGCGCCATGGTGCCATCCCGCTGCCGTTAGGTCAAAGCGTGTTGCGGTTTCAGGCCGAACAGCTGGCGCCGCCGAGGACGCAGAACTTGGCGCAATGCGGGTGGTTCAGTTGTACCGGGCGCTCTGCCTCGGCCAAGGTCCTGCCCAGCTCAAACTCCGGCGCGTAGGGCAGAAGGGTGCAGGCCAGCACAGCGGGGCTGCCGGCGCCTTTGCGCTTCACGACCATACGGGACGAGGCGCACATCACACTGTCCGGTGTCTTGTTCAGAATACCCCAGCACGCGGTAGTGATTTCGGGGACTTCGACGGTTTCGTCCATTTCGGGGAACAGCACGGTCTGGCCCGGGTTCTGCGCGTCGATTGCAAAGCCGTGTTCGGCAAACAGCGCGGCATAGCCTGCGCGGGCCTCAGCTTCGCTCTCCCCCCAGACGGTGCGGCCTGCCACTGCCATTGCAAAACCGTTGTCCCGCAGCCATTCCATGCCTTCGATGGTCTTGGCAAAGCTGCCGGCGCCGCGTTCCTTATCGTGCAGTTCGGCGCTGTGATGGTCGACCGATATGCGCAGGGTCAGTTTGTCACCGTAGTTTTCTCGCAGGGCCAGAAGACCTGTCTTGACCGTCTTGCGCATCATCGGGCGCATGGCGTTGGTCAGGATCAGAACCTCGAACCCCCTCTCCAGCGCGGCGCGGGCCATTGGGATCATCTCCGGGTTCATGAAGGGCTCGCCGCCGGTGAAGCCGATTTCCCGAATGGGCCAGTTGCGCTCCTCAATCTGGTCTAGGTAGTCCTGCACTTCCGCTTCGGACAGATAGACCAGCGCGTCATTTGTCGGAGAACTGAGGATGTAGCAGTTGCTGCATTCGATATTGCAAAGGGTGCCGGTATTGAACCAAAGGGTTTCCGGATGGCTGAGCGGCACTGAAGCCCGCTGCTGACCGTCTGCCGTCACAAAGGCGTCTTGGAACTTGCCTAGGTTGGCGGCAGATTTTTGCAGGTCTTTCATGCGGATGTCCTTCGGAGCAGTTCCTTTCGCGGCAAGCTACCTTATACTGGGCGGGAAATGAAAGCGGCCGGGCAGGCACATGACAGGGATGTGAGCGGCGGTGTGCCGCGCCTGCACCGGCGGAGACAGGAAGAACAAGAATGGTTTCGCGTGTGATACCGGTCGACCCTTTTGACCTGGTGATTTTCGGCGGTACGGGCGATCTGGCGCAGCGCAAGATTCTGCCAGCGCTGTTCCGGCGCCATTGCGCCGGCCAGCTGGAGGGGGATGAGCGGATCATCGGTGCCGCGCGCACCAGCCTGACCAGCGCAGAGTACCGGACCGTTGTGGCTGAAGCGCTGCGCGCGCATGCAGGGCCTAAGGCCTGCGGCGGCGGCGCGCTGGAGGCGTTTCTGGAGCGGATCAGCTATGTGGCGCTGGATGCCCTGGGAGAGCAGGGCTGGCAGGAGCTGAGCCGGCAGCTGCGCCCGGCGGAGGATGTGCCGGTCCGTGTGTTCTATTTCTCGGTCGGACCCGGCCTGTTCGGGCCGCTGGCAGAGCGTTTGCACCGGCATGGGCTGGCCAACGCGGATACGCGGATCGTGGTGGAAAAACCCTTTGGCCGTGATCTGGAAACCGCACGGGAGCTGAACCGGACGCTGGCCAGCCACTTTGACGAGGGCCAGATCTACCGGATCGACCATTATCTGGGCAAGGAGACGGTGCAGAACCTGATGGCGGTCCGCTTCGGCAACATGCTGTTTGAGCCGCTGTGGAACAGCCAGTACGTGGATCACATCCAGATCACCGTGGCCGAGACAGTCGGTGTTGAAGGCCGTGAGGAGTATTATGAGCGCGCGGGCGCCATGCGCGATATGATGCAGAACCACCTGATGCAGCTTCTGTGCCTGATCGCGATGGAACCGCCCGCGAAGTTCGACCCTGACGCGGTCCGCGATGAGAAGCTGAAGGTAATCCGGGCGATGGAACCGGTGGAGCCGCACCACATCGTGCGCGGCCAGTATCAGGCCAGCCTGGACCCCGAAGCGCCGCATCCATCCTACCGCGGGCTGGTCGGCAACCCGCGCAGCACCACTGAGAGCTATGTGGCGCTGAAGGCGCATATCAGCAACTGGCGGTGGGCGGGCACGCCGTTCTATCTGCGGACCGGCAAGCGTCTGGTGAACCGGTCATCCGTCATCAACGTGATGTTCAAGGACGCGCCGCATTCGATCTTCGGCGCCGAGGCCGGGCGGCATGCCAACCACCTGAAGATCCGTCTGCAGCCGAACGAAGGCATCACCCTCAGCGTGACCATCAAGGAGCCAGGGCAGGGCGGGATGCGGCTGATCGATGTGCCGCTGGACATGAGTTTTGCCGAGGCACTTGGGCCAGAGGGCGGCGATCCGCCGGATGCCTATGAACGGCTGATCATGGATGTTGTGCGCGGCAACCAGACGTTGTTTATGAGGGGCGACGAGGTCGAAGCCGCCTGGGCCTGGACCGATCCGGTAATTGAGGGCTGGAAATCCCGCGGCGATGTGCCTAAACCCTACGTTAGCGGTACCACCGGGCCGGAGGACGCCAATTTGCTGATGCGCCGCGACGGGCGGGAATGGAGGGGGATCAACCCATGAAATTCAACGAATATCCTGATCGGGACATGCTGGCGATTGAAGTTGCAAATGAAATCGCCGGGGATCTGAAGACTCATCTTCTGCATCACGACACGGTGTCCTTTGCAGTTGCGGGCGGGACCTCGCCAGGGCTGATTTTTGATGATCTATGCGCCGCGGATATCGAATGGGACCGGGTGCACGTCATGGCGACAGATGAGCGATGGGTGCCGCAGGAGCATGCCCGCTCTAACGCGGCGATGATCCGCCAGCGGCTGCTGCAGAGCCGGGCTGCGAGTGCGCAGTTCCTTCCGTTCCATGTTCCGGAGCGGGAACCGGAAGACGTGCTGGCAGAGCTTGAAAGCCTGGTGGTGCCGGAATTGCCGCTGTCTGTGCTGCTGTTGGGCATGGGCGAAGACATGCATACGGCTTCGCTGTTTCCCGGTACTGCCGGAATTGAGGCGGCGCTGGCCACGAACGCTCCGCCGCTGGCGGTGATGCGGCCGGACAGCCAGCCCGAGGCGCGGATCAGCCTGACGGCCAGGGTGCTGGATGAGGCCATTGCCAAGCATCTGGTGATCTTCGGCGATGCCAAGCGCAAGGCGCTGGAGCAGGCGATGTCGCTGCCGCCGGAAGACGCCCCCATTCAAGCTGTTCTGTCCGAGGCGTCAGTCCATTGGGCGCCTTGAATACTGGAAAGGTAGAAATGTTTACTGCATTGAAGACGCTGCATTCCAAGCTTTGCAGCGAAGATATTTTTCATTTGTTTGATACGGATCCGGGCCGTGCTGATACGTTCAGCGTTTGTTTCGGGGATCTTCTGTTTGATTACTCCAAAACCCTCATAACCGGCGAGGTTCGGGACGCTCTGACGGCTTTGTGCAGCGAACGGGAGGTCGCAGGCCGGCGCGAGGCGATGTTCCAGGGCAGCAAGATCAACGAAACCGAGCAGCGCGCGGTTCTGCACACAGCCCTGCGCGATCCGGGCGGGCCGGAGCTGCTGGTTGACGGTGAAGACATCCGGGCGCCCTTGCGCAAGACGCTTGAGCGGATGGAGAAACTGGCCTCCGATGTCCGTTCTGGCGTGATGCAGGGGCCGGGCGGCATGTTTACCGACGTGGTCAATATCGGCATTGGCGGTTCCGACCTGGGGCCTGTGATGGCGACGCTTGCGCTGGCGCCTTACCATGACGGGCCGCGCTGCCATTTTGTCTCAAACGTGGATGGCGCGCATATTCACGACATCCTGCAACGGCTTGATCCGAAGACGACTTTGGTGATTGTCGCCTCCAAAACCTTCACGACCATTGAAACCATGACCAACGCGGCGACTGCGCGGCGCTGGGTTGAGGCAGGCGGTGGTGAGTCGGCGCAGCAGTTCCTCGCCCTGTCGACCTCTGAGGAGGAAACGGCAGCCTTTGGCATTCCGCGCAATCATGTCTTCGGCTTTGAGGACTGGGTCGGCGGACGCTATTCGGTCTGGGGGCCGATCGGGCTGAGCCTGATGCTGGCTGTGGGACCGGAAGATTTCCGTGCCTTCCTGGCGGGCGGCAAGGCGATGGATGACCATTTCCGCAATGCCCCTTGGGCGCAGAATATGCCGGTGATGCTGGCACTGACCGGCATCTGGCACAATCAGGTTTGCGGCTACCCGACCCGGGCAGTGCTGCCTTATGACCAGCGGCTTCGGCGGCTGCCGGCTTATCTGCAGCAGCTGGAAATGGAATCAAACGGCAAATCTACGGCCATGGACGGCACGTCGCTGCCGTATCCGTCCGGCCCGGTGGTTTGGGGAGAGCCCGGAACCAACGGCCAGCACGCGTTCTATCAGCTGCTGCATCAGGGCACATCGGTCATTCCTGCCGAGTTTCTGGTGGCGGCACAGGGGCATGAGCCGGATCTGGCGCATCACCACAAGCTGCTGGTGGCGAACTGCCTGGCCCAGTCTGAGGCGCTGATGCTGGGCCGCAGCCTGGAGGAAGCCTGCGCGCTGATGCGGGCCAAGGGCTTTGAGGGCGCCGAGCTGGAACGCCAGGCGCGGCACCGGGTGTTCCCGGGCAACCGGCCCTCAACCACATTGCTCTATCCCAAGCTGACGCCGCATGTGCTGGGTCAGATCATTGCCCTTTACGAGCACCGGGTGTTTGTCGAGGGTGTGATCCTTGGAATCAACTCCTTTGATCAATGGGGGGTGGAGCTGGGCAAGGAATTGGCCAACACGCTGGCTCCGCTGCTGGCGGGGGAGAAGAGTGCAGACGGCAAAGACGGGTCAACCCGCGCTTTGCTAGACTATGTGCGCAGCGCCAGCGGGTAATCCCGGTTTTATGTGGTGGCGGGGCGGCAACGCCCCGCGCGGCTATGATCAGGGCAGCGTGACGCTGCTGGTGATTGTGTTGACGAAGTTTCCGCTTGCCGGATCAGTGAGGGAGGAAAACTTACCGCCTCCCTCAGCTGCTGCCCAGGGGCCGGTTCCGCCGCTCAGCTTCCAGCTGCCGGTCAGGGCACCGGAGGCATCCATGCCCTCGGCGTGCCAATGCAGCACAACCTTATCGCCGGCCTTGTCGGTGAAGGCGCAGATGCCGCCGCCCGTCACTCCGGCTGGTGCGGCTTCAACTGCGCCAAAACAGGGGCCTGCGGCACCGTTCATAGGATGACCGGGATCCTCCATTTCGACATTCTCATAGGTGCTGCTGGTTTGGATCACCATGTGGCCGTCAGCAATCTCGGTGGGGGAGTTGCTTGCGGTGCCTGTTCCGGTGCCGCCCTGTTCCCAGGTTGTTCCTGCTCCAGCAGATCCGGCGCTGAAGGCGCACAGGAGTGCGGCGGCAAAAAAGTGGCGTGTCATACTGGTACCCTCCCAAACTAACAGCCCGGACTACGCGGGCGCGCGACACCAGTTTAGCACAAACAGCTGGCTGGTGCTTGACCGGGGCGGTCAAACGGCTGCGCCGGGAGTGCGTTCGGTAAGTGTTTTAAAAATATGGAAGGCTGGAGCGGGTAGCGGGAATCGAACCCGCGCCTTAAGCTTGGGAAGCTCGCATGATACCATTTCACCATACCCGCTTGTGAGGGCAGGATTATGCTGCGGCGCCGGTAAGGTCAAGGGCGCCGCAGCGGAATTTTTAGCTCGACAGGATCAGCCGCGGCGGCGTCTGCGGCGGCCGCCGCCCGCGCTGTCGCCATCACCGCCGCCGGTGTTGAAATTCACCTGCGGCAGGGTGACCACGGTTTCCAGGATCGGGAAGGGTTCCGCCGAGTTCGGGATCGCCGAGGCGTTCACGAAATGCTCCTGGAAGCGGGGCTCTACGGCGGTTTCGATCTTCTCGATCCGGCGCACGGTTTCCTCAATCTCGCCGCGCGCTTCGGTGTTCAGCAGCGCAATGCGGGCGCCGGTGCCTGCGGCGTTGCCGGCCGAAGTGACCTTCTCCAGCACGCAATCGGGGATCATGCCCAGAACCATGGCGTGCTTGGCAGAAATATGCGCGCCAAAGGCGCCGGCCAGCACCACGCGGTCCACGGTGTCGACGCCGAACTTGTCCATCAGGAGGCGGGCGCCGGAGTAGAGCGCGGCCTTGGCCATCTGGATGGCGCGGATGTCGGGGTTGGTGACGGTGATGGTTGGGCCGCCCTCGGCGGAGCCGTCCCACAGCATGTAGGCGTTGGTGCGCCCGTCCTGAATGCAGCGGGCAGAGCCGGTCTGCTCAGCTGAGCCGATCAGGCCGGAGGCGTCCAGCACGCCTGCCAGGCGCATCTCTGCAATCGCCTCGATGATCCCTGAGCCGCAGATGCCGGTGATGCCGGTGGTGGCGATGGATTCCGAGAAACCGTCCTCATCCGACCAGATGTCGGAGCCAATCACCCGGAAGCGCGGCTCCTTGGTTTCCGGATTGATCTCAACCCGTTCGATGGCGCCAGGGGCGGCGCGCTGCCCGCTGGAGATCTGGGCGCCCTCAAACGCCGGGCCGGTGGGGGAGGAGCAGGCGAGGACCTTCTCCTTGTTGCCCAGCAGGATCTCGGCGTTGGTGCCAACGTCCACGACCAGCACAAGGTCCTCGGATTTGTCGGGGGCTTCGGACAGCGCCACAGCGGCGGCATCGGCACCGACGTGCCCGGCGATACAGGGCAGCAGGTAAACACGGGCGGCGGGGTGGATGTTCAGATCCAACTCCACCGCGCGCAGCGCCAGTGCGTTGGAGGTCGCCAGCGCAAAGGGCGCCTGGCCCAGCTCAAATGGGTCGATGCCGAGGAACAGGTGGTGCATCACCGGGTTGCAGACAAAAACGGCATCCACGATCAGCGCCTTGTCGATCTCTGCCTCAGCTGCGATCTGGGTGAAAAGCGCGTTCATGCCCTCGCGCACCGCGCGGGTCATCTCCTGGTCGCCGCCCTTGTTCATCATCGAATAAGAAACGCGGCTCATCAGGTCTTCGCCAAAGCGGATCTGCGGGTTCATGATGCCGGAGGAGGCCACGACCTCACCGGTTTTCAGGTCACACAAGTGGGCAGCGATGGTGGTCGAGCCAAGGTCAACCGCCAGACCATAGATCGAACCCTCATAGAAGCCGGGCCAGATGTGCATGATCTTGGGCGGGTGGTTCTCATCGCCCAAATGCACGGCAACGGTCACCTTCCAGCTGCCTTTGCGCAGGGCGGGCTGCAGCACGTTCAGGATATGCAGGTCGGTCTTGACGCCCTTCAGGTCCCATTGGGCATCCAGCGCCTCGATCAGCCGCTCCATGTCGCCGGTGGGCTTGTGCATGTCGGGCTCTTCCACCTCGACATAGTACAGCCGGGTGGAGGGGTTCATGGTGATGTCACGGGCCTCGGCGCGCTTGCGCACCACCTGGCGGTGGACCTGGCTTTCGGGCGGCACGTCGATCACGATATCGCCTTGCACGGTGGCCTGGCAGCCCAGGCGGCGGCCGTCGATCAGGCCGCGCTTGTCCTTGTAGCGCTGCTCAACCTTGTTCCACTCGCTCAATGCCCCCTCGGCCACGGTCACCCCGTGTTTGGGAAACTCGCCGTAGGAGGGCGTGATCTGGCACTTGGAGCAGATGCCGCGGCCGCCGCAGACCGAGTCCAGATCGACACCGAGCTGCCGGGCGGCTGTCAGGATCGGCGTGCCCGCGGGGAAACGCCCGCGCTTGCCGGAGGGGGTAAACACAACGAGGGGTTCGTCAGTCATGCCTGTGGCCTTCTCATTCCGCAATTTAGGCGGAGCATATGGGCTTTTGCGGCAAGCGAAAGGCAATGGGCGGCATTTTCACGTCTGCTGGCGCCATTTTCCGGGATTTGATGAGTTTCGAATGCTGTTTTTGAGCGGCTTGCGGTCAGCCGCCCGCCTGCGCCTCAACGTCTTCCAGCCACGCCAGAATCTCTGCCCGGTTGCCATCAAGGCGCGGAGCCGGGCGGCGGGTGTCCGGGTCAGGCAGGCCGGTCATCTTGATCGGGTTGCCGGCGGATGTGTTTTCCGGGCGGCCGTCCTCATCCAGCACATCAACAACCATGTTCCGGGCCAGGATCTGGGGATCGCGCAGCACCTGATCCACCGTCTGGATCGGGCCAGTGGGAACACCAGCCTCGCTTAGAACCGCAATCCAGTGATCCTTGGGGCGATCCAAGGTAATTGCTTCGATCAAGCGCTTCAGAAGGCGGGCGTTTTCGCATCGTGCCGGGTTGGTGGCAAAGCGCGGGTCTGCGGCCAGCGGCAGCTGCAGGGCGTCGCAGAGCCGGGCAAACAGTGTGTCATTGCCTGCCGCGATCACGAACAGCCCATCCGCAGCGTGGAAGGTTTCAAACGGGGTAATCGACGGATGCCGCGCACCGGAGGGCAGCGGCGCTTCGCCGGTGACGGAGGTGATGGCAATAGCGTGCTCGAGCAAGGCCAGCTGGCTGTCCAGCATGGCGACGTCGATGAAACGGCCCTTGCCCGTTCTTTGAACGTCCAGAAGGGCTGCGAGGATGCCGTGGCCGAGGAACATGCCAGCCACGATGTCGCCGATGGAGGCACCGACACGCACCGGTTCGCGGTTCTTTTCGCCGGTAATCGACATGACGCCGCCGCGGGCCTGGACCACCATGTCATAAGCCGGTTTCAAGGCGTCAGGGCCTGTGTGCCCGAAGCCTGAGACCGCTCCGTAGATCAGCCGGGGGAACCGGGCGTGCAGCTCTTCCCAGCCGAACCCCAGCCGTTGCATAACGCCCGGGCGGTAGTTCTCCAGGAGCACGTCGGCCTGCACCAGCAGGCGTTCAAAGATCTCACGGTCCTCAGACGCCTTCAAGTCCAGCGCAATGCTTTGCTTGCCGTGGTTGATGGTGGCGAAATAGGCGCTGTCTCCGCCTTTGAAAGGAGGGAAAGAGCGGGTGTCGTCGCCGGTCCTCGGCCGCTCCACCTTGATCACCCTGGCGCCAAGGTCCGACAGGATCATTGAACAATAGGGGCCTGCCAGAACATGGGTCAGGTCCAGAACGGTGATGTCTTTCAAGGGGGCGGACATGGCAAAATCCTGAGTCATTTCTGCAGCTTTACAGATAGCCGGTGTCTGGACATACGCCTTGACCCAGATCAGCCGCGCGCCAAAGAATTGCTGCGGTGCAGGAATTCTTGCAACGGGCCTCTTTCCACCCGCAAGGTTCTGTGCCATAGGGTCACCGCCAAACGGGGTTATGCATGAGGACGACCAATGCAGATTCGTGAGGCTCTCACCTTTGATGATGTTCTACTGGTGCCAGGCGCGTCGAGCGTTCTGCCCAACACTGCGGATACGCGCACACGCGTGACCCAGTCGATCGCCCTCAACATTCCGCTGCTGAGTTCGGCGATGGACACCGTGACCGAGGCGCGGATGGCGATTGCTATGGCGCAGGCCGGCGGCATGGGCGTGATCCACAAGAACCTGAACACCGAGGAGCAGGCCCGCGAAGTGCGCCGGGTCAAGCGGTTTGTTTCCGGTATCGTTTACAACCCCATCACCCTGACCCCGGATCAGACCCTGGCGGATGCCCAGGCGCTGCAGGAACGCTACCGCGTTACCGGTTTTCCGGTGGTGGATGGGTCCGGCCGCGTGGTCGGCATCGTCACCAACCGCGACATGCGCTTTGCAACCGATGCCAGCACGCCGGTTTCCGTCATGATGACTTCGGACAATCTGGCCATGCTGCAAGAGCCGGCCGATCTGGAAGAGGCCAAGTCGCTGATGAAGGCGCGCCGGATCGAGAAGCTGCTGGTGTCCGACAAGGACGGCAAGCTGACTGGCCTGCTGACCCTCAAGGACACGGAGCAGGCGGTTCTGAACCCCACCGCCTGCAAGGACGAGCTGGGACGCCTGCGTGTGGCGGCTGCCAGCTCTGTTGGTGACAGCGGGTATGAGCGGTCCGAGGCGCTGATCGACGCAGGCGTCGATGTTGTGGTGGTGGACACCGCGCATGGTCATTCCGCGGGCGTGATCGACGCCGTGAAGCGTATCAAGGCACAATACAGCAATATTCAGGTTATCGCAGGCAACGTCGCCACCGGTGATGCGACCCGCGCGCTGATCGACGCAGGCGCCGATGCGGTTAAGGTCGGTATCGGCCCCGGCTCTATCTGCACGACCCGTATGGTGGCGGGCGTTGGCGTGCCGCAGCTGACCGCGATCATGGACTGCGCCGCTGCGGCTGGCAATGTGCCGGTTATCGCGGATGGCGGCATCAAGTTCTCCGGCGATTTTGCCAAGGCGATTGCGGCTGGCGCCTCCTGCGCCATGGTCGGCTCGATGATTGCCGGCACCGATGAGTCCCCGGGCGAGGTGATCCTGTATCAAGGCCGCTCGTTCAAATCCTACCGCGGCATGGGGTCCATGGGCGCGATGGCGCGCGGCTCTGCCGACCGGTATTTCCAGAAGGACGCGGCCAGCGACAAACTGGTGCCGGAAGGGATCGAAGGCCAGGTTCCGTATAAAGGCGGTGCCAATGCAGTGATCCACCAGCTGGTGGGCGGCCTGCGTGCGGCGATGGGCTATACCGGCTGTGCAACCGTCGATGAGATGCGCAAGAACTGCAACTTTGTCCGCATCACCGGCGCTGGTCTGAAGGAAAGCCACGTCCACGACGTGCAGATCACCCGCGAAGCGCCGAACTACCGGGTGGGGTAAGATCATGATGGCCGCGTGTCAAAACAGGGCAGGGGCATGACCCCCGCCGCCCGCCTGCAGGCGGCCATCGAAATCCTGGATCAGGTGCTGGCGGGGGAACCCGCCGAGAAGGCGCTGACGTCCTGGGGGCGCCGCAGCCGTTTTGCCGGGTCCAAGGACCGGGCCGCGGTGCGCGATCATGTGTTTGATGCGGTGCGCTGCCTGCGCTCGCACGCCGCTCTTGGAGGCGCCGGCAGCGGCCGCGGATTGATCCTGGGCGCGCTGCGCGAGGCAGGGCAGGACCCGGATGAGGTCTTCACCGGCCTGGGTCATGCGCCTGCGCCTTTGACAGACAGCGAACGGGACCTGCCGTCCGCACCTTCAGGGGCGGAAGCGCTGGATATCCCCGAATGGCTATGGCCGGATTTCCGCGCGAGCCTTGGCGCAGAGGCCGCGGCCGCAGCACTGGCACTGCGCAGCCGGGCACCTGTTCATTTGCGGGTGAATGGCGCGCGCGGAACTGTTGATCAGGCAGTGAACGCATTGGCTGCGGAAGGCATTACTGCTGAGCCGCACCCTGCTTCGTCCACTGCGCTTGAAGTGACAGATGGTGCGCGGAAACTACGCAACTCCAAGCCCTATCAGGATGGCTTTGTGGAGCTTCAGGACGCGGCCAGTCAGGCTGTGACGGACCGGTTGCCGTTAACAGACGGCATGAAGGTTCTGGACTATTGCGCCGGTGGAGGCGGCAAGTCTTTGGCCATGGCGGCGCGGGCCAGTATCCGGAGTTTCGCACATGACGCCGACCCCCGGCGGATGAAGGACCTGCCGGAGCGAGCCGCGCGGGCCGGCGCGGAAGTCACGCTTCTTCCGACCGGTGATTTGGCCCGTTCCGGACCGTTTGACCTGGTTCTGTGCGATGTGCCGTGTTCCGGTTCCGGTTCCTGGCGCCGGGCGCCCGAAGGTAAATGGCGTCTGACCGCCAAAGGGCTGGCGGATCTGCAACGCATCCAAGGGGAAATCCTGCGCAAGGCGGCTGGGCTGGTGACGCCGGACGGCGCGCTGGCCTATGCGACCTGCTCTATGCTCGATGACGAAAACAGCGCGCAAGTTCAAAGGTTTATTGAGGAAAGCCCGGACTGGCATCTGGCGGATCAAAATGGCTGGCAGGTACAGAACGGCACTGACGGGTTCTATGTTGCCGTGTTGACGCGCGCAAAGGGCGGTTGTTAGGGTTTTGACCGTAAAGCGTTTGTGTTTCTTAACGTGGTTTTAACCTAAACCGCCGCGTTATGGCGACAATATGCACTGACCATGGAGCCGCAATGTCCGGTCGCCTAGAATCCTCCGTCCCGGAACTGCGCGTTTACGCACCTGAACATGCCCGGCTGGCCGCAACACTGCTGCTGGCGGTGATGCTGATGGCAGCGCCGTGGATCTTGCCGCTGCCGCACTGGATGGACCGCGGCTTTGTCATGGTGGGGCTGACGCTGGCGGCTGTTGCAGCGCTGCTGGTGGTGCAGGCGCGGATGCGGCTGAATGCGCGGGCGATGGCGGCGGAGCTGTTGACAGGATTCATTGAAAAGGATGCTACCCCCAGCTTTGTCACCGATGGTGACGGGGTGATCCACGCGTGCAATGGCGCTGCCATAAAGCGGTTTGAAGATGCCAGCCGCGAAACGCTGGCAGGCTCGCTGCGGTCGATCCTGGCAAACCCCTCTGCGGTGCTCTACCGGCTGCAAAGCCGCGCCCGTGTTGACGGTGCGGCGCGTGAGGACATTGTCACCCGCCGCGGCCATGTGCGTCTGGCCGTGCACCAGATGAGCGGCGGCAGCTTCCTGTGGCGGGTAGAGGATATACTGGAGCGCAGCAGCAATGGCCGCGGCGCCGACGCGCTGCCGGTTCCGATGATCACTGTGGGCCGCACTGGTGCGGTGCTGTTCATGAACGAGGCCGCGCGCAGCCTGATCGGCGAGCGGGTGAAGTCAACGGACCGCCTGTTTCCGGTGCTTCCGGTGCTGCCGGGGCAGATCAACACGCTCAGCACCAAAAAAGGGCCGGTGCAGGTGCTTGTGAGCGAGCAGAACCGCACCCAGGGCCGCAGCGAGCTGTTCCTGATGGAGGTGGATGAAAGCAGTTTTGAGTCCGCCCAAGCCGGGTTCGAGGCTTTGCCTGTGCCCTTCCTGAAGGTAGCGCCTTCGGGGGAGATCCTGAGCAGCAACCGGATGGCGCTGAGGCTTCTTGGGGTCGACAGCTGCGCCAGCCTGAAACTGGGTCAGCTTATGGAAGGCCTTGGCCGCCCGATGTCCGATTGGCTGCGCGATACCGCGGACGGGCTGGCCCCGAACAAATCGGAATTCCTCCGTCTGTCGCGCTCTGACAAGGAAGTTTTTGTACAGGTCACACTGACCCGCGTGGTGGAAGACGGAACACCGCTTCTGATTGCCGTCCTGAATGACGCGACAGAGCTGAAAACGCTGGAGGCGCAGTTTGTCCAAAGCCAGAAAATGCAGGCGATCGGCCAGCTGGCAGGCGGTGTGGCGCATGACTTCAACAACCTTCTTACGGCGATTTCAGGCCATTGCGACCTGCTGCTGCTGCGTCACGACCAGGGGGATCAGGATTATGGCGATCTGATTCAGATCCATGAAAACGCCAACCGGGCGGCGTCATTGGTGAGCCAGCTGCTGGCGTTCTCCCGCAAGCAGACCCTGCAGCCGGAAACCCTGGATGTGCGGGATACGCTGTCCGACCTGACCCATCTGCTGAACCGCCTGGTCGGGGAAAAGGTCACACTGACGCTTAGCCATGATCCGGTGATGAAATCGATCCGGGCCGACAAGCGGCAGCTGGAACAGGTTCTGATGAACCTGGTAGTGAATGCCCGTGATGCGATGCCGCAGGGCGGTGAAATCCGGGTCGAGACCGAAGTCGTCTCGCTTGAAAAACCTCTGGAGCGGAACCGGGCAACGGTGCCTGCAGGCGATTGGGTGACGGTGAAGGTTTCGGACGAAGGTGTCGGGATTGCCCCGGACAAGCTGCAGAAGGTGTTTGAGCCGTTTTACACCACCAAACGCACGGGTGAGGGGACGGGCCTGGGGCTTTCGACGGCCTACGGCATCATCAAACAGACAGGCGGCTATATCTTTGTCGATTCGGTGAAAGGCCACGGAACGCAATTCACGCTGTTCTTCCCGGTTTACAAACAGCAGGCAGAGCAGCTGGCCGCGGAGAAGCCGGAAGCCGCTGCCGACAAGGCCGCCGCCGCGCAGCATGGTGAAGGCGTGGTGCTGCTGGTCGAGGACGAGGCGCCGGTGCGTGCCTTTGCTTCCCGTGCGCTTAGAATGCGCGGCTACACGGTTCTGGAAGCGGAATCGGCCGAAGATGCGCTGCGCACGCTGGAAGATCCCGGGCTCACGGTGGATGTGTTCGTCACGGATGTTGTGATGCCGGGAATGGACGGTCCAAGCTGGGTGCGCGAGGCACTGAAGGAACGCCCGGACACCCGTGTGGTGTTCGTATCCGGCTATGCAGAGGGCGCCTTTGGCGAGGCAGAGCCGGATGTGCCAAACTCAGTCTTCCTGCCAAAACCGTTCTCGCTCAATCAATTGACGGAGACAGTGCACGCGCAGCTGCATTGACCGGGTGTACCGCCGTTGCCGGCGGTCCGTTTCAGTCAGCGGGTTGGGATGCTGCTGTAGAGCTCAAACTCTGCTGCGCGCTTGCGCCGCAGATGCGTCTCTGTCTCCCGGCTGAGTGTCATGGGCGCCTGGGGGCTCACGTTCTTGCGTTCCAGCCGGATTTCGGTGTTCAGGCGGTGTTCTAGAAACACTTTCAGCGCTTCCTGATCTTCGTAGCGGAACAGATGATCTACCTTGCAGCCGTTGGGCTGCGCCTCCAGGAACTTCGCTTGGCTGCCCACATTGGCAAATGCAGGCGGCTTGCCCTTGCAATAGGCCTGCAGAAATTCGTCGAAGCTGACCCCTTTTGTGGAATTCGGCTGGCCGTCAAGCGCGGGGCGCTGACGGTAGCGGAACCAACTGCCGAGCCAGCTGACGGGTTCCCGCATCACCGCTGCAACTTCCAGTTCAGCGCCGCAGACCTTTTCAAACATCGGCCGTATCCAGCGGTTGTAGCGGTAGAGCGGCGCGTGCTTCAGTTCCGGCGGATCGGAAATCACCAGATCGGCACGGCCGCGCAGGGCCGCCTGAAACGCTGTGGTGCCGGTTTTGGGAACAGACAAAAGTGCCAGCCGTTCCTTGAAAAATATCATCATTCCGTTAACTGCCCGGTAAATAATCTTGCTGCCGATTAACCATAAACCAATCCTTAACACCCTCGTCCTGAAGTGGGTACTCCAGAAATCTGTTGCAATGTTCTCCTTTTGATCCCATAAGGAACAAGAGGTGAACAAAGCAGTGATTGCCGCGCGCCCCGGTGTGTGACACATAGAAAAGGACAAGGGACTATGGCGGATCTTTTGACCATGAAAAATAAAGTAAGCGGTGACAAGCAAAAGGCGCTCGACAGCGCGCTTGCCCAGATTGAGCGGCAGTTCGGCAAGGGCTCGATCATGAAGCTCGGCGACGGCAATGCCATGCAGGAGATCGAGGCAAGCTCGACCGGCTCTCTGGGGCTCGACATCGCGCTGGGGATCGGCGGCCTGCCGATGGGCCGGATCATCGAAATCTATGGCCCGGAAAGCTCGGGCAAGACAACGCTGACCCTGCACTGCATTGCGGAACAGCAGAAAAAGGGCGGCGTCTGCGCCTTTGTCGACGCGGAACATGCGCTGGACCCGCAGTATGCGGCGAAGCTGGGCGTCGATCTGGATGAGCTGCTGATCTCGCAGCCCGACACCGGCGAACAGGCGTTGGAAATCACCGATACGCTGGTGCGGTCCGGCGCGGTCAACATGGTGATCGTCGACTCGGTGGCGGCGCTGACCCCTAAGTCCGAACTTGAGGGCGATATGGGCGACAGCAACGTCGGTGTGCAGGCCCGTCTGATGAGCCAGGCAATGCGCAAGCTGACCGGCTCCATCAGCCGCTCCAAATGCATGGTGATCTTCATCAACCAGATCCGCATGAAGATCGGCGTGATGTTCGGCTCGCCCGAAACCACCACCGGCGGCAACGCACTGAAATTCTACTCCTCCGTCCGTCTGGACATCCGCCGCATCGGCGCGATCAAGGACCGGGACGAGGTGGTTGGCAACGCAACCCGCGTCAAAGTGGTGAAGAACAAGGTCGCGCCGCCGTTCAAGCAGGTGGAATTCGACATCATGTATGGCGAAGGCATCTCCAAGATGGGCGAACTGCTGGACCTGGGGGTGGTGGCCGGTGTCGTCAACAAGTCCGGCGCCTGGTTCTCCTACGGGGATGAGCGGATCGGGCAGGGGCGGGAAAACGCCAAGACCTTCCTGAAGGAAAACCCGTCTGTTGCCTTTGACATTGAAGATAAGATCCGCGCCTCCCACGGGCTGGAGTTCGAGCGCCCGGAAACAGACGGCGCAGACGATATCCTTGAGGCCTAAGCGCCGGAAAATCTGATCAAATACCGAAACGGTAAGGGCGCGGCGCAGGCTGCGCCCTTTTTCGCAGGCGATGCCGCTTACCGCTGTGGACAGCGCCCGGGTGCACGGGTAAACCTGCCCGGAACGCTTGTTTTAAGCCCGCAAGAGATCCCGCACATGCCGACGCTCAACGATATCCGCTCCACCTTTCTGAACTACTTTGCCAAACAGGGGCATGAAGTTGTCGATTCCAGCCCGCTGGTGCCGCGCAACGACCCGACCCTGATGTTCACCAACTCAGGCATGGTTCAGTTCAAGAACTGCTTTACCGGGGTGGAAACCCGCGACTACAAGCGCGCGACCACCTCGCAGAAATGCGTGCGCGCCGGCGGCAAGCACAATGATCTCGACAACGTTGGCTATACCGCACGCCACCACACCTTCTTCGAGATGCTCGGCAATTTTTCCTTTGGCGACTACTTCAAGCATGAGGCGATCCCCTTTGCCTGGGAACTGATCACCAAGGAATTCGAAATTCCGAAAGACCGGCTGTACACCACCGTCTATCACACCGACGACGAAGCCTTTGAAATCTGGAAGAAGATGGGCGTGCCGGAGGACCGGATCATCCGCATCGCCACCTCTGACAATTTCTGGCAGATGGGCGACACCGGTCCTTGCGGGCCTTGCACCGAAATCTTTTATGACCACGGCGACCACATCTGGGGCGGCCCTCCGGGCTCGCCCGAGGAAGACGGCGACCGGTTTATCGAGATCTGGAACCTCGTCTTCATGCAGAACGAGAAGTTCGCGGACGGCTCGATGGTTGACCTCGAGATGCAGTCGATCGACACCGGCATGGGGCTGGAGCGGATTGCAGCGCTGCTGCAGGGCACCCACGATAACTATGAAACCGATCTGTTCAAGTCGCTGATCGAAGCCTCAGCAAACGTCACCAACACCGATCCGTTTGGCGATCAGAACGTGCATCACCGGGTGATTGCCGATCACCTGCGTTCCTGCTCCTTCCTGATTGCAGAAGGCGTGCTGCCGTCCAACGAAGGCCGCGGCTATGTTCTGCGCCGGATCATGCGCCGCGCGATGCGTCATGCCTCGCTCCTGGGTGCCACCGATCCCGTGATGCACAAGCTGGTGCCGTCGCTGGTCCAGAAAATGGGCGCGGCTTATCCGGAACTTGGTCAAGGGCAGGCGCTGATCGAGGAAACCTTCGAGCAGGAAGAAACCCGCTTCCTCAAGACCCTGGACCGCGGCCTGAAGCTGCTTGACGACGCCTCTGCCGATCTGAGCAAGGGCGATGTTCTGCCGGGCGAAACCGCGTTCAAGCTCTATGACACCTACGGCTTCCCGCTCGACCTGACGCAGGACGCCCTGCGCGCCAAGGAGATCGAGGTCGACACCGATGGGTTCGACGCTGCGATGAAAGAGCAGAAAGAGAAATCCCGCGCTGGCGGCATCGGGCTGGGTGAAGCCGCGGATGTGAAGGTTTACTTCGACATCGTGGACGCCGCCGGCACCACTGATTTCCTGGGTTATGAGACCGAGAAGGCCGAGGGCCAGATCGTTGCCATCGTCAAGGACGGCGCGCAGGTGCAGTCCGCGGCCAAGGGCGACACTGTGCAGGTCATCCTGAACCAGACGCCGTTTTACGGCGAAAGCGGTGGACAGGTGGGCGACACTGGCGTGCTGACCGTTGAAGGCGGTGCAGCCCGTGTCACCGACACCAAGAAGGTGGAGGGCCTGTTCCTGCACATCGCCGAAGTGACCGAGGGCGAGATTGCCGTGGGCAAAGGCGCGGCGATGGAAGTGGATCACGCACGCCGCAGCAGGATCCGTGCCAACCATTCGGCCACGCACCTGCTGCACGAAGCGCTGCGCAATGCGCTGGGGGAACATGTGGCGCAGAAGGGGTCGCTGAACGCAGAAGACAGGCTGCGGTTCGACTTCAGCCACAACAAGGCGATGAGCGCGGAAGAACTGGCCAAGGTCGGCTTGGAAGTGAATGATTTCATTCGTCAGAACACGCCCGTGTCGACCCGGATCATGACCCCGGATGACGCGCGCGACTTGGGTGCCCAGGCACTGTTCGGCGAAAAATACGGCGAAGAGGTCCGTGTTGTCTCCATGGGCCGTGCGCCGACCGGCAAGGGCCACGATGGCGACACCTACTCGATTGAGCTGTGCGGCGGTACCCATGTGAAGCAGACAGGCGACATCGGCACCTTTGTCATCCTGGGCGACAGCGCGTCCTCTGCCGGGGTGCGCCGGATTGAGGCGCTGACCGGTGCGGCGGCGGTTGAGCATCTGGAGCGTGAAGCGGGCCGGATGGCTGAGGTCGCTGGCGCGCTGAAGGCGCAGCCTGCTGAGGTTCTGGACCGTCTGAAGGCGATGATGGACGAACGCAAGGCGCTGCAGAACGAGATTTCCAACCTCAAGCAGCAGATTGCCATGGGCGGTGGTTCCGGCGGCGGAGCTGAGGCCAAGGACGTCAATGGAAAGAAATTCCTGGCCCAGGCGCTGCAGGGCGTGTCCGGTAAAGACCTGCGCGGCCTGATCGACAAGCACAAGCAGAACATCGGCTCCGGTGTGATCCTGCTGATCGCCGAGGAAGATGGCAAGGTTGCTGTCGCGGCCGGTGTCACCGACGATCTGACCGGTGAAGTCTCGGCTGTGGATGTGCTGAAGGCTGCCGTCCCTGCAGTGGGCGGCAAGGGCGGCGGCGGCCGTCCGGACATGGCCCAAGGCGGCGGTAAGGACTTCTCCGGCGCTGAGGAAGCGATCAAGGCAGCGGAGGCGCTGCTGGCCGGCTGACCATTTGGTCAAAAAACACTTGGTCTTTCCGGCAATCTGCCTAAGCTGCCGGAAAGATCATGAAACTGGGAGGCTCCGATGCCCGCACTTTGGATTGCACATGTGACCGTTACTGATGCCGATGCCTATGGCAAATATGCCGAATTGGCAGGACCCGCCGTTGCCAAGCATGGCGGTGAATTCATCGCTCGCGGCGGCCGGTTCGTGCAATTGGAGGGCAAGGAGCGCCCGCGCAATGTGGTGGCGAAATTCCCGAGCGTCGAAGCTGCGGTGGATTGTTATCACAGCCCGGAATACCAGGAAGCGCTGAGCCACGCGCGCGGCGCGTCTGAGCGCGAATTGATGGTATTGGAAACCAGCGAATAGGCGCTGGTCGGGCAGACACGTTCTGTTTGATAGAAATTAGCCCCATTCGGCGCTTTGCCGGATGGGGTTTTGTGTTAATCAGGAAAGGTTGCATCATGGCTTGTTCATTTTGAGATGTGCGTGCTGCGGTGTTGAAAACAGATGACCAGAACGGCGATTCCCAAGGGGGATGTTCTCCAAGGAACCAAAAGCGGATGACCTTCTGATCTACCGGATCGTGGTTCGCTCAGGATGGAAGCCGTGCCATGATTGTTCACATTATCTCTGGATCGCAGACAGTTCCGCAGCCTGGTCCGCAGCAGGTTCAGCAAACTCAGCATGCGCAACGCTCTGATGAAAGGCTGCTCTCTGCGCAGCCTGCGTCCAAACTGCCGGGCAGTGCGGTGGCGTCTATGGTGGTCCTGGCGGTGCCGGATACCGGGAAGGGGCGCGACGCGGACTTGCAGTCTGAGTTGAATCAGCAGCCCAGGCGCGGCGGCACCGGTGGCATAAACGAAGAAGCTGTCAAGATTTTAGAGGATCTGTTGAGCAGCACTTCATCAAACGGTGAGTTCCGCACGGAGCTGAAGACGCAGTTGGCTGCGGCGGGTCATGACCCGTCAAAACCGATCATGGATATCCGGGTCTGAGGACAAGCAGCCCTGCCAAGGAAAAGGCCGCTCTGCAGAGCGGCCTTTGTTGTATTTACTGGCTGGCCTTGGACATCCGCTTACGCTCATGCGGGTCCAGGTAGCGTTTGCGCAGGCGTACCTTGTTCGGTGTCACTTCGACCAGTTCGTCGTCGTTGATATAGGCAATAGCCTCTTCCAGCGACAGCGACATCGGGGTGGTAAGGCGGACCGCGTCGTCGGTGCCGGAAGCCCGCACGTTTGTCAGCTTCTTGCCCTTCAGGGGGTTCACTTCCAGGTCGTTGTCGCGGGAGTGCTCGCCGATGATCATGCCGGTGTATACGTCGGCCTGGGCGCCGATCATCATCTTGCCGCGCTCCTCCAGGTTCCACAGCGCGTAAGCCACGGACTGGCCGTTTTCCATCGAGATCAGCACACCTGCGCGGCGGCCCGGAATGGAACCCTTGTGCGGAGCCCAGCCATGGAACACGCGGTTCAGCACGCCGGTGCCGCGGGTGTCGGTCAGAAACTCGCCGTGATAGCCAATCAGACCGCGGGAGGGGACGTGGGCGATGATGCGGGTTTTGCCGGCACCAGCCTGCTTCATCTCGACCAGTTCACCCTTGCGGGCGCCGGTCAGCTTCTCGATCACCGCGCCGGAGTATTCGTCGTCCACGTCGATGGTGGCTTCTTCGATCGGTTCCATGCGGACGCCGTCGACTTCCTTCATGATCACCTGGGGACGGGAGATCGACAGCTCGAACCCTTCGCGGCGCATGTTTTCGATCAGAACGCCCATCTGCAGTTCGCCGCGGCCAGAGACCTCGAATGCCTCACCGCCGGGAGTGTCGGCGATTTTGATGGCGACGTTGGATTCGGCCTCTTTCATCAGGCGGTCGCGGATAACGCGGGACTGGACTTTCTTACCGTCACGGCCCGCAAGCGGGCTGTCGTTGATGCCGAAGGTCACGGTGATGGTTGGCGGGTCGATCGGCTGGGCGTCCAGCGGCTCATCCACTGCCAGGGCGCAGATCGTGTCGGCAACGGTGGCCTTGGACATGCCGGCGATGGAAACGATGTCGCCCGCCTGTGCCTCTTCAATGTCCTGCTGGGCCAGACCGCGGAACGCCTGGATCTTGGTCACGCGGAACTGTTCGATCTTCTGGCCGATGCGGGAGATTGCCTGCACGGTGGCGCCGACTTTCAGGGTGCCGGTTTCAACCCGGCCGGTCAGCAGGCGGCCGACAAACGGGTCGCTGCCCAGCGTGGTGGCCAGCATGCGGAAATCGTCGTCCTGCTTCTTCACCTGCTTGGGCTCGGGCACGTGGTTCACGATCAGGTTGAACAGCGCGCTCAGGTCCTTGCGGGGGCCGTCCAGCTCATTGTCGGCCCAGCCGTTGCGGCCGGAGGCATACATGTGCGGGAAGTCCAGCTGGTCTTCGGTCGCGTCGAGCGAGGCAAAGAGGTCAAAGCATTCGTCCAGCGCGCGGTCGGGCTCGGCGTCCGGCTTGTCGACCTTGTTCAGAACCACGATCGGGCGCAGGCCCAGGGCCAGCGCCTTGGAGGTCACGAATTTGGTCTGGGGCATCGGGCCCTCGGCCGCATCCACCAGCAGCACCACACCGTCGACCATCGACAGGATCCGCTCAACTTCACCGCCGAAATCGGCGTGGCCGGGGGTGTCGACGATGTTGATCCGTGTGCCGTGCCATTCCACCGAGGTCGGTTTGGCAAAAATGGTGATGCCGCGCTCGCGCTCCAGATCGTTGCTGTCCATGGCGCGCTCCGCCACAGCCTGGTTTTCGCGGAAGGCGCCGGACTGTTTCAGAAGCTCGTCAACCAGGGTGGTCTTGCCGTGGTCAACGTGAGCAATGATCGCAATGTTGCGCATATCCATGACGTTCGCCTTTGTAAGGAAGTTGGGCCGCGCATAGCCCGAACCCCGCACAAAGGCCAGAGGAAAACCGCCGCGGGCCGCCTCAAATGCCGATCAGTGGCCTGAGGACTTGGAAAACAAGTGGATTATGACGATTCCGGACATGATCAGCGCCATGCCGATAACGGCGGGCAGGTCCAGTTTTTGCCCGAAGACGATGAACGCAATGACCGCAATCAGCAGGATGCCAAGGCCGGACCAGATGGCGTAGACGACGCCTACGGGCATGAATTTGAGCGTCAGTCCCATCATGTAGAACGAAAAGGCGTAGGCGACGAGCACGATCAGAGACGGGCCAAGTTTGCTGAACTGCTGGCTGGCCTGCAGCGCTGTGGTGCCGATGGTCTCTGCAGCCACCGCGATGATCAGGTAGACGTAGTGAACCGGCATCCCAGCCTCCCTCAAGCGCTTGCCGCGGGTAAACCCGCTGGTCTGACATCCGGCCTATCCGATCTGTTCGTGCCGGGGAAGTCCTGAAGCGGCACGGGCTTGCCGGATTCCGCAAGCGCCGCGAAGTGAACAGGCTACTGTGCGCAGGCACACTGTACTTCATGTTGGTTAATTATTAGGAGATTGTTCCAACAATGTGGATCGAACTGAAACATTAGTTTGATTCCTGGAATCGGAATGAGGATTGCCGCATGTGCCGCTGGGCTGCCTATACGGGTGCCGACGTCTTCCTGGAAGACATCATATCTATACCTGCGCATTCGCTGATTGCGCAAAGCCAGAAAGCGGTGGAATGCAAAACCGCCACCAATGGCGACGGGTTCGGGATCGCCTGGTATGGCCAGCGGGCCGAGCCCGGACTGTACCGCGATGTCTACCCGGCCTGGTCGGACTGCAACCTGCGGGCGCTGGCGCATCAGGTGCAGTCGGGGTTGTTCCTGGCGCACGTCCGGGCCTCCACCGGATCTGCCACCAGCCGTAACAATTGCCATCCGTTCACCGCAGGCAAGTGGAGCTTCATGCACAACGGACAGGTCGGAGGGTTCGAGACGTTTCGCCGCCACGCCGACATGTGCATCCCGGATGAACTGTATGAGCACCGCAAGGGGGCTACCGACAGCGAGGTGCTGTTTCTGCTGGCCCTGCGTGAGGGGCTGGATGCGGATCCCAAGGGGGCTCTGGAACGCGCAGTGGCGCGAATGGAGGGGCTCTCGCGGGCACGCGGGACAACCCCCCATATGCGTTTGTCGGCGGCGATGTCAGATGGCAAGACCTTGTACGCGGCGCGTTATTCATCGGACAGCATTGCGCCGTCGGTTTACTACCGCTGGAGTGAATGCATGAACGGCTGGGCAGTGGTGTCGGAGCCGCTGGAGGATACTGGTGAAGCGTGGTGCGAGCTGAAGCCGGGAGAGTTTCTGGCGCTGACATCGAAGGGGGCGGAAATTCAGCCGTTTCAGCCATTTTTGGGGTGAAGTGCTGCCTCGTGAGGGGCGGCGCAACTGTTTACAGGCGGCCTGCTTCGCGGAACCAGGGCTCGATCTGCGCCCGGACATAAGTCCAGACATCTGGCGCGCCGCGGCTGACTTTGCCGCCGACACGGGCGTCAAGCTGCGGCAGGCTGACGTCGTAATCGACCCAGCTGCCGCCGCCGTTCAGCAGATTCAAGAGTACAGGCTGCACCCGGTCGATGGATTTGGCGAAAACTGCATCAGAGCTTTCTGCAGCCTCGAATTCCTCCCAGACCGCCCGCATCGGTGCCCCGTGGTCCTGAGGTAGCAGGCCGAATAATCTATCCGCAGCAGCCAGTTCCTCGGCAGCCAGGGCAGCAAGTGCTGCAGGATCAACCACGCCGTGGATCGGCGCATCGCCGGCGTCGATCTCCACAAGGTCGTGCAGCAGCAGCATCTGCAGCACCCGGTCGACTTCAACTGTTTCAGAGCTGTGTTCTGACAGCACCCAGGCATAGAGCATGATGTGCCAGCTATGCTCCGCCGAGTTTTCGTGCCTTGACCCATCGCCAAGTTTAGAGGCGCGGGTAATCAGCTTCAGTTTGTCGGCCTCGTTGAGGAAGGGCAGGCGTGCAGTCAGGCGGCTGCAATCGTGCCCTGTACCCTCACCCAGCAGCGAAAGCGCGTGATGGAAGGCTTCCGGCAGATGCTGTTCCAGTGCTGCCGCCCGGCCGCCAAACAGGTTCTGCCGGACCACATCTATGTGCCAATCCAGCGGAGCAGCGCCATAGAGCGTCTGAAAGATCGGCTGGCAGTGATCCACCCGCTTGGCAAATTGAGCGTCGGGCGTCTCTGCGGCTTCGAATTCGTGCCACAGGGACAGGAATTCAGCACATTGATCTGTCGGCAGCAGCCCGAACAGCCGCTGGGCCGCAGCCTGTTCTGCAGCTGCCACCGCTTCCCAATCGACTTCATCGGTAATCGGGTGATCGCCTGCGTCGATCTCTACCAGATCGTGCAGCAGAAGCATCCGTATGGCGCGGAAAACATCCACTTCCGGTGTGGCAAAAGGAGCCAGAACCAGCGCATAAAGCGCCAGGTGCCAGCTGTGCTCGGCCGAGTTCTCGCAACGGCTGCAATCGATGATCAGGTTCTGGCGCTCAACACCGCGCAGCTTGTCGGCTTCGAGCAGAAAGGCAAACTGCGACTGCAGGCGGGCGCTCACGTCTCACCCTTCGCGCCGAGCTGGGCTTGCAGGTCGGCAACTTTCTTGTTGAGGAAGTCGCGCGCCTTGCGTTCAGCCAAGCGCACCCGGATTTCGGTCAGAAATGCCTCTTCGAGCGATTGGGAGGCGGCGCCAAGAACCTGGCCCACCTCCACATAAAACCGATCTTCACCACTGGCGTCCTGCACTTTGAGCGTATCGACCGCCAGTTTCTGGGCCAGCGTTTCGATTGTGCCCATCAGCGGGTGTTCTCCGTCAGGCGGCGCTTCACGTAATCGGAAACAGTGCCGATCATCGTGTCCATGTGCGGTTCCTGAAAGAAGTGATCCGCGCCTTCCACCTCAGTATGGGTGATGGTGATGCCCTTCTGCTCATGCAGCTTGCCGACCAGGCTGGCAGTGTCCGCGGGCGGTGCCACACGGTCGGCGGTGCCGTTGATGATCAGGCCGGAGGACGGGCAGGGTGCCAGGAAGGAGAAATCATACATGTTGGCCGGCGGCGCAACCGAGATGAATCCGGTAATCTCAGGGCGGCGCATCAAGAGTTGCATGCCGATCCAGGCACCGAAGGAGAAGCCCGCAACCCAGCAATGCTTGGAGTTGGAGTTCATCGACTGAAGGTAATCCAGCGCTGAGGCGGCATCGGACAGCTCGCCTACGCCCTGGTCGTATTCGCCCTGGCTGCGGCCGACGCCGCGGAAATTGAACCGCAGAACCGTGAAGCCCATGTTGTAGAACGCGTAGTGGAGGTTGTAGACCACCTTGTTGTTCATGGTGCCGCCGAACTGCGGGTGCGGGTGCAGCACGATTGCGATCGGGGCGTCTTTTTCTTTTTGCGGGTGATAGCGGCCTTCGAGGCGGCCTTCGGGTCCAGGAAAGATGACCTCGGGCATGGGCGGTTAAAATCCTACTCTCGTTGTCGGGTCTGCCGGCAGAATACTTGACGGGTTCGGTCAGGCATCTTAGAACAGTTCTAATCACGGGCGCTGGCCTCGCCATACACCGTCAGGCTGAGATACGCACAGTCGGAGGGAAGGTCAATGTTTTCGCACTCGCGCCCTGGTTTCGAGGGGTAAATTATGAAGCTTTCCACCAAAGGGCGCTATGCGATGGTTGCGCTGGCGGATATTGCGCTGCAGCCGCAGGGCGATCTGGTGCCGCTGGGCGATATCTCCAAGCGCCAGGACATCTCGCTGCCGTATCTTGAGCAGCTGTTTGTTAAGCTGCGCCGCGCCGGGCTGGTCGAGTCGGTGCGCGGCCCGGGCGGCGGTTACCGGCTCGCGATGCCCCCATCTGAGATCCGGGTGGTGGATGTGCTGTCTGCCGTGGATGAAACTGTCGATGCCATGCACAAGGGGGCAGGGGCATCCGGCGCCTTGTCCGGCAGCCGCGCGCAGTCGCTGACCAACCGCCTGTGGGAGGGGCTGAGCGCGCATGTCTATGTGTTCCTGCACCAGACCCGCTTGTCGGATGTGATCAAGAACGATCTGGCCCCGTGCCCGGCTGTGCCCAGCCTGTTTGCGGTGGTGGATGACTGAGGTGCAGGTCAGGCAACACAGATCCGCCTGTCAGGTTGGAGCGCAATCCGCACAAAAACTGCGCGGAAGCTTTGCCAATTGGGGCAAGGCGGCTTATGACGCGGCAGTTGCCCGCGAAAAGATGACTCTATGAAACGTGTTTACCTCGACCATAACGCCACCGCCCTGCTGCGCCCTGAGGCGAAGGCTGCGATGATTGCGGCGATGGAGGTCTGCGGCAACCCGTCGTCGGTGCATGCCGAGGGCCGGGCCGCCAAGGCTCTGGTTGAGAAGGCACGGGCGCAGGTGGCTGCGGCCTTTGGCGCGGACGGGGCGGATATCGTATTCACCTCTGGTTCTACTGAAGGCGCGGCGCTGGCACTGGCTGGACGCGGACTGCATGGCGCGCCGGTGGAACATGATGCGGTGCGGGCTTGGACTGTTGAAGATTTGCATGTGACTGCAGGGGGTGCTGTGGAGGTTGCAGACCCAGCGCGATCCACAGTTCAGCTTGCCAACTCGGAGACCGGCATTGTGCAGAGCTTGCCCGAAGGGCTGGCAGTCACCGATGCGACACAGGCCTTTGGCAAACTGCCGGTGGCGTTTAACTGGCTGGGCGCCCGAATGGCGCTGATTTCGGCGCATAAGCTGGGCGGCCCCAAGGGGATCGGCGCCGTGGTGATGAAACGCGGAACTGATTTGCCTGCGCAGATCAAGGGTGGCGGTCAGGAAATGGGTCGCCGCTCCGGCACCGAAAATGTCATTGGAATCGCAGGCTTCGGCGCTGCAGCTGAAGCGGCCGCAAAAGATTTGGCAAATGGTGTTTGGGACAGGGTTGCAGAACTTAGAAATATTCTAGAAAAGGCGCTTGTGTCTGGCGTAAGCCATACTATTTTTGTCGGGAAGGATCAGAGGCGGCTGCCGAACACCCTGTGTTTTGCAACGCCGGGCTGGAAGGGCGAAACCCAGGTCATGCAGATGGACCTTGCAGGTTTTGCGATCAGTGCCGGAAGCGCCTGTTCCAGCGGCAAGGTGCGCGCCAGCGCGGTGCTGACCGCAATGGGATATGACGAGGCCACAGCCCAAGGCGCCGTACGGGTGTCGCTGGGGCCGGAGGCAACGGAAGAAGATGTGCTGCGCTTTGCCGAGGCGTGGCTGCAAAAAGAAAAGAAACATCGCGCCCGCGCGGCGTGAGTGAGGAGATGACAATGGCCGCTTTGGACCAGACCCAAGTCAAGGAAGGTGTTGACCAGGAAACCGTGGACGCAGTCCGCGAGGTTGGCGGTGCTTACAAATACGGCTGGGAAACCGATATTGAGATGGAATACGCGCCCAAGGGCGTGAACCCCGATATCGTCAAGCTGATCTCGGAAAAGAACGAAGAGCCTGAATGGATGACCGATTGGCGCCTGCAGGCCTTTGAACGCTGGGAGCAGATGGATGAGCCAAACTGGGCGATGGTCAGCTACCCGGAAATCGACTTCCAGGACCAGTACTACTATGCCCGCCCGAAATCGATGGAAGTGAAGCCCAAGTCGCTGGACGAGGTCGACCCCAAGCTGCTGGCAACGTACGAAAAGCTGGGTATTCCGCTGAAAGAACAGATGATTCTGGCTGGCGTCGAAGGCGCAGGCGAGACCCCGGAAGAAGGCCGCAAGGTCGCCGTGGACGCGGTGTTCGACTCCGTTTCCGTCGGCACCACCTTCCAGAAAGAGCTGAAAGAGGCTGGCGTCATCTTCTGCTCGATCTCTGAAGCGATCCGCGAGCACCCCGAACTGGTGAAGAAATACCTCGGCTCCGTGGTTCCGGTCTCCGACAACTTCTATGCGACGCTGAACTCTGCCGTGTTCTCGGACGGCTCCTTTGTCTATGTGCCGCCGGGCGTGCGCTGCCCGATGGAGCTGTCCACCTATTTCCGGATCAACGCGGAAAACACCGGCCAGTTCGAGCGTACCCTGATCATTGCGGACAAAGGATCCTACGTCTCTTACCTCGAAGGCTGCACCGCACCGCAGCGTGACACTGCGCAGCTGCATGCCGCGGTGGTGGAAATCATCATCGAGGAAGACGCCGAGGTGAAATACTCCACCGTTCAGAACTGGTATCCCGGTGACGAGAACGGAAAGGGCGGCATCTACAATTTTGTGACCAAGCGCGCCGATTGCCGCGGCGACCGGTCCAAGGTGATGTGGACCCAGGTCGAAACCGGCTCGGCGGTCACCTGGAAATACCCCTCTTGCATCCTGCGCGGCAATGAAAGCCAGGGCGAATTCTACTCGATCGCCATCGCCAACAACATGCAGCAGGCTGACACCGGCACCAAGATGGTGCATCTGGGCAAGAACACCAAGTCGCGCATTGTGTCCAAGGGCATCAGCGCGGGCAAGGCGCAGAACACCTACCGCGGGTTGGTGTCGATGCACCCCAAGGCCAAGGACAGCCGCAACTACACCCAGTGCGACAGCTTGCTGATCGGCGACAAATGCGGCGCCCACACAGTTCCCTATATCGAGGTCAAGAACAACTCGTCGCGCGTCGAGCATGAGGCGACCACGTCCAAGGTGGACGACGATCAGCTGTTCTACTGCCGCCAGCGCGGCATGGACGAGGAAGAGGCTGTGGCCCTGGTGGTCAACGGATTCTGCAAGGACGTGCTGCAGGCGCTGCCGATGGAGTTCGCCATGGAAGCGCAGCAACTGGTTGCGATCTCGCTGGAAGGGTCTGTGGGGTAATAATGACCGTGGAGGAGAGGTCAGCAGCGGAGGTCAAGGCCTTTGAATATAACGCGAAAGAAGGTGTTCGCGCCGTTGCGTTCATCTGGTTCTTGCAGCGCATAGCCGCACCTCTTTTCTTCGTTTTCTTGTTTGCCGTTATTATGGCCTTTGCTGTGAATGGAGTTGTAGCTGGGCTGCTCTGCTTGGCGATTTTTGGAGGACCCGCCCTGCTGCTATGGGGGTTCACCTCCCGGCAAGGACGAAAAGTGCTGGAGTATTGGAAGAAATGATCGTCACAACCACACCAAACGTCGAAGGCTACCAGATTGCCGAATACAAGGGCATCGTGGTGGGTGAGGCGATCATGGGCGCCAATGTGGTGCGCGATGTCTTTGCCTCGATCACCGACATCGTCGGCGGCCGCTCCGGTGCCTACGAAAGCAAGCTTCAAGACGCGCGCGAAACCGCGCTGGCAGAGCTGGAAGACCGCGCCCGGGCCAAGGGCGCAAACGCCGTGGTTGGCGTTGATCTGGATTACGAAGTGGTCGGGCAGTCCATGCTGATGGTCTCGGCCAGCGGCACCGCGGTGGTGCTGGGATAGGAATGTAACGGCCCCGATGGGCCATGGGAATATTGCGGGCCGCAGGCCTGCAAGACATGTGAGACGAGGAAGAAAATGCTCGAAATCAAGAACCTGCAAGTCAAGCTTGAAGATGAAGACAAGCAGATCCTGAAAGGTCTGGATCTCAAGGTCGAGGCCGGCAAGGTGCATGCCATCATGGGGCCGAACGGCTCGGGCAAATCCACCCTGTCTTATGTGCTGTCGGGCCGCGATGGTTATGAAGTGACCGAAGGCTCCGCCACCCTGAATGGCGAAGACATTCTGGAGCTGGAGCCGGAAGAGCGCGCCGCGGCGGGCATGTTCCTGGCGTTCCAGTACCCGGTGGAGATCCCCGGCGTCGGCAACATGACCTTCCTGCGCACCGCGGTGAACGCACAGCGCAAGGCGCGCGGCGAGGAAGAGCTGTCGGCCTCCGACTTCCTGAAGGAAGTGCGTGCCAAGGCAAAGACCCTGAAGATCGACGCCGAAATGCTGAAGCGCCCGGTCAACGTCGGCTTCTCCGGCGGTGAGAAGAAGCGCAACGAGATCCTGCAGATGGCCATGCTGGAGCCGAAGCTCTGCATTCTGGACGAAACCGACTCCGGTCTTGATGTGGACGCAATGAAGCTGGTGGCCGAAGGCGTGAACGCCCTGCGCGACGAAGGCCGCGGCTTCCTGGTGATCACCCACTACCAGCGCCTGCTGGACCACATCAAACCCGACGTGGTGCACATCCTGGCAAACGGCCGCATCGTCAAAACCGGCGGCCCGGAGCTGGCGCTGGAAGTCGAGAACAACGGTTACGCCGGCATCCTGGCAGAGGAGGCGTAAATGGCCCTGCCCGAAGTCAAGCAAAGTGCAACCGAGGCGCGGCTGTCGGCGCTGACCTTGCCGGAGAGCGGCTGCCTCAAGGCGGCCCGCCAGGCAGCGCTGTCGCGGGTCCAGACCATGGGTCTGCCGTCGCGCCGCGACGAATACTGGAAATACACCAAGCCGGACACGCTGGTGCAGGCGGAAGCGCCCAAGGCAGCCGTGTTTCACGCCGACGAAGCCCCGATGTTCAACGCGTTTGAGCGGCTGAATATCGTCTTTGTGGATGGCGTGTTTGACGCCGAGGCCTCTGACGATTTGGAGCTTGAAGGTCTGACTATCGACCGGATTGAGGATATCTGCTGCAAGGATATCCATTGGGCCAAGGACTTGTACGGTGTTCTTGAGGCGCGCGGCCAGACCCCGGTGGAACGTCCGCTGGCAGCATTGAACACCGCTTTTGCCAGTGATGGCGTGGCGATCCGGGTGACAGGCAAGGTCTCCAAACCGCTGAACTTCACCTATGTGCATTCGGACGAAAACTCCGACGCGATCCTGCACCATGTGATCCGCGTGGAAACCGGCGCAGAGGTGACGATCCTGGAGAACGGCCCGGCTGCGTCGCGCTTTAACAAATGCATGGAGATCGACATCGCCGATGGCGGCAAGATGCATCTTGTGCGTGCCCAGGGCCGCGACCATGAGCGCCGCGCGGCGACCCATCTGTTTGCCCGACTGGGTACAGAGTCGGTGTTTAAGTCCTTCACCCTGACCGTGAATGGCGTACTGACCCGCAATGAGGCGGTGATTGAGCTGACCGGTGATGACGCGGTTGCCCATATCGCAGGTGCCTGCGTGGGCGACGGTGACTTCCACCACGACGACACCGTTTTCATCACCCATGACGCCGTGAACTGCGAAAGCCGTCAGGTGTTCAAGAAGGTGCTGCGCAACGGTGCCACCGGTGTGTTCCAGGGCAAGATCCTGGTGAAGGAAGGCGCGCAAAAGACTGACGGGTATCAGATTTCCCAGTCGCTGCTGCTGGACGATGACAGCCAGTTTCTGGCCAAGCCTGAACTGGAAATCTATGCCGACGACGTGGCCTGCTCGCACGGTTCCACCTCTGGCGCCATCGACGAGGAGGGCTTGTTCTACCTGCGCTCCCGCGGTGTGCCGCATGCAGAGGCAACCGACCTGATGACGCTGGCCTTTTTGGCTGAAGCGGTGGATGAGATCGAGGACGCGGAAATCGCCGCGGATATCGTCTCCCGCCTTGAAGGCTGGCTGGCCCGGCGCCGCTGATGTCCGTCACAACGGATATCCCGGCGACCTATAAGGGGCCGCGCAAGGTGTTTGCGCGGCTTCTGGCCATGGGCGCCCGAGAGGACCGTCTGCTGGTCTTCCTGCTTGCGGGCTGTGTTCTGACCTTTGTCGCGCAGATGCCGAAACTGGCCCGGGAGGCGCATCTGACCGGGCAGGAGCTGAACATGCTGCTGGGCGGTTCGCTGCTGGCGCTGGTCTTTATCGCGCCGCTTCTGCTGTATGTTCTGGCGCTGGTTGCCCATTGGATTGCCCGCGCCTTTGGCGGTCAGGGTGATGCCTACCGCGCCCGGCTGGCGCTTTTCTGGGCGTTTCTGGCGGCCAGCCCGCTGATGCTGTTGAACGGGCTGGTTGCCGGTTTCATCGGCCCCGGTCCGTCCCTGACCCTGGTGGGCATCCTGTGGTGCGCTGTATTTATTTGGTTCTGGGTGTCCGGCATGATCCAGGGCTATTGGGCCAAATCATGAATGCGCTGGCTGCCTTTGCCCTTCTGACACTGAAGTCGCCGCGTGATGCGGCGCATCAGATTCTGGCGCGCGACTGGCCGCGGGAGGCGCTGTGGACCGCCTTCCTGCTGTCGGTGGTTCTGAACACCTGCGTCTACACAGTTCAGAAAATCCTGTTCCCGCTGCCGCCTGAGGTCCTGCTGCCGCGCTTCACGCCCGGCGTCTATTTCGCCATGGTGCTGCTGCTGCAGCTCTGTTTCATTGCGATGCTGTCCTCAGCCGGCCGCTGGCTGGGCGGGCAAGGCAACTTGCCTGAACTGCTGGCGCTTGTTACCTGGCTGCAGCTGCTGCAGGCGGGACTGAACGGTGCCATTGTGGTTGTGTTCCTGGTTATGCCGTCGCTGGCCGCACTGCTGAATATTGCGGCCAATATCGTTGTGTTCTTCATCCTTCTGCATTTCGTCAACGCGGCGCACCGTTTTGGTTCCGTCTGGCGCTCGCTTGGGGTGGTATTAATGGCCAGCATGATCCTGGTCTTTGCTCTTCTCTTTATCGTGGGTCTGATCGGCCCAGCCAATCTGGGACTTCCCGAAAATGTATGACCTGGACAAAATCCGCGCCGACTTTCCGATCCTGTCGCGCGAGGTGAACGGTAAGCCGCTGACCTATCTCGACAACGGCGCATCGGCCCAGAAGCCGCAGGTGGTGATCGATGCCATCACCAAGGCATATGCTGAGGAATATTCCAATGTTCACCGCGGCTTGCACTTTCTCTCCAACTTGGCGACGGAGAAATATGAGGCCGTGCGCGGCATCATTGCGCGGTTCCTGAATGCAGGCGATGAGAACACCATCGTTCTGAACTCCGGCACCACTGAGGGGATCAATCTGGTTGCCTACGGCTGGGCAATGCCGCGGTTTGAGGCGGGCGACGAGATCGTCCTGTCCGTTATGGAACACCACGCCAACATCGTGCCCTGGCACTTCTTGCGCGAACGTCAGGGGGTGGTGCTGAAATGGGTGGATACCGAAGCGGACGGCAGCCTTGATCCGCAGAAAGTCATTGATGCGATTGGCCCCAAGACCAAACTGGTGGCCGTCACTCAATGCTCCAACGTGCTGGGCACGGTTGTGGATGTAAAGGCGATCACCCAAGGCGCCCATGCCAAGGGGGTGCCGGTTCTGGTTGATGGCTCACAAGGCGCGGTGCACATGCCGGTCAATGTGCAGGACATCGGCTGCGACTTCTACGCGATCACTGGTCACAAGCTCTACGGTCCGTCCGGCTCCGGCGCGATCTATATCAAACCGGAACGCATGGCAGAGATGCGCCCCTTCATCGGCGGCGGCGACATGATCAAAGAGGTCTCCAAAGAGGGGATCATCTACAACGATCCGCCAATGAAGTTCGAGGCCGGCACGCCGGGCATTGTGCAGACCATCGGTCTGGGGGTTGCACTGGAGTATATGATGGCGCTTGGCATGGACAACATTGCCAAGCACGAGGGCTGCCTGCGCGACTATGCGATGCAGCGGCTGACCGGGCTGAACTGGATCAATGTGCAGGGGCAAGCACCTGGTAAGGCAGCGATTTTCAGCTTCACCATGGAGGGTGCGGCACACGCCCACGATATCTCCACCATCCTCGACAAGAAGGGTGTCGCTGTGCGTGCCGGCCATCACTGCGCCGGACCGCTGATGGATCATCTTGGAGTATCCGCCACCTGCCGCGCGTCCTTTGGCCTCTACAACACCAAGGAAGAAGTCGACACGCTGGTCGACGCTCTGGAGCTGGCGCATGAATTGTTTGCTTAAGCTCTTCACCTGATAATCAAAAAACGGCGCCCTCGAGGCGCCGTTTTTCTTTCAGGCTTTAACCCTGGATCTTTGCTTCGCGAAGCGGGCAGGACAGGTAGACGCCGAACTCCTTGCCAATGTCGCAGCTGACACGGGCATGCACCTTGCCCTGCCGGTCGAGGAAACGCTGGCTGTTGTCCAGCGGAAAGATCCCCTCGTGCCAGATATTGGGATGGATATAGAGCCCCTTTGACCCGTCACACCAGAACGCCACGACCTTTTCCGGTTTCAGATCATCCCCCGGCAAGGCCGCTGGAATGATGAAGGGTTTGTTGTCCAGCGGATAGAACATCTGGCCGCCGTCGGGGTGATAGTTCATGTGCCACAACAGCACCTGGTCCCGCGGCGCGGTCTGCTTGTCCGCCTGTGCCTTTTGCGGGTCGGTGGACCAGCCCAGCACATAGTTGCCGTTGACCGCTTCGTTCTCGCCGTAGAGCACATCACCGCGCCAGTCGCCGCGGAAGGTACCCTCGACCCAGCCGGCCTCGTCGCCGGTGCCCTCGTCGATCGGCCGCCAGCCCTGAGCCGGCCATTGCACGATTTCGATCTCGAAATTCTCCGGATCATCCACCAGGCAGCCATAGCCCTTTACGCTTTCATCGGTAGCCCGGATCAGCGGCACCTCGTGCCAGGGCAGCGAAGGTTTCGAACTGGCCTCAAAAATGTACTCGGGCGCGCTCATTTTGCAGAACCTGCCGTACCCAGGTGCTTATCGACCATACGCTGGACCATCGGTGCAAAATGCCAGTAGTCCGGGGTGTCCATGTCGTCCCGCTTGCCGGCCTCATCCAAATACCGCACTGCGACGATCTGCTTGAGGTTCGGGTTTTTCTCGAACTCGGCCACTTCCTCAGCGTTCATCGGCCCGCCCTGCAGGTTCAGGGAGTGTACAGAAGCCTCTGATAAACGGTTGAAATACTCCGGTTTGGTGGCGCAGAGATAGCGCTTGGCCGCCACATGGTAGCGGACGCAATCGGTGATCACCGAGGGAAAGAACTGCTCCAGAACTTCGGCTCCGGCTTCCTCGTGATAGCGGTCCTCTGTGTCATCCATGGAGAATGTGCCGAACTCGCTGGTGAAATGGCCGATATCGTGGAGGAGCGCCCCCACGATGATCTCTTCCGGCTGGCCGTTCTGCTCAGCGATGGTGGCGCCTTGCAGCATGTGCTCGGCCATGGTGACTGGTTCGCCCAGGTATTCTTCGTCGCCGCGGCGATCAAAAATGCCGCCTATGAAGTCTACGATATTGTCCCGGTTCAGCTGGCTGACGTCTGGCTTGCTCATCTCTCAGCCCTCCAGCTGCGCGTTCAGCACGTTGAGCGTCGACAGCAACCCGTCCTTGTCTGCGTAGCAGCCCTGCAGCCAACGGGAGCCGGAACCGGAATACCCCAAACGGGCATGCATTACGCGGGTGTTATCCACGATGAAACTCTCCCCCGGCTCCAGCTTGAAGGAGACGCCCATGTCCGGATCGTCGATGAATTCACCCAGACGGCGGTAAGCGGCGTAGTAGGCTTCCATCTTGTCAAACGGGATATCGACAAATGGGGCAGAGGACCGGTTGTTGAAGCGCATCCCGATCATCTCGCCATCGGGTGACAGTTCGATCATCGGGCGGCGGGAGCGCAGGTGCACACCGTCGGATCCTTTGTATTCAAACCGGGCCGGAAAGCCTGCCAGTAGCGCAAAGCCCTCTGGGTTTTCCGCTTTCAGACGCTCGGCGGCACGGAAGCCGTCCACCACAATGCTTTCACCACCCTCAGCAGAGTTTTCCAGGCAATAGAGGATTTGAAGCGACGGCACCGGGTCGCGGTAGGGGTTGTCGGTATGGGCCTGCAGGCCCAGGCCAGTATAGGCGAGGTTGGTCGGGTTTACCTCGGTGCGCACTTCGAAATACTTGCCGTAATTCGTCTCGCGGACGAAACCGAACATCCCGGCATTCTCAATCAGCGCGCCTTCGCTCACAGGGCCGTTCACCAGTTTGGCGAACCCCAAACGTGCAATCGCCTCCAGCCAGTCCCGTTTGACTTTGGGGTCGGACTGCACCTCCTCCCAGTCGAATACAGGGGCGGGCAGGTTGCTGTTCCAGGTTTCGATGCCAGGTGCCAATCGGCCGAATTCCGTCCTCCGCTCAATATCATAGGCGTGTGCCTTCAACCAGGCACCCGGGAAAGTCACGGTCTTTCCTTCTGGGGCGAATGTGACGGTTAAAGATCCGTCTTCCACCAGCGCAGTGCTGATCTTGGTGTCGGCTGGAATGTCACCAATGGTGATCAGCCGCTGACCGTTCCCCGGTGAACGGGTTTCAGGGTCCAGCGCGTTGTCACGCAGCCAGATCGCATGGAAGCGGCTTTCGCAGCCGTCTTCAAAAGTCAGTGTCAGGAAGCTGCCGGATGCGTCGGCGGATACGGAACGGGGCATGAGGGTCTCTCCGGTTGGCCTGGTTCTTGCTTGCCTTGCTAACAATGCTGAGCCATCAAGAGAACGACGGAAATTGGGGTTTGAGAGTTAGGTTTTCTAATGCCTAAGAAAGTGAACAAGCAGGGCTTGCCGCCGCTTGATTGGCTCAAGGTTTTTGAGGCCGCTGGCCGGCATGGCAGTTTTACTGCCGCAGCAGAAGAGTTCGGGGCAACACAGGCCGCCGTCAGCCAGCGGATCCGCAACCTGGAATCCTGGCTGGGGCGGCAGCTTTTCATCCGCTCCGCCCGCGGTGTGTCGCTGACGGTCGATGGTGAAAGCTACCTGCCGCTGGTCCATGATTCCCTGCGTGCGCTGGAGCAGGGAACAGAAAACCTGTTTGGGCACAGTGTTCGGGAGCTTCGGATCGCTGCTCAGCCTTCGCATCTGGAAATGCTTTTGCTGCCGAAGCTTACGGCGTTTTCTGAAAGTCATCCAGAGCTTCGGCTGGTCACGGAAACCGTGCCGAAGCGGCTGGACTTCGAAGCGGCAGATGGCGCTTTGCACATCCGTTTCGGGCGCGGTAACTGGCAAGGCCGCGACGGTGTCCTGCTGGCAAATGAGGTTCTTCAACCGATGGCGGCCCCGGATCATACAGCCAACTGGCGCCAACTGCCGGCGATTGAGTTGCGCGGAGAACGGCCGGGCTGGAGCGAGTGGGCGCGGGTAACAGGAGAGCCGGCGCCTGAGGCCGGGCCGGTTTCGGTGGATTCCATGGCGCATGCGCTGCGGGCGGCCCGGCTTGGAATGGGGGTGGTTCTGGGATCCAGGGCGCTGGCTGCCAATCTGCTGCTGACCGGGCAGTTGATCTGTCTTCCTGCCGCCGAAATGAGCACGATTGACGGCTATTGGCTGACCTGGCCGCCGAGCCTCGGGAAAACCCCGCGGCAGAAAACGCTTCTGGATGCGCTCGCTGATGCCATCAAAGAACAGGATCAGTAGCGGAAACTTCGTCTAGTTTGCGGGAGAAGTGGCGCACCTGAGAGGATTCGAACCTCTGGCCTCTGCCTTCGGAGGGCAGCGCTCTATCCAGCTGAGCTACAGGTGCGTCGTTACGCCGGGGTATACCCGCGCTTGATTGCCTCTGCAACGGGAAAAACTGCCTGTTTCCAAATTCCTGACGTCGCCCATAGATCACGGCCTTGGCTGATTGTGCTGAAAACAAAAAAGCCTGCACGTGGTGTGCAGGCTTGCATTCTTGCAAAGGCTGGCGGGTTTAACCGCGCCAGGAGCGGACAACACCGCAATCCATATGCACAAAATTCGAGCGATGGTATTTACCAACTCCGCCTGCGTGGCAGGCTTCAGCGGCCTGTGCCATCTGCGAAACGGAACGGGAGGCAAGGCGAAGATCAGCAGCCTGGCCGCGCATGTGCAGCGAGTTTTTCGCAACCCCGCGAGAGCGGCTTCGCAGCATGGCGTTGGTCTTGGGGCTGCGATAGCCGGACAGCAGCATATAGGGCTCGTTCACATCCAGCAGGTTGTGGGAAGCCGCCATGATGTCGATGGTCCGCAGATCCATGTTCTTGACTTCATCGGTACGCCAGTCCCGCATGAAGTGGTTGATTTCCTTGACCGCATCTTTGATGTAGTCGCCATCAATCCAGTACACCATGTCCAGACGCTCGCCGGTGCGGCCCGAGTACATGCGGATGCGGCGGATATCTCCGCCGCCGCGAAGGAAGCCTGCTGCATTGGAGAAAGTCGGGGCTGCTGCCACTGCGGTTGCAGCAAATACACCCAAGAGAGAACGCCGGGAAATCCCCGTGCCCGTGGTTTTTGCCATTGTCACTGCGCCGTCCCGTACGCTTTTAGTCCTGCCTATTGCCCGATGTTACGGGCTCGTTAACGATCTCAGTTAACGTGCGGCATGTATGGCACACAGAGAATCCTGATCCAACATTTCTTTGCCGCGCTGTAACGGATAGCCGGTTTTTCGGCGATTTCTTGCGCATAAGGGGAGGGCAAGGGAACTTTTCCCCGCGACTGTTGCAGCCGGGTTTCATAGACGCGTCATTGCTGCATCAAAGCTGACTTTTCGCAATTGTGAATGGACAACAGCGGCTGGCATTTACCAGAATTTCAGTTAGGCACTGCCAGAATTGACAAAAATCGGCGCAAGGACCGGAAATTATGACTCGTGCGACTGCAGGAAGCTTCTTGCCAGGGATCAAAGCCGGGCTGTTTGCCCTGGCACTGGGCGGTTTGGCCGCGGGGGCTGTTTCCAGTTCAGCACAGGCTGAAGTTTCGGCGGCTTTCCGCCAAGCCGTTGCCGAGGCGGCCTTTGGCAGCGACGCCGTGGCGGAATTCTACCGCAAAAACGGGTACCAGGCGATCTGGACCGGTCAGGATGAGGCGTCGCGCCAGCGCCGCAATGCTCTGTTGGCAGCCTTGGGCGACACCCAGGCCCATGGCCTGCCGGACCGTTCTGCCGAGGTCAGCGCGCTGATTGAGCAGATGCGTGATGTGCGCACGACGCGTGATATCGGCAATGTCGAGGCCGCGCTGAGCCGGGCCTTGGTGCAATATGCCACCGATCTGCAGACCGGGCTGCTGGTTCCCTCGCAAATCGATGACGGTATGGTGCGCAAGAAACATACTGTGGACGGGGCAACGTTCTTGGCGGGGATCCGCGACACCCAGCCATATGCTTATTTGCGCAGCCTGGTTCCGGCATCGCCGCAATACCGTGGGCTTATGCGGGAAAAACTGCGGCTGGAGCAGGTCATGGCTGCTGGCGGCTGGGGTCCGGCAGTGAACGCCAAGAAATTGGAGCGCGGCGATCAGGGACCGGCCGTAGTTGCGCTCCGCAACCGGCTGATGCTGATGGGCTACCTGCAGCGCAGCGCTGCGCGGACCTATGATGCGGCACTGGAGAAGGCTGTTCAAAGCTTCCAGTCAGATCATGGTCTGGAAACAGATGGCGTGGCAGGAGCCGGCACCATTGATGAGATCAACAAGCCGGTCAGCGCGCGCCTGAAGTCCATCATCATCGCTATGGAGCGGGAGCGCTGGCTGACGCCGGAGCGCGGCGAGCGTCATATTCTGGTCAACCAGACCGATTTCACCGCCAAGATCGTCGACAACGGCGATGTGACCTTTGAAACCCGCTCCGTGATCGGCAAGAACACCCATGACCGCCGCAGCCCGGAATTCTCGGATGAGATGGAGCATATGGTGATCAACCCGAGCTGGTATGTGCCGCGCTCGATCATCACCAAGGAATACCTGCCGAAACTCAAGAACAATCCGAACGCTGTGGGCCACATCCAGATCACAGACCGCCGCGGAAGGGTTGTGAACCGCGGTTCGGCAGACTTCTCGCAATATACTGCGCGGAATTTCCCGTTCTCCATGCGCCAGCCCCCCAGCCGCAGTAATGCGCTGGGTCTGGTTAAGTTCATGTTCCCGAACAAATACAACATCTATCTGCACGACACCCCGCAGAAGAGCCTGTTTGCCCGCGAAGTGCGCGCCTTCTCGCATGGGTGCATCCGCCTGGCCCAGCCATTCGAGTTCGCCTATGCGCTGCTGGCCAAGCAGACCGAAAACCCCAAGGATTTCTTTCACCGCATTCTGAATTCCGGCAAGGAAACCAAGGTCGAGCTTGAGACAAAGGTGCCGGTACACATCATTTACCGGACCGCTGTGGTGTCGGGCAAAGGCCGCGCGGAGTTCCGCCGGGATGTCTATGGACGTGACGCCAAAGTCTGGGCGGCACTGGAACGGGCAGGGGTGGCGCTGCCCAGCGTTCAGGGGTAAATGTCGGGCCCATACAGGAATTCTGAGAGGGCCTGACATGTTCACAATCCGCCAGATTGCCGAGTCTCTGGGCGCTGATGCCGAGGGCGACCTTGACCTGCAGGTCGCAGAGGCAGCGGAGCCTCAGGATGCTCAGGCGGGTCAGCTCGCCATGGCAATGGCGCCGAAGTATGCAGATGGCCTGAAGGAAGGCCAGGCGCTGGCAGCCATTCTTTGGGACGGTGCGGACTGGCAGTCGTTCGGACTGAAGGCGGCAATATTTGCCCCGCGCCCGCGCATGGCCATGTCCGGTGTGACGGCAATGCTGGACCGCGGCCAGGGGTTCCCGCCGGGTATCCACCCGTCCGCCGTTATCGATCCTTCAGCGGTTTTGGGTGAAGATGTCTCTGTCGGTCCGCTGGCCGTGATCGGCGCGGGCGCAAGGATCGGATCGCGCTCCGTTATTGGCCCGCACTGCTATGTCGGGGCGGATGCTGTTATCGGCGACGACGCATATCTGCGCGAAATGGTTTCCATCTCCGCCCGCGCAACCATCGGCGCCCGTTTCCGTGCACAGCCTGGCGCGCGGGTTGGCGGGGATGGGTTTTCCTATGTCACGCCCGAAGTGTCGGGCGCGGAAAACGTGCGCAAGACCCTGGGCGACCAGGGCGAGGCCAAGGCGCAATCCTGGATTCGTATCCATTCATTGGGGGCGGTCACGATTGGCGATGACGTGGAGGTCGGCTCCAATTGCACCATCGACAATGGCACCATCCGCGACACCGTGATTGGCGATGGCAGCAAGCTCGACAACCTCGTGCATGTGGGCCACAACACCCGCGTCGGCAATGACTGCCTGCTGTGCGGCCAGACCGGGATCTCAGGATCGGTGGACATTGGCAACAACGTTGTACTGGGCGGCCAGTGCGGTGTGGTTGACAATATCTTCATTGGTGACGGGGTGATTGCCGGCGGCGGCACCAAGATCCTGTCCAATGTGCCGGCGGGCCGTGTCATCATGGGCTATCCCGCGGTCAAGATGGAGACCAACACCGAAATGTATAAGGCACAGCGCCGCCTGCCGCGTTTGATGCGTGACATCGAATTGTTAAAAAAGGCTGTTTTCAAGTAACCGTCGAATACCTACATCAGCCTCAGGCAGAACATCGGGGATCTTTACATGAGCACGCAGGACAAGGTCATTGCAATCATTGCCGAACAGGCGGTTCTGGAGCCGTCGGATGTGACCCTCGACAGCACGCTTGCGGATCTGGGAATCGACAGCCTGGGCGTGGTCGAGAGCATCTTTGCAATCGAAGAGGAATTCGACATCTCGATTCCCTTCAACGCCAATGAGCCGGAAAAAAGCGACTTTGACATTTCCAATGTCGCAGCAATTGTTGCCGGTATCGACAAGCTGGTTCTGGAAAAAGCGTAAGGCTTCATGAAACGCGTCGTCATTACCGGGGCCGGAACCATCAATGCCCTGGGTCATTCGGTCCCCGCCACGCTGGCCGCCATGCGCGAGGGGCGCTGCGGTATTGGTCAGCTGGACTTCCGCGATGTGGAGCGGCTGGCCATCAGGATCGGCGGCCAGGTCCGCGGTTTTGAGGCCGAGGGCCGCTTCAACCGCCAGCAGATGAGCCTCTATGACCGGTTCACCCAGTTCACGCTGACCGCTGCCAAAGAAGCGATCGAACAGTCAGGGCTGGAGTTTCATGGCGAACTGTCAGCCAAGGCCGGAGTGGTTCTGGGCAATTCCGGCGGCGGTATGCAGACGCTGGATGAGAACTACCGCAGCGTTTACGAGGACGGCAAGAACCGCGTGCATCCGTTTGTCGTGCCCAAGCTGATGAACAATGCAGCGGCCGGCCACGTGTCGATGCGGTTCAACCTCAAGGGACCCAGCTTCACCGTATCCACGGCTTGCGCGTCTTCCAATCATGCGATGGCGCAGGCGTTTCAAATGGTGCGTTCCGGAATGAGCCCGGTGATGATCACCGGCGGATCGGAATCCATGCTGTGTTTTGGCGGAGTGAAAGCCTGGGAAGGCCTGCGGGTGATGTCCAAGGACGCCTGCCGCCCGTTCAGCGCCAACCGCAACGGCATGGTGCAGGGGGAGGGCGCCGGCATTTTCGTGTTCGAGGAATACGAGCACGCCAAGGCCCGGGGGGCAGAAATCCTGTGCGAAGTCATCGGCTTTGCAATGTCCTCTGATGCGGCTGACATTGTGATGCCCAGCAAGCAGGGGGCGGCACGGGCCATTTCCGGTGCACTGCAGGATGGTCGCATCGACGCCTCAGAGGTTGGATATATAAACGCTCATGGCACCGGCACAGCAGCCAATGACAAGACGGAATGCGCTGCAGTGGCGGATGTGTTCGGGCCGCAGGCTGACAATCTGATGATTTCCTCCACCAAGTCCATGCACGGCCACCTGATCGGCGGCACCGGGGCGGTGGAGCTTCTGGCCTGCATCATGGCGCTGCGCGACGGGGTGATTGCACCGACCATCGGCTATGAGGAGCCTGATCCGGAATGTGCGCTCGACGTCGTGCCGAACGAAGCGCGCGAAGCCAAGGTTGCGGTGGCACTGTCCAACGCCTTCGCCTTTGGGGGATTGAACGCGGTGCTGGCACTTCGCAAGATCTGATGCCCTTAAACAGAAACGCCGCGGCCCTTGGGCGCGCGGCGGAATGTTTGGCTGATGCCTGCTCTTACTGCTTGACGACGTCGACCACGTCAAAGCCGGCGGTAAAACCGCTCAACGAAAGTTTCATCTCGACAATCTGGTCCGGCGCCGGTGCCGGGCGCAGCGACAGCACGGCCTCTTTGCCCTTTTTGAAGGCATCGATGTCGCCCTGGGTCAGACCAATTTGCGCCACACAGCCCAGCGGGTTGCAGAAGGAATAGTTGTAGCGCTTGGCCGGTGCGCCATCGATGGAGATGGTCAGCGCTGCCGGCAGCAAAGTCTCCAGCGGCACGATCACGGTGGCTCCGGCAACCGCCTGGCCGCCTTGCTGCTCGATCCGGAACAGCGACACTTCGGCCATCGGATTGCCCTGCGGCCCGGCCAGAACCTGCAACAGCGAGCAGGGGTCGTTTTCCTGTTCGGTCCGGATACAGGCAAGATCCCAGTCGCCGTGTTTCTCCTTGGAATAGCGGTCTCCCAGCTTGGGGCCGTCATTTACCGGTTCGCCCAGGTCCAGCAGCTGATCTGCAGTCGATCCCGATTGTTCTGCCTGCTCTGCGGTTTCCGCCCCGGCGGCCTGGTCCGTGGCGCCAGTGTCCTCGGAGGTGGTTTCCTGCGCCGCCAGCGGTGCGGTCATGGCCAGCACCGCGGCAAGCGTGATCGGGGTCAGGGACTTCAACATGAATGCCTCATTTTTCTAAAGACGCTGCCAACGCGTTTAGCATGCCGCCCAGACGGTGTCAGGCCTATTACTCGGGATTTGCGGGGAATTCCGCGCACCGCAGCTCAGCCGCGGAAGTCTCTGAAAAAATGCAAAAAAGGGAACCGGCTGGTCCCCTTTCTCGTGTTTGCATCTCCCCGTCGGACTGGCCGACTTAGTTATTGCGTAGGACGTTACGAAAGGGCTGGCCATCGGTCAACATCCAACTTCAAAAAATTTCCTGACGGGCCGGATTTCATGAAAATTGAAGGCTTTGGGCTGAGTGAGCAGAGAAATATGCCCGTTTTACAGGCAAACATTGCCCAAAAAGAAGGCCGTGCACGAAGCACGGCCAGTCTGACAGGGAGGAAATGTCCGCCACGGCAACCGCTTTTGCAGGGGCGGGCAAGATTGACTATCGCATCCAAAAGTTAACTTTGTATTGTTATCCACAGGAAAAAGAACACGCGGGGCAGGCATGTCAGACATATTATTTCTAGGCGGCGGTGGCGAGGGCTACGGTGAGCAGCAAGGGCTGAATTACAAATACGCCAATCGCCATGGACTGATTGCGGGCGCAACCGGAACCGGTAAAACAGTGACCCTGCAAATCCTCGCGGAAGGGTTTTCCAATGCTGGTGTCCCGGTGATCCTTGCGGATGTGAAGGGTGATTTGTCCGGGCTGGCAAAGGCAGGCTCGGAAGGCCACAAGCTGCACGAGGCTTTCACATCCCGCGCCGCCAAGATCGGCTTTGCCGGTTATTCCTATCATGCCTGCCCAGTCACATTCTGGGATCTCTACGGCGAGCAGGGCCACCCGGTGCGCACAACTGTTGCGGAGATGGGGCCGCTGCTGCTGGCACGCCTGCTGGAGCTGAGCGAGGCGCAAGAGGGCATCCTGAACATCGCTTTCAGGCTTGCCGACGAAGAGGGGCTGCCGCTTCTGGATTTGAAAGACCTGCAGGCGCTTCTGGTTTGGATCGGAGAGAACCGCAGCCAGTTGTCGCTTCGATACGGGAACGTCTCCACTTCCTCAATCGGCGCCATTCAGCGCCGCCTGCTGGTACTGGAAAACCAGGGCGGTGCGGGACTGTTCGGTGAACCGGCGCTGGCGCTCAGCGACCTGATGCGCTGTGACGCGTCAGGCAAGGGGATGGTCAATATCCTGGCCGCGGACAAGCTGATGGCGGCGCCGGGGCTTTATTCCACTTTTCTGTTGTGGCTTCTGAGCGAGCTGTTCGAGGAGCTGCCAGAGGTGGGCGACCCGGACAAGCCGCGGCTGGTGTTCTTCTTCGATGAGGCGCATCTGCTGTTCGACGACGCGCCCAAGGCGCTGATTGACAAGGTGGAGCAGGTTGCCCGTCTGATCCGGTCCAAAGGGGTCGGGATCTATTTCATCACCCAGAACCCCGCAGATGTGCCAGAGGACATTCTGGGGCAGCTTGGCAACCGCGTCCAGCACGCGCTGCGCGCGTTTACGGCCAAGGACCGCAAGAACCTGCGGCTGGCGGCCGAAACCTACCGGGAGAACCCGCGGTTTTCGACCGAAGCTGCCATTCGCGAGGTCGGCGTGGGCGAAGCGGTCACCTCAATGCTGCAGAAGAAGGGCGTGCCTGGCGTGGTCGAACGGACGTTGATCCGCCCGCCCAGCACGCAGTTGGGGCCGATCACAGCGGAGGAACGCAAGGAGATGCTGCAAGCCTCTGACATGGCCGGGAAATACGACACCCCGATGGACCGAAGATCGGCCTTTGAAATCCTGGCCCAGCGGGCGCAGGCCGCGGCGCAGGCGGCTGAAGCTGCAGAGGAAACTGCTGAGGCTGCTTCTGAACCGATGGCGCGGGAGTTCAATGCCGCCCGCCGCTACTCCGGGTCACGGGTGAGCCGGTCAACGTCACGTTCCTACAAGAAGAAAGACAATTTTGCGTCCGCCATGTCAGAGGCAGTTATCAAGGAACTAAAGGGCACAACCGGCCGCCGGATCGTCCGCGGTATCCTGGGCAGTCTGTTCAAGGGGCGCTGACCAAAGACGGGCATTGGGGATCCGGGCTGTTATCAGCCCTCGATCTTCTGCCTGTAGCCTTCGCGTTTGCAGATGTCATCGGCCTCCTGAACGGTCATCGATGCCGGGCGGTCGATCGAGCGGTCCCAAAGGACCCGTTCCTTGGTGTAAAGCTGGCAGGTGACAATGCCCTTGCTTGTCCTCAGCTGAACCGGGGCGGTTTCGAATTGTTCCGGGGATACACAGCCGGTCAAAGCCGCAAGTGTGCCGATGGCGGCAAAGGATTTCAAAACGATGTGCATGGCTTCCGGCCTCATTGAACTCTTCTGAGCAGTATCAGCCACAAAAGAACAATTAATTAAGGCGCCACTTTCGCCGTTCTGGGGCAATGCTGAGGCGATTTTGGCTGCCGGAATTCCTGCAAGGGGTAAGGCAAATAAATGCCGGACGGCGTTACCGCCATGGGACGCTGGGCCCGGACAGGGTGTTCCAGTCCGGACCCATGCTGCCTTATTTTTCAGGTATCAGGCCTCGCGGGCTGAACCTCAGCACCAGCAACAGGATCAGCCCCATGGTGAACAGCCGCATATGCGAGGCGCTTTCCAGGAGATGCGCCTTCAGCGCGCTGCCCTCGGCCATGCCAGCGGTCACCAGCTCCATCAGCAGGATGCCCATTGGCTCCACCTTGATCCAGAAGAACCAGATCAGCATGCCGCCCAGCACCGCGCCAAAATTGTTGCCGGACCCGCCGACAATCACCATCACCCAAATGAGGAAGGTGAAACGCAGCGGGTTGTAGGTGCCCGGCGTCATCTGGCTGTCCAGCGTGGTCATCATCGCACCGGCGATGCCGCAGATCGCGGACCCCAGCACAAAGATCTGCAGATGGCGGCGGGTCACATCCTTGCCCATCGCCTCTGCTGCGGTCTCGTTGTCGCGGATCGCGCGCATCATCCGGCCCCAAGGGCTTTTCAATGCCATTTGCGCCATCCACAGAAGCGCCAGCAGCACCACGGTGAACATCAGTGCGTAGATGATCTTGACGTAGAGCGTCGAGGCCTCCACGCCATCCAGCCCAAACGCTGCCGCCCGCTCAATAAAGGCAGGATCGGCTTGCAGGTCGATCTCATATGCCATCGGTCGGGGCAGGCCGACCACGTTTTTGACGCCGCGCGACAGCCAGTCCTCGTTCTTCAGGACCGCGATGATGATTTCTGCAATGCCCAGCGTGGCAATTGCCAGATAATCAGAGCGCAGGCCCAAAGCGGTCTTGCCGATCAGCCAGGCAGCTCCAGCCGCCAGCAGCCCGCCCGCGGGCCAGGCAAGCAGCACCGGCAGGCCCAGACCGCCAATATTGCCTTGAAGCGCCGGGTTGATTGCCTCAACTGAGCCGACCGCTGGATCAAAGATCGCACGGTAGACAAAGAAGCCCACGATCAACACCGCCAGCAGAACAGCAGTGCGCAGTTTGCCTGCGGGCAGGAACTTTGTGACCATCACCGCGGACACAACCGTCAGGGCGCCCATCACCAGCGCCATCACGATGCTGACGCCGCCCGACGACCAGGCCGCTGGGATCACCGGTGTTGACACCAGTACCACGGCCAGCCCGCCAAGCGCGGTGAAGCCCATGATGCCGACGTTGAACAGACCGGCAAAGCCCCACTGGATGTTCACACCGATCGCCATGATGGCGGAGATCAGCCCCATGTTCAGGATCACCAGCGCCGAGTTCCAGGAGCCGGAGAAGAACAGGAAGTCTGTCGCGCCCTCAGCCAGTATCATCACGCCGACAAAGACGAAAAGAAGGGTATGTTTCATGGTCTCGGTCATACCGCTTTCCCTTTGAAAAGGCCGGTGGGCTTGAACAGGAGGACAACAATCAGGATCGCGAAGGAGACCGCGAACTTGTAGTCGGTGCTGAGGAGCTGAACCAGCCCGTCAGGTGCCAGGCTGTCCGGCAGGCTGTAGGTCAGAACCTTCTTCCATGCATAGGTGATCGTCACCTCGGAGAAGGCGATGATGAACCCGCCGGCAATGGCCCCGATCGGGTTGCCGAGGCCGCCCACGATGGCAGAGGCAAAGATCGGCAGCAGAAGCTGGAAATAGGTGAAGGGTTTGAACGACTTGTCGAGGCCGTAAAGCACGCCTGCAATGGTCGCCAGCGCCGCGACGATCATCCAGGTGTACATCACCACGCGCTCCGGGTTGATGCCCGACAGCAGCGCCAGATCCTCGTTATCCGAATAGGCCCGCATGGATTTTCCGGTGCGGGTCTTGTTCAGGAACCAGAACAGCACCGCCACCACGATGATCGCGGTGATCACGGTGATGCCTTGCGTGGTCTTGATTGCCAGGCCTTCGTTCAGGCCGGTCATCTGCTTGAAGGTGCGCGCCTTGATGATGAAACGCTCGCCATCGGCAAACCGCTGGTCGCCGGGGCCGATGATGAAGCGCACGATGCCGTTCATCATGAACATCACACCCAGCGAGACCATGACAAAGATCACCGGCTTTGCCTTCTGCTCGCGGTAGAACCGGTAGACGGTGCGGTCGGTCAGCAGCACCAGCGCGATGGCGCCAAGGATGCCAAAGGGCAGGGCCAGAAGCGCCGTCGGCAGCACGCCTGCGCTAAGGCCCATCGACTGAAAGGCCCAGGTGATCAGGATCGTGACCATCGCCCCGAACGCCATGGTGTCGCCATGGGCAAAGTTCGAGAACCGCAGGATCCCGTAGATCAGCGTCACCCCCAGCGCGCCGAGCGCCAGCTGGCTGCCATAGGCCAGCCCAGGGACAAGTACAAAGTTGGTTAGCGCCACAAGGGCGTTGAGAAGATCCATTACGACACCACCGTTTCACAGGTGCCAAGCACGGAAGCAACAAGCCCCATGTGCTGACCTGTATCTGGATTCATTTCGACTGAGACATGGATTGAGTAGGCAAATGTCAGGTCGTCAAACAAAGTCAGAGAGCTCACTCCTTGGGCAGCGATTGGCTGACCATAGGCACGTAAAATAGCGCCATCTGACGGCTCAAGTGCCTTCAGGTCGAAACGGCTTTCTGCTGAAGTAAAGACTACGTTCTCACCGTTGTGGATAATCGAATGGCCAATTTGTTTTTCAGTGCATGGGGTTGTCGCCACGCAGCCATGTGACGATATGCATGTCCATTGGCTGGCTGCCGAAGCGAAGCTCGGTAGAGGAAGAGCAAGCAGGGCAGCCGCATTGACTGCTGCGGCCAACTTAAGCACGGGGCGGATAACAATGTGCATTCTTTATCCCCCCAGGAACGACTTGCGCACTTCGGGATCGGCCAGCAGCTCCTTGCCGGTGCCGGTATAGGCATTGCGCCCCTGCACCAAGACATAGCCTTTGTCCGCGATCTCAAGCGCTTGCTTGGCGTTCTGTTCCACCATCAGGATCGGCAGCCCGGTGCGGGCGACCTCGATGATGCGGTCGAACAGCTCATCCATCACAATGGGAGAGACGCCCGCTGTGGGTTCGTCCAGCATCAGCACCTTGGGCTTGGTCATCAGTGCGCGGCCCACGGCCACCTGCTGGCGCTGGCCGCCGGACAGTTCGCCTGCGGGCTGGTTGCGCTTGTCGCGCAGGATCGGGAACAGATCATAGACCTGCTCCATCGTGTCCCGGAAATCATCGGTGCGGATGAAGGCGCCCATTTCCAGGTTCTCTTCCACCGTCATCGAGGTGAAGATATTGCTGGTCTGCGGCACAAAGCCCATGCCCTTGACCACCCGGTCCTGCGGGGTGAGCTGGGTGATGTCCTCGCCATCCAGGCGCACGGCGCCGGAACGCACGTTCAGCATCCCGAACACCGCCTTCATCGCGGTCGACTTGCCGGCGCCGTTGGGGCCGACGATGACCGCGATCTCGCCTTTGTCGACGGCGATGGTGCAGTCATGCAGGATGTCCGGACCCTTGCCGTAGCCGCCGGTCATGGTGTCGCCGATCAGGAACGGGCCGCCGTCGACCTTGTGGGTGGGGCCGCTTTTCATATGGGCGGGCTGCATCGTGCCGATGCCTTTCGTATTGGTGATCGAGGCATCCTTGTTGCCGTGATCGTCCTGGTAGGGGTTGTCGCTCATGCGCCCGCCTCCAGTTTGTCTTTGTTTTTCAGGCCGGTACCCAGATAGGCCTCAATCACATGCTCGTTTGCCTTGATCTCGTCCAGGGTGCCTTCGGCCAGTTTCTTGCCTTCGGCCATGCAGATCACCGGGTCACACAGGCGGCCGATGAACTCCATGTCATGCTCGATGACGACAAAGGTGTATCCGCGCTCCTCATTGAGGCGCTTGATCGCGTCGGCAATGGTATACAGCAGGGTGCGGTTCACACCGGCGCCAACCTCGTCGAGGAAGACGATTTTGGCGTCCACCATCATCGTGCGGCCCAGCTCCAGCAGCTTCTTCTGGCCGCCGGACACTTGGCCCGCCTTCAGGTCCGCGATGTGGCTGATGGTCAGGAACTCAAGAACCTCGTCAGCCTTGGCCCGCAGCGCGCGCTCTTCGTCAGCAATCCGTTTGCGGCCGAACCAGGTGTTCCACAGCGTCTCGCCTGATTGCGCGCCCGGCACCATCATCAGGTTTTCCCGGCACGTCATCGAAGAGAACTCATGCGCGATCTGGAAGGTGCGCAGCAGCCCCTTGTGGAACAACTCATGCGGCGGCAGGCCGGTGATGTCCTCACCGTCCATGGTGACCCGGCCTGAGGTCGGCTTCAGCACGCCTGCGATGACGTTGAAAAGTGTGGTTTTTCCCGCCCCGTTCGGGCCGATCAAACCGGTTATGGACCCCTTGGCGATTTCCAGCGAGGCGCCGTCAACCGCGTGGAACCCGCCGAAGTGCTTGTGCAAGTCCTCGACGACGATCATGTCATTTCATCCCCTGCCGCGTTTTCGCGGCGTTTTTAATTTAGAACAGCCCGGGAAAACCCGGGCTGGCCTATCTTGGTTGCTTTTCAGATGCTTATCAGCGGAAGCGCAGGGTTTCGTTCTTGCCGTCCTTCACTTCGATCTCGCGGTAGGAGCCTGCGCTCTCACCCGGGCCGATCAGCTCAACGCCGGTTGCGCCCTGATAATCGATGTCGCCGCCAGCGGCGAGGATTTCCAGCGCCTTGCCCAGCTCACCGGGGTTGATCGGCTCGCCCGGGGCGTTTGCCACGTCCAGGATTTTGCCGACATAATCCGCCGGATTGGTGGAGTTGGCGGCCTGCATTGCCAGCATGAACAGCGCTGCTGCGTCATAGGATTCAGACGCATAGGCCGAGGTGCCGTCAAAGCCGCGTTCTTTTGCCATTTCAGCAAAGATTTCAGCGCCTTTGCTGTCGGAACCCGCAATCTGGCCAAAGGAGCCGTCGAGATCCGCGCCAACGTTTGCGGGCAGGCTGTCGCCGATCATGCCGCCGGGCAGGCCAAAGGTATCAAAGGCACCGGAATCCAGCGACCCCTGGATGATGCCCAGGCCGCCCTGGTCCAGGTAACCTGCAACCACCAGCACGTCGCCGCCGGCCGATGCCAGTGCGCCGACTTCAGCGGAATAGTCGCCCTTGCCGTCTTCATGCGCGGTCACGATGGTGACTTCGCCGCCAACGCCCTCGAACGAGGACTGGATCGCGTCCGCCAGGCCCTTGCCATAGTCGTTGTTGGTGTAGGTCAGGGCAATCGAGTTGATGCCGCGCTCTTTCAGGATCTCGGCCATCACTTGGCCTTCGCGCGCATCCGACGGGGAGGTGCGGAAGAACAGGCCGTTGTCTTCCATGGTCGACAGGCCGGGCGAGGTCGCCGACGGCGAGATCATCACCATGCCGTTCGGGATTGCCACGTTCTGCAGGATCGCGCCGGTCACGCCGGAGCAGTCGCCGCCGATGATGCCGTTCACGCCTTCGGCAACCAGCTTCTCGCCGTTTGCCACGGCCAGGCCGTTGTCGATGCAGCCGGTGTCAGCACGCACGGGGGTCACGGTGGCGCTGTCCAAGAGCTTGCCGGATTTTGTGACTTCTTCCATGGCCAGCTCAGCGCCATCGCCCATGGCCGGGGCCAGCGATTCAATCGGGCCGGTGAAGCCGAACAGCACGCCCAGTTTCACTTCCTTGGCATGGCCGCCGGCATAAGCGGTGCCAGCAGTCAGCGCAGCGGCCGCGGTGGCCATCAGCAGTTTCTTCATTTGAGAACTCCCATTGTTGGAACAAAAATGTTCACATCGGACCCTAGGCAAGCCGTCTGGAAAAGAAAAGTCCCGTTGAGGCGTGAGATAGCAAAGAGTCCGTCCCGTTTTTCTCCGCTATTATACGTTTGTGTTCTGCGGAGCTGCATTTAATTTAAGCTTGAAGTAACAAAAGGGGAAGCAAAAATGTTGCGGCGGTTACTCATTTTGTCGGCTGCGTTTCTTCTGGTGCCGTTTTCCATGACTGTTCAGGCAGATACGATGGACAGCAGCCTTGGCAGCGTGAGCGTGACGAGGATGGCGGGCGGCTTCGATGTGCCTTGGGCTTTGGCTTTTCTGCCGGATGGCGGTTTTCTGGTGACAGAGCGGGACGGCACGCTTTTCCATGTTCAAGGCGGAAAAAAGAATCGCATCAGCGGCACGCCCGCCGTGGCCGCAGAGGGGCAGGGCGGCCTGCTGGATGTGATGGTGCCGCGGGATTTTCAAACCAGCCGGGAGGTTTTCCTGACCTTTGCGAAACGTCAGGGCCGCGGCGCGGGAACCGCTCTGGCCGCGGGCCGTCTCAGTGCGGATAACAGCGCACTGGTTGATCTCCGGATCCTGTTCGAAGCCGCACCCGGTGCCACCGGCGGGCGCCACTTCGGCTCCCGCGTGATGGAAGCGCGGGATGGTACTCTGTTCATTTCACTGGGGGAGCGCGGTGACCGGCCCAGCGCCCAGAATTTGAGGCTGCATCAGGGATCAGTGGTTCGGATAAACAGGGACGGAACCCTGCCGGACGGCAATCCCTTTGCCGGGCGCACAGATGCGCAGCCCGAAATCTGGTCTTACGGCCACCGCAACCCGCAAGGCATGGCACTTGATTTGCAGGGCAACCTCTGGGTGGCGGAACATGGCGCCAAAGGCGGTGATGAGGTGAACCGCGTCCGCAAGGGCGCAAACTACGGCTGGCCGGTGATTTCCAACGGCCGCCACTATTCCGGTGCAAAGATCGGCGAGGGCGCTTCGAAACCCGGCATGGAACAGCCCGAATGGTATTGGGACCCCTCCATGGCGCCGTCCGGCATGATGATCTATTCCGGCCGGATGTGGCCTGAGTGGCGCGGCCATATCTTCGTCGGTTCGCTCAAGTTCGACTATATCTCCCGGCTTTCCGGGGCGCCGCTGAAAGAGGCCGAGCAACTGCGCGGCACAGCAACCGGGCGCATCCGCGATGTGCGGGAGGCGCCCGATGGCAGCATCTGGTTTGCGTCAGAAAGCGAGGGGGCGGTTTTCCGGATCTCCCGTTAGCCGCCCGGGCCGGGGCGGCTCAGGCCTTGAACGCCGCCGCCTTGCTGCCGCGTTCGCGGTAAGGGGTGGTGTCGTAATGCGCCCGGTAGCATTTGGAGAAATGCGACGGTGAGGCAAAGCCGCAGGCCAGCGCCACGTTGATCACGCTCATATCCGTCTGCATCAGCAGGTTGCGCGCTTTCTGCAGCCGCAGCTCCATGTAGTAGCGCTTGGGAGAGCGGTTCAGATAGCGGCGGAACAACCGTTCCAGCTGACGGGTGGACATCCCCACATCCTGCGCTAGGATCGACGGGCTGATCGGCTCCTCGATATTGGCTTCCATCATCTGGATCACCATCGACAGCTTGGGATGGCGCACACCGATCCGGGTCGGGATTGACAGCCGCTGGGTGTCCTGGTCGGTCCTGATCGAGGAATAGATCAGCTGATCCGCAACGGCATTGGCCAAGTCCTCGCCATGGTCGTTGGCAATCAGCTTAAGCATCAGATCGATGGAGGACGTGCCGCCGGCTGTCGACAGCCGGTTCCCGTCGATCACAAAGACTGACTTCGCCAGTTCCACCTCGTCGAATTCCTCGTTGAAGCTGTCGGCGTTTTCCCAGTGGATGGTCGCGCGCTTGCCATCCAGCAGCCCGGCCTTGGCCAGCGTGTAGGACGCGGTGCACAATCCGCCGACCATCAGCCCCTTGCGGGCCTCACGGCGCAGCCATGACAGAATTTTCTTGGTAGAGGCGCCCTGAACGTCAATACCGCCGCACAGCATGATTGTGTCGTCGCGCTGCAGATCGTCCAGATCCGAATCGAGTTGGAAAACAGTACCCGCGGAGCAAGTTACCGTCTCGCCGCCTTCACCGACCACAGACCAGCTGTACAACTCCTTGCCAGCCATCCGGTTTGCGATCCTGAGCGACTCCATCGCGGCCGAAAAGCAAAGCAGGGTGAATTTGTCGAGGAGCACGAAGACAAACCTTTTCGGCTGGCCGGCGGCTACTCCTGAAACAGCAGGCTTGCGTGGCGTCTGCATGGCGGGTGTCCTTCAAGAAACAAGTCGGGCCGCGGGAGCAGGCTCCGCGGCAAGTCGGAAAACCGTGCTCACAGCTTGGACCCGGGGTCAAGTCTCCGTAATTCTAAACTGGTCTCTCCCGGGCGGATTTTGTATAGAGCACCCAACATATTCTAAAGACCTCTGATGCGGAGATAAAGTCATGAGCGAATGGCAAAAATCGGACTGGCGCAACAAGCCGCGGGTGCAGATGCCGGACTACACCGATGCCGCAGCGCTGAACGCTGTTGAGGCTCAGCTGTCCAAGTATCCGCCGCTGGTCTTTGCTGGTGAAGCGCGCCGCCTGAAGCAGCACCTCGGGGCTGCAGGGCGCGGCGAAGCGTTCCTGCTGCAGGGCGGCGATTGTGCCGAAAGCTTTGACCAGTTCAGCGCCGACGCGATCCGCGACACCTTCAAGGTGATGCTGCAGATGGCGATGGTGCTGACTTATGGCGCCAAGGTGCCGGTGGTGAAGGTGGGCCGTATGGCGGGCCAGTTCGCCAAGCCCCGCAGCGCGCCGACCGAAACCATTGATGGTGTCGAACTGCCAAGCTATCGCGGCGATATCATCAATGAACTGGACTTCACCTCTGCGGCCCGCATTCCGAACCCGCAGAAGATGCTGCAGGCCTATACCCAGGCGGCTGCGACCCTGAACCTGCTGCGCGCATTTTCCACCGGCGGCTTTGCCGATATGAGCCGGGTGCACTCCTGGACTCTCGGCTTTACCGATGAGCAGGAAGTGCAAAAGTACAGCGAGATCGCCACCCGCATTCAGGACACCATCGATTTCATGGCAGCGGCCGGCATTACTGCCGACACCACCTATGAATTTTCCACCGTCGATTTCTACACCAGCCACGAGGGCTTGCTGCTGGAATACGAAGAGGCCCTGACCCGTCTCGATTCCACATCCGGCAAATGGCTGGCCGGCTCCGGCCACATGATCTGGATTGGCGACCGCACCCGTCAGCCCGACGGCGCGCATGTGGAATTCTGCAGCGGCGTGCTGAACCCGATCGGCCTGAAATGCGGCCCCACCACCACGGCTGAGGACCTGAAGGTGCTGACAGCGCGCCTGAACCCTGAGAACGAAGAAGGCAAGCTGACCCTGATCGCCCGCTTCGGGGCCGGCAAAGCGGGGGAGCATCTGCCGCGCCTGATCAAGGCGGTGAAGGAAGAGGGCGCCAATGTCACCTGGGTTTGCGACCCGATGCACGGCAACACCATCAAGTCCTCCACCGGCTACAAGACCCGTCCCTTCGACAGCGTGCTGCGCGAGGTGCGCGACTTCTTCGGTGTTCACAAGGCCGAGGGCACCATCCCGGGCGGCGTGCATTTCGAAATGACCGGCCAGGATGTGACCGAATGCACCGGCGGCGTGCGTGCGGTGACCGAAGAAGACTTGTCCGACCGTTACCACACGGCCTGCGACCCGCGCCTGAACGCCAGCCAGTCGCTGGAGCTGGCCTTCCTGGTGGCGGAAGAGCTGTCTGCCCTGCGCGCGGAGCAATCCGCCCGTCAGGCCGGCTGACGCATCTTGTGTCAGCTTTTGGAAATTAAAAAAGCGCCCCGGAGGTTCTCCTCCGGGGCGCAGTCAATTCAAGCAGTTATGACCTTGTACTTGAACCTTGAATTCTCTTAGGGCTGCGCCCTGATCAGTCGCGGCTGACCACCAGGCGCAAATGCGGCGCGCCCTTGCGCTTGGCAGGGGCGGTATCGGCCGATTCCTCTGTCTTGCCGGCCCGGCTGCGCTCCAGCATAGCCTTGGCCTCGTCCAGTAGCGAGCGTTCCGGCTTAAAGCGGGCCTGGGTCTCGGCAAAGCCGGGATTGGGCTGGTTCACGTCTGTATTCTCATTCTTGGTCTCTGCGCGCGGCTTGGCCTTGAACTCGGCAGAGGTATCCGCTTTGCCGACGGCGCGCATCTCAATCGAGGTGATCGAGAACCGCTGGGATGTGACGGATGTTACCTCATCCGCTACCAGCACCCCCAGCACCCGGCTGATGTCGCCAAGGTCGCTGCGCAGCGGCAGCAGCAGCATGCGGGCTTCGCGCGGGGTGCTGAGACGCGGCGACAGGACCTGCAATTCCAGCTCGACGACTGCAGGGGTGTCGAACATGTGCTCCATCGCATTGCTCAGCTGCTTGCGCGCATCTGCAGTGAAAAACGCAGTCACAGGCATGCCGCGCACTTCCATGCCGGCCATTTCATTAACCTGAGATCCAGCCAGACGGAAGCGCGCAATGCCCGGCGCAATGCGTTCCAGAATGAAGGTGTTGCTGAGGATATTCTCCAGACCGCGCGGATCGATCTGCGAGCGGTTTGGCACATCGTCGCCGCGGCGCAATGCAGTCCAATAGGCTTCAGCCTGGCGCAGCGGCGACAGCGCACCGCCTTTGCGGAAGCGGTTCATGGATACTACGTTCCCCGGTCCGTCAGAAAGGCCATTTCCGCTGCGGCTGCCAAAAATCATCTCTTCTTCCCCTGCAACTCCGGACATCCCTCGGGTCCTGCGCAGCTCCTTGCTGCCTTAAGACTTAGGGCCGGTTTGGTTACCCTGAAGTTAAGATGCCACAATCTAATTCAAATTTGGACTACTTCTTTAAGCAATGGTTAACGCCTTCGCGTGCGCCCGTTTTTGCAATTGCGCTTGCACCCTGTAGTTTCAAGACAGTAGAGCAGATAAATCACCAGCGTTCAGGGGGCTTTCCGATGACCATCCGCAGCATGACCGCCTTTGCCTCGGCACAGGGCAGCTCCGATCAGCACAGCTGGAACTGGGAGCTCCGGTCGGTCAACGCCAAGGGGCTGGATATCCGTCTCCGGGTGCCGGACTGGCTGGAAGGCCTTGAAAACCTGACCCGGTCCGCCCTTTCCAAGGCGCTGGCACGGGGCAATGTCTCGCTGACCTTGCGGATTGCCTGCACTGAAGACAGCGCCGGTCAGGTGCAGGTGAATGCCGCGGTTCTGAAGTCCGTGGTCATGGCACTGGGGGAGGCGCAGTCGATTGCGAAGCAGAACCGGGTGGAGGTTCGCCCGGCCTCAGCAGCCGAGCTGCTGTCCTTCAAGGGGGTGCTGGAACAATCCGCAGGCGATGACGACCCGGCACCTCTGACTGCCGCGCTTGCAAAGGAACTGGAAACCCTTGTGGCGGAATTCGTGCAGATGCGCGAGGCCGAGGGCGCCGCGCTTGCCGTAATCCTTAACACTCAACTGGAGGAGGTGGCTGCCCTGACCGCCCAGGCGGCAGAGCGCGCTGAAGAGCGCAAGGCAAAAATGGCTGAAACGCTGACGGCCAATCTGGCGCGGGTTATGGACAACGCGGATGGTGCCGATCCAGATCGGGTGGCACAGGAACTTGCGCTGATCGCGGTCAAGGCGGACGTGACCGAGGAACTGGACCGCCTGGGCGCCCATGCCGCCGCCGCCCGCGACCTGCTGGTCAAGGGCGGGGCTGTGGGGCGCAAGCTGGACTTCCTGATGCAGGAGTTCAACCGCGAGGCCAATACGCTCTGCTCAAAGGCGCAGCATGCCGGCTTGACGGCTGTGGGGCTTGAGCTGAAAACCGTGATCGACCAGATGCGCGAGCAGGTGCAGAACATAGAATAAGAAAAGGAGTGCCCAGATGGCGGACCGCCGCGGCCTTTTGATCATCCTCTCATCGCCTTCGGGGGCAGGCAAATCCACGCTGGCCCGCCGCCTGATGGCCTGGGATCCGGGACTTGCGTTCTCGGTCTCTGCCACCACCCGCGCCCCGCGCCCGGGCGAGGAGCACGGCCGTGAGTATTACTTCCTGTCCGAAGAAGAGTTCAAACAGAAGGTGGCCGAGGGCGGCATGCTGGAGCACGCCCACGTGTTCGGTAACTTCTACGGCTCCCCTGCAGGCCCAGTGAAGGACACCATCGAGGCTGGCCAGGACGTGCTGTTCGACGTCGACTGGCAGGGTGAGATCCAGATCCGCAATTCCGATCTGGGCAAGCATGCACTGTCGATCTTCATCCTGCCGCCCTCGATCACCGAATTGCGCCGCCGCCTGGAAACCCGGGCGCAGGACAGTGATGAGGTGATCTCCAAGCGGATGATGAAAAGCTGGGATGAGATCAGCCACTGGGGTTATTATGACTATGTGCTGGTCAACGACGACCTGGACGAGACCGAGGCCAGGCTGAAGACCATCGTCGAGGCTGAGCGCATGCGCCGCATCCAGCAGCCCCGGCTGCAGGATCACGTGCGTACCCTGCAAACCCAGTTTGAGGAACAGTCATGACCCTTTTTGCTCTTGGCGCTGATCAGCCGCAGATCCACGAGGACACCTGGGTCGCCCCCGATGCCAACCTGATCGGCAAGGTTGTGATGGAAGCGGGCTCCTCGATCTGGTTCGGCGTAACAATCCGCGCCGACCATGAGGAAATCCGCATCGGCGAAGGCACCAACGTGCAGGAAAACGTGATCATGCATATTGATGCTGGCTATCCGCTGACCATCGGCAAAAACTGCACCATCGGCCACAAGGCGATGCTGCATGGTTGCACCATCGGCGAAAACTCCCTGGTCGGCATGGGCGCTACAATTCTGAATGGGGCAAAGATCGGCAAGAACTGCCTGATCGGGGCCGGGGCCTTGATCACGGAAAACAAGGAGATCCCCGACAACTCCCTGGTGATGGGCAGCCCCGGCAAGGTGGTGCGGGAGGTGGACGCGGCGCTGGCTGAAAAGCTGACGCAAAGCGCGCTCCTCTATCAGGACAACATGCGCCGCTTCCGGGCGGAGCTGAAACCGCTGTAGCCGGCAGGTTTTGCAACATCAGCTTTACACAGCAGCGCTAGACAGGCCGGGATCTTAACCGCGGAGACCAGATGACAACGGATCTGATTAACGGGTTTCTGGCTGCTTTTCCGCTGCCTTCCGTGATGGTGGACCAGACCGAACGCTTCATTGCCATCAACAGCGGTGCCGAGGCGCTGCTGGGGCAGGGCATCCAGGGCCGCCACTTTGCCACCATCCTGCGCCAGCCCAGCGTTGCCTCTGCGATCGAGGCCTGCCTGCACGACAAGCAACCCCGCACCGCCCGGCATCTGTCCAACGATGGCGCGCAGGACACCACTTACACGGTCACCCTGCGCTATGTGCCCGGCATCGGCGCGGTAGGCGGCGGCGCGGTGCTGGCCTGTTTCGACGACATCACCGAGCGCGAGCAGGCGAGCCAGATGCGGCGTGATTTCGTGGCCAATGTCAGCCATGAACTGCGCACTCCGCTCACTGCTCTCATCGGCTTCATCGAAACCCTGCGCGGCCCTGCCAGGGATGATGCCGCCGCGCGCGACCGGTTCCTCACGATCATGGAGGGCGAGGCCAGCCGGATGAACCGTCTTGTTGGCGACCTCCTGTCGCTGAACCGGGTGGAAAGTGAAGAGCGGGTGCGCCCCAAACAACAGGTGGATTTGAGCGCGCATCTGGCCTCCACGCTCAAAACTCTGGCACCGGTGGCAGAGGCGCGCGGCGCCGCGATGGTGCTGGAGTCGCCGGAGGACCCGGTCTGCGTCACCGGCGACCCGGACCAGCTGCAGCAGGTGTTCACCAACCTGGTGGAAAACGCGGTGAAGTATGGCGGTGATCAGGTGCGGGTGGTGCTGAGCCGAACAGACCGTGATCCCTCGGTGCGTGCGCCTGCCGCGCATGTCCAGGTGATCGACAACGGCCCGGGAATCGATCCCATCCACTTGCCGCGGCTGACCGAGCGCTTCTACCGCGCCGACAGCCACCGCTCCCGCGAGATGGGCGGTACCGGCCTTGGCCTCGCGATCGTCAAACACATCGTCAATCGCCACCGCGGGCGCCTGCGCGTCGAAAGCGAGCTGGGCCAAGGGTCTGTTTTTACGGTTATATTGCCGGACTAACCCATTTCCGCCTGCCAGAGCGAACCAAGCCGCTGCTGCTCTTCCGCGGCGGCGGTTTTGCCGTTTGTATCAGAAATTTTTCTGCCGAACCCCGCTTTGTCATACAGGCGTTACACAGCTGTCACAAAAGCCTCATCAGCAGCTTCTAGGAGAGGCGGCAAGATCATCACGGGGTGATCGACCTTTGAAACTCTTGGAGACACAAATGTCCTTTGTGAAACTGACCGCGTCCGCCCTGGCGATTTCCGCCGTTTCCGCCACCGCAGCCGCTGCGCGCGATCAGGTGCAGGTTGCCGGTTCGTCCACCGTTCTGCCCTACGCCTCCATCGTGGCAGAAGCCTTTGGCGAGAACTTTGATTTCCCGACCCCGGTTGTGGAATCCGGCGGCTCCTCTGCCGGCCTCAAGCGTTTCTGTGAAGGCGTGGGTGAAAACACCATCGACGTCGCCAACGCGTCGCGCCAGATCAAAGACAAAGAAATCGCCGCCTGCGCCGAAAACGGTGTGACCGACATCATCGAAGTGCGCATCGGCTATGACGGCATCGTGTTTGCCTCCGACATCAACGCCAACTCCTTTGAATTCACCCCCACCGACTGGTTTCTGGCCCTGTCCGACAAGGTGATGGTTGACGGTGAACTGGCCGACAACCCGAACACCACCTGGGCAGACGTGAACCCGAATTTCCCTGCCGTGGACATCCAGGCCTTCGTTCCGGGCACCAAGCACGGCACCCGCGAAGTCTTCGAAGACAAGGTGATCCTGGCCGGCTGCGAAGCCACCGGCGCGTTTGAGCACCTGCTGGCCCACGCCGAAGGCGACACCGACAAGGCCAAGCACAAGGCCGCTGAGAAGGCCTGCATTGCCCTGCGCACCGATGGCAAATCGGTCGACATCGACGGCGACTACACCGAAACCCTGGCCCGCATCGAAAGCAACAAAGACGGCATCGGCGTCTTCGGCCTGGCGTTCTACGAGAACAACACCGACAAGCTGCAGGTTGCCACCATGTCCGGCGTTGTGCCCTCGACCGAGAGCATCGCAACCGGCGAATATCCGGTCTCCCGCCCGCTGTTCTTCTACGTGAAGAAAGCCCACATCGGCGTGATCCCGGGCCTCAAGGAATATGCTGAGTTCTTCGTCGCTGACGAGGTTGCCGGCGAAGACGGGCCGCTGGCCGAATACGGCCTGGTTGCCGATCCGGAACTGACCGAAACCCAGGAAGCGGTTTCCAATGAGACCGTGATGGGCGGCAACTCCTAAGCGGCCCCGCCTGTGATCTGATCCTTGCCGGGGCGGAGCCATCCGCCCCGGCGCATTCTTTCCGCGGCAGGGCTGCCGCAGCTGATACGCCACCGCCAAAACCGGAGCTTTTCATGCCCACTTTCTGGCTTGTTGTCCTCCTGATCGCGCTTGCCGCCGCCGGCTTCTACGGCGGCCGCCGCCGCGCGATTGCCACCGCTGCGGGCAATGTGAAAAACCTTCATTCGCTCCCATCCTATTACGGCTACCATGTTGCGCTTTCGGCCTTTGTGCCGGCCATTGCCGCCCTGTTGGTCTGGCTGCTCGCCCAGCCAATGTTCATCGAGACCCGCGTCTCTGGCATGATCCCGGCAGCGGCGGTCCCGGAAAGCTCTTCCATTGGCCTGGTGATGAGCGACGTGCGCCGGGTTGCCGAAGGGCTGGATCTGGCAGTGGAGCAGGGGCTGCTGAGCGCCCGTGAGGCCCGCAATGCTGTTGCTGGCGAGCAGGACCTGCGCGCCCTGATGGGCGAAGTGGGCGTCGCTCTCGGCTCCGAGGTGCGCCCTGAAGTGCTGAAGGCCGCACAGGCCTACCGCAACCTGTCCCACGCCGGCCGCACCGCCATGACCGTGGTTGTGACGCTGCTGGCTCTTGGCGGCTTTGCCTCCGCCTACGTGCGCACCCACAAGGATTTCCGCGCCCGCAACGTGGTGGAACGCGCGGTGCTGGCGCTGCTGGTGCTGGCCGCCTCGCTGGCGATCCTGACCACCGTCGGCATCGTTCTGTCGATGCTGTTTGAAACCAAAAACTTCTTTGGCCTGCATTCCTGGACAGATTTCTTCTTCGGCTCCACCTGGGCACCCAATTTCCGCGGCGGCAGTGAACTGTCGATCCTGCCGCTGCTGTGGGGCACGCTTTACATCTCCTTCATTGCGCTGCTGGTTGCTGTGCCGGTTGGCCTGTTCGCCGCCATTTACCTGTCCGAATACGCCAGCGGCGCCGTGCGTGCCTTTGCCAAGCCGCTGCTGGAAATCCTCGCGGGCATTCCCACCATCGTCTACGGCCTGTTTGCGCTGCTGACCGTCGGCCCGGCGCTGGCGGACCTCTTTGGCAAGGGCGGCCTCCTGGGTGTCGAATGGATGGCTGGCGCCACCTCGGTGCTGACTGCGGGTCTTGTGATGGGCATCATGCTGATCCCCTTCGTCTCCTCTCTGTCCGATGATATCATCAACGCGGTGCCGCAGGCGATGCGTGACGGCTCGCTGGGCCTCGGCGCCACCAAATCGGAAACCGTGCGCCAGGTTGTTATGCCCGCCGCGCTGCCGGGCATCGTCGGCGCGGTGCTGCTGGCCGCCTCGCGCGCCATTGGCGAGACCATGATCGTGGTGATGGGGGCAGGGGCGATTGCCAAGTTCTCCGCCAACCCGCTGGAATCGATGACCACCATCACCACCCGTATCGTCAGCCAGCTGACCGGCGACACCGACTTTGCCAGCCCGGAAACGCTGGTTGCCTTTGCCCTGGGCCTGACCCTGTTTGTCCTGACCCTCGGCCTGAACGTCCTGGCGCTCTACATCGTGCGCAAATACCGGGAGCAGTACGAATAATGACTGACCTCAGCCAAAATCCCGCAGGCGCTGCACCCCGCAAACACGGCGGCTCGCTGCTGGAGAAATCCCCGCACACCAGGAAACGCAACGCGGCAGAAACCCGGTTCAAGGCCTATGGCATTGCCGCCATCACCGCGGGCCTGATCATGCTGCTGGTGCTGGTGACCACCATCGTCGGCAAGGGCACCGGTGCCTTCCAGCAGACCTTTGTCACGCTGAATGTGGAGCTGCTGGAAGCCAAGCTCGACAAGAAGGGCAACCGCGATCTGGCCGACATCAAGAAGGTCACCACCTTCGGCTACGCCCCGATCATCAAGGGCGCGATGGAGGCAGCAATCGAGGATCTGGGCATTGAGACCAGCCTCAAATCCAAAGAACTGGCCGGTATCCTGTCCAAGGACGTCGCCGCCCAGCTGCGCGACTATGTGATCGCCAACCCGGACCAGATCGGTCAAACGGTGGAGTTCCGCTTCCTCGCCTCCAGCCGTGTGGACGGCTACCTGAAGGGCCGGGTGACCCGCGACAGCATCGTCAACGACAAGAACATCTCAGCCGAACAGCTTGATCTCGTTGATGCTTTGGCCGCTGCCGGAGTGCTGGAGAAGACCTTCAACCTCGATTTCATCTTTGGCGCGGATGCCTCCGATGCCCGCCCTGAGGCCGCCGGCATCGGCGTCTCCATGCTGGGCTCGCTGTTCATGATGCTGGTGGTACTGGCGCTGGCGCTGCCGATCGGCGTCGCCGCCTCGATCTATCTCGAGGAGTTTGCGCCGCAGAACTGGCTCACCGACATGATCGAGGTGAACATCTCAAACCTTGCAGCCGTGCCGTCGATTGTGTTCGGCATCCTGGGCCTGGCGGTCTTCATCAACTACATGCACCTTCCGACATCGGCGCCGCTGGTGGGCGGTCTGGTGCTGACGCTGATGACGCTGCCGACCATCATAATCTCCACCCGCGCCTCGCTGAAATCGGTGCCGCCGTCGATCCGCGACGCAGCGCTGGGTGTCGGCGCGTCCAAGATGCAGGCGGTGTTCCACCACGTGCTGCCGCTGGCCGCGCCGGGTATCCTGACCGGCACCATCATCGGACTGGCGCAGGCGCTGGGGGAAACTGCGCCGCTGCTGCTCATCGGCATGGTTGGCTTCATCGCCTCCAATGCGCCGGAAACCCTGGCGGACGGCCTGCTGGCGCCGAACTCCGCCATGCCCGCCCAGATCTACGAATGGGCGAAACGCGCCGACCCCGCATTCTACGAACGCGCCTGGGGCGGCATCATCATCCTTCTTCTCTTCCTGGTGACCATGAACACGCTTGCCGTGATCCTGCGCCGCCGCTTTGAACGCCGCTGGTAAAAGGGGCATAGTAATGAACGACATGACCTTGATGGAAAAGACCGTGGAAACCCAGAATATCAAAATCGCCGCCAAGGACGTGAACGTCTATTACGGCGACAGCCACGCGATCAAAGACGTGAACGTCGAGATCGAGGACAACACCGTCACCGCCTTCATCGGCCCCTCCGGCTGCGGCAAGTCAACCTTCCTGCGCTGCCTGAACCGGATGAACGACACCATCGACATCTGCCGAGTCAAGGGTGACATCCTGCTGGACGGTGAGGACATCTATGACAAGCGCGTCGATCCGGTGCAGCTGCGTGCCAAGGTCGGTATGGTGTTCCAGAAACCAAACCCGTTCCCCAAGTCGATCTACGACAACGTGGCCTATGGCCCGCGCATCCACGGTCTTGCCAGAAACAAGGCGGAACTCGATGAAATCGTGGAAAAATCCCTGCGCCGGGGTGCGATCTGGGATGAGGTGAAGGACCGTCTGGATGCCCCCGGCACCGGCCTGTCCGGCGGCCAGCAGCAGCGCCTGTGCATCGCCCGTGCCGTTGCGACAGAGCCTGAGGTGCTGCTGATGGACGAACCTTGTTCGGCGCTTGACCCGATCGCCACCGCGCAGGTTGAGGAACTGATCGACGAACTGCGCAGCCAGTATTCCGTGGTGATCGTCACCCACTCGATGCAGCAGGCCGCGCGGGTCAGCCAGAAAACCGCCTTCTTCCACCTCGGAAACCTGGTGGAATTCGGCCCCACCGGCCAGATCTTCACCAACCCCGAAGATCCGCGCACCGAAAGCTATATCACCGGCCGGATCGGCTGATTTCTAGGAAAAACAAATGACTGCACAGCATATTGCATCTGCATTCGACCGCGATCTGGAGGCAATTCAGGCCCGGATCATGAAAATGGGCGGTCTGGTCGAGGACGCCATCCGTGAAGCCGCGCAGGCACTGGAAACCCGTGACGAGGAACTGGCGCTGACTGTGCGCCAGGGCGACAAGGCCATCGACGGGCTGGAAGAGCTGATCAACGAGGAAACCGCCCGGTTGATCGCGCTGCGCGCGCCTGCGGCCTCTGACCTGCGGCTGGTTCTTTCGGTGATGAAGATTGCCGGCAACCTGGAACGCATTGGCGACTATGCAAAAAACATGGCCAAGCGTACCGGTGTCCTGGCCCAGGGGCCGAATATCAGCGAAGGCACATCCGCCCTGCGCCGCATGGCGCGCGAGGTGGAGCGGATGCTGAAAGATGCGCTGGACTCCTACATCCAGCGCGATGTGGAACTGGCGCGCGACGTGATCGAACGCGACCGCGACGTCGACCAGATGTACAACGCCCTGTTCCGCGAATTCCTGACCCACATGATGGAAGATCCGCGCAACATTTCGGCCTGTATGCACTTGCATTTTATAGCAAAAAACACCGAACGCATGGGCGACCACGTGACCGCGATCGCCGAACAGGTGATCTATCTGGTCACCGGCGAGAAGCCGGAAGAAGACCGCAAGAAAGCCGACACCACCTCGACCACACCGCAGGAGATCTGACCGATGGCTACCGACCAGCCCACCGTTCTGGTTGTAGAAGACGAAATGGCGCAGCGCGAAGTGCTGGCCTATAATCTCGAAGCTGACGGCTTCCGCGTGCTCAAGGCCAAGGATGGCGAGGAAGCGCTGCTGGTGGTCGAGGAGGACATGCCCGACATCATCATCCTTGACTGGATGATGCCCAATCTCAGCGGCATCGAGGTTTGCCGCCGCCTCAAGACCCGCGCCGAGACCCGCAACATCCCGGTGATCATGCTGTCTGCCCGGTCAGAGGAAGTGGACAAGGTGCGCGGCCTTGAAACCGGCGCCGATGATTACGTGGTGAAACCCTATTCGGTGGTTGAGCTGATGGCCCGGGTGCGCAGCCAGTTGCGCCGGGTGCGGCCCTCCACCGTTGGTGTGCGCCTGGAATACGACGACATCGTGCTGGACGCCGAAACCCACAAGGTCAGCCGTGCCGGAAACCAGCTGAAGCTGGGTCCGACCGAATTCCGCCTGCTCTCCACCTTCATCGAGAAGCCGGGCAGGGTCTGGAGCCGGGAACAGCTTCTGGACCGGGTCTGGGGCCGCGACATCTATGTCGATACCCGCACCGTCGACGTTCACATCGGCCGGTTGCGCAAGGCGCTGACCCAGCACGGCGGCGACGATCCCGTCCGCACCGTGCGCGGCGCCGGCTACGCCCTGGGCTGAGGCCTGGCGGAAACGGCACCGGGGGGTGCACAAGGGGTGTACAGGGGGTGCACGCATGCCACCCCCTGATTTTCACCGTGGCAGCGGGTCCTCCGGCTGCGCTTTTCCTGCCAGCCAGCCGCGGAACTTTATCAGCGCCGGCGCGTCTGATTTCCGCTCCGGCCAGACCAGGTAATAGGCGCCGGCAGTCTCCACCGCCTCCGGATGCAGCGCCACCAGCCGGCCGGTCGCCAGGTCCTGTTCCACCAGGTAATCCGGCATCAGCGCGACCCCAAGCCCGTGCAGCGCGGCCTGGGTAATGGTTGCGAATTGATCATAGATCGTACCGCTTAATCCCGCGTCAGCCTCAATGCCTTGCTGCTCAAACCAATCCTTCCAGGCGGTTGTCCGGGTCTGAATGTGCAGCAGCGGCAGCTTCAGAATGTCCTTCGGCTCTTCAATCTTGCGCCCGTCCAGCAGTTGCGGTGCGCAGACCGGAAGCAGCTGTTCATGCTTCAGCAGCAGGGATTGTGTTCCGGGCCACTCGGCGTTTCCGAAATGTATCGCAGCATCAAAGGGTTCAGTGGCAAAATTGAATGGTTCCAGGCGGGTGGCCATGTTGATGGTCACATCCGGATGAAGCCGGGCAAACTCCGGCAGTCGCGGCATCAGCCAGCGCATGCCAAAGGCTGGGAGGATCGCCAAGTTCAGCGTCCCGGCCAGCGGTGCGGCTTGCAAACGCAAGGTGGATTGCACGATCTGGTTCAGGGCCTGCCGGATCTCCGCAGCGTAATCCTGGGCCTCTGTTGTCAGCGCCAGCCGCTTTTGGTCGCGCTGGACCAGCTCCATCCCCAACTGACGCTCCAGAGTTTGCAATTGGCGGCTGACTGCACCTTGCGTCAGGGCCAGCTCATCCGCGGCGGCAGAGGCGCTGCCAAGCCGGTCCAGCGCCTCCAGGGCGCGCAGGGAGGAGATTGAGGGCAGGAATTTGCGTGGGACTGTCATGTATGAGTGTTTGTCATGCTTTGTTGCCAAAGTCTCGCTGTTTTTTCCGTTCACCTCCCGTTAGGGTTTGGCCAAATCGCGAACCACTGAGGTGACAAGATGACCGATAAACCCGCCCTGCGCGCCAAGGATGCCCCGGACCTGGGCCGTTTCAACTGGGAAGACGCTCTGCGACTTGAGGATCAGCTGACTGAGGATGAGCGGATGATCTCCGCCTCAGCCCGTGCCTATGCTCAGGAAAAACTTCAACCGCGCGTGCTAAGTGCTTATGAAAATGAGGAAACAGATCCCGAGATCTTCCGCGAGATGGGCGAAATGGGCCTGCTTGGCACCACCATCCCCGAAGAATACGGCGGGCTTGGCGGCGGCTATGTGTCCTATGGCCTCGTGGCCCGAGAGGTGGAGCGTGTGGACAGCGGCTACCGCTCGATGATGTCTGTGCAAAGCTCACTGGTTATGTATCCCATATATGCATATGGCACCGAGGAGCAGCGCCAGAAATACCTGCCGAAACTGGCCTCTGGAGAGTGGATCGGCTGTTTCGGCCTGACGGAACCGGATGCCGGTTCCGACCCTGCAGGCATGAAGACCCGGGCCGAGAAAATTGAAGGCGGCTATAGGCTTAAGGGATCCAAAATGTGGATTTCCAATGCGCCGATTGCCGATGTTTTTGTGGTCTGGGCAAAGTCCGAGGCGCATGGCGGCAAGATCCGCGGCTTTGTGCTGGACAAGGGCCTGAAGGGCCTGAGCGCGCCGAAGATCGAAAACAAGGCCTCTTTGCGTGCGTCGATCACCGGTGAGATCGTCATGGACGGCGTTGAGGTCGGCGAGGACGCGCTGCTGCCCCATGTGGAAGGGTTGAAGGGGCCGTTCGGCTGTCTCAACCGTGCACGCTATGGCATCAGCTGGGGCGCCATGGGGGCCGCAGAGGCCTGCTGGCATGCGGCACGTCAATACGGTCTGGACCGCACCCAGTTTGGCCGGCCGCTGGCCAACACCCAGCTGTTCCAGCTGAAACTGGCGAACATGCAGACCGAAATCACCCTGGGCCTGCAGGCGTCCCTGCGTGTCGGCCGTCTGATGGACGAGGCAAACGCCGCGCCTGAGATGATTTCCATCATCAAACGCAACAACTGCGGCAAGGCGCTGGAAATTGCCCGGATGGCGCGTGACATGCACGGCGGCAATGGCATCAGCCTGGAGTTCAACGTGATCCGCCACATGGTGAATCTTGAAACCGTGAACACCTATGAAGGCACCCACGACGTGCATGCATTGATCCTGGGACGCGCCCAGACCGGTTTGCAGGCGTTCTTCTGATCGCACGGCCACAGCGCGGAGATCGCTCCGCGCTGTGTTTCTGCAAGGTGGAAATGCATATTTGCAATGCCAAGGCGGACTAAGAAATCTGCAAAGGGTAAGAGGCTGCCAATTGTGCCTGAGAAGTTGCCGGGGCGCAGGGTCGTTGTTAACGCCTTGTCAGCTCAATGCGGTAAATTTTGAAGCAAGTATCACTTCGCTGCCGGACTAAAAGTTAATGCGCGTTTCCAGATCTGCAAAATAGGGCGTTTGATCACGCTTTTTACGGCCTTGATCCTGCAAAAGTGCAGTGTGCCAATTGAGGGGATTTTTGCGTGCTCGCCTTGCATCTTTGCAATGCGTTTGACTGAAAATCGTCATGCAAATGGCGCGCTTTGCGAAACTGCAATTGCGTTTTGCGTTTCTATCCCTGCCTGTTTGCAGGTTAAACGGCGCCAGATGCCGCGTGCCTTTGCGTTTATTTCACTCTTTACAAGAGGTTAACCTGCAATCCCGGAAGGCTCAAGGTCCAAGTTAAGAGGGTTTTCAGAATTGAAATTTGCGACCTCCGCATAGTTCGGAAGCCGTTGGCCAAACGAAAACGGGCCGGAATTCCCGGCCCGCTGTAAGGTCATTCAGTTCTGCCTCAGGCAGGCAGATGAATATTGAATTTTTGACGGATGGCCATGTCGGTTTCCGCATCAAACCGGGCTGCGGCGCGCTCGGACAGGATTTTCTCCTTTTTGGCGACTGCTTTTTCGATCAGGTCCGGCTTGTCGCGCTCTGCCCACTCCTTGGGGGAGGTGCGGTCGCCCAGGTCTGGGTAGACATAATCCACCTGCATCCGGCCAAGCGTCTGATCGGTGCCCAGATAGTGACCAGGCCCGCCCATGCAGGTGGCGCGCATCTGGTCGAGCGCAAGCGTCTCGTCGTTCACTTCGATGCCGCGGACACAGCGCTGCGCCTGGCCCAGCAAGTCATTGTCCAGGATCAGAGATTCCAGGCAGAACCCAAGCAGCGAGGCGTGCATTCCGGCTGACTCATAGACCATGTTGAGCCCTGACAGGCCTGCCATGACAGCAGAACACATCTGCTCCCAGCCAGCCTGCATGTCCGGCAGTTTGGAATCTGACGCTCCGGCTGCTGCGCCGCCTGGCAAGTTGTAGAATTTGTGCATCTGGGCGCAGCCGGCCGTCAGCAAGGCTTGCTCGCCGGAGCCAACGGTCATGGCGCCTGTACGCAGGTCGAGACCGAAGGGCCAGGTGCCAAAAATCGCGGGAGCACCAGGCTTTACGGCGTTTACATAAACCAGTCCTGCCAGGCATTCGGCAACCGCTTGTGTGATTGCCCCAGCAATGGTGGAGGGGGCGGTGGCGCCAGCCATGCCTGCCGACAGAAGAAGAACAGGCATGCCGCCCTTGATGCATTCTTCCATCACCTCACAGGATTCGGTGGCAAACTTCATCGGCGGAACCACGAAGCAATTGGAGTTGGAAACAAACGGGCGCTCCCGCCATTTGTCTTCTCCGCCCGCAATCATGTGCAAAAGCTCCAGTCCGGGTTTGACAAAGCCGGGTTCCGTGAAGGACACGCCGACATGCTTGGTGGTGCCAGAAGTGCAGGCGTAGATGGAATTCAGATCCATTTCGCAGTTGTCGGGAATGTCGCGGCAGACCATCGGGCGCTGGACAAAGTGGATGTTGTCCAGCTGGTCGCAGATCCGGGCTGCATCATGCAGATCCTGAACGGTAGAGTCGCGGTAGTTCCTGCCCAGCACATCGACAACGCTGACTGCGGCGCCTGCGGTGCCATAGTGGACGCGGCCGCCGGACAATTGCAGATCGTTCTTGCCGTCGCGGCTGTAAAGGGTGACGGAGCGGTTTGCCTTGGCGATTGTGTCTTCTACCAGTGCGCGGGGGAAACGGATGCGCCCGTCATCGCCATGTGTGCAGCCGGCGGCAGTGAGGTAGTCGATCCCGCTCTGCGGGGCGTCAGCAAGACCGATCTCTTCCAGCGCGGTGAGGGCGGCCTCGTGGATCTTTTCCATGTCCGCCTGGCTCAGCACTTTCAAGGCGGTGGATTCCATGCCGGGGCGGATCGGGCGAAGATGGTCGGGGAGGGCGGCGGCACGGGCTGCACGGCGCGCATTGCGCCCGCCGCTGCGGGTGGCGCGGGCGGGGGAGGCTTGGTCGTTCATATTGGGAGCCTTTCGGGAGTTTGAGTTGAAACTTGCTTAATTTCAACTCAGTACGGCCGGCCTCTGGCGGCGCGTCCCCGAGCCGCGCCAATGGTGCGGCAAACGAGGTTAAGAAGGCTGCGTTCTTCCTGCATGCGGTCTCCTGTTATCTTCGCGGCAGTTTGGCATGCATTTGCGAAGTTTCTAGCACGATAACGACCTTGGTGAAAAATGCGACATTTTTTTCATCCGGTCGTTTGGGGCACACGCCCGAGCGTGAACGGTTCATAAATTTTGCTGGGTTTTACGGTAAAGGCGCCTCTTTTAACGCTTCTGAAACAGAACGTTTTCAGGCAGTCTTGGAACCAAATATTAAGCATTAATGGGTATAAGTGGGGGCCTAGGGGGATGACGCGCTGAACGGCGCATTGAGAGAAGGCAAAGCCACATGCCGATGGTTAGGATGACCAAACTCTGCCGAACGCTTGCCGCGGCACTTGCCGTTGCGGCGCTGCATGGGCAATCCGCTTGGGCTGAGGACCGCGGCCGCTCCGCTTCTGAGAGTTCAGTACCGTTCAGATTCAGCAGTCCAGGGGGCGAAGGTCACTCTTTCGCTTTCGGATACGGCCAGGGGGCTGATGGGCTGATCCTGGGGGGCAGTGTTGCAACCCGGCAGACCGGTCCTTTCACACGAACCCTGCAGGCGGAGGAAACGCATCAGCTGCGCCTGCATGCGGGGTACGACTTTGGGCCTGCGACCGGCTTTGTGACTGTCGGAGGTCTGCAGGCTGAAGATTCAGGCCGCCGCCGCCATGGGACGCTGTTCGGTTTCGGCATGCGGGTTTCCTTGAACCGCGCGCTGCAATTGACCGGGGAACTTCTGCATCACGAAGCTGGTCCAAGGGACGGCAGTGGAAGTCCGCGTGGCGAAACCCTCGCGGTCAGTGCTGCGTTCCGGTTTTGATCGCACGGCAGCGTGCGTCTGTTTGGCTGGGCGATAGGAAAAGCTCTGCGCTCTTTCAATAGCTTGGCGGATTTCCGCTCGCGGATTCCGGCGGAAAAGCGCGGCTGGTGACGGGATTTCGGCCACTCACCGCCAAGTCAAAGCTCGTGAACCCGGCAGCTCTGGAAACTGCCAGGCAAAGACCTTTTGTAGGCGTCACCGGCGCACAGCCTGCGCCGGGACTGCAAAAGGAGAAGTCTGAATGACTCGTTTCGTAGCTATGACAGCCATCGCAACCGTAATGGGCAGTGCGGCCTTTGCCGGCAACCTGGTTGAGCCGGTGGTCGAACCCGCGCCGGCTCCGGCGCCGGTTGCGGTCAATGAGGGCGGCGATTGGACCGGTTTCTATCTGGGTGGCCAGATCGGCCAGCTGGACGCGGATGCCAGTAACGGCGCCTCCGGTGATGATGCCGCATACGGTATTCACGGCGGCTACAATTATGATTTTGGCCGGTTCGTGCTGGGCGGCGAACTGGATTATGACGCAACCGACCTGGATCTGGGCGGCGGCGCAACTGTCGACTCGGTGGCCCGGGCCAAGCTGAAGGCCGGTTATGATTTTGGCCGGGTACTGGCCTATGTGACCGGCGGTGTGGCCGAGGCAGACAGCTCGCTGGGCAGCGAAACCGGCGACTTCTACGGTGTCGGACTGGCCTACCAGGTGACCGACCAGTGGCAGGTCGGCGGTGAAGTGCTGGAACATGATTTCGATCAGTTCGGCACCTCGGGCGTTGGCGCCGATGCAACATCAGTGTCGCTGCGCGCGTCCTTTAAATTCTAACCTGAAAAAAACACCAGCGCGGCACGCCTGTTCCGCCGCGCTGCTGGCCGCCCGGTTTGCACCCAAGGCTGACCGGGCGGTCTTTGACGTTTCTCTCCGCCAAAAGACTTGGCGGAGTTGAGGCTGCGTGTTAAGCAGCCTGCATGAACCAGAATTGCACCACCATTACCTGCTGCATTACCTGCTGACATATCAGCGGGCTGGTTTCTGTCGTTTTCATTTCCCTGACAAGTTGCTAAGCCCGCGCTGCGCGCAAAGGGTAGTGCCTGCCGCTGTTGGCTGGGCATGCGAAAGGAACCGGGCATGGGAACCATGGACAGAGTGATCAAGCTGCAGAACACGAAGACCCGTAAGAAAGAGGTCTTTGCTCCGATCGACGCCGAAAACGTGCGGATGTATGTCTGCGGCCCTACCGTGTATGACCGGGCGCATCTGGGCAATGCCCGCCCGGTGGTGGTGTTTGATGTGCTGTACCGGCTGTTGCGGGAGGTTTATGGCGCAGAACAAGTGACTTACGCCCGGAACTTCACGGATGTTGATGACAAGATCAACGCCCGCGCGGCGGAAAGCGGGCGGCCGATTGGCGACATTACCGCCGAGACGACGCAATGGTTCCTGGATGACATGGGTGAGCTCGGCGCGCTGGAGCCCAACCACATGCCGCGTGCAACCCAGTACATTCCGCAGATGGTGGCGATGATCGAAGATCTGATCGCCAAAGGTCACGCCTATGCAGCTGAAGGCCATGTGCTGTTTGCCGTCGACAGCTGGAAGGAGCTGTATGGCAAACTGTCGGGCCGTTCGGTCGACGACATGATAGCGGGTGCCCGGGTTGAAGTGGCGCCCTATAAGAAGAACCCGATGGATTTCGTTTTGTGGAAGCCGTCCAGCGATGAGCTGCCGGGCTGGGACAGCCCCTGGGGCCGTGGCCGGCCTGGCTGGCATATCGAATGCTCGGCAATGTCGTACGAACTGCTGGGTGAGACATTCGACATTCACGGGGGCGGCAATGACCTGATGTTCCCGCACCATGAAAACGAAATTGCGCAAAGCTGCTGCGCCAATGGCGATGACAGCTTTGCACGGTACTGGCTGCATAACGAGATGCTGCAGGTCGAAGGCAAGAAAATGTCCAAGTCCCTGGGCAATTTCTTCACCGTGCGCGACTTGCTGGACCAGGGGTATCCGGGCGAGGTGATCCGGCTGGTGTTCCTGCAGACCCATTACCGCAAGCCGATGGACTGGACCGACAAGAAGGCCAAGGAAGCCGAAGCCACGCTGCGCAGGTGGCGGGCGCTGACCGCGGGCATCGAACCCGCGTCCACCGCTGCTGCCGCGGTCCTGGACGCGCTGGCGGATGACCTGAACTCTGCCGGTGCGATTGCCGAACTGCACAAGCTGGCCGCGGCTGGCGATGCCGCCGGTCTTCTGGCCTCGGCCCGGATGCTGGGACTGCTGACGGAGGAGATGGGCGCTTGGGACGTGAAAGTTGTTTCTACAGAAATCGAAAGCCAAGTCGCAGCCCTGATCGAAGCCCGTAGAGCGGCAAAGGAAAGTAAGAATTTTGAAGTTGCCGACGAAATAAGAGATGGGTTGAAAACGGCTGGTGTTTTGTTGAAAGACACATCGGAAGGCGTGGAATGGGAAGTCTCGCAGCTAGATTCTATGACTTCAGTTGAAGCAAGAGCCAACAGAGCGACAGCTACGGAAAGTGATGATGATGCTGTTTTCTGGTCTCGAGTTCTGAGTAGAATGCAATCCGGACAGCATCCTTGCAAAGAAAACCAGTCAACTATGATTGAAAAACTCTATCAAAAGTTTGTTTCATGAGCAGGGAACGCCTCTACCTTTACGACACCACTCTGCGCGACGGTCAGCAGACCCAGGGGGTGCAGTTTTCAACCGCAGAGAAAAAGCAAATAGCAAAGGCGCTGGACGCCTTGGGAATCGACTACATCGAGGGCGGCTGGCCGGGGGCCAACCCCACTGACAGCGCGTTCTTTTCGGAGGCACCGCAAACCCGCGCCACCATGACGGCCTTTGGCATGACCAAGCGGGCAGGCCGGTCGGCGGAGAACGACGATGTTCTGGCCGCGGTGATGAACGCAGGAACCGAAGCGGTTTGTCTTGTTGGCAAGAGCCATGACTACCACGTGACCCATGCGCTGGGGATCACGCTGGAAGAGAACCTGGAGAACATCCGTGCCTCGGTTGCTCATATCGTGGCGCAGGGGCGGGAAGCGCTGTTTGACGCCGAGCATTTCTTTGACGGTTACAGGGACAATCCTGACTATGCGCTGGCCGCTTGCCGTGCCGCGCTGGAGGCCGGGGCCCGTTGGGTGGTGCTGTGCGACACCAATGGCGGCGCGCTGCCCGCAGAGGTTCACCGGATCGTCAGTGAGGTTGTTGCAGCTGGTGTTCCGGGTGAGAAACTGGGCATACATACCCATAATGACACGGAAAATGCTGTCGCTTGCTCGTTAGCGGCTGTCGACGCCGGCGCGCGTCAGATCCAGGGCACGTTGAACGGTCTGGGCGAGCGCTGCGGCAATGCCAACCTGACCGCTCTGATCCCGACACTGCTGCTGAAGGAACCCTATGCCAGCCAGTTCGAGACCGGGGTAAGCCTGGAAGCATTGGCGGGGCTGACCCGGAACAGCCGGATGCTGGACGATATCCTGAACCGGGTTCCGGTGCGACAGGCGGCTTATGTGGGGGCTTCGGCCTTTGCCCACAAGGCGGGTCTGCACGCCAGCGCGATCCTGAAAGATCCTTCCACATATGAACACATCGAGCCGGGCAAGGTTGGCAATGCGCGGGTGATCCCGATGTCGAACCAGGCCGGGCAGTCGAACCTGCGCAAGCGGCTGACCGATGCGGGGCTGAGCGTCGATCACGGCAACCCGGCGCTGGCGCGAATCCTGGAGCGGATCAAGGAGCGGGAAGCAGAGGGCTATTCCTATGACACCGCGCAGGCTTCGTTCGAGCTGCTGGCGCGAAAGGAACTGGGCCAGCTGCCCGATTTCTTTGAGGTCAAGCGCTACAAGGTCACTGTTGAGAGGCGCAAAAACAAGTATAACCGCATGGTCAGCCTGTCAGAGGCGGTGGTCGTGGTGAAGGTTGATGGAGAAAAACGCCTGTCGGTCAGCGAGTCGCTGGATGAAACCGGCAGCGACCGCGGCCCGGTCAACGCGCTGGCGCGGGCGCTGAGCAAGGATCTGGGTCGTTATTCCGCGCAGCTGGAGGACATGCGGCTGGTGGACTTCAAGGTGCGGATCACCCAAGGCGGCACCGAGGCGGTGACACGGGTCATCATCGACAGTGAGGACAGCCAGGGGCATCGCTGGTCCACCGTTGGGGTCAGCGCAAACATAATCGACGCGTCGTTCGAGGCGCTGCTGGACGCAATCCGTTGGAAGCTGATCCATGACGGGCAGGCGGATGCAATTTGACGCAGATCTGACTGCCTGCGCGGAACTGGTGCAGAAAAGCGATCCGGACCGGTTTCTTGCCACCATGGCAGCGCCGGTCCCGGCGCGCCCGCTGCTGTTTGCGCTTTATGCCTTCAATATCGAGCTGGCGCGGGCGCCCTGGGCCAGTAAGGAAGGCATGATTGCAGAGATGCGGGTGCAATGGTGGCGCGACGTGGGGGCGGAGATTGCCGAGGGCAAGCAGGTGCGCCGTCACTATGTGGCAACCCCCTTGGCACGGCTGCTGAAACCGGAGCTGGCTGCCTGTATTGACACCATGGCGGAGGCCCGCCGCTGGGACATTTACAAGGATCCTTTTGAGGATCAGGCGGAATTCGACCGCTACATTGACCGCACCAGTGGCTCTCTGATGTGGATGGCGGCCGCGTCCCTGGGGCCGGCAGAGGAGGACGTGGTCAGGGACTTCGGTTATGGAGCGGGTGTTGCCAGCTGGCTGCGCGCAATCCCTGAACTGGAAGCGCAGAAACGGATTCCGCTCTTGGATGGTACGCTGGAAGGTGTGCAGAATTTGGCGTGCAAGGGGCTGGAAAGACTGCAAAAAGCGCGTAGTCAGAGAGCTTCTGTTTCAAAGCCTTCCGCCGTTGCGCTGTTGGCGGGATGGCAAGCAGAAGCGGTGCTGAAACAGGCAATCAGGCAGCCTGGGCGGGTTGCGCAGGGCGCCCTTGGCCAAAGCGAGTTCCGGCGCCGGGCAGGGCTGATGCGCCGGGCGGTCACCGGGCGCTGGTAAGGGGCTCGAGTGATTCAAAAAGGCGCCCGTTCGGGCGCCTTTTTCCTTTGTCCTGACTTTTAACCGGATGTGGTCAGGCCTCCTTGGGCCGCATCACCAGCCACATCAGCGCACCGCCTGCCAGCACCAGGAAGGGCGCCATGGCCATGTTGACCGCGTTCCAGCCGTCCACCGGATTGCCGCCTGAGCAGTTCATCAGGCCGCCCGAGGCCAGCGACGCCATGGTGACGCCGCCAAAGACCAGCAGGTCATTCAATCCCTGCATCCTGCCCTTTTCGTGGCTGTCATGGGCGCCTGCCAGCATGGTGGTTGCGCCAATGAAACCGAAGTTCCAGCCAAGGCCGAGCAGCACAAGCGCGATAAAGAAGTTCTCCAGTTCAACGCCTTGGAGCGCAACTGCCCCGGCGCCGGCAAGAATTACCAGGCCTGCGGCAACGATCTTTTCCACGCCGAAACGGGCAATCAGGTGGCCGGTAAAGAAGGATGGCACATACATTGCCAGAACGTGGAACATCACCACATCAGCCGCATTGTCCTTGGAGAATCCGCAGCCCACGACCGCCAGCGGGGTGGATGTCATCACAAGGTTCATCAGTGCGTAGGAAACCATTGCGCAGATTACGGAAACGGCAATGACCGGGGTCTTCAGCAGCTCGAGACGGCTGCGGCCCATTGGGCTGTCCTGGCTGGGGGCAGGCGGCTTGGGAATGTCCAGAAACAGGAACAGCGCCGCCCCGAACACATTGACGGCTATCACTGCCAGATAAGTGCCAAGAAACGGAATAACAAAGGCTTGGCTGGTCAGTTTCACAAGCTGCGGGCCGATCAAAGCGGCTGCAAGACCGCCTGCCATCACATAGGAAATCGCCTTGGGGCGGAACGCTTCTGAGGCGGTGTCCGCCGCCGCGAAACGATAGAAGCCATGTGCGCTCATGTAGACGCCGGTCATCAGGCTGCCGAGCAGGAAGACCGGGAAGGAACCAAGGTACAGCCCGTAGGCGCCGACCAGGCCGCCCATCGCGCCGAATGCGGCGCCGGTGAAGAAGCCGGCGCGGCGGCCCCAGCGTTGCATGATGGCCGAGATCGGCGTGGCTGCCAGCATTGAGCCGCCCACGATCAGAGAGATGGGCAGAGTTGCAAAGCAGGGGTTGGACGCCAGCGACTGGCCGGCAAGGCCGCCAATGATAAAGATCATCGGCATTTGCGCGCCGAGGATCGCCTGGGCCAGAACCAGGATGGCAACGTTTTTCTTGGCGACCGCGTCGCTGGGGGTGGTCATGGTCATGCTCATATGGGATGCGTAGCGGTGAACCGGATGCGGGGCAAGGCGCTTGCCGCGCTGGAAGGCCGCCCATTTGCCGCGGTCAAAGGGGGTGACGTGGCGTCAGATCAGCCGAAGTTTTTGCCCGGTGCCGGCCGGATCATCCAATGCGGCGACTGCGTAATAGAGGGCGCGGAATGGCTGGCGATAAAGGACCGCCGGTTTGCCGAAGCGCTGGAGCTGACTGGTCCGCTGCCATTGCGGCGCAAGCCCGAAGGGTTTGCCGAATTGCTGAGCGCTATTGTCAGCCAGCAGGTGAGCGTGGCCTCTGCGAACGCGATCTGGAAACGGATGAAGGACGCCAAGCTGACAGGGCCGCGCAAGATCCTTTGGGCAACGGACGACGACTTGCGCGCAGCTGGCCTCAGCCGCCAGAAAATCCGCTATGCCCGGGCGCTGGCTGAGGCACGCATTGATTTCAAGGCTTTGCGAAACGTTCCTGATGCGGAGGTGATTGCCACGCTGGTTCAGGTCCCGGGGATCGGAGTCTGGACAGCGGAGATCTACGCGATGTTTTCGCTGGGCCGCGCGGATGTCTTTGCTCATGGCGATCTGGCGCTGCAGGAGGCTGCGCGGGTTTTGTTCGATCTGCCGGCACGCCCCAAGGAGCGGGAGATGCGGCAAATCGCGGAGGCCTGGTCGCCATGGCGGTCGGTTGCGGCGCGCATTCTGTGGGCCTATTACCGGGTGGCGAAGGACAGGGAAGGAATCCGATGACTCGTGTACTGAATGCTGGCCGCAAGGAGCCGTTCTCCGGCGAAACCCGCTCTGTTGTGGTGTTTCTGCATGGCTATGGCGCCAATGGCGCGGACCTGCTGGGGCTGGCCGACCCACTGGGTGAACACCTGCCGGATACGCTCTTTGTCGCCCCCGACGCCCCCGAGTCCTGCGCCGGGGCGCCGTTTGGATTCCAGTGGTTTCCGATCCCGTGGATTGACGGCTCGTCCGAAGAAGAAAGCATGCGCGGCATGCAGGCCGCGGTCGAAGATCTGAACGCCTTCCTGGATGCGCTGATGGTCGACGAGGACGTACTGCCAGAGCAGGTGGTTCTGTTTGGCTTCAGCCAGGGGACGATGATGAGCCTGCATGTGGCTCCGCGGCGAGAAGATCCGGTTGCCGGGATCGTGGCTTTCTCTGGCCGTCTGCTGGCGCCGGAACTGCTGAAGGATGAAGCGGTTTCCAAAATGCCGGTTCTGCTGGTGCATGGCGATCAGGATGACGTGGTGCCGGTGCAGTCGCTGCCGGAAGCTGCCGAAGCGCTGCAAGAGGCGGGTTTTCAGGATGTGTTTGCCCATATCCAAAAGGGCACGGCTCATGGCATCGCCCCCGACGGGTTGAGCGTTGCGCTGGCCTTCATGCGGGACAAGTTGAGCCTGTAACGGTTTGCAGTTGAAAGAATTTCCGATCTTGCCGCGGTTCAATACGACCACAAATGCGGCTCGGCGATTTCAACTGAATTTCCAGCCGGGTCCCGGAAATAAACAGACCGGGGCCCATGAGGCCAGTCAAATTCCGCCTCTATGTCAACACCGGCGGCGCGGAGCCTGTCGCGCATTTCCAGCATGTCTTCGCGGGGCTGGGCGAGGCAAACGTGCCCCGGGCCGTGTGCACCATGCGGAGGCACCGGCAAGCGGGGGTTGCCGGCCGCCTTTACTGTTTCTGATGCATTGAAAAGCAAAAGGACGGAATTGCCGCAGCGGAAGAACACATGCCGGTTGTCAGCCCGTTGAATCCGTTCCAGCCCAAGCAGGCCGCCATAGAACTCCTCGGCGGCATCCAGATCATCCACATAGAGCGCGGATTCGAGAATGGCTTTCGGTGCAGGGGCTTTGGGCAGCATGGCTGCAGGCTATCAGCGGCGGCGGGGCCTGTCACCTTTTGCCGGGCGCGGTGATACAGCCTTGGGCCTGCGCGGCGGTTTCAGAGAGGGTTTGGGCGGGCCGGGCACGCGCGGCGGTTCCAGATCCTCCCAATCGCCTTGGGCCAGCCCATCCAGGGTCCAGGTGCCGATGCTGTAGCGGATCAGCCGCAAGGTCGGATGCCCGACAGCCGCTGTCATACGCCGTACCTGGCGGTTGCGCCCTTCACGAATGGTGAGCGCGATCCAGCTGTCCGGGACGGTTTTGCGCACCCGGACAGGCGGCGTGCGCGCCCAGAGACCGGGCGGTTCCGGAATGACCTGCACCTTGGCTGGCCGGGTTGCTCCGTCTTTGAGTTCAACGCCTTCTGCCAGCAGCTTGAGCGCTTCTGCGCTGGGTATGCCCTCCACCTGCACCCAATAGGTCTTATCCATCTTGTGCTTGGGGTCGGTGATCCAGGATTGCAGGCGGCCGTTGTCCGTCAGCAGCATCAGTCCTTCGCTGTCGCGGTCAAGGCGGCCTGCCGCATAGACACCGGGGCAGTCAATATACTGGCTGAGCGTCGCTCGCGGGCTGTCCTGGCTGCCGCGGTCGGTAAACTGCGGCAGGACGTCAAAAGGTTTGTTGAAGCGGATCAGGCGGGTCATGGCTGCGCAATAGGCGGACTGGGGCAGCAGGGCAAGAGGCAGCCCTTGTTGCGGCCTGTGGGTAACTGTCATCGGCCTGTCATGGAATCAGCGCAGCTTGCTCCCGACATATTGTGGATCATTGGGGCTTGTCAGGTGCCAACCACGATATATAGTCAAACTTAGGCTGGGGCGGGTTCCCCGCTCTGGTTCCGGGAAACGGAAGGTCAGGGCGAGGAAGACGTTCAAAAATGGATGGCGATTTCAGAGCAGAGTTTGTCAGATCTCCCGGGGCGCTGAAACAGCACCCGGCATTGGTTTTGAATGCGGATTACCGGCCGCTTTCATATTATCCGCTGTCACTTTGGTCTTGGCAGGATGCGGTCAAGGCTGCCTGGCTCGACCGGGTGGCGATCGTGGCAGAATATGACGAGGTTGTGCACAGTCCGAGCACAGAGATCCGAATACCGTCTGTGGTGGTTCTGAAAGATTATGTAAAACCTCAAAAGCGCGTGGCCTTCACGCGCTTTAATTTATTTTTGCGGGATGAATTCTGCTGCCAGTACTGCGGCAGCAAAGGCGAGCTGACGTTCGATCACGTGGTGCCGCGGGCGGCTGGCGGGGTGACCAGCTGGGAAAATGTCGTTGCCGCTTGCAGCCCTTGCAACCTCAAGAAAGGGTCGAAGTCGCTGCACCGGGCAGGGATGTCGCTGCGCAAGCCGCCGCGCCGGCCAGGAGCAGAGGAATTGCGCAATACCGGGCGCAAGTTCCCGCCGAACCACCTGCATGAAAGCTGGATGGATTTCCTGTACTGGGATACCGAGCTGGACGCCTGAAGTGAGGAGGCAGGGGCCTCCTATTTTTGAAAAACTTTCCAGGAAATCCCAGTCTCCACCAGGAGCACGGCCTGATAAGGCCATGCGCTGTTTCAGTTGTTTTCACAATGTGCGACGGGTTCAGAAGTGGCTATTTTTCGATCTGGTCCATCACTGCGTCCAGATGCGCGGTCGAGAATGGCCGGTTCAGCATCGGCAGGCCCTTCACATCCGGGTCTGTGGTTTTCCCGTTGACCAGTATGATACGCCACCCCCTGTCACGTGCGGCAAGAAGCCAGTTCCGGGCCGCAGGAACGCCAAGGGAGAATGCGAAAAACACAAGCTGTGGAGGCGGCGCGCCATCTTCCAGGAATGTATCGCAATGCTCGATCTTGGTTTCGCTGACAATTTTGCCTTGTCCCCGGCGCATCAAGTAGTCGCTGATGTCGAGGCTCTCGAACGTGTTCTCGGTCAGAATTAGAACTGGTGCGTCCGCACTACGAGATTCAGTGCCCATAAGGTCTCCTTGAGTGATCAAGGAGCCATGCCACTTGGACAGCGGAGCCGCATTAAACTGTGACATACCAGCGTGCAGTTGCTCAAAAAAATTATAGCTCTGTCAGAACTGGTTTGCGGAAAAAGAAATTTTGTCTCTCCATTCTAGTTTTGTGAATAATTACAATGATATAGTTGCAAAATTGGGCCGCGGGCAGGAAGGGGCATTTGTCGTTTCCGGGCTCTTTCTCTGGCCTTGCGCCTAGGCTGGTAGGTTGTCGCAGATTAACTGGCTCCGGCGAGGCGCTCCGCAATACTTCAGCAAAACAGATGAGAGAACCGAGGCGGGCAACCACATTGAACTCTCCGGAACCCGTCGCAGTGGAGCAGTGATGTATTATCCTGCGTGTTCAACCCCGCTTTTCTGCTCTAAGTAATGCGCAACCGGGTCCACCGGGGTATTGGTTGAAGCGCAGGCCGTTATTTTTGACGCCGCTATTGCTCTGAGGAGGAAGTCGACTTGAAGCTGGAACGGGGAGTTGACGGGTCCGTGAATGTAAAGCGCGCGCTATTGCGTGTGGTTCTGGGTGTGACGGCCGCTGCGATGTTCTCTCTCACTGCGTCCGGCAGTCTGGCGCAATCCGCAGACGGTCCGGTTCAGACAGATGGTCAAATCGAAGTGGGCGCCGAAGCTGTGCGCGATAGTGAGATCCTCAACCGGATCGAAAAGCTTCTGGCCCAGATTGATGGGTTTGCCGCGGTGGACGTGTCGGTTTCCGAAGGGGTTGTTAGGATCACCGGGCAAGTGATCGACAATGCGGCGCAGGACCGGGTGAACCAGATCATCAACCGGGTAGAGGGCGTGGTAGCGATCGAAAACGAGACCGAGATCAGCGGAACCCTGGAGGAACGGTTGGCCCCGGCAATGGAGCGGATTGCAGCAAGGACACGTAACTTGCTGGCAAACGGGCCGATTTTTCTTGTGGCGCTGACGGCATTTCTTGTGGTCGCAGCGGGGGGCTGGCTGCTGACCACGCGGATCGGTATTTGGACCCGGCTGGCTCCCAACGCTTTTATTGCTGATGTCTACCGCGCCGTTGCGCGCATCCTGTTCATCCTGACGGGGCTGGTGCTGGCGCTGGACATCCTGAATGCAACCGCGCTGATCGGCGCGGTCTTGGGTGCCGCTGGTGTCGTTGGTCTGGCTCTTGGCTTTGCGGTGCGCGATACGGTGGAGAATTTCATTGCCTCCATTCTGCTCAGCCTGCGTCAGCCGTTCCGGCCCAACGACTTTGTGGACATCCAGGGGGACCAGGGGACGGTCGCCCGGCTGACCTCGCGCGCGACCATTCTGATTTCTCCCGAGGGCAACCATATCCGAATTCCGAATGCCACCGTGTTCAAGGGCCGTATCGTGAATTTCACCCGTGATCCCCGGCGCCGTTTCGGGTTTAACCTGGGGGTCGATGCGGATGCGGATCTGGCGGCCGCGCTGGCCACGGCGGTCACCGCGCTGGAGGCGCAGACGTTTGTGCTGAAGGATCCCGAAGTCGGTGCCTGGATCAGCGAGGTAGGGGATTCCAACGTGATCCTGACCTTCACCGGCTGGGTGGATCAGACCAAGGTGGATTTTGCCAAGGCGCGCGGCGAGGCTATCCGGGCGGCCAAGCTGGCGCTGGAGGCTGCGGGCTTCGGTCTGCCTGAGCCGATCTACCGCGTGCGTCTTGATGGCGCCCAGGCGGCAGTGCCGTCTTCTGAAGAAACCGTTGTGGCTGGCCGTCCCGCAACTGAACCTGCCGACCTGCCAGAGGCTGCGGATCCCGCACGCTCGGAACCTGCTGTGGCAGAGGCTGCGGAACGTGAACGCACGGGACTGGACGGCGGAGAGAACCTGCTGGACGTTCAGCAACAGGTGGAGTGATAGAATAGAGCGCCAGCTGCACGGGGGGCGCCTGCGGTTTCACATGACTTTGTTCAGCGGGTCTTTTGCCGTTAGCCCCTTTGGTCCCGGCTGCGGTTCCAGCAAAACGCCAAGCCAAAGAAGCAGCGGCAGTGTCACGAAGGCGCCAACCGGCCCCCACAGCCATAAGCCGAAGACAATCGCCACGAAGATCAGCAAGGGATTGATCGCCATGCGCTGACCCACGACCAATGGCGTTACGAGATTGGCCTCTGTCACGTTTATCAGCAGGAAGACAGCCGGCGGGAGCACTGCATAGAAGCCATGGAACTGGAGCATTCCGGCAATTGCCAGGCTCACAGTTATCAGCAGCGGGCCCAGGTACAGCACGTAGTTCAACAGTCCCGCCGCCAGGCCCCACAGAAGGGCATATTCAACACCAAGCGCCATCATCGCGGCAGCGGTGACGGCTCCAAGGCCTGTGTTCACCAGGGTGATCGCCGCAAAGTAGCGTGCAACAACGGTATCTGCGTGCTTCAGCCGGGGCTTTAGCGATCCCGTCAGGTTGTAGAGATCGTTGCGGGTCAGCGTAAAGAAAAACAATGTGCCCACGAAGATGAAAACCTGGGAAACAAAGCTTGGTGCCAGCCAAAGGGCATCGCCGACCGAGGGGATCGCAGTTTGTGGTTCAACCGCTTCGGCGCCGACGCTTTCTTCGATTTCCTGGCTGATTGTTTCGATGCCCCGCAGCAGAGAAGAGGCGCGGTCGATCAAGCCGACCATAACAGATTTGATGCGGGGCAGTTCGTCTATCAGGACGTTGATCAGTGGTTCGATCAAGAGCAGGATGACCGCCACAAACAGCGTGCACAGCAGAAGCAGCGTCAAAGCAATGGCCAGCCGCGGCACGCCGGCGCGCGCCAGCTTGTCGGCCAGCGGCGACACCACCACACCCAGCACAAGCGCGAAGCTCATCGGTGCGAGGATCTGCTGTGCCAATTGCAAAGCGGCAGTGATGCTGATGACCGTCAGGATCATCAGCATCACGCGGACCCCCCGGCCGCTTAGGGCAGTTTTCAAGAACCCGGGCATGACCGTCAGTGTGCAGCGGTCTGGCGCGGCAGCCTGCTGTCTTCTGCATCCAGCTTTGCACTGGCCTTGTGATACAGTTTGTCTATCTCCTCCCGCAGGGCCGCTTCTGCCTTGGCAGCCAGGGCATCCCGGTGCGCCCCCAGCAGTTCGTCTTCGCGGCGGGTAGGCGGCAGGAGCGAACCGATCAGCGCACCCAGGCCTAGCGCAATGGCACCTGCAGCCAGCGGATTCCGGTCATAGAAGGTCCGGCCCTGAGCTACCGCGCGCGCGGCTTGTTCTTCGATTTTCTCCTGGGCGTGCAATGCAGCCGTGCGCGCCTTGAGAACGCGTTTGCGGGCGGCATCGGGCAGGGCGTCCAGCCCTGCATGCAAGGTCTCACGCATCTTGCTGCTGCGGACGTTTTCTTCGCTCATCCCTGTCATCTCCTGTTTCATCGCGGCGTCCGCTGCGGCAACACGGTCATCGAAGCCGGTAAACGCTTTTTCGGGCGGAACCGCAACGCATTCTGCGGGCGGCGCCTTCGGGCGGCTGCCTGTGCCTGATAACATCAGTGCAAGGCCTGCACCGGTCAGAAGCAGCGCGGCCGGGTTGCGTTTGGCAGCGGACATCACCTCATGGCCCACCTGGCCGCCATACCCGTGGGCCGTAGCTGTCAGCTGCTCTGTGACATGACGAGGCGACAACGCGCCGGTCAGCCCGGATAGAGAAACTGCCAAGCGGCGCCTGTTTTCCTGGGCCTGCTGTTCGAGCTTGTCAGTTCCGGTCATGAGTGGCCTCCATGATGCTGGCAGCATCCAGTCGGACACTGCGGATTGTGCGCGAGAGCAAAAGCGCCTTGCTATTCAGGCGCGCTCTGGCCGCGGCGAGCAGGCATGCGGCTGCAGCCATCAGCACGCCGCCGACAAGCAAGGCAGCAAGACCCGGAGACAAACCTGCGGATGCAATCCATGCAACCAGTGCGGCCGCGAGGACATGTAAGCCGGCCAGAGCCAGTATTGCTGCGGCGGCCAGACAGGCCAGGCCGGTTCCGGCGCTGGCAGCCTTCTCCTGCAGCTCACCCTTGGCCAGTTCAGCTTCGCTGCGCAACAAGGCCGCAAAATGGCGGAGTAACTCGAAGATCAGCTGCCGCGTCTCGCGCAGATCACGATGCGCCATGACCAGCTCCCATCTGTTGTGAAGCAGGATTGCGGACAGCGCCGCCTGACGTTTCAGCTTCGCGATCGTGTGCCTTCAGAAAGCGGGTTGCAGCAAAACCGGCAAGCGCAGCCGCGCTCAGGAACAGGAGCGGGTTGCGGCGCGCAAAGGCGCTGACATCCTCAACTGTTTGCTCAATGTCGAGCGACCGGACGCGGTGGGCTGCATCCTCCAAATGACCGGCAACCATGCTTGCAGCCTGGGCCTGCACTGATCCGGGTGCAAAGGCACCGGCGGCTGCATCTGCCGCATCCGCCGTGGCCTCTACCTCCTGTGCGGCCTGAGATTGAGCGGCGTCCGTTGCTTCACGGAGTTTTCCTGCCACCGCAGCCTTGGCCTTGCGGCCCAAACCAGCAGCCTGACTGCGCGCCTGTTGCTCCAAATCGGAAGTGTCGATCATTTTCAAAGCCTCTCGGGTGTCCGTGCGCTGAAGTGCAGCGCGTTCTGCAGGGGATACCTGTGCAAATGGTGCCAGCGGCCTGACGGCATTCAAGCCAGGTCGGCGGTTGGTGCCATTGCGGCGATCAGATGTGGGCGGCAGAGGATTTCGGACCGGCAATCAGCCAGATAATGAAGCCCACGACCGGCAGCAGCAGAATCAGAAGAACCCAGAGAATTTTTGCAGCGGCAGAGGCGCCGGAGGAGACAATTTTGATGATCGCATAAATGTCTGCTGCCAGAACAAGCAGGCCGATAAGTCCATATTCCATGATCTTCTCCCTCAGGAAATTGCTTCTGATGGGTAAACGCGGGCAGCAAGGATATGGTTCCCTGCTGCAAGCTGTTTCGGCGTGAAAGGCGCAATCAGATGAGTGCGGAAAACAAAAAAAGCTGCGCGATCTGCGCAGCTTTCTGAAGCAGGTAAGGATGGTTAGCAGATCAATACCGCCTGCGCAGCGCCAGACCAAGCAGCACTCCAGCGCCAAGTGCACCGGCAACGGCCAGGCCCGGGTTCTTCCTGATGAAGTCCCGAGACTGGCTGGTCAGCCGGTCGATCTCCCCTTTGCCATAGCTGATGCCGGCTTGCAGGTGTTCCTGTGCCTGCTCAACGGCCTCTTGGGCCTGATCTTTGGCCCGGTCAGCCAGCCGCTCGCCCGAGGGCTTTTCGGATGCGGGATCGGCGTTGGCAAACTGCTTTGTTGCGGCTGTCTTTGTCATACTTTCTTTCCTTTGCATCTGGTTGCCGTTGCAGCGCATCGATCAGCGCGTTGTGCCGGGTCAACGGTTGTGCAGGCAAAAGGTTCCGGTGCTTTTTGATGCCAAGGCTCTTTGAAAAAGAAAAAGCCCCCGCCAGTAGAAGGCGGGGGCCAGTTGTCGGACATTTTGGGGACGTGTCCAGTAGCAGCGGCAGGCTGCCTGTCTGTGTAAGACGCACAAGACGCTGATTGGTTCCCCAATGAATGCAAGTTTTCTTCGTTGGATCTGCGTTTGGCGCTCTCGCGGCAAACGCCGGAACGGAATTACGCCTTTGCGCGCTGCAGCATGCCGAACAGATCGCGCGGATCATCCGGGTCTGCCAGCATGTCCAGATCTATGAAGTAGTCAGTGCCCTTGATGCGGTCGCGGATGTAGCGCAGTGCTGAGAAATCCTCGATCGCAAAGCCAACGCTGTCAAACAGCGTAATCTGCCGGTCGCCGGTGCGTCCCGGTTTCTTGCCGGAAATCACTTCCCACAGCTCCGTCACGGCAAAATCTTCCGGCATCTGCTGGATTTCGCCCTCAATCCGGGTTTGAGGCGGGTATTCGACAAACACGTCTGAGCGGCTGAGGATGCCTGCAGCAAGTTCGGTCTTGCCGGGGCAGTCGCCGCCGATCGCATTGATATGCACACCGCTGCCGACCATGTTGTCGGTCAGGATGGTCGCATACTGCTTGTCGGCGGTGCAGGTGGTGAGAATCTGAGCGCCTTCAATGGCTTCTTCCGGTGTCTTGCAGCTGACAACTTCGATCCCCAGGCCTTGCAGATTGCGGGCGCATTTTCTGGTCGCCGCCGCGTCTTTGTCATATAGGCGAACGGACTTGAGGCCGATAATCGCCTTCATCGCGAGGGTCTGGAATTCGGATTGTGCGCCGTTGCCGATCATCGCCATGGTGGTCGCGCCCTTGGGCGCCAAATACTTGGCGGCCATGGCTGATGTCGCCGCAGTGCGCAACGCGGTCAGCATGGTCATCTCGGTCAGCAGCACCGGGTAGCCAGTGTAGACATCGGCAAGCAGCCCGAAGGCGGTGACGGTCTGCAGCCCCTCGGAAGTGTTCTTGGGGTGGCCGTTCACATATTTGAAGCCATAGGCCTCGCCATCCGAGGTCGGCATCAGTTCAATCACGCCGACGTCCGAATGGCTTGCGACACGCGGAGTCTTGTCGAACAGCTCCCAGCGCTTAAAATCCTCTTCAACATAGTCCGCCAGATCCCGCAGCATCTGTTCGATTCCTGCGTGATGAATGAGGCGCATCATGTTGTCGACGCTGACAAAAGGCACCAGGGCCTTATCTGAGGGCTGTGTCATGCTGATATCCTTTCACGGGGGCTTAGGTGGATGCCTGCCAGCATGCAGCGCACCGACCCGCCGGCGGTTTCGATTGTGGGAATGGTGAGCGGCAGCGGCTCAGCGCTTTGCTCGATGACCGAAATCTGGTCTGGCCGCAGTGCTTGCAGAGCTTTGGCGGAGAGGGCCAGAAGGCGCCGGCGGCCTGTCAGTTCCAAAGCGTTTCCTGCAAAACTGGAGATCTGCGCTGGCGTCAGGTCAATGACCCGGCGTCCTGTTTCCTCCAGTCGCGCAGCAACCTCTGCGCGGCGTGCCGGATCGGCGATCATGTCCAGGCAGATCAGCGCGTATTCAGTGCCGATGCCCATCAGAACATTGGTGTGATAGACGTCGCGGCCTGCATCATCTTTGGCTTCGAACACCATGGGTTCAAAATTGAAATGGGTGCAGAAGCGTTCCAGCAGCACCGGATCGGCGCGGTTGGATTTCACCGTGTAGGCGATGCGCCCGATGTGGTCGAGCACCATGGCGCCGGTACCTTCCAGCGACAGGCCGTCCTGTTCAAGGCCGGAATAGTCGATTACGTCCTGCACGCGGTAGTCACGCTTAAGGAGCTCAATCACGTCCCAACGGCGTTCTTTGCACCGGTTTTCGGCGTACATCGGGTACACCGCAACATGGCCGCCTGCATGGGTGGAGAACCAGTTGTTCGGGAACACGCTGTCCGGTGTTTCGGTGGTGGTGTCGTCAAATACATGCACGGTGACGCCAGCACCGCGCAGGGCTTCCACAGCGCCGTCAAACTCGATCAGTGCTTGGGCAGAGGTTGCTTCTGCCGACTCATTTGCCAGTGTTTGAAAGGCGTTGTCGCCCTTCGTTTCCGGATTTGAACAGAAGTTGTGGGGCCGGATCATAACCACCGCTGAGGGTGCTTGCAGGCTGCTCACTGGTAGCTCCGGGTCGGGCGGTCAAAGACGCGGCGGCCAAGTGCAGAGGCGCAGAGGTCCACCATCAAATGAGCGGTGCGCCCGCGTTCGTCCAGGAAGGGGTTAAGTTCGACCAGATCCAACGAAGTCATCAGGCCGGAATCATGCAGGATCTCGCAGACCAGATGCGCTTCGCGCACGGTAGCGCCGCCGGGCACTGTGGTGCCGACCGCAGGAGCCACAGACGGGTCAAGAAAGTCGACGTCCAGCGAGACATGCAGCATGCCGTTGGCCTGTGCCACCCTTTCCAAGAAACGGTTCAGAGGGCCGGCAATGCCGTTTTCGTCAATATGGCGCATGTCGTGAGTCAGGATGCTGCTGCCTTCCAGCGCCAGCCGTTCCTGTGTATCAACGGAACGCAAACCGATCATGCAAACGTTTTCCTGCGGAACCGGATTAGTCACCTTAGGAAAGCCATCGAAGCCCTTGCGGCCAGTGAAATATCCAACCGGTGTGCCGTGCAGATTGCCGCTGTCCGTTGTCTGCGGCGTGTGAAAGTCCGTGTGCGCGTCAAGCCACAGCACAAACAGGGGGCGTTCTGCCTTGGCAGCGTGGTTGGCTGCACCGGCCACAGATCCCAGAGATAGCGAGTGGTCGCCGCCGAGAAAGACAGGCATGCCGCGCCCCAGAGCATCTTCCGCGGCCTGTACCAGGCGCGAAGTCCATCCGATGGTCTCATTGCGGGCAAACAAGAGCCCGTCGTTGGCGTCTTCTTCATGGGGGTCGGCGGACAGATTGCCAAGGTCCTCAACGGTGTGCCCTAGGCTTTGCAGGGCTTCGGTGATGCCGGCGGTGCGGTAGGCATCAGGGCCCATCAGGCAGCCAGCTCTGCGTTTGCCGCTGTCCACTGGTGCGCCAATCAGGATGCAGTGTTGCGAAGTCACTGTTTTTAATCTCCCAAATTCTCAGGTTTAATACTAGAAACTTCCGAAACGTGATGGAATCTAGCGGTCATTTTGCCCATAATGAGGGGCAATTGGCCAAAATGGGGTGGGGCATGGACAAAACGGATGAGCGGCTGGTGTCAGCCTTGCGGCACAATGCGCGGGCTTCGTTGTCTGATCTGGCGCTGGAGCTGAACCTGTCGCGGACCACCGTGCGTGCGCGGATTGAGCGGTTGCAGGCGCGGGGGGATATCCTGGGGTTTACCGTAGTGCTGAAGGAGGATGTACTGCGCGATCCGGTGCGCGGGCTGATGATGATCGGGATCGAGGGCCGGGGCACCAGCCGCATCACTCGGCAGTTGCAGGGGCTGCCTGAAGTGCGGGCTATTCATACCACCAACGGGCGCTGGGACCTGATTGTCGAACTCGGCACTGAGACGCTGGAAACACTGGATGCCGCTCTGGCCAAAATCCGGACGTTCGAGGGCGTCGTGAGCAGCGAAACAAACCTGCTGCTGGCTACCAAAAAAGACACCTGAGGCAGGTCAGGTTTTTCAATGCGGCCAGTGCGTTGGAGGCCGCATTGAAGCTTTCAGAAAAGTTAATTCTGTTTGCGGATGTGGTTGGCGGCGGAAATCCACAGCAGTGCAAGGCCAAAGGACGCGATGGCGTTCCAGCTGGCCATGGAGAGCGACAGCATCTCCCACGGAACCTCATCACAGCGCACCAGCGGCGCGGCCATGATCTGGTCCATCAGCTGGTCAGGGGACAGCCCGCCAATGGGTCCGGATGTGCATGTGCTGGGGCCTTCCCACCAGCCGCGCTCGACCCCGGTGTGATAGGCGCCGACTCCTGAAGTGGCCAGCGCGGCCAGCGCGCCCAAATAAGGCAGTACCGCTCCCGGGATAATCAGCGCAAGAACGCCGATGCCCGCGGCTGCTGCGTGCGGGTAGCGTTGCCAGTAGCACAGCTTGCAGGGGGCCATTTCGCCAATGTACTGAAAGCCAAGGGCGCCAAGAAGCAGCGCAGCTGAACCGCCAGCTGCAAGAACGATCAGAAGCCTGTGCATTATCAGATGAACCTCACCATCAGGAAGCCGCCGAACAGGATCACCACGAAGGCAGTGAAAACCAGGCCCAAGCGGCGTTCAATGAAATCACGGACCGGGGCGCCAAACTGCCACAGAAGGCCTGCAACGATGAAAAAACGCAATGCCCGTGCGAGGATAGAGGTGGCAATGAACGTTCCAAGCGGCATCCCGGTCCATCCCGACATGATGGTAATCACCTTGTAGGGGAATGGTGTGATGCCTGCGCCCAGAACAGCCCAGAAACCGAAATCGTTGAAACGGGTGTTGAACTCTGCCATGGCATTGCCCTTGCCCATGGCCTCCAGAACCGGCTGGCCGATGCCTTCATAAAAGAAGGCGCCAATGGCATAACCCAGAACGCCTCCGGCCACGGACGCAATCAGCGCCACCAGTGCGATCAGCCAGGCCCGCGAGGGGCGGGCCAGGATCATCGGGATCATCAGAACATCCGGCGGGATCGGAAAAACCGAGCTTTCAACAAAGGCGACCGCCGCCAGGCACCACAGCGCCTTGGGGTGATCCGCCAAGGCCATTGTCCGGTCATATAATGGTTTCAGCATGCTGGGTCCTGCGTCCTCACCGGCGTTTTCCTAGGGAGGTGGCACGCGCGCGGCGTTCCGTCAAGCTGGGCGGAGGCTGATTTTGCAACCCGGTGTATTTTCAGCGGCCGCCTGCCGTTTTGCCTCTGGACCTTGGCCGATTGCTTGGCTAGGAACAGGGCGTGGCCCAAGTGGCGGAATGGTAGACGCAGGGGATTCAAAATCCCCCGCCTTTGCGGGCGTGCCGGTTCGAGTCCGGCCTTGGGTACCAACAAAAACAAAGGCCTGCGGCGTTCTCTTGCTGCAGGCCTTTGTTTTTCGAAATCCGCTTCCCCAGGAAGACGACCCCTGCATTCCGGCTCAAGCTGTGTGCCGGTCATCTGCTTTGTTCAGCTGGTGACGTACAGCGTTGCGCTATGACCAGGTGTTCTCCAGTACCCGAATCCGGTTTTCATGGCAGAGCTTTGCCATCAGGCCTTCGCCGAAACCGCGTGCCTTCATTGCATCGCGCAGCACCGGCAGCCCGGATACATCCCTGATTGCCGCGGGCACAGTTGCGCCGTCGAAATCAGAGCCAAGTCCGACTCTGTCCTCACCAAGTTCGCCAATCAGGTAGTCGAGGTGTTCAATCATTCGGGCAACTGGCGTGTCTGCGTCCATACGCCCGTCGTCCCGCAGGAAGGCAACGGCGAAGTTCAACCCGACCATGCCCTCGCTATCGCGGATCGCATGCAGTTGCCGGTCTGTCAGGTTGCGGCTGTGCGGACACAGCGCGTGAGCATTAGAATGGGTGGCGACCAGAGGTTTGCTGCTATGGCTGGCAACATCCCAAAAACCCGCTTCGTTCAAATGAGAAAGGTCAGTCATGATATTTAAATCATTGCATTTTTTGACAAGGCGGATGCCTTCTGCCGTCAGGCCGGGACCGGTATCCGGACTGGAGGGGAAGCGGAATGGCACGCCGTGCCCGTAGAGTGTGGGCCGGCTCCAAACCGGACCAAGCGAACGCAAGCCCGCGGAGTGCAGAACCTCGAGCGTATGAAAATCGGGGTCGATTGCCTCGGCGCCTTCTATATGCATGACGGCTGCCATGATGCCCTCTTGCATCGCTCCGCGGATGTCGGCAGCCGTGCGGCAAATACTGACCGCACCTTGTTGCTCAAGACGCTTCAGAATGGCGGCCTGAGCAAAAGCGATTTGAGCTGACCGCGGCCAGCCCAGGGCCGGTGGCAAGGGCAGATCATAGCTCTCGGCCATCATTTCTTCCATGAAGCATGCATCGGTTTCATCAGGAACAAAGATCGCAAACAGGCCGCCTGCAAAGCCGCCTTTTTGAGCTTTGAGTAAATCGATGTGGTGGCCGCCAGAGCCAAGGAAGCCATCCTCATCAATTGAAACATTGCCGGTCTGGATCTGCAGCAGCAGGTCATTGTGCCCATCGAAAATCAGCGGGTGTTCCATTCCGGCTCCGTTTTGCGTTTTTGCAAGATTACCGGCTGTCCTTCAAGCCGTAATCCGAGAAGGCAGTCACAACTTCCGCCATCTCCTCCTCACTCAGAATGTGCGGCTTTCCGATGGTTAGGCTTGTCGTATAACTCTGTGCCAAAGTTTCTAATTCCACCATTCGCCAGAGAGCTCGGGGAAGGTTGTCACCAGTTGTAACCGCGCCATGGTTGGCCATGAGGCACGCACTGCGGTTTTGCAAGGCGCGCAAAATGTTGTTGGAAAGTTTCTGGCTTCCGAACAAGGCGTAATCCGCCACAGGCACGTCGCTGCCGCCAAAAGCCGCAACCATGTAGTGGCACGCCGGGATCGCCTGGCGGTTCATTGCAAGCGCGCTGCAAAAAACGGGATGGGCATGGACCACAGCGTTTACGCCGGGCTTGGCCTGAAGGATCGCCAGATGAAAAGGCCATTCGGTTGAGGGTTTCCGCTGACCCGTCTGAGAGCCGCTGCGGTCCAGCGGCATCAGGACGAGATCTTCGGGCATCATAGTCTCGTATGGAACCCCCGACGGGGTGATCAGCATGTGATCTCCTGCGCGAACAGAGATATTGCCGGAAGTGCCCTGATTGATCCTGGCAGCATTCATTTCGAGGCAGGCGTCTATCACCGCCTGCCTGAGTGCGGTGCAGTCCCGATACGGTGGTTTCATTGGACAGCCTCAGGCATCAGGCGGATTTGGCTGCGGCCATTTCGGGGAACAAGCCTGCCAAACCGTCCTCGGACGCCTTGCAAATTCCCCGTTCGGTGATCAGCCCGGTAACCAGCCGGTTTGGTGTCACGTCAAAGGCCGGGTTGCCGCCCGGTGTTCCGTCAGGTGTCACTTGGACAACGCCGATTGCGCCTTCATCGGTCTTGCCCTGAACATGAGTAATCTCTTGCTGGCTGCGTTCCTCGATAGGGATTTCGGCAACGCCGTCGGTGACAGTCCAGTCGATTGTCGGAGAGGGCAGGGCGACGTAGAAGGGCACCCCGTTGTCATGGGCGGCCAATGCCTTCAGATAGGTGCCGATCTTGTTGCAGACATCGCCGCGTCGGGTGGTGCGATCAGTGCCGGTGATGACCAGATCAACCAGGCCATGCTGCATCAGGTGGCCGCCGGCGTTGTCGGTAATATAGCTGTGGCTGATCCCGTGGCTGCCAAGTTCCCACGCGGTCAGCGCGCCTTGATTGCGCGGACGGGTTTCATCGACCCAGACGTGAATTGGTATTCCGGCCTCATGGGCGTGATACATCGGGCTGGTGGCAGTGCCCCAGTCCACGGTTGCCAGCCAGCCGGCGTTGCAATGGGTCAGCAGCCGGACCGGCCCACCTGCAGGTTTGTTTGCGGCGATCTGCCGTATCAGTTCCAGACCATGCGCGCCAATGCTGCGGTTGATTTCGACGTCCTCATCCGAAACCTCATGTGCCAGAGCCAACGCAGCCGCGGCCCTCTCTGTTTCAGCCAGCGGCCGCAGGTGCGCGCGGCAGCGGTCCAAAGCCCAGCGCAGATTGATTGCAGTCGGACGGGTTGCGTTTAGAAAGCTCCAGGCCTGATCCATGGCGGCATCGGACGGATCCAGCCGCATCGCGAGCGCCATGCCATAGGCAGCAGTCGCCCCGATCAATGGAGCACCGCGCACCCGCATTTCAACAATGGCATCAGCAAAACCCTGCAGCGTGTCGACCTGCTGAACGCGGAACTCGTGCGGCAGCCAGCGCTGGTCGATGATCTGCAATACGTCCCGTTCGTGGTCCCACCACAGTGAACGGTAGTGCGTCCCGTCAACTTTCATTCTGCTGTCTCCCTTGGTGTGCTGCTGTATGTGCATGCGGCCGAAGGCATTCTGTCATGCGTGTCCTGTGCAGTGCTGCCTGTGCTGCTACACAACCACCAGTACTAAAAGATTTCAACGGCCTGCACACTCAAAGTGTCACAAGGAGCTGGCTGAGAAAGTGTCGCAAGCCTGAACTTCGCCTGTTTGAAATCCGCGGGCAAACCACTCTTGCCGCTGTGCGCTGGTGCCATGGGAAAACGTGTGCGGCTGGGGCACACGGCCGGCATTCCGCTGCAATGTGTCGTCGCCGATCTTCTTTGCGGCGTTCATGGCCTCTTCGACGTCGCCGGGGTCAAGCGTGCCGAGCGCGTCCTTCGCGTAGCGCGCCCAGATCCCCGAGAAGCAGTCTGCCTGCAATTCCGTCCGGACAGAAATTGCATTGGATTCCACTTTACTTACGCGGGCCCTGAGACGCTGGGTCTCACCTAGGATGCCAAGCTCGTTTTGAACATGGTGAGCAACTTCATGGGCGACGACATAGGCGGCTGCGAAGTCGCCCCGCGCGCCCAGCCGCTGGCTGAGTGTGGTGAAGAAGGACGTGTCGAGATAGACCTTTTCATCCAGCGGGCAATAAAATGGGCCGGTTGCGCCGTTTGCGCCGCCGCAAGGAGACTGGGTCACTCCCTTGTAAAGGACAAGAACGGCCGGGCTGTACCGCCGTCCGAGCTGCTGTTCGAAAATGGAAGCCCAGACAACCTCTGTATCCGCGAGCGCGACGCTGACAAACTGTGCAGCCTCTTGGTCGGCTGCAGTGACTGGAGCATTAGCACTGGATTGCGGTGCGGTTCCTTGAAGAAGCGGTGTCAGGTCTACGCCCAAGAAGGCCCCGGCAACAACGATGAGCAACAGACCGGCGCCGCCGATCCCCGCGCCTTTGCCAGACATCCGGCGGCCCCGCCGGTCTTCGATATTCCGGCTTTGCCGCCGCCCTCTCCACCGCATGTCATGCTCCTTGCTTTCAAGCCAGGCACCCTTGCCGGAACAAGGTAACTGCCGAGCCACAGTAATCAAATGCTGCCTGCAAGGATTGGTTCCGTTCAGCTTTTCTGAAACACCTGCAATTGGGCGGCAGTTTTCTGTCTCCACCGCTTGTGCTGAGCGTCCGTCAGCGACGGAAGTCTCTTAAAGATGCGTGTGCTGCTTGCAGATGAATGCCGAGAAAGTATTCAATAGGGGAATGATTTGGAAACGGGGCGGCTGTCCGGTTTGGCATTTGTGCGAAATTTCTGATTGATTGAGAGGCTCAAGAATGACTTGTTTCTGGAACAGGGGCCTGACCGGGCTGGCAATAGTTACGGCGTTTGGCTTGACTGCTGCGGGTGCAGTCCAGGCACAGCAGCAGAGCGCTGCTCCTAAAGTGTCGGTTTCCGAGGCGGTGATCAAACCGATTAAGGATACGGCGACATTCATCGGCCGGGGTGAGGCAATTGACAAGGCCGACATTATGGCCCGGGTCAACGGGTACCTGGAGGAAGTGCTGGTTAAGGATGGCGCCGAAGTCAAAAAAGGCGACATTCTGTTCCGCATCGAGCGCAGCGCCTATGAGGCTGTGCTGGAGAGTCGGCGCGCTGAACTTGCGCAAGCCGAAGCAAATTTGGAACTGGCTTCCTTGGACCTGGTCCGGAAACAGGAACTGTTCGAGCGCGGATCGGTTCCGGAGGCGGACCGTGATACCGCGCGCGCAAATGAACTGGTGGCTGAGGCGCAAGTGCGTGCGGCAGCAGCCGCAATTCAGCAAGCGGAGCTGGATCTGAGCTATACCGAAGTCCATGCCCCTTTCTCTGGACGGATCGGGCGCGTAGAGGTCAGTTCCGGTGATGTGGTCAGCCCCAGCGGATCTCCGCTGGTGAATATCGTGCGCGAAGCCCCTGTTTATGTGGCTTTTTCGCTGAACGAAAAGCAGTTTGTCGAAATCCTGCAGGAACTTGAAGCCGAGGGAATTGACCGCGGCAATACCGAAGCCGCTCCAGAGGTGTTCGTGGTGCTGCCTAATGGAGCGGAACTGGAGGAGAAAGGACGGATCGCCTTTGCCGGCAACCGGGTTGATCCGACAACAGGCGCTGTCACCGTGCGGGCGGAATTCAAGAATGATGAGCGGCTGATCTTGGACGGCGCATTTTTGACTGTCGGCCTCCAGTCGCAAGAGGCTGTAGACCGGATCGTCATCAGCCAAGCGGCGATCCAGCGGGATCAACAGGGGCCGTTTGTTCTGGTGGTCGATGACCAGAACCAGGTCCAGCAGCGCTATATCGTCACCGGGGAGGTTCAGGGCACCGGGATCATCGTTCTTGACGGGCTCGCAAAAGGTGAAACCGTTGTGGTCGAAGGCCTGCAGAAAATCCGCCCAGGCGTCGAGGTGGATCCGGTCATGGCCGCCCAGGCAGGAGAGTAACCGATGTTCTCTTCCACATTCATTTCAAGGCCGAAATTCGCAATCGTCATCTCCCTGGTGCTGACGGTCATGGGAGTGATCGGCTATTTCGCACTGCCGGTTGCACAGTTTCCTGAAATCACGCCGCCGGTGGTGAATGTCACCGCAACATACCCGGGTGCCAACGCCGAAACTGTTGAGAAGAGTGTCGCTGCGCCAATTGAGGCGCAGGTCAACGGCGTCGACGGCATGCTCTATATGTCTTCCACCTCAGCTGACAACGGCAGCTATTCGCTGTCGGTGACCTTTGAGGTTGGAACTGATCCTGACATCGCTTCAGTCAACGTGCAGAACCGGGTGGCACAGGCCACGGCGTCTCTGCCAGCTGAGGTCAACGCCAATGGTGTTGTAACCCAAAAAAGTTCCTCCAACATGCTGCTGGTAACGGCGCTGACGTCGCCGAACGGGTCTTATGACAGCGTGTTCCTGTCAAATTATGCTGCGATCAACATCAAAGATGCGCTGGCGCGTGTCGACGGCGTTGGCAAGGCGGATATCCTGACCAATTTTGAGTACGCCATGCGGGTGTGGCTGGATCCGAATAAGATGGCAGGCCTGGGTATTTCACCGGGTGATGTGATCAGCGCCGTGCAGGAGCAGAACATTGAGGTTTCGGCAGGGCAGGTGGGTGCGCCGCCAGTTCCGGGTGATCAGGTGTTCCAGTACACCATCAAGTCCAAGGGCAGGCTGACAGAAGTCAGCGAGTTCGAAAATATTGTCATCCGTACCGGCGACGGAGGCAGCAGCGTGCGTCTTCGGGACATCGCCAAGGTGGAACTGGGCGCTTCAAGCTACAGTTCTTCCGGTTTCTTTGACGGCGTGCCTGCAACCATTCTGGCGGTCTATCAGGCGCCTGGCGCCAATGCGCTTGCGGTGTCGGAGAATGTGCTGGCGGAAATGGAGCGCCTGTCCGCGGATTTCCCCGAGGATGTTTCCTATGCGGTGCCGTTCAACACCACGGATTTCGTTGAACAATCGCTGAACGATGTTGTCACTACCCTGATGATGACCTTTGTGCTGGTGATTTCGGTTGTGTTCATCTTCCTCGGGTCTTTCCGCGCAACAATCATTCCGGCAGTTGCCATCCCGGTATCCCTGATCGGCACTTTTGCTTTCCTCCTCGTGCTCGGCATGTCGCTTAACACCATCTCGCTGTTTGCGCTGGTTCTGGCGATCGGGATCGTGGTGGATGACGCCATCGTGGTGGTGGAGAACGTCGAACGCATCATAGCCGAAGAGGGGCTGTCACCGCCTGATGCGACCCGCAAGGCGATGGGTCAGATCACTGGCCCGGTGATCGCAACCACATTGGTGCTGCTGGCAGTATTTGTGCCGGTCACTTTCATGCCGGGGATCACTGGCAAGCTTTATTCGCAATTCGCGGTGACGATCTCTGTTGCGGTGGTGATTTCCTCGGTGAACGCGCTGACGCTTTCACCCGCGCTCTGCGCGATCGTTCTCAAAGCCCGTTCCGGCCCGCCAAAGGGGCTGCTGGCGGTGTTTGAGAACATGATCGGCGGGGTGCGCAGCGGCTACCTCAGTATTGTGACGCGCCTGCTGCGGCTGCCGGTAATAGGGCTTGCGATAATCGCCGTCGTGGCTTTTGGAACCGGCACGGTTTTCAATTCCACATCCAAGGGCTTTCTGCCGGCCGAGGACAATGGTTACCTGTTTGTCGATGTTCAGCTGCCTGACGCGGCAGCGCTGGGGAGGACCGAAACAGTGACCCGACGGATCGACGAGCAAATCCGTCAGATCCCGGGCGTGCAGGGCACCGTTCTGGTCAACGGCTTCAGCCTTTTGAACGGTGCCAGCGCCAACGGTGCGATGATCATTGCAACCTTGGCGCCTTGGGGGGAGCGGCAAGACGAGGCGCTGCAGCCGAATGCGATCCTCGGCCAGATATATGGGATTGCCAACGGTGAGGCCGCAGCCAGTATCGTGGCCTTTAACCCGCCGCCGATCTCGGGTCTTGGTATGTCAGCCGGTGTTGAGATGGCAGTGCAACAAACCGCCGGCGGCACACCACAGGATCTGGCGCAGTCGGTCGGCTCGCTGGTCTATTCCGCCAATCAGAGGCCTGAGATTGCCCAGTCCTACACAACCTTCCGGGCCAATGTGCCGCAGGTGTTTGTCGATCTGGACCGGGAAAAGGCCAAGACGCTGAATGTACCGATTGCCGAGGTGTTCCAGACCATGCAGACCCATCTGGGGTCCTACTATGTCAACGACTTCAACCTTTTCGGCCGCGTCTACAAGGTGATGCTGCAGGCAGAGGGGTCTTACCGCGACAAGATCGAGGATATCGGCGGCCTGTACGTGCGTGCTCAGTCCGGCGAAATGGTGCCCCTGTCGACCCTGATTGACGTAGAGAATGTTCTGGGGCCGGTATTGCTGAAACGGCACAACATTTTCCGCTCGGCGACCGTGACCGCTGTCCCCGGACCAGGATTGTCCACCGGCGACGCGATTCGGGTGATGCAGGAGGAAGCCGCGACAGCACTGCCGCCGGGGTATGCGTTTGAGTGGACCGGCACAGCGCAGCAGCAGCTGGATTCAGCCGGATTGGTCACCGTGATCCTGGCCATGGCGGTGCTGTTTGGCTACCTGTTTCTGGTCGGTCAGTACGAAAGCTGGACGATGCCGGTTGCCATTCTTCTTTCGGTCATCGTGGCGCTGTTCGGGGCTGTTGCTGCCGTGGCGGTCGCTGGCAATGACATCAATCTCTACACGCAGATCGGGATGATCATGCTGATCGGCTTGGCGTCAAAGAACGCCATCCTGATAGTAGAGTTCGCGATGGAGCAGCGGGCGGCCGGGCTCAGCATCCGCGAAGCTGCGCAGGAAGCAGCCAAGCAGCGCTTCCGGGCGGTGATGATGACGGCATTGTCCTTCCTGCTGGGGGTGGTGCCGCTGCTGATCGCGTCAGGTGCAGGCGCTGCCAGCCAGAAAGCCATCGGCATCGCTGTCTTCGGCGGTATGCTTGCAGCGACCGTTGTCGGCGTTATCGTCGTGCCGGTGCTCTATGCATTGATGCAAGGCATGCGCGAACGGATCAAGGGCAAGCCGCAGATCAATCCGGCTGAATAAAATATGCGCCCCCGGCAGCCTTTGCGTTGCCGGGGAACTGTTCCTTCCTTGAGCGGGTCGCAAAGCCTGAGGCGCTGGAGGCTCAGGCCGCCTGACGCGCTCTCAGTCCGCGTTCATGTGCTTCGGCCAGGATCAATTCCCACTTTCGGGGGGTGCACCTGAATTCAGGCTCCACGTCGCATGTCAGCGGGGCGCTGATTTCCCGCGGAAGCCGGCGGGCCTGAGCGGAGACACACCGCTCCAAAGCCCAAAAGTCCGTCAGGGACGGATTGCTGAAAATTACTTGGCTCAGCAGCATCGCTGCAGGCTCCCTGTCAATTGCTGGTAACGGCCACGGCGTTTTTTAAACCGTGGCTCAATTTTTTTATGGGCTGTGTAATAGCTGTGTTGCGGCGGTTTGTCACCGGCTGATTTTTCAGTATGTGCAAAACCGCCGGAATTCACGTGTTACCCGGTGCAAGTCTTCGGGTTCGAGGTGAGGCAGTCAAGAATCGTGCGCAACTGATCTTTCCCTGCAAGAAAAAACTTTGCGCGCAGACCGTGCGGAAGTGTTGTGCGTTTGCGGGGAAAAATCTCTAACTTACGTCAATAAGAGGAAAAATGGGCCTAAAGAGGGTGCGTCAATAAATAGCAGTCTTGACTTGAGAGGGTGGCAGTGAAACCCTTCTGCGCGTGCAAAATAAACCGCACACAGCTTGCTTGTCGGACCGGAACTGACGTCTGCGGGTCAACTGCAGACAGGTAATTCAGGCGGACGCAGACAAGCTGAAATTCATAAGACAAGTGGGAGAGACTTGATCATGAAACACACCAAGCTGGCTATCGGTGCATTGGTGGCGGCGTCCATTTCGGCGCCCGCAGCATTTGCTCAGGAATATATCACCATCGGCACCGGCGGCGTGACCGGCGTGTATTACCCGACCGGCGGCGCCATCTGCCGTCTGGTGAACAAGGGCCGCAAGGAGCACGGCTTCAAATGCGCCGTCGAATCCACCGGCGGTTCGGTCTACAACATCAACACCATCCGTGAAGGCGAATTACAGTTCGGTGTTGCCCAGTCTGACTGGCAGTACCACGCCTACAACGGCTCTTCCAAGTTTGAGGAAGCGGGCGCCTTCGAAGGCCTGCGCGCCGTGTTCTCGGTTCACCCGGAACCTTTCACCGTTGTGGCCCGCGCAGATGCCGGCATCTCCACCTTTGACGACCTCAAAGGCAAGCGCGTGAACATCGGCAACCCGGGTTCCGGCCAGCGCGGCACCATGGAAGTTCTGATGGAAGCCAAGGGCTGGGGTATGGAAGATTTCGCCCTGGCAACCGAGCTGAAGGCGGCGGAACAGTCCGCGGCGCTCTGCGACAACCAGATCGACGCAATGATCTACACCGTCGGCCACCCGTCCGGCTCTATCCAGGAAGCCACCACGGCTTGTGACTCGGTTCTGGTGACCGTTGACGGTGAAGCGGTTGAGAAGCTGGTTGGCGACAACTCTTTCTACCGCACGGCAACCATTCCAGGCGGCATGTACCGCGGGTCTGACAACGACACCAGCACCTTTGGCGTGGGCGCGACCTTCGTGACCTCCGCTGACGTGTCTGAGGATGCAGTCTATGCAGTGGTCAGCTCAGTCTTTGAAAATTTCGAAGCCTTCCAGAAGCTGCACCCGGCCTTTGCCAACCTGAAGCCGGAAGAGATGATTGCAGACGGGCTGTCGGCGCCGCTGCATCCTGGCGCTGCCAAATACTACAAAGAAAAAGGCTGGATCGAGTAATCCGCCAGACAGCAGGAACGGGGCGCATCAAGCGCCCCGTTTTCGCCTGAGGCCCAAGGCCCGGGCTTGACTATACCGGCCCCGGGAAACGGCGGCCGCAGGGGAGATTATCCATGACATCCGATGCTCAGGGAAATCGGCCGCTCAGTGAAGAAGAGCTTCAGGAACTTGTCGCGTCCTCAGACGCCGGCGCCCGCAACCCGGTGGGAAGCGTGGGACTGTTTCTGGCGATTGTCGCCGTCATCTGGTCCGTGTTCCAAGTCATCCTGGCCTCGCCGCTGGCCAATCAGCTGCTGCCTGGCAGCGTGATCAACAATTCCCGCCAAATTCATTTGGCTTTTGCCATTTTCCTGGCCTACGCAGCATATCCCGCATTCAAGTCCAGCCCGCGGAATTACATTCCTGTACAGGATTGGATGTTCGCGCTGGCCGGTACTGCAATCGCCATGTATGGCTACATCTTCTACCAAAAAATCGTTGATTCCGGCGGACTTGCCGACGACATGGACAAATGGTTTGCGCTGGCAGGCCTGCTCCTGCTGTTCGAGGCCGCACGCCGCGCGCTTGGCCCGGCGATGGCGATCATTGCGACGATCTTCCTGGCCTATGTCTTCTTCGGCTCCTCCGAATGGGTGCCCGAGGTTATCCGCTGGAAAGGTGCCAGCCTGAAGAAGGCGATGAGCCACATGTGGATCACCTCCGAGGGCGTGTTTGGCATTGCCCTGGGTGTCTCCACCAAATTCGTCTTCCTCTTCGTGCTGTTTGGCGCGCTGCTGGATAAGGCGGGGGCCGGCAATTACTTCATCAAGATGGCCTTTGGCGCGCTTGGCCACCTGCGCGGCGGCCCGGCCAAGGCGGCTGTTGTCGGCTCTGCTGCGACAGGCCTGATTTCCGGCTCCTCCATCGCCAACGTGGTCACCACCGGCACTTTCACCATCCCGCTGATGAAGCGGGTTGGCTTCACCTCTGAGCAGGCTGGCTCGGTCGAGGTCGCGTCCTCCGTGAACGGCCAGATCATGCCGCCGGTGATGGGTGCTGCGGCCTTCCTCATGGTGGAATACGTGGGCATCTCCTATGTCGAGGTGATCACCCATGCCTTTCTGCCGGCTGCGATTTCCTACATCGCGCTGGTCTATATCGTGCACCTTGAGGCCGTGAAGCGGAACATGCCGACGCTGGGCAACCGCGTGGTGTCCATGGGCCGCACTATTGGCGGCATGGCTTTGTTCTTCGCGGGCTTTGCGGCGCTCTGCTATGGCGTTCAGTACCCGGTGAAGTGGATTGTCGCAGCGATGCCCGGTGCCTCCGGCCTGACCCTGTCGGCGCTGGTCGTGGTTGCCTACATCGCGCTGCTGTGGCTGGCTTCGGGTGTTGATGACCTGGTGCCGGATGACCCCAACGCCAAAGAGGTCGAACTGCCGGTTGTTGCTGAGATCTACAAGGCAGGCCTGCATTACCTGCTGCCGATCATCGTGCTGGTCTACTTCCTGATGATTGAACAGAAGTCGCCCGGCCTGTCGGCATTCTGGGCCACAGCATTGCTGTTTGTGATACTGCTGACCCAGAAACCGCTCAAGGCCATTTTCCGCGGTCAGAGCGACATGGCAAACGCCTTCGTGGAAGGTGTGCATGACCTGTGGAACGGCCTGATCGACGGCGCCCGCAATATGATCGGTATCGCGCTGGCCACAGCAACGGCTGGCGTGATCGTCGGCACCGTGACCCTGACCGGAGTCGGACAGGTGATGGCTGATCTGGTCGAGTTCGTCTCCGGCGGCAACCTGATCCTGATGCTGGTGATGGTTGGCCTTCTGTCGCTGGTGCTGGGCATGGGCCTGCCAACCACCGCCAACTACATCGTCGTCAGCTCGCTGATGGCGGGTGTGGTCGTGGAACTGGGTGCCCAGTCCGGTCTCATCGTGCCACTGATTGCTGTGCACCTGTTTGTGTTCTACTTCGGGATCATGGCTGACGTGACACCTCCTGTGGGGCTTGCCAGCTTTGCCGCCGCGGCGGTGTCTGGCGGGGATGCGATCCGCACAGGTTTCACCGCCTTCTTCTACAGCTTGCGGACTGTGGCACTGCCTTTTGTGTTTATCTTCAACACCGACCTGCTGCTAATCGATGTAAACTGGATACAGGGGATACTTGTGGCCATATCAGCCACCATTGCGATTCTTGTCTTTACCGCGGGCACCATGGGCTACTTCGTCAGCCGCAACCGGATCTATGAGAGCATCCTGCTGATCTTTGCAGCCTTTGCGCTGTTCCGGCCGGATTTCTTCATGGACCGGGTGATGCCGCCGTTTACCCAGGTTCCGCCGGCCCAGCTGGCGCAGGCTCTGGGTGAGGCAGAACCGGGAGCTGAGCTTCGGATCACTGTTGAAGGTCCCGATTTCGACACTTCTGAGATCAAGAGCACCACGATGATCATGACCGCCGATGGCTCGGACGGGCAGGCGGCCTTGGATGCCTATGGTCTGCTGCTGCTGGAAGAGGATGGTGCGGTCAAGCTGGAAGAGCCGATGTTCGGCACGCCTGCAGCCCCCAACCTGGAAAGCTTCGATTTCTATGCCGACGCGCCGGTGCAGATCGTCACCATCCAGGCCCCCGCCAGCCAGCTTCCGAAGGAACTGATGTTCCTGCCGGCACTTCTGCTGGTGGCGCTGGTTGCCCTTATGCAGCGCGGCCGCGCGCGTGAAGAAGAAGGAGTAACAGCATGAGAAAACCTGTTCTTTGCGCCTTGGAACTGAACGACCCGGATCTGGACGAAAAAGTTCTGGTTCAGGCTGCCCGGCTGGCCGATCTGGATGGCGCGCAGCTGGATGTTGTCAACGTGCTGCCAGACTTTGGTGAAAGCTGGGTCTCGGGCTTTTTTGAGGAGCACCACCACGAGAAGGCTGTCAAAGACACCACTCAACGGCTGACCGGCCTGTGCGAAAGCGTTCTTGGCAAGGAGCGCAATGCCAGGGTCCGCCATCTGGTGGCGACCGGGACGGCCTATCAGGAAATCCTGAAGGTTGCGGAAACCGCAGGCAGCGGGCTGATCGTGATCGGCGCGCATAAGCGGGACCTGAAGGATTACCTGCTGGGGCCAAACGCGGCCCGGGTGATCCGCCACTCGGACTGTTCGGTCTTTGTGGTCCGCTAAGTTAAACAAGGGCGCCTGCGGGCGCCCTTATTCGTAGCCGGTCATCTCAAGGTAGCCTTTGCCGCTGTGGCTTCCTGTGACCGTGACCGGGCCTTCCCAATAAGAGAACGAGGTGCCCATCCAGCTTTGCGGATTCAGCGCCAGAACTTCGACGGAAACACCCTTGTCTGGCACAGAGGCATGCCAGTGCGTGGGCATCTCGCGGCCTTGAACATCTCTGATACCAAGCGGCTGCGCTTGAAAAGCGCCTGGTTCCAGCGGTTCGGCGGTGCCGTCAGCGGATATCCAGGTGCCGGAGGTGAAATCGCCGCGTGCACCGCGCAGGACAAACCCCATCAGCTTTTCGCCGCTGTCGAAGCTGAGCGAAAACCAGTCCCAGCCGCTTTGATCCTCTGCCAGCGGCTGGCTTGACCATTCGCGGTCCAGCCAGCCATGGCCGGTGACATCCACCGGCCCGTCAGGCAGCGACAGTGTTCCGGAAACCATATAGTGAGGCTGAGAATAATAATGGCTCGCCTGGCCACTGGCAGACTTGACGGAGTAGCCGGCATTGCCTTGCAGAACCAGCGGGCCGTCCGCCATTAGATTCAGGTCGTAGGAGAACTCCATTCCGGAGGCGGAAAGAGAAATATTTTCAATCGTCTCATCGGCGGAACGCATTTGCCAGTTGTCGATCCATGCGGAAAAGGGATGCGTTTGCACACCAGCCTGTCCTACACCGCCGCGCGCGATACGTTCAGCAAACAGGTGCTTGTCTTTTGTGGTGACGGCGGCATGAGCCATCCAGATTTGCGGACTTTGCCAGCCTGCTGCTTCTCCGGGGGCCAGAGCAGAGCGGAACAGTGTCCATTGAATGCCATAATCTGCGCCATCCGCGCCTTCAAGGTTGGCCGTCAAGTACCACCATTCAATACGGAAATCAGGGTGAGGGCCGTGGTCCGCAGGGAAGGTCGGCCCGGTATCGGGTTTTGGGATAGCAAACCCCTCCGCGTCCGTTCCCAGCCCGGCATAGCCTTGCGGCTGCACGGCAGTTGCCCAGATGAGGCCCGAGGCAACTAGAAAGATCTTAGCGTTCATTGGCAAATACCTTGAGCAGATCTGCCGGGTCAATCCGGCTCAGCCTCCACGCTGGAAGGGCTGCAGCAGTAACCGCAGCGAGAAGTGCCAGCACAAACAGCCGCAGCCAATCTAGCGGAAACAGATACATGGGCAGCTTCCAGCCAAAGGCTGCCACATTTATCACCGAAAGCAGAACCCAAGCCAGAACCAGCCCCAGTGGCAGCGCAAGAACCGCTGTGCCAGCCGCAAGCAGAAGGCTGCGCAGAACCTCAGCGGCGGCCAGCTGGCGGCGGGTCACGCCCATGGCCCATACCGGCGCTAGCTGAGGCAGGCGCTGGCTCCACAGCGTGAGCAGGCTGGTCAGCAGCGCAAACCCCGCGACACCCAGCGTCAGCAGGTTCAAAGCCGCGGTAATGACAAAAGTTCTGTCGAAAACTTCCAGTGAACGCGCCTTGACTGTGGCTTGGTCTGTGATGTTTTCCCTTGGGATGTCAAACCTCTGTCTGATTAAGGTGATCAAGGTGGAAACCTCTTGCGGAGCTGCGCGCAGGCCGAAACTCCGGTTGGGCAGGCCAGGCACGTGTTTTTGCAGCGCTTGCAGCGCAACCATGGCTTGGCCGTTCGGATTGCCGTAATCCGAGTAAACCCCGGCAATTGGCAGGCGCCATCCAGGTTCAAGTTCCAGGATTTTGCCGGGTACCAGCCCGTGCCGGCGTGCAAGCTGCTCGTTTATCAGCACAGAGTCACCTCTCGCGGTTTTGTCCCAGACATCCGGCAAGGCGTCCAACAGGGGCCAGTTGGACCTGTAGGCTGAGTCATCTTCAAATCCGTAAACCCGCAGCGGTGCGCTCTTGAACCGGGTGTCATGATAACTGCGGGATAGTGCCGTGACGCCCTGCGTCTCCAGCCATTGCGCCAGTTCAGCACCCTGAGCATCGCTTGCAGCAGTGACATAGACTTCCGCGAACAGGCGCTGATCCAACCAGCCGGTAAAGGTCAGGCGGAAACTGGACACCATTGTGCCAACGCCAACATTCGCAGCCAAAGCGAGCAGCAGTGCCATTAATGCCAGGGACATGCCAGGGAGCTGAGCGCGGGTGTCAGCCCACAGCCATTCAGTCAACGCGCCCTTTGCCATCTTCGCTCCGAGCGATAGGCCCGCCGAAATCAGCAGCGGCAGCAAAAGCGCAGCGCCCAGCATGAGTGCGCCAAGGAATGCAAAGCCTGCAATAAGATTCTGATAAATCGATATAATTACTAAACCAGCAATTATGGTTGCAACGCCGGAGAAAGCGCTGACCACATGCGAACGGCTGGCTTGCTGGCCGCGGGCGCGGGTTGCCGGAGCAGCCAGAATCGGCATCCGCCAAAGCGCAAAGAGCGACCGCGCACCGGCCAGAAACGCGCCGCCCAGCGTCATCGCAAGCCCTGAAAACACCCAGCCCGGGCGCAGTGACAAACTGCCATCCACGGACGCGCCATAAAGCCCGGCCAAGGTCGCATTGACGCCGGGCAGCAATGCCGCCGCCAACAGGTAGCCGCACACAAGCCCGGCAATACCCGCTACCAGGGCAATGGCGGCGAGTTCGGCGATAAACAGACCGGTCAGCAGCCGCATAGGCACACCAAGACTGCGCAGGGTCCGGATCATCCCGCGCCGCTGTTCCAAGCTCAGCGCGATGGTGCCCTGAACGATGAACAGGCCGACAGCAAAGGACAGCAGGCCAAAAGCGGTAAGGTTCAGATGAAAACTGTCCGTCAGCCGTGCCGTATCCGAGGCCGCTGCGCGGGCAGGGATGAAGGTCAGTTCCGGCGCAAGTTCGGCAAGCGGGTCCAGTCCAGGCGGCTGTTCAGGCAGAACCAGCAGGTAACTCAAACTGTCTGGCTGCCGGAGCAAATGGCTGGCGAGGCTGAGATCCGCCATTCCAAGTCCCCGCGGCAACGCCTCCAAAGGGGTTACTGGATGCACTTGCTGCGCTTTGAAAAAAAGCGCGGCTGTTTCCGGGTGCGCAAAAATCCGCCCTGGCGGCCGCAGTGCCTCCAGTGGTGCTGCGGAGTCGGCTTCTGCGGCTTTGGCAAGGTCCGGTGCGTTCGGATGCTGGAGCAGGTCAACACCCATGATATCAAAGCTTTGCCGGTCGAATCTGACAACTCCTTCCAGCACTGGAGCAAGCTTCCATCCCGAGCGCCGCAACTCGGCGTAGCGGGCAATTGGGATGGATCCGGACTCTGGAACAAGCCGGGCAAGTCCCGCCGTGCCAAGCTGTTCGGCTGCGCGGGAGTAACTCGCCCGCGCCTCGGCGTTGATTGCCTGGACGGCCGACCACAAACCGGCCGCGAGCGCCAGCCCGGCGATCAGGGTAGCCAGTTGCAGAGGGTGGCGCCGCCAATGGGACAGAATTGCTGGAAGCGCAGCGCTTATCATGCGGCCTTGCCGTGCCGCAAATGCAGGCGCTGGTCTAGCATCCGGGCAATTGCTTCTGAATGGGTAACCAGAAACAGTGCAGTGCCGCTTTCCCGGACAAGTTCCAGCATCAGTTCCATCACGGCTGCGCTGGCCGTTTCATCCAGGTTTCCGGTCGGCTCATCTGCCAGCAGCAATTTGGGCCGCACAGCAAGCGCGCGGGCAATTGCCACACGCTGCTGCTGTCCGCCGGAAAGCTGTTCGGGATAGCGGTCCAGAAGACCAGCAAGCCCTAGCCGCTCTGAAAGCCGCGTCACCCAGCCCTCATCCAATCTGCCGCCAAGACGCGCATGCAAGACGATGTTTTTGCTGACATCAAGTGAAGGTATCAGGTTAAATTGCTGGAAAACAAGCGAAACATCACGGCGGCGCAGCGCGGCGCGCTGAGTGTCACCCAGCTCGGAGAGACGCGTGCCGCCAATAGTGATTTCGCCGCTTTCAAAATGGTCCAGCGCACCGGCCAGATGCAGCAGGGTACTCTTGCCGGATCCGCTTTCTCCTGTCAGGGCCAGGCTGCGGCCGCGATCCAGATCCAGAGATACCCCGCGGAGCACGGCGGTTTCCTCCGTCTGGCCCGGAAAACGCTTGGTCACATTGCGGATTGTCAGAACCATTTGCGTCTGTCTCTGCGCCTCGGGCCTTTATCTGCTGCCAAATTACTCAATACGCTTGTGCCGGCTATGTCCAGACGCGAGACCGTGATGTAGGGTCACTGCGCCGTGGCGGAATGCTGCAATTGCGTCTTTCACACGGGATTTCTATGGTGCAGCCAAGGGTTGCCAAAGCAAGTTCAAACGGGAGGTTAGGCGTGACGCTGTGGAACCAGCTTCTGTGGGGGTCAATCTACCTCAGCGCCTGCCTGATCCTTGAAATCACGGTATTGGTCTGGTGCGCCTCGGTGCTGAACAGGATGTCCAAACGGTTTCCCAAACCCTACCGGCCCTGGCAGTTGGGGCTGATGCTGCTGGTTGCCATTTTTATCATTCTCGGCAGCCATACGGCCCAGGTTTGGATCTGGTCTTCGGCCTTTGTTATGGTCGGCGCGATCGAGGATTGGAACACGTCGGTGTATTTCTCGCTGGTGACCTATACCACGCTTGGCTATGGCGATGTGGTGCTGGGGCCTGCTCTTAGGATTTTTGCGGCCTTGGCTGCGGTAACGGGGCTGTTCGGGTTCGGGATCAGCACAGCGTTCCTTGTAAGTGCCATGGGGCGGCTGTTTTCCTTCAATGGACAACGTCCCGGCGCGGACGGCTAGAGCACTGGGGCGAACAGGCGCGCTGCAGGTGCCAGAAGCCTGATCCAGAGTTTCTGCTGGCTCAGACTTTCGGTCATTTCGTACGCACTCTGAAAGTCTTCTGCCAGCATGTTGGCAATTTCGGAGGCGGGGCCCGGATCAAAAAAAAGCGCCATGGTTTCGAAATTCAGCCGGAAGGAGCGGTTGTCGAGGTTTGCGGTCCCGATGCCGGCAATTGTGTCGTCGGCTACAAAGCACTTTTGGTGCATGAAGCCGCCCTGATAGCGCAGGATCCGAACCCCGGCGTCGCGCAACTCATCAAAAAATGCAAAGCTGGCGAGCCATGGCAGGTGGTGGTCAATAGTTTCTGGCAAAAGTACCCGGACATCAACACCCCGCAGGCCCGCATGCTTCAAGGCTGCAAAAACATCCTGATCAGGAACGAAGTATGGAGACGCCAGCCAGATCCTGGACTGCGCCGCAGTGATCGCGGAGAAATAGAGCATGGAGCCATTGCCGGTTGTGTCACCTGGCCCAGTCGAGACGATGAGGCCTGGCAGGTCCTGCGGTGACACTTCGGGCTTCCAGGCAAGAAGGTCCAGGATAGGTTCTTGGGTTCGCCAGTGCCAATCTTCTGCAAAGGACAACTGAAGCTGTTGGACCACGGGTCCGGTAAGCCGGACGTGCGTATCGCGCCAAGGTCCGAATTCCGGATCCAGCCCCATGTATTCCTCCCCGGCGTTGAGACCGCCGGTAAAGCCAATCCGCCCATCCACGATCACAGTTTTCCGGTGGTTTCGGAAATTGATCCGCAAACGGTGCCAGGGGCCGCGCTGGACCGCTGGATCAATCATGTTGACGCCGACGTTTTCCAGCGCTTGCTTGTAGTCGCGCGGCAGCTTTCGGCTGCCAATGCTGTCCGTCATGAGCCAGACAGTCACACCACGCTGTGCGGCGGCAATCAGCCGGTTCTGCAGTTGCATCCCGACGCCGTCGGCGTGCAGGATGTAATACTGCACCAGAATGTAATCCTGCGCGTTATCAATCGCTTCGAAGATGGAGGTGAAGGTTTCTGTGCCGTTGAGCAGCAGTCTCATGCCATTGCCCTGACAGACGTTCAGACCTGCAATCACCTCAAAGGGGGCTGTATTTACGGTCAGTTCAGAAACGTCTTGTGTCCGGGCAGTGGTAAAGTTGCGCTTGGCGATAACGGCCTGCTCCGCAGCCCGGCGGGTCGTCCAGTATCCTTTGAAGCGGTGGTGGCCGAAAATCATGTAGGCAGGCAGAGCCAGCACCGGAGCCGACAGAAGGAACACGACCCAGCCGATGGCCCCTTGCGGGGTGCGTGCAGTACGTGCTGCGCTTAGTGCTGCCACTCCGGCCGCCGTCCAGGTTGCGGCCAAGGCCGCCGTGCTTAGAACGATCCAGAACATAGATGGCTCCAAAATCTGCCTAAGTGTCAGACTAGTACTGATCCGGGTTCCCCGCCATACCCGTGGAGGTTCTGATCAGTAGGGGCAATTATTTGACGCTGGCAATTGCCCTGCAGTTGTGGGACGTTGCGGCTATGCCGATCCTTCCGCCACTCCGCATGTGGCCAGCCGCATTGTTATCCGCCGCCGGCCGCTTCAACAGCAAGAACGGCTGGGTGATGAGCAGTCACATCGCCATGTCGATGATGCTGGCGCTTTTTCCTTTTGTGCTGTTCACCGTAGCACTTGCGGGCACCGTTGCTGGTCTCTTGTCGCAGGAGGTCGAGGTCGAGGCGATGACGGAGCAGGTGTTCAGTGTCTGGCCGGATGCGGTGGCACGGCCGATCCTGACTGAGCTGAAGGCGGTGCTGCGTACGTCCAATACGCAACTGGTGACACTGGGCGGCCTGTTTGCGCTTTATTTTGCGTCAAACGGGGTCGACGCAGTGCGGACCGCCATGGTCCAGGCTTATCACGACACGGACACCCGGCCGTTCTGGCGGTCCCGAGCCTTGTGCATCGCGCTGGTCATTCTTGGCGGAGCGGGCATTCTGGCGGTCACGGTGTTTGAAGTGATCATGCCGCTTTATGTGCGCCACATTGCCAAGCTGCTGCCTTTTGCCTCTGTGCCGCAAGGCTGGGAGCAGGGGCTGCGGGGGCTTCTGGCGCTGGCGCTGCCAACGGGTGCAGTGCTGGCCTTTCATGTTCTGCTGCCTGGGCGGGTGCATCGTATCCGGCGCATTCTGCCGGGCGCTGTGCTGACGCTGCTGCTGTGGCTGCTCTGCGGCAGCGGCTTTGCGATCTATGTCGGCTCATTTGCTCAGTATTCAGCCACGTATGCAGGCCTGGCAGGCGCGATGGCGGCGATGATCTTTTTGTATCTTAACTCCGCTATTCTGATCTTGGGCGCGGAATTCAACGGTGCCCTCATCGATATGGCCAACAGCATGGGCCGGACATAGAACCTGCGGCCCTGGTGCAACTGTTTCCATTTATTCAACAATAAGGCAGGCTTGCCACAATTGCGCCCCGGTCTCAGCCCAATCGGCCCCTAGGACTGCTGGAAAGCAGCGGATCCAGAAGGGGCCACCATGACAAAACTGCAAAACAAACTGCGCCGCATGCGGCTGTTTGAACTGATGCGACAACGTGGCATGACCAGCAATGCCGGCCGCGAACTGCGGGTTTCCCGGCTGACTGACGAAGAGGGCGACGAGGCCATCTTGCTTCGCACAATGGCCGCCCGGTCGCTGACCATGCCCCATAACCGTCAGGTCTGAGCAGGCTTAGCCGCGGAACCCCGTGGCAACCACAAACTTCTCTGAGCTGTCCGACCGCGAGGAGGGCGGCTTGATGTTCATCACCTTGGTGAACTTCTGCTTCAGCAGCTTCTGCAACTCACCCTCTGCACCGCCGGCCAGAACCTTGGCGACAAAAGTGCCGCCTTCTTCCAGCACGTCAAAGGCGAAGTAGGCTGCAGTTTCGCACAGCGAAATGATCCGCAAATGGTCTGTCTGCTTGTGGCCGGAACTGGCCGCCGCCATGTCCGACATCACCACGTCCGCCTTGCCGCCAAGCCATTCCTTGACCTGCTCGTCCGCGCCGTCGTCCATGAAGTCGAGCTGGTGGAATTCTGCCCCCGCCAGCGGTTCGACCTCTTGCAGGTCTACACCAATGATGCGGCCGACGGCCTTGCCCTGTTTTTCGCCCAGGGAGTTGATCCGCTTCACAGCCACTTGCGCCCAGCCGCCCGGCGCGCAGCCAAGGTCGACCACCCGCGCACCGTTCACCAGGAAGCGGAATTTGTCGTCCAGCTCCATGATCTTATAGGCGGCCCGGCCGCGGTAGCCTTCGGCCTGGGCGCGTTTGACATAAGGATCGTTCAGCTGGCGCTGCAGCCAGCGGGTCGAGCTGAGCTTGCGTCCGCGCGCGGTCTTCACATTGACCTTCAGATCCCGCTGCCCGCGTCCCGAAGTATTCTTTCCTGTCGGTGTCTTTGCCATGACTGCCACCATTTGCGCCGGGTGCCCGGAGTTTCGACACCTCCGGCCCGGAAAAATCCAATTCTACCGGCCCCGCCTAATAGGGGCCGTCTTCCAGAACACCATCCGCGCTCATCTGCGCATAAAGCAGGCCTTCGCGCAGGCCGCGGTCCGCGACCGACAGGCGGTCAGTGGGCCAGCAGCGCAGCAGCGCCTGCAGGATGGCGGAGCCGGACATGATCAGGGCCTGCCGGTCTTCGCCGATGCGGGGATCGCGGCGGCGGCCTTGAGGGCCGAGTTCTAGATAACCCCGGATCACTTTGTCAATCTGATCGCTGGTCATCCGCAACCCGTCCACCTTGGTCCGGTCATAGCGTTTGAGGCCAAGATGCGATGCAGCCACAGTGGTGACGGTGCCGGAGGTGCCGACGATCTGGAAGCCCGCCCGTGCCTGTTCGTCCTTGTAAGGGGCGAAATCGGTGAGGTTCTCCTCGAAAAACCAGCTCATGAGGGCAAAACGCGCGGCGTCATCCTCCACGTCGTTGAACTGGTCGCGCAGCGTGGCGACTCCCAGCGGCACCGAAATCCAGTCCACCACTTTGGCGGCAGGGAAGGGGCTTTCGGTCGGGTGAAACCCGTTGTGCAGACGCATGATGGCCGCAGGGCGGTCGCGCCGCGGCACAGATGAGACGTCGATCCAAACCAGTTCGGTCGAGCCGCCGCCGATATCAACCACCAAGAGCTGCTCGGTCTTGGTGGACACCAGTGGTGCACAGGAAATCACTGCGAGCCGCGCTTCCTCCTCCGGCTGGATGATTTCCAGCGTCAGCCCGGTTTCCCGTTTCACCTGGCGGATAAAGTCGCGTGCGTTCTTGGCGCGGCGGCAGGCCTCTGTGGCCACCAGCCGCATCCGCTTGACCTTATTGCGTTTCAGTTTCTGCTGGCAGATACGCAGTGCCTGAATGGTACGCGCCATCGACGACCGCGACAGCCGTCCGGTCCGCTCCAGCCCGGCGCCGAGCTGCACCGACTTGGAAAAACTGTCGACCACATGAATGCCGCTGCCCTTGGGCTGGGCAATCAGCATGCGGCAGCTATTTGTACCCAGATCCAGCGCCGCATAAAGCGCATCAGGATCGGGACGGGCCGGTGCAGGGGTCTCAACCGCTTTGGGAAACGCGCCCGCACCTTTCGAGCGCCTGGGCGCCATGATTCACGCCCTCCGATTATCGTGTTAACAATGACAATAGGTGCGCGGCTGCACAGGCGCAAGCGCCGCGGGGGCAGAAGTGAAGCAAATTCCGCTGCTTCCCGGAAATCTCATAATCCACATGAATATTTTGGCGGTTCGCCGCTGTGGCATTCACAGGTGCACAAAGCTAGTGTCGCGGCAGCAAAACGTCGCTCAATCCCATCGTGTTGTCGAAAATCGACCAACCTGCGGCGCGCCACCGCACTAGAACGTGGTCTATTCAGGTTAGGAGGAAAGCAAGGCATGCCCGACGTTACGATCGTATACTGGCGCGATATCCCCGCGCAGGTCATCGTTGGCAAAGGCCGCCGCGGCGCCAAGCGTCAGCTCGAAGAACGGTTCGAGCAGGCAATTGACCGCGCAGCTATGAAGGTGAACGCAAAAGACGCGGACGCTTATCTGGCTGAATGGCGCAAGGCCGCGCCTTTCTCTGCTGAAGGCGAGGCGGCTGAAGTCGCCGAAGCCGAAGCGAAGCGCCTGGAAACTGAGTATGATCAGGACCGCCTGAAGGCACTGATTGCGAATGACGGATGGGCGTGACCCTTACCACTTTGGGAGGCCGTGATGGCTTTGCTGAACTTTAAAAAACGCGACTCTGGCGCAGGCCAATCCGCCACCCCGGAGATGGAGGCTTTCCTGAAGGGGTATTCCATCGAGGTGATGCCGCGTACTGCTGCAAAGGTGGAGGACTTCCGCGACCTGCTGCCCGCCGGAACGCGCGTTTACATTGCGCACATCGAAGGCACGCCGATCGAGGATATGGTCGATACCGCCAAGCGCATCGCTGGCGAAGGCTATGATGTGATGCCGCACTTCCCGGCGCGGATCATCAAGGACAAGGCGACCCTGGGTGACTGGATCAACCGTTATCAGGGCGAAGCCGGCGTCAAGCAGGGCCTGATTCTGGCGGGCGGCGTTGCCAAGCCGCACGGTGAGTTCGACAGCTCGATGCAATTGCTGGAGACCGGCCTGTTCGACCAGGTAGGCTTTACCAACCTGCACGTGGCAGGCCACCCCGAGCCGAACCTGGACATCGACCCCAAAGGCGGCCGCGCCAACACCTATGCGGCGCTGGACTGGAAACAGGAATTCTCCAAGCGCACCGACGCCCGGATGGCGCTGGCAACCCAGTTCTGCTTTGAATCACAGCCCGTGATCGACTGGGTGAACGAGCTGAACGAGCGCGGCATGAACCTGCCGGTTCACATCGGTATCGCCGGCCCGGCCAAACTGCAGACCATGATCAAATTTGCCATCGCCTGCGGCGTCGGCCCGTCGCTGAAAGTTCTGCAGAAGCGCGCCAAGGACGTGTCCAAGCTGCTGCTGCCGCATGAGCCGGGTGAGGTTTTGGCGGGTCTGGCAGCCCACAAGGCAGCCAACCCTGACTTTGCAATCGAGAAGGTTCACTTCTTCCCGCTGGGCGGCATCAAGACCAATGCCACCTGGGCCATCAACAACGGCGGCGACTCCGCCAAGCCGGTTAACTCCTAAGGATCCACAATGACCCGTACAGTCGTAGAATCAAAAACAAAAACCGCGGTCCTGGGCTTTGACGAGCCGTTCTGCGTCATCGGTGAGCGCATCAACCCGACCGGCCGCAAGAAACTGGCGGCCGAGCTGGAAGCCGGCGATTTCTCCACCGTTGAAAAGGACGCTGTGGCACAGGTTCTGGCCGGTGCAACCGTGCTCGATATCAACGCGGGTGTGGTTTACAACTCCAACCCGAACCCGAACGAGACTGAACCGCCGCTGATGAAGAAGATCGTCGAGCTGGTTCAGGGCCTGGTTGACGTGCCGCTCTGCATCGACTCCTCGGTTCCCGGCGCGCTGGAAGCTGGCCTGGAAGTCTGTGAAGGCCGTCCGCTGCTGAACTCGGTCACCGGCGAAGAAGAGCGCCTGGAGCAGATCCTGCCACTGGTCAAAAAGTACAACGTGCCGGTTGTGGCGATCTCCAACGACGACACTGGCATTTCGGAAGACCCCGACGTGCGGTTCGCCGTCGCCAAGAAGATCGTCGAGCGTGCTGCCGATTTCGGCATCCCGGCGCATGACATCGTGGTGGACCCGCTGGTGATGCCCGTTGGCGCCATGGCGACTGCCGGCCTGCAGGTTTTTGCCCTGGTCCGCCGTCTGCGCGAAGAGCTGGGTGTTAACACCACTTGCGGTGCGTCCAACATCTCCTTCGGCCTGCCGAACCGTCACGGCATCAACAACGCCTTCCTGCCGATGGCAATGGGCGCCGGCATGACTTCTGCGATCATGAACCCGGTGGCGCTGCCGGTGACCCAAAAGGCAATCGCCGAGAAGAAGGCCGCCGTCGAAGCCGCTGGCATCATCCTGCCGGAAGCCATGGACGACGAGGCGTTTGTCACCATGTTCGGCCTCGGTTCCACCAAGCCGCGCGCCGGTAAAGAGATGGAGGCCATCCGCGCCGCCAACTTCCTGACCAACAACGACCCGCATGGCGGCGAGTGGATCAAATTCAACAAGCCCCCGGCAGCCGAGGGTGAAGAAGGCCGCGGCCGTGGCGGCCGCGCCGGCGGACGCCGCCGCCGCGCCTGATCCGCGCAAAGCGAAGGAATACAAAGGCCGGGCAGCAATGTCCGGCCTTTTTGTTTGTGATTTCAAGGGTGGTTGGGGCGATGTTAGGCCGCTGCAGGCGTTCGGAACGCACCTGGGGGTCACTGCAAGCGGACGAAATAGTCGCGTCACCGCGTAGTTCTGCGGTCTGATGTTGAAGCGGCCTGTAAGGGGGATGGCGGAGAGACAGGGATTCGAACCCTGGGTGGGCTTGCACCCACAACGGTTTTCGAGACCGCCCCGTTCGACCACTCCGGCACCTCTCCGCGGGGGTCTGGTGGGGCAGCGTTTAAGGTTGATTCCGGGCCGGCGCAAGCGGGAAATGCGGCTTTGGCAAAAAAAGCCGGATTTCCGTTGCCAGCCAAAGGTTTTTGCTTAGATTTGCACTATGCAGATGTTCCTTCCGTTCCCCGCTTTCCTGATGCGCTGTCTTGCCGTGATGTGGCTCGGCTGCTGGGGTGCCGCGCAGCCCGTTGCTGCCGCGGACCGTACGCAGGTGGAGGCATTTCTAAAGATCACCGGCTTCGATGTGGCGCTCGACAGCATTGCGCTGTCAGCCTCTACTGCCCCGGACATGCTGGGCGTTGATGCCGGCGCATTTGGCAGCCAGTGGACCGAAATGTCCGAAGACGTCTTTGACACTGACAAGATGCGCGGCCTGGCGCTGGACATCCTGGAAAACACCCTGGACGATGCCGCGCTGGACCATGCTGCCGCTTTCTATGCCAGTGACCTTGGGAAGCGTCTGGTGCGCGCGGAAAATTCGTCTCATCTGATTGAGGATGACGAGGTGAAGCAGCTGGCTGGAAACCGCATCATCTCGGATCTGGTCAAGGCTGGCAGCAAAAGGGTGGCGATGTACCAGCGGATGGGAACGGCCATTGATGCTGCTGGCACTGGCGTCAAGGCGCTGCAGCAGATCCAGTTCCGCTTCCTGATGGCCGCCGCTGCTGCTGGTGTGATTGACCTGGAACTTGACGCCGATGAGCTGCGGGCGCTGATGAAGGAGCAGGAGGGCGAGTTGCGCCTCAGCCTGCAGGCCTCCAGCCTGGCGGCTTCGGCCTATACCTATCAGGAGTTCTCGGACGCCGAGGTGCAGGCATATGTTGAGGCCCTGGAGGAGGAGCCGATGCAACGGGTCTATGAACTGCTGAACGCGGTCCAGTATGAGATCACAGCCAACCGTTTTGAGGAACTTGCCCACCGCATGGCTGAGCTGACACCGGGCCAGGATATCTGATTTCCGCAGATCAGCCGGCGCGCCTGTGGAAAACGGTTGACACCCCCGGAATTCCGAACCATAAGCCCGCATCCCGGCCCGGAATCCGTGCGCCGGGGTTTATTTGTCATACGCCCATCCAAGGGCGCGCTGTTCGAGGCGGCATCTGCCGAAACGCCCGCAAGGGGGCCGTAGGACGCGGTTAGAAAAGGAAAGACGCATATGTTTGCGGTCCTCAAGACTGGCGGCAAGCAGTACAAGGTTCAGGCGGGCGACGTGCTCCGCGTTGAGAAACTTGCTGCAGATGCCGGCGACACCATCCAATTCGACGAAGTTCTGATGCTGGGCGGCGACGCTCCGGTTGTCGGTGCTCCGCTGGTTGACGGCGCAGCCGTCAAGGCAGAAGTGATCGAGCAGATCAAAGGCGAGAAGCTGATCCACTTCGTCAAGCGCCGCCGGAAGCACTCCTCCAAGCGCACCAAAGGCCACCGTCAGAAGCTGACCCTGGTCCGGATCACCGAGATCCTGGCTTCGGGCGCAACCAAAGCCGCACCGAAAGCTGCTGCCAAAGCCAAAGCTGCTCCGGCCGCTGAAGCTGCTGCAGGTTCGGACGACCTGACTGCCCTGACCGGTGTTGGTCCCGCTGCTGCCAAGAAACTGGCAGAAGCCGGCCTGACCACTTTCGCCCAGATCGCAGCCTTGTCCGAAGACGACATTGCTGGTATCGAGGCGATCAAAGTGAAGCCCGAGTGGGTTGAGCAGGCCAAAGAACTGGCCAAAGGCTAAGGAGAGAGAGAATGGCACATAAAAAAGCTGGCGGTTCCTCCCGTAACGGCCGCGACTCTGCTGGTCGCCGCCTTGGCGTGAAACTCTACGGTGGCCAGGCAGCCATCGCAGGCAACATCATCGTGCGTCAGCGCGGCACCAAGTTCTGGGCCGGCGAAGGCGTTGGCATGGGCAAGGACCACACACTCTTTGCAACTGCTGACGGTGCTGTGAGCTTCCGCAAAGGCCTGAAAGGCCGCACCTTTGTATCGGTTCTCCCAGTGGCGGAGGCCGCTGAGTAAGCCGACCCGAAGGGTAAAGAAATCTTTAGGGGGATCGGCTACAAGGCCGGTCCCCTTTGCCGTTTTAGTCTGTGAGAATGTGATGAGTTTCCCAGTAAAGTCCGATGTTAGGGCGCGCTTAGAATGTGTTCACGCCCGGCAAACGGGAATTTTTGCACAATTTGAACGCTGTAACTATTGCTGTGGCAGCCGCGCAGACACATCTCAAGCAAGCAGCCGCAAGAATACGGGCTGAGGAGGAGCAGACCCATGAACCTGGAACAGATCGTGTGCCAGCAAGTTATCGAAACAGAACGTTTTGTGTTGCGGCCGCTGCGAAAGTCCGATGCCGGCCTGATTGAGCATTACGTCAGCGACCAGCGCGTCGCCCGGATGACACGTTCAGTACCGCATCCGCTGCCGCCAGGCGCGGCTGAGGCATTTGTGGCCCGCGCGATGGCTGAAGAACGGGATGAAGACGTTTGGGTGATTGACGGCACGGTCGAGGGCGATTCCGAGTTGAAGGGCGTGATCGGGCTCAAGCGGATGGACCGGAACCAGTCGGAGGTGTCCTATTGGACTGCGCCGCCGTTCTGGAACACAGGGCTGGCATCAGCCGCGCTGAAGGCGCTGGTCGATGCCAACCCCCAGAACAACGATGCGATGTTCGCCTGCGTCTTTCAGGACAATCCGGCCTCGGCACGGGTGCTGATCCATTGCGGCTTCGACTATCTGGGCGACGCCGAAAGCTATTCGGTGGCCCGCGACACAACCGTTCCAACCTGGACCTACAGCCGAAAACTGTGATTGGCGCGGCAAGCGCTTTGCGGTAAGGCAATCGAAACAGTCCCGCCACGGCCTTGGGCTCTGGCGGGATACTTGTACTGCGCGGACGGGGCAGGGTGCCTGCCGCATTAAGGAGCTGTCATGAAATTCCTCGATCTGGCAAAGGTCTACATCCGCTCGGGCGCCGGCGGGAACGGCTGCGTCAGTTTCCGCCGTGAAAAATATATTGAATACGGCGGCCCGGATGGAGGTGACGGCGGCAAGGGCGGCTCAGTCTGGGCTGAGGTGACCGAGGGGCTGAACACTCTGATCGACTTCCGCTATCAGCAGCACTTCTTTGCCAAGAACGGCCAGTCCGGAATGGGCCGCCAGCGCACGGGCAAGGACGGCGACGACATCATTCTGCGTGTGCCTGTCGGAACCGAGATCCTGGACGAGGATCAGGAAACCGTTCTGGCCGACCTCACCGTGCCCGGCGAGCGGGTGCTGCTTGCCAAGGGCGGCAACGGCGGTTTCGGCAACCTGCATTTCAAATCTGCCACCAACCAGGCCCCGCGCCGCGCCAATCCGGGGCAGGAAGGCGTGGACCGCACCATCTGGCTGCGGCTCAAGCTGATTGCGGATGCCGGGCTTCTGGGCCTGCCGAACGCCGGCAAGTCGACCTTCCTGTCGGCGACTTCCAATGCCCGGCCCAAGATCGCGGATTATCCCTTCACCACGCTGCACCCTAACCTGGGCGTGGTCGGCATCGATAATACCGAGTTTGTGGTTGCGGACATCCCGGGCCTGATTGAGGGCGCCCATGAGGGCAAGGGGATCGGTGACCGTTTCCTCGGCCATGTGGAACGCTGCGCGGTGCTGCTGCATCTGATTGACGGCACTTCCGATACCGTGGTCGAGGACTACGAGACCATCATCGGTGAGCTGGAGGCCTACGGCGGTGTTCTGGCCACCAAGACCCGGATCACGGCGTTGAACAAGGTCGATGCCATCGACCCGGAGGAAATGGACGAGAAGCGCAAAGCTCTGGAAGAGGCTGTTGGCGGTCCAGTGCATCTCATGTCTGGCGTCAGCCGCCAGGGCGTGAACGAGATCCTGCGCGCCTTGCGCAATGAGATCGACGACGACCGCCTGCGGATGAAGCCCGCCGAGGAGGAAGCGCCTTGGCAGCCCTGACGTCGGCAAAACGCATTGTCGTCAAGATCGGCTCTGCGCTGCTGGTTGACCGGGAGACCGGTGAGCTGCGTGCTGGCTGGCTGCATTCGCTGGCCAATGACGTTGCCTGGCTGAAGTCGCGCGGCACCGACGTTGTGCTGGTGTCCTCCGGCTCTATCGCCCTGGGGCGTGGTGTTTTAGGCATGCCGCGTGCTGACCTGCCTCTGGAGCAATCCCAAGCCGCCGCTGCCGTCGGTCAGATCCGCCTTGCCCGCGCCTATGAGGAGGCGCTGGCGCCGCACCGGATCACAACTGCGCAGGTTCTGGTGACGCTGGAAGACAGCGAAAACCGCCGCCGCTACCTGAACTCCCGCGCGACGCTGGAGACGCTTTTGGGCATGGGAGCGGTACCCATCGTCAACGAGAATGACACCATTGCCACCGATGAAATCCGCTATGGTGACAACGACCGTCTGGCGGCGCAGGTTGCGGTGACCGTTGGGGCTGATGCTTTGATCCTGCTGTCAGATGTGGATGGTTTTTACAGCGCCAACCCCGCGCTGGACGCTGATGCCAAACGCTATGACCGGATTGATGAAATCACGCCAGAGATTGAGGCGATGGCCGGGGACGGCGTTTCCGGCCTGTCCAAGGGCGGCATGATCACCAAACTGCTGGCTGCCAAGATGGCAACCGCCGCTGGCTGCGCCATGGCGATCACTGAAGGTTCACCTTTGAACCCGTTGAAAACACTTGAGGAAGGTGCGCCTTGCACCTGGTTCACCGGGCAGGGGGATCCGCAGGCTGCGCGCAAACGCTGGATCGCGGCGATGAAGACCCGCGGCGTTCTGACCATCGACGAAGGCGCCGCCCGGGCGCTGATGTCCGGTAAAAGCCTGCTGCCTGCAGGCGTTCGTCATGTGGAGGGTGACTTTGGCCGCGGCGATCCGCTGGCCATCCTAGGCCCAGACGGGCGCAAACTGGGGCAGGGGCTGTCGCGCTATACCGCGGACGAGGCCCGTGCCATCCAGGGGCGCCAATCGCAGGAGATAGAGGCGACGCTGGGCTATCCCGGCCGCGCCGCGCTGATCCACCGCGATGATATGGCGCTTTGACCGCACCACCTGATAGTTTATTCCAGCCGGGACGGCAATCAGTGCCAGACAGGGACCGGCAAGGGCACGAGACATATGAAAGACAATGAAAACATCCCCGCCGTGATGGCGGAGCTTGGCAAACGTGCAAAGCAAGCAGCGCAAACCCTGGCCACGGCCAGCGCAGAACGCAAATATGCAGCGCTCATCGGAGCCGCGGAAGCGGTCTGGAGCCGCCGTGCAGAGATCATCGCCGCAAACGCCAAGGATCTGGAGTTTGGCCGCGGTAAGGGGCTGTCAGACGCGATGATGGACCGTCTGATGCTGGACGAGGCGCGTATTCAAGGCATCGTTGACGGCCTGCGTGCCGTGGCGGAACAGCGCGACCCGGTTGGCGAGGTGATGGATGAGTGGGAACAGCCCACCGGCCTCAAGATCCAGCGTGTCCGCACACCGCTGGGCGTGATCGGTGTGATTTACGAAAGCCGACCCAATGTGACCGCCGATGCCGGCGCGCTGTGCCTGAAATCGGGCAACGCGGTGATCCTGCGCGGCGGCTCCGAAAGCTTCCATTCCTCGCAAGCGATCCATGCCTGCCTGGCAGAAGGTCTGAAATCCGCAGGCCTGCCGGAAGACGCCGTGCAGCTGGTTCCAACCCGCGACCGCGCCGCGGTGCAGGAACTGCTGACCATGACAGACTATGTGGATGTCATCGTCCCGCGCGGCGGCAAGGGATTGGTCGGGCTTGTGCAGCGCGAGGCGCGGGTGCCTGTTTTTGCCCACCTCGAGGGCATCGTGCACATCTACCTCGACAAGGCTGCAGATCCGCAGAAGGCGCTGGATGTGGTGCTGAACGCCAAGACACGCCGCACCGGCATCTGCGGTGCTGCCGAGTGCCTTCTGATCCATCAGGACATTGCACCTACGCTTGGCAAAATGGTTCTGGACGCGCTGGCCTCTGCCGGCGTTGAAATCCGCGCCGAGGCAAGGCTGCCCGGACCGGACGGCATGACCGCCGCAACGGCTGAAGACTGGGGGAAGGAGTATTTGGATTCCATCATTGCAGCCAAGCAGGTAGCGGACATAGATGAAGCGATCCAGCACATCCGCACGCATCACTCCCAGCATACCGATTGCATCATCACTGAGGACGAGGACGCGGTTCAGAAGTTCTTTTCAGAACTCGACAGCGCCATCCTGATGCACAATGCCTCAACTCAGTTTGCCGATGGTGGCGAGTTCGGAATGGGGGCAGAAATCGGGATCGCCACGGGCAAGATGCACGCCCGCGGCCCGGTGGGGGCAACCCAGCTTACCAGTTTCAAATATCTGGTGCGCGGCAACGGCACTACGCGCGCCTGACCCACGGAAATGCAAAACGCCGGGCAGATCGCCCGGCGTTTCATTGTGTAAATACGGTGTTCAGAACTGCATCGAGATGTTTTCAAGGTTCAGCTCGAGCCGCACAGTGCGGCCTGCTTCCTTGGCGGCCTCTGGCAGCAAGGCGAACTGGACCAGTGCCGGGGTAATCTCGGCGTTTGAACTGCCACCGCTGACCCGGGCCCATAATTCATCATCCACCGTGACCTTGCGGCCTTCGCCGACCACCGTCCATTTGCCATCTGCGCAGAAAATTTTAACCGTGCCGCCATAGGGCAGAGCGCTTTCCAGGCACAGCGCCGACAGAAGCGCAAGGCGTGCTTCGCTGCGGGTGCAGCCCTCCAGTGGCGACCATTGATATTGAATGCGTCCGCCCTTGCTGACGTCTTCAAGCACGGAAACCACCTCTGCCCGCGGTGTCTGCTGGTCGCCGGCGGAGCCGAAGGCGATGCGGAAGAAACGGATGCGCGCATTGGCATTTGCGACACTGTCGGAAATCAGCTCCAGCTCTGGTCCCGACATGCTGCCGGCCATGCCCAGAAGCTCCAAACCATTGTTGATGGCGCCGACCGGGCTGATCAGATCATGACAGATCCGCGACCCTACCAATGCGGCCAGATTGGCGTTATCTACACCCATAACTATTACTTCCTCCGAACTGGGCCATCCCCCTATGAATGACCTCAACGCTATTTTCACCCCCGGCATGTTCGTCCGTCACCCGGATCACCCCGATTGGGGAGTGGGCCAGGTGCAGTCGAACGCGGGCGGCAAGATCACTGTGAACTTTCCCGACCAGGGCAAGCTTGTGATTGACGGAGCGCGTGTCTCCCTTATTCCCGTCTTTGATCCATAACGGTTTATGAAGGGTTAACGTATTCCCTCAAATTTTCCCCAATACCTGCGCGCTCTTTGCCTGATTGGCTTGCAGCGCTCAACCCTCAACGATGCGAAGGTGAGCAAATGGCAGACGCCGCCCCGGAGTTTTCTGTGAAAATCGCTGAATCTGAGGATGAACTGCGCGCCGCGCAGGCCCTGCGCTATGACGTGTTCGTGCGTGAACTGGGCGGTGGCGGCGAGATGGTCGATCACGAGGTTGGGCTGGAGCGGGACAGGTTCGACCCCTTGTTCGACCACATGCTGGTGACGGATGAGGCCACGGGCACGGTGGCCGGGGTTTACAGGCTGCTGCGTGATGACCAGGCGGCACAGGCGGGACAGTTCTATTCAGAGGATGAATACGACCTGAGTGCGCTGAAGGCCTCAGGCCGCCGGCTGCTGGAATTGGGCCGGTCCTGCCTTCACCCCGATTACCGTGGCGGCATGGCCATGTTTCACCTTTGGTCCGGACTGGCGGACTATGTAGAAAAGCACGGGATTGAGCTGCTGTTCGGCGTCGCAAGCTTCCATGGCACCAACCCCAAGGCGCTGGCCAATCCGCTTGCCATGCTGCACCACAACCATCTGGCGCCGCCAGATCTGCGTGTGCGGTCAAAGAAATTTCAAACCATGGACTTGGTGGGCGTTGATGATCTGGACCGAAAGCGCGCCATGGTCGAAATACCGTCTCTGATCAAGGCATATCTGCGCCTCGGCGGTTTTGTCGGCGAAGGCGCCTATGTCGATCATGCCTTCAACACCACCGATGTTTGCCTGATCCTGGACACGTCGCGGATGAATGAGCGTCAGCGCAGGATCTACACGGGAGGCCGGGAATGAACATCAGCTGGCACAGCGAAGATCCCCCGGACCCGATACGGATCCCCTTTGCTGGCTGGTTGCTAGTGCTTTTGCGCGGTCTTCCGCTGGCGCTGCTGGTGTTCGGCGGGCTGGCCATTCTGCTGATGGTTCGGCTTGCCGAGCGGCCCCTTTTTGGCGTTCGGCGCCCGGTAACACCGTTCATCACCCAGTTTGTCTGCCGCAATGCGTTCCGCCTTCTCGGGATCAATTACAGAACCCGGGGCGGCCTGATGCGCCGGAACGGAGCAGTGGTTGCCAATCATTCCTCCTGGCTGGATATTTTCGCACTCAATGCACGTAAGCGGATCTATTTCGTCTCCAAGGCGGAAGTCGCCACATGGCCGGGGATTGGCTGGCTCGCGCAGGCAACCGGCACCGTTTTCATCGAACGCAATCCGAAAAAGGCAAGGGAGCAGGCGGAACTGTTCGAACAGCGCCTGCTGGCGGGGCACAAGCTGTTGTTTTTTCCCGAAGGCACTTCGACAGACGGATTGCGGGTTTTGCCATTTAAAACAACACTCTTTGCCGCCTTTTTCACAAAGGAACTGCGCGAACAGCTGCATGTGCAACCGGTTTCCGTGCGGTTTCTGCCGCCCAAAGGAGAGCCAGACCGGTTTTACGGCTGGTGGGGCGACATGGACTTCGGGCCTCATCTGCTCAAGATCCTTGCAGCTCCGCGGCAGGGGGCGGTGGAACTGATCTACCATCCGCCTCTGAAGGTCTCGGACTTTCCGGACCGCAAATCCTTGGCCGCCAAGGCGGCGGAAATGGTTCGTTTCGGCCATGAAACCGGCCGCCCGGCGGGTAATTGACGGTTTGCGCTGCTTTTCCGCCCCGCAGCCCTTGTCAGCTGACAATTTCTGATCTATAGGCGCGCCTACGAACCCGCAGGTGGGGTTTGGCCTGATCAGGGGAGACATCCCTGACGGACCCCCGGTTGGAGCATCCGCTCTGAACCCCCGCCGAGGATTGAAACCGGAAAGGATATATTAGCATGGCTCTTCCTGAGTTCTCCATGCGTCAGCTGCTGGAAGCTGGCGTTCACTTCGGCCACCAGACTCAGCGCTGGAACCCGCGCATGTCGCCCTTCATCTATGGCGCGCGCAACGGCATCCACATCATGGACCTGACCCAGACTGTTCCGATGCTGGACCAGGCGCTGCAGGTTGTCCGTGACACCGTCGCCAAGGGCGGCCGCATCCTGTTTGTCGGCACCAAGCGCCAGGCAGCTGGCCCGATCGCCGAAGCTGCTGAGAAATCTGCTCAGTACTACATGAACCACCGTTGGCTGGGCGGCACTCTGACCAACTGGAAAACCGTTTCCCAGTCGATTAACCGCCTGAAGGAAATCGACGAGAAGATGTCCGGCGGCGCCGAAGGCCTGACCAAAAAAGAGCGTCTGGGCATGGAACGCGACCAGGAGAAGCTGCAGGCCTCCCTGGGCGGCATCCGTGAAATGGGCGGCGTGCCGGACCTGCTGTTCGTCATCGACGTGAAAAAAGAAGCGCTGGCCATCGCCGAAGCCAAGAAACTGGGTATCCCGGTTGTGGCTGTTGTCGACACCAACTGCTCCCCCGATGGCGTTGACTTCATCATCCCGGGCAACGACGACGCATCGCGCGCCATCTCGCTGTACTGCGATCTGGTTGCCCGCGCGGCTCTGGACGGTATGTCCGCTCAGCTGGGCGCAGCAGGCGTTGACCTGGGCGCGCTGGAAGAAGCACCGGCAGAAGAAGCTGTTGCTGAAGAAGCAGCTGCTGAGGCCTAATCCGTCCTGTCACGGAACTGACATGCGGGGCAGGGTATCACCTGCCCCAAATCTGTTTTTGAATTGAGGAGAGCCAAGAGATGGCAATCACTGCAGCAATGGTGAAAGAACTGCGCGAATCCACCGGCGCAGGCATGATGGACGCAAAAAAAGCACTGGTTGAAAACAACGGCGACATGGAAGCCGCGGTTGACTGGCTGCGCACCAAAGGTCTGGCGAAAGCCGCCAAAAAATCCGGCCGTACCGCCGCAGAAGGCCTGGTGGCCGTTGTCGTCGAAGGCGGCAAGGGCGTTGCTGTTGAGGTGAACTCCGAGACTGACTTCGTTGCCAAAAACGGTGATTTTCAGGACATGGTCGGCAAAATCGCAGCCGCAGCTCTGGCTGTTGGCGACATTGAGGCCCTGGCCGCTGCAGACCTGGGCGGCAAATCCGTTGCCGACACCCTGACCGACAAGATCGCCACCATCGGCGAGAACATGTCGCTGCGCCGCATGGCGACCCTGGAAGGCGAAACAGTCGTTTCCTACGTCCACAACGCAGCAACCGCCGGCATGGGCAAGATCGGCGTTCTGGTCGCAATGACCGGCGGCGACGAAGCCATCGGCAAGCAGGTTGCAATGCACATCGCGGCCGTGAACCCGGCGGCGCTGTCCGAAGCTGATCTGGATGCCTCCATCGTTGAGAAGGAAAAGCAGGTTCAGATCGACATCGCCCGCGAATCCGGCAAGCCGGAGCAGGTGATCGAGAAGATGATCGAAGGCCGCATGAAGAAATTCGTGGCTGAAGCAACCCTGCTGAACCAGCAGTTCGTTGTGAACCCCGACCTGACCGTGGAAGCTGCGGCGAAAGAAGCCGGCGCGACCATCACTGGCTTTGTCCGTGTGGAAGTCGGCGAAGGCATTGAAGTCGAGAAGGAAGACTTCGCAGCCGAAGTGGCAAAGGCTGCACAGGGCTGATCCGCTCCAAGGTCAAGAAGCATGCAAACCGGCAGGAGAAATCCTGCCGGTTTTTTCGTGCGCCGATGACTGGAAAGGGGCAGGGAGGAGAGGGGCTCGAGCACCCTTGCTAAACCGGCAATTTGCTGCGCAGAGGAGGTGCGAGGGGCCCCGCTGATGGGGATGGGCAGGACCCCTCAAATATCGGGGCAGAACACGGATCTATACGTGCCTGCCCCCGATCAGGTAGGAGAGCCCTGTAATCGCAAGGTTCAATACCCAAAGTTCCTAGGCCAAAGCCACCACTCACGGAACATGAGGAATTTGCAATGAATTATCCTTTAGCGGTAGTACAGAATACCATACTTTTTGACGCTAATTGACGTCTTTTGATCCTCTGAAACAGGGCTCTCCCATCTTTTAATGCCGGATGGCGTCAAAATATAAACTATATCAATGGGATAGTTCACGCGGCGCAGTTGGGCCAGGCGTCCTTCAGATGCGGAGTTCAGGCGTCCAGTACATACATCTGGTTGTATAAAGCAGCTTTCAGGACCGCCTGTGCAGTCGTTTCAACCGACAAAGATTCCCGTGCCAGGCGAAGGTGCTTTTCAATTGTTGCCGGTGTCAGCCCCATCAGAAGTGCGATATCCTGGGTTGTTTTGCCGTCTCCAACCCATTGCAGAACTTCCCGCTGCCGCTTGGTCAAGCTCCGGTGCGGGGCCTCGTAGGGGAGGGTGAGGATCTTCAAATGCGCGACGTTGTTCATCAAGGCGATGTCTCCGCCTTCATCCTGCCATAGGGCATCAACTTGATCCTGTGAAAGGCCAGACCGGGCGGCGAGGGAGATCGCACCCTTGTAGCGCGGAGATGAGGAGCAAAAGCTGATTGTATAGCCCGCTTTCATATCCAGAGCTTGGTTGAACTCATGAACTTTCAGGGCTTCGGGTCCCAGAGTGCCTTCTTCGGCCATCTCCTGCACGATCCTCCAGCTTCCGGGACCTTCATTCTCCAGTGCCCAGCGAAGCATAGGCGCGTGAAAGTAGAGCCCCTTACGCAGAAACCCGTCCAAATATTCATTATTGTGGTTGGAAAGAATGACAAAGTCATCCGGATCCCCCAGTGATGTCTCTGTCTTGTAGCGCGTGTGCCCGTAGATCAGCCTGTCGAAACCATATTCCGACATCTGCTGGACGTGGCCATGCCACAACTCCTCAAGGCTCTGCGCGGCGCAGACAAAATTCAAATATTTGCGGACCCTCATGCGGCACCGGCATCCTTCAAATGCGCCGCCAGGGCATCCAAAGCCAGCAAATAGCCTTGTGCTCCAAATCCGCAGATTTGACCCAGGGCGGCCTTGGAAATGTAGGAGGAGTGACGGAATGCCTCGCGTGCATAGATGTTCGAAAGATGCACTTCAACCGCCGGAATTTCAACGGAAATCAGCGCATCCATTAAAGCAATCGAAGTATGTGTATAGGCACCGGCATTCAGGATGATCCCCTGATGGCGGCCCTTGGCATCATGGATCGTATCAATAAGCGCGCCTTCGTGGTTCGATTGCAGGCACTCAACTTTCAACCCCAGCTTTGCAGCATGGTTCGCACAGGCATCCTCGACCATTTCCAGAGTAACAAAACCGTAGACCTCCGGTTGGCGGGTGCCAAGCAGGTTCAGGTTGGGTCCGTTTAATACCAGAATACTCGCCATTTGCATGTCCTTGCCGTCTTTCCCTTTGAACTTCTAAGACAAATTTATTTCGAATGCGAACATACAAACATATTCAGGTGAAAAAAAATTAGCGCAACGTGCTGGGGTTGAGACGGCTGGAAGGCAGCGAAGCGGTTGCCCGTGATCCGGGGCAATATTCTTCTGCTCAGCCAAACAGCGCGAAATCCGCTCGACCTGCCTGGCCGTGCAACGCATTATCCGCAAACAGCCGGTGGTAAATGACCGGGCATCCAGGGGAGGAACCAATGAACTCAGGGCGGTTGGGGAGGATTAGATCCTGGCAGCAACGCTATGCCGATCAAAGGAAATACCCCGGGAGCTCCCTGCTGATACGCCGCGGAGGCGAGGAAAAATACTTCCATGCCGCTGGTTTGAGGAACATTGAAGAAAACCTGCCGTACACCCGCGATACTCTGGTGCGGCTCTACTCAATGACCAAACCGGTGACGTCCGTGGCTGTCATGCTGCTGCTGGAACGCGGTGAATTTCATCTGGATGCGCCTGTCAGTGATTTCCTCCCTGAATTCAGCAAGATGCGTGCATTGGTACCGGCTGCGTCTGCAATCGATCAGTCGGAGCCCTGTCCGGTACCGACACTGCATCAGCTGCTGACCCATACGAGCGGGCTGAGTTATCCGTTCAATCCCGGGGTTTTACCCGAAGCGATGGCGAGAGAAGATATCCTGTTCAAACCGGATCACGGACCGCTGGCCGCCATGGTGGCGCGATTGGCAGAGCTGCCGCTTGCGTTCAAGCCGGGAAGCCGTTGGGAGTATTCAGTGGCAACAGATGTACTGGGCCGGGTTGTGGAGGTTGTGTCCGGGAAAACTCTGGGCGACTTTCTGAGAACAGAAATCTTTGAGCCCCTGGGTATGGCGGAAACCGGGTTTCAAGTCCCGGACGGGGCAGGGAACCGCTTTGCGTCACTCTACACACCGCTGGCCGGTGATGCGATGGAGCTCAATTCAGCAGAAGCAGGCAGTGACAGCCTGCGCCTGACCGATTGTTACGGAACCTCACCGTTTGAGCGGGCCAGCTTGCAGTCCGGCGGTGGCGGGCTGGTTGGCCCCATTGACGACTATATGGCATTCGCTGAGATGCTGCGGCAACGAGGGCGTTGCTCCGACGGCTTCATCATCAGTCCGCATATTGTTGATTTCATGATGGAAAATCACCTCGCAGGCGACATCGCATCGATGGGCCCCAGCAGTTTTGCAGAGCAGCCGATGGAGGGCATAGGCTTTGGGCTTGGCGGCGCTGTGGTGCTGAATCCCGCTCGCGCGCGCTGTCCAGGTTCCGTCGGTGATTTCAGCTGGGGCGGCATTGCCTCGACCTTTTTCTGGGTAGACAGGAAATTGGATCTGTCGGTGGTGTTCCTGACCCAGCTCGCGCCGTCCAGTTCTTACCCTTCGCGACCAGAACTTAAAGCTCTGGTGCATGGTGCCATCTCAGATTAACCTCCATCTCTTTCGCCCCTGAAAAACTTGCGGGCGGATGGTGAACGAAAGACATCCCAATGACTGATACCGCCAAAGCTCTGCTTGATCTCCTGGATCTTGAAACACTTGATAGCAATCTCTTTCGCGGGTCCGGCTCTGGCGGTGAAACCCCAACGCGGATTTACGGAGGACAAGTCATCGCGCAGGCTCTTGCTGCGGCTTATGCTAGTGTTTCAAACAGGTTATGCCATTCTCTTCATGCCTATTTCATCCGGCCGGGCGATCCGTCCCGGCCTGTGATCTACGAGGTGGATCCAGCCCGTGACGGCCGTAGTTTCACCACGCGGCGGGTTGTCGCGATGCAGAACGGCAAGCAAATCCTTAACCTGGCAGCATCCTTCCACGCCCAAGAGGAAGGATGGGATCACCAGCACAAAATGCCGGCGGTTCCTGAGCCGGGCAGTCTGGAGCCGCGCCACGAAATTCTAAAGCGGAATGCCAGCCGCTTTGCGCCCGGAAAACAGGCTGAGTTGCTGCGGCCACGGCCATTTGAAATTCGCGAGGTGGAGCCGCGCGACCCGATGGCGCCGGAAAAGGCCAGTGATTCCAATCAGATGTGGGTCAGAATGGAAGCCGCCCGTGATGCAGGTCCGGAACTGCAACACATACTGCTGGCATATGTGTCCGATTTCGGGTTGCTCGGATCCTCAATGCGTCCGCATGGCCTGACGTTTCATAATCCCGAAGCAATGACGGCCAGTCTGGACCATGCGATGTGGTTCCACGCGCCGGTCGAGTTACAGAACTGGCACCTGTATTCGATGGATGCGCCATTCACCGGTAACGCCCGCGGCTTCAATCGCGGATCGATCTACACAGAAAGCGGCGAATTGGTCGCCAGCGTAGCCCAGGAAGGCTTGTTAAGGCCATTAAGACGCTGATTTTGTGAGAAATTTCTTGGTATGGGCACTTTGACTGGGTGTTTATTTACCATAATTCTGATTATAGGAAATTGATTGAGGCCTTTGCACAGACATACTGCATAAAGAAAATGGCTCCCTCTGATCCAGAGGAAGCCAGTTGTCACCGGTCAGGCTCCTTCATTGACTGCCCGAAAGTTTTTTCTTACCTGGGCCATCCCGGTGTTCAGAACGGGCGCACCCGTTCCTGATGTCGTCACAAGCAGCCCTCAGCCTGCCTGCGGTTCTTAGATGCGGCGCCGTCGGGGGTAAGACCGGCGCCGCAAGCGAAGGTCCTCAGCTGCAGCCGGAGGTTCCCCCGCAGGTGTTGCATTTCATGCAGGTGCCGTTGCGCACCAGCGTGTAGTTGCCGCATTCGCCACAGGCTTCGCCCTCATAACCTTGCATTTTTGCCTTGGTGCGCGCGTCCATGCCGCCGGTGGTTTGCACCGGTGCTTCAGTGGTCTCCGGCACCAGCGATTGCAGCGCGGCAACCGGATCAGTTCCGGTGCCAAGCACACCTGCCTCCGGCTGGCCGCCTTGCAGTACCACCAGTTCTTGCGGCAAACGCTTGCGCAGATAGCCGGTCGAGGAAATCTGCTTCAGCACTTCCAGAGACCGCGTTGCAGCGCTTTCGCTAAGCTCTGTCAGGTTCGAAACACCTTCTTCCTCACCGCGGCCAAGGTCGTCGAAGGTCGCGCCTTCCGGCTTCACATGTGCCAGATCGGTACGGTCGAGATAGGACACCGCTAGCTCACGGAACACATAGTCGAGGATCGATGTCGCGTTCTTGATCGAGTCGTTGCCCTGAACCATGCCCGCGGGTTCAAATTTGGTGAAGGTGAAGGCGTCTACGAACTCCTCCAGCGGCACGCCGTACTGCAGGCCAACCGACACCGCGATGGCGAAGTTGTTCATCATTGCCCGGAAGCCTGCGCCTTCCTTGTGCATGTCGATGAAGATCTCGCCGAGGTTTCCGTCCTCATACTCGCCCGTGCGCAGATACACCTTGTGGCCGCCGACAACCGCCTTCTGGGTATAGCCCTTGCGCCGCTGCGGCATTTTGGTGCGGTGCGACTTCAGCACCTCCTTGATGACCACTTTCTCGACGATTTTTTCGGCCAGAACCGCGGCTTTTTCCTGGGTCGAGCCGCTTTCCAGAACTTCCGCCGCATCGTCATCATCTTCAACCAGCGCTGCCGCCAGCGGCTGGCTCAGCTTGGAGCCGTCGCGGTAGAGCGCGTTCGCCTTGATGCCCAGGCTCCAGCTCAGCTCATAGGCCTTCTGGCAATCCTCGATGGTGGCCGAATTCGGCATGTTGATGGTCTTGGAGATCGCGCCGGAGATGAAGCTTTGGGCTGCGGCCATCATATAGATATGGCTGTCAACGCTCAGGAAACGCTTGCCTTTTTTGCCGCACGGGTTGGCGCAGTCAAAGATCGCGTAATGCTCTTCCTGCAGATGCGGCGCGCCTTCCAGGGTCATGGTGCCGCAGACGTGGTCATTGGCCGCCTCGATGTCCGCCTTGGTAAAGCCCAGGTGGCGCAGCAGGTCAAAGGTTGGATCGTTCAGCTTGGTCGCCGGGATGCCCAGAACGCCAGTGCAGAAATCCTCACCCAGGGTCCACTGGTTGAACACGAAACGGATATCAAAGGCAGATTCAAGTGCCGCATCCACTTTGGCCAGCTCATTGGGGCCAAAGCCGTGGCCTGCCAGCGAGGTGTGGTTGATGCCGGGCGCGTTGCCGATAGAGCCATGGCCCACCGCGTAGGACACGATTTCTTCGATCTGGGAGGAGCTGTAGCCCAGCCCTTCCAGCGCCGATGGCACGGAGCGGTTGATGATCTTGAAGTAGCCGCCGCCCGCCAGCTTCTTGAACTTCACCAGGGCAAAGTCAGGCTCGATGCCGGTGGTGTCGCAGTCCATCACCAGGCCAATGGTGCCGGTTGGCGCAATTACCGTGGTCTGGGCGTTGCGGTAGCCGTGCTTTTCGCCCAGCTCCAGCGCTTCGTCCCAGGCGCTGGCGGCCAAATCGGTCAGCAATGCGTCGGGGCAATTGGCGATGTCCAGCGGCACCGGCTTGACCGACAGCGCCTCATAGCCTTCAGCGTTGCCCCTTGCAGCGTTGCGGTGGTTGCGGATCACCCGCAGCATTTGATCGGCGTTTTTCGCATAGCCCGGGAAGGCGCCCAGTTCAGATGCGATCTCGGCGGAGGTCGCATAGGCAACACCGGTCATCAGTGCGGTCAGCGCACCGCAAAGCGCCCTGCCCTCATCCGAGTCATAGCTGTAGCCCATGTTCATAAGGAGGCCGCCGATATTGGCATAGCCCAGGCCCAGGGTGCGGAAGTCATAGGAGCGCTGCGCGATTTCCTTGGAGGGGAACTGCGCCATCATCACCGAGATTTCCAGCGTCAGCGTCCACAGGCGGCAGCAATGCATGTAGTCATCTGCCTGGAACTGGCCGTCTTTCAAGAAACTCAGCAGGTTCAGCGATGCGAGATTGCAGGCGGTGTCGTCCAGGAACATGTATTCCGAACAAGGGTTTGAACCGCGAATCTCACCGTCTTCCGGGCAGGTGTGCCACTCGTTCACGGTGTCGTGGAACTGGATGCCCGGATCGGCGCAGGCCCAGGCCGCGTGGCCGACCTTTTCCCACAGATCGCGGGCCTTGATCACCTTGGCGACCTTTCCGTCAGTGCGGTTGAACAGTTCCCAGTCGGCATTTTTATCGACCGCGTGCAGGAAGGCGTTTGTGACCCGGATCGAGTTGTTGGAGTTTTGACCGGAGACTGAGCTGTAGGCCTCGGAGTCCCAATCGGTGTCATAGGTCGGGAACTCGATTGAGGTGTGCCCCTGTTTGGCGTAATCCAGAACCCGCTTGATGTAGGTTTCCGGGATCGCGACCTTCTTGGCTTCGCGGACCGCCTTTTTCAGCCCGTCGTTGACCGCCGGGTCATAGGCATCGGCCTCTGCGCCGTCCCAGCTGCGAATTGCCTCAAAGATTCCATTCAGCATCTTCTCGTGCATCTTGGAGCCTGCGACGATCGACGCGACCTTCTGTTCCTCAAGCACCTTCCATTCGATGAACTGCTCGATATCCGGGTGATCGGCGTCGACGATCACCATCTTTGCTGCCCGGCGGGTTGTGCCGCCTGATTTGATGGCGCCCGCCGCGCGGTCGCCGATTTTGAGGAAACCCATCAGGCCGGAGGATTTGCCGCCGCCCGACAGTGGCTCGCCCTCGGCGCGCAGATGGGAGAAGTTGGTGCCGGTGCCGGAGCCGTATTTGAACAGCCGCGCCTCACGCACCCAAAGGTCCATGATGCCGCCATCCTTGACCAGGTCGTCAGAGACCGACTGGATGAAACAGGCGTGCGGCTGGGGATGCTCATAGGCGCTGTCCGATTTGGTCAGCTTGCCGGTCTTGTAGTCGACATAGTGATGGCCCTGCGCCGGGCCGTCGATGCCATAGGCCCAGTGCAGGCCGGTGTTGAACCACTGGGGCGAGTTCGGGGCCGAGCGCTGGGTCGCCAGCATATAGCGCATCTCGTCGTAGTATGCGCGTGCATCTGCCTCAGAGGAGAAATAGCCGCCCTTCCAGCCCCAATAGGCCCAAGCGCCCGCCAAACGGTCGAATACCTGCTTGGAGGAGGTTTCACCGCCGAATTCAGCGCCCTTGTCGGGGACGGAGCGCCACAGGAACTCCGGCACATCCTTCTCGCGGACCTTCTTCAGGCGGCTCGGCACGCCAGCCTTGCGGAAATACTTCTGCGCGATGACATCGCTGGCCACTTGGCTCCAGGACGCGGGAACTTCGATTTTGTCGAGCCGGAAAACAATGGTTCCGTCCGGGTTGCGGATTTCCGAGGTGGCAGAGACAAAGGCCAGATCGGCGTAAGCATCCTGCCCGGGTTTGGTAAATTTCCGTTCGATCTTCATGCTCTGCCCCTTCTCAAGCACACATCGGTCAGTGTCACGGTGCCCCCGCACCAGCCAGCCCGGCCGCGCAACACGCAGATACCCAGCGCACGCCGGATACGGCGTACTTGCGGCCCTCGCCGGCCTTTCTTCACAGGACTGTCTGCTGTTTTTCAGCGTTGTTGCTGCGGCCCCTTAACCCACCAGATTTAGTGCCGTCGCAACCGGTGTCCACAATTTGGCGTATTCATACACAAAGGGTCAACGTAAAATTTACCCCTTGGCAACGATCTTTGCTGTTGACGGTATTCGCGGTTTCAAGGGTATGGCCGGGGCCGTTGATTCATCCACAGGCGGCCACAACAGGCAGGGCTTCTTTGAGGTCCGCGCGGAACCCGGAATTCTTACGCCGAGCAAGTGACTTGCCGCTTCTAAGAGGTGCCGGGACCGCAGTGCCTCTCCTTAATGATTCACAGCTGTCGGCCGGCCGGTGTATGCCGGAAGGTTCAACCAGCTTTATGGTGGCCTCGCGGTGGTATCATGGAACTTCCGGACCGGCGCCTGTCGTTTCGTTAACCATCTGATGCGAGACAGCGGCAGTTGGTTAAGGGAGTGTTAACAAGGCGTTAAGGAAGTATTAACACCCATGGTTGTTAGCAGGCGTTCAAGATCTCCAAAGCCGCGAAACGAATCCCTATACGGCTATTGCCGACAAAGATTCGCTGCTCATTTTATGAAGAGAAGTGGTCGGGGCGGCGAGATTCGAACTCACGACCCCCTGTACCCAAAACAGGTGCGCTACCAGACTGCGCCACGCCCCGGACCGTGCGCCTTCCTATCTTCAGAGAAGTGATTTGAAAACCCCTAACAGGGCCAAACTGCGCCTCTGGCGGAAAAAATTTCGTGCCGCAACTGAGTGCCCGGCGCGATGCCGTACCGGCGGGCCAGCCCACCGTTAATTTCGAGCACAGCAAACACTTCATCACCGCCTGGGATCGGTGTCAGATCGCCAGGTTTGGCGTTCTCATGCACAGTGGTCACGAGCCCGGTTTTATCCAGGAAAATGATGTCCAGCGGGATTAGGGTGTTTTTCATCCAGAACGCCGCAGGCTGGGGCCGGTCATAGACGAACAGCATCCCTGCCCCACGCGGCATTGACTCACGGAACATCAGCCCTTGGGCGCGCTCCTGCTCGTCGTCAGCAATTTCAACGGAAAACCCGGTCTGGCCCCAACTGCCGCGCAGATCGACCCGCCCGGATTGGCATTCTCCGGCAAATCCCTGGGCTGCCATCAGAGAAAAAGCGGCGGCGGCGATACTCCAGTTGCGAAGACGCCGCTGCATCAGCTTACTCCTGGAACCCTGCCGCCAGAGCGGCTTCCCAGGCCAGGACTTCGACCGCCATGCGGCCGCGCTTGCCATCGATCACCCGCATCGCCAGCGCTTCGCCGGGCTGCAGATCCGCAAGGCCGGATTGACGCAGCACTTCGACATGCAGGAACACATCTTCACCGCGGCCGAACACATTGGCAAAGCCGAAGCCCTTGCCTTTGTCGAACCATTTGACGCGCGCAGGCTCAAGCGGCTCGTTCTGAAGGCTCCCCATGTCCAGCTCGGCAAAATCGCTCAGCACCGGTGTGTCTTCGCGCTCAGGCGGCTGGATCGAGATCACTTCTACGGCCTGAACACCGCGGCCGGTCTGATGCGTCACGATCTCAATACGGGCGCCATCTGCAACCGAGCTTTGACCGAAATTTCGCAGCACATTCACATGCAGCAGAATGTCCGGTCCGCCGGTGTCGGAAACGACAAAGCCATAACCTTTCGCCGGGTCGAACCACTTCACCAGCCCCTGAACTTGCTGCAAGCTGCTGAGATCTTCTGCCACTGGATATTCCCTACCGCGTTTCTTTTTTTTGATGGTGTTCTGATGCGCCAAACTGACCTTGGAATTCAAGCTAAAAAGTCTTGAAAATGTCAGGAAAGACTTCTTGACCCAAGGTAAACTGACGATTCTTGTCAGGGATTGAGGCGGTGGATCGTCCACGCTACAGATGCGTCATCGCGGCGCCAGCGGTACCGGTCGTGCAACCGGAAGGCGCCATCGGCCCAAAACTCGATCTCGACCGGGACCAGCCGGTAACCGCCCCAGAACGGCGGTCGCTCCGGGTTCGGGCCTTTCGTCGCGGTCACTTTCGCGACCTCGGCCATCAGCGTGCCGCGGCTGTCCAGCGGCTGCGATTGCTTGGACGCCCAGGCGCCCAGGCGGCTTTTGAGCGAGCGGGACTTATAATATTCATCCGCCTGCGGCCCCTCCTCACGGGTGATCGTGCCGCGCACGCGGATCTGGCGGCGCAGCGATTTCCAGTGCATCACAAAGGCGGCCTTGCCCGCATGATCCAATTCCTGCGCCTTTGCACTGCCGTAGTTGGTATAAAAGACAAAGGCGCTGTCCTCGATTTCCTTGAGCAGAACCATGCGGCTGTTGGGCAGCCCGGTCTCGTCCACCGTGGCCAGCGCAATGGCGTTTGCATCATTGGGTTCGCTCTGCTCTGCTTCTGCGAGCCAGGACCTGGCGATGGCAAAGGGATCGTCGCCTTCAAAAATACCTGTACGGTCGGACATGGGCACCTCAAACGGGAATTTGATTGCAACCTAAGGAGCTTCCTTTCGGCCTACAAGGGCGTGAACCCTTGAAGCGCCCCGCGCGGCATTATAAACACCGCTAAATTATCAGATCACAGGCGGAGAACCTGCATGTCTAGTCAACTGATGGCCGGTAAGCGCGGCCTCATCATGGGCCTGGCCAACGACAAATCCATTGCGTGGGGCATTGCCAAGGCCTGCGCCGACGCCGGCGCCGAGCTTGCCTTTTCCTATCAAGGCGATGCGCTGAAGAAGCGGGTCGACCCGCTGGCCGAACAACTGGGCAGCAATATCGTCCTGCCTTGCGATGTGTCGGACGAAGCATCCATCGATGCACTGTTCGCCGAACTGGAAGCAAAATGGGGTAAGCTGGATTTCGTAGTCCACGCCATCGGCTTCTCCGACAAGAATGAGCTTCGCGGCCGTTACGTCGACACCAGCCGCAGCAATTTCCAGATGACCATGGACATCTCGGTGTTCTCGTTCACCGCCGTTGCCAACCGTGCCGAGAAGATGATGAAGGACGGCGGTTCGCTGCTGACCCTCACCTATTACGGTGCCGAACAGGTGATGCCGCATTATAATGTGATGGGTGTTGCCAAGGCCGCGCTGGAGGCGTCGGTCAAATACCTGGCTGAGGACCTGGGCAAGGACGGCATCCGCGTCAACGCGATCTCTGCCGGCCCGATCAAGACGCTGGCCGCGTCGGGCATCGGCGATTTCCGCTACATCATGAAGTGGAACGAGTACAACTCGCCGCTGCGCCGCAACGTGACCATCGACGATGTCGGCAACTCCGCTCTGTACCTGCTGTCCGACCTCAGCTCCGGTGTCACCGGCGAGAACCTGCATGTGGATGCGGGTTATCACGTTGTGGGCATGAAGGCCGTGGATGCGCCGGATATCTCCAAGTAATTGAAAACAAGGGCGGCCGGGCAGCGGTCCGGACGCCTGCAAGCTGACGCGACACCGCGGGGAGCACATAACATGACAGATCGTCTGCCGCACGAAAAAGGCTTTCACATCAGCTGGGACCAGATCCACCGCGACAGCCGCGCGCTGGCCTGGCGGCTGGACGGGCAAGGCCCCGACGATGGCGCCTGGCGCGCCGTTGTGGCGATCACCCGCGGCGGCATGGCGCCAGCCATGATCGTCAGCCGCGAGCTGGACATCCGTACCGTGGACACCATTTCCGTGCGTTCCTACCACCACCAGGCCCAGGGCGAGGCCGAGGTTCTGAAAGCGCCGGATGCGGGCCTGATGGGCGACGGTGAGGGCGTGCTGATCATTGACGATCTGGTCGACAGCGGCAAAACCCTGGAGCTGGTGCGCCAGATGTACCCCAAGGCGCATTTCGCCACCGTCTATGCCAAGCCCAAGGGCCGCCCGATGGTGGACACTTTCATCACAGAGGTCAGCCAGGACACCTGGATCTTCTTCCCTTGGGATATGGCGCTCCAGTATGTGGAGCCCTACCGCGGCAAGGATTGATCCGCACCGTGATTGAATTTCAAAGGCGCGCATCACTGCGCGCCTTTTTCTTTGGCCGTTCCAGCACCGCCGTTCCCGCTTGAGCCGTCCGGGCCGCCGTGCCAGACATACGCAGGCGCGCAAACCGGCGCGCCGGAAGTTTCTGACGCAGCCCGGAGCCGCCCATGCCCCAGCCCCGCACCCAAGCCACCTTTGTGTCGCCCATCGTCGAATCGCGCCGCTGGCTGGCCGGGGCGGAGTTCCCTCCGGACCGTCCGCTGTTGAATGTGAGCCAGGCCGCCCCGGCAGAAGCTCCGCCGGAAGGGTTGCGCCAGGCGCTGGCGGATGCTGCGCTCAATGACGTCTCTGCGCATCTCTATGGCCCCGTGCTCGGCAACGACCCGCTTCGCCGCGCGCTGGCACAGCAGATGTGCCGTCACTATCAGGCAGAGGTCTTGCCGGAACAGGTTGGGATCACCTCGGGCTGCAATCAGGCCTTTGCCGCCGCGATAGCAGCGCTTTGCGGTGAAGGCGATGAAGTAATCATCCCGGTCCCTTGGTACTTCAATCACAAAATGTGGCTGGACATGGCAGGGGTAACCGCCGTGCCGCTTCGAACGGGCGAAGGTATGCTGCCGGATCTGGCCGCAGCAGAAGCGCTGATTTCGGACCGCACCCGCGCCATCGTGCTGGTCACGCCCAACAATCCCTGCGGTGTGGAGTACCCCAGCGGCCTGGTTCAGGCTTTCTTCAGCCTCGCCCGCAGCCGCGGGCTGGCGCTGATCGTTGACGAGACCTACCGAGACTCTGACAGCCGCGGCGGCGCACCTCACGGGCTGTTTCAGATGCCGGACTGGGATACCACCCTGATCCATCTCTATTCCTTCTCTAAGGCCTACCGTCTGACAGGCCATAGGGTCGGTGCAATTGCCGCCTCGACGGACCGCCTGTTTGAGATGGAGAAATTCCTCGACACGGTCACCATCTGCCCCTCCCAGCTGGGGCAGGCCGGCGCGCTGTGGGGCATTGAAAACCTGCATCATTGGCTGGCAGGCGAACGCCAGGAAATCCTCGACCGCCGCCTGGCGATTGAGGAAGGCTTCCCGGTGCTGGCTGCAAAAGGCTGGAAACTGCTCGGCTGCGGCGCTTATTTCGCCTATGTCGAGCACCCGTTTGAACAGCCGTCGGAGCAGATCGCGCGCCAGCTGGTAAAGGACGCTTCAATCCTGATGCTGCCGGGCTCCATGTTCATGCCCGCGGGCGACCCGGACGGCGCCCGGCAGTTCCGTATAGCTTTCGCCAATGTGGACCGCGCGGGCATTCACACGCTGTTTGAACGCCTGGCGGCCTTTAATCCCTGATCATCCAGCAGTTTGCGCTGCATTCATCTTGCCCCTCTGCGGGCAGCCGCGTATTCAGTCAGCGGCATTTCCCGCTGCAGGGTCGTCCCTTGCACGGCAGAACAATAAAGAGGGCATCATGGCCGCAGGCATGAAACATCTATCCAAAACCTTCGTCTGGATCCTGATGGGGATGCTGATCGTTGGCCTTGCCGGCTTTGGCGCCGTGAACTTCTCCAGTTCCTCTTCCTCCGTTGCCCAGGTCGGTGATGAGGATGTCAGCATCGGTACCTATGTGCGCGAACTTCAGCGCGAGCAGCGTGCCCTGCAGGCGCAAACCGGCCAGGCCATGTCTATGGCACAGCTAACGGCCTTCGGCCTCGATCGGGTCGTGCTGGGCCGCCTGATTTCACTTGCCGCACTGGATCATGAGACCAAGATTCTCGGTCTTTCGCTCGGCGATGAGAACCTGATCGAAGAACTGGCCGCAATCGACGCCTTTCAGGGCGTGAATGGCCAGTTCGACCGTGAGGCCTACAGTTTTGCTCTGCGCAATGCCGGTCTGACAGAGAAGGAATTCGAGGAGGACCTGCGCCGCGAAGCCGCCCGCACCATTGTGCAACGCGCAGTATTGTCCGGTGCGAAGATGCCTGAAACCCTGACAGAAACCCTGACCAGCTACATCGGCGCCCGCCGCAGCTTTTCCTACGTGCAGCTGATGGCTTCCGACATCGCGCTGGTCACCCTGACGCCCTCTGATGCTGATCTGCAGGCTTTTTATGAGGCCAACCAGGACCGGTTTATGCTGCCGGAAACCAAGGTCATCACCTACGCTGCCCTGCGCCCGTCCATGCTGCTGGACGAAATTGAGGTGGACGAAGCCCAGCTGCAGCGCCTGTTCGAGGAGCGCTCCGACCAATACCAGGTTCCGGAACGCCGCCTGGTCGAACGCCTTGTGTTCGCTGATGACGAATCCGCTGCCAGCGCCAAGGCGCAGCTGGAAACCGGAGGTGCTACCTTTGAAAGCCTCGTCGAAACCCGCGGCCTGACACTGCAGGACATCGACATGGGCGACGTGACCATGGGCGATCTCGGCGCGGCCGGCACCGATGTCTTTGCCGCTGAAGTCGGCACCGTGGCAGGCCCCCTGCCCTCCAATCTTGGCCCGGCGCTCTACCGCGTGAACGGCCGGCTGGCGGCTCAGATCACCACTTTTGAAGACGCCAAACCTGAGCTGATCGAAGAACTGGCCTCCGACCGCGCCCGCCGTCTGGTGGAAACGCAGGCCGAGGACATCGACGACATGCTGGCTGGCGGTGCCACTCTGGAGGAGCTGGCAACCGACAGCGGGCTGGAGCTGGCCCAAATCAATTGGACCGAGGACAGCAGCGAGGATATCGCCGCCTACGAGGGTTTCCGCGCCGCCGCCGCTGCTGTCACTGCCGAGGACTTCCCTGAAGTCGGTTTCCTTGAGGATGGCAGCCTGTTTGCCATTCGTCTGGATGAGGTTTTGCCGGAACGCCCGGAACCCTTTGCGGATGCCAGGGATAAGGTTCTGACCGCCCGGGATGCTGGCCTTCGGGCCGGTACCCTGCGGAAACAGGGCGAGGAACTGCTGGCCCAGGCAAAGGCCTCGGGCAGCTTTGCTGAAGGCGCTGAGGTGAAAACAGAAACCGGCCTGACCCGCACAGCCTATATCGACACCGTGCCGGCCACCTTGGTCGCGGATGTGTTCGGAATGGAAACCGGCGGTTTCCGTCTGGTGCAGGACGCGGAATCCGCTGTGGTTGTGCGTCTTGACGCCATCCTGCCGCCCGAGGCCAGCGACGACATGACCCTGCTCACACAGGCGCTGCAGGCGCAATTGGACCAGACGCTGGCGCAGGAGCTGTTCCAGGCTTTTGCGCAGGACGTGCAAACCCGCGCGGAACCCCGTGTAGACCAGCAGGCGCTGAACGCAGCGCAGGCGAACTTCCAGTAATCAAGGCACCAGACTCATGGCCCTGACCCCCGATTTCGACAGCTTCTCCAAGGCTTATGAGGCCGGCGAGAACCAGGTCGTTTATACGCGCCTTGCCGCTGATCTCGACACCCCGGTTTCGCTGATGCTCAAGCTGACGGGTGCCCAGAAGGACGCCTTTATGCTCGAGTCCGTCACCGGCGGTGAAGTGCGCGGGCGCTACTCGATCATCGGCATGAAGCCGGATCTGGTCTGGCGCTGCCACGGGGCGCAGTCAGCCCTGAACCGCTCAGCGCGGTTTGATGCGGATGATTTCACACCGCAGGATGGCAATCCGATGGACAACCTGCGGGCGCTGATTGCTGAGAGCAAAATCGACCTGCCCGACGACCTGCCCCAGGCCGCGGCCGGCCTGTTCGGCTACCTGGGTTATGACATGATCCGTCTGGTCGAGCACCTGCCGGACGTGAACCCCGATCCCCTCGGCTTGCCCGACGCGTTGATGCTGCGCCCTTCGGTCATTGCGGTGCTGGACGGGGTCAAGGGCGAGGTGACCGTGGTGTCCCCCGTCTGGTCCAGTGACGGCCAGACGGCCAAGGCCGCTTATGCCCAGGCCGCCGAACGGGTGATGGATGCCGTGCGCGATCTGGAACGGGCGATGCCCGCCGAAAGCCGCGATCTGGGCGACGCGCACGAGGCTGCACCGCCGGTGTCGAATTTCACCAAGGACGGCTATATGGCCGCGGTGGAGAGGGCCAAGGAGTACATCCGTGCCGGTGACATTTTCCAGGTGGTGCCAGCTCAGCGCTGGACCCAGGAATTCCGCCAGCCGCCTTTCGCGCTCTACCGCTCGCTCAGGCGCACCAACCCGTCGCCCTTCATGTTCTATTTCAACTTCGGCGGCTTCCAGGTGGTGGGCGCTTCGCCTGAAATCCTGGTCCGCGTCTTCGGGCAGGAGGTCACCATCCGCCCCATCGCAGGCACCCGCCCGCGCGGCGCCACGCCGGAAGAGGACAAAGCGCTGGAGGCCGATTTGCTGGCCGACAAGAAGGAGCTGGCGGAGCACCTGATGCTGTTGGATCTGGGCCGCAACGACACTGGCAGGGTTGCCAGGATCGGCACCGTGCGCCCGACTGAAAAGTTCATCATCGAACGCTATAGCCACGTCATGCACATCGTATCCAACGTCGTGGGTGAGCTGGCAGAGGACAAGGATGCGCTGGACGCATTCTTTGCGGGCATGCCCGCAGGCACCGTTTCCGGCGCGCCCAAGGTGCGCGCAATGGAAATCATCGACGAGCTGGAGCCGGAAAAACGCGGTATCTACGGCGGCGGCGTCGGCTATTTCTCGGCCGGCGGCGACATGGACATGTGCATCGCGCTGCGCACCGCTATCGTCAAGGATCAGAACCTCTATATCCAGGCCGGCGGCGGCGTTGTCTATGACAGCGATCCGGAGGCCGAATACATGGAGACCGTCCACAAATCCAACGCCATCCGCCGCGCTGCCGCGGACGCCGCGCGTTTCACTGGCAACGGCAACAACTGACGCGGAGCCGCAAGGCTCTGAGTTTCATCTTTCCTGAAAAACTCCCGCCGGAGGCAACGGCGCGCTTCAGGCGCGCCGTTTGACTTTGCAGGGGATCACTTGGCCGGCAGCTTGGCTTCCAGGCTGGCCGAAACCGGCGCCAGCGCCACCCGTTCCGCCCGGTCCTGAAGCCCCCACAGCAGCAGTGCAGAAATCGTATCGGGCCGCAGCCGGCCCAGCATGATCACTGCACCCTCCTGCCCGGCCCGGAACGCCGCCTGGTCCAGGAACCGCCGGATCGCCCGCGGATTCTGCCCTGCACCATCGAAGTCGCGGAACACCACACCAGCCGGCACGCCGTCGCGCAATGCCAGTTTCTGCACGGTATTAAGGCCGCTGTCCTGGGTCACCAGGCCGTAACCGGCTGAGGCCGCCACCGCTGCCACCTGGTCTGCCAGCGGACGGTTTCCTTGCACGCCGGTATCAACCCCCTCAAGGATCGCCACTGCCTCCGGCAGCTTGCCGCGCCAGACCTCAAAGGAGGTTTCCGCGTCTTGCGGCGTGGCCTCACGCGGCAGGTCCGCAAGCATAAGGACCTCGAAGCCTGCCTTCCGGCGGGCAGCCATTTTCACTGCGACCTCCGGATCCTCCGGGTCGATCGCAAAGCTCAAGGGATAAGGAAATTCCGCGAGGGCCTCCGCACCGACGGCGCCAGCATCATCAATCAGCACGATAGACATCAGCGGCCGGTCTTCGGGGTTAAAAAACGGTTCCGCAAAGGCCGTGAAAGGGTTGTCCACTGGCTCGCTGCCGGCAGCGGCAGAGCTGGTTTCCTGTTTGTCCCGTTCGGTCAGCGGCACAACCGGTGTTCCTATGCTTGGCGTCAAGGGGGCAGGCTCTGCAGTTTCCGGCGCCGCGGCGGTTTCAGCGGAATCCGCACTTCCGCCAGCGACACTGCCGCTTTCGGCGGCCGGAACACCGGATGCTGCACCAATCACCGGCAATGTGACCTCAGCTGGCGCACTGCCGATGTCCGGAACCTGAACAGTGCTGGAAACAGGCGCCTCCACTGTCGTGGGAGCGTTCTGCTGAGCCGTCACCTCAGCGACGTCACTTTCCACGGCTCCGGTGCGTTCATCCGGCGCTGCAGCGGGTTCAGTTGCGGCCACGACGACACTCTCGCTGCCGGGCGCCGTGGGCGCGGAAGGCAACGCCGCCTGCGGCTGATGCTCGCCGGACGTCCCTGCCGGGGCCGGAGCCTCCGCAGGTGCAAGATTGCCTGCACCTTGCACCGCAGTGAAAAGGCCGATCGCGGGCTGGTCTGCTGGGGCTGTATCGGCGCCAGCCAAGGCGCTCAGGTCATCTCCGGCTGGATCTGTGCCGGGCGCTTCGGGGTGAACCTCGGCCAAGTCGGCGTCGCGCTGGCCGTTGCTGGGAACGGCTGCGGCTTCCCCGCCGCCATTAGCCATCTGCGGCACCTCGCCGGGATCATGCGCAACCGGCTGCGGAGCATCAGATGTTTGTGTCTCCGCCGTTTCAGGCCCTGCGCCCGCAGCTTGCCCGGCAGGTTCCGGCGCTGGCTCGTGTTTGACTGCCGTCTGCGGCAATGGCACCGAAAGTGACAGCATCGCCAGTCCGCCCGCCGCCAGCAAAGCCCCGGCACTCACGCCGCCCAGAAATCCACGCATGCCCGTTTCGCCTCTCAATCTTTCCCAAGTGCTGCGCCATTTCAGCCTGCCAGCCGTCACCGGTACCGGTAACCCTCTGCCATTCGCCGTTCCTGCCCTTGACGCTGCCCCGTATCCCTGAACAAGTATGTTGCAACCACTATACTGCGGCGCGCACCCCGCCCGCCACCCTTAAAAGAGCCCGCAAGATGCTGCTGCTGATCGATAACTACGATTCCTTCACCTACAACCTTGTCCACTACCTGGGCGAGCTTGGCGCTGAAATGGAAGTGCATCGCAACGATGCCATCAACGTGCAGGAAGCCATGGCGATGAAGCCTTCCGGCATTCTGCTGTCGCCCGGCCCGTGCGACCCGGATCAGGCCGGCATCTGCCTCGCCCTGACTGAGGCTGCGGCAGAGACCAAGACGCCGCTTCTGGGCGTCTGCCTCGGCCATCAGACCATCGGCCAGGCCTTCGGCGGCAAGGTCGTGCGCTGCCACGAGATCGTTCACGGCAAAATGGGCATGATGCATCACAAGGATACCGGCGTTTTCAAAGGCTTGCCGACGCCTTTTGAGGCAACCCGCTATCACTCTCTGGTGGTGGAGCGCGAAAGCCTGCCTGATTGCCTGGAAATCACGGCTGAGCTGGAAGACGGCACCATCATGGGGCTGCAGCACAAGGAGCTGCCGATCCACGGCGTCCAGTTCCACCCGGAATCAATTGCCTCCGAACACGGCCACGCGCTGTTGAAGAACTTCCTCGACGTGATGCAGGTGCCGGCATGAGCGATCAGCTGAAGCCACTGATCGGCGCCGCTGCAGAACGCTCGCTGAGCCGCGAAGAGGCTGAAAAAGCCTTCACCCTGCTGTTTGAGGGCGAGGCCACGCCAAGCCAGATTGGCGGCCTGCTGATGGCCATGCGCACCCGCGGTGAAAGCGTTGACGAATACGCCGCCGCGGCTGCGGTGATGCGCGCCAAATGCAATCCGGTGAAGGCGCCCGCCGGAGCCATGGATATCGTTGGCACCGGCGGCGACGGCAAAAATACCCTCAATATCTCCACCGCCACTGCCTTTGTCGCCGCCGGCGCCGGCGTTGTGGTCGCCAAGCACGGAAACCGCAATCTCAGCTCCAAATCCGGCACCGCCGACATGCAGTCCCAAATGGGAATCAACGTTATGGTCGGGCCGGAAGTGGTTGAAAAGGCAATAAATGAAGCCGGGATCGGTTTCATGATGGCGCCGATGCACCACCCGGCGGTGGCGCATGTGATGCCCACCCGGGCTGAGCTCGGCACCCGGACCATCTTCAACATTCTAGGCCCCCTGACCAACCCTGCCGGCGTCAAGCGCCAGCTGACCGGCGCCTTCAGCCGCGCGATGATCCGTCCGATGGCGGAAACGCTCAAAACCCTCGGCTCAGAGCGCGCGTGGCTGGTGCACGGCTCCGATGGCACCGATGAACTGACCATTACCGGTGTCAGCTGGGTCTCGGCTCTGGAGGAGGACGGCACAATCCGCGATGTCGAGCTGCACCCTGAGGATGCAGGCCTGCCGGTGCACGACTTTGACAAGATCATCGGCGGCACGCCCGAGGAAAACGCCATGGCCTTCCGGGTGCTTTTGCAAGGCACGCCCTCGGCCTACCGTGACGCAGTTTTGCTGAACGCCGCCGCTGCGCTGGTTGTGGCAGGCAAGGCCGCGGACCTCAAGGAGGGCGTGGCACGCGCCGCCGAGTCGATCGACAGCGGTGCCGCCAAGGCAAAGGTCGAAGCACTGGCCCGTATCACCTCAGCCGCATGACCGATCTTCCCGCAGGGCTGGGCGCCTGGTCCAGCCTGCCTTTTTTCAGTTCTGTTTGGCCTGGGATATCCTCTTCGATTGAAGCGGATGGCCGGGAAATCCTGCCGCCTGTGCATCAGCGGTTCGCGGCGCTGGAACTGACACAGCCGGAAGATACAAGGGTTGTGATCCTCGGCCAGGATCCGTACCCGACGCCCGGCCACGCCCACGGGCTGGCCTTCTCCGCGGAACCGCATGTGCGCCCCTTTCCCCGGTCCTTGTCCAACATTTACAAGGAGCTGCAGGAAGATCTTGGCATCACCCGCCCGAATGCGGATCTGCGGGGCTGGGCACGTCAGGGCGTGCTTTTGCTGAATACCGCCCTGTCGGTTCCCGCAGGTGAGGCAAACGGCCACAAGCATCTGGGCTGGCATCAACTGGTGCACCAGGTGCTGGATCTGACGTCCAGAACCCCAACCGCCTACATTCTCTGGGGAAATGCGGCGCAAAAGCTTGAAAAACATATCGAACCGGGCGATCACCTGATCCTGAAAACCGCCCATCCTTCGCCCTTGTCGGCGCGGCGCGGTTTCTTCGGGTCCCGGCCCTTTTCGAAAGTGAACAATTGGCTCGCCGACCGTGGTGAAACTGCCATAGACTGGAACGCAGGAACGGAGGCACCGGAATGACCAAAAACGTGCTCGACAAGATCAAGGCCTACAAGCTCGAGGAAGTGGCCGCAGACAAAGCCGCCAAACCGATTGAGGCGGTTGAGGCCGAGGCACGCGAGGCCTCGCCGGTGCGCGGCTTTGCCGACAGTCTGATGCAGGCAAACCGAACAGGCTATGGCCTGATTGCCGAGATAAAGAAAGCGAGCCCTTCCAAGGGCCTGATCCGCCCCGATTTCGAACCGGCGGAACTGGCCAAGGCCTATGAGGACGGCGGCGCCACCTGCCTGTCGGTGCTGACCGACACCCCCAGCTTCCAGGGCGCCAAGGAATTCCTCACCCAGGCCCGCGATGCTTGCGCGCTGCCCGCACTGCGCAAGGACTTCATGTATGACACCTACCAGGTGGCCGAGGCCCGCGCGCTGGGGGCCGACTGCATCCTGATCATCCTCGCTTCCGTTTCTGACGCTCAGGCGCAGGAGCTGGAGGAAAGTGCCTTTGAGTGGGGCATGGATGTGCTGCTGGAAGTGCACGACGCCGAAGAGCTGGAACGCGCCTGCAATCTGAAATCGCCGCTGATGGGCATCAACAACCGCAACCTCAAGACCTTCGAGACCACGCTGGACACCACCCGGACCCTGTCCCGCATGGTGCCCGCGGACCGCACCATCGTCTGCGAAAGCGGGCTGTTCACGCCCGAGGATCTCAGCGATATGGCGCGCTACGGCGCCCGCACCTTCCTCATCGGCGAAAGCCTGATGCGGCAGGACGACGTGGCCGGCGCAACACGCGCGTTGCTCGCCAACCCGCTGACACCGGGCATGATGTAAGGATACCCTCCATGAGCCTCACGCATTTCGACACCAAGGGCGACGCCCATATGGTCGACGTCTCGGACAAGGAAGTGACCTCGCGCATCGCCACTGCCGAGGGCCACATCACCATGGCGCAGGAAACCTTTGACATCATTGCCGAGGGCCGCGCCAAGAAAGGTGACGTGCTGTCAGTGGCCCGCCTTGCCGGCATCATGGGCGCCAAGAAGACGCCCGACCTGATCCCGCTCTGCCATCCGCTGCCTGTGACCAAGGTCGCGGTCGAACTGACGCTGGATCCCGACCTGCCCGGCGTGCGGGTCGAGGCCACGGTCAAGACCACCGGACAGACCGGGGTTGAGATGGAGGCCTTGACCGCCGTTTCTACCGCCGCGCTCACAGTCTATGACATGGCCAAGGCGGTGGACAAGGCGATGGAGATCGGCGGCATCCGTGTCACGCTGAAAGATGGCGGAAAATCAGGCAGGTACGAGGCGTAGATGATCCCTGTCAGCGAAGCCCGCGCACATCTTCTGGCGCTTGTCAGCCAGCTGGAACCTGAGGAAGTCCCCTTGGACCAGGCCACAGGCCGCGTGCTTGCCCGCGATGTGCAGGCCCGCCGCGACCAGCCGCCGTTCTCCGCCTCCGCCATGGACGGCTATGCCGTCAACGCCGCCGAGGTTGAGCTGCACGCCATGTTCAAGGTGATCGGCGAGGCCGCTGCCGGCCACGCGTATCAGGGCAAGGTGGGTGCCGGTCAGGCGGTGCGGATCTTCACCGGAGCCCCGGTGCCTGAAGGGGCAAGTTTCGTTGTCATTCAAGAGGATGTGACCCGCAACGGCGACCTCATCACCATCACGGATGAGCCCGGCAGCAACCACAATATCCGTCCCCGCGGCGGCGACTTCACCGATGGCCAGACCGTCAGCGCACCGCGGCTGCTGGCCCCTTCGGACATCGCCCTGCTGGCCGCGATGAACCTCCCCTCGGTCACTGTCACCCGCCGCCCGGAGATCGCGCTGATCTCCACCGGTGACGAGCTGGTGATGCCCGGCGGCACGCCCGGACCGGACCAGATCATCGCCTCCAACACCTTCGGCCTCAAGGCGATGCTCGTGGATCTGGGCGCCCGCGCCCGCATCCTGCCGATCGCCCGCGATACCGAAAGCTCCCTGCGCACCGCGTTTGAGCTGGCTGAGGGTGCGGACCTGGTTGTCACTATCGGCGGCGCCTCGGTCGGCGATCACGATCTGGTCGGCAAGGTGGCGCAGGACCTCGGCATGGAGCGTAGCTTCTACAAGGTTGCCATGCGTCCTGGCAAACCGCTGATGGCCGGCCGCATGGGCAGTGCTGCAATGGCCGGCCTGCCCGGCAACCCGGTGTCTGCAATGGTCTGCGGCCATGTTTTCCTGGCCCCCATGATCAGAGCTATGCTGGGATTGCCTGCTGAAGCGCAGCAACTGCAGGAAGCAACCCTTGCAGAGCCGCTCGGTCAAAATGGCCCGAGAGAGCATTACATGCGGGCGCAGGTCGAAAACGGCCAACTGACGGCTTTTGAAAATCAGGACAGTTCGCTGCTCACCATCCTTGCGAACGCCAACGCCCTGCTGGTGCGGCCGCCGGGTGACCCTGCCCGCAGCGCAGGCGAAACGGTGCAATACCTTTCCATCTGATCCAGCTTCTTCTTTGCACAAAAACATCCGCCGGAGGCACGCGCCTCTGGCGCGTTCCCGTGCTGTCCGGAAAAACAGCCGTGTTGACACAAAACGTGAACATGCGTAGAACAAAAGAAAACATGAGGCACGGAGGGCGCGGCGATGCTCACAAAGAAGCAACTTCAACTGCTGGAATTCATTCACAAACGCTTGCAGCGCGACAGCGTGCCCCCCAGTTTTGACGAAATGAAGACCGAACTCGATCTCAGGTCGAAATCCGGTATCCACCGGCTGATCACGGCGCTGGAGGAGCGCGGCTTCATCCGCCGCCTGCCGCACCGCGCTCGCGCCATCGAAATCATCCGCCTGCCCGAAAGCCTTGGCGGCGCAGCTGAGCCGCAAGGCTTCGCTCCCAAGGTGATCGACGGCGGCCAGGCACGCGCCACGGCTCCAACAGCCGAACCAGCGGAACCGCTGCGCCAGGCAGCGGTTGAACTGCCGGTGATGGGACGGATTGCTGCCGGTGTGCCGATTGAGGCGATCAGCCAGGTCTCGCATCAGGTGGCGGTGCCGGGCGGCATGATCGCCGCCACCGGCCAGCACTATGCGCTGGAGGTCAAAGGCGACTCGATGATCGAGGCCGGTATCAACGATGGCGATATCGTGGTGATCCGCGAATCTTCGGCAGCCGATAACGGCGACATTGTTGTGGCGCTGGTCGAAGGCCAGGAAGCAACCCTGAAGAAGTATTTCCGCGAAGGCTCCATGATCGCGCTGGAGGCCGCCAACCCGGCCTATGAAACCCGCCGCTACCCCGAAGATATGGTCCAGGTGCAGGGCCGTCTTGTCGGCCTGATCCGCACTTACTGACTGCCGACCCCGCTCAGCAGCCGCCGCAGGCGGCGGATTTCCTGTCCCTCCGGCTGCCAGCCGGTCCAAGGCCGGTCGCCTGCTGTCTCCCGCGCCGTCAGAAACGCGCCGCTGCGTGTCAGGGCTATGCTGCCCGTCTGCCGCATCACTTCTGGCGTCAGCAGCAGGCAATCGCCGCTCCCTGCCACTGTGGTAACGATAATATCTGTTCCGGTGCAGTTGCTTACGGAGGAAAGTTTGCGCATGCCCGGTGCGTGAACCAGGCGGAACCTGTTACCTTTCCAAACCGCCAACCCGTCCAGCCCGCCAGCCCAGCGGGCGGCGGCGGCAGGCTGTGGCTCCGGATCTCCGTCATTCTCCAGCCAGACCCCTGCGATGAAGGCTTGCGCCTTGGCACGCGACAGCGCGCGCCCTTCCGGACCCATGACGCCGACCAGTCCGCCAGAATCGGCTATCAGGATGTGCGGGCGCTCCGCCATTGACCACAGCCCGAAGGCGGCGGCACAGGCTGTCAGGCCTGCCAGCCGCAGCCGCCCCTGCCAAACCACCGCAAAGACGAAGCCTGCAGCGAGCAATGGCAGAACCCGCGGCCCCGGTGCTGCGACATGCGATACGGACCCGTCAAAGCCGGACACGGTCCGGGCGACCCACAGGATCCACTCCATGCCCCATTGCATGACTGTCAGCCCGATCCACTCCAGCCCGAGCGGAGCCAGTGCCAGTGCCAGTACCGCAGCAGGTATCACGACCGTCCCCATCACCGGCACCGACAACAGGTTCGCCAGCAGCCCGTAATGCGGAATGGTGTTAAAATGCGCCGCGGCAAAGGGGGCCGTCGCAGCCCCGGCCACAGCAGAAGACAGCACCAGGGCAAGCAAGGGCCGCAGCCAGCGCGGGCCCAATGGAACCTCCCCGTCCCGGAGCGCGGCAAACACTGCAACCAGCGCCGCGGTGGCGGCAAAGCTCATTTGGAACCCGGGGCTCAGCAGGCTTTCCGGCCGCCTCAGCAGCACGATCAACGCCGCCACCGCCACAGCTCTCAAGGTGATTGCGCGCCGGTTCAGCAGCACCGCCCCGAACATTACCGCCACCATAACAAAGGCGCGCTCTGTCGCGACATTGCCGCCCGACAGCAGCAGATACCCGGACCCGGCGGCCAATGCAGCCGCCGCCGCGAGTTTCTTAACCGGCCAGCGAAGCGCAGCCCATGGAACCAGGCACATCAGGGTGCGAAGCGATGCAAAAACAAACCCCGTCAGCAGGCCCATGTGCAGGCCGGAGATCGCCAGCAGATGCGCCAGATTGCTTTGCCGCAGCGCGGTCAGTGTCTCCTCACCCACACCGCTTCGATCGCCCGCCGTGACAGCCGCGGCAAACCCGCCGCTCTCTCCGGGCAGCCGCGTCTGCAGATACTGTGCCAGCGTTCTGCGCAGCCGCTCGACCGGCTTGCCGCTGCCGGGTGCCTCGGCCAGCAGCACAGGAACCCTCGTGTAGCCAAGCCCGCCCAGCTGCTTGAACCAGGCGTGGCGGCGGAAGTCGAAGCCCCCCGGTTCCACCGGCCCCTGCGGCGGCAGCAGATGCGCGGTTGTCATCACTCGTGATCCGGGCTGCTGAATGTCAATTGATCCCTTCAGTGAAATTCTGACTTTCGCAGGCGTATCTGCAGGCGCGACCCGGTCCAGCCGCACCTGGTCCAGTGTCAGCCGCAGCGCATCCGTCGGAGAGCGGTCAATTGCCACTATCCGCCCCTCAACCGGCCCGTAATAGCGGAAGTCCAGAACCGGGGCGGCCGCCTGATGTGTGCGTGTGAACGCCAGGCAAATGCCAGCCGCCAGCAGCGCAGGCACCCAGCACAGAAAAGCCAAGGCGTGCCGTATCAACGCACAAGCTGCGAACAGCATTGAGGCAGCCGCCGAAACGGCAATACCCGTTGCGCTTGGTTCAGCCTTCAGGCTGAAATAGACGGCTATGCCCGTGCCCAGAAACACCGGCACCCAGGGAAACAGGTTGCCGCGCTGGCCTTGCAGAACGTTGCTGGCTGCAGTTCCAAGCCCCATGCTTGCCCCCCGCCGTCTCGCCCGGTAGACAGGCGGAAACTCTACGCCTCACATGGTTTCCAAAAGGTAAATCCTGCACATGACCCAACCGGTTGTCACCCGTTTCGCGCCTTCTCCCACCGGCTACCTGCACATCGGCGGCGCCCGCACAGCGCTGTTCAACTGGCTCTATGCCCGCGGCCGCGGCGGCAAGTTCCTGCTGCGGATCGAGGATACCGACCGTGAACGCTCCACACCGGAGGCCACCGCCGCCATCCTGCAAGGCATGGAATGGCTGGGTCTGGATCATGACGGCGAAGTGATCAGCCAGTTCGAACGCGCGGACCGCCACGCAGAAGTTGCCGAGCAGTTGCTGGCTGAAGGCAAAGCCTACAAATGCTTCGCCACGCAGGAAGAAATCGCCGCTTTCCGCGACCAGGCCAAGGCAGAAGGCAAGTCGACCCTCTACCGCTCGCCCTGGCGCGACGCGGCGGAGGCGAGCCACCCGGATGCGCCTTATGTTATCCGCATCAAGGCACCGCAGGACGGCGTAACTGTCATTAAAGACGAGGTGCAAGGCGACGTCACCATCCGCAACGACCAGCTCGACGACATGATCCTGCTGCGCTCGGACGGCACCCCGGTCTATATGCTGGCGGTGGTGGTCGACGACCACGACATGGGCGTGACCCATGTGATCCGTGGCGATGACCACCTGAACAACGCCGCCCGCCAGATGATGATCTATCAGGCGATGGGCTGGGACGTGCCGGTCTGGGCCCATATCCCGTTGATCCATGGCGCTGACGGCAAGAAGCTGTCCAAACGCCACGGCGCGCTCGGTGCGCAGGAATACCAGGCGATGGGTTATCCGGCGGCCGGCATGCGCAACTACCTGGCCCGTCTTGGCTGGTCACACGGCGATGACGAGTTTTTTACGGACGCGCAGGCCAAAGAATGGTTTAATCTCGCAGGCATCGGCAAAAGCCCTGCCCGGTTCGACACCAAGAAGCTGGAGAATCTCTGCGGCCAGCACATTGCCGTTAGCGATGATGCCGCGCTGCGGCAGGAAATTTGCGCTTATCTGGCGGCAGCCGGGGAACCCGCCCTCACTGACGCGCAGTCACAAGGGCTGGAGCGTGCGATGTATTGCCTCAAGGACCGGGCGCGCACTTTTCCGGAACTGCTTGAAAAAGCGCATTTTATCCTTGCCTCACGGCCTCTTGAACGGGATGCGAAGGCAGAAAAAGCGCTCACTTCTGTATCCGATGGTATACTGGGTGAATTGACGCCGCAGCTGCAAAATGCTAGCTGGGTCCGTGACGATCTGGAGGCGCTTCTGAACGCATTTGCAGAAGCACATGATACCAAGTTCGGCAAGCTGGCCGGCCCCTTGCGGGCGGTGCTGGCAGGCCGGGCGGTAACGCCTTCGGTGTTCGACATGATGCTGATTCTGGGCCGCGAGGAAACCCTCGCCCGGCTCAAGGACGCGACAGGCTGACTGCGGTCTTAACACCCGGTAAAGCCTGTTTTGATACGACAACCCCTGCGCGAAACCGCGCAGGCGCTGCCCCGCATGAAGACGCCCGGACGGGGCAGCTTTCGTGCCTGCAACAGGAAGGGACATCTATGACCGAGACACAGAAATCTGCCACGCTCACGCTGAATGGCGAAAATTACGAGCTGCCCATTTTCTCGCCGACGGCCGGGCCCGATGTTGTCGACATCCGCAAGCTCTATGCGCAGGCAGGTGTGTTTACCTACGACCCGGGCTTCACCTCCACCGCCAGCTGCGACAGCACCATCACCTATATCGACGGCGACAAGGGCGAACTGCTGCATCGCGGTTACCCGATCGACCAGCTGGCGTCCAAGTCGCATTACCTCGAGGTCTGCTACCTGCTGCTTTACGGCGAACTGCCGACCGCAGCCCAGCTGGAGGACTTCGAGACCCGTGTGACCCGTCACACCATGGTGCATGAGCAGATGCACAACTTCTTCCGCGGGTTCCGCCGCGACGCGCACCCGATGGCTACCCTGGTGGGTGTTGTCGGTGCGATGTCGGCCTTCTACCACGACTCGCTGGACGTGACCGACCCGTGGCAGCGCGAAGTTGCCGCCGTCCGCCTGATCGCCAAGCTGCCGACCATTGCCGCGATGGCCTATAAGTATTCGATCGGCCAGCCGTTTGTGTATCCCAAGAACGATCTGGATTACGCGGCCAACTTCCTGCACATGTGCTTCTCGGTTCCGGCCGAGGAATACCATGTGAACCCGATCCTCAGCCGGGCGATGGACCGTATCCTGACGCTGCACGCGGATCACGAGCAGAACGCCTCTACCTCGACCGTGCGTCTGGCATCCTCTTCCGGCGCGAACCCCTTTGCCTGCATCGCGGCCGGCATCGCCTGCCTTTGGGGCCCGGCCCACGGCGGCGCCAACCAGGCCTGCCTGGAGATGCTCAAGGAAATCGGCACCGTCGACCGCATTCCTGAGTTCATTGAACGCGCCAAGGACAAGAACGACCCGTTCCGCCTGATGGGCTTTGGCCACCGCGTCTACAAGAACACCGACCCGCGCGCGACCGTGCTCAAACAGTCCGCGGACGAGGTTCTGGAGCTCTTGGGTGTTGACGACAACCCGCTGCTGCAGGTCGCAAAGGAACTGGAGCAGACCGCGCTCAACGATCCCTACTTCATCGAGAAGAAGCTGTTCCCGAACGTCGACTTCTACTCCGGCATCATCCTGGAGGCGATGGGCTTCCCGACCTCCATGTTCACGCCGATCTTTGCGCTGTCGCGCACCGTTGGCTGGATCTCGCAGTGGAAGGAAATGATCGCCGATCCGCAGAACAAGATCGGCCGCCCGCGCCAGCTGTACCTCGGCGAAACCATGCGCGACTACGTCGACATCGAACAGCGCTAAACGCCGGTTCAAATCATCCAAACGCCCCGCAAACTGCGGGGCGTTTTCTTTTTCCGGGCACTGCCAAGCCGCTGACAATCCCCCGGTTTCTCCAGGATTGTTTCCGCAAACAGTTCAATATTTAAGAGAATTTGACTGGCCCTGCACAACCCACTACTGAACTGAAAAGTTTACTTACTGCTGACGGTACACTTCTGCGCGTATTGCGGAGTGCGCTCCGGCAGGCAGTTGGGGGATAGAAGACATGGAACTATTGATTCTGCTGGGTATCGGCCTGACCGTTGGCGGCATCGCCCTTGCGCTGGACGATGATGACGATGTCACAGGCGAGAAGATCACCGGCACAGAAGAAGATGATGACCTTGCCGGTGCCGAAGGCAACGACACGGTTTTCGCCGGGGACGGCAACGATATCGTAGACGGAAGCGGCGGCGACGACCGCCTGTTCGGCCAGGATGGTGAAGACCTGCTGGTAGGCGGCGAAGGCAATGACTTCCTGCGCGGCGGTTCGGACCCCGACCTGATCATTGACGGCACCGGCAGTGACACCATCTATGGGGACCTGGGGGGCGACTTGATTGTCTCGACCAGTGCTGTTGGCTCTGATCAGGCAGTACAAGCTGCACGGGACTACATTGCTCTCGATGACCCTGACGATTCCATTCTGCTGGAACCGGACTGGAGCACAGACACCGATTCAGACCCAGATAGAATTTACGCGGGCTATGGGGATGACACAGTCATTTCCGGCGATGGGGACATTGTGTCCCTCGGCGAGGGCGAGGATACCCAAATTGTCGGTGACTGGATCGATGCTGACGATGATGAGGTCACTGTGACGGATTTCAATACAAGTGAAGACGTCCTGGTGTATTCGCATGACGGCCAGGGACCGCTTCCCGAATTCTCGGTCACGCGTGACGATGACGGAACCGGTGAAGGCCAAGGCTCAGCTCTGGTTTTCGCTGACGGTGTTCTCGTCGCCCGCCTGTCAGGCGCAGGCGGTAGTTTTACACTGGGTAATCTGTCGGTTATCGACCAAGGAGAAAACGGCCGCCTGTTCTTCTAAAGCGGCCTGGCTTTCCCTTTCCGGCTCTCAGCGCCCCTCGAATTTCGCGGGGCGCTTTTCCATGAAGGCGGTGACCCCTTCCAGGAAATCACGGGTTTTGCCGCACTGGCCCTGCAGATGCGCCTCTTCCGACAGCTGCTCTGCCAGGGTGCGGGTGTAACTGTCGCGAAGGGCAGCCTTGGTTGCCGCCAGCGCCTTGGTCGGGCCTTCGGCCAGATAGGCCGCACGCGCGCGCCAGTGGGCGTCGAACTCCGTGTCCGGCACCGCCTCCCAGATCATGCCCCACTCGCTGGCTTGCTGCGCGCTGATGCGGTCGGCGAACAGCGCAGCCCCCGTTGCTTTGGCCAGGCCGATCTGGCGCGGCAGGAACCAGGTGCCGCCGGCATCCGGGATCAGCCCGATCCTGGTGAACGCCTGCATGAAGAACGCGCTTTCGCAGGCGATGACCACATCCGCCGCCAGTGCCAGGTTGGCCCCTGCCCCGGCTGCGGCGCCATTGACTGCGGCAATCACCGGCACCGGACAGTCATAAATCGCCTGCAGCATCGGCAGGTATTCATCACGCAGCGTGCGCTCCAGATCCAGCTTGCCCTGGCTGCCTGCATCGCTCAGGTCCTGGCCAGAGCAGAACGCATCGCCAGCGCCTGTCAGCACCACCGCCCGCGCCTCAGCCGCGGCCAGCCGCATCGCGTGGGTGATCTCGGACCGCATCCGGCTGGTCAGCGCGTTTTTGCGCGCCTCCCGGTTCAGTGTGATGACCGCCAGCCCGTCCTGCAGAGAAAACAGGATTTCCTTGTATTCCATCGAAGTGCCCTACCTAAAATCAGCCATGGGCCGCGCGATCAGTCCGCACGCGCAGCCGGTTGGCAGGCATCGTGACGCAAAGCGCGCGGGCCGGAAAGACAGACCCGGCGTCAATCCTCCAGGATTTTCCTGAGCCGTTCCTGCTCCTCCGCGTTCAGGGATTGCTCCGCCGCCTTGGGCGCGCGCGCCCGGCCGCGGACATAGAATACCCCGATCACCAGCGCCGCCAGCAGCATCAGGGGGCCTGCGGCCCAAAGCAGCAGGTTGGCCCCATATGCCGTGGGTTTCAGCAGCACATACTCGCCATAGCGGTCGACGATGAAATCAATTGCTTCGCGGTCGCTGTCCCCGGCCACCAGCCGCTCGCGCAGCAGGACGCGCAGGTCGCGGGCCAGGTCGGCGTTGGATTCGTCAATGCTCTCATTGCGGCAGACCAGGCAGCGCAGATCCTCGGACAGGTCGCGGGCGCGGGCCTCCAGCGCCGGGTCCTCCAGCACCTCATCCGGCTCCACCGCCAGCACCGGTGCCGTAACGAAGACTGCTACAGCCATCAGCGCTGCCAGCACAAGGATCAGAAAACGCATCTGTTTCATTCCGCTGGCACTCCCGCCGAAGGTGTCTTACGCGCGCCCGCAGCAACGCGGAAACGCCGGTCGCTGAGGCTGAGGAGCCCGCCAAGCGACATCAGGATGCAGCCCGCCCAGATCCAGTTGGCAAAGGGCTTGATATAGGTCCGCATGGTCCAGCTGCCGTCCGCCTGCTGGTCGCCCAGCACCACATAGAGGTCACGGGTCACGCGGTAATCAATCGCTGCCTCGGTGGTGGGCATCTTGGCAACCGGGTAGTCGCGCTTCTCCGGGAACATCACCGCCTCAGGACGGCCATTGCGGGTGACTTCGACGCGGCCCTTGGTGGTGAAATAGTTCGGTCCCTGCTCGCGGCTCACGTCTGTGAGCGTCAAGGTGAAGGCGCCAACTTCAAACGGCTCACCCAGCTTGGCTACGCGGATGTCCTCCTGCTCCCAGGCGGTCAGGCCCGCGATGGCAAAGATGGTGATGCCGAGACCGCCATGGGCCACGGCCTTGCCCCAGTCCGCCCGCGGCAGCCGCAGCATGCGGCCAAGGCGGTTCGTCTTGCCGCTGCGCAGCCACAGGTCGGCCAACGCGCCAAACACCATCCAGGAGCCAAGGAACAGCCCCACCGGACCCAGCGCGGAACGCCCGGTCTGCATCGCCCAGGCCAAGACGCCCAGCGACACTGCCAGCCCGAACACATAGCGCAGCTGCCAGGCCACCTTACCTATCCGCCCGCGCTTCCAAGGCAGCATGGCCCCGATCGGCATGATCAGCCCGAGGACCACCATGAACGGCGTGAAGGCAGAGTTGAAGAACGGCGGGCCGACGCTCAGCTTGCGGGCAAAGACCATCTCCGCGACGATCGGCCAGACGGTGCCGAAGAACACCACAAAGCAGCTGACCGCCAGCAGGATGTTATTGGCCACCAGCGCGGTTTCGCGGCTGACCATGCCAAACAGGCCCTTGGCTTCCATTGCCTGGGCGCGGGCGGCAAACAGCGTCAGCGCGCCGCCGGTGAAAAACGCCAGGATGAACAGGATGAACACGCCGCGTTCCGGGTCGTTGGCAAAGGCGTGCACGCTTGTGATGATGCCGGACCGCACGATGAAAGTGCCGATCAGCGAGAAGCCGAACGCCAGGATCGCCAGCAGGATGGTCCAGCTTTTCAGCGCCTCGCGCTTTTCCACCACGATGGCGGAGTGCAGCAGAGCGGCGGCCAGCAGCCAGGGCATGAAGGAGGCGTTTTCAACCGGGTCCCAGAACCAGAAACCGCCCCAGCCCAGTTCGTAATAGGCCCACCAGGACCCCAGCGCGATGCCGATGGTCAGGAACACCCAGGCCGCCAGCGTCCAGGGCCGCACCCAGCGGCCCCAGGCGGCGTCGATGCGGCCTTCGATCAGGGCCGCAACGGCAAAGGAAAACGCCATCGAGAGGCCCACATAGCCGAGGTAGAGGAACGGAGGGTGGAAGGCCAGCCCCGGGTCCTGCAGCAGCGGGTTCAGGTCCTGCCCGTCAAACGGCGGCACCGTCAGCCGCAGGAACGGGTTGGAGGTGAACAGGATGAACGCAAAGAAGGCGACGCCTATGGCCGCCTGCACTGCCAGCACGCGGGCCTTGAGCGTGGGCGGCAGCCCGCCGCCAAAGACCGATGCCATGGCGCCGAACAGGCTGACGATCAGCACCCACAGCAGCATCGAGCCCTCGTGGTTGCCCCAGGTGCCGGAGATCTTGTACAGCATCGGCTTGGCCGAATGGCTGTTGAGCGTCACCAGCTTCAGCGAGAAGTCGGAGGTGATGAAGGCCCACATAAGTGCGCCAAAGGCAAAGGCTGTGAACAGGAACTGCGCCTGCGCCGCCGGTTCGGCCACGGCCATCCAGCCGGGCCAGCGTTTGTGGGCGCCGATCAAGGGGATAACGGCCTGCACGATGGCAATCATGAAGGCGAGAATTAGGGCGAAATGTCCGAGTTCTGTGATCATGTGCCGGTCTGTCCATGCATGGTCTTCAGGGATGGGTTTCCTATACGCCTGTATGCCGGCAGGGCCAATGGCAAACGCCGCGCCACGCCGCCGCAGAGGGCAAATTGTGATCAGCCGCGGCGGGCTCTCCAGGCCCGCAAGGCCGGGTTGGTCTCCGTTTCCGTTGCATCCAGGCGCGCGGCGGCGTCAGTGCCGGTTGCAGCGGCAGCCGGTGAGTCTGCCCTCAAAGCCTCCAGCGCCGCGACATTCCGGGCGACCTGCGGCGTTCGTGCCATGCTGGCAGCAAGTCCCTTCTGAAAGTCCTGGCTTTTGACCTGATGGCGGGCGCCAAAATAGAAGGAGACGATAACTCCCAGAAGCCACCACAAGGGTTCCGGAACCAGGGCCAGCCCTTGCATTCTTGCAGCAAACCAGACTGGATCTGACAGTGCGGCCCCCATCAGAGCCAGTGTCCCCAGTGCCAGCAAGGGCCGGGGCAGCCTGTTCACCCCGTCCATGAAGCGGTCGAACCGGCTTTTGCCGCCATACTGGAATTCGGCTGCCAGTTGGCTCAGCGCAGCGCCTTGCATGTCATGCGCCCGCGCGGCACCCGCCTCGGCATTTTCGCGGAATACCTCAACGGTTTCGCGCAAGACATTGCGCCGGTTGCCGAAAATCAAACCCAGAACATCCGTGATCAGCCCCATTCTGCAGTCCTCCTCTGAAAGGCCTGGCGGCTCAGGTGGTACTGGGCAGAGATGAATTCCTCCGCCCGTTTGATCCAACCGCCCTTGGTGCCATCCCGGGCACGGGCGTATTTGCGGCTGGCCGCACGGCGGTCGGCGAGGCGGAAATAGTAATTGCGCCGGGCAATCCCGTAGGCGTCGCGAAGGGCGTCCGCGTCGACCAGAGCCGCCTGCTCTGCGGCGGATGCGGTTTGGGGGCCGATGACGCCATCCACGGCAACGTCAAATCCCATTTCCCGCAGCAGGCGCTGCAGGATGCGCACCGCGTTGTTGCCTGCATTCACATACATGTCGAAGACCGTCGCCTGCAGGCTGGGTGGCAGGCTGGCGATGCGGGGCGCCTCGTAATAATGGCGGATGAAAATCTCCACCGCCTGCGCCCGGCTGAGCGCCCGCACATCCGCGATGCCAACGCGTCCGTCGCCGGTCAGGTCGAACCCCAGCCGCCGCATCGTGCCGATGGTCACCCCGTATTTGGTGGCGCCGCCCGGATCAGCCGGGTCATTCACAAAGCCGCCTTCGCGCGCCACGATCTGTTCCGCAATCTCAGTCACTGTCAGCATGTCACCTCACCACTTTCCGGTTCGGGTCATACTGCCGCACAGGGCCTAAGATCCCCTGACACCACCGTACGCAGGGTACGCAACACCCCTGCGGGGCGCTGGTGCGCCGCGCATCGCGCGGCGCCGGGCCCAACGCAAAACGCCTCCCGGAAGGGAGGCGTCTTTGCGGCGGGAGGGCTCTGTTCCAGACCCGGAGATCAGGTTGGTGATCAGGATTCCGGTTCCTGATAGACCCCTTGTTCCTTCAGCGCATCCATGACTTCCTTGGGCATATAGGTTTCGTCGTGTTTCGCCAGGATTTCAGTGGCTTCAAAGACACCGTTGACGTAGCTTCCGGTGCCGACCATGCCCTGGTTCTCCTCGAAAAGATCAGGCAGAACGCCGGTATAGGCCACCTGCACCGTGGCGCCGCCGTCGGTGACGGCAAAACGCACGGTCTCGCCCTGGCCGCGCTGCAGCGAGCCTTCGGCCACCAGCCCGCCGATGCGGAACACCTCGGAGGGTTTCGGCGGCTCCTCCGCCACCTGGCTGGGCGAACGGAAATAGTTGATCCCGTCTTTCATGGCCGTGCCAATCAAGGCGGTGGCAACGATCAGGGCCACCGCGGCAACGGCGATGACCTGGATACGGCGCTGTTTCTTCAGGTTCTTCATGGTGTCCTCAATTCAAGCCCAATTCAGCGCCGCCCTGGATCAGGGGAACAGCGGCGCCATCATCAGGCCTTCGGTCTCGTTCTCACCTAACATCAGGTTGGCGTTCTGCAAGGCCTGGCCGCTGCTTCCTTTTGTCAGGTTGTCCAGTGCTGCGATGACAATGGCGCGGCCTTCGATCCGGTCCTGTGCCACGCCGATATGGCAGAAGTTGGAGCCGCGCACGTGGTGGGTGCTAGGCGCCTCGCCAAAGGGCAAAAGTTCGATGAAGGGCTCATCGGCGTAAGCCTTGGCAAAGGTGTCATGGATCGCCTTGGCGTCGCCCTTGATATAGACGGTCGCCAGAATGCCGCGGTTTACCGGCAGCAGATGCGGGGTAAACTGCACCTTGACCGGGCGGCCCGCGATCTTGCTGAACTCCTGGTCGAACTCGCCCAGGTGCCGGTGGGTGCCGCCGATGGCATAGGCGTTGTAGCCCTCGCTCAGCTCTGCGTGCAGCAGGTTTTCCTTGAGCGACCGGCCGGCGCCAGAGACGGCGCATTTCAGGTCCAGGATGATGTCGTCCAGGTCGATGACGCCCGCCGCGATCAGCGGCCGCAGGGCGAACTGGCCGGTGGCAGCGTTGCAACCCGTCCCGGCCACCAGCCGCGCGGATTTGATCTCATCCCGGTAGAATTCGGTGAGGCCATAGACCGCCTCTTCCTGTTGCGCCAGCGCGGCATGGGGGTTGCCGTACCACTTCTCGTATTCCGCCGGGTCGCGCAGCCGGAAGTCTGCCGACAGGTCAACGATCTTGAGGTCTTTCGGCAGGGCTTTGATCACTTCCTGGCTGGTCTTGTGCGGTAGCGCGCAGAAGCAGAGGTCGATACCCGCAAAGTCGATCTCATCGATCTTGCACAGCACCGGCAGCTCCATATGGCGCAGGTGCGGAAACACTTCGGCCATGGTCATGCCGGCCTTGCGGTCGGCGGACAGCGCCGCGATCTCGATATTCGGGTGCTGGGCAATCAGCCGCACCAGTTCGGCGCCGGTGTAGCCGGAAGCGCCAAGGATAGCCACTTTATGGGTCATGTCAGACCTCGTCTTTCAATGTGATATGCCGGTTCCGCAGCCATCTGCGGAGAGAGATAGGAAATACTGCGCCTCAGCACTTTGACTTGGAACAAGGTTCCGGGACGTTTGCGCTCAGGCCGCCTGAAAGGTGATTTCCCGTCGGAGAAACTGGGTCGCGCGGTCGCTGACACGGCCCGGATTGCCGGTGGTATAGAACCCGCCCGCGCCACTGCCGTACATGTCCGGGTGGCGGGTCAGATAGTCCGACAGGCTGTCAGCCACCAGGCTGCCCTGGCTGAATACCTTGACCTCCGGTCCCAGCGCCTCCTGAAAGGTTTGCTCCATCAGCGGATAATGGGTGCAGCCAAGGATCGCGGCCTGCGGGTGCGGCATCTTGCGTTTCAGCGCATCGACGTGGGAGCGCACCAGCGCTTCGGCCAGGATCATATCGCCGTCCTCGATCGCGTCGACAACGCCGCCGCAGGCCTGCGCCTCGACATCGACACCAATGGCGCGGAAGGCCAGCTCCCGCTGGAAGGCACGGCTGGCAACAGTGGCCGGCGTGGCGAACAGCGCCACATGCTTCACCTCGACCTCGCGCGGGGGCGAGTTGTCGCCCCACTGCCGTTCGGTCAGCGCCTCGATGAGGGGCACAAAGACGCCCAGCACCCGTTTGCCCTGGGGCAGCCCGCCCTCCTGCATCCGGCGCAGCGCGGCGGCAGAGGCGGTGTTGCAGGCGAGGATCACCAGATCGCAGCCCTTATCCCACATGTCATGAACAGCGGCTTTGGTCAGCTGATAGACATCCTCGGCATCGCGCACGCCATAAGGCGCGCGGGCGTTGTCGCCGTAGTAAAGGAAATCCACATCCGGCAGGCGCTTTTGCGCCGCGTCCAGGACGGTCAGCCCGCCCAGGCCTGAATCAAAGATGCCTACAGCCATGTCGCCTTCTCACGCGCGGTGTTTCTCTTCGAACTCAAACCCGTACGCGTAGGATTTGAGCGGTTCTGGAGAAAGCTCATACGTCGCTTTGCGCAAGAAATCCATAAGTGCTTTTGTGTCTTTGGCCATTGGCGCCAGAACGTCGCGGCCGATGGGCGCGCCGATCACCACCCGGACCGGGGTATCGACGCGTTTGCGGAATTCCTGGATCAGCAGTCCCATGCGCAGGGTGGAATGCAGGTGGCTGGCGATCTGGAACAGGCGCGATGTATGGCCTCCAAAGAACACCGGCACCACCACGGCCTCGGACTTGGCGATCATCCGGGCGGTGAAGCCGCGCCAGCCCGGGTCCATCGGATGACCCATGGGGCGCGCCGCGGTGGACACGGTGCCGCCCGGAAAGATGCCGATGGCGCCGCCCTGCCCCAGATAGCTGAGCGCCGCCTTGCGGGTTTGCAGGTTGGTCTGCACCGCCTCCCGGGTTTCGGCAAAATCAACGGGCAGGATCACCCTGTTCAGGTCTTGGGCCTTGCGGAAAACATGGTTTGCCAGGATGCGGAAATCGCCGCGGGTCTGGGCCAGGATATGCCCCATCATCAGCCCGTCGAGGATGCCGTAAGGATGGTTGGCAATCAGGATCACCGGCCTGTCCCGCGGTATATTCGCCAGCGTTCCGCCTGCAATATCCAGCGTCAGTCCGTAGCGGTCTGCCATCACGGCCCAGAAGTCCCGGCCCGCCGCCACCTCCTGTTCGTAACCGGCAGCGCGTCGGATCAGGTTCAGCCGGCCGGTGGAGTTCTCCATCAGCCGGATCACCGCGCGGCCTGCGCGGGTCGAGGCGGAATGGGCATAAGAAATGTCACGTGCGGTATGGTGCTGCGCCTGCATCCGGGCGGATCTCCGTAGGGTGTCTGCAGCCAGATAAGGCCGGCAACCCTGCATGCAACAGGCTTGTGACGCAGGTGTGACGATGTGCTGCCGATTCCCGCGCAAGGTCGGCAAATTGGTCAGGCCGCGGTCTCCCGGTTGCTGCCCATAAGAGGCAGGCCCTCCAGCCCGGCCCCGCGCCACAGGACATAGGTCAGGATCGGCTGTGCGCCCGTGTTCATCGCATGCGGCTGCCAGCCGCCGTGCAAGCGCGTTTCGCCAGCGCCCAGCCAGCGCTCGCTGTCTTCGGTCAGGAACTGCGCGCCGCCGCCGAGCACCACATACAGCTCTTCCGCCTCGTGGCTGTGCCAATCGTATTTCAACCCGGCGCCCCAATAGGCGATATAGCCGCGCAAATTTGTAGATCGGAAATGGCCGGTCGGGCCGAACAGCTCGAAGTAGCCGTAGTTCTGCAGGAAATGCGCGCCGACCTCGGCCTCGGTGTAGGTCTGGGTCCAATGCGCTTGGGATGCCGAGGTGCGCAGAGCATTGATCAGCGGCTGGGTCACGGGCGTGCCCGGCTGGCTGAACCCCGCTACCTGGTCTTGCGCGGGCATTGCTGCGGGCGCAAGCGCAGTCGGCTGCAAGTCACTGGGCCAGGGTGCAAACTCGCGCAGGGCAGGCAGCTGGCTGTGCAGTTCACGTGCGGCCTTCAAGGCCTGAGAGAGGGACATCGGGCGGCTCCTTTCCGGTGCAGCAGAAACATGCAATTCGGGCCGAGCCTAGCGGCGGCGCATAAAGCCGCGCGCTGCATTTGCAGGAAAATTTGCCAAAAGCGACCGCCGCAGCAAAAAAAATCAAGCGGACAGGATCCAAAAGGCGGAACGGCAAGCGCCGCGCGTCAGCACGGCGCCGGGCCCAACGGGTTTGGGCCTTTCTTTGAAAGGGTCAAGGCGGGCGGGAGTGCCCCGCCCTGCCCCGGGTGTTACTCAGCGGCTTTACTCTGCCGCCTGTTTCAGCGGCACGCCGCCCTGGCGCAGCGCGGCCAGCAGCTCCTCGCGGCGTTTGGCGGCCTTCTGCTCGTTCGCCATCTTGACCGGGCCGAAGCCGCGGATCTGCAGCGGAAGTTCGGCCAGTGCGACCAGCGGCTCCATAATCTCAGGCGCGGCTTTGGGCAGCCATTCCTTCATGTCAGCCTCATACTGCTTGATCAGCGCGCGTTCCATCTTGCGCTCTTCGGTGTAGCCGAAGACGTCCAGCGGCGTGCCGCGCAAGCGTTTCAGCTTGGCCAGCAGCCGGAACCCGCGTTCCATGCCGGCGCCGAACTTGCGCTTTTTCGGTCGGCCGTTGGGGTCGGTGCCGCCCAGCATCGGCGGGGCCAGGTGGTAGGAAAGCTTCAGATCGCCCTCAAACGCCTCTTCCGCTTTGGCGCGGCTGTCGAGCAGCAAGCGGGCGACCTCGTACTCATCCTTGTAGGCCAGCAGTTTGTGATAGCCCTTTGCCACCGCTTCTTTCAGCGCGGGATCGCTGATGCCGTCCAGCAGCTTGCCGTAACGCTTGGCCAGCCCCTTGCCCTGGTAGGCTACCAGATGATCAGCGCGAAAGGCGATTTTCTCCTCCAGCGTCTTGGGCTTATTCACCACCTTGGGCGCGATCAGCCTGGCGGCTTCTTCCGGGTGCAGCACGGCCCAGCGGCCGATGTCGAAGGCGCGCTTGTTGCGCTCCACCGCGGCGCCGTTCATCTCGATCGCCTGCGCGATGGCCTCAAAGCTGACGGGGATCAGACCTTTCTGCCAGGCGCCGCCGAACACCATCATGTTCGAGAAGATCGAGTCGCCCATGGTGGCGCGGGCCAGCTCGGAGGCATCAAACAGGTCCAGCTGGTCGCGCAGACGCGCCTGCAGGGCCAGTTCCAGACGGTCGGACGGCACCTTGAACTCGGTGTTCTTGGTAAACTCACCGGTGATGATTTCGTGGCTGTTCACAACCGCGCCGGTCTTGCCGGTGGTGGTCAGCCCCAGGGTTTTGGCGCCGGCACTCACCACCAGGTCGCCGCCGATCAGGGCGTGCGCCTCGCCGGTGGCAACGCGGATGGCTGAAATATCCTCGGGCTTCTCCGCAATCCGGCAGTGGATATGCACCGCGCCGCCCTTCTGGGCGAGGCCGGCCATCTCCATCAGGCCCGCGCCCTTGCCGTCGATCTGCGCTGCCTGCGCCAGCACCGCGCCGATGGTCACCACGCCGGTGCCGCCAACGCCGGTGATCACCACATTATGCGTGCCGTCGATCGCCGGCAGGTCCGGCTTCGGCAGATCCGGCAGGTCCAGGCCCGCGGTTGCTTCCTTGCGGATCTTGGCGCCTTCGACGGTCACGAAGGACGGGCAGAAGCCGTTGAGGCAGGAGAAATCCTTGTTGCAGGAGGACTGGTCGATAGCGCGTTTGCGGCCAAGCTCGGTGTCCTTGGGCACGATGGAAACGCAGTTTGATTGCACGCCGCAGTCGCCGCAGCCCTCGCAAACGTCACTGTTGATGAACACCCGCTGGTCCGGATCCGGGAACTGGCCGCGCTTGCGGCGGCGGCGTTTCTCGGCGGCGCAGGTCTGGATGTAGATAATGGCGGAGACGCCCTCGACCTGTTCGAGCTCGCGCTGGACCTTCATCATCTCGGCGCGTTCATGCATCCGCATGCCCGCCGGGAACAGGGAGGCGTCGACGTCTTCCTTCTCGTCATAGACCACGGCCATGGTCTTGACGCCCATCGCCTTCAGCTCATGCGCGATCTGCTGCGCGGTCAGGCCGCCCTCGGCCTGCTGGCCGCCGGTCATCGCCACCGCATCGTTATACAGGATCTTGTAAGTGATATTGGTGCCTTCGGCCAATGCAGCGCGGATCGCCTGCACGCCGGAGTGGTTGTAGGTGCCGTCGCCCAGGTTCTGGAACACATGCTTGCGGGTGGAGAACGGCGCCTCGCCGACCCAGTTCACTCCCTCGCCGCCCATATGGGTGAAGCCGGTGGTTTCGCGGTCCATCCACTGCACCATGAAGTGGCAGCCGATGCCGGCATAGGCGCGGGAGCCGTCCGGCAGGCGGGTGGACGAGTTGTGCGGGCAGCCGGAACAGAAGTACGGCAGCCGGGTGGCGATTTCCTCGGCGTTGTCGGCGCGGCGCGCCTCTGCCAGCGCCTCCAGCCCTGCCTTGATCGCTTCGGTCTCGCGGCCTTCCTCGATCAGGATGCCGCCCAGTTTCTCGGCGATCATGATCGGGTCGAGCGCGTATTTGGTCGGGAACAGCTCCTCGCGGTGCATGCCGCCGGCGCCGCCCTTGTACCAGCCGTAAACCCGGCGGCCGCGGCGGTTGTCAAAGATCGCTTCCTTGATCTGGATCTCGATCAGCTTGCGCTTTTCCTCGACCACGACAATCAGGTCCAGGCCTTCGGCCCAGTCGTTGAAGCCTTTCATGTCCATCGGCCAGGTCTGGCCCACCTTGTAGGTGGTGATGCCGAGGCGCTCGGCCATGTTCTCGTCGATGTTCAAGAGCTTCAGCGCATGCACCAGGTCGAGCCAGTTCTTGCCCGCAGCGACAAGGCCGATCTTGGCACCGGGTTTGCCCCACACGCGCTTGTCCATCTTGTTGGCATGGCTGAACGCCTCTGCCGCAAAGCGCTTGTAGTCGATGATGCGGTTTTCCTGGCGGAAACGGTCGTCATCCAGGCGGATGTTCAACCCGTCGGCGGGCATGTCGAACTCAGGAGTGACAATCTCCATCCGTTCCGGCCGGGCATCGACTACCGAAGTGACCTCAATAGTGTCCTTCATGGTCTTGAGGCCGGTCCAGAGGCCCGAGAAGCGGGAAAGCGCATAGCCATAGATGCCATAGTCCAGGATCTCCTGAACGCCCGCCGGGCTGACGATCGGCAGGTAGCAGTCCAAGAGCGACCATTCCGACTGATGCAGCACGGTGGAGCTTTCGCCGGTGTGGTCGTCACCCATCGCCAGAAGCACGCCGCCGTATTTTGAGGAGCCGGCCATATTGGCATGCCGGATCGCATCGCCGGAGCGGTCGACGCCCGGCCCTTTGCCGTACCACAGGCCAAAGACGCCGTCGTATTTGCCTTCGCCGCGGACCTCTGCCTGCTGCGCGCCCCAGAGCGCGGTGACAGCCAGATCCTCGTTCAGACCGTACTGAAAGGTGACGTCAGCCTCCTTCAGCTGCTTTTCGGCGCGGGACATCTGCAGGTCCACGGCCCCCAGGGGCGACCCGCGGTAGCCGGTGACCAGCCCGGCGGTGTTGAGGCCTGCCGCCTTGTCGCGGTGCTTCTGCATCAGCATCAGGCGCACCAGCGCCTGGGTGCCGTTCAGCAGAACCGGCGATTTGGTCAGGTCGTATTTGTCGTTCAGCGTGATTTTCGGCGTGCTCATCGTGGCCTCCTCAACCGGGATTAGCTTGCACTTTCTGCCCGCAAGAATAGGTCATAATTGCTGACCTGAATAGCCGCATTTTTTTCGTTTTTGCTCGCTTGCACCGTGAAAACTGATACATAACTAAGATTTCATACAGTCGGCCCCGAACGGACAGAAAGTAACGTATATGGATTGGGATAAGCTCAGAATATTTCACGCGGTGGCCGATGCGGGCAGCCTGACCCATGCGGGTGACAAGCTGAATCTGTCGCAATCGGCGGTCAGCCGCCAGATCCGTGCACTGGAAGAAAGCCTCAATGCGACGCTTTTCCACCGTCATGCGCGCGGACTGATTCTCACTGAGCAGGGGGAGCTGCTGTTTGACGCGACGCAATCCATGTCGGCACGGCTGGAAGCGGCTTCTGCCCGTATCCGTGACAGTGAAGAGGAAGTGTTCGGCGAGCTAAGGGTGACCACCACCGTGGGCTTTGGCACCCTGTGGCTGGCGCCGCGCCTGACCAAGCTGTATGAACAGTACCCCAACCTCAAGATCGACCTGATGCTGGAAGAGCGGGTGCTGGACCTTCCCATGCGCGAGGCTGACGTGGCAATCCGCATGAAGGAGCCGAGCCAGGCCGATCTGGTGCGCAAGCGGCTGATGACAGTGCGGATGGGGCTCTATGCAACACCTTCCTATCTCGAGAAGCACGGTAACCTGGAAACTTCCGAGGATATTTCCCAGCACCGGCTGATCTGCCAGAATCAGCGGTCGGCGCAGGTGGGCTCCGCTGCGGTTCTTGGCAAGAAGCTGATGGCGATGAACCCCGGCTCGCTGCTGACAGTGAACAACTACTTTGGTGTGCTTCAGGGCGTGCTGCACAATCTGGGGATTGGCATTCTGCCTGACTATGTGACCGAGGAATTTCCCCAGCTGGTCGAGGTTCTGCCCGAAGAGTTGCAAAACGAAGTACCGGTTTACCTGGCCTACCCGGAAGAACTGCGTCACTCCCAGCGCGTCGGTGCCTTCCGTGATTTCGTGCAAAGCGAAATTATGGCCCACCGCAAACATATGAAGGAACTGGGCAAACTCTGACCGCCCGGACCGGTTTGGCATGCTGGGTTCAGAGCTGCATTGCGTCAGCCGGGCCGTTGTTTGGAAACTGCAGGCGTCAGCCATGCAAAAATCGCATAGCAGCATTGACGCTGATTTGGCGTAACTCCCCTTGAAGGGCAGGCCTCATCACCCTAAATGAAACGTATGGAGGCGGCGGCTTCGCCCCCCTTCATACCTCCCTGTTGGACTTCGGCCGAGCTTAGTGCTCGGCCTTTTTTTTGGCCAATCGGCCCTGTGCGGCCGCATGCAGCGGATTAACATCCTGCGGCGAAAACCTGTTTCTTTGATCTGATTACAACTCACCGGGTCTGCTGGTCCAGTTTTCGCCCGTTTCCCTCCTGCTTCCCTGGCGCAGAAGGTTTCGTCGACGTTCAAATTTCAGCACTTTGCCCGCATTTTGATCGTTTCTTTGATGGTTCTTGGACGCCGGCATGATCATGGGCTGCAAGTTCACGGCCAAGCCAGGCACCCTGTTCACCATCCGCAAGGAGACCTGCAACCGGGTGGAGGCGGCGTTTGCCGAAAACGGCATCAGCTTTGCCCGCCGCGAGGTCCGGATGGCAATCCCGGGGCCAGAAGATGCGGACCGGTTGAACGATACCGGGAGGCCTGCCGCGGCTGCCGCCGCGCAGCATCAGGCAGCCGAGGAGAACAAGAAGACGAGCAGCGGATGATCCAGACAACTCGGCTGCCGCGCCAGGGCTGCTGCCGTCCAATTCGCCCCTTTGCTGCCCTGCGGCCAAGTTGCCTTCATCCGTTTGCGCAACCCCTCTTTCCCAATGGCAAAGCTTGCTCTAAAAGGCGCGCAATCGCAGCCATTGGGGACGTTTACGGATGCAGGAACCCGCCATCACGCCTGAACTGATCGCAAACCACGGGCTGAAGCCCGACGAGTACGATCTGATCCTCGAAATCATCGGGCGGGAGCCGACCTTCACCGAGCTGGGGATCTTCTCCGCGATGTGGAATGAGCACTGCTCCTACAAGTCCTCCAAGAAATGGCTGCGCACCCTGCCGACCGACGGCCCGCAGGTGATCTGCGGCCCCGGCGAGAACGCGGGCATCGTGGACATCGGCGACGGCGACGCCGTTGTTTTCAAAATGGAAAGCCACAACCACCCCTCCTACATCGAACCCTACCAGGGCGCGGCAACCGGGGTTGGCGGCATTCTGCGCGACGTGTTCACCATGGGTGCACGCCCCATCGCCTCGATGAATTCGCTGTCCTTCGGCGAGCCGTCCCATCACAAGACCCGCCAGCTGGTCAACGGCGTGGTTGAGGGCATCGGCGGCTATGGCAACTGCTTTGGTGTGCCTTGTGCAGGCGGCGAGGTTCGCTTCCACCCTGCCTATAACGGCAACTGCCTGGTGAACGCCTTTGCAGCGGGCCTCGCGCGCACCGACTCGATCTTCTACTCCGCCGCCTCCGGCGTTGGCATGCCGGTTGTGTACCTGGGCGCCAAGACCGGCCGCGACGGCGTTGGCGGCGCCACTATGGCATCGGCGGAATTCGACGACACCATCGAGGAAAAACGCCCCACCGTTCAGGTCGGCGACCCCTTCACCGAAAAGCGCCTGATGGAAGCCACGCTGGAGCTGATGCAGACCGGCGCGGTGATCTCGATCCAGGACATGGGTGCTGCGGGCCTCACCTGCTCTGCCGTGGAAATGGGCGACAAGGGCAAACTGGGCGTGCGCCTGGACCTGGAAAAGGTGCCGCAGCGCGAAGAGAACATGACCGCCTACGAGATGATGCTGTCGGAATCCCAGGAGCGGATGCTGATGGTGCTGAAGCCGGAGCTGGAAGCCGAGGCACGCGCGGTGTTCGAAAAGTGGGACCTGGACTTTGCCATCGTCGGCGAGACCATTGCCGAAGACCGCTTCCTGATCATGCACAACGGCGAAGTGAAAGCCGATCTGGTGCTGTCCAAGCTGTCCTCCACCGCGCCGGAATACGACCGCCCGTGGGTTGAAACCCCGGCAGCCGAGGCGCTGACCGACGCGGATGTGCCGACCATTGACCCGATCGACGGCCTCAAGGCGCTGCTGTCCTCGCCGAACTATGCGGGCAAGCAGTGGGTCTATGAACAGTATGACACCACCGTGATGGGCGACACCCAGCGCCGTCCGGGCGCGGGTTCCGGCATTGTCCGGGTGCATGGCACCGACAAGAAGCTGGCGTTCACCTCTGACGTGACCCCGCGCTACGTCAAGGCGAACCCGTTTGAGGGCGGCAAGCAGGCGGTGGCCGAAGCCTACCGCAACCTGACCGCCGTGGGCGCCCTGCCGCTGGCGACCACCGACAACCTGAACTTCGGCAACCCCGAAAAGCCGGAGATCATGGGCCAGTTCGTCGGCGCCATCAAAGGCATCGGCGAGGCGGTTGCCGCACTGGACATGCCGATCGTCTCCGGCAACGTGTCGCTATATAATGAAACCGACGGCAAGGGCATCCTGCCAACCCCGACCATCGGCGCCGTGGGCCTGATTGCCGCGGGTGAAGAGCCGATCATCGGCGAGGCGCGCGACGGCCATGTCGCCCTGCTGGTTGGTGAAACCGTCGGCCATCTGGGCCAGTCGGCGCTGCTGGCCGAAGTCTTCAACCGCGAGGACGGCGACGCCCCGGCGGTGGACCTGGAAGCCGAGAAGCGTAACGGAGAGTTCATCCGCGCCAACCGCGAACTGATCAAGGCCTGCACCGACCTTGGCGATGGCGGCCTGGCGCTGGCGGCGTTCGAGATGGCCGAGGAGGCCGGCGTCGGCGTGCAGATCGACGCGGGCGACACCCAGACCGTGTTCGGCGAGGATCAGGCGCGTTACCTGATCGCCTGCAACTTCGACCAGGCCGAGGCGCTGATGCTGGCCGCAGGCCAGGCAGGAGTTGCCATCACCACCGTCGGCAAGTTCGGCGGCGACATGGTGAAAATCGGCACCTCCGAGGCGCCGCTGGCAGAGCTGAAGGACATCTTCCGCTCCAGCTTTGCCGCTGCTGTGGCCTGATTGCTGGCCCGAACGGGCGGCAGTTGATACATGAACATTGGCGGGATGGCGCAGCCGTCCCGCCTTTTTCTTTGTCCCGGAGGCATGCCGATGACCTTTCCAGAGCTGACAGAGGATTGCAGCCGCTGTGCGGGCCTTTGCTGCCTCGCCTATCCGTTTGAGGCGCATGAGGATTTCGGCCTGCTGAAGGCGGCAGACACCCCCTGCCCCAACCTCGCCCCGGACTTTCGCTGCTCCATTCACACCGATCTTGCCAAATGCGGCTTTGGCGGCTGTGTGGCCTACTCCTGCGCCGGTGCCGGCCAGCGGGTGACACAGGAGCTGTTTGATGGCGAAACCTGGCGTGATGACCCGGACCTGCTGAGCCATATGACCTATGCCCTGCGGGTTGTCCTCCCGGTCCATGAGGCGCTGCTGGTTCTGCAGGAGGCCGCTGCGCTGCCTTTGCCGCAGGACTTTCAGGACCGCTGCGCAGAGCTGGCCCGGGCGCTCTGCCCGGTGGACCCCTCCTCCGTCTGGGATTTTGAGGAAGATACCGTGCAGGAGGCGCTGGCAGCGGTGCCGGAATTTGTCGAAAGCATTGCGCCTTTTGCGCCGGGCCAAGCCTAAACCTGCTTGCACAGTACCTGCCGCACACCTACATTTTTGGCAAACAAGACAAAGGACTTCCCCGGATGCCCATGCAAGCCCATGAAATCGAAGAACTGCTGCGAGATGCCTTCCCGGATGCCGAAATCCAGGTCGGCGGCTCCGACGGTGTGCACATGTCGGCGATGGTCGTCGACGAAAGCTTCCGCGGCAAGAACCGCGTCCAGCAGCAGCGCGCCGTCTATGCCGCGCTGAAAGGCAAGATGGACGGCCCAGACGGCGAGTTGCACGCGTTGGCGCTGACCACCAAGGCGCCGGAATAACCCGGGATGTCGCTGTTCTCTTCTATCCTGGTGATTGGCATTGTGATCATGACCGCCATAGTGGCGCTCGTATCCCAGCGCCGCCGCCCGCTGGAAGAGGATGACGATGACCCGAACTACCACACCCTGCGCTCTGATTATCAATCCGGCATGGGTGGCGGGTCGGCCCGAACTTGGAAAGTTCCCAAAGACCCGCAGGAATATGCCCGTTTCTTTGTTCCCAAGAACAAACGGAAATAGCGCTACACGCACCCCGGTGTTCCCATTTGGGCGGATTGGCAAAATGAACGGCATTCCTTATATGACCGCCAACGGAAACGGCGCAGCTGCCGAAAGGAAATGAATACATGACCGACGCAAAGACCCGCATCGACGAAACCGTCAAAGCCAATGACGTGGTGCTCTACATGAAAGGCACCAAGGAAATGCCGCAGTGCGGCTTCTCCTCGCGCGTTGCGGCTGTGCTGAACTACATCGGTGTGGACTACACCGACGTCAATGTTCTGGCGGATGAAGAGATCCGGTCCGGCATCAAGGAGTATTCCGACTGGCCGACCATCCCGCAGCTTTACGTCAAGGGCGAGTTCGTCGGCGGCTGCGACATCATCACCGAGATGGCGCTGTCCTCGGAACTGGACACCCTGTTTGACGACAACGGCATCGCCTTCAACAAAGAAGCCGCCGATAAGATCCGCGAAGCCAACGCCTGATCTTAGGTGTCCGTAACAGAAAAAGCCTCCCGTCTTTTGACGGGAGGCTTTTTTCATTCCTGCGGTTGCGCCGGCCAGCGCCTATTGTTCGAAACAATTGTTCAGTACAAGGCTGCTGCGGCCCGCTTCCTGCCAGGCAAGAACACCCTGCCCTCCTTTCACGTGCCAGATGTAACCGTCCGTATCGCTCTCTGGCGCGTAGCGGACGCCAGAGCCGGAAGGGCCGGCCTTCAGCACCACCAGATTTCCTTCTGCGAGCAGCACAACCGAGCTTTGACTGCCGGTTTCGACATACACAGCGTCGATCCAGCCGCCGTCACAGCTGTAGGCTGTTTCTTCAAGGGCCTGGCCTGAAGCCGCCCGCACCGGCCCGCAAACAGCCGCGGCGGCGGCCGCTAATAGCATCAACCTGAAATTCACGTGGCCGCTGCCTGTTCTTCGATCTCCAGCGCCAGCGCCTCGGTGCGGGCGGCCAGTTCGGCCAGGGTCTCGTTTACTTGCGGCGGCACCACTGCGACCTCGATCCGCTCCGGTTCGGGTGCAGGCGCGGCCTTCAGCGTTTCCAGCTCCTGCATGCGTTCGGCCAGCTCTGCCTCGACTTCCTTGATCCGGTCCTCGACCGCGGCAGTCTTGTCGGCTAGCATCAGCCCGGCCATCAAGAGCATCCGCGCCTCGGGCATGCGGCCGATCTGGTCAGACAGCACCTGCGCCTCGTCATCCAGCATCTTGGCGGCAGCGTGCAGATAGCTTTCCTCACCCTCCTGGCAGGAGACCTCAAAGCCGCGGCCGCCGATATGAATGGTCACTTCGGGCATCAGACTTCCTCTCCTTCAGGCAGGTTCCGGGCGTTGACCAGGAGCGGCTCAAGCTTGGCGAGAACCGCATTGACCTGAGCCTGATCACTGGCCTGCGCAGCGCGCAGCCCCTCGATCTCAGCTTCCATCGCCGTGTTGATCAACCCGGCATCGCCGAGGCTTTGCGCGTTGGCCTCCCGCAGCGCGGCGTTGGAGGCGCGCAGCTCCTCATTTGCCAGCCGCAGCTGCTGCAGTTCGGTGTCCAGCCGCACCAGTGCCTCGTTCTGGCGTTCCAGTTCAGCGTCCAAGTCCGGGGCATCCGCCTGTGTTCCGCCTGCGGCTGGTGCGGCCTCCAACTGTGCCTGCAGGGCGTCATTGGCTGCCTTGGCCTCGGTCAGTTCATCCTCCAGCGCTTCCTTTTCGCTGGCCGCGGTATTGGCTGCCGCTTCCAGCTGGCCCTTCAGGCGGGCAACCTCAGACCGCAGCGCTTGTTTCTCTGCCGGGTCTCCGGCTTCGTTTCTCAGGAGTTCAAGCTCAGCCTGCATCGCGGCCACGTCTTCATCGCTGGCGGATCCCGCAGACGTTCCGCCCTCCGCTTCCTTCAGCCGGGCGTGCAGCACCTTCACCCGTTCTTCAAGCTGGGCGTTGGCAGTCTTCTCTTCGTCCAATGCCTGCTCAAGCTCGGCGCTGGCGGCCCCGGCTGCGGCGGCCTCAGCGGCCTGAACAGCCTCGGCGGCGGCTTCCTCAGCCTTGATCCTGTCCGCAGCGCTCGCCTCCTGCAGCGCGGCAGAGCCTGCACTGATGCGCTCCAGCGCGGCCTGAATGCGGCCTTGCAATTCTTCAATCTGGTTCATGCCTGTCCCTCACCCGCACCCGGCCGTTCCATTATCCTTCCGCTGTCCGTCCGAATCGAGCGGGCGCGGCAGGCCTGGGCCAGTTCTTCCCTTTCAGGAATAAATCACCCCCCTTTGCGTTTCAACCACTTGCCGCGCCTAGTTCGCGCAGTTTGGCTGCAATAGGCGCAACCATGCTTGATCTTTGGCTGATCGCTGTTATTGAGCGCAGCAAATGCCTGTTAACGCCAAAGGACAATCCAAGTGGACCTGACAGCCCTGCGCACCGCCAATCCCGACCATTGGAACAAGGCCGCCGCCATCCGCGCGCTGGCACTGGACGCCGTTGCCGCCGCCAACTCCGGCCATACCGGCATGCCGATCGGCATGGCCGACGTGGCCACCGTGCTGTTTGAAAAGCACCTGAAGTTCGACGCATCCAACCCGCAGTGGCCGGACCGCGACCGGTTCATCCTGTCGGCGGGTCACGGCTCGATGCTGATCTATTCGCTGCTGTACCTCACCGGCGACAAACAGGTGACTCTGGATCAGATCAAGAATTTCCGTCAGTCCGGCGCACTGACCGCGGGCCACCCCGAGAACTTCCTGCTGGACGCGGTTGAAGTCACCACCGGCCCGCTGGGCCAGGGCATCTCCAACGCTGTCGGCTTTGCTATGGCTGAGGAAATGCAGCGCGCCCATTACGGCAAGAAGGTTGTCGATCACCACACCTATGTGATCGCCGGCGACGGCTGCCTGATGGAGGGCATCAGCCAAGAGGCCATCGGCCTCGCAGGCCGCCACCAGCTGGGCAAGCTGATTGTCTTCTGGGACAACAACAACATCACCATCGACGGCACCGTTGAGCTGTCCGACCGCACCAACCAGGTGCAGCGTTTCAAGGCGTCCGGCTGGCAGGTGATCGAAATCGACGGCCACGACCCGGTTGCCATCGACGAGGCCATCACCGCAGCGAAAAAATCGAAGAAACCTTCGATGATCGCCTGCAAAACCCACATCGCCCTGGGCCACGCCGCACAGGACACCTCCAAAGGCCACGGCGCCCTGACCGACCCTGACCAGCTGAAAGCGGCCAAGGACGCCTACGGCTGGACCGGCGGCGCGTTTGAAGTGCCCGCAGAGATCAAATCCCAGTGGAAAGAAATCGGCGCCCGCGGCAAGTCCGAGCGTGCCGCCTGGGAAGCCCGCTTTGCCGAGATTTCGCAGCAGAAGCAGGACCGTTTCAACCGTGCCTACAACCTGGACGCGCCCAAGAAGCTGTCCGCTGCCATCAAGGCGCTGAAAAAGCAGGTGAGCGAAGAGCAGCCCAAGGTTGCCACCCGCAAATCCTCGGAAATGGCGCTGGCCGTCATCAACCCGCTGATGCCGGAAACCGTGGGCGGCTCCGCCGACCTTACCGGCTCCAACAACACCAAGACCGGTGACCTGGGCGTCTTTGACACCGACAACCGCAAGGGCCGCTATGTCTACTGGGGCATCCGCGAGCACGGCATGGCCGCGGCAATGAACGGCATGGCGCTGCACGGCGGCATGCGCCCCTACGGCGGCACCTTCTTCTGCTTCACCGACTATGCCCGCCCGGCGATGCGCCTGGCCGCCCTGTCGAAGATCCCGTCGGTGTTCGTGATGACCCACGACTCGATCGGCGTTGGCGAAGACGGCCCGACCCACCAGCCGGTGGAGCATCTGGCGATCTGCCGCGCGACCCCGAACACCTATGTGTTCCGCCCCGCCGACACCGTGGAAACCGCCGAGGCCTGGGAAATTGCCCTCACCTCCAAGGAAACCCCCTCGGTGATGACGCTGACCCGTCAGAACCTGCCGACCGTGCGGACCGAGCACAAGCTGACCAACATGGTCGAAAAAGGCGCATACGTCTTGGCCGAGGCAGAGAACAAGCGCCAGGTGATCCTGATCGCCACCGGTTCGGAAGTGTCCGTTGCCATGGAAGCCAAGGCCAAGCTGGAAGGTGAAGGCATCGGCACCCGGGTTGTCTCCATGCCCTGCATGGAGCTGTTCGCAGCCCAGGACGAAGCGTACCGCCGCAAGGTCCTGCCCGCAGGTCCGGTGCGTGTGGGCATCGAAGCCGCCGTCCGCGACGGCGGCTGGGACCGCTGGCTGCTGGGCGAGCGCGGCCAGGAGAAGAAAGCCGCATTCGTCGGCATGGACCGCTTCGGCGCCTCTGCCCCGGCAGGCGAGCTGTTCGAGAAGTTCGGCATCACGGCCGAGGGTACCGTGGCGAAGGTGAAAGTGCTGCTGGGTTAAGCTCGATTAGCTTGCATCAAAGAAATTGAGGGCGCCTCACAGGGCGCCCTTTTACTTTTTGGTCGATGAGCTTGGCCGAAGCACGCGGGTGGGGCAAACTTCAAGCGCGAGTGAACCGCAGGTAAGCTACGAAAATGCCGACTGCAAAGATAACCCAAAACAGCAAAATTTGTAGGATTGAAAGCAGTGTACTGTTCGTCTTTTGTGCGAGATATTTTTCCACAAACAGACGATACAAAAAGCGAATACCGATCATTCAATTTGCATCAGTCTTCGCAGTGACAGTGTCGGGCTTCCCGATCCAGCAACGCACCGCAAGCGCAACTATTACCCCCAATGCTACAAAAACAGCGGTAGATTTCGCCAACATGAGCCAGCCGTAAGCTGTAAGTATACCGTCAATTTCCCGAACGTAGTCACCTCCACCAAGCTGAGAGCTATAGTTCGGGTCGAGTGACTTCATCCAACCGCGAAAACGACCTGCTACGATACTCACTAGTGCCATAAAGAGTGCAATTGCACCGCCCCAGAACGCGGCCCTAAAGCAACTTATTTCTTTACGCATAATCCGCCTAAAGATTGGTGCAGCGATCAACCAGCAGCAAAAAAACGAAATCGGAAGCCCAATGGCTGCTGCCCAAGGGAGAATTCCTACCCCAATCTCAAACGAAAGCGGCAATGCAATCCCTGTCCACCCCAACAGCGCAGACAAATTAACCGCAGTTGCCAATTGTCTTCGCGAGTATGCTAATTCGTCAGCCATAAATTGAAGACATCAAATCTTTGAAGTTGAATGGTTTTTTTAACATGACCTCGGTTCGAACCTCATAACTGACTAAAAGGAGCTTTATCGCTTATGGTTTAGCAGAGACAATAACACATTCTCAGTGGTCCGCCTTCTCGCTGCCAAACTTCCCCAAAACCGGCCCGATCACCTTGGTCGCCAGCGGGATCAGCAGCAGCCCCCACACAACCCCAAACACGCCGTCCATCGCCGCCTTGGCACTCCACTCGGCAAAGCCGGTCCAGCCCTCAGGCACCGCATGGCCCACGGCATAGGCCCAATCGTGGATCAGATGACCCAGCCAGCCAAAGCCCAGCACCTCCAGCCCGTGGATGATGATGGAGCCGCCGACCCACAGCATCGCTGCGGTGCCGACAACGGACAGGATCCACATCAGCACCGGCATGAACTTGACCAGCCCGCGCCCCAGGCCGCGCCCCACCGGCGTTGGTGCGTTGCCCGCCAGATACAAGCCCACGTCGTCCATCTTCACGATCACTGCGACTGAGCCGTAGACGGCCAGCGTCACACCAATCGCCACCACGGCCAGCGTTGCCGCCTGCATCCAGACATTCGGCGCCTCGATGGCGGCCAGCGCGATGGTCATGATCTCCGCCGACAGGATGAAGTCGGTCTTGATCGCGCCCTTGATCTTCTGCTCTTCCAGATGACCGGGGTCCTTGATGCTCATATCTTCGTCAATAGCGTGGCTCGCGTGCGGGAACAGCACGTGAAAGACCTTTTCCGCGCCTTCAAAACACAGGTAGGACCCGCCCAGCATCAGCAAGGGCGTAATTGCCCAAGGCGCAAAATTCGCCAGCAGCATGGCGACGGGCAGCAAAAGGATCAGCTTGTTGAACAGCGAACCCCGGGTGATGCGCCAGATGATCGGGAGTTCACGCGCCGGGGCAAAGCCCTGCAGGTATTTCGGCGTCACTGCCGCATCGTCGATGATTACGCCTGCGGTCTTGGCGCCGGCCTTGCCCGCCGCTGCCGCCACATCGTCGACTGATGCCGCAGCCACCTTGGCAATCCCCGCCACATCATCCAGCAGCGCCAGCAATCCGCTCATGCCAAATCCTTCAAACCTGTTCGCGTTTGGGGGCAATCTGCCCGGTTCCGCGCCGCAGCACAAGCGTTAGCGCCACCGCGCACGGAGCGCTGATTTCCGTTAACGCCACCGGATGAAACCGTTACCGCCAACATAATGATTTTGCGCTAACAGTTTCATTTAATGACGCTTTTACCCCTTTAGGCCACATCCGCCCCGGTCTATATGGCGGCCAAAGGTTTTGCTCGCTTGGAGACGTACTCATGACCATCAAAGTCGGGATCAACGGTTTTGGCCGCATCGGCCGCTGCACCCTGTCGCACATTGCCGCTTCGGGCCGCGACGACATCGAAGTGATCAAGGTGAACGCCACCGGCCCGCTGGAGACCGCGGCGCATCTGATCAAATACGATAGCGTGCATGGCCGTTTCCCGGGTGAAGTGACCATCGGCGACGGCACCATGAACCTGGGCCGCGGCGACATGCAGATGTTCTCCACCTACGACATGAACGAGCTGGACTGGTCCGGTTGCGACGTGGTTCTGGAATGCACCGGCAAGTTCAACGACGGTGAGAAGGCCAAGGCGCACCTGGAGCGCGGCGCAAAGAAGGTTCTGCTGTCCGCCCCCGGCAAGAATGTCGACAAGACCATCGTATTCGGTGTCAACGACGACCAGCTGGAAGCCGGTGACACGATGATCTCCAACGGCTCCTGCACCACCAACTGCCTGGCGCCGCTGGCCAAGGTGCTGGACGAGGCCTTCGGCATCGAGCATGGCATCATGACCACGATCCACGCCTACACCGGCGACCAGCCGACCCTGGACCGCCGCCACAAGGACTTGTACCGCGCCCGCGCTGCCGCCATGTCGATGATCCCGACTTCGACCGGCGCTGCGAAGGCCCTGGGTGAAGTGCTGCCGAACTTGAAGGGCCGCCTGGACGGTTCTGCCATCCGCGTGCCGACCCCGAATGTCTCCGCTGTGGACCTGACCTTCCGCGCCGGTCGCGACGTGACCGCAGAGCAGGTCAACGCCGCCGTCAAGGAAGCCGCAGAGGGCCCGATGAAAGGCGTTCTGGGCTATGAGCCGGCGCCGCTGGTCTCCATTGACTTCAACCACTCCCCGGAAAGCTCGATCTTTGCGCCGGACCAGACCCGCGTGGTCGAGGACCGCATGGTGCGCGTGCTGGCATGGTACGACAACGAATGGGGCTTCTCGGTCCGCATGGCGGACGTTGCTGTCGCCATGGGCAAGCTGGGCTAAACGCCCCTGGCCTCTTGAGAATTCGCGCCCGCTCAGGTTATCTGGGCGGGCGTTTTCATTTGCGGCGGAGCCTTCATGACCAACCGGATTGCCATCTACCTCGGGCTGTTCCTGATCACCGCCGCTGTCATCGATATCATCCTGTTCGGCGACACGCATATGATCTTTCTCGGCAAAAAGCTGTTTGCACTGATCGACTGGGCCGCATTCTGGCGCTGAAGCCCCTCACATTCCAGCAGCGTTCCCCGGACAGCAAAAAGCCGGGCGTCAGCCCGGCTTTGTTTGTTTCCAATGCTGTGATTGGTTTCAGCCGGACTTACCCAACCGCTCCATCAGCTTGTCATTGACAAGCGGTGTGACGAATTTTGACACATCGCCATCCAGCCGGGCGATCTCCTTGACCAGCTTTGACGCGATTGCCTGGTGCCGTGCCTCCGCCATCAGGAACACGGTCTCGATCGAGCTGTCCAGCGCCCGGTTCATGCCGACCATCTGAAATTCATACTCGAAATCGGCGACCGCCCGCAGGCCGCGCACGATGATCTGGGCGCCGACGTCGCGGGCGCAGTCGATCAGCAGGTTCTCAAACGGATGCGCCACGATCTCGGTGCCGGTCTCGTCGCTCAGCTTGGCGCATTCCGCTTCGATCATCGCCACCCGCTCCTCCAGCGGGAACAGCGGCCCCTTGTCGCGGTTGATGGCGACGCCGATCACCAGCTTGTCCACCAGTGCGCTGGCGCGGCGGATGATGTCGATATGACCGATGGTAATCGGGTCAAAGGTGCCGGGATACAGACCAACGCGCATGGGCGGCCTCCTGCCTTGTCAGAAATTTCTGCACACGCAAACATATTTGCCGCTGCCAATGCAAGTAGGCAGAAATACAGAGAGCCCGCCTGCGGCCAAGTGCCCCGCGCGCCGGCCTGCGGCTCAGTGGCCCATGATCATGTCCTGCAGCGCGTCCTTCTCCATCGCGACCTGGGCAAGCTGCGCCTTGACGGCATCGCCCAGTGTGATGATCCCGATAAGCTTTCCGTCGTCTTCCACCACCGGCATGTGGCGGAACCGGCCATCGGTCATCTGCTGCAGGACCTCGCCGACGTTGGACTGGCTGGTGCAGGTGACCAACTCCTTGGTCATATAGCTGCTGACCGGCTCGTCCAGACAGCCTGAGCCGGATTTGGCCAGTTCCCGGACGATATCGCGCTCAGACAGAATGCCGTCCGGATAGTCTCCGTCGGCGGAGACAACCACGGTGCCAAAACGGTTGTCGGACATGACTTTTGCTGCCTCGGAAACACTCGCAAACAGGCTGACCGTAACAACACCCGAGCCGGCCTTGGACTTTAAAATCTCTTGAACGAGCACGCTGGAGACCTCCGGAAATAACTTCTCTATAAATTAAGTGTGCCGCAACGCAGCTTTAAGTCAAGGCTTCCAGCCGGGCCACCTCGTCGCGGATGCCCTTGGACAAGGCCTGGGCAAAGCGGTTCAGCCGCTCGCTGCGCTGGTCGCCCTGGTGGCGCACCAGGTGGAAACTGCGCGTCAGGCTCACCTTGTCGGTCAGGATCTTACGCAGCATCCGGTGGGCCGGCAGGCTGAAATCATGTGCCACGCAGACCGCCGTTCCTTGCGCCGCCATCTTGATCTGCACCGAGACAGAGTTGGACGCCAGCGCCACACGTTCGATCCCGATGTCGTTCAGATAGTCCAATTCCTTGTCAAAAATCATGTCGGGGATATAGCCGATCATCTTGTGGCCCTTCAGGTCCTCCAGCTTTTCGATCGGCGGATGGTCCTTCAGGTAATGACGCGAGGCGACAAGGTGCAGCTTATAGTCGCAGATCTTCTGCACCAGCAGTTTGCCCGCCGTGGGTGCACTGACCGTAACAGCCATATCCGCTTCGCGGCGGCTGAGGTTAATGACGCGGGGCAGCGCCACGATCTGGATATCCAGATCCGGGTTCGCTTCAGCGATCTCGGCACAGACCTGCGGCAGGATGTAATTGGCGCTGCCATCGGGCGCGCCGATGCGGATCTGGCCGGACATGGTGTCGCTGGGGCCGCTCAGGGCTTCCGTCCCTGCCCGCATTGCCTGTTCCGCGGCCTCGGCATGGACCAGCAGCCGGTCGCCGGCGGCGCTCAGGGCATAACCTTGCGGCGATTTCACGAACAGCGGGGTCTCCAGTGCCGCCTCAAACCGGGCAATGCGGCGGCCGACGGTGGCGGGATCCATCTTGAGGATGCGGCCGGCGCCCGACAGGCTCGCCTCCCGCGCCACCGCCAAAAACACTTTCATATCATCCCACTGCGGATCCATTGGCCCCGGGTCCTCCGTTCTGCTGCTAACCTTACGTTAACCTTTTGCGTTCCTGCAAAGCCTCTTTGAAATGTTTCCTCTTTTCCGATGTTTTTTGCAAGCCTACGATATGGGCAAGATGAACAGAGGAGGATCCGATGAAAGAACTCGGCCACTTTATCAACGGCAAACTGGTCTCCGGCACCTCGGGCCGCTTTGACGATGTTTTCAACCCCGCAACCGGCGAAGTGCAGTACCAGTGCCCGATGGCCAGCGCTGCCGAGACCACCGATGCGATCGAAAAAGCCGCCGCGGCGCAGCCCGCTTGGGGCGCCACCAACCCGCAGAAACGCGCCCGCGTGATGATGGCGATGGTCGGCCTGATGAACCGCGACATGGACAAGCTGGCAGAGGCGCTGAGCCGCGAGCACGGCAAGACCATTCCGGACGCCAAGGGCGACCTGCAGCGCGGTCTGGAAGTGATCGAATACTGCATCGGCGCGCCGCAGATGCTGAAGGGTGAATTCACCGACAGCGCAGGCCCCGGCATCGACATGTACTCCATGCGCCAGCCGCTCGGAGTTGTCGGCTCCATCATGCCGTTCAACTTCCCCGCCATGATGCCGCTGTGGCATGTCGGCCCGGCGCTGGCCTGCGGCAACGCGGTGGTGCTGAAACCGTCCGAGCGCGATCCCTCCGTGCCGCTGATGCTGGCGGAGCTGTTCGTTGAGGCCGGCCTGCCCGAGGGCGTGTTCCAGGTGGTGAACGGCGACCGCGAGGCGGTGGACACCATTCTGGACAGCGAGATCATCCAGGGCGTGTCCTTCGTGGGCTCCACCCCGATTGCGCAGTACATCTATTCCCGTGCAACCGCCAACGGCAAGCGCGCCCAATGCTTCGGCGGCGCCAAGAACCACATGATCGTGATGCCCGACGCCGATCTGGATCAGGCCGCTGACGCGCTGGTGGGTGCAGGCTTCGGCGCGGCCGGCGAACGCTGCATGGCAATCTCGGTTGCGGTTCCGGTGGGTGAGGAAACCGCCGACAAGCTGATCGAGAAGCTGATCCCGCGCATCGAAAAGCTGAAAGTCGGCCCCTACACCGCCGGCGACGACGTGGACCTGGGCCCGGTTGTAACCGCCGCTGCCAAGGAACGCATCCTGGGCCTGATCCAGTCCGGCGTCGACCAGGGCGCCAAGCTGGTGGTCGATAACCGCGACTTCAAACTGCAGGGTTACGAGGACGGTTTCTTTGTCGGCGCCCACCTGTTCGACCATGTCACCACCGACATGGACATCTACAAGCAGGAAATCTTCGGTCCGGTGCTTTCCACTGTGCGTGCAGGCACTTACGAGGAGGCGTTGAAGCTGGCGATGGATCACGAGTACGGCAACGGCACCGCGATCTTCACCCGCGACGGCGACACCGCGCGTGACTTCGCCTCCCGCGTGAACATCGGCATGGTGGGTATCAACGTGCCGATCCCGGTGCCGCTGGCCTATCACACCTTCGGCGGCTGGAAGAAGTCGATGTTCGGTGACCTGAACCAGCACGGCCCTGACAGCTTCAAGTTCTACACCCGCACCAAGACCGTGACCTCCCGCTGGCCCTCGGGCATCAAGGAAGGCGGCGAGTTCAACTTCAAGGCCATGGACTAACCACTTGCGGTATAACACGAAAAGGCCCCGGACATTCCGGGGCCTTTTTCAGTCCCTGTTTTCCGATGCAATTGCATTGCTGAAAATCGTGGCGGTTTTGCCGGCACGGAGTCAGTTAAAATAAGCTCTTCAGCCAGTTTTTGCTTGTTCCGCAGCGTAACTCGTCTATCCGGTCTGGAAGAGACAGACAAACGGCAGGCGCATGAGCAAGACAGAAGTACCGGACCAGCCGCAGGCGGCTGCAAAGACCGCCCGCGACTGGGTCAAGATCCTGGCCCAATACCGCGAACCCAATTCCTTTCGCAGCAGCTTTGAGCTGGCCGTGACCGTGGTGCCTTTTCTGGTGCTTTGGGCGCTGGCCTGGTGGTCGCTGTCGGTCAGCTACTGGCTGACGCTTGCGCTGTCAGTTTGCATCGCTGCCTTCCTCCTGCGCCTGTTCACCATCCAGCACGATTGCGGGCATGGGTCCTTCTTCAACAACCGGCATGTCAGCGACTGGGTGGGCCGCATCATCGGCGTGCTGACGCTGACCCCCTATGATGTCTGGCGCCGCACCCATTCGATCCATCACAGCACCCACGGCAACCTGGACAAACGCGGGATGGGCGATATCCACACCATGACCGTTGCCGAATACCGCGCGGCCAGCCGCTGGGACCGGCTGATCTACCGGCTGTACCGCCACCCGGTGACGCTGTTCTGCATTGGCCCCGGTTACCTTTTCTTTTTGCAGAACCGCATCCCCTATGGCCTGACAGGGCAGGCCCGCTACTGGATCAGCGCAATGGGCACCAATGCATCGATCCTGGCCGCGCTGGGGCTGATCTGGTATTTCGGCGGCCTGATGCCGCTGGTGCTGATCTTTCTGCCGGCCACCTTGATCGCTGCCACCGCCGGCCTGTGGCTGTTCTATGTGCAGCACCAGTTCGAGACCACCCAATGGGAGCAGGAAGAGGACTGGCAATTGCATGACGCCGCGCTGCATGGCAGTTCGCATTACGTGCTTCCGCCGGTGCTTCAGTGGCTCAGCGCCAATATCGGCATCCACCATGTGCACCACCTTTACAGCCGCATCCCATTTTACCGGCTGCCCGAAGTTCTGCGCGACCATGCAGAACTGGCCGAAGGCAACCGGATGACCATCCGCGAAAGCCTGGCCAATGCCCGGTTGCACCTGTGGGATGAGGACAGCAAGCGCCTCTTGTCCTTTGCCCAGGCCCGCAGCCTGGCGGCCTGACCCCCAGACAGTTCCCGGACGGCAATCTTCCGCTGCCCGGGAAAACACAAGCTTGTGAGACGCGGATTTTCCGCTATGCCGCCCCTAGGAAAACCCGCGCTTGCGCTTATCTTGTGCCGGAGTTTTCGAGCAGCACGGTAGAGGCACCATGACCAAACTCCGCATTACCCGCCGCGCAACCCTGATGGGTCTTGGCGCCACGATGGCCACCCCGGCCCTTCTGCGCGCCCAATCTTCTGATGCCTTCCCGCAGAGCGAGCCTGCAATCCGCGAGGAAGTCCCGGTGCAGCGCAACACTTCTGCCTTCACGCAGCAGAACTGGCAGGACCATTTCGAGACTCTGGGCGTTGGCTGCCTGCTGGCCGACATCAGCTCCCGCGCGCTGCATTACTGGGGTTCGGACGGTGAAACTTACCGGCTGTTCCCTTCCTCAGTGCCAATGACCGAGGATCTGACCAAGCGCGGTTACACCAAGGTTGTGCGCAAGAGGGAAAACCCCAGCTGGACCCCGACTGCCTCGATGCGGGAGCGCGACCCGTCACTGCCGGTGACCATCGAAGGCGGCGTGCCGAACAACCCGTTGGGTACCCGCGCGATGTACCTGGATTGGCCCGCCTACCTGGTTCACGGCACCCATGACACCCGCAAGATCGGGCGGCAAAGCTCCTCCGGCTGCATCGGTCTCTATAACCAGCACGTCGAAGAGCTTTATGAGCTGGTGGAGATCGGCACCCAGGTCCGGCTGCTCTGACCTGTCAGTTCCGTTCAATTGACCTGAATCGGAAAAGGCGCGAAATCCTCCGCGCCTTTTGTCATAGTCCGGTTTGATCAGCTCAGGCTTATATGGTCCGGTTTCAGCCCGGCATTGAATCGCTCCAGCGTTTTCTCCAGCAGCGCCTCAAAGTTGCGGGTGAACTTTTCGGTGTCATACAGCGGGCCTGTTTCGATCCCCTGTTTCACCCGTGTCTTCACGTCCGCCAGGTATTCCTTGTCACGCGCCAGTTTCAGCGCCAGCGCCTGATACTGTTGCGGCGTGGTGGCAGTCAGCTCATCCATGCCAATTGTGTGCAGCAGGCTCGCTGCGACCCGTGCCGCGAACTGCTTGCCGACTTTCGTAACAACGGGAACACCAGCCCAAAGGGCGTCACTGGCCGTGGTGTGAGCGTTGACAAAGAATGTATCCAGAAAAATGTCCGCCAGCGGGAGACGGGCCAGGTGCTCTTCCTGCTTGGCAAACCCGGTAAAGACAATCCGGTCCGGCCCGATACCCCTCCGCTTCGCCTCAGCCAGGATGTTTTCCCGGACTCCATCACGGACTGCGTAGAACCACAGAACACTGTCCGGCACCAGCTTCAGGAGCTTCATCCAGATGTCGAACTCGTCCGGTGATACCTTGTAAGGGCTGTTAAAGGAGCAGAACACCACCGCATCCTCCGGCAATCCCGCGTCTGCCCGGGTAGGTTTGTGCTCAGCGGCTTTGCGGGCATCATCATTCGACTGATAACAGTCCGGCATATAGAGCACTTTTTCAGTGTAATGCTTCCGGTACTTCGGGGGCACCACAACTGGGTCTGCAACCATATAGTCGATGGATTCCACGCCAGAGGTTCCGGGGTAGCCGAGATAGGAAATCTGAACAGGCGCCATGCGGTGATCGAACAGATTGATCCGGTTGCCCTTGGTATGCCCCTTCAGGTCAACAGCAATGTCCAGACCGTCCTCCCGCGCCTGTTCGACAATTGTCTCGCTGTCGACATTTCCCACGTGCCGGTAGACATCCGCGGACTTTTCCGCCCTGAGCCGCCCGTCATTGTCGTTCATCGCACCGTAGTCATAAATGTAGATTTCAAACTTCTCACGGTCATGAAGTTCAAACATCCGGCCGATAAGGAACATCGTTGCATGATCCAGGAAATCACAGGAGAAATAGCCAATACGGATCTTGTCTTTTTTCGGCAGGGGTGCAGTGAACTTGGCCGTTTCGGTCTTACAGATCTTGTTGGCTTTCGCCGCAAGAACAGAATACTCCTTTTGCATTTCAGGGTCGTCGGCAAGGCTCAGGAAGGAAAACGGATCGATGACCGCCAAACCTTTCGAACCGCTCTTGATCTTCCGCCGCGCTTTATCAAAGTCTGCCCAATCGCATTTTTGCCGTTTCAGATGCATCATCCGGGCAAAGACAACCTCATTCGAAGGGTTGAATTTCAGCGTATCCTGAAAATAGTTGATAGCCTCTTCTTCCTGGCCAATCCGCATCAGGTAGCTTCCGATGTAGGCCAGGCATTCCGAATTCTGAGGTTCAAGCCGCAACGCTTCGATGTGACAAAGAAGAGCTTTATCACGTTTCTCCATCAACTCGAAAACTTCGCCGAGGGTGGTGTGGATCTTGCGGTTTTTGGGGTCAAGCTTCAGTGCGCGTTCCAGCAGATAGACCGCATCGTCAAAGCTGCGGTCAATGGCCTTTCGCCGGGCATCCTTCATCAAATGCGCGGCCTGTTCCTTTGGGCTGCCCCCATTTGACTTCAGTGTCCCGTGCTTGACAGACAGGGCAAAATCAGCGCGGGCGTTGCCAGTCACAGCCTGAGCAAAAGCTTGCTTGACCTGGTCCGGGCTCTGCGGAACTGATGAAGCCAGAAAATGCTGCGCCCCGGAATTTGACACTGCGCTTACTCCTTTTGGAATGTGCGCGCGGGATTGACCCGCGCTTGATCGGTTTGAGACAGAGTTTCGCGCAAGTTTCTTAATTTTCTCCTCATCCCTGGCCGTACAGGCAGGGCATTGCTGCACGCCGGCTTTGCATTTGCGCAGCTTGCCTCAGCGTCCGCCGGCCGCTATTAAATAAACAACTGTTCAATTCATCTGAGCGACGGGAGGTACGGCGCATGGATTTTGCACTGACAGAGGAACAGCAGGCCATTTTCGACATGGCCCGCGCATTCGGCCAGGACAATATTGCGCCGCATTCCCGTGAGTGGGAAAAGGCTGGCACCATCCCCAAATCCCTGTGGCCGCAACTGGCGGAGCTGGGGTTTGGCGGTCTTTACGTCTCTGAGGAATACGGCGGCTCCGGCCTGTCGCGCCTGGACGCCACCCTGGTGTTCGAAGCGCTGGCCATGGCAGATCCCGCGATCGGCTCCTTCCTGTCGATCCACAACATGTGCGGCGGCATGATCGACAAGTTCGGCTCGGAAGAGACCAAGCAGAAATGGCTGCCCGGTCTTTGCACCATGGAGAAGATCTTCTCCTACTGCCTGACTGAACCGGGCTCCGGCTCTGACGCTGCAGCGCTGAAAACCCGCGCCGAGCGCAGCAATGAGGGCTACATCCTGAACGGCACCAAGGCGTTCATCTCCGGCGGCTCTTACTCCGACGCCTATGTCGTGATGTGCCGCACCGGCGAGGACGGCCCCAAGGGCATCTCCACCGTGGTGGTCGAGGACGGCAACCCGGGCCTGTCGTTCGGGGCGCTGGAGGACAAGATGGGCTGGAAGGCGCAGCCGACCTCTCAGGTGCAGTTCGACGATTGCGCGATCCCCGCGGAAAACCTGATCGGCGAGGAAGGCAAGGGCTTCTCCTACGCAATGGCGGGTCTCGACGGCGGCCGTCTGAACATCTCAGCCGGCGCGCTGGGCGGTGCCCAGGCGGCGCTGGATCAGACCGTGCAGTACATGTCCGAGCGCAAGGCCTTCGGCAAATCCATCAACCAGTTCCAGGCGCTGCAGTTCCGGCTGGCGGAATATGAAACCCGCCTGCAGGCCGCCCGCACCTTCCTGCGCCAGGCCGCATGGAAACTGGACACTGGCGCCCATGACGCCACCAAGTTCTGTGCCATGGCCAAGCTGATGGTTACCGACACCGCCTTTGACGTGGCCAACGGCTGCCTGCAGCTGCACGGCGGCTACGGCTATCTGGCCGACTACGGCGTCGAGAAGATCGTGCGTGACCTGCGGGTGCACCAGATCCTGGAAGGCACCAACGAGATCATGCGCCTGATCGTCGCGCGCCAGCTGATTGCAGAGTAACCTGCAATCAGCACACTGCCCGCGGCAACACATACTGACGGAGCACGCCCGATGAGTGATATCCATATCCGCAAATCCGGCCAGGCCGGCCGCATCACCTTCACCCGCCCGAAGGCGCTGAACGCGATGAGCTACGGGATGTGCATGGCAATCGACGCGGCCATGCGCGACTGGGCCGGGGATGACGCCGTCAAACTGGTGGTAATCGATGCCGAGGGCGACAAGGCCTTTTGTGCCGGCGGCGACATTGCCGAGCTTTATGACACCGGCACCAAGGGCGACTATTCCTATGGCCGCACCTTCTGGCGCGATGAATACCGGCTGAACGCCCGGATTTTCGAGTACAAGAAGCCGGTGATCAGCTTCATGCAGGGCTTCACCATGGGCGGCGGTGTCGGCATCGGCTGCCACGGCACCCACCGGGTGGTCGGCGAAAGCAGCCAGATCGCCATGCCGGAGGTCGGCATCGGGCTGGTGCCGGATGTGGGCGGTTCGCTGATGCTGTCGCTGGCGCCGGATCACCTGGGCGAATACCTCGGCATGACAGCCGCGCGGATGGGCGCGGATGACGCCATCCTCGCAGGCTTTGCAGACTACTTCATCCCGCAGGAACAATGGCCCGCGCTGGTCGCCGCGCTGGAGGAGACCGGCAGCGCTAAGCTGGTCGAGGATGCCGCCAAGCCCGCGCCTGAGGGCAAGCTGCGCACGGTCCGCGAGCACACCGCCAGACACTTCGGCAAGGACAGCCTGGAGGACATTCTTGCTGGTCTTGAGGCCGGAGATAGCGAGTTTGCCGCTGCCGCACTGAAATCTCTCAAACGCAACTCGCCGCTGTCGATGGCCTGCACGCTGGAGATGCTGCGCCGCCTGCGCGCCGACGGCCCCGCCATCCGCCGCGCGCTGGACCTGGAATACCGCTATACCTTCCGCGCCATGGAACAGAGCGATTTCCTGGAAGGCATCCGGGCCCAGATCATTGACAAGGACCGCAATCCGCAATGGCAATATGCAGGCCAGCCGGTGCCGGCACAGGCGGTTGACGACCTGCTGGCGCCCTTGGGCGCGGATGCGCTGACATTTGAGGAGGAACTCGCATGAAGATCGGATTTATCGGACTTGGCAACATGGGCGGGCCGATGGCCGCCAACCTGGCCAAGGCAGGCCACGACGTCACCGGTTTCGACATGGCCGATGTCAGCATCGAAGGCGTCAGAATGGCAGCCTCCGGCCCTGAGGCCGCGGCAGGTGCCGATGCGGTGATCACCATGCTGCCCAACGGCGCCATCCTGCGCCTTGTCGCGGCGGAGGTGATCCCGGCCATGGCCAAGGGCGCCGCGCTGATCGACTGCTCCACCGTCGATGTGGACTCCGCCCGCGCGGTGGCTGAGCAGGCAGAGGCCGCAGGTCTCCTCTCCGTCGACGCGCCGGTCTCCGGCGGCATCGGCGGCGCCGCGGGCGGCACGCTCACCTTCATGGCCGGCGGCTCGGCAGAGGCGTTTGCGGCAGCGGAACCGCTGTTTGACATCATGGGCCAGAAGGCCGTGCATTGCGGCGAGGCCGGAGCAGGCCAGGCCGCCAAGATCTGCAACAACATGATCCTGGGCGTCACCATGATCGCCACCTGCGAGGCCTTTGCCCTGGCTGACAAGCTGGGCCTCGACCGGCAGAAGATGTTCGACGTGGTTTCCACCTCCTCCGGCTACAGCTGGACCATGAACGCCTATTGCCCGGCCCCTGGCGTCGGCCCGCAGTCGCCCGCCGACAACAACTACCAGCCGGGTTTTGCAGCTGAACTGATGCTCAAGGATCTGGGCCTCAGCCAGCAAGCGGCTGAGAGCGCCGATGCAGACACCCCGATGGGGGAACTGGCGATGGCGCTTTATAAGAAGTTCGTCGAGGACGAAGACGGCAAGGGCATGGATTTCTCTGCCATGCTGCCGCGGTTCGAGAAGCGCAGCCGGGAGGGCTGACACGCCCGGCCGCCTCCACGCGGTTTCCTCCCAAACCGGCTTGGCGCCAGGCCGGCCCCGCACAGGGCCGGCCTCTGGCATCCGGAACACCGCGCGCGGGCCTGCAAAGATGTTTTCCCGGCCAGCCAAACACGTCCGCAGCAGCACGTCCTGCACCGGAATCGGTTGCGTGCAGCGCAACGCCGCGCAGGCGAAAATCCGCGGCTTTTATCCCGGCACTGAGCTAAAACCGGCTGCCGGTTCCGAAATGCTTCTGCCGGCACAACGCAGAACCTGCAAGCGCGGGTTCTTGCCGCCGCCCGAGCGGCAACTGGCGGCGCGCCGCCGCCGTTTTTCGGCTCCCTTGGCTTTGCCCCGCAGCCCTTTATGACGAAGGCAGCGAAAAAAGGACCAGCTGTAAATGGTACGCCGCCGTCTTGTTCCGATCACCGTTCTTGCCGCCGCCAGCGCGCTGGCAATTCCGCTGGCCGCAGGTAATGGCGGCGAGGAGAGGGACCGCTTGCAATGCCCCGGCGGGCTGGTGATGAAAGCCTCGCACTGCGCGCCGCCGGGTCCGGTAAAGAAGTTCTACCGCCGCGGTGATCACATCCTGGACGAATACATCTGGATCGGAGATCCCGGACAATGGGCGCCGGATCCCTATGGCACTTATGTTCAGGCCGGCGGCTATGTCTATCAGGTCAACCGCGAGACCCAGAAGGTGCTGCGCCTGATCGGCGCCGCGGACACTCTCGCCAAGTAGAGGCGCAGATGCCCGGTCAAGCCCCGGCCAACGCTGTCATGGCTTGACGCGTCGCCTCGTCTGCAGGAAACAGCATCTCGATCCTCAACTCCGACATCGCAAGGTCGCCAGTGCCGCCAAACTGTGTGATGGTGGAAAAGAACGCCAGCACCTGGCCGCCCATCCGGTACCGCGCAGGGATCACCGCCGGCAGCACCCCCTCCTCCGGGGCCGCATGGCTCAAGGCTTTTTCCTGCAGCCGTGCAACCGCCTGCTCCAGAACCGGATCGGACCCGAAATGGCCTAGCTCGGTCCTCAGCCGCGCCAGGCTGAGCCACTCCACCTCCTCCAGATTGTCCAGCGCCGCGCGCAACGCCGAATTGTCCAGCAATGCCTCGATCAGGTTGCTGCCCCGGCTGATACCGGCGCTGCCCAGCATCATTTCCATGGGGCGGTTCAGATCCAGCAGGGTCCAATGCCGGTCGATCATCATCGCCGGAAGGGGCGTATGCGCCGCCATCATCTGCGCAGCTGCCTGTTGCAGCGGCGCCAGCTCCGCATCGGCCAGGTCCCGGCGCGCATAGGCCGGCGCAAGCCCCGCCGCCGTCAGCAACTGGTTCTGCGCCCCGCCCGGCAGCTGCAACTCCTCGCTCAGCCGCAGCACCATGCCGCGGCTGGGGCGTGAGCGGCCGCTCTCCAGAAACGACAAGTGCCGGGCTGAAACACCGGCCTCCAGTGCCAGCTGCAGCTGGCTCATCCGCCTATGTCCGCGCCATTTTTTCAAAACCGCGCCAAAGCTCTCCGCCATTTGATGCCTCCGTTTTCCGCAGCATAGGGGGCTGCAGCGGGGAATACACTTACCCCCCAGGTAATTGTTTTGCCTCCGCTCTCCGCTGCATCTTGCCGAAGACATTTCACAGGAGCTTCCAATGACACACACCGCCGCAACCCGACTGCTCAAGACAGTCTCAATCCTGGGCGCAGCCTTCGGTCTTGCCCTCGTGCTGGCGCTGGCAACACCTCTGGGAAGAGCACTCGATCTTTTCCTCGACCTTGCCTTCCTGCCGCTAGACGGCGCCCAGGCGCTCAGCCCGGGCGCAGCCGCCCTGATGACAGCCATCAGCGGCGGGCTGATGTGCGGCTTCTGTGTTCTGATCTACCTTGTGACAGAGCACATCTACAGTGCCGACCCGGCCCTTGGCCGCCGCCTGCTGCTCCCGGCGCTGCTGGCCTGGTACATCCCCGACAGCCTCGGCTCCCTCGCCGCCGGCGCCTGGTTCAACGTGGTGATGAACACGGCCTTTCTGGGGCTGCTCGTGGTGCCGCTGTTGCTGGCCCGCCCCGCCGCCGCGCAAACTGCATAACAAAGGGGGGCAACGCCCCTCTGTTCATCTCGCCAAAAATATCCCGGGGTGAATTGGCCAAAGGCCAAGAGGGGCAGCGCCCCTCTTATTCACTCTGCCGCCACCTTCCGCGCCGCAAGAATGTCCTTCAGATAGCGCCCGGTGTGGCTGCGCGGCTCCTCGGCCACCGCTTCCGGGGTCCCGGCCGCAACAATCTCGCCGCCGCCGTCGCCGCCTTCCGGGCCGATGTCGATGATCCAGTCGGCGGTTTTGACCACATCCAGATTGTGCTCGATCACCACCACTGAATTGCCCTGCTCCACCAGTTCGTGCAGCACTTCCAAGAGCTTCTTCACATCCTCGAAATGCAGGCCGGTGGTCGGCTCATCCAGGATATACAGCGTCCGCCCGGTAGAGCGTTTCGACAGCTCCTTCGACAGTTTCACCCGCTGCGCCTCGCCGCCCGACAGCGTCGTCGCCTGCTGGCCCACCTTGATATAGCCCAGGCCCACCCGCATCAGCGCGTCCATCTTGTCGCGGATCGCAGGCACCGCCTGGAAGAAAGTCTGTGCATCTTCCACAGTCATATCAAGCACATCGGCGATGCTCTTGCCCTTGAACTTGATCTCCAGCGTCTCGCGGTTGTAGCGCGCGCCCTTGCAGGTTTCGCAAGTGACATAGACGTCGGGCAGGAAATGCATCTCGATCTTGATGACGCCGTCGCCTTGGCAGGCCTCGCAGCGGCCGCCCTTGACGTTGAAGGAGAACCGCCCCGGCTTGTAGCCGCGCGCCTTGGCCTCCGGCAGCCCGGCAAACCAGTCGCGGATCGGGGTGAAGGCCCCGGTGTAAGTCGCTGGATTTGAACGCGGAGTCCGCCCGATAGGGCGCTGGTCAATGTCGATCACCTTGTCCAGATGCTCCAGCCCTTTGATGCTTTCGCAAGGTGCCGGCGTCTGGCGCGCGCCATTGAGGCGCATTGAGGCGGTCTTGAACAGCGTCTCGATGGTCAGCGTCGACTTGCCGCCGCCCGACACGCCGGTCACACAGACGAACTTGCCCAGCGGGAACTCCGCCGTCACCTCCTTCAGGTTGTTGCCGCTGGCCTTGACCACCTTGATCTTCTTCTTGTTGCCCTTGCGGCGCTTGGCCGGCACAGCGATTTCCCGGGTGCCCGCCAGATACTGGCCGGTGATCGACCCCGTGTCCGCCGCAATTGCTTGCGGCGTACCGTGGCTCACCACTTCGCCGCCATGCACCCCGGCGCCGGGGCCGATATCAAAGACGTAATCCGCCTGTCGGATCATGTCCTCGTCATGCTCCACCACGATCACTGTGTTGCCCTGATCGCGCAGGTTCTTCAGGGTGCCGATCAGCCGGTCATTATCGCGCTGGTGCAAGCCGATGGACGGCTCGTCCAGCACATACAACACCCCGGTCAGGCCGGAGCCGATCTGGCTCGCCAGACGGATCCGCTGGCTCTCGCCACCGGACAACGTGCCGGAATTGCGGCTCAGCGTCAGATATTCCAGACCCACATTGTTCAGGAAGCCCAGCCGCTCGCGGATCTCCTTGACTATGGCGCGGGCGATCTCCTGTTTCTGCTGGGTCAGATGGTTCGGCACATCCTCGATCCAGGCCAGCGCCTCGCGGATCGACAGCTGCACCACCTGCCCCACATGCACGCCCGCGATCTTCACCGCCAGCGCTTCCTCGCGCAGACGGTAGCCCTCGCAGTGATGGCAATGGCGGTTGTTCTGGTAGCGCTCAAACTCTTCGCGGATCCAGTTGGAATCAGTCTCGCGGTAGCGCCGCTCCATGTTCGGAATGACGCCCTCGAAGGTGCGCTCCACCTGATAGACCCGGCCGCCCTCGTCATAGCGGAACATGATCTCTTCGTCGCCGGAGCCGTACAGGAACACCTTCTGAACCTTCTCCGGCAGGTCCTTCCAAACGGTGTTCTTGTCGAACTCGTAATGCCGCGCAATGGCTTCAATGGTCTGCAGGAAATAGGGCGACTTGCCCTTGCGCCAGGGCGCCAGCGCGCCGTCATAGACCTTCAGGCTCTGGTCCGGCACCACCAGCCGTTCATCGAAAAACAGCTCAACCCCCAAGCCGTCGCATTCCGGGCAAGCCCCGAACGGCGCGTTGAAGGAGAACAGCCGCGGTTCGATCTCCGGGATGGTGAAGCCGCTGACCGGGCAGGCAAAGTTTTCGCTGAAGGTGATCCGCTCCGGATCCCCCTCCCGCGGAGCCGTTTCCAGAATGGCAATACCATCGGCCAGGTCCAGCGCAGTGCGAAGTGAGTCCGCCAGCCGCGTCTCCATCCCCTCACGCACCACCAGGCGGTCGACAACCACGTCGATGTCATGGCGGAACTTCTTGTCCAGAGTGGGCGGCTCGTCCAGTTCATAGAACTCCCCGTCCACCTTCACCCGCTGGAAGCCCTGCTTGCGCAGCTCCAGGAATTCCTTCTTGTACTCACCCTTGCGGTCGCGGACGATCGGCGCCAGCAGATAGCCGCGGGTGCCCTCCTCCATCTCCATGATCCGGTCGACCATGTCCTGCACCTGCTGCGCCTCAATCGGCTTGCCGGTGGCCGGGCTGTAGGGCGTGCCGGCGCGGGCAAACAACAGGCGCAGATAGTCATAGATCTCCGTCACCGTGCCAACGGTGGAACGCGGGTTCTTCGACGTCGTCTTCTGTTCGATCGAGATCGCCGGGGACAGACCGCTGATATGGTCCACATCCGGCTTTTCCATCATATCCAGGAACTGGCGCGCATAGGCCGACAGGCTTTCGACATAACGGCGCTGGCCCTCGGCATAGATCGTGTCAAACGCCAGCGAGGACTTGCCCGAACCCGAAAGACCGGTGATCACCACCAGTTCATCGCGCGGAATATCCACGTCGATGCTCTTCAGATTATGCTCGCGCGCGCCGCGCACTTCGATGGATTTCAGCTCAGCCATAATGCCCCCGTACCCGCGCCGCCGAACCCTTGGCGGACGCCCGCCCTACAGATAGGGAATGCTGTGGAAAACGCCAAGCCCAAAAAGAGAACATTGCGCGAACAGGTTGAAACTTGCTGACAGCAGCTGGCAACAGCCGGAGAACCTGGGTTTTCCGGCCCGGAATTCGGCACGAATTCCGTTGCGCCGCGCGCTTTGCGCGGCGCTTGGCCCAACGGGAACGGGCCCCTTGGGGCCTGTGACGGGCGGGAGCCGCCGCTCAGGCCCAGGCGCGCCGCCGTGCGGCCAGCAGCTGGTGCACCAGAATGCCCGCCAGGAACAGGGCGCAGACCACCAGCATCATGCCGCCATAGCCTGCCAGGCCCAGCGAGCCCAGCAGCAGCGGCGTGCCGATCACATTGCCTGCGTTGCCCGCCTGCGACATCGCCCCGTTCGCCTCGGCCTGATCCGCCGCAGTGGTGTTCAGCTGCGGCACGCAGGCAAAGCTGCCGCTCTGCACCAGGCCAAAGGCCGCCGCCAGCGCAAAACACGCCAGCCAATCGCCCGGCATGGCCCAGAGCCACAGCCCGCCCGCCGCACATAATCCAAAACCCAGCTGAATGAGCTGCACCGCCGGCATCACCCGCAACAATGCCACCCCCAACAGCATCGACGACGCGATGGAGATCAGCGGAAACGCCCCCATCACAAAGGCCCGCTGCTCAGCTGGCAGATGCGGCGGAAGCACCGTCAGGAGCGCTACAAAACAAGTGGTGTAAAACAGCCAGCCCGCGGCCGGCGCCAGCTTGAACGGTGACCGGTAGATCTTCAGATGCAGGGCCGCCAGGTTGGCCAGCTGCGGCATTGGCTGGCGCGGCGGCATCGGCAGGCCCCGCATCGACCACTGCAGCAGAACAGCCAGCACCGCCATCAGTGCGGCATGCGCGGCAAACAGCGACAGCAGGCCATGCGCGGCCACCAGCGGCAGCCCCAGCCAATTCAAGAGCGCAAAGGCAACACCAAAAAACGTGCTCCACACGGTCAGTGCCGTGCCCCGCTGGCGGTCGCTTGCCAAGAGCGCCATCAGCGTCGGCCCCGCCACCACGATGCCCAGATGCGACAACCCTTCGGCCGCGCGTGTCACCAGGAACAGCCCGTAAGGCAGATGCAGCACCTGCAGCGCCGACATCACGGCGCCTGTCCATAAGGCCCAGACCAGTGTGCGCCGGTAGCCGAAGGAAGAAACGAACAACCCGGCCACCGCACCCATCAGAATGCCCAGCACGCCCGTCATCGACACGCTGAGGCTCAGGCTGGCGCCGGCTTCCGGATACAGCGCGCCCAGCTGGTCAAAGACAACCGAAACCTTGCCGTATTGCGCAGCAGCGCCAAGGCCCGCAGCCCAGACCGCAAGGATCGCGCCCCAGCGGGTTTTCCCGGATGCCATCATGACTGCCGCCCCTTTGATCTTGTTCTGCCACTGGTTACCCCTGTGCACAGCCAGAAGCCAGAGCGTTAGGGGCTCGTTGAAAAAAACAAGCAAGCACCTCTTTCATCTATGCCGCTTCATTGATCTTCGGCTTTCAAAGCACTGTTTCCGAACGCTATCACAGGGGAAAAGACATCGCTCTTTGCACCAACAAAAATAGGCTTCAGGAAGCGTTCAGGGTTGTTTAAAGACACCCCGACACAATATTAAGGTGCAAATTTCATGAAGAAATCCATAGCTTTTTCAATCGGCATCCTAGCCGTCGTTGGTGTAACGCTGGTAGTAACTGAGTTCGATCATCTGAACCCGGTGACAAGACCACATGCAGAAAATGGAAAACGAACTGTTGAGATCAAGGCAGGAAACCTGTCAAATGTCACGTACAGTTTTTCTCCGGATGCCACTCTTTTTGTTCACAGCCTAGAGGCCGACCGTTACCGGGGCTATCTGGAGATCCGAAACGCAGAGACTGGAGATTTGGTCGCCAGGTCTGATGACAACATAGTCCAATCTGCTGTTCCCTCTTGGTACACCGCAACCGACGGGGAACCGGGACTTTTCGTTCCCGGCGTCAACGACACTTTGGTAAAATGGGATGGTATCGAATGGTCGCAGGTTGAAATCGATGGTCTTGATTGGGGCCTTGCGTCCAACAGCCAGGGAATCTTATCACCTGATGGCCGGTTTCTTACGGCGGCGAACTTCCGGTCGTCGGGGATTACAGTAAATCTAGAGACTAATGAGGTTGTAGAACTAAATCACGGTCACCGTCAGACCCATCTAGCGAGCTGGTCACCTGACGGCAGCCTTTTTGCAACTGGCCATGACGGTCAGGTTGTTATCTATGAGGGCAGGCACCTAAAGGTAAAACAGCGTTACAAACAGATCTCAAGTGATGTTTACGAGGCATCCATTGTCAATGAACTGAAGTGGTCCCCTTCGGGCAAATACCTGATCATCGGCACGCTTTACGGAGCGAGCTATATTGTTGAACCGGGTAATCGAACCGTAAAACCCAGGCCGCTGGCTCCTGAAGCTGACATGGTTTTTACATCAGAGTGGTTGACAAAACCTGATCAAAGCTGGTTCGCCAAGTGGTTACCTCCGAAAGACCAGGTTATTTACAACTATTTGGTAAGGGACGATAACGTAGGTCGCGTTGAGGGCTTAGCTGTACATGACGCAGATAGCGGAGAAGTCATTCGTGACTTTCCCTTTCCCCAGTACGACTTAGGTGAGCATCCGACTTTTATTTCAGCCTGGCCTGACGGCATTGCGGGTGTAATCTCAGCTTACAAGAGGGCGAGCAGCGGGGACGTGGATTTCTACATCTACCATCTTTCTGAAAGCGGACCCATTATATTGGACTTCGAACGTAAAGATGCCCCGAACAATGAGGCGCCGCATATTGTTTTTTCGGAAAAAAACACGAGATACGCCGTCCGTTACGAAAACGGCGGAGATCCATTCTTTTCGATTGGTGAGGTCAGAGACCTTTTGGTCGAGAGGTAATTCTCGCATCGCGGTTCACGAAGCAGAGAAAACGCAAGAAATTTGCGGAATTTCTGAAAGAATTCAATGCGCCAGCAAAAAAAGGCGACCCTCAGCAGGCCGCCTTTTCAATCCTACACTGCCTCGGGCAGCTCACATGTGGATCACCCGGTCATAGGCATCCAGCACCGATTCATGCATCATCTCGCTGAGCGTGGGGTGCGGGAAGACGGTGTTCATCAGGTCTTCCTCGGTGGTCTCCAGCTGGCGGCCCACCACATAGCCCTGGATCATCTCGGTCACCTCGGCGCCGACCATGTGGGCACCCAGCAGCTCGCCGGTCTTGGCGTCAAATATAGTCTTGACCATGCCCTCGGCCTCACCCAGCGCGATGGCCTTGCCATTGCCGATAAAGGGGAAGCGGCCGACCTTGATGTCGTAACCCAGTTCCTTGGCTTTCGCTTCGGTATAGCCGACAGAGGCCACCTGCGGCTGGCAGTAGGTGCAGCCGGCAATGCTTTCCGGCTTAACGGCGTGCGCGTGCTTGCCCGCGATCAGCTCGGCCACCATCACACCTTCGTGGGACGCCTTGTGCGCCAGCCAGGGCGCGCCGGCGATGTCGCCGATAGCATAGAGGCCATCGACGCCGGTACGGCAGAATTCATCAGTGATCACATGGGTCCGGTCGACCTTGACGCCCAGCTCTTCCAGCCCCAGGCCCTCGACATTGCCGACGATACCCACGGCGGAGATCACGGTGTCGAACTCCTGTTTCTCTACCTTGCCGCCCACTTCGATTTGGGCAGTCACTTTGCCCTTGCCCCGATCCAGCTGCTTGACCATGGCTTTCTCCATGATCTTCATGCCCTGTTTGACAAAGGCCTTCTTGGCAAAGGCGGAGATTTCGGCGTCCTCGACCGGCAGCACCCGGTCCATCACCTCAACCACCGTCGTGTCAGCGCCCAGGGTGTTGTAGAAGCTGGCAAATTCGATGCCGATGGCGCCGGAGCCGATCACCAGCAGCTTCTTCGGCATCCGCACCGGCTGCAGCGCGTGTTTGTAGGTCCAGACCAGATCGCCGTCCGCTTCCAGCCCCGGCAGCTCGCGGGCGCGGGCGCCGGTGGCCAGAACGATGTTCTTGGCGGTCAGATCCTGTGTGCCCTTGTCGGTCTTGACCGAAACCTTGCCTTTGGCCGGAATCGACGCTTCGCCCATCACCACGTCGATCTTGTTCTTCTTCATCAGGTGGCCGATGCCGGAGCTGAGCTGTTTCGCCACCCCGCGCGAGCGTTTCACCACCGCGTCCAGGTCATAGCCGATGTTCTCCGCCTTAAGGCCGAAATCCTTGGCGCGCTCCATCAGGTGGAACACTTCTGACGACCGCAGCAGCGCCTTGGTCGGAATGCAGCCCCAGTTCAGGCAGATGCCGCCCAGATGCTCACGCTCGACCACGCAGGTCTTCAGGCCCAGCTGTGCCGCACGGATGGCGGCGACATAGCCCCCCGGCCCGGCGCCGATTACGATCACGTCATAAGATTGTGCGGCCATGTTGCTCCCTCGCCCTCGAACAGGTTCCAAAAAACTAGTTTACCGTTAAACTAGTTTTTGCTGCACTGCAATCACCCTCTGCTGCGGCATAGCGGCCATGCGTTTTACGGCAGGTTTCCGCTTGGCAGCACGGATAGCTCCGGGTCAGCATAAGCCGGAAGCTTTCTGCAATCCACAACCCTGGACCGCATGCCCATGACAAAACTCCTTTTCGACTTCGCCAAGGCTCTTTTGAACGCCACCCTGATCCTGCTGGCAGTGTGCCTGTTCCTGGGATGGAAACTGATGACCGCAGCCGAGGGCGTTACGGCCAATGCTGAAGCCATCACCGGCCAGGTTGCGCCGCTGCGCACCGCCGTCACAGAGCTGCAACAGGAGGTTGCCGGTCTTCGCAGTTCGGTTCAGTCCGGCACGGCTCCTGCCGAAAGGCTCGCCCGGCTGGAGGCACGCCTTGCACAGTTCCAAACCGCCCTCGCTGACATGCGCACCCTGCCCCGGCACGCCGCGGCAGACGCCGCCCGCACAGGGGCCGCGGAACTGGCCAGCCGCATCATTCTCGCCGTACCTCTTCTGAAGGACGGCAGTGCTTGCGGCCCCGGTGAAAGCTGATCACCTGCTCAGCCCTTTGCGGCGTAGGCTGCCAGCAGCCCGCCGAACTCCTCCATCGTGGGGAAATGCTCAAAGCTGTGCTCAGCGGTAACCTGCACAAACGGATGTTTGGCCGCTGTCCAGGTCTCAATGAACGGGCGGAACCAGCTGGTGTCCTCGAACATCGTGGGGCGGACGTTCACAAACTCCTCCACGCCGGTGATACGGGTAAACATCCAAGTCTGGCACTCCGGGCAGCAATAGTGGGCCAATTCGGCACCCTTGGCGCCGCCAACGACAGGATCGCCCTGGACAACCCGGAACGCCTCTGCCGGGAACATCGCGGTCAGGGAAAACGCGCTGGCGCTCATCTTCTGGCAGCCGCGGCAATGGCAGGCCGCGGTCAGCACCGGCGGCGCTGAGGCTTCAACGGCGGTGGCGCCGCAGCGGCAGCTTCCCGTCATCGGAAATTGAACTGTGGTCAAGGGCCTGTCCTCAATGGCTTGTCAAAAAAAGCAGACCTTTTCCCTGCCGAAGTGCTGCGCCGCAAGCAAGGGGCCGCAAAAGAAAACGCCGCGCCCGTTACCGGGGCGCGGCGCTGATACCTTCCAATTGGACCGGTGTCAGCCGGCCGCTTGCATCTGCCGCACGGTCTCGCCGTAGCCGCCGGCCTGCACATAGGCCAGTTCCGGGCTGGTGCTGGCGCGGTGCAAGGCCTCATTGCGGTAGGGGAAGCGGCCGAACTGGCGGATCACTTCGCGGTGGGCGCGGGCATGCAGCAGGTTGCTGGTGCCGTTCTGCGGCATCCGCTCCATCATCAGCCGGATGCACCGTTCCTGATCACACAGGTTTTCCGAGTGCATCAGCGGCAGATAGAAGAACTGCCGCGCAGGCTCGTCGATCTTCAGATCCCAGTTCTTGTTGATGGCGATCTTGGCCGCCGACAGGGCTGCCCGGTCAGAGGCAAAGGCGCGGCCCTCGCCGCGGAACATGTTGCGCGGGAACTGGTCCATCAGGATGATGTAGGCCAGCGTGCCGCTCGGGTAGGTGAGCCAGAAGGAGAACCGGCCCTCGCAGGCCGCCTCCCATGTGGATTGGAACGTCTCGCGGATCTCCTGATCCAGCGCGTCATCCTGCAGATACCATCCCTTCTCCCCGACTTTGTCGAGCCAGAACGCAAGTATCTCTTCGGGACCAGTCATCGGTCGTAACTCCAAGTTTTTCCTGACCCTAACTTCAGGCCATTTTACATTACCTTTACAAGTAACCTTGGGTCACAAATTGCGTCAGACAAGCCCATTGTGTGAAATAATCCTCACAATTCCGGCTGGTTAGCGCAATCAAACTGTTTCTTGGGCAGTTTCCTGCTCCTCCAGTTCGGTCTCGATGGCGTATTCCTGGGCAAATTCCACCGCCACAGGTGTTGCTGTCGGCGACATCGCGGCAAAGCTGCCGGTTTCATCGACAGGCACCGCCGCACGCTGCGTCGCGCGGTAGGCAGCATAGGCAGCCATTGCAAACATCAGCGCACCGATGAAGGTAAAGAATCCAGCAGGCCCGAACACCGCGTCCTCCATCAGCCAGCCGGTGATCAGCGGCCCGGCAATGGCGCCCAGCCCGTTGATGAAAACCAGCCCGCCTGATGCAGCCGCCATGTCGTCATGCTGCAGGTAATCGTTGGTATAGGCGATCAGCAGCGAATAGAGCGGGTTCGACAACCCGCCGATGAAGAAAGCCGCCACCAGGAGCATCTTGAACTCCATCCCGAACAGGAAGCCCAGCACCGCACCGCCGCCGCCCACCAGAGCGACAAAAAGGATCAGAACCCGGCGGTCCATGCGGTCCGACAGCCATCCCAGGGGATACTGCAGCAGCATGGCCCCCACATAGAAAGCCGAGACGAAGATCGACAGCTGGGTCAAGGTCAGCCCGGCCGCCGAGCCGTAAACCGCGCTCATCCCGAACTGGGCCGAGAACACGCCGCCGAGAAGAAACATGCCAACGCACCCCAAGGGCGAGGTTTCGAACAGCTGGCGCAGGGTCATTGGCTTAGTGGTGTCGAATGCCGGCGTGGGCGAAATCGACAGAAGAATGGGGGCAAAGGAGATCGAAACCAGGATCGACGCGATGATGAAGGCCTCAAATCCGGCCGGATTGCCAACTTGGATCAGGCCCTGCGCTGCAATGATGCCGATGGTCTGCACGATCATATAGAGCGACAGCGCCTTGCCCCGGTTGGTGTTGTCAGCCGCGTTGTTCAGCCAGCTTTCCGCGGTCACATACACGCCCGAAAAGCAGAAGCCGATGACGATCCGCCCCAGCGCCCAGGCAACCGTGTTGGGCAGCAGCGGATAGAGGATCATCACTGCCGAGATGAAGGAGGCCAGTGCCGCAAAAACCCGCACATGGCCGACGCGGCGGATCATCTCCGGCGCCAGCCGCGAGCCGCCCAGGAAGCCCACGAAATAGGCCGACATCACGATCGACATCTGGAAGGTCGAAAAGCCCTCAAGCTCGCCGCGCACACCCAGCATGGTGCCCTGCAGGCCGTTGCCCACCATCAGCAAGCAAACCCCCAGCAACAGCGCCCATGCGCTCGACAGCACCTGCAGCATTTCATGCCTCCTTCGAAAGCAAAGCAGCCCTCCACAACGGGACGGGCTGCCAACACCTTTGTTTGTTATGTCCGGCCGATCAAGCCTGCCAGGCCGTTATCGCCGATTCAGATTTCAGTTTGATGAACCCTTTGCGCGCTGTCCGGGTTCCATGATTGCGGCGCTTATCTGCGATTTCTTGCCGCAATTCTAAGATGTATTCGCCTAAGCCGGGATCAAAAGCGACGCATCGCCATAGGAGAAGAACCGGTAGCGGTTTTCAACGGCATGAGCATAGATTTTGCGGATCTCTTCCTGCCCCATCAGCGCCGAGACCAGCATCAGCAGCGTTGATTTCGGCAGGTGGAAGTTTGTCATCAGCGCATCCGCCACCTGGAACGCGAACCCCGGATAGATAAAGATGTCTGTGTCACCTTCCCAGGGATGGATCTGCCCGTCCCTGGCCGCGCTTTCGATCAGCCGCAGCGCCGTGGTGCCGACCGGGATCACCCGCCCGCCCGCGGCCTTGGTGGCCGCTATTTCAGCCGCTGCTTCTTCGCTGACCTTTCCCCATTCCGCGTGCATCCGGTGGGTGGTCACGTCCTCCACCTTCACCGGCAGGAAGGTGCCCGCCCCCACATGCAGGGTGACATAGGAAATCTCAACCCCGCGCGCCTTCAGCGCCTCCAGCAGCGACGCGTCGAAATGCAATGAGGCCGTCGGCGCCGCCACCGCGCCGGAGTTTTTGGCCCAGACGGTCTGGTAGTCGGTCTTGTCCTGCTCATCCGCGGCACGCTTGGCGGCGATATAGGGCGGCAGCGGCATCGCGCCAGCCTCTGCCAATGCAGCATCAAAATCGGTGCCGCTCAGATTGAAGCGCAGCTGCCCCTGGCCGTCCTCAATGGCTTCAAGCCTGGCGCTCAGGTTTTCAGAGAAGACAATCTCCTCACCCGCCTTGATTTTCTTCAGGGGCTTCAGTAGTGCCGCCCAGCTGCCATCGGCGCGGGGTTCCAGCAGGGTTGCCTCGATCCTGGCCGCAACGGGGCCTTGCGCGCTGTCGCGGTGCCGCAGCCCGCTGAGGCGCGCCGGAATCACCTTGGTATCGTTCAGCACCAGCCGGTCACCGGGCTGCAGCCAGCGGATCAGATCGGTCACCTGCCCGTCGTGCAGGGCACCGCCCTCAGCCACCAGCAGGCGGGCCGAGCTGCGCGGATTGGCAGGTCGGGTGGCAATCAGGTCGTCAGGCAGGTCGAAGTCGAAATCGCTGAGTTTCATGGCGCGCGCTATAGGCTGTGCAGCGGGAGAAATCTATGGCGATTTTCGCATGCTGCAAGGTTTACTTGTCGGATCCCCGCGGCTCGCGGAACTGCTCCTGGCCTTCCTCCAGCTCCTCTCCGTCCGCCGTGAAGGCCCGGTTGTCCCCGGGCACCGCCGGTGCCGGGCCGCGGAAGATCTCGCGCAGGAACCCCGGCGCAAGGCCAGCCAGCGGATTCACGGTGACCGACGGATCATCAGCGGTGCCGCGCAGGGTGAAGGTAAACCCGAACAGGCCCTCGCCGTCCCGCGGCGACAGCACCCGTCCGATGGCGTTCAGCAGGTAAACGGGCGAGATTACCCCGCGCATGTTCAACCGGCTGCTGTTCAGGTCGAAATTGCCGTCCAGCGACAGCCCCATCGACGGGCCGACCGCGCTGCTCTGGTGCAGGATCAGATGCGAGGCCCCCAGCCGGAACCGCCCCTCCATGCTGGTGAAAAGGATGCCCTGCCCGGTCATCTCGTCCAGAAGACCCACCAGGCTGATCGCATTCAGGATCGCCGCCATCGAAGGCGCGTTTTTTACCCGGATGTTGCGGACCGTGACCCTGCCGTCATATTCGCCCGGCGCCCCTGCGGCCGGCACCAGTGTCATGTCAAAGCTGCCGCCGCGGCCATGCCCGAACACCCCGGCTGAGCGGAACACCCCGCCCGCATCGTTGGAGCGGATACGCGAGGCGGTGCCGCCGTTCTGCGGCACCAGCGTGCCCGCCACCGGTGTCTGCCCGTTCAGCCGCGCGGTGAACTCCCCGTTCATGCCGCCGCGGGTGGAAAACCGGCCCTGGAAATTCTGCAGCCCGATGCTGTCGGTCACCTGCAGGTTCTGCAGCCGCAGTGTCACAGGCACATCGCCGCCGCGGCTGGCTCCTCCGCCACCGCTTGCCGTGTCAGCAAACGGCGACCGGTTCAGGTCCAGCCGCCCGCCGGTCACCTCAATCGCAGGCGCTGCCGCGCCCCGGCCGGTAAAGGTCACCGCGCCCTGAAACCAGTTGCCCGCCCGCGCTGAGGTGAACACCGCCTGATTCAGTCCGCCGTTCTTGTGCGTCGTGACCCGGCCCGTGGCTGAAAGGCCCGGCGCTTCCAGTTCCAGCCTGTCCACCGTGGCACTCTTGCCCAGGGTTGCGGTCAAAGAAAGCCTGCCGCCTGCGCCTTCCCCCTTGCGCCAGCTGATTTCCGGGATCCGGAGCCCCGCGCCCTTCAGGTCCGAGTCCAGTTCCAGCCGCGGCGTCACGCCCGGCCTCAGATCCACTGCGTAGCGCGCCCGCGACTTGCCCGACACAGCACCGCGCGGCAGGCCGATATTGAAAGCCTCGACAGCTGCCGCCGAAAGCTCGATCGTTCCTTCAACCCGGCTGTCCGGTGCGGCGTCCTTCCCGATCATCTGCCTCCAGCTGGCGCTCAGCGGCACACCGGACAGGCTGCCATTGCCGCTGATCCGAACCTGCCCCTGGTCGCCCTCGATCTGCAGCAGCGGTGCAGCCGCAACATGGCCCGGCACCAGTTTAGCCGACTGAACACCGCGCACCGTGCCCCGGTAGTGATAGAGGATCTGCTCGACCGGTATCTTCTTCTGCAGCGGCAGCGCCAGCGTGCCCTCGGCCTCCACCTGCCCCTCCGCCAGATCCACCGGCAGGCTGGCCTTGTCCATGACCCTGAGCGGCTCCCGGTTCAGAAGCGACAGCGCCGCCGTGGCAGATCCGCGCGCCTTGATCCTGGCAATCCCCGGCGTGCCATCCTTGGCAGTGACATCAGGGATGATAAAGGACGTGCCTGCGACCTCCACATCGCCGCCCTGTTCCGCCGAGACCGTGCCGCCGGAGGCCGTGACCACAAACCGCTGGCCATAGAGGCTCAGCTGGCCCGAGCCGCCCCGCACCGGCGGCATGAACTTCTGAAACACCACCTCGGCGTCCTCAAAGGCCAGATCCAGGCTGACAAACGGCTTGCCGCTGCCGCGCCCGCGCATATGGAAGCCGACGTTGCGCACCAGCCCGGCGTGCAGATTTTCGCCCACCCACTCCCGCGGCTTGGGCGCCAGCACCGAGGGCCACAACTCCTTGACCCGCTTCACACGCACCTGATCGACGCTGCCGTTCAGGTCATAGTCCCAGCCCTCCGGGCCTGCGCCGACAGTGCCGTCAAGATGAATGCGGCTGCCGCCGTCGCGCACCAGCATCTCGCCCAGCCGCAGCCGGAACGGCTTGAGCCGCAGATCGAAATCCGCATCCACCGCAGGGAATTCCACCGGGCTTTCAAACAGGCGGCGCGGGTTCAGCTTCAGGTTCGAGAACCGCAACTGCCCCACCAGCCCGGCCAGCTGGCCGTTCTGCACCCCGGCCAGGCTCGCCTGACCCTGCATCACCCCGGAGACCCAGCCGCTTTCGATGCTCAGTTCGGAGAACGCCAGAAGCTGACGCGCCGGATCATAGGTGAAATAGCTGCGGGCGCCGGTGATCGGCACCGGGCGGGTCTGCGCCGCCGGCTGGATCACCCCCTCGCCGATCCGCAGGCTTGCCTGCACCGGCTGCACCACGCCATCCGCCGCCACGCCGCCGCGCAAGGAGCCGGAAATCGGCGCCCGCAGCACTCCCAGCCAGCCAAGCGCTGGGCTTTGCGCTGCGATATCCTCGCTGGCGATTTCGGAGACCAGCACCCCGAACTCCGCCTCCGGGCTGCCGATCTCAGACGCATAGCTGGCCTCCACGGTGCCCACCTCGCCGCGCCCGCTGAGGACCGAGAAGGCCGCCGACAGGGAGACCGTGCCATCCTCCCGCTGCAATCCGATCCGGCCGCCATCCAGGGTCCAGCCTCGCCCCAGCCGGTCGTCCGTATAGGACAGCGTCAGTTCGCTGGTTTCGACTTCAGTCAATGCAGCAAGAACCGGCTTCTGCAACTGGCTGTCCCATTGCTCGATCAGCTCCACCAGGCTGGCGGCCCGGCGCGACGGGGCTGCGCCGCTGGCAAAGCTCAGCGCAAGGCTGCCGTCCTCATTGCGCCTGAGCGCCGCAAACAGCCCGCTCAACGCGATCCGCTTAGGCTGGATACGCCCCCGTAGCAGAGGCCGCATCGCAAGACTCGCCTGGGCATCGGCCAGCTGGGCAAAGACGCTGCCGTCCGGGTGCCGCAGCACCACATCCCGCAGGCTCACCCGCGGCCGCCAGCCCTTGTTCACCACGACATGAATGGCGCCGAATTCAACCTGCAGCCCGTTCAGGTGCCGCTCGATCCGGGCCTCAACCCGGTCCCTGACCCAATCCGGCGCATCCAGCCGCGTGCCGATCCCGAAATAAACCGCGCCCGCGCCCAGAAAACTCAGCAGCGCCAGCACCCAGGCCAGCCCGCGCAGCAGCCGCCAGCGGCGGCGCCGCCCGGGCACAGTCCGCACAGCCGCATCCGTTTCCGGAGCGGGACCGGACACCGGCACCGCCTCGGCGGCGGCGCGGATATTCTCGCCGGCGGGTTTGATCTCAGCTTTCCCTTCGCTGCTCATGGGTTATGGTCGCCGCGCAGTGATTTGCGCAAAAGACAGGAGACAGGCCAATGCTCGACGTTTCAGATCCCGCCCCTTCCTTTACCCTGCCCCGCGGCGGCGGCGGAGAGGTCACTTTGTCCGCCCTCAAGGGCGCGCCCGTGGTGCTGTTTTTCTATCCCCGTGATAATACCCCCGGCTGCACCAAAGAATCCATCGCCTTTTCAGAGGCTTTGCAGTCCTTCGCCGATGCCGGCGCTCACGTTTTCGGGATTTCCAAGGACAGCCTCAAGAAGCATGAGAATTTCACCGCAAAACACGGGCTGACCACGCCGCTTCTGTCGGATGCAGAGGGCAGCGTTTGCGAGGACTACGGCGTCTGGAAAGAGAAAAGCATGTACGGCAAGAAGCATTGGGGCATCGAGCGCTCCACCTTCCTGATCGGTGCCGACGGCACCATCGCCCGCGTCTGGCGCAAGGTGAAGGTGGACGGCCACGCCGAAGAAGTTCTGGAAGCAGTCCGCGCCCTTTAGGCGGCGTGCTCCCGCCAGCCCTGCCCGCGCCCTGACGGGCACGGACCGCGGCTGTTGGGCCCGGCGCCGCCCCGGCGGGGCGGCGCGCAGCGCGCGGGACGCGCGCTGCCATGCCCAAGCCGGCCAGGGAGATCAGCCCGCTGATCGCCCGCAGGCGCGGGAGTGCACCGGTTTCCGGACTGGACTCTGCCGCTCAAATCAGGTGAACCCGCCTCTTGAGTGATCCAGCCGCACCGCTGCAACAGGAGAGACGCATGACCGATCAGCCCCTTTCGCTCGCCGAACGCGCCGCAGAAGTGCTGACCACGGCGGACGGGCGCGCCAAAACCGCCCTGTCGCGCCGCCATGCCGCCGAATGGTCAGCCAGCCGCAAGGGCGAGGCGCCGCAAATCCCCATCGGCACTGCCAGTCCGCCGATGCACCCGGCCCGCCCGGACAGCCCCGAACTCCTGAACCCGCGCGATGTGCCCAAGCGCAAGCCGGGATCCGAAGCGGGCCGCATCGCGCTGCTGCACGCGGTGGCCCATATCGAACTGAATGCCGTCGACCTGCACTGGGACATCATCGCCCGCTTCTCACATGTGCCAATGCCGCTGGGGTTCTTCGACGACTGGGTCAAGGCCGCGGATGAGGAATCCAAGCATTTCAACCTCATGTGCGACTGTCTTGAAGCCTTGGGCAGCCACTATGGCGCCCTGCCCGCACATGCTGGCATGTGGCGCGCGGCTGAGGACACGGCAGAGGATCTGATGGGCCGCCTCGCCGTCGTGCCGATGGTGCTGGAGGCCCGCGGCCTTGACGTGACCCCCGGCATGATCGGCATCTTCCGCAAGGCAAACCTCTCCCAGGCGGTGGAGGCGCTGGAACTCATCTATGCCGAAGAGGTCAGTCATGTGGCCTATGGCTCGAAATGGTTCAACTTCCTCTGCGGACGGGACAATCTTGACCCCAAGGAGGAATTCCACGCGCTGGTGCGCAAATACTTCCGCGGCGCGCTGAAACCGCCGTTCAACGAGGAGAAGCGCGCCGACGCCGGCCTGCCGCCGGATTTCTACTGGCCGCTGGCGGATCAGGTGAAACCGCTGCCTGGCTGGTAACCCGGAGGGCCGCCAGTCCCGGCCTTTACCAAAGCCCCGCCGGCGCGTAGACTGTGCGCCCCGGCAATCCGGCTGAACCCATGTTCCAAAACGATTTTCCATTGCTGAGCACCGCCAGCCTTGTTGCCTTGATCATGCACAAGGCCAGCTCGGGGCCGGTCACGCTGGAAAGCTGCGAAACCGCCCTTGACGCTCTGTTCCGGCAAGCGAACGAAACCCCGGGCCTGCCGCGGGCAGAGCTGCGCGGACGGCTTGCAGGCCATCTGGCAGATCTGCAGACGGCCTGCATTCTGGAGCCTCTGGGGACAGGCCTCTGGCAGCTGACCCGGCGCGGGCGCCGGGCGCTGGAGCAGCACCCCGAGGGCCTCGATCAGACCGATCTGGCCCGGTACCCGGAATTTGCCGAACATCTTCGCGAAACCGCACACAAACCCTGCGGCATGGACCCGCGCGGCGCCCATTTCGACGAAGGGTTCCAGGCCGGCATGACAGGCCAGCCGATCACCGCCAATCCTTACGCGTTCGACAATGCCGACCATCAAGCCTGGGAAAGCGGCTGGAGCGAAGCGCAGGAGGACCATCAGGACTGACCGCTGCCACGGGCGCTCCTGACGTGCCGCCAGAGCCGGCGCCGAGGGGCTTTCAACCCGCATCCCGGGCCGCTTAACGGTCTTTTCAAGCATTTCCGCGACACTGTTCCACTGAAACAGTGGTTTACAAGTCGTGCCTGATCGCAAGAAAACATACCGGGGACGGGATCTCCGCGCCGCCGCAGCAAGGGCAGTCTGGACGCGCCACCAAAGCGGCGGCCTGCGCGCTGAAGGATCTCTGCAGGTGGCGGCATGAATCCGACAGACCTCGAATTCATCCCCAATGACATGCTCGAGACCGAGGACCGCACGGTCATGCACTCGGGCCTCACCAACCTGTTCCATCTGGACGGCGACGCCGGCGACAGCGCCGGCAGCAACAACGGCACTGTCTATGGCGCCACCACCGTGGCCGGCAGGGACGGCGACGCGCTCAGCTTCGACGAAACGGACGATTATGTCGCCATTCCCGACGTCGAGATGAACAATGAATTCACCATCACCTTCCAGTTCAGGATCGATGAGAACGACGGCTCGCTGTTCCAGTACCTTTACAGCCACGGCGACATCAACAGCACCAACAGCATCAACATCTTTCTGACGGAAAATGCCCACGGCACCGACCCCAGCGTGATGCGCACGGTGATCCGGGACGAGAACGACACGCTCAGCAACACTGACCTGCAGTTTGACATCAGCGGCATTGTCGGCGACGGCCAGTGGCACACCTACACGCTGACGGTGGATGCCACCGGCTCCACGGTCTACCTCGACGGGACCGAGCAGAACAGCAGCACCGCGGGCGGCGATGCCATCAACCCGACCGGCGATGTGATCCTCGGCAGCCGCAGCGACTTCAACGCCGACCGCTATTACGGCGGCGAGATGGATACGCTGCAGATCTATGACCGCGCCCTCACCCAGTCGGAAGTCACGGCAACCCACACCGATACTGCCCCGACGATCGCCGCAGGCACGATTGTCGCCTCAGTGTCTGAGGTCACAGACCCTGACAACCCGACTGGTCATACGTATTCGCTGACCGATGATGCCGGCGGCAAATTCGTGATTGACCCGAATACCGGTGACATTTCCCTCGCTGCCGACCATGACGCCGACACGCTGTTCAGCGATACCATCACGGTGCAGGTGACGGATCCGGACACCAACACCTATACGGAAACCCTGGGCATCGCCATCGGCACCGAAAGCGGTAATGACACCATGACCGGCCCGCACGACCAGAACGTGATGTACGGCCTGGGCGGCGATGATGACCTCACAGGCGGCAGCGGCGATGACACGCTCGATGGCGGAGCAGGCAATGACTCGCTGACCGGCGGCGCAGGCAACGACGTCTTTGCCGTCTCCACCGGCCATGACACCATCAGCGATTTCAACACCGGTAACACCGGCGCGCTGGACGATGGCGACAGCAGCAACAATGATTTCATCGACCTCTCGGGCCACTATGACCACCTGTCCGAGCTTTACGCCGACCAGGCCGATGACGGCATCCTGAACCAGTCGAACACAACCGACACCTTCGGCAATACGGTCGACTACAGCGACAACACCCAATTCGGCGCCGGCGACAGCCTCACCTTCTCCGGCGCGTCCGCGGACAGGTCTTCCTTCACCACCGAGAACACCGGCGTTGTCTGCTTCACCGCAGGTACCGCCATCCGCACGCCGCGGGGCAGCAGACCCATTGAGACGCTGCGCCCCGGCGACCTTGTCTGCACCCTCGACAATGGGCCTCAGCCGGTGTGCTGGATCGGCACCCGGCGCCTCAATCACGCTGACCTTCAGCTGCACCCGAACTGGCGCCCGGTGCTGTTCCGGCGCGAGGTGCTGGACTCCAGCCGCGATCTGCTGCTGTCGCCGCAACACCGCATTCTGGCCGGGCACGGCGGCCAGCGCCTGATAGCAGCCAAACATCTCGCGAGGCAAATGCCCGGTGCGCGCATCTGCAACGGTATCCGGCAGGTGACCTACATCCACCTGATGTTCGAGCAGCACCAGATCATCTTCGCCGAAGACACCCCGGCCGAAAGCTTCTATCCCGGCCCGATGGCCCTCGGGGCCCTCAGCCCTGCCGGCCGGGCCGGCATTGCCGCGCTGTTCCCGCAATTGTTCCGGCCCGGTGCCAGCGCCGCCAGCGCCTACGGAAGCCCCGCCCGGCCCGTTGTCGCGCAACCTGCGCAAGCCAGGCGGCCAGCCCCGCACATGCTGCCAACCGCCTTCCTTGCACAGCACCTTGCATTTTGACGCCGCAGCACTGGCCCTTATTGCCCAGCACGCTCCATCCCGCTGAACCTTCGGCAAAATTCCGCCTATCCCCGGCCTTGACCAGCACCTTCCGCCCCCGATGGGTCAACAGGCTTGCCCAAATGGCCAGCCCTGTCTATTGACTTCGGCCAAGGTTCCGGCCCCGCCCCGCAGCGGCGCGCCCCGGACCGGAGGACGGGACAGACAGGGAAGTCACATTGCGCACACGGCTCGCGATCAGAATTCACAGCTTTCTCGAACGCCGCTTCCCGGAGCGGCGCGTCTTCCTGAAATCCGACACCGACACAAGATTCATCCGGCTGCGCTCCGAAACCCAGCTGGTGGCCGTGGCCGGCGTTACCCTGTTTGTGGCTTGGTCGATTGTCGCCACCGCCATCGTGCTGATGGACAGCATCGGCTCAGGCAATTTCCGCGAGCTGGCAAAGCGCGACCAGCAAACCTACCGCACCCGCCTGAATTCCATTTCCGATGAACGCGACGCCCGCGCCGAAGAGGCATTGGCGGCCCAGGAGCGCTTCAATGCGGCGCTGGCGCAGATCTCTGCGATGCAGTCGGAACTGCTGGCCTCCGAGACCCGCCGCCGCGAGCTGGAGACAGGCATTGAGGTGATTCAGTCGACCCTGCGCGACACCATGACCCAACGAGACGGCGCCCGCAGGGAACTGGCGCAGCTGAAGGAAGACTCCCAAGGCGGCGCCAGCCCCCATGCCATGATGGCCAGCGCCGAGGCGCAGATGGGCCTGCTGGCGAATGTGCTGGCCGACACCGCAACCGAACGCGACCAGATCCTGGCCGACGCCCGCGGCGCGCTTGAACAGCGCGACGAACTGGAGCTGGAACTGCAGCTGATGAATGAGCGCAACAGCCAGATCTTCCGCCAGCTGGAAGAGGCGGTCGCGGTCTCCGTCACCCCGCTCGACAAGATGTTCCGCAACGCCGGCATGCCGCCCGACCGCATCCTCGAACAGGTGCGCCGCGGCTACAGCGGCCAGGGCGGCCCGCTTGAGCCGCTGGCGATGTCGACCCGCGGTGAGGAGCCCAGCCCCGAAGCGCTGCGCGCCAACGCTATCCTGGCCAAGCTCGACCAGCTGAACCTCTACCGTCTGGCCGCCCAGCAGGCGCCCTTTGCGACGCCAGTGAATCTCGGCCACGTGCGCCAGACCTCCGGCTTCGGCTACCGCCGCGACCCGAAAACAGGCGGCCGCCGCCTGCACAAGGGCTCCGATTTCGCCGGCAGCACCGGCACCGATATCTTTGCCACCGCCGACGGCGTTGTCACCCATGCCGGCTGGCAATCGGGCTACGGCAAGATGGTCACCATCCGCCACGCCTTCGGCATCGAAACCAGATACGCCCATAACTCCAGGATCCGCGTGACAAAGGGCCAAAGGGTCTCGCGCGGGGATCACATTGCTGATATGGGTAACACCGGACGGTCCACCGGGACCCACCTCCACTATGAGGTCAGGGTCAACGGGCAAGCTGTTAACCCCATGATCTACATCAAGGCTGCGAGAAATGTTTTCTAAGAGCAAAATCAACGAGCCCGGGCCGAAGCAGGCCGAAGCAACCCCGGCACCCGCGGCGGCACCGGCAGCCGCACCTGCGGCCAGCGACTACACCTCCAGCATGCCCAAGGCCAAGCCCGCCGCATCGCTGCTGAGCTCTGACCTGCACATCACCGGCAACGTCAAGACCACCGGCGACATCCAGGTCGAAGGCACCGTCGAAGGCGACATCCGCGCGCATCTGCTGACCGTCGGCGAAACCGCCACCATCAAGGGCGAAATCACCGCCGATGACGTGGTGATCAACGGCCGCATCGTCGGCCGCGTGCGCGGCCTCAAGGTGCGCCTGACCTCCACCGCGCGGGTCGAGGGCGACATCATCCACAAGACCATCGCAATCGAAAGCGGCGCCCACTTCGAAGGCTCCGTGCAGCGCCAGGACGACCCGCTGAACCCGGGCGGCCGCAAGTCCGCCCCGGCCGCCGCAGCCCCCGCAGCAGCGCCGGCACCGGCACCGTCTGCTGCTGTTCAGGCCGCCACCGCGGCCCGCAAAACCGAAAGCTGAGCCGCCGCACGGCAGGTTCTCAGCACCGCCGGGTCTGACAGGGACCGCACAGACGCCGCAGGAGCATTCCTGCGGCGTTTTTTGTTGCGCTTCGGCACCTGGGAACGCCACGTCACCCAGTTCCGGCTTTACCATTTTTCCTAGGGGATTTACCCCTGCTGGAAACAACTCTTGCATGATTAAAGCCGCTAGACAGGACGCATTATGGTAAACGTCGTTGTAACGGACGCCTCCAATTCCGTACCCGATTATGATCTCTCCGCATTCGATCCCGCGGATGTGGACGTGATTGACGCCACGGCCTCCCGGCTGGTGGTGGGTTTCAACGGCTTCAACATCACCTTTCAGGGGTCCTTCAATTACACTTCCCAGGGAGAGGTCACGGCAGGCAGCACCATATCCGCCTTCACGCTGCGCTATGACGGCACAACCGTTCTGTCTGTGACGGGCCTGGACCTTACCTACGAGGAACTGGCCACGCAGGACCTGGACACCCTGCTGCAGCAGCAGTTGTCCGGGAATGACACCTATACCTCAGCCTGGAACGGCGGCGAGATTATCGAAACCTACGGCGGCGACGACACCATCCAATCCGGCACCGGGAATGATACCATCATCGGCGGCAGTGGGCACGACACCTATGTTCTCGATCAACAGAGGGCCGGTTTCGGCTTTGGTTTCAGTTACGCAAGCGGTGTGAACATTTTTTCCCCAGATGGAATCGTCGAAGACTACCTGTCCGGAATTGAAACCATAGAGTATGGTGATGTTCGCAAGGAAATACAGGATGGTAGCGATGCGTCAGAGGTAATAGTCAGCAGGGCGAGTGGCGAATTTTTAAGTGAGGCAATGATCCACGGTCGCGGTGGCAACGACACAATTACCGGCAGCGCATCCTTTGAATTTGTCGAAGGCGGCCAAGGCAATGATTTTATTTCCGGAAAAGCTGGTTCTGATTTGCTTCTCGGCGGCTGGGACAATGACACACTTTGGGGCGATCTTGGTAGTGACCAACTCTGGGGCGGAGAAGGTTCTGACGTTCTGCGCGGAGGTGACGGCGAGGACACCCTGAAAGGCGATAATGGCAGCGATAGCCTGTTCGGTGGAAACGGTGATGACATACTCGAAGGAGGCAGCTCGGACGATTCACTCTGGGGCGGCATAGGCAGAGACCGCCTGGATGGTGGTGATGAAAACGACGTCCTGCACGGCGACGACGGGAATGACACCCTGATCGGCGGCGCAGGCGACGACACCCTGAACGGCGGCGGCGACAACGACCGGCTGTGGGGCGGCTGGGGCCGCGACAGCATGGACGGCGCCACCGGCGACGACTTCCTGGCCGGCTACTTCGGTGCCGACCGCCTCCTGGGCGGTGCCGGCAACGACACCCTCATGGGCGGCGGGCACAACGACCGCATGTGGGGCGGCATTGGCGACGACTCGATGGATGGCGGCCAGAACAACGACTATCTGGTCGGCAGCGACGGTATCGACACGATGCGGGGCAGCAGCGGCAATGACACCCTCTGGGGCGGCTCCGGCAATGACATCATGGACGGTGGCACCGGCAACGACCTGCTGGGCGGCGGCAACCACAACGACAGCATGACCGGCGGCGAAGGTGCGGACACACTTGCCGGCGGCTCCGGAGCCGACACGCTGACAGGCGGCGCAGGCGACGACAGGCTGACCGGCGGCGCGCACCGCGACGTGTTTGTCTTTGCAGAGGCGGACGGCAATGACACCGTCACAGATTTCACCGCAGATTTTGACACCATACAGATCACCGGCGGGGCAGGATCGCTGGACGATCTGACCTTCACCACAGTGGGCGATGACGTGCGGATTGATTTCGGGACCACCAGCATCCTGGTGGAGGACATCACCCTGGCCCAGTTGCAGGACGCGGACAACTTTTTGTTCTGACGGAATTTTCCGCTGAAGACTTGCAAAGGCGCGCCCTGCCCGGCGCGCCTTTCGCTATTTCAGCATCCAGCGCCCGTCCGGCCAGAAAGCGTGGAAGGCAAAGGCAAACATCACGTCGTGGGCCATGTTCCGCCCCTGGGCATCGCGCACCCGGACAGATCCAATATCGCGCCCCTGCGCCAGCCGCCCGGTGTCCAGTGCAGAGGCCTGCCCTGCCCGCCAGCTCAGCACCAGCCCGGCCTCGCGGATCTCTCCCTCCTGCGCCAGCCGCTCCAACGGCCAGGCCCGGCTGCCAACCCGCACCACCCGCGCCATTGGTGCCAAACCGTGCGGCGGCGGGCTGCCGTCATAGAGGAACGGCCATTTCGCCGTGTCGTAGCCGCGGTAGGGGTTGCGCCCGTAATCGCGGTTCCACCCCGGCTCCGCCATCACCAGCCCGTCAGGATTGCGTTCGGTGAACTCCTGCCAGCTCTCAACCCAGCTGGGCAGCGTCTTCAGCCGGGTGCCGGTCATCCGGCCCACGATGCCGGTGCCGGTGGCCTGCTGCCACCAGCTCTGGCTCTCGCGGTCATACATCACCATGTCGGAAAACCGCAGCTTGCCGCTGACGCCGAAACTCAACGTGCCGGCAGCGGTGCGCCTCTCAAACGTCACCGCAGAATTGCACAGCGGGCAATAGGTCACCGCCACCGGAACCCCTGCCACCACATCGTTCACGATCTCATGCCAGGTCAGGTAACGCAGCGGATAGGCCCGCGGCGCTGCGCCCTCCATCTCCAGCGTGATCACCGGCTCGCGCGGCTTCAGCCGCCGCGCCTTGGCTGCTGCCACGAACTGCGGCCCATCCAGCGCCGGGATCGCGTCCTTGCCCACCCCGCCAGAGCGGATCTGGCGCCACTCCGGCACGCTGGTGCGGCTGAAATCGGTCTGCGGCCACTCCCGCTGCCAGACCTGCGGATCGGCGGCAGCAGCCGACGACAGCAGCAGCGCCATACACAACAATAAACCTCTGAACATGGCCAGCGCCTCCCCGCCTCATTAGAGGGCGGTAAAAAGCCCGGGAACAGGGGCAAGCACGGGCTTGTGACTGCCTGTCAGCGCTGGGCACAAAAAAGCCCGCCCCCGGAACGACGGGTGCGGGCCGATTGGTTTATTGAAACAGGACCGGATTATTCGGTCACGGTCACCTTGGTCATCGCGTCGGGCTGGCCGATCACCGAACCGTTGTTGCCGGCGCCGCGCTTGATCGCATCTACCACATCCATGCCTTCGGTGACCTTGCCGACAACCGTGTACTGGCCGTTCAGGAAATGGCCCGCATCGAACATGATGAAGAACTGCGAGTTGGCGCTGTTGGGGCTTTGCGAGCGGGCCATGCCGACCACGCCGCGGTCAAACGCCAGATCCGAGAACTCGGCCGGCAGGTCCGGACGATCAGAGCCGCCGCGTCCGGCATAGCTCATGTCTCCGCCGGTCCGGCCGAATTCCACGTCGCCGGTCTGCGCCATGAAGCCCTCGATCACACGGTGGAACACCACGCCATCGTATTGGCCTTCCGCCGCCAGCGCGGTGATCTGCTCCACATGCTTGGGCGCCACCTCCTCAAAGAGGTCGATCTTGATGGTGCCGTTGGCTTCGCCCTCGACCTGGATTTCCAGACCGGAGGCAAAGGCAGGTCCTGCCGCCAGCAGGGCCAGGGCTGTCAGGCGTTTAAGCATCCGCAGCGACCTTGACGGAGATCATCCGGTCCGGGTTCGCAGGCGGCTCGCCCTTGGTGATCGCGTCCACATGCTCCATGCCTTCGATGACACGGCCGTAAACGGTGTACTGGCCGTTCAGGAAGTGGTTGTCCTTGAAGTTGATGAAGAACTGCGAGTTGGCGCTGTCCGGGTTGGCGGAACGCGCAGCACCCAGGGTGCCGCGGTCATGCGGCAGCTTGGAGAACTCGGCCGGCAGGTTCGGCAGATTGGAGCCGCCGGTGCCCGCCATGCGGATGTTGAACCCGTCTTCCATGTCGCCATTGGCAACGTCGCCGGTCTGCGCCATGAAACCGTCGATCACCCGGTGGAAGCAGACGTTGTCATACTCACCTGCACGGGCCAGTTCCTTCATGCGCTCAGCATGCTTCGGCGCCACGTCGGGCAGCAGCTCAATCACAACGTTGCCGTCTTTCAGCTCAATGATGACGGTGTTTTCGGGATCTTTAATCTCGGCCATGAGGCCCTCCTGTCGTCGAAATTTGCAACGATAGTTAAGGGCAGCGCCCGGAAATGCCAAGGGAGCATTGACTGATGCGCAAAAACCCCCGAAACAGCCCGCGGATTTACCTGCACTTTCACCATAGGGAGCTCGGCAGATGGGCTGGAAAACACTCGACGACATGGATCTGAACGGTAAGCGCGTGCTGGTGCGCGTGGACATCAACGTGCCGATCGTCGACGGCGTGGTGACCGACTCCACCCGTATCCGCCGCATCGCCCCCACCGTGCGCGACATTCTGGCCGCCGGCGGCAAGCCGATCCTGCTGGCCCACTTCGGCCGCCCCGGCGGCGAGCGCCGCGAGAACCTGTCTCTGAACCAGCTGGTGCCGACGCTGGAGCGTGCCTTTGAAACCAAGGTCCTGTTCGCAGCTGATTGCGTCGGCGCCGGGGCCGAAGCCGCTGCGGACGCCCTGCAGCCCGGCGAAGTCCTCCTCTTGGAAAACACCCGCTTCCACGCGGCTGAGACCAAAAACGATCCCGACCTGGCCGCCGGCATGGCCCGCCTGGGCGAGGTCTACTGCAACGACGCTTTCTCTGCCGCCCACCGCGCGCATTCCTCGACCGAGGCGATTGCCCGCCTGCTGCCCGCCTGTGCCGGCCGCCTGATGCAGGCAGAGCTGGAAGCGCTGGAAAGCGCCCTGGGCCAGCCCAAGCGCCCGGTCACTGCCGTGGTCGGTGGCGCCAAGGTCTCCACCAAACTGGAACTGCTGGGCAACCTGATCGAGAAGGTCGACCACCTGGTGATCGGCGGCGGCATGGCCAACACCTTCCTGGTCGCCAAGGGCCTGCCCGTCGGCATCTCCCTGGCTGAACGAATTATGAAGGACACGGCAGCTGAGATTTTGGCAAAGGCCGAGGCCGCGGGCTGCGAGATCATCCTGCCGTCCGACATCGTGGTCGCCAAGAAGTTCGAATCCAACGCGCCACATGAGGTGCTGCCCGCGGACCAGTGCCCCGAGGACGGCATGATCCTGGACGCCGGCCCCGAGAGCGTCGCCCGCATCATCGAAGTCTTTGCAAACAGCAAGACGCTGATCTGGAACGGCCCCCTCGGCGCGTTTGAGCTGGAGCCGTTTGATTCCGCCACCAACGCCGCAGCGCTGAAAGCCGCCGCGATGACCCGCTCCGGCCAGCTGATTTCGGTTGCCGGCGGCGGTGACACCGTGGCAGCCCTGAACGCCTCCGGCGCAGCCGGCGACTTCACCTACATCTCCACCGCCGGCGGTGCCTTCCTGGAATGGATGGAAGGCAAAGTTCTGCCCGGCGTCGCCGCGCTGGACCAGTAAGGGCAAACCCTGTCCGAAAATGTGTCATGCCCCGGCTTCCGTGCCGGGGCACCGTCTTTTCAAAGTAAAAAACGCCCCTGTGGACAGATTTGGGATTCCCAAGACGATTCGCCTGTGGCATAGTTGTTCCAGACGCCGGCAAACGGCGCAAAATACAACATAAGCAGTAACATACAGGCACCTCCAAAGTGACCCGAAGCACACGGCCGTCTCTCGGCGCCATTGCCTTTTTCGCCATCGCATTCGCGCTCAGCGCCTATTTTACCTTTGCGGCGGTTCAGGGCGACTTCGGGCTGTTCAGACGGGTTGAGATTCAGGCCGAAGCAGAAGAACTTCAGCAGGATCTCGGCCGTCTCCAATCCCGTATCGGCGAGATGGAGAATCTGACCCGCCGCCTGTCCGACGACTACCTCGACCTCGACCTCCTCGACGAACAGGCACGCACGGTTCTCGGTCTCGTCCGCGCGGACGAGATCGTGATCCGCTGATCTGTCCTGCAACTTTTGCCGCCGGCCGCACAGCAGCCGGCAGCAGGACGCTTACAGCAACCGGGCCGAAATACCGCCATCCACGGACACCGGCGCACCGGTCATAAAGCTTGCCCTGTCCGACAGCAGGAACATGGCAGACTGGGCAATCTCCCTCGGCTCCGCCATCCGCTTGAGCGGATGCAGGCCCGCGATGAACTCATGCACTGCCGGATCGTCGCCAGCCATATCCGTTTTTGTGCCGCCCGGCAGGATCGTATTCACCCGGATGCCCTCCGCCGCATGCTCTGAGGCCAGCGATTGCATCAGCCCCAGCAGCCCGGCTTTCGACGCGGCATAGGCCGCCATGCCCGGCATGCCGCCATTGCTGACGCCGACAAAGGTCCCGGTAAAGACAATGGCACCTCCGCCCCGTCTTTGCAGCGCAGGGATCTGGGACCTTGCAGAGAGGAATGCGCTGGTGAGGTTGGTTTCAAGGACGGTGTCCCAGTTGCCGGGTTCCATCTCAGCAACAGGTCCCACATCCCCCATCATGCCCGCATTGTTGAACGCGCCATCAAGCCCGCCGAACTGTTCCTCCGCCAAATCAACCAGCGCCTTGGCAAAAGATCCGTCGCAGACATCCCCGGCCAGAAAGGCCGCGCGCCCGCCGCTTTGTTCAATCTGCCCGGCTATGGATTGCAGCCGTGCCTCTCTGCGTGCACCCAGCACCACATTCGCTCCTTCAGCCGCAAACAGCAGCGCTGCAGCGGCGCCGATACCGCTGCTGGCTCCGGTAATGATGATTGTCTTGTCTTTCAGTTCCATGGTCATGCCCTTTCGTTTTGCATGCCAGTCAAGAAAGGAGGAAAGACCAGGCGGTGCGACCCGGATCTTGCGCTTGCCGCGCAGCCTGGGCCGTAACCGCAAGATCCGGGCCGGCGGGGTGCTCCAGGCCGGACCGCCCGGCCGCTGCGCCAGCCGCCAATTGTTGCATTTCTGCGTGCCCGTCGGCGGATCTTTACCCCGGCTTCACCCCGCGGCAGAATAGCACTATCCAGCCGGGCCAAAACCCGCTATGGATTTGTTTAACACTAAACTATCTAGCCTTCAGGGGGAGCTGACCACCATGGCCGCTAGAAAAAGCGCAAAGAAACCAAACGTTTCTGCCGAAGAACTGACCAAACACTACCGCGAGATGCTGCTGATCCGCCGATTCGAGGAGAAGTCCGGCCAGCTCTACGGCATGGGCCTGATCGGCGGCTTCTGCCACCTCTACATCGGCCAGGAAGCGGTTGTTGTGGGGCTTGAGGCCGCAGCAGAGGAAGGCGACAAGCGCGTCACCTCCTACCGCGACCACGGCCACATGCTGGCCTGCGGCATGGACCCCGACGGCGTCATGGCCGAGCTCACGGGCCGCGAAGGCGGCTACTCCAAGGGCAAGGGCGGCTCCATGCACATGTTCTCCAAGGAGAAGCATTTCTATGGCGGCCACGGCATCGTCGGCGCCCAGGTGCCGATCGGCGCGGGCCTTGCCTTTGCCGACAAATACAAGGGCAACGGCCGCGTGACCTTCGCCTATTTCGGTGACGGCGCCGCCAACCAGGGCCAGGTCTACGAGACCTTCAACATGGCTGCCCTGTGGAAACTGCCGGTGGTCTTCGTGATCGAAAACAACCAGTACGCCATGGGCACCTCGCAGCAGCGCTCCACCTCCAGCGCCGAGATCTGGGAACGCGGCAAGGCGTTCGGCATCCCGGGCGAAGCGGTGGACGGCATGAACGTGCTGTCCGTCAAGGAAGCCGGCGAGCGCGCCGTGGCCCACTGCCGCAGCGGCGATGGCCCCTACATCCTTGAAGTGAAGACCTACCGCTACCGCGGCCACTCGATGTCGGACCCGGCCAAGTACCGCACCCGCGAAGAGGTCCAGAAAATGCGCGAGGAGCGCGACCCGATCGAGCAGGTCCGCGAGATGCTGCTGACCGGCAAGCACGCGACCGAAGAGGATCTCAAGGCGATCGACAAAGAGATCAAGGAGATCGTCAACAAATCCGCAGAATTCGCCAAGGAAAGCCCCGAGCCGGCCCTGGACGAACTCTGGACCGACATCTACGCCTGAGAGGGAAGAACAAGACATGGCAACTGAAATTCTGATGCCCGCCCTGTCGCCGACCATGGAGGAAGGCACCCTGGCCAAATGGCTGGTCAAGGAAGGCGATACCGTAAGCTCCGGCGACATCCTCGCCGAGATTGAAACCGACAAGGCGACGATGGAGTTCGAAGCCGTCGACGAAGGCACCGTCGGCAAGATCCTGATCGGCGAAGGCACCGAGGGCGTGAAAGTGAACACCCCCATCGCGGTGCTGCTGGAAGACGGCGAAAGCTACGACGCCTCCGCCGCCCCTGCCCCGGCTGCTGAAGCTCCGGCACCCGCAGCTGAGGCGCCCGCAGCCCCCGCTGCTGCCGCTGCCGCGCCCGCACCGGTCGAAAGCCGCGTGCTGGAACCGGACTACCCGGAAGGCACCGAAATGGTGCAGACCACCGTGCGCGAAGCGCTGCGCGACGCCATGGCCGAGGAAATGCGCCGCGACGAGGACGTGTTCCTGATGGGCGAGGAAGTCGCAGAGTACCAGGGCGCCTACAAGGTGTCCCAGGGCCTCTTGGACGAATTCGGCGCCAAGCGGGTGATCGACACCCCGATCACCGAACACGGCTTTGCCGGCATCGCCACCGGCGCAGCCTTCGGCGGCCTGCGCCCGATTGTCGAGTTCATGACCTTCAACTTCGCCATGCAGGCGATTGACCACATTATCAACTCGGCAGCCAAGACGCTCTATATGTCCGGCGGCCAGATGGGGGCCCCGATGGTGTTCCGCGGCCCCAATGGCGCTGCCGCCCGCGTCGGCGCCCAGCACAGCCAGGACTACGCCGCCTGGTACATGCAGATCCCGGGCCTCAAGGTGGTGATGCCCTACTCCGCCGCCGACGCCAAGGGCCTGATGAAGACCGCGATCCGCGACAACAACCCGGTGATCTTCCTCGAGAACGAAATCCTCTACGGCCGTGCCTTCGACGTGCCGAAGCTGGACGATTTCACCATCCCCTTCGGCAAGGCCCGCATCTGGCGCGAAGGCTCCGACGTCACCATCGTCTCTTTCGGCATCGGCATGCAGTACGCGCTGGAAGCGGCTGACAAGCTGGCCCAGGACGGCATCTCAGCTGAGGTCATCGACCTGCGCACCCTGCGCCCGATGGACCTGCCCACGGTGATCGAGTCGGTCAAGAAGACCAACCGCCTGGTCACGGTCGAGGAAGGCTGGCCGCAGGGCTCCGTCGGCAGCTACATCGCGTCTGAGGTGATGCAGCAGGCGTTCGACTATCTGGACGCGCCGGTTGTGACCTGCACCGGCAAGGACGTGCCCATGCCCTATGCCGCCAACCTGGAACGCCACGCGCTGATCACCACGGATGAGGTGGTCGAAGCCGTGAAGCAAGTGACATACCGGTAAGGAGCCTCAAGATGCCCAATGAAATCCTGATGCCCGCGCTTTCTCCCACCATGGAGGAAGGCACCCTTGCCAAATGGCTGGTCAAGGAGGGTGACACCGTCTCCTCCGGCGACCTGATCGCCGAGATCGAGACCGACAAGGCCACCATGGAATTCGAAGCCGTGGACGAAGGCGTGGTCGGCAAGATCCTGATCGCCGAAGGCTCCGAGGGCGTGAAGGTCAACACTCCCATCGCGGTGCTGCTGGAAGACGGCGAAAGCGCCGACGATATCCAATCCTCCGGCGGCGGCGCTGCTGCCCCGGCCAAGGAAGAAGCCCCTGCAGCCAAAGCGGAGGCGCCCGCAGCCGCACCCAAGGAAGAGGCCAATGCCGCCCCCGCCGCGCCGCAGGGCGCCGACGGAAGCCGCATCTTCGCCTCGCCGCTGGCCCGCCGCATCGCCGCCGACAAGGGCCTGGACCTGAACGCCATCAAGGGCTCCGGCCCCAAGGGCCGCATCGTCAAGGCCGACGTGATCGACGCCAAACCGCAGGCCACTGCAGCCGCTGCCCCGGCAGCTTCCGCCCCGGCCGCCGCACCTGCCGCTGCTGCAGCCCCTGCCGGCCCCTCCGCCGACATGGTTGCCCGCATGTACGAGGGCCGCGCGTACGAAGAGGTCAAGCTGGACGGCATGCGCAAGACCATCGCCGCCCGCCTGACCGAGGCCAAGCAGACCATCCCGCACTTCTACCTGCGCCGCGACATCCAGCTCGACGCGCTGCTGGCGTTCCGCGCCCAGCTGAACAAGCAGCTCGAGGGCCGCGGTGTGAAGCTCTCGGTCAACGACTTCATCATCAAGGCGGTGGCGCTGGCGCTGCAGGCGGTGCCGGACGCCAACGCGGTCTGGGCCGGCGACCGGGTGCTCAAGATGAAAGCCTCCGACGTGGCTGTTGCCGTCGCCATCGAGGGCGGGTTGTTCACCCCGGTCCTGCAGGACAGCGACACCAAATCGCTTTCGGCTCTTTCGGCTGAGATGAAGGACCTCGCCTCCCGCGCCCGCGACCGCAAGCTGGCGCCGCATGAATACCAGGGCGGCAGCTTTGCGATCTCCAACCTTGGCATGTTCGGCATCGACAACTTCGACGCCATCGTGAACCCGCCGCATGCGGGCATCCTGGCGGTCGGCTCCGGCGTCAAGAAGCCGGTTGTCGGTTCGGACGGCGAGCTGAAGGTCGCCACCGTGATGAGCGTCACCATGTCGGTCGACCACCGCGTCATCGACGGCGCCCTCGGCGCCGATCTGTTGAAGGCCATCGTCGACAACCTGGAAAACCCGATGGTGATGCTGGCCTGAGGGGCCCGATTGCGACACAGTGAAAAGCCCCGGTCCTGCACCGAGGCTTTTCTTTCGCGATGAAACTGCCTGTTCCAAATGCCCGTTTCGAGCCCAAAGTACATCGAATTCAATGCTACCAGAACATTGTTAGCCTGCGCATATGCCACTCTAGCGTGCTAAGTATGTCGAAGGTAGATTCCGCCTCAATATCCGAGGACACTGTAGCCTTCATCACTATAGGCTGACGATCCCAATCATAGCTAAAGAACGCAGTTTCGACTTCCCGTCGATTTTCAATGATTTGGCTCGAGCGGAACCCGGAAAGAGCACCAACCCGCATGTGCCTAGCCTCAGTGCTCAAACACCGACCATTGCCTTTAACGACGAGATTTGTGCAGAACAGCTTCCGCTGGTACAAGTAACGTTCATGGAAATCAGCGCGGTTTTCTTTGCCCCTTACCGGGAAGACTTCGATTTCCGCCTTAACCGATCCTGCGCATTTTAAACATTCATATACGACCCTGGTTTCAAGGAATGTCACATCCCAATCACCGTCGCGTTCCAAGTTTTCTATCAAATAGTGATCGACCAGATAGCGGAACGGCCCACCCTCTGCATGAGAGATATGCCCAAAACACAGATAAGTTACGAAGGCGTAGTACTTGAGCATATGGGTCTTTCCGTACATTCAATAATTTCATTACTATAGATCAATTGAACCAAGTAACCTTGATGTGGCCAACCGAACTGGAAACGGCAGCTTTGTCCCGCATAGCGGGCGGAGCGAAAGGCATAGCTAATGCTCGCCAGAGCCCCGGGATTTACAGTAGCAAAAAAGCGAACTACCACGCCCCCTTCATCTTTCCCAAAATGCTCACCTGCGCAACACCACCGCCAGCCCCCCGTCAGCGGCGGCGCTCGGCTTAACACGAATACCCGGGCGCCGAGACCGACAGCGCCCGCTCCGCCTCACCCATCTCTGCCGGAATGCCGTCAAACAGCGGCAGCGGCAGCCCCCTCCTCCGCCAACGGCACCGCCCGCCGGTACAGATGCCATGTGGTGTGCCCCAGAACCGGCAGCGTGACGATCAGGCCCAGAAACGCCGGCGCCATCGACAGCAGCATGGCGCCGGTGATGATCGCCGCCCAGCCCAGCATGACCACCGGATTTTCCGCAACCGCGCGGATCGACGTCAGCATGGCCGTCACGAAATTGGTGTCCCGGTCCAGCAGCATCGGCATGGCCACAACGGTCACCGTGAACAGGACAGCGGACAGAAACGCCCCGGCACAGGTGCCGACCGCAAGAAAGGCCCAGCCCTGCGGCGTGAAAAAGACCGCCTGCAGGAACCCATCAAAATCCGAAAACGACGAATTCTGCAGGGTGATCGCCAGCCAAAGCCGGACCTGATACATCCACACCCAGAAAATGAACAGCGTCACAAAGGCCATCCAGCCCATTTCACGGTTGCGCTGGCTGACCATGACGCCGAGGATCTCGGACCAGCCGAAACTCTCGCCCGCCTGCATCCGACGCGACATCTCATAAAGCCCGGCCGCAGCAAAAGGCGCCACCAGCGGAAAGCCCACGGCGTCGGGAATGATCATCCAGATCTTGCCCAGCCAAACCAGGCACCAGACAAACAGGATGCCGAAAACCGCATAGAACAGGCCGAAAAATCCGCTCATCACGGGGCGCGCCAGAAAATCGACAAACCCGGCCTTCAGCGCTGCGCTGATATCACCCGCAGTCAGCCTGTTGACCTCGGGAACGCTTGGCTGCCGCGGCTTCAGCTTTTCCGGTGACGGGGAACGGTCAGTATCGGTTGTCATGGCACACTCCTTCCAAAGCAGAACCTTGGGCCGGCCCCCGTGCAAACGGGCCAGGCAATGAAACAGACATCCCTCCTGTAAAGGGAAGTGTGCATCAGCCCCGGCACAAGGGCAAGGGGCGTGCAAAGCGGCAAAGCCCTGCACAGTGACCGCATTTGCAGGTGCCGAACTCCCAATCAAAAAAGGGAGCGCGCCCGCCCCCTTTTTCATCTTTCCCAAATACTCATCTGCGCCACAGCCGCCGCCGGCAAACCGCCAGCGGCAGCACACGGTTTCAGTACTGAAACCCGGGGGTCGAGGCCGACAGCGCCTGCTCCGCCTCATCCATATCCGCAGGAATATCTTCAAACAGCGGTGTCGACAGATAACGCTCACCGGTATCCGGCAGCATTGCCAGCAGAACAGAGCCCTCCGGCGCGCTCTCGGCCACTTTGACAGCCGCCGCCAGGCTGGCCCCGCCGGAAATCCCGGTCAGGATGCCTTCTTCCGACGCCAGCCGTTTCGACCATTTGATGCTTTCATCGCCGCTCACCGGCTCCAGCGCATCAAAGTAGCCCTTGTCCAGCGCCTCCTGCAGCACCAGCGGAATGAAATCCGGGGTCCAGCCCTGAATGGGATGCGGGTTGAAGGCAGGATGGGTCGCCGCAGGCTCACCCTCCTCGTTACGCGCCTGCGCCTCACCGGACTGCACCAGCGCCGCATTGGCAGGCTCGCTGAGGGTGATCTTCAGACCGGGGCGCGCATCCTTCAGCACCCGGCCCAGCCCCGTGACGGTGCCGCCAGTGCCATAGCCCAGCACCACGTGATCCAGCTGTTCGCCCGCGAAATCGCCCAGAATTTCCCGCGCGGTGGTGCTCTCGTGGATATCGGCATTGTCCTTGGTTTCGAACTGATGCGCCAGGAACCAGCCGTTGGCCTCCGCCAGTTCCTTGGCTTTCACCACCATGCCCACCGCCTTGTCTTCCTTGCGGGTCAGCACCACCTTGGCGCCCAGCATCCGCATCAGCCGCCGCCGCTCGACGGAAAACCCGTCGTGCATGGTGATGACCAGCGGGTAGCCTTTGGCGGCGCACACCATGGCCAGGCCGATGCCGGTATTGCCGCTGGTCGCCTCTACCACGGTCTGGCCCGGCTTCAGCCGCCCTTCGCGCTCAGCCGCCTCGATAATGTTGAGCGCCAGCCGGTCCTTTACTGACCCCGCCGGATTGAACGCCTCGAATTTCACATACAGGGTGACATGTTCCGGAGCGATATTGTTCAGCCGGATAGCGGGCGTGTTGCCCACCGTTTCCAGGATCGAGCCAAACAGGCGGCCGCGGCCTTCGGTTGTGTAAATCATGATCTGTCCCCCAAATCGAAACTGCGAAAATTAGAAGCTGCTGGTCAGGAATATGCGCCCCGCCGCCGCCAGGTTCAAGCCAGCCGGCCCCCGCAGACAGCGATTAAGACCAGCCTCCGCCACAATCCGGCATTTGCAGAACCGCAGGCCGCGCGGCCTGCCTGCAGAAGATCAGCGGCCGCCTGCAACCCCTTATTAGAAAACAAAATTCACCACACTTCCAAACATCAAAAAAGGGGCGGAACCCGCCCCTTTCATCTTTCCGGAAATACTCAAATCCACGGGCCTGCAGCCAGGCGCCTCACTCCGCTGAGGGAGATCCCGCCGGCACCACCTGGTCCATGTTGATCGACGGCTGGTCACAGCCTGCTTCGCCCACGATCTTCGCAGGCACGCCCGCCACCGTGGTGCAGGGCGGAACCTCCGACAGCACCACAGAACCGGCGGCAATGCGGCTGCAATGGCCCACCTTGATGTTGCCCAGAACCTTGGCGCCGGCACCGATCAGCACACCGTCACCGATCTTGGGATGGCGGTCCTGCTCTTCCTTGCCGGTGCCGCCCAGGGTCACCGAATGCAGCATGGACACATTGTCGCCCACCACGGCGGTCTCGCCGATCACGATGGAATGGGCATGGTCGATCATGATCCCCTTGCCGATGCGGGCGCCGGGGTGGATGTCGATCCCGAATATCTCAGACGTGCGCATCTGGAAGAAATAGGCCAGATCCTTCTGCCCCTTGTCCCACAGGTAATGGCTGACACGGTAGGCCTGCACCGCCTGGAACCCCTTGAAGTAGAGGATCGGCTGCAGCAGCCGGTGGCTCGCCGGGTCGCGCTCATTGATCGCCATCAGGTCGGCGCGCGCGGCTTCCAGCAGCTCCGGGCAGGTCTCATAGGCCTCGTCAACGATCTCGCGAAGCACCATCATCGACATTTCGTTCGAGCAGAGCTTGGCGGCAATCCGGTAGGACAGCGCCTTTTCCAGCGTCTTGTGGTGCAGGATACAGGCGTGAATCAGCCCGCCCATCAGCGGCTGGGCGGCAATGGCCTCCTCAGCTTCGCGGGTGATGCGGTCCCATACGGGATCCACCGGAGTAACGGCTTGCTGTGTTTTTGCCATGGGTCAACGTCCTTTCTCCGCTCAGACTACCCATCTAAGGTGGTTTGCAGCAAACGCAAACCCGTGATGAGGCATATTTTAAAAATGAATGAGTCCGATCAGGCGGGGTTGAAGCATCAGATCACCATCCGGCTGACCGAACTGGCGGCAGAGGATGCCCGCGGTGCGGACGCCCGGGAAGTGGTTGAACTGGACCAGCAAATGGTCGGCCGCCTGTCCCGTATGGATGCGCTGCAGATGCAGGCAATGGCCAAGGCGCAAGGTGCCCGCCGCCAGCTGGAAACCCAACGCCTGAAGGCTGCGCTGGCCCGTATGGACAAGGGTGAATACGGGTTTTGCGAGGACTGCGGCGAGGACATCGCCCTGAAACGGCTGCAACTGGACCCGGCCGCGCTCAAGTGCATTTCCTGCGCTTCGGGATAAACCCGCCTGAAGGTCTTTCGCTTCGGGCTGCGCCCGAAACGACCGGCGCCGCGCACCTACGGTGCGCGGCGCTGCCGCCTGAAATCAGCCTTTGCAGTCAATTTTTGTGCCGGAAGACACGCAGTTACTGATGCAGAAAAGATTTTGCTGAGAAGCGCTTGAGGGCGCATTCTGCGTCCTCAAGCGCTTGCCCGAGTTTATAGCCAGTCCGTCAGCCTCAAGGACAAGCCGCGCCAGTACGCGGGGGCCTGCGGCCCTCCTTGACCCCGCCAGCCTGCCGGGCGTGAGCCTCCCGGTCCGTTTCCAGCACCGCTGCCAGCTCCCGCAGCACCAGCCGCGTGCAGCTGAGATACTCAGGATCGTCCAGAAACGGCTCATCTGCCAGTGCAAACCGCCGGGAAACAGCACTCAAGCTGCCGTCGCCCCAGCGCGGATGCAGCCGGCCCAGCAAGGTGCAATGCGCCGCAGCCTCTGCAGCGCCCCTGAATATCCGGCGGCACAGGGCAAGGCGCTCACTCTCTGGCACCAGCAGCAGCACCCGCGCCACCGCGGACACATCGCCGGGCAGCACCGGGCGTATCATCCCAGCACCACCTCCGCCGCCGCCCCGGCACCAAACCGCGCCGAGCGCTGCGCCACTTCCAGCACGTCTCCCGCCTGCACCCCGTCCAGCGCCTGCGCCCCTGCCGGATAGGCCCAGGCGGGCGTGGCTGAGGTTTCTTCCCGCAGCACAGTTGCCCCGCGCATCACCCGGATGCGGTAGCTCTCGATCTCCTCGCCCAGCGGCACCTCGTCCAGCTCCCAGCTGTCGCCCTCGATCCGGGTGCGGCGGATCCAGTCCGCTGAAACATCCTGCCCGAGCGCGCCGCTCAGCCGCAGATGCACCGGGGCATAGGGCCGCAGGCCTACGCCCTCGAAACTCTCCTGCAGATGCAGATAAGACGGATCCTCCAGACCGCGGCGAGCCGGGCCGATCCGGTAGTGGCGCAGGCGGCGGCGCTGCTCCGGCGACAGGCTCATCTGGACCGCACTGCCATCCAGCAGCACGAAGTAAACCCCCGCGGCCCAGACCTCCGGCATCAGCGCATCACTGCCCAGCTGTCCGCGCAAGCGTCCGCGCAAAAGATAGGTCTGCGGCGCAATCAGCTCCGCCTCGCAGAACTGGAACAGCTCCCAGTTGCCAGGGCTGCCATCGCCGATGGCAGCCGCATTGGCGCCGTTCAGCACCGCTTCCGCGGTGCGGCTCTCCAGCGCGCCGGAGATCAGCCTGACCTGCAAGTCCGCGCCCAGATCCCAGCGCCCCGGGCCTGCTGCATAGAGCGGCGTCTCAGTGACGCCCACCACCTGCCGCGCCGCAACCACCTGTTCCAGAGCGTAATTTTCATCCGCTTCGGAGCCGTAGACCGCGACGCTGCCGGGCCAGGCCGCAGCGGTCAGCGCCAGATGCGGCGCGTGCGGCACCTCATCGCCGCGCATCAGCGGCAGGTCCATGAACAGCGGCAGCACCGGGCCCGGAGCGGCAAAGGCATTGACGCCCGGCAGTTCCTCCGCCACCGCGTCCAGATCATAGGAGCCGGGCTCGATCCGAACCGCCTCCACCGCCTGCGCCTCCGCCTGCTCCACCCGGTCGATCCGGTAGAGCTGCGCCTTGCCCTCAACCGGCAGCGACACCACATCGCCCGCTCCCAGATGCAAGAGCGACGGCGGCAGCGTGAACCGGGCGGTGTCGCGGGATATCCGCGCCTCTGCCAGCCAGCGGGCGACGGTCTGGCGCGCCTCGGCCCGGGTGAGCGACAAGGGCAGCTCATTCTGGCTGACACTATGCGTCTCCTCGTCGGGCAGGACCGCCTCGACCGAGCCGGCGGCATGGTCGCCGCCCCATTCGGTGAACCGCAGCCGCACCCGGCCCGCCAGTTCGGCTTCGCTGGCGCGGGCCAATTCCAGGCTGCCGTCCGTCTCGTCGCTGTCAGCCAGTTGCTCCAGCGTCAGCGCCTCAGTCACGCTGCCCTTGCGCATCCGGAACCGCAGCACACCGTCGCGCTCCACCGCGTCAAACCCGTGCCGCAGCATAAGCGGCTGCAGCACCGCGCGGGCGTCTGCCACATCTGGGTTCACAAACCCATGCACCACGCCGTAAAGACCCGTTGTATCAATGTCATAAAGGCCCGCGCTGCGGCAGATCTCCTCCACCACAGAGGCCAGCGTCCGCTGTCCGGCACGCCCGTTCAGCCAATGGCCGCGCAGGTAGTTTTCGCCGTCGTTCCAGATCTCCATGCGGCTCGGGAAGGCCGGAAACGGGCGCGCGTCCCAGGCCCAGACATAGGCGTTGGACATATCCAGCATTGGCCCGCCGTATTCCTCGGAAACGGGATTATTGGCGGCCTCGCCCCAATATCCCAGAAAGGCGCGCAGGTACTGGATCTGCATCAGATCGTCCCGCAACCCGTTGGAATACTGCGGCAGTTTCGATTCAGAGCTTTTCGGATCCAGGAACTTGTTGGGCTGATTGGTGCCCTTGTCGATCGCCGCGCAGCCCAGTTCGGTGAACCAGATGGGCTTTGATTGCGGCACCCAGTCCGTGGGCGCAGCCTGCCGCACCCCGCCGATGCGCTCGTGATGCGTCTCAGTCCACCAGCTGCGGATATCCTTGTAGCGCCAGATCCAGGGCTCATCATGGGCGCCATCGGTGATCGGGGTGCGGATCTGCGCCTCCCGCGCCTGGGGAGAGTGGTAATACCAGTCAAACCCCTCGCCGCCCTCCACGTTGCTGCGCAGGTAATCGAGGTCGTAGACCGACGGCACGCCCGCCTGCGCGTCCAGATGGCCGCTGCCCTCGCGCCAGTCGGACAGCGGCATGTAATTATCGATGCCGACAAAGTCGATATTGGCATCCGCCCACAGCGGGTCGAGGTGAAAGTAGCGGTCGCCCTCCGGCGATTGATAGCCCCAGTATTCCGACCAGTCGGCGGCATAGCCGATTTTGGTGCCCGGCCCCAGCAGGCTGCGCACTTCTGCCGCCAGCGCCTTCAGCCGCTGCACCGCCGGGAAGCCATTGGCACCGCGGATCTGGGTCAGGCTGCGCATTTCAGAGCTGATGCAGAACGCCTCAACCCCGCCCGCCGCCGCACACAGGGCGGCATTGTGCAGGATGAAGCGGCTGAGGCTCCATTCATCCGGGCCGCTATATGTCACGGTGCCGCTGCCGACGGTGAAATGCGCCGCCGTGGCCGTGCCGAAGAACGCCGCCACTTCGGCATCCGCTGCCGCGGTGCCATCAGGAGACCCGGCCTGGCCCGGTGCCACCGACAAGGTGATCCGCCCGCGCCACGGCAGATGCGGCTGGCCGTCCTCGCCGGTCCAGGGATCGGGCAGCGTGTTGCCCGCCGCCTGATCCATCAGGATGAAGGGATAGAACATCACCCGCAGGCCCCGCGCCCGCATTTCCCATATCGATTGCACCACCGAGGCATCGGCCGGCGTGCCGCCATAAAGCGGCGTTCCGTTTTCCCGCAGCACCTGTTCGGCAGACGCCCGGTTCAGCCCGCCCGCCGTCCAGGGAATGCTGCCCTCGGCATCCTTATGCTCCACCTTCGGCCTAATTGAACAGGCCCCGCAGCGCAGATCATTGCCGAACCAGGATACGATCAGGGACGCCGCACCGCAGGCGGGCAGTTCCGCGTTCAAGGCGGTCAGCGAGGTCTTGAGGTCGCTCATCCCCGAGGGCGTGTGCTGATTGGCGGGTTTCATATCCCCCGGCCCGCCGGAATACATCACCGTGCCAGGCGCCAGCGCATACTCGCCCGTGCCCGACATCAGCGCCACCCCCTGCACCAGCTGCCCCAGATCCTGCTCATAGGTGCTGCTGGCAGGCTGCTCAGGACGCAGCACATCGAATGAGAACTGCGGCACCCGGTTGCCAAACCGCGCCAGCTGCACATTCTCCATCACCACATAAGCCGTACCGCGGTAGGCGGGCACCTGGCCTGCGCCCTCGACCGCCTCCATCACCGGGTCCGGCAGCTGGTCCGCAGTGCCGCGGTAGACGGTCATGTTCAGATCCTTCGGTGCCACTTCCTCGCCATCGGCCCAAACACGGGAGATGCTGGCGACCTCACCCTCGCAGAGCGCAACCGCCAGCGACACCGAATAACTGTAGCTGGTCACCTGCGGCTGCGGCGGCCGGGGGCTTCCCTTGCCGCCGCCGCTGCTGCCGGGAGTGACGGTGACTGTCTCCAGAAAGCGGGAGGACCAGATTACCTGCCCGCCCAGCCGCATCCGGCCATAAACCTGCGCCACCGGCGCGCCCTCGCTGGCCTGGGTCAGGCGGAAACGGTCCACTTTGCCTGTCTCCACCGGCTCCGCGCCTGAACCCATCAGGCGCTGGTCAATCAGCCGCCCCAGGGTGGCGCCGACCGCCCTGCCGATGACGGCTGAGGACAGCCCCGCGACCGAGCCGCCAATTGCGCCGCCAATCGCCGCGCCGGCAGCAGAGAGTAGAATGGTTGCCATCAGATCAGCTCCTTTGTCAGGACGTGCCAGGGAAGTGAAACCGCGCCACGATGCGGCGCTGCCAGGGCGGGCTCAGCGGGCTTTCCACAACCCCGTGGCCGGCATAGGCGTGGATGAAGGAGGGGACACTGCATACCTGTTTCGCCCGGCGGCACCGCCGGGCTGCGCCTGCCTGCCCCCCAGCAGGCGCATTCGCGCCCGCCCAGGCAGACGCAGCCCTCATTTCTTTGGTACTAACGACAGCCTGCACCCCCAGATGCTTGGCCACCGATCCCTCGCGCATCCGGAACAGGATCACATCGCCGGGGGCCGCCGCATCCAGCGGCTTCGCTGCCAGATGCCGCGTTGCGGCCTGCCACAGCGCCTCGGCGCCCTGAGGTTCGGACCAGTCCATCGTGTAGGCGGGCGGCAGCTCCGGCTCAGCGCCCAGCAGTTCGCGCCACAGCCCCAGGATCAGCCCCAGGCAATCGCAGCCCGCCCCCTTGCAGGACGCCTGATGCACATAGGGCGTGCCGATCCAGCCGCGCGCGGCCTCCACCACCCGGCTCATCTGCGGCTGCCCCCGGTGTTGGTGCCGGACTGGCGCGGCACCGCCATCACCCAGTCTTCGCCCGGAATATCGGGAAACCCCTGAAAGTTCAGAAGGTTGTTGAACTTCAGGCGGCAGGTCTCCATGCGTTTGTCGCAGCCAGCCTGCAGCCGGACCATGTCACCCGGCTGCACCGCGGCGCGCACCGGCTCCCACAGGGTGATCCTGCGGCCCTCAGCATCGCTGCGGTCCGCCTTGATGGCAGCCCACAGCCCCTCTGCCGCACCGCTGAGGACCGTCAGCCGGCCATCGGCAAACCAGCCGGGCTCAAACCCCGGCAAGGCGTCCCAGCGGAACGCCTCGCTGCGGTTTGTCTCCGCCACCGCAACGTCAGTGGCATATCCGGGCGTTTCCAGATCGAAACCGCAGGTGCGGCTGCCCAGCACAGCCGTGCAGGGCTTCTGGTAAATCCGCCCCAGCGGCTGGTTCAGCGCTTCGGTCAGCCCGCGCAGTTCAGCCTCAAAGGCACCGCCTGCCCGGCGGATCTCGCCGATGGAGCCTCGGAACTGCAGCCACCGCATGCTGACGTCTTGCCAATTGACCAGCCAGCAGCGCACCTCCGCGCCGTCAAACCGGCCTGCCTCGATGTCCTCCTCTCGCACCGCGGCGTCGCTCAGCACCCCCAAGGCCTCGGTGTTGTCGACCGACAGGCCGGTGGCCTGCTGCACCGCCCGCGCGGTCAGCCCGCTGCCGGGCTGGAAGGTGATGCCGTCAAAGGACAGCACGCAGTCATGGTCGGTAAATCCCAGCACCGTTCCGTCGCGCCGCTCCAGCGCCCAGGCACGGCACACCGTGGTGATTCCGGATTGAAGGTGGTCGCGCAAGCCACTGGAAAGGCTGGTCATACCCGCACCTCCACCACCGGAACTGCAGGCGCCTCGCCGGCCTGAAAGGAGGACACGCTGGTCTGGATACTGGCGGTGTCGAACCGCACCGGCACGTCAAACTCAAAGCCTGCATTGATGCTGAGGCCAAGCTCCGGCGGGTGCGCCAGGGTGATGAGGCCGGTGGCGGTATCCAGCGCGTAATCCACACCTTCGCGCAGCTCGTCCTGCTCGCTCCCCACCCGCACGGTCCCGGACACGGGTTTGGCAATCGGACGCTGATAGGTGAACGCGCCGGAGCGGTAGGTCTTGGTGAGCTGGAACGTCACGCTGCTGCCGTCACCCGTTGCGATCTCTTGATCGTCAAAGGCCACTTCCGCGCTGGGCCGGGCAGATTTGTAATCGCTCCAATCCTTCCAGCGGAAGCCGTAGAGCTGCCCCTGGCGCGCCTCGAAGAAGGCGATCAGCACCTCGATATCCTCCAGCGCGCGCAGGCCAAGCCCCGCGTCATAGCGGCGGCGGGAGTGCGCCCACGGGGTGTTGCGCTCCTCAAACCCATTGGCCAGCGTCACCACATCGGTGCGCCGCTCGGGGCCACCGACAGAGCCGAAGCTGAGCGACGCGGGAAAGCGGACTTCGTGGAAATTCATAGTGTTAACCTCCATCCTTAACGGTTTCGTCCGCCGCGGCTCAGCGCGCGTGACAGCTGTGCGGCGATCTGGCTGCGGCTGCGTTCAAAGCCTTTGACGTCGGGGGTGGAGACATTCATCACCACGCTGACCGCGCCTCCGCCCTGGCTGCGCACACCAAGCGAGCCATCGGCCCCGCGTGTGAGCGGCAGGATCGCCTCTGGCCCCGCTTCCCCCACCAGTCCGGTGGCGCCCCGCATCGGGAAGGTTGTGGGGCTGGTGACAACGCCGCCCTTGGCAAAGGGCATCACCTTGCCCTGGCTGAAGGCGGCGCCATTGGCGAAGGGAAGGATGTTTCCGATCAGACTGCCGAACCCGTCGGAAATCAGTCCGCCCACATGGTTGGTGACCGGTTTCATCGCCGCGTTATAGGTGGTGCGGATCATGCTGTTCCTCAGCGTCTCCATCGCCTCGGAAAGGCTGTCGCCGTCGAACACAAGACCGTCAAAGGCGCGGCGCAAGCCCTTGGAAAGGCTGCGGTCCAGGATCTGGGCATCGCGGCCGGTCTCGGAGAACCCTTGCTTGACCCGCCCCAGCACTTCTGCAAAGGCCGCGGCCATTCCTGAGGCACCGCCCAGGGCTTCGCCCAAAGCCTCGCCCTGCAATTCCAGTTCTGCCATTGAAGATGAGTCAGTCATCTGTTGTCTCCTTGTTCTTCGCGCCGGCGGTGTCCGGGAATGCCTGCATCAAGGCTGCCAGCCGGTCGCGGCCCAGCGGCTGCGGCGCCGCCGGATCGCCCAGCATCAGCCGCAGTTCGGCAGGCGTCAGCTGCCAGAAATCGCGCGGCAGCAGTTTCAGCCCCGCCATCCCGGCGTGCATCAGCGCGGGCCAGTCGAGCGCACTCATGGGCTTTCGGGCACGGCAAAGCTGCGCACTAGCAGCTCCGCCGCCACCCGCGCCGCCTGCATCGGGCCGCCGGTGATGGCGGCCGCGGCAAGGTCCTCGCGGCTGAGATCATGGCCGCCGCCCTGCAGGCCGGCGGCCAGCAGCGCCAGCACGTCGCGGGCGGAAAACCGGCCCTGTTCGAACCGCTGCACCAGATCCACCAGGGTGCCTTCCTCCAGCGCGGCCTCAAGCCCCGCCAATGCGCCGAGTGTCAGCTTCAACGCGTAAGGCGTTCCATTCACGAGCAATTCTGCCTCACCTGCATGCGGGTTCACCATCGGTCAGACCGCCGCAAAGCTGAGCTGGCCGGCGCTGGCGAGCGACAGTTCATAGGTCGCCTCGCCATTGTGGCTGCCGGCATATTCCAGCGCGGTGACCTGGAACGGCCCCTGCACGATGCCGAAGTCGGGGATGATCACCTGGAACTCCGGCGTCAGCCCGTCAAAGAACAGCTGCCGGGCGCGTTCGTCCGTGGCCTCATCCCGGAAGATGCCGGAGCCGGAGATGCTGGCGGAGCGCACACCGGCGCCGGCCAGCAGTTCGCGCCAGCCGCCCTGGCTTTCGAGGCTGGTCACATCGACGCTTTCTGCGTTGAAGCTGATGCGCGTGGCACGCAGGCCGGCGATGGTTTCAAACAGGCCTGCGCCGTTCATGTCCACTTTGACCAAGAGGTCCTTGCCGTTTTGAACTGTCATGGGGTTTCTCCTGTAAAATCATATGTTAGGCATCGGTTCTTGAGGACCCCGCCTGGGCCGAAGGCCCCGGGCAGCGCCCGTCCCGCCCCCCACCGGGGCGGGCGCTTCGCTTCCACCCCGGACGGGCCGGACGCTGCCCTCTGTTGTCGAACATCAAACGTCATCCACCCGCGCACGGAACCGCAGGGTGATCTGATGTCCGCCGGTGCTCAGCCGTTCTGCCTTGGCGCGGTCGAACCACAGGCCGGTCAATTGCCCGCGCGGCAGCGGCACCTGGGCCCCGACCAGCGCGTGGCAAACGGCGGCGGCGGCGGATTTGGCGGTGGCAAAACCGGCCATGTCGGTGGTGACGGTAATGAAAAACCGGTGCTCAGCCCCGCCTGCGGTCTTGTCGGAGCGATCCAGCACCTCCTCGCTGCCAAGCGCCACATAGGTCTGCGGCAAGGGGCCTGCGGGGATGGCGTCATAAATCGCGCTGCCGACCAGCGCCGTCAGATCCGCGTCGCCGGTCAGATGGGTGTAGACGGCGGATTGCAGCCCGCCTGCGATGGCATAGGTCATGCGCTCACCTCCGCAACCGCGAAACAGGTGAGATAGCGGGCGTCCGGTCCATTTTCCGTAACTGCATCAATACGGTAGAGGCGGCCCTCGTCCCGGAACCGCTGATCCGGGCGCGGACGGGACGCAAAGCCATCCGGGCTGGCGCGCAGGGTGATACGGTATTTTTGCAAAGATAGGCTGTCGCTGTTGAGGCGCCCCCTGAGAGATTTCACCTCAGCCCAGAGAGTGCCAAGCGCCACCCAGGTCTCGGTATAGCCGCCGGCGCCGTCGGGGGCGCGCTGGGGGTCTTCCAGCACCAGTTTGCGGGTCAGGTTCGGGGGGCGTTTCATGCCAGGCCTCCCAATGTCAGCCGCAGGGTACGGTAACGTTCAATCAGGCTGGTGACGCCAAAGGGCATGCAGCCGCCATGGAGGCCGGTGTCGGCCCGGTATTCGTAGTAATGCGCGGCCAGCAGCATCACCGCCTGGCCCAGATCGGCGGGCAAGCCGCCCAAGTCCGCGGCCATGCCGGCCTGCAGGGTGATCCGTGCCAGGCCGCCGGCGGGAATGGCGGGCAGCAGGCTGCCCGCGGGACACAGCGCCGGGCGCTGGCTGTCGCGCTCCAGCTGGTAGGCGGCGGGGTCCAGCACCGTCTCAGCGCCAGCGGCGCCGCGGATCATCACCTCTGTCACAGCCTGCACCGGGGCGATGGGAAACACCATCCGGGCACGGTCGCGCCAGTGGCGGATCTCGATCTCAAATTCACGTGTTATCAGTGCCTTGCCGGTTCTTCCTTCCACCGCGGCCACGGCGGCGCGCAGGAAGCCGATCAGCACCTCGTCCTGCAGGCTGTCCTCGCCAAAGCCGGTGCCCAGGCGGAGGTGCGCCTTGAAGGGGGCCAGCGGCAGGGCGGCCTCGGGCACGGGGGGCACTTCGCTCAGCATCATCATCTCACTCCTGCGGGCCTCCCCCTTGTGCCGGCCCTGATCTGCTGTCCGGTTTTTAAGGTTCGGCCGGCACGCACCGTTCCCTGCCGCTCGGACGGAGGGGGAGCAGCTAGACGGCAGGGAATATGGGGTGCGTGCCAGCCGGCGGACCGGGCTGCCGGTCCGCCATCAGCGCTGAGCGGTCAGCTCAGGCCGAATTTCATCAGCTTGATCGCGGCAAAGTCGCTGACGTCGCCGCCGACGCGTTTGGTCGCGTAGAACAGCACATGCGGCTTGGCGCTGAAGGGGTCGCGCATCACCCGCAGGTCCGGGCGTTCGGCAATGGTGTAGCCGGCGCGGAAGTCGCCGAAGGCGATGGGGAAGCTGTTGGCGGCCGGGTCCGGCATGTCCTCGGCGATCAGCACCGGGTAGCCCATGAGGCGCGCAGGCTCGCCCGCGGCCAGGCCGTCGGACCACAGGAAGCGGCCATCGGCGTCCTTCAGTTTCCGCAGCATTCCCGCGGTCTTGGAGTTCAGAATGAAGGTGGCATTGGCGCGGTATTCCGCCCCCAGCGCATAGACCAGGTCGATGATCGCGTCGCCGTTGCCGATCTCGCCGTCGACGCCGGTGGCCTTGTAGCCGATGTTGCCCCAGGTCCAGCTGTCGTTTTCCTCGACGTTGTAGTTGAGGAAGCCGGTGGGCTTGTCGACGCCGTCGCCGTTGATGAAGGCGTCGGCCTCGGAGCGGGCGAATTTGTCGGCGATGCGGCCGGCCAGCCAGCCCTCGATATCAAAGGCGCTGTCATCGAGCAGTCGCTGCGACGCCTTGGGCAGCGCGCTGAGTTCGTGCAGCGGGATCGAGATGCGGTCGATGCTGCCGGTGGAGGTTTCCGTGGACGGGCCGGTTTCATTGGCCCAGCCGGCTCCCATTTCGCTGTGGTCGATCAGCACGTCATAGCTTGAGGCCTCCACATGCACCACGGAGGCCACGGCGCGGATCGAGGCGGAGGCGTTCAGCACCGCCTTGACGGTGTCGGCGGTCTGCGGGTCGACCAGATAGCCGCCGTCGCTGCCCACGGCGGTGGACATGGATTTGCCGTCCAGCTCGAGCCCGCGCAGGCCGTCGTCGTCGCCGTTGCGCAGGTAGGCGTTGAACGCCTTCTGGTGCGGGGCGCCCGCGTCCTGGCTGGCTGCCAGATGGGGGCGGTTCTGAGAGATTGTCTTACGGTCCAGCATGGTCACTCGCTCTTCTGCCTGTTTCAGCCTTGATTGCACGTCGTCCTGAAACCCCTTGAATTCATGAAGAAAGCCGGAGATGGCCTGTTTCACTTCATGCGCCAGGGGCGCTGCGTCCCCGGTTTGGGCCGGGAGGTCTTGGTTGCTCATGTTTGGTGTCCTGTTTTGAGGTCACGGGTGATCTGGCGCAGGCCGTCGGCCAGGGCGCGCAGCGCTTGTGCTTCCGCCTCGGCGGAGGATTTGGCCGCCACCCGGGCGGCCGGCAGCATCGGGAAGGTGACCAGCGACACCTCCCACAGTTCCACCTGCGTGAGCTGGCGGGTGCCGTCGGGAGCGCGGGTGGCTTTCTGGGTGCGGTAGCCGATCGACAGGCCGTCGATGGCGCCACCCTCGATCAAGGCGGCCGCTTCGGCGCCTTTGGGTGTGGCGGTGAGGATGCGGCCCTTGACGTACAGACCGCGCGTGTCCTCGCGCACCTCGTCCCAAACGCCGATGGGCTGGTGCGGGTCGTGCTGCCACAGCATCTTGACCGTGCGGCCCTGATCGCGGAGCGCCTTGAGCGAGGCGGCATAGGCGCCGCGCATCACCACGTCACCGCCCTGGTCGGTCTGGCCGAACAGGCTGGCGTAGCCCTTGATTTCGGTTACGTCCTTCAGCGAGAGATCCTCGCCGAAGCGTGCGAATTTATGTTCCAGCTGGGGGGATCCCTGCATCATCTGAACCTCGCAAGTCGTTGGAGTTACGGCAACTGCACCGTCAGGAAGGATTGGAAGGCCTGCGCCAGGATGACGGCGGCGACGCCGTAGACGGTGAGCCAGAGGCGTTTCTCGAGCCGCTCCATCATCTGTTCGATCCGGTCGAGGCGGCGGTTCACGGCGTCGTTCTGGATCTGGGCCACCCGCTCGTGGGCGGACAGGCGCAATCCCGGTGAACAATCAAATGCGTGCATCGGGTGCTCAGTCATCCTGTCCGCCCTCCGTCTGCGCGCCCTCAGTATGGTCTGTGGGCAGGGTTTCTGTGGGCAACCCCAGCAGACGCCGCTTTTCCTCGTGTGTGAGGAAATCCGCGGAGGTGATGCGCCGCCACTGCGCCTCGCGCTCTGCTGCAAGCGCAGGCAGCTGGTCGAGGTCGGGCTTCAACGTCAGCGCCTCGCCGGTCCAGGCGGTGAGCCAACCGGACAGCGCAGCGGTGACCTTGGAGACCAGCGGCAGCACGGTCAGCCGGTAGAAGGCGCGGTTGGCCTCCTGGTAGTTGGCATAGGTTGCGTCGCCGGGGATGCCGATCAGCATCGGCGGCACCCCGAAGGCCAGCGCAATCTCGCGGGCGGCGGTGTCCTTGGTTTTCTGGAATTCCATGTCGGAGGGGGAGAAGCCCATCGGCTTCCAGTCCAATCCGCCCTCCAGCACCATCGGGCGGCCGGCATTCTGGGCGCCCTGGAAGTTTGTTTGTATTTCTTCACTCAGATGGCGGAATTGATCGTCGGACATCTGCCCCTGGCCGTCGGATCCGGTCCAGACCAGCGCGCCGGAGGGGCGGGCCGCGTTATCAAGCAGCGCCTTGGACCAGCGCGAGGCAGCGTTGTGGACGTCAATGGCCATCGCCGCCGACTGCAGGGGTGAGAGGCCGTAATGGTCGTCCTGCGGGTGGAAGCTTTTGATATGGCAGACCGGGGAATTGCCGGGCTCGTTGGCGAAGCGGTGCTTGCGCCCGCCGACCACATAGTCAAAACCCGCGGGCCAGCCGTCCGGCCCCGGCACCACGTTCATCCGGTCGGAGCGCAGCACGTGCAGCTCGGCCGGGGTTGCGTCCTCTGCCGTGACCATCTCGATATAGGCGTTGCCGGACAGGAGCAGGTGGCCGTAGAGCGCCTCCAGCATCTCGGCCTGGGTCTGGGCCGGATTGGGACGTGCCAGCAGCGCCAGCCAGGGGTGGGTGTCAAAGCGCTGGCGGTTGTCCTGCAGGACCAGCGGCACCGAGGCGGCGGCCTCGGCAATGAGGCGGATCACCCGGTGGGTGACCGGATTGCCGGCAAAGCCGCTGCGAGTCAGGGAAACGGTGTCGCGCGGGCTCCAGGCGATGCGGCCGGCGCCGTGCCAGGAGACCACGCGGGCGGTCTGGCTGGCTTTCTGTTCCAGGCCCGGAGTATTGGGGCCCGGTTTCAGGGGGCCTGATTTCTGGGGGTCTGGCGTTTTGCGCCGCAGCAGGTCAAAGACCATGGTCCGCTCCTCAGGTTGTTCCTAGGTGGCGCTGCCGGCCCTTGGGGATGGTGCGCCTTTGCTGAGGATCATTAGTGCCCCAAAGGCCTGAAGATTTGGCAAGCGGTGCGTACGGTGGGTGCGCAACACCTGAATATAAGCTCCTGAAATTAAACGAATACAAAGGAAACAATACAGTGTTGCATCACACTGAGGGCAGCGCCCGCCCCGTGTGGGGCGGGACGGGCGCTGCCCGGCGTGCCGCCGGGCGGTTGGTTTTTGAGAGGTTCTACAGCACCCTGACCTGCGGCCTGCGCAGGTTGGCGGCGGGCTGGATGATCAGCTCATGCAGCGCCCAGACCAGCGCATCGACCCGGTCGGGCGAACCGCTGCCGCGGAAGCCCTGCGGGGTCATCTGGCACATCTGGTCTTCCAGCTCGCCCAGCCCCGGCAGGTGGCGCACCCGGCCCTGCTCATAGAGCGCGGCCACCGGCTCGGCCCGGGCGGATTTGCCCTTGCGGGCGTGGAGCGCGCGGAACGGCACCAGCGGGTCGGCCTGGCGCAGCACGGTTTCGACCAATGCGCCGCCCTGGTTTACCTCTGCCACCACCCGTTCGGCGCCAAAGCGGTCGCGGGCGGCGATCACCGCCTGCGCCCAGGCGAGCGGGCCGGCGCCCTGCACGGTGCAATCCGCCAGCACATAGGCCTGCCAGTCCTGCGGCGGGCCGTGGGTGACGGCGCCCGCCACCACGATGCCGCAAGCGTCTGAGTTCTTGCCGGCGCTGACTGCCGGATCGACGGCGACCACCACCCGGTCCAGGGGCGGCGCCTCAGCCACCTGCGCATCCACCAGCGCTGCGGTGGTCCAGAGCGCGCCCTGGATGTCCGAGAGCATCACCCCGTCCAGTTCCTGCCGGCCCAGGCGGGTGCCTGCATAGCGCGCGCGCACCTCCGTCAGGAAGGAGGGCGCGAGGTTGGCGCGGTTGGCCTCAGTCGCGGCGTGGGTGGTGACGGTGCTGGGCGAGGCCAGCAACCGTTTCAGCACGGGCGCGTTGCGCGGTGTGGTGGTGACGCAGACGCGGGGGTCCTGCCCCAGCCGCAGCGCGAACTGCAGCATGTCCCAGCTCTCCTGGCCCTTTCGCCACTTGGCCAGCTCATCCGCCCAGGCGGCGTCGAACTGGGGGCCGCGCAGGGCCTCGGGATCGTGGGCGGAAAACGCCTGCGCCTCGGCGCCGTTGGGCCAGATCAGCTTGCGCTCCGACGCTTTCCACTTGGGGCGCCGGTCCGGCGGCGAGCAGGCCAGGATGCCGCTGTCGCCGTGGATCATCACGTCGCGCACCTGGTCATAGGTTTCGGCCACCAGTGCGATACGGCGTGCGGTGCCGGGATCATAGGGGCTGGCGCCTTCGGCCAGCGAACGGACCCATTCGGCCCTGCCCGCGTCTTGCCGGCACCGCGGCCGCCCAGGATCACCCAGGCGCGCCAATCGCCCGGCGGCGGGCGCTGGTGGTCCAGCGCCCAGATGTCGAACAGATGCGGCAGCGCACAAAGGGTTTTGCGGTCCAACTCATCCAAGAACAAGCTCAGGATCGAGGGCGGCACGCAGGCGAGAAAGTCCGAGCTCGACAGCTGCGCGCGCCGCGACGGGATCGAGTTCGTGTTCGGATTTGAGCATGCGGGCGAATTCGGTGCTTTGTTCTGCAATGACTTTCTCCACTTTCTGGCAATCCCGGATCAGGCCTTCGAGACGGCTGATCTGGGCCTTGGCGCCGGTGACTTCGTCACCGCCGGTGGTTTCGAGCTGCTCCCGTAGCTCCTCCGCCTCGTTGCGCAGGCGGTGTATGCTCTCCTGCAGGGATTGCAGGAGATCGGCGGTGTAATGCACCTGCCGCTTCAGGAGGGCGCCGCCGTCCTGTTCCGGAGTTTGTTCCGGTCTCTGGCCCGGTTCCGGGCCATTGGTCTGATGTGTCATGGGTTGCTCTGCCTCATGCGTTTCTTGTCCGCACAAGAGAAAGACAGGACGGCCGCCGGCGGAGGGGTCCGGGGCCGTCCATGTTTCTTCCAGCTGCACCACAACCTTTACGCGATTTCAGTGTAAAAGTCAAGGTTTACGGGAGGAGGTGCGTACGGTGGGTACGCAACGGGCAATGGCCTGCAAACGCTGGCAGGCTGCCGTTAAGGCACCGTAATAAGCTAAACCCTATTTAAATCTTTACCGGCTATTCCCTGCTTCAGGACGCGTGATGACTGAGAAGGAATACATGGAATGACCTTTACAGACCGACGGATTGAGCCGCGTCCGGCAAATGGCGAAGCCCCCTTTGCGCTCGATGAGATTTTCTTCTCGCGCACCGATGACCGCGGTGTGATCAAAACCGGCAATGACATTTTCCGCCGGGTCTCCGGCTTTGATTGGGATTCCCTTTTGGGCGCGCCGCATAAGATCATCCGCCATCCGGACATGCCGCGCGGTGTGTTTCAGCTGTTCTGGGACACCATCCAGAACGGGGAATTTATCGGCGCCTACGTGAAGAACAAGGCAAAGGACGGATTGTACTACTGGGTGTTCGCTGTGGTTGTGCCCTGCGAAGACGGATACCTTTCCGTCCGCATCAAGCCGAGCAGCAGCCTGTTTGCCACCGTGAAACAGGGCTACTGCGACCTCTTGAAGGCTGAGCAGGACGACGGCCTGAGCCCCGAGGAAAGCCGGGACAACCTGCTGGCCTGGCTGGCGGGGATGGGATTTGACTCGTACCGCGAATTTGCCGCGCACGCCTTGAGCGAAGAATTGGAAAGCCGGGACGCGGGCCTTGGGTCAGCGCCGGATATGACAATCCGCGGACTGCGGCAGAAGCTGAAAAACTCTGAGGTGCTTGTCACCGAGACCAAAGGGCTGATTGACGATTTTTCCGCCATGCGGACCATTCCGCATAACCTGCGCGTGATTGCGTCAAGGATTGAACCGGCCGGCGGGCCGGTGACGGTCCTGTCCCAGAATTACGGGTCGATGTCGCGTGAAATGTCGACCTGGTTTTCCACCCATGTGATGGGCGAGGACAGCAATTTCGCGAAGATAAAGGACCTGGTCAATCAAGGCCTGTTTGTGGAAGGCATGGCCCGCATACTGACCGAGTGCGACGGCCAGCTGCAGCGCGAGCGGCGGAGCCTGGGCGGAATTGACCTGAGCGCCGAACAGGACATTCTCAGCCAGCTGACCCAGGCACAGGTGGCAAGCGCCCGGATGGAGCTGAAGGAAGTTGACAGGGAAGCCGAGCGTATCACCCGTGCCTGCGAAACAATGCGGCGGCAGTTCCTGGGCCTGAGCTCCACCAGGGTCTTGTGCAAGATCGAAAGCGCCCGGCTGCCGCGGGACGGCGCAACGCTGTCCGACATCATAGACCAGCTTGGCTCTTTCCAGGAGCGGATCTCGCGGCGCCTGGACAAGATTACCCACCTTTGTGCTGAGATCCGGGAATTGAAGCAGGACATTGCAGCCTAGACGCGGAAAAGGCGCCTCTTGGCGCCCTTCCTGTTACGCCCCGCACTGAAGACCGTTTCCCGTGGTGGAAACAGCGCGGAAAACACGTGTTTGCCGCGCGGGAACCTGTGCAGGTTTCCGGTGCTTGGCCAGCTGTTTACTGTCAGGCTTCCGCCAAGCGCCATCAGGCGGTTTACCCCAGCTCTAAGCACAACCCATACGGGTTAATGGTGCAAAATTTTAAGGTTGCGGAAGGCACGCGCGCGGCGGGTCCGCATCGGGGCGTCGCGGTGCCGGTTCAGAACGGCCAGAACAAACAACCTCTTATGCATCTGTAAAACGGTGATTATTCGTCGACTTCCAATGCATAAGGTGAATCAAATGGTGCGAAACTATCGCGGAATCCATCTTTCGAATCTGCAATTTATGATTGTACGTTCGGTCGTGCACTGCACTGTGCATCATTGTTTCCATCATTAGCGAGGATCACCAGATGGGTTGGAAAAACTACCAGATTGCCACTGCGCAAGAGTCGACACCTGTACCGGGCGACGCCGGCAAGATCTTTTACGATGCCACGCTCCACTATCTGCCCATTCCCGACGGCGCGACGGTCGTGATGTCCGGCGGCCCGAGCGGCGAAGGCCAGACGTCGGTTGACGATGTGGTCAAGCTGACTCTGACTGATCAGAACGATCCTCAGAACACCGCCACCTATACGCATGACTACAGCAACGGCTGCTCAGGCGTGGTGACCCCCTTGCAGCCGCAGGACCTGACATCGCAGTTCAGTGCGCTGTCAGGTAAGACCGTGAAGGCAACAATTGAGTTCTACGACAAATGCGGCGGCTACCAGAGCGGAACGAATTTCTACATCTGCGTCTATACCTGACAGCGGCATCCGCAATACAGGTCTTATACAGTTGCAAAAAAAGGGCGCCAGCCGGCGCCCTTTTCCGATCAGTCCCAGAATCTCAGCCAGGTGCCTGGGCCGGTATTCCCGCCGGCCTTCAGGAGTTTGCCTGGATTTCGGCTGCCAGCTGGCAGCGGTAGCGTTCTGCCGTTGAAGCCTATCTGTCTTCCAGCGCTTCCAGCAGCGTTTCGGCATCGGTGAGCGTGGAATAGAAAACCTGCTCAACCGGCCGGGTTTCTTGATACTCCTGCAGCGGTATAACCTTTTGGGCCACAGCAGAAAAACTGCCCTGATTTTCCTGGGCACGGCCAATGGCCGCATAAGCCCGCAGCGCAATCTCCTGTGTCGGAGACAATTTCTTGGACAACTCGTCCAGTGTTCCATCCAGCTTGGCGGCAATTGCAGCGCTGAGGTTGGCCTCAGAGAAATAAAGCAGATGTTTTGCACCCAGAGAATAGGTGGAAATCTTGGTTCCCTTTGACCAGCCTGACAGGGCGGCCTTGTAATCATCGCTGCCAACCAGCAGCTGTGAAACGGTCAATCCGCCGACAATGACAACACCGCTCTGAGACTCTTCTCTGCGCGCCCTGCCGGAGAAGAGTTCGGTCAGGCCAACCGAACCGCCAGCCGCCTCATCCTGACGCCAGCGGAAAAGGAAGATATTGTTTTTGGCGGCATCGCTTTGAATCGCGCGCGCCCTTGCCACGATGTCTTGAACGGTTGTTTCCGGAACAAGCTTTTCTTCATCATCCAACAGATCAAGAAGCTCCACCTGCAACGCCTGAAGCTTCTCCTGAATGGCCCGGAGATCTGAAATTGTGGCGCTGGTATCGTAGACCTTGTAGGCGACTTCGGTTTTGCCGGAACCGCTGTAACAGACAATTGCGCTGGAAGGGCGGTTGCTGTCTGCGAGACAGGCACTGCCGGGGCCTGAGACAGGCAAAAGCCCGTTAATCGACAGAAAGCGTGTCTGCAAAGGGTACTTCAAGTTTATGGGCTTGGCGTGAATACCATTGTTACTTGTGCTGGTGGTCAATTGATCCAGAGTGTTGACACCCGTTTGATTGCCGGAACACCCGGCCAAAACCAAAGCTGCAATAAGCGATCTTTTCAAACCCAAAATGAAACCCCCCGATTGTGCCGCGAAACACGGCATCTCCCTATTGGGGAGGGACCTTGAAGCGAGACCTGCCGCAACGTCAAGCAGAAATAGGACCGCAAGCCACAAGTTTAAGTCAGTTGCGAATATACCGCCTCACGTTCTCTTTTTGCCTGCTTATGAATGAAGCGCCCTCTGGAAAAAACTGGCGCATCCATCTTTGAAGACTGCACCGGTTGATTTGGTCTGCGCCGAAGAGGAATGGCGGCGCCCGGCCAATCAGCCTTTCGGGCGGTTCAAAATGAAAAGGGTGCCCGACGGCACCCTTCACAAGTCGGTCAATGCATTCGCAGCCTCAGTTGTTCTGCTGCTGCTGGGCTTCGATCTCGCGCCATTTGGCGACGTTGGCGTTGTGTTCGTCCAGCGTCTCGGCAAAGGCGTGGCCGCCGGTGCCGTCGGCGACGAAGAACACGTAGCTGGTGGTCTCCGGGTTCACCGCGGCCTCGAGGCTCGCAAGGCCGGGGTTGGCGATGGGTGTCGGTGGCAGGCCCTCGATCACATAGGTGTTCCAGGGGGTGGCCTTGCGCAGCTCGCTTTGGCGCAGGCCGCGGCCCAGGACGCCCTCGCCCTTGGTGACGCCGTAGATCACCGTCGGGTCGGTCTGCAGGCGCATGCCGCGGTTGAGGCGGTTGGTGAAGACGGAGGCGACCATGCCGCGCTCCTCGGCCACGCCGGTTTCCTTCTCGATGATCGAGGCGAGGATCAGCATTTCCTCAGGGCTGGTGACGGCGGAATCGCTGGCACGGCCTTCCCAGGCGGCGTTGATGCGCAGCTGCTGGCGCTCCTGCATCTCGGCCAGCACGGAGGCGCGCTGGGTGCCGGGGGTGACCTCATAGCTGTCAGGCGCCAGGAGACCCTCACCCGGGCGCTCGCCCGGCTCGCCGTCCAGCACGTCCATCGCTTTCAGCGCCTCAACCACCTGCCAGCTGGTCACGCCTTCGGCCAGCGCAATGCGGTAGCGGGTGTCGGCGTCCTGGCGGGTCTCGGTGTACTCAGACGGCACCTCGCCCTCGCCCAGAACAAATTCCGCCTTTTCGACGAACTTGTTTGTCGCCGGGTCCAGCTCGCGCACCTCAGCCTGGGTGCGGGTCACGCCGATGCGGTAGACAATTTCCGTGCCGCAGGTGGAGGCGCCGGAGTGGGTGATCTCGTCAACGATGCGCTCCATCGACGACCCCGGCTCCACCAGGAAGCTGCCGGCCTTCAGCTGGCCGGTTTTCTCGCTGTATTTGGCGCCAAGGCGGAAGATGGTGCCGGAAGACACCGCGCCTTGGGTTTCCAGATCGCGGCTGACACGGGCCATGTTGGAGCCGCGCTCCACCCGGAGGCAGATGGCGGTGTCCAGCGGACCCTCGGCCTTATATTGCGACTGGCCCCACAGGATGAGGCCGCCCAGCAGGAACAGGGCGGCGATCAGGACCGTCATCATATTTGAGGCGAGGCTGCGCCACATTACTCAGGCTTTCCGAAGAGAACCGAAGCGTTGGTGCCGCCAAAGCCGAAGGAATTCGACAGCGCCACTTTTATCTTGCGCTCGCGCTTGGCGTTGGGGGCCAGGTCGACCGGGGTTTCAACCGCGGGGTTGTCGAGGTTGATGGTCGGCGGCGCCACCTGATCACGGATCGCCAGGATCGAGAAAATCGCCTCAATCGCGCCGGCGGCACCCAGGAGGTGGCCGGTGGCGGATTTGGTCGAGGACATGGTGACATTGCCCGCGTGGTCGCCCAGCAGCCGTTCCACGGCGCCCAGTTCGATGGTGTCGGCCATGGTCGAGGTGCCGTGGGCGTTGATGTAGTCGATGGCGGAGGCGTCCAGCCCTGCGTTGGCCAGGGCAGCCTTCATCGAGCGCTCGCCGCCCTCGCCGTCCTCGGAAGGTGCGGTGATGTGGTAGGCGTCGCCTGAGAGCCCATAGCCCAGCACTTCGGCATAGATCCTGGCGCCGCGGGCCTTGGCGTGTTCATAATCTTCCAGCACCACAATGCCGGCGCCCTCACCCATGACGAAGCCGTCGCGGTCGGCGTCATAGGGGCGCGAGGCCTTGGTGGGGTCGTCAGCGCGTTTGGTGGACAGCGCCTTGCAGGCGTTAAAGCCGGCAATGCCGATTTCGCAGATCGCGGCTTCGGCGCCGCCTGCGATCATCACGTCGGCGTCGCCGGATTTGATCAGCCGGGCCGCGTCGCCAATAGCGTGGGCGCCGGTCGAGCAAGCAGTCACGACGGAGTGGTTCGGGCCTTTGAAGCCGAAGCGGATCGAGACCTGGCCGGAGATCAGGTTGATCAGCGCGCCGGGGATGAAGAACGGCGACACCCGGCGGGGGCCCTTCTCCTTGATCATCACCGCGGTGTCAGCGATCGAGCTGAGGCCGCCGATGCCGGAGCCGATCATCACGCCGGTGCGCAGGCGGCTTTCCTCATCCTCGGGCGTCCAGCCGGCGTCGCGCACGGCCATGTCGGCGGCGGCGATGCCATAGAGGATGAAGTCGTCGATCTTCTTCTGTTCTTTCTTGATGACCCAGTCATCGGGGTTGAAGGTGCCCTCGGAGCCATCGCCGCGCGGGACCTCGCAGGCATAGGTCGTGGTGACGCCGCTTGCCTCGGCATCAAACAGGGTGATGGGGCCGGCACCCGACTGTCCATCCAGCAACCGGGACCAGGTTTCTTCGACTCCGCTGGCCAGCGGGGTGACCAGGCCCAGTCCGGTGACTACTACTCGGCGCATTCCTTGCTCTCCTATGCCTCGGCAATCCGTCCGTTCAAATAGCTTGGAATGGCAACCGGGTGCAAGAGCGGGCTGGCCGCTGGTGTGACGCAGCGGAAAATGCGTGGTGACGCTATTTTTGCGTCACGAGAACGATTGATTAACTACTCTGTCCTAAGTTGATTTTATCAAAACGCGAAACTTGGCATCCGTCCTCGTGATTGCCAGAACGGGCTGGAGCTCTGGGCCATTATGTCTCCAGCCCGTTATTTTTGCGGGCGGGAGACAACTGTGTTTCATGGCCGGAGCGGCGAAGCCGTGACCGGGACCGCCTGCAGGCAGTTTTCCGCGCCGGATGTCTCCGCGTTAACCTCAAATTCGCAACTTTGCGCCAGACTCTCCTTCGGAAATACGTGAGGAAAACACTGCCATGCGCAAATGGCTTCCGACAGCTGCCGTTTTGCTGACCCTGTCCCTGCTGCCCGGACGGGCGGACGCGGCTTGCCCTGTGCATCAGGATCTCTCCGACCTGAACCGGGCTTCTGCGGGGTTTCTGGGCTATCTTGAGACCGGACAGAGCCCCTATTACGTGCAGCAGCTGAACAGCTGGATCGGCGCAAATCCGCCTGCGCCGCTCAAGCAGCGGATGCGGGCCGTCGGGATTCAGCAGGTTGAGGCCGGCACGCTCAAGCTGATGCAGCAAACCACGGTTCTGCTTCAGATCCTGTCCAGCCAGGGCCGCCAGGCGGCGCTGGAGGGGGCGCGCCACATGGGAATTTTCGAACTTCAGTCGGACTACGGTATTCTGGTGGAGGCGTTGCCGTGCGATCAGATCAAGGAAGACGGGTTCGGCAGCAAGCTGGTGGCGGTCAGTGCCAATGATGCCCGCCAGCGCCAGCAGATCATAAACGCCGCCATTGCCTGGGTTTCCTTTCTGGTGCTGGGGGGCAGCGTTCTGTATTTTCTGGACCGGATCGGTATCCGCAAGATCCGCCGCACCAAACGCTACCCCTGCGCCGTGCCTTGCGTTCTGCAGGCGGGCGGGCGGACCGTGCAAGGCTATCTTGTCGATCTCAGCCGGGCCGGCGCGAAGGTGCATCCGAACACCCAATGCGATCCCTCCGGCCGGGTGACTCTGCGCTTTGGCGGCCACATCATGGAGGCCCAGGTGCGCTGGAAGACGGCCGATTACGTGGGCGTGCAGTTCGTCAGCGAATTCAACTTCATGCAGCTGCACCGGCTGCTGGAGGAATTCCCGATGGAGGACGGCGGCATCCGGGAAGAAGCCCGGATGGGGTCGTAGACGCCTCCGGCAACTCTCCCGGAATCAGAAGCGCAGGCCGGCCTGGCCCCCGCTGTCCCGGACCGGCTTCTTCGGACCTGCATCTTCGGCCCTGCATCTTCGGCCCTGCATCCTCAGACCGTCAGCCGCCCTCTGCAGCGGCAGGCTGCTCAAGCCGCAGCCGCCGGGCAGGCATTATTTCCCTGAACCTCTGAAACAGCCGCGCCCCGGGTGCGGCGTTGACTTTTGCGGCGAATTAACTCCCCCGAAAAGCGATCTTAATCAATGCGATCACCGCCTATGGTAGTTTCATTTACATAGATTTCCCACGCCGGTTCGGCCCCAGCTGCAAAGCGAGACCCTTTGATGAACCCCTGGCCCTTGATCCTGGCAGCACTTGCAGCCCCTGTATTGGCCTGGGCTGGTGCACCTCCTGCCGAAGCGTCCAGGGCGACCTGTTTGCTGCAGTCCGACCTGGTGATTTTTCAGCATGAGGCACGCGGCTTCCTTGAGCATCTGAGGACCGGCAAAGATCCAGCCAAGGCAAGGGAGCTGCAGCACTGGCTGGAGGATCATCCGGTGGTGACGCTGCGGATGAGCATGCGCCGGTCCGGGATGGAAATGTACGAGCCGCTGGCCATGCGGCTGATCACCCAGCAGAAAGGGCTGCTGCAAGTCTACAACCGGCACGGCATTGCCAAGGCCGAAACCAGCGCCGAACGGCTTGGCACCGCGGCGCTGCTGGAAGAATTTGCAGCCCGGATCATTCCGCTGCCCTGTGATTTCGCCCCGGTCCGGAAGCAAGCGGCGAACACACCTTCCGGGCTGGGGCGGATCCGGAGTATTTCCCAGGAAACGGCGATTGCCAGCTCCGTGTCGGCGCTGCTTCTGGGCGGCGGATTTCTGTTCCTTGCGGAACGGATTGCCCGGCGCCACCGGCGCAGGCGCAGGCGGCATCCCTGTTCGCTGAGCTGCAGCCTGGAGCGCGGCGGGCAGACACTGCAAGCCAAGCTGGTTGATATCAGCCGCCTGGGCGCCAAGATCCGGGTCTGGCAGCTGCCAGGCATCCCCGCGCTCTCTCCCAAGGATGAGGTGACGGCCCTGTTTCCCGGGCTGGAGGAGATCCGCGCCCAGGTAACATGGCAAAACGCCGATTATGCCGGTGTGAAATTCAGCAAGCTGATGACTGCGGAGGACCTGCAGATGCTGCTCCGGTTGTCTAAGCAGACGACCGCCCCGGCGGCTGAGGCGGAAACAGGGACAAGCGCCATGCCGTCCAGCGTTCAGGCCTGAGCGCGGCTGGCGCCAAGCCGCATCCCGGCAGCGCCGCTGCAGGCAAGACTGCCCGGCCAATGCGGAAAGGGCGCCTGAGTGCAGACGCCCTTTGCAGATTTTTTTCCGGACTGATTGTTCCCGGGCTCATTTCCGCCGTAGGCGGCGGTTACTGGAATTCTGCCACCGGTTCCGGCTCCGGGCGGGCAACAGCCAGCGCTTCCTCGACTGAGAGGGTCTTGCGGAACAGGGCCCGGCCGACCTGAACCCCGGCGATGTTGGAAATGTACTTGAGCCGTGAAATGTCATCAGCATTGCGCACCACACCGCTGGCGATCACCGGAAGTTTCACCAGCGAAGCGAGATGCGAGATCAGCCCCATCTGTGCTTCGGTATCGGAAACATCGGAATCGATGTCGGTAATGATGATGCCCGCAAAGGGCGCGCCCGCAAAGGCCTCGAGGTAGGCTTCGGGGGTGAAGGCGCCGGATTTGCGCCAGCCATCGGTCATCACCTGGCCCTGCCAGATGTCCACCGCCAGCACGATCTGGTCCGGGTGGTGTTTCGCCAGTTCCTGAACAAGATGCGGATCGCGGGCTGCCAGGGTGCCGATCACAATACGCCCTGCCCCTTTGTCGATCCAATGCTCAACCTGTTCGCGCGAACGCATACCGCCGCCAAGCTGCACCGGGATACCGGCACCGCGGATTATCTGGGCAACCAGGTCCTCATTGCTGTTGTCGCCTTCGAGGGCATTGAAATCGGTCAGGTGCATCCATTCAGCCCCCGCCGCTGCAAAGCCCTTGGCGGTTTCTACCGGGTCCACATGCCAGATCTGCGGCTCATCCAGGCGGCCTTTTTCGAGGGTCACGCAACGGCCGTTCTGAATTTCCATCGTGGGGTAGATGATCATATTGCCAGTCTCCTCATGTAATGCCTCATGAGATCAGAGTAGCACGGAAATTTCCCGGCGGAACGCCGTATCCTGACCATTTGTGGACCAATTGCGGCGCGGGTTTCCAGGCTGGCCGATAGCGCAAACACGCAGCCAAATCACAAGGCGCCAGATTGCCGCAGAAACAGATTCGCCACCCCGCAAAACCATAAGAAAACGGCGCCCTCCGTGCAGGAGAGCGCCGTTAAATCCGGTCATCCGGAAGCGTGGCTTAGGACGCTTCGGAGATGAACTTGACCGCGTCGCCGAAGGTCTGGATGGTTTCGGCTGCGTCGTCCGGGATCTCGATGCCGAACTCTTCTTCAAACGCCATCACCAGTTCCACGGTGTCCAGGCTGTCTGCGCCCAGATCGTCAATGAAGGAGGCGTTTTCGGTGACCTTGTCTTCTTCAACACCCAGGTGCTCAACAACGATCTTTTTAACGCGATCTGCGACGTCGCTCATGTCTCTTCCTCGTTTTACAGGGCACTCTGCCCGGTTCTGCCCTGCCCTGCCGGGCGGCGTGGTTTTGCCCGGAGCGGGCGGTGTGATCCCCGCGGGACGGGGACAGTGCGGCGTTTCCGTTAGGAAATGCCGACGGATACGGGCCGCCTATAGCATAGACCGCAGCCAAGGCAAACGGTTTCGCGCGGTCATCAGGCGGCGGCGCGGCTTGCCTGTGGCCGCTATGAAGCGTGCAGATGGCCTTGTAATCAAGTGGTTGCAAGGCTTGCGCCGGATCTTTTTTGCTTTTTCACCGGATTTCAACCATTTGGCGGCTGAGTCTCGCCCGCGCCGAGGGTCTTGTACAGAGCCTCCAGGACGAAAAAACCCCGCAGACAGGCTGCGGGGTTTTCAAAATCCGGGCACGGAGGGGCGATCAGATCATCGCCATGCCGCCGTTCACATGCAGGGTTGTGCCGGTGACATAGCCTGCCTCCTGGCTGGCCAGATACAGAACGGCAGAGGCGATTTCCTTCGAATCCCCCATGCGGCCGGCCGGGATTTGGGTGAGGATCGCGTCTTTCTGGTTGTCGTTCAGCTTGTCGGTCATGGCAGTGGCAATGAAGCCCGGCGCGACGGCATTCACGGTGATGCCGCGGTTGGCGACCTCATAGGCGAGCGACTTGGACATGCCGACCATGCCTGCCTTGGAGGCGGCATAGTTGCCCTGGCCGGGGTTGCCGGTGGCGCCAACCACAGACGAGATGTTGATGATGCGGCCCCAGCGCGCCTTCATCATTCCGCGCAGAACACCGCGGCACAGGCGCATGGTGGAGGTGAGGTTCACGTCCAGCACGCTCTGCCACTCTTCGTCCTTCATGCGCATGAAGAGATTGTCGCGGGTGATGCCTGCGTTGTTGACCAGAATGTCGACGGAGCCCATCGCCTCAGCCGCCTGCTTCGGCAGAGCTTCGACGGCTTCGGCATCAGACAGGTTGCAGGGCAGCACATGGGCGCGCCCGCCCAGTTCGGCGGCCAGCGCCTGCAGCGGTTCTTCGCGGGTGCCGGAGAGGGCAACGGTGGCGCCGGCGGCGTGCAGGGCGCGGGCGATGTCGCCGCCGATGCCGCCGGAGGCGCCGGTGATGAGGGCAGTCTTGCCAGTCAGATCAAACATGTTCTTGTCCTTTATGTGCGGAGCCGGCGCGCGCCACGGAGCGGGCGCCGACAAATCTGTTTCAGGCCTCAGCGGCGGCTTTAGCGTCGTCCGGGGCGCCGACCTGGCGGCAGGCCAGATTGCGGTTGATCTTGCGGATCATGCCCGAGAGTGCCTTGCCGGCGCCGATTTCCCAGAATTCGGTGACGCCTTTAGAGGCCATCGCCTGCACGCTTTCGCGCCAGCGCACGGAGCCGGTCACCTGTTCGACCAGCAGCTGGCGGATCTCATCCGGGCTGGTGACCGCATCGGCGCGGACGTTGGCAATGAGCGGCACCGCGGGGGATTTGATATCGACGCCTGCCAGCGCCTCGGCCATGGCATCGGCGGCAGGCTGCATCAGGGCGCAGTGGAAGGGGGCGGACACCGGCAGCATCACCGCGCGTTTGGCGCCTTTCGCCTTGGCGATCTCAGCGGCGCGTTCGACCGCGGCCTTGGCGCCGGAGACCACCACCTGGGTGGGGTCGTTGTCGTTGGCGGCCTGGCAGACCTCGCCTTGCGCGGCTTCCTCAGCAACTGCGCGCACGGCGTCGAGGTCGAGGCCTAGGATCGCGGCCATGGCGCCCTCGCCCACCGGCACGGCGCTTTGCATCGCGAGCCCGCGGGTGCGCAGCAGGCGGGCGGTGTCGGCAACCGAAATGGCGCCGGCGGCAGCAAGAGCGGAGTATTCACCCAAGGAGTGGCCGGCCACAAAGTCGGCTTTGCCGATGGTGACACCTTCAGCCTCCAGCGCGCGCATGGCGGCCATCGAGGTGGCCATCAGGGCGGGCTGGGCGTTCTGGGTCAAGGTCAGGGTTTCGATGTCGCCCTCCCAGATCAGCTGGCTCAGGCTTTCGCCCAGAGCGCTGTCGACCTCGTCAAAGATGGCTTTGGCGGCCGGATAGGCCTCTGCCAGCGCCTTGCCCATGCCGATTGTCTGGGCGCCCTGCCCGGGGAACACAAATGCGATCGTCATTGAAGACCTCGTCCGTTTTAGCGTTTTGCCTGATGTACCCGCCCTTTCCCTAACGTACAAGCAAAGGTGCATATTGCGCACGAAAGCTGTGCATGGGCGGACAGCCTCATGCGTTGCATCCCGGGTGCGCGCGGTTAGGTTAAGGTCAACCGGACCCTGACCAGGAAATGCGCTTTATGTCCCGCTCCAACACGTTTTCGTCTTATGGATCTGTCGCCAAAGGATTTCATTGGCTGACCGCCCTGCTGATCTTCTCGGCCTTTCCGCTGGGCTATTTCGCCAATGAACTGGCGCATGAGATCCAGAGCCCCGGGTTTGACGGCAGCCAGGCGGTGATCGAGCGGGCAACGCTGCTGTTCTCGCTGCACAAGACAGTTGGGGTCGCGGTGTTCCTTACTGCGCTGCTGCGGATCCTGTGGGCGCTGAGCCAGCCGAAGCCCGGACTGCTGCATCCGGACCGCAAGGCAGAGGCGCTGGCGGCGGAGGTGGTGCATTGGCTCCTATACGGCTCGCTGGTGGCGGCGCCGCTGTCGGGCTGGATCCATCATGCCGCGACCACAGGCTTTGCGCCGATCTGGTGGCCGTTCGGACAGAATCTGCCGTTTGTGCCGAAGTCCGACCATGTGGCGGGGTTCTTTGGGGGCTTGCACTGGCTTCTGGTGTGGACGCTGGCGGCGGCGCTGGCTCTGCATATTGCCGGCGCGCTGAAGCACCATGTCATTGACCGCGACGCGACCCTGCGGCGGATGCTGCCGGGCAGCGGCACCCTGCCCAAGCCGCCAGCGCAGGCGCACAGCCTGGCACCGCTGCTGGCCGCAGTGGTGGTCTGGGGCGGCGTGCTGGGCGGCGGTGCGGCGCTGGGCATTCTGGGCGGCCATGACCACAGCCACGACCACGGAACGGAAGGCACCGTTGCCCCGGTGGTGGCCGCTGCGCCCGTGGGTGCCGGCAGCTGGGTGGTGCAATCCGGCACACTGGGCATTGCCGTCACCCAGATGGGCAGCGTCATCAATGGCAGCTTTGGCGAATGGTCGGCGGTGATCAACTTCGAAGAACCTGCCGCCCCCGGCCCGGCGGGCGATGTGGAGGTGACCATCGCGATCGCTTCGCTGGAGCTTGGGTCCGTTGCCAGCCAGGCAATGGGCGCGGATTACTTCGACAGCGCCAATTTCCCCACCGCGCAGTTCACGGCAGAGATCGAGAAGCTGGCAGAGGGCTATCAGGCGGTGGGCACCCTGACCATCAAGGGCGAAACCGTGCCGGCCACCCTGCCCTTTGATCTGGAGCTGAACGGCGACACCGCCAAGATGCGTGGCGGGCTGACCCTGAACCGGCTGGATTTCGGGGTAGGCAAGAGCCTGCCGGATGAAAGCTCGCTGGCGTTTGCCGTTGATGTGGAAGTGGAACTGGACGCCAGGCGGGCGGAATAACGGCCGGAACCGGGAGCCGAATGCTCCCGCGCCCGGCAGCTGCGCCGGCAAGGCCGGCACCTCTGGCAGCCTTGGGCCTGGCGCCGCTGATTGCGACCCGTTGCGGATATTCAGAAAACCTTTTCCAGGATGGCGACGCCGATGACGGGCAAAGCTTCGTCCCGGCCGGAAAACACCCCCCCGGCCGGTTACAGAAAAGCCCCATTTTTGATAAAACGGAACCGCGTTCAGGGTTGCTTCAATCCGCACATGGCCTGCGCCATCCTTCAGCGCATCCTCCAGCGCGCGCTGCATCAGCCCGGCCCCGGCTCCCAGGCCCGTGAACGCTGCTGAAACAAACAGGCGCTTAATCTCACCCGGCACCCCATGGGAGAACCCCACGGCATCGCAACCTGCCTCAGCGATCCAGATTTCACCAGCTTCACAATCCGTCTGGTAGTCAGCCGCTGCGCGGCCCGACATCCAGCTGCCCACCACATCGTGCGGGTAAGGATCGGGCGCCAAACGGCTGACTGACGCGATCACGAGATCAAACACGGTCTGCGCGTCTCCGCGCTGCGACCGGCGGTACCGGAGGCATTCACCTTGATACGTGCCTTTTACCACCGGCATCTCCTGCTGACCGAAGCACTGCTTGCCCCGCCCAGTCAGTTGCACAAAAAATCCGGTCCAATCAACTCGCCATGATTGCAACCGCCAATCAGCTGCAACCGGAATGGGGGATTAATGGCGGTGCCGGTAGTAGCCGCCGTGGCGCGCACGGTGCCGGTGCAGACCGCGGGAACGGTGCCGGTGCAGACCGCGGGAATGGTGCCGGTGCCGTTTGACATAGTGACGGCCGCGGTAGGGTTTGTAATAGGTGCGCGGGGAATAGCCGCGATTGTAGCCGTGCCGGCGGTGCTTTCGGATGTCCTGGCTCTTGGCTGCGAAGCCCAGTTCTACCAGCCCGGTGACGACACGCGCCGAGCCGTTGCCTGTTTCAAGAGCGGCTGCCGGTGCCGCAAAGGCCAGACTGGCAGCGAAGGCCAAGGCCGCAGCTGATGCGGAAATACCAAAGCGGAACATGGGAACCTCCTTTCTGAGGTGGCCCGTGAGGCCGCTTTCAGGCTGCTCCAGCAGCGCAGCAAACGCCAATGAACTCCGCTCACACTTTGGGGAGGCCCGGTGCGTGTCCGGCAGAAAGAGAAAACCGCCGGCCCCTGAGGGAGCCGGCGGCAGAATTTCCGGCAATTTGCAGCTGGATCAGCTGTCGGCCTTCATCGCCTCGACGGAGATCTTGATGTTGACCTCGTCACTGACGAAGGGCGCGAACTGGCCCAGATTGTAGTCGGTGCGCAGGATCCGGGTGGTGGCGTCAAAGCCCGCCCAGGGCTTCTTGGCCATCGGATGCTCGCCCGCCTGGTTCAGCTTGGCGTCCAGCACCACGGGTTTGGTGACGCCGTTCAGGGTCAGGTCGCCGGTGATCTTGGCGGTGTTGTCGCCGGTCACTTCGATGCCGGTGGAGGTGAAGCTGATGGTTTCGTCGTCTGTCGCGTCGAAGAAATCCTTGGTCATGAAGTGATCAAAACGCGCCTGCCAGCCTGTGAACATCATGCTGAGCGGCATCGACACGGAAACGGAGGAGTTCGCCGGGTCTTCCTGGTCGAACATGATTTCGCCCTCAAAGCCGGAGAACAGGCCATAAGTGGTCGAGTAGCCGAGATGGTTGTAATCGAACAGAATCTGGCTGTGGCTTGCGTCCAGCACGTATTTTTCCGGTGCGGCGGCAGCGCCGGTTGCAGCAACAGCGGCCAGGGCGGCGGCAAGCAGTGTCTTTTTCATTTCAAAGGCTCCGGGTTGAAGAATTTTCATAGCAACAGATGTGACGGTTTCGGCCTCAAAAGGAAGACCGCAAAAACCAACATTATCTGTGAGCGCGCGAACACAAAACCCGGCTGCAGGCAGCCGGGTCCGGTCTCGCGCAAATGTGATGGGGCTTCAGGTCAGGATCTTCACTGCACCGCTGAGCTGATCGCGCAGTCGGCCGCGGGTGGCGGCGGAGTCCAGCGGCAGTTCCATCAGCAGGCTGCCGTCATCCTCAAACAGCTGTACGGCGCTGCCGGTCAGCCTTGCGGCACCCAGCGAGTCATAGCTGCGGCGCAAAACGGTGCGCGGGCTGCCCTGGGCATCATGTTTCAGAACCCGCAACTCGCGGCGGACGGGATCGAAGCAGGCCTCTGGCCGGGCCGCGGGCTCATGCGCGGTCATCAGCACCACCCCAGCCAGCAGGAAAACAATGGAGACACCAAAGCGGATCAGGTTCATTTCCGGATCGGCTCCGGCCCCCTGCACGAGCCACAGTCCGGCGGAGCTGAGGATCATGGCAGCGCCAAGCAGACGGAACATCGCGACCCGGACCTTCCAGTTCGCCTGAAACCGCAGGCGCAGCGGCTCCGGCCCTGAAATCGCACCTAGTGCCCGGGCGCCGGGCATCCCGGAAATCTGCGGCGGGGTGTTGTCTGTCACGGCCATTTGACTGCCCTTCTGCTGCGGTCTGTCTGCTTCTGCCTTGCTGACGCTTCCCTCCTGGAAAGCAGGCGCCGCGTGTTTCACCGCGTTAAGGCTTCGTTAAGGAGTGAAGACCTGCATTGAGGCAGCAATGGGGCGGGCTTGCGGTTTTGCCGCGGCGGGTCATCGAAGCCTGCGCAAAAAGCCCTTTGGCCTTGCTCTTTCGGCCGCAGCCTGTATAGGAGGCCCTGCTTCCGCGACATCTTCGATCCGCGCAGACTCTCGTGACCTGGCAGCGGAAGCAGCAAATGCCCGGTCTATGAAATGCGCCTAGACACAAACAGGAGTTCGCATGCCACTCTATGAGCATGTCATGATTGCGCGTCAGGACCTGTCCAACTCGCAAGCTGAAGGCCTCATCGAACATTTCGGTGCTGTTCTGTCCGACAACGGCGGCAAGCTGGTCGAGCAGGAGTACTGGGGCGTAAAGACCATGGCCTACAAGATCAACAAGAACCGCAAGGGCCACTATGCCTTCCTGAAGACCGACGCACCGTCGGCCGCCGTTCAGGAAATGGAGCGCCTGATGCGTCTGCATGATGACGTGATGCGCGTCCTGACCATCAAGGTCGACGAGCACGCCGAGGGCCCTTCGGTCCAGATGCAGAAGCGCGACGAACGCGACGGCCGTCGCGAGCGCCGCTGATCAACGCTTGAGAAAAGGACGCTAAATCATGGCAGCCAAACCGTTTTTCCGCCGCCGCAAGGTTTGCCCGTTCTCGGGCGACAACGCGCCGAAGATCGACTACAAAGACACCCGTCTGCTGCAGCGCTACATCTCTGAGCGCGGCAAGATCGTGCCTTCGCGCATCACCGCCGTTTCGGCAAAGAAGCAGCGTGAGCTGGCCCGTGCTATCAAGCGCGCCCGCTTCCTCGCCTTGCTGCCCTACGCCGTGAAGTAAGGAGATAAGCAGATGCAAGTTATCCTTCTTGAGCGCGTTGCAAAGCTGGGCCAGATGGGCGACGTCGTTGACGTGAAGCCCGGGTTCGCCCGCAACTTCCTGCTGCCGCAGGGCAAGGCGAAAACCGCCTCCGAAGCCAACATCGCTTCTTTCGAAGCCCAGAAAGCGCAGCTGGAAGCGCGCAACCTGGAAACCAAGAAAGAGGCCGAGGCTCTGGCAGAGAAGCTGGACGGCCAGCAGTTCATCGTGATTCGCTCCGCTTCGGACGCAGGCGCGCTGTACGGCTCCGTCACTCCGCGCGACGCGGCTGATGCTGCAACCGAAGCCGGTTTCTCGGTCGACAAGAAACAGGTCGCCCTGATCGCTCCGATCAAGGACCTTGGCCTGCACTCGGTCTCCGTGAAACTGCACCCGGAAGTCGAAGCAACCATCGAACTGAACGTCGCACGTTCGGCAGAAGAAGCCGAACTGCAGGCATCGGGCAAATCGATCCAGGAGCTGGCCGCCGAAGAGGAAGCCGCTGCGGAATACGAAATCTCCGAGCTGTTCGACGACATCGGCTCTGCTGCGTCCGACGACGACGCACCGGTTGCTGACGCCGCTGGCGAAGAAACCAACTGATCCTCACCGGGACAGTGAGACATGGGAAGGGCCGCCTGATGGGCGGCCTTTTTCTTTGCCTGTGCGCAGTTTGAAAAGACGCGCCAAATTGCACGGAAATCCCTGCCCCCGAATAACCATCTGTTTGCCGTATTCCGCAAGAATACTGCCTGTGTGGAGTGAGAAAGGGGGATGCGCCATGCAGGACGCATTGGAAAGTGAAGAGCTGGCGCTGCGCCGGCGGCTGTTGTTCCGTCTGCTGCGCGGCCACCGGTTCGACCGGCCGTCGTTCAGGACAGAGGCGGTGTCGGATCTGGTGCCGACGGGGCTGCTTCAGCCTGAGAAGAGCCTGTTCAAGCAACCGGCTGCCCTGCAGAAACCCGTCTGATTGCCCGCGAGCGCGGCGTTCAGACAGACGGCCGCTGCCCATCGGGCGGCACGGCTGCCGCTGCTTTCAGGGGCTGCTTGCGCGTTGTAGGGGCCGCGAAATTTTGGGAAACAGCCGCGGCCCCTGTTCTGCCCGAAGGGATCAGCCGCCCCACAGGCGTGAGGGGCGAACTGCCCTGAGGGTTGTTTCTGCCTCAATGCGCACCCCCAATATGTAGTGGGATGCCATATTTAACAAATGTCTAATGATTAAAGTTTGACCGACCTGCACCGGACCTTGTTTCAGGCAGTTTCCGCCTGCCGGAATGGCGGTTCCCCGCCGCTGCAGCCCGGTGGCTGCCCGGTCAGCATTGCGGCCCGCAGAGATGCGGCTAATCTGGCCCGCGAGAGAGAAACCGCTTTTGGAGGCCGCATGACGCGCCGGACCACCTTCCTTTTGTTTATTGCTGCTGCTGTTCTGTCAGCCTGCGCCAGCACCGCCTCCCCGCCCGAGGTGTCCAGAGCCGGCCCGCCGCTCTATCCGAACGAGACGCCGGAGCTGCGCCGGAAGATCAACTACTGGGCCGACCACTACGAAGTGCCGCGCAGCCTGGTGCACCGGCTGGCGGTCCGCGAAAGCACCCACCGTCCGCATGCGGTGAACCGCCCCTACTACGGGCTGCTGCAGATCCTTCCCGCGACAGCGCGGTCGATGGGCTTCAAGGGGGAGCCCAAGGATCTGCTGGATGCCGATACAAACCTGCAGTTTTCCGTGAAATACCTGCGCGGCGCCTGGCTGCTGGCCGATGGCAGTCAGGATATGGCGGTGAAGCACTACTCACGCGGGTACTACTACGAGGCCAAGCGCCGCGGCATGCTGGTGGAAACCGGCCTGCGGCCCGGAAGCTGACGGCGGCCCCTGCCGCAACCGCAGCGCCCCGCAGGGGCGCTGCCAGGCCCAACGGAACGCGGCGCTGTCCGCAGGACGGCGCCAAGGACGGGCGGGAGCGTCCGGCCGCGGCACGGCCCGGATTTTAGCGGAATTCTAACCGGTTGCGGCTTAACTGGCGCGATGCTGAGCCTGTTGAAACTCCTGCTGCCTGCCCTGATGCCGTCCTGGCGGTTCTTCAAATCGGTCGACCCCTCGCCCCGGGTGGAATGGGCCATGCTGGCCAGCGCCGCCAGCGCACCGCAAAGCTGGCGCGAATTCCGGCCCCGTCCGCAACAGCTGACACCACTGGCAATGCTCCGCCGGATGCTGTGGAACCCGCGCTGGAACGAAAGCCTGTTCCTGGTTTCCTGCGCCGAACGGCTGACGCTTACGCCAACTGAACACAGTGAGCAGGAGATCCTGCGCAGGATCACAGCCGAGCTGCAGCGCAGCCTGCCGCCCGGTGCCTGCCTGCCCTACCTGCAATTCCGCCTGGTCTTTCTGGACCGGGCGGAGGACGGCGGCCTGATCAAGGCCATCACCTATCAGTCAGAGCCGCATCTGATGGCCGGGCTGGCCGCGCCATGACCCTGGACGCCGCCCTGCGCGCAACCGAAATTCTGATGGCGCTGGCCTTTCTGCAGCAAAGCGCAGAGCATCTGGCGGGCTTCCGCGATGAGAGGCTGATTTACGGCCTGCGGGCCATTCTATGTGCGCTGCTGCTGTTTGGCATTGCCAGCCCGTGGGTTCTGCTGGCGCTGGTTCTTCTGGGGCTGCTGATCCTGCAGCGGTTCCAGGGGCCGTACAATGGCGGCAGCGACAAGATGAGCCTGCTGATCCTGTGCTGTCTGACCGCCGCCCGCTGGCTGCCGCAGGAGCACTGGAAGGAATATGCCTTTGCCTATCTCGCCGGACAGCTGGTGATCTGCTACTTCATCTCCGGTCAGGTCAAGATCGTGAAGCCGGAGTGGCGCTCAGGCCGGGCGCTTCAGGATGTGTTCCGCTTCTCCGCCTATCCGGTCAGCGAGGGTTTGCGCGCATTTGCTGACCAGCCGCGTCTACTGTGGGCAATGGGCTGGGCGGTGATGCTGTTCGAGGTCCTGTTTCCACTGGCGCTGTTCAGCCGCGAAACGCTGATTCTGGCCTTGTTTACGGCTGCCCTGTTTCATCTGGCCAATGCCTGCCTGTTCGGGCTGAACCGGTTTTTTTGGATCTGGCTGGCGGCCTATCCGTCGCTTCTGTGGCTGCAGGAGCGGGTTATTCTCTGACCGTCGGCCCCGCCTGGCCAAGGACCCAATGAAAAAGGCCGCCCACCCGGGCGGCCTTTCCGTAATGCGTTCTGAGGAGAGGATTATTCCTCTTCCAGCTCTTCAACGGCCTTTTGCAGATCGTCCTTGGAGATCTCTCTCTCGGTCACTTTGGCCTGGCCAACGATATGGTCGACAACCTTGTCCTCGAAGATCGGCGCGCGCAGCTGCTGCTGCATCTGGGCGTTCTGCTGGATGAACTCGAAGAACTGGCGTTCCTGGCCCGGGTACTGGCGGGCTTGCGCCATGATCGCCTGGGTCATCTCAGCGTCGGTCACTTCGACCTCGGCTTTCTGGCCCAGCTCGGCCAGCAGCAGGCCCAGACGGACGCGGCGCTCGGCCAGTTTGGTGTGCTCTTCGGTGGTCTCGATTTCACCGTGGTCGTGGCCTTCCACTTCCGGGTTGTCCTCGTGCCACAGCTGGTGCGCGATCTGCTTGGCTTCGGCGTCGACCAGCGACGGCGGCAGGTCGAAGGAAACCAGGGTGTCCAGCTTGTCCAGCAGGCCGCGCTTCAGCACTGCGCGGGCGGCACCGGCGTATTCGGCTTCCAGGCGCTCGGAGATCTGGCCTTTCAGCGCGTCCAGATCGTCGGCGCCGAATTTCTTGGCCAGCTCGTCGTCGATCTCAGCCGCTTTCGGGGCTTTGACCTCCTTGACGGTGCAGGAGAATACGGCCTCTTTGCCGGCCAGGTGCTCTGCGCCGTATTCCTCGGGGAAGGACACGGTCACGTCTTTTTCTTCACCGGCCTTGGTGCCGACCAGCTGCTCTTCGAAGCCGGGGATGAAGGAGTTGGAGCCCAGGGTCAGCGGGTAGTCGTCGCCTGCGCCGCCTTCAAAGGCTTCGCCGTCGATACGGCCCACGAAGTCGATCACGACCTGGTCGCCGTCTTCGGCTGCTGCGCCCTCTTCGCGGGCTTCGAATTCCTTGGCGGTTTCGGCCAGGTTGGCCAGCGCCTCGGTGACGGCTTCGTCTTCAGCCTTCACAACCAGCTTTTCCAGCTCGACGCCGGAGAAGTCGACTTCGGGGATTTCCGGCAGTGCCTCGTAGGACATCTCGACGTTGACGTCGTCGCCTTCTTTCCAGTCTTCGTTGGTCATCTTGACTTGGGGCTGCAGCGCCGGGCGGTCGCCGCTGTCCTCGAAATGCTTGTTCATGGCGCCGTCGATGGATTCCTGCATCGCTTCGCCCATCAGGCGCTGGCCGAACTGCTTTTTCAGCAGGGCCATCGGCACCTTGCCCTTGCGGAAACCTTTCATTTCGATTTCCGGCTGGGCTTCGACCAGCTTTTCGTTGACCTTCTCGTCCAGCTCGGCGGCGGTGACGGTGATGGCGTAGCCGCGTTTCAGACCTTCGTTCAGCGTCTCGGTGACCTGCATCCTATTCCCCATAGAGATTCGGGGCTCCCTCGCGAGGTGCCCCCAGACAATTTGCGGTCTTCTATTTCCCCCGGCGCGGCGGCGCAAGGGGGATTGCCCCTTTCCTGCGCAATCGCGCGGATTTCCGAAGCCTGAAAACGAAAAAACACGCCCGCAAAGGGGCGTGTTTCCTGATCTGAAACCGAGGGAGTTGCGGTTCAGAACTTCCAGCGGGCACCAGCCAGGATGACGTTGGCGTCCTGGTAGGTGGTGGCGCTGGTATCGGCATAGGAATAGTCGCGGTAGGCCAGGTAGGTCTCGACATTATAGGCGTCGATTTTCTGAACCGCGGCGATACCCCAGGACTCGGCGCTGTCGCCGTTGCTGACCATGTCGGAGCCGTCGTAATAGTCCACCGAGAAGGAAGTGGAGCCGGCCGCAATCAGGTCTGCAGAGTAGCCCAGCTTGGCATAAGCGTAGGTGCCCGCGATGTCGCGCTCGCCTGCGGCGATGTTCAGCGACAGGCCGGTGGCCTTGTGCAGCACCGCGAAGGAGCCGGAGATATCACGGTAGTCCTGCTCGCCGGTTTCCTCGGTCCAGGAGGCGCCGATGCCGGTGTCGATGGCAAAGCCGGCCGCGTCGTCATTGGCCCAGCGGACCGCAACGTCATAGCTTTCGCGGTCGTTGGCGTCCTTCAGGATATCGGTGCCCCAGGAGGTCGAGAGGGTGAAGCCCGCAAGCTCCGGCGAATCGTAACGGACACGGCCCAGGCGGCTGCCGTCGAAGTCGTTGAAGGCATCGCCGATATCCACGCTGCTGAGCGCGCCCGCGCCGGTGCGGAAGGCATAGCCGCCCGCGGAGTCGGCAACCGCGTTGGAAGCGCCGAGGCCGGTGCCGGAGAAATCAGCCCCGGTGATGCCGTCCGTCGCCATCGAGCCCTGACCCGCCGAAAAGCGGCCATAGCGCGCGGTGTCGAACTGGAAGTCGACGTGGCGGATGTTGGTGCGGTCCCAGCTCAGGTTGTCGCCGGTCGAGGTCTGGCTGACCCCGTCCGAGGAGCGGAAGCCGAAGGCGGTTTCAAAACGGAACCGCAGGGTGTTTTCGCCGTATTCCTGCTCCAGCTCAAAGCCGATGCGCGAATTGGAGGCCGCGTTGTCGGTCAGGCGGTTGAAGTCCTGTTCGCCGTCGTCAAACGACTGGTAGGCAGGATTGAATTGGCCATACCAGCGGAAGCTGCCGCCAGTGTCATTGGTGTAGGTGGGGCCTGCAAATGCCGGGGCCGCGAGTGCGGCTGCGAGGGAGGCTGCGCCGGCGCGGGCGGCAATCTTGGTTTTCATTTTCTGTCTCCTGTTCCGCCGCTTACGGCTGCTGTCCGGCACAAACCGGCGGCGGAGCCAAGACAGGTTCCGTCCGCATGGCGTGAAGTCCGGGCCAGGTGGCCGCTGCGGCATTTGTGAAAATCTGCGCGTGGCAAAAAATCACCTGCACCGTAGCCCTGGCGCGGACCGGGAGATGTGAAGACGATTACGTTGGCGCCCCGCCAGACGCAAAGCTGCTATGCTGTTTGCGCAACCCTTGGCCGGATTCCGGCGAGGACTGCCGGGGGCGGAGACCGCTGGGCCTTGGGCGGCGTAAAGCGCTCCGGCTGCCCAGAGCGCTTTTTCATAGAATTCCTGCCCGCAGTTCAGAACCGCCAGCGGGCACCCAGAACCCAGGTTGTCAGATCCTGGTAGGTCGCGGCGGCATCCTCATAGTCATATTCCTGATAGGTCAGGTAGATGTCTGTATTGATACTGTCGACCTTCTGCACCGCGCCGATGCCCCAGCCCTTGGCGCTGGAACCGGTGACGTTGAAATCCTCGCCGTCATAGTAATGCACGCCGAACCCGGTTTTGCCCCAGGGCAGCCAGTTGCCGGTCTCATAGCCGATCTTGGCGTAGTAATAACTGGGATCGCTGGAACCAGCCGCGTCGTTGTCCCGGCTGCCGCCCGCAACGGTAAAGCTGATGCCGCTGTCCAGCAGGACAGAGGCCGATCCGATCACGTCCGAGCGTTCTGCGCCCGCGTCGTCACGCACCTGATAAGCCAGAGACGCCGCGAAATTGGTGGAGCCGAATTCCTGCCCGTAGCGCAGGCCGATGTCGTAGTAGTCAGCATCATCGCCGGACGACAGGATGTTCTGCCCCCAGGCGATGCCGACGGAAAAGCCGTTCAGATCCGGAGTGTCATAGCGGATCCGGCCGCGGCGGGAGCCGTCGAGGTTGTCAAAGGCATCCACCAGCGCGGGACCGCTGAGAACGCCGGCGGTATCGCGGATCAGGAAGCCTGCGTTGGAATCGACGGTATAGGAATACAGGGCGGTGCCGACATAGGACAGATCGGTCTCAGCCGCGCCGTCGGCCACCATGCTGCCCTGCCCGGCCGAGAACCTGCCCCAGCTGCCTTCCAGCCAGAAGTCCACGTGGCGCAGGTCTGCGCGGGTCCAGCCGCTGTAGTTGGAGCCGAACTGGTTAACTTCGGTCGAGTTCGGAAAGCCCAGTCCGGTCTCGAAGCGGAACCCGAACGTATTGGCCCCGATCGGCTGCATAAGGCGAAGACCGATCCGGGAACGGGACAGGTCATTGTCGAGCAGGTTGGTCTCAGTCTGCTGGCCGTCGTCAACGGAGATGATGGCCGGATTGAACTGGCCATAGATTTCAACATAACCGCCGGATTTGTTGTCATACCGCAGTTCGGCTGACGCCGGGGCCGCAATGGCGCACAGCCCCGCAGCCGCAGTGGAGATTTGCAGAAGACGTTTCATGGCCATCCCCTTTTGTAACAATGTACTGATAAACGCTTGGGCCGGCCGCTGCCCGCAGGCCGGCCGGGGGTCCAGTATAGCATACCGGAGGCCGGGACGGATAATTTATCAGCCTAGACAGGCGGAACGGCCATCAGCCGCTGCTGATCCGGCACAATTGACCCGGCCGTTTTTGGAAAATGGTGCGGGTGAAGGGACTCGAACCCCCACGCCAAAGGCGCCAGAACCTAAATCTGGTGCGTCTACCAATTCCGCCACACCCGCACATGCGCCGGGGCAAACCCGCCGCGTGACGCGCTGAATAGCAAAGCTTGGCGGCGGATGCGAGGGGAAATCGTGCCCGGATTGCCGATGTGCAAAACGGCAACAATCGGTGCGGAATATCGCAACAATCGGCGGGTTTTCGCGCAAAAAGGCTGGGCGCGGAATCCGCTTGTGCGGTAGTTTGGCAAAAAAGTCTGAGGCAGACAAAGCGAGCAACAATATGAAACCGTTTGGAAATGCGGCCCTGCGCGCGCAATTGGCGATGCGTGTCCAGGCACAGCCCCGGCGGCTGTTTCAAGGCAGCCAGAACATCAGTCTTCTGCGCGGCACCATCGTGCTGACCCGCGAGGGAGAGCGCATGGCTGAGGAAATCAAATCGGGCGACAGCCTGATCACCCGCACCCAGGGAATGGCCCAAGTGGAAGCTGTTCGGACACGCCGCGCAATGCTGCAGGCCGTGTGCATCGCTGCCGGGTCGCTCGGCGACACGCGGGCGGATGGTGACCTCGTGGTGCCCTGGGACCAGCGCATCCTGGTGCGCGACTGGCGCGCCAAGGCGATGTTCGGCCAGCCGCAGGCGGTGGTTCCGGCCTATGAACTGGTGGATGGCGAATTCATCCGCGACCTGGGCCTGCAGATGATGGATCTGACGGTGCTGGAGTTTTCCCGCCCGCATGTGATTTATGCAGGCGGGCTGGAGCTGTCCGCCGCCGCAGCACCGCAAGAGGACCTGCGCCCGGCGGCCTGACCGTCAGAGGCCCAGCTTGCGGAACACCGCGGGGATCTGCTCCGGCAGGTCCTCGGCAATCAGGCCGGGGCCAAACTCCAGCGCGCATTCCACATGAATATAGGCGGCGGTCTCTGCTGCCTGCATCGGGGAAAACCCGCGCGCCATCAGCCCGGTAATGAACCCCGCCAGCACATCGCCCGACCCGGCAGTGGCCAGCCAGGGGGCGGAGCGCTCGTAATGGGCGGAATTCACCGAGCAGCGCCCGTCCGGCGCGGCGATCACCGTGTCCGGCCCCTTGAACAGCACCACGCAGCCCGCCCGTTTGGCGGCCTCGCGGGTGGCGTCGACCTTGGAATAGGCAGGGCCGGTGGTGGCGGGTGCGTTCAGCTTTTCCGCGAGGTCCGGGAACAGCCTGGCAAATTCGCCGCCATGCGGGGTGAGGACGCAGTTCTCGTGCAGGATTTCAAACAACGCTTCCGGCTTCAGTTCAAACCTTGTGAGCGCATCAGCGTCCAGCACGGTGGCGCGGTTTTCCTTCAGGACCGCCATCACCACCGCCTGGGTATCCGCGCCGCGCCCGAGGCCCGGGCCGAGACAGACTGCGTTGAAACGTCTGTCCTCCAGCAATTCGCTGACCCCATGCGCCCCGTCGATCTGCTGCAGCATAATGGCGGTTAGATTGGCTGCATTCTCAAACATCGCTGAGCGAGGCGAGCCGACAGTGACCAGCCCAGCCCCGATCCGCAGGGCGCCGCGGGCGGCCAGCCGGGCAGCGCCGGTCTTGCCGTGGCCGCCGGAGAGGACGAGGGCGTGTCCGTGGGTGTATTTGTGGCCCTTTGAGGATGCTTTTTTGCATCGGACGGAATCAAAACGAGAGATCCACGGCTTACGACGATCTTCGACTAACGGCCACTCACCCAGTAAAACTGAATTAGGCAGTCGCATTGACCGAGGAGGCGTACCGGGTTTGGTTTCTTTCAGCACTCGCCATTGCCCCAACCCAATGTCTTTAACAACGACTTGGCCACACACAGACGGGCCTTCATTTACAAAATGACCGAACTTTGGGCTGTCGAACGTAACTGTCAGGGCTGCAAATCTGTCTTGAAACGGCTTACGACCTCGAGGTTCCTGCCCCTGTTGGTCAAAGATCGGGTGGCCCAGGCTGAGCGGCGTTTCCTCAAGAACAGTTCCGCTATCCAAGCAGAGGCCGGAAGGGGCATCTATGGCGACAACGCTATCACTGTAATCATCACCGTTGCGCCCTGACATATGGGAAGCAACATTAAAGGCTTCACCCTCCAGGGGGCGAGATAGCCCGGCCCCGAACAGGGCATCAATAAACAAGCTGTAAGGCTCCTTTCGAAACGCTCTTTCGGTAAGCTCTTCGACCTGATTGTCAGCCAGCCAAATCTCATAATTGGTGCGAGCATCAGGTGGAAGCTTATCTGGATCACCGTACAAGAAAACCTTTACAGCCCAGCCTTTCCCAGCAAGCAGCCGGGCCACTACAAAACCATCTCCGCCATTGTTGCCGGGACCGCATAAGACAGCCACACTTTGAGGAGCGCTTTCATATTCCGGCCACTCCTCAAAGATGGCCTCAACCACCCCCTGCCCGGCCCGCTCCATCAGCTCCAGCCCGGTGACTTCGCCGGACTCTATGGCGGACTGTTCAATGGCCCGCATCTGGGCTGCGGTCAGCAGTTCGGTCATGTTTTGCCCTTCCCCGATTCATTTCTGCGCAATTTCCGGGCGCAGTGCTTAATTTTTAGGCACACGTGTTCAAATCCTGCCCTCAATTGCCGCAGCCGCAGCCTCCTGCATTGCTGCGTTCATTTAGAAGTGAAAAGACACCTCCAACAAGCTTGCGAGGAGCCCAGGCATGAAAAAGATCGAAGCCATCATCAAGCCTTTTAAACTGGATGAGGTGAAGGAAGCGTTGCAGGACGTCGGCGTCCAGGGGCTTTCCGTCATCGAGGTCAAGGGTTTCGGCCGCCAGAAGGGCCACACCGAGCTTTACCGCGGCGCCGAATATGTGGTCGACTTCCTGCCCAAGGTGAAGGTCGAGGTTGTGCTGGACGACGATCAGGTCGACCAGGCGATCGAAGCCATTGTCGACGCTGCCAAGACCGACAAGATCGGCGACGGCAAGATCTTTGTCTCGCCCGTCGAGCAAGCCATCCGCATCCGCACCGGCGAGACCGGCCCGGACGCGCTGTAAACGAATTCAACCAATATCCTGACATCTAAATCAGAAGGACCGAGGGAATGAGCGTAGACGCAGTTCTCAAGACACTCAAAGAAGAAGACGTCGCCTATGTCGACATCCGTTTCACCGACGTGCGCGGCAAGCTGCAGCACGTGACCGTGGACGTGGATCTGGTGGACGAAGACTTCCTGGAAGAAGGCTTCATGTTCGACGGCTCTTCGATCGCCGGCTGGAAGTCGATCGAAAACTCCGACATGAAACTGATGGCGGACACCACCTCTGCTTATATCGACCCGTTTTATGCCGAGAAAACCCTCTGCATCCATTGCTCCATCGTTGAGCCCGACACCGGTGAAGCCTATGAGCGCGATCCGCGCGGCACCGCCCAGAAGGCCGAGGCGTACCTGAAGTCCTCCGGCATCGGCGACGTGGCCTACATGGGCCCGGAAGCGGAATTTTTCCTGTTCGACGACGTGCGTTACTCCAACACCATCAACAAGGTGTCTTATGAAGTTGACGCAACCGACGGCTCCTGGAACACCGACGCCGAGTTCGAGATGGGCAACATGGGCCACCGCCCGGGCCTGAAGGGCGGCTACTTCCCGGTCAACCCGACCGACGAAGCGCAGGACCTGCGTTCCGAGATGCTGTCCACCATGAAGCGCCTCGGCATGAAGGTCGACAAGCACCACCACGAAGTGGCCTCCTGCCAGCACGAGCTGGGCCTGATCTTCGACAGCCTGACCAAGCAGGCCGACGAGCTGCAGAAGTACAAATACGTGATCCACAACGTGGCGCACGCCTATGGCAAGTCGGCAACCTTCATGCCGAAGCCGATCTACGGCGACAACGGCTCGGGCATGCACGTCAACATGTCGATCTGGAAAGACGGCAAGCCGCTGTTTGCAGGCGACAAATACGCCGACCTGTCCCAGGAAGCTCTGTACTTCATCGGCGGCATCCTGAAGCATTCCAAGACCCTGAATGCCTTCACCAACCCGTCCACCAACTCCTACAAGCGCCTGATCCCGGGCTTTGAAGCTCCGGTTCTGCGCGCCTACTCCGCCCGCAACCGCTCCGGCTGCGTGCGTATTCCGTGGACCGAAAGCCCGAAAGCCAAGCGCGTCGAAGCCCGCTTCCCCGATCCGGCGGCGAACCCCTACCTGTGCTTTGCCGCGCTGCTGATGGCCGGCCTGGACGGCATCAAGAACAAGATCGATCCGGGCGAAGCCATGGACAAGAACCTGTATGATCTGCCGGCCGAGGAGCTGGAAGGCATCCCGACCGTCTGCGGCTCCCTGCGTGAAGCCATGGACGCCCTGGCCGCCGACCACGACTTCCTGCTGCAGGGCGACGTGTTTACCAAGGACCAGATCGACGGCTACATCGAGCTGAAGATGGAAGAGGTCCACAAGTACGAGCACACCCCGCACCCGGTGGAATTCGGCATGTACTACAGCTGCTAAGCGGCTGCTGAAATCAGAAGAAAAGGCGCCCTTGCGGGCGCCTTTTTTGCTGCCCGTCCAAGTTTTGCCACATTCCGGCCCCGCCAAGGCCTGAAATCCCCTTCAAAAACAGCAGCCGAAACATCAACTTTTAGGAAAATCCGCCAGTTGGGGCTGGTGAGTTGATGAGGGTGAAGTCATTCGAAGGCCTGCCATCGGGGCCTGAGAATAACAAGGTGGGGTTGGCTTTTGGCAATTCTCGATAATGCAATCTGGCTGACGGCTGGCGACGGCACCGCGGAAAGCGGCAGCACCGTCATTTCCGAAAACGGAAACAGCACGACTGTAACCGCAACCTTCACCGGCAATGCCTGGGATGACAGCCAGGGCGGTAACACCGTCTCGGAGTTCGGCGCCTTCGCCACAGCAGATCCGATTTCCGCGGATTACCAGTTCTCCGAGCCGGTTGAGGACCTGTCCTTCACCTTTAATCATGTAAATGATGACGGCGGCTCCACCTATGATGACCAGTGGACCATCTACGCCTACGACGAAAACGGCGATCTGCTGGCGGCCACTGATGTCATCGCCGGCCTCAGCGGTATCGACGACGAAAACGTTGTCACCAACCCGGACGGGTCCGTTTCGATCATTTCAGCGGGTACAACCGCCAATGATGTCGACCTGACGCTGCCTGGCCTGGTGTCCGGGCTAGAGCTGATTTTTGAACCCGGTCCGGACGGTTCAACAACCGGCGGGTCCGGAATCAGCGATCTTAGCTTTACCATTCCGGAGCCTGATACGGATGGAGACGGCGTCGCCGATGGCGATGACCTGGATTCAGACGGCGACGGTATTCTGGACAGCGAGGAAGGCTACAGCGAAAGCACCCCCAGCACCATAACCATCACCTTTGACGGCGATGAATGGGCGGACAGTGACAATACAAGGTGGGAACTGCGGGCACCGGACGGGACGCTGATTGCCAGCGATTCCACCATCAACAGCTCAGTCGAATTCACCAACATCGCCATCCCCCAAGCCGGCGAATACTCCTTTACCGTCTTTGACAATTTCGGAGACGGCATCAGCGGCAGCGACACAGCCAGCTACACTATCAAGGTGGATGGCGTCACCGTGATCGACTCCGGTCCAAATCCGGACTTCGGTTCCAGTGTCACCGAGACCTTCACGGTCGAGACCACGGTCACAACCCGGGACAGTGATGGCGACGGTATTGCCGATCACCTGGATCTGGATAGTGACAACGACGGCATTACCGACAATGTCGAATCACAGGCCACCGGCAGCTATGTTGCCCCCTCCGGAACAGACAGCGACGGCGACGGTCTGGACGATGCTTATGAGACCGGCGGGCTGACGCCGGTGGACACCGACGGCGACGGCGTCGCGGATTATTTGGATACGGATTCCGACAACGACGGGCTGACCGATGCCGAAGAGGCCGGGCACGGCGTGGATCAATCGGTGATCGATGCCTCAGGCGATTCCGATGGCGACGGCATCATGGATGCCGTGGATGACGTCACCGGTCACGATGTGAACGATGCCGACGTTACCGGCAGCGGCGACTTTACCCTGGCTGACAGCGACAACGACACCGCCGCGGACGGATCCGGCGCTACACCTCTGGTGCATGACCTGGATTTCCGCGATGCGGCAAATTCGGATTACATTGTCGAAGGCACCACCGGCGGCGACCTGATCGATGGCAGCTATACCGGCGACCCGGAAGATGACCGTGTCGACAACAATGACAATGCCACGGGCACAAACGACGATACGATCTATGGCGGCGGCGGCAGCGATACCATCGACGGCGGTGCAGGCGATGATCTGATTTACGGCGGAGACCCGGGACTGAGCAGCGCAGGCACTGGCGGCTCAAGCACCGTTGGCAACACCTTCACGGTTATCAGCCTGGGCAGTTTTGCCGATATCGACCCGGACGAAACCAACGGAATCAGCGAAAACGCCGGCAGCCTGCTGGGTACTTACGGCGGTGAAGGGTCTGAGTTGTACAACAACTTGCAGACCATGGTCACCACTGACACGGATGGCAACACCAGCGTCAACGATAACGACAGCGGCGGCACGCCAGAGGCCTTCACCATTGACGGTGTGAACTATTTTGCGGACAGCAATCAGGTTTACAATGCCACCGTGACCTTTGCCGACGGAACCACCGGCAGCTTCACTGCAGTGGTGTTTCAAACCACCACCGGCGAGGTCTACCTGGCGCCGGAGATGACGGACAATGCTGACAACACGCTGCTGACCAGCCAGCCGATTGTCTCTGTCAGCCTCGACAGCGTATCCATCGACAATACCAATCTGGCCTCAGACCGTGTGGATGCCGACTATCAGGTTCCGGTGGATGCCGACACCTCAGCCGATGTCATTGATGGCGGCGAAGGCAATGATACCGTATTTGGCGGCGACGGTGCGGATACGATCACCGGCGGCACCGGCAACGACGAGCTGCACCTGGGCGATGGCGATGGTGATGCGGATACCATCGTTCTGGCCGACGGCAGCGGAAATGACACCGTTCATGACTTTGCCGCGCCGACTGACAATGGCGACGGCACCTTTACCGGTTACGACCAATTCGATGTCACCAGCCTGACCGATGCGGACGGCAACCCGGCCAATGCCTGGGATGTCACCGTCACGGACACCAACGGCGACGGCACCGGCGATGCGGTCCTGACCTTCCCGAACGGGGAAAGCGTGACCCTGCGGGGCGTCACGCCGGACCAGGTCGACAGCCTGCAGGAAATGCGCGCCATCGGCATTCCATGTTTCACCCCGGGCGTCATGATCGCCACGGACCGGGGCGAGGTCGCAGTCGAGGACATCCGTCCCGGCGACATGGTGTTGACCGCGGACAATGGCTACCAGCCGGTGCGCTGGACCGGCAGCCGCAGCCTGACCCAGCTGGATCTGGCCCGGCACCCCGAACTGCGTCCGGTGGTGATCCGCAAGAACGCCTTTGGCAACCGCCGCACGATCCGGGTGTCCCCGCAGCACGCCTTTGCCGTTCTGGGCAAAGGGCGCGAGCATCTGATCCGCGCCAAGCACGCAGCTGAGGCGATGGGCGGCCAGGTCGCGCGGGTCGACCGCCGCTGCGAGCAGGTGACCTATGTCCATATCATGTTCGACCGCCATGAGGTGATCTTTGCCGAAGGCGCACCGACGGAATCCTTCTACCCCGGCCCCATCGCGCTGAATGCGCTGGACCGGCCCGCGCTGAACGAGCTGCTGTTGCTGTTCCCGTCCCTGGCGCAGGTTGCGCTGCAGGAGCAGACTGCTGCCGGTCTCTACGGAACTCCGGCACGCCCCTACATGAAGCGTAAGGATGTTCTGAAACTCTGCGCCTGAGATGCAGCAGCGCGCTTGAGCTTGCATGGCGCCGCCGGACCCGGTAGTGCGGTCCGCTCCCCCGGTTGAACAGGAGCGCGCCATGACCATCCCGAATACCCTTGGCATCGACTTTGGCACCTCGAACTCGGCGGCCGGGATTGCCGTTGCGGGCCGCCCCTGGCTGGTGGAGATGGAGCCGGGCGAGAAAACCCTGCCCACCGCGGTGTTCTTTGAGGAGGGCAGCCGCGCCATGCGGGTCGGCCACAGTGCCACGCGGGCGCTGATCAATGGCGACGAGGGGCGGTTCATGCGGGCACTGAAAAGCCTTCTGGGCACGCCGCTGTTGCAGGAAGAACGGCGGCTCGGCGGCGAGCGGATCAGCTTTGCCACACTCATCTCGCGGTTCCTGGCAGAGATGAAGCGGCGGGCTGAGGCGGCGACGCATATTGATTTCACCCATGCGCTGTCGGGGCGGCCGGTGCGGTTTCATTCCAAGGACGAGGAGCGCAACGCGCAGGCAGAGGCCGACCTGCGCGCATGCTACCTGGAGGCCGGGTTTCAGGATGTGATGTTCATGTATGAACCTGAGGCCGCGTTACGCGCAGCCGCCCCGGCGCCCGGCCTCGGCCTGATCGTCGATATCGGCGGCGGCACCTCCGACTTCACCGCCTTTGAACAGGGGGACGATGGCGCGACCCGCATCCAGGCCTCGCATGGTGTGCGGCTGGGCGGGACCGATTTCGACCGGCAGCTGAGCATCCATCACGTGATGCCGCTCTTGGGCCGGGGCAGCCAGATCCGCAACGCATTCGGCGGCGGCGCCCTGCCCGCGCCGAACCGGCTGTTTAACGATCTGGCGACCTGGCAAATGATCCCCTTCCTCTACGCGCCGGAAAGCCGCCGGGCAGCCAAAGACCTGGCCGCCAATGCAGTTGAGCCGGAGAAACTTGCGCGTCTGGTCGCAGTTCTGGAGGACGAATTGGGCCATGAGCTGGCCTTTGCGGTGGAACACGGCAAGATCCGCGCCAATGGCAGAGATGACCAGGCCCTCATCGATCTGAAACTTCTGGAGCGCGGCCTGTCGGTGCCGCTGGCGGCCGAGGCAATGTCTCAGACCCTGGCGGAACAGACCTCTGCCATCGGTGCCTGCGCGGCAGAGACGCTGGCGCTCGCCGGGATTGCACCCGGCAAGGTTGAGAGGATCGTTCTGGTCGGCGGCTCTTCGCTGCTGGCAGCGGTGCAGGCGGAAATGCGCAGCTTGTGCCCAAATGCCCGGCTTGAAACGGGAAATGCGATGACTGCGGTTGCTGACGGGCTCGCACTGGCCGCCGGCAGCGCCTTTGCCTGAAGAAATGGGAAGCAATGGCGGCTTTTCCCGTTAGACAAGGGCCGCCGGCGCGTTAGGCTGCGAGTCACGAGTCACATTTTGAGAGTTTTCTTCATGCGACGGCTGATTGCCCCTGCCCTGATTTCCGCCCTGCTTGCTTCCCCTGCCCTCGCTGCGACCTGCGGCAATACCTCTGCCGGGTTTGATGCCTGGAAGCAGGAATTCCAGCGCGAAGCCAAACGCGCGGGTGTGCGCAAGGCAGGCCTTCAGGCGCTGGCCAATGCGCAATACGCCCGCCGCACCATCTCCGCTGACCGCAACCAGAAGAGCTTCAAATACTCGCTGGAGAAATTCATGCAGATCCGAGGCTCAGCCACCATCGTGGCGCAAGGCCGCAAGCGCAAAGCGCGCAACCCGGATTTCTACGCAGCGCTTGAACGCAAATACGGTGTGCCTGCAGGTATCCTGATTGCGATCCACGGGATGGAAACCGCCTTTGGCAATTACATGGGCGACAGCCAGGTGGTCTCCGCCATCGTGACGCTCACCTATGACTGCCGCCGCTCCGACTTTTTCCGCCCTCACGCGCTGGGCGCACTGAAGCTTGTGGATCAGGGCACCATTACCCCGGCCACTGTTGGCGCCAAACACGGCGAACTTGGCCATACCCAATTCCTGCCCGGCAACGCGCTGGAGTACGGCGTCGACTGGGATGGCAACGGCCGGGTTGATTTCTACAACATGGGCGATGCGCTTGCCTCTACTGCCAATTACTTGCGCCAGAAGGGCTGGAAACCCGGCAAAGGCTATCAGGAGGGAGAGCCGAACTACCGCGTTCTGAAGGAATGGAACGCCGCCACCGTGTATCAGCAGTCACTGGCGATCATGGGGCGTCAGATCGAAGGCTGAAGACCCTTTTCCGTAAAGCGGAAAGCTGAGAATCGCGCCCGCCGTTTGGCGGGCGTTTTGCGTTTCAGCTTACCCGACGGACAGTGCCAGCAATTCCGGCGCCATTGTAGGCCTTAGGGCATCAATGTGACCTCCTACCGTCACAGTTGAGCCGCATTCCGGGCACCGCTTCTGGGGATTTTACGCAAATTTCTTTTAATTCAACGACTTGGGAGGACCCCTATTTCACCCTCAAAACTTGTCCCCTCTGCCTGAATTCAGCCAGCTGTGCCCCACTTTTAACTACTTCAAATTTTATAGTTTCTTGGTCGGCACCCAGAACGGAGGATCCGGACAGTGGCAGAGAAAGTGCAATATACAGGCCGGATCGGGCTGGAAAGCCGCGACGGTAATACTCTTTCGGCTGCGGTTACTGCAGTCGTGGACACGCTGGATGATTTTGGCCACCCGGCGGAGATGATAGCAGCGCGTGCGGAAAACACTGCGCAACTTCAATGCGATCATTATCTGGCGACCGTGCGCCTGCGCCGGGTTCCCCTGCGCCGCACCAGCAAGCTGCCCGGCAGTGTAATGCAGCCCTCGGCCCTGCTGGAATTGTCACTGGCTCCGGCCTATCCCGGCTATTGCGACCAGGAAATCTCGGAACTGCTTCTGGCTGAAATGCTGCGCCGCCTGCTGGACACGGTTGAGGCAACCTTTGTTGAATGGCTCGACACCGGGATCGCGCTCACTTGCGAACAGTTCCTGAGCGCGTTTGATCCCCAGACCGGTAACGGAAAGGAACCGGTTGCCGCCGCGGCTGCGGCAGTTGCCCGCCCGCCTGAGATGGTCCGCAATGTGCATCCACGCCCCCGCGGCAAGGAGTGCTTTACACCGGTGGATCAAACTGCACTGGTTCTGGACGCACACTGCGACCGCGCCTTTCACGAGGCCGAAATCCGCAAAGCGGCAAGCACGGCAGTGCCGGCCTCCGGCAGGTCTTCAGGCGGTATGCGTGTCTCCGCCTTAATTATGGATCTGCGGTCAAAATGGAGCAGGCAGATACAGTCGCCCATGCTGACTGCAATGACGCTGACCCGCCCGCGGCGGCTGCGGCTTATCAGTCATCTTCTGTTTTTAACTGCGCTGCTCCTTTATCTCGAAAGCGCAGGCATGGTTCAGGCTGCCCGGCCGCTTCTTCCCTAAAGCCGCAGAATTTGCAGGGGATCATCAGATCCCCTGCCCCTGCCTAGCTGCCACAGGTCAGAAACGACGGCCAAAACCGTCGCTTTCAGCAGCGAATCCGCCGACGCCTTTGCTGCAGACTGTACAGGACTGTGCAGCAAGGACTTCCCGGCATGAACGAGCATTACCGCGACATCCGCAAGATCGATCCCACCCGCGGCGCCAGACTGGGCGACAACACACCGAACGACAATGACCGTGTCGAGATCGGCCCGACCCAGCTGGCTTTTGGCGAATGGGCTGAGGCCGGACTGCAACTTCCTGACCTTCAGGCGCTGCGCAGCTTCCGCTGGGACCGGCTGACCCGTTTCATCAATGATCGCGGTTACGGTGGCCTCCTGGTCTTCGACCCCCTGAACATCCGCTATGCCACCGACAGCACCAATATGCAGTTGTGGAATACCCATAACCCGTTCCGCGCCCTGCTGATTTGCGCTGATGGCTACATGGTGCTTTGGGACTACAAACAGTCGCCATTCCTCAGCGAATTCAACCCGCTGGTGCGCGAGCAGCGCGCGGGCGCCGACCTGTTCTATTTCGACCGCGGCGACAAGATCGACGTAGCCGCCGACAAGTTTTCCAATGAGGTCCGCATCCTGCTGGAAGAACACAGCGGCAGCAACAAGCGGCTGGCAGTGGACAAGGTGATGCTGCACGGACTGCGCGCACTTGAGGCGCAGGGGCTGGAGATCTTCCCCGGCGAGGAGCTGACCGAGAAATGCCGCGCGGTGAAAGGCCCGGATGAGATCCTGGCAATGCGCTGCGCCCATCACGCCTGTGAAACTGCAGTGGCGGCAATGGAAAAATTCGCCCGCGAGCAGATCCCCGGCGGCAATGTCTCCGAGGATGACGTCTGGGCAGTACTGCACGCGGAAAATATCCGCCGCGGCGGCGAATGGATCGAAACCCGGCTTCTGGCGTCCGGTCCGCGCACCAATCCCTGGTTCCAGGAATGCGGCCCCCGCATCATCCAGAACAACGAGATGATCAGCTTTGACACCGATCTGGTCGGCTCTTACGGGATTTGCATCGACATCTCCCGCAGCTGGTGGATTGGCGACGAGAAACCGCGGCCTGACATGATCTATGCCATGCAGCACGGTCTGGAGCACATCCGCCACAACATGGAGATGCTGAAGCCCGGTGTGAATATTCAGGAGCTGTCGCGCAACTGCCACCCGCTGGACGCACAGTTCCAGAAGCAGAAATACGGCTGCATGATGCACGGTGTAGGCCTGTGCGATGAATGGCCGCTGGTGGCCTATCCGGACCAGCTGGTCGAAGGCGCCTTTGATTATGAGCTGGAGCCGGGCATGGTGCTGTGCGTCGAGGCGCTGGTTTCGCCTGAGGGCGGCGATTTCTCGATCAAGCTGGAGGACCAGGTACTGATCACCGAAGACGGCTATGAGAACCTGACCAGCTATCCTTTCGACAAGGCGCTGCTGGGCGAAACCTGACCCCAAACAGCCGGTCCCTCCCGCCAGGAGGGGCCGGGACAGCCTGCGGCGCCGTCAGGCGCCTCCTTTCAGCAGTACGCGGAGAGGAAAGGCTCCAGCTTTTCCCGCAGCACCAGCACGCCTGGCGAATCCGTCACTTCTTCCAGCTGTGCCAGCGGAACCCAGGCCAGCGCGTGGGATTCACCGCTGGCCGCAATCTCCCCTGCTTCCGCCTGAAACAGATAGCGCACGTCATAGTGCAGATGGGCGCATTCCTTTGAACCCGCCGGGATTTCGTGGATGTCGACGTCGAATACCTGCGGCGACAACGGCTTGATCCGCGTTAGCCCGCTTTCCTCATAGGCTTCCTTCAGGGCAACAAAGGGCACATCGGCAATGCCGTCGCAATGGCCGCCTAGCTGGAACCAGCGGTCAAGCTTCTTGTGATGGGTCAGCAGCACGCATTTCCGGTCCGGCGACATCACAAAGGCAGACCCGGTCACATGGCCCGTTTCCGGATTGCGTCCAAAGGCCTGCGGCTCCCTGGCGCAGAATGCCTGCAAACGCGCCCACATTGCGCGGTCCCGGGCGTCTCGCGGACTGTAACATCCGATGCCTTCTAAGGCGCTGCCGCTCATCTGCCTTCACCTTCCCGTGACGTTCCAGTCCATTGCCTTGTTCCGGACCCAATCAGCGCTCAATCTAGGCGGAACATCAAACAAAGGCCACGCCCATGCCCACGGAACGGATCACTTTCTCCGGCCACGCCGGAAACACCCTTGCTGCCCGCCTCGACCTGCCCGAAGGCCCGGTTTTGGCGACTGCCCTCTTTGCCCATTGTTTCACTTGTTCCAAGGATATTCCCGCTGCACGGCGCATTGCGGGGCGTCTTGCAGCGATGGGGATTGCGGTTCTGCGCTTCGATTTCACCGGTCTGGGGCATTCCGAGGGCGAGTTTGAAAACACCACCTTCAGCTCCAACGTTTCCGATCTGAAAAAGGCCGCCCAGTACCTTGCCAGCCGCGGAATGGCACCCTCTTTGCTGATCGGACATTCGCTGGGCGGTGCCGCGGTGCTGCGGGCGCGGGCGGGTATCCCTTCGGTCAAAGGCGTGGTGACACTGGGGGCGCCGTTTGATCCGGGCCATGTCTCGCACCACTTCGATGCCGCCCTGCCGGATATTGAGGCACAAGGCCGCGCCGAGGTCTGCCTGGGCGGGCGTCCGTTTGTAATCGGCAAGGAGTTTGTTGACGACATCAATGCCGAGGCGCTGGCGCCTGCAATTGCCGAGCTGAAGGCCGCGCTGCTGGTGCTGCATGCGCCGCGCGATGAAACCGTGAGCATAGACAATGCCGCGTCGATCTTCACCGCCGCCAAGCATCCCAAAAGCTTTGTCACATTGGATGATGCCGACCACCTGATCTCGCGCCCCGCGGATGCCGAATACGCGGCAGAAGTCATTGCCGCCTGGGCCGGGCGTTATGTCAAAATGGCGCCGCCCGCACCGCCGCCGGGCGCGCCGGAAGGCGTTCTGCGGGTGACGGAGGCGGATCCGGAGGGGTTCCTTCAGGACGTGCAGTCCGGTCCCTACCATCACGCTTTCGCTGATGAACCGCTGGCCTATGGCGGCACCAACCGCGGCATGTCGCCATATGGTTTCGTGGCGGCGGGCCTTGGCGCCTGTACCTCAATGACACTCAGGATGTATGCCCGCCGCAAGGGCTGGCCTTTGGAGGGGATCAGCGTTGATGTGTGCCATGACAAGGTGCATGCGCAGGATGCTTTACCTTCGGGGCCTGCCAAGATCGATCAGTTCACCCGGGTGGTGCGCCTCTGCGGCCCGCTAAGCGACGACCAGCGCGCGCGGCTGCTGGAAATCGCCGACAAATGCCCTGTGCACCGGACGCTGGAAAGCGGCGCCAAAGTGGTGACACGGCTGGAGGCCGCAGAGCAGCCCGCGATCTGACATACCGGACCGCCGGCGGGCCTCCCGCGCCCGGACGGTGCAGGAAACCTGCCCCATCAGCGGGTTTGGGCCGGGCACCGCGCCATGCGCGGTGCCCGGCCCAACTGCGGCAGGACTTCGCGAGAAGGCCGTAGCGCGGGCGGGAGAACTGACGGCTGCGGAATTTGCGCCACATCAAAGTGCCGGAACGCAGTCCCGTTCATGCTGTGCCCATCCCGGCGGCGGCCGGGCATGGGAGGAGACACATGGGACTTTTTGCAAAACTCGGGCGCAGCAGCGATCTGGTGCAGGGCATGGCCAGCCGTCTCGGCATCGACTATGGCGAAATCGTCGCCGCTGATCCGCAAGCGCAAGGCCAGAAGTACATGCGCGCAATCCTGCGCTGCAGCACCTGCCGCAATCAGGACGGCTGCAGTGACTTGCAGCGGGAGACAGCAGAACTGGCTGAGGCGCCGTCCTACTGTCGCAACGCGCAGCTGCTGGCGCACTTGCGGGGAAGCTGACCCTTCCTGGACGGCTGCTCGCATCTGCTGTGATCACTCCGGTTTCCAGTGAGCGGACTTTCGCGCCGGCTCACTCCGCGGTCTCAGCGTACTGGCCGGTGGTGATGTCACCGCCTTCGCCGACAAAGCGGATGGCCTCGCCGTCGCTTTCCAGCGCATAACAGGCCCACAGGTCCGAGGGCGGCCAGGTGGAGCAGTATTTGCCGTCCCGAACGCCCCAGTACCCCCAGCTGTCATGCCCCGTATTATAAAGCGTCCTGCCCGAGGCAAAGAACTCCTGCCAGGCGCCGCTGCCGTAGACCAGCCGCCTCCCTTCCAGCGCAGCCTGCACCTCATCGCCGTTCAGTTCCCGCCATCCGCCGCCCCAAACCGGCGAAACGGTGCATGATAACGCAATCATCAGGGCAAACTGCCTCATGGCCCTCTCCCAGCCTTGCTGTCCCGTCTCCGCTGATCTAAGAGGCCGGGCATCTGCTGCGCAATCACATAAAGGTGCCTTCGCCCATGATCCCCCGCTATTCCCGCCCCGAGATGGTCGCAATCTGGTCGCCGGAGACCAAATTCAAGATCTGGTACGAGATCGAGGCGCATGCCTGCGAAGCCATGGCCAACCTCGGCGTGATCCCGCGCGAAAACGCCGACGCGGTGTGGAAAGCCAAGGACGTGGAATTCGACGTCGCCCGCATCGACGAGATCGAAGCCGTCACCAAGCATGACGTTATCGCCTTCCTCACCCATCTTGCGGAGCATGTCGGCTCCGAAGAAGCCCGGTTTGTGCACCAGGGCATGACCTCGTCGGACGTGCTGGACACCTGCCTGAACGTGCAGCTGGTGCGTGCAGCCGACATTCTGCTCGATGGCATGGACAAGGTGCTTGCGGCGCTGAAGAAACGCGCGCTGGAGCACAAGAACACCGTGCGCGTCGGCCGCTCCCACGGCATCCACGCCGAACCCACCACCATGGGCCTGACCTTTGCCCGCTTCTATGCGGAGATGGACCGCAACAAGAACCGCCTGGAAAAGGCCCGCTGGGAAGTCGCCACCGGTGCGATCTCCGGCGCGGTGGGCACCTTCGCCAACATCGACCCGGCGGTCGAGGAACACGTCTGCGAGCAGCTGGGCCTGCGCCCGGAGCCGATCTCCACCCAGGTGATCCCGCGCGACCGCCACGCGATGTTCTTTGCCACCCTGGGCGTCATTGCCTCCTCGATCGAGAACGTCGCCGTGGAAATCCGCCACATGCAGCGCACCGAGGTGCTGGAAGGCGCGGAATTCTTCTCGATGGGCCAGAAGGGCTCCTCAGCGATGCCGCACAAGAAAAACCCGGTTCTGACCGAGAACCTGACCGGCCTTGCCCGTCTGGTGCGCATGGCGGTGATCCCCGCGATGGAGAACGTGGCGCTGTGGCATGAGCGCGACATCTCCCACTCCTCCGTCGAGCGCGGCATCGGCCCGGATGCGACCATCACCCTGGATTTCGCCCTGCACCGCCTGGCTGGTGTTGTCGACAAGATGCTGGTGTTCCCGGAGAACATGCTGGACAACATGAACAAATTCCCCGGCCTGGTGATGTCGCAGCGAGTGCTGCTGGCGCTGACCCAGGCAGGCGTCAGCCGTGAGGACGCCTATTCCATGGTGCAGCGCAACGCTCTGAAGGTTTGGGAAGAACGCGTCGATTTCCGTGAGCTGCTGCTGGCGGACACCGATGTGGTTGCGGCGCTTGGCGAAGAGGCGATCAACGAGAAATTCGACATGGGCTACCACACCAAACATGTCGACACAATTTTCAAACGTGTGTTCGGCGAGTAAGCCGGTCAAAGCTAAGGACTTACAGAACGCCCCGTCAGCTTGACGGGGCGTTTTTCATTCTGATTTCACCCCTTAGCTGTTATGAGTTCGGGAAAAACGTTCTCTTTTCAGGCCTGCACAGTTCCCGCAATGCTACTCTTTGCTGAATACGACGAAACCCTTCTGCAAAGCCATGTGGAAGAATTTCAGGCCGCGGCCGGAGTTGCGGGAACTTTCAGCGTGAACTGCATTCACAAAGCGCGGGATCCGGGCCGGGATCAGATGGTTTTTGCCCTGATGCACGAAACCGGCAGAACGCTTGTGCTGAAAAAGGACTTTCAGGCCGGTAAAAGCTGGATCGAACGGGAGTACCGCTTGTTCGAAAAACTTCAGCCGCACTTTGGGTCCTCAGGCAAGAACCGCATAGTCACGCCCGTTTACCTGGCTGCAGACAAAAGCTTTCACATCACGGAATTCGCGGAAGGCCGGACGGCAACCGACATTCTTCTCACGCCTAGCTCCCCGGCACAGGTCAACCAAGTGTTCCGAAGGGCTGGCGCCTGGCTTTACCGTCTGCACAGCTTCTCTCCAGAAGAGCCCGAAAATATCTGGATGCAGTGGGTTTTTGATGAGCTGGAAAAGACGGCCGCGGACAGCAGCGGCATGATCTCTCAGGATCACTACGGCCGTTATGCATCGCAGTTGCTGGATCAATCCCGAAGCTTGCAGGGCAGCCCCTGCCCGCGCGTGTTTTCGCACGGCGACTTTCACAGCGACAATCTGATCCTCGGCAGCGGCAATGCCTGCGGTCTGGACCTGGCCTATGCCAAGCATAAGCCCGCGATTTACGACGTTGCAGACTTTTTAGCCAGCGATATCACCACCCCGGCGGAACCCGCGGAGATTGGCCCCGGAGGCGTCCGCCGGGCCAGCACCGAGTTCTTCTTCAAGACATACCGGCGCCCGTTCAGCGCCTCCATTCTCAACTTTCACTTACGGGCCAGGCTGCTTTTGAAACTGGCCCATTGCCGGGCTATCGAGGTGGAGGAAAACCCGAGAGCCCGCAAAAGGTTTGATGTATTGCTTGCGCGGCTTGAAAGTGCGTTTTCCCAGCCTCTTGACGGTTGATCCTGCCACCGGGGCAAACGTCTTTGTGAACAAAAATACAGATCCAAGCCGTGTTTCAGAGGATAGTATAAGCAAGACATTGCATTTGGAGTGCTTGAGATGCGTATTTTCATTTTGACTGCTGCCCTGACCCTTCCGGTTGCGGCCCTTGCCGCCAGCGGCAACGACTGGAACCCGCCCAAACCCTCTGAGACCACCAAGACCTGCAAGGGTAAACGGGTCTGGGACGAGGATAAGAAACGCTGCGTGCGGCCTCGGAAGTCTTCTCTGAACCAAGAGGGGCTGTTGGATGCGGCCCGGGAACTGGCCTATGCCGGACGACAGGAAGACGCCCAGGCGGTGCTGAGTGCAATGGCAGATCAAGAAAGCAGCATGGTGCTGACCTACTGGGGTTTCACCCACCGCAAACTGGGCAACATAAAGCTGGCGCAGGCCTTTTATGATCAGGCGCTGATGCAAGATCCGGACAATATCCTTGCACGGTCCTACATGGGTCAAGGCTTTGTCGAACAGGGGAAATACGGCGCTGCCCTTGCCCAATGGAAGGAAATCCGGGCACGTGGGGGCGATGGCAGCTGGGCAGAGGCCTCATTGCGCAGTGCGCTGGAGACGGGCACCTCCTACAGCTACTAGGCTTCAGCCTTTCTTTACGGCTTGCGGCCTATGCTGCCTTTGAATGATTGAGAAGAATCTTTTCTAGGGTGCGAGAATGCCTCAAGACGATATGCTGGCGCTTCCGATGGATCTGGGCGGGGGCGACATGGGCGGAATGGGCGGTATGGACATGGGCGATTTCGCCGCTCCGGCGCCTCTGGGCGGCCTGGATGCGGGCGGCCTCGGCGACGGTATGGGCGGCGGAGCGCTGGCGAATCCTGCAGCCGCCTCTGGCCTCAGCGGCAAAGCAAAAGCCGCCATTATTGTCCGGCTGCTGCTGAACGAAGGCGCCGAGATCCCCTTGGAGGAACTGCCCGACGACCTGCAGCTGGAACTGACCCAGCAGATGGGCCGGATGCGGATTGTCGACCGTGACACACTGAATTCAGTGGCAGGTGAATTTGCCGATTTGCTGGACAATGTCGGCCTGCATTTTCCCAACGGCCTGGCCGGCGCCTTGAGCGCGATGGAAGGCAAGATCAGCCGCCACACCCATACCCGCTTGCGCCGTGAAGCCGGCGTGCGTCAGTTCGGTGACCCCTGGGAGCGGCTGAAGCAGCTGCCGCCTGAGGATCTGGCTGAATTGGCCCAGGCCGAAAGCACCGAAGTTGCAGCCGTTCTGCTATCCAAGCTGGACACGGCGAAGGCGGCACAGATGCTGATCCATCTTCCAGGCCCGATCGCCCGCCGCATCACCTATGCGGTCAGCCAGACCGCCAATGTAACGCCGGACACTGTGGACCGCATTGGCCTGTCGCTGGCCGCCCAGGTGGAGGCACGGCCTGATCTTGCATTTGACCAGACACCGGGCCAGCGCCTGGGCGCCGTCCTGACCGAAGCCGCGGCTGCCAAACGGGACGAAGTGCTGACCGCGCTGGACGAGGAAGACGAAGAATTTGCCGTTTCTGTGCGCAAGGCGATCTTCACCTATGCACTGGTTGCCGAACGTATGAACCCGCTGGATGTGCCCAAGCTGATCCGGGTTCTGTCGCAGCCAGACCTGGTGACCGCCATTGCCTTTGCCACCGACGAGGAAGACGTGGCTACGTCCGAGTTCCTGCTCAAGAACATGTCGAGCCGCATGGCCGACAACATCCGCGAGGAAGTCGCCGAGCGCGGCAAGGTCAAGCGCAGCGACGGCGAGACTGCCTTCAGCCTGATTATCAGCGCCATGCGCGATCTCGTCGCCACTGGTGAGATTGAACTCAAATCGGTTGAAGAAGACGAGGAACAAGACGGCGGCTGACGTCCGAAAGGCACGATTGCCGCAAAGCGCTGAATAATGGCAGGCTGCTGGCCGCAGCTGCCGTGCCGGAGCGCCTTCGCGAGTTGCTTGTACCTGCTGCCGCTGCTGCGTATGATGCAGGCTTCCGGGCGCAGTTCCGCGCCGCAAGTATCCAGACGCCATGCCCGCAAATCCTTCCGAGCTCTCCACCTGGAGCCATGTCAAATATTTTGGCAGCAACCTGTTCCTGCGCGGCCTTCTGCTGGGCGCCGGGCTTGTGCCCTATCGCTTGCGGGTGCCGATGATGGGGCGTCTGGTCACTGCCATGGGACGGCTTGCACGCTTTGACAAGCGTGTGCGCGACAACCTGAATCTTGTCAGCCCGGAGCTGTCGGACCTGGACCCTGCAGACCTCTACCGGGACGTCAGCGACAACGCAGGCCGGATGATTGCGGAAATCTACGCAGGCAAACCTTTTCACGAACGGGCCAGGTCCGCGCCTATCACCGGTCCCGGCCTGCAAGCCCTGGAAGCGGCCCGGGCTGAAGGCCGGCCGGTGCTGCTGGCGACCGCCCATTTCGGCAACTATGACGCAGCCCGTGCCGCACTTGTGGCCCGAGGCCACGAGATGGGCGCCCTGTACCGCCGGATGGCCAACCCGTATTTCAACGAGCACTATGTTGACGCCATCAAGCAGAACGGCGAGCCGATGTTCGAACAGGGCAAGCGCGGCATGGTGGAGCTGGTGCGCCATCTGAAAAAAGGCGGCATCGCAGCCATTGTCACTGATCTGCATGCACAGGGCGGCCAGCTGGTCGATTTCTTCGGCAAACCGGCTGTCACCTCCACCGTGCCCGCAGAACTGGCACTGAAATTCGGCGCTGCGCTGATCCCGGTCTATGCCGTGCGGCAGGAGAACGGGCTGGATTTCGAGATCGTGATGAATGCCGAGGTGCCGCCGTCAGATCCGCTGACCATGACCAAGGCTCTGAGCGCGGATTTGGAATCGATTGTCCGGAAGCACACTGGGCAATGGTTCTGGATTCACCGCCGCTGGAAGCCTTATGTCGCAGTCGGCAAGGCCGCCCGGCAGCCCGATAGTCCGGTGGATTGAAGCACGTATTCAGTCCGCCCGCGCCGCTGCGATGATCCTGCCGAACGGCGCAGCCTGCACAAGAACTGCAGCGGGATTACTGCCGGGCGCGGGAACAGAAATCTCCAGACTGCCGGCACCGTCCCAATTTGCAGCGACCTGCCAGTCCTCCACCACATTTGCATAAGTGAAGGATTTGCCCGCCAGCTCACCCCGTGTGATGCTGACCTTGCGCTGCGGCGTGAACCGCACAACCTGTACAAGGTAAGACCCGGTGTCCATCTGCTCCCGCGGCTCCAGCCGGATCACCAGATCCCCGCCTGTCCGGCTAAGGTCCAGCGACACCTGGCGAGGTGTTTCGTGGTGCCGGGCAATGGCACTATCAACTGCGAGCGCATCAGCGCCAACCACATCGTCCTGCCCCATGATGATCATCTGCGGGGTATAGATCATCCGCCGCCCGCCTGCATGTGCATACCCCTTTTGACGCTTCGTGTGGGACGGATCGGCAAACTTGTCCTTCCAGCCGATGTAGTCCCAGTAATCCACGTGCAGCGCCAGCGGCAGAACATCCTGCCGCGCCGCAAGCTCATGCAGCAGCGCATCAGCGGGCGGACAGGACGAGCAGCCCTGCGAGGTATAGAGTTCAACCACAACAGGCTCATCTGCGGATTGGCCGTAAACCGGCATGGCAAGGCCCAGCATGGCCACGATCGGGAGCAGGAATTTCATGAATCGCCTTCTCTGTGTGTCAGGCATCAGGTCTAAAGACTTGCCTGCGAACTGGCCAATCAATCATTTTTGAGGGCAGCCCGAGGCACTGCTCCGCAAAAAATGTGTACAATCGCATACAAAAGTGCCGCCTGCGGCGTTTGGGCTATTGAATGCTTCATCTTCCTCATGCATTTAGCAGGCAGCGAATTCCCGGATTTCAAATTCTTGAGGGAGGCCAACCATGCCTATCACCGTCGGACAGGACAATGCCAAGGCGCGCAAAACGCTCAGCGTCAACGGCAAGTCGATCTCCTATTACTCCATTCCCGCCGCCACTGAGGCCGGCTTTGGCGACTTCTCCAAGCTGCCTGCCGCGCTGAAGGTGGTGCTGGAAAACATGCTGCGGTTCGAGGATGGCGGTTTCTCCGTCTCCACCGATGACATCAAGGCCTTTGCCGAATGGGGCGCCAACGGCGGTAAGAACCCGCGTGAGATCGCCTACCGCCCTGCCCGCGTGCTGATGCAGGATTTCACCGGCGTTCCCGCCGTTGTCGACCTGGCCGCAATGCGCGACGGTATCGTCGGGCTGAAAGGTTCGGCCGCCAAGATCAACCCGCTGGTTCCCGTGGACCTGGTCATCGACCACTCGGTGATGATCGACGAGTTCGGCAACCCGCGCGCGTTCCAGATGAACGTGGACCGCGAGTATGAGCGCAACATGGAGCGCTACCAGTTCCTGAAATGGGGCCAGAACGCGTTCAACAACTTCCGCGTTGTGCCGCCGGGCACCGGCATCTGCCACCAGGTGAACCTGGAATACCTGGCGCAGACCGTCTGGACCGACACCGACCAGAACGGCGAGGAAGTCGCCTATCCGGACACGCTGGTCGGCACCGACTCGCACACCACCATGGTCAACGGCGCCGCGGTGCTGGGCTGGGGCGTTGGCGGCATCGAGGCCGAAGCGGCGATGCTGGGCCAGCCGATCTCCATGCTGATCCCCGAAGTCATCGGCTTTGAGCTGACCGGCGAAATGGTCGAAGGCACCACCGGCACCGACCTGGTTCTGAAAGTTGTGGAAATGCTGCGCGCCAAGGGCGTGGTCGGCAAATTCGTCGAATTCTACGGGACCGGCCTGGACCGCCTGCCGCTGGCAGACCGCGCGACCATCGCCAACATGGCCCCGGAATACGGCGCCACCTGCGGCTTCTTCCCGATCGACGGTGAGACCCTGCGCTACCTGCGCAACACCGGCCGCGACGAGGACCGCATTGCGCTGGTCGAAGCTTATGCCAAGGAAAACGGCTTCTGGCGCGGCGCGGACTACAACCCAGTCTACACCGACACCCTGACCCTTGACATGGGCTCCATCGTGCCGGCGATCTCCGGCCCGAAACGCCCGCAGGACTATGTGCCGCTGACCAACGCCAAGGCCGCCTTCCGCCAGGAAATGGAAGAGACCTTCAAGCGTCCGATGGGCAAGGAAGTCGCCGTCAAGGGCGAAGACTACACCATGGAATCGGGCAAGGTCGTGATCGCCTCGATCACCTCCTGCACCAACACCTCTAACCCCTATGTGATGATCGGCGCCGGCCTGGTCGCGCGCAAGGCTGCCGCGCTGGGCCTCGACCGCAAACCCTGGGTCAAGACCTCGCTGGCACCGGGTTCGCAGGTTGTCTCCGCCTATCTGGAGGCCGCGGGCCTGCAGGAGGATCTGGACAAGGTCGGCTTCAACCTGGTGGGCTACGGCTGCACCACCTGCATCGGCAACTCCGGCCCGATTCAGCAGGAGATCTCCGAGGCGATTGCCGAGGGCGATCTGGTGGCAACTTCTGTTCTGTCGGGCAACCGCAACTTCGAAGGCCGCATCAGCCCCGATGTGCGCGCCAACTACCTGGCCTCGCCGCCGCTGGTCGTGGCCTATGCGCTGGCCGGCACCATGGACATCAACCTGGCCTCCGACCCGATTGCGCAGGATAAGGACGGCAATGACGTCTACCTGAAAGACATCTGGCCCTCGACACAGGAAGTAGCGGAGCTGGTCGAGCAGACCGTCACCCGCGAAGCCTTCCAGTCGAAATACGCCGACGTCTTCAAGGGCGACGAGAAATGGCAGGCGGTCGAGACCACCGATGCGGAAACCTATGACTGGCCCGCAACCTCGACCTACATCCAGAACCCGCCGTACTTCCAGGGCATGGGCACGGAGCCGGGCACCATCTCGAACATCGAGAACGCCAAGGTTCTGGCGGTTCTGGGCGACATGGTCACCACCGACCACATCTCCCCTGCCGGCTCCTTTGCCACCACCACGCCTGCAGGCCAGTACCTGCTGGAGCGCCAGGTTCAGCCGCGTGAGTTCAACTCCTACGGCTCGCGCCGCGGCAACCACGAGATCATGATGCGCGGCACCTTCGCCAACATCCGCATCAAGAACGAGATGCTGGACGGCGTCGAAGGCGGCTACACCAAAGGCCCCGATGGAGCGCAGACCTCGATCTACGAGGCCTCGATGGCGCATCAGGCCAATGGAACTCCGCTGGTGGTGTTCGGCGGCGAACAGTATGGTGCAGGCTCCTCTCGCGATTGGGCAGCCAAAGGCACCGCACTGCTGGGCGTCAAGGCCGTGATCGCGGAGAGCTTTGAACGTATTCACCGCTCCAACCTGGTTGGCATGGGCGTGATCCCGTTCGAATTCACCGCTGGCGACAGCCGCAAGTCGCTGGGTCTGACCGGTGAGGAAACCGTCTCGATCAGCGGTCTGGACACCATCCAGCCGCTGCAGGAAGTGCCCTGCTCGATCACCTTTGCCGACGGTTCGGTGAAAGAGATCACCTTGAAGTGCCGCATCGATACCGCGCCGGAGATCGAATACATTGAACACGGCGGCGTTCTGCACTACGTGCTGCGCAACCTGGCCAAGTCGTAAAGCCTGCCAAATCTAAGCTATTGGACATGCACCCCGCGGGGTGCATGTTTTTTTCTGCCCGACAGAAACTCATCCGCAGCCTTTGTCCGGCAGACCAGCAAGTTTACTGCTAAACAAAGTGTATCCTGTATACACCTTTTAGATGAATCGCAGAAGGTTTTTACCGGCTGTACCGTCCAGTTCTCCTGTGCAAATGTCTATTCAAAATACATGTTAGGAATCCTTGCGGTTCCCTGAAAGGCTGGACGCCCTTATGAAAGAGGCCGCTTTTGCAATCGTTTACCCGGACTTTGCCACATTTGACGATCATGCAAAGGCTGTTCTGGAAATGCTCCCGGACACCCTGGCTTTCCCGGGCTGCCTGGAGGCGCACATCGGTGTGAATCACGACCGGTTCGAGATTGCCGTCTTCCATTTATGGGAGACCCCTGAACATCTCGAGCGCTATCTGAACTGGCGGGCCAATCGCGGGGATCTTGACGCCCGCAGCGCTACCATGCGCAAAGAGCAGGATTTCCGCACCTATTCCGTACCGTAGCAAGCGGCTGCACAGAAACTGTTCGGATCTGCTGCCTTGCCTGCGGTTCAATTCACTGGAAGACTAAATCCATGAAACACACGGACAGCATCAGCGGCTACCACGCCCATATCTATTTCGACGCCGCCACGGTGGATCAGGCCCGAAATCTGTGCCAGAAGGCCGCTGAGAGTTTCGGCGCCAAGATGGGCCGCATTCATGAAAAGAACGTTGGACCGCACCCCATGTGGTCATGTCAGCTGGCCGCAACGCCGGAACAGTTTGCCGGGCTTCTTCCCTGGCTCTCGCTGAACCGGAACGGTCTGATTATCTTTGCCCACCCCGAAACCGGCGACGAGCTGGCTGATCACCGCGACCACGGGATCTGGCTGGGCGCAGGGTTGGAGCTTGACCTGAGCATATTCGAATGAACGCCATCGCAAATTTACCGGAAATTTCCGGGTTGCTGGAAAACTACCGGAACTCACAAGATCCGGAGGCTTCAATGGCGGAAGCTGTAGTTATAGGAATGCAACCCCGGCCCGGAAAGTTCGAAGAGCTGGCGTCGCTTGTCAAACAGATGGTGGAAGAGGTCCGGAAACACGCCGGATGCCTGCAGGCCGAAGCCATGCTGGCACCGGACCGGAACGAGATCGCTGTGTTTCAACGGTGGGAAAACACGGAGGCATTCAGCGAGTATCTGATCTGGCGGTCCAAGCAGGACCATCTGGATCGGGTCTATTATCTATCGGTCTCTGAACCGGATTTCAGCAGCTTCACGCTGATTACACCGCCAAAGGCATCGCAGCCCGGTTACTGAGCGGCAGCCTTCTCCATCGCCGGGCGCAGGGTGCTTTCAATCACCCGCTGGGTGATTGGCCCGGCAAAACGCAAAATTATTTTGCCGTTGCCGTCCACCACATAGGTTTCCGGCACACCGTATAGACCCCAGTCAATCGCCATCCGGCCCTTCTCGTCCCGGCCGATCGCTTGATAGGGATCGCCCAGCTCGTTCAGGAAAACCTCGGCATTGGCAAGCTGGTCCTTGTAGTTGATGCCGTAGATGGGAATGCCTTCTTTCGACAGTGCTTCAAGGTTCGGATGCTCCACCCGGCATGGCGCGCACCAGCTGGCCCAGTAATTCACCAGCTTTACGGTGCCGTCACGCAGTGTGGCATCGCTGAACATTTCCTTGCCCGGAAACTCGTCAAGAACAACTGGCGGTGCAGGCTGACCTTCGCGGGCGGAGGGCAGGCTGTTCGGGTCCTCGCGGAACATGCCCACCAGTGCCAGGCCGACAAAGCCAGCAAACACCACGCCGGGCACCGCCATCAAAGGAGAAATCTTAGCCATTGCGCTTCATCCGGGTTTCCAGGGTTTCCATCTCCCGGCGCACCTTGCGGCCGCGCAGGATCGTCAGCACCACCAGTGCAACCAGCAGCAACAGCGAGGCACCATAGGCCGATAGCACCGTGTCGGCGTATTTTCCAAGATCGGGCATCATGCCTCCAGCCGTTCGCGCGCCATCAGTGCCTTGATGCGGCGGGCGCGGATTTCAGTTCCGGTGCGGTAAAGCACCAAGGCGAGAAACAAGAGAACAAAACCTGCCATGCAGACGTAGAGCGGCGAGGAGAAGGCATCATGCACGTTCTCCTTTTCATCAAGAGACAGCGACGCCCCCTGATGCAGCCCCTGGTTCCAGAAGTTCACCGCATAACGGCTGAGCACGGCAAAGACCGAGCCCACCAGGCAAAGGATCGAGGTCAGATCTGCGGCAGTGTCCGGATTGTCGATGGCCTCCCACAGGGCGATGTAGCCGAGGTAGAACAGGAACAGCACCAGGAAGGACGTCAGCCGCGGATCCCACGCCCACCAGGTGCCCCACATCGGCTGGCCCCAGATCGCGCCGGTGATCAGGGCAATCACGGTCATGATCACGCCAACAGGGGCGGCGGCGCGGGCAGCCAATGCGCTGACATGGTGGCGGCGGATCACCCAGACCAGCGAGGCGACCAGCATCATGAACCAGGCGTTGATCGCCATCAGCGCCGAGGGCACATGCAGGAAGATGATCTTGACGGTGGAGCCCTGCCGGTAGTCATCAGGCGTAAAGAAAAACCCCCAGACAAGGCCAACGGTGATCAGCACCGCAGAACTGACCCAGAGGGCCGGCATCACCTTTTCGGAGGTGGCCAGAAACTTCTTCGGGTTGGCGTATTCCCAGATCGACATGGTGGCTATTTAGCTCTTGTTCTCGGGTTTCTCAATTCACGTGTCCGGCAAATGTCCTAGCGCAAATTGACGCGCAGGACGGCGGCGCTGGCGAAGGGCAGCAAAGCGATGGAGGCGGCGGAGATGCCTGCCAGCAGCAGCAGCGGCGTCTGCACTGCCATGCCCTCCGCGCCGCGGCGCGCGACCTCGGAGCCGAAGATCAGCGTCGGCACATAAAGCGGCATCACCAGCAAGGACATCAGCAGGCCGCCGCGCTTCAGCCCCACGGTCAGCGCGGCACCAAAAGTGCCGATGACAGACAGCGCAGGCGTGCCCAGCAGTAAGGAGACCACCAGCCACTGGAAGCCCTGCAGCGGCAGGTTCAGCAGAACGCCCAGCACCGGTGCCGCCAGTACCAGCGGCAGGCCGGTGGTGATCCAGTGGGCCAGCGCCTTGATCGTAACAGTGCTTTCCAGCGGCAGCGGTGCGGTGGCCAGGAGGTCGAGCGAGCCGTCCTCCCAGTCCAGCGCCAGCAGCCTGTCGAGCGACAGCAGGCACGCCAGCAGCGCACCCAGCCACAAAACGCCGGGGGCAATGCGGGACAGCAGCTCCGACTGCGGGCCGACAGAGAACGGCACCATCACAGTCACGATCAAAAAGAACGCAAGACCGAGGCCGAAACCACCGCCAGCCCGGAAGGCGAGCTTCAGATCCCGCAGGAGAAGCGCAATCACAGGAAGCCTCCGTCAAAATCGTCAATCTCAGGCGGCTTAGCCTTGTAGGGGCCCACGTCCAGCACCTCTGCCTCCAGCCCCAGATCGATATGGGTGGCGATCAGGGCAGAGCCGCCCTGCCCCAAATGCGCCCGCACGGCATCCGCGAACATGGCAACGGAGTTCACATCAAGGCTCACGGTCGGCTCATCCATGATCCAGATGGGGCGGCCGGTGACCAGCATCCGGCTGAGGCCGAGACGGCGTTTTTGGCCCGCAGACAGCGCCCCGGCCTGCCGGTCGCGCAAGCTTTGCAGATCAAACCCGTCCAGCGCCTGTTCTATACCATTGCGGCCAAAGACGCTGGCCCAGAAGGTCAGGTTTTCTGCCACACTCAGCGTTGGTTTCAGCCCGTCGGAATGGGCGGCATAGGCAATCTGGTCCTCAGCCCCCTCAACCCGGCCCTTCAGCGGCGGCTGCAGGCCTGCAACGGTCCGCAGCAGCGTGGTCTTGCCGATGCCATTGGGTCCGCGCAGGATCAGCGCCTTGCCGGGCTCCAGCGCAAAGCTCAGGCCCTCCAGCACCGGGATGCCGCCGCGGGCCACGCCCAGATCCGTCACAGTCAATGTCATGAGGTTCGCTTATCCCATTGCTCCGGCGCATGAAAAGACCATTCAGCAGATGCCCGCTTTGCGGCAGGTCAAATACATCAGAAATTCATCTTCAGACCGGCAAGGCGGCCAAAGCAATCCTGCGACCTTCGGACAACAGCACATTGTAAGTGCGGCAAGCAGCAGGCGAATTCATTGCCTCGACACCCAGTCCCGCGTCTTCCAGCGCTTTACGCAGCGCCGCAGGGATATGGGCAATCTCAGGTCCGGTGCCGATGAAAAGCACGTCTATCTCTCCGGCCAGCGCCAGCAGCGGCGCGGCGTCTTCCAGACCGGACCAGGCCGCCGTGCCCGCAGCTGAAGTCAACACCGCGCCCTGATGCACCTGGCCGCCGATGCGGAAGAACCCCTCGCCATAGCCGTCAATGGGCTGCGCATCGGAATAGCTCACTTCGTTCAGGCGCATCGGCGGTCCTTTCAGTCAAATACCGGGAGGCTGGATAGCACGGCCAGCGCAATCACGGAATAGGAGGCAAAGCGGTAGATCTTCTCGAGCTTGGGGTCAAACAGCGTCTTGCCGGTAAGCGTGGTGATTATGTAAGGGATGCCAAGAAGACAGGCCAGGATCACCGCTTTTAGGCTGGCCATGCCGCCGAAGATCAGGTTGGCAGCGATCACCACATCCAGCGCCGCCAGGAAAACGATTGTGTTGGCCCGCACCCGCGCCACGTCGCGCACGTTGGCAAGGTAGAAAACGATGATCACCGGTCCCGTGAGGCCGGTCATACCGCCAACAACGCCTGCGGCTCCGCCGATGGCGAACCGCCCTGGCCAGCCAAGCTTGCCCTGCCAGCGCCAGCCGGAGACCACCGCGGCCAAGGTCACGCCAATCACCCCGGCGGCCACCCAGCGCAGAGTCAGCGGGTCCATCTGCGACATCAGCCACAAACCCGCCGGCACGGTGACTGCAGCGGCCATGGACAAGGCGCCAACCTCTGCCCTGTCGGCCTTGCTCCAGGCCTGCGGGAACAGGGTGATGGTGGAAAACACCCCCATCAGCACCATCAGGAACACCAAATCGGCAGACGGCAGGAACTGGGCACCTACCGGCACAAAGATCATCGCGGTGCCAAAACCAGTGAAGCCGCGGACAAGACCCGCGGCTCCAATAGTGATCAGCAGCCAGAACAGCCCCGGTGTCTGCAGGGCTGCCTGAAATGCCTCAGGCATCAATGTTGCCGAACTGGTTGCCGGTGGTGTTCGCCTGCTTCGACCAGTCGCGCTTCACACCCAGTTTCAAGAGGATGGTGGAGGCGACGAAGACCGACGAGTAGGTCCCGACAATAACGCCCCAGATCATCGCAAAGACGAAGCCGCGGATCACGTCGCCGCCCAGCACATAGAGCGAGATCAGCGCCAGCAGCGTGGTGACGGAGGTCATCATGGTCCGGCTCAGCGTTTCGTTGATCGAGATGTTCAGAACCTCGGCCAGGTCTTTCTTCTTGTAGCGGCGCAGGTTCTCGCGCACCCGGTCGAACACAACCACGGTATCGTTCAGCGAGTAGCCGACGATGGTCAGCAGCGCCGCAATGATCGCCAGGTCAAACTTGATCTGCAGCTCCGAGAACACACCGATGGTCAGCACCACGTCATGCACCAGCGCTGCTACCGCGCCGAGGGCGAACTGCCACTCAAACCGCAGCCAGATGTAGACCAGCACCGCAGCAATCGCCAAGGCGACCGCAATGATCGCGGTTGTGATCAGTTCGCCCGAGACCTTGGGGCCAACGGATTCGACGGACACGAATTTGATGCCCGGCGCGACCGCGTCCAGCGAGGCCTTCAGCGTTTCGATCATCTCGCCGGAGATTGCCTCGCCGTCGTCCTGTGCCTGAATGCGGATCATGGCGACGTGCTGGTCTTCCTCGAAAGCCGGATCGAACACCTCGGTGATCGACACATCACCCAGACCGTGCACGGCCAGCGCATCGCGGTAGGCACCGACGTCCACGGTTTCCGATGCCTCGGTGCGGATGGTGGTGCCGCCGCGGAAGTCGATGCCGAAGTTCAGCCCCTGAAACAGGAAGGAGGCAAAGCCCACCACCATCATCAGGGCCGAAATGCCCAGCCAGAGCTTGGCGCGTTTGAAGAAATCGAATGAGGTTTCTTGGGGAACAAGTCTCAGCCGCATATCACACCTCAATCGTTTTCGGACGGCGCCGTTCAAACCACATGACGATCATCAGGCGGGTCACAAAGATCGCGGTGAACACCGAGGTCAGGATGCCCAGGCCAAGGGTGATCGCAAAGCCGCGCACCGGGCCGGAGCCCATGGCGAACAGGATCACCGCAGTGATGAAGGTGGTGATATTGGCGTCGAGAATGGCGCTGAGCGCCTTGGAGTAGCCTTCGTCGATGGCCTTGGCCGGACCGCGCCCCGCCTTCAGCTCCTCGCGGATACGCTCAAAGATCAGCACGTTGGCGTCCACCGCCATGCCGACTGTCAGCACGATACCTGCGATGCCCGGCAGCGTCAGGGTGCCGCCAATGAGGCTGAGCATGCCGAAGATCAGCGCGATGTTCAGGATCAGTGCCACATTGGCAAACAGGCCAAAAAGGCCATAGCTGAGTCCCATGAACACCAGCACTGCGGCAAAGGCCACGATAGTCGCGATCTTGCCCGCATCAATGCTGTCCTGACCCAATTCAGGGCCGATGGTCCGCTCTTCGAGGAACTCCAGCCCGGCGGGCAGAGCGCCTGCGCGCAGCAGCACGGCGAGGTTGGTGCTTTCCTCAACGGTGAAGTTACCGGTGATGATGCCGGAGCCGCCCGGGATATGCGACTGGATTACCGGGGCAGACACCACCTCGTCATCCAGCACAATGGCAAAGGGCGAGCCGATGTTCTCAGCCGTGTAATCCCCGAACCGGCGCGCGCCGGAGGTGTTGAAGCGGAAGGTCACCGCAGGGCGGCCGTTCTGGTCAAACGACGGCTGCGCATCCACCAGGTCCTCGCCGGTCACAACCGCGGCAGCCTCTATGGTGTAATAGATGCCCTCTTCATCCAGCGAGGGGATCACCTTGTTGCCGACCCCCGGCGCCGCGTCCGGATCGTTTCCGGGGGGACCGGCAACGGGGTTAAAGGTCAGCTGCGCGGTGGTGCCGATGATCGCTTTCAGCTCCGAGGCAGAGCCGATGCCCGGCACCTGGATCAGGATGCGGTCAGCACCCTGGCGCTGGATGGTCGGCTCGCGTGTGCCGACCTCGTCGATGCGGCGGCGCACGATTTCCAGTGACTGGCGCACGGTGCGGTCGTCGGAGGCAAGCTTCTCGGCTTCACTCAGCTGCACCACCAGGATGTCGCTATCTGCGGAGACCTCAATATCGGTTGCCCCGGCCCCGGTCAGGCTGGTCACCGGATTGGCCAGACCGCGCACCACTTCCAGCGCGCGGGCCATGCCGTCGGGTTTGGAAATTTTCAGCCGAATCTGGTCCGCAGGGCCAGGCTGGCGGCGGAAGGTGCCGACAGTGGAGCGCTCAGGCCGCAGCGCATCGCGCACCTCGGGCCACAGCGCATCCATCCGCGCTTCATAGACATCTTCGACCTTCACCTCAGCCAGCAAATGCGCGCCGCCCCGCAGGTCGAGCCCGAGGTTCACCAGTCCGGACGGCAGGTAAGACGGCCATTGGCCTGCAATTTCCAGCCGTTCCGGCGTTTCGCCCTTGGCAATAATATCGGCGGCCGCGTCGTTGGCCTGTTCGACGCGGGTGTAAAAGCCGTTTGGCAGGGCAAGCATGATACCAGCTGCGCATACCAGCCAGATCAGCACCCGTTTCCAGAGATCAATTTGCAGCATTGCCCTGCCTTTTCAGATGGTTATTCAGGGTGCTTAAGCTGCCGGCTCAGTCTTGCTCAGAACCTGGGCAATGGTCGCCTTGACCACGCGCACCTTGACGCCATCCGCGATCTCAACTTCGATCTCGCCGTCTTCCTTGACCTTGGCCACCTTGCCGATCACGCCGCCCTGAGTCACCACCTGGTCACCCCGGCGCAGGCCGTCCACCATCGCCTGATGCTGCTTCATCTTCTTCTGCTGCGGGCGGATCAGCAGGAAGTACATGATCGCGAAGATCAGGATAAGCGGGAGAAATTGGCCGATTGCGCCAGCGTCCATGGGATATTCCTTCTGTCAAAGCGGCGCAGACGTTAGCGCCGGAAATTTGCAGCGGAACCTATGCGCTGGGGGGAAGGGTTGCAAGGCTCACAGCAAGCCCAAAGAGACCAAATCCGCCTCCAGCATGCGTTGTTAGCCGATCTTAAGGCGGCCGCCCCTTTCGCCACTGGTCAATTGAGCGTTTCGGGCTTCGTTATGGCTAATCAGCGAGGTTGCGGTTAAGAGATGCACCTGCGTCCGCGTGAAACCCGTCAGGCAGTGCAAATTAGCGCTTCCAGAACCGTTTCTTGGGCTTTTGCGCCTTGAGGTGTTTCTTAAGGTCGGAATAGCCGCCAATTCTGACGCCATCTATAAATACAAGTGGCGTTGTAGTGATATGGTGCTTGTCTTTGAACGCATCGGTTTCATGCCGTGTTCGAAGGATATGCTCTTCAACTTCGAACTTCTCGCGGTGCAGCAGATCACGCGCGCCTGTGCCGTAGCCACAGGTGTAGTTGGGCAAATCCATGCGGTAAAGTACGGCCTTGGGCATTCGGGCGCCTCCTCCAATTCAGGAGCGTTTCAGATATTGCCCCCCTTTTCGCAAGATAGAATTGATCACTTTGGCGTGGGCTTTCTGCAGGTCTTCAGCGTCACTTTCCCACGCCGGTAAACTTTTCTGCTCAAAAGCTGCCCGGGCAGCATTTCTTTAAGAAGGAACTTGCCCTTTCCGGGTTCGGCGGGAGCTGCAATTCGGGAACTGTGAGGCTCCACGAAGTTCACCCTCTTCCCCTTCCTGCCCCCTTACGTCATAGGATGGGCGAACTGATTCAATTCTTCCAACGCTAGGAGAGACTCTCATGCATGACATCCGCGCTATCCGCGAAAATCCTGCCGCTTTCGACGCCGCTGTGGCGCGGCGCGGGGATGCGGGCGTGTCATCCGAGATCCTGACGCTGGATGAGGCGCGCCGCGCCAAGATCCTGGCCGCCGAGACGGCTCAGGCCGAGCAGAACAAGGCCTCCAAGGAAGTAGGCGCCGCCAAGGGCCGCGGCGACGAGGCCGAATTTGAGCGTCTGCGTGCGCTGGTGGCCGAGAAGAAGGCCGAAGTGGCGGCGATGAACACCGAGGCCAAAGAGCTGGATCAGCAGCTTAACGACATGCTGATGACCATCCCGAACCTGGCGTTCGACGATGTGCCGGACGGGGCGGATGAGGACGACAACGTCGAAATCCGCACCTGGGGCGAGCCGAAAGTGCTGGATTTCGAGGCCAAAGAGCATTTCGAGATCGAAGGCGTGAAGCCGGGCATGGATTTCGAAGTTGCGGCCAAGCTCTCGGGCAGCCGTTTCGTGGTGCTGTCCAGCGCGGTCGCCCGTATCCACCGCGCGCTGGCGCAGTTCATGATCAACACCCATGTGGACGAGAACGGCCTGACGGAAACCTGGACCCCTGTGCTGGTGCGCGAAGAGATGATGTACGGCACCGGCCAGCTGCCCAAGTTCGGCGAGGACAGCTACAAGACCACCAATGGCTGGTGGCTGGTGCCAACGGCTGAGGTGACGCTGACCAACATCGTCAACGGCCTGACCGTCGAGGAAAGCTACCTGCCGCGCCGCTATGTGGCGCACACCCAGTGCTTCCGGTCCGAGGCCGGCAGCGCGGGCAAGGACACTGCAGGTATGCTGCGCCAGCACCAGTTCGAGAAGGTCGAGATGGTTTCCGTCACCCATCCGGACAAGAGCGTCGAGGAGCATGAGCGCATGACGCGCTGCGCCGAGGACATCCTGGAGCGCCTGGGCCTGCCCTACCGCACCATCGTTCTGTGCACCGGCGACATGGGCTTTGGCGCGCGTAAGACCCACGACATCGAGGTTTGGGTGCCCGGCCAGAAAACCTACCGTGAGATCTCCTCGGTCTCGGTCTGCGGCGATTTCCAGGCCCGCCGGATGAACGCGCGTTTCAAGCCTGCCGATGGCGGCAAACCGCAGTTTGTGCATACGCTGAACGGCTCCGGCCTGGCTGTCGGGCGCTGTCTGATTGCGGTGCTGGAGAACGGCCAGCAGGCGGATGGCTCTGTCAAGCTCCCTGAGGTGCTGGCACCGTACCTGGGCGGCAAGCTGACCCTGACAGCTGAGGGGAATCTGGTCTGATCCAAGGCCCCACCCCCAAACAGAAACCGGCGCCAGTGGCGCCGGTTTTCTTTTAAGTTCAGATGGTTGAAGCTATTTCTTCAGCTTCTTCTTTTTCTTCTCTGTGCCGTTACCTTCCAGAATCGCCTTCGCTTTGGCCTTTTCCTTCTCAATGGCTTTCTTTGCCTTGGCCTTCACTTTCTTGGCCTTCTTCTTGGCCTTGACCTTGGCCTCGGCAAAGTCCTCCATCAATTGAGCAGCCTGCCTTTTGGCTTTCTTTGCCTTGGCCTGCGCCTTGGCTGCCTTTTCCTCAGCCGCCTGAAGCGCTGCTTCCGCGGCAGCCAGGCGGCTGCTCAGGTCCGCACCGTCAGCTTCTGCGGACCCGTTGTGAGCCCGGGCGGCATCTTGCAGCAAGCCCGCCCGGCTGGCGCCAATCCCGGGAATGCTGCGCAACTGCTGCTCATCCATCCCGGCCAGCGCCTCGACGGATTGCACCCCGTTCTCCTGAAGAATGCGGGCCAGCGCCGGCCCCACCCCTTTCAATTCCAAAATTGCAGTCATGCCGCCACTTCCCCCATCCAATTCCGCTTCTTGCCTGATGATCATTGCAAAAAATGCTCAAGCCGGAAAGGGGACCAGGCATTTCTTCTCTTCATCCCAAAGCTTTAGCGTCAGCGCCCGGACTGCCTCCGGGAACTTGATGCGTCGCAGACCCAGCTCAGGCGGCAGGCTGTAATGGCACTGGCGCAGCCGGTAGGAGGGAATGCGGGCGTTGTAATGATGGATATCGTGCAGGGTGATATTGGCCACCGCCATGTCAAAGAACCAGCCAAAGTCCAGGCAGGACGATCCCTGCAGTGCCGCCACCTGCGGGTTCAAATCCGGGCGGCGGTCCCAGTAAGTGTCCTCGAAATTGTGCTGCAAGTAGACCAGAAACACGCCGATCATGCCGCCAAAGAAGGAAAACGACAGCCAGATCCAGATGCCGGTCATTCCTGCAACCCAATAGAGCAGGCCCAGCAGAGCAACAATCACCAGATTATGCAGGATGACACCGGCAGCACCGAATTGCGTTGTGTTCTTGGGCCAGCGGTAGCGGATGAAATAGGTGAAGGCCGAGCCCAGCGGCACCAGCACAAACGGGTTGCGGTACAGACGGTAGCCCAGCCGCTCCCAGAACCCCGCGGCCTGCCATTCCCGCACCGTCATGGTATGAATCTCGCCGGTCTCCCGGTGCTCCAGATTGCCAATGTTGGAATGATGCAGGTTGTGGTTCTGCTTCATCACCTCAAACGGCGCAAAGGTAAAGGGCGACAGCACATGGCCCGCAATCTCGTTCTGCAGGCGGGTCTCGAACAGGGAATGGTGGCCTGTGTCATGCTGCAGCACATAAAGGCGCACCGCGGCAAAAGCAAAGACAACGCCGGCGGGCAGCATCACATACCAGCGGTCGGCATAGGCGATGGCAAGGCAGAGCGACAGGAAATAGACGGCGAACGTTCCAAAGTAGCTGAGCGATGCCAGCCGGTTGTCCTTTTCCGTGAATTTGCGCGTATGTGCCCTCAGATCCATGAATTCTTCCATAAATGCGCGATGTGACAGACATGCAAAAAGGCGCAGTCTACCCAAGATAGACCTCAGATAATTCTGGCGCGGCCAAAGACAAGGAGGCTGAGGCAACGCACCTCAACTATAGGGGTATCACTGCGCCACTCTGGAGGGAATAGCCCGGCGCAGGCCGGTGCAGGACGGCGGATGCATGCCGAAGGCGGGACGGAATCGCCTGTTCGCAACGTGAAAACGCCGCCCCTTGCGGCGGCGCCGGGCCCAACGGGCCAAGGTATTCTGTGAATGCCGCTGGCCGGGCGGGAGCCTCTGCTCTTTGCAGCCTTATCCGCCGCGTTTTTTCAGGTGCTTTTCCAGCGCGCCGGCGTTTTTTGCCCGCTTGCCCTTGTAGGGGTTCTTGTCGCCCTGCCCGCGCATGTACAGGCGGATCGGCGTTCCGGGCATGTCGAAGTCCTCGCGCAAGCCGTTGACCAGATAGCGGGTATAGCTTTCCGGCAGCTTGTCGGGATGCGAGCACATCACCACGAACCCCGGCGGACGGCTCTTGGCCTGGGTCATGTAGCGCAGTTTGATCCGCTTGCCCTGCGGTGCTGGCGGCGGGTGCTGTTCCAGCATGCCAACCAGCCAGCGATTCAGCGCCGCAGTGGGGACCCGGCGGTTCCAGGTGCCATAGGCGCGCATGATCGCCTCATGGAGCCGGTCCAGTCCCTTGCCGGTCTTGGCGGACACTGTCACCAGCGGCGCGCCGCGCAACTGGGGCAGCAGGCGGCCGAAGGTTTCTTTCAGGTCCCGAAGCTTTTCCTGCTTGTGCTCCTCAGCGTCCCATTTGTTCACCGCGACCACAACCGCACGCCCTTCGCGTTCGGCCAGATCGGCGATCCGAAGGTCCTGCTGTTCAAAGGGGATGCTGGCGTCCAATAGCACCACCACGACCTCTGCAAATTTTACCGCGCGCAGGCCGTCGGAGACCGAAAGCTTTTCCAGCTTCTCCTGCACCTTGGCCTTCTTGCGCATGCCGGCGGTGTCGAACACCCGCATCGGCGTGTCTTTCCAGTTGATCTTGAGCGAGATCGCATCGCGGGTGATCCCGGCCTCGGGTCCGGTCAGCAGCCGGTCCTCACCCAGGATCTTGTTGATCAGCGTGGATTTGCCCGCATTCGGGCGGCCCACAACGGCGACCTGCAAGGGCTTGGCATCGGTCGGAACCGGAATGACCTCTTCCTCGTCCTCGCCAATCTCTTCATAGACCTCGACGTCGGTGACCGGCGCGTGCTCTTCTGCCGCGGCCTCGAATTTCTCAGCCAGCGGCAGCAGAATGCCGTAAAGGTCCGGCATCCCCTCGCCGTGCTCGCCCGACAGGCGCAGCGGCTCGCCCAGGCCCAGGCCGTAGGCTTCCAGCACGCCAGCCTCAGCGGCGTTGCCCTCGGCCTTGTTGGCGGCCAGGATCACATGCGCGGACTTGCGGCGCAGGATATCGGCAAAGATCTCGTCAGTCGGGGTTACGCCGGTTCGGGCGTCGATCATGAACAGGCAGATGTCGGCCATGTCCACCGCCCGTTCAGTCAGGCGGCGCATGCGGCCTTCCAGAGAGTTGTCGGTGGCGTCTTCCAGACCCGCAGTGTCAATCACCGTAAAGCGCAGATCACCCAGCCGCGCCGCGCCTTCGCGCAGGTCGCGCGTCACGCCCGGCTGGTCATCGACCAGAGCCAGCTTCTTGCCCACAAGGCGGTTGAACAGGGTGGACTTGCCCACATTGGGACGGCCCACGATGGCGAGGGTAAAGGACATCAGACCAGCTTTCTGCGATTCAGACGCGGCTCATAGCGCATCCGCGCGGCTTGTGCCACCCGGAAAGACCGTCACCGGTATGCCAGCAAATCGCCCTTGGTAGAAACAACATAGAGCGTGCGCCCCGCAACGACCGGTGCTGTGGTCGCGCCGCCGGGCACTTCCACCGTGCGGGCCAGGCTGCCGTCAACAGGGCTGAAGAAGCGCAGCAGCCCGTCATTGGATGCAACAACCACCTGGCCGCCCGCCACTACGGGACCGTGGTGCACATGAATCTGGCCGCGCTTCCGTGGCTTGTCCTTCAGGTAGCCCGGCAGGTCCACAGCCCAGATCACCTCACCGCTGCCTGCATCCAGCCGCAACAGCTGGTTCAGGTCGCTGACCTGGAACAGGCTGCCGCCAACAGGCCATGCAGCTCCGGCGGCACCTTCGCGCGCAGTCCACAGCCGGTCGCCGGATTCCAGGTCGATCGCCACGGTGCGGCCGGAGTTGTTGCCTGCATACAGACGGCCCCCGGACACCACCGGGGCGCCGGTCACATCACTGATCCGCGACAGGGTCTGGCCGGTGCGCTGGCCCGCAACAGATGCGCTCCAGCGGCGCAGGCCGCCGCGGCGGAAAGTGGCAATCAAGTCCCCGGAACCGAAGGCAAAGACCGCGAGATCGCTCGTTACGACCGGGGCCGGGGCGCCCAGAACATTGGCTGGCGAGGGCGTGGCATCAATCTGCCAGGCAATACGTCCATCCTTGGCGTTCACGGCCCATCCGGTGTCGTCGCCCGCAACCAAGTAGACCAGCCCGCCGCTGATCCGCGGCTGGCCGGAGCCGGTCGCGTCCAGTTCCTGCCGCCAGACCAAAGTGCCATCCGCCGCATTCAGCGCCGTCAGCACGCCGAAGCCGGAAGAGACATAAAGCACGCCATCTGCATAAGCCAATCCGCCGCCAGTGGCCTGGCCTTCATCATCCTCTGCCGGAACAAACTCGCTCTGCCACAGGACCTGGCCCTGCGGCGAAACCGCCGAAACCTGTGCGGCGCTGTCCAGCGTGTAAATGAGACCGCCGCCCACGGCAGGGGTTGCGGTGATGCGCTGGCGGCGGCTGTCGCCTGAGCCGATGGACGCGGACCAGATGCGCTGCGGCGCAGCAGCCAGCGCCGGATGCGCGGTCCGCCCGGCTTCGGCGCCGTGGCCCTGTTCCCAGCTTGCGTTCGCGGATTGCTGCGGCAGGGAAATAGCGCGGGACTGGTTGACGATTTCAACCGCAGCGTCAGGCCGGATGTCCTCACGCTCACCGCGAAGGATGACCTCTTTCTCTGCGCAGGCCACCAGAATGGCCGCAGCTGCGGTTGTGCAAAGAAGAACCCGTGCCCGGGAGAAAGTTTTAATTATTGTCATTGCCCTGCCCTGTCTGCCCTACTTGTTCCGCAAGTTCCCATCTGCGGAGCGCCTTACCCCTCAGGCGCGGCGTCCTCGTTGACCGAGCCGCCAAGCGCCACAATCACCTGAGACGCGCGGTCTTTCAAGTCTGCAGTGACCGTTGCATCCGCAACGATACCGCGCAACCGGCTGATGGCAGCCTCTTTGTTGCCCTCTTCGACGTCCAGCAGCGCCAATTGCTCCGAGGCGAGCAGCGCCAGTGGCGCCCCAGGCTGGGCCAGCGCTTCATATTGAACGCGTCGGTCCGCAACGCTCAGGCTGCCGGCCTGCAGCGCCAGTGCCTTGAAACTGGCGACGTGGCGGTAGATCAGCGGCAGCCCGCCATCAACTGCAACCTCGTTCAGCTGTGCCACTGCCTCAGCGGTCTTGCCCGCTTCCGCCAGCGCCCCTGCTTCCAGCATGTTCAGAATGGCCGCGCCGCCTGCGCTCTCAGCTGAAACAGAATTCAAAGCTTCGGCCTGTTCCGAGCTGCCGTCGATCTTAAGTGCAGCCGTTATGCCGTCCCCAAGTTTTTCCGCTGCGGCCCGGTCCTTGGACTTGTTGTATTCCCGAAGTGCGGCGCCGCCAACGATCAGCACCACCGCAGCACCGCCGATCCAGCCATAGCGTTTCAGCATCAGGAAAAGCCGGTCACGGCGGACCTCTTCGGTCACTTCGTCGATAAAGCTGTCGGTATCGCTCATGAAAAGCCCCTGATATGCGCGGCCCGGGCTGCCGCCCGCACCGGTATTGAATGCGTCGCGCCCCTCTTACCCCGGCTCAAAGGACAAGCCAAGTGGCCCGTTTGCACCAGAAACTTCGTGATTTGCCGCGGAAAGGCAAGAAATGTGAACTAAACCACTTAGTTTAGAATGGACATCTCCTATATCAGCCCTATCACATACGCGCGACTCCGCTGTGAACAGGTCTGCCCGCCCGACGGACAACAGCCGTTCGCACGTGGAAGAAGACAGAAAACAGGAAAGGCCCGACATGCGCATTGTACCGATACTGACCGCTGTGGCGGTATCCGCCAGCCTTTACCTGGTGGTTTTCGAGCGCGACGATCTGATGGCCTTTGCCCGCGGGGAAGACGCAACGGAGGCGACCGGGACCGAAACGCCAGTAGAAGGCGAACAACTGGCAGAGGCCGAAGAAACGCGCGTCGGAGTTGTCGCCATTCAAAGCAAGGCGCGCACCATCGGTAATGCGGTGATCCTGCGCGGCCAAACCCAGGCCATCCGGCAGGTGGAGGTGCGGGCCGAAACGACCTCAACTGTCATTTCTGAACCCCTGCGCAAGGGTGCACACGTCAAGAAGGGCGACCTTCTGTGCGAGCTGGATCCCGGCACCCGGCCTGCATCGCTGCTGCAGGCACAGGCACAGCTGAAAGAAGCCGAAATCAACCTGACCGCCGCCGCCAAGCTGTCGGAAGGCGGTTATGCGTCTGAGACCCGCCTGGCCTCAGCAGAAGCGGCTGAGCGTTCCGCGCAAGCCGCAGTGGCCGCTGCGGAAAGGGAAATCGGGCATTTGACCATCAGTGCGCCTTTTGATGGCCTTCTGGAAAGCGACACCGCCGAACTTGGCAGCTTGCTGCAGCCCGGCAGCCTCTGCGGCACGGTCATTCAGCTCGATACCATCAAGCTGGTCGGCTATGTTCCGGAGGCTGAGGTCAATAAGGTGGAACTGGGCGCCATTGCTGGCGCAGAACTGTCCACCGGCCAGCAGGTCCAGGGCGAGGTTACCTTCCTCAGCCGGTCTGCCGACCCGACCACCCGCACGTTTGAGGTGGAGATCACCGTTCCGAACACTGACCTCAGCATCCGGGACGGCCAGACCGCTGACATCGCAATTTCTTCGGCCGGTTCGCTGGCGCACAAGCTGCCGCAATCCGCACTGACGCTGAACAACGAGGGCCAGCTGGGCGTGCGCGTTGTCGGATCCGGCAGCACCGTGGTATTCTACCCCGTGCAGCTTCTGCGGGATGATGTGGATGGCGTCTGGCTGGGCGGCCTGCCAGAGAATGCAGATGTGATCGTGGTGGGACAGGACTTTGTAACCGAAGGCGTCGCCGTGGCGGCCACCTACCGGGAGACTGAACAGTGATTGGCATCGTCGATTGGGCCGCCGGCCGCGCCCGGATGGTCCTTGCGTTTATCGCAATCTCGCTGCTTGTCGGCGGCTTCGCCTATTCGATGCTGCCCAAGGAAGGCGAGCCGGACATTGAAATCCCGGCCCTGTTCATCTCGGTCCCCTTCCCCGGCATCTCTGCCGAGGACGCCGAATCGCTGATGGTCAAGGTGATGGAGACCGAGCTTGCCGACCTCGACGGGCTCGACAAAATGACCTCAACCGCCGCCGAGGGTTATGCCGGGGTGGCGCTGGAGTTCGAGTTCGGCTGGGACAAGACCGCCATCATGGCCGACGTGCGCGACGCCATGGACAAGGCCGAGGCCGAATTCCCGGAAGGCGCCGAGAAATACTCGATCACCGAGATCAACTTCTCCGAGTTCCCGATTGTCATCGTGAACCTGACCGGCGCCGTGCCGGAGCGGACAATGGCGCGTATCGCCAAGGACCTGCAGGACGACCTTGAAGCTCTGGATGCCGTGCTGGAGGCCGGGATCGCCGGCAACCGCGACGAGATGGTTGAGGTGCTGATAGATCCGTTGCGGCTGGAGGCCTATAACGTCACCGCACTGGAGCTGATCAATGTTGTGCAGAACAACAACCAGCTGATCGCGGCAGGTGAGGTCGAAACCAGCCAGGGCGCGTTTTCGGTCAAGATCCCCTCCTCTTTCGACGACGTGCAGGACATCTACCAGCTGCCGGTCAAGACCAACGGCGACCGTGTGGTCAAGCTGGGCGAGCTGGCACAGATCAACTTTACCTTCGAGGACCGCGAGGGCACCGCCCGCTTCAACGGCGAGGACACGGTTGCCCTGCAGGTGGTGAAGCGCAAGGGCTACAACCTGATCGACACCGTGAACCTGGTGAAAGAGACCCTGGAAGTATCCAAATCCAAATGGCCGCAGGAACTGCAGGCAGCGATTGAAGTCGGCACCTCCAACGACCAAAGCAGGGTTGTCGGCTCGATGGTCAGCCAGCTCGAAGGCTCCGTCCTGACGGCCATCGCGCTGGTGATGATCGTGGTGCTGTCCGCGCTTGGCAGCCGGGCTGCGCTCTTGGTGGGTTTTGCGATCCCGACGTCGTTCCTGTTGTGCTTCGCCTTCCTGGCGCTGATGGGTATCTCAATCTCCAACATCGTGATGTTCGGCCTGATCCTCGCTGTGGGGATGCTGGTCGACGGTGCCATCGTGGTGGTGGAATACGCCGACAAGCGGATCAAGGAAGGCACCGGCCCGATGCACGCCTATGTCGAGGCGGCGCAGCGGATGTTCTGGCCGATCGTGTCGTCCACAGCAACCACGCTCTGCGCCTTCCTGCCGATGCTGTTCTGGCCCGGTGTGCCGGGCGAGTTCATGGGCATGCTGCCCGTGACGCTGATCTTCGTTCTCTCCGCCTCGCTGGTGGTGGCCCTGATCTACCTGCCCGTCATGGGCGGCGTCACCGGCCGCATCAGCCGCACCTTTGAGGGCGCCTCGCGCGCGCTGCGGATGATTGCGCCTTGGTGGCTGCGTGCGGTGCTGGTGCCGGTCGCCATGTGGGGCATGTTCGCGGGCGCCATGCAGATGCTGAACCCCACCTACCTTCTGGGCGAAGGCGCCGCTCCGATGGCGGGTGTGCTGTTCGGCGGGCTGGTGTTCACGCTGGCATCCTTTGCGGCCTCGATCACGCTCAGTTCCGTCAAGATGGAGCGCGAAGAGCAGGAAGTTGCCCCCGGCTACCACCACACCCCGTTCGGCCATGTGATCAAGTTCATTGCGGGCAATCCTGTGATGCCCGTGGTAACCATCGCCGCTGTGGGCTTTGCCATCATGACCGTCTTCTCGACCTTCAGCGAGAACAACTACGGCGTTGAATTCTTTGTCGACTCGGAGCCGGAACAGGCCACGGCCTATGTCCGGGCCCGCGGCAACATCTCCCTGCACGAGAAAGACGAGATGGTCCGCGCCGCCGAAGAGGTGATTCTGAATCACCATGCGGTGATCAACGTCTTCTCCTTTGCCGGCGATGGCGGCCTCAACACCGACAGTTCCGGCGCGCAACTGCCGCCGGACACCATCGGCCAGGTCCAGTTCGAGATCATCCCCTGGGAGGAACGCCCCACCGAGAGCGAGCCGCTGGACGGATGGTTTGGCGGGCTGCTGAGCAAATACCTGGGCTTTGAAAAGAAGGTGATCGCCGAGGAATACGACGGCAACACCGTGATTGACGAGCTGAACGCGGTGCTTGGCAAGCTGCCCGGCTTCGAGGTCGAGGTCCGCGCCCTGGCGCAGGGTCCCGCCTCCGGCAAGCCGGTGCATCTGCGCCTGCGCGGTGACGGCTGGGAGGATCTGACCACAGCGGCGCTGAGCGCACGTGAGCAGTTCGAAAACACACCCGGCCTGATCCTGATTGAAGACAGCCTGCCCCTGCCCGGCATCGACTGGCAGATCAACGTGGACGTCGAAAAGGCCGGCCGCTACGGCGCCGATGTAGCAACCGTTGGGGCGATGGTGCAGCTGGTCACCCGCGGCATCCTGCTGGACACCATGCGGGTCGACAGCTCCGACGAGGAGATCGAGATCCGCGTCCGCCTGCCGGAACAGGACAGGGTGCTGTCAACGCTCGACAACCTTAAGGTCCGCACCTCGGACGGGCTGGTGCCACTGTCGAACTTCGTGACCCGCCAGCCGGTGCCGAAGCTCGCCCAGATCAACCGCATTGGCCAGGAGCGCTTCTATGACGTCAAGGCGGATGTGGAGCCGGGCCTGAATAAGGTTGTGATCGAGGATGCCGACAGCGGTGAAATGACCCGCCTGGCGGTCCTCAAGGAGCTTCCGGAAGGAAGCGCTGCGACGGGTGATACCCTGGTGGCGCCAAACGGAAAGACCATGCAATTGCTGCAACTGACAGGTGCCGAGAGCTTTGACGCGGTGCTGGCAGCAATAGACAGCGGCGCCAAGATCAGCCCCGTGAATCCGAACGAGCGGATCGCGGTGCTCACCGAATGGCTGGAAAGTGATCCGCTGCCGCGCAGCATCGGCTGGGAATGGACCGGAGACCAGGAGGAGCAGGAGGAATCCGGTGCCTTCCTGTCCAAGGCCTTTGCCGGCGCGCTGGCGCTGATGTTCGTTATCCTGCTGGCCCAGTTCAACAGCTTCTACAACTCGGTGCTGGTGCTGCTGGCGGTGGTGCTGTCCACCACCGGCGTGCTGATCGGCATGATGGTGATGCAGCAGCCGTTCTCGATCATCATGACCGGCACCGGCATCGTTGCACTGGCAGGCATTGTGGTGAACAACAACATCGTACTGATCGACACCTATCAGGAGTTCAGCCAGCAGATGCCGCGGATCGAAGCGATCATCCGCACCGCAGAGGCACGGATCCGTCCGGTTCTTCTGACCACTATCACCACGATGGCGGGCCTCACTCCGATGATGTTCGGCGTCAGTCTGGACTTCATCAACGGCGGCTACTCAATCGACAGCCCCACCGCGCTGTGGTGGAAACAGCTGGCGACCGCCGTGGTCTTTGGCCTGGGCATCGCTACCGTACTGACCCTGGTGGTGACGCCCTCGCTCTTGTCGATCCGGGTGTGGTTCTCCACCTACATGCGGGCCCTCGGCCGGATGCTGTCGCGGATCACCCGCGGCCGCTCCAGCCGCATCGCGCAGGACTCCAAGCTGTTCAAGAAGGCGCGTCAGCTGCCGACCACCGAAATCCAGTGGGTGGAAGACGCCATGCCTGAGACCGGCGAAAAGGCGAACGAAGCCGAAGAGGACGAACCGCAACCGCCAGCCCCCAGCGGCCGCTTGCGCGCAGCGGAATAGCCAGACAAACAAAAAAGCCCCGCTCCGGCGGGGCTTTTCCTTTCTGCATGCCGCCGGTTCCGGCGCACAGCAAAGATCAGTCGGTGAAGGTGTATTCACCCAAATCGCACAGATCGAGGCCATAGTCCTCAGCCTCAGAGCCATCGGAGAAGCGTCCGCGGATGTCATAGACGCAGGTGGTTGCGCCATCCGCAATCTCCACATCGATCTCATAACCCGGGGCCAGGTAGCCGCCTTCCATCAGGTTGCCTTCCCAGTTGTCTGAAGACGCAGGCGATACATTGAACTCAACCAGATCGGCGCTGCTGTCATTCACCAGCAGAAACTCAAGATCTTCGGCGTAAGCGGGCGCTTGAAAGGCAAGCAGAGCAGCCGCGGAGGCTGCAAACAGTAGGGTCTTCATACACATGTCCTTGTATTCGGGCCGGCAGTCTCAATTGCCGCCACGGCCCTGAGTGCGCATAGCCTAAGGCCGCATGGGAGGCGGTCAATGGGAATCCTGTTTGAATGCTCCCCGTTTGAAGCCTCCGCCCTGGCGATCAACCCGCAACACCGGCTGTCTGATGCTGTTCATGAGAGGAGGAGCAGGAACGTCTGCTGCCTTCGGCGTCAAAATGAAAATATTTTAGTCATTCCCCAAACGTTACATGCTCAGCTCCAATATTATATACAAGCACTTGGTTTAATTATACTTTTCTCGCAATAAAGATCTCCAACCATCCGAAATCATACAGCGGATCCACATCAATAACGCAATTTGCGTCACCAGGTCTCCGACTTTGCCGCATCTGCCATAGCACCGCTGCGCCCAGTAGCGCCTCGTGCAATCCGTTGAATTGTATCATTCACACACCGTTATTCTTTACATGCATATGAACATTCCAAACGGGATTACTCCCGCATAGCGTGTTTCAATTTGAGGAAAAAGCCGATGTCACTACGCGCGCAGATTCTGGCGCTCATCGCGGTGCCCTTCATTGCCCTGGCCGCAATTGGCGGGTTCAAGGCAGCAGCCGACTGGGAGCGTTTCAGCAATGCACAGGTAACGCAGAGCGAAACCCAAAGCGCTGTGGCATTGATGGATGTAATTCACCACCTGCAGGTCGAACGCGGATTGTCGGCTGTTTTCCTGTCCTCCGGTGGCGCCTCCGCCATGCCGGAGCTGGAAGATGCCCGGTCATCGGTTGATGCTGCTTTGCAAAACGTGCCGGAGTCCGCAGCAACGGCCCTTCAGAACGTTTCAGAACTCACCGCATTGCGGCAAGCGGTCAGCAGCATGACGCTGGAACCTGGTCAGATGGGGGGCCGTTATTCCGCGATGATCGGATCGCTTTTGCAGGATGCCAGCGCCCTGTTGCTGCAGCAGAAGAATGCCCGCATCGCACAGCTTGGTGCCGGACTTGTCAGCCTTGCATACGCCAAGGAAGCCGCCGGGCAGCAGCGCGCAGCGGGCGCCGCCGGTTTCAACATGGGCAGTTTTAATCTGACACTTTACCGCTGGTTCACCCGGACCGGCGCGGTAGAAAACCAATTGCTGGACATTGCAGGCCTTTCCTTCGGTCAAAACCTGGCCGAATTGGATCTGCGTGCGGGGCTGGCGCCTTCGGGGCTGCCGGGCATACGTGATGAAGTTCTGGAGGCAGGACCGGGCGCGCCGGCACCCTCCTATGCCGCCAAGGACTGGTTCAGCCGGGCCACGCAATGGGTCAGCGCTCTTCGCGATGCAGAAATGTCCGCAACAGACGAAATGACCGCTATCTCCGCGGCGGAGGCAATCCAGGCCCGGCAAGCGCTGATCATAACCCTTGCAGCGGTCGTGATGACTCTGGTTGTCAGCGCCGCCATCGGGCTGCGCCTGATATCCGCTTTTACCCGCCAGTTCGGTGCCTTGCAGGCAGACCTGGACCGGCTCGCCCGCAAAGAATTCAATTTCGAACCCGCAAACCTGGGAGCGACGACCGAGATCGGCAAGCTCAGCCGTGCAATGGAGAAAACCCGGGCAGCCCTCTCAGAAGCAGACGAGAAGCTGGCCAAAATCGAGGCCAGCCGGATCGCCGACCGCGGTGCGGCTGTGGGCAAGCTGGATGACCACCTCTCCCGCCTGTCCCGCCGGGATCTGGACTGCACCATTGAGGAGGTCTTCCCGGAAGACTACGAGCAGCTGAGGCAAAGCTTCAACACCACTGTGGCAACCCTCAGGGAAACCATTGAACAGGTAATGGCAGCGGCCAGCAGCATCCATAACGGAGCGACTGAAATCAGCACCGCTTCCGACGATCTGTCGAGCCGCACGGAAAGCCAGGCTGCCACCCTTGAGGAAACAGCCGCCGCGCTGGAAGAGCTGACGGCATCGGTCAAATCCTCCGCAGATGGTGCCCGCGGGGTGGAACAGACGATGCAGGATGCCCGCGGCGAGGCTGAGGCCAGCGGTGAGGTTGTCCGCAATGCGGTGACGGCGATGAATGAGATTGAACAGTCTTCACTCAAGATTTCGCAAATCATCTCGGTGATCGACGATATTGCCTTTCAGACCAACCTGCTGGCCCTCAACGCCGGTGTCGAGGCTGCGCGGGCCGGTGAGGCCGGCAAGGGTTTCGCCGTGGTTGCCAGCGAGGTGCGGGCATTGGCGCAACGCTCTGCGGACGCGGCGACCGAGATCAAGGCCCTGATCGGCGACAGCTCCAAACATGTGAAGCAGGGCGTCGATCTGGTCGGTGAAACGGGCGAAGCACTGACCAGCATCGTGAACCGGGTCAATGACATCTCTCAACTGGTTTCCAGCATCGCTGAAGGCGCCGCGGAACAGTCGACCGGCCTCACTGAGATCAACACCGGTGTTGGCCAGCTGGATCAGGTCACCCAGCAGAACGCCGCTATGGTAGAGGAAGCGACAGCCGCCGGCCACATGCTGCACAGCGATGCGGGCAAGCTGGCAGAGCTGATGGCGCAGTTCAAAATCTCTGGCGCGGCCGGGGTCCCCGTAACCAGCAAACCCGCGGCAAGTGCTGCGCCGGAACTGCCGAGTGCACACGGCCCCGATTTGGATTTTGACGGCCCAGTACCGCTGCCAGCCAAGGCAGCCAATGGAGGATGGGAAGACTTCTAAACCGGGCTTCACCATCTGTGAAATTAACAAGGCCGGTTCTTTGAGCCGGCCTGTCCACCTGTGAAACCGCTGCTGTTCCCCCTGCGCCCAGGCCGGTCAGGCTGCGTCCTGGTCTGCCTGCTGCCGCTGCCACAGCCGGGCATAGCGGCCATCCTTGGCCAGAAGCTCCTCGTGGGTGCCGGTCTCAGCAATCTCCCCCTGTTCCAGCACCACAATCCGGTCGGCCTCGGCAATTGTGGACAGGCGGTGGGCGATGGTGATTACCGTGCGCCCCTGACCGGCACGTGCCAGCGCTTCCTTGATTTCCTGTTCAGTGTCGGTGTCCAGCGCCGAGGTCGCCTCGTCCAGCAAGAGCACCGGCGGGTTCTTCAAGAGTGTCCGGGCAATGCCGACCCGCTGCTTCTCACCGCCCGACAGTTTCAGTCCGCGCTCTCCCACCTGAGTTTCATAGCCCTCCGGCAGCGCCATGATGAAATCGTGGATCTGCGCATCCTGCGCCGCTTGCTCGACCTCCTGCTGGGTGGCACCGTCGCGGCCATAGGCGATATTGTAGCGGATGGTGTCGTTGAACAGCACCGTGTCCTGCGGCACCACACCGATGGCCTCATGCAGACTTTGCTGTGTCACGTCTCGCACGTCCTGGCCGTCGATCCTCAACGCTCCGCCTGTCACGTCATAGAAACGGAACAGCAGCCGCCCGATGGTCGATTTGCCAGACCCGGTTGAGCCGACTATGGCCACCGTCTGCCCCGGTTCTGCCTCCAGTGATATACCCTTCAGGATCTCCCGTCCGGCATCGTATGAGAACCGCACGTTTTCCAGCGTGATGCGCCCTCCGGTGACCTGCAGCGTCCCTGCATCGGGGCGGTCGCTCACATCGGCGGGTTGCTCCAGCAGGTCGAACATCTCTCCCATATCCACCAGGCTCTGGCGGATTTCGCGGTAGACAGTGCCAAGGAAGTTCAGCGGCACGGTGATCTGGATCATGTAGGCGTTGACCATGACAAAGTCGCCGACGGTCAGATTGCCCTGCTCCACCCCGATGGCTGCCATCACCATCACCCCGACCAGGCCCGCGGTGATCAGCACGCTTTGGCCGAAGTTCAGCGCCGCCAGTGAATACGCTGTCTTGAGCGCCGCCTGCGCATAGCCCCTCATGGCGCTGTCATAGCGTTCCGCCTCGCGCTTCTCGGCAACGAAGTACTTGACGGTTTCGAAGTTCAAGAGGCTGTCGATGGCCTTCTGATTGGCATCAGTGTCCTGCTTGTTCATCTCCCGGCGCAGCTTCACCCGCCATTCGGTGACGGCGAATGTGAACCAGACATAGAGGCCAATGGTGACAGCCACGACAACCAGATACCATGCGTCGAACAGAACTGTCAGGATAATGGCCACCAGCGTGAGTTCAAGGATCAGCGGCCCGATCGAGAACAGCATGAAACGCAGCAGGAACTCTACCCCCTTCACCCCGCGCTCGATGATCCGGCTGAGGCCACCGGTCTTGCGGGTAATATGATAGCGCATCGAGAGCCGGTGAATGTGGGTGAAGGTCTCTAGTGCCAGCCGCCGCAAGGCTCGCTGCCCCACTGGGGCAAAGACCGCATCACGCAGCTGCTGAAACCCGATGGTCAGGATCCGCGCCATGCCATAGGCCACCGTCAGGCCCACGGCCCCCAGTGCCAGCGGCGGAACACCCTCGCCCGCGAGGCTGTCGACAGCGCCCTTGTAAAGCATTGGTGTATAGACCGCGATCAGCTTTGCCAGAACCAGAACCGCCAGTGCCAGCATCACCCGGATCTTCACGGCACGGTTGCCTTCGGGCCAAAGATAAGGGCCCACCTTGCGCAGGGTGCGCAGGCCAGAGCGGCGTTCATCGTGGGCAATGTCGGCTTGCGGCGGCACTGCGGCCTGATCGGTCTGGGTCATGGCTGTTCCTGGCTAGACACCTCCAGATATTCACCTGTTCACGGTTTTGCGAGGGGTGCGCAGAAAAAACGCGCCGCAAGGGCGCGTTTTCCTTCGTCATTCGGGGATAGTGAAAACCTGCCCCGGGTAGATCAGATCCGGATTGCGGATTGCACCCTTGTTGGCCTCAAACAGCCGCACATACAGAAAACCGCTGCCGAATTTCTGTTGTGAGATGGCCCAAAGCGTATCGCCCTTCTGCACCGTCACCGCCCTGACCAGCGGCACAGGCTGCTGCGGATCCTCCTCAGGCTCAGGCTGCGGCAGCGCCTCCGGCGCTTCGCGCTTGAACGGAGTTTCCAGACGGCTCACCACCTTGCCGGTTGCGGCTTCGATTTCATCCAGGCGAAGGGTGTAGACACCTGGTGCCACATCCTCCAGCCGTCCGTTCCACTGCCCGTCTTCCGCAGCATTCAATTCCGCGACCGGCTGATTGTCCACATAGACACGCACGCGCGCCTTGGGGCGCGCCCTGCCCGTCAGCTCAACCCCGCCAGTGCCATTATAGCTGATAGCGTCCAACGCAACTTCCTTGCTGAGTTCAGCATCAGCCGGAACAGCAGGCTGCACCACCTCGATCCCGTCCTGGTCCGCGCGCAGAACTGCAACGGCCTGATCTTGGGGCTGCGCTGCTTCGGGCTCTGGAGCGGTTTCCGGACGGCTCTGTGAAGCTTCGACGGCTTCGGTTCCAGTGATGTGCTGTCCGTCCACCGCAGCAATTACAGACTCCTCAGAACCTGTCGCCTGTGTCACGGCTTCGGAGGTACTGCCTGCCTGCACGGTTTCTTGTGCAGTGCCGGTTGCTCCCGCTTGATCTGCCGCTTGCCCGCCTTCCTCTGGCGCTACCGCTGGCGCATCCTGCTCCAGCGCAGCAACTTGCGCTTCACCCTGCACCTCGTTCTCCTCTGAAGGAAGGGCTGCCACAGGGCTGACCGGAGCCAGGATGAAGCTTGCGCCTGAGGCCGCTTGTTCCCCTTCATGTTCGGCGCGCAGCGACACAACCTGTGCCGCTCCGCTTGGCGCTATGGTCGCAAGAGAAACAAATTCGCCACCGGCGGGCACCTCAAGCTGATCCAGAACTTCACCATCCAGCAGCACCGACACTTGAACACCTTCTTGCGCCCGCCCGGCAATCACCGCGGCGCCGTCGCTGTCCACCCGCACCAGATCCAGCTCCGGGGCCTGAAGGACAAATACCTCTTCCTTCAAAGGCTCTGTTTCCGGTTCTTGTACCAGCTCGGGGGCAACGGCGGTTTCAGCAGGCTCAGACAGGGAAGCCTGCTCTGAGATCTGACCGGTTTCTTCCGGCGCCTCCCCTTCAGCGGTCTCTGCAACCTCTCTGCCTTCAACGGCAGTTTCCGTTTCATTCCCTTCTGTTACAGCGCCGGCCTGATCTTGCATCTGCGGTTGCTGATTTGTGCTGGTCTCCGCGGCGTCTTCCAGCAACTGGCCAGCCTCAACCGTATCCACCGCTTCAACCTGATTGCCGGCGGCGTCCTGTACAGCACGGTTCTGCAGGGGCTGGCCGGATGCATCACCGTCACCGGAGAACTCACCATCGCCATTCGATGCCTGCCCGGCTGTCTGTTCGCTCACGGCCCCGCCATCAGGTGCTACTGAGCCAAACATGCCCAGCTGATACAGCACGACGCCGCCCACAACCACGACCGCCCCGGCAATACCGCCAAGTGTGAGGGCCCCCAGACCCCCGCTTCCAGATGCATCCGCCATGTCTTTCCCTTCGGCAATTGCGGAATGTGACCTTCCGCTTAGTTGAGGAAATCTAGCAACCCCGCTATCACGGGTCAAAACACCAATTGGTTTTCACCTTGATATTCCACGGAAAGGCTGGCCGATGAGCATCAAATCCGTCTGCGTCTACTGCGGATCCCGCGCGGGGCTGCTGCCTGACTATGCCGAAGCCGCCCGCGCATTCGGCACCGCACTGGCGGAAAACGGCATGCGGCTGGTCTATGGCGCCGGCGATGTCGGCCTGATGGGCGAGGTTGCCCGCGCGGCACAGCAGGCCGGCGGAGAGACCTTCGGCGTGATCCCCGGCCACCTGGAACGGCGCGAGGTCGGTAAGACCGACCTCACAACCTATGTGGTGACCGAGACCATGCATGAGCGCAAGAAGGTGATGCTGTGGAACGCCGACGCGGTGGTTGTGCTGCCCGGCGGCGCCGGATCACTGGACGAGCTGTTCGAGGCCCTCACGTGGCGTCAGCTGGGCCTGCACTCCAAACCGATCGTGATCCTGAACACCGGCGGCTACTGGGACAAGCTGCGCGACCTGCTGGACCAGGTGGTAAGCCAGGGTTTTGCCAGCCAGGAAACCGCGGATTACCTGATCTGGGCCGACACGCCTGTGGCCGCCATCGCCGCCCTGCGCGATGCCCGCTCCTGACGCAGCGCCGAGACCGAAAACACCGCAACAGCGCTCCAGATCAGCGCAAAAGCGGTTCCGTGCCAGGGTGTGAAAGGTTCGGCAAAGACTAGCACCGCAACCAGGAACTGCAGCGTCGGGTTCAAGTATTGCAGCACACCCACGGTGCCCAGCCGCACCCTGCGGGCGGCGTAGGCGAACAGGATCAGCGGAAGCCCGGTCAGGATGCCGGAAAACATCAGCATCATTGCATCACCAGCGCCGCCCAGGAAACCAGCGCCGCCGGTCATCCAAATGATTGTCAGCGCAACCGGCAACAGCAGCGCAACTTCGGCCGTGACGGAAACCACCGGCCCCAGCGGCAATTGTTTCTTTACAACACCGTAAAGCGTGAAACTGAAGCTCAACGCCAGAGGAATCCAGGGCGCGGCCCCCAGCCCGAACGACAGCACGGCGACCGCAAGGCCTGCCAGGCATACCGCCACCCCTTGCGCCGGTGCCAGCCGCTCGCCGAAGGCGAGCCAACCCAGCAGCACGCTCAGCAGCGGAAAGACGTAATAGCCAAGGCTTGCCTCAGTCGCATAGCCCAGCTGCACAGCCGAGATGAAGATGAACCAGTTAAGCGAAATCATCGCCGAGGCAAACGCCAGTAAGAGCGCGCTGCGGCGGGTGGACAGCGCCGCCGCCAGCTCGGCGATGCGGCCCTGGCACAGCAGCACGATGGCAAAAAACACAAAGGACCACAGCGCCCGGTGCGACAGAACCTGCTCCGGCGGCACATGCGACAGCGCCTTGTAATAGATGCCCGAAAGCCCCCAAACGGTACAGGAGGCAATCATAGCCAGAATACCTTTGCCTGCCTCGGTCATTGCCCCTCATCTGCTTCAGCCGGGTGCGTATACCGCACGGGGCTTTTCCCAAAACACGAAACGCCCGTTTTAAAGCCGGGCGCAGGCAATCCGTATCCTGCCTTCCCCCGCAGCTGCAAGCCTTTCAAGAGGATACTTCAATAACCGTAACTTCCGGCACAGATCCAAAGCGCACCGGCAGAATCGAACAGCCGATCCCCCCGGAGACAACCAGATCACGACCCTGTTCCCGAACGCGGCCGTAGGCGTAGCGGTTGCCGAATCTTGACGGCACCACCGGCGACCAGCCGAACAGCCGGACCTGGCCGCCATGGGTATGTCCGGACAGCGTCAGGGCTACGCGCGCGGGCACCTTTGGAAAAATGTCCGGCTCATGTGCCATCAGCACCACTGGCGCACCGTCCGTGACCTGCGCCAGCGTGCCCGGCAGGTCATCAAGACCGTTCCAGCGGCCGTTGCGGCGGATTGCGAGCTGATCTTCCAGCCCGGCGAGCCAAATGCCCGCCTCGTCGAGCCGCAGTGCCTGATTGGACAGCACGCTGATGCCCGCAGTTTCAAGTGCCTTGGCATAGAGGTTCGGACCTCCACCCCGTTTCTGCGCAGCAAGATCATCCCACCAGTCATGGTTGCCCAGAACAGCAAAAACCCCGTGCCTGGCCCGGCATTCCGCGAGTATTGGCGCCACTTCCGCGATCTTCACCGGTTTGGTAACGAACCTGTGCCCCGCCGCATAGTCCCCCAGCAGCAGCACCAGATCTGCATTGACCGCATTCACCCTCCGGACAACCTGCCGGACACGGCGCTCACCCACCCAGGGCTCGCCAGCATGAAGATCCGCTATCACTGCAATGCGCAGCGGCGGTGCAGTCCAGTCCTCCCTCCGGATCTTCCACCTCCTGACACGCAGCCGCAGCGCAGGCTCAATGAAAAACCCGTAGAGAGCAGTAAAAAGGCCTGCCAGCGTCACCGCCAGCAGGCCCCGGAGAAAGCTCCTCCGCGTCATGCGATCACATGCGCGAGGCGACGTTTTCCCAGTTCACTAGGTTGTCGAGGAAGTTCGACAGGTAAGCCGGACGCTTGTTGCGGAAGTCGATGTAGTAGGAGTGCTCCCACACGTCGCAGCCCAGCAGCGCGGTCTGGTTGAAGCACAGCGGGTTGACGCCGTTTTCGGTCTTGGTCACCGCCAGCGAGCCGTCGGCGTTCTTGACCAGCCACGCCCAGCCGGAGCCGAACTGGCCTGCGCCCGCAGCGGAGAACTGCGACTTGAACTCATCGACCGAGCCAAAGGATTCAACCAGTGCTTTTTCCAGTTCGCCCGGCATTTTGCTTTCGCCCGGACCCATCATTTCCCAGAACTGGTTGTGGTTCCACAGTTGCGAAATATTGTTGAAGATGCCGTTTTGGGCAACGGCACCGGCGTCGTAGGTGCCGGCAATGATCTCTTCCAGCGACTTGCCGTCCCATTCGGTGCCGGCAATCAGCTTGTTGCCGTTGTCGACATAGGCCTTGTGGTGCAGGTCATGGTGGTATTCCAGGGTTTCCGCCGACATGCCTTTGGCAGCCAGAGCGTCGTGTGCATAAGGAAGATCGGGAAGTTCAAAAGCCATTTGGGCCCCCTGTGAAATATGTTTGCGTTCCTGCGCAGATACATGCGGTGCGGGCGCTATCAGGTCAAGAGCTTAGGGGTAGATTCCCCGCAAGGTCTATGTGCATTTCTGGTAACAACGAATGGACATATGCCGGCTGCCGGAGCCCGGCCTCTGACGGCCGATGGCTTCTTCAAATTCGCTTCCAGCAGCCTGATCGACCCGCATCTGCCTAGGATTTTTTGCAACTCATAATGCCGCCAATCCTGGACCTGTATCCCGCTGCCACGGTGGCCCGCATCCTGCCGGTGAGTTTCTCCGGATCGAATTCAACCCGGTAGCCAACCGGTGTCGGAATATCCAGGGTCGTCGGCAGGCTCGAACGCCACTTAAACTTAACCAGCCCGTTTTTGAGCTGCCTGACTTCAGCTTGCGCTGCGCCTTCTGCGGATGCCTCAACTATGTAGTTCTCCACTTTCACCCTTTTCCAGCCGTCTGAAAATTCAAATGAAGTGGTATCCGGTATCCATCCGCCGCCTCCTTCAGAAGAGGGTTTTCCGCCTCCGTAAGGCACGATCTTACAATAGTATGCTGAGGCCGGCGAAGTGTCAGCGCGTGCCATTTCAGCAGAGAAAAACGCGGCGGAACTTGCAAGCACGCAAATTGTCTTTTTCACTTTTGAGATATCCTTCAATTTCCAGCCTTCAGCCGGAGTGGCCATTGGTCACGGGCATTAACCCGTCTTGACCTTGCACTTGCCCCGGCCGCGCGACAGGTTTTCAAAACCGGCAAATGTTGCTCTCACGGAAAGCGTGTTTTTCTTTTTGTCCAGAACAGCAGAAAAATGCCCAACGGTCGTGCTGACCCGGTTCCGCAGCGGGATTTCATCCACTCGCCACGACAAATCATAGGCGTGCGCATTCCGCGGACTGATCTTGGCCGGGACCGGTTCACCCTCAGCTTCGTGAATAAAGGCGTCATAGACCATTGCGCCGGCGCCGTTTTCGTCAAGCAGCACGATAACACGCGGGGCAACGCCACCGTCGTTGGTGGCAGGCTTAACTTCACAGTCATAGACAGTTTCGGCAAAAGCCATCTGGCCGGAAATGCTAATGGCGGCTGTAATCGCGTATAGGGCTAAACGTTTCATAGTCTATTTCTCCGAATTCTTCCCGCTGCTGATTGCAACAGGAACGAAGAGTCGCAAGCGTTATCCTGCGTTAGAAAAAATCTTCGAAAATAGCGCAATGTCAGCGCACTGCTCAATGCGGCCTGTTGATCAGCCTTCACTCTGCGCCAGCAGAGACAAGCTTTGATCCACTTGGCAGTGGCCGCTGCCGCGCGGCAGTACACCGTCCTTGTCTTTCCTTACTGCCTGAATGCTCATCTTCAGGTTTGAGGTATTCAGAACAGCCCGGAAGCGCGGGCCCGGCAGCCCCGCATTTGCGGCTACGGCCAGCTTCGGCAATGCCCAGTTCAACGCAAAAGAGGTTTCACTATGGCGCTCAATCCTGGCTGTGACCGGCACGCCAAAAGCCAGATCTTTAATCTCGGCCGTTTTGAAATCATCGGAGAAATGAAAGCTCACCTCGCGGGGAATCCACGCATTTCCCGATATAGGCTTCAAGCTGCACTGGAAACGCGGCCCTGCGATGACACCAGCCCCGGCAAGCGTGAAGACCAGTATTAAGACACTGCATTTCAGCGGAACCATGGGGCGCTCCCAGCAACATCGTCACGCACCGTCCCCCTCTCGGAAACGGCCTTAATTCAACCGTTTGCAATACCTGCAACAGACACCATCCTGGATCTGCCACCACAAAAAACGGTGCCCTGGAAGGTCTCCAGGGCACCGTAAATGACGCGCAAAGGCGTCACAAGCAGAAAGCGAGTGAGAATTTTAGTAAACACCCACTTTACTTTGAGGATGCGCCCCTGCGCTCAGCAGTTTGAACACATATTCACCAACCGAGCGGAAGCAGACGATGTAGAAGCTGCCGTCTTCGTTCAACCAGAAGGCGCCAGCCACCTGTGCCAGGCGCGAGCGGCGGAACTGGCCCGGTTTGAAGGCCGCGGCATCAAAGTCCACCGGGCTCACCTTGCCCAGTACCTCGCGCGCGCCCTCGCCCGACAGCCGGAAGAAGGCCCGGGCGTCGGAGACGTTCACTGCCAGCGCATGCTCGCCCTTCAGCGCCTCGGCCACCTCCGCGGTCTTGGCGACAGCGTCCTCATAAGGCACCAGCAGCAGCAGCTCGTCCGGAGACATCCACGCAGCGGCGCCGTTTTCGGCAACCGAGATGGAACCCTGTGCCGGAACCCCGGCGCCGGTGGCGGCTTTTACAGCCGCCTTCAGCGCTTTGGACCCCAGATCGCCGCGCAGGGTGATCATGCCCTGCAGACCGGCATCCTCGACGGTGGCTAGACCCGAGAAACGGGCGCCGTTCAGTACGGAAACAGCCTTAGACATTCTGCTTCTCTCCATCCTTATCGTAGAAGACCGGATCAACGATCTTGGCTTTGTAGGTCTTGCCGTCAGTGCCCGGGAACTCGATCACTTCGCCCATGCGCTTGGGACCGTGCTTGACCAGGCCCATTGCGATTCCGCGGCCCAGGGTCGCGGAGTGGTAGGTCGAGGTCACCCGGCCGATCATGTTGCGCTGACCGTTGGCGTTGACGCCTTCACCCAGTGCATAGGCGCCGTCGGGCAGCACCGAACCGTCGACGGTTTCCAGGCCAACCAGCTGCCAGCGCTCCGGATCAACCATGTGCGAACGCTGCTGCGCGCGTTTGCCCAGATAGTCTTCCTTCTTCTTCGACAGTGCCCAGTGCAGCCCCAGATCCTGCGGGATCACGGTGCCATCGGTTTCATCACCGATCATGATGAAGCCCTTCTCGGCCCGCAGGATGTGCAGGGTCTCGGTGCCGTAAGGCATGACGCCGAATTCCTTGCCTGCCTCCATCAGCGCATCCCAGAATGCCTGACCTTCTGAGGCCGCAACCGCGATCTCGTAGGACAGCTCGCCCGAGAAGGAGATCCGGTAAGCCCGGGCGTCGAATTCGCCGATCTTGCCGTCGCGCCATTCCATGAACGGCAGCGCCTCTTTCGAGACATCCATGCCGCCGCCAGCTGCCGCGTTCAGCTTCTCCAGCACCTTGCGGGCGTTGGGGCCGACAACGGCGATCTGGGCGTACTGCTCGGTCACGTTGGCGACATAGACCTTCATGTCCCACCATTCGGTCTGCAGCCACTCTTCCATCCAACCGTGGATGCGCTCGGCGCCGCCGGTGGTGGTGTGGCACAGGAAGGTGTCCTCGTCGATGCGCGCAACCACGCCGTCGTCCATCAGGAAGCCGTTCTCTGTGCACATCAGGCCATAGCGGCATTTGCCGACCTTCAGCGTGGACATCATGTTGGTGTACATCATGTCCAGGAACTTGCCGGCATCGGGGCCTTTGACCACCAGCTTGCCCAGGGTCGAGGCGTCCAGCAGGCCCAGGTTCTCGCGGGTGTTCTTCACCTCGCGGTTCACCGCGGCATGACGGTCCTCGCCCGGTTTGGTGATGGCAAACGGGCGGCGCCACTGGCCAACCGGTTCCCAATCCGCGCCGTTCTTGTCCAGCCAGTCGGCAATCGGTGTCTTGCGCACCGGCTGGAAGATCTCGGCCCGTGCCTCACCTGCAATCGCGCCCAGCGAGATCGGGTGGTACGGCGGACGGAAGGTTGTGGTGCCCACCTGCGGGATTTCCGAGTTCAGGCTGTCGGCCAGAATGGCCAGGCCGTTGATGTTCGAAAGCTTGCCCTGGTCGGTGGCCATACCCAGCGTGGTGTAACGCTTGGTGTGCTCGACGCTTTCGTAGCCTTCGCGGGCAGCCAGCTGCACGTCCGACACTTTGACGTCGTTCTGATAGTCCAGCCAGGACTTCATGCGCAGCTTGATGTCGGCTTTGGCAGGCATCAGCCAGACCGCTTCCATCTGCGCTTCCGCCTCGGACTCGCCCTTGGCAGCCGCAACGGATTTCGCCGGGAAGCCAGCCGCTTCGGCTGCTTTCACACCAGCAGCAGCTGCGTCTTCCAGCAGCGCACCCAAGCCGAACTCACCGTTTGCGGCACCTGCCGGAACCACAAAGCCTTGGCCATTGTCGCCCAGCGGCGGACGGGAGGCATCGGGGCGGAAGTTGGCGTTCACCTCGTCCCAGATCAGCTTGCCGCCGCAGTGGGACCACAGGTGGACCACCGGCGACCAGCCGCCGGACATGGCAACCGCGTCAGCCTGCACGGTCTCGCGCGCGCCGCCTTCACCGTTCTGGGCGCAGATGGCAACCTCGGTCACGCATTTGCCGTCCTTCACCTTGGCGATGGCCCGGCCCAGTTCGACCCGGATACCCTTTTCGCGGACCGCTTCCATCAGCGCGCCGCCGCCGGTTTCGCGTGTGTCGACCACGCGGACCACTTCGACGCCTGCATCATGCAGCACCAGAGCGGTACGGTAGGCGTCGTCGTTGTTGGTGGCAACCACGACCTTCTGGCCCGGGTTGATGCCCCAGTTCACCACATAGTCGCGCATCGAGGCCGCCAGCATCACGCCGGGAACATCGTTGCCGGCAAAAGACAGCGGACGTTCGATGGCACCGGTTGCGGTGACGATCTGGGAGGCACGGATCCGCCACAGACGGTGGCGCGGTCCGCCCTGGCCCGGTGCGTGGTCGGTCAGGCGCTCATAGCCCAGGGCATAGCCGTGGTCATAAACACCGGAGCCCATGCAGCGGTCGCGCAGGGTGACGTTGTCCATACCGCGCAGCTCGGCCAGGGTCTTTTCGATCCAGGCCTCGGGCGCTTCACCGTCGATGGTGCCGCCGTCGACCGGTGCGCGGCCGCCCCAGAAGTTGTTCTGCTCCAGCACCAGAACCTTGGCACCCGATGCAGCAGCCGCCTTGGCTGCCTGCAGGCCGGCAACACCGCCGCCGATGACAAGCACATCTGCAAAGAAGTAGAAATGCTCGTAGGTGTCGGCGTCCTTCAGTTCCTTGTCGGGAGCTGCGCCCAGACCTGCGGACTTCCGGATGATCGGCTCATACACGTGTTTCCACAGCGGACGCGGGTGGATGAACATCTTGTAGTAGAAGCCGGCGGTCAGGAAACGCGACAGCTTGTTGTTCACCGCCAGAACGTCGAACTCCAGGCTCGGCCAGTGGTTCTGCGACTGCGCGGTCAGGCCCGAGAACAGCTCGGTGGTGGTGGCGCGCTGGTTCGGCTCGTAACGGTCGCCCACACCCAGCTGCATCAGCGCATTGGGCTCTTCCGAACCCGATGCCACGACGCCGCGCGGGCGGTGGTATTTGAACGAGCGGCCCATCATCACCTGGCCGTTGGCCAGCAGAGCGGACGCCAGGGTATCGCCGGCAAAACCCTGCATGGATTTGCCGTTGAAGGTGAAGGCGATCTGTTTGGAGCGGTCGATCAGCCGGCCGTGTTTGGCAAGACGCGTGCTCATGGGCGCAGACCTTTCAAAAGAAAAGCGGGTGTTTCAATCAGGCGGCGGTTCATTTCTTGCCGTCCGCAAATTCGCGCCAGGTCCAGCCCGGGCGTTTGGCAGCGATCTTGTCCAGGATCTCCTGCGTCGGCACAGAGGTCTGTGCAGTGTAGGTGCCAAAGACCTCCAGCGTCATGGTGCAGCGGGCGGCGTGGAACCACTTGCCGCAGCCGTTGGCATGGCGCCAGCGTTCAAAGTGAACGCCTTTGGGGTTTTCGCGCATGAACAGGTAGTCATGGAACTCATCATCCGAGGAGCCGGGGCCATAGCGCTTCAGATGCGCTTCGCCGCCCGCGGCCAGTTCGGTTTCTTCGGCTTTGACGCCGCAGTATGGGCATTCAAGGATCAGCATGCTGCCACTCCCCTCTTGAAAATTGCAGACCGCACGCCCAGGTTGAGGGCATGGAGATAGCGATTACAGTTCTCGGTTTTCTTTTGCTTTTCGGCGCTCTGGCATTGTTCATCTTCCGCTCCGAAATCCGGAAGGAGGACAACCCGCCACCCCGCCGCAGCGGCCATGACACGGCCTACGGCAAGAACGGCGAAACCACCCATCCCCACATGAAGTTTGGAAGCGGCAGCAGCCTGGATTGAGCGCAGCGCGTTCATTAGTGGGCCACGCCCGCGGCGACGCTCTCGTCGATGAACTTGCCTTCTTTGAAGCGGTTGATCGAGAACTCCTCGGTCAGCGGCGAATGACCTGTGGCCATCAGCTCTGCCATCGCCCAGCCCGAACCCGGGATGGATTTAAAGCCGCCGGTGCCCCAGCCGCAGTTGATGAAGCAGTTCTGGACCGGGGTCTTGGAGATGATCGGCGAACGGTCGCCGGTCACGTCCACGATGCCGCCCCACTGGCGCAGCATCTTCAAGCGGCTGACCATCGGGAAGGTTTCGACCAGGGCGCGCACGGTTTCCTCGATGTGGTGGAACGAACCGCGCTGGGTGTAGTTGTTGAACCCGTCGGTGCCGCCGCCAATGACCATCTCGCCCTTGTCGGACTGGGACATGTAGCCGTGCACGGTGTTGGCCATCACAACCACATCCATGCAGGGTTTGATCGGCTCGGACACCATCGCCTGCAGGGCAACGGATTCCATCGGCAGACGGAAGCCCGCCATTTCCGACAGCACTGAGGCGTTGCCGGCAACGATCATGCCGATCTTGTCGCAATCGATCGGGCCTTTGGTGGTGTCGACACCCACGGTGCGGCCGTTCTCGGTGCGCACACCGGTAACTTCGCACTTCTGGATGATGTCCATGCCCATGTCGGAGCAGGCACGCGCATAGCCCCAGGCCACGGCGTCGTGACGGGCGGTGCCGCCGCGTTCCTGATAGAGGCCGCCCAGCACGGGGTAACGCGGGCCGTGCAGGTTGATGATCGGCACGATCTCCTTGACGCGCTCCGGGCTGATCCATTCGGTCTGCACACCCTGCTGCTGGTTGGCATGCGCGGTGCGCTTGTAGCCGCGGATCTCATGCTCGGTCTGGGCCAGCATGATCACACCGCGCGGGCTGAACATCACGTTGTAGTTCAGGTCCTGCGACATGGTCTCATACAGGCTGCGCGCCTTTTCATAGATCGCAGCCGAGGGATCCTGCAGGTAGTTCGAGCGGATGATGGTGGTGTTCCGGCCCGTATTGCCGCCACCCAGCCAGCCTTTCTCGATAATTGCGACATTGGTAATGCCGAAGTTTTTACCCAGGTAGTAGGCAGTGGCGAGGCCATGCCCGCCCGCACCCACGATGACGACATCGTAGTGGCGTTTGGGTTCCGGCGAGCGCCAGGCGCGCTCCCATCCGGTGTGATAGCGCAGGGCTTCCCGCGCAACAGCAAAGACTGAATAGCGTTTCATGAGCGAATCCGATGGTTCGTGTCTGATAGCGGGTATGCCCGAAACGCATGGCTGACCAGTGCCGTTTATCGCCCTGTTTCTGCGTTATTGCGACATATCGAAAGGACGCATTGCAGCATCCCGCGGCAGATTGGCCCTTTTGTTCGCCCCGCCCCGCATATAGATGAAAACCAAACTTCGGAGACGGCATGATTTTCTGGACAGTCACCGCCCTAATCGCCTTTGCAGCCGCGCTGCTGCTGGCAATGATCATTATTCGCGCCCGTGAGCAAGGCGAACCTGCCGCGGCCTACGACCTGCGTGTCTACCGCCAGCAATTGCGCGAAGTGGACAAGGATCTGGCCCGCGGCGTCATTGCCGAAGCCGACGCAGAGCGCATCCGAACCGAGATCTCGCGCCGCATTCTGACCGCTGACGCGCAATTGCAAAAGCGCAAATCCGGCCCCGCCCAGCCCCGTGCCCTGTCACTGGGCTTTGCCATTGCCACCGCGCTGCTGATCACCGGCGGCACCCTGGGCCTGTACTGGCAGCTGGGCGCCCCGGGTTATGGCGATCTGGGCCTGCAGGACCGTATCCGCCTGGCAGGCGAGCGCGCTGAAAACCGCCCCTCGCAGGCTGAGGCCGAGGCCGACGTTCCGGCGATCCAGCGGCCCGAGGTGGAAGAGGGCTATCTCCAGCTTGTCGAACAGCTGCGCCAAACCGCCGGCGAGCGCAAAGATGATGCCCGCGGCCAGGCCCTGCTGGCCCAGCACGAGGCCAACCTCGGCAACTTCAAGGCCGCCTATCAGGCCAAGACCAACTATATCCGTCTGGCCGAGGGCAAAGTGAACGCCCGCGACTTCACCGAATTGGCCGAACTCAAGATCATGGCGGCCGGCGGCTACGTGTCACCAGAGGCACAGACCGACCTGCAAAAAGCCCGCGCCATTGATCCTAGCCACGGGCCTGCCCGCTACTACTGGGGCCTGATGCTGGGCCAGATCGGCCGCCCGGACCTGGCATACCGCGAATGGGCCGCAACCCTGCGCGACGGCCCAGCGGATGCCCTGTGGGTCAAGGGCATTCAGGGCCAGATCGAGGAAATGGCCTTCCGCGCTGGTGTAGAATACCGCCCGATCACCCCCGGCGGCGGCACCGCCCCCGCCCTGCCCGGCCCCAGTGCGGAGGAGATGTCCTCTGCCAGCGAACTGACCCCCGAAGAACAGCAGGAAATGATCCGCGGCATGGTCACCCGCCTGTCCGACCGGCTGGCAACCGAAGGCGGCAGCGCCGAGGAATGGGCCCGCCTGATCGGTGCCCTGTCGGTTCTGGGCGAAACCGACCGTGCCCGCACCGTCTATGACGAGGCCCGCGGCGCCTTTGAGGCGGACGCCGAAGCGCTGGCACTGCTGGAAACCATCGCCGCACAGGCAGGACTGACAGAATGATTCACGACGCCTTTGAAGATTTTGCCGCCGCCCTGCCGCCGATGAACGCGCTGATGGGGCTGGACCTTGGCACCAAGACCATCGGTGTTGCCGTCTCGGACCGCATCGGCGCCGTGGCAACGCCACTGGAAACCGTGAAGCGCAAGAAGTTCTCGCTCGATGCCGCGCGCCTGCTGGAAATCATCCAAGCCCGCGACATCAGCGGCATCCTGCTGGGCCTGCCCCGCAACATGGACGGCTCAGAAGGCCCCCGCTGCCAGTCCACCCGCGCCTTTGCCCGCAATCTGGGCCAGCTCACCAATCTGCCGATCAGCTTCTGGGACGAGCGCCTCAGCACCGTGGCGGCAGAAAAAGCGCTTCTTGAAGCAGATACGACACGCAAACGCCGCGCAGAGGTTATCGACCACGTCGCGGCCTCCTATATCTTGCAAGGCGCATTGGACCGGATGCGGCATTTGACGAACGGGTGAGAGATGACTGACGACGTTTGGAAACGGGACGAGATCCAATCCCCCTGCATCAAGATTTGCGTCGTCCACCCCGAGGCCCGCATCTGCACCGGCTGCTACCGCTCTATCGACGAGATCCGCGACTGGTCCAAGATGACCAATGAAGAGCGCGCCGGTATCATGAACGACCTGCCCGCCCGCGCCAGCAAACTGGTCAAGCGCCGCGGCGGCCGCGGCGCGAGGCTAAAGCGCGGTTAACGCGGCGCGCAGTGAGGTAACCGCTTGTCAATCATGCGGAATAAGCACTGACCCAATGTTTCGCGCGCGAAACATTTAGGCAGTAATGCTGACCTACCCTACTAGGCCGTGAGTTATCCGGTGCTGCAACGGCATCAAGTGCCCGGCGCTTTCATTTCCTGCAGATAGACAGGTAGATCACAAGCCGGACCGTCATGTCCCATCTGCCCCAGGATTTCATCCGCAAAGCCCCGATAATAGCTGGTATGATTGACCAAGTGCATAACAATCTCCAGCCGGGTCATATGCCCCTGGCTGCCGTCCAGAAACCTGAAGTCGATTCCTTCATGCAGCGCTTCCGGCGTCAGCGCATCTGCCTCAGCTATCCACCACCTATCCATCTCGCGCACCTGATCCCGGAACGGCACCAGCGCAGGAACATTGCCGCTGCGCCGGGAGGAATAACCATGCGGCACCCCCTGCCAATGAAAGCGGAAAATGTCGTCAACGATGTAATTGTGCTGCAGTGTCTGGATGATAGAACCGAAAAACGTGCTGTGCGGTTGCTCTGCAGTGCCCTCTGGCAAGGTTTCCAGAAATTCCAATGTCCGGTTGTTTGCCCAAGCCTTGTAGCGCATCAGCCGCTGGGCCGTATTCATAGAGCTGTTCCAGGTCATTTCTTTCATGCGCACAACTCCGCAGGTGGTATTTTCGACTCAGAGCATGCGGCTTTGGAACGACTCAGAAAACCGGCATCTCGACACAAAGTAGAATCTTCACGGCAAGCAGCGGCTGTATCTCTGTTACCCAGAAAGCCTACCCTTCCGCCAGCCACCCCGTGGTCCAATCCGCCAGCTCCGGGCGGAAATAGGCGATCATGCGGCCCTCTTCCGGCGTGCTTGCCCCCTCGCCCCAGGGCGCAACCCCGTGCAGACACAGACGGTGCATCAGGTAGCTTTCGCCGGGCTTGGCGTGCACCGTGATCCGCGGACAGGTCTCAAACACTTCGGCGCGGGCTGCCGTGTAGGCATCGGTCACATCCACATCCGCCCAGTCCTCAGGCGATACCCCCTCAAACGCAGCTGCAAAGGCGCGGCGCATGATCCTGTGGCTGCCCTCCCAGATCACCAAGGGCGAAGCATCGGGGCTGCTTTCATTCAGCGGAATGCCCAGCACCCAGGCATGCGGCTCCTCCACCTTGCGGCGGCGGTGCTCACCGTACATTTTGACCCCGTCCACATGCGCGGCATCGCGTTTGACGCGGTAGCGGAAGGCGGCCTCGCCCTCGCCGGGGCGCGGCCGAGGATAGCCGGGAAAGACCGAGGACACCTGTGCCCGGTGCAAGTCCGGAATGGGGCCGACGTTCTGAGTTATGAACTCCACCGGCGCGCCAGCCAGCGGCGGCCCATCCGGCAACCGCCCGGTGGCATCATTCGGCAAGGCATCAACGCCGATGAACCAGGTCCGCTCGCATTGGAACCATTCGGCACAGGCCGGGTCGTCCAGCGCCCGCACCCCATGCTGCAGTGCATCCGCCGCCCAGGCCGATACCTGCAAATCATCGGCAAAACGCACCCAGCCCTTCTCCTGGAACTGTTCAAACTGCTCATTCATGCTCTTAGTACCCGAAAGCTTTGCGCAGCATATTGATCGCCACCAGCACCAGAAACGCTCCGAACAGCCGTTTCAGCGGTTTGGGGTCCATCGCATGGGCCAGTTTGACGCCCCAGGGGGCGGTGATCAGCGTCATTGCAATCACGATAAAGAACGCCACCAGATTGACCGCCCCGATGGTGAAAGGCGGCCGCGTGGCGGGGTCCACGTCCAACAACAGGAAACCGGCAACCGACGGCACCGCGATGATCACGCCGAACCCGGCAGCGGTTGCCACCGCCCGGTGCACCGCAACCCCGTGCAGGGTCATCAGCGGCACTCCGAAACTGCCGCCGCCAATCCCCATCAGCACCGATAGGAAGCCCACGGCCGGCGACAGCGCCATTCGCTTGGCTCCCTTTGGCATCTCTTCCGCCAGCCGCCACTCGGACCGGCCGAGCCCCAGATAACAGCCGATCACAAGTGCCAGACCGCCAAAGACGCCCTGCAGCACGGTGGAGCGCAGAGCAGAAGCCGCCAGCACGCCCACCACGGCGCCCAAGGCGATGCCGATCCCCCAGCTGCGGAGGATCTCCCAATCCACCGCACCTTTCTTGTTGTGGCTCATGACAGAGCGCAGTGACGTCACGATGATGGTTGCCAGCGAGGTTGCCAGGCAGATCTGCATCAGCTGATCGCCACCATAACCCAGGGTCTGGAAAGCGTAGAAGAAGGCGGGCACCAGCACGATACCGCCGCCGACGCCCAACAGCCCGGCCAGAACACCGGCAAAACCGCCGATCACAACCAGCAGAGCCGCCATCTGCATCAGCAGAGCGGACTCTGGCAGCAAGGCTGCGGTCACAGCAGGATCAGTCATCAGAGGAACCTCGGGCTTTTGCGTCTGCGGCAAAGGGTTAGCGGCCGCAGCCCTCTTTCACAAGACACTCGCACGTGAGGCGCCGCGTCACGCCGCCGCGCGGCTCTCCACCTGCGCCAGGGCTTCCAGCACCAGATCCGGACCTGCACCGGCCCGGCAGGCGCCCTCGGACAGCATCCGCCGCCACTGGCGCGCGCCGGGCTTGCCGGCAAACAACCCCAGCATATGCCGGGTGATCTGGTTCAGCTTGGCGCCTTCGGTAAGGCGTGCCTCGATATAGGGCAGCATCTGCCGCACAGCATAGGCCGGGTTGCTGGCGGCACCGATGCCGTAAATCTCAGGGTCTGCCGCGCAGAGAACATCCGCAGGCTGGTGATAGGCCGCACGGCCCACCATCACCCCGTCAAGGCCCTGGTCCAGATGCGCCTTGGCATCGGCCAGCGTGGCTATGCCGCCATTGATCGAGACATGGAGATCCGGAAAGGCCGCCTTCATCCGGTGCACCAGATTATAATCCAGCGGCGGGATGTCCCGGTTCTCCTTGGGCGACAGCCCCTGCAGCCAGGCCTTGCGGGCATGAATGGTCACCCGCTGGCAGCCGGCCTCGCGGATCTTCTCCAGGAAATCCGGAAGCACTTGCTCCGGCTCCTGCTCGTCCACTCCAATGCGGCACTTAACGGTGACCTCGACCTCAACCGCCTCGCGCATGGCCGCCACGCAATCCGCCACCAGTTCCGGCGTCTGCATCAGCACCGCGCCAAAGGCACCGGATTGCACCCGGTCGCTGGGGCAACCGCAGTTGAGGTTGATCTCGTCATAGCCCGCCTGCGCCCCCAGCCGCGCGGCCTCTGCCAGCTCGGCAGGATCGGAGCCGCCCAGCTGCAGCGCAACCGGATGCTCCTCGGCGTTGAAGTCCAAGAGATGCAGCGCGCCGCCCCGGACCAGCGCCGGCGCGGTGACCATCTCGGTATACAGCAGCGTCTGCTGGCTCAGCAGCCGGTGCAGATAGCGGCAGTGCCGGTCGGTCCAGTCCATCATGGGTGCCACGCTTAAACGCGCTGCTTTTTGTGCGTTATTTTTCAAAGCGTTAACTCCATTCAGCTCCAAACTTGGCGTAGCACGATTTCCCCTGATTTCACCGTATTTCCGGGGATTTTCGGAGGTTCTCGATTCGAGCGTGCTACGGTGTAGCACATCCAAAGCCTACAAACAGCGGCCCAAATGCAGCTGGTTCCTGGCCCGGGCACCACCGGTTCCATCTTCCCTTCTTCCCTCGGAATTTGGCTATCAAACCCCGGAATCTTTTTTCGTGTGGACGAACCGAATTCCCTGTCATCGAAATCAAGATGGGACGAATTCCATGACCACTATCAACAAAAGCACAACGGATGTGCTCGCAGCGATTACTGCCCAGAACCTCTTCCACCGCTCCCCTTCTCAAGCAACCACTGTGACTGCTGCCGGGGTTTCAGAAAGCACCATGCCGATCTCGTCGGCCGAGCAGAAAGAAAAGAAACCTCGCAAGGAGATCCCTGGGAAAAAATTCGAGGAACAGAACATCACTCGGTTTGAAGGTAAGAATGGAAAGTTCTCCTACCGGGTACAAATCCGAAAGCGTGTGGATGGCAAACAGCACAGCCTCACGAAAACCTTCAAGCACTTACCGAACGCCAAAAAATGGCGAAACAACCAACTCCGCGACATCGAGCTAAACGGGTTTCCAATTCAAGTCGTGACGGAAACTACAATCTCAGATGTCATCGACGATCGATTGAAGCGCGGAAAAACCCTTGGCCGATCTGCCCTTCAAGTGCTGACGTTCATCAAGGCCGACGAGTTCGGAAAGACCAAGGTATCAACGCTGACCCAGCAACAGCTATACGACTATGCAGATCTATTGTCGGCTGGTGAAAGAATGCCGCAGACTGTCGCGGGATACATGACTCACCTGGCGAGGACACTCTCCTGGGCCAAGGACCGAGGAGCTTTGATTCCCATCGAAGTGGTCAGCCTGGCCATGCGAACTCTTTGGGAAGATGAGGTTCTGGCTCGATCCGAAGAGCGCGATCGCCGACCAGAACTCTGTGAGCTGAACAAAATCCTGACTGCTATCTCGGAAAATCCTCGGCAGAAGATACCTGCAGACATCCTGGCGGTCTTTGCAATCTATTCGGCGCGTCGTCTGAGCGAAATCTGCAGACTGAGGTGGGATGATCTGCGCGTGAATAGTGGCACGATCCTCGTGCGCGACATGAAACATCCCAGGCAAAAAAAGGGAAACAACGTTTGGTGCACTCTTCCGAGCGAAGCGTTGGAGATTATCCTGGCAATGCCCAGGACGTCTGAGTTCATCTTCCCTTACAATCCGCGCTCGGTTGGGACAGCATACCGCCGCCACCGGGACAAGGTCGGAGTCGTCGATCTGCGCTTCCATGACTTTCGGCACGAAGCCATCAGTCGGCAATTCGAGATGGGAAAGTCTGCTTCATTCGTCAGAAAAATCTCAGGTCACAAGAATGGTGGATGTCTGTACCGCTACGAACACGTTGAAGAAGAAGGCGACAAATTCGCCAACTGGGACTGGCATCAACTGATCCTGGAGAGATGCAAGTCACTTCACTGATAACCCCGATGGCCGGGTTCCATGCATCGGCCATCAAACTCCTATCAAACCAGTTTTCCGCCTTTTGAAGCAGAAACGCATTTCCTCTCCACAAGCAAAGGAGACCAAGATGAAAACCATCGACATGCTGCTCGCCCATTTCGGCGGAAATCCGATTATCCCGCTGGAACACGTAGCGCAGTATTTGAACTACAAGCCGGATACGCTGAAGCAAAAAATCGACGGCGGCGACATCCGCTTGCCATACACTGGAGTAGAGAACAACAGCCAGAAGGCTCAGAAATTCATACAGCTCACGGATCTCGCTCGACTGATTGACGTTCAGTTCACAGCTGCGCAGGAGAAATTCGTTTCTATCTGGGAAGACGCCGCATTCGACGCAAGCGCCCGTTGAGCCCGACCTGACCGCGCCTTGACGAGTGATTTATGGGCGGGCGGAAGCAGGGGTTTTAATCGGACGAAGAAGAGCACGAGAGTTGAGCGCAGGCAACGACGCAGGGGATTTCAGTAGCACTGGTGGCGCAGCGATATGCAGCCAATGCGAACCCCATTTTCGAATGGTTGAAGGATCCTCACTTTCTCCGTCTTGAGATGCGCCGTCCCAATTTCAGCTTGCTGAGAAAGGGGCGGTGTCCAATCACTGCAAGCCTACTTTATGTCAGTATTATAGTGGAGTTCGACTTTCATTTCGGTCTCACGTTGATTGTTGAATAGAGTCCAGCGCTGACTATTGAGGATACTTCCATCGTCGCAAATATTCTTTTTTGAGGTCGGCGTGGAATTTGGATGCAATACGATCCAAAGCACACCCAAAGCCGCGTCTCGCTTGCCATGCTCAAGACCATGCGTATCCAAAATTCTGCTAATTTCAGAAATCAGCGCTCTATCATCCATGGCTCATCTCTTTCCATCAAAAAAACACTCAAACTATATCACCAGGAAAACTCTGGGGAATGAGATTTGCACCGGCACGCGTAGGCCGGGATTACAGAGCGCTCACCGCTCGTCAGAAGAAACTGATACAGTTGAAGAGGTACCATACGACCGTGAGGCCTCTCTCTTTGGTTCAACGTGTCGCTCAACGTAACTCGACTGCCAGGGCTTCGGCTTGACGAAGAACGGTCTTCACAGCCTCAGATGCAAGATCAGGCGGGTACCCATGCCGCTGAAGAATTTTCTTCACTGCAATACGCATCCTGGCTCGCACATTATCCCGGCGCCACCAATCCGTACCTGAATTCTTTCGTACCGTATTCACCAGTTCCGCGGCTATTACACGCAACTTATCATTGTCCATGATCTCAACCGCGCTGTCATTTTGCGACAGGGCATCATAAAATGCGCGTTCTTCCGCAGACAAACCGTCGTCAGGTTGATCCCGAAGGTCCTTCGCAATTTCGATCAGTTCCTGAAGGATCTGAAGGGCGTCGACACTTCTATTGTGATATTTAGCAATCGCTTGCTCCAGACGAGAGGAAAACTCCTCTTTCTGAACGATATTCGTTCTGGTCTTCGCAGAGATCTCACCGTTCAGAAGCTTCTTGAGAGCTTCCACCGCCAGGTTCTTGTACTTCATATTTTGGATTTCGATCATGAAGGCATCAGACAGAATGCTGATATCAGGACGATCGAAGCCGCAAGCTTCAAGGATATCAACAACTTCTGTTGACGCAACTGCACGATTCACAAGCTGCTGAATTGCGAAATCCGGATTCCGGGATGACCGCCCAACCGGCGCCGCCCCAACTTTTTCCAGGCCTGATCTGATGGCAGAGAAAAAGGCTACTTCTTCCGTGTGGTCGGTGGCTTGAGGACTGCCTGAGGCGAGTTTGAAGGCCTTTACCAGGGCCGCAGTGGCATCGTTGAAGCGTTTCACTGCCCCGCCTTCACCCAGTCTGTCGCTTTGCAAAATGTGATCGAGAGCACTCGGTAGTACGCGAAGCCGTTCCGCAGGCGTCCCTCCCAAAGCTTGAGAGTAGTCAAACCCATGGAACTGGGTGCGCGCCACGTCAAGCGCATCCAGGAAAGCCGCGACGGCCTCGGCTTCACTGATCCCTGTCTGTTGCTGGTCGGACTGACTGTAGTGAGCAAGCGCACTTTTCAATTCCGCAGCGATACCAATGTAATCAACGACCAGCCCTGCAGGTTTGTCCTGAAATACACGGTTCACCCGGGCGATAGCTTGCATGAGGCCATGCCCTCGCATCGGCTTGTCGACATAAAGTGTATGCATGCAGGGTGCATCAAATCCGGTCAACCACATGTCACGGACGATGACGAGCTTCAACGGATCCGCTGGATCCTTGGTGCGGTTCCTGATCGCTTCCTGGCGGGACTTCGAGCGAATATGGGGCCGAAATTCTGCGGGATCTGTTGCGCTGCCAGTCATGATGACTTTGACCTGACCAGTTTCGTCAGTGTCCCCATGCCATTCAGGCCTCAGTTCCACGATCCTATTGTACACTTCCACGCAGATGCGTCGGCTCATGCAAACAATCATCGCCTTGCCGTTCATCGCCTCAAGCCGCGCGTCGAAATGCTCCAGGATGTCTTCGACCACCGTATCCAGGCGCTTGTTGGCTCCAACCAGTGCTTCGACACGCGACCATTTTCGAGCGATCGCCGCCGCCTCAGTATCTTCCATTATTTCGGTGGCTTCGTCGAATTTCTCGTCGAGTTCCCTGGAAAACTCCTCGTCCAGCTCGACCTTGGCAACTCTTGCTTCATAGTAGATTGGAACCGTCGCTCCATCCTCGACGGCTTGAGCGATGTCATACACATCAATGTATTCGCCAAATACACCCCTTGTGTTAGCTCCGACCAACTCAACAGGAGTTCCTGTGAAGGCGATGTAAACAGCATTGGGGAGCGCCTGACGAAGTTGGTATGCAAGTCCATGACGGACTTCCCCAGTCTCCTTCTTCATCTTCGCCTCGAACCCGTATTGAGTGCGGTGCGCCTCATCGACCATGACGATCACGTTGGACCGGTCCGTCAGTTCCGGGAAAACTTCACCTGTTTCCGGGCGGAATTTCTGAATCGTGGAAAAGACAACGCCACCCACTTCACGATTAAGTAGGTCTTTCAGATCACTGATGCTGTCGGCCTGGACTGGATCTTCGCCAAACAGATCCTTGCACCGACCGAAGGTCGCAAAAAGCTGATTATCCAGATCATTACGGTCAGTCAGAACCACCAGGGTCGGGTTTTCAAGGCCAGGGTGCCGCATAACGCGCCCGGCAAGGAAAGTCATCAGCAGAGACTTACCAGACCCTTGTGTGTGCCAGATGACACCGCCTTTGCCATCGCCCCCCTGAGCCGTCAGAATCGTCTGGATCGCCTTCCGTACTGCATGGAATTGATGGTAGCCGGCGATTTTCTTGACCGGTCCCCTACCCTCATCCTCGAACACTACAAACCAGCGTATCAGGTCCAGAAGCGTCTGTGGATCCAAAAGCCCTTGGGTCAGAGTTTTGAGAGCAAGAGACGTTTTTTCTTCGACTATGGTTTCACCGTCGATGGTACGCCATCGCATGAAACGATCCAATCCGGCCGACAACGAGCCATAGCGGGCGTTCAGCCCATCCGAAATCACGGTGAGGAGCGACGTGCGAAACAGATCAGGGATATCTTCTTTGTATGTGTCAATCTGCCGATAGGCGGCGTCAATTCCGGCCCCTTCCGTCCCCTTCAGCTCAACAACGACCAGTGGCAGGCCGTTCAGGAATAGCACCACATCCGGTATCCGAGGGTTCTTTCCGACTACATCAACCTGATTGACGGCACGCCAGTCATTCTTCTGGTTTTCCCAATCGACAATCTGAACACGCGCATTGCGTTCTTCACCATCGGCGAAATAGGTCAGAGCCACACCATTGACGAGAAGGTCATGCAGACGCCGGTTTTCCTGGACAACGTCAGTGGCGTACACGACATCATGTACCCGCGTCGCGGCCTCCTGCACCGCAGTGACCGGCAGCTCAGGGTTCAGTCGTTTCAGCGCATCGAAGAACACCGGCAGAAGAAAGGTTTCTCGGAAACTCGTTCTCATCGGATTGCGCATTTCAGGCGAAATCTCAGAACCGTGGTGGACGGAGTACCCCAGCGCCCCAAGGTCTTCCATGAAGACAGCTTCAAGGTCCGCTTCGCTTGCCCAGGCCATCAGATCAAGTTCTCCCCTGACTTGAGAGACTGGTTCAGGCGCTTCAATTGATCGCCGAGGGCCCCGTCAAGCTTGGCAATGTGCTGCGCCAGCCAATCTATCATTTCCGGCCAGTTTTCTCTGTTAAATCCATCAAACGGCTTTGCGTACTCTATCCGGCTGGATTTTTTTTCGTCCATCCGTTTCCAATTCAGCTCGGCTCCAAATTCCCTTTCGATCTCTTCCTTCTCTTCCTTCAATTCGTCAAACAACCACTTGTTCTCAGCCTTGTCCGCTCTCTGGATACTGAGCTCAACCCGCGCCTCGTCTTTCGAGTAGATCAGGCTGTAAACGACACCCGAAACGCCGGTTCCTGAACTCAACCAATGATCTTTTGTTGGGCTGATGTTATTGTAGCGGCTCAATCCTCGAGCCCGAAGGGCGTCGAGCGCCTGGGTCCAGAATTCAAGGCGCAACTTGTGGCTACGCCGCTGAACCCCCTGGACAGTCTTAGCCTCGGTCTCTTTCTCTGCCATCCCGATCATGAAATCCGCGGCTTCTTGCGTGGGGATCACCGGCTGGATATCAACAAAGAGTTCTTCTCCAAACGCATACGGCACGACCTTGAAGCACCGCGCATCAATGCGATGCTCACGCAGCCAGAGGACGGTCGATGTGACTTCCTTCCTGAAGTTGGCAGCGATGAAGATCAGACGCTGGTCATTCCCCGGATTCAGGATGACCTCACCAAGCTCTTCAACATCCAGGAATTCGCAGATCTGCGCCGCAGCATTTCCGCCTCCGCAATACCGGTCCAGGTACTGCTGGTAGATGTCGATGATCTGCGTTTTGGTGAGCCCAGAAACATAGGCGGTGTATTTCAGCGCCTGCCAGGTCACATCGCGTCCGCTGTCGTCGAGCTTGTTTTCGATCACCACCAACTGCCCGTCCTTGTCGAGCGCCAGCAGGTCGAGTCGTTCGCGCGTGTCGGCGAAACCGTCGAATTCTTTCTGGATGATCAGCAACTCCTCGCCCAAGGCATCCGGCTGCCCAGCCAGCCATTCCTGGAGATGCTCCCGTTCTCGCAGGTTGAGGTCAGAAAATTTTTTTTCTTCAAGCTTTTGAATACGGTTTTTTGAAAGGTCTACTTGGAACATCTACTCATCCCAAAAATCTTGAAATTGAAAATACGCAACCCCGGAGAGTTTTCTCTCGATCAGGTATTCATTGACTGCATGAGGGCCATCATGTGCAAAGTACAACCACTCTGGTCGAGGTGCTTCGGGTATGAAATCTTGTCCCCCAGGCAAATGTCCCATAGCACGCTTTGTCACGCATCCACGATCCACACCAAAAAATAAGTGCCAGGGCAACATCCCTTTGATAAGAGACGACAACTTGTAGTCTGGAGCAGATTTGACAAAATTTGCTGTAGCAATGGAACAGCCCCAATCGCTTCCTGCTATGGAAAATGGGTGGGAGGCCGACGAAAACATCGATCGGTCAGAGATCCAGGGATGGTTATAGAAAACATAGATCGGGTTGTACCCAGCGCTGCTGGCACTCGAAATCAACTCGTCAGTTTGCTTTTTGTCACGGGGAAAACCCTCGTATTTACCAAACGACAAACTCCGTTTTACGGGAGTAATTCGAGAAGACAACACCTTAGCCTGCACCCGAAATCCGACTGAACAGTATGGGGTTTCGACGAACCACTCCCAATCAGCTCCGTTTCCGATTTTTTTGTATTTCTTGTTTCCACCTTCTTCGGTTCGACTGAACATCTTGACGTTCAAACCTGAAGAAGAACACTCTCGCGCCATGCGAAGAAGGAGCATTTCAGTGATCGTTTCTTCCTGGAGCTTCAAGCCATAGTGAAGTGCATCATCCTGCTCTCGCCATACCCAAGCGGAAACGTGACGAAGATAGTCTCGAAGATCTCCCGGCGAAAAAGCCATCACACGATCTCCTCCACCCGCTCTTTCGCCTCTCCAACACGTAATTCGCCAGACATCAGGCGCGGTAGGAGCGTGTCACGGAGGGTGGCGAGGGTTTGGTTTTCTCGGGTCAAATCCAGAATTCGATTGAACATGGGGGAAACCTCCCTCTCAAAGACCTCGGACAGTCCCTCGCACGGCGAAACCACCGAAGCTGCTTGAAGTGTCTTCGTCGTGATCGTGTCAAACACCGAACCATGTGCGGCAAGAGTTATGCCCAAGACTTCGGTCATGAACAGGCAATTGGCAAAGAAGGGTCGATCATTTCGAGACCTTAGAGCGTAGCAGGTCTGATTCATCGCAATGTCATCGCCAAACATACAGGCTCTCCCTGTCGTGGCCCCACGAGCGACGACGACCGTGGAAAACTTTGGAATGATCTTCGTGCTACTCTTCTTCAGGCCCTCCGCTGTGATCGTACGCTCAGTCGTTATCAAGAAAGCCTTTCCGCACTGACTGACGTCTTTTGCACTGGCCCAGGGTATATCGCCATTCCAGAATTCCGGCACCGACGTTTTCGGCGTCCCACCTGACAACAACTCCACGACTTCAAGTAGTGGCTGCACTTGCCAACCTTCCGGCAGGCCATCCTCACCAAAGCTGGCGGGGAAGAGGGCGGCGGTTTGGGGCGCCATATGGGCTGGGACGCGGCCAGCGGCTTTGGCGTGGACGGGGTCGAAATCAACGAACCACGACCGGTACAGCGCCCGCGCCATCTCTTCCAAAGTCGCTGCCGTCTTGCGGTTCAGCTCGATCTTGTCATCCAGCGCCCCAAGGATCGCAGCAATTTGGCGTTGCTCATCAACAGGAGGAATCACAACAGGCTCCAGATGCGCGTCATTTCTGTTTACGCCAGGGACGCCGCTTTTGTCGTTGAACTTGCTCCAGTCCAAAGTTTGTAGAAAGTAGAAACAAAATCTGGGACAATTTCCTTTGAAATCACGTACGTAAAGCGCTGTATTCAAAGGCCAAAACGGAACTTCAGTGTAGAACACCTGACCTATGGTTCCATAGCGCCCAGTGATCACTCCGGGGCCATCCACTTTGGCTTCAGTATGAAAGTCACTGGGGCCAGAGGATGAGATTACTGGGTAAGGTCCTGGAAGCCTTTTCGCCTTTGAGAGGTCATACCCCCTTTTAAGTTCCAAAACTTCACCAAGGGATGTTTTGCACCAAGCGCTCATCCCAACACCCCCAGCCGGTCCTCGATCTCCTTCTCCAACCGGCGTCCCTCGGCGAACTGGCCGCGTAGCTCTTCCATCAGGCGGGTGAACTTCTCCTCAAAGGGTTCATCATCCTCCTCGGCGGCCCCTGCCCCCACATAGCGGCCCGGGGTCAGGACGAAATTGTGCTTGGCGATCTCGTCTTTGTCCGCCGATTTGCAGAAACCCGGCACGTCCTCATAGGCGCCTGCGTCCGGCTCTCCCCGCCAGGCGTGATAGGCGGTGGCAATACGAGCGATCTCTTCCTCGGACAGTTCTTTCTGCTTGCGGCTGCCCGGTACCAGCGCACCCATCTTGCGGGCATCGATGAACAGCACCTCACCCCGCCGGTCGCGCAGCTTGGCGTCCTTGGCAATGCCGTTGGATTTGTCTTTGGCCATGATCCACAGGCAGGCCGGAATTTGCGTGCCATAGAACAGCTGCCCCGGCAGCGCCACCATGGCATCCACCGCGTCGCCTTCAACCAGCGCCCGGCGGATGTCGCCTTCGCCCCCGGACATGGACGACATGGAGCCATTGGCCATGACCACACCGCCAATTCCGGATGCCGAAAGGTGGTGATGGATATGCTGGATCCAGGCGAAGTTGGCGTTGCCTACCGGCGGCGCACCATACTTCCAGCGCGCATCTTCGCGCAGCAGCTCGCCCGACCAGTCTGAAATGTTGAAAGGCGGATTTGCCAGGACATAGTCGAACCGTTCGTCCGCAAAGGCGTCCTTAACCAGGGTACCCTCGGAATTCCAGCGGATGTCGCCAAAAATACCCCGGATCGCCAGGTTCATGCGCGCGAGGCCAAAGGTGGTGTGGTTGCGCTCCTGCCCGTAGATGGCGATGTCATTGCGCTGGCCGGAGTGGGCGTCGATGAATTTTTCGGACTGAACGAAGAATCCCCCGGTGCCGCAGCATGGGTCATAGACACGGCCCTTGGTCGGCTCAATCATCTCGATCAACGTGTCAACGACGGATTTGGGCGTATAGAATTCGCCGCCACGCTTGCCTTCGGAACTGGCAAATTCGCCGATACAGTATTCGTAGATGCGTCCGATGAGGTCGAAGTCAGCTTTGCTCCCTTCCATCTTGAGGTTGGTGAACAGGTCGATCAGGCCGGTGAGCATGGTGCGGTCGATGCTCTCCTTGCCGAAGACTTTGGGCAGCGCGCCCTTGAGACTTTCATTGTCCGCTTCGATCGCCCGCATGGCATCGTCGATCATGATCCCGATCTTGGGATCCTTGGATTGCTTGGCCAGCGTCGACCATCGCGCCTTTTCCGGCACCCAGAAGATGCTCTCGGCCAGGTATTCATCCGGATCCTCCGGGTCGGAGTAATCTTCCTTGGAGAGCTGATCGTGCAAGCGCTCAAAGGACATCGAGACGTGACGCAGAAACAGCAGACCCAGGGCGATGTGTTTGTACTCGCCGGCATCCATGGAGCCGCGCATCTTGTCAGCGGCGGCAAATAACGTCTTTTCGATGCTCATGATCTGTCCTTGAAAATTCTTCCTGGTCTGCCCTGGAGGCGGAACAACCTTGCGATGAGTTTTGGCCGATTTTTATCGTTGGTTCAATGATCTGGATCGAAAAGAAAAAAGTTGGAATTTCCTGTCCGCAACTCGTTGAGCAGCATTTTGTCGGCGGTTTGTCGGCGATGCAATTGCAAGTTTTTCATTTTTATATCAGTTACTTACAAACACTGTCGGTTGTCGTCGCCCCCTGGCATTTTCCGAAGTTCGACACCCTATCAAACCCAGTTACCTGATCTGGGTTCATGACAACACGTCTCGTGCACGCAGAAAAGTAGAAAGGCGTGCAGATGGCACAGAAATCCAAGACCCCAACAACCCGTAAGACCAAGCCGAGCCTGTTCAATGATCTTCGGGTAAACGATGGCAAGCGCAAGCGAGCGTTGACCGAGAAGGAGAAAAGCGACCTCGTCGCCATGCTCACGGTCAAGGAACGCCCGGAGGCACTGGACATCCTGCCACTCGTGCCTCGTGGCTCCTACATCCAACGCATGCTTAAGCACTTCGATGCCACAGACACCAGCTACGCCCTCCCCTTGTTCCAGTTGATCATGATTGCGTCTTCCTGGCTGACACAAAATGGTGCCTCGTTGATGATCCCAGGAATGAAGCCACATAGTCCGATCCTCTGGACTATCGCCATGGCTTCTTCAGCAAGTTCCAAAACCCTGGCCACAAACCGGGTTAAGGACACTCTGTTTGGTGAGGGCCAGACCACATCAGTTCGGATGTTCCCGAAATACAGCAGCGATGCACAATGGATTATCGACCTGAAAGAGAACAACGGGTCCTATTGGTTCCAGGACGAGGTGGGCCAATTCTTCAAATTGGTTCTAACTCATTCAAATTACGCGCGGATCAAACCATGGATGCTCGACGCGTACTCTCATGAGGAAATCGCCAACCGGCTAAAGAGCGAGGAAAACAAGCTCACTGTTACCGACCCGCACTTCACATTTCTGGGCCTAACAGTACGCGAAACGTGGAAGATGAACATTGATCTCCCGAGCATGCTCGACGGCCTTTGCCAGCGTTTCAACTATGTCATAGCTGAAAATCGGACCGACACCGACATGTTCGATCATTTTCTTTTCTTCCAGGGAGAAAAGAACAAGATAGAACAGGAAGGCCTTCGTGAAATGTGGCATGCATTTTGTGCGCAGAAGAACTCCTGCGGCGACTATACGCTGGCCCCAGAGACACTGCCTTTCATTGAAGCGTGGTGGCAGGAGCTTCGCCCTACTTGGGGCAACAGCCTCCTGCCAGGATCCTTCATTCGCCGGATTGGTTTTTCCGTCCTGTCGTATTTGGTGGTCATTCACTTCCTGCTCGGAAGATCGCAGAAGGAAATCGACGTTGAAACGGCACGGATCGCTACGCGCTATGCAGAGTACCACATGGAATGTGCATTGGTGATGATCCGGGAATACGACACCGGTTGGTCAAACCCGGTTCGCATTGTAGCTGAGCGGCGGGAGCGTCACCGCGAAAGAACCGGCAAAGAGCCAACTGCTCGAGAAATCCAGAAAAACCTAAGTTCCAAAGCTCGTCAGATCCTGAATTCGGCCCAGATCAAGGAAATCATGGAGCTGCTTGAAAGCCTCGAAAAACCGAATAACCAACCATTGTTCAATCAGGAGAACGAAACGATTGCAGATCGTTTGCACTCGCGGCACATGGCAAACAAGAAGCACGAAGACACACAGGAAAACTGGAGAAATAAGAAGCGTCTTGCCAGGGTGCTTGAGGCCTACCGGTCGGCAGATTTGCATATTTCATCGACGTCCTCCAACGTACTGAACTTCCAACTGCCGCTTGGCGAGGATGAAGACCCAATATTCGAAGCCGCAAGTTGAAGAGATAGTGTCCAGAGTCGCCCTGCCTTTCGGATCAACGAGAATGCGTGTTGATCCGAAAGGACGAGCGGAAGGAAAGCAACTGACTTCAAATCATCAATCCGGCAATACGAACTCTGGCCAGAGCGCAGCCCCACCCAGAATTGACGTTGGAACATTCGTGCCTTCAGGAAGATTGTGGAAGTCAGAAAGGACGATTGCCGCAGCATCCGTCTCTGGCCTTAAGATAACCCGCTGAAGGTCTGCACCATCCAGAGCTACTACGACCGAGGCTCCTCCCCCCTTCAGGCACACCCGAAGTATGTTCTCGCCAAGCTCCTGCGTTTCCAAGTCCGGGCGGCCTGAGAGTACAAGCCCCTCATCTGTGGCGAGACCATCCTCCTCCTCAGCGGAAACGATTGCGTCGTAAAGCGCGCGGACCTCGCTTTCATCACTTTCAGGAGGCCATAGAACGCTGTCTGCCAGGGATCTTTTGTTCTTCATCAAGTTCTGCAACAGGCAATCAAAAGAACCGCGCTGGAGGCGCGGGTGTATAGCCAAGGGGATATGCACAGTTACCGGGCGGGTCTGTCCAATGCGGTGAGTTCGGTCGTTGCATTGTTCTTCGACCGCGGGATTCCACCAGCGAGTCAAATGGATCACGTGGTTTGCCGCTGTCAGGGTCAACCCCGTACCTGCCGCACGCGGCCCCAATACAAGGACATCGAAACCTTCATCATGCTGCATGTGGCGTTGAAAATGGTCCGTGATTTCCTTTCGATGCGACACCGGTGTTGATCCATTGATGATTTCGACGCGTGGCAAGCCGAATTCGATTTTGACCAGTTCAGCAAACCAGGCTTGAACATCCCTGTTCTCGACAAACACGAGCGCCTTTTCCCCCTTTGCCTGGATCGCTCGAAGGACATCCATGGCAGCCTCAATACGGGCTGAAGCGTGGATAAAAGTTTCAGGCGCTTCACCTTCCAACAAACCCGGATGCAAGGATGTTCTCCTGATGTGGTGCAGGAGGCCAAACAGGGATTGCCCGGGTTTACGAGCCTCATCATATCTGAGCGCTTGGATCTCTGGCATGATGCGTGGATGCAGCACCCTCACTTTGGGTGGCAGATCCGATGCAGCTTTCTCTTTTGTACGTCGAATGCCCAATGCCGGGTACCCGTTGATCGATGAGAACACGGCACGGTGCAACTCTTGCATGTTACCCTGCTTTGGAATGTCAAAGGCGATACGAAAATCGTTGAGCGCACCCAGAGCCCCGGGAAACAGCTGATCCATGATAGCCCAAATGTCGCGGGTAGCATTCTCAACGGGAGTTCCAGTCAAACCAATTCGAAAGTCAGCGTTTACAGCCTTCGCCGCATTCGAACGCAACGTTGATGGGTTCTTGAGATTCTGGATTTCATCAAACACGGCGACTTCGAAAGGAGTTTGGGCAAAGGTCACCGCGTAATTTGCCAAAGTTTGGTAAGTGGTAATTACGAGTCGCGGCTCGGAGCAATCAACAAGACTGGAGAGGTCAAGTTTCGCGCGACCATCCTGAATGTCCCTGCCCCGTTCACCCTGAACGCGCCACGCCTTGAGTTCGCGGCCATAGAGACGAACCGGCTCATCGATAATACCCGGCAGAAGGTGCTTCCTGGTTTCATCTTCCCAATTCCTAAGCAAGGATGTGGGGGCGACAATGAGAAACGGTTTGGTGGGCAACTCACCTTTCGTCATCCTCTCATTCAACCAAGCCAGGAAAGAAAGCGTTTGAACGGTCTTTCCAAGGCCTTGTTCATCAGCATTCAGGATTCCAGGGAGACCGGCCTCCCATGCAGATACTTGCCAATCAAAGGCGTTTCTCTGATGCACGTGCAAAGATGTCTTTAGCGAACTGGGCAACCCTTGCTCCGTTGCTGATGGCCTGTCGCGCAACCTTTCGCGGAATTCGAGTTCCCAGAAATTGTCATGCGTCACCGGCAAAATGGCCGTGACCTCGCCTTCTTCTGCCTGATCCTGGCTGGTTCGATTGAGATACAGTTCCAGACGCCGTCTCACTGCCTGGATAACCAACTCCGTGACAGGAAGAACTCCTTGTTCAAGCAGGACCTCCAGATCCCCGCTCTCCTGCGCAACAAGGAGAGCCTTCAACACGGTATCCAGATCCTCTTCTGGAATGGTACCCAGGATCTCACCAACGACAGCGTCAATGTCTTCAGGCAGCCACGACGTGCCAGATCCTTCAAGAATTTCGATCTCGGGCTTGGTCCACTTCCTGATCTCGATAACGCGATCAGTCCACTCCCGCGTTTCAGCCCAAGCTTTTTCGAACTCTGTTTCAACCGCATCTACCAGATCGGCAGACGGCATCAGTTCGTTCAGCCGACCCTCATCTATCAGAGCTTGCTCAATCGCTTCTGCAACTAAGCGATCTGCATTTTCGAGGAAATTCCTCTTCTCCTGGTCTGTTCCTCTTGCATGGCGCGAAATCACATCGACAACCGGCACAACAGACTTGTCCAGGATCAGGAACCTGTTCTCTCCTACCCGATATGCTGGTTGAGCGCCGCGGCGGTTGGAATCGTCTTTGAACGCAGAAAGCTCATTGCCCTGGAGCGCGGCGGAAACCTCGGACGCCATTTCTCCTTGCCGGATTTGCTGAGATACAAATGGTAACGGCGCAAATCCCAATGGATCCTCGGGATCGACAGCCAACCCCACCTTGTCACACGCGACAATTTCCACCTTTTCCAGATAACGTTCTGGCCGCGTTAATCCGTCATCTTCAAGATCACCCAATGCCGCGCGAAATTCCGAAAGAGCGTGCCAATGTTCTGGCAGAGGTCTGCCGCTGTCGAAGGCTTCAGACAAGATGATTGCGTCATAAATCTGCGCAGGCAATCGCATGAAAACGCCGCCAGATTCTACTATCGCACCCGTACGATTGAGCCGAATTTGCCGCTTTTCACGCTCCCACCACCACTGCAGAGCAAAGCTCTCGCTCCCAAGGGATCCTCGCATTTCCGCATGGAACACTACACCTGAGAGTTTTCCGGGTATGCCCAGCACAGAAGCTGACATGTCATCCAGCCGCGACACCATCCAATGATCCAGCCACAAGTTATCAGCCGAAAGCTCGTGATGATCTGTGTCACGATCCAAAGCCCGGATCCTTGAAAGGGCAATTGCAAGGGTTCTTTCAGCGCCTGCAAGTGTTTTTAGATCTACAGGTTCCCGTTTCCGAAAGCGTGCAAACAACCCTGCCTTTTGGTGTGAAATTCGTACTCGAAGGCCATTTTCTCCAATATCAAACTGGAATTCATGCATTACAAAACCCGCCTTTGCACCCACTCCATCCAATGCCCGGGTGGATCATGCCTTCTTGCATCCTGGTGGCCCACTGGCAGCAAGATATCGTCAAGATCGTAGTTGCTGAGATAAAGCTCAGGAGTTGCTCGAGATGGTGTCGGAAAAACATGCACCCGAAAACTATGCGAGCCTTCGACAACTGTCTTCGATCCGATCTTCATCATGAGCAGACAGGTATCACTTCGAGTGCCTTGGTGGCCAAAGCTCATGTAGGATGGATCACCCGTACGAGCATAAAGTTCCTTTGCATGGGGCACGGCTTTGCTGCCGAGTGCGACCCACGCTTCCTCAATACGGCCCTTGTCATAGACCCCCATCCAGAACCGTTTTCGATTTGCCCATTGGTGCCCCTGTTCCGATCCTCCTTCTGCCCTGGTTACAATATCGAAAATCGCCTCCATGCTCTTGCGAGCCAACCATTTCAGCAGGATCCGACGATATGGCTGCCCGACCATGGACCAAAAAGCTGGGCGATCAGTCCGAGGGTCGCCAAACCTATTCACCAGCCTTTCCAGGTTGAATTCGCGCAGCTTCTGAGGGCAGTCGGCGGAAACCCAGGGGGATAGAATTTTTTCGACAGTCTCAGCAGCCCAAGGGTCAAAAAGTTTCGGACGGTTTGGCGGCGTTACCCATCCCAGAAGCTTGTCCACGGCCATCTCAGTCTGTGGCATGGGGGTTTGCCTGAGAAATGCGAGATGGGTTTCTCTCATCAAGCCTTCTTCGTGAGGGGCAGGTAAACCTTCAGACTTGAGCCACTGGTAAGGCGTCGAGGCTTCGACCATTCGTGCAGCCATCTTCTCTGCGCCATCTTCAATATCAAGAAAGGCCGGGTGCTTTGCGAATATTGTCTTCCAACGCGTCGGCAGTACGGAGGCCTTTTCAAGCAAAAGGTTAGAAAGAACACGTGTCTTGGCCGCTCGTTTTGACCAACTCACAAAGTATCCCCGGCACATGGCATCGATCAGGGTCGGGTTCGTTGTAACCTTCATTTCCTGATCCAGGAAAAGGCGCAACTCCTGTGGGAGTTCGATCTTTTCTCGAAGATGCTCATAAACCGCGATACCAACATCGCCGGACGTCACACCTTGCCAAATTCCCGCCTTATATGCCTCCTCTACTTTACGAAGAATGATCGGGACATCCTCTGGCGCGCGTTTCTCGAGCCCAGGAAAGGCTTCTGCGATCCGTTCTGCGGCCTTATCCAGGGCTCCACCTTTGACGCCAACACTGAAGTCAGGTTTGAGGACAAGTCGATCGGCCAGGCTCATTCGAGTTCTCCTCCCTGGAGAAGTTTTTGAATGCGCGCCAGATCATCCAGACCAGACGGTATCGAAGCTTCATCCACCGGCGAGAACATTATGAAACGAATGTCGATACGCCGGTTTGCATCCCGGCCACCAGGTAAGGCTTCATCAGCAATTGGTCGGCCTTCGCCGTAGCCTGACACGGAAAGCACAGGCTGTGCACGCAGGTTCATAAACCCAAGCAACTGCGGGTTGGCCGCAATCATTTCGCCATAGATTGCCGCACCACGCCGGGCACTCAGATCCATGTTGTGATTATCACTTCCAACACTGTCCGCGTGACCTTCAATCTGCAACGCATCGATGACAGCAATATCTTCGTTGCAAGTACTGCCCAGCGTCGATGGTTCTCCCAGAGAGAAACAAGCTATGACATCCTGGAGGATACCAGCAATGAGCCGCATTTTGGCCCGTCCTTGGCGCGATGGTGTCGTTGAATTTGACGCAAAAAGCCCATCACCTCTGAATTGGAGTGCATCCTGGTTGCGCGAAATGCTGACATCGATTGAGGGATCAGCCGCAACGATCCTTTCTCGCAAAACATGAAGGATCTTGGCTCGCTGCAAAGAGACAACGGTATTGTATCTTTCAATCAAGTTCTCGTCTGAACTGGCAGCTAAGAGCGCATGTAAGCGTTGCAGCTCGTTTCGGAGCAGTGAAATACGTGCCACGGCGGTGTCCCCATCCGCCAGTTCCAACTCTGCATGAATTGCGTCGATATCTTCTTCCAGCGCACGCACTCTGGCCTCAAGCTGCGCTTTTTCAGCCTGCAACTTAGGGATGATGCTTGGGCCTCCTGAACGAAAGCTTTCCAACTCCTCAAGGAGCTGTCTGACCTGAAGATCCCGCTGCTCGATGACGCTTTCTGCTTCATCGAGCATATGTTTCGGAACCGTTTCCCCTGGCGTAATCTGGGTGGCGAAGAAGGCGAGCAAAATCATGACGATGAACAAAAAGCTCACTGTCATGTCCGTCATCGACACGAAGACGGATTCTTCCTCCTCTTCCGACAACCTTTGGCGAAACGCATGCCTCATTCTGCAATTGCCTCAACCGAGGGCTTGGGCTGGCTTTCCGGCTCGAACGCCTTCGCATTTTCTATGACCGCCTGGAGAGTTGACAACGCATCGGCGAACCTCTCCTGTACGCCGTTTCCGTGATCTTCGAGCTTGTCGATCGTCTTACCCACTTCGACCTGGTAGGTCTGAAAGGCTTTCTCAAGCTGCCCATCATAGGCGGCTGCTCGGCTCTCGAAGGCTTCAATCAGGCCTTTGATAGACAGCATCGCCTCCAAAACGACCTGTTTCTCCTCCGAAATCGCAGTCTTGGCGGCGTGAACCATTTCGGTTGCGCCTTCGGCTACCCGCAAGTTCGCCGCATTTCCTTCTTTGACGGTTTCCATGACCGTTGGGGCCAAGTCGCCAACCATTCCGCTTGCGCTTGTCAGCTTTTCGGACACGTCCTCGAGACGTGAGAGTGCGGAAATCAGGGACTTCGTGGAAGAAGAAAGAGCCTCATCAAATTGTTTACCCGCCAAGTTCAGGTCGTCTCCGATTGAAGACAAGGCATTTGCAGCAGCTTCCATCCTCTCTGAAACAGAGTCCAACGAACCGCCAATCCCCGAGGTAATGTCTTTGCCCAGTTGATCGACCATGGTGCCTACATTCTGCACCGACTGTTCCACCACCCTGTTCAATGGCTCGCTCAGCTTCGCAACCAAATGTGTATTCAGTTCAGCCTGTTGTACTGTTTGGTCCTCGATTGCCCTCAGCTGCTTCCCTGCAAGATCCTCCAAGCTGATGAACGCCATATTTTTCTCAAGTACAGCGGCAAAGGAATCGGCCCCCTTTTCAACCTTGGTCGACCAGTACCGCAGACAAAAATTGATTATGATGGAACAGGCCAGCCCACTCAAAGACATAGTGAATTTGGCTGAAGCTTGCCCCAGAAGTTCACGCAACGCACTTACTGTTGCGGCATCGTTGCCATTCAATAAACCCTGGGTCTGTTGAAGCACTGCCACCAAACCAAGGAAGGTCAATAGCAGACCAAGGGAAACGAAGACTCCCGGAACCCATCGCAAAGATTTCAAAGAAAATCCAAGATCATCCACGTTCAAGAATGCTGATGGGCGTATTGAGTTGTGAATCCGCGCCTCGTCGCCCCTGCCGACAACTGTAAGCGTTTCACAATATTCCGAAAATCCAGTCGACAATGCACGGTCAGCTGCGCCCTTCCGGTGTTTGAGTGCGGCTCTCAGAGCTTCTGCATCCAGGCCATGACCCGAACTGTCGGAAGCGCGTTCTGCATCTTTCAGCGCGGCAGCAAGCGCTCGCTTGCGCGACCGCGAAATGAAGGAGACCCAAATGACGAAGAGCATCATAGCTGTGAAAAGAACCGCGCTGATGATTCCAGGCCAGTGCTCGTCAACGATCATGTTGGCCGCCGACAGGATAAAGTCCCGAACCCAGACGCCTACGCTTTCAAAATCCATTTCGTCTCCAAATCTGAGGGTATCGTCTTTCTGGCAACCCTCTTGTTGCACACAGTTTTTCCACTTTCATTGATGCAACTCAACCAACGAGTGCGCTAATTGTTCACCAGAATCCCCTAAAGCCCTAAAGGCATGCTGCCCAACTGTTTGAACCAATGCACTGTCAATCCATCTGAGGCCCAAAGAAGTTTTTCGTTTGACGCCGATGCACCCATCTTCCCGACGAGACGTCAGGGAGATCGAAATGTGTTCAGATCAATCAGCAAAGGATCATGCACTGCTAATCAGCACGAAGGATCTTGCTGGATTTCTAAATTCTACGGACGGGTTTGCTCGAAACCTCATGAAAAACCTCGACATTCCAAAGCGTGGGAAAGGTTATCCCAGGCTCCGAATATTCGCAGCATTTGGGTTCGAACAACCGTACCCGGTCCATGCGCCGGAGATTTGGAGCACCCTGCTTGATGCTCCAGCAGCAGCGAAGAAGACAGGAGAATGTGAGAAAACAATTGGGCGCATGTACGAAGGCGCCCACAAAGACAAAAGCTTCACTAACTTCTTACGTTTCGGCCCCCGCAAACGGATGATCTTTCCTTTCGAGGCTGAGGCTTGGCTCGCAGGCACCCAACCCAAATTTGTCCGGAAGAATGAGCTTATGCATCCCTTTCTTCGCGGAGAGATGCCACCAACGCACCAGACGGACAACCCCAGGCATGAACCTGCTCCCACAGGCACACGCCCATCGGTCACAGCCATTTTTCTCCCTCCGAACGCAGCAAAATAGGTCTCCGAACAATTTCCACGAACCGTCATTTGGACCCACTTCCATCCTGTCGTTTAAGGAATCTTTTGCGACGCCAAGCGCCAAAAGGTTGAACAATATTCCGTTCGCAAAATGACTCTCCGGCGCGGAATTGGATGATTATCGGTCAATGACACCGATAGCGGGCAAAATGACAAACACCGCCGAATATTCGGTTCCGGACTATCCGCAGGTTTTTGTCATTTTTCGCTTTGGTTTCAGCGATAACGGCCAATTTGTCATTTAGCGGACAAAAAAAGAGGCCCAAATGAGCTTTCATAAACCAATCACCGCAATGACCCTGCAAGACGTTCAAGACCGAGAGGTGGCGGCAGGCAATAATGACTACGCCAACGCTGTAGGTCGCTACCCGCACCTGACTGATGGTGCAGTTCTCAATCAAATCCCCGCAGATCTGATGTTGATAAAACAGCAACTGCCACTCCATGGGTTCGATCCCTCTCTCAGCAAATCAGAGAAGGCCTACAAAGCAACGAGGCGAAAGATCATTGCAGCGGTCAAAAACGCGACAGGCGAAGCTGAAGCAGCCAGAGAACGCCGTGCCCGGGTCGACGAATGGGCGGAACTTCTGACCGCCCTGGAACCTCACGCCGTCACAGAAGGCGAACGGAAACACCGCGCCAAACAGATTCTCATCCCTGTCAGGAAGCTGGCTGACGTAGCGCGGGCAAGCGACATCAAACCGAGCCAGGTGTGTCAGGACTGGTTGGACGCCGTTTCGCCAACCCTGGAAACCAACGAGTGGAAAACTCTTCAGCGCGCATTCAAGACGCTGAACAAATTCCGCCACGACGACAATGTGTGCCGCTATCTTCCCGTCGCTCCCTTTCCTTCCCCTGAACCTCGCCGCCAGGATAACCTTCATCTCATTCCTCCTCATATCGCTGATGAAATCGATGATTGGGTGCGCGACGCCACGCTGACCGAATTCGATCCTGTTGAGCAGGAACATGTGAACACCGCCTCGGTCTCGAGCGTAAATTTCAAGCTGGCAGCGATGCGGAAATTCGTCAGCACACTTTTTCGCAGTGGTCGGCTACAGCCACATACAAAATTGGGTCTACAGGACCTCATGACGCCTGAGTATGCGACCGATGTCGTTCGGTTTTGGAGCCAACATGAAGATCAAAAGGGCCATATCTCGGCAAGAACAGCGTATGACTACCTCAAATCCAACTACGTCGTCATGGCCAGAAATGACGTCGATCCTTCCCTCATGAAAAGCCATCTCAGAGCCAACCGGTTCCTGAGAAATGGGAAGAAGGCCAGCAACGACATGTCACCCACTTCACGCAAATTCTGTGAGAATCTATTGGCATCACCACAGCAGACCATGAAATTCCTGTCGATGCATGTTCATTTGCGCAATCAGGTCAATGAACTGCTCGACCGGCTTACTGGCGTTGAATTCAACCCGAAATCGCAGGAGATTACGCGGATCCGACAGATCGGAACGGTCGCTGCCATCTGCGCCCTCGAAACACGCGGGGCTCCCATAAGAATCGAAAGTGCTTTGGAGTTGATATTTCGCGGCCCGGGCAGAACCTTCCATCTCCCGTCACGAAAAACCAAGCATGCCACAATCGATCTCGGGCCCGAGCACACCAAGAACGATGTGGAGATCTGGGCCCCGATACAGCCCAACCATTTGAATGGCCTCGAAGTCATCCTCTGGTATCTCGAAAAAATTCGCCCCCTCTTTCCCAACCACGAAGAAAGCGTTCACCTGTTTCCTGGTTTCAAATACGGAGAAGCACTGGAATACAGAACCTTCCTGGGCTGGTTTAAGCGCCAAACCCGAAGCGCAGGATTGCCAATGACACCGCATAAATTCAGGCATGGCCTCGCCTCGCTTCTGTTGCAACATAACCCAGGCAGATGGGACCTCCTCGAGAGATTGCTCGACGACACCCCCGCAACCGTTCGCAAGAATTATGCCTGGGTGAATGAACGCGCCAAACGCTCGGAAGTTCAAAAATTCATTCTGGATCTGTCGAGCCTCAGCCGATGAAAACCCCAGACTACCGCTCGAAAAACGACATTCTTAGGCTTCAACGCTGGGATCTCCTGATTGGAGATCCCAATTTGGCCGCGGCCACTGTTCAGGAATTGAGGTTGGTCGATGATCTTCTGGCTTATCTCGAAACACGCGGAATTTCGTCGATGGAAGCCCTGTCTGCACAGGAATTCCTGAAGTTTGATGCCAGGAATGGATCGGAGAGCCGACTTCGTCGTCTCAAACATGCGATCATGTCGATTTTCCCGAGCCACCCTTCGGTTTTGGCCCTGGAGGAAGCCATCCGATCGCGCGAAGCAAAACGCAAGAAGAAGTCGAAACCCAAATCGCGCCGGCTGTCCAAATCTGTGGAGTTCAACCAATTGCCGTCGGCCTGGCGAAAAGCATTCGCGGACATGGATGCGGGTTTCGATCAAAACGGAGAACTACCCCCTGCAGAAGGAATGATGGATACCCACAAAATGAAAATGCGTCAGTTCCTTTTTTCGACCCGCGCAGCTGGACTACCGGATGCTCTGTCCACCGAGGCAGTGCGCGCATATGCACGCGATCTTCGAAATCGAGGAGTGGCCCCGGGAACCCTCCGGTCTTCGTTCGCAGCTGTGCAAAAGTTCGCTCGGTACGTGGCGGCTGGTACTGAAACACTCGATCTGTTGGCCGATCTCGTTCGAATTTACGAAGCTCAAGCCCGCAAGACGAAAGGCAAGAAATTCAACCACCTGCAGAAAACCGGATACTCGCCGGTGGCGCTGATCGAGCAAGCTCGTGACACTCTGCAGGGTGCTGAAGAACACGACTGCCCAAGAAGCCGCCATGCGCAGCGCAACCGCGCGGCAGCATTGGCGTTGTTTTCCGTCATGCCGGTCCGCCTTGCTGACACGCGATTTGTCTTTGGCGAAAACCTGCTCTGGACCGGCACCCAATACACCATTGAAACCGAACTCTCCAAGAGCGGCTATGCGTGGACAACAGACATTGATCCACGGCTCAATTTCCTGATCGACGCTCTCATCCTGCGTGGTGCCAATCCAGCTTGGCTCGATCACATGCGCCAGACCTGCCTCGCAGAGAAACGTTCCCTGTTTATCAACAACGACGGAACTCCTGTCGCCTATGGATATGTTTCGGATTGCTGGCGGCGAGAAGTGGGAACCGGAGAGCACATCGCTCGTACGGTTCTGCACACTTTCATGGGAATAGAAATGGGACAAGCAGGAACAGACCTGGCGATGGCATCCAGCGGACAACGTAACCATACGACAGCTGAGGCATACCAAGGTGAAGCTCTGGCGATGGCCCAACGCATGAAAGGACAGGCCGAGCTCCGCGAGATAGCCAACCAGGGAGAGCTCGAGATGTTTGAATTCAAATAGGATGAACTGGCAGCGGCAGGTGTTTCGTCGGGATTTCGACATGAACCCCGAAGAAACAACCAGCCCAGCCATCAACCGAGAGAAAAGCAGCCTCTCACACGACAACCGCGCATTCGAAAGGAAATTCAGTCGCCTTGAAGCCACGGCATCATGCTTTGGCGCTGCATAGGAGAACACAATGTTCGACTTTCACCAGGACGCACTGAAAGGCCTTCGGGATTTCATGTCGTCTCATAACCAAGCCCTGCAAAATGCTTCCCTCCTTTTAGGTGGCCAGCCCGCCCTTCGTCGGACGCAGGCCCTACTCGGCGACCTCATGAGCGCACGCAGTCTGACACGAAGACTGAGATACAGGATTGCTGCACTCCATGGTCTTCTGTCTCTGAGCAATGTGCATGACATCGAGACTCTCGAAGCGGCATACTTCGCCGAAATCGACCCGGCATCGCCCATCATGGAGGAGCTCTGTCTACTCATCGAAGGATTGAAAGAAGCAATCTGTCAGCACCAGGACCCGGATCTGATCGCATTGATCGAAACAGATCCTGTCGCATGACGGCGCAGCGTCACCCCCTGTCAATCTGGGGTTGGCGACTTGAGAGCCAGCGCAATGCCGGCTCACCACTGACAGATGACCTCTCAAACCGAAGGAGACCAAATTGGACATCGAAATCGAACGCGACGTACACAAGTTGACACTCGACGCAATCGTTCTGGGGCGATTGTTGGCCGAAGAATGGCTCGCAGGCAGCCTGACCCCCAAAGGATCCATTAGATCAACCATCCTGGATAGCCTTCAATCCCTCCGAGAGCGCCAGGGGCTTCAGCAGATCGACCAGGATCTAATCGACGTCATGGGTGAACAGATCCGCAGAACCCTGAATGAAATTCGTGATGGCAAAGGTGATACAGCAATAACGCAGGACGTGGATCTGGTCTGGGAACAAGATCAGAAAGTCGTCGAGTATGTGAACCTCGCATATCGCTGGAAGCAGTTCAAAAAAGCCAAGATTGCGCTCGACGACAAGCTCTCAGCAATTCGTGAGGCCGACCTCTTTCTGTCCAGGACAGTGTAGAGATTCTGAGAAATATGAACCGAGTTCCGGACTTTGCTCAAGCCGAGCTCGGCTCACTTACCTCACGAGGAAGAATTGGATTTGCGACGCGGATCAGTCACATGTGGCATCAAGGGTTCCTTCGCATATGGCAACTCAGGAGCTGGCGGTTTGTCTCCCCATCGCACATGGGGAGCAACCCAGGTTCTTCCTACTTCGGGGTTGCCATCAGGGCCTCGTCCAATCGAACCCTCTCCAATACGCCGCCAAAATCCTTTGACCGAAACCTGCGTCTCCGGTTCCTTTCGTGGAGATCCAGACAAAACCCTTGCTTCAAATCCAATTTCTTCAGGAACAAGGTTCCTGCGCGGGTAACGCAGGGCGCGCACGAGCTTGAACATCTTGGGCTTGTAGGCACGAGGTGTTTTCTTCCTTGCTGAAATTCCCGTGTCTTGCGCCTCTTCAACCAGCCGTCGGCCGGCTCCGTCAAAGACATTGTCTTCCACAGCCTCGAGCTGAAACTCAAAATACGCTGGCAGCCCCATCTGCAGAAGAGCCCTGATGCCCAGGGGCTTGAAGAGCTCGGCATTTGCCCATGCGCCAACAGAGGCCTGCTCGTCGGTCAAAAGGGGATGCCCACCTGGTTTCGCGCTCCATCCAATGGATGCGTCGATAAGTTTGTCGCTGTCGACCAGTAAGAAGGACGTCTTGACCTGGTCATTCCCCTCAGCATCCTTGGTGAGTGCCGTGAAATGCGCGACCTTGTAGTGTGACCTATTCCCAGGAACGCCCATCATCCCTGCCAGCCGGGTTATCAATGTGTCGGTGGTCTCATCTGCAGGAATGAGAATTTGGAGCAATCTGATCTCGCCCTCACTGGAAATCAGTCGCGTTCCCAGATCAGACAATCTTAACAGGCTGCTGAAATAGTCCTGTCTCGACAGCGGTTTGAGAACATGATTCACCCTCAGCACGTTAGCGGCGGGGGTGAGTATGCGGGGGACAGACGAGACGAGCGGGTCGCTGTTCAGCTA